>NZ_CP142885.1:0-3048481 GCF_040761425.1 Burkholderia sp. Ed8 | reverse complement strand
ATGCACGTGTGCGGCCACGTGCAATGCGGCCGGAACCGAGATGGCCAATGATCTGGAATCTGGCATCTGCCGGTCTCGAGCAATCCGCCCGCCAGACACCTCTCGAATCCCCCCGGCACGTCCTTCTAGGGATCACGTCAATCCAGCTTCAGTCAGCGCCCGGTCGATGTCGCTACACCAGGCGGCAATGTCTGATGGCCGATGATGGGCGAAATTCGTCGACAATAATCGACAAATACCGCTTCTGGTGAAAACCCCCCGCTTCATCTACCCACTTTCGACTCGCCCCGTCGAATTGATCGTGTGCGCCCGTCGGCGAATACATCACGAACTCGTCATAAAAATCTATGCGCATAAAGTCCATTTTCGCGACATGCGTTGCAGAGCGGAGAGCAGGCCCTTCGGGGTAATATCGCCATTCGTCCCGATCGGCGGCGCTCGTTCGCATCCGCTGGCGATCGGGGTCTCCCGCATTCCGTTTCCTGCATCGTTCATGACTGACAGCCCTGCTCAAGGTGGTCGGACGACCGACTTCTTGCCGTATCTCGTCGCCGCAACGTTCTTCATGGAGTACCTCGATACGACCGTGATCGCGACCGCGCTGCCGCAGATGGCACGCTCGTTTGGCGTCGGGCCGAACGCGCTGAGCCTCGGGATGACGGCCTACATGCTGGCGCTGGCCGTATTCATCCCGATCAGCGGCTGGATCGCGGACCGCTATGGATCGCGCACGGTATTCGCGAGTGCGATCGTCGTCTTCACCGGTGCGTCCGTGCTGTGCGGGCTGTCCGACGGCGTCGGGACGTTCACGGCTGCGCGGTTGCTGCAGGGCGTCGGCGGGGCGATGATGGTCCCGGTCGGACGGATGATCGTCGTGCGCAGCACCGAGAAGGCCAAGCTGATGCGTGCGATCGCGACGATCACGTGGCCGGGCATCGTCGCGCCAGTGGTCGGGCCGCCGATCGGCGGCTTCATCACGACCTATGCGTCATGGCGCTGGATCTTCCTGCTGAACGTCCCGTTCGGCATTGCCGCGCTCGTCTGTACCTGGCTGATCGTCCGGAATACGCGGGCCGACGAACAACGGCCGCTCGACTGGGTTGGATTCGTGCTGGCCGGCGGCGCCTTGACTTGTCTGCTGATCGGCACCGAGGCGGCTGGGCAGCAGGATGTCGACTTCACGCGTGCGGGCGTCCTGGTGGGTGCAAGCGTGCTGTTCGGTCTGGCCGCATGGCTGCATGCACGACGTCACGCACATCCGCTGCTCGATTTCACGACGCTGAAGGTGCCGACATTCTCGGTGACGGTGATCACCGGTTCGGTCACGCGGATGGCGATCAATGCCGTGCCGTACCTGCTGCCGCTGCTGTTCCAGATCGGCTTCGGGCTGTCGCCGTTCCAGTCCGGCCTGCTGCTGCTCGCGAGCGCGCTCGGCAATCTGGGCATGAAGGCGGGAACGTCGTGGATTCTCGACCGATACGGCTTCCGGCGCGTTGCACTCGTCGACGTGACGATCGTCGGCGTCTTCACGATCGCGTGCGGTTGGCTGACCGCGTCGACGCCGCTGGCGATCACGCTGCTCGTCGTATTCGTCTACGGGCTGACGCGGTCGATGCAGTTCACGACGCTCGCGACGCTTGCCTATGCGGATATCCCGGCTCATCAGACGAGCGCGGCCAGCACGCTGTGGAGCGCCGCGCAGCAGATGACGATCGGGATGGGGATCGCGTTCGGTGCGTTGTCGCTGCGGGTCGCGGCGTTGGCGCGCGGCGATGCGGCCGGCATGCATTACGTGCTCGACGACTTCCGCTGGGCATTCGTCGCGGCAGGCGTGCTCGCACTGTTGACGTTGCCGGGCTATGCGCGGCTGGCCTCGGACGCAGGCGACCGGCTGCGGGCGAACGTGGCGCGAGGATAGGCCCGGACTTCAAGTCGCATTGCGTTGCGACAGGTGAGCATGCCGGTTCCCCGTCGTTCACCTCGAGTGCCGATTCGTCATGGCTGAGATGGCCTGACGGTTATCACAATCGATCGTCTGTCGCCGAGGGTGAGTGAGCGGACCGAGGAGCAATGCTGGATCGTGACGCGGGCGGCAGGGTAACGCGGATAGCCGGGTAACGCTGCACATCGCACGCATTTACGCCGCCGAAATGCAAAAGCCCGCGCCGGATCGGGCGGGGCCTGGCTTGGCGGCGCAGGGCAATGGCGCGCGGCGTGTCCGGTTTGAATCCGGTGTGTGGCGATCGGCACGCCCTCATCAGCGTCATCCCGATTCTTGCTACTGCGCGTCGTGAAAGATGAGGCCCAACGTGTGACGGTGGCCGCTGCGAATCCGGCTCACGCCGTGGCGCAGGTTGACGCGATAGACGCCGCGCGTCCCCTGCACGGGCCGGCCATGCACGGCGAAAATCACCGCATCGCCTTGCATCAACGGCACCACTTCCGCGCGTGATTGCATGCGCGGCCGCTGTTCCGTCAGCACGAATTCCCCACCCGTGAAATCGCGGCCCGGCGCCGACAGCAGGATCGCGACCTGCAGCGGAAACACGTGCTCGCCATAGAGATCCTGATGGAGACAGTTGTAGTCGTCGGGACCGTATTGCAGGATCAGCGGCGTCGGTCGCGTCTGTCCTGCCGAGTGGCAGCGATCGAGGAAGGTCGTAGAGTCTTTCGGATAGCGGACGTCGATCCCGAGTGCCTGGTTCCAGCGATTCGCGATCGGCGCGAGATGCGGGTAGAGCGTCGCGCGCAGCTCGGCGATGACCGCTGGCAGCGGATACGCAAAATACTTGTATTCGCCGCGACCGAACCCGTGCCGCGCCATCACCACGCGTGAACGATAAAGTGCATCCCGCGGATACAGCGCCGCGAGCGCATCGCACTCGTCCGTCGAAATCAGGCCCGGCACATGCGCGCATCCGTACCGATCGAGTTCGGCGCCGACAGTCGGCCAGTCGAGGGTGTCGACGCGTCGCGCGATGTCCGGCGATGCGATGGCAGGTTGCAGATCGGCGATGTTCACGGGCGTCCCTCGGTTCGTCAGCGATGTGGCGCCGGGTCGCGCGAAACGCCCGGAAGCATTGCGTGCATGGTTGCGGCCACGGAGAAAGTCGACGAACCCAGTCTAACGACGTTCGTGTGCGGATGCGCTCCAGATCTTGCGCTTCAATTCGGAACGAGGGGGGACGGCATGGTGCGCGCACGGACATTCGAACGCTGCGGCGGATCGGTGCGGAGAGGCGCGGAGGCGAGCGGTGAATCTTCCATGACAGGCGGCCGGCTGATACCGGCCACCCGTCGCAACCCGAATCAAGCCAGCGACCGGAACAACCAGTAGAGCCCGCCGGCAAGCGCGATCGACGCCGGCAGCGTCAGCACCCACGCGAGCACGAGACTGCGCACCGTGCTCCATTGCAGTCCGGAGCCGTTCGCCGCCATCGTGCCCGCGACACCCGACGACAATACGTGGGTCGTCGACACGGGCAGGCCGTACACGTCGGCGGCACCGATCGTCAGCATCGCGACGAGTTCGGCCGATGCGCCCTGTCCATACGTCAGATGCTGCTTGCCGATTTTTTCGCCGACGGTCACGACGATCCGCTTCCAGCCGACCATCGTGCCGAGGCCCAGCGCGATCGCGACGGCGACCTTCACCCAGGTCGGGATGAACTTGGTCGCGTGGTCGAGCTGCTTGCGATAGTTGTCGATCGCGAGCTTGTCGTCGGCGGCGAACGCGGGCTGACCGGACTTCTCGATCAGGCGGATGGCTTCGGAGACGAGATACATCGTGTTGCGCACGTTGTCGACGTCGCGCTGCGGCACGGCCGCCATCGAGCCCGACGCGCCGACCGCGGTCGCGAGCGACGTCGACAGTTGCTGCACGGCCGGCAGCACGGCGGGCGTCAGTTCGCGATGCTGAACGTAGTGCTCGACGTCGGCGCGCGGGTTCGCGGACGGCGCGACGCCGTTCGTGTACTTGCCGAACGTCGCGGCCGCCTGGTTCGCGACCGCCACGAAGGTTTGCGATTCGGCCGGCGTGACGGCCTTGTTCAGCGCATACGCGGTCGGCACCGTGCCGATCAGGATCAGCATGATGAGGCCCATCCCTTTCTGTCCGTCGTTCGACCCGTGTGCGAACGATACGCCCGTGCAGGTCAGGATCAGCAGGCAGCGAATCCAGAACGGCGGCGGCTGATCCTTCGGTGGCTCCTTGTACAGCTCGGGAATCCGCACGAGCGCTTTCAGCACGAGCAGCAGCAGCGCCGCGCACAGGAAGCCGACGATCGGCGAGACCAGCAGCGACTTGCCGACGCCGAGCGCCTGACCCCAGTCGACGCCGCTCGTGCCGGACGGCCCGTGCATCAGCTGGTTCATCAGCCCGACGCCGATGATCGACCCGATCAGCGTATGCGAGCTCGACGAGGGCAACCCGAAATACCAGGTCGCGAGATTCCACACGATCGCGGCGATCAGCAGCGCGAACACCATCGCGAAGCCCGCGCCGCTGCCGACCTGCAGGATCAGCTCGACGGGCAGCAACTGCAGGATCCCGAACGCGACGGCGCCGCTCGAGACCATCACGCCGAGGAAGTTCCACATGCCCGACCAGATCACCGCGACGTTCGGCGTCAGCGAATGCGTATAGATCACGGTGGCGACCGCATTCGCGGTGTCGTGGAAGCCGTTGACGAATTCGAAGCCGAGCGCGATCAGCAACGCCGCGCCGAGCAACAGGTACGGAAACAGCGAGCCTTCGCGGACCGGCGACAGATCGTCGAACAGGTGCGTGCCGATATAGAGGGCGCCGAGCACGAGCACCAGCAGGAACACGGCATAGCCGATCTGCCTGGTACGTTCGATGGAGCCGGCGTTATTCGGGGCGGACGAAGCAGGTTGATTCATGACGGCATCTCGTGAGGGAACCGCGTCCGATCCTAGCGGTGACCAGCAGTCAGTTTGATGACAGTCGGGACCACGAACGGTGTGTCTTACGGGATGTAAGCTGATTGGCCGAATGCTCGGCGCTGCGTCGCCCAGATCGCTCACATAGTGGGCGCAACGATGGTTGACGCACCGGCATCGCGTCGGTCGTCATCCGGCGCGACCCATGACCAGCCGTCCGGCGAAGCGGCGAACGTCGTGCACGACAGCGGCGCGATGTCGAGACGCACGGCCGCCGCCGGATCCATCCGCAGCACATGCGCGAGGGCCGCACGGACGAGCGGCGCGTGCGTGATCGCGATCACGTCGCGACCGGGCGGCAGCGCGTTCAACCATGTGCCGACCCGATGCGCGGCGGCTGCGAACGATTCGCCGCCGTGCGGCGAGGCGGACGGATCGCCGATCCACGCGGCAAGTTCGCCCGGCAGATCGCGTGCGAGGTCGCTCAGGCGCTTGCCGCGCCAGTTGCCGTAGTCGATGTCGCGCAGCGCGTCGTCGACGTCGGCGCGCAGCCCGAGCGCATCGGCGGTCTGCCGCGCACAGCATGCGGGGCTGCACAGCACGACGAGCGATCCGCCGGCGCGTGACCACCGGCCGCGCCACGCGGCAGCTTCGGCGAGCCCGCGCGCGTCGAGCGGATCGTCGTCGGGGAACGTGCCGGTGCGCATCGCCCGGGTCGATGCGTGTGCGATCAGGCGCAACGAGGCATGCAGGGTCATGTCGATGGTCGGATGATCCGGAACGGGACGTGATTGTCACCGCGCGATCACTTCAATACGCGCCCGTTCGCGCGTACAATTCGCCCGATACGAAACGCGGAAGCCGGTGCAATTCCGGCGCGGTCGCGCCACTGTAACCGGAGAATCGACGATCCCGGAAGCCAGACCTGCCTTCGTACCCATCCATCATTTGTCGGGGCGCGATTCCCCTGAGGTGCATCCATGAGCGAAGCAGTGCTGAAGCCGGCGGTCGTGCCGGCCCCCATCCCCGTCCGTGAACTGTTGCCCTGGGCCGTATTCGTCGGCCTGATCCTGTTGCTCGCCCTGTATTTCGTCGGCGCGGAACAAGGCGCGACGTCGCTCGTGCCGGGCATGTATGTCCACGAGTTCGTCCACGACGGCCGCCATCTGCTCGGCTTTCCCTGCCACTGACGCGGAGCACACGATGGTCGGAAAGCTGCTCATGCGCGGGATGCTCGCAGGTATCGCCGCGGGTCTCATCACGTTCGGTTTCGCGAAAATCGTCGGCGAACCGCAAGTCGATCGGGCGATCTCCCTTGAAGAAAAACTCGATGCCGCCAAGGGCGACGAGCCCGGGCACGATCACGAGGTCGAACTGGTCAGCCGCCACACCCAGGCCGGCCTCGGCCTGCTGACGGGCGTCGTGACCTATGGCGCGGCTTTCGGCGGACTGTTCTCGCTGGTCTTTGCCTATGCGTACGGGCGCGGCGGCCGCCTGCCGGCACGGCAGCTCGCCGCGTGGCTCGCGCTGGGGGCGTTCATCGCCCTCGTGATCGTGCCGAACATCAAGTACCCGGCCAATCCGCCGGCGGTCGGCGACCCCGATACGATCGGCCAGCGCACGGGCCTGTTCTTCCTGATGATCGCGATCTCGATCGCGACGATGGTGTTCTCGGTCGGCGTGCGCCGCCACCTGCTGGCGAAGCTCGGTCAATGGAACGCGTCGATCGTCGCGGGCCTCGTGTTCGTCGCGATCATCGCGGCCGTGCAGCTGGGGTTGCCGTCGTTCGACGAGGTACCGGCCGCATTCCCGGCTGCCTTGCTGTGGAAGTTCCGCGTCGCCGCGCTCGGGATGCAGGCGATCATGTGGACGACGATCGGCCTGCTGTTCGGCGCCTGGGTCGAACGCAGCGAACGCATCGCGATGCGCGCCGCCTGACGCGCATGCCGGACGAGCGCGCCTAGCGCAGCATGCGCGGCGCGCTCCACGTCGATTCGCGCGCCAGCGCGACGAACGCGGCCAGATAGTCGATCGACGCATCCGCCTCGCGGATGCCGAGGAAGATCTGCTTCGCGATTCCCTTCTTGCCGAGCTTGACCGGCACGACCGGCATCCGGTCGGCGTACTCGTCGGCCAGCCATCTCGGCAGCGCGGCCACGCCGCGCCCGCTCGCCACCATCTGCAGCATGATGTCGGTCGTCTCGATCGACTTGTGCCGCCTCGGCACGATGCCGGCCGGCGTCAGGAACTGGTTGTAGATGTCGAGCCGGTCGGTTTCGACCGGGTACGTGATCAGGATCTCGTCGGTCAGTTGCTCGGGCGTGACGTAGTCGGCGTTCGCGAACCGGTGCGAGTCGGCGACCACCAGCACCTGCTCGTAATCGAACACGGGATCGAAGCGCAACCCCGGCTTGTTCAACGGGTCGGGTGTCACGAGCACGTCGACGTCATGGCCGAACAGCGCGCCGATGCCGCCGAACTGGAAGCGCTGCTTCACGTCCACGTCGACGTCGGGCCAGCGCGACAGGTACGGCGACACGACCTTCAGCAGCCACTGGTAGCACGGGTGGCATTCCATCCCGATGCGCAGCGTGCCGCGCTCGCCCTTCGCGTACTGCTTCATCCGCTCCTCGGCGAGTTCGAACTGCGGCAGCAGCCGGTTCGCCAGTTTCAACAGGTAGTGCCCGCCCTGCGTGAGCCGCAGGCCGCGGCCTTCGCGGTCCCAGATCGGCGTGCCGAGCTGCTGCTCGATCTTCCGGACGGTATGGCTGAGCGCCGATTGCGTGAGGTGCAGCGCATTGGCGGCCGCGGTCAGCGAGCCCTGGCGCTCGACTTCACGAATGACGACGAGATGGAATCGTTCCAGCATGGATGGGGGGCACGCAATGAATGCATGAACAACTTTAATGGATGAATGAAATAATGCCATTTTATTTCATGTGTTGAAATCCCTATGATGGCTGCCGGATCTTCAATTTTTCTCTGGACGGCAGCTTCATGGTCACGACACACAATCTCGGTTTCCCGCGCATCGGCGCGAAGCGCGAACTCAAGTTCGGTCTCGAGCGCTACTGGAAGGGCGAATCGTCGCGCGACGCGCTGAAGGCGCTCGGCGCCGAGCTGCGCCGGCGCCACTGGCACGATCAGCGCGACCTGGACCTGGCGCCGATCGGCGATTTCTCGTTCTACGACCAGGTGCTCGACATGAGCTTCACGCTCGGCAATCTGCCGAAGCGCGTGCAGGACTTCCACGGTGACGCGCTCGACAACGCCTTCCGCGTCGCGCGCGGCCGGTCGGCGCAATCGGCTGAAGAACACGCGGCGTGCTGCGGCGGCGTCGCGGCCGGTGAAATGACGAAGTGGTTCGATACGAACTACCACTACATCGTCCCGGAATTCCACGCCGACACGAACTTCTCGCTCGATCCGTCGCGCCTGCTGCAGCAACTGGCCGAGGCGACCGCGCAGGGCGTGAACGCGAAGCCGGTGATCCTCGGCCCCGTCACGTACCTGTGGCTCGGCAAGGCGAAGGACGATTCCGATCGCCTCGCGCTGCTGCCGAAGCTGCTGCCCGTGTACGGCGCGCTGCTCGACACGCTGACCGCGCAGGGCGTCGAATGGGTGCAGATCGACGAGCCGATTCTCGTGACCGAACTCGATGCCGAATGGCGCCAGGCCTTCCGCACCGCCTACGCGGTGCTGGAAACGCGCCGCATCAAGCTGCTGCTCGCGACGTACTTCGGCCAGCTTCAGGACAACCTGACGCTCGCGGCGTCGCTGCCGGTCGACGGCCTGCATGTCGACGCGATCAACGCCCGCGCCGAAATCGACGCGCTGGTTCGTGAGCTGCCGGCCGAACGCGTGCTGTCGGTGGGCGCGATCAACGGCCGCAACATCTGGAAGACGGACCTGAATGCGACGCTCGACTGGCTCGAGCCGCTCGCGAAGCAGCTCGGCGATCGCCTGTGGCTCGCGCCGTCGTGCTCGCTGCTGCACGTGCCGGTCGATCTCGCGAGCGAGGACAAGCTCGATGCGGAAATCCGTTCGTGGCTCGCGTTCGCGCTGCAGAAGCTCGATGAGCTGAAGGTGCTCGCGACCGCGCTGAACGAAGGCCGCGACAAGGTGGCCGGGGCGCTCGCCGCGAACGCCGCCGCGATCGCTTCGCGCCGCCGCTCGCCGCGCGTGAACAATCCGGCGGTGAAGGCCGCGATCGCGCGTATCGATGCGCAACTCGGCAACCGCGCGAGCCCGTATCCGCAGCGTGCGTCGAAGCAGTCGGCGCGCCTGAACCTGCCGGCCTTCCCGACGACGACGATCGGTTCGTTCCCGCAGACCGCCGAAATCCGCCACGCGCGCAGCCGGTTCAAGGCCGGCGCGCTGGACGAAGCCGGCTACCGCACGGCGATGCAGGCCGAGATCGAACGCAGCGTCCGCGAACAGGAATCGCTCGAACTCGACGTGCTCGTGCACGGCGAAGCCGAACGCAACGACATGGTCGAATACTTCGGCGAGCAGCTCGACGGTTATGCATTCAGCCAGTTCGGCTGGGTGCAGTCCTACGGGTCGCGCTGCGTGAAGCCGCCGATTCTGTTCGGCGACATCAGCCGCCCGAAGGCGATGACGGTCGAATGGATCACGTACGCGCAGTCGCTGACGGACAAGCCGATGAAGGGCATGCTGACCGGCCCCGTGACGATCCTCAACTGGTCGTTCGTGCGCGACGACCAGCCGCGCTCGGTGTCGTGCTACCAGCTCGCGCTCGCGATCCGCGCAGAAGTGCTCGATCTCGAGAAGGCCGGCGTGCGCGTGATCCAGATCGACGAGGCCGCGCTGCGCGAAGGGCTGCCGCTGCGCCGCGCGCAGTGGGGCGAATACCTGAAGTGGGCGGTCGAGTCGTTCCGCATCACCGCGAACGGCGTGCGGGACGATACGCAGATCCACACGCACATGTGCTATTCGGAGTTCAACGACATCATCGCGTCGATCGCCGACATGGATGCGGACGTGATCACGATCGAGACGTCGCGCTCGGACATGGAGCTGCTCGACGCGTTCGACGATTTCAGGTATCCGAACGAAATCGGGCCGGGCGTGTACGACATCCATTCGCCGAACATCCCGACGCAGGATCATATCGTCGGGTTGATGAAGAAGGCGGCCGAACGGATTCCGGCGGAACGCCTGTGGGTGAACCCGGATTGCGGGCTGAAAACGCGGCAGTGGGCGGAGGTGATTCCGGCGCTGACGAACATGGTCGCCGCCGCGAAGACGTTGCGCGCCCAGGCGCGGTAACGTAGCGCATGCTGCGCGCTTGCCGCCGGGATCGATGACCCGGCAGGCAACCTGCGCGCCGCGATGCGCCACGTGCTCCGTCACGCGTGTTCGTGACGGGGCGTGTCGGCGAGCGTTTCGGGAGACCGTGCGTCGGCGATCACGCGTCGTTCGCGTTCGAGATCGAGCGAACGCGACAGCACCGCATACACGGCACCCGCGACGGCCAGCCCGACGAGCCATGCGATATCGACGCCGCCGAGCATGCGTGCGAACGGGCCGACGAAGACCTCGCGGTTCGCTTCGGCATCGAAGATGGAGAAGAACGGCACCATCGCGGCGAAGCCGGCCAGGTACGCGACGATGCCGCGCGGCTGCCACGCGCCGTAGAGTCCGTCCGGCGTGAAGAAGTGCGCGATCGCGTAGCGGCCGCGCCGCACGAAGAAGTAATCGACGAGGTTCACCGCGGTCCACGGCACGAGGAAGTAGAGCATCAGCGTCAGGAACGTCTGCAGCAGTGCGATGCCGTTGCCGCGGATCGCGAACACGCAGGCGAGCACGAACGTGCTGATCGCGACGATCGACGCGACGCGCGCGCGGCGTGTCGGCCGGATCGGCACGATCGAATCGGCGGCGGTCAGGACGGTCAGCATCGCGCTGTATGCATTGAGCGCGATGATCGGCAGGAAGCCGACCAGCGACACGATCGCGATCAGCTTGCCGAGGCCCGGCACCAGCGACGAGCCGACGTCGTTCATCGCGACCAGCGCATCGGCCGCGTGCAGCTTCTGCGCGAGCCATGCGCCGAGGCCGATCATCCAGGTGCCCGACAGCGACGCGCCGGCGAAGATCACGGCGATCAGCTTCGCGCGGCTCGTGTGCTTCGGCAGATAGCGCGAATAGTCCGACACGTACGGCGCATAGGAGATGTTGTAGCTCGCGGCAATCGCGAACTGCGTCGCGAAGGCGATCCCGTTGAAGCCCGGCGCGGCCGGCGCAACGGCGGCATGGGGCGGCGCCGCATGGCCGAACACGAGTGCGAGCGTGACGAGCGCATAAAGCGGCAGCGTCGCGATCAGCGCCCACGTGAAGGTCCGGTGCATCAGGTCGTGGCCGTAGATCGCGAGCAGTGCGCCGGTTACCACGGCCGCGACGGCGACGAAGCCGCCGTCGATTCCGAATACGCTGTGCACGCCGTCGACCATCAGCGATACGTTGACGACATTGAAGCCGACGAACACGAACAGCGTCGCGAGCAGCGCGACGATCACGCCGCGATAACCGAATTGCGCGCGCGACTGGATCATCTGCGGCAGGCCCATCTCCGGCCCCTGCGAGCCGTGGAACGCCATGAAGATCGTGCCGAACATGATGCCGAGCGCGCCCGCAAGCGTCGTCCAGCCCGCCGACAGGCCCATGCCCGGCCCGACGAAGCCGATCGAGATCGTGAAGAAATGGAAGTTGCCGAGAAACCAGAACGGGCCCTGGCTGGCGAGCTTCGCATGGCGTTCGTGTTCGGGGATGTAGTCGATCGAATGATGCTCGATCGTGAGGCCGGCCGGTTCGGCGCGGCCGACATCGAGGGTGTCGGGGCGGTTCATGACGGCAATGTCTCCAGGGTCGCGCGGTCGTTCGATGCGACCGCGTGCGCGTGCCTGCCGCGACGCCGTTGCGGCAGGCAATCAAGGGCGGGGAAAGCAGCGGGCGGTGCGACGCGCCGCCCGATGAAAAACGGGCAGGCGAAGCGCCTGCCCGTCGTGCGGACGCTACGCGGTGCGCGCGCCGCGCGGCAGCGCCGCGTTCGTCTTGCCGGGCGCGCCGACATCGTCGATGCCGACGCGGCGCGAGATCAGCCACACGCACAGCGACGACAGCACGGCCGCACTCGTGTACTGGAGCGCCAGCGGCCACCATTGCGGCGCGGTGTTCTGCGCGATGATGGTCGCCGCGAGCGGCGTGAGGCCGCCGGCGAGCGCGCCGCACACCTGGTACGCGATCGAGATCGCCGTGTAGCGGATCCGCGCGACGAAGATGCCGCTGACGAAGCCCGCGACGACCGCGTAGTAGCCCGATTCCGCCAGCGTCGCGAGGCCGACGCCGACCGTGATCGACAGCGGCGTGCCCATGTGCACCAGCGGCAGCATCACGAACGGGACGAGCGCGGCCCATGCGCCGGTGATCAGCAGCACGCGCGTGGTGCCGAAGCGTTGCGCGAGAAACGCGGCGGCGAGTTGCACGACGAACTGCAGCACCGCGACGATCGTCATGCAATGCAGCACCATCGACCGGTCGAGCGACAGGAACTGCGTCGCATAGCTGATCATGAAGATGTTGCTGAAATACACGCCGGCGATGCCGTACACGTTCGCACCGATCGCGAGCAGCAGCAACGGCCAGTACTTGAGCGCCTCGCGCAGCGGTTGTTGCGCGATGTTGCCGCTCTTCCTGACCTCCTCGAACTCGGGCGACTCGGACACGCTCGCGCGGATCACGAAGCCGACGATCAGCAGGACGGAACTTGCGAGGAACGGCACGCGCCAGCCCCAGCTCATCATGTCGTCCTTCGACAGCGTGCTGATCGCGCCGAACGCGAGCATCGACAGGATCAGGCCGCTGGCGCTGCCGAGCTGCGCGAACGACGCGAAGAACGTGCGCTTGCCTTCGGGCGCGTGCTCGCCGGCGAGCAGCACCGCGCCGCCCCATTCGCCGCCGACCGCGATGCCTTGCAGCACGCGCATCAGCACGAGCAGGACCGGCGCGATCACGCCGGCTTGCGCGTGGGTCGGCAGCAGGCCGATCGCGACAGTCGACACGGCCATCAGCATCAGCGTCGCAAGCAGCGAGCGCTTGCGGCCGAAGCGGTCGCCGAGATAGCCGAACATCACGCCGCCGAGCGGCCGTGCGAAGAAACCGACCGCGAACGAGCCGAACGACGCGAGCAGGCTGATGAAGCGGTTTTCGCCGGGAAAGAACAGCGGCCCGAACACGATGGCGGCGGCGGTCGCGTAGCTATAGAAGTCGTACCACTCGATCGTGGTGCCGACGAACGAAGCGAGCGCCGCCCGCTTCGGTTGCTTGACGGAAGTCCCCATCTTTATATGTGCTCCTCTGGAATCCTCTGATTTGGAATAGGGGGGGCGGGATCAGTCCCGGTACGCGACGCCCGGCAGCACGCACAGCAGCTCGTACGCGAGGTTCGCGCCGAGCAGCGCCGTGGTGCCGAACGGGTCGTACGGCGGCGCGACTTCGACGAGGTCGCAGCCGACGATGTTCAGCCCCTTCGCGCCGCGGATGATCTCGAGCGCCTGCGGCACCGTGAGGCCGGCGATTTCCGGCGTGCCGGTGCCCGGTGCGTAGGCCGGGTCGATGCCGTCGATGTCGAAGCTGATGTAGACGGGCGTGTCGCCGACGCGGGCGCGCACTTCTTCCATCAGCGGCGCAAGCGACTTGTTCCAGCATGCCTCGGCCTGGACGACGCGGAAACCCTGCTCGCGGCACCAGTCGAAATCCTCGGCCGCGTAGCCGGTGCCGCGCAGGCCGATCTGCGTGACCTTGTCGCCGTGCAGCAGGCCTTCCTCGACCGCGCGGCGGAACGGGGTGCCGTGCGCGATCTTTTCGCCCATCATCGTGTCGTTCACGTCGGCGTGTGCATCGACGTGGATCAATGCAACCTTGCCGTGCTTGCGGTGGATCGCGCGCAGGATCGGCAGCGCGATCGTGTGGTCGCCGCCGAGCGTGATCGGCTTGCAGTCGTGCTCGAGGATCGCGTCGTACGCGGCTTCGATGCGCGCGATCGAATCGTGCAGGTTGTACGGGTTGATCGCGACGTCGCCGATATCGGCCACCTGCAGCGAATCGAACGGCGCGGCGCGCGTGGCCATGTTGTACGGGCGCAGCAGCACGGATTCGGTGCGGATCTGGCGCGGGCCGAAGCGTGCGCCGGTGCGGTTGGACGTGCCGAGATCGAACGGCACGCCGACGAAACAGGCGTCGAGGCCTTCGGCGCTCGCCACGTGCGGCAGGCGCATCATCGTCGCGATGCCGCCGCAGCGCGGCATTTCATTGCCGCCGAGCGGCTGGAAATGGGTGTGGTCGTTCATGGCTGTCTCTTCCGGTGTGGGGTTGCCGTATCATGCGACGCGGCCTGGCGCACAGTTTTACGCGCTCCGCCGGGAAAGAAGAATGCGAAGATATCGACGTAAACATCGATTTTCATCGATGTATGGAAGGGGATGAACGTGCTGGGGAATCTGTCGACCCTCGATCTGCGGTTGATCCGCGTGTTTCTCGCGGTCACGGACGCGGGCGGCGTATCGGCCGCGCAGGCCGTGCTGAACGTCGGGCAGTCGACGATCAGCGCGCAGCTGTCGTCGCTCGAGACGCGGCTCGGCTACCGGCTCTGCGAGCGCGGCCGCAGCGGTTTCCGCCTCACGCCGAAGGGCGAGCGGTTCCACGCGATGAGCCGCAAGCTGCTCGCGGCGCTCGACGAATTCGGGATGGCCGCGCGGCACATGGACCGCCAGCTGGTCGGCACGCTGAACATCGGCCTGATCGGCCATACGCCGGTGAGCCAGAATGCGCGGATCGCGGAGGCGATCGCCGCGTTCCGCACGCGCGACGAAGCCGTGCGTTTCTCGATTTCGGTGCGCGCGCCGGGCGATCTCGAGGAGAAGCTGCTGAGCGACGAGATCCAGATCGCGGTCGGCTACTTCTGGCACCGCGTGCCGTCGCTGCACTACACGCCGCTGTTCATCGAGCGCCAGGTCGCCTATTGCGGGCGCGGTCATCCGCTGTTCGACGGTGCCGGCATGCTGACGCCGGCCGACGTCGCGGGCTTCGAATGGGCGTGGCGCTCGTATCCGCTGCCGGAGGCGCAGTTGTCGACCACGCCCGACCGCGTGACCGCGACGGCCGACAACATGGAAGCCGTCGCGCTGCTGATCCTGTCCGGCCACCACCTCGGCTACCTGCCGCAACACTTCGCGGCGCCGTACGTCGCGCAGGGGCTGCTTGCCCCGCTCAATCCGGAGGCGTTGCGCTACGACGTGACGTTCCACATGGTCGTCGCGCGCAACGGGCGCGGGAATCCGCTGGTCGAGGCGTTTCTCGAGGATCTCGAACGCGCGCATCAGGCGCCCGACGCGGCATGACGCCGCGGGCGTCAACCATGTGAACCAGCGTTACGCCAGGGTGGCTGGCGCAACCGCGCCTCACGGTACCGGCAAGCCCGCGTCGTGCTTCACCTCGCGTAGCGACAGCGCCGACTCGATCGAGGTCACGCCCGGCAGCATCCGCAGCGAGTCGCGCAGGAACGTGCCGTAGTCGTCGAGGTCGCGCGCGACCACCTGCAGCAGGTAGTCGGCCGTGCCCGCGACGTTGTGGCACGCGAGGATCCGCTCGATGCCGAGCACTTCCCGTTCGAACCGGTCGGCGACCTTGCGGTCGTGCGTCGCGAACCGCACGAGCACGAACGCGACGACGCCGAAGCCGAGTGCCTGCCGCGACAGCTGCGCGCGGTAGCGCTCGATGTAGCCGTCGCTTTCGAGCCGCTTGAGGCGCCGCGCGCAGGGCGTCTCGGACAGGCCGACGGATTCGGCGAGGCGGGCGATCGGCATGCGGCCGTCGCGCTGCACCGCGGCGAGGATGGCGCGGTCGGTTTTGTCGAGCTCGGTCATGTTGGCGGAATCCTTGTAGCGATTTCGCTATTGTGGCGGATTCCCCCAAGGATCGCCAATCCCGAGCCAAAGATGGCCAATAATCCCTCCTTCTTCAGCGGCAACATATCGTCATTGAAGGACGGGGCAGACCATGATTTCCACGCATTTGCTGTTGATTTATCTCGCCGCGCTGGCCGCCATATATGCGGTGCCGGGGCCGGACATGGCGCTCGTGCTGCAGACCAGCATCGGCCGTGGCGTGCGGCCCGGGATGGCGGCGGCAGCCGGGCTGTCGCTCGCGCGCACCGCGCACGTGACGCTGTCGGCCTGCGGCGTCGCGGCGCTGATCCGCGGCGCACCGTGGCTGTACGAGGTGATCCGCTATGGCGGCGCGTTGTATCTCGCGTATGTGGCGATCCAGGTGTTCCGCTCGCCGGTGTTCGCGCTCGGCGACGGCGATGCGGCGACGGCCGGCGAGCTGCGGCAGTCATTCGTGAAGGGGCTGCTGACGAACCTGCTGAACCCGAAGGCGCTGCTGTTCTGCTCGGTGCTGCTGCCGCAGTTCGTGCGACCCGAGGCCGGGCCGGTCGTCTGGCAGATGTTCGAGCTCGGCGCGCTGCTGGTCGCGGCCGGCGTGTGCTTCGATCTCGCGTGCGTGTTCGGCGCGTCGCGCATCGCGGCGTGGATGCGTGCGCATCCGCTCGCACAGACCGTGCAGCGCTGGACGTTTTCGGCGGCACTGATCGGATTCGCGCTGCGCCTTTCAATGGACTGAACGAGGCCCCGCGCCGTTGCCGCGCAGCCCGACTGGCCGCGCGCAATGCCGGCCTTCGCGCGCGTGCCTTGCTGCAGAAGGGGGGACGCGCAAATCGTCTGACTGTTCTAAACTTCCTCTAACTTCGCGCAAGCGAATCGACTGACCGAACGGAACCGACTTCCGCCGGCTGTGTCCGATTTCCTGGCTGTTCCGTGCAACGCGGTACCAAGGAGGGTCTGAACATGGCAAGGCATCTTCACGCCGACCGTGAACCCCGAATCGTCGCCGAGTCCAAATGTCTCGGCGCGTGCGATCCGGCAGAACGCATCCACGTCACGATCATGTTGCGGCGGCAGGAAGAAGGGCAACTCGATACGTTGGTCCACCAGCTCGCCACCGGCGACGCACAGGCGAAGCCGCTGTCGCGCGAAGCGTTCGCGCAGCGTTTCTCCGCCAATCCCGACGACATTCGCAAGACCGAGGATTTCGCGCATCGTCATCAGCTGACGGTCGATCGCGTCGATCCGGTCGAGAGCGTCGTCGTGCTGTCCGGGACGATCGCACAGTTCGAAACCGCATTCGGCGTGAAGCTCGAACGATTCGAGCATCGGTCGATCGGCCAGTATCGCGGCCGCTCGGGCCCGATCGCGCTACCCGACGATCTCGGCGACGCCGTCACGGCCGTGCTCGGCCTCGACAGCCGCCCGCAGGCGCGGCCGCATTTCCGGTTTCGTCCGCCGTTCAAGCCTGCGCGCGGTGCCGCGGGCGTGACGTTTACGCCGGTCCAGCTGGCGTCGCTGTACGATTTTCCGGCCGGTGACGGCGCCGGCCAATGCATCGCGATCATCGAACTCGGCGGCGGCTATCGCGCGGCAGACATCCAGCAATATTTCCGCGGGCTCGGGCTCAAGACGCCGCCGACGCTCGTCGACGTGAACGTCGGCGCCGGCCGCAATGCGCCGACCGGCGACCCGAATGGTCCGGACGGCGAAGTCGCGCTCGACATCGAGATTGCCGGTGCGATCGCGCCCGCCGCGACACTCGCCATCTACTTCGCGCCGAACAGCGACGCGGGTTTCATCCAGGCCGTGAACGCGGCCGTGACCGACAAGACCAACCAACCTTCCGTGATCTCGATCAGCTGGGGCGGCCCGGAAGCCATCTGGCAGGCGCAGTCGGCGCAGGCGTTCAACCGCGTGTTGCAGGCCGCCGCCGCGCAGGGCATCACCGTGTGCGCGGCGTCGGGCGACAGCGGCTCGGGCGACGGGCTGCAGGACGGCACCGATCACGTCGATTTCCCCGCGTCGAGCCCGTACGTGCTCGGCTGCGGCGGCACGCAGCTCGATGCGCTGCCGGGGCAGGGCATCCGCAGCGAGGTCACGTGGAACGACGAGGCGGCCGGCGGCGGCGCGGGCGGCGGCGGCGTCAGCACGCTGTTCGACGTGCCGGCGTGGCAGCAGGGGCTTGCCGTGACGCTCGCCGACGGCAGCCGCACGCCGCTCGCGAAACGCGGCGTGCCCGACGTGGCCGGCGATGCGTCGCCGCAGACGGGCTACGAGGTATCGGTCGCGGGCACCGCCGCGGTGATGGGCGGCACGAGCGCGGTCGCACCGCTGTGGGCCGCGCTGATCGCACGGATCAATGCGGCGGCCGGCGCGTCGGCCGGCTGGGTCAATCCGGTGCTGTACAAGCATCCGGGCGCGCTGCGCGACATCACGAAAGGATCGAACGGCACCTATGCGGCCGCTTCGGGCTGGGACGCGTGCACGGGGCTCGGCAGCCCGAACGGCGCGCAGCTCGCCGCGATCCTCGCGCGCAAGCCGTCGAGCTGACGCGCGGGCCCACGCCTTTCCGTTCGACGCGGGTGTCCTGCCCGCGTCTTTTTCACCTCCAGGAGCAGCACGATGGGCATCGATTCCGCATCTTCCGGCGGCGTGTATCCGCTGCATCACGGCGACCACAATTCGCATGGCGTGCCGCCGACCGTCAACCCGGTCGCGCTGAGCCACGGCCGCGACCAGCCGTTCTTCGACCCGGTCGCGTACGGCAACGGCCCCGACGACTCGGTGACCGACACGACCGAGGCGGCCGCGATCACGCATCACACCATCCTGATCGACGGCAAGCGCATCGCGTACACGGCGACGGCCGGCCATCTCGTGACGGTCGACCCGAGCAGTTCGCAGCCGGCCGCGAAGCTTTTCTACGTGGCGTTCACGGCCGACGGCGCGAAGGAAGAAACGCGCCCGGTGACGTTCTTCTATAACGGCGGCCCCGGTTCGTCGTCGGTGTTCGTGCTGCTCGGCTCGTTCGCGCCGAAGCGCATCAAGACGTCGATGCCGGGTTTCACGCCGCCCGCGCCTTACCAGATCGAAGACAACCCGGACAGCATGATCGACCACAGCGACCTGGTGTTCATCAATCCGGTCGGCACCGGCTATTCGGCGGCCGTCGCGCCGAACAAGAACCGCAATTTCTGGGGCGTCGACCAGGATGCGGATTCGCTGAAGCAGTTCATCAAGCGCTACCTGACGAAGAACAACCGCTGGAATTCGCCGAAGTACCTGTTCGGCGAATCGTACGGCACAGCGCGCAGCTGCGTGCTCGCGTACAAGCTGCACGAGGACGGCGTCGACCTGAACGGCGTCACGCTGCAGTCGTCGATCCTCGACTACCGGCAGGCCGGCAACCCGGTCGGCGCGCTGCCGACCGCCGCGGCCGACGCGTGGTATCACAAGAAGCTCGGCGTCACGCCCGCGCCGACCGATCTCGGCGCGTTCGTCGAGGAGGTCGCGCAGTTCGCGCGCACCGACTACCTGAAGGCGCTGCGCACGCTTCCGCATGCGGATCCGGCGGCCGTGCAGAAACTGTCGCAATACACGGGCATCGATGCGGCGACGCTGCAATCGTGGAGCCTCGATATCGCCGGCTACGACACGCGCGGCAATTCGCTGTTCCTGACGACGCTGTTGCATGCGCAGGGGCTCGCGCTCGGTTCGTACGACGGCCGCGTGACCGGAATCTCGTCGGGCATCGCCGGCAAGATCGATCCGAATTCGGGCGGCAACGATCCGACGATGACGGCCGTGACGGGCGTCTATACGGCGATGTGGAACAGCTACCTGAACGAGCAACTGAAGTTCACGTCGAATTCCGCGTTCACCGACCTGAACGACCAGGCGTTCCGGAACTGGGACTTCGGCCACATCGACCCGACCGGCGCACAGCAGGGCATCGATGCGCAGGGGAACGTGATTCTCTATACGGCCGGCGATCTCGCCGCGGTGATGGCGCTGAACGTCGACCTGAAGGTGCTGTCGGCGAACGGCTTGTACGATTTCGTCACGCCGTTCTACCAGACCGTGATCGACCTGCAGCAGATGCCGCTGGAGGACCCGAAGGTGCGGCAGAACCTGTCGGCGCGGTTCTATCCGTCGGGTCACATGGTGTATCTCGACGGCGGCTCGCGCACCGCGCTCAAGCGCGACCTCGCGACGATGTACGACGCGACGGTCAGCGATACGGGTGCGCGACTGCGGATTCGCGCGTTGCAGGCGAAGAAGGCGGGCGGGCACGCATAGCGCTGCCCGTGGTGGGCGTGCCGCGCGCGGCCTCGACGGCTCGCGCGCGGTATGTCGGTTGCGGCGGCCGGCTTACGCGGGCCGCCAGTCGAACGGCGTGTACGGCAGCGCGCGCTTGTGGCGCGAACCGTCGAAGAAGCGCAGCACCGTTTCGTACACGCGGTCTTCGACCGGCTTGCCCTCGAGGAAATCGTCGATCTCGTCGTAGGTCACGCCGTACGCGTGCTCGTCGGGCCGCAGCGGACGCAGTTCCTCGAGGTCGGCCGTCGGCACCTTCATCACGATCGTTTCCTCGCCGCCGAGCGCACGCGCGACCGCGCGCACGCGCCGCTTGCTCAGGCCCGCGAGCGGCAGGACGTCCGCGCCGCCGTCGCCGAACTTCGTGAAGAAACCCATCAGCGACTCGGCCGCATGGTCGGTACCGATCACGATGCCGCGCCGCGCGCCGGCCACCGCGTACTGCGCGATCATGCGTTCGCGCGCCTTGATGTTGCCGTGCACGAAATCCTGCTGCGCCGGCGTGTCGAATGCGTGGCCGGATGCGACCAGCGAGCGCAGCATCGCATCCGCGGCCGGCTTCACGTCGACCGTCAGCACCTCGTCCGCGCGCACGAACGCGAGCGCGCGCTGGGCATCGGCTTCGTCGTTCTGCACGCCGTTCGGCAAGCGCATCGCGATGAAGCGCGCATCGTAGCCGTCGGCGCGCAGGCGCTCGACCGACAGCTGCGCGAGCCGGCCGGCCGTCGACGAATCGACGCCGCCGCTGATGCCGAGCACGTAGGACCGCAGGCCGGTCGAACGAAGATAGTGCGCGAGGAAATCGATGCGGCGGTCGATCTCGGCCTCGGCGTCGAAGTGCGGGGCAACGTTCAGTTCGGCAATGATCGCGCGCTGGCGGCTGGCGTAATCGGCGGATGTCATGAAGAAAGTTCCGGAACGAAATGCAAGGCGCCCATCATAAGCGCAATCGCGGCGCGGTGCCGCGCCGGGCGTGCGTTCCGGAGGCTTCGCGTTGCTTCGGCGAGACGCACTGCGTCGCCGTGGTGCACGGTGCGCCGGGCGGGTGCGGGATGCCGGGCGAACGGCATGCGCGCTCGCCCCGCCGACGGGATGCGCGCCGGATGGCCGGCGTCAGCGCCGCGCCAGCACGACGCCCACCAGCGCGAGCGCGAAGCCGGCGAGCTGGATCGCCGCGAGCGTTTCGCCGAACAGCCAGTAGCCCTGCAGCGCGGCCAGCGGCGGCGCGAGGAACAGCAGCGACGTCGCGCGCGCCGCGTTGCCGCGGCGCAGCATCCACATCAGCATCGTGACCGCGCCGCCGGACAGGAACACGACGCCCCACACCAGCGACACCCACAGCGCCGGCGCGCCGATCCAGCGGGTTTCGTGAAGCAGCGCGACGAAGCCGGCCGCGACGATCGCCGCGCCGAAATTCTGCACGGCCACCGCCGTGCGCAGGTCGCTCTGCGCGAGCTTGCCTTTCTGGTACAGCGAGCCGGCCGTGATCGATCCGACCGCCAGCACCGATACGGCGACGACCAGCCACTCGGGCGCCGCACCCGGCGGCGACGCGACGCCGCCCGCGACCTTCGGCGCCAGCACGAGCGCGACGCCGACGAGCCCGAGCGCCATCCCGAGCCAGCCGCGCGCGGGCAGGCGCTCGTTGAACAGCGGGACCGCGAGCACGGCGGTGGCGAGCGGCTGCAGCGCGCCGAGCAACGCCATGACGCCCGCGTTCAATCCTTGCGCGACGGCCCAGTAGCTGGCGCCCAGATAGACGCCCTGCAGCAGCGCGCCCGCGATCAGATGGCGCGGCCATTCGCGGCGGGCCGGCCACGGTGCGCGCGCGGCGAGCGCCACGACGCCGAACAGCGCGGCCGTGCCGGCGAAGCGCGCGAGCAGGAACAGGTTGGGATCGGCGTAGGGTTTGATGGCCCGCGCGACGATGAAGCCGGTGGACCACAGCGCGACGAACGCGGCGGCGACGATCGAGGTAAGCATGCGTGACGGGCCACGAGCTGGCCGGACAGAATCGGAAAGTCGGCCAGTATCGGGGGAAGCGGGGCCGGCGTCTTGTCGAATCCTGCACTCATGCCGGGCGAGGCGTGGCCGTGCCGGTCGTCAACGTGCGCCGGGTTTGCGGCGCGGAAAGGGAGGGGGCCGCGCGGCGCGATGCGGCGCGGCCGGGCGTGAAGCCGCGGCGATCGGCCGGATCAGTCGATCGAGAACGTGTCGAGCGGCTGGTTGGCGCGCGCATCCGTCGCGAAGCGCGCGGCGAGCTGTTCATAGAGCCGGCGTGCCTCGTCGAGCGTCAGGTCGATCCAGTACGGATCGCCGGCCGCGTCGTTGAGGCGTTCGGGCGGAAACTGGATTTCGATCACACTGCCTTTGCGATACATGGCGCGAGCCCCTTTGCTTGATCCGTCATTCGGCGAAACGCAGAGTGTAGCAACCGGCGTCGCGCCGATTCGCGCGCATGAGGCAATACAGAATTTCGCTTTCGGGAAACGCGGCCGGCCGCGTTTCCCGCCGCCGTCAAATGCCGGTCAAACGGCCGTAATACAATGGCCGGCTCACCCATTACAGTCGCCTCGGGCGCACACGCGATGCTGGCGGAACAACGTCATCAATACATCCTGTCGGAGCTCGGACGGTCGGGCGCGCTGTCGGTCGCGGAACTCGTCCGTTCGCTCGACGTGTCGCGCGAGACGGTAAGGCGCGACCTGAATGCGCTGGCCGCGCGCGGCCTGCTCGTGATGACGCACGGCGGCGCGCTGGCCGCCGATCGCCGCGAGCCGAGCCTGTCCGAGCGCGAAGCCGCGAATGCCGAAGCGAAGCGCACGATCGGGCGGCGCGCGGCCGAATTCGTGCCCGACGATGCATCGGTGCTGATCGATTCGGGCAGCACGCCGCATGCGGTCGCGCTCGCGCTCACCGACCGGCACCGGTTGTCGATCTACACGAACGACTGGCGTACCGCGTTCGTGCTCGCGCGGCGCAACGGCAACCGCGTGACGCTGCTCGGCGGCGAGCTGTCCGACGACGAGGATGCGACCTTCGGGCTCGACACGATCCACCAGCTCGCGCAATACCACGTCGATTTCGCGTTCGTCGGCGCCGGCGGCATCACGCCCGACGGCGAATGTACCGACTACTCGCGGCTCGCGGCCGAGGTGCGCAGCCGGATGATCGCGGCGGCCGGCACGGCGATCATCGTCGCCGACCATTCGAAATTCGGCCGCGTGACGCCGGTGCGCATCAACGGCACGGCCGCCGCCCGCTATCTCGTGACCGAGCGCGCGCCCGACAAGGCCGTGCGCCGTGCGCTGACCGCGCGCGGAATCGAACTGCTCGTGTGCGACTGACGCGCGTCCGACATACAAGGTTCATCGAAGCGTCATTCCACGGGAAGAACCGCCGCCGACACTGACCCATTCACCTCGACCGGCCGTCAGGCCAGGGAGCAATGAATGACCGTCAGCGTGCGCAGCTATCTTTCCCCCACCCTGGTCCTGCTGGCCTTCGACTGGCCCGATGCGGCGGCGCGGCCCGATTTCCTCGGCTTCGCGATCCGGCGCACGCCGGGCTTCTGGTCGGCCGACGGCAAGACGCGTGCGCCGGACAGCTGGTTGCCGAACCGCCTGACGTTCGACGGCCCGGCCGCCGACACGCAGGGCGATGCGCCGACCGACCAGGCGCCGATCCAGAAATTCATGTGGTGGGATGCGCGCATCGATCCTCAGGACCGCGATGCATCGTTCCGCTACGACGTCTATCCGGTCGTCGGCACGCCGGCGAACCTGCAGGTGCTCGACGCGGAGGCCGGCGTATGCGACGTCGTGCTGCCCGCGCACATCGAGGACGGCATCGGCACGTGGTTCAACCGCGCGGTGGTCAGCTCGCAGGCGTTTGCCAGGCAGGTCGCGGCGCTGGGTCTCGCGCCGAACGAGGCGCCGAGCGACGCACAGGCGCTGAAGTTGCGCACGTGGCTCGCGAACGACATGGAGCAGGTGTTCGCGGAGATGCTCGACCCGGCGTCGCGCGCGGCGTCGGCCGTCTATCACCTAACCGACACGCTGTGGGCGCTGCCCGCATTCGAAGCGTTCGGCCGCAAGCACGGCGAAGCGTCGCTCGCGATCGTCTACGACGCGCACACGACGGCGCGCAAGGGCAAGCCGCCGCTGCCGTCGCCGAACCAGCCGGCCGTCGACGCGCTGCAGGGCCTCGCGACGCTCGCGCCGCGCGACAGGACGCACATCATGCACGACAAGTTCATCGTGACCGACGCGCCGTCGAACCCCGCGCCCGCGCGCGTGCTGACCGGTTCCGCGAACTTCACGACCGAGGGGCTGACCGAGCAGGCCAACGTGCTGCACGCATTCGACTCGTCCGTGCTCGCCGCGCTGTACAACGACCGCGCGCATGCGCTCGCGAGCAATCCTTCGATTGCCGAGACGGCGAAGCTGACGTCGGGCTGGTCGGCGCCGATGACGATCGGCAGCGCGCAGGTGCGCGTCGCGTTTTCGCCGGAGCCGGCGGGGCAGCGTACGGAGATCGACACGATCGTCGCCGCGATCGCGGCCGCGAAGCATTCGGTGTCGTTCTGCCTGTTCATGCCGACCGACGCGGCGCTGCGCGATGCCTGTTTCGCGGCCGGCGACCGCGGGCTGATGATGTTCGGGCTGGTGAACCGGATCAGCGTCGGCAGCGCGACGAAGGCCGATACCGCGCGGCAGGCAGGCCAGACGCTCGATGCGGCCACGCTCGCGAACCTCGAGTTGTACCATCGCAGTCGCGACAACCGCGACGTGATCGATGCCGCGTATTTCTCGCCGGCCACCGTGCCGCCAGGCTTCACGCCGGAACTGCGGCTCTTTCCGGGCGAGCCGGCGCCGGCCTTTCCGCCCGTCGTGATCCATCACAAGTTCATCGTGATCGATGCGGAAGGCGCGAATCCGGTCGTGTACACGGGCTCGGCGAACATGAGCCGCAATTCCGAGCAGTACAACGACGAGAACCTGCTCGAGATCCGCGACACGCGGGTCGCGGCGATCTATCTCGCGGAATTCCTGCGGCTTTACGAGCACTATCGCGCACGGGCGCTGGCGATCGATGCGCAGCGGCACGGCACGGACGCGGGGACGGGCGCGCATGCGCGGCTCGCGCTCGCGCCCGATTCGCGCTGGGCGAAGAAGTATTACGTGCAGGGAAGCCCGGAAGAAAAGGCGCGGATCGCACTGGCGTCGACCGCGCCGACCAACTGACGCACCGAAGTGCGAAGGGCACGGCAGGTGCGTGCCCCGGCCGGCCGCCGCCGCTTACGCGGCGACGTAGCGCAGCACGGCGTCGGCGATCGTGTCGCGATGCCGCGTGCGCAGGCGCGGCGCCGACGGATCGCGGCCGAACGCGGCGCCGAACGTGTAGCGGTTCGACACGCGGTGGAAGCAGAACGAGCTGATCAGCAGGTGCAGGTCGAATGCATCGATGTCCTTGCGGAACGCGCCGCTGGCCGCACCGCGCTCGACCAGTTCCTCGAGCGTCTTGATGATGCTGACGTTGCGGTTCTTGAACGACTTCAGCTGTTCGAGATACTTCGCGCCGTGGATGTTCTCGATCGACACGAGGCGGACGAAGTCGCGATGCTTGTCGTGATAGTCGAACGTGAATTCGACGAGGCGGCGCATGCCTTCGCGCGGCTCCATGTCGCCGACGTGCAGTTCCTGCTCGAGCGCGCGGATGTCGCCGTACACCTTCTCCAGCACGGCCTCGTACAGGCCTTCCTTGCTTTCGAAGTAGTAATAGAGCATGCGCTTCGTCGTGTTCGTGCGCTCGGCGATCGCGTCGACGCGCGCACCGGCGAGGCCCATCGCGGAGAATTCCTGCGTGGCGACGTCGAGAATGTTGCGCTTGGTTTGCTCGGGATCGTATTTGCGCCGCGCTTCGGACGCAAGCGCTCGGGTGTCGGACGTGGCGGCCTTGCTTCCTGCTTTCATGTGACTTTGTTTTGGGTTCGCGGCGGCTAGGAAAAGGCATTCTAGCATGTGGGAAATGCCCGCCCGGCCGACCTTCCGCTCTAATCGGCCAGGCCGTCCGGCGGGGCCGTTTCGGCCGCCGCGCCCGCTCGGCGGCGGCAGGATGCGAGCGCGTCGCGGGCCTGGTAGGCGGTGTACGTGAGCTGCGCGGCGGCGAGGCCGGCCAGCCCGAACGTACGCGTGAGCCCGAACGCGGCGAAGCCGTCCGGCACCGGCCGGCCTTCGGCCAGCGCGGCGGCGAGCGTTTCGCCGGCCACCGTGGTCGGCGCCATGCCGTGGCCGCCAAACGCGATCGCGTGCCATACGCCGTCCGTGTCGCGGCCGATCTGCGGCATCTTGTGCCGGGCGTAACTCATCAGCCCGCCCCACGCGTAGTCGACCTTCACGCCTTCCAGTTGCGGATACACGCGCAGCAGGTCGCGCCGCAGCAGGCGCGCGATCGCATCGGGGCCGCGGTCGAGCACCGAGATCCGGCCGCCCCACAGGATGCGCGTGTCCTTCAGCGGCCGGTAGTAGTCGAACGCGAAACGCGTGTCGTAGATCGCGTACGGCGCGTCGATCGCGTCGGGCAGCCGCGTGCCGAGCGGCTCGGTCGCGATCACGTAGGTCGCGATCGGCAGCACCGCGCGCTCGATGCGCGGCGACACGCCGCGCGCGTAACCGCCGCCGGCGAACACGACGTCTTTCGCGCGCACCGCGCCCTGCGCCGTGCGCACGACGTACCCGGCGCCTTCGCGCGCGATGCCGAGCGCGGCCGAGCGTTCGTACACGCGGGCACCGCCGCGCGAGGCGGCCGCCGCGACGCCGAGCACGTACTTGAGCGGATGGAAGTGGAAGGCGTTCGGCTCGAACAGGCCGCCGTAATAGCGCTGCGTCTTCAACCGCTCGCGCAGCGCGCCGGTCGGGACGGGTGCCCAGTCGACGCCGAGTTCCTGCTTCATCAGCGTGCGCACGCCGTCGAGCCGCGACGGATCGTCGAACCAGTTCGCGAGCATCACGCCCTGGTCGACGATGTCGCAGTCGATCCCGTAGCGGGCGATCCGCGCGCGGATCAGGTCGACCGCATCGACGGTGAGCCGGTACAGCCGGCGCCCTTCGTCGCGGCCGAGCGTGCGCAGCAGGTCGGCATTGTCGAGGCTGTAGCCGCCGAACACGAAGCCGCCGTTGCGGCCCGACGCACCGAAGCCGACCCGTTCGCCGTCGAGCACGACGACGTCGCGCACGCCGCGCTCGACGAGGCCGAGCGCCGTGCACAGGCCGGCGAGGCCGCCGCCGACGATGCAGACCTGCGTGTCGATCGTGCCGGTCAGTTGCGGGTAGGGCTGGCGGGTAACGGTGGCTTCGTAGAAGTTCTGCATGCGATTTCGTTGATTCGTGACGACGGGAAAACGGACGGCGCGCGTCGATCTTGCCTGAACGCGTGCGCCGCGTCGAATGGCGCTTGTCAGGGCGCCGGCCGCCGCGTTCGGGCGGCAGCCGGCGCAATGCGTGACGTCAGGCTTCAGGTTTCAGGCGCCCGGCGTCGGGTTGGCCGGGCGCGCGACGTAGCCCGCGTAGCCGATGTCGGCCTGCGGGGCCGTTTCGGGCGGAGCGTTGCGTTCGATCCACGGCGCGATCTCCATGTCTTCGTAGCGTACGAGGCGGCACTTGCGCACCAGCGCGTAGCCGAGCCAGATCGCGACGAAGAACGGCAGGCCGATGTAGGTCGCGGCGATGCCGGCCCAGTCGATCTTGTCGGAGAGGAACGCCTGGTAGTCCTGGCCGAGCGCGACGACCGCGCACAGCGCGAACGCGAACAGCGGGCCGAACGGGAACCACTTCGACCGGTACGGCAGCTGATCGAGCCGGTAGCCCTGCTTCAGGAAACCCTTGCGGAACCGGTAGTGGCTGACCGCGATGCCGAGCCACGTGATGAAGCCGGCCATGCCCGACGTGTTCAGCAGCCACAGATACACGGTCTTGTCGCCGTACAGCGACGTGAGAAAGCACAGCGCGCCGACGGCCGTCGTCGCATACAGTGCATTGCGCGGCACGCCGCCCCGCGACAGCTTCGCGAAGATCTTCGGCGCACGGCCTTCGACCGCGAGGGTGTAGAGCATCCGCGTCGACGCGTACATGCCCGAGTTGCCGGCCGACAGCACGGCCGTCAGGATCACCGCGTTCATCACGCCGGCCGCGAACGCGAGGCCCGCGTGGCGGAATACGAGCGTAAACGGGCTTACGCCGATGTCGGTCACGTCGCTCTTCAGCAGGCTCGGGTCGGTGTAGGGAATCAGCACGCCGATCACGAAGATCGCGAGCACGTAGAACAGCAGGATGCGCCAGAAGATCTGGCTCACCGCGCGCGGGATCGTCGTGCGCGGGTTCTCCGATTCGCCGGCCGCGACGCCGATCATTTCGGTGCCCTGGAACGAGAAGCCCGCGATCATCGCGACGCCGAGCATCGTTGCCCAGCCGCCGGCGAACGGCGCGTCGCCGATCGTGAAGTTGCTCCAGCCGGCGCTCGGGCCGCCCTGCATGATCCCGAAGATCATCAGCAGGCCGACGCCGACGAACGCGAGCACCGTCAGCACCTTGATCAGCGCGAACCAGTATTCGGCTTCCCCGAAACCGCGCACCGACAACGCGTTGAGCGCGAAGATCAGCGTGAGGAACAGCGCGCTCCACCAGACGCCCGGCACATGCGGGAACCAGTAGTGCATCACGAGCTGCGCGGCGACGAGTTCCACCGCCAGTGTCACGGCCCAGCTGTACCAGTAGTTCCAGCCGAGCGCGAAGCCGAAGCCTTCGTCGACGAATTTCGCGCCGTAGGTCGCGAACGAGCCCGACACCGGCATGAACGCGGCCATTTCGCCGAGGCTCGTCATCAGGAAATAGACCATCAGGCCGATCACCATGTACGCGATCATCGCGCCGCCGGGGCCGGCCTGCGAGATCGACGCGCCGGATGCGACGAACAGGCCCGTGCCGATCGAGCCGCCGATCGCGATCATCCGCAGATGACGGGCCTGCAGCGCACGGTGAAGGGACGGCTTCGCGGGCGGCGAGCCGGACGGACGGGGCGAATCGGGGCGGGCGTCTGAATGCATGGCGGGCGCTGGGCGCTGTCTCCGGGATTGTTTTTTCGGTGACGAAGCGCGACGCGTTGCCGGACGCGGGCCGGGGCAGCGGTGATGCGGTGCGAAACGGGCCGCCGGGGGCCCGATGAGCCGGGCCGCGGGGCGTGTCGCCTTCGTCGGGCGTCCGGCCGCTTGTCATGGCGGCCGGCGGCGCGCCGGGTGCATGGCACCTCGACGCCGCCCCGATTGTGGGTGCCCGATGTACGGGCGGCAAACGATATTTCCGAACAGGGTGATGCAGCTTTGTCATCAACTCGCGCCACGTCGGGACGCGTCCCGTGGCCCGGTCACGAGCCTTGGAAAAGTCTCGTGTCGGGACGGGAGCGCACGCGTTCTTCCTGCCAGGGTGTTGCGTTTTGGGAATGAAGTCGTGAGTTAATATCAATAGCGGCCCGACTTGTGGCCACCGACAATGTGTTTCATGGATCGTGCCTCGCGAGGCTGGGGCGCGCCGTCCGGCCGGGCTTCCGGCGGCGGCGCGGCGCGATGCGCCGTATGCGGCGCACCGGGCCGGCCACGCGGCGCATCCGCTTGCACAGGGCGCGCGAACGCGCTCCAATCGAATCACGCGGGCGGCGCTGCCGCCGCACCGATCAATCTGTCCCTGAAGAGGAAGTGATGCAATTCAACGACATTCTTGCCGCGCTCGATATCGATCTCGCCCAGTGGAAAGGCAATGCGCTGACCGCGCGTTCGCCGCTCGACGGCGCGACGCTCGCGACGCTGGCTGTCGACACGCCGGCCGACGCGGAGCGCAAGATCGATGCCGCGCACGACGCATTCCTCAAGTGGCGCACGGTGCCGGCGCCGGTGCGCGGCGAACTCGTGCGCGTGTTCGGCAATGTCCTGCGCGAGCACAAGGCCGAACTGGGCCGTCTCGTCACGCTCGAGGCCGGCAAGATCACGTCGGAAGGCCTCGGCGAAGTGCAGGAAATGATCGACATCTGCGATTTCGCGGTCGGTCTGTCGCGCCAGCTCTACGGCCTGACGATCGCATCCGAGCGCCCGGGCCACCGGATGATGGAAACGTGGCACCCGATCGGCGTGTGCGGCGTGATCTCGGCGTTCAACTTCCCGGTTGCCGTGTGGGCATGGAATGCGGCGCTCGCGTTCGTGTGCGGCGATTCGGTCGTGTGGAAGCCGTCGGAAAAGACGCCGCTCACCGCGATCGCGTGCCACGTGCTGCTCCAGAAGGCGATCCGCGAGTTCGAGAAGACTCATCCGGGCGTCGCGCCGGCGGAACTGAGCCAGCTGGTGCTCGGCATGCGCGATGTCGGCGAGGTGCTGACGGCGTCGAAGAAGGTGCCGGTCGTCAGCGCGACGGGCAGCGTGCGGATGGGCCAGGAAGTCGCGAAGGTGCTGAGCCAGCGTCTCGCGCGCGGCATCCTCGAACTCGGCGGCAACAACGGGATGATCGTCGCGCCGAGCGCGGATCTCGATCTCGTCGTGCGCTCGGTCACGTTCGCGGCGGTCGGCACGGCCGGCCAGCGCTGCACGACGCTGCGCCGCCTGATCGTGCATCGCAGCCTGGTCGAGCAACTGCTGCCGCGCATCGAGAAGGCCTACACGTCGGTGAAGGTCGGCAACCCGCTGGAAGAAGGCACGCTGGTCGGCCCGCTGGTCGATCGTGCGTCGTTCGACGCGATGCAGAAGGCGCTGGCCGATGCACGCGAGCAGGGTGGCGAAGTGAAGGGCGGCGAGCGCGTCGACGTCGGTCATGCGGATGCGTACTACGTGCGTCCGGCAATCGTGCGGATGCCGAAGCAGTCGGCGGTGGTCGAGCGCGAAACGTTCGCGCCGATCCTGTACGTGATGATCTACGACAACTTCGACGATGCGATCGAATTGCACAACGCGGTGCCGCAAGGGCTGTCGTCGGCGATCTTCACGAACGACATGCGCGAGGCCGAGCAGTTCATGTCGGCGGCGGGCAGCGATTGCGGGATCGTCAACGTGAACATCGGCACGAGCGGCGCGGAAATCGGCGGCGCGTTCGGCGGCGAGAAGGAAACGGGCGGCGGGCGCGAGTCGGGTTCGGATGCATGGAAGGCTTATATGCGCCGCGCGACGAATACGATCAACTACAGCCGGCAATTGCCGCTGGCGCAGGGCGTGAAGTTCGACGTTTGACGTCGGTTGCCCGAATGGGCGCCATGTACGAGTGAGAAGGGCCGGTTGCCGCGGATGCGGTGACCGGCCCTTCGTGTTTCGGCGCGGGCGGCGCCATCGTCGATGACAAGCCCGCTCAGGCGATGCTCACTGCTCCGCCGCCGGCATGTTCTGCACGACCAGCATCTGCGGGCTCGACAGCGTGATCCCCGCCGCACGCAGCTGCTTCAGGATCTCGAACAGCAGGTCGCTCTTCGTCGAGCTCGCGATCCGCGGGCTCGACACGTAGCCCGTCACGCTCAGCGTGATCCCGTCCGGCGTGAGCTGGCTGAACGTCACCGACGGCGCCGGCTTCTCGAGAATCGCCTGATGCTCGCGATACGCGTCGAGCAGCAGGTCGCGCACCTGCTCGGGATCGGTGTTCAGCGGGAACGTCAGCACCAGCGTCGCGACGCCCTGCGTGCTGTTGCCCATCGTCACGTTGCGCACGTTCTGCGAGATCAGTTGCGAGTTGGGCACGATCACGGTCGAGCGGTCGCTGAGCTGGATCTCGGTCGCGCGCACGTTGATGCGGCGGATGTCGCCTTCGACGCCCGCGATGCTGACCATGTCGCCCACCTTGACGGGGCGTTCGGTCAGCAGGATCAGCCCCGACACGAAGTTCTTCACGATCTCCTGCAGGCCGAAGCCGATCCCCACCGACAACGCGCTGACGATCCACGCGAGGTTGCTCCACCGCACGCCGAGCAGCCCGAGCGTCATCAGCACGAGCAGCACGTAGCCGACGTTGGTGAACAGCGTGATCAGCGACACGCGCATGCCCGTATCCATGCCGAGCGCGGGCATGAACTCGCTGTCGAGCCAGCGGCGCAGCGAGCGCAGCAGGTAGAAGCCGATCGCGAACCCGATCACGGCGTTCAGGATCCGGTCGGGCATGATGTTCAGGCTCTGCAGCCGCTGGCTGCCGATCATCGCGACCGCGCTGTCGAGCAGGTCGCCCGGCGTCGTGCCGAAGCCGCCCGTCACCAGCGCGATGGCCGCGATCAGCATCAGCAGGCTCGTGCCGAAGCCGGACAGGACCGTGCGCGCCTGATCGAGGTGGCGGTCCTCGAGCGCGAACAGGTGCTTGATCTGCTGGCCCGTCGACAGGCCCGACGAGAACAGGCTTTCGCTCGCATCGCGCGTCAGCTGGATCAGGATGTAGGTCGCGCACAGCACGATCTCGAACCACACGAGTTCGTACGTGATGAAGCGCGCGACCGTGATGTAGCCGATCAGGAGTGCGATCAACGATACGACGATCGCCAGCGTGACGCCCGCATGGATCAGCCCCGCGAGCGTCGAGCGCTGCTCGGGCGCTTCGCCGGCCGCCGCGAGCGCGCTGCGTGCGCGGTTCGCGCGCAACAGCGACGCGCCGACCGTCAGCGCCACGACGAGCGAGACGATGCCGCGGCCGAACAGCGTGACCGACAGGCTCGTGTCGACGATCCGGTTGATCGATTCGAGCGTGCCGGACACCAGCAGCAGCGCGGCCAGGATGCTGGGGAACGGTTTCATCGCGAGCGCGACGGGATCGGCGAGCGCGGGCAGTCGCCACGACGGATGCTTCGTGCAGAGCAGGGCGCGGCCGAGTCCGGCGATCAGCGCGCAGGTTGCGGCGAGCTTCGCGAACTGGTCCCACAGATCGGTCAGCGACGGCGTGAGCTCGTAGCGGCGCGCGACGGCGAGGTAGAGGATCTGAACGGCGATGGCCGTGGCCAGGAACGTCGACAGCACGGTCGACAGCGCCAGCGCGCTGCGGCGCAGGCGCGTGGGCGGCAGACGGTTCAGCGCGATCCACGCGAGCCCGCGCTCGATGAGCCGGCGGCCGCCGAGCCACGCCGCGAACGAGGCGATCAGCAGCACCGTCGTGAGCGCCCGCTGCCCGGGTACCCATGACGAATGCAGCATGTCGAGCAGCTCGTCGTCGAAATCCTGGAGCCGCTGGCGATCGTCCGGCGAAAGGTGGAACAGCGGCAACCAGAACTGCGCGCTGAAGATGCTGCCGGAGCGGAACGCGAGCTGGTTCTTCAGCAGGCCGCGATGCAGTTTCGCGAACTGCTCGGTCAGGTTCGTAAGGCTGGCTTTCTGGTCGGCCGCCTGCTTCAGCGCCGCATCGATCTGCGTCTTGCGTGCGTCGAGCGTGGCCCGTTGTTTCGCGACGGCTGCCGTTTCCGGCGCGGCGCCCTCGGCAGGCGGCGGCCCGAGCACGTCGAGTTGCGCCTGGATCTGCGCGCGTTGCGGCATGAGATCGCTTTGCAGTTTCGCGATATCGGTGCTCAGTTCCTGGGCCGAGTCGTCGAGCGCGTCCAGTTCCTTGCTGTTGGACGTCGTCGAGGTCTGCTGCTTGATGCGGTCCAGTTCGACCTGCATCTGCTTGAGCTGCGCGATGGCGTCGTTCAGCGAGATGGCCGGGACGGGGGCGCCGACGCCGCTTGCGCCGGGGGCCGAAGCGGCCGACGGAAATGCCGACGCGGTCGCGACCGCCGCGAACTGCAGCAGCGCGATCAGCGCGATTCGACAGGCGTACGTGGATAGTCGTTGTATGGACATGGAATGCTTACGATTTGCCGACGATGCCGGGTGCCGAAAAGCAGCCGGAAGCCGGTGGTTGGCCCGACTGCATGTTACCGGGGCGCGGGCCATCGATTTCCGAATCCGCATGGGCGACGTTTCGGCGCCGGGCAGGAGGGGCCGACCGCGGGAAATCCTGCTCGCCCCTGTCTTGTTAAGGGTGTGCCGACCGAATCGCGTCCGAAACCGCGCGATGTTGTCGTTCAGCCGCGGCAGGCGGCCGGACAGATGGTTACGAAATTTACATGAAGTTGGCCCGACGGCGGTTCGTGCTAATTGGGGCGCGAGTCATGGCGGCATACGCTGCCGATGCTGAGCTTTCATTTCCCTGTCGCTTCATCGTCGGTAAAATGCCGCGGGTCGCTGGCAGGCGTCCGGGACATGAGAAGGGTGGGCCGCCTGCCGCGCGGCGAAAAACGAACAACGAAAAGAAATCCTGAGAGCATGGCTGACCGATGTTCATCCGGACGACGTCGTCGCATCCGGTGAAGGTTTCAACGCGTGGCTGATCAGCGTGACGCATGGCTACGTGGACGTCGATCGATTGAAAACGGTCGCGAGCATGATTCCGGTGCTCAACAACCTGATGGCGCTGGCCGATGCGCTCACCGACATCGTCTCGATCATCCGCAAGCGAGGCGGCGAACTGCTCGACTATCTCGGACTCGCGATCAACCTGATCGGCGTGATTCCATTTCCGCCCGTACTGGCGCCCATGCGCCTCACGGCGCGGCCGCTTCTGGCAACGTCGATTGGACGATAGGGAATCTTGTTCGACGTTGTGCCCGGTCAGCCAGCTATAACGAACCGGCTCGCTACATCTGTTCCAATGCGGCCGATGCGCCCGTGCGTCAATTGATTGATGTGCTCAGCCCCCCGCCTCGCTAAAATGCGCGAAGCCGCTCGCCAGTTCCCCTCTGCTGGCGCCAACGACAATCAAGAATCCGGAGACTCGCCACCATGGCATCCACCCAGCCCGACCCGCTCACGGCAGCAGGCACCGCCCGCCCCGCGGCGATCGACCCCGGCTCCATCTCGGCGCGCCTCGACCGCCTGCCGCCGACCCGCAGCGTCTGGAAGCTCGTCGTGCTGCTGAGCCTCGGCTTCTTCTTCGAACTCTACGACCTGCTGTACAGCGGCTACGTCGCACCGGGCCTTGTGAAAAGCGGCATCCTGTCGGCGACGACGCACGGCCTGTTCGGCACCACGGGCGTCGCGAGCTTCATCGCCGCACTGTTCTCCGGGTTGTTCATCGGCACGATCGCATGCGGCTTCCTTGCCGACCGCTTCGGCCGCCGCGCGATCTTCACGTGGTCGTTGCTGTGGTACACGGCCGCCAACGTCGTGATGGCATTCCAGGACACCGCGGCCGGGCTGAACTTCTGGCGCTTCGTCGTCGGTCTCGGCCTCGGCGTCGAGATGGTGACGATCGGCACGTACATCTCCGAGCTCGTGCCGAAGCAGATCCGCGGCCGCGCGTTCGCGTGCGAACAGGCGGTCGGCTTCGTCGCGGTGCCGGTGGTCGCGTTCCTCGCGTACCTGCTCGTGCCGCATGCGCCGCTCGGCCTCGACGGCTGGCGCTGGGTCGTGCTGATCGGCGCGCACGGCGCGCTGTTCGTGTGGTGGATTCGCCGAGAGTTGCCGGAAAGCCCGCGCTGGCTCGCGCAGCAGGGGCGCGTCGACGAAGCCGACCGCATCATGCGCGCGCTCGAGGCGAAGGTCGAAGCCGAATACGGGCGGCCGCTTCCACCGCCCGCACCGGCCGAACCCGTGCCGCCGCGCGGCAGCTTCCGCGACATGTGGGTGCAGCCGTATCGCAGCCGCACGATCATGATGACGATCTTCAACGTGTTCCAGACGGTCGGCTTCTACGGCTTCGCGAACTGGGTGCCGACGCTGCTGATCAAGCAAGGCATCACGATCACGTCGAGCCTGATGTATTCGAGCGTGATCGCGCTCGCGGCGCCGATCGGCCCGCTGATCGGCCTCGTGATCGCCGACCGCTTCGAGCGCAAGTCGGTGATCGTCGCGATGGCGGCGGCGATCGTCGTCTGCGGGCTGCTGTTCAGCCAGACGACGGTGGGCGCGTTCCTGATCGTGCTCGGCATCGGCCTCACGCTCGCGAGCAACATCATGTCGTACAGCTTCCACGCATACCAGGCCGAGCTGTTCCCGACGTCGATCCGCGCACGGGCAGTCGGCTTCGTCTATTCGTGGAGCCGCTTCTCGGCGATCTTCTCGTCGTTCGTGATCGCGGCCGTGCTGAAAGGCTTCGGCACGTTCGGCGTGTTCGCGTTCATCGCGGGCGCGATGGTGATCGTGATGGTCGCGATCGGGTTCATGGGCCCGCGCACGAAGGGCGTCGCGCTCGAAACCATTTCGAAGTAGTCGGCAGGTACGCACGCGTGTCGCTTCGTTTGTGCGACATGCGTGCAATACGGTTTCGATGGGGACAACGCGTCGCCGGGATGATTTGGCATGCAAATTGATTTGACGGGGAGTCGTTTCATATCGAACGCGCCGAACCGCCGAATCCACAAGCGTGACACGCAACGAAGCCGCAAACGGCAACGAGTTGAAACAAAGCGTGACGAAGCGCAAATCCACCGCCAAACCACGACTTCCGTCGCTGCCGATTCTTCCGTCGGCGCGTAAAATGAAGGGCCTGACGACTCATTAGCCGCCATCGGACCGCACGCGTTGCATCAGCGAACGGCTCCGCCGCGAAGAGGCGTCGGCGCCGGGCGCGCATGATGCGCCAGACGTGTCGATGGCTTGCGCGGAAGATGCGCCGCTCGCAACAGCACCACGCGGCGGCCGGATCGGCCGATGGCTTCGAACGTATGATGCTTTCCAGCTTGTCGCGGCGAATTTCGAAGTCGCGCCGTCGTACCCGCACAGTCGCCGCGTATGCGTCGCTCGCTGTCGTGCTGCCCGTTTCCATTCTTGCCGGGTTGCCTGCCTTCGCCGCATCCGACGCTTCGTCGTCCGTTGCTCCGTCATCCTCATCAGTGGCATCGCCCGCGTCGACGGCTTCTCATGCGCACCCGGGCTCGTCCGTGCATGCGTTGCCAGGTGCATCGCCCGCACCGTCCGCCCCCGCGGCATCGCACGTGCATCATGCAGCGCCGGCCAGCGCGGCATCGGCCGCTTCCGGCGCTTCTTCCGCAGCTTCTACAGCCGAACCCGCATCGGCCGCATCCGCCACCACCGCCAGCGAGGCCGAAGCCCCCGCGCCGACCCCGCCGCGGCGGCATCCGCCCCTATCGGCCGAGGAAGCGAAGAACGCGACGGCGCGCGCCGTCGACATGCGCAAGCGCTTCACGCAGGAAGTCACCCGCCGATTGAACGTGCCCGCGAGCGAACAGCGCGCCTACGGCGAGCGGCTCCAGAAGGCGCTCGTCGACGCGGACCTCGGCGACCTCGCCGGCGAATACGTCGCGATGGTCGACCGCGCACCGAACGTGCAGGCGCTGTTCATCTACTTCCGCGCCACGCCGGCCAATGCGTGGCTGATGATCGGCGCCTCGCCGGTCGGCACGGGGCTGCCGGGCAAGTACGACCATTTCCTGACGCCGCTCGGCGTGTTCCATCACTCGCCCGACAACATGGATTTCCGCGCCGAAGGCACGACGAACGAGAACGGCATTCGCGGTTATGGCCGCCGCGACATGCGCATCTACGACTTCGGCTGGGTGGACGGAGAACGCGGCTGGGGCAAGGGCGGCGTGTCGCCGATGCGCTTCCAGATGCATGCGACCGATCCCGACCGCCTCGAAGCGCTGCTCGGCATCCGGCATTCGAAGGGCTGCGTGCGGATTCCCGCGTCGCTGAACGCATTTTTCGACCACCACGGCCTGCTCGACGACGATTACCAGGCGCGTGTCGAAGCCGGCAAGTCGCTGTGGGTGCTGCCGCGCGATCGCGACATCACGCCGATCGCGGGTCGTTATCTGGTCGTGATCGACAGCGCGCGCAAGGCGCGCCCGGCCTGGGCGCCGATGCCGGGGCGCAACGCATGGTCGAAGGTGCCGAAGGGCGGCGACACGGCGGACTGATCGCCGGCCGCCGAACGCGGAGGGAATGCAGGGATGAGAATAAATCCGTTTTATTGATACATAAGAAAAGCAAACTTTTATTGTCCGATCCGGGTTCGTATAGTCGAGTCCAGTTTCGCGGAACCCTGCCGCGCCTGGCCCACCACCGACCACACGACCCGCATGAAAACTCTCTACAAGCTCGCTCCGCTCGCGATGCTCGGCGCCTTCGCGACCCATGCCGGTGCGCAAAGCAGCATCACGCTGTACGGTCTCATCTCGGCCGGCGTCGGGTTCGCGACCAACCAGGGCGGCAAGAACGCCTGGCAGGCGCTGTCCGGCACGAACCAGAACCCGCGCTGGGGGCTGAAGGGCAAGGAGGATCTGGGGCAGGGGCTGTCCGCGGTCTTCCAGCTCGAGAACGGCTTCAACGTGATGACGGGCACGGCCGCGCAGAACGGCCGCGAGTTCGGGCGCATGGCCTATGTCGGCCTCGCCGACCGCACCTACGGTTCGCTGACGTTCGGCCGCCAGTACGATGCGATCCACGACTACATCGGGCCGGTGATCATCGCGAGCAACGGCGTGAACATCGGCGACAACGACAACGGCTACAACGACATCCGCGTGCAGAACTCGGTGAAGTACGTGAGTCCCGTCTACTACGGCCTGAAATTCACCGCGCTGTACGGCTTCAGCAACGCGACCGGCTTCGCGAACAACAGCGCGTACAGCTTCGGGCTCGGCTACGAGCAGGGCGCGCTGCGCTGGAGCGCCGTCTATGCGCAGTACAACCATCCGTACAGCGCGACGAACCAGGACGGCGCGATCGCGAACGACTATGCGTCGCCGCTGCTGATCTTCAGCAAGAGCGCGATGTCGCCGGCCGCGTATGCCAGCCGGCAGCGGATCGCGGGCACGGGCGGTTTCTACACGATCGGCCGCGCGCAGTTCGCCGCGATGTTCACCGACGTGCGCTACGATTACCTCGACAATTCGCATCTGCACCTGCAGAACCTGGGGGTGAACGTCGTCTACACGATGACGCCGCAGCTCTTCCTCGGCGCCGCGTACGCGTTCACGAACGGCAAGTACGACGTGATCGACAAGCGTCCGAAATGGCATCAGGTGAACCTGCAGGCCGACTACTTCCTGTCGAAACGCACCGACGTCGCGCTGACGGTGATCGCGCAGCAGGCGGCCGGCGACGCGGACCACGCGCAGATCTTCGCGTACGCGCGCTCGACCGGCACGCGCCAGATGATGGCGACGCTCGGCGTCCGGCACGTATTTTGAGCGCCCCCAATCCTGCCGCCTCGCGCCTGGCCCCCCGGAGGCAGGAAAACGTGGGGCGGCCCGGCGTTTTCTCGAGAGCCCGACCATGACTCATCCGATCGCATCCCGCCGCACCTTCCTGAAACTGTCCGCCGCGCTGGCCGGCACCGCGCTGCTGCCCGAGGCGGGCGCGTTCGCGGCCGGCGGCGACGCTGCGCGCCGCACGGTGATCATCGATACCGACCCGGGGCAGGACGACGCCATCGCGATCCTGCTCGCGCTGGGCGCGCAGGACCGGCTCGACGTGCGAGCGCTGACGGCCGTCGCGGGTAACGTGCCGCTCGACCTGACCGAACGCAACGCGCGGATCATCCGTGACTGGGCCGGCCGCACGAAGACGCTGCCGGTCTATGCGGGCTGCCCGCGCCCGCTCGTGCGCGATCTCGTGACGGCCGCGAACGTGCACGGCAGGACGGGGCTCGAAGGCGTCGAACTGCACGAGCCGCGCGCGCCGCTTGCTGCCGGCCACGCCGTGTCGTACCTCGTCGATACGCTGAGCCGCGCGGCGCCGAACAGCGTGACGCTGTGCGCGCTCGGTCCGCTGACCAACCTCGCGACCGCGCTGGTCGAGGCGCCGCAGATTCGCGGCGCGCTGCGCGAAATCGTGCTGATGGGCGGCGCGTTTTTCGAGCGCGGCAACATCACGCCGGCCGCCGAGTTCAACATCTACGTCGATCCGCAGGCGGCCGAAGTCGTGTTCGGCAGCGGCGTGCCGATCGTCGTGCTGCCGCGCGACGTCGCGGTGAAGGCGCCGATCACGCCGGCGCGCGTCGCGCCGTTCCGCGCGCTCGGCAACCGCTGCGGCGCGATCGTCGCGGACATCATGGATGCCGAGCTCGCATACAACAAGAAGCGGCGCGGCGTCGAAGAGGCGCCGATGTACGACCCGACGGCCGTCGGCTATCTCGTCGATCCGACGCTGTTCGGCGGGCGCAAGGTGAACGTGGTGGTCGAGACGACCGGCCAGTGGACGCTCGGCGAGACGATCGTCGACTGGAACGGGCGCAGCGGCCGTGCGGCGAATGCAACGTGGATCAACGAGGTCGATGCGGACCGCTTCTACGCGACGCTCGTCGAGCGCATCGCGAAGCTGCCTTGAGCCCAGCGCGCAGGGCGCCGCGCGGTGAACGCGATCAGATGTGCTTCGCAATCCACTCGCGGCACGCGCGCACATGCGGGCCGCGATCGTCGGCGGCGAGCGAGATCAGCGAGATCGCTCGCGTGACGCGCGGTTTGTCCACGCGCAGCGCGACGAGTTCGGGATCGTGCAGATGCATCGTGTAGAGGCTCGGCAGCACGGCGGTCGCGAGGCCGTTGCGCGCAAGTGCGTAGAGCGGTTCGGTGTATTCCATCCGGTACGTGACGTTCAGGCGCAACTTGCCGGCGCCGCCGGTGCGATGCAGCGATTCGCTGACGCTGCCGCGCACAAACACCGCGAGCTCGCGATCGACGAGCTTCGCCCACGTGACGCTCTTCGCGCGGGCGAGCGGATCGTCGTGCCGCACGACGATCACGATCTCGTCCTCGAACAGCTGCTGGTAGCGCAGCGTGCCGTCGTCGCTGTCCGGCTCGCGCACGCCGATGCCGAGATCCGCGACGCCGTCGCGCACGGCTTCGACGAGCGCGCTGTTCGGCAGGTCGGTGAGCGTGAAGCGCAGCGTCGGACGCGTGCCGCGCAGCGTGTTGAGCGCGGGCAGCAGGCGGCCCGCGACCGACGGGATGAACGCGATGCGCACGGTCTGAATGCGTTCGCCGATGAGCCGCGTCATGTCGTCGAAGGTGCCGCGGGCCTGGTTGAGCAGTCGTTCGGCGAGCGGCAGCACGGCTTCGCCCGCGGTGGTGAGCGTAAGGCGATGCGCGGTACGCGCGAACAGGCGCCCGCCGAGCAGGAATTCGATCTGGCGGATCGACGCGGTGAGTGCGGGCTGGGTGAGCGACAGCGCCTGCGCGGCCTGCGTGAAGCTGCGTGCGTGGGCGAGCACGACGAAGTGCTGGACCTGCCGCAGCGTGAGCGCGGGCAGCAGCGACGAGCGGTCGGACGACATCGGGCAATAACGGTCGGGATGCGGTACGCGGCAGTATAAGACCGCGCCGCGGGAACCGACACAGGACAATATTCGGAATCACAGGAGAACCACCATGTCAGCGACTGACACGATCCCGGCGCGCGCGCCGGCCAACTGGCTCGAACGCCGCTTCGCGCTCGCCGCGCGCGGCACGAGCGTGCGCACCGAGACGATCGCCGGCGTCACGTCGTTCCTCGCGGCCGCGTACCTGCTCGTCGTGATTCCGTCGCTGCTCGCTACCGGCGGGATGGAGCGCGGCGCGGCGACGACGGCGACCATCGTCGTGTTCGTGTTGTTCACGACGCTGATGGGGCTCTACGCGAACCTGCCGTTCCTCGTCGGCCCCGGCATCGGCGGCTCGGTGATCATCGGCGTGACGCTCGCGACGACGGAACATGTCGGCTGGCAGACGGGCCTCGGCATCGCATGCGTGTCGGGCGTGCTGTTCTTCCTGCTGACGATACTCGGCGCGCGCGGCGTGGTGGTGCGGCTGATTCCGGTGCAGATCAAGCTCGGGCTCGGCGCGTCGATCGGGTTGTTCGTCACGATGCTCGGGCTGCGCAACGCGGGGATGGTCGTCGCGAATGCGAAGACCAACGCGTTCGCGCTCGGCGACTTCTCGCGGCCGGGCGCGCTCGTCGCGCTGACCGGCCTCGCGGTGGCGATCGTGCTGCAGGCGCGCAAGGTGCCCGGTGCGATCCTGATCGCGATCCTCGCCGCGGCCGCGGCCGGCGTGCCGCTGGGCGTCACGCACCTGCCCGCGTCGTTCGTGTCGCTGCCGCACAGCATCGCGCCGATCGCGTTCAAGCTCGATATCGGCAGCGCGTTGAGCCTTGCGGCCGCGCCGTACCTGTTCGCGTTTTTCGCGGCGGAATTCTTCTCGACGCTCGGCACCGCGCTCGCGGTCGGCGCGAAGGCAAACCTGCTCGACGAGCAGGGCAACCTGCCGAACATCAACCGGCCGTTCCTCGTCGACTCGCTCGCCGCGACGCTCGGGCCCGTGTTCGGCATCCCGGCGCTCACGGCGCTGATCGAATCGGCCGCGGGCGTCGAGGCCGGCGGCCGCAGCGGGCTGTCGTCGCTGGCCGCGGCCGTGCTGTTCGCCGCGATGCTGCTGTTCGTGCCGGTCGCGCTCGCGATCCCGAAGGAGGCGACGGCGCCGGCGCTGATCCTGATCGGGCTGTCGATGTTCGCGACGATCCGCCATACGCATTTCGACGATTTCACCGATACGCTGCCCGTGATGTCGATGGTGCTGCTCACGCTGATGTCGAACAGCTTCGGCACCGGCATCGCGGGCGGGCTGCTGTGCTACGTGCTCGTCAAGCTGCTGGCCGGCCGCTGGCGCGACGTGTCGTGGGGGCTCGTCGTGCTCGCGATTCCGCTCGGCTATTACTTCTGGACCGTCGTGAAGCCGCACTGAGGGACGGCTTTCGCGACGCACAGGCACTACCGAAAAAAGAGACTGACATGAAGGGAACACCAGGCAACGTCCCGCCCGCGCGCACGGGCATCGAGATCACGCCGGCCCACCGGGCCTTCTTCCACGCGCTGCCGAAGGTCGAGCTGCATTGCCACCTGCTCGGCGCGGTGCGGCACGACACGTTCGTCGCGCTCGCGGCGCGCAGCGGCGCGCCGATCGAGCGCGCGGAGATCGATGCGTTCTACGCACGCGGCGAGAAGCCGGTCGGCGTGCTGCACGTGCTGCGGGCGCTCGACAAGTATCTGCTCACGCAGCCCGACGATTTGCGGCGGATCGCTTACGAGTATCTGGAAGATGCGGCCGCGCACCATGTCCGGCATGCGGAATTCTTCTGGAATCCGACAGGTACGGTGCGCGTGTCGGGCATCGCGTATGCCGATGCGCAGGCCGCGATCGTGACGGCGATCCGCGATGCCGCGCGCGATTTCGGGATCGGCGCGCGCCTGATCCCGAGCATCGACCGCGAGCAGGATCCCGACGAGGCGGTCGAAATCGTCGAGTGGATGAAGGCGAATCGCGCGGACGAAGTCGCGGGGATCGGCATCGACTATCGCGAGAACGACCGGCCGCCGGAACTGTTCTGGAAGGCGTACCGCAATGCACGTGCGGCCGGTTTCCGCACGACCGCGCACGCGGGCGAGTTCGGGATGCCGTGGCGCAACGTCGAGACGGCCGTCGATCTGCTGCAGGTCGATCGCGTCGATCACGGCTATACGATCGTCGACAACCCCGACCTGTGTGCGCGCTATGCGGAGCGCGGGATCGTCTTCACCGTCGTGCCGACGAATTCGTACTATCTGCGCACGCTGCCGCCGGAGCAATGGGCGGAACGGCATCCGATGCGCAAGATGCCGGGCCTCGGGCTGAAGATCCATCCGAACACCGACGACCCGACGCTTCACAAGGTCAATCCGAGCGAAGCGTGGGAACTGATGCTCAGCCATTTCGGCTTCACCGTGGCCGACCTGAAGCAGTTCATGCTGAACGGGATCGACGGCGCGTGGGTCGATGACGTGACGAAGGCTGCGTGGCGCGCCGCATGGGCGCCGGAGTTCGACGCGCTGGCCGCCACGCTCGCGGCGGGCTGAGTACGCGCGCGCACGCTGTTCGGCCGGTAGCTCGACCGGTCGGCGCTTCGTCCGGATGGGTTCAGGCCGTGCCCGGCCGAAGCAGGATGCCGCGCACGTGTCCCGGCGTCTTCCCGGGCCGCTGTGCGCCGCGGGCTGGCATACCTCGGTCGCGTTCGCTATATTGGCGCCCGGCGGCGCCCGATCGTGTCGCCGCCGCCGCGCGCGCCCGCGCCGGCATTCCGACAACAATACGAACGCTGAGAGGCCCGCCGTGCGCATTCCCGTTTTCTGTCTGATGTTGTGCGTCTCGCTGTCCGCGCGAGCCGGCAGTGCCTGCGATGGGCTGCTCGGCGATTACGCGCGGGCCGCCGGCAAACCCGCGACCCTGCGCGTCGAGAAGGCGGGTGACGACTTCGTGCTGCGCGCGCGTGAAGCCGGCCGCTGGAGCGTCGAAACGGCCCCGGCGCAGGTGGCGGAGCTCGACATGGACGGTCCGGAGAAGCCGCCCGCCGACGCGTGCGTGCTCGACGTGCCGGGCGGCCAACTGATCCGGATGCCGATCGGCTCGCCCTATCAGGTCACGTCGATCACCGGCAGCAGTTTCACGACGAAGCATTCGACCACGGGCGTCCTGCTGCTGATCGTGCAAGGCTTTCAGGTCGACGGCATCGAGCTTCATCCGGTCGCGCGCAGCGGCGAGTCGCCGCCGGCGCCGTGACGCCGGTCGCCGGGCGCTGACGACGCGCCGGTAAAACGGGCCGCGGGCGCCGCGATCAGCGGAAGAATCTCAGCCAGTCGAACAGGCCCGGATGCTGCACGCGCCGTCTCGGCGCGGGCGCGCTGCGTGGCCGGAAATCGGGCGAGAACTGCGCGTGCGGATCGATCGCGCGCGCCCGCAGCGCCGCCTCGTAGAACGAGCCGACGATCGGCAGCGCACTGTGCGCGCCCGCGCCCCAGTAGTCGCTGCGCAGCGTCACGCTGCCGTCGTCGAAGCCGACCCACGCGCCGGCCACGAGCTGCGGATGCATCAGGATGAACCAGCCGTCCGCGTTGTCCTGCGTCGTGCCCGTCTTGCCGGCGACGTCGACGCGGATCCCGTAGCGCGACCGGATGTCGGCGCCGGTGCCGCGATCGACGACGTCGCGCATCACGTCGACGAGCGTCTGCGCGGCCGGCGCCGGCAGCGCGCGTTCGGGCGGCGCGCTGCCGAACGCGGCCAGCACCTTGCCGTCGCGGTCCTCGATGCGCGTGATCATCTGCGGCGCGACGTACACGCCGCGGTTCGCGATCGTGCCGTATGCGGACACCATCTCCTTCAGCGTCACGGGGCTCGTGCCGAGCGCGAGCGACGGCACCGCATCGAGCGGGCTGTCGCGCACGCCCATCGCGCGCGCCAGCTGCGCGACCTTCGCGGCGCCTTCGTGCTGCATCACCTGCGCGGTGACGCGGTTGCGCGACAGCGCGAGCGCGTCACGCAGCGTCATCGGCTCGCCGGTCGGCGGTTCCGCATCGGTCGGGCGCCACACGGCGCGCCCGTCGACCGGAATCGCGACGGGACGATCGACGAACGTATCGTCGGGCCGCATGCCGTCCGCGAACGCCGCGCCATAGACGAACGGCTTGAAGGTCGAACCCGGCTGGCGCCGCGCCTGGAAGACGTGGTCGAACGGCTCGCTGCCGAAATCGGGGCTGCCGACCCACGCGCGGATCGCGCCGTTGCGCGGATCGATCGCGACGAAACCGGCCTGCACCTGCGTCTTGCGTTCGCACAGCGCGCGCATGAACGCGCGGTTGGCGCCGAGCTGCTTCAGCGCCGGCACGTCGGCGAGCCCGGTGTCGCGGGCCTGGCGATACTCGGGCGTCTGGCGGATGAAGCCGCGGAACAGGTCGTTGCGCAACCCGCAGCCGGACGGGCCGCGCCATGCGCCGTCGGCGACCGCCTGCAGCCGCTCGGTCTGCCGCGTCAGCGCCTGCGTGGCCATGTCCTGCAATTGCGCATCGAGCGTCGTGCGCACGACGAGGCCGTCGGCGTAGAGATCGTAGTTGTTGCGGTCGGCCCACGCGATCAGCCACTTGCGCAGCTGTACCGCGAAGTGCGGCGCGAGGCTCGGCTGCGCCGTCTGCGGTTCGAAGTCGACGCGCAGCGGCTGGCGCTGCAGTTTCGTGAGCTGCGGCGGCGTGAGCATGCCCATCTGCGCCATCCGGCCGAGCACGATGTTGCGCCGCTGGACCGCGCGCTCCGGATTCAGCACCGGGTTGTAGTAGCTGTTGCCCTTCAGCATCCCGACGAGCGTCGCGCTTTCCGCGATGTCGAGCTGGTCCGCCGACTTGCCGAAGTAGGTGCGCGCGGCCATTTCGACGCCGTACGCGTTGTACAGGAACGGCACCGTGTTCAGGTAGGTTTCGAGGATCTCGTCCTTGCTGTACACCGATTCGATCTTGAACGCGGTGATCAGCTCCTTCACCTTGCGCGTGAGCGTCGGCGCGCGGCCGACTTCGTCCGGATACAGGTTGCGTGCGAGCTGCTGCGTGATCGTCGAGCCGCCCTGGCGGTTGCCCGAGAAGGTATGCAGCCCGGCGGCGAGCGTGCGGCGCAAGTCGATGCCGTGATGCGAATAGAAGCGATGGTCCTCGGTTGCGATCAGCGCGTCGACCATGTGCGGCGAGATCTGTTTGAGCGGCACCCATTCGCGGTTCACGGGCCGGAACTCGGCGATCAGCTGGCCGTCGGCGGACAGCACGCGCGCCGGGCGGTCGATGCGCGCCTTGCGGATGTCGCCGATGCTCGGCGTGAACGGGACGAACGCGAGCAGGCCCAGCAGGCCCAGCACCGGTATCGCGGCGAGCGTCAGCGCCACGCCGCGCCGCGTCGGATGGCGCAGGCGCTGCAGCACGGCCGCGCACAGCGTGCGCAGGCGCGCGCGGCAGGCGGCGGCGAGCGGTGCGACACGGGCGCGGTAGCGGAGCCACGCATCTCGGAGAAACGGCACGAAGCGATTCAAGGCGGCAAGGGCGGATGGAAGACGCGCGATCCTAGCAAACGGCGCCCGCACACCGGCGGCAGAAACGGCCGTTTGCTTGCAGGATTTACAGACGATTACGTTTGTTGCCCGCCGACAACCTTTTAAGGTGCGCGCGGCCGCGATTGCGCCGACGAAACCACGTCCGCGAGCCGTTGCGCGGCGGCTTCCATCTGCGCGCGGTCGAACCCGCCGAAGCCGAGCACGAGCCCCGGGCGGGCCGTGCCGGGCGCGAACATCGGCGACACCGCGCGTACCGCGACGCCGGCCTGCGCGGCACGGGCGACCACGTCGAGATCGTCGATACCTTCGGCAAGCCACAGCACGACGTGCATGCCCTGGTCGCCCGGCTGCACCCACGCGCGTTCGCGCGGCAGCCGCGCGCCGAGCGTGTCGATCAGCAGCGCGCGCTGTTCCGCATACACGCCGCGCACACGGCGGATGTGGCGGTCGAGATGGCCTTCCGCGATGAAGGCGGCCAGCACGTGCTGATCGGCCGTCGGCGCATGGCGATCCATCAGCACGCGCGCGCCGCAGAACGCGGGCACGAGATCCTCGGGCGCGATCACGTAGCCGAGCCGCAGCGACGGAAACAGGATCTTGCTGAACGTGCCGAGGTAGATCACGCGATCGGGGGCGAGCCCTTGCAGCGACGGGAACGGGTAGCCTTCATAGCGCAGCTCGCTGTCGTAGTCGTCTTCGACGACCCACGCGCGCTGCGCGCGCGCCCAGGCGAGCAGCGCGTTGCGCCGCGCCATGCTCAACGGCATGCCGAGCGGGTACTGGTGCGACGGCGTGACGAACGCGGCGCGCGCCTCCGGCGCGAGCCGCATGCCGGCGTCGACGTCGAGGCCGTCGGCGTCCACCGGCACGCGCACCATCGCGTCGCGCCGCCCGGTGCTTTCGAGCAGCGCGGTGATGCCGCGATAGGCGGGATTCTCGACCCATGCGCGGTCGTTGTCGCCGAGCAGCACCTGGCGCGCGAGATGCAGCCCCTGCTGCGTGCCGCTCGTGATCACGACCTGGCCGGCATCGCAGCGCACCGAGCGCGACCGGCGCACGTAGTCGGCGATCGCTTCGCGCAGCGGCAGCGCGCCCTGCGGATCGGCATAGCCGGACGGCGCACCGGCGCCGCGGGCGCGCAGGCGGTTGCCGAGCCGGCGCCAGATGTCGTCGGGGGCGGTGAGGCCGACCGGCACCGAGATCGCGAACGGCATGGCCGGCAGCGGGCTGAATTCGCGGGCGATCCGCGCGAAGGTGGCGGCGGGCTCGGGCAGGCCGGCGTGCGCCGGGCGCTGGCGTCGCGCGGGCGGTGCGGGCGCGTCGCCGGACGGCGGTTCCGCGAGCGCGTTCGCGACCCGCGTGCCCGCGCCGCCGCGCGACTCGAGAAAGCCCTCGGCGACGAGCTGGGCATACGCATCGACCACCGTGCCGCGCGCAAGCTGCAGCGCCGCCGCCAGCAGTCGCGTGGACGGCAGCGCGTCGCTCGGCCGGACGTCGCCGCGCCGCACGGCGTCGCGCAGCGCCTGCGCGAGCTGACGGCTCAGGTCGCCGGCCGCGCGGTCGAGCGTGCCGAGTGACGGGATTTCGACGATCCGGGCCGTTCTTGCCATGATTCTGGTCTGCTGAAATTGTTCCAAACCGGCTCTACAGCATAAACCAGTTTGGGGTCACAATCGCCGCATGACGGGCCTGCGCCCGCGCCATTTCCCATCCCGTTCGACCGTGGAGCCGACATGTACGTCCCCGCCGATTTCAACGAGCCCGATCCCGACGCGCTGCGCGAGCTGATCGTGCAGCATCCGTTCGGTAGCCTGATCACGCTGGGCAAGAACGGGCTCGACGCGAACCACCTGCCGTTCGAGCTGTTGCCCGACGATGGCGGGCTCGGCGAACTGCATGCGCACGTCGCCCGCGCGAATCCGGTCTGGCGGGACGTCGCGGACGGCGACGAAGTGCTCGTGATTTTCCGCGCCGGCGACGCGTACATCTCGCCGAACTGGTACCCGAGCAAGCACGTCGCGCACCGGCAAGTGCCGACGTGGAACTACGTGGTCGTGCATGCGCACGGCCGCATCACGGTGCGCGACGACGAGAAGTTCGTGCGCGGCGTGGTCGCGCGGCTGACGCGCACGCACGAGGCGTCGCAGCCGGTGCCGTGGAAGATGGGCGACGCGCCGAAGGACTACATCGACACGATGGTGCAGTCGATCGTCGGGCTGCGGATCGAGATCACGCGGCTCGTCGGCAAGCGCAAGCTCGGGCAGAACAAGGCCGGGGCCGATATCCGGGGCGCCGGTGAAGCGCTGGTCGCGGACGGCAACCTCGCGATCGGCGAGGCGATGCTCGCGGCGGCGGACGCGAAACGCACGTGAGCGAGTGAGCGCATGACGGGCGTGCACGCATGTGCAGATGCGCGCCGCGCCCGCCGCGCCGGTCACTGCGTGCGCGTCGCATCCTTCGCCGGTGTGCCGGTCTGCGCGAGCGCCCCGCGGATCGCGGCCTCGGTCTTGTCGTACCCGCCTTCGCCATAGCGCGTATAGACGACCTTGCCGTTCGCATCGATCAGGTACAGCGCGGGCCAGTACTGGTTCCCGTATGCGCGCCACGTGTCGTAGCGGTTGTCCTGTGCGACCGGGTACGAGATGCCGAAGCGCTTGACCGCCTCGGCGACGTTCTTCGCATCGCGTTCGAACGGATATTCGGGCGTGTGCACGCCGACCACGACGAGCCCCTGGTCGCGATACTTCCGGTCCCATTCCTTCACGTACGGAATCGTATGAATGCAGTTGATGCACGAGTACGTCCAGAAATCGACGAGCACGACCTTGCCGCGCAACTGGCCGAGCGTCAGCGGCGCGCTGTTGTGCCAGCGGTCGATGCCGGTGAAATCGGGGGCCGGCGTGCCGGCCAGCGACGCCGGCATGCCCGCATCGTCGCGGGTGCCGGCGAAGGCGGCGAGCCCGGCCGTGGCGGCGAGGGCGATGACGATGGCGGCGGTCTTGAGTCGGGGCAGCATGGCGTTCTCCTGAGCGGGGTGGCCGCGGCTGGACGGCGGCGGCCGGACGGGTTTCGACAGGCCCCATTAGGCGGCGCCGACGTATCCGCGATGTGTCCGGCCGGCGGCGCGTGTGCAATGTTGTGTGTCGCCGCGGCCGCGCGATACATTGGGATACAAACGCGCGCCTGCCATGCGGTATAACAGCGGACATCGCCTGCCCGAACCACGACACCGACCACGACTCATGGACAAGATCGACCACGTGCTGATCGTCGACGACGATCGCGCGATCCGCGAACTGATCGCGGACTACCTGGAGAAGAACGGCATGCGCGTGTCGCTGGCCGCGAACGGCCGCGAGATGCGCAACGTGCTGGACGACGGCGCGCCCGACCTGATCGTGCTCGACCTGATGATGCCGGGCGAGGACGGTCTCACGCTGTGCCGCGACCTGCGGGCCGGCAAGTTCCGCACGGTACCCGTGCTGATGCTGACCGCGCGCGGCGAGGAAACCGACCGCATCATCGGCCTCGAGATGGGCGCCGACGATTACCTGGCCAAGCCGTTCGCGGTGCGCGAACTGCTCGCGCGGATCCGCTCGGTGCTGCGCCGCGCGCGCATGCTGCCGCCCGGCATGCAGGTGACGGAAACGGCCGAGATGCTCGCGTTCGGCGAATGGCGGCTCGACACGACCGGGCGCCACCTGCTCGACGCCGAAGGCACGCTGGTCGCGCTGAGCGGCGCCGAATACCGGCTGCTGCGCGTGTTCCTCGACAACCCGCAGCGCGTGCTGACGCGCGACCAGTTGCTCAACCTCACGCAGGGGCGGCAGTCCGACCCGTTCGACCGCTCGATCGACCTGCTCGTGAGCCGGTTGCGCCAGCGGCTGCGCGACGGCGCGCGCGAACCGCGCTACATCAAGACGCTGCGTAACGAGGGCTACGTGTTCTCGTCGGCCGTGACCGCCGTCGACGGTACGCCATGAGCGCGCGTACGCCGTGGCACTGGCCGCGCTCGCTGTTCGCGCGGCTCGCGCTGATCCTGTGCGTGGGCCTCGCGCTCGCGCAGACGCTGTCGTTCTGGCTCACCGTCACCGAGCGCGACCAGGCGACCACCAACCTGATGATGGGCTATATCGAGCGCGAGGTCGCGAGTTCGGTCGCGCTGCTCGACCACTTGCCGCCGGCCGAGCGCGCCGCGTGGCTGCCGCGTCTCGCGCGGCGCAGCTATGCGTTCATCCTCGGGCCCGGCGAGACGGGCACGCCGCCGGAAGCGCGGCTGTCGGCGCGCGTCGAGCGTTCGATCTCGGACGGCATCGGCGGCGACTACCCGCTGACCGCGAACGCGATCCCCGGCGACCGCGAACATCTGCAGGTGCACCTGCGCCTGACCGACGGGTCGCCGCTGACGATCGACATTCATCCGATGTCGACGGTGCCGCTGTCGGGCTGGCTGCCGGTCGTGCTCGTGCTGCAGCTCGCGGTGCTGGCCGCGTGCTGCTGGCTCGCGGTGCGGCTCGCGACGCGGCCGCTCAAGCAGCTCGCGCAGGCCGCCGACGCGCTCGGCCCGGACCTGAAGGGCGAGCGGCTGGACGAAGGCGGGCCGTCGGAGGTCGCGCGTGCCGCCCGGGCATTCAACGCGATGCAGGACCGCATCGCGCAGTACATGGCCGAGCGCATGCAGATCCTCGCGTCGATCTCGCACGACCTGCAGACGCCGATCACGCGCATGCGGCTGCGGGTCGACGTGATGGACGACGACACGCAGGGCGCGAAGCTGCGCCAGGACCTGATCGAGATGGAGCACCTGGTGAAGGAGGGCGTCGCGTACGCGCGGACGCTGCACGGCACCGAGGAAGCCGCGCGCCGCATCGATCTCGACGCGCTGCTCGACAGCATCGTGTGCGACTACACGGATGCGGGGCAGGACGTCGCGCTGCACAGCCGCGCGCCGCTCGCGCTCGTCACGCGGCCGAAGGCGCTGCGCCGCATCGTGGGCAACCTCGTCGACAACGCGCTGAAGTTCGCGGGCGCGGCCGAGATCGACGTGCAGGCCGCGCCGGACGGCGGCGCGGTGATTGCCGTGCTCGACCGCGGGCCTGGCATTCCGGCCGATCAGCTCGACGCGGTATTCGAGCCGTTCCGGCGCGTGGAGACGTCGCGCAACCGCGACACGGGCGGCACGGGGTTGGGTCTGGCGATCGCGAAGCAACTCGCGCTCGCGATGGGCGGCACGCTGACGCTGAACAACCGGCCCGATGGCGGCGGGCTCGAAGCACGGCTCACGCTGAGGCGCGCGGGGTGAGCCGACGCGGCGCGTGAGCGTCGCGGTGCCGGGTGCGCGCCGAAGCTGAAGCGTGGATGGAAGCGGATGCCGGCGCGCGCGACGTTACGTGCGCTGCAGATGCGCGTCGACGAGCGGGGCGAGCGCTTGCGCATGCACGGCCGCGAGGTCGTGCCGGCCGCCCGCCACGACATGCAGCCGCGCATCGGGCAGCCGTTCGAGCAGGCGCCGGCCGGCCGCGACGGGGCTGATCGGATCGTCGTCGCCCCACAGCAGCAGCGTCGGTTGTGCGATGCGGCCGATGTCCCGCGAGAAGTCCGCGCGGAACGTCAGGAACCAGTCGGGCAACTGCGGGTTCGCTTCGGCGAAGCCGGCCCGCCAGTCCTGCGCACCGAGCCCTTCCATGTCGAGCCCGCCGGACGTGACCGTCAGCACGAGGTGCGTGACGAGCCCGGGCTTGTCGAGCGCCGCGCGCATCGCGATCACGCCGCCCATCGACTGGGCGATCACGGCGGTCGGCCGGTCGATCTTCTCGAGGACATCGCGCACGAGGCCGTCGAAATCGTCGACGGCCGGATCGCGCGGCGTGTCGCCGAAGCCCGGATAGGCGACGATGCGCCGTTCGGCCGGATGCGTGAGCAGGCCGGCCAGCGGCTGCCAGAAAGCGGTGCTGCCCGATGCGCCGGGCAGGAAGAGCAGTTGCGACGGAACGGGCATGGCGTTCGGTTTTCCTGAAAGGGACGTGAAGCGGGGCGGCGGCGCGGCGCGTGCGTCTCAGCACCGGCCGGTGCGCAGCGCGACGGTCCAGTCGTCGCGCCCGCGCGAGGCCGCGGTGACGGCGGCCGTGTGCCAGTCGTATTCGACCGCATGGAATTCGACGCTCCAGCCGGCCGCCGTGCGCGACACCATCGCGTAGCGCGCATGCGGCGAGCCTGTTTCGATGCGGTGCGGATGCGGCAGGTCGTCCTCGTACGCCTGCAGCCCGACGCTGCCCGGGTTGACGATCAGCCGGCCGTCGTCGAGCTTCGCGGTACGCGGCACGTGCGTGTGGCCGCACAGGATCAGCGACGCCGCTTCGTGGCCCGCGCGCCGCGCGACTTCGTCGGGCGTGGCCGCGCGGCAGCCGTCGGGCGTGACCGTCTCGAGGAAGTAGACGAGATCGCTGGCCGGCGTGCCGTGCACCATCAATACGTCGTCGTCGAGCATCATGCGTTCGGGCAGCGCGGCGATCCAGTCGAGCTGGTCGTCGCGCAGCGTGTCGTGCGCCCAGCGATCGGACAGCCGCATCGCTGCGCGGTCGCAGGTGAGCAACTGCCGCTCGTGATTGCCCTTGATGGTCGGCAGATCGAGCGCGATCAGGCGGTCGGCCGTTTCGGCCGGATGGAGCGCGCCCGACACGATGTCGCCGAGATTGACGATCACGTCGGCGCCGCGGCGGCGGACGTCGTCGAGCACCGCGTCGAGCGCGGCGAGGTTGCCGTGGATGTCGGAAAGCGCGGCGATCTTCATGGCGGAGCGTCGATGAGGGGAACGGCGATTGTCGCCAATTCGGTGCGGGTCGTCCAACAATCGCATCATGGCACCGGCGCGCGATGCCGCGTACGGTGCGTCAGTCGGTCGCGAGGCGCGCGTACATCGCGAAATCGCCCGGCGTGCCGCGCACCATCTTGTAGGCGCGCAACAGTCCTTCGTAGCGGTAGCCGCACTTCTGCAGCACGCGCGCGGAGCCCGCGTTGCTGGTCAGCACGACGGCCTGCATCCGCATGAAGCCGCCCGTGGTGAACGCCCATGCGGTGACGGCTTCGCACACGGCGCTCGCGATGCCGCGCCCCCAGTGCGACGGCGCGAGGTCGTACGCGATCTCCGCCGAGCGGTTCACGGTGGACACCGTATGCAGCCCGACCGTCCCGGCGAGCGTGCCCGATGCGGTGTCGACGATCGCGAGACGCCGGATCGAATCCGGGTCGGCCGATTCGATGTTGTCGAACAGCGGCAGCAGATCGTCGGGTGCGCGCAGGTTCCAGCTCGTGTGGCGGAAGACGTCGGGGTTGGACAGGTACGCGTACCACGCGTCGAGGTCCGCGCGGTCGAGTTGCCGGAGCGACAGGCCGGGGAAGCCGGAGCGGGGCGGTCGATCGATTTTCATCGCAACCGGCTTCTATGCCGCATGGCGCCGGTACAGCGCGAGCGACCCGGCGAGCGCGAGCAGCATCGCGCCGCACGTGCGTTCGAGCCACAGCGCACCCGCGCGTTTCAGCAGCCGCACCGCGCGGGCGCCGAGCAGCGCGTAGCCGAACATCACCGCGCCGTCGAGCAGCGCGAACGTGACCGCGAGCGCGACGTACTGCGGCGCGAGCGGCGCGGACGGATCGAGGAACTGGGGCAGGAACGCGGAGAAGAACAGATAGCCCTTCGGATTCGTGACAGCGGTCAGGAAGCTCTTCGCGAAGATCGACGCGTTGCGATCGGGCGCCGCGCCGGCGGACGCGGCGGCGACGTCGAGCGAACCCTTCGACATCAGCAGCCGGATGCCGACATACGCGAGGTACGCGGCGCCGAGCCATTTCACCACCGAGAACCAGAACGCCGATGCCATCAGCAGCGCGCCGAGGCCGAGCGCGACCGCGACGATCAGCACGACGTCGGACAGCATCGCGCCCGCGAAGCCATAGGCCGCGCGGCGCACGCCGTAACGCGAGCCGTTGGTCAGCGCGAGCAGCACGGTCGGGCCGGGTGTCGCGATGCCGACGAACGCGACGGCGGCGAAGATCAGCAGGGTCGTTTCATGCATGACGGCACTCCTGGGGAAAGGGTGCGTTCGATTATCGGGGGCGCCGCCCCATGCTGTACAGGCGCGGCAGCGATCAACGACGGCCGTGTCGCGACTATCTCGATTTTGGCAAAAAACTGTTGTCATTATTCCGCTTTGGGTCGGAACCGGTTCCAACTACCATGGCGGCCGCAGCGGGCATGCCCGCCGCGTCGTCGCGCGCGGACGCGGCCGGCCTCGCACCGCCGGCGGATGTCGGCGCCCGTGCGCGCTACTCGCAACAGTCAGCCAGAACAACGGGTTCGACGCCCGGAGACATAACATCATGAACAAGCAACTGATCGCAGCGCCGCTGCTGCTCTCGCTCGCGGGTATCGCCGCCGCGCAAAGCTCCGTCACGCTGTACGGCATCGTCGACGCGGGCGTGACCTACCGCAGCAACGAACGGGTTGGCTCGGCGGGTGCGTACACCGGCCATTCGAGCGTCGGTCTCACGACCGGCAACCTGTCCGGCAGCCGCTGGGGCATCAAGGGTTCCGAGGATCTCGGCGGCGGCATGCGCGCGCTGTTCGTGCTCGAGAACGGCTTCGACATCGCGAACGGCACGTCGGGCCAGGGCGGCCGCCAGTTCGGCCGCCAGGCGTTCGTCGGCGTCGGCAGCAACCGCTACGGCACGATCACGCTCGGCCGTCAGTACACGTCGCTCGACGATTTCGTGAGCCCGGTCGGCCCATCGTCGTTCATCGGCGGCTTCGGCGCGCACCCGGGCGACATCGACGATCTCGACCAGACCGCCCGCGTCGACAGCTCGATCAAGTACACGAGCGCGAACTACTCGGGCTTCACGTTCGGCGCGCTGTACGGCTTCGGCGGCCAGCCGGGGAGCATGAAGCAGCGCAACACGTGGAGCGTCGGCGCCGCGTACGCGGCTGGCCCGCTGCGCGTCGGCGTCGGCTACGAGCGCTCGGACAACAGCAAGACGGGCGCGACCGACCCGACGGCCGGCAAGTGGCAGAGCACCGACGACGGCCTGTTCAATTCGTCGATCAACGAAGGTTATGCAAGCGCGCAATCGCAGCAGGTGATCGCGACGGGGGCGACGTACGACTTCGGCCCGGCCGTCGTCGGCGTGAACTACAGCAACGTGCAGTACCGCGGCGGCGCGCAGTCGCTGTTCTCCGGGCATGCGACGTTCAACGTCGCCGGCGTGTTCACGCGCTGGAACGTGCAGCCGCAGACGCAGCTGTTTGCCGGCTACAGCTACACGCGCGGCAGCGACGTCGACGGCATCGACAACCGTGCGCAGTATCACAACGTCACGCTCGGCGCCGTGTACGACCTGTCGAAGCGCACCAGCGTGTACCTGCTCGGCGCGTACCAGCATGCGTCCGGCACGACGCTCGACGCACTCGGTCGGCCGGTGGCCGCGACCGCGTCGGTGTCGGACAAGGCGAACGGTCATTCGTCCGATTCGCGATCGCAGGCGATCGTGAGCCTCGGGCTGCGCCAGAAGTTCTGACGCGGCGATCGTTGCGCGGGCAACGGGGCCCACTGCTGCTGCGGGCATCGTTGCCGGCATGCTCCTATACCGTCGCCTCCCTTTTCGAGGAGACGACATGACCCGAACGCTTTCCGCGCGCTGCCTGTGCGTGCCGTGACGGTCACGCTGCGCGGCGAGCGGGCGGCGCGCGCGAACTGTCATTGCGCGACGTGCCGCGATTTTTACGGCACGCCGATGCTGTCGGCTACTGCATGGCCGCCGGAGCAGGTGACGATCGACGGCGGTCACGCGACGTTCCCGCATCCGTCGATGTCGATGTCACGGGCGTGGTGCGCATCGCGCGGCGAGATCGTGTTCGGGACGAACCGGCCCGGCATGCGCGTCGTGCCGAACAGCTTGACCGCGGGTGCGCATGGCGGGCCGCTGCCGGACCACTTGCAACCGTCGATGCCCCTGTTCTACGGGCCACGCGTGATCGACGTCGCCGACGCGCTGCCGAAATACGTCGACGGCTGGGGCGGCCCGACGCTCGACCCGGCAAGTTGAGCGATCGCCGCCGCGTGCCGGTCCGGCCGCGCGCGGTTTTTCCCGCCGCATTCCTCCTTTCCCTCCCGTTTTCCCTTCCGCGCGCGAAATCGCGAACAGCCGATCGCATCGAATAATATTTTTCTCCTTTCATTTTGATTTCTATTTGTAATAATCGAAAAGAATTCCGGGATGAAAAGGCAATGCGGTCATATAAGGAAAAATGACGCATTTGTATCGGGTGATTCGGAAGAAAATGCCGGCGTATACGTCGAGATCGCGTGACCGTCAGGCCGTCGTGGCGCGGTTTTGCAGATTTTGCGATCGTTGACGAAAAAGCGCCGGACGGCAAAAGGCGTGGAGTGAATAATTCGGAGTAACGGCGAATGCGCATTTGCCTGAATCACCAATATTTCATGCGCCGCGATTTACAGTGTCGACCATTCTGAATCACCAATATTTCATGCGCCGCGATTTACAGTGTCGACCATTGTTCGTCTGGGAGCATTATTCATGTCAATGAAACAAATCCGCGCGGCGTTGCTGGGAATGTGCATGGCGCTGCTGGCGCCGGCGGGCCACGCGCAGGCGCAATACTCGACCGACTGGCTTGCGAACACGTACGGCACGCTGGCCGCCCACGTCGGCAACGGCGCACGCTCGATGTGGGTCGCGCCCGAAGGCGTGATCTACACGGCGTCGCGCTGGGACGAGAACGCGGGCGGCGTCGCGATCTACCAGAACGGCCAGCCGCTCGGCACGATCGGCATCCACGACGAATTCCAGGGCGGAGCGATCACCGGCAATGCCACGTCGCTGTTCGTCGCGCTCGGCTACAACCGCACGTTCGGCAGCGGCTCGGTGGGGCGCTACAACCGAAGCTCGAACCAGCGCGACCTGCGCATCCCGGTCAGCACGTGGACGGGCATCCAGTACGCGGACGTGATCACGGGCCTCGCGACGGGCGGCAACCTGCTGTACGTGAGCGACTTCTACGGCAACCGCGTGCGCGTCTATACGACCGACGGCGTATGGCAGCGCGACATCGGCGTCACGGGTCCCGGCGCGCTGGCGCTCGATGCGGCCGGCAATCTGTGGGTCGCGCGCAAGAGCGCGGGCGTCGTCGCGCAGTTCAGCGCGGCCGGTGCGGCGATGAACACGCTTCAGATGGCGGCCGGCGCGCGGCCGGCGTCGTTGTACTTCGATGCGTCGATGGGCCAGTTGATGGTGGGCGACGAAGGGCCTGACATGAACATCAAGGTGTACGGCGGGCTGCCCGGGATGCCGGTGCAGGTCGGCACGTTCGGCGTGCAGGGCGGTTATCTCGACACGACGACGGGCATCAAGGGGCAGGTCGGCGACAAGCGCTTCACGCGCGTCGCGGCGCTCGGCAAGGATGCGGCCGGCAACCTGTACGTGCTGAACAACGCGTGGGGCGGCGGCTGGGATCTCGGCCGCAATGGCAGCACCGATCTGCATTCGTACAGCCCGGTCGGCACGCTGCAATGGAAGCTGCAGGCGTTGAACTTCGAGGGAATCGCCGCGCCCGATCCGGTGACGGACGGCACGTTGTTCTTCAGCGGCAACAACGTGTACACGGGCACCGCGGGCGGCGCGTTCGTCGCGAACACGGTCGACCCGTTCACCTACCCGAAGGACCCGCGCCTCGACATGAACGACTATCAGCGCGGCCAGCACTTCGGCCAGCTCGTGAACGTCGGCGGCAACCGGATCCTCGTCGCGTCGGGCCAGAACCCGGGCAACTTCAACTTCTATTACTTCAACACCGCGAGCGGCTACATCGCGATCCCGGCCGGTTCGCTGCCGGGCAAGCCGTTCAACACGACGCTGCAGGTGACGGCCGGTTTCGACATCGACGGCAACGGCGACGTGTGGGCCGGGCTGAACGGATCGAACGTGATCGCGCGCTACCCGATGACGGGCTTCGACGCGACCGGCAAGCCGTCGTGGGGCAAGCCGACGACGACGCCCGTGCCGACCGGCGTCGCGCCGGTCACGCGCATCATCTACCAGGCCGACAGCGACACGATGATCCTCGCGCAGGGCCTCGCGGGCAATTGGGACTGGACCGCGATGAACGGGCACATCGAGGTCTATCACGGCTGGAAGAGCGGCAACACGAGCGCGCCGAACCCGGTGATCAACCTGACGAGCGCGAACCCGAAATCGATCGCGGCGGCCGGCCACTATCTGTTCGTCGGCTACGTGCACACGGTGCCGAACATCGACGTGTTCGACCTGAACACCGGCGCGCTCGTCACGACGCTGACGAATTCGAACACGTCGGCGATGGACGTCGGCAACGACGTCGATTCGATGTACGGCGTGCGTGCCTACCTGCGCTCGACCGGCGAGTACGTGATCACGAAGGACAACTACAACGGGTCGAACATCGTCGTTTATCGCTGGCGCCCGTGACCGCGCCGGCCATCCCGTTGCGTCAGAACGATACCGTCGTCGTCAACGTGACGAGCCGCGGTTCGCCGACCGCGACGATCAGGTTGTTGTTGCTCGACGGGTAGTAGGTCTTGTCGAGCAGGTTCTTCACGTTGAGCTGGAAGCGCGTCGGGAACTTGCCGATCGTCGTTTCGTAGGCGGCGAACGCATCGACGGTCACGTAGCCGGGCAGCGTGAAGCTGTTCGCCGTATCGCCGGGGCGTGCGCCGACGAGGCGCGCGCCACCGCCGAAGCGCCAGCGGCCCGGCAGGTTCGCGATGGCCGTGTCGTACACCGCGAACAGGCTGCCCGTGTGGCGTGCGACGTTGACGAGCGGTGTGTTGCTGTCGCGATCGTTCGCGTTCGTATACGCATAGCTGCCGATCACGCTCAGGTGACGCGTGATCTGCCCGGCGACGTCGAGCTCGATCCCGCGCGAGCGCGCGGTACCGATCGTCGACGTGAGGTCGCCGACCGTGACCGCGACGTTGCGCTTGTCGATCTGGTAGACCGCGAGCGTGCCGGTGATCGCGGGCTTCAGGCTGAACTTCAGCCCGGCCTCGAGCACGCGGCCGTATTCCGGCGCGAGCGGTGCCGCGACGTTCGATGCGACGTTCGGCTTGAACGAACGGCTCACGTTCGCATACGCGGTCAGCTCGGGCGTGAGCGCATAGGCGAGCCCGAACTGCGGCAGCCAGACGCTGCCGCGCGACCGGTCGGCGAACACGAACGGGCGCCCCATGCCCGATTCCTGCTGCCAGTTTTCCCAGCGCAGCCCGCCCACTGCCGTGAGGCGGTCGGTGATCTTCACGGTATCCTGAACGATCGTCGAATACGCATGCACGACCGAGCGCGAATCGCTTTGCTTCGCGTTGGGCGTGCCGCCCGGTGCGAGCAGGCCGTACACGGGATCGTAGAGATTGAAACCGGTCGTCGCCTTGCCGCGGATCGTGTCGCCGCGGAAGCTGCGCTGCCGCTCGTATTCGCCGCCGATGTAGAGCGCGTGGTTCATCCCCGCCAGCGTCACGTTGCCGAGCAGGCCGAGCGTCGCGATCTGGTCGGAATCGTTGCGCCCCAGGTTCGCGTCGGACGAGCGCGTCAGCGCGCCGGTCCTGCTGTTGAACGCGGTGGCGCGCGTAATGTACTGATCGTAGCGGTCGCGGCCCCAGCCGTAGGTCGCGCGTACACGCCATGCGTCGGAGAAGCGGTGCTCGATGCGCGTACGCAGCGTTTCCTGGATGCCGCTGCTTTGCGACCACGCTTCCTCGTAGCGGCGATAACGCAGCGTATCGTCGAGCTGGCCGTTCACGAGCACGGTGCCGCGATCGAACGGCGTCGTGTAGTCGACGTACTGGTAGCTGACGTCGATCGACGTGTTCGCGTCGTGCCACGACAGCGCGGGCGCGATCAGCGCATTGCGTTCGCGGCCGAAGCTGCGCCAGTAGCGGCTCGTGTCGTATTCGCCGGTCAGCCGGAACGCGAGCGTGCCGCCCGCGACCTGGCCCGGCTTGCCGAGCGGGCCCGTGAGGTCGAACTGCGCGCTGCTGCCGCCATGGCTCGTGCGCGACGCGGAGATCGAGCCGCCGAACGTGTCTTCCGGCTTGCGCGTGACGAGGTTGATCACGCCGCCCGGATCCTGCATCCCGTACAGCAGCGACGCGGGCCCTTTCAGCACTTCGACGCGATCGATCGTCGCGAGATAGCTGTGCAGCACCGGCGTGCGCACGCCGTCGACGAGCACCGAGCCGTCGTTGTTCGATCCGAAGCCGCGCTTGATGAACGCGTCGCGCGTGCCGCCGAGCGTGTTCGTCTGCGTGACGCCGCTGATGTTGCCGAGCACGTCGTCGAGCGAGCGCGCCTGCTGGTCCTGCATCACGCTGCTGCTGACCACCGCGACCGATTGCGGAATCTCCTTCAGCGAACGGTCGTCGCCGCCCGCGATGCGCGTGGTGCGCGGCTGATAGCCGACCGTCGGATCGGCCGTTGCCGACGCGCTGACGCTGATCGCCGGGAGTTCATGTTCGGTTGGCGTCGCGGGAGTCGATGCGGGCGTGACGGGTTCGGCGTTGGCCGCATGCACGCCGCTCGCGACGCAAAGGGTGAGCAGGGCAGGCAGGCGGGTGCGCCACGGACGCTGGGTCCGGGCACGGCGAGGCGTTCGACGGGATGGCATGAATCGAGGCAGGAGGAATACCAAGGATCGTGTTGCGGGCCGCGGCATTTGGTTGCGGCCAGGTTGCGCATGATATATTTAATGAGAATCATTTGCAATTGTAATGGGATGGCCGGCAATGCACGGGACCCAGTTGCCGGGCCATCGACCGTCTGCTACCGTAGCGGCCAAAATCAGACGCAGTAAAAATCAACGAGAGAGCCGGGGGCCGCACCATGTCATCTTCCAGTCACGTCGCGTTCCGCGCGGCGCCGTGCACCGCGCACGACCCTGCGCGTGATGAAGTGATCGCAGCCGTGTTCCGCCATTCGAACGATTAAAGCAACGAAAGCGAATGCAACCGGCGCAAGCGCCGGGCTTCGACGACTTCAACCACCACGCTGGACGGGAGACCACCGATGAAGAAGATTTCCGCGCCGTTTGCGGCGGCCGCGCTTGCGGCCTGCGCGCTGCTGGCGGGCGTTCACGAGGTCGCTTGCGCGGCTTCGGCCGCCGAACCCGCGATCGATGCGCATTACGGCGCCGTGATCGAGGCCTATACGCAGGACATGGCCGCCGCGAAGACGAAATACGACGGCCGGCGCCTCGTGTTCGTCGGCGCCGTGATCCGGATGGGCAGCGACCCGGCCGGCACGTACTTCGGCGCGCTGACGGCCGACGGCGAGCAGTTCGATACGCATTTCGACGTGGCCGACCAGGCCGCGCTGAAGCCGAAATTCCCCGGCGGGGAGATCAAGCCGTTCGTCACGTCGGCGGCGTTCCGGTTCAGCTGCGTGAACGAAGGCTATATCGATGCGCCCGTATTGCCGGGGTTGAAGCTCTCGCACTGCCGGCTCGCCGATTGACGAGGCGCCGGTGCGGCGTCCGGCGTTCAGAACTTCTGCTGGATGCCGGCCATCACGCCGAGCTGGTTCATTCCGGTACCGACCGTCCCGCCGGCGGCGACCGCGTTCGCGGCCAGCGCGCTGTTGAACATGTAGCCCACCGACGTATAGACGGTCGTCCGCTTCGACAGGAAATAGTTCGCGCGGCCGACGAGCAGCGTGGCATTCGTGCCGCCTTCGCTGTTTTCGCGGCGTTGCAGGTAGCGTACGCCCTGGAGATCGAGCGCGAGGTAAGGCGTCGCGTAATACGTCCCGCCGGCGAACACGATATCGGCCTGCAGGTGCTCGGCCGCCGCGAGGTTGCGGCGGATCCACCCGGCACCCAGTTTCGCGGGGCCGATCTTCACGTAGCCGGCGACGATGTCGCGCGTGTCGGTGTACGCCGGATTGTTCAGCGGCGCGAGTGCGCCGCCGCCGCCGCGCATCACGTCGTGCGATGCGGCGAGCCCGAAATGGCTCGCGTCGTACGCGAGCATCGCCGTGTATTGGCGGCAGGCGACGATGTCGCCGGGCACCTGCCCGGCGCAGCCTGTCGCCGACGGCCCTGCCGGCCCGGCCGCGTCGCGGCCGAAGCTGTAGGTGGCGCCGAGCGTCACGCCGTGGAACGTGCCCTTGTAGCCGATCGCATTGTCGCTGCGCGCGTTCGGCAGATAGGAGTCGAAATCCGCCATGGAGTGAATCGACGGGCCGATCACGTCGGCATTGGTCAGCACGATCATCGACATGTTCATCTGGCGGCCAAGCGTCAGCGCGCCGAACGGACCGCTCACGCCGACGTTCGCCTGTCGCCCGAACAGGCGCCCGCCGTAATTCAGCGCGCCGGTGCCGGGCTGGAAACCGTTCTCGAGCACGAAGAAGGCCTGGTAGCCGCCGCCGAGATCCTCGGTGCCTCTCAGCCCCCACCGTGACGGCACCTCGCCGGTCAGCGTCGGCATGCCCGTGAACGATCCGCCGCGCGCGGCGTTGTTGTAGTAGGACACACCGGTATCGATGATCCCGTACAGCGTGACGCTGCTTTGCGCGCAGGCCGGCCCGGCCAGCGCCATCACCGTCGCGAGTGCGACGCCCAGTTTCGTTTTCATGGCTGTCTCCAAACAGTATGTAGATATGCTTATCGATTTTTTTGAGTGCCCCGGGCGTGTCCGGGAGGCCGACGGGTATCGGCAGGGCTGCGGGCGTTCCGTGTTACGACAGCGCCGGGTCGCGTTGCCGGCGTGGTGCCGCGGCGCGCGTGCCCGCCACGGCGACGGCGATCGCCGCGCCGGCCATCGGTACGAGGAACGCGAGGTAGAGATGGGAGACAGCCCAGCCGTCGTCCAGCAGCGCACCGACGGTCATCGGCGACAGGATCGCGCCGAGGCGGCCGATGCCGACCGCGAGGCCGATGCCGGTCGTGCGGATTTCCGCGGGGTACGGCGTTGGCGACAGCGCATACATGCCGGCCACGCACGCATTGATCACGGCGCCGAGGAACACCGCGACGATCATCCCGATGCCGAGCGAGCCGGTGTTCGCGCCGAACACGACCATTAGCGCGCCGCCGAGCAGCAGGGTCGCGGCGAGCAGGTTGCGCAGGCCGAACCTTGTCGACAGCAGGCTGAAGAGCGACGCGCCCGCAATGCCGCCGAGGTTGAGCAGGACGCCGCCGGTGACGCCCTGCGATGTCGACAGCCCGGCCTGGACCAGCAGCTTCGGCGTCCAGCTCACGACGAAGTAGAAGCTGCCCATCACGAGGAAGAACGCGATCCACAACGCGATCGTGCGGCGCGCGAGCGGTGCGCGCAGCACGGCGGTCCAGCCCGACGCGGGGCTTGCCGTGTCGATGGACGAGGGCGGCAGCGCGGCGATCGGTGAGCGCTTCATTCGCGCGAGGATGCGGTTGATTTTCCGCAGCGCGTCGTCCGGACGCCGCGCCAGCAGGAAGTCGAGCGATTCCGGCAGCATCGCGAGCACCATCGGGATCGCCAGCAAGGTCAGGATGCCGCCGAACGCGAACACGCTGCGCCATCCCCACGTCGACAGCAGGTAGCCGGCGACGACGCCGCCGGCGGTGGCGCCGATCGCATAACCGGTCGACTGCATGCCGATCGCGGCGCTGCGCCACTTGTTCGACGCGTACTCGCCGCTGATGACGGTCAGGCTCGCCAGCATGCCGCCGATGCCGAGCCCCGTGTACGCGCGCGCGACGGCGAGCTGCAGCGTGCTGTGGGTGGCCGCGCAGGCGAGCATCCCGGTCGAGATCACCGTGAGGCAGAGCAGGATGATGCGGCGGCGGCCGACGCGGTCGGCCAACGGCGCGATCAGCACCGAGCCGATTCCCATGCCGGCCAGCCCGGCACTCAGCAGCAGGCCGATTTCCTTGCCGCTCAGTTTCCATTCGGCCGCCAGATGCGGTGCGGCAAACGCGATGGCCAGCACATCGAAGCCATCGAGCATGTTCAGCACGACGCAGGCCGTGACCGCCATCGTCTGGAACACGCTCATCGGGGATTCGTCGATCGTATTGCGGATACTTGCGCTCACGTCAAAGATCCTTGAAAAATAGTATGACTAATTAAATGGGATGAAATCGAAACCGGCGGCAACGAATGGGACGAAAGCGAATGCCTGGGCGGACGAGCCTTCCGGCGAACGCCCGTTGTGTCCGGTAGGTGTGATTCGCGCGCCGGCGCGACGCTTACGCGGGTTCCGGTTGCAGCAGCCGCTCGATCACGCGCCGCGCGCGATTGGGGCCCGCGTCGACATGAATGTCGATCTGGCGGCTGCCCGGAAAGCGCAGCTGATTCCGGTATTGCGCTTCGATCACGGTCTTGTCTTCGTCGAACGTCGCCGCGGACTGCTCGATGACCGTTTGCGCGACGCGCTCCACGTCGTGTTGCGGGTTGGTCGCGACGGTCCAGAAGTAGTGCGTCGTCGTTTCCGTCTCGGGCGTGATGCCGTGGAAGCCGCGCATGTGAAAGCCGCCGCGCGCCGGATCGTGCAGGTCGCCGGTGCCGGCGTCCATCGCGCCGGTCCAGATCCGGATGTGCGACACGTGGAACTCGATTTCCTGCCAGCGATCGACGCGGCCCGCGAACGGCCAGGCGGCGGTGTAGGTCGGCGGCGGGTCGGAATCCGGCATCCGGCGAACCAGCGTCACCGTGTCGCCGTCGCTGCTGACGCGGGTTTCCGCGCCCATGTGCAGCGACGCGTTGCCGCCGATCGTTTTCAGATGGACATAGCCGAGGTGGCTCAGGTCCATCAGGTTGTCGTGAATCAGTTGATACGGCGCATCGTAATGGTAGTTGCCGCCGCCGAACCGGTATTGCGGATCCGCGTGGAACGCGTAGCGCGGCGGTGCGCCGGCCGGTTTCGCGTGCGCGTCGGCGCCGATCCAGATCCACACGATCGCATCCTGCTCCTGCACCGGATACGACGACACGCACGCTTTCGCCGGAACCCGGTCCTGGCCGGGGATCTCGATGCATGCACCGCCGCGGTCGAACAGCAGGCCGTGATAGCCGCAGCGCAGGCCGCGTGCTTCGAGCGAGCCGCACGACAGCGGCAGCGACTTGTGGCAGCAGCGATCCTCCAGCGCGCCGACTTCCCCGGACGGCAACCGGAACAGGACGACCGGACGGCCGAGCAGCGTGCGGGCAACGGGTTGGTCCGTCAGTTCGGACGACAGCGCGGCGACCCACCATCGGTCGAGCGGGAAGGGCGTGGTAGTGACCGGTGGCCGGGCACGTTGCTCCATGGATCGTCTCCAGTATTGTGGTTGGCCGCCGCGGATCGGGCGGTCCGTCTACAGATCGAGTACCAGCAGGTCGCTTCGCGATCGCGAACAGCACGGCATGAACTGGTCGCCGGCCGCCTGTTCCTCTTCGGTCAGATACGAGTCGCGATGATCGGGCTCGCCTTGCAGCACGCGCGTCACGCAGGTGCCGCATACGCCTTGCTCGCACGACGTCAGCACGTCGACGCCGTTCGCCGCCAGCGCCGCGACGACCGTGCATTCGGCCGGCACGTCGATCACCTGGCCGCTGCTCGCGATCCGGACCCGGAACGCGCGGTCCGCACCGGACGACGCAACCGTGCCGCCGAAGAACTCGTAGTGCAGCCGCGCTTCGTCCCAGTGGCGCGCGCGCGCGGCGTTCAGTACCGCGTCCATGAAGCCGCGCGGGCCGCATACATACAGGTGGGTGCCTTCCGGCGCGGCGGCAAGCACGGTGGCCAGATCGAAGCGTTGCGCGGGGTCGCCGTCGTCGACGTGGAAGCGGGTGCGATCGTGAAACCCGGCTGCGTGGATTCGCGCGACGAACGCCATGCGATCGGTCGAACGCGCGCAGTAGTGCATGTCGAACGGCTGGCCCGACGAGAACAACCGTTCCGCCATGCTGAGGATCGGCGTGACGCCGATCCCGCCCGCGAGCAGCAGGTGGTGCGGCGCGTCGGGCGCGAGCGGAAACTGATTGCGCGGCACGCCGATCCGTACGATATCGCCTTGGCGGACTGCGTCGTGAATGGCGCGCGACCCGCCGCGCCCGTCGGCGTCGCGCAGCACGGCGATCTGATAGCGATCACCGTGCTCCGGGTGGTTGCACAGCGAATACTGGCGCACGAGGCCGCCCGGCAGATGCACGTCGATATGGGCGCCGGCGTCGAAGCGGGGCAGCGGCGCACCGTCGTCGCTGACGAATTCGAAGCCGCAGATGTCGCGCGCTTCCTGCCACTTGCGCGCGACGCGCACCGTCAGGGTCGCGGCGCTCATGACGCCGCCTTGACGGGCGCGACCGGGATCACGGGCCGCTGCGGGTTCGACGCGTTCTCGTCGGCGAGCAGCCGCTCGATCACCTTGCGCGACATTACGCCGCCGGCGTCGATGTTGAGCTTGAGCAGCTTGCGATCGGGCCACTTCTCCAGGTTGCGCTGCTGGCGCTCGAGCATCTCGAGATCCTCGGCGAAGATCTTGCCCTGGCCTTCGCGGATCTCGGCGGTCAGCGCGGGGTCGTCGGGCCGGAAGTTGCGCGCCATGCCCCAGAAGTACCAGATCGAGGTGTCCGTCTCGGGCGTGATGAAGTCGACCACGATCGACGACGCCTTCAGGTCGGCCGGCGCGTCGTAGCCGCCGTGGCCCGCATGCGCGACGCCGACTTCGATCATCACGTGGCTCGGCGGCGAGAAGCGGCAGATCTGCCAGCGGTCGACCGGCACGTCGTCGGCCAACCCGTTGCCGCGCAATGCCATCCGCCAGAACGGCGGCGGCATCACGTTCTCCATGAAGCGGCTCGTGACGACTTCGTCGCCGTGGCTGGTCGTCTTCGGCGGCGCTTCGTCGATTTCCTTCTGGCCGATGCTCGTCGCATGCACGTAGGTTTCGTGCGTGAGGTCCATCAGGTTGTCGATCATCAGCCGGTAGTCGCAACGGATGTGATACAGGCCGCCGCCGTGGGCCCAGGCCGGATCCTCGGCCCACGCCAGCGCGGGCAGCTTGGCCGGATCGGCCGCCGCCGCATCGCCCGGCCAGACCCAGATGAAGCCGTACCGCTCGACCGCCGGAAAGCTGCGAATCGGCGGGAAGCCGCCGACGCGCTGGCCCGGCATGCCGGCCGCCTTGCCGTTACAGCCCATTTCCAGCCCGTGATAGCCGCACACGAGCACCCCGTCGCGCACGAAACCCAGCGACAACGGCGCGCCGCGGTGCGGGCAGAAATCCTCGAGCGCGGCGACCTGGCCGTCCGCCGCGCGGTAAAACACCATCGACTCGTTGCAGATCGTGCGGCCCAGCGGCTTGCCGTCGATTTCATCGGGCGTGCACGCCACGTACCAAGCATTCTTGAGAAACACGTTCGTCGTCTCCTTCAGGTCGATGCCGCCGGTACGCGGCATCTCTTCATTCCGTGTACTGAATGAGATTCAGTGTACTCATCGAGCTTGGCTGGAGCAAGGCGGGCGGTATACTGGTTTTCCCGGGAAATGGCGCGAGGCAGCGCCATGCCGTCGGCGCGCGCAACCGGCGCGCGTCGCCTATGTCATCGACTCATTCATGGAAAAAACGAATCCCGCCGTCGCGCCGGCTTTCCCGCTCGATCTGTACGACGAACCCGGGCACCTGATCCGGCGCGCACACCAGATCGCGGTTGCGATGTTCTACGAGAAGCTGGGCCGGGACGTGACGCCGGTGCAGTACGCGGTGCTGCGGATGCTCTACGAAAGCCCGGGGCTCGATCAGGTGACGCTCGCGCAGCGGGTGGCGCTCGATACGTCGACGACCGCGGATCTCGCGGTCCGGCTCGAAGCGAAAGGATTGATCGTGCGCGAAGTGCTGCCGCGACGTCAGCGCCGCCTGTTGCTGACGCCGGCGGGCGTCGAACTGCTCACGCACCTGATTCCGTCGGTGAAGGAGCTGCGGGCCGGCCTGTTCGACGGAATGGGAGAGGACGATTCGCAGGAACTGATGCGCCTGTTGCGCAAATTCGTCCATTTGAACAACGAGCAAAGCCGCGCGCCGCTGCGCGTCGGCGAGGAGTCGTAGCGGCGCCGAGCTCGCCCGGCAGCGCGCGGCACCGGGGTGGCGGGCGCGCCGCCCGCCGCGCGTCACGCGCGCGCGTTTTCGTCTTCCAGCCGCCGCACGGCTTCCGCGACTTCATTCCTGAAACGCACGAGCGCCGCCTGTTCCGGCGCCGGCGGCTGCATGGCGGCCCACAGCATGTCGATCAGCTGCGCGGCCGTCGTTTCCGTATCGAGCTTGCGGTGCCCGAGGATCGCATCCCACAGCACGTGCTCCATCGGCCCGAACACCATCGAACGCAACAGGCTCAGCGGCAGGTCCGCACGCACCTGCCCGGCCGCCTGGCCGCGCGCGAGCACGTCCATCAGCGGCGCCGTGTAGCGGCGCTGCAGTGCGGTCAGCTCGTCGCTCAGCGCATGCTGCTTCGCGCGGCCTTCCGACAGCACCAGCGCGCACAGCCCCGTGCCGTTCACCAGCATCAGCCGCAGGTGGGTGCGCACGATGAACGCGAACTGCTGCTGCACCGATGCATCCCGCGGCATGCCGTGCTCGAACGCCGCGATGATTTCGTCGTACCAGTCCGCGATCACGCGCGCGCACAGCTCGCGCTTGCCGCGGAAGTAGCTGAACACCGTCGCCTCCGACACGCCCACGCGCTGCGCGATCTCGGCGGCCGTCGCATGCTCGTAACCTTTTTCGGCGAACACTTCACGGCCGGCGCGCAGAATGTCCTGCACGCGCTGCTGGGATTTGCGCCCGGCGGGCGCGCGCGGCGCGTCGGCGCGATCGGCTTTGGCGGTGTCGGTCATGGTGTCGGCGGGAGCGGCTGTCATGTCCACATGATATCTGAGTGTCACTCAAAAAACTATTGACGCCGAACCCGGCGAGGCGCGAAACTGTGCAAAATTTCCGCTTTATTGGTTAATGAATTGGTGCATTCATTCGATTTGAGCGAAACTCAGAAATGGATGAGTGCGACACACTTTCTGGAGACGGAGGAGACATGATCAACCTGCCCGGCGTGCAATTCATGCTCGGTGAAGACATCGAGATGCTGCGCGACGCCGTCGCGACGTTTGCGGCGAAGGAAATCACGCCGCGCGCGGCGGAGGTCGACCGCACCGACCAGTTTCCGATGGATCTGTGGAAGAAGTTCGGCGATCTCGGCGTGCTCGGCATGACGGTCGCCGAGGAATACGGCGGCGCGAACATGGGCTACACCGCGCACATGGTCGCGATGGAGGAGATCTCGCGCGCCTCGGCGTCGATCGGCCTGTCGTACGGCGCGCACTCGAACCTGTGCGTGAACCAGATCCACCGCAACGGCACCGAAGCGCAGAAGCGGAAATACCTGCCGAAGCTCGTGTCGGGCGAACACATCGGCGCGCTCGCGATGAGCGAGCCGAACGCCGGTTCCGACGTCGTCAGCATGAAGCTGCGTGCCGACAAGCGCGGCGATCGTTACGTGCTGAACGGCACGAAGATGTGGATCACCAACGGCCCGGATTGCGACACGCTCGTCGTCTACGCGAAGACGGACGTCGAAGCCCACTCGCGCGGCATCACCGCGTTCATCGTCGAGAAGGGGATGAAGGGCTTCTCGGTCGCGCAGAAGCTCGACAAGCTCGGCATGCGCGGCTCGCACACGGGCGAGCTGGTGTTCCAGGACGTCGAGGTGCCGGAAGAGAATATCCTCGGCCAGTTGAACGGCGGCGTGAAGGTGCTGATGAGCGGCCTCGACTACGAGCGCGCGGTGCTGTCGGGCGGCCCCACGGGCATCATGGCCGCGTGCCTCGACGCCGTGGTGCCGTATATCCACGACCGCAAGCAGTTCGGCCAGTCGATCGGCGAATTCCAGCTGATCCAGGGCAAGGTCGCCGACATGTACACCACGTTCCAGGCGTGCCGCGCGTACCTGTACGCGGTCGGCCGCCATCTCGACTCGGCGGGCAGCGACCATATCCGCCAGGTGCGCAAGGATTGCGCGGGCGTGATCCTCTACACGGCCGAGAAGGCGACGTGGATGGCCGGCGAGGCGATCCAGATCCTCGGCGGCAACGGCTACATCAACGAATATCCGGTCGGCCGCCTGTGGCGCGATGCGAAGCTGTACGAGATCGGCGCCGGCACGAGCGAGATCCGCCGGATGCTGATCGGCCGCGAGCTGTTCGCGGAAACGATGTAACGCCCCACGTCACGCGAACGGAGCCTCGTCGATGCCGATCATCGAATCGAAACTGAACCCGCGTTCGGAAGACTTCCGCGCGAATGCCGCCGCGCTCGAGGCGGTCGTCGCCGACCTGCGCGCGAAGATCGAACAGCTCGCGCAGGGCGGCGGCCAGGCCGCACGCGACAAGCACCTGTCGCGCGGCAAGCTGCTGCCGCGCGATCGCATCGCGCAACTGCTCGATCCGGGTGCGCCGTTCCTCGAGCTGTCGCAGCTCGCGGCGAACGGCATGTACAACGACGACGCGCCGGGCGCGGGCGTCATCACCGGGATCGGCCGCATCGCCGGCCGCGAATGCGTGATCGTGTGCAACGACGCGACGGTCAAGGGCGGCACCTACTACCCGATCACCGTGAAGAAGCACGTGCGCGCGCAGGAAATCGCCGCGGAAAACCGGCTGCCGTGCGTCTACCTCGTCGATTCGGGCGGCGCGAACCTGCCGAACCAGGACGACGTGTTTCCCGATCGCGACCACTTCGGCCGCATCTTCTTCAACCAGGCGACGATGTCGGCGGCGGGGATCGCGCAGATCGCCGTCGTGATGGGCTCGTGCACGGCCGGCGGCGCCTACGTGCCGGCGATGAGCGACGAGTCGATCATCGTGAAGGACCAGGGCACGATTTTCCTCGGTGGCCCGCCGCTGGTGAAGGCCGCGACGGGCGAGGAAGTGAGCGCCGAGGATCTCGGCGGCGGCGACGTGCACACGCGCCTGTCGGGCGTGGCCGATCATCTCGCGCAGAACGACGCGCATGCGCTGTCGATCGCGCGCAACATCGTCGATCATCTCGCGCCGAAGATCGCGTCGCCGGTGGCGCTGCGCGAGCCGAAGCCGCCGCGCTACGATGCGAAGAGCCTGTACGGCGTGATCCCCGTCGATACGCGCAAGCCGTTCGACGTGCGCGAGGTGATCGCGCGCATCGTCGACGATTCGGAATTCGACGAATTCAAGGCGCGCTACGGCACGACGCTCGTCACGGGCTTCGCGCACATCTGGGGCCATCCGGTCGGGATCGTCGCGAACAACGGCATCCTGTTCTCCGAATCGGCCGTGAAGGGCGCGCATTTCATCGAGCTGTGCTGCCAGCGCAAGATCCCGCTCGTGTTCCTGCAGAACATCACGGGCTTCATGGTCGGGCGCAAGTACGAGAACGAAGGCATCGCGCGGCATGGCGCGAAGATGGTGACGGCCGTGTCGAACGCGAAGGTGCCGAAGTTCACGGTGATCATCGGCGGCTCGTTCGGCGCCGGCAACTACGGGATGTGCGGTCGCGCATTCGGCCCGCGGTTCCTGTGGATGTGGCCGAATGCGCGCATCTCGGTGATGGGCGGCGAGCAGGCCGCGTCGGTGCTCGCGACGGTGCGTCGCGACGGCATCGAGGCGAAGGGCGGGTCGTGGTCGACCGACGAAGAGGAAGCGTTCAAGCAGCCGATCCGCGACCAGTACGAGCGCCAGGGCCATCCGTATTACGCGAGCGCGCGGCTGTGGGACGACGGCGTGATCGACCCGGCGCAGACGCGCGACGTGCTCGGCCTCGGCCTGGCCGCATCGATGAACGCGCCGATCGAAGACACGCGCTTCGGCGTGTTCCGCATGTAACGCCCGGGAGGACCGACCGATGCGATACGAAACGATCAAGGTAAGCGAAGCCGGCCGCGTGGCGACCGTCACGCTCGCACGCCCCGACGTGCGCAACGCGTTCAACGAGACGACGATCGCCGAGCTGACCACCGCGTTCGAATGGCTCGATGCGCACGAAGGCGTGCGCGCGATCGTGCTCGCGGCGGAAGGCGCCGCGTTCTGCGCGGGCGCGGACCTGAACTGGATGAAGAAGATGGCCGGTTACTCGGACGACGAGAACCGTGCCGATGCGCGCAAGCTCGCGCGGATGCTCGAGGCGATCCATCGCTGCGGCAAGCCGGTGATCGCGCGCGTGCACGGCGACGCCTATGCGGGCGGCGTGGGCCTCGTCGCGGCGGCCGACATCGCGATCGCCGCCGACGGCGTGAAGTTCTGCCTGTCGGAAGCGCGGCTCGGGCTGATCCCCGCGACGATCGCGCCGTACGTCGTGCGGGCGATGGGCGAGCGCGCGGCGCGCCGTTATTTCACGACGGCCGAGGTGTTCGACAGCGCGCGGGCCGCGTCGCTCGGCTTCATTCACGACGCGGTAACGGCCGATACGCTCGACGAAACGGTCGCGAAGCTGGCCGCGACGCTCGTCGCGAACGGTCCCGACGCGGTGAAGGCGTGCAAGCGGCTCGTCGCCGACGTGGCCGGCCGCCCGCTCGATGCGACGCTGATCGAGCAGACCGCCGACTGGATCGCGCGGACCCGTGCCGGCGCGGAAGCGCGCGAAGGGATCGCGTCCTTCCTCGAAAAGCGCACGCCGTCGTGGCGTGAATGATCGCGTGACCCCCACTCTCCGGACGACATCGAAGCCATGTTCGACAAGATTCTGATCGCCAACCGCGGCGAAATCGCGTGCCGCGTCGCCGCGACGTGCAAACGTCTCGGGATCGCGAGCGTCGCCGTCTATTCCGACGCGGACGCGAACGCGAAACACGTGGCCGCGTGCGACGAAGCCGTGCACATCGGCGGATCGGCCGCGGCAGACAGCTACCTGCGCATCGAGCGCATCATCGAAGCCGCGCGCGCGACCGGCGCGCAGGCGATTCACCCCGGCTACGGTTTTCTGTCGGAAAACGAAGATTTCGCGCACGCGTGCGAAGCGGCCGGCATCGTGTTCATCGGGCCGCCGGTCGACGCGATCGCGGCGATGGGGTCGAAGGCCGCCGCGAAAGCGCTGATGCATGCGGCTGCCGTGCCGCTCGTGCCCGGCTATCACGGCGACGACCAGGATGCCGGCAACCTGCATCGCGAAGCCGACGAAATCGGCTATCCGGTGCTGCTGAAGGCGAGCGCGGGCGGCGGCGGCAAGGGGATGCGCGTGGTCGAGCGCTCCGACGATTTCCCGGCGGCGCTTGCGTCGTGCCAGCGCGAGGCCGCGAGCAGCTTCGGCAACGACCGCGTGTTGATCGAGAAATACCTGACGCGCCCGCGTCACGTCGAAGTGCAGGTGTTCGGCGACACGCTCGGCAATACCGTGTACCTGTTCGACCGCGACTGCTCGGTGCAGCGCCGTCACCAGAAGGTGCTCGAGGAAGCGCCGGCGCCGGGCCTGCCCGACGACGTGCGCCGCGCGATGGGCGAAGCGGCCGTCGCGGCGGCGCGCGCGGTCGGCTATGTCGGCGCGGGCACCGTCGAATTCATCATGACGGGCGACGCGTTCTACTTCATGGAAATGAACACGCGCCTGCAGGTCGAGCATCCGGTCACCGAAATGGTCACGGGGCTCGATCTCGTCGAATGGCAATTGCGCGTCGCGTCCGGCGAGCCGCTGCCGCTGCAGCAGGACGATCTGCGCGTGCGGGGCCATGCGCTCGAGGCGCGTCTTTATGCGGAGAATCCGGCGCGCGGGTTCCTGCCGTCGACGGGCACGCTCAAGCACCTGCGGCTGCCGGCAGGCGTCGAGTTCGACATCGGCGCGGCGGTGCGCGTCGACAGCGGCGTGCGCGAAGGCGATGCGATCACGCCGTTCTACGATCCGATGATCGCGAAGCTGATCGTTCACGGCGCGGACCGTGCGGAAGCGCTGGGCCTGATGCTGCGTGCACTGCGTGCGTGCGAGGTGGTCGGCCTGCATACGAACGCCGCGTTCCTGCAGCGGATCGTCGCGTGCGAACCGTTCGCGACGGCCGATCTCGACACGGGGCTGATCGAGCGCAACCACGATGCGCTGTTCGCGCCGCAACAGCCGCCGCGCGCGGCGCTTGCACTTGCGTGCGCGGCATTGCTCGCGCGCGAACGCGGCGCGGCCGCGCAAGGTGCATCGCCGTGGGGCGCCTTGCCGGACTGGCGGCTGAACGGCGGCTATCGCCGCACGCTCGAATGGCATGCGGCCGATCGCGAAGCGGACGTGACGGTCACCTACGAGGACGACGGCGCCGGCGCGCGACTCGCGACCGGCGATGACGCCGCGCAACCGTTCGCATGGACGCGCGGCGCCACGCCGCTCGATTTCGACGTGATACTCGGTGGCGTGCGCGGCAGCGGCCGCGTGTATGCGGACGGCGACACGTTCCATGTGTTCACGCAGGGCACCTCGGAGACGTTCGAATGGCGCAACCTGCTCGCGCATGCGGGCGATGCGGAGCAGGGCGGCGGACGTTTGACCGCGCCGATGCCGGGCAAGGTGATCGCGGTGCTGGTCGAACCGGGCCAGAAGGTCGAAGCCGGTACGCCGCTCATCGTGATGGAAGCGATGAAGATGGAACACACGATCGGCGCGCCGAGCGCGGGCGTCGTCGCGGAAGTGCTGTACGGCGTCGGCGACCAGGTCGCGGATGGCGCGCAGTTGCTGATGATGGCGGAAGGCTGACGCCAGTCTGCACGCCGTGTGCAAGCCGGCCGCGCTGCGGCCGGCCCGCACAAGAATGCTTCTCGAATCACGGTGCGCGCGCCGTTTAGGCCGCGCCGCCCCGATGTCGTCGGCCCGCGAAGCCGCACGTTCAGCCAACATCAATCTTTCGAACGACTTACGAATCGCGTCATTCCGGCCAGGCCACCACGTGCCGCGCTCCGCGTGCGCGTCGATCTCCCTTTACTCGACACCGTCGTGTAACAAGTCGAACATAGCATCTCGGCGTCGATATGACCGACGCGGGTTCGCGTCCGTGTCACGTCATCACCCCCACGGAGAACCGTTATGCGAAAGTCGGCCCTGCGGCCTTTCGCGGTCGTTGGCCTGATCGCGCTGACAGCCCTCCTCGGCGCCTGCAACGACGACCTGACCGCACCCGCCGCGCCCGTCGCGCAGCAGAAGGCCGCGTGCGGCGGCGCCGTCGTCGCCACCGCGCAGATGCATTGCCCGCCGGGTTTCACCGCACCGGCATCGTCGCCCGCTTCCTGATACCGGCTGTTTTCACCAGAAATCCAATCACGAGCAACCAGCATGGCCAACCATTCGCGACGCGATTTTCTGAAGTTCTCCGCCGGTCTCGCCGGCGCGACCGCCGCCACCGCGCTGCTTCCCGAGTCGATCCGCAAGGCGCTGGCGATCGAGCCGAATTCCGTGACGGGCACGATCCAGGATGTGCAGCACATCGTCGTGTTCATGCAGGAGAACCGCTCGTTCGATCACTACCTCGGCCACCTGAGCGGCGTGCGCGGCTACAACGATCGCTTCCCCGTCACGCTGCCGAACGGCAAGCCGGTGTGGTTCCAGCCGCGGCAGGAGGACAAGACGAGCGTGATCGCGCCGTTCCGCTACGACACGACCAACCCGGGCGTCAACGCGCAATGTATCGGCGGCCTGCCGCATACGTGGGCGACGACGCACGGCGCGATCGACAACGGCCGCGCGGATCAGTGGGCCGTACAGAAGTCGAACATGACGATGGGCTATCACGTTCGCGACGACATCCCGTTCCATTACGCGCTCGCGGATGCGTTCACGGTGTGCGACCACTACTTCTGCTCGATTCCGGGCAACACGCACCCGAACCGCATGTACCTGATGACGGGCATGGTCGATCCGCTCGGCACGGGCGGCGGCCCGCTGCTCGACAATACCGACTACATCGACAACCCGTTCGACAAGGTCCAGTTGCCGCCCTTCAGCTGGACGACCTACCCGGAGCGGCTCGAGAAGGCCGGCATCTCGTGGCAGATCTACCAGCAGGGCACCGGGTTCGACAACTTCACCGGCAACTACGGCACGAACATGCTCGCGTGCTTCAACAACTTCGTGAATGCGCCGGCCGGTTCGTCGCTGCAGACGCGCGGGATGAGCACGCGCCCGATCACGCAGCTGAAGGCCGACGTGCAGGCCAACGCGCTGCCGCAGGTCTCGTGGCTGCTGCCGCCCGCCGCGTATTCGGAGCATCCGAAGTTCACGCCGCTGTACGGCGCGTACTACCTGTCGACGATCCTCGATGCGCTGACGTCGAACCCGGACGTATGGAGCAAGACCGTCCTGCTGATCATGTACGACGAGAACGACGGCTTCTTCGACCACGTCGTGCCGCCGTCGGCGCCGACGCTGCCGGGCTCGGGCATGAGCACGGTGGACGTGTCGCTCGAGCGGCACAATGTCGTGACGTCGACGCAGGCCGGCACGTATACGGCCGACAACCTGCCGTACGGCCTCGGCCCGCGCGTGCCGATGTTCGTCGTGTCGCCGTGGTCGAAGGGCGGCTTCGTGTGCTCGCAGGTCTTCGATCACACGTCGGTGCTGCAATTCATCGAGAAGCGCTTCGGCGTGATCGAAACCAACATCTCGCCGTGGCGCCGCGCGATCTGCGGCGACCTGACGTCGGCGCTCGATTTCTCCAGATCGGATGCCACGCTGCCGACGTTGCCGAGTACGCAGGCATATGTCGCGCAGGCGGACCTGCAATGCTCGCGCGCGTCGTCGCAGACGGCGCCGGCCAGCACCGCGCAGCAGGTCGTGACGGCGCAGGAACCCGGCACGCGGCCGGCTCGCGCGCTGCCGTACGAGCTGCACGTGACGGGCCGGCTCCAGGCGCAAGGTTATGCGGTGACGTTCGCCAATTCGGGCACGCAGGGCGCGCACTTCTGGGTCTATACGGGCGATCCGACCGCGATGCCGCGCCGTTATACGGTCGAGGCCGGCAAGCAGTTGACCGACACGTGGGCGCTCGACGCGAACGGCAACTACCTGGTGAGCGTGTGGGGGCCGAACGGCTATTTCCGGCGCTTTGCGGGTTCGGCCGCCGCGGATGCCGCCGCGAAGCCTGAAATCACGCCGTGCTACGACGTGGCGAACGGCGACGTCTATGTCACGATCGCCAATGCGGGCACCGGCACGCTCACGGTCACGGCGACCGATGTCGCGTACGGCGGCGCGGCGCGCACGTTGACGATTCCCGCCGGGCAGCGCATCGAAGCGCGCTGGGACCTGTCGTGCAGCAGCCAGTGGTACGACCTGCAGTTCGCGGTGGCCGGCAACGCGGGCTGGACGCGCCGCATCGCGGGGCACGTCGAAACCGGCAGGGCCAGCGTCACCGATCCGGCGGCCGTCGCGCCGACGATCACGCCGATCTGACGGTATCCGGTGCGTCGTCCTTGCGGGTTCGATGCCGAAGCGGCGGTGTCAGCCCGGCAGCCCGTCGTCATGCGCCATCATCAGCGCGCGCATCGCCGACCACATGCCGTAGTAGTGCACGATGTAGCTGTCCGCGCGGCGGAACAGCCAGGGCGTGTTGAGGCTGACGAGATCGGCCACGCCTTCGCCGTGCAGCTGCCCGTCGCGCTCCATCGCGCGAATGAAATGCAGCTGGTCGCCGTCGCTCGCGTAGACGCTCGACCGGTCGTGCAGCGCGGCGATCGTCGTCATCAGGTCGCGCAGCATCGCGTCGTTGCGTTCGGTGCGGCGGAACGCCATCACGCCCGAGTTGAACGCCCACTGGCCGATATCCTGCGCAAGCAGCCAGTCGCGCCCGTCGAGCAACGGTTCCAGCGGCTGCTGCTGATTCGCGATCAGTACGTCGGCATCGAGCCACACGACCCATTCATGATGCTGCAGGTACGCGTGCAGCAGCCACGGCTTGAACCAGTTGCCCGTTGCGTTCAGCCCGATCTCCGCGGGGATGTCGCGATGCACGTGGAGCGTGTAGCCGTGCGTGTCGCAGTAGCGCCGGAAATTGCGTTCGGCGACGCGGGCGTAGCTGCCGATGTTCGGCGTGTACAGCATCATCAGCGCGATCGGCCGGCCGGGATTGTACGTGCAGCGCTCGGCGGCTTCGTCCGGTGCGGCCGCGGCATGATCGAACGAGAACATCGGCCGGCCTGCGGCGCGGCAGCGATTGACGTACGCGACGAGCGTGTCGCGAAAACGTGGCGTCGCGCCCTTGCGCGCGGGATCGTGCGGCGTGTCGTCGATGCTGATCGCGAAGGTGGGCTCGCGGCTCCACATCGGATCGAGATGGGGGCCGCACGGCATGACGGCGTACAACCCGTCGATCAATTCCAGGTAGCGATGCGTGTCGAGCCCGTCGAACAGCGCGGCCTCCGACGTCAGCTTCGGCTCGCTGCCGAGCTTGCAGCGCTGCACGAGCTGCATCACGATCGCGCGCACGTCCGCCGTGTTGCGCCAGATCTGCACGTCGACCTGCGGCAGCGGCGGCGCGAACGCGTCGACCAGCAGCATGTCGCGCCCGGCCATCAGGCGTTCGAGCGCGACGGGCTCGATGATCGCCGCGTCTTCGCCGAGCAGCAGCACGAGTGCGTCGGGCTGCGCGCCGCGCAGTACGTGGAGCAGCGATTCGTAGCGATACAGCGGCCGCAACGGCAGCGCCTGCGGCATCGCGGACGCATCGACGATCTCGTGACGATAGCCGTGCGCCTGCGCGTACCAGCGGTGATTCTCGAGACTGGCGGGCGCGGGTTGGCTGAAATGGCTGAGGACGATCATCGCGCGCTCCGCAGGCCGGGAAGCGGCCTGCGCCGCAAGCGTTCGCGAACGCTCTCCATGTTCCAGAGCCCGAGGCAGCGATCGGACATCGGCACGGTGCCGATGTCGCCCCCGTAGATGATGCATTCGTTGCTGCCTTCGACGAGCAGCGTCAGCGGCGGGGCGAGGTCGAACGGCGGCATCTCGAGGTTGATGGGCGTCCACTGGCCGGTCGCGATTGCCGCGTTGCGCGGATAGCTGCGATAGATGAAGGTCGTGGTCAGCAGGTAGCGCGCGCGGGTCGCGGCGAAACGCTCGAACGCGCGGAACACGTCGGCGTGCGAAAAGTGGAACAGGCAGTCGCGGCAGAGGATCAGGTCGGCATCCGGCAACGGATCCCGCAACAGGTCGAGATGCACGAACCGGCGGTTCGGCGCCGCCCACGTTGCCTGGTTGGCCGCCACGAGGTTTTGCACGATGTCGGCGCCGATGTAGTCGATGCCGTCGAGGTCGACATGGCGCATCCAGTTGAAATCGCCGCACGGCGCATCGAGCATCGAACGCACGCCGAAGCGGCGCAGCAATCCCGGCAGCTCGCGAATGACCTGCACGGTGTTTTTCAGCTCCGAACCCCACCCGGACACGCTTTCCTGCGAGTGCCACCCCTGTTCGTCGTGGATCTTCTGGAAGACTTGCGCGGCATCGTGGTCCATTCTGTCAGCCTTTCTTGTCATCGAGGTGCGGCGTGGTCGTGTGCGTGCCCGCTCGAATACCCCGGAAAAGCCTGCCGGCCGGTGGCGCAGCGGGTGGCATGAGTATCGCATAACGATCCGGCGGATTTGCACGGCCGCGGCGGGCGCTGACCATGTCTGACAGTGTGCGGACGGCGCTCCGCTAGAATGCCGGGTTGGCCGCCGCCGCTTGACGCGGGCGGCGCTCCGCGCGCTACACTGCGCCATGCCGCTCCCATTCAACCTTCCATCCTGCCGACGATGACGTCTCCTGTCCTGAACGGCCTGCGCATCGGTATCACGATCGGACTGCGTGCCCCTGACGAAAGCCTGTGGATCAACGGCATCAAGCAGAACGCGCTGTTTCTCGCGAAGCTGCTGATGGCGTCGCCGCACGGCTACCGCGTGACGCTGGTCAACACCACCGACGTGCCGCTCACCGACGCGCTGCCGTGGGACCGCAACGTGTACGACACGCGCGCGTTCGCCGACATGAAGGATGCGCTCGACGTGGTGATCGAGCTCGGCGGCCAGATCGACGGCGAGCAGACGGCCTACCTGAAAGCACGCGGCGCGAAGCTCGTCAGCTATTGCTGCGGCGTCGAGTACATCAACGCGATGGAGTCGATGCTGTTCGGCCGCCGGCTGTGGGATTCGCTGTTCATCAACCGCGGCTACGACGAGGTATGGGCGATTCCGCAGATCGCGCCTTCGTCGCTGCCGTTCCTGCAGTCGCTGCGCCGCTGCCCGGGGCGCGTCGTGCCGTTCGTGTGGGATCCGATGTTCCTCACCGCACGCGCGCAGACGTTGCCCGAGCACGGCGAATACCGGCCACGCAGCGAGCCCGGCAAGCGGCTGACGGTGATGGAGCCGAACCACAACGTCGTGAAGTTCTGCGTGTATCCGATGCTGATCATCGACGAAGCGTATCGGCGCGACCCCGACGCGATCTGCTTCACGCACGTGACGAACGCCGATCGCCTCGCGCACGACAGCCCCGAGTTCGTGATGCTGATGAATTACCTGGACATCGTGCGCGCGGGCAAGGCGAGCTTCGTCGGTCGCTTCGACACGCCGGTGTTCCTGGCCGACCTGACCGACATCGTCGTGTCGCACCAATGGTCGAACCCGCTGAACTACTTCTATTTCGACGTGTGCTGGCAGGGTTATCCGCTCGTGCACAACGCGAGCCTCGCGCCCGACCTCGGCTACTACTATCCGGACAACGACGTGCAGCAGGGCGCCGACGCGCTGCTGCGTGCGCTGCATACGCACGACGACGACTGGGAAGCATACACGCGGCGCCAACGGGAGATCCTCGGCCGCTACACGTCGGCGAATCCGGCGCTCGTCGCCGAGTACGACGCGCTGCTCGCGAACCTGATCGGCACGCCGGCCGCATAAGGCCCGATTTTCCACGGCGTACTTTCATGACGCCGTCGGCCGCCATCGGGGTTGTCCCGCCCTAATGTCTGACGAAATGGTGCCGTTAAAAAAGAAACCGCCGAACCCGATCGGTTCGACGGTTTTGAAGGCACGAAATTGACGGCTCCGAGGGAAGTCCGTCGGAAACAATTTTATAGGTTAACAAGTCTTTAAGATTGTTAAATATGGTTCAATTCATAATCATCATATAAATAAAACTTGATATTATTGATTTGACGCGGTGAATTCTGTTTCGAGATTAAATAATGTCGTTTGCAGCGAGAAAATTGAATGCTGCGGTGATCGAATGATGCGCGGCGGCCGGTTTCCGGCGGATGGCTGCCCGGGTCGAGGGCCTGCGTCGCGGGCCCGTGCATCAATGGAAAACGGTGATTCGTGCATCTGCTTTAGTCTGATCAATTAACGATTTTTCGATTTGCAGTCCCGTAATGTCGTGAAAGAAATCGATTCGGATAAAACTGTCCGGGCGATGAAGATAAGCGAGCTGGATTCGAGGTTCCGTATTTTGTGTTGTGTAACCTGTCGCACTGTCGGCATGATGCGTGCATGGTGTATTGGCAGTAGTTGAATATCACTGAAAATATCGAATTTGACGGCGCGCCGAAGCGAAAAGTACGCTCCCGGAAAAAATCGTCATAACAGGATGGGCCGGGTAGGCGGCGGAGCGCGTCAGGGTAGGTTTGCTCCGCGTGTTTGTTGAGGTCGAGCCGCGATCGGCGGCTCGCCATTTGCCGGAGCGCCGGATGAATGCGGTCGAAGCTCGCCTGGAGGCGAATCGGGAAGCGAATCGTGACGAAATCGATCTCGTGTTCGGCGCCCCCGACGATCATGCCGACCTCGCGTCGGTACGCAGTTTCGTGGAAAGCCGGCTCGGGTTCGCGCACGAACCGGTGTGCCGGGCCGACCTGTCGGGCGGTGTGCTGTATCAGGAGCGTCTGGCGCGGTTGCGCTGGGGCGAGCGCGATGCGCTGCCGCCGCTCGCATTCTTGCCGCGCCTCGAGGCGCTCGGGCTGATGCGCTGGTTCGACCGGCTGGTGGTCGGCCGGACGATCGACGCGCTGCGCGCCGATCCGGCCGCGGTGCTCGGTTGCAACGTCGCGGCGGCGAGCGCGGTCGTCGACGACGCGTGGCTGGCGATTTTCAGGCGGCTCGAGCGCGAGCCGTCGGTGGCGGCGCGGCTGGTGGTCGAGATCACGGAGACGGGGCCGCTGAACCCCGTCGCGGGCCGGTCGTTCGTGAACCGCTTCCGGCAGGCCGGTTGCCGGATCGCGATCGACGATTTCGGCGTCGGTTTCAGCGCATTGAACAATCTGGTGGTCGGCAATCCCGACATCGTGAAGCTCGACCGGTCGGTCTTGTCGATGATCAAGCGCAACGCGATCGGGCGTTACCAGTTCCGCAGGCTGATCGCGTTCGCGCACGAAGGCGCGCGGCACGTCGTCGTCGAAGGCGTGGAGAGCGAGATCGACCGGCAGATCATCGTGGATGCCGGTGTCGCCTGGGCGCAGGGCATCCGCTTTTCATGGCGGTCGCCGGCCGCAGTGTGACGGCGCGGGAACGGGCGGGGCGGCGCGCACGACGCGCCGGTGCCGGGCGAGGGTGAGACGAATCGCAAAGGGGTGTGGCATGGCGGGGACGAAGGCCGGAGCCGGAACGGGCACGCAGGCAACCGATGCGCGCGACCTGGTCGCGATCGCCGAACTGGCGGACATGCTGTGGCAACTCGGCGCCGAGTCGACCGATGTGCCGATCGATGTCGCGCCGTACCTCGACGGCCTGAAGGCCGTCGCGCGTCGCATTCAGCGGATGAAACCGATCGATGCCAACGGCCGCGAGCTGGCGGCGCGGCACTATTACGCGGGCGTCATCGCCGGCGCGTGCGGCGACGATTCGGCGATCGCGCGCGGCGTGTCCGACAGCCTCGCCAGGCAATCCGGCAGTGCAAGCGGGCAGGCGGTCCGTTGTTTTGCCGTGCTCGCCCGCATGGGGCGGCGGCATGGCCGCGTGTTCGCCGCGCAAAGCGGCGATCGCGTGCCGGTGTAGGGCAGCCGCCGCGCGTGCGGGCCCGCTGCGCCGCGGCGGCTCGGTCACGCGGCCAGTCAAGCCGGTCAATCCTTTCCGAAACCGCCCAGCACCAGCGCCATCGCGCGGTCGACTGCATCGTCCCATCGGCCGACGTGCGCGGCGCGCACGATCCGGATGCCCGGATAGAGCGCGCTGCGCGAACCGGTTTCCCAGCGGGCGTCGGCTTTCGGGCTGAGCAGCAGCACGGCCGGTACGCCGAGCGCGCCGGCGAGATGGATGTGCGCGGTGCAGGTGGTCACCACGGCGTCCATCGCGAGCATCAGCGCGGCCAGATCGCTGAAATCGCCGATCGCCTGATGCGGGAAGGTGACCGGCAGGTCCGACTGTTCGGATTGTGCGGACAGGTCGCGGTTGATGCAGTACGCGGCGTAGCCGTGCATCCCGGCAAGCGGGGCGAAGTCGCGCAGGCTGGCCGCGCGATGGAAGCGTGCGTCGCTTTCGTCGCGTCCGCGCCAGTTGAGCCCGATGCGGCGCGTACCGGCTGCGTGGCCGTCGCGCGCCACGCGCTCGCGCCATGCGTCGGCATGCGCGGGCGGACACGCCAGGTAAGCGGGTGGCGCACCTTCCGGCGCCGGCGCGTAGCCGAACTGCGCGGCGAGCATCAGGAACGAACACCAGTAGTCGTGTGCGATCTGCGATGTGTCGACCCACGCGCCGTGCGCGCCGACGAATTCGATACGCGGGAACGTATGGCGCAGCAGGCCGGCCAGCGCGTCGGGCACGACCACGGTCACGCCGGCGCAGCCGAGCGCGTCGAGCGCATGCAGGTAGCGGGCGTACTGAAGCTGGTCGCCGATGCCGCCGTAGCTGAGCACGAGCAGCCGCTTGCCGTGCAGCGGCTGGCCCTGGTAGAGCCGCTCCGTCGGCAGCCCGAACTGTGCGGACGTCAGCACGTTTTCGCTGTCGATGGTGGCGCGCGCGGCCTCGTCGCGCCGGCCGGCGCGCAGCAGCAGTGCCGAGCGCGCCAGTTCGATGCGCCCGCGCACCGCGTCGGGCAGTGCGGCCGGGTCCCCGAAATGGTCGAGTGCCGCAAGCCCGGCCTCGGGTGCGCCGGCGAAGCCGTAGCACGACGCAAGCTGCAACGCGATCGCATCGTCGTCGAGCCCGCGGCCGCGTGCGCGTTGCCAGCGATCGATCGCATGTCCCCACTCGCCGCGCGACTCGTGGTCGAGTGCGCGGTTCCAGTTCGTTTCGGGCGCGTCGGCGTCGGCGGGCGCGGCCGCCGCGCGATCCGCGCCGTTTCCGGTCGCCGATCCGACGGCGAGCGGGTCGCCCGAGATCAGCAGGCGCTGCCGGTCCCAGCGTGCGTTCGGCACGCACAGCATGTTCAGTCCGTCGATCCGGTAGAACGTATAGTCGAGACCGGCGAACGTATCGATGATCGGCGCCTCGCCGACTTTCCAGTATTCGATCCAGCACCACGGCAGATGCGTCTCGATCAGCCGCCGCGCGCCGCGCAGCGCGTCGATCTCCATCCCTTCGATGTCGAGCTTCAGGAAATCCAGGCGCGGCAGGCCGAGCGAATCGAGCCGGACGACCGGCGTCGGCGTGCCGCCCGATGATTGCCCGTCGACGAGCGACACCGAACCGAAATCGGCATCCTGCCCGTAGTCGACATCGGGCACCTTCATCGTGCCGTTGGCGGCGGCCAGCCCCATGTTCAGCAGGTGGAGGTTGTCGAGCTCGTTGAGCGCGATGGTGCCGCCGAGCGCATGGAACAGCGTGCGCTGCGGCTCGAATGCGTACACGCGGCCGCCGCGCGCGCGCAGCCGGTGCGCGACCGGCACGCACACGAGCCCCGCGTTCGCACCGCCGTCCACCGCGATCGCGCCGTCGGGCAGTTGCTCGATCACGTGCAGGATCGTGTCGAGTTCGCCCTGGATATGTGGCCGGCCGGTCTTGATCAATGCCTCGGCCTGCAGCGCGCAGTGCCGGTTGATGAGAAACGGGCCGTGGATCGAATCGATCACGACGAAGTTGCGGATGGTCTGGTTCATGGACGTGAACGCGAGCGAAGGCGGTCAGCCGAGTGCGCGGTCGGCGAACAGTTTCCGGATCTGCTCCGAGTACGCGCGGACGTTGTGCTCCGCGAGCGCGTCGACCTGGTGCAGGCATCGGCGCGCCGCCGCCGCGTAGTCGTCGAGATGCGCGTCGTGCGTCTGCGCGGCGGTCGCGATCGCGCGCGCCGCATCGAAGATCTCGAAGTCCGGATAGTAATAGCCGACGTCGCGCAGGAACGGCGAGTTGTGCACGAGCGGGTAGTTGCCGTACAGCGCGTCGTACAGCAGGTAGTTGAGGCCGTTTTCCCAGTGGTGCGACACGACGATGTCGGTGTGATGCGCGGCCCACGCGACGAACGGCGCGCGCACGTCGGCGGTCGCCTTGCCGTCGCGCACCATCTCGAGCCCGAGCGCGAGATGCTTGAAGGCGACGTTTTCCTTCTTGTCGAACGTGTTGGTCATGTACACGTGCTCGACGAGCTCCGGATGCGCGACGTAGCACGCGTTCGCGGCGAGCATCGGCACGATCGCGCTCTTCACGACGTTCAGGTTCGGCTCGAAGAACGCGATGCGCTTGGCCGTGCCGTGATTGCGGTAGCCGAAGCGCGCCTTCAGTTCGGGATCGGCGTCGAGGCTGCGCTCGATGAAATACGGCGACCAGATGTGCGGCAGCTCGATCACCGGCGCGCGGTACACGGCCTGGAAATAGGCCGCGCACGTGTGCATGTGCTGCGGGTTGGTCCAGATCTCGTCGAACTGCACGCGGTGCGGGTTCGGCTTCCAGTCGTTCTTCTCGAAGTTGATCGTCTCGACCGCGATCACGTAGTCGTTGCCGAAGCGGTACGACACGCACTTGCCGCCGCGCCGGCGCACGGCGTCCGTGTGCGACGGATCGACGAACGCATTCATCTCGATCAGCAGGTCGGTCTGGTGGACGACGGCCGACAGCGGCCGCAGCGCGTCGCCGAACGCGTCCATCATCAACGCCTGCGGATACTCGGTGATGCCGTTGTCGTGCGCGAGCCAGACTTCGCCGATCAGCGGCGACTGCTTCAGCAGCATGTACAGGTACACGCAGTGCTGGTTCGCGCCGTTGTACCAGATCGACTGCGTTGCGTCGCGCTGCACGTTCATCGTAATCGCGACATTGAGTTTCATCGGGGCGGCTCCGTGGGGCGGGCGGCTTATTGCGCGAAGTTCTGCGACTGGCGCGGCACGTAGCCCGTCAGGTGCCAGCGGCCGTCGTCTTCGAGGCGGAAGCTCAGCTTCTCGTAGACCGTTGCGCCGCTCGTCAGCGTGGTGGTGTAGTCGACGTTCGCGTAGAGCCCATCGGGCGTCGTCGACGCATTCGTGTAGCGGATTCGCGTGACCTGCGCCCAGCCGCGACGGCTGACCGTGCCGACCGACTGGCGTGCGTGCTGCAACTCGGCCGCGAACTGATCCTGCTTGATGCGCGCCTTCACGAATGCGGCGGCGTCGGTCCACACCGCGCCGTACTGGCCGGCGTCGAGCTGTTTGAACACGGCATCCGAATCGCGGAGCAGTGCGTCGGCGGAGTCGCCGGCCGATTGCGCGTGCGCGCCGAGTGCGATCGAAGCGGCGGCGCAGCCGATCAGCCATCTGGCGCGGGTAAGAGGCAGGCGTGCGTTCATGTCGGAGTCCGGAAAGGGCGGCGCGTCACGCGTCGCGGTAGAGGGTGGCGATCGCGTCCGTATAGGCCGCGACGTTCTCGGGGTTGTAGATGCTGACCGAGTCGAGCACGTGCTTCGACTGCTCGCGGTACGCGTCGAGATTCGCGTCGTGCTCGGCGAACGCCTGCAGCAGCGCGCGGCCGCCGGCCTGGCAGTCGAAGTCCGGATAGAAATACCCGGCCTTGCCGAGGAACGGCGAGTTGTGGATCAGCGGATAGTCGCCGTACAGCAGCTCGTAGTACAGGTAGTTCTGCGCGTTTTCCCACGTGTGCGACACCACGGCATCGCCGTACGCGGCCATGAATTCGTACACCGCGTAGCGGCTTTCGAACGTCGTGATGCCGTGGTTCACGATGTCGAGGCTCTTCGCGAAGTGGACGAACGTCGTATGTTCCTTCAGGTGGATCGTGTTGCACACGCGCACGAACTCGAGGAAATCGGGCTTCGCGCGATATGCCTCCTCGGTCACCAGCATCGGGATGACGCTCGTCTTCACCATGCAGATGTTCGGCTCGAACATTGTCACGCGCCAGCGCGGCTTGCCGGGCTGATAACCGAACGTCAGGCCGGCGCCGAGCGTCGCCCGCGCCTTGTCGAACAGCATCGGATGCCAGATGTGCGGGACGATCGTGACGGGCGCGCGCAGGCCGGTCTGGTAATAATGCAGGCACGAGCGCTCGAACTCGGGAATCGTCCAGACCGCGTCGTACGGCGCGCCCGAGAACAGGAAGCCCGACGGCTTGTTGAACATCGCACGTTCGATGTCGATCACGTAGTCGTTTCCGACCCGCATCGTGACGACCTTGCCGCCGCGGTCGCGGAACGCGCGCAGGTAGTCGGCACCGAACTGCGCGCTCATTTCGATCAGCACGTCGCAGCGTTCCAGCGCTTCGTCCATCGACAGCAGCGGCACGTCCCACTCGCCGAGCATCATTTGCGGATCGGCGACCTGTTCGCCGCCGTTCACCATCACGGCTTGTGCGACGAGCGGCGACTGGCGCAGCAGCAGGATCAGCAGCAGGCAGTTCTGGAAGATGCCGTTTTCCCATAGCGACTGGCCGGCGCCGCGCACGAACAGCGACACGCCGACGACGAGACGCTTGCCCTCGCCGGGCGCTTGACGGGCATTGGAGTCCGACATGCGTATGCTCCGGTTCAGGCGACCAGACGCGAGACGAACGCGTCGAGGTTCGCGGGGTTGTCGATCGAGACCGATTGCAGCAGCCGGCCGGCTTTCGCGCGGTAATCGTCGAGGCGTTCGTCGTGATGCAGCCACGCTTCGAGCAGTGCGCGGCCGCCCGCGGCGGCGTCGAAGTCCGGATAGTAATAGCCGGCGTCGCCGATCAGCGTCGAGTTGTGGATCAGCGGATAGCCGCCGTACAGCACGTCGTAATACAGATAGTTCTGTCCGTTTTCCCAGTGGTGCGACACGACCGCATCCGCGTGGCGCGCCATGAAGCCCGGCAGGTCGAGTCGCGGTTCGAACGTCGCCTTGTGCTGGCGGACGAGGTCGAGGCTGTTCGCGAAGTGCACGAAGGTCGGATGTTCCTTCATGTGCATCGAGTTGACGACGAACATGTGTTGCACCGCGTCCGGCCGTGCGCGGTAGAACGCGTCGCACGTCAGCATCGGGTAGTGGCAGGACTTGGCGACCGAGATGTTCGGCTCGAGCATCGCGAGGCGCCACGGGCGCTGGCCCGGCCGATAGCCGAACGATGCGCCTTCGCCGGCGAGCACGGCGGCGCGGCGCTCCAGGAAGTATGGGGACCAGATGTGCGGCATCAGGTGGACGGGCGCGCGCAGGATCGTCTGCAGCATCGGCGCCGCGGTCTTGTCGTATTGCGGAAGCAGCCACACTTCGTCGAACGGCGCGCCGTTGAACACGTGTCCCGACGGTTTTCCGAAGATCGGCGTTTCGCACAGGCCCGCATAGACGTGCCCGCAGAAGAACGCGGCGATCTTCTTGCCGAGCGCCTTCATGTGCCTGAGCCATTCGACCGGCAGCTGCGCGCCCATTTCGATCACGACGTCGAGTTCGTGCGTGACGTCGGAGGGCTTCACGAGCGGGATGTCGAGGCCGTCGAGTTCGAGGCCGGCCGGCAGAGCGTTCGCGTCGCCGCCGTTCAGGAAATAGACGGGACCGACGCGATCCGAGCGCTTGAGCATCATCGCGAGGAACGCGATGTTCTGGTGAATGCCGTTTTCCCAGATCGCCTGGCCGTCGCGCGCAAACAGCGAGATGCCGACCGCCGGCCGTTGCTTGCGGGTGCCGCGCGCGGCGGCTTCATTGATGTCCGTCACCGGTTGGTTTCCTCTGCGGCGTCGTGCGTCCGGGCATCGCGTCGAGCGTCTGGCCTGGAAGCGGCGCGCCGTGGGTTGTCATGGTTGGATTCGCGCCGGTGCGCCGCGGCACGCGAATCGGGCGACGTGGTTCGCGAGGGCGGCAGCCGGATTCCGGCGTGTCGTCGGGCACGCCTGGCACGGCGCGCGATTCGGGCAGGCTGCCCCGGCGACTGTCTGCGGCGATTGTGGCATGGAAATCGCCGTTTTTGGCAGGCCGTGACGAACTTTGACATACCCGCCGGCCCACGGGGGCGGGGCGCCGGCGAAGCGGCGCCCGCGTTGCCCGGCGCGGCGCTGGCGGCCTGCCGGACCGGGCCGCCGCACGTGCGGCGGCCGGCTGCTCAGTGCTGCAGCCGGATTTCGACGCGGCGGTTGCTCGCGCGGCCTTCGGGCGTCGCGTTCGACGCGACCGGATCGGCCTTGCCGCGGCCCGACACCGTCATCGAGTCGGCCTTCAGGCCGTGTGCCTTCAGATAGGCGGCGACCGATTCGGCGCGGCGCTTCGACAGCGCGAGGTTGTAGTCGTCGCTGCCCACCGAATCGGTAAAGCCGGTGACCGTCACCTGCGAGTACGTGTGGTCCTTGCGCTCGTTCAGCAGGCGGTCGAGCGATTCGCGCGCCGTCGGTGCGAGCGTTGCGTGGTCGGTGGCGAACAGCGCGTCGCCTGACAGGTTCACCTGTTCGACAACGGCGGCGGTGGCCGGCGTGGCGGCCGAGGCCGCTTCGGCCGGTGCGGCGCCGCACTGGAACACGAGCGTCGCGGGATCGGACTTGTCGCGCAGCGCGCGGGCCGAGTCGACGGCGCGTACCGGCTCTTCGCCGCAGATCTTGCGGGCGGCCTTCATGCAGGTCTGCGGGCCCGACAGCAAGCCGTGGCAGTCCACCTGGAAGGTACGCACGCCGTCGCGCGGCTGCAGTTCGGAGGCGCTGAAGGTCGGGCCGGATGCGGTCGAGCATGCGGCGAGGGCCGTTGCGGAGAGCGCGAGCGCAAGAGCGAGTTTGTTCACGGTTACATCCTCAATGCTTGGGTTGACTGAAGCCCGCCACGGGTTGCGCGGCGGGTTCGTCTGGCCGTCGGGGCCGCCACGGGCCGTCCGGCTGGCGAGCCGGACGGCCGCGTGGCGCGACGCGTTACTTCCACTGATAGAGCATGCCGGCGCCGATCACCTTCTGACCGCCGCTGAAGCCGCCGTTGATCGACGCCTTCAGGTTCTCCGTGATGCGCGCCTGCATGTTGACCGCCATCGCCTTCTGGCCGAGGAAGGTCGACGTGCCCACGCCCATCCCGAAGTTGGCGTCGCGATCGAGCTGCGGGATCGATGCCATCGCGCCGACGGCCGCGATACCCTGCTTCGCCATCTGGTCGGTCTGCTGCAGTTGCGAACCCAGCGAGTTGATCTGCGCCTGCTGGCCCGACAGTGCCGTCGACAGCGTCGTCTGCACCTGCGTCAACTGGTTCACGTTCACCGCGTCGGTGCCTTGCGTACCCGGCGCGACGTTCGTGATCTGGCGCTGCTGCTGGTCGTTGCCGACCGACACGACGTTCGAGCGACCGCCGTCGTTCGAATTCGCGCCGATCGCCACCGAGTTCGAGCCGGCGGTGACGGTCGGGACGTCGGTGCCCTTGCCGTTCATGTCGGCCGCGACGCCGTTGTTGTTCGCCGTCCGCGTCGTGTTGTTGTTGATCGACGTCGACAGCGAGTTCAGCGTGTTGTTGATGTTCGTCACGCCGGTCGACAGCGAGGCCACGTTGCTGTTCGTCGTGCTCAGGCCGGTGGACAGCGAACCGATGCCCGTCGAGGTCGACGTCGACAGCGAGTTGACGTTGCTGTTCGTCGTGCTGAGGCCCGTCGACAGCGAGTTGATCGCGGTCGAGGTCGACGTGGACAGCGATGCCACGTTGCTGTTCGTCGTGCTCAGGCCGGTCGACAGCGAGTTGATGCCGGTCGACAGCGACGCGACGTTCGACGCGGTGGACGTCGACAGCGTGTTGATCGCGTTGTTCGTCGCGTTCAGCTGGCTGCCGTTGATCGCGTCCGTGCTCGTGGCCGAGATCCGGCCGGCGGCGACGTTCGTGATCTGGCGTTCCGCGCCCGGTGCACCGACGCTGACCACGCCGACCGGCGAGCTGCCCGCGAAGAAGTACTGGACGCCGCCGATCGTGGCGCTCGACGTGCCGACGGCCGCGGCCGTGACCGAGTTGGCGCCCAGTGCGATCGAGTTCGCGACGTTCGCCTGGGCGTTCGTGCCGAAGGCGAGCGCATCGGCGGCCGTGGCCTTGGCGGCCGAGCCGTAGGCCTGGGCGCCGGTGGCGCTGGCCGTGGCCTGGTTGCCCAGCGCGATCGTGTTGTCCGCGGTGGCCTGGTTCGAGCTGCCGAGGGCGAGCGCGCTGGCGCCGGTTGCGGTGTTCTGGTTGCCGAGGGACACCGCGCCGTCGCCGGTCGCCGTGTTGTTCGCACCCATCGCCACCGCGCCGGTACCCGTCGCCACGTTCGGATCGCCGATCGCGACCGCGCCGTCGCCGGACGCGGTGTTGCCGGAGCCGATCGACACTGCCTTGCCGCCCGTTGCCGATGCGTTTTGGCCGATCGCGACCGAGCCTGCGGTCTGCGCGTTCGAGCCGTCGCCGACGGCCACGCTGCTGGCGCCCGCCGCGCTGGCGTTCACGCCGGCGGCGAGGGCGTTGGTGCCGGTTGCGCCCGTGTTGTCGTAGTTGGCTTGCTGCGTGCCGTTGTCGTTGACGCTGTAGTAGTGCGTCTTCGCTGCGTTGATCGCGGTCGACGTCGAGGTCGACAGCGACGACACCGAGCTGTTCGTGCTGCTCAGGCCGGTGGACAGCGAGCCGATGCCGGTCGATGTCGACGTGGACAGCGACAGGATCGTGCTGTTCGTGCTGCTCAGGCCAGTGGACAGCGAGTTGAGGCCGGTCGAGGTCGAGGTCGACAGGGACGTGATCGAGCTGTTTGCCGACGAAAGGCCGGTCGAGGTCGAGGTCGACAGCGAGGTGATCGAGCTGTTCGCCGAGGACAGGCCCGTCGACGTGGAAGTCGACAGCGACGACACCGAGCTGTTCGTGCTGCTCAGGCCGGTGGACAGCGAGTTGATGCCGGTCGAGGTCGAGGTCGACAGCGAGGTGATCGAGCTGTTTGCCGAGGACAGGCCCGTCGACGTGGAAGTCGACAGCGACGACACCGAGCTGTTCGTGCTGCTCAGGCCGGTGGACAGCGAACTGATACCGGTCGAGGTCGAGGTCGACAACGACGTGATCGAGCTGTTTGCCGACGAGAGGCCAGTCGAGGTCGAAGTCGACAGCGAATCGATCGAGCTATTTGCCGAGGACAGGCCGGTCGAGGTCGAGGTGGACAGCGACGTGATCGAGCTGTTCGCCGACGACAAGCCGGTCGAAGTCGAGGTCGACAGCGAATCGATCGAGCTATTTGCCGAGGACAGGCCGGTCGAGGTCGAAGTGGACAGCGACGTGATCGAGCTGTTCGCGGACGACAGGCCGGTCGAGGTCGAGGTGGACAGCGACGTGATCGAGCTGTTCGCCGACGACAAGCCGGTCGAAGTCGAGGTCGACAGCGAATCGATCGAGCTATTTGCCGAGGACAGGCCGGTCGAGGTCGAAGTGGACAGCGACGTGATCGAGCTGTTCGCCGACGACAAGCCGGTCGAAGTCGAGGTCGACAGCGAATCGATCGAGCTATTTGCCGAGGACAGGCCGGTCGAGGTCGAGGTGGACAGCGACGTGATCGAGCTGTTCGCGGACGACAGGCCGGTCGAGGTCGATGTGGACAGCGACGTGATCGAGCTGTTCGCCGACGACAAGCCGGTCGAAGTCGAGGTGGACAACGACGTGATCGAGCTATTCGCCGAGGACAGGCCGGTCGAGGTCGACGTGGACAGCGACGTGATGGAGCTGTTCGCGGACGAGAGGCCCGTTGAGGTCGAAGTCGACAGCGAATCGATCGAGCTGTTGGCCGACGACAAGCCGGTCGAGGTCGACGTGGACAGCGACGTGATCGAGCTATTCGCGGACGAGAGGCCCGTTGAGGTCGAAGTCGACAGCGAAGTGATCGAGCTGTTCGCCGACGAGAGGCCCGTCGAGGTCGAGGTGGACAGCGAAGTGATCGAGCTGTTGGCCGAGGACAGGCCCGTCGACGTCGAGGTCGACAGCGAAGTGATCGAGCTGTTCGCCGACGAGAGACCCGTCGAGGTCGAGGTGGACAGCGACGTGATCGAGCTGTTCGCCGACGAGAGGCCCGTCGAGGTCGAAGTCGACAGCGAGGTGATCGAGCTGTTCGCCGACGAGAGGCCGGTCGAGGTCGAGGTCGACAGGGACGTGATCGAGCTGTTAGCCGACGAGAGGCCGGTCGACGTCGACGTGGACAGGGACGTGATCGAGCTGTTAGCCGACGAGAGGCCGGTCGAGGTCGAGGTCGACAGGGACGTGATCGAGCTGTTAGCCGACGAGAGGCCGGTCGAGGTCGAGGTCGACAGGGACGTGATCGAGCTGTTCGCCGACGACAGGCCGGTCGAGGTCGAGGTGGACAGCGAAGTGATCGAGCTGTTCGCCGAGGACAGGCCCGTCGAGGTCGACGTCGACAGCGAAGTGATCGAGCTATTTGCCGACGACAGGCCGGTCGAGGTCGACGTGGACAGCGAGGTGATCGAGCTGTTCGCCGAGGACAGGCCGGTCGAGGTCGACGTGGACAGCGAGGTGATCGAGCTGTTCGCCGACGACAGACCCGTCGAGGTCGAGGTGGACAGCGACGTGATCGAGCTGTTCGCGGACGAGAGGCCCGTCGACGTCGAGGTCGACAACGAATCGATCGAGCTGTTGGCCGACGACAAGCCGGTCGAGGTCGACGTGGACAGCGAGGTGATCGAGCTGTTCGCCGACGAGAGGCCAGTCGAGGTCGAGGTCGACAGCGAAGTGATCGAGCTATTCGTCGACGACAGACCCGTCGAGGTCGAAGTCGACAGCGAATCGATCGAGCTATTTGCCGACGACAGGCCTGTCGAGGTCGAGGTGGACAGCGAAGTGATGGAGCTGTTCGCCGACGAGAGGCCAGTCGACGTCGAGGTCGACAACGAATCGATCGAGCTGTTGGCCGACGACAAGCCCGTCGAGGTCGATGTGGACAGCGAAGTGATCGAGCTGTTCGCCGACGAGAGGCCCGTCGAGGTCGACGTGGACAGCGATGTGATCGAGCTGTTAGCCGACGAGAGGCCGGTCGAGGTCGAGGTCGACAGGGACGTGATCGAGCTGTTAGCCGACGACAGACCCGTCGAGGTCGACGTGGACAGCGAAGTGATCGAGCTGTTTGCCGACGACAAGCCGGTCGAAGTCGAGGTGGACAGCGACGTGATCGAGCTATTCGCCGAGGACAGGCCGGTGGAGGTCGAAGTCGACAGCGAGGTGATCGAGCTGTTAGCCGACGAGAGACCGGTCGAGGTCGAGGTCGACAGCGACGTGATCGAGCTATTCGCGGACGACAGGCCCGTCGACGTTGACGTGGACAGGGACGTGATCGAGCTGTTCGCCGACGAGAGGCCAGTCGAGGTCGAAGTCGACAGCGAGGTGATCGAGCTATTGGCCGACGAGAGACCCGTCGACGTCGAGGTCGACAGCGACGTGATCGAGCTGTTCGCCGAGGACAGACCCGTCGACGTCGACGTCGACAGCGAAGTGATCGAGCTATTGGCCGACGAGAGGCCCGTCGACGTCGAGGTGGACAGCGAGGTGATCGAGCTATTGGCCGACGACAAGCCGGTCGAGGTCGAGGTGGACAGCGAGGTGATCGAGCTATTGGCCGACGAGAGGCCCGTCGACGTCGAGGTGGACAGCGAGGTGATCGAGCTATTGGCCGACGACAAGCCGGTCGAGGTCGAGGTGGACAGCGACGTGATCGAGCTGTTGGCCGACGAGAGGCCCGTCGACGTCGAGGTCGACAGCGAGGTAACCGAGCTGTTGGTCGAGCTGAGGCCCGTCGACAGCGACGTGATACCGGTCGACAGCGACGCGATGGCGCTGCCCGACGTCGACACCGTCGTCGACAGCGAGTCCACGACCGAATTGGTAGCGTAGAGTTGCGAGCCGTTGATCGCATCGGTGCTGTTCGCGGCGATCCGACCGGCCGCGACATTGGTCACCTGACGCTCGGCGCCAGGCGCACCCACGCTGACCACGCTGGTCGGATTGCCGCCTTGGAACGTCGCCGTCACGCCACCGACAGTGCCGGTCGGCGTCGGGTTCGGCGCCGCCGTCGTGGAGCCGCTGCCGAGTGCAACGTCGCCGGCGTTGTTGGCCGTCGCGTTCTGGCCGATTGCGACTGCACCGTTTGCCTTCGCGTTCGCGGTGTCGCCGACTGCGACGCTGCTCGTACCCGCGGCGCTGGCGGCCACGCCGGCGGCGAGCGAATTGACGCCGGTCGCGCCGTTGTTGTTGTAGTTGGCCTGTTGCGTACCACCGTCGTTGACGCTGTAGTAATGCGTCTTGGCGGCTTCGATCGCGGTCGAGGTCGACGTGGACAGCGAGGTGATCGAGCTGGTGGAGGAGCTGAGACCGGTGGACAGCGACGAGATACCAGTCGAGGTCGACGTGGACAGAGACAGGATCGAGCTGTTGGCCGACGACAGGCCCGTCGACGTGGACGACGAGAGCGACGTGACCGAGCTGTTAGCCGAGCTGATGCCCGTGGACAGCGAGTTGATGCCGGTCGAAGTCGACGTCGACAGCGAAGTGATCGAGCTGTTGGCCGATGACAGACCCGTCGACGTGGACGACGACAGCGACGTGACCGAGCTATTGGCCGAGCTGATGCCCGTGGACAACGAGTTGATGCCGGTCGAGGTTGAGGTCGACAGGGAGGTGATCGAGCTGTTGGCCGACGAGAGGCCCGTCGACGTGGACGACGACAGCGACGTGACCGAGCTATTGGCCGAGCTGATGCCCGTGGACAACGAGTTGATGCCGGTCGAGGTTGAGGTCGACAGGGAGGTGATCGAGCTGTTAGCCGACGAGAGGCCCGTCGACGTGGACGACGACAGAGACGTGACCGAGCTGTTTGCCGAGCTGATGCCCGTGGACAACGAGTTGATGCCGGTCGAGGTTGAGGTCGACAGCGAAGTGATCGAGCTGTTGGCCGACGAGAGGCCGGTCGACGTGGACGACGACAGAGACGTGACCGAGCTATTGGCCGAGCTGATGCCCGTGGACAGCGAGTTGATGCCGGTCGAAGTCGAGGTCGACAGCGAAGTGATCGAGCTGTTGGCCGACGACAAGCCCGTCGACGTGGACGACGACAGAGACGTGACCGAGCTATTTGCCGAGCTGATGCCCGTGGACAACGAGTTGATGCCGGTCGAAGTCGAGGTCGACAGCGAAGTGATCGAGCTGTTGGCCGACGAGAGGCCGGTCGACGTGGACGACGACAGAGACGTGACCGAGCTGTTTGCCGAGCTGATGCCCGTGGACAACGAGTTGATGCCGGTCGAAGTCGAGGTCGACAGCGAAGTGATCGAGCTGTTGGCCGATGACAGACCCGTCGAAGTGGATGACGAAAGCGACGTGACCGAGCTATTGGCCGAACTGATGCCCGTGGACAACGAGTTGATGCCGGTCGAAGTCGAGGTCGACAGCGAAGTGATCGAGCTGTTGGCCGATGACAGGCCCGTCGACGTGGACGACGACAGCGACGTAACCGAGCTTCGAGCCGAACTCAGGCCGGTGGAAAGCGAGCCGATCGAGCTGTTGGCCGACGAGAGGCCGGTCGAAGTGGACGACGAAAGCGACGCAACCGAGCTATTGGCCGATGACAGACCCGTCGACAACGAATTGATACCGGTTGACGTCGACGTCGACAGGCTTGTGATGCTCGACGTCGTCGTGCTTGCAACCGAGTAGAGCTGGCTGCCGTTGATCGCATCGGTGCTGGTAGAGGTGACGAGGCCTGCCGCAACGTTCTGGATGCGGCGCTCCGAACCAGCCTGCCCGACACTGACGACACCGCCCGCCGAAGTGGAGCCCGCAAAGTTCCCGAACGTCTGACCTCCGATCGTGGCGCTGCTGACGGTAGTGGTGCCGCCGGACGTCGACGTCGACGCACTGGTCGTCAGGGAGTTGTAGCCGAGGGCGACCGAGTTTGCGACGCTTGCGGTCGAATTCGAACCGAGCGCCGTCCCGTAGGTGCCCGACGCCACGGCGGCTGCGCCGACGGCGACTGCGCCTGCGCTGCCGCTGGCCGTCGAGCCGTTGCCGAGTGCGAGCGCATCGGTACCGGTGGCCAGCGACTTGGCGGCGAAGCTGCCGACGTTGCCGAGTGCGATTGCGCCGGTGCCCGTCGCAGTGGCTGCATTGCCGACCGCAACCGCGCCATTCGTGCCCGTTGCCGTCGCCGAACTCCCGAGTGCAACAGAGCTGTTGGTTGCCGTGCTGCTGTTGCCGAGCGCGACGGAGCCCGTGCCGCTTGCCGAATTGCCGTTGCCGATTGCGACTGCGCCGTCGCCGCTAACGGTCTGCGCGCGGCCGATGGCCACTGCGCCGCCGGAAGAGGAGCCGCCGTTCGCCGTTGTGCCGGACGAACCGATCGCGACGTTCTGTCCGGTCGAGCCAGATGTCGTGCCATCGCCCTGCGCGATGCCGTATGCGCCGCTCGTCGTCGCACCTCGACCAATGGCGATGCCGGACGTTGCGCCGGACGCGACCGACGATTGACCACCGATCGAGATCGAATCCTGTGCGGCGGCCTGAGCGCCTGCCGTGGCATTGCTGCCGATCGCAGTGGACCCGACGCCCGATGCTTGCGTCTGGATACCGTTGACCGCGCTGGTGCTACCGACGGCGGTCGCATAGTTTGCAGTCGCCTTCGTGCCGCTGCCGACTGCGGTCGCGAACTGGCCGGTAGCCGACGTACCTTGACCGAACGCGGATGCAGCCGTTGCGGTCGCCGAGGATCCGGTGCCGAATGCCGTCGCGTTCGAACCGCTGGCGACCGTGTTGGTCGATGAGTTCGCGCCGATGGCGACCGCGCCGGCGGCGGAGGCGGTCGGGCTTTGGCCGGGAACGGTCACCCCGCTGGATCCGGCGCCGATGGCAATCGAGGTTGCATTGGTCGCATTACCGCCCCCCGCGCTGTACTGCGCATGCGCGACGTTGCCGACGCCCGCCCCCGCGACGAGAACGGCGGCTGCAACGGCCTTCACGACGGCCGACTTGTTCGGCTTGCCCCGGGCCGAATCGTGTTCCGATGCCGCGACCCAGGCGCCAAGAGCTTCGTTCCAGATCGAGCGGTATGTGCGATTCATGTCCTGCTACCTCCAAATGTGCACGCCACACACCGGTCTCTTTTGTTAGAGGAATGCTCCGTGCGCTCGCGCGAATCTCAAAATTGATGGGCGGAGTTTATTGGAGGTGGTTTTTATAGATTGATAAAAAGTGATAAATAGGCGGTTTTGAAAGTTAAAAGATGGTTAATGAACCGTGTTTCCGTGTGTCAATGAAGAATGATTTTGAAAGATGTAAGAATGTGTCTCGTTGGGTTCTGGCTTGCTTGGGGTTATCATTATTTTTTTATGAAAATCATGTACTTACACTTGTTGTGTGGGCTGGGTTACACAGGCGAACGCCTCAAAAGTAAGACAAATGAAATAGCAAACGTTTGCGCATCGGCAAATTCTTTCAGCAATGTAAGGTTTATTTGCCGGCCGATGGATAATGTCTTTGAAATCTTGTTAACCTGTTAATTTGAGATTTATCTCAAATTGATTTTTATTTTAATTGATTTCGTGAAAATCAATTTAATTGAAAATATTGAATATCCGACTGTGCTGAATTGCGCATCCTGACCGACGCCGGTGCCCGTCTGACGGGCGTTCCGGGCCGGCAGGTTCGCCAAAGTTGTAAAAAAGTGCTACGGAGCAATTGATCAGCGCCCAAGCATTCTTTTTCGGATTTGTCCTATTGACGATATCGGCGTGTAAGTGGAGCGGGATGGGCGGGACAATCGGCGGGAGGCCGCCCTGTGGCGGTCTCCTGTCGGGTAACGACAGATTGTTGAACGCGCCGGCAGGGCATGTCGGCAGGGCCCCCCAAATTGTCAGATCAGGGGTGACAATTGGCCCGTGTGCCGCATAAAAAAGGGCGGGTACACCTGTGTCGGGGACGCGACAGATGGCGGCTACGCGCGCTCGACGCGTCGAAGCTTCAAACCGACAACTGCTGGCCAAGGCGGAACAACGCGGGTTCGATGCCGTGCCCCGTCCCGGAAGCACGGGCGATCCTTTGTGTCTACATGCCGACTTGCCGAACGAGCGTGGCCGCCGTCACGGTCTCACTGCGGGCGTACAGTCGATGGCCACGGTGGCGGACGGCCCCTGCGTCGCACTCGATCCGGCCAGCGCGGTCAGCAACCCGGCCTGATTGGTCAGGCACTGAACGTTGACCGTATGCGCGTCGATTGGAGTCATCGTGATATTGCGGCCTTGCCACATGAAGACAAGGTTCGTCGACGGGATGTTCAAAGGCGTTGTCGTGCCGGTGGCGGTGCATTGGCCACCGGAGGGCGAACTGCATTGCAACGAGATGGAGGAGCCGGCGGCGAATGTGGTGCCGGCGGCGCCGGCAAGGACGATCCCGGCCACGGCATGGGAAATCGATTTCATTTGGAATCCTGAGTAGTATAGGGGGGGCTTGACGATCCGGCCGCGCCATGGCCTGACTCACGAACCGTCAGCCCTGTCGCGACGCGTGCGGCGACATCCCCGGTACGGCCAGCGCCGGCCTGTCATCGCGCAACATAACGTACGTTGGCGTGACGACGCATGTCAAGAAAATGCAGGGCCTGAAAGCGATTCGGTCGTAGCGGTAGCGAGTGCCGGCCGAGGGGCGGCATTTGCGAACCTCGAGCGTGCCTGTGACGGTGTTCCGCAGACGCGGCGATCGCCGGTTGCCGGACCCGGCAACCGGGCAATCCTCCGGTCTTACTTCTTCAGAAACCGCAGCGCGAACCGCGCCATGCGCGGCACGAACATCGGGCGCAGCAGGCGCTCGTCGTACCCGGCCATCCGCCGGTCGTTCTCGGCCAGACACAGCTCGATCAGCTCGCGCGGGTTCAGCGCGTCGCCGATATCCGCGGTGCCGGTCGCCGGGAAGTTCGCGTCGCGCGCGGCGCCATTCGCATCGATGCCGCGCGCGATGTTCATGCGGTCGCGAATCAATTGCACCCACACCGCCGCGACACGCGCGAAGAACCACGGCCGGCGCCACCACGGCATCGTGCGCCAGTACCACGCATACCAGTTCACGAAGAACAGGATATGGCGGCCTTCTTCCTGGATCACGGGCTCGAAGGTGTCGACGAGCTCGGGCGGGAAATAACCGGAGCGCTGCGCGGAGCGGAACAGGCCGAATGCGAAGAAGCTGTCGATGCATTCGCTGAAGCCCGTCATCATCCACGACCATTCGGGATCGGTCGGCGCCGGGTAGGGCGGCTCCGGCGCGAGCCGGATGCCGTAAGCCTCGACGAGCTTCGACAGCACGACCTTGTGGCGGGCTTCCTCGTTGCCGTCCATCTCGAGCGCGCGGCGCAGCAGCGGATCGCCGACCGTCGCCGCGTAGGTCGCGACGCGGATCGACGCACGGCCTTCGGTTTGCACCGCGATGTCCCAGATCGGCAGCGACGTGAGCCGCCGAAGTTCGTCGGGCTTGAGCGGCGGCCAGTCGATCACGGCCGGCTTGTACGGATTGTGTGTGTCGAGCAGCATGCGGCAGAACATCTGCATGTGCGCATCGGAACCGATCCGGACCGGACCTTGCCTCTCGAAGGTCCAGTTGCGCATTGCGTGATCTGCGGCTGCGTGCTCTTCCTGCAGCGTGTCACTCATGGCTATTGTTATGCGATTGCGGATCGAAAGATTCTTGCACAGCTTCCGTAATCGCGTATTTTCGAGTGGCCATGTGCACGCCGGCCCGGCGGACGTCACGCGTTGGTGTCGACCCAGAGGCGGCCCCAGCGCGACGCATAGGCGAGCGCGTGCTCCTCCTCGAAGAAGAAATCGATTGCATCGAACGACACGGAGCGCGGCGACGGCCCGCCGCTCGCCCGCTCGATCGTCAGGTTGGCGGCGAACAGCCCGTTCGGCAACCGGGCAGCGGCGGGAGCGACTTCATAGCCCTTGTAGCGGATCGTACGGTTCATGGCATGCGCGGAGAAAGTTCGGACTTTCAGCGTACGAAAACCTGCCGGCGCCGTGAACCAATCTTTCGGCCAATGCTAATCACGCGGCAGGCCGAATCGTTATCGAGGGGGGACGCGGGGGAAGGGCGACGCAGGGGAGACGACGGCGTGCGCGGCCGGCGGTCGCGCATCGGAAAACGCGCCGCGCGCGCCCGTCGAACCTTGTCGGCCGGGCGCGCGCGACGTAAGGCGGCGGAGATTACTGGTTGGCGATCTTCAGCACGGGGGCGAGCGCATCGACCGATGCCGCGTGCGACGCCGCCCGATGCGATGCGAAGGCGAGCGCAAACTCGGCCGCTTGCGCGCCGACCGTCTCGAGCTGCGCGGCGACTTTCGGATCCGAGCAGTCGTCGGCGCTTTCGAAGCGTGTTTCGAGCGTGTTCACGGTCGCGCCGAACGGCGTCGGCCAGCCGCGCAGCGCATGGACGATCGACCGCACCGACGTGAGCACGGTGCCGGCCGCCTGCCAGCCGTAAGCGGTGACGATCAGGCCGACCGCGCGGCCGTCGAGATAGGGGCGTTCGTCGGCGCGCAGTTCCTCGAGCGTGTCGAGCGCGTTCTTCACGAGACCGGAGACGCCGCCGTGATAGCCGGGCGTCGCGATGATGATCGCGTCGGCCTGGCGCACGGCGTCGATCAGTTCGCGCTGCGCGTCGGTCAGCGTTTTGTGTTCGGGGGCGTAGTGCGGCAGCGTATGCAGGAACGGGCCGTCGAACAGGCGCGTTCGTGCGCCGGCAGCCTGTGCACCGCGCAGCGCGAACGTCAGCGCGCGTTCGGTGGACGACGCGGCTCGGGTGGTGCCGCCGATACCGACGACGAACGGGCGGCGGTGTTGATCGAATGCAGTCAAGGGGCGCTCCTGGGGGATGGCTTGCCCGGCTAAGCACAGGCTTAAAACCAGATGGTAACGACCCCGCCGCCACTCTGAAAACGACTTTTCGTTCTATCGATATGCCGCGCGACGGGGCAAACGTGTGCGAGGCCGCGCAAATCGATAGCAGAAATGCTTGGTTGGGACGGTGCGCCAAGGTCGATAAGATGAATCCGTCTCCTCCATGATGTCTCTACTGACATGGGTTGGCCCCGCCGCGCGGATGCAGGCGGGGCTTTTTTTTGGTTCATCGAGGATGGCCGGAAAACGGGGCGCGATGCTTTCGGTCGTGACGCGTTATTCGAATACCGGCCGGAAGAAGCTGCGCTCATAGCGGACGATGCAGCGCGTTTCCTCCGCGTAGCGGAACGCGGCCTGGCAGGCCGGATCCTCCATCGAGCGTTCACGGTAGCGCTCGTATTCGGCGAGACTCGGGAACGAGAACATCGCGAGCGCGATGTCGTTCGCGCCTTCGGACGGCAGGAAGTAGCCGTGATGCGTGCCGCCGAACTTTTCGACGAGCGGAATCCACATCTTGCCGTAGGTTTCGAACTCGGCGAGCTTGTACGGATCGATGACGTAGCGAAGGAAGCAGGTGACCATGAACACTCGCATTGCGGTATGGGAGCAGCGAGTCTGGAGCGCGTCGCCGCACGTGTCAACGGCATGCGTGCCCGGCATCGATATCGCCGCGTGACGGGGTGCTTGCGCGAACAACGATCGGTGTGATTTCAGGGGTTTGCAACGACACGTGCGGTGTTGCGGGACGTACCGTTTTCATCGCGTCCGCCACGCCCGCTTCCCCAAACTTTTACGACATTTTTTCTTGCGACAGCGGCTGGCGCGCTCATAGACTTCGGGCATCCCCATCACGGAGCATGGCCATGTCGATACCCTGGAACGCGATCGCCGAACGTCCTTCCGTCGCGCCGCCTTTCGTGAGCGCCGACCGGGTGGTCGTACGGCGTTTCGATCCGGCATTCGACAGCTATGCGCAACTCACGCCGATGCTGCATCGCGCCTTCGCGCGGCTCGGCGCGATGGGGCTGAACTGCACGTGCGTCGATCAGGACGAGGACGTCACGCGCCGCCGCGCGGAAGCCGGCGAGTGCTACGTCGCCGTCCGTGGCGGGCGCGTCGTCGGCACCGCGACGCTGTATGCGACCGATCCGTCCTCGGCATGCTCGCTGTACCGGCGCGAAGGCGTCGCGAGCGTGCGCCAGGTGGCGGTGGACCCCGATTGTCAAAGCCGCGGGATCGGCGCGTTGCTGCTGTCGTTCGCGGAGCAGTGGGCCGCGTTGCGCGGCTACACGCTGCTCGCACTGGATACGCCGCATCCCGCCGCGCACTTGCTGGCGTTCTACGGCGCGCAGGGCTTCGAGGTCGTCGACGTGATGCGTTTTGCCGGCAAGCGCTACGACAGCGCGATTCTCTGCAAGCGGCCCGTCGCGCACGTTGCGCGGCGTGTGTCGCCGGTGTCGCGGCTGGCCGCACGGGTCGCGGCCGTGCGGCGTCTTGCGTATGGGTTGCCGTCGCGCGTGGCCGCGGTGGCCCGGCGCGATCTGCACGTGCGCCGCGGCGCGGGCTGGGCCGCGCGTCGTGCGGCCGGCGCCGCAAGCTGCCGCTCGTCGCCGTGGCGGCCGCGCCAGCACGGGCGCTACACGTTCGGCTGAGCGCCGCGCCCCGGCTCCCTTTCCGGTTTTTGCCGCGTAGGCGTCACGTGAGCGGAGTGTGGCGCTCCCGCTCGTGTACGGCCCTCGATACACCCCCGCCGCGTCGCGGCGAACGGACGTTTACGCGCTTTTTATGCGCTGGCGTGATCCTTTGCCGCGGTCTTCACGCGAACCTTCATAAGATGGTCGTATGGAACCCGGACGCGGCTCGTGCGGTTGCACGCAGGCAGCCGTCGCGCGACGCACCGGCAAGAGGACGCCCACCATGCCTCTCGCTCATGTGGCTCATGTGACATGACTCGCGCCGCGTGCGCTGTTCCGCCATCCGGTGATGTTTTGCACGTACGTCGGCAGCATCCCGCCGACGCTTGCTCGGAGCGCCGCGCTGTTCATCCAGGTCGAAGCGCCGGCTGCATTACCGCACAGCGCGAAACACGGCGGGGCCGCGAAGACGCTTTCGGCGCCCCCTGGTGTCGCGCGTCGCGTTCAGGGATTAGCGGCCGTCCGCAGTGCATCGGCCGGGGTGCCGTTCGACCGGCGCAATTGAGCATCGAATTGCTGCACGCGCAGCGCGACGCGCTGCGCATAGCGTTTCGTGCCGCCGTTGTAGCGCACGAGCGCGGTTTCGATGTCGCCGTCCGCATCGTCGAGATAGCCGCGGAAGATCGCCGCACCGATCCGCACGTTGGTTGCCGGATCGGACAGGTCTTTCACATGCGCGACGAGGTCGCGGTGCGCGGCGGGCAGCACCTGCATCAGCCCGCGCGCACCCGCGACGCTGGTCGCGTGGCGATCGAAGCCCGATTCGACCGCGATGATCGCGAGCAGCAGCGCCGGTGCGAGCCCGTAGCGGTCCGATTCGGTCTGCACCGCGCGCGCGATCGTGCAGGCTTCGGCATACGCGACGTGAAAGCGGTTGCGCAGTGCGGTGACGATCGTGTCGAGGGTGGGCGACGGCGACGCGGCGGGCGTGCTGGCGGCGGTCACGGGCACGGCCGGCGCGTCGTCGGCGTGCGCGGGCAGCGCGACCGACAGCGCGAACGGGAAAAGCAGCGCAAGCCGTTTCAACGGCAGCGTCGGGCACGGACGCGTGCGCAGTGCCGGCCGGTCGTGCAATGGATAGGTTTCCTGCATGTCGTCGCGTCGTGGTTCCGATGCGACGACTGTACGCAGTTACGCGTTGCGAGCGTCGAAAGAAACGGGCGTGCCTAATAAACGCTGCATAAAGACGCGCGGCGTCACGCGTCGCGGCCGCGCGAGTCGCCGCCGCCTTTCGCGAGTCGCCACGCGATCGTGCCGAGCACGCCGACCGCGACGACCAGCGCGCCCCACAGCACGAAGCGGCGAGTCGCGTCGGTATCGGCGGGCGCCGGCGCGACCGCCGATACCGGCAGTGCCGCGCCGACCCGTGCGGGCCGCACTTCGGGCGCCATGCCGACCAGCAGCGCCTCGCGGCTCACCGCCGACGACACGAGCGACGCGTCGCCGACACCGAGCGTAAACGGCGGCGTGCCGCGCGCGACGAAGGTCAGCGCGGCCGGATGCCAGCCGATCGCGACGGCCGGCTGCCCGCCGCCGAACCCGCCGTTACGCATGTCGACGACGATGCGCCATGCACGGTCCGTATTCGCCGCGAACTCGAGCGGCGGATTGCGCTGCTCGCCGGCCTTGCCCTGCAGCCGGAACAGCACGGCGCCCGCGACGTCGCGCCACGGCGCCTGCGCGTCGGAGCGGCTCTGCAACGTCGCGCGCGCAACCGTATTCGGTTGCGGCAGGTCGATGCGCACGCGATCGACCGGATAGGCGCCATCGGTGTCGAACAGATACTCGCCGGCCGTACCGCCGGCACGCACGCGTACGGCCTCGCGCCACTGACGCGGCACGGATGCGGTGTCGGTTCCGCGAGCGTCACGCGGATGCGTCTCGACGTCGATCGACGCGATCGCGGGTGCGTCGTCGAGCCAGTCCAGCCGCAGGTAGCGGGGCGCCGCGCCTTCGAGTGCGATGCGCTCCTGCACCAGCATGTCGTCGCCGTGGCCGACTTTCAGCAGTTGCGTGCTGCCGAGCGACCACCAGCTGCGCAGGTCGTCGCTCGCTTCGATCGCGACACGTCCCTGGTAGCGGTCGTCGCCCACATGCACGAGCAGCGCGTCGATGGTGCCGTCCGTATGCGACAGGTCGACGAGATCGGCGCCATGTTTCGTGCGCGCCGGCGCGGTGCTTGCCGCGCGCAGCGCGCCGTCCGGGCCGACCGTCACGCCGAGCGGCGCGCCGCCGTTGTCGGTGCGGGCCGGCGGCAGCGGAAACCAGTGCACCGGCGTGCGCGTCGGTGGTACCGCGAGCGCGGCCGCGACGGGGGCGTCGAGCGAATACGGCACCGGTTCGCCCGCACCGTTGAAGATGCGCACGTCGCCGAGATCGTCGCGCCGGCTCGCCGCATACACGAGCTGCGGCACGGTGAGCTGGTAATACGCGGCGCTGCCGTCGAGGTCGAGCGCGAAGCGTTGTGTCACGCGTGCGACGTCCGGCATGCCGTCGGCCGCCGCGAACGACGCGAGCAGGCCCAGTCCGAGCAGGGCGGCGAGTCGCTTCATGGCTGCTCGTCCTGTTGTGTGGCGGCTTTCGGCGGCAGCGGCGAGAAATAGCCGATCAACAGCAGCAGCACGCCGATGCCGATGAACGACACGATGCGCTCGATGCCGGTCACGTGCGACAGGTCGAACAGGAACAGCTTGATGACCGTGAGCGCGAGCAGCGCGGCGCCGACGAACCACAGCGGACGCAGCCCGCGGCGCGTGGCCCAGATCGCGATCGCGAGCGCGCAGAGCGTCCAGTACACGGATACCGAGGCCTGCACGAGCGTCGATTCCGCCATCGCGCCGAATTCGTACGGCACGCCTGCCCAGTGATGCAGCGTGCGCAGCAGGATCGCGTTCAGCCACAGGAACGCGGTGGCGCCGGCCGCGCTCAGCAGCGCGACGCGATACTTGCCGAACGACCCGCCGAGCTTGCGCGCGCGGATGAACCACGACGCGGCGAGCGCATAGACGACTGCTAGCACGAGATCGAGCGGGTTGAAGAGCGGCACGCGCGCCCAGCTTCCGCCGTCCTGCGTGAAGTTCGCATAGAAGGTCCACATCCACATCACGACGATCAGCGGCAGCGACGCGAATGCGCAGATACGGGCGATGCCGTCGCGGCGCGTCAGCCACATCCCGGCGGACGCGAACAGGCTCCAGCCGACCATGAACACCTGCTGGATGCCGAACGACGACAGCACGGTGTCGAGGTCGTAACCGGTGTGGAAGCGGTGATGCAGCGTGCGCAGCATCAGCGCGTTGAACCACAGGAACACGGTCGCGATCGCCGCATAGTCGACCACGCGCGGATGCCACGCGATGCCGAGCGCTTTCAGGCGGCGCAGCCACGCGGCGAACGCGACGAAGACGAGACACTGCGCGATGTCGAGCGGATTGAGCAGCGGCAGCCAGAAGAGGGGGGCCGCGCTGCCGTCGCTGACCGTGCTCGCGATGCTCCATAACCACAGCAGCGCGGCGAGCGGCGCGGCGCCCCACACCTGGTACGCGCGCGGGAACGCCGCGACCGGCCAGCGCAGCCGCGCGCCGGGGCCCGACACGAGCAGGAGCAGCGCGCCGAAGCCGTATGCCCATGCGCTCCAGCTCCATGCGCCTTCGGGGACGAACGCGCGCAGGCGCCAGAAGCCTTCGAGCGACAGCAGCCCGCACAGGGTCCAGAACATCAGCGTATGCAGCGGCGCGACGATGCCGGCGGCAATCGATGGCACCGTGCCGCTCCCGGCATCGGCGCGAGCCGGGCCGCGCGCCTGCCGCCACAGCAATGCAAGCCCCGCGCCGACGGCAACGGGCCACGCGAATGCGCCGATACCCGACAGCGGGGCTTCATGCGCATCGAACGCGCGCAGCGCGAGCAGCGCCAGCACCGGCGTGAGCGCGAGCGCGGGCCATTCGGCGAACGGCCACGCGAGCTTGCGGCGCGCGACGTGCGCGAGCCACGCGGTGCCGGCCGCGAACAGCGCGGTCGTGTCGACGACGAAGCGGTCGGCATGCAGATCGACGTGGCGGCTTGCATGGACGAGGATCTCGTGCAGCCCGCCGCTGACCCACCACAGCAGCCCCCATGCAGCGGCCGCGACGCCGATTTCCGGCATCCACGCGTGCCACGCGCGCGCTTCGTCGCGCCCGTGCAGCCACCAGCCGGTGAACAGCCCGGCGAGCGCGATCAGCAGCATCGCGATGTACGGGCTGTTGAGCACCGGCAGCGCGGTGGCGTCGGCCGGCCCGAGCAGGCTCGTGAAGAACGCGCCGGCCGCGGCGATCTGCATCAACAACCCGAAGCCGAACGGCAGCAGACGCTTCTGGCGCACGCCGAGCCACACGATGGCCGCGCCTTCGATCGCCCACGCGGCGCTCGTTGTCGGCCCCGAAAACGCGAGCGGCACGGCCAGCGTCGCGAAGATCACCGCGAGCGCGAGCATCGATTCGAACAGCAGCCCGAGGCGGTCGCGGCGCCGCGCGAGCCAGGCCGCGACCGCAACGTAGAACGCCGACAGCGCGACCGCGCTCCATGCGAGCCCGAACGGCATGCCTTTCACGAGCGACGCCTGCAGCGCGGTCGCGACGATCGGCGTGCCGAACACGAGCGTGCCGTCCACGTAGTGCCGCAACGCGATTTCGCGTTTCAGCGCATACAGCAGCGCGATGCCGACATACATCAGGAAGAACAGGATCAGGAACGGTTCGGTGCTCGCGAACAGCGCGGGACGGTAGGCCGTCACGCCCCAGGCCGAGCCGATCGTGAACGTGAAGACGAAGCCGAGCAGGTTCAGCGGACGCCATGCCTTGAACCACGCGATCGCGAAGATGCCCGCGTTCAGCAGCGCGTAGTAGCTGAACAGCGCGACGTGGTTGCCCTGGCCCGTCGACAGCAGCACCGGTGCGAGGAAGCCGCCCGCGCTGCCCATGAACGCGAGCGGCAGCGCGTTCTGCCGCACCGCGAGGAACGCGCTCAGCGCGCAGACCGCGACCATCAGCGGAAACGCGGCGCCGACCGGAAGCAGCGCGTAAAGCTTGGTCGCGGCGAAGATCGTCAGGTACAGGATGCCGATGCCGCCGCCTTGCAGCACGAGGCCGTACGCGGCGCGGCGTGCGCGCACGCGCCAGCCGATCGCGAGCAACGCGGCCGCGGCGAGCGCGGTGCCCGCGAGGCGGAATTCGATCGGCAGCATGTTGTTGTCGGCCGCGTACTTGAGCAGGAACGCGACGCCGAAGAACAGCACGATGATGCCGACGCGCACGACCGTGTTGCCGCCGAGCAGCCAGTCGCGCGCGGCGCCGAATGCGCGGTCGACGAGGCCGGGTTCGCGCGGCGCGGGCGGGGCAGGGCGGGCGGGTGCGGCGGCGGGACTTGCCGTCGGGCCGACGGGAGCCGACGCGGGTACGGCCGGACGCGCCGCGGTGGCCGGCGCGGGCGTCGCGGCAGGCGCCGGGATCGAGGCGGCGGCCGATGTGTCTGCTCGTGCGGCGGCAGGTTGTGCGGACTGTACCGGCGGTGGCGGGACGGGCGTCCACGGCGGCGCGGTTGCCGCACCGGCCGGCACCGTTTGCGCGACGCTTCCGGCGGTCGCCGCACCGGCCTTCGCGCCGGCCAGTTGGGCGCGCAGCGAGTCGAGTTCGCGCGTGAGCGTGTCGACGGTCGCCTCGAGGCGCGCGACGCGATCGGCGAGCGGCAAGGGCGCGGAGGGCGATGTCGCGGACAGCGCGAACGCATCCCGAGCGGCGGGCGTGTTCCTGGGATGGCGTTGCTGAAGTGCGCGACCGATGGCGAACCCGGCGGCGGCTCCGAGCAGCGCACCGCTCGCGGCCGAGAAATCCCCGATCAAGGCGGCGATGCCGCCCACGACGAAACCGATTACGGCGAATGCCCAGTTCAACGCCTTGCTCCCTCTCGCTATCGTTATCGTCCTTCGATCGCGGATCGCACCGGATCGAGGCGGTTTCAGCACGGCCGGCAGGCGAACCGGCAGGCGCGTGCCGCGTGGGTGGCCTCTCGTGCGAAAGGCCCGCGGCGACGTCGCGCTCAACGTGCTTGCGGGGAATGTAACACAGCGGACCGTCGCGGATTTCCGGGGTGGGCGCGGTATCGCGGCGTGCGCCGTCCGGTGTCGTCGCGCGGCTTTTTGCACGGTCGTGCTTTTTACCGGTGAATGCGATGGGTGTTTTCGTCTGAACAGAGCGCCGCCGGATCGGACGCGGATTTGTCGCAAAGCGACGCGCGGCCGAGGCGCGTTGGCGCAAAAACTCATGCGATGCGTGCCGCGCTGCTGCGCACAAGTCCGGCGGGGGATGCCCGTCGTTGCTGGGTGTGCGCGTATTGCACCGCCGCAATCGGGTGCCGCCGCGCGGCGCGGCCCGCCAGGCGGGGCTGGAGGGTGTGTCGTATTTGCGCAAGCGTTTGTCGTAATTCGTCGGCAGGTCGGGGTTTTTTCTGGCAACTATGTAGGCACGCTATGACAAGCGCGAGTCCCCGCTACACGAGGAGAAGGTTTCGATGGATGCCCCCAAGGTCGTGGTCGAAGGTCTGTGCAAGGTGTTTGGAAGCAACCCGCAGCAGGCGCTCGACATGCTCGCCGCCGGCGCGACGAAAGACGATGTGCTCAAGCGCACCGGTCAGGTCGTCGGCGTGCACAACGTCTCCTTCGATGTGCAGGAAGGCGAAATTTTTGTGCTGATGGGCCTGTCCGGCTCCGGCAAGTCCACGTTGATTCGCCTCGTGAACCGGCTGGTCGATCCAAGCGCCGGCAAGGTGATGATCGACGGGCTCGACGTCGCATCGGCGCGCCGCTCGGCGCTGACCGCGCTGCGCCGCAAGGACATGAGCATGGTGTTCCAGTCGTTCGCGCTGATGCCGCATCGCACCGTGGTGTCGAATGCCGCATTCGGCCTGGAGGTCGCCGGCGTCGGCAAGAAGGAGCGTGAGCGCCGGGCGATGGAAGTGCTCGAGCAGGTCGGCCTCGCGCCGTTCTCGCACAAGCTGCCGTCCGAGCTGTCGGGCGGGATGCAGCAGCGCGTCGGCCTGGCCCGCGCGCTGGCCGTGAACCCGTCGCTGATGATCATGGACGAGGCGTTCTCCGCGCTCGATCCGCTCAAGCGCCGCGAAATGCAGGACGTGTTGCTGCAACTGCAGAAGGAACAGCGCCGCACGATCATGTTCGTGTCGCACGATCTGGAGGAAGCGCTGCGCATCGGCAACCGCATCGCGATCATGGAAGGCGGCCGGCTCGTGCAGGTCGGCACGCCGCAGGACATCATCGCGAACCCGGCCGACGATTACGTCCGCGCGTTCTTCGACGGCATCGACACGAGCCGCTACCTGACGGCCGGCGATCTGATGCAGACGGGCGCCGTGCCGATCGTGTCGAAGTGCGATGCCGCGAACGTCGCGGCGACGCTGAACGGCAGTGCCGACTATGCGTTCGTGCTCGACGCCCAGCGCAAGATCCGCGGCTTCGTCACGCGCGAAGCGATCGGCCAGGACACGCCGTCGGTGCGGCCGATCGAAAGCATCCGGCACGACGCGTCGCTCGAACATGTCGTCGCACGTGTGGTCGCGAGCCCGAATGCGCTGCCCGTCGTGGACGACGACGGCTGCTACTGCGGCTCGGTCGATCGTGCGCTCATCCTGAAAGCCATCACGCGTTCGCGAGGTTCCCATGTCTGAAATGATTCCGCTCGGTACCTGGGTCGACCAGTCCGTTCACTACCTGCTCGACCACGACGCGAAGACGTTCGACGCGATCGGTCAAGCGATCGAGGGGCTCGCCGCATTCGTCGAGCATGGCCTGCAGGCGATCCCGATGTGGCTGATGATGGCGATCTTCATCGGCGTCGGACTGTGGCGGGTGGGCTGGCGCTTCGCGCTGTTCACCACCGCGTCGCTGCTGCTGATCTTTGCCACCGGCTTCTGGGATCAGACCATCATCACGCTCGGCCTCACGCTGTCGTCGACGATCATCAGCCTCGTGCTCGGCATCCCGCTCGGCATCTGGGCCGCGAAGAGCAAGTGGGTCGCCGCGATCGTGCGCCCGATCCTCGACCTGATGCAGACGATGCCGGCCTTCGTCTACCTGATTCCGGCCGCGATGCTGTTCGGTCTCGGCCGCGTGCCGGGGATCCTGTCGACGGTGATCTTCGCGATGCCGCCGGCGGTGCGCCTGACGAGCCTTGGTATCCGCCACGTGAACCGCGAGATCGTCGAAGCCGGCCAGGCCTTCGGTTGCACGCCCTGGCAGCTGCTGTACAAGGTGCAGTTCCCGAACGCGCTGCCGTCGATCATGCAGGGCGTGAACCAGACGATCATGATGGCGCTGTCGATGGTGATCATTGCGTCGATGGTCGGCGCGGGCGGTCTCGGCAACGACGTGCTCGCGAGTATCCAGCGCCTCGACATCGGCCTCGGTTTCGAAAGCGGTCTGTCGGTCGTGCTGCTCGCGATCATTCTCGACCGCATCACCGAAAGCTTCGGCCGTGCGCCGGGCACGGTGAAGGCGCCGCTGTTCGCCGGTCTCAAGCAGCTCTTTCGCGTGAAGACCGCGCCCGCACAGGCCTGATCTCCGGCGGCCGGTACACCCGCCGGCCGCTTACCCTGAACAGATGACGGCTTCCGCGGCCCGAGCCGCGGGGCTGGCCCCCTGCAACCTCCTCGCCAGGAGACCGATGTGACGTCTGCCGTCGCTGTGGCGCCCGCCGCCTGCGTTTCACCGGTTTCGTCCCTCGCCCATTTCGGCTTCCTGACGCTGCCGAACTTCTCGATGATCGCGTTCTCGAGCGCGGTCGAGGTGCTTCGGATGGCGAACTACGTCGGGCGTGCCGACCATTACCAGTGGTCGATCTACTCGCTCGACGGCGCGCCCGCGCATGCCAGCAACGGCATCGCGGTGCGGCCCACGCAGGCGCTCGACTACGAGAACCTGCCCGACGTGATGATCGTGTGCGGCGGCATCCGCATCCGCGACGTGGTCGACGAGGGCGCGCGCGATACGCTCGCGGCGCTTGCCGAGCGCGGGCTGCCGCTCGGCGGCATCTGCACGGGCGCGTACGCACTGATGTCGAGCGGGCTGCTCGACGGCTATCGCTGCACCGTGCACTGGGAGAACCTGTCCGCGCTGCATTCGGAGTTTCCGCAGGTCGGTTTCGCCGACGAGCTGTTCGTCGTCGACCGCGACCGGCTGACCTGCACGGGCGGCACCGCGCCGCTCGACCTGATGCTGAACCTCGTCGGCATGCGCTTCGGCCAGCAGTTGGCCGCGCAGGTGTCCGAGCAGTTCATCCTGGAGCGCATCCGCAGTTCGACCGACACGCAGCCGATTCCGGTCGATGCGCGCGTCGGCTTCTCGCGCGCGGAGCTGATCGAGGTCGTGCGGCTGATGGAGGCGAACATCGAGGAGCCGCTGTCGCTCGAGGAACTCGCGCGGCTCGTGCGGCTGTCGCAGCGGCACCTGCAGCGGATGTTCAAGGTGTACCTGAACGTGTCGCCGACCCACTATTACCTGACGCTGCGCCTGAAGCGCGCGCGTGACCTGTTGCGCACGACCGACGCGTCGATCGCGCGCGTGACGATGGTCTGCGGCTTTCATTCGCCGTGTCATTTCAGCAAGGCCTACCGTGCGCAGTTCGGCCATGCGCCGAGCTACGAGAGACGGTTGCCGGGGCGCTGAACGGCGCCGCCACGCAACATTCGGTCCGCGACGTCGCCGGGATCGCGGCGCGCGGCTTCAATAAACGATCCCGCATTCAAGCAAACGACATCACTTTGAGGAGAAGCAAGATGAAGCGCCTATTGATCGCAGCGGTGTGCGGAATCGGGGTAACCGCGCCGATGTCGGCCGTTTATGCGGCCGATCCGCCCGTATGCAAGAACGTGCGCTTCGCGGATGTCGGCTGGTCCGACATCGCGGCGACCACGGGCCTCGCGTCGACGATGCTGCAGGGCCTCGGCTACAACCCGACGAAGACGATCGCCTCGGTGCCGATCACGTTCGCCGGGATCAAGAGCAAGCAGATCGACGTGTTCCTCGGCTACTGGTCGCCGACGATGGACCCGATCATCCAGCCGTTCACGAAGGCCGGCACGATCAAGGTGCTGTCGACGCCGAACCTGACCGGCGCGAAATACACGCTCGCGGTGCCCGACTACGTGTACCAGGGCGGCCTGAAGTCGTTCGCGGACATCCAGAAGTACGCGGACAAGCTCAACGGCAAGATCTACGGGATCGAGCCGGGCAACGACGGCAACCTGCTGATCAAGAAGATGATCGACGGCAACAAGTTCGGCCTCGGCAAGTTCAAGATGGTCGAGTCGAGCGAGGCCGGGATGCTGGTCGAGGTGAATCGTGCGATCCGCGACAAGCAGTGGATCGTGTTCCTCGGCTGGGAACCGCATCCGATGAACGTGCAGATGAAGATCGACTACCTGAGCGGCGGAGACGACGTGTTCGGCCCGAACTACGGCGAAGCGAAGGTGCTGACGGCCACGCCGCCCGACTATGCGCAGCGCTGCCCGAACGTCGCGAAGTTCGTGTCGAACCTCCAGTTCACGACGACGATCGAGAACCACGTGATGTTGCCGATCATGAACAAGGAAGACCCGAACAAGGCGGCCGCCGAGTACCTGAAGGCGAACCCGCAGGCGCTCGACAAGTGGCTCGCCGGCGTGACGACGCTCGACGGCAAGCCGGGTCTGCCGGCGGTGAAGGCGTATCTCGGCGTGCATTGACGCTGACGCGCCAGACTCGCGGCTTCGGCCGGAGACCTGACGCGCTTTCCGGGCCGGCGGAAGCAGGACGCCCATCCTGCTTCCGCCGGCTTTTTTGCATTCCACTGCACGGTCGGGCCGCCGGTGAACGGACGATGCGCTAGACTGCTCGATCCCGATCGAGGAGACGGCCATGATCCGCAGTGCGCATGAGGTATCCGGATGGCGGCAGGAAGCCCGCAGGCGGCCGAACGGCGCGTCGGCAGGTTTCGACGCAGGGTGCAGCCGGACGATGCCGCACCGCGGCCAGGCACTCGCATGAAGCGCATCGAGCACATCGTGCTCGCCGCCGACCTCGCGGGCACGGCGGTGTTTGCGATCGAGGGCGCCAATGCGGCGATCGGCGCGGGACTCGACCTGTTCGGCGTGATGGTGCTGTCGCTCGTCGTCGCGCTCGGCGGCGGCGTGATCCGCGACCTGCTGATCGGCGCACGGCCGCCCAGCGCCGTCAGCGACTGGCGTTATCCGGCCCTCGCGTTCGCGTCCGGGCTGGTCGCGTTCGTCTTTCATGCGCGGGTCGCCGCGTTCTCGCCGTCGCTGCTCACGACGCTCGATGCGGCCGGCCTGGCGTTGTTCGCGGTCGCGGGCGCGGTGAAGGCGCTCGAATTCCGCGTCCATCCGTTCATCGCGACGCTGATGGGCGCCGTGACCGGATGCGGGGGCGGTGTCGTACGCGATGTGCTGCTCGCGCGGATACCGGTCGTACTGGTTACGGATATCTATGCGAGCGCGGCACTGCTCGGCGCGGTCGTCGTCGTGTCGTGCAGGCGACTCGGGTGTCCGCCCGTCGTGGCGGCCGTGCTCGGCGGCCTTGGCTGTTTCGCGCTGCGGATGGCGGCGGTGCGCTTCGGCTGGCAACTGCCGAAAATCGCGGCCGGTGCGTAAGCGTCCGGCTCACGACGTCTTCGTCGCCGCCGGCACGTCGAACACGCGATCGAACGCCCACTGGAACACGAACGCGTAGCAGAAGAAGAACGCGAACAACCCGATATCGACGACGAACGCGTCGAACCACGAGATGTCGAGCCACCACGACACGACCGGCACGAGCATGAAGATGAGCCCGCCTTCGAATCCGGTCGCATGCAGGAGCCGCCGCCCGAGCGTACGCGACGGCTGTCGGCGCGACGCTTCCCAGCGCTCGAACAGCGCATTGAAGATCATGTTCCACAGCAGCGCGATCGCCGACATCGTCGCCGACAGCGCGCCGGAATAGACGAGGTCCTGCCTGAAGATCGCCGCGATCGCGGGCGAGATGCAGGAGATGGCGATCGCTTCGTAGAGCACCGCCTGCGTGATTCTGCGCGGTAGGCCTTGCACGGTGTTTCTCCGGTTGGACGGTAATCGTCGGGGCGGTGTGCCGCGACGTCCCGCAAGGCTAGCCGCGTTGCACACCCGCTTCAATTCACCTAATCTCACCCGGATTGAATCGAATTCAACCCGGCCGTATCCGGCCCGCGAGGCCCCGTGTTCTCGAAAATCCCCCTGACCGCATTGCGTGTATTCGAGTCGTCGGCGCGGCTCGGCACGTTCAAGGCCGCCGCGGACGAACTGTCCGTGACGCCGGCCGCCGTGTCGCATCAGATCAAGTCGCTCGAAAGCCGGCTCGGCGTGCTGCTATTCGAGCGCGGCGCGAGCGGCGTACGGCTGACGGAGGAAGGCGCGCAACTGTTTCGCGCGAGCCACGATGCGTTGCTCGCGCTCAGCCGCGGGCTGGATGCGTTGCGGCCCGATACCGCCGGCGAGCGCCCGCTCGTGCTGACCACCACGCCCGCCTTCGCGGCGATGTGGCTGATCCCGCGTCTCGGCGCGTTTCGCCGCATCGATCCGCAGCTGCACATCAAGGTCGAGACTGGCAACACGCTCGTCGATCTCGAACGCGAGGCGCGGATCGATCTGGCGATTCGCGCGACGTCGCGCACGTTTCCCGCGCTGCACGAGATCGCGTTGATCGACGAGTATTTCGGCGCGTTTGCGGCCACCGGCTTCGATGCGCATCGCACCGACGAGCCGCTCGACTTGATCGAGACCGTGTGGGATACCCCGCTGCCCGTGTCGGTCGACTGGGCGTCGTGGTGTCGCGCGGCCGGCCGCGAAACGTGGCTCGAACGCGCGGTGTTTCGCCATTACGACGACGAGCATTACGCGTTGCAGGCCGTGCTGCACGGGCAGGGTGTCGCGTTGTTGAGTTCGGTGCTGGCCGCCGAGCACGTCGAGCGCGGTGCGCTGATGCCGATCGAGCCTTCGGTGCGGCTCGACGGCGCGCGTTTCGTCGCACTGTGCCGCCCCGGGCGCGAGCGCGAGCCGCAGATCGCGCGGTTTCTCGACTGGCTCGACGCGGAAATCGCGCAGACGCGCGCGGCGGTCGCGCGGATGGCGCCCGGCGACCGTCGCGTCGTTACCCGAAGCTGACGCAATAGACCGGCGGCAAATGCGCGGATACCTGGCGCCAGTGGTCGCCGCCGTCGGCGGAGGTCCATAACCCGCCGGTCGTCGACGCCATCGCGAGGCGCATGCCGGTATCGTCCACCGCGAGCCCGTGCCGGTACACGAGGTCGTAGGCCGGCGCGGCCGGCAATCCGTTCGACAGGCTTTCGAAACTTTGCCCGCCGTCGCGCGTGCGCGTGACGACGAGCCGGCCGTTCACCGGAATGCGGCACGCATCCTTCACGGCCGGCACGAACCACGCGGTGTCCGGTTCGCGCGGATGCACGGCCACCGCGAAGCCGAAGCTCGACGGTTGCGCGTCGATTCGCCGCCAGTGCTCGGCGCCGTCGGTCGAGCGGAAGATCGCGCAGTGGTGCTGTGTCCACAGCACGTCCGGATCGGCCGCGCATTGCACGACGCGGTGCGGATCCTGCGCGTTCGGCTCGCCGCGCCGCTCGGGCGGCATGTAGTCGGCTTCCATGCCTTGCGCGGTCACGCGCCACGTCGCGCCGCCGTCCGCGGTCTGCCAGACGCCGCCGCACGAGATGCCGACCGTCACGTGCCGGCTGTCGCGCGGATCGACCATCACCGAGTGGATGCCCGGCGCATCGTACCCGCCGCCGCCCCATTCGGCGCACTCGGGGCGATCCCACAGCGCGCGGTTGAGTACCCACGAATCGCCGTGGTCGTCGGAGCGGAACAGCCCGCCGGGAATCGTGCCGGCCCACAGCACGCCCGGCTCGTCCGCGCCGCCGGCTTCGAGCGACCAGATCTGCTGAAGCGTCCACGGCGGCTGCGGCGTGCCGGACGGCTCGTCGTCCGCGTCGCCGGTGCCGGTGGGCACGGCGTCGGCCGGTCGCGGCGGGTAGACGGGGACCGCGCATTCTTCCCAGTCGGCGGCGCCGGCGCGCAGCCGATGCAGCTTCACGCCGAAGTGGCCGAGGTTGAGCGCCGCATACAGCGTGCCGTCGCGCGGGTCGGCGAGCACCATGCTGACGGGTTCGCCGATGAAGTGCGGTTCGCCGGGCGTCCAGCCGCCGCCCCCGTCGGGATGCAGGATGAACAGGCCCTTGCGGGTGGCGACGAGCAGTCGATCGTTCATGTGCGATGTCTCCTGAGCGGGCGGCCCGGCGTTCGGGCGCCGGGTCCGGTTCGATGCATCCGTCCCTTTATCCGCCCGTCAGCGCCTGGACGACATACACGCGGCTGGCGTCGTCGAGCGCATCGGACAGGCGCTGCCGGTCGCGTATCGGCTGGCCGTCGATGAACACCGACAGATGCTTTCGCAGCGCGCCCTGGTCGTCGAGGATGTAGCCGCGCAGCCGCGGCTGCTCGCTGAAAACGGTGTCGAACGCTTCGCCGACCGTGCGCGCGTCGAGGTCGCGTTCGGGCGTTTCGATATGCCGCTGGATCGACGCGGCGAAGAAGAGGTGCGCCATGGCGGTGGCTGTCAGGAGCCGTGCGGAAGGGACGGTCTGTAGTGTAGGCGATCCGCAGGAAGCCGAAAGTCGGGGGAGGGGGCGCTGCGCCGGCATGCGCGCGCCGCTTGCGCGCTGGAACTAGACCGGAATCGACCGCCCGCGGATCCGGATCCCGAGCCGCACGACGCCGATCACCGCATTCGACAGCCACGTGAGCAGGCGCGGCATGCCGCGCCGGCGGATGTCGAGCAGCAGCACGATGCGCACTGCCTCGCTGTCGTTCCACACCTCGTGCGTGAACGTGTCGTCCCACAGCAGGAAGCGGCCTTCGTCGAGCCGGTATTCGCGACCGTCGACCTTCAGCACCGCGGCCGGCGAGCCGTCCGCGCGCTTCGGCATCGACAGCACGAGATAGCCGCGCAGGATGCCGCGAAACGGCCCGCGATGCGGCGGGATGTGCTTGCCGGGCGCGAGGAACGACAGTGACGCCGACAGCACGTCCGGCGAGGCCGCGACGATCGATGCGATGGTCGGGCAGCGCGCCAGGTTGCGCGGGAATCGCTGGCCGTACGCCTGCATGATGAACATCCGCCAGTCGCGTGCATCGTTGGCCGAGATGTCGTACTGCTCGCGCATGATTTCGTGAAAGCGCGGGATGCGCGGCATGTCGCGCGCGACGGCGAGCGCTTCGGCCCGGATCGCGGGCCATGCGCGCACGAAACGTTCGGCGTCCGGGAACGTGGCCGTGTCGAGCACCGCGCCGCCATCGAGATGGCGGTCGTACAGGGTGCGCAGCAGGCCGGCTGCATAGTCGTAAGCGACGGACATGGTCGATCGGGGTGCGATCCGCAGAAGGTGACGTCAGTCTGCCCGATCCGCAACGGGCGCTGCGTTACGTCAGGTTACGCCGGCTGACGAATGAATGACAGTTTGACGGACGCCCGTCGCGCGGATCGACCGGCAGGGAATAAACGCAGCCCGGCCGTCGTCATACGGGTGTAGCACGTCGTCTCGTTGACTTCTGAAGGAGTGAAACATGAATACGCATTGGCTGGTGGCCGCCACGGTGGTGGCGATGTCCGTCGCGGGTGTCGCGACGCAAGCGTCGGCACAGGCGCTGACGCGCGCGCAGGTCACGCAACAACTGATCGACGCGGAACACAACGGGTTGCGCTTCGTGACCGATACGTCGTATCCGGACGTGAGCCCGCTGTTCCGGCAACAGGCCGAACGGATGCCGCAGCGCCAGGCGAGCACCGCGATCGGCGGCGATCCGGCCGTGTCGTCCGAAGCCGGCAGGCCGGCGACGATGCTGTCGCATCCGCGCGCGGCCGCATGCGTCGGCCCCGCGAGCTTCTGCACGATCTATTTCGGCAGCTGACTGACCGGCCTGCCTCCGCAGGTCACGCATTCCCCGCGGTTGATCGATACGCAACATCGAAGGAGTTCATGATGAGAACATATATCGCACTACTGACAATAATCGGCTCGATCGTCGGTCAGTCGGCATTCGCGCAAGCGGCCGCGCCGCTGACGCGCGCGCAGGTTCGCGACGAACTGATGCGTCTGGAAGCGGCCGGGTACGACCCGGCGAAGGGCGACGACGGCGAGTATCCGGCGGACATCCAGGCCGCGGAGGCGAAGCTCGCCGAGCAGGATCGCGCGCGAATGGCGGCGTCCGCCGCGCATGCGCCGGCTGCCGGCATGCCGGTGCAAACCAGCAACTAGGTGCCGACGTGATCGTGTGTGAGGTCCGGCCGTCGTGTTCACGGGGCGGCAAGCCGCATGCCCTTCTGCGCGCCACGCGACGTGGCCGAAGGGCGCCGGTTGTCGTGCCGCTGATTGCACGCCGCTTCGCGCGGCGTCGCGATCAGCGGGTCGACCGGCTCCGATGAGCCGGCAGGTCGATCACCAGGGCATCATGCGCTGCACGACCTGGTCGCGCAGCACGAAGCGGTGCAACAGCGCGGCCGCCACGTGCAGGCAGATGCCGGCGAACAATACCCACGCGAGGACGCCGTGCACGTCGCCCATCGCGTGCCCGAATCCGGAGCCGGCCGCCGACAGCGCCGGCAACGGAATGACGTCGACCAGCGTCACGGCCCACGCGCGCGACGACGCGTTGATCCAGCCGAGCAGCGGCACCGCGATCAGCAGCGCGTAGAGCGCGCCATGCGTGGCGCCCGACAGCACGCGCATCGCGGGCGACAGGTCGCTGGCAGGCGGTCGATGCGTCGCGCGCCACAGCACGCGGCATGCCATCGCCGCGAGCAGTGCCGTGCCGACGATCAGGTGCGCGGCGATCAGGCCGACCGGTTGCGTGTCGCGATGCACGTCGGGCATCGTCCAGCCGATCGCGTATTGCGCGACGATCAGCGCCACGATCAGCCAGTGAAGAAAACGGGCGACGGCGTCATAACGGGCGGGTGCGGACATGGAGACTCCGGACGGATGAAAGGGACACGGTTTCGGGGGGATTTTACGGTCGAATCCTTAACGAAACGTTAAGCACGCGGCGTCGATCCGCCCGCATCCGCCGACGGCAGCGCGATCGCCACGCCGAGGCCCTGCCCGCCGATGCCGGACTCGAACTGCACGGTGCCGCCGAAATACTGCGCGATGCGGGTGACGATCGACAGCCCGAGCCCGCTGCCGGGCGACTGCGCACCGCTGCCGCGATAGAAACGGTCGCCAAGCCGTTCGTGCTCGCCGGGCGCGACACCGGGCCCGTCGTCGCGCACGACGATGCGTTGCCATGCGCCGTCGTCGTACACGCCGATGTCGATGCGCCCGCCACGGCGGCCGTACTTGACGGCGTTGTCGACGAGATTGTCGAGCAGGATGCCGATCAGGATCGGATCGGCACCGATTGCGCGCGTGGAGAGGCCGCCGGCCGCGATGGCGATGTCCTTGTCGGCGGCCTTCGCCAGATGGCGGTCGATGGCGGCGTCGACGAGTTCGCGCACGACGACCGCGCGCGTCGGAATGCGTTCATACTCGTCGAGCCGGGCGAGCAGCAGCAACTGCTCGGCGAGCCGCGCGCTGCGGTCGACGCCTTGCACGACGCGCTGCATCGCCAGCTGCTTGTGCGCCGGATCGTCGGTCGCGATCGCCACCTGCGCCTGCACCTTGATCGCGGCGAGCGGCGTCTTCAGTTCGTGCGCGGCGTCGGACGTGAACGCGCGCTCGCGCACGATCGATTGCCGCAGCCTCGCCATCAGGCGGTCGATCGCGTCGACCAGCGTGCGCACTTCGTCCGGCACGGTCGCGATGCCGAGCGGTTCGAGCGAGCGCGCATCGCGCGCGCCGATCAGCGCGGACAGGGTCTTCAACGGCGCGAGGCTGCGGGCGATCGTGACCCAGAGCAGCAGCGCGAGCACCGGCAACGCGACGATCAACGGCAGGACGATGCCGCGCGCGATGCCGGTCGCCAGGTCGCTGCGCGTATTGACGGTCTCCATCACGCGCACGCGGCGCCCCGACGTGCTGTCGCGCAGTGCGTACGTGCGCCACGGCGTATCGCCGATGACGATCGTCCGCGGCGCACCGAGCGGGTCGCGCGCATCGGGCAACGCTGCCGCGGTCGCGGGCAGGCTCGACGCAACGACGTTGCCTTGCGCGTCGCGCACATCGAACAGCACGTCGCGCGGCAAGCGATCGCCGTCGTTGGCGGCGCCGTGCGCCGACGCGCCGAACGCGAGTTCGACCCGTGCGTCGGGCGGCACGCGGGCGAGGCGGTCGAGGTCGGCCGGCGCGAGATTGACCAGCAGCGACGCGTATTCGGCGAGACGGGCGTCTTCCCATTCGCCGATCTCGCGCGTCGCGTAGTGGATGCTGTCGAACACGGCGACGAGCCAGACGACGGTCACGCAGCCGATCGCCATCAGCGACACGCGGCGTCGTATCGAGCGCGCGATCATCGGAGGTCGACGACGTAGCCGATGCCGCGGACGGTGCGGATCAGTTCCGCGCCGAGCTTCTTGCGCAGGTTCGAAACATGAACCTCGATCGCATTGCTTTCGATGCCTTCCTGCCAGCCGTACAGGCTGTCCTCGAGGTGCGCGCGCGACTGCGGAACGCCCGGGTGACTGACGAGCTGAACGAGGATCGCCCACTCGCGCGACGTGAGCGCGATGCGCGCCGCATCGCGCGTCACCGTATGCGCGGTCAGGTCGATCGTGATGTCGCGCCACACGATTTCATCGCCGGCCCGGCCCTGCGAGCGTCGCACGAGCGCGCGGCAGCGGGCGAGCACTTCGGACAGCTCGAACGGCTTCGCGAGATAGTCGTCCGCGCCGTCGTCGAGGCCGCGCACGCGGTCGGCCACGGTGCCGCGCGCGGTCAGCACCAGCACGGGGACCGTCTCGCCCGCCTCGCGCAGCGCGCGCAGCAGTTCCGTTCCCGATTTGCCGGGCAGGCCGAGATCGAGCACGACGAGCGCGAAGCGCGTCGTCGCGAGTGCGGTGGCGGCGGCATGACCGTCGCGCAACCAGTCGACGTGATAGCCGGCCTGGCTGAGGCTGATCTCGAGGCCGCTGCCGATCAGGTCGTCGTCTTCAACAAGGAGGAGTCGCATGGTCGATTCGTGTACGGACATGCGCGATTGTACGAGCCTGACCACGCGCGCCGTGCAATGGAATGTAATCGGACCCCGTGCGAATGTCGCGCGATTCTGAAGAACGCTTAAGGTTTGGCGCCGTTAATCCCGCTACCATCGGCCACGACATTTCTCGGGCGGTTCTCCGTTTCCCCAGATCCCGAACCGGGCGGGTGCGTGCGGCGCGAGCCGGACGCACCCGCCCGTCAATCCGCGATCCTTTCGATCGACCTACGGTCGATGCGTGTCGCCCGTACGGGAGGTTCAATCCTGATGGCATCCTCGACGATCGAGCGATGGCGTGCCTACCTGCTGATCGCCGCACTGGCCGGCATGTTCATCCAGTGTTTCGTGCTGGTCTCGTTGCTTGCATGGCGCGTACCGGAAGCGTTTTTTACCACGATGACGTTTCGCCTCTCGATCGTCGTGGCGCTCGCCGCCGCCATTCTTTCGGTTCGCAAGCTCGCCGGCGCGGCGTTCAGGTCCGCGCTGGCATGTGGCGATGTGCGCATGACGGGTATCGATCGCCGCACGGTAGTTGTGTCATCTGATTGCGCGTACCGTCGCTGGGTCGTCCTTCATATCCGGCTCAACGGGAACCGATACGGCGGCGTGCACGGGTGAGCCCGCGTGCGCGCCGCCGTTCCCGGGCGTCGCGGTCGTACGGGTCACCACTGGGGAGAAGCATGATTCTGCTGCATGTGCTGCACGCGCTGGCCGGGGCAATGTCGATCGTCTGCGGGCTGGGCGTGGTGCTGGGCATTGCGTATACGATCACGGCCAGCGTGCTGGTCGGCCGGTTCTTTTCCCGGGCGGCGGCGGAGCCGCGCGCGTATCCGGGCGTCACCGTCGCGAAGCCGCTGCACGGCGACGAATGGAATCTCGTCCAGCATCTCGAAAGCGGCTTCGTGCAGAATTATCCGGGGCCCATCCAGCACCTGTTCGGCGTGCACGATGCCGGCGACGCGGCACTCGCGGCCGTCGAAACGCTGCGCGCACGCTACCCGGACGCGAACATCAAGGTCGTCGCCGATGCGCGGCTGTACGGGCCGAACCGCAAGATCGCCAATCTCGTGAACATGCTCGAACATGCGGAGCATGCGGTGCTCTGTCTCGCCGATAGCGACGTGGTGGTCGAGCGCGATTATCTGCGCGCCGTCGTCGGCGCGCTACAGCAGCCGGATGTCGGCATCGTGACGAGCGTGTATCGCGGCGTCGCGTCGCCAGGCTTCTGGCCCGGCGTCGCCGTCGCGATGACGAACTACCATTTCCTGCCGGGCGTGATCACCGGGCTCGTCATCGGGCGCGCGCGGCCGTGCTTCGGGCAGACGATTGCGATCACGCGCGAGACGCTCGAACGCATCGGCGGGCTGGCGCGTTTCGCGCATCACCTGGCGGAAGATCACGCACTCGGCGAGGCGGTGCGGCAGGCGGGCGCGCAGGTCGTCATTCCGCCGTTCGTCGTCGGGCACGCGTGTGTCGAGGAGACGTTCGCGCGGTTGTACGCACACGAGTTGCGCTGGAGCTGCACGATTCGCGCGGCCGACCGGCTCGGTCATGCGGGGTCGGTGCTGATGCACCCGCTGCCGCTCGCGCTGCTGGCGCTGCTGTTCTCGGGCGGCGCGGCCGCCGCATGCGCGCTGACGATCGCGGCACTCGCCGCGCGGGTGCTGCTGATGGTGAAGACGAGCCGCGCGACCGGCGCGGGCCTGCGCGGCGCGTTCCAGCTGCCGTTCGTCGATCTGCTCCAGTTCGTCGTGTTCGTATCGAGCTTCTTTTCGTCGCATGTCGTGTGGCGTGGCACGCGCTTTCACGTCGACCGGGAAGGCCTGCTGTCGCCGGCCGCTGAATCGTGACCACCGGCACCAACACCGACGCCGCCCGTGCGGAACCGGGCGCCGTGCGCGGCGACGCCCGGCTGCGGCAGGCGGGGCGCGCGGCCGCGCTCGGCGGGCTGGCGCTCGCGGTGTGGCTGATCTGGCGCGAACATCCGCTCGATATCCTGCATCGCCTGCGGATCGCCGGCGCGGGGCTGCTGGTCGCCGCGCTCGCGCACATCCTGCCGATGCTCGCGAATGCGTGGGACTGGCGGATGCTGATCCGCGGCCCGCGCCGGCCGTCGTTCGTGACGATGCTGAAGCTCGTGTGGATCCGCGAATCGGTCAACGGGTTGCTGCCGGTCGCGCGCATCGGCGGCGAGATCGTGTCGTTCGGCCTGCTGCGGCAGGCCGGCGTGCGTCCGGCGACCGTCGTGGCGAGCCTCGTCGCCGACATGCAGCTGACGCTGATCAGTCAGCTGGTCTTCGCACTGGTCGCGATCGGCTACGTGCTCGAACGCGTGTCGTCCGATGCCGCGCGGGTGGCCGCGCACCTCGCGATCGGGATGGCCGCGCTGGTGCCGGTGCTGCTGCTGTTCGCGCTGGTGCAGCATGCGCGGCCGTTCGAGCGCGCGATGCGCGTACTCAACCGTGTCATGAGCGGCAAGGTGGTGGCGCTGGTCGGCGAATCGGCGCGGACCGATCAGTCGATCCGGTTGATCTGGAGAAAGACGGGCGTCGTCGTGCGCTACCTGGCGATCTGGCAGACGCTGCAGTTCGCGGGTTACGCGCTGGAAATCTGGCTGGCGCTGTATTTCCTCGGCGCCGATCCGACGTTTGCGCAGGCGCTCGCGATCGAGGCGCTGATCCAGCTGGTGAGCAGCATCGCGTTCCTGATGCCGGGCGGCCTGGGGGTGCAGGAGGGCGGGTTCGTGCTGATCGGCGGGCTGCTCGGGTTCGACCCGCCGACCTGCCTGGCGCTGGCCGGCGCCCGCCGCGTGCGCGACTTGCTGTTCTATCTGCCGGGCCTGCTGGCGTGGCAATGGGCGGCCGGTTCGTCGAACCGGCCGGGCGGCACGACACCCGCGTCGTTGCCCGCCGGAGAATCCGCCCGGCCGCGCTGACCCGGCCGCATGAGGCGCGACGCGCGAGTCAGCGCTGCGCGTCGGCGATATGACCGCGGATCACGTCGGCGAACGACGTATCGCCCTTCAACCCGAGCGCTTCCGCGCGCGACGTGTCCCAGCGGCCCGGCCAACTGCCGACGATCTTCTCGATGCGTTCGTCGGGCGCATGACGGATCAGCTTCACGACCTCGTTGCCCGCGACCTCGCGCAGCGCTTCGATCATTTCGTCGACCGAGACCGACAGGCCCGGCAGGTTGATTACGCGCTTGTTGCCGAGCGCCGCGCCGTCGAGCTCGCAACCGGCGACGAGCGCGTCGATCGCGCCGCGCGGCGACAGCAGCCACAGCCGCGTCGAGCCGGGCACCGGGCAGACGCTTTCCTCGCCGTTCAGCGGTTCGCGGATGATGCCGCTCGCGAACGACGACGCGGCGGCGTTCGGCCGGCCCGGCCGCACGCTGATGGTCGGCAACCGCAGCACGCGGCCGTCGACGAAGCCGCGCCGCGCGTAGTCGCACAGCAGCAGCTCGGCGATCGCCTTCTCGGCGCCGTACGACGATTGCGGGTTCAGTGCGGTGTCGTCCTGCACGACGTCGGGCAGCGTGCCGCCATACACCGCGACGGAGCTCGTGAACACGACGCGCGGCCGGTGGCCGCGTGCGCGGCACACTTCGAGCAGCGCGCGCGACGCGTCGAGGTTGATCCGCATGCCGAGATCGAAATCGGCTTCGGCCTGCCCGCTGACGATCGCCGCGAGGTGGAAGATCGCGCCCGTCCGCGTGTCGATCGCGCTTTCGAGCACGGCGCGATCCGCGATGTCGCCGACGATCGACGTCACGCGCGCATCGCCGAAATCGCTGCCCTTGACGACGTCGAGCAGCACCAGCTCGTCGATCTTGCCGGTCCGGCCGTCCGGGCCGGTCAGCTCGCCGCGCTCGAGGAGCTTGCGCGCGAGACGCTGGCCGAGAAAGCCGGCACCGCCGGTGATCAGTACTTTCATGTTCGTTGCCCTCTGAGGAATGCGTGAATTACAGGTACGGCCTGAGCCAGCCGAGGCCTTCCGACGTGCCGGCCTTCGGGCGGTATTCGCAGCCGATCCAGCCGTCGTAGCCGAGCGCGTCGATCAGCGCGAACAGGTACGGGTAGTTGAGTTCGCCGACATCCGGCTCGTGGCGCTCGGGCACGCCGGCGATCTGGATGTGACCGATGCCCGCGAAATCGCGCTTGAGCTTCATCGCGAGATCGCCTTCGACGATCTGGCAGTGGTAGCAGTCGAACTGCACCTTCAGGTTCGGCGCGCCGATTTCCGCGCGGATCGCCTGCGCGTCGTCCTGGCGGCTCAGGAAATAGCCGGGCATGTCGCGCTGGTTGATCGGCTCGATCAGGACCGTGATGCCGTGCGCGGCGGCGGCTTGCGCCGCATGGCGCAGGTTCGCGAGGTAGGTGTCGCGATGGCGCGCGCGGTCGGCGCCCGGCGCGACCATGCCGGCCATCACGTGCAGTTTCTTGTTGCCGAGCACGCGCGCATAGTCGAGCGCCTGGTCGATGCCGCGCCGGAACTCGTCCTCGCGGCCCGGCAGCGACGCGATGCCGCGTTCGCCCGCGGCCCAGTCGCCCGGCGGCGCGTTGAACAGCGCCTGTTCGAGATGGTGCGCGTCGAGACGCGCGCGGATGTCCTCTGCCGCGAAGTCGTACGGGAACAGGTACTCGACGGCCTTGAAACCGTCGTACGAGGCAGCGGCGAAGCGTTCGAGGAACGCATGCTCGGTGTACATCATCGAGAGGTTGGCGGCGAAGCGTGGCATGGCAGCGGGTCCTGTGAATGATTGGGGCGGGGCGCCAGGCACCCCGCGTCGAATGAAGGCAGCCGGATCAGCGGTTCACGAGTTTCGCGGGCGTGAGCCACACGGCGAGCGCGCCGATCACGAGCATCGCGGCCAGCACGTACATGCCGGACGACGTGCTGTGCGTGACGTCCTTCAGGTAGCCGATCACGTACGGGCTCGCGAACCCGGCGAGGTTGCCGACCGAGTTGATGATCGCGATCCCGGCCGCTGCCGCGGAGCCCGCGAGGAACGCGGTCGGCAGCGACCAGAACAGCGGCGCGCAGGTCAGCACGCCGCCTGCCGCGAGCGACAGGAACACGATCGACACCGCCGTATTGTGCGAGTACGACGCGGCGACCGCAAACCCGACCGCGCCCATCAGCGCCGGCACGATCAGGTGCCAGCGGCGTTCGCGGCGCTTGTCCGCGCTGTGGCCGAACAGGTTCATCACGACGATCGCGACGACGAACGGAATCGCGGACAGCAGGCCGATCTGCAGCGTGTCGGTGATGCCGGTCGATTTCACGAGCGTCGGCATCCAGAACGTGAGGCCGTACTGGCCCGTGACGAACGCGAAATAGATCAGCGACATCCACCACATGCGCGGGTCCGAGAACACGGCCTTCAGCGAATGGCCGTGCTGCTGCCGTTCCTGCGGCTGCGCGGCGATTTCGTCCTCGAGGAGCTGCTTCTCGCGCTCGTCGAGCCACTTCGCGCCGCGGATGCTGTTGTCGAGATACAGGATCGTCGCGATGCCGACGAGCACGGCCGGCACGGCTTCGATCATGAACATCCATTGCCAGCCGTGGAAGCCCGAGCCGCCGTGGAAGCGCTCCATGATCCAGCCCGACAGCGGGTTGCCGAAGATGCCCGACACGGGAATCGCGGACATGAACACCGCGATGATCTTCGCGCGCCGGTGCGACGGGAACCAGTACGTGAGGTACAGGATCACCCCCGGATAGAAGCCGGCTTCCGCGAGGCCGAGCAGGAAGCGCAGCACGTAGAACTGCGTCGGCGTCTTCACGAACGCGAACAGCGCGGACAGCAGGCCCCACGTGATCATGATCCGCGCGATCCAGATGCGCGCGCCGATGCGGTGCATCAGCAGGTTGCTCGGCAGCTCGAACAGGAAATAGCCGAGGAAGAAGATGCCCGCGCCGAGCCCGAACACGGTTTCGCTGAACGCGAGATCCTGCGACATCTGCAGCTTGGCGAAGCCGACGTTCACGCGGTCGAGATACGCGACCACGTAGCAGAGCATCAGGAACGGCACGATGCGCCAGAACACCTTCTTGTAGGTGCGGTCGAGTTCGGCCGCCTGGGCGGGCGCGGCGGGCGAGCGGCTTGCGGCCGCGTCGAGAGCAGTCATCGTCGTCTCCATGTATGTCGTGTGCCGGCGGCGCGTACGCCGCCGGATCGTGTGTGTGCTGACGGAAAGGCCCGCGCACACGGCGGGCATGGGAATCGGTGCGTGACGCGCGCGGTGCGCGGCGTTACCAGCGTGCGCCGAAGCGCTGGCGCAACGCGTCGAGCGCCGCGTCGGACAGCGGCTCGGGCTTCGGGTTCGTCATCAGCCACAGCCGCGCCGTCTCCTCGAGCTCCTCGAGCGCGTACGACGCTTGCGATACCGACGGCCCCCACATCACGGGGCCGAGGCGGTCGAGCAGCACGCCGCGCACTTGGTCGGCCAGCGCCGCGACCTCGGCCGCGACGGCCGGGTCGCCGGGGCGGCGGTAGCGGATCAGCGGAACGTGGCCGACCTTCATCACGTAGTACGGCGTGATCGGCGGCAGCACGTCGGTGTCGCGCCACACGCCCGCGAGCGTCAGGGCGACGAGGTGCGTCGAATGCGTGTGGACGACGCCGTTCGCTGCCGCGTTGCGCGCGTAGATGCCGCGATGCAGCGCGAGCGTCTTCGACGGCGTGCCGCCCGAGACGGGCTGGCCGTCCGGGCCGACCTTCGCGATGTCGTTCGGGTCGAGCCGGCCGAGGCAGGCGTCGGTCGGCGTGATCAGCCAGCCGTCGGGCAGGCGCGCGCTGATGTTGCCGGCGCTGCCGACCGCATGGCCGCGCGCATACAGGCTCGCACCGACCACGCAGATCTCTTCGCGCAGTTTCGCTTCGTCGCTCATCGTGCGGCTCCATCCAGCGCGCGCAGCGCCTTGTCGAAAAAGTCCGTCGTGCCGAAGTTGCCGGATTTCAGCGCGAGGCCGAGCGGCTCGGCGTCGATGGTGGCGGTGGCCGGCACGCCCGGATCGATCTGCGCGCCGATCTGCAGCGATTTCACGTCGAGCGCCTGCACGACCGCGCCGGACGTTTCGCCGCCGGCGACGACGAACTTGCGCACGCCGAGCGCGCGCAGGCCGCGTGCGATCGCCGCGAGCGTGCTTTCGACGAGATGGCTGGCGGCCTCGACGCCGAGTGCCTGCTGCACGGCCTTCACTTCGTCGGGCGTCGCCGTTGCGTAGATCAGCACGGGTTGCGGCAGGTGCGAGCGTGCAAAGGCGAGCGCCTGATCGACGACGAGCTCGCCGCGTGACGCCGCGAGCGGATCGATGCGGAAGCTCGGCCGCGTCGCGCGCCACGCGGCGACCTGCGCGTGGGTGGCTTTCGACGCGCTGCCGGCGAGCACGGCCGACAGCCCGTCGAGACGCGGCAGCGACGCCGCGTTGTCGCGCTCGGGCAATTGCTCCGCGCGGCGGAAATTCGCCGGCAGGCCGAGCGCGATGCCCGAGCCGCCGGTAACGAGCGGCAGGCCCGCGCACGCTTCGCCGAGCACGTAGAGGTCGCGGTCCGACAGCGCGTCGGCGATCGCGAAGCGGGCGCCTTCCGCGCGCAATTGCTCGATCCGCGTGCGCACGGCGGCCGCGCCGAGCGCGATCGTGTCGTAGCGGATCAGGCCGACCGCCGACTTCGTCTGCCGCTGCAGCACGCGCACGAGGTTCGCGTCCTTCATCGGCGTGAGCGGGTGGTTCTCCATCCCCGATTCGTTCAGCAGCACGTCGCCGACGAACAGGTGACCGCGGTAGATCGTGCGGCCGTTCTCCGGGAACGCCGGGCACGCGATCGTGAAGCCGCCGCCGGCCGCGTCGAGCAGCGCGTCGGCCACCGGCCCGATGTTGCCCGTGTCGGTCGAGTCGAACGTCGAGCAGTACTTGAAGAAAAACTGGCGGCAGCCCTGCGCGCGCAGCCACGCGTACGCGTCGAGCGATTGCGCGACGGCGTCGGCCGCGGGGATCGTGCGCGACTTCAGCGCGACGACGATCGCATCGGCGTCGAGCGTGGCAGCGCCGGCGGGCACGCCGATCGTCTGCACGGTGCGCATGCCGCTCTTGACGAGCATGTTCGCGAGATCGGTCGCGCCGGTGAAATCGTCGGCGATGCAGCCGAGCAGGGGACGGGAAGCGGAAGCGGTCATGGCAGGAACGTCGTTCGAATCAGCGGGCGGGCGGCAGCGTGATGCCGGGGAAGGTCTTGATCACGGCGGAATCGTCCTCGCCGCCGTGGCCGGCGCTCGACGCGCTCATGAACATCTGGTGCGCGGCGGCCGACAGCGGCAGCGGGAACTTGCTGCGGCGCGCCGTATCGAGCACGAGGCCGAGATCCTTCACGAAGATGTCGACGGCCGACAACGGCGTGTAGTCGCCGTTCAGGATGTGCGGCACGCGGTTCTCGAACATCCACGAATTGCCGGCGCTGTGCGTGATCACGTCGTACAGCGCGTCGGCGTCCACGCCTTCGCGCAGGCCGAGCGCCATCGCCTCGGCCGCCGCCGCGATGTGCACGCCGGCCAGCAGTTGGTTGATGATCTTCACTTTCGAGCCGATGCCGTGCGCGTCGCCGAGACGGTAGACCTTGCCGGCGATCGCGGCCAGCACGTCTTCGCATGCCGCGTACGCGGCGGCCGGGCCCGACGTCATCATCGTCATCTCGCCGGAGGCCGCGCGTGCGGCGCCGCCCGACACGGGCGCGTCGAGCATCTGCAGGCCGGCGGCCTCGATGCGTGCGCCGAGCGCGACGGCGAACTCGGGCGCGACGGTCGCGCTCGCGATCACGACGCCGCCCGGCTTCATCGCCGCGACCGCGCCGTGTTCGCCGAACAGCACCGTTTCCGTTTGCGCGGCATTGACGACGAGCGTGACGACGACGTCGCACTGCGCGCCGAGTTCGGCCGGCGTCGCGCAGGCCACGCCGCCTTCGGCGGCGAACGCCTGCAGCACGGTGTCGCGCACGTCGCATGCGTGCACGCGCAGGCCGGCGCGCAGCAGCGAGCGTGCGACGCCGAGGCCCATCGCGCCGAGGCCGATGACTCCAACATTTCGTGACATGGTCAACCTTGATCGATTCGGGAGAGGTTCGTGACGGCGGCGGCGCCCGTGCGGGCAGCGGCCGCCGGCTTCAGCAGATGCCGGCTTCCGCGAGACGGCGGGCGGCGTTGTACATGTGCGTACGCGCTGCGTTGCGCGCGGCCATCGGGTCGCGTGCGCGGATCGCGTCGGCAATCGCCGCATGCTCGTCGCGCACCTGGCGCGAGAAGTCCTCGCGCGTCGCTTCGTTGCGCCGCGTGACCTTCACGCCGGCTTCGAGGTACTGGTTCAGGAACTGCAGCGTCTTCAGGAAATACGGGTTGCCGGTGACGGCCGCGATCGTGCGGTGGAACGCGACGTCTTCCGCGACGCCGTCGCGACCAACGGCTACCGCATCGTCGATCTTGCGCAGCGCGTCGTCGATGTCGGCCATGTCTTCATCGCTGTGGCGCAGCGCCGCTTCGGCCGCGACTTCGGCCTCGATCGCGCGGCGCACCGCGAGCAGGTGCGGCAGCGACGTGGCTTCGACCGCTTCCGCGTAGTCGATCCGCAGCGGCCGGATCGCGCCGTGCTGGTTCACGAACACGCCGCTGCCCTGGCGCGGCTCGACCACGCCTTCGTTCTTCAGCCGCGAAATCGCCTCGCGGATCACCGTGCGGCTCACGCCGAACTCCTGCGCGAGCACGGCTTCCGTCGGCAGCTTGCCGGTGGCCGAGAAACTGCCGACTTCGATCTGCTTGAGCAGTTGCTGCGCGACGTGGTCGCTCATCGCACGGGCGGGAATTTTCTCGAACATGACACTCTGGTTTGTAAGGTGATGTGGTCATCATACAAATTTGAGTGAGCATCAGCATCCGGGATAACCCTCGATTTTGGACGACCAACTTCGGCTAAGTTGACTGAAACCGGTTCCAACGCCGCCTAAACCGACCCGAACGCGTGGGGTTGCGTGGTCGATTGGAAAGAGGGGCGGTGTGCGTCGCCGTCAGTCGGCGACGTCTTCGACCGGATCGGCCGCGGCCAGCTCGCCGGCTTCGACCCCTTCGCCGCCGCGCTCGCGATAGGCTGCCGGCGGCACGCCGAACTGCTTGCGGAATTCGCGCCCGAGGTGCGATGCGTCGGCGAATCCGCAGCTCGACGCGATATCGGCGACCGTGCGGTCCGAACTCGTCAGCAGCCACGCGGCGGTGCGCAGCCGCACCTGCTTCGCGAATGCTTGCGGGCTTTTGCCGGTCTCGGCCTTGAACAGCCGCTCGAGCTGCCGTGTCGACAGGTCGAGCTTGCACGCGAGTTCCTCGAGCGGCAGTGCGCGTCCCACGTGTTGTTCCATCAGGAGAATCGCGCGCTTGACCTTCGGGTGCGTCGCCGGTTCGAGGCCCGGCGGGTGCGGCTGCGGCGCGTTGCCTTTCTGCATCTCGCCGACGAGCAGGATGCGCAGCGCCTTCTGCACGGTGGCGTGATCGAAATGGCGCAGCAGGATCGCCGCCGCGACATCGATCGACGCGCGGCCGCCCGAACAGGTGATCCGGCGCCGGTCGATCACGAACAGGCGGTCCGCGATCAGCAGGTCGGGATCGGCCGCGGGGAACCGCTCGATGAAATCCCAGTAATGGAACCAGCTCACGCAGGTCCGGTAGCCGTCGAGCACGCCGGCGCGCATCAGCGTGAACACACCGGTGCAGATGCCGACGACCGTCGCGCCGCCGGCCGCCGCGCGGCGGATGAAGTCGAGCGTTTCAGGGCCGGCCTGCGGCCCCGAATGCAGCAGCCCGCCGACCACCACCACGTAATCGAACGGCTCGGCCGCGTCGAACGTCTCCCACGGCGTGATCTGGATCCCGCAGCTCGCGCGCACCGGCGCGAGCGTCTCGCCGATCACGCTCCACGCGCAGCGCACGGGCTTGCTGTAGTCGCCGTCGTCGGCCGACAGACGCAGCATGTCGACGAAGCCCGAGAAGGCCGTCAGCGTGAAGTTCGGCAGCAGCACGATGCCGAAGCGGATGCGCCGCGGCGCGGGTTCTGCGAGGGGGAAGCGGGTACGTCGGGGGTCATCGCGGCCAATCTCGTCACGCCGGGCGGGCGGTCTCACTCGTTTCACACTGTTTGCGGGTTGCGGCTGCCGGAGGCGACGCGGATGCAGCCAGCGTCGCCGATCGGCCGCGGCCGGACTTGTGGTTTTTCGTCGCCAACCATCGCCAAAACGCACTTTCGGGGTAGCCGGCGCGGCGCTTGGCGGCGGTATCCCACGCCGATGCCGTTTTTGTTCTATCGGCCGATTTTACGCTTTGATGTACTGAGGCCCAACGACATTTCACGACCGCCCATCCAGAGGAAGCCAGATGAACGTCAGCGCGTTCGACCTGTTCAAGATCGGCATCGGCCCGTCCAGTTCGCATACGGTCGGCCCGATGATCGCCGCGTGCCGCTTCGCGTCGCACGTCGAGGACGCGAACCTGCTCGGCTTCGTGCGCCGCGTGCGGGTCGAGCTGTACGGCTCGCTCGGCGCGACCGGCAAGGGCCACGGCACCGACAAGGCCGTGCTGCTCGGCCTCGAGGGCCACCTGCCCGACACGATCGATCCCGACCTGATCGAGCCGCGCCTCGCCGTGATCCGCGCGGAGAAGACGCTGTCGCTGCTCGGCAGGCAGACGGTGCGCTTCGACGAAAAGGAGCACATCGGCTTCTATCGCAAGCTGATGAGCGGCACGAGCATCGTGCACCCGAACGGGATGCGCTTCCAGGCATTCGACGAGCACGGCCAGCTGCTCGTCGAGAAAGAGTATTACTCGGTCGGCGGCGGCTTCGTCGTGAACCGCGACGGCGATCGCGTGAACGGCGTGCGCGCGGCGGTCGAGGTGCCGTACCCGTTCCGCACCGGCGACGACCTGATGCGCCAGTGCCGCGAGCACGGCCTGTCGATCGCCGAGCTGATGATGCGCAACGAATGCGCGCTGCGCCCCGCCGACGAAGTGCGCGCCGGGCTGCTCGCGATCTGGCGCACGATGGCCGCCTGCGTCGAGCGCGGCTGCAAGGTCGAGGGCGACCTGCCGGGCCCGATGCGCGTGAAGCGCCGCGCGGCCGAGCTGAACGGCCGCCTGCGGGCGCGTTCGGAAGAGTCGCTGCGCGACCCGCTGTCGATGCTCGACTGGGTCAACCTGTATGCGATGGCCGTGAACGAAGAGAACGCGGCCGGCGGCCGCGTGGTCACCGCGCCGACCAACGGCGCGGCCGGCGTGATCCCCGCGGTACTGCACTACTACGTGAAATTCGTGCCGGGCTCGAACGAAGCCGGCATCGTCGAATTCCTGCTGACGGCCGCGGCGATCGGGATCATCTACAAGGAAACCGCGTCGATCTCCGGCGCGGAAGTCGGGTGCCAGGGCGAAGTGGGCGTCGCCTGCTCGATGGCCGCCGCCGCGCTCGCCGCCGTGATGGGCGGCACGCCCGACCAGGTCGAGAACGCGGCCGAGATCGGCATGGAGCACAACCTCGGCATGACCTGCGATCCGGTGGGCGGGCTCGTGCAGATCCCGTGCATCGAGCGCAACGCGATGGGCGCGATCAAGGCGCTGAACGCATCGCGCATGGCGCTCAAGGGCAACGGCCAGCACTACGTGTCGCTCGACTCCGTGATCAAGACGATGCGCGAGACCGGCGCCGACATGAAGACGAAATACAAGGAAACGTCGCGCGGCGGTCTCGCCGTGAACGTCATCGAATGCTAACGAAGGACCACAACATGAGCCGCTACTCGATATTCAGCCTGTTCCGCAACGGTCTCTCGTATCACGAGAACTGGGAAAAGCAGTGGAAGAGCCCGGAACCGAAGAAGGAATACGACGTCGTGATCGTCGGCGGCGGCGGCCACGGCCTCGCGACCGCGTACTACCTCGCGAAGGAACACGGCATCACGAACGTCGCGATCCTCGAGAAGGGCTGGATCGGCGGCGGCAACACCGCGCGCAACACGACGATCGTGCGCTCGAACTATCTGTGGGACGAGTCGGCCGCGCTGTACGAGAAGGCGATGAAGCTGTGGGAAGGGCTGTCGCAGGACCTGAACTACAACGTGATGTTCAGCCAGCGCGGCGTGATGAACCTGGCCCACACGCTGCAGGACGTGCGCGACACCGAGCGCCGCGTGAATGCGAACCGACTGAACGGCGTCGACGCCGAATTCCTGACGCCCGCGCAGATCAAGGAAATCGAGCCGACGATCAACCTGAACAGCCGCTACCCGGTGCTCGGCGCATCGATCCAGCGCCGTGCGGGCGTCGCGCGCCACGATGCGGTGGCGTGGGGCTTCGCACGCGGCGCCGACCGCGCCGGCGTCGACATCATCCAGAACTGCCAGGTGACGGGCATTCGCCGCGAGGGCGGCGCGGTGGTCGGCGTCGATACGGTGAAGGGCTTCATCAAGGCGAAGAAGGTCGCGGTGGTCGCGGCCGGCAACACGACGACGCTCGCCGACATGGCCGGCGTGCGCTTGCCGATCGAAAGCCACCCGCTGCAGGCGCTGGTGTCCGAGCCGATCAAGCCGGTCGTCAACTCGGTGATCATGTCGAACGCGGTGCACGCGTACATCAGCCAGTCCGACAAGGGCGACCTCGTGATCGGCGCGGGTATCGACCAGTACACGGGCTTCGGCCAGCGCGGCAGCTTCCACATCATCGAAAGCACGCTGCAGGCGATCGTCGAGATGTTCCCGGTGTTCTCGCGCGTGCGGATGAACCGCCAGTGGGGCGGCATCGTCGACGTGTCGCCGGACGCGTGCCCGATCATCACCAAGACCGACGTGAAGGGCCTCTATTTCAACTGCGGCTGGGGCACCGGCGGCTTCAAGGCGACGCCCGGCTCGGGCTGGGTGTTCGCGCACACGATCGCGCGCGACGAACCGCATCCGCTGAACGCGCCGTTCGCGCTCGACCGCTTCTACACGGGCCACCTGATCGACGAGCACGGCGCTGCCGCCGTCGCGCACTGAACGAGGAGAAACAACATGTTGCTGATCGAATGTCCGTGGTGCGGGCCGCGCGCCGAATCCGAATTCTCGTGCGGCGGTGAAGCCGACATCGTGCGCCCCGTCAACAACGAGAACCTGACCGACCGCGAATGGGGCGAGTACGTGTTCATGCGCGAGAACAAGCGCGGGCTGCACAAGGAGCAATGGCTGCACACGCAGGGTTGCCGCCGCTGGTTCAAGGTCACGCGCGACACGGTGACCTACGATATCAAGGGCTACGAAAAATTCGGTGGGGCTGCCATCAGCGGCGCCGCTGCCGGCAACGCACACGAAGAGGGCACGAGCAAATGAGCCAGAAAGACCGCCTCGGCACCGGTGGCCGCATCAATCGCGCGATTCCGTTGACGTTCACGTTCAACGGCCGCACGTACCAGGGCTTCCAGGGCGACACGCTCGCGTCCGCGCTGCTCGCGAACGGCGTGCACTTCGTCGCGCGCAGTTTCAAGTACCACCGTCCGCGCGGCATCGTGACGGCGGACGTGGCCGAACCGAACGCCGTCGTGCAACTGGAGTCCGGCCCGTATACCGTGCCGAACGCGCGCGCGACCGAGATCGAGCTGTATCAGGGCCTCGTCGCGACGAGCGTGAACGCCGAGCCGACGCTCGAGAACGACAAGTACGCGATCAACCAGAAGTTCTCGCGCTTCATGCCGGCCGGCTTCTACTACAAGACGTTCATGTGGCCGCGCAACATGTGGCCGAAATACGAAGAGAAGATCCGTGAAGCGGCCGGCCTCGGCAAGGCGCCCGACGTGCTCGACGCCGATCGCTACGACAAGTGCTACGCGCACTGCGACGTGCTCGTGGTCGGCGGTGGCCCGTCGGGCCTCGCCGCCGCGCATGCGGCCGCGACGGCCGGCGCGCGCGTGATCCTCGTCGACGACCAGCGGGAATTGGGCGGCAGCCTGCTGTCGTGCCGCGCGGAGATCGACGCGAAGCCCGCGCTGCAGTGGGTCGAGAAGATCGAGGCCGAGCTGCGCAAGCTGCCCGACGTGACGATCCTGTCGCGCAGCACCGCGTTCGGCTACCAGGACCACAACCTCGTGACGGTCACGCAGCGCCTGACCGATCACCTGCCGGTGTCGATGCGCAAGGGCACGCGCGAGCTGCTGTGGAAGGTCCGCGCGAAGCGCGTGATCCTCGCGACCGGCGCGCACGAGCGTCCGATCGTGTTCGGCAACAACGACCTGCCGGGCGTGATGCTGGCGGGCGCGGTGTCCGCCTACGTGCATCGTTTCGGCGTGCTGCCGGGCCGCAACGCGATCGTGTTCACGAACAACGACCGCGCATACCAGACCGCGCTCGACCTGAAGGCGTGCGGCGCGAAGGTGACGGTCGTCGATTCGCGCGCGTCGTCGAACGGCGCGCTGCCGGCCGCCGCGAAGCGGCAGGGCGTGACGGTGATGAGCGGGGCGGTCGTCACGGCCGCGTCGGGCAAGTGGCGCGTATCGTCGGTCGACGTCGCGTCCCTCACGAACGGCCAGGTGGGCGGCAAGCTGCAGACGATCCCGTGCGACCTCGTCGCGATGTCGGGCGGCTTCAGCCCGGTGCTGCACCTGTTCGCGCAGTCGGGCGGCAAGGCTTGCTGGAACGACGAGAAGGCCTGCTTCCTGCCGGGCAAGCCCGTGCAGGCGGAAGCGAGCGTCGGCGCGGCGGCCGGCGAATTCGGGCTGGCGCGCGCATTGCGGCTCGCGGTCGATGCGGGCGTGGAAGCGGCGAAGGCCGCGGGCTTCACGGCCGCGCAGCGCCCGGTCGCGCCGCAGGTCGCGGAAACCGTCGAAGGCGCACTGCAGCCGCTGTGGCTCGTCGGCAGCCGCGAGGCAGCCGCACGCGGGCCGAAGCAGTTCGTCGACTTCCAGAACGACGTGGCGGCCGCCGACATCCTGCTCGCCGCGCGCGAAGGCTTCGAGTCGGTCGAGCACGTGAAGCGCTATACGGCGATGGGCTTCGGCACCGACCAGGGCAAGCTCGGCAACATCAACGGGATGGCGATCCTCGCGGGCGCGCTCGGCAAGACGATTCCCGAAACGGGCACGACGACGTTCCGCCCGAACTACACGCCCGTGTCGTTCGGCACGTTCGCGGGGCGCGAAACGGGCGATTTCCTCGACCCGATCCGCAAGACCTGCGTGCACGAATGGCACGTCGAGCACGGCGCGCTGTTCGAGGACGTCGGCAACTGGAAGCGGCCGTGGTATTTCCCGAAGAACGGCGAGGACCTGCATGCGGCCGTGAAGCGCGAATGCCTCGCGGTGCGCAACAGCGTCGGCATCCTCGACGCATCGACGCTCGGCAAGATCGACATCCAGGGCCCCGACGCGGTGAAGCTGCTGAACTGGATGTACACGAACCCGTGGAACAAGCTCGAAGTGGGCAAGTGCCGCTACGGGCTGATGCTCGACGAAAACGGGATGGTGTTCGACGACGGCGTGACCGTGCGCCTCGCCGACCAGCATTTCATGATGACCACCACCACCGGCGGCGCGGCGCGCGTGCTCACGTGGCTCGAGCGCTGGCTGCAGACCGAATGGCCCGACATGAAGGTGCGGCTCGCGTCCGTCACCGACCACTGGGCGACGTTCGCGGTGGTCGGCCCGAAGAGCCGCAAGGTCGTGCAGAAGGTGTGCCAGGACATCGACTTCGGCAACGAGGCATTCCCGTTCATGAGCTACCGGAACGGTACCGTCGCGGGCGCGAAGGCGCGCGTGATGCGGATCAGCTTCTCGGGCGAGCTGGCCTATGAAGTGAACGTGCCGGCGAACGCGGGCCGCGCGGTGTGGGAAGCGCTGATGGCGGCCGGTGCCGAGTTCGACATCACGCCGTACGGCACCGAGACGATGCACGTGCTGCGCGCGGAGAAGGGCTACATCATCGTCGGCCAGGACACCGACGGGTCGATCACGCCGTACGACCTCGGGATGGGCGGGGTCGTCGCGAAGTCGAAGGACTTCCTCGGCAAGCGCTCGCTCGCGCGGTCGGACACCGCGAAGGAAGGCCGCAAGCAGTTCGTCGGCCTGCTGACCGAAGACGAACAGTTCGTGCTGCCGGAAGGCGCGCAGATCATCGCGAAGGACACGCAGGTGTCGGCGGTCGATCCGACGCCGATGATCGGTCACGTGACGTCGAGCTACTACAGCCCGATCCTGAAGCGCTCGATCGCGCTCGCGGTGGTGAAGGGCGGCCTGAACAAGATGGGCGAGAGCGTCGTGATTCCGCTGGCCAACGGCAAGCGCATCACCGCGACGATCTCGAGCCCGGTTTTCTACGATACCGAAGGGGTGCGCCAGCATGTGGAATGAAACGAGAAACCAGACGCAGGTGGCGGGCGCGGGCGGCGTGACGCTTGAATCGCCGTTCGTCGGCGCGGCCGATGTGCTGAAGCCGCATCAGGCGCGCGCATCGAAGAAGTTCACGCTGCGCGAGCGGCCCTTCCTCGATCTCGTCAACGTGCGCGGCGAGTTGAGCGATCCGGCGTTCGTCGCCGCGTTCGAGCGCGTGGTCGGCTGCCGGCCGCCCGCGGAGCCGAACACGGTTGCGCGCGGCGCCGAGTACGACGTGCTGTGGCTCGGCCCCGACGAGTGGCTCGTGCGCTCGAACGGGCCCGTGCCGGCCGGCGTGCTCGAGGCGAAGCTCGCGGAAGCCGTGCAGGGTTCGTATGCGGCGGCCGTCGATGTCGGCAGCGGTTATACGGTCGTCGAGATCAGCGGCGAGCGCGTGCGCGACGTGATCGCGCGCGGCTGTCCGCTCGATCTGCATCCGCGCGTGTTCAAGCCGGGCCAGTGCGCGCAGTCGCACTACTTCAAGTCGCCGATCACGCTGATCCCGACCGGCGACGACACGTTCGAGATCGTCTTGCGTCGCAGCTTCGCGGACTATTTCGTGCGCATCATGCTCGACGCCGCGGCGCCGCTCGTGTCATGAAGCCGTTCGACGAACCGTTCGTGGCGATCGACGCGCCGCGCCTGCGCGGGCGCGGCTGGAGCGTGTTCGTCGACGAACTGAAGGTGCCCGCGCGGATCGGCATTCATGCGCACGAGCATGAAGCGCCGCAGCCGATCGTGATCGACGCGCGGCTCGGGTATCGCTGCGAGCCGAGCGAGCAGGGCGAGTGGATCGATTACGACGGTTATTGCGCGCGTGTCGCGTCGTTCCTGTCGCACAAGCCGCATACGCGGCTGCTGGAGACGCTCGTCGCCGATATCGCGGTGCTGTCGTTCCGCGAGTGGCCGGCGCTGGAGTCGCTCACGCTGTCGGTGTACAAGCCGAAGATCCGGCCGGGGACGAAACGCGTCGGCGTGTCGCTCGACTGGACGCGGGGGGATTACTTGCGGTGGACCGGGGCGGCCGGGCAGCTTTGATCAAAGGGGGCTGGATCAAGGCACGAGGGAGGTGATCCGGAGACTCCACGGGGCGGCGGCGCGAATGCGCCGCCGCACGCGTTTATCGTTCCTGAAATATGCGAAGAATGTGACGTTGCCGCCCATTGGCGCTTGTGTTCCTGAAATACCGGAACAATTGATGGTTCGGCCTGTGAATCGCAATATGTCGGACCGTCGACGCGCGAACGCGGGTGCGCATTGCTTACTTCGCGTTGCGGTTCGCGGCGGGCGCAGGGCCGGACGGATCGCTGACCGGCACCATCTGCGCCTTCCCGTCGTTCGCGGTATTCGCGGCTTTCGCATCGTCATCGGGTTCGAGCACGAACCGGAACGAATCGACCCGTTGCATGACCTTCGCCGCATACGCGCTGGATCCGCCGCTGTAGCTCTTCAGCCCGGCCTGGACGTTGCCGCCGGCCGCTTTCACGTAGCCGGAGAGAATCCGGGAGCCGGCCTCGACGTTCGCATTCGGTTCGGTCAGGTCCTTCACGTTGCGCAGCATGCCGCGGTGCGCGGACGGCACGACCTGCATCAGCCCGGTCGCGCCGTGCTGGCCGCGCGCCTTTTCCTGGAAGCGCGATTCGATCGAGATGATGGCGTAAACGAGGGCGGGAGGCAGCGAATATTTCGTCGCGGTGACGCTCACGATATCGGCGAGCTTCGCGGCCTTTTCTCTTGCGACGCCGAATTTCTTCGTCAGGTAGGACGTGATGCGGCGGTTTGCTTCGTTCGGCTGATCGTTGGCGTTCGCGAGCGGCGCGGAGGCGACAGCCGGCGCCGATGCCAGCACGTCGGGCGCGGAGGCGGGCATAGCGGGCGTTTGCTCGGCCGATACCTGTTGCGCAATGCCGAGCGAGAGCACGATCAGCCAGAAAAACCGTCGTCGCATGGTCGAGTGCGGGGAAATGGGAGGCGCACAGTATATCGGCCAATCGCGCAAGACGGTCGAGCGCCGGCTCGAATGAAAGCGATGTGTAGGCTTGTGACGTTCGCAACGATCGACGCGGCGATCGACGCGGCAATCGTTGCGGCAATCGTTGCGCGGACACGCATCGGAGTCCGGATGACCGCTAGTTGATGATCTCGCCGATGCCGGTTTCGATGCGGATTCTCAGCTGCTGAATGAACGCCGGATCGTACGGTTCCCAGTGATCGAGTTCGCCAACGATCTTCAAAGGCGATGTGCTTCGATACGAGCGCGTCGGATTGCCCGGGAATTTCTTGTCCGTGACGTTCGGGTCGTTTTCGAATGCCCCGGTGGGCTCGACGATATAGACCCGCGGGTTGCCGTCGCCTTTGGCCATTTCCGCGGCCAGGCCGGCGCCCTTGGGCAGGGCCGTGAAATAAACGTGATTCATCACGACGTCATCCCGATAATTCGATCTGAAGCCCGCCGTGAGCAAGTCGCCGATCCGCAAATCCGCTTTCGTGCCATGAAAAAACGGGCCGGTGTCCAGGACGCCCATGGCTTCTCCTTCGAAAAATGTCGCCGTGTTTTCTAGGCGCGCCGCGCGCTCGCCACTCGCGCAATCGACCCGATCGCATCGCTGACGAGCACCGCGAGCAGCCCGACGATCACGCCACCTTGCAGCACGAACGCGGTGTTCGACGTCTGCAGGCCCGCGATGATCACGTCGCCGAGCCCGCGCGCGGCGACCGTCGAGCCGATCGTCGCGGTGCCGAGATTGATCACGACCGCGAGCCGGATCCCGTTGACGATCACCGGAAACGCGAGTGGCAGTTCGACCGACACGAGTTGCTGCCAGCCGCTCATCCCCATCCCGCGCGCCGCGTCGACGACGTCGCGCGGCACGTCCTCGAGCCCTGCGATCGTGCTTTCGAAAATCGGCAGGAGCCCGTACAGCACGAGCGCGATCAGTACGGGCTTCAGGCCGAAGCCGACGGCCGGCACGGCCAGCGCGAGCACCGCGACCGGCGGGAAGGTCTGGCCGATATCGACGACGCTGCGCGCGACCGGCAGGAAATCCGCGCCGGCCGGCCGCGTGACCGCGATGCCGGCCGCGACCGCGACGATCGTGCCGATCAGGCTCGACAGCGCGACCGTGCCGAGATGCGCGAGCGTGAGATCGAGCAGGCTCGCACGATCGTAGATGACCGGCGCGCCGTTGTCCGCGAACGGCGCGAATACCCCCTGCAGCCACGCGGGGCGCAACAGCAGCACGAGCAGCAGCGCGAGCGCGGCCGCGCGGGCGACGTACGCGGGAAGTGCCGAACGCGTCGGCCGCACGCTGCCATGCGCCGTCATGCGGGCTTCCTCGCATGCGCGCGGATCGCATCGAGCGTGATGCGGCGCGCATTGCGCTCGCCGCCGTCGTCGACGGGCAGCGCGTCGACGCCGCGCCACAGCAGCTCGGACACCGCATCGCGCAGCGTGCGCGTCGCGGCGATCGGCTCGCCGTCGGCGTGGCCGGGTTCGGCCACCGTATCGATCGGCGTCAGCGCGAGCAGGCGCAGCGGCCGGTCGACCCCCGCGACGAGCTGCTCGACGACACCGGCCGCCGGCTTGCCGAGAATCTCGGCCGGCGGCGCGACCTGCAGCAGCCTGCCGCCGTCCATCACCGCGATCGTATCGCCGAGCTTCAGCGCTTCCTCGATGTCGTGCGTGACGATCACGACCGTGATGCCGAGGCGGCGCTGCAGCGCGAACAGGTCGTCCTGCGCCTTGCCGCGAATGATCGGGTCGAGCGCGCCGAACGGTTCGTCCATCAGCAGCATTGCGGGCTCGGCCGCGAGCGCGCGCGCGACGCCGACGCGCTGTTGCTGGCCGCCCGACAGTTCATGTGGCAGCTTGCCGGCGAATTCGGCCGGCGCGAGATGGAACAGGTCGAGCAGTTCGTTCACGCGCGCGTCGATGCGCCCGGGCGGCCAGCCGAGCAGGCGCGGCACGGTCGCGATGTTGCGCGCGACGCTCCAGTGCGGAAATAGCCCGTGCCCCTGGATCGCGTAGCCGATGCCGCGCCGCAGTTGCTCGGGCGCGACGGTCGCCGTATCGACGCCGTCGATGCGGATCGTGCCGCTGGTCGGCGCGATCAGCCGGTTGATCATGCGCAGGAGCGTCGACTTGCCGCTGCCCGACGCACCGACGAGCGCGGTGATCGTGCCGCGCTGCATCGTCAGCGACACGTCGTCGACGGCGATCACGTCGCCGAAGCGTTTGCCGACCCGTTCGATCTCGATCATCCTGCACGCCCCTTCGCGAGCGATGTCGCGGCTTCGAACACGACGGCGGCCGCCAGTGCGAGCGCGATCGTCGGGATCGCGCCGAGCAGCACGAGATCGGCGGCCGATTGCCCGATCCCCTGGAAGATGAAGGTGCCGAACCCGCCGCCGCCGATCAGCGCGGCCACCGCGGTCAGGCCGATGTTCTGCACGAGCACGATGCGCACGCCGCTCAGGATCACCGGCAGCGCGAGCACGAGATCGACGCGCAGCAGCCGCTGCGCGCGCGTCATGCCCATCGCGCGTGCCGCTTCGGTTACGTGCGGCGGCACCTGCCCGAGCCCGACCACGACGCTCGAGGCGATCGGCAGCAGCGAATAGAGGAACAGCGCGAGCACGGCCGGCGCGACGCCGATCCCGCGGATGCCGAGCGCGGCCGCGAGCGGCACGTGCGCGGCGAGCAGGCCGAGCGGCGCCATCATCAGCCCGTACATCGCGATGCTGGGGATCGTCTGCACGACGTTGAGCACGGGCATGGCGAGGGTCCGCACGGACGCGACGCGCGCGCATGCGATGCCCAGCGGCAGGCCCGCGACGAGCGCGGCGGCCACCGAGCCGCCCGCGAGCGAGACGTGACGGATCGCCTCGCGCCAGAAATCGTCGCTGCGCACCGCGTATTCGCGCATCACCGAGAGGCCGTCCCACCAGCCGCTGGCGAGCGGCACCGAAATCGCCGCTATCGCGACGACGAGCGCGACGAGGCGCCGCCACGGGCCGAACGCGAGTCGTGCGAGCGCGTCGGCGACGAGCACGGCCCACGCGAACAGCAGCAGCCAGACGCCCGCGTCGGGCGACACGCGGGCCAGCATGTCGTCGGGCGCGACGACATGCCGCGCGGCCGCGCCGACCGCATACGCCAGCGTCGCGAGCCCCGCGCAGCCGGCCGCGAGCCGCCAGGCGGGGCGGCTCGCCGTCATCGCCCACAACGCGCCGGCGGTCCACAGCGCGGCGAGCGCGGCGCCCTGCATCGCGGGCAGCGCGGCGAACACCGACAGCCCGGTGCCGGCCGCGATCCGGTTCGGCCGCAGCACCGCGAACGACAGGCCGAACACGGCGACGATCGTCAGTACCCCGATCAGGATGCCGACCTTGTCGAGTGTCACGCGCCGCGCGGATGCGGCCGCGCGATCCGTCATTTAACGAAGCCCTTCGCTTTCAGGTAGCTTTTCGCGACGCCGGCGGCCGGTTCACCGTTGATCTGGATGCGGGCGTTCAGCGATTGCAGCGTCTTCAGGTCGAGGCTCGCGAACACGGGCTTCAGGTAGTCGGCGATCTGCGGATGCGCTTTCAGCACGGCTTCGCGGATCACGGGCGCCGGGGCGTAGACGGGCTGCACGTGCTTGTCGTCGTCGAGCACCGCGAGGCCGCTCGACGCGATGCCGCCGTCGGTGCCGTAGACCATCGCGGCATTCACGCCGTCGGTCTGGTTCGCGGCGGCCTTGATCGTCGCGGCCGTGTCGCCGCCGGACAGCACGACGAGCTGTTCGGGCTTCATCTTGAAGCCGTACGCCTTCTCGAACGACGGCAGCGCGGACGCGCTGTTCACGAATTCGGCCGATGCCGCGAGCTTCACCTTGCCGCCGCCGGCCACCCACTTGCCGAAATCGGAGAGGGTCTTGAGGTGCTGCGACTGCGCGACGGGGGCGAGCAGCGCGACGCCCCACGTGTTGTTCGCCGGCGCCGGCTCGAGCCACACGAGGTGGTTCGCCGCATAGTCGAGCTTCTTCGCGGTGTCGTAGCCTTGTGCGGCGTTCTTCCACACGGGGTCGTCGGCCTTGTTGAAGAAGAACGCGGCGTTGCCGGTGTATTCCGGGTAGATGTCGATCTCGCCGCTCGTGAGCGCCTTGCGCACGATCGGCGTCGTGCCGAGCGCGATCTTTTCGGTGACCGGAATGCCGTGGGCCTTCAGCACCTGCGCGACGAGATTGCCGAGCAGGTTGCCTTCGGTGTCGATCTTCGACGACACCACGACGGGCGTGTCGGCGTGCGCGCCGGGCGCGACGACGGCGGCGGCGAACACGAGGCCCAGGATCCGGGCGGGCAGGGCGAGCTTCATTGGGCCGATCTCCAGGACGGGGGCGTACGCCGAAAGTTACTTGACTGAGCCGGCTTTGGCAAACCGCGTGCGGCGGTGTGTCCACAGCCCGTGTGGGGATAACCCGCATCCGTCGCGTGCGCTTGTTACACTGAAATTCGTTCCCTGCCTGCGGACACTTGCCGACATGAAGCCCGAGTTGCTGGTCCTCATCGCATTGCGCGGCGACGCGCAGCGCAAGATCGCCGCGTCGTTCGACGTGCGCCATGCTCCGACGCCCGACGAACGCGCACGCGCGATCGCCGAACACGGCGGCACGATTCGCGCGGTGCTGACCAACGGCAGCACGGGGCTCACCGCCGCCGAGATCGACGGGCTGCCGCAACTGACGTTCGTCAGCGCGCTCGGCGCGGGCTACGAGCACATCGACGTCGCGCATGCGAAGGCGCGTGGCGTCACGGTCGTCACGGGCGCGGGCACCAACGACGATTGTGTCGCCGATCACGCGTTCGCGCTGCTGCTCGCGGCGGTGCGCAACGTCGTGCAGCTCGATGCGAAAACCCGCGCGGGCGTGTGGCGCGAGGGGTTGCCGATGCCGCCGAACGTGTCGGGCAGGAAGCTCGGCATCGTCGGGCTCGGCAAGATCGGCGAGAAGTGCGCGCGCCGTGCGGCCGGCTTCGACATCGAGATCGGTTATCACAACCGGTCCGAGAAGCCCGTTCCCTACCGCTATTTCGACCGGGTCGACGCGCTGGCGCAGTGGGCCGATTTCATGATCGTCGCGACGCCCGGCGGCGCGGGCACGCGGTACCTGATCGACCGCGCCGTGCTTGATGCGCTCGGGCCCGGCGGTTTTCTCGTCAACGTGTCGCGCGGCAGTGTTGTCGATACGGCTGCTTTGGCGGACGCGCTGCGCGAACGGCGCATCGCCGGTGCGGGGCTCGACGTGTACGAAGGCGAACCGGAGCCGCCGCGCGCGCTGACGGATCTCGACAACGTCGTGCTGACGCCGCACATGGGCGGCTGGTCGCCCGAGGCGCTCGATCGGTCGGTGCAGCAGTTTCTCGACAACGCGGCGCGGCATTTCGCGGGGCAGCCGGTGTTGACGCCGGTGTGAGTGCCGAAGGGCGGGCGCGAATCAGCCCGCCTGCCTGCGGAATGCCCGATAGAAATCCGGCAGGTTCGCCGGTTTGTCGGCATCGAGGTCGATCCAGCCGAACGGGTTGTGCTCGTCGCTCAGGACGATTTCATGACGATCGACCCGGCACTCGAAGCACACGATGAGCACGCGCTTGCCCGGCACGACCTCGCACGAGCGGCTCGCCACGTGGCGGATCGCCGAGGCGACGATCCCGCATTCCTCCCGTACTTCGCGCGTGACGGTTTCCTCGAGCGATTCGCCGGCTTCGGGCCAGCCGCCCGGCAACGCCCATTCGTCGCGTGGATTACGCAGGAGCAGGACCGAGCGGCCGTCACGGACGATCGCTTTCGCGCTGAGGGGGATCATGGGAGGGCACCGTTGGCGTTCGATTTTCGCAGCCTGGCGCAGGCGTGCCGTTCCTGCAGCGATCCCCCGCCCGCGCCGACGGGCGCGCAGGCGGGGGCGGCCGTGCCGTCATGCCGGCAGCCGGCGTGCGACTACACGCCCGCCGACGTCGAAGCCAGCGGCACCGTCACCGACGTGCCGGCCGGATCGAGCGTCAGGCCCGTGCCGGGCGTCGGCCGCAGCGTCGCCTCGTAGTCGCTGGAGAGGACGACGAGCCCGAGCCGGTGGCCGGCTTCCAGCTTGTAGTCGCGCGGCATGAACGTCAGCTTCAGGTCGTACGGCAGGCCGGGCAGCACGGGTTCCGTCAGCCACTCGGACAGCCGGTTGCGCGGGTCGGTCCAGGCGCGCGTGACGATCGTGGCCGTGCCGTCCGGTGCACGATCGACCAGCAGCGCCGTCACGTTGGCGACGCCGGTGAAGGTCAGCCTGACGCGTGCGGTCGCGGTGCCGGACAGGCGCGCCGCGGCCGTCAGCGGCGCGGTTTCGAAGCGGCTGCGGTTTTCGCCCGTCGGCGTGTTCGCCAGCGTGAGCGCCGGAATGCGCGCATCGTCGGTGAAGCGCGCGAGCGGGCCGCCGCTCGGCAGCCGCAGCAGCGTGCCGGTGCCTGCGCCGTCGCCGCCCGCGAAGTACGTGACCGGCGTCGCACGGCGCGCGGCCCAGTCGGCTTCCTTCAGCAGCGTGCCGTCGGCCTGCTCGATCACCGCGCGCGGATCGCGCTCGACGCCGTTGCTGTAGCCGATCAGGTAGCGCGTGAACCACCGGTTCACCTCCGCGGTCCACGCTTCGCCCATCGCCGGCACGCGCGTCGGGTCGGTGTGCTTCAGGCGGTGCAGCCACAGCTGCGTCGGCACGCCCTGGCGCCGCATCGCGAGATACCACGACGTCGATTGGTCGACGCGCACGTTGTCGTCGGTGAGCCCCTGCGCGACGAGTGCCGGTGCGACCGCGAACCCCGTCGGGATGTCGCGCGCGGCCCAGAACGGCGAATAGTCGCCGGTCTTGCGGTCTTCCTGCTGCAACGCTTCGTCGATCAGATGCGTGCAGCGTTCCGGATGCGCGTTCGTCAGCAACGCCTTGATGTACACGTCGACGTCCTCGCCCTGATAGCCTTCCGGCGCGCGCACGAGCCCGCCCGAGCGGTAGTAGCCGTACATGTTCGTCAGCCCGGCGATCGGCACGATCGCGTCGAGCCCGCGTGTGCGCAGGCTCGCGACCATCTTCGGCAGCGTGCCGTCGTACGACACGCCGTACATGCCGACGTGGCCCGTCGACCAGTTCGCGACGACCGTCTTGCCGTTCGCGTCCTTCGCGGTCGCGTCGCGGCCGAGCCAGCGGATCACCGACGCCATCGCGACCGATTCGTCGCGCGTCAGGATCGTCGGGCAGCCGTCCGAGCCGGCGGTGCCGAGCGAATCCGCGTAGACGATCGTGAAGCCGCGCGGCACGAAGTAGCTCTCGATCCACGAGCGGCCGGCGGCGGCCGCTTCGACCTGCTGCAGCATCCGCGACTGCGGCGCGGCGGCCAGAATGCGCGTGGATGCCGAGGCCGGTGCGCCGGCGTTCGCGGCCGGATGCGGCGTGCCGTCGAGTTCGACGTCGACGTCGTGGTCGGGGCTGTCGGCGAGCCCCGCGTAGTACGGGCTCGCGAGCACGATGACGGGCGTGCGTGCGCCGTTCGCGGTTTCGGACGGCCGCACGATGCGCACGTGGATGCGGTCGCGCGTGCCGTCGCCGTCGGAATCGACCGGCGTGTCGACCCACGCGTTTTCCTCGATCGTGCCGCCCGACAGCGACGGCTGCACCTGGCCGTTGCTGATCACCGGCTTGTAGCGTCCGTTGCTGGCCGGATTCGCGTACGGGACACCGGACGGCGACACGTGCGACGCCAGCGACTGCGCATCGGCCGCCGCTGCGGCGGCCCCCTCCTGTTGGCCCTGCGCGAGTGCGGATACCCCCGCCGCGCTGCCGCCGTCGTCGCCGCCGCACGCGGCGAGCGTCGCGGCTGCCACGAGCGCGGGCAGCCACGCGCGCCGGAATCCGGTTCGATGAATGTTCATTGGATCGACCTCGTCTCTTGTGATTGTCTGGAACCGGCGCGGCTCGCGATACGCCCCCTGCGGCCTGGCCGGGTACTGCATCGGATGAAGCGGAACTGCACCATCAAAAGCGGCGGGCGACGCGCACCGGCGTCTCGCCCCGAACGGAGCGCGAATGGCGCGTCAGCGCGGCGGCGGCACGGAATGAATGCAGGAATGCGAATCAAACGCAGGCATGACCGGGCTTCCTTCAGGTTTCGGATGAAACGGAACGGCGCGATGCGGTGACGCGGGAATGTTGCGAACGGCGGTGCGGCAATGGCAGGAAAGCGCGAAACGAGCCGGCACGGCGGGCCGGATTGCTTTCCGGAAGCTTGCGCAAAAGTTATCTCAGTGAAATGTCCGTGTCAAACTTTTTTAGCTTGAGTCAAACAAAGTTTGTATGTGTCGACGCGATACCGTCTCAACTTTCGTGGAATCCGTCCGTAAACCGTGAAAAACAGTCTGAAAGGAGAGAGAGGGCAATGACGATTTCGGTTACGGCTGCGGGCGGCCTGTCGCTCGCGCAGATGGCACAGGCGGCGCTCGACGGGCGCCAGGGCACGGATACGGCGGATTCCGGGAACCCGCCCGGCCAGCCGCTCACGGTCAGGGCGCTGGATCCTGAAGCGATGCAGGCGGCGCTGACCAAACAGTTGTCGATGGTCGGCGACCTGACGATGAAGCTGCGCGGCGTGACCGACCCGCTCGCGGCGAGCATGCAGGAGATCGTCGCGAAGCGGCCGGATCTGGCCGACGCGTCGTTCGACTTCACGACCGACAACGGGCAGATCAAGGTCGACTCGACGAGCCTGCCGGAGAGCGACCGCGCGTGGATCGAGTCGACGCTGAACGCGAATGCCGGCCTCGTGGCCGCGGTGAACGCGTTTCACGACCAGGCGGTCGACCTCGCCGCGCAGGGCGCGGCCGTGCGCGGCGACACGTTCACCGACAGCGACCGCGCGGCGGCCGGCCGGAACGCCGATGCGCGTTTTCATTTCATGAGCCTGCTCAACGCGTCCGTCGCGCGCAACCAGCCGCTGACGTCCGGCCAGCGCCTCGTCGCGGAAGACGGCACGCCGCTGACGGTCGGGCAGTCGGCCGGCACCGCGCGCGGCACGCTCGCGTTGCTGAATACCGTGCGCCAGTTGTCGTCGGGCACCGCGATCCTGGTCGACCCGTCAGGCCACAAGACGGCCGGCATGCGCGCGGAACTCGTCGACGTCGGCCTCGACGTGCTCGCCGCCTACACGCCGGACGGCAGCCACAGCGTCGGCTTCCACGAGACCGCGTAACGCGCGGCCTATTCGTCGCGCAACGCCTCGGCGGGCCGTACCCGGGCGGCGCGCCAGCTCGGGTACAGCGTCGCGGCGCACGACATCAGGAAGGCGGCCGCGGCGATCTCGATCACGTCGATCGCCGACAGCTTCGACGGCAGCGAGCTGAGGAAGTACACGGACGGGGTGAGGAAGCGGATGCCGAGCACCTGCTCGATCGCCGGCAGCACCCACGGGATGCTCACCGCGATCGCGCAGCCGGACGCGACGCCCGCGAGCGTGCCGGCGAGGCCGATCGTCATTCCCTGGATCGCGAAGATCTTCATGATCGAGCGCGGCGGCGCGCCGAGCGTGCGCAGGATCGCGATGTCGCCCTGTTTCTGCGTGACGGTCATCACGAGCGACGACACGAGATTGAACGCGGCGACCGCGACGATCAGCATCAGGATCAGCGACAGCATCCGTTTCTGCAGCCGTTCGGCTTCGAACCACGTGCGGTTCTGCCGCGTCCAGTCGCGGATGTACAGGTCGCCCGACAGCGTGCGCGACAGCGCGAGCGCGATCTCCGGCGCGCGCTGCAGGTCGTCGACGCGCAGCCGGACGCCGGTCGGCGCGGGCACGTTGAACAGCTTCCGCGCGTCGTGGATGTGGATGTACGCGAGCGCGCTGTCGTACTGGTAATGGCCGGACTCGAACGTGCCGACCACGTTGAACTGGCGGAACCGCGGCAGCGCCTCGCCGATGCGCGCGCCGTGGCCGGGCGCGAAGAACGTGATGCGGTCGCCGATCTTCACGTGCAGCGCATCGGCGAGCGCCGCGCCGAGCACGATGCCCATCTCGCCCGGCACGAGCGCGTCGAGGCGGCCGGTCTTCAGCTTGCGCGCGATTTCGGACACGCGCGGTTCGAGCACGGGGTCGATGCCGCGCAGCGCGACGCCCGTCACGCTGCCCGCGTTCGTCAGCAGCGCCTGCGCGTCGACATAGGGCGCGACCGCGCGCACGGCCGGGTTCCGCAGCGATTCGTGCGCGGTCAGCCGCCAGTCCGGCATCGACCCGGTCGGCGAGAAGATTTCCACGTGCGCGAGCACCGACAGCATCCGGTCGCGCACCTCGGTGCGAAAACCGTTCATCACCGACAGCACGACGATCAGCGCGGCGACGCCGAGCGCGATGCCGGCCATCGCGGCGCCGGCGATGAACGACACGAAGCCGTCGCCGGCCGAGCGCCGGCCGCCGCGTGCGTAGCGCAGCCCGATCTGCCATTCGAACGGGAGTTTCAAGCGGTTTCCTTTCATTTCGATTCGATCCTGCCGAGCCGCGCATTCTAGCGAACGCGGCGCGGCCGTGTCCCGAGGTCGGGGCGGAGAGCCGAAACCTGCCCGTCCGGCCGGTCGTCGGGCGGCGTTGCGCGCCGGCACACCGATATTTCCATCCTTTCGGGTCTGATCGATAATGGCGGCCAGCATCCGGTCGAACACAACATTCCAAGCATTACGGCGCAACCAGGGCCGCGCCGCCACAGACCGATAAATCTCGGGGAACGCCGCCGAAGCCGGCCGCACGTCCTTGAACAAGGAAATAACAACATGGATTTGCTGCGCTTCCTGCTGCTCCTGCCGATTCGCGTGGCGGGCTTCGTCTGGTGGCTGCTCGGCTGCGCGCTGCGGCCGCTGGTCGGCGACGTGTCGTGGACGGCGCCCGCGTGGATGGGCATCACCGCGGCGGCCGTGCGCCGCCGTCCGTGGCACGCCGGCGGCCTGGTGCTGCTCGCGGCCGCGCTCGGCTACGGCGGCTACTGGTTCAAGCATCGTCCGAAGCCGCCCGAGCCCGAAACCGTCGGCTTCACCGTGAAGGCGCCGGCGATCACGACCTACGAGGTCGACGACACCGACAAGCCGAAGATCACCGTGCATCCGCTCGAAGTGGCGTTCGCGCAGTCGGCCGCGCCGATCGAGCGGGTCGGCAAGCCGGCCGGCGACGGCATCGAGATGACGCCCGCGCTGAAGGGCGCGTGGGAGTGGGTCGACGACAAGACGCTGCGCTTCACGCCGGCGGCCGACTGGCCGGTCGGCGCGCACGTCGAGGTGCGTTTCGCGGTGCACCGCGTGTTCGCGCCGCAGGTGATCATGCGCGACGATCGTTTCGCGTTCGACCTGCCGGCGTTCGCCGCCACCTTCGGCAACAACGAGTTCTACCAGAACCCCGACAACCCGGCGGAGAAGCAGGCCCTGCTGCAGTTGCGCTTCAACTACCCGGTCGATCCGGCCGAGTTCGAGAAGCGCATCGGCCTCGTGCTGGTCGGCCGCGACGGCAAGAGCGCGTCGCCGCTGCGCTACACGGTCAACTACGACAAGATGAAGACGAGCGCGTGGGTCTACTCGCAGCCGCTCGAGATCCCGCGCGATCCGCTGTCGGTGCGGCTGGACGTCGACAAGGGCGTGAAGAGCGCGCGCGGCGGCAACGGCACGCCGGACGTGCTGCATGCGTCGGTCGGCGTGCCGGGGCTGTACAGCCTGTCGATCGGCAACGTCGCGCCGACCCTCGTCGACAACGAGCGCTACGAGCCCGAGCAGGTGCTCGTCGCCGAAACGTCCGACGGTGTGCGCAGCGCCGATCTCGCCGCGCGCGCGAAGGCGTGGGTGCTGCCGAAGCGCAAGCCGGGCGTCGAGCAGTCGGACGACGATCCGCCGTACGAATGGAACGTGGCCGACATCAGCGACGCGGTGCTGAAGCAGTCGAAGCCGCTGCCGCTCGAAGCGGTGCCGACCGAGAACGATTTCGCGATGCTGCAGAGCTTCAAGTACCACGCGACGCCGGGCGAGCGCGTCGTCGTGCGGGTCGAGGGCGACCTGAAGTCGGCCGGCGGCTACCTGCTCGGCAAGCCCGTGACGAGCGCGTTCACGGTGCCCGACTATCCGAAGCTGCTGCGTTTCATGGCGGACGGCTCGCTGCTGTCGATGAGCGGCAGCAAGCGGCTGTCGGTCGTGTCGCGCAACCTGCCGGGGATGAAGGTCGAGATCGGCCGCGTGCTGCCCGACCAGATCCAGCATCTCGTGAGCTTCAACAACGGCACGTACGCGCGGCCCGAGCTGTCCTATTCGTTCAGCGAGGATCACATCGTCGAGCGCTTCGTGCAGACGCGCGCGTTCCCGGCCGGCGAGCCCGGCAAGGCCCATTACGAAGGCATCGATCTCGGCCAGTACCTGAAGGGCGGCAAGCGCGGCGTGTTCCTGCTGCACCTGTCGAAGTTCGATCCGGCGGCCGCGAAGAAGCAGACCGACGACGCGAAGGATGACGATGCATCGTCCGCCGACGGCAGCCAGGATCAGTCCGACAACGCCGATGCGGGCGACAGCAGCGGCAATGGCGACGATGGCGACAGCGCGCTCGGCGACACGCGCCTGATCGTCGTGACCGATCTCGGGATGCTGGTCAAGAAGGCGCTGGATGGCAGCCAGGACGTGTTCATCCAGTCGATCCGCACCGGCAAGCCGGTTGCGGGCGCAACCGTATCGGTGCTCGCGGTCAACGGTCAGGCACTGTTCACGCAGACGACCAGCGCCGACGGCGTCGTGCATTTTCCCGCGTTCAAGGGGCTCGACCGCGAGAAGCGTCCGCAACTGTATGTCGTGAAGAAGGACACCGACCTGTCGTTCCTGCCGGTGGCCGGGCGCGACCGTCAGCTCGACTTCTCGCGCTTCGACGTCGACGGCGAGCGCAACGCGACGGGCCAGGGGCAACTGTCGGCGTACCTGTTCTCGGATCGCGGCCTGTACCGGCCCGGCGATCCGCTCCACATCGGCCTGATCGTGCGCGCGGCCAGCTGGGCGCGCAGCCCGGCCGGCGTGCCGTTGCAGGCGGAAATCGTCGACCCGCGCGGGATCACCGTCGAGCGCAAGCCGGTGACCGTCGATGCGACGGGCTTCACCGAACTCGGCTACACGACCGCCGAAACGGCGCCGACCGGCACGTGGACGGTCAACCTGTATATCGTGAAGGACGGCCAGCCGGGTGCCGAGCCGATCGGCAGCACGACCGTCCAGGTGAAGGAGTTCCTGCCCGACCGGATGAAGGTCGACGCGAAGCTGTCGCAGCAGGTCGTCGAAGGGTGGGTGAAGCCGAAGGGGCTGAAGGGCATCGTCGATGCGCAGAACCTGTTCGGCACGCCGGCCGAGAAGCGCCGCGTCGCGGCGACGCTGACGCTGCGCCCCGTATGGCCGTCGTTCCGCAGCTGGCAGGGCTATCACTTCTTCGATGCGCGGCGCGCGAAGGAGGGCTACACGACGACGCTGCAGGACGGCACGACCGACGACAAGGGCCATGCCGAGTTCGACCTCGATCTCGACAAGTACGCGGACGCGACCTACCAGCTGTACTTCCAGGCGAAGGCATACGAAGCGGAGGGCGGGCGCAACGTCGCGGCGAACGCGCAGACGCTCGTGTCGAACAACGACTGGCTCGTCGGCTACAAGTCGGTCGACGATCTCGGCTACGTGAAGCGCGGCAGCCCGCGCTCGGTGCGGCTCGTCGCGATCGATCCGGGCGCGAAGGCGATCGACGTGAAGGACCTGCGTGCGCAGCTCGTCGAGGAGCGCTACGTGTCGGTGCTGACCAAGCAGGATTCCGGCGCATACAAATACGATTCGCGGCTGAAGGAAGTGCCGGTGGACGAGAAGCCGCTGTCGATTCCGGCCGCGGGGCTCGACTTCGCGCTGCGTACCGACAAGCCGGGCAGCTACGCGCTCGTGATCCGCCGCGCGGACGGCACCGCGGTGAACCGGATCGAGTATTCGGTCACGGGTGCCGCGAACGTCACGCGCTCGCTCGACCGCAACGCCGAGCTGCAGGTGAGCCTCGCGAAGCACGACTTCAGGCCGGGCGAGCAGGTCGAGATCGCGATCCGCGCGCCTTATGCGGGCAGCGGGCTGATCACGATCGAGCGCGACAAGGTGTACGCGCATGCATGGTTCCATGCGGACACGACGAGCTCGATCCAGCACATCACGGTGCCGGCCGGTTTCGAAGGCAACGGCTACATCAACGTGCAGTACATCCGCGATCCGTCGTCGGACGAGATCTTCATGAGCCCGCTGAGCTACGGCGTCGTGCCGTTCTCGGTGAATCTCGACGCGCGCCGCAACGCGGTGAGCGTCGAGGCGCCGGCGCTGGTGAAGCCGGGCGATACCGTCAACTTCACCGTGCATTCGGCGAAGCCGGCAAAGGTCGTCGTGTTCGCGGTCGACGAAGGCATCCTGCAGGTCGCGCGCTACAAGCTCGGCGATCCGCTGAAGTTCTTCTTCCGCAAGCGGATGCTCGAAGTCGGCACGTCGCAGATCCTCGACCTGATCCTGCCGGACTTCGAGAAGCTGATGGCGATGGCCGCGCCCGGCGGCGACGCCGACGACGCGATCGGCCGGCAGCTGAACCCGTTCAAGCGCAAGCGCGACAAGCCGGTCGTCTACTGGTCGGGGATCGTCGACGTGAACGGCGACACGCGCCTGAGCTACACGGTGCCCGACTACTTCAACGGCAAGCTGCGCGTGATGGCCGTGTCGGTGTCGCCGGACCTGGTCGGCACGTTCGAAGGCGCGACGACGGTGCGCGGCGATTTCGTGCTGTCGCCGAACGTGCCGACGACGCTCGCGCCGGGCGACGAGGCCGATGTCAGCGTCGGCGTCGCGAACAACCTGACGGGCGTGGGCAACCAGCCGGTGCCGGTGGCGGTCACGCTGAAGACGAGCCCGCAGTTGCAGGTGATCGGTCCGGCGACGCAGAGCGTCGCGCTCGCGCCGCAGCACGAAGGCGTCGCGATGTTCCGTGTGAAGGCGACCGATACGCTCGGTTCGGGCGCGCTGTCGTTCGGCGCGCGCTACGGCGCGAAGGGCGCGCAGCAGCGCGTCGACGTGTCGGTGCGGCCGGCCGCCGCGTTCCGCACGCAGCTCGACATCGCGCGCGTCGATCCGGGCAAGAAGGCGAGCGTGCCGAACCTGCGGTCGATGTACGACGCGTACGCGTCGCGCGACGCGAGCATCTCGACCGCGCCGCTCGTGCTGTCCGAGGGGCTGTCGTCGTATCTCGTGAACTTCGACCACGCCTGCAGCGAGCAGATGGTCAGCGCGGTCGTGCCGCGCGTGTTCACGGCGAAGTGGCTGTCGGTGCGCGCGCTGACGAGCGCGATGCATGCGCCCGAAGCCGGCGCCGATGCGGCGAACGCGAGCGCGATCGCGCAGTTCCTCGGCGTGCTGCGCGGCCGGCAGAACGCGCAGGGCGGCTTCGGGCTGTGGAGCGCGACGCCCGACGCCGATCCGTTCGTGTCCGCGTATGCGATGCACGTGCTGCTCGATGCGCGCGATCGCGGCATCGCGGTGCCGAAGGACATGCTCGATGCCGGCAACGCCTATCTGCAGAAGCTCGCCGCGAACGACGCGCTCGGCTCGCTCGACCTGCTGCGGCAGCGCGCGTACGCGGTGTACCTGCTGACGCGCCAGGGCAACGTGACGACCAACAGCCTCGCGGCCGTGCAGAAACGGTTGCAGGAGGCGTACCCGAAAGACTGGAACAACGATCTCGCGGCCGCATGGCTCGCCGCGTCGTATCAGCTGCTGAAGCAGGACAAGGAAGCCGCCGCGCTGATCGCGGGCCCGCAGGCGTTGCTCGAACGCAAGCGCGCGTCGGACGGCGATTACGTGACGGGCTACTACATCGACCCGCTGACGCGCGACGCGAGCGTGTTGTACCTGCTCGCGAAGCACTTCCCCGAACGCGTGAGCAAGCTGTCGCCGCGCGCGATGGACAACCTCGCCGCGCCGCTCGTCGACAACCGCTACAACACGCTGTCGTCGGCGATGACGATTCTCGCGCTCGACGCATACGCGGCGTCGAACGCGGGCCAGCTCGACCGGCTCGCGATCGACGAGGTGCGTGCGGGTGCCGGCGCGAAGGACGTGTCGTCGATCCAGGCGGGCCTCGTGCGCTCGGGCACGTGGGCGGCCGGCGCGTCGCGCGTCGACTTCGTGAACGGCAGCACGCTGCCGGCGTGGTGGGTCGCGAGCCAGTCCGGCTACGACCGCGGCACGTCGACGAAGGCGATCAGGAACGGGCTGGAGATCGTGCGCGACTACACCGACACGAACGGCAAGCCGCTCGACAGGATCACGCTCGGCCAGGAGATCGACGTGCACCTGAAGATCCGCGCGACGGGTTCGGCGAACGTCGGCAACATCGCGATCGTCGACCTGCTGCCGGGCGGCTTCGATCCGGTGATCGCGCCGCCGCCCGCGACCGACACGCAGGATGGCGACGGCAACGGCGGCGCGTCGGCGCCGGTGGCCGATGCGCCGTGGCGGTCGCCGATCGGCGTGACGGGGTCGACCTGGCAGCCGCAGTTCGCGGATGTGCGCGAGGATCGTGTGGTGATCTACGGCACCGCGACGACCGACGTGCGCGAATTCGTCTACCGGATCAAGGCGAGCAACGCGGGCCGCTTCGTCGCGCCGCCCGCGTACGGCGAGTCGATGTACGACCGCCGGGTGCAGGCGCAGGCGCCGGGCGGCACGGCGCTGACGGTGGAGCGCGTGCGATGACGAGGCGGATGCCGCGGCGTTGCGCGCCACGTCGAAAGCGGGGAGTGCTCACGCGTGGCTGAAGCCTCTGCCGTCCGGCGCGCGCTGCACGGCGCCGGCCGCTGGCTGCACCGCTGGCAGAACTGGCTCGTGGGCGTGCTGCTCGTGGTCGGCGCGCTGGTTGCGTGCCGGCTGTGGCCGCATCCGCCGCTGCGCGACTGGAAGCCGTCGTCGGTCGCGGTGACGGACGCGCAGGGCCGGTTGCTGCGCCTGACGCTCGCGAAGGACGAGCGCTACCGGCTATGGGTGCCGCTCGACCGGATGTCGCCGCAGCTCGTCGAAGCCGTGATGCTGCACGAGGACCGCTGGTTCTGGTGGCATCCGGGTTTCAACCCGTACGGGCTCGCGCGCGGCGCGTGGATCACGTACGTGCGCGGCGGCAATCCGCAGGGCGGGTCGACGCTGACGATGCAGCTCGCACGCTCGCTGTGGAAGCTGAACACGCGCACGCCGGCCGGCAAGCTCGCGCAGGTCGCGCGTGCGCTGCAGCTCGAGCTGTTCTATTCGAAGCGGCAGATCCTCGAAGCCTATCTGAACGACGCGCCATACGGGCGCAACGTCGAAGGCGCGGGCACCGCGAGCGTCGTCTATTTCGACCGGATGCCCGATGCGCTGACGTTGCCCGAAGCGCTCGCGCTCGCGGTGATTCCGCAGGACCCGGCGCGGCGCGTGCGCGGCGGGCAGGACGAAATCAACCGCGCGCTGGCCGCGTCGCGCAACCGGCTGTTTGCGCGCTGGCTGACGACGCATCCCGGCGATGCAGCGCTGAAGCCGCTGTTCGCGTTGCCGCTCGCGATGCGGCCGCTGTCCGCGCTGCCGTTCGACGCGCCGCATGCGGTCGACCAGGCGCTCGCCGCGCGCGGCGCGTGGCGCACGACGTCGGGCGGTGCGGCGGACGACAGCGAGGCCGGCGCGCGGCTCGTGACGACGCTCGATCTCGACCTGCAGCGCACGCTCGAACGACAGGTTGCACGCTATGTCGCGCGCAACGACACGCGCGGCGTGCGCAACGCGGCGGCGATCCTCGTCGATACGCGCGACATGGGCGTGAAGGCGCTGGTCGGCTCCGCGAACTTCTTCGATCGCACGATCGACGGGCAGGTGAACGGCACGCTCGCGCGGCGCTCGCCGGGCTCGACGCTCAAGCCGTTCATCTATGCGCTCGGCTTCGACCAGGGCGTGCTGCATCCGCAGACGGTGCTGCGCGACGTGCCGACGTCGTTCGGCCCGTACGCGCCGGAGAATTTCGACGGCCATTTCCTCGGGCCGATCACCGCGACCGACGCACTGAACCGCAGCCGCAACGTGCCGGCCGTATGGGTCGCGTCGCAGCTCAAGTCGCCGGATCTGTACCGGTTCCTGCAGGAAGCCGGCGTGCGCCGCCTCGCGAGCGCGCAGCACTACGGGCTCGCGCTCGTGCTCGGCGGCGGCGAAGTGACGATGCAGGATCTCGCGGCGCTGTACGCGATGCTCGCGAATCGCGGCGAGTTCCGGCCGCTGCGATTGCGCGCGGACGAGCCGGCGCGGCCCGCCCGGCGCCTGCTGAGCGCCGACGCGAGCTACATGACGATGGACATGCTGCGCCAGCACCTGCGCCCCGACGAGACGAGCGGCGCGCAGCCGTCGAGCGTGCCCGTGTACTGGAAGACCGGCACGTCATGGTCGTTCCGCGATGCGTGGACGGCCGGCGTGTTCGGCCCGTACGTGCTGGTCGTGTGGGTCGGAAATTTCGACAATTCGGCCAATACGGCCTTCGTCGGCGTCGATGCGGCCGCGCCGCTGTTCTTCCAGGTCGTCGATGCGATGAACGCCGAGCGCCCGCTCGCCGAGCCGCCGCGCGCGATGCCGCCGCGGCTGAAGCGCGTGCGGATCTGTCTCGCGAGCGGCGATCTGCCGAACGAATGGTGTCCGCAACAGGGCTGGACGTGGTTCATTCCGGGCACGTCGCCGATTCGCGTGAGCAACGTGCACCGGCCCGTCGTGATCGACGATGCGACGGGGAAGGCCGCGTGTCCGCCGTACGACGGCAAGCGCACGCATACGGAGATCTTCGAGTTCTGGCCGTCGGACCTGCAGCAGGTGTTCGCGCAGGCCGGTATTCCACGCAGGCGGCCGCCGCAGAATGCGGACTGCCGCGATGCGGGGCAGGTGGAGGGCGACCCGCCGCGGATCACGTCGCCGCTGCGCGGCAGTACGTATGCGATGCGGGTGACGCGCACCGGGGAGACGCGCATCGCGTTCAACGCGACGGCCGATGCGAGCGCGCATGCGTTGTACTGGTTCGTCAACGATGCGTATGTCGGCCGCAGTACGCCGGGCGACGCGCTGTTCTGGCAGCCGGGGACGGCCGGCAGCTATACGGTGCGGGTGGTCGACGATCACGGGCGCAGCGATCAGCGGCCGCTGGGAGTGGGGCTGGAGCAATAGGCGCGGCCCGCACGCCCCGGTTCAGACGCTGTAGCCGATTCGCAGGACGCCCCACGGCCGTGCGCCGACGACGATCGGCGCGGAGACGTCCTTCATCAGCGCGAACTGGCCGTTGCCCATGTCGCGGCGATAGGTCTGCAGCAGGAACGGCTTGTCATGCGATACCGACATGCGCGCCGTCCGGTCCGTGTAGATCCGGCGGTTCCGGCAATTCGCGGCGTTCCAGGCGGCGTCCGCGCGCTGCGGCAGCGAGAACTTCCGGTTGTGGGTCGGCAGGTAGCACTGCCGGTCGAAGCTCGCGCAGTAGACGATGCGTTCGTCGAGGGCGAGGACCGGCTCCTGGACGGCCGGCAGCACGCGATCGGTGAATGCCGTGAAGCGTGTCATGAACTGTTGCGGGTCGGTGCCCGGAATCGGCTCGTAGTGCGTGTCGAACAGCGCGTCGAGTGCGATATCGCCGCGGCTTACCGCTTCCTCGAAGAGTTTGCCGATCGCGGCGGCCGTGCTCCGCGCGGTGCCGATCAGGCGCGTGTCGGGCGATTCGATGCCGGTTGCGGCGGTGAGCTCGATGAGCGTCTCGGAAACGGAGAGCAGATTGCCGAGCCGGTCCTTGGCCTGCGAGAAATTGTCGGCCGAGTTCTCGACGCCGGACGCCATCTCGCCTACCTGCTCGTCGAGTCGGTGGCACTGCGCCTCGATCTCGTCCGTCAGCGACGCGATCTGTTCGGCCCCGCCGGCAAGCTCGGTGATCGCGTGCCCGGTCGCGTGCACGACCTCGCCGATCGTGCGCGTGCCCTCGCGCACGCGATGTGCGCGCGCGGCGTTGTCGGTGCCTTCCGCGAGCAGGCGCTCGGTCTGCTCGGCGAGCCGCGCGAGGGTCGTCTCGATCTGAGCCGTCGCCTGCCCGGTTTTCGCGGACAGGTTCTTGACCTCGGCCGCGACGACCGCGAAGCTGCGGCCCGACTCGCCGGCCCGCGCGGCCTCGATCGCGGCGTTCAGCGCGAGCAGGTGGGTCTGGCGCGCGATGACGGAGATTTCCTCGGACACGGCCCGCACGTGATCGAGCGCGTCGCGCAGCGCGCCCATCTGGTCGCCGATCGTGGTGACGCCCTCGACGAGGCCGTGAATGTCCGCGAGCGATGCCTCGATCGTCTGCTGCGACTGCCGGACCGCATTCGACGCATTGGCGCTGACGTCGCGCACCTGCTGCGCGGCCTCGGCGATCCGGTGGTTGCCGCGCAGCGTGAGGGCGGCCGATTCGCGCAGCGTATGGCATACCTCGGCCTGCCGGGCGACGCGGGCCGCGACTTCCTCGACGTGGCCCGATACGTCGCAGATCTCGATGCCGAGCCTGCCGGCCTGTTCGGCGATGTCGCCGACGAGCGCGCTCGTCGAACGGCGGCCGCGGCCGATTCCGAAGAAGTTCACGTGGGTGGGTCTCCTTGAAGGCACGCGCGCCGGGTTCCCGGCGGAGGTTGGGCGTGCGTTCCTGACTTGACGGCCGCCCGGTCGCGGACTTGAGGTCGGGTAAACATCGAGATCGGCGTGCCGGACGACCGGACCGGCGCCGGGCGGGGCGCGTTTGCGTCGGGTTTGCGCCGCGTTGCCGTGCCGGCCTTGCCGACTTGCGCAGCCGAACGGGCGGCGCGTGCCGGCCGCCCGTTCGCGAGCGCTGCGTCAGAACACGTGGCGGATGCCGGCGTTGACGCCGACCGTCGTGCCCGGCAACCCGTACAACGCGCCGCCCGTGATGCCGAGGCCGGTATTCATCGCGCCGTGGTTGTTGACGACGCCGACCTGCGCATACAGGCCCGTTCGTTTCGACAGGCTGTAGTCGGCGCCGACCGCGGCAAGCAGCGAGTGATTGTGCGAATCGTTGCGGTCGGTCGTGTACCACGCGCCGGTATTCAGGTCGAGAGCCGGCGTGACGCGATAGTCGAGGCCGGCGCTATACACGTTGTTGCTGAACGAGCCGGCGACCTTGTAGCTCGTGAACGACGCCTTGCCGGTCACGGGGCCGAACGTATAGGCGGCACCGATCGTGCGGCCGACGAACGCGACCGTGCTCGCAACCGGCGTCGGGGACGTGCCGCCGTTGCCGTCGTAGAGCGCCGCGTTGAGCATGAAGCCGCCGTTCGTATAGGTGACGCTTCCGGAATACTGGCGTCCCGCCTGGAAGTCGCCGGCCTTTCCGCCGAAGCCGAACATCGCGCTGGCCGTCAGCCCGGCGATCGTCGGGCTCGTATACGAAATCGCGTTCGGGTTGAAGAGGCCCGTGACGAGCACGTTGTCGACGTACGGCACCAGTGCGGCGCCGAAGTGGGAGACGTTGCGCGGGTCCGATCCGAGTATCGCGAGCACGAACGGCGAGAACTGCAGGCCGACCTTCGTTTCGCCGAATCCGCCGTCGATCCCGACCCACGCCTGGCGGCCGAAGAAGTTTCCGTTCGAATGCCCGAACGCGCCATCCGTGACGTTGAAGCCGCTCTCCAGCTTGAACTTCGCGTGCAGCCCGCCGCCGAGATCCTCGCTTCCGGTGATGCCGAAGTTGGTCGGCGTCATGCCCGTGTCGGTCAGCGCGAACTGGCGCCCGGCGTTGCCGCCGGTTGCCGAATCGAGCGATCGGCTCGTATAGAGCAAGGCGGCGTCGAGGTCGCCGTACAGCGTGACACTGCTCTGCGCGAAACCGCTCGTGCTTGCCGCCGCGCCGAGCAGCGCCGCGCAAATCGTCCATGTCCTACTCTTCATCGTCTGTCTCCGTTTTTTTGAGTGTTGTAATACGTATTACTAATTAAAAGCGCCGTAACGGAATCGATGTGAGCCGCCTGCATGCCGTGCCGTCGGGGAACGCACGGCGATGCTTGTTGCCGGCGCAAATGTGATTCCTGACGGCGCTCGGGAAAATGCAACATGCATGCCAGGCGCGCGACCGGTGCGTGCAGGCGGGGAAAGCCGCGACAGCCGGGCGCGTGGCGAACCACCTGGTCGACCCAGCGACATCGCGGACGGTAACGCGACACGAGGAAGCGTTCAGAAATGCAGCAGATCGTGTTGCAGTCCTGATCAGTTTTCGTGCGAGCAGAATGATGGTCGCCCGGCGCCGCCGCGTCAGGCGATCAGCGAGCGCAGCGCCGGTGCGTGCCGGAATTGCCGGATGCGTTCGAGCGCGGATACCTCGAGCTGACGAACGCGTTCGGCCGACAGGTTCAGTTGCCGGCCGATCTCGCGCAGCGAATACTCGCTTTCGACATCGATGCCGTACCTCAGGCGAAGAATCCACGCTTCGCGTACCGGGAGGCAGTCGATCAGCGCGGCAACCGCGGTGCGCAACTGGCCGGCGCTCGCCGCTTCTTCCGGCGTCGGCGCATCCGCGTCGATCGTGACGTCGCCCAGCGTGAGGTCGTGATCGGGCGAAACCGGCAGGTCGGCGGAGATCGGTTCCCGCACGATGCTCATCAGTTCGCGCACCTTGTCGACGGGCAGCCGCATCTGCGTGGCGAGCGACCGTGCGTCCGCGACGTCGCCGGTCCGCTGCCGGTGCAGTCGTGCGAGCCGCGACAGCTTGTTGAGCGAATCGACCGTATGCGCGGGCACGCGTATCGTGCGTCCGAGCTCGGCGAGCGCGTGCGTGATCGCCTGGCGGATCCACCACGTCGCATACGTCGAGAATTTGAAGCCGCGCCGGTGATCGTAGCGATCGACTGCCTTCATCAGGCCGATATTGCCTTCCTGGATCAGATCGGAGAAGGGCAGGCCGCGATCGGCATAGCGTTTGGCGACCGAGACGACGAGCCGCAGATTGCTCTGGAACAGCTTCGTTCTCGCGGGTTGCATCGCACGCTCGATACGCGAAAGCCTCCCATCGAGCGCGATCGCGATGTCGAGCGGCAGCGTCGACTGGGCAGCCAGGCGAGCGAGCGCGCTGCGCGCTTCGAGCAGCGCCGGCGCATGACGGGCGAGGGCGGCCGCGCAGCCGGGATGCGCGGTGCTGCATGCGTGTAGCCATGCGCGTACGTCGTCGCATCGCGTGAACAAATCGTGGCGCGCGGATTCGATCCGTATGCCCGAGGCGGCCAGCGTATCGGCGAGCCGTTTTTCGACCGTGCGCGCCTGAGTCGCGCGCGCGCCGTTCGCTTGCGCGATACGTTCGATCGCGCGCGAGGTGAAGCGAATTCTGCCGGTCGATGCGGCTGCGTCGCGCAGCAGTGCCCGGTAAGCGGCCGACGCGAAACCGTTCGCATGCAACGCGTGCTGCATCGCCGATGCCGGCGCAGCGGCGCGCTCGAGCGCGTCGACGATCGTATCGCGCCACGCCGGGCTGTCGAGGGCAAGACCGGCGCCGTCGTCGGAAACCGGCGATGCCACGGTCGGATCGCCCGGCAACATCGTCGGCGCACGCGCTGACGGCTCGGCATCACCGACGAACCCCGTCACGTAAACCGACGCCGCCACCTTGCCGGCGCGGATGTCGTCCGCGATCGCCGCGATGACGGCGAGCGCCGCCGGATCGCGGCTCAAGGCGCCGATGCATGCCGCGCGGCCGTTTTCCAGGCGAAGCGCGAGCGCGATTTCTTCGTCGCGTTCGAGCAGCGGCGTCGCGCTCAATTCCCGCAGATAGAGCCGGATCGGGTCGTTGGTCCGGCCCGCGGGCAGGTCGTCGGCCGCGAGCGGCGTCGATGCGTCGGCGAGCGGTGCCGCGACTTCCGACACCCGCGCGAAATGGCGGTCGAGCGTCCATGCGGTACGCGCGTCCGCATGCTCGCGCACGTCGATGCCGAGCTCGCGCAGAATCGACGCGGCTGCATCGAAATCCGGACCGTCGGCCGCGTCGCCGGGCGACGCATCGGCGATTTCGCCGCGTGTCACGTATCCGCGGTCGATGCCCAGCGCGATCAGCGCATGCAGACGGACCGCGTATTCGGCGTCCGTGCCGCGACGCGGCGCGCCGTCGCGCCCGGGCCCGGCGTCACGCGAGCTTTGCATAGATGTTGCACCAGCCTTCGGCGGCAACCGCCTTGCCCGCGAACATCGGGCACGTACCGAAGGATTCGCCCGCGGCAGCCTTGTAGAAGCGGCAGTTCGAACACGTCTGGCCGGCTTGGTACTTCGGGAACTTGCCTGCGTCGACGGTCGTCGCCTTTGCGCGGTAGCCGAGCGTCTTCGCTGTCGCGTCGTTTTCGTCGACGGGCGGTGCGGCGGCGAATGCGCGCGTGCCGGCCGCGAGCGCGGCGCACAGGCCGGCAGCCTGAACGAAGAAGGTCCGGCGATGGCGGGAGATCATGATGTCGTCCTGAATGAAATGAAGGAAAAAAGTCCGGCCCGCGCGCCGGGTGTGCATCCCGGCGCGACGGTCGATCGAAGCGAAGGTGGGCGGGGAGCTTACTTGCGCGGCCCGGCGATGAGCGGCGCCTTCGAGGCGTTGGCGATATCGGCGGTCAGCTTGCTCTTCGACGTGTCGTAGCCGTTCGAGTAAAGCAGGAACGCCATCAGGTCCTCGTATTCCTCCGCGGTCAGCTTGCCGGGGCGATCGGCCGGCATGTTGCTCGACATGTACAGGAAGATGCCGCCGACGGTGATGTGCGACTTGCCCTCGGGAGCGAACGCCTCCCCGCTCAGCGCGGGCGCGGTATTGCCCTCGAGCTGGTCGCCGTGGCATTTCGCGCACGCATCGGCGTACAGCTTCTTGCCGTGCTGCACCTGCGTCTGGTCGAACGACGGGACGCCGCTGCCTTCGCCCGTCGACACCTTGATGAAACCGCTCCTTGCCGGCCGCTGCGCGGACGCGAGCGCGCCGTCGAGAAACCGGCCGGGCGCGGTCGTGGCAGCGGCTTGCGCGATGTCGTCGGGAAGCGTCCAGCCGCGCGTGAGCGACGCGAGACGACCGTTACCGCTCATCTGCGACAGCGCGGCGTCGATGCGCTTCTGCAGCGCGTCCTTGCCCGGCCCGAAGGCGAACGACAGTTGCCAGTCGGAATACGGCGACGACGTCGCCGCAACCTGGAACCGTTGTTTCGGATGGGCGTGCGCGTAGGCGACGACGCTCGGATACCAGACGATCGCGCGCTGCGCGCGGCCGGCGGCGAGCGCGCCGATCGTTTGCTCGCTCGTGTTCTCGAGGTCGAAGCGGGCGTTCGCCTGCTGCGCGGCGATCAGCTGCGACGGGCTGCCGTACGTGGCCGCGATCGTTTCCTTCGTGCCGGCCGGTGCGTGCGCATCGCGCAGCGACACGCTGACGTAGCCGGAGCGCAGATAGCCCTGCGAGAACGTCATTTTCGATCCCGACGCATCGGCGATCGCCGAACGCGGGAAGCCGGCGATCACGTCGCAGTCGCGTTCGAGCGACTTCGTCAGCTCGCTGGCGGAGATACCGTCGTCGTCGCCATTGTCGTCGACACCGCGTTTGTTGAAGGTCGCGGCGATGCCCGCGGTGCGGAACACTTCGCGCGCAACGGCGCGGTCGAGCGCCGTGGTCGGACTGCCGGGCAGCGTGCAGACGCGCACGCCGGCCGACGCGGCTGCCGGTGTCAGCGCCACGCCCACGGCGAGCAGACTGGCGACGGTAACGGAGGTGAGACGAGTATTCATGGTCGTGTGTCCGGTTGAAGCGGGTGGGGCGTCGCGCCCGCATCGGGCGCATGCGGGCGCGACTCGGGGCTGGCGCGCGTTCAGTCGAGCGCGAACACGTAGAGCGTGCCGCCGCGCGGAACGTCCTTCGCGATGTCGGCCATCGGGCCGCCCCAGATCGGGTTCGCGCCGCCGTAGCCGGCGAGCACGGCGACATACTCCTTGCCGTCGACCTCGTACACCGACGGTTGCGAAATGATGCCGCTCGCCAGTTGCGGGCTTTCCCACAGCACCTTGCCGGTCGCCGTGTCGAATGCGTACAGGTGGCCGTCGAGCGAGCCGCTGAACGCGAGGCCGCTCGCCGTGGTCGCGACGCCGCCGTTCCACGGCTTCTTCGACCAGTGGCTCCACAGCTTCTTGCCGGTGTTCACATCGATGGCCGTCAGTTCGCCGTAGCCTTCGCTGCCCGGTTCGGGCTTGATCTCGAAGCCTTCGCCGAGATACGGCAGGCCTTCCATGTAGCTGACCGACTTGCCGGTCAGGCTCATGCACGCGTGCAGTGCCGGCACGACCGCGATGTTGCGTTCCTGGTCGTACGAGATCGACCACCAGTTCTTGCCGCCGAGGAAGCTCGGGCACGTTTCGATCGTCGTGCCGGCCTTCGGGAACTTCGATGCGTCCTGGATCGGTTTGCCGTCGGCCGTGTAGCCGGTGACAGACAACGCCTTCACGAACGGCGTCGCGTAGATCAGCTTGCCGGTCGTGCGGTCGATCGCGTGGAAGAAGCCGTTGCGGTCCGCGTGGATGATCGCGTCGTAGTCCTTGCCCTTGTACTTGATGTCCGCGAGGACGGCCGCATTCACGCCGTCGTAGTCCCACGTGTCGTTGTTCGTGTACTGGTAGTGCCACTTCAGGTTGCCGTTCTTCGCGTCGAGCGCGAGCAGCGAGTCGGAATACAGGTTGTCGCCGGGGCGCAGCGCGGCGAGCCACGGGCCGGGGTTGCCGACCCCCCAGTACAGCGTGCGGGACGCGGCGTCGTACGTGCCGGTGAGCCACGCGGCGCCGCCGCCGTGGCTTTGCATGCCGTCGGGCCAGGTTTCCGCGCCCTTTTCGCCGGCGGCGGGAATCGTGTAGCGCTTCCAGACCTGCGAGCCGTCCTCCGGGTTCAGCGCGGCGATGTAGCCGCGAATGCCGTATTCGCCGCCGGACGTGCCGACGACGATCGCGCCGTCGATCGCGAGCGGCGCGAGCGAGAACGCGTAGCCGAGGCCCGGCTCGAACATCTGCTTCTTCCACACGAGGTTGCCGGTCTGCGCGTCGAGCGCCGCGATTTCACCGCTCAGCATCGCGATGTAGACGTTCTTGCCGTACAGCGCGACGCCGCGGTTGACGACGTCGCAGCACGCGGTCTTGAACGAGGCCGCGCCGAGCTTCGGCTCGTATTTCCACAGCTGGCGGCCCGTCTTCGCGTCGAACGCGTAGACGTTGTCCTTCGGCGTCGTCACGAACAGATAGTTGCCGTTGACGATCGGCGTGGCTTCGAAACCTTGCTTCAGGTCGGCGGGGAACTTGTACGCCCAGACCTGCTTGAGATCCTTCGCGTTCGACGTGTCGATCTGCTTGAGCGGCGAATGCGAGCGGCCGTCGTAGGTGCGGTAGTAGGTCAGCCAGCCGGGGTCGCCGTGTGCATCGGTCAGGCGCTGGTAGGTCACGGCCGGGTAGTCCGCGGCCGCTTCGACGAGGCCGGGGTTCAGTGCGATGGCGGCGGCCACCGCGACTACGGTCGTCGCCAGCCGGCTCGCTGAAGCCGAGAGTTTCTTCATGGTTGTCTCCTGAGTCATTGTGGTCGCACCGCCGCGAACGATTCGTCGCGCCGGCACGGTTGGGGTGTCCGGGCCGAGTGCACTGCCCTTTACGCAAGTCGCATGCCATCGCGGCGGGATGCCGGTGCGGCGCGGTGCACCGGCGGATCGCGGGTGATGTGCCGATCGGCGAGACGTGCCATGACGTCGACGCAGGTGTTGCATTCAGGTACACCGTCGCGCGCGAAGTGTTGCCAAACATGACAGGTGGCGCAGTCCGCGGCGCAGCGGGCCGCCGGTTGCACGCATGCCGTTCCGCAGCGATGCGCGGCGCGGCACGCTGCGCTCGTCCGCGCTGCGCTGGCACGGTTCTCGCACGCCCGCTTCGCGACAACTCGTCGCCGCGCGGTGCATCGCCCGCGCCGGCGGAATAGGAATGCGGAGACAACGTAAATGATCAGGAGACCAAAGGCCGCCGGGTGTGACGGCGCGACACGACGTGGCCGGCGTGCGCGATGCGTCGGCTCGACCCTCGGCGCGCTCGCGCTGTTCGGTTTGCCGCCCGGCGGCGTGCGCGCGCAGCAGCAGCCGGACGCCGCCGCGATCGTGCCGCCCGCGCGGGCCGTCATGCTGCCTGCGGTGGTGGTGGTCGGCACCACGCCGCTGCTCGGGATCGGCACGCCGCTGTCGAAGGTGCCGGCGAACGTGCAGACGGTGCGCGCGGCGGAACTCGAGATCCAGCACCGCGCGACGCTCGCCGATTTCTTCGCCGCGAACCTGCAGAGCGTGACGATCTCGGATGCGCAGGGCAATCCGTATCAGACGGACGTCAACTATCGCGGCTTCACCGCGTCGCCGCTCCTCGGCACGCCGCAGGGATTGTCGGTGTTCGTCGACGGCGTGCGCGTGAACGAGCCGTTCGGCGACGTCGTGAACTGGGACATCCTGCCGGTGCAGGCGATCGACCGCGTGCAGCTGATTCCGGGCTCCAACCCGGTGTACGGGCTCAACACGCTCGGCGGCGCGCTCGCGATCACGACGAAGAACGGCAAATCGAGCCCGGGAGGCGAGGCGGAGGTGTCGGGCGGCGCGTGGGGCCGCAAGACCGCGAGCATCGAGCAGGGCGGCACGATCGGCCCGAACCTCGACTACTATGCGACCGCGAACCTCGCGAACGACGGCGGCTGGGCGGACCATAACGCGAGCCGCGTGCGGCAGGCGTTCGGCAAGCTGCGCTACACCGATGCGGACACGACGCTGTCGATCGCCGCAGGCGGCGCGGACAACACGCTGTCCGGCACCCAGACGATCCCGCGCTCGTTCGTCGACAACCCGAAGCAGGCGTATACGTATCCGGACCGGAACCACAACAGCGCCGGCTACCTGACGCTGTCGGGCGATCGCTTTTTCGGCGAGAACGTCGAGCTGAGCGGCAACGCATACTACCGGCACCTGCGCAACGCGAACACGAGCAGCAACAACAATACGGATTACGGTTCGGTGAACGACGACGGCACGGTCGACACGGTGCAGGGCAGCAACGCGCAATCGACGATCGTCACCGACAGCTACGGCGGCAGCGTGCAGCTCACGCTGCTCGGCAAGCTCGGCGGAATGGCGAACCGGCTGGTCGCGGGCGTCTCGGCCGATGTCGCGAACTCGAGCTACGTCGCGTCGTCGCAGGACGCATCGTTCACCGATGCGCGCGAGGCGATCGGCATCGGCGATTTCGTCCGGCAGACCAGCGCGAAGACGCGCAACGCGAGCGTCGGTGCATACCTGAGCGATGCGCTGTCGCTGACGCCGCACTGGACGCTCACGCTGTCGGGCCGCTACGACTGGTCGAAAGCGCGAATCGGCGACGAGAGCGGCGTGCAGCCGCTGCTCGACGGCAACCATGTGTTCTCGCGCTTCAACCCGGCAGTCGGGCTCAACTGGAATCCGGTCGCGGGATTCACCGCGTATGCAACCTACAACGAGGGCATGCGTTCGCCGACCGCGATCGAGCTCGCGTGCGCGGACCCGTCCGCGCCGTGTTCGCTGCCGAACGACTTCATCGCCGACCCGGCGCTCAAGCCCGTGATTTCGAAGACGTTCGAAGCCGGCGTGCGCGGCCGCGTCGGCGTGGCGACGACCTGGAGCGCCGCGGCCTATCGCACGACACTGAGCGACGACATTCAGTTCATCAGCAGCCCGGCCAGCGCGCAGGGCTATTTCCGCAACGTCGGCGATACGCGGCGGCAGGGGATCGAGCTCGCCGGCCGCACGCGGTTCGGCCCGCTCGGTGTCGGGCTGTCGTACAGCCATGTCGAGGCGACCTACCGGTCTTCGTGGACCGAACACAGCCCGGCGAATTCGGCGGCCGACGCGAACGGCAACGTGACGGTCAAGCCGCGCGACCGCATCCCCGGCATTCCCGCGCATACGGTGAAGCTGCGGCTCGACTACGCGGCGACGTCCGCGTGGGACATCGGTACGAACGTAACGTGGCGCAGCGGCGTGTATGCGCGCGGCGACGAGAACAACGAGGACGTCAACGGCCGGATCGCAGGTTACGTGCTGGTCGATCTCGACATGCGTTACCGGATCACGAAGCGGTTCGAGGTGTTCGCGAGCGTGACGAACCTGTTCGACAGGCGCTACGCGAGCTTCGGCGCACTGGGCCAGAATTTCTTCAACGGGCCGAACCACACCTTCGACGGCGCGAATCCGGTGAACGAGCAGTTCGTCGGGCCCGGCGCACCGCGCGGCGCATGGGTCGGCGTGCGCTACGCGTGGGATTGAGCGCGGCGCGTTCGCTCGTGTCGTCGCGCGGCGTCATGCCGCGAGCGGGCGCGGGGCCGTCAGGTCAACGGCACCGTCGCGAACATCGCATGCGCGGCGCGTGCGACGCTGCGCGCCAGTGCCGGATCGCTGGCCAGATGCCCGGCCCGCACGCGTTCGATTTTCGCCTCGGGTACGGCCCGCGCGAGGCGCTCGACGTTGCGGACCGGGCAAACGGGATCGTGTATCCCGTGCGCGGCGAACAGCGGCACCTGGGCCTGGGCGGCGCGTCGCGCGAGCGCGAGCACGCGGCGCTCGCCGAGCCAGCAATCGCGTTGCAGGTAGTGCGCCTGGATCCGGTATTTGTCGATCAGCCGCCCGACGGTCTCGTTCGACCGGATCGTGCGGACGGGCGAGCGGCGCGTGCGCACCGATGCGAGGAGGGCGTTTTCATAGGCGTGCCACGCGAGCGCCACCGCGCGCTGTCGGGCCGCGCTTGCGCCGCGGCGCAGCCGCTGCGCGCAGCGCGCCAGCAGGCGTTCCGGCTGGCCGCCGCCGGCTGCCGCATGCAGGCGGCGCCATTCGCGCGGGGCACGTGTGCGAGACGTCACGAAGAGGCCGCGGACTTCGCGTCGCGACGTCAGGAACAGGCCGCGCAGCACGACCCCGGTCACCCGCTCCGGATGCGTGCCCGCATACGCGAGCGCGAGCGCGGCGCCCCACGATCCGCCGACGACGCCCCAGCGTGCAATGCCGAGCTGCGCGCGTACCGCCTCGAGATCCGCGATCAGCCGCGCGGTGTGGTTGTGACGCGTGCCGCCGCGCGGCCCCGACGCGCCCGCGCCGCGCTGGTCGACGAGCACCACGCGCATGCGCGCGAGGTCGAACAGCCGCAGGATGCCGGCCTGGCTGCCGCTGCCGGGCCCGCCGTGCAGCACGACGACCGGGTGGCCCTGCGGGGCGCCGGCCACGGCGAACGCGATCGATTGCGCGTCGCGATGCAGGCGCCGGCGAACGGGCATGGCCGGCGAGGCGGGCGATGGCGTGGAGCGAAGCGGGCGGCGTGTCATGTCGATGGGGTTCGCGCGGAATAGGAACGGTAACCGTCGGCGGCCGGGCAGTCGCCGGGCCTGCCCTGCGACCAAGCGAGAAGCGAGCCAGCGGCGCGCCGGCCGCGAAGATCCGGATTCGCACGGGTAGTCACGCGGCGGGAAATCACGGTATCACGCAGGCAGGCCGTCGCGCGACGCGACACGCCCGGCCGTGCCCGGACGACTGATTACATTGTCCTTTCACGAAGTTGAGCGGCGTCGGCGTGGCCCGATGCTTGCTTGCAATGACGGCAAAGAGTCCGGCAGTTGACCGGAAGGATCCCCCGGAGGAGACAATGCGCGATGACGTAGAGCAGGCGGCCGGGTCACGGGCCGTGCATCCCGCTGGCTGGCCCGCGCCGTCGATCCAGAAGGCCCATGAGCGCTCGGAGACATTCGGCCTGCAGGTATCGGCGCGGCCCGATTACGACGTGCTGTCGACCTCGGCGCTGGTGCTCAAGCGCGAGCAGAGCCGGGTGCTGTGCGTGCACGCGATGCCGGTGATGGAGACGCTGCACGAACAGATCGTCAATACGCAGAGCATGATCGTGCTCACCGATGCGGAGGGGCTGATCCTGCACTCGATCGGCGACGACGATTTCCTGCGCCGCGCGGAAAAGGTCGCGCTGCGCCCGGGCGCGAACTGGGCGGAGAACCGGCAGGGCACCAACGCGATCGGCACGGCCCTGGCCGAGCTGTGCCCGATGGTCGTCCACGGCGACCAGCACTTCCTGGCCGCGAACCGCTTCCTGACCTGTTCGAGCGTGCCGATTCTCGATCCGTACGGGGATGCGATCGGCGTGCTCGACGTGACGGGCGATCACCGCAGCTATCACCAGCACACGATGGCGCTCGCGAAGATGTCGGTGCAGATGATCGAGAATCACCTGTTTACGACGACGTTTCAGGAAACGCTGCAGGTATCGTTCCATGGCCGCCCCGAGTTCCTCGGCACGCTGATGGAGGGGATCGTCGCGTTTACCGCCGACGGGCGCTTCCTGTCGGCCAATCGCAGCGCGCAGTTCCAGCTCGGCATGCCGCTCGCCGTGCTGCGCGCGCACACGCTGTCGTCGCTGTTCGACGTCACCAGCGCGCAGCTGATCGACCGCATGCGCGCGAGCACCGACCGGCACCTGATGCTCAATCTCGGCAACGGCGCGGTGGTCTGCGCGCGCGTGCACTTTCGCCGCGCGACGCTCGCCGAAGGCAGCCGGCCGACGGACGTTCACGATGCGGGGGCGCCGGCCGCGCGCGCGAACGCGGTGCCCGCGCCGGCGGCGGGCACGTCGGCCGGCCTGTCGCGGCTCAACTATCTCGACACCGGCGATGCGCAGGTCGCCAGCGTGATCGCGAAAGTGCGCAAGGTGATCGGCAAGGACATTCCGATCCTGATCACCGGCGAGACCGGCACCGGCAAGGAACTGCTCGCGCAGGCGATCCACAACGACTCGCCGCGCCGCGACGCGCCGTTCGTCGCGGTCAACTGCGCGTCGATTCCGGAGACGCTGATCGAGTCCGAGCTGTTTGGCTACGAGGAGGGGGCGTTCACCGGCGCGCGCCGCAAGGGGGCGATCGGCAAGCTGCTGCAGGCGAACGGCGGCACGCTGTTTCTCGACGAGATCGGCGACATGCCGTATCCGCTGCAGGTGCGGCTGCTGCGCGTGCTGCAGGAGCGCCTCGTCAACCCGCTCGGCTCGACGAAGACGATCGCCGTGGATATCGCGATCATCTGCGCGACGCACCGCGACTTGCGCGACATGATCGCGCATAACCGTTTCCGCGAGGATCTCTACTACCGGTTGAACGGCCTCGTGGTGCGCCTGCCGCCGTTGCGCGACCGCACGGATCTCGCGGTCGTCGTGCAGAAGATGCTGCAGCGCGAAGCGTTCGCGGGCCCGGGGCGTCCGCCCTTGTCCGTCGCGCCGGACGTGATGGCGCTGTTCGTGCGCTGCACGTGGCCTGGCAACTTCCGCCAGCTCGGCAACCTGCTGCGTACGGCGGCGGCCATGGTCGACGACGACGGCGAAATCCGCCGCGAGCACCTGCCGGACGACTTCTTCGACGACCTGCGGCGTGGCGATGCGCAGGCCGTGCAGGCCGCGCCCGATTCGTCCGCCGCGGCGGGCGCCGGGCCCTGTATCGCGGATGCGTTGCCGGCCGCCGACGCGCGGCTGCAGGACGTCGCCGCGTCCGCGATCGCCGCCGCGCTCGCCCGTCACGGCGGCAACGTGTCCGCCGCGGCGCGCGCGCTCGGCGTCTCGCGCAACACGATCTACCGGAAGATGCCGGCAGCCGACGCGGGGCGCCCGCCGTCGGACGAAAGCTGACGCGCAGCCGTCGCGCCGGGCGCGGCCTGTCACAGCCGGTGTGTCAAGTTGCAACACCGGTGTTCAACGATTCAACACCTGTCACCACTCGCGGACATCGCGCCGCCGGGGTGGCGGCCCGCATTCGCGCGAATCGTGTCGGCCATTCGTAAGGATTGCGCCCCGATCCCCGGACGAGGGCCGTCTGCCGCCACCGCACCGCCGAAATACGGCTTCGGCACGCTCCTTGCTGAAGAGTAACCGACCGCTCGATTGCCGCGGTTGTTCGACTCATCCAGCAACGCATCAATCCTCAACTCGACAGGAGACACACCATGCAGTGGACGACACCGTCTTACACCGACCTGCGCTTCGGCTTCGAAATCACGATGTACATCGCCAACCGCTGATCGCCGCGCGTGCCGCCCGCTTCGCCGTGGTCGGCGCGGGCGGTCTCGGGAGCTGACGCCCATGAAGATCAAGATACTCGGCTCGGGAGCCGGCGGCGGCCTGCCGCAATGGAACTGCAATTGTGCGAACTGCCGCCGTGCGCGCAGCGGAAGCGGCCACGTGCTGTCGCGCACGCAGTCGTCGATCGCGGTCAGCGACGACGGCATCGACTGGGTTCTGGTCAACGCGTCGCCCGACATCCTTTCCCAGTTGCGCGCGGCGCCGGACTTGCAACCGGCGCGCGCGATCCGCGACAGCGGCATCGCCGCCGTCGTGCTGTGCGACGCGCAGATCGATCACGTGACGGGCCTGCTGATGCTGCGCGAGCGCTCGACGCCGCTGCCGCTCTACGCGAGCGCGCCGGTACTCGACGACCTGTCGACCGGCTTGCCGCTCGTGCCGCTGCTCGGCCATTACTGCGGCGTTGCCGCGCACACGATCGTGCCCGGCGAGCCGTTTGCGGTGCCGGCGGCGAGCGGGATCCGTTTCACCGCGATTGCCGTCGACAGCAAGCCGCCGCCTTATTCGCCGCGGCGCGCGTCGGCCGCGCCCGGCGACAACATCGCGCTGTCGATCGAAGACGTCGCGAGCGGGCGGCGCGCGTTCTATGCGCCGGGGCTCGCGTCGGTCACCGACGACGTACGCGCGGCAATGGACGGCGCCGATCTCGTGCTGGTGGACGGCACCTTCTGGACCGGGACCGAGATGATCGATCTCGGCCTGTCGGGCAAGCACGCGTCCGACATGGGACATCTCGCGCAGTGCGCGGAACACGGGCGGCCCGGCATGATCGACTGGCTCGACAGGTTGCCCGCGCGAACGCGCAAGGTGCTCACGCACATCAACAACACGAACCCGATTCTCGATCCGCATTCCGTCGAACACGCGCACCTGCGCGCGCATGGCATCGATGTCGCGCACGACGGCATGCAATTCCAGGTCTGACGATGAACGCACCGATCCCCGCTACGGCGTTGCACGCGACGCCCTGGACCGCGACCGAATTCGAGGCGCGCCTGCGTGCGCTCGAATCGCGCTATCACATCCATCATCCGTTCAACCGGCGGCTCAACGGCGGCGCCTGTTCGCCCACGCAGATTCGCGGCTGGGTCGCGAACCGCTTCTACTACCAGATCTGCATCCCGCTCAAGGATGCGGCGATCCTGTCGAACTGCCCGGATCGCGAGACGCGGCGCCGCTGGATCCAGCGGCTGATCGACCACGACGGGCAGGGCGACAACGCAGGCGGCATCGAGGCGTGGGTGCGTCTCGGCGAGGCATGCGGTCTCGAGCGAGACGAACTGTGGTCGCTCGAACACGTGCTGCCCGGCGTGCGTTTCGCGGTGGATGCGTACGTGAACTTCGCGCGGCGCGCGCCATGGCAGGAGGCGGTGTGCTCGTCGCTGACCGAGATGTTCGCGCCGCAGATCCATCTCGACCGGCTCGCGGGCTGGCCGTCGCATTACCCGTGGATCGAGCCGGCCGGGCTGCATTACTTCCGCAGTCGCGTGCCGCTCGCGCAGCGCGACGTCGAGCACGGGCTCGCGGTCACGCTCGCGCATTTCACGACACCGGAAGCGCAGCAGCGCGCGCTCGGCATTCTGCAATTCAAGCTCGACATCCTGTGGTCGATGCTCGACGCCGTCGAAAAGGCCTACCCGTTATGAATGCGATCGAAGCCGCCAGCGGCGTGCCGCTGCGCCCCTGCCTCAGGGGCATGTACCGCCTGCAATGGGAGGCGGCCCAGGATGCGTACGTGCTGCTCTATCCGGAGGGCATGGTCAAGCTGAACCCGAGTGCGGGCGAGATTCTCGCGCGCTGCGACGGCACGCGCGAACTGGACGACATCATCGGCGAGCTCGAGCGCCTGTTCATGCAATCGGATCTCGCGACCGACGTCTACCGTTTCCTCGATCATGCGCGACTGCGCGGCTGGCTCGACTGACATGACGTCCGACACCTCCCGTCCGTCCGCGCCGCTGTGGCTGCTCGCGGAACTCACGTACCGCTGTCCGCTGCACTGCGCGTTCTGCTACAACCCGGTCGACTTCGCGACGCACGGCGCGGAACTCGACACCGACACGTGGCGCACGGTCATCAGCGATGCGCGCGCGCTCGGTGCCGCGCAAATCGGGTTCTCGGGCGGCGAACCGCTGCAGCGCGGCGACCTCGAGACGCTCGTCGCGCATGCGCGCGGGCTTGGCTTCTATACGAACCTGATCACGTCGGGCATCGGGCTGAACGTCGCGCGCATCGAGCGGCTCAAGGCCGCCGGGCTCGACCACATCCAGTTGTCGCTGCAGGATTCGACGCGCGAGCTGAACGATTTCCTGACCAGCACGCGCACGTTCGAACTGAAGCGCGACGTGGCGCGGCTGATCAAGGCGCACGGTTACCCGATGGTGCTCAACTGCGTGCTGCATCGCTACAACCTGCCGCACGTGGGACAGATCATCGAGATGGCGCTCGACCTCGGCGCCGATTACCTGGAGCTCGCGAACACGCAGTACTACGGCTGGGCGATGCTCAATCGCGACCAGTTGATGCCGACCGTCGAGCAGGTGCGCGAGGCCGAGGATACGGTCAACCGCTATCGCAAGCTGATCGGAGAGCGCTGCAAGATCCTGTTCGTCGTGCCCGACTATTTCGAGCGCCGCCCGAAGGCCTGCATGAACGGCTGGGGTTCGGTGTTTCTCGGCGTCGCGCCGGACGGCACCGCGCTGCCGTGCCATGCCGCGCGGTCGCTGCCGGGGCTCGCGTTGCCGAACGTGCGTGACCGGTCACTGCGGGAAATCTGGTACGACAGCGACGCGTTCAACGCGTTTCGAGGCGACGACTGGATGCGCGAAACGTGTCGCACGTGCGACGAGCGGCATGCGGATCACGGCGGTTGCCGGTGTCAGGCATGCCTGCTGACGGGCGATCCGAACGAGGCCGATCCGGTGTGCGAGAAGTCCGCCCATCACGGCCAGGTCGAACAGGCCGTGCAGTTCGCGCGACGTCGCGCGCCGCGCGACGAACGACCGCTGGTGTTTCGCAGCAAGGAGAATTCGCTTGCGCAAGGCGGCGCGGCGTGCGACGGCTGACGGGGCGCGGTCAGGACGAGCGCGGGTGAGGCAGCGCGACGCAATGGATGTCTGAACGATCGATACGCAGTCCTCCGGATATATCTGGCGCAATTTCGCGCGCAACGAAGGCTGAACGCGGGACGGAGTGCGTGATGCGTGCGGCTGATGCGCGTATGCGAAGGATGAACGGGGCGCGCGGCGCCCTCCCCGATCGCGTCGACCCTGGCGGCGTGCGTATCGCGTTGGCGATCGCCGCGACCTGTGTGCTGCATGTGGGCGTATTGATCCTGCTCGCCCGCGAACCGGCCGTGCGCGGCGTGACCGTGCAACGCCGGGTGATGGTGGCGACGCTGATTGCGCCGGCACCGGCAGTGCCGACGGCGGCGGCTGCCGCGGCGAATTCGAGGGCTGCGTCGCACGCGACGCATCGCACGGTGTCCGCGCCTCGCTCGCCGATGAGCAGCAAGCTGCCGACGATCCAACCCGCCGCACCGGATCGAACCCGGCCGCCGGCACGCGATGCGGCGGCGCCGTCGCCGCCCGTGCCGTCCGCGACGGCAAGCGAGCGAAGCGTCACGCCGCACGACGACGCGCATCCCGACACCAGGCAGGCACGATCCGAATCGCAGACCTCACCGGCGCCCGCGACGCCGCGCTTCGTCGCGCATCCCGACTGTGCGCTGGCCACCCCCGGCTACCCGCCGCAGTCGTTGCGTACGGGCGAGCACGGCACCGTACTCGTCGAACTGGTAACCGATGCGGCCGGCCGGGTGGTCGCTGCGCGTGTCGTGACCGGCAGCGGTTTTCCGCGCCTCGATGCGGCGGCGCGCGACGCGGTGCTGGAGAGCCGCTGCGCTGCGCAGGTCGAGAACGGCACGCCGCTGCCGATGCGGGCGCGCGTGCCGATCACGTTCACTCTCGATGAATGACCGGGCACTCTGGCGACATCACCCGTCATCCGCCTTCGCCTGCAAATCCTTCAGCCCCTGGATCACGACCAGCAGCGCGCGTCCGTGCTCGTCCGACCCGTCCCACGCGTCGACGATCGCGTCGCGCAGCAGGTCGTTGTAGCGCCGGCGCGACGGCTCCGTATCGACGCCATAGAAACTGCATAGCTTGTTGAATGGCGCGCTGCGGCGCAGCCGCCGTCCGTTCGACAGCCGCAGGCGCGACACGGTCGGCTGGCTGACCCCGGAAAGTCGCGCTATTTCACTGGACGAGCGTGTGTCTGCCAGCAGGCGGCGCAACAGGTCTTGAACGGGAAAATCTTGGTCCGGGGCTTCCATGCGATGCATTATACCTATACAGTTACGGCTGTTGAATGGGCTTGCTGTCACCAGCGAGGCTGTATCCCGAGAAAGTTGATGACACTGAAACACCTCCCTCCCACGTTCTGCTGGACCAAGATCGGTACCGAGTCCGGCGAGGAACTGCCGACCGTCGTGCTCCGCAAGGAATGGGAGCGCCGGCTCGGGGGCGGGCGTTTCTGTGGGGCATCAACCAGCCGCTCGGCAGCAGCGCGCAAGTCGCCGCGCATCGCACGGGCTCGTTGCTCGCGTTGTTTTCGCCGGTCGCGTCGCGCCCGCGCGCGGGCGAGCGCAAGGACGCGCTGCTGTGGAATGCATGGGTCGACGCAAGCGGGCAGGTGCGGCCGTTGCCGCCGCATACGTTCATCGCCAGCCGCTCGACGTTGCCGTCGGGCCGGCGCCGCGAACAGCACTACGCACTCGTGTGTGCGTCGTCCACCGCGCTGACGGTCGGCACGCAGCTGCGCGTGTTTCCCGATCATCTGCGCAGCGTGAGCACCGGCAAGCCGCTCGGCGCCGCACAGGGTGCGGCCGTGGTCGATTGCGTCGGGCGGGCGAGGGAGCAGACGGGCAAGAGCTATCCGCTCGCGTTGTCGGTCGAGCTCGAAGCGCCGTATTTCGTGCGGCTCGCGCAGCCGTGCGTGCTGAAGGCGCGCGATCTCGCGGAAGTGAACAAGGCCACGCGCGCGGGCGATTTCGATCGCTTCGTCGAGCTCGTCGCGCGCCTGCGCGGCCGTTCGCCGACGGACGCCGTGCGCGGCGTCACGCGCGATCTGTTCGACGTGCCGCCGATCGAAACGGCGGCCGCGTATGTTGCGCCCGCCCATGTGGCGCGTATGCGCAACCGGCCGGCCGTCGAGCATCCGCGCGATCTCACCGGCGATCTGTTCGACCTGTCGCCGGGCGACGCGGCTGCGTTTGCAGGGCTTGCGCATCCGCGTATCGGGCGCGCGTGACGCCAGGCGCGCGGCAGGCCGCGCAAGAATTTGTTGCAATCTCGCCGTGGCGGATCGGCGAGCGCAGAGGGACAATCGGCACGAAGCGCGCTGCGCGGCGGCCGATGCGTCGATACGCGATGGGTCGTGGTTCACGCCGCCGACATGCGCACCACGTACACTGAGCGTCGGCGTGCTTCACACTGCAATCCTGAGGGAGGAGTGTCGATGTCGACCCACATCTGTTCGCGGGAAGCGCAGGCCGCACAGCGCTTCGTCGAAGCCACGCGCAACGTCGATCAGGCGTTTCGCGCGGTGCGCGGCGAAAGCGACGACGACGGTTCGTCGGCCGAATACGCACGTGCGATGTCGCGCCTCGATCGCGCGCTCGACGAACTGGCGCGTGCACAGGAATGCTTCGATCGCGTCGTCGGCGCGGACGCCACGCACGCCACGCACGGCAACTGACCGATTCGTCTCCGCCGTTGTCTTCGCACGCCGGGCCGCGTGCGTACCGCTTCATGCGAGCGGGTTGCCCGGCCTGTCAATCCATCATCGTGTAACCGAGTGCCGATTGCGGCACGCCGAGTCGGGCGGCCGCACGCGTGAAGCTGGGCTCGCGCGCGACGGCGCCGAAGACAGGCAGGTCTGCCGGGTTGTCGCTCGGCGCGTGCGTCAGCCCGCGCGCGTCATGCCCGGCGCGGCAGGCGCGGGGCGGTACGCGTAGCCGCGATGCTGGAACGACGTCGCGAAGAACCGCATCTGGTAGCGGATCGCGTTCGCCCAGTAATCCCAGGTATGACCGCCGGGCCGTTCCGTATAGTCGTGAGGCACGCCGAGCGCGACGAGCCGTTCGTGCAGCGTGCGGTTCGAGTCGACGAATGAATCGTCGCGGCCGCAATCGATCGTCAGGTCGAGATGCGCACGGACGAACGCGCGCGCGCTTTCGACGATCACGTTGCTGTTCCAGAACGACGGATGGCGCACGGGATCGCCGAACACGTGGTCGATGCCCGGCTCGTCCGCGCAGCAGCGCGGATCGACCGCGCCGCTGATGCTGCCGACCGCGCCGAACGTGTCGGGCCGGTCGAGTGCGATGCGCAGCGCTCCGAAGCCGCCCATGCTGAGCCCCGTGATCGCGCGCGCGTGCTGCGTCGCGATCGTGCGGAAATGCAGATCGACGTAGGACACGACTTCGTCGCCGATGAAGGTTTCGTATCGGCTGCCCGAATCGAACGGACTGTCGATGTACCAGCTTTCGTGTCCGCCGTCGGGCATCACGAGGATCGCGTGATAGCGGTCGGCCAGCGCGGCGATGCGCGTGTTCGACGTCCAGTCGGTATGGTCGCCGCCGGAGCCGTGCAGCAGATAGACGACCGGATAGCGTTCGTCGCCGCGGTTGCCGTGCGTGTAATCGTCGGGCAGCACGACGGTCGCCTTCAGCGTCTCGTGCATCGCGGCGCTCGGGATCGCGACGACCCGCGCGTGAAACGCGAACGCAGGGCTCGTGACGGCGAGCAGCAGAAGCAGCCAGAAGGTACGTGCCAGGTTCATCGATCCTCGCATGTGTCGACTCGGTCCGGCGCCGGGCACCGGGAAAACCCTGTTCAGGCGACTCTAGCAACCGTGCCTTTCAGACAAATTTCGGTGAATCCTACGGGTTGTCAGGTGGGCGGCGCGGCGACGATGCGCTCGATGGCGGCGCGAAACGCATCGGGCTGCTCGGCCGCGATCAGGTGACCGCAGCCTGCGATCGTGTCGAAGCCCGCACAGCGCGCGAGCGCCCAGTCGGGCACGTGCCAGCCCGCGCGCGAGCGTTCGCCGGCGACCAGCCAGACGCCGTGACGCTCGAAGACTTGCGCGAGCGCCTGCAGGTAGCCGGGAGCGCCGGTCGTCGCGACCACCGAGCGGCCCATCGCGCGCAGCGTCGATGCCGGCTGATGCGCGAGCCAGCGGCGTGCGGCGTCGAGCTGGCTCGGCGACGGTGCGTCGATCGCGCCGCGCAGCCAGTCGAGCGGGGCGGCGCGCAGGCCGTCGAGCATCGCGTCGGCCTCGTCGGGCGTCATGCGGCCGACCGCCGCCGACCAGAACGCATCGTCGAGCGTGAAGTTGCCTTCGACGTTGACGACATGCCGCACGCATTCAGGATGTGCATGCGCGAACAGCATCGCGATCGCGCCGCCGACCGAATGGCCGACGATATCGACCGGCTGCGCGCCGAAATGCGTGGCGACGGTCCGGCGCACGTGTTCGACCTGTGCGGCAAGCGAGATCGCATCGAACGGGGTTGCGCGATGCGCGCCGTAGCCGAGCAGGTCGGGCGCGAGATGCGGGCCGTTCCATCCGCGCACGTCGAACGTGCCGATGAAACCGTGAATGAAGACGACGGGCGCGGGCTGGGTCATTCGGCGGATACGGAGGGCAGGGGCGGCAACGCGAGTTCGGCGAGCAGTTCGTCGAGTTCGAGCATGTGCGTGCGGTCGTGGTCGAGCAGTTCGCGCACGAGTTCGTCGAGCGACATCCGGCGGATCCCGTCGCGCAGCCCGCAGCGCGCGCGTTGCGACGGTTCCAGCGCGGCGGCCGTGGCGCACAGCGCGGCGCGACCCGATCGGAATGCGTCGACCGCGGGGGCGAGCGGCTGCGCAAGATAGTCGCGCTGCGCGGCGAGGGCGGTACCGTCGACCGACTCGATCACGGGCAATTCGGCCGTACGCACGACGTCGATGCGCTCGGCGAACACGGCGTCGAGGTCGCGCAGGTGGTACGCGTGTTCGACGAGCGAGAAGCCGGTACCGGTCGGGCGGCGCGTGCGCAGCGCGACCGGCACCCGCGCGGCATACGCGGCGAGCCGGTCGGGCATGCGGGCCAGCGCGGCGACGACGTCGGCGACCGGCAGCCGCCGCGGAAACGGGCTGAACACCGCACCGTAGCTGAACAGCGCGCCGCCGAGCCGCCCGCGCGCCTGCACGACCTCGTGACCGTGACGGCGCATGACTTCCGCGACCATCGCGCCGCAGAACTGGCGAGCCGTCGTGTCCGCTTCGATTTCGGGGAATTTGCGCGCGATCTCGTCCTGGATCGCGCCGATCGCGGCGACGCCGACGCGCGACAGCGCGGCGAACTCGAGATAGCGCTCGGGCTGTTCGATCAACGCTTCGAGCTGGGCGCCGAGCGCGGTCGTGCGGAAACGGTCGAAACGGGAATGCATGACGAACGGGTTTCGATTGGTAACGTATCAAAACGATACGTTACCAATCGGGTGCTCGTCAACCGGCGTCTCCGGACACGCGCGAGGCGCGTGCCCGCCTGCTGCTCAGGATTTCTGCCGCGCGTCGACTTCCGCGCGCATCCGCGCTTCCTGTTCCTTCAGTTCGGGGGTGAGCGCGTCGCCGAAATCCTCGGCTTCGAACAGCGGGCGGATCTCGATGTCGGAGTCGCCCGGCATCGGGTTCGGGCAGCGCTTCACCCATTCGACGGCTTCTTCCATCGATTTCACCTGCCATAGCCAGTAGCCGGCGACGAGTTCCTTCGTTTCGGCGAACGGGCCGTCAACGACGGAGCGATGCGTGCCGGAGAAATGCACACGCTTGCCGTGGCTGCTGGGGCGCAGCCCGTCCGCGTCGAGGAGGATGCCGGCCTTGACCAGTTCCTCATTGAAGCGGCCCATTTCGGCCATGCTTTCGGTGTCGGGCATCCGGCCGGACTCGGAATCGGCGGTGGCTTTGACGATGACCATGACGCGCATTGTCGTATCTCCTGAAAAATGAATGAGGGAACCGCCGGCCGCATCGACGGCAAAACGATCGGTTACGACAACACGACGTACGAGAAGGACGCGTATCGACAGCGCGCGCGAAGAATTTTCCGCGAAGGGCGAACTGGCGGCCGCCGCCGCGGAGCGCATCGCCAAAACTGGTATGCTGATCTTCACCACGTTGACGCGGAGGGTGCCATGGCTGCTAAGGAAGTCTCGAAGAAGAAGTACCTGAAGATCCTGAACAAGCGCCTGCGTGCGGAACCGGCCGCGCCGGCCGGCGCGTCGTTTGTGTTTTTCCCGCTGGGTGCGAAGGCGAAGCACGCGACCGGTGTCGTGTCCGGCGACACGCGCAGCAAGCGCGAACTGGCCGTGATGGCCGCGGTCCAGCGCAAGGCGGCCGAAGAGTTCGTCGTCGCCGGTGCCTGACCGGCACCGGCCGCGCCCTCATCGTTGAATTGCCGCCTCCGCGGCTTACGCGGCGGCGGCTTCGCAGTGCGCGATCGTCGCGCCGGGTATCGGCAGGAAGAGGCCGAGATCGGGTGTCGGGATCCGCCGCGGCGCGTTCGCCACGTGCGCGAGCGACGGCAGGTCGTCCGGGCGCCGGATCGATTCGAGGATGACCGGCCACGGGCGCGAAGCCTGACGGTTGACGCAGCGGCCGGGAACGGCGCTGAACGCGTTCCCGGCCTGAAAGCGAACCCCGGCGATCACGACACCTTATCCGCCGCCGCCGCCGGATACCGGCCGCTGCCCCCGGCCGCGTCGCCGGCCGCCAGTTGTTCCAGCGCGAGGCCCTTCGTCTCGATCCCGAGCGTCCACACGGCGATCGCCGCCGCGACGAACGACAGCGCACCGAGCGTGAACACGCCGCCCTGGCCGAAGATCGGCAGCACGACACCGACCACGTAAGGCCCGATCAGCGAACCGACGCGTCCGATCGCCGACGCGAAGCCCGACCCCGTCGCGCGCGCGCCGGTGCCGTACAGTTCGGGCGTGTACGTGTACAGCGCGGCCCACATCCCGAACAGGAAGAACTGCATCGCGAGGCCCGTGACGATCAGCAGCGTCGTGCTGCCGCCGTACAGCGCGCTCTGGCCGTAGGCATACGCCATCGCGCCGCCGCCGATCAGCGACGCGATGCAGGTCGGCTTGCGCCCCCAGCGTTCGACGAGCCATGCGGCGCACAGGAACCCCGGCACGCCGCCCAGCGAGATCAGTACCGTATAGAACACCGATTTCGTGACTTCGAAGCCGGCTTGCTGCAGCAGGGCGCCGAGCCACGACGTGAGGCCGTAGAAGCCGAGCAGCGCGAAGAACCACAGCAGCCACACCATCACCGTGCGGCGACGGTACACGCCGCTCCAGATCTCGCGCAGCGCGCCGTGGCCGCGTGCGACGACCGGTTCCGCGAGTCGCGACGGCGGCGGCAGCGTCGTGACGCCGGCCGAGCGCATCACTTTCGCCTCGATCGCGTGCATCACCGTGTCGGCTTCCGCGTGCCGGCCCGCGTGCTCGAGCCAGCGCGGCGATTCGGGCACGATGCGGCGCACGACGAGCACGAATACCGCGGGAATCGCGAGCAGCGCGAACACGGTGCGCCAACCGAACTGCGGCAGCACGAAGTACGCGACGACGCCGGCCGTGATGAAGCCGAGCGGCCAGAAGCCGTCCATCAGCGCGATCAGGCGGCCGCGCTTCTCGGTCGGCACGAACTCGGACAGCAGCGTCTGCGCGACCGGGAATTCCATGCCCATCCCGATGCCGAGCAGCACGCGGTAGACGATCAGCGCGTCGACGCTCTGCGCGGTCGAGCACAGGTACGACGCGGCACCCCACAGCACCATGCTCCACTGGAACACGGGCCGGCGGCCGAAGCGGTCGGCGAGCAGGCCGGCGACGGCCGCGCCGAGCACCATCCCGAAGAAGCTCGCGCTCGCGACGAGGCCGGCGGCCGCGGTCGACAGCCCGAACTCCTTGCGGATCGAGCCGAGCACGAACGTCATCGTGCCGAGGTCGACCGAGTCGAAGAAGAACGCGATCGCGATGATGAAGAAGATGCGCTTGTGATAGCCGGAGAACGGCAGGCGTTCGAGCCGGGCGGCGGCGGAGACGGGAGCGGTGGCGGCGGGCATGGCGTCCTCTGAAATGAAAAAGGGGCCGCGCAGCGCATGCTCCAGGGCCCCGATGCTTCACGTTCAGTAGACGCGACCACAAACTGCCGCATCAGAGGAAAAACGCCGCCTGCTTGCCCAAATGCGTCATCGGCGCGGCGGCGCGTGCGCCGTCAATTCTTCAGCTTGTATCCGGTGCGGAACATCCACGCGACGATCGCGAGCAGGATCACGAGGAACAGCCCGGTCGCGGCGAGGCTGATCCACACGTGCACGTCGGCCAGCCCGTAGAACGACCAGCGGAAGCCGCTGATCAGGTAGACGATCGGGTTGAACAGCGTGACGACGCGCCATGCGGGCGGCAGCATGTCGACCGAGTAGAAGCTGCCGCCGAGGAACGTGAGCGGCGTGATGATCAGCAACGGCACGAGCTGCAGCTTCTCGAAGCTGTCGGCCCAGATGCCGATCACGAAGCCGAACAGGCTGAACGTGATCGCCGTCAGCACGAGGAACAGCACCATCCAGAACGGATGCAGGATGTGCAGCGGCACGAACAGGCCGGCCGTGGCGAGGATGATCACGCCGAGCAGCATCGACTTCGACGCGGCCGCGCCGACGTAGGCGATCACGATCTCCCAGTACGACACGGGCGCGGACAGGATCTCGTAGATCGTGCCGGTGAAGCGCGGGAAGTAGATGCCGAACGATGCGTTCGAGATGCTCTGCGACAGCAGCGACAGCATCACGAGCCCCGGCACGATGAACGACCCGTAGCCGATCCCGTTCACGTCGCTGATGCGCGAGCCGATCGCGGAGCCGAACACGACGAAATACAGCGACGTCGAGATCACCGGCGCGATGATGCTCTGCATCAGCGTACGGCGCGTGCGGGCCATTTCTGCGCGGTAGATCGCGCGGATTCCATGCCAGTTCATGCGTCAGGCTCCTTGCACGCCGTTGCGGCGGTTGTCGATCAGGCTGACGAAGATGTCCTCGAGCGAGCTCTGCGTCGTGTGCAGGTCGCGAAAGCCGATGCCGGCCGAGCCGAGCGCGCCGATCAGTTTCGCGATGCTCGCGTCGTCGCGCTGCGAGTCGTACGTGTAGACGAGCGCGGCGCCGTCGTCCGCGCGTTCGAGCCCGAACGGCGCGAGCGCGGGCGGCACCTCCGCGAGCGGGTGCTCGAGTTGCACGGTCAGCTGCTTCTTGCCGAGCTTGCGCATCAGCTCGCGTTTTTCCTCGACGAGCACGAGCTCGCCGCCGAGGATGATGCCGATCCGGTCGGCCATCTCTTCGGCTTCCTCGATGTAGTGCGTGGTCAGCAGGATCGTCACGCCGCTTTCGCGCAGCGAATCGACGAGCTTCCACATGTCGCGGCGCAGCTCGACGTCGACGCCGGCCGTCGGCTCGTCGAGGAACAGGATGCGCGGCTCGTGCGACAGCGCCTTCGCGATCATCACGCGGCGCTTCATGCCGCCCGACAGCGTCATCAGCTTGTTGTCGCGCTTGTCCCACAGCGACAACGCCTTCAGCGTCTTCTCGATATACGCGGGATCGGGCGCCTTGCCGAACAGCCCGCGGCTGAACGACACGGTCGCCCAGACGCTTTCGAACGCGTCGGTGGTCAGCTCCTGCGGCACGAGGCCGATCATTTCGCGGGCCGCGCGGTATTGATCGCGGATGTCGTGACCGCCGACCGTCACGCGGCCTTCGGTCGGCGTGACGATGCCGCAGATCGAGCCGATCAGCGTGGTCTTGCCGGCGCCGTTCGGCCCGAGCAGCGCGAAGATCTCGCCGGGGCGGATGTCGAGGGTCACGTGCTTCAGCGCCTGGAAGCCGGACGCGTAAGTCTTGGAGAGGTCGGAGACGGAAAGGATCGGTTGCATGCTCACGGATGGTACGGCCGGCCGGCGCGACGCCGCGCCGCGCGTGCCCGGCGTCGCCGCCGCTGCGAAGCGGCCGGGACCGGGGACGGCATGGCGGTCGGGCGTCATGTCGAACGACGTTGTGGTGCGGGATCGCAGGACCGCCATATTAGCAATCGGTAGATCGAAATGCATTCCGGTGGAAAGGCCGCGTATTGCCGGCGCCGGATTTGCATGAATCGGCCGTGCATCGATCAGCAAATACGTGCTTTATTTAAATTGAGCGAACAATTTGCCGCATTTCTCATGATTCCCGCCGCGACCGTGGTTCCGCCGTTGCGGCACCTCGACTGTGCTGCCGGAAGACCCTTGCGCCGTACCGGGACGGCACGCATCGCGCTCGCGATAATGCGTTCCTTTCATCGTTCATGGAGCGGGCGCATGTCTTTGGTCGATTTCAAGTCCGTGGCCGCCGCGCAGGCCGCCGCATGGAAATCCACGATCGTCGGCGAGGTCGGGCCGGCCCGGATCAAGGTGCTGCGCATGGATGCGCAGCCGTACGACGCGGAAGTGCACGACTACAACGAGGGGCTGCTGGTGCTCGACGGCACGCTGATGCTCGAGGTTGACGGTGGGACGGTGGTGGTCGGGGCCGGGCAGATGTATCTCGCGCGCGCCGGGATACGTCACGCGGTGCTGCCCGGCAGCCACGGCACGCTCGCGATCATCGACGTATGAGGTTGCGCCGCAACATGCGTGCGGGCCGCTGAAGGCCGCCTGGCCTGGCTCGGCGCGGATTGCGCGAGTGCCGTTCAAACGCGTGTTCCACAGCCCGGGTATTTGTCTGAGCAAATAAAATGAAGGCTGTTTGAAAATCTGTTAAATACCGTGTAAACGCTAGGATCGCGCGGGTTCATTCGTTTGGAACTCTGCATCCATTTACTTGTTTGAATGGTCCGATCATAGTCTCGACAAACGACGCATCACGATAACGAATCAAGCGTACGTATGGAGACCACACCATGAGACGCCCATCCGCGGGGCCAGCCGGACTGCCGTTTCCCGATTTTTCGCTGCATGCAGGCGCGACGCAGGTCGCGTGCCTGCGTCGTCACCTCGCCGTGTAGCGCGGCGAACCACTTTCCGTTCCGATCGTTCCGACGGCGCCGTGCCGCAGACGGCGCTGCGGGACCGCGCTTGTCTGCCGCCGCGGCGTGTGCCGCACATGCCTGACCGGCATCGCGGCCGTCTGGCGCGCATTGTCATGCGCCGCGCGTTCGGGCGGCGGCGCGATACCAACCGGCGGGCCATGCAGCTTGGCCGGACGAGACTTGTCGTACCTCAAAAGGAGGGGTTGATGATTTGCATTCCTGAATGGCGGAAGGCGATCCTGTCGTGCGCGGTGCTGGTGCTGCCGTTCGTCGCCGGTTGCGGCGGCGGCGACGATCCGGGGCCGATCAACGTGCCGCAGTGCTCGGGCAGCGCCTGCGGGCCGAGCGGCGCCGAAACGACGCCGCCCGTCGTGGCGAAGCTGTGTCCGGACGCGCTCGATTACACGACGACGTATACGGGCGGCGCCGGCAGCGGCGAGTACGTGAAGGTGAAGTTCGACACGACGAAGCTCACCTACCAGATGCAGTTCATCGAATCGTCGGTGCCGACGTCGGCAGGGCAAGTCAACAACACGCGCGCGGGCCTGACGATCAGCGGCGCGTTCCATCATCCGACCAACCTTCCGACGGCCGAGCAGAACCGCTGCGCGTTCGTGCTCGACAGCGGCGCGACGAGCGACGGCGCGTATGCGGTGACGATCAATCGCGCCGATCCGCCGATGCTGTTCGTCGGCAATGGTGTCGTGGGCGGCGGGATTCCGGGGGCGACGATCGCGTTCAAGGGCATCGACCTCGGCGCTCCGTTGCCTATCGGCTACGTGCCGTCGCGCACGTTCGATTTCTATCCGTTCATCGGCTTCATCGAAACGGAAACCGATTTTTCGAAGGTTGCGGGCAATTACAACGAGGTAGGCATCCATGTGTCGCCGCTCGGCGGGGGCGGGCAGAGCGCGCCCGGGCCAATCGGCTGGGAACCGGACGTCGTCAACTGGAACCAGACGCTCAATGCGGACGGTTCGTGCACGATCACCCCGGGCAGCGACTACTCGTGCCAGACGACCGGGACGCCGTGGACGCTGCGCAAGAATGCGGACGGGTCGGCCGACAACGTGTTCGTGAGCAACGGGCTGCCGAACGCGTTTGGCGTGCTCTCGTATCCGATCGCGGGGCAGGGGTCGTCGCTCATCCTTCTTGCGTCGAGCCAGGCCAAAGGCATCATGATCGTCGGCAAGCTGAATGGCGTACGGATACCGGTCGTGATTCGCGTCGGCTACACGTATGTCGATGCGACCAATCTGCTCGCCTCCGTCGCCGATGCCGAAGTTGGTATCTCGATGCTGTCGTCGACCACCGCGATCGCCGCGAATTCGTTGAAAGGCGGCTACATCGGCGCGACCAGCGCCTCCGCCTGCGGCATCGTGACGTCTCCCGGCACGACGACCTTCTTCCCGACGGCGGGCCCGAGCTTCAATCCGAACGTGCCGCATCCGGAGCTGCCCGGCAGTTTCGTCAACGGCACCTTCCTGACGGAAGCGGGCACCTGCAACGACGGTACCGCCGTGTCGACGCTGGCTGCGAACTATACGTCCACGCTGTTCCAGGGCAATACCGCGGCATTCATCGATCCGCAGACGTCGTCGGTCACCTCGCAGTTCGCGCTCGACTATACGCAGGCCACGCCCGGCAAGATCAAGGTGACCGCCACGCAGGACTTCAACGCGAAGGGCGCGAACGGCAACGTGGCGATCTTCAGCAAGGGCGACACCGGCTGGCTCGTGACGGCCGGCAACGTCTACGCGATGGTCGTCAACAACAACAAGGTCAACCCGTTCTTCACGGTCGGCGCGTTCGTCCAGTAACCCTGCATTGAACACGTAACACCGGCGGCGCATGCGTCGCCGCCGGCGAATCGAATTTCAAGAGGATTCCTATGAATGTGAAGCAATGGATGGCCGCGGCATCGCTCGCGCCCGTGCTGGCCGCATGCGGCGGCGACGGCGACCCGCCCCCCGCGCCGGTGGTCCGGCTGTGTCCGCAGACGATCGACTACAACACGGTATTCATCGGCGGGTCGGGGTCGGGCGAGCTCGTGAAGGTGCAGCTCGACACGACGAAGATGACGTACCGGATGACCTACCTCGCGTCGCCGGTGCCGACCACCACCGGCACCGTGCAGCCGACGCGCGACACGGCGCCCGCCAATGTGGTCGACGGCACGCTGGCCGACGAAACGGGGCTGCCGACGGTGAAGCTGAACCAGTGCACGTTCCGGATGCAGAACGCGAGCCTCGACCCGAGCCGGCCCGCGCGGCTGTTCCTCGGCGAAGGCGTGCTGGGCGGCGCGATTCCCGGCGCGACGATCCAGTTCGACGGCGTGATCGGCGTCGGCAAGATCCCGAAGACGACGTTCCCGTATTACCCGTTCATCAGCTTCTCGTCGCTGGAAACCGACCTGACGAAGATCGCCGGCACGTACAACCAGCTCGGCTATCACCAGGTGCCGTCGCAGAACTTCCAGCCGGTGGCGCTCGACCAGAAGGTGACGATCAACGCGGACGGCAGTTATACGGAAACCGACAACTTCGGCAAGAAGAACGGCGGATTGCCGCTCGCGTCGAGCGCGACCGTGAACCAGCCGTTCACGCTGCGCCCCGATGCGCCGGCGTTCCAGTCGCTCAACTACCAGCCGCAGATTCCGCCGACGCTCGCCGCGCTCGATCCGGCGAAGGCCGGCAAGGGGATCCTGATCGTCGGCAAGCTGCGCAACCAGCTCGTGCCGATCTTCATCCGCACCGGCGCCGCGAACGCGGACCTCACGCAAGGCCCGCCGAGCGCGGACGACGAATCGGGCATCTCGTTCCTGAGCCCGCAGACGGCGATCGCGCAGGGCTCGCAGGACGGCGAGTACACGGGCGTCGACAGCGCGTTCAACTACCGCGCGACCGCGCTCGTCGGCGCGCAGGCCACGCTGCTCGATCCGTTCAACGCGTCGCAGGCCGCGCTCACGCGCGCGCTGAACCTCGACTACACGCAGAAGGTGCCGGGCGTCGTGACGACCGTGCACGCGGATGCGGCGTCGGGGCCGGCAACCGGCAAGTTCGTGTTCACCGGCGGCGTGTTCGGGTTCCTCGACATGGCCGATACGAGCAACCCGTACTTCACGGTCGGCGCGTTCGTGCAGTGACGCACGCCTGGATGGAGACACGGTGGCGCCGCGCGCGGATGCGCGGCGCCCCGACAGAACGAGGGGGAGACTTCATGAAGAAGCTGATTGTCGCGGGTGTCGCCGCAGTCGCGTCGACGCTCGCATCGGCCCAGCAGGCGGGCGACAACGTCGCGACGCTGGGCTGGCTGCACATCATGCCGCAGGATTCGACCAACGGGTTGACGACGAATCTCGCGAGCATGCCGATCAACGGGCCGCTGCGCCTGCCGGGCTCGTTCACGTCGCCGGGCACGAGCCTGACGGTCAACAATGCCGATACGGTCGGCCTCACGCTCACGCACTTCTTCACCGACCACATCGCGGTGACGTCGGTGCTCGGCGTGCCGCCCGAGTTCACGCTGACCGGCCACGGCGTGATCAAGCCGCCGGGCCCGGCCGGCGCGCTCGGCAACGTCGACATGGACAAGTCGGCGAACCAGCCGGCCGTGAAGAACGCGCGGCAGTGGAGCCCGACGATCATCCTGCAGTACTACTTCAATGCGCCGACGGCGAAGTTCCGCCCGTTCGTCGGGATCGGCGTGGCCTACAGCTGGTTCAGCAACATCGAACTGAACGGCAACTTCGCGAAGGACATCAACGAGAACCTCGGCAGCGTGCTCGCGGCCGGCGCCGGCAAGCCGGGCGCGACGTCGGTGGAGGGCAAGGCGTCGTCGTCGTTCACGCCGGTCTACAACGTCGGCGCGAGCTATGCGATCGACAAGCACTGGGGGCTGACGGCGACGCTGACCTATATGCCGCTGAAGACCTACTCGTCGCTCGTGATCAAGGCGGCCGACGGGTCGACGCTCGCGACCACGCGCACGCGGCTGAAGGCCGATCCGCTGATCACGTTCGTCGGGATTTCCTACAAGTTCTGAGCCGACCGGCGCGCATGACGCGCGCCGGCGGTTTCCTGCGCCCGGCTGGCCGGATCGTTCCGGCCGGAAGGTCGCGTTCCTGGCGGCGTGCCGCCATTTGTGAAGAGAGGGGGCAGTTCAAATGAGCATTCGCAAAATCGTATCGCTTGTTGCTGCAGTGGCTTTCACCGCGGCTTCGGCCGCGCCTGTTTTCGCCGTCACCGTTTCGCGTGCCGACGGCCAGCCGATGAATCCGAACGGCGAGCCGTTCTCGGCGTCGGGGCTGACGGCGCTGGCCAAGGGGTCGATCAACGCGAACTGCAACGCGACCTTCAACGGCACGATCACGTCGACCGGCATCGTCAACATCACGTCGACGACGTTCTCGGGCGGCGCGACGTGCGGCCTGATCAGCGGCAGCGCGAGCAGCACGTCGCCGTGGACGGGCCAGGCCGACAGCACGACGCAGTTGTCGATCAACAACGTGAAGGTGAACGTCACGTTGCTCGGTACCTGCGGGCCGAGCAAGGTCGTGACGGCGTGGAGCGATTCGAACTCGTCGCTGACCTTCGACAAGTCCGCGCTGACGCCGGATTGCACGGTGAGCGGCACGGTCGCCACGTCGCCGAAGTTCCACGTGCAGTAAACGCCGGGCGATCGAAGCGGAACCCGCCGCGCACGAGGGCCGCGCGGCATGTGCGGCGGGTTTCCGCGGCTTCGATGGGTTCGTGCCGTCGCGTGTATCGGCGCGGCGGCCGGATTCATTCGGTGGCGCGGTCGTTTCTGCCGGTGTGCCGCCATTCATATCAAAAAAGAGAGAGGGCAATGCAGATGAACATTCGTCCAATCGCATCGCGTGTCGCTGCCGTGGTATTCACCGCGGTTTTGGCCGCGCCCGCCTTTGCCGTGACGGTTTCTCGCGCGGACGGTCAGCCGATGAATCCGAACGGCGAACCGTTCTCCGCGACGGGAATGACCACGCTCGGCAAGAAGGCGATCAACACCAACTGCGCGGTGACGTTCAACGGAACGATCACGCCGGCGGGCGTGATCCGCATCACGTCGGCGCAGTTCGGCGGAGGCAACTGGTGCCCGCTGATCAGCAGTACGGCGAGCAGCGCCACGCCGTGGACGGGGCAGGTGGACGGCGCGACACAGCTGTCGATCAACGATGCGCAGGTGACCTTCACGCTGCTGGGTTCTTGCGGTCCCGACAAGCTTGTGGCGGCGTGGAACGATTCGAACGCGTCGCTGACCTTCAACCAGGCCGAATGGGCGCCGGACTGCAGGTTGGCCGGCACGCTCGTCGCGTCGCCGAAGCTCCACGTGCAGTAACCGTCCCGGAGCGCCAGCCGTGCGCGAGGATCGTGCAGTTCGCACGCGGCCATGTTCGCTTCCTCGATGTATTCGCGTCGTCGCGCTTATCCGCGTGCCGGCCGAGCCGCCCGTGTCGCGATCCGGCATGGGCGGACCCGCGGGGCGGGCGTGACGTACTGCGCTTCCCCGATTCGATCGAAACAAAACGATTCCAATTGGCCGGAACCATGCTTACCGATCCAGCAAAGTATGGCGATGCCCGCGACGCGACGCTCGACCGGCTGCGCACCGCCGCGTGGCTGCAATACCTGATCGACCATCTCGACACGGCGTCCTGCACGATGACCGCGCGCGATGCCGGCGACACGGCCGTCGCCGCGTCGTACACGACGCGCGCGGGAACCGTCGCGCGCCTGTCGCGTGAAGCGGCGGCCGCGCTCCACCGGCTCGTCCCGTGGAGCGCGTCGGACGGCGGCGGCTGCGCGTGCGACCCGGCCGATCCGCTCGGCGCGTGCTCGCATGTGCCTTCCGTCCGTCAACTCGCTGAGGCCGAACGTTGCTGCCCGGGCTCGCGTGCCGTATTCGACTCCGCGCACGGCGTGATCGAGGTGTGCGCATTCGACGATCCCGACATCGGCTGGGCCGCGCTCGAACGCATTGTCGGCGGCGTCGAACGCCACGGCGAAGACGCGCGAGAACGCGTCGCGAACCCACCTGACGGGCCGCGCGAGATGCCGCCTGCGAAGAACCTGAGAGAAAGGCTGACCGCTATCGCGGCAGCGAACGGAGAAACGCCGACCCACCCCGGTGCCGTCATCGACGCGATCGTGCTGCGCGCATGCGGCCCGCGAGACGACGCGGCGCGCATCGACGAGATGGCCGCGCTCGCGATGTTCTCGGCCGGGCTCGCGGCCGGCAACGGCGTGTCGGTTCAGGCGTACGGCGGGCAGCACAATCTCGTCGCGCGGGCGATCCGTACGCATCGCGCCGATCTCGCGTCGATGGACGGGCTGCTTGCCGCGCTCGCCGTTTGCCGGCTCGATCGACTCGTCGGCGCGGGCAGCTTCTGGGCCTGCTACCTGCTGGCGGGCATCGCGATCGCCGCACCGGATATGGTGCGGGAAATCGGCGGTCGCTTCCACGGCGATACCTGGCAGGCGTGGCTCGACCACGTGCTCGCGTGGCCGGCGGTCAGCCGCTTCGGGCCGACGGAGGATGTCGCGTTCGACCGCCTGCGCGACGCGATGAGCCTGACGTCGCGCTGGAATCCGATCGTCCGCGGCAAGCGGGTGCGCACGCGGGGCGTGACGATTTCCCGCTCAGGCGAAGACGGGAGCAAGGCCGGCTGACGGGGGGCTTGGCCGGGATGAAACGGCCCGCACCGCCTCGCGCGCAGGCGCTCGCCCCGGGGCGACATCCCGGGCCGCGTTGGCACGTGCGGGCGCGGCGTCACGCCATGGGCCGCGTCGTGCGACCGCACGACTGCCGCGCCGACCGGCCGCGCAACGCCTCAGTTCCGCGCTCCATCGACCGGACGCAGTATGTGATGCCGCCGACCATCGCGATCGGCGGCGTTTCATCAGGACACCATCCAGGTTCGGGCAGCGCGCCCGTCGTCGTCAGACCGTCTCGGGCTGCCGCACGGCCTTCGCGACGTTCCTCGCCATCGCGCCGTTCGCGACGAAGTACGGCACGTCGACCCGCGCGAGCGGCTGGCGGCCGCGGATCTTGTCGGCAATCTTCTCGGCGATCATGATCGTCGGCGCGTTCAGGTTGCCGGTCGTGATGATCGGCATGATCGACGCATCGACCACACGGAGCCCTTCGAGCCCGTGGACGCGGCCTTCTTCATCGACCACGGCCATGTCGTCGTAACCCATCTTGCACGAGCACGACGGATGGAACGCGGTCTCCGCGCGGGCGCGCACGAACGCGTCGAGTTCCTTGTCGCTCTTGCAGTCGGCACCCGGGTTCAGCTCGCGGCCGCGATAGCGGTCGAGCGCGGGCTGGCGCATGATCTCGCGCGTCGCGCGGATCGCGTCGCGGAACTCGCGCCAGTCGAGCGCTTCGGCCATGTAGTTGAACAGGATGCTCGGATGGTCGTTCGGGTCGCGCGAGCGCAGCTTCACGCGGCCGCGGCTCGGCGAGCGCATCGAGCCGACGTGCGCCTGGAAGCCGTGCATCTCGATCGCGTTCGAGCCGTTGTAGTTGATCGCCACCGGCAGGAAGTGATACTGGATGTTCGGCCAGAGGTCGTCGTCGCGCGTGCGGATGAAGCCGCCCGCCTCGAAGTGGTTGCTCGCGCCGAGGCCCGTGCCGTTCAGCATCCATTCGAGGCCGATCTTCGGCTGGTTCCACCACTTGAGCGCCGGGTACAGCGAGACGGGCTCCTTGCACTCGTACTGGATGTACATCTCCAGGTGGTCCTGCAGGTTCTGGCCGACACCCGGCAGGTCGAGCACGACGGGGATGTCGAGTTCCTTCAGCCACGCGCCGGGGCCGACGCCCGAGCGTTGCAGCAGCTGCGGTGACGCGATCGCGCCGCTGCACACGAGCACTTCGCGGCGTGCATGCGCGCTCGCGCGCTCGCTGCCGCGCAGGTACGTGACGCCCGACGCGCGCTTGCCGTCGAACAGGATGCGGTCGGCGAGCGCATGCGTGACGATCTCGAGGTTCGGCCGCACCTTCGCCTGGTCGAGGTAGCCGCGCGCGGTGCTCGCGCGGCGGCCCTTCGGCGTGACCGTGCGGTCCATCGGGCCGAAGCCTTCCTGCTGGTAACCGTTCAGGTCGTCGGTGCGCGGATAGCCGGCCTGCACACCCGCATCGACCATCGCCTCGAACAGCGGGTTCACGCCCGGCTTGCTGGTCGTGACCGACACGGGGCCGCTGCCGCCGTGATAGTCGTTCGGGCCGACGTCGCGCGTCTCGGCTTTCTTGAAGTACGGCAGGCAGTCGAGATACGTCCAGTTCTCGAGGCCCTTGTGCGTCGACCAGTTGTCGTAGTCGAGCGCGTTGCCGCGGATGTAGCACATCCCGTTGATCAGCGACGAGCCGCCGAGCCCCTTGCCGCGGCCGCATTCCATCCGGCGGTTGTCCATGTGCGGCTCGGGGTCGGTCTCGTACGCCCAGTTGTAGCGGCGGCCCTGCAGCGGGTAGGCGAGGGCGGCCGGCATCTGCGTGCGGAAGTCGAAGCGGTAGTCGGGGCCACCGGCTTCGAGCAGCAGCACCGTGACGTCCGGATCTTCCGTCAGGCGCGTTGCGAGCACGTTGCCCGCGGAACCGGCGCCGCAGATGATGTAGTCGTATTCGCGTGTCGTCATGACGGTCAATCTCCTTTCGTGATCCTCAAAACACCGGGTTGTAGCGGCCGAGCTCGACCTGCACCGACTTGATTCGAGTGTAGTGCTCGAGCGTCGTGATGCCGTTCTCGCGTCCGACACCGGATTGCTTGTATCCGCCAACCGGCATTTCGGCCGGCGATTCGCCCCACGTGTTGATCCAGCAGATGCCGGCTTCGAGGCGATGGATCGTGCGGTGCGCGCGCGACAGGTTCTCGGTCACGACGCCGGCCGCGAGGCCGTAGTGCGTGTCGTTCGCGCGGGCGATCACTTCGTCTTCCGATTCGAAATCGAGGATGCTCATCACCGGCCCGAAGATTTCCTCGCGCACGATCCTCATGTCGTCGCGGCAATCGCCGAACACGGTCGGCGCGACGTACTGGCCGTTCGCGAAGTGGCCGTCGGTCAGGCGGGTGCCGCCCGCGAGCAGCTTCGCGCCTTCGGCCTTGCCGCTCTCGATGAAGCCGAGCACCTTGTCGAGCTGCGCGGCCGACACGAGCGGGCCGAAGTTGGTGTCGGCATCGGTCGGCTTGCCGACGCGGATGCGCTTCACGCGTTCGAGCACCTTTTGCGTGAACGCATCCTTGATCGAGCGGTGCACGAACACGCGCGTGCCGTTCGTGCAGACCTGGCCCGAGCTGAAGAAGTTGGCGGTCACGGCGATGTCGGCCGCACGATCGAGGTCCGCATCGTCGAACACGATCAGCGGCGACTTGCCGCCGAGTTCCATCGTCACTTCCTTCAGCGACGAGGCGCCGGCCAGCGACATCACTTTCTTGCCCGTCTCGACGCCGCCCGTGAACGACACCTTCGCGATGTCCGGGTGGCCCGTCAGCAGCGCGCCGACCGAGCCGTCGCCCTGCACGACGTTGAACACGCCGGCCGGCACGCCGGCTTCCGTATAGATTTCCGCGAGCTTCAGCGCGGTCAGCGGCGTGACCTCGCTCGGCTTGAACACCATCGCATTGCCGGCCGCGAGCGCGGGCGCGGTCTTCCAGCACGCGATCTGGATCGGGTAGTTCCACGCGCCGATGCCCGCGCACACGCCCAGCGGCTCGCGGCGCGTGTAGACGAACGACTCGGCGCGCAGCGGCACCTGCAGCCCCTCGATCGCGGTCGCGAGGCCCGCGTAGTACTCGATCACGTCCGCGCCGGTGACGATGTCGACCGCGAGCGTCTCGCCGATCGGCTTGCCGGTGTCGCGCGTTTCGATCGCCGCGAGTTCGTCGTTGCGTTCGCGCAGCAGGTCGACCGCGCGGCGCAGGATGCGCGAGCGCTGCATCGCGGTCATCGCGGCCCATTCGCGCTGGCCTTCCTGCGCGGACGCGACGGCGCGCTCGACGTCGGCCGCGCTTGCCTGCTGCACCTGGGCGAGCAGTTCGCCGGTGGCGGGATCGAAGGTGTCGAAAGTCTTGCCGCTCGTGGCGTCGACGTAACCGCCGCCGATGTAGAGGCGCTGCAAACCGTATACGGACATGAGGATCTCCTGGTAGGCGACTGCGTGACGCGTCAGGCGGACGCGAGCAGCAGGTCGATGTAATCGTGGGCGAGCTTCAGTGCAGCCCGGGTGTCGATCGGGCCGCCGGCGAGCGCGCCGCGCAGCCACAGGCCGTCGATCAGCGCGGCGAGGCCGCTGGCGGCTTCGCGCGCTTTCGTGCGCGGCAAGGCCTTCGCGAACTCGGCGCACAGGTTCGAATGGAGGCGCCGCGTGTTGACGTGCTGCAGGCGCTTGAGCATCGGGTCGTGCATGCTCTGCGACCAGAACGCGAGCCACGTCTTCATCACGGGGGCGCTGACCTGCGTATCGTCGAAGTTCGCGGCGACGATCGCGCGCAGCCGCGAACGCGGATCCTTGCGCGCGGCCGTGCGGCGGCGCGTGGTGGCCGACCACAGGTCGCGCAGCACGTGCCGCATCGTCGCTTCGAGCAGGCCGTCCTTGTCGCCGAAGTAGTGGCTGACGATGCCCGTCGAGATGTTCGCGCGTTGCGCGACCGAGGCGAGTGTCGTGCCGGGCAGGCCCGCTTCGTCGATCGAGCGCAGCGTGGCATCGATCAACTGCGCGCGACGGATCTCCCGCATTCCGACTTTCGGCATCGCGACTCCCTTCGCCCGGACGGGGCCGTTCATGGAAGTCGAAAGCTTAGCGGTTTTTTATTGATCGTTCAATCAACAAAAAATCGGGGTCCGACGGCGAAACAGCACACCGCGACGGGTGCCGCGTCGCCTCCGCGGTCATGTGCAGGTGCGGAAAAATGCATTGAAAGAAGGTTAATTAAATTGAAATCTGTTTAAAACGGATTCCGAAAAGATGACGCAATGCGAGGGAAAATTTCCACTTCCGGTACATTACAAAACGAAAGAGTGTCGAAATATGTAAGATTATTCGCAATGTGAAATCGTCAATTCGGATCGTGAATGCGTGCAGCTTTCATGAAATCGTTTTAATCAGTCGATTAAAACATATTATGTATTTGAATTAAAACAAGAATATCGATTTTTTGAGCGCTTCTCCAGATTGCTCGCAAACGATTGCGTCCGCCCGCGTGGAGAATCCGCATACCATAGAAGTTGACGAAAAAATTTGAATCATGGGCATTTTCTAACAGAGTAGAGGGGATCGTTGGAATGACTTGAGTAAGTAATATCGACCGTATTAGTATGGCGCCGCACCATCAGGAATCAATGAGCGCCGCCGGCATTTGCCGCGGTGCGTCGGCAATGGGCGCGATGACGGATCGCGCACGGGGCCGTCACCTGTCATTGCGCACCTGCAGCATGCCGCGACGTCGAGACGCCGCATCCACCGGAGAACGACGATGCCGACCGAAAAACACGTAGTCCCGCTACCGAATGGCCTGAAGGTCTATGTCGAACGGAACGTGTTCGACCCGGCGTTCGACACCGCGATGCTCGTCAACGGCGCGCTCGCGACGACGGCGTCGTTCGGGCAGACCGTCCAGTACCTCGGCGAGCGGATGAACACGATCTGCTTCGATCTGCCGTATGCGGGCCAGTCGCGTCAGTACAACCCGGGTTGCTGCATCCTGACCAAGGACGACGAAGCCGCGATCCTCCAGTACCTGGTCGAGCATTTCGCGCCGGCGTTCCTCGTGTCGGTGTCGTGGGGCGGCGTCGCGTCGCTGTTCGCGCTCGCGCGCGGCTGCCCGAGCGTGCGTCGCGCGGCGATCTGCTCGTTCTCGCCGTTCCTGAACGACGCGATGGTCGACTACGTGACGCGCGCCCGCGATCACATCGCGGCCGGCGAGAACCTGAAGGCCGCGCAGCTGCTGAACGACACCGTCGGCCGCTACCTGCCGCGCATCATGAAGCTGTACAACTACCGGTATCTCACGCGCCTGCCGCGCGACGAGCAGGACCAGGTCGCGTTCCACGTCGACCAGATCCTGTCGCTGCGGCCCGAGCGCTACTTCAGCGAGTTCTCGAACATCGGCTGCGAGCTGCTGTTCCTGAACGGCGAGCGCGACGAATACACGACGCCGGCCGACGTGCGCCAGCTCGGCGCGCACGTGTCGCGCGCACGGTTCGCGACGGTGCCGGACGCCGGCCATTTCCTCGACATCGAAGGCCGCGCGCAGCGCGAATGCACGCGCACGGCGCTGCTCGAGTTCTTCTGCGGCGAGGCCAGCGTCGCGGCCGGCATGGCGCGCGCCGCCGCGCATGCGTGCGTGCCCGCGCCGATGCACGCGCTGTCGTCGTGACGCCAACCGTCGTGCACCGGGTTCGCCCCGCACATCCGAATTCCCATCCCAACGAGGCAGGCCAGCCGTGAATATCGTTCAGACCATCGCCATCGTCGTTCCGTGGGCCGCATGGCTCGCTTACTGGATCGCCACGTCGCAGGGCGTGAAGACGACCGTGCGCAAGGAAGCGTCGCGCTCGCGCACGCTGCAGTCGATTCCGCTGATCGTCGGCGGCGCGCTGATCATCCTGCCCGATCCATCGTGGCAGGCGCTCGTGCCCGACTGGCAGCGCTTCGGGCTGCAGGCGCAGTGCGGGCTTGCGGTGCTGGCCGCCGGCCTGTTGTTCTCGGTGTGGGCGCGGCTGCATCTCGGCACCAACTGGAGCGTGTCGGTCACGCTGAAGGAGAACCACGAGCTCGTCCGCACGGGGCCGTACGCGTTGGTGCGCCACCCGATCTATACCGGCTGCCTGGTCGCGCTCGCCGGCGCCGCGCTGATCGGCGGCGAATGGCGCGGCGCGGTCGGCGTGCTGCTCGTGTTCGCGTCGCTCGCGTACAAGGTGCGCGTCGAGGAGAGCTGGCTCACCGGTCATTTCGGGCCGGCGTACACGCAGTACCGCCGCGAAGTGGCGGCGCTGATCCCCGGTTTCTACTGACCTCCGCGAGGCGCGCGATGGCGAAGATGATCGTGACCGCGATCGGCTCGGCGGGCGACGTGCATCCGCTGCTCGGTGTCGCGCGCACGCTCGCGGCGCGCGGTCACGACGTGGTGTTCTGCACGCACGCGCCGTTCGAGGCGGCCGTGCGCCGCTGCGGGTTCGCGTTCGTGCCGGTCGGTACCGCGGCCGAATACGACGCCGCGATGGAGAACCCGGCACTGTGGGATCCGCGCACGTCGTTCCGCACGCTGTGGCAGGTGATCGCGCCGACGCTGCGCCCGCATTACGACGCGCTGCATGCGCTGACCGATGCCGACACGGTGCTCGTCGGCACGCTGTGGGCGTTCTCCGCGCGCTTCATGCAGGAACTGCATGGCACGCCTTACGTGTCGGTGCAGGTGTCGCCGTCGACGCTGCTGTCCGCGCATGCGCCGCCGACGCACCCGCGCCTGACGATTCCCGCACGCTGGCCGCTGCCGGTGAAATCGGCGCTGATGACGCTGATCGAGCGCCAAGTGCTCGATCGTGTGTGCGGCCCGGCGCTCGACGCGGTGCGCCGCGAGCTCGGGCTCGCGCCCGCGCGGCGCGTGCTCGGCCGCTGGCTGCATTCCACCGACGGCGTGCTGTGCCTGTTTCCGGCCTGGTTCGCGCCGCCGCAGCCCGATTGGCCGTCGAACCATCTGCAGAGCGGTTTTCCGCTGTTCAACGATATTGCGACGCCCGACGATGATGTGGCACTCGATGCGTTTCTCGCGGCCGGCGAGCCCCCGGTCGTGTTCACGGCCGGTTCGACCCGCGTCGATCACGCGGCCTACGCGCGCGCGGTGGCGGACGCGCTGCGCGCGACCGGCGCGCGCGGGATCCTGCTGACGCCGCACGATGCGGCGCCGGGCGACGAGCGGCTGCTCGTGCGCCGCTTCGTGCCGATGCGTACGCTGCTGCCGCGTTGCCGCGCGCTCGTGCATCACGGCGGGATCGGCACCGCGGCGCTCGCGTGCGAGGCGGGGATCGTGCAGGTCGTCACGCCGTTCGCGCACGACCAGTTCGACAACGCGCAACGCGTCGTCGCGAACGGCTGCGGCGTGCGCGTCGACGGCCCGGTCGACGGTGCGCGGCTCGGCGCGGCGCTCGCTCGCGCGCTCGACGAACCGGCGTTCGCGGTGCATGCGAAGCGCATGCGCGCGCTGCTCGCGGCCGCGCCGGATGGTTGCGAGGCGGCCGCCGATTTCATCGAACGATTCGTGCCGAAGCGCGGCCGGCTGGCCGCGCGGGCCGATCTCGCGGCGGCCGGCGCATGAGCACCGCGTCGCCGCTTCAAGACGGGCCGGTCGCGCCGTCCGCGTTCGACACGCCCGCGCCCGCGCCGGCCGCGCAGCCGGTGCGCGGCATCCGCCTCGCGCTGCTGACGTTCGCGCTGTCGCTCGCGACCTTCATCGAGGTGCTCGATTCGACCGTGACGAACGTCGCGGTGCCGGCGATCTCCGGCAGTCTCGGCGTATCGAACAGCCAGGGTACGTGGGTGATCAGCTCGTACTCGGTCGCGGCGGCGATCGCGGTGCCGCTGACGGGCTGGCTCGCGCGCCGCGTCGGCGAGCTGCGGCTGTTCGTCGGCGCGGTGCTGCTGTTCACGCTCACGTCCCTGCTGTGCGGGCTGGCGCGCGACCTGCACGTGCTGGTGATCTGCCGCGCGCTGCAGGGGCTGTGTTCCGGGCCGATGGTGCCGCTGTCGCAGACGATCCTGCTGCGCACGTTCCCGCCGGACAAGCGCACGATCGCGCTCGCGCTGTGGGCGATGACCGTGCTGCTCGCGCCGATCTTCGGGCCGGTGGTCGGCGGCTGGATCGTCGACAACTTCTCGTGGCCGTGGATCTTCCTGATCAACCTGCCGATCGGGCTGTTCTCGTTCGTGGTGTGCACCGCGATGCTGCGCCCCGACGCGCAACGCGGCGCGGCCGGCCCGATCGACGTGCCGGGCATCGTGCTGCTCGTGATCGGCGTCGGTTCGCTGCAGGCGATGCTCGACCTCGGCCACGACCGCGGCTGGTTCGGTTCGCCGCTGATCGTCACGCTGGCGGTGGTCGCGACGCTCGCGATCGTGTCGCTGCTGATCTGGGAAGCAGGCGAGGCGCACCCCGTCGTCGATCTCAGCCTGTTTCGCGACCGCACGTTCTCGTTCTGCGTGCTGATCATCTCGCTGGGGATGATGAGCTTCTCGGTGGTCGGTGTCGTGTTCCCGCTGTGGATGCAGGCCGTGATGGGCTACAACGCGTTTCATGCGGGGCTCGCGACCGCATCGCTCGGCGTGCTCGCGCTCGTGTTCTCGATTCTCGTCGGGATTCACGCGCACCGCTTCGACGCGCGCGTGCTCGCGACCTTCGGCTTCCTCGTGTTCGCGGCCGTACTCGCGTGGGATGCGCACTTCACGCTGAAGATGACGTTCGCGCAGATCGCGGCGCCGGGGCTGATCCAGGGGATCGGGCTGCCGTGCTTCTTCATTCCGCTGACCGCGGCGACGCTGTCGCGCATTCCGGACGACCGGCTCGCCGCCGCGTCGAGCCTGTCGAACTTCCTGCGCACGCTCTCCGCCGCGTTCGGCACCGCGATGAGCGTCACGCTGTGGGAAAACCGCGCGACCTATCACTACGACACCGTGTCGCAATCGGTCACGCACGCGTCGGCGAACACGCAGCGCTTCGTGCACGCGCTGAACGCGATGGGCGTGGACGGCGTGCGCGAGTTGTCCACGCTGCACCACGTCGTGATGCAGCAGGCGTACATGATGGCGACCAACGACATGTTCTGGATGGCGAGCATGACGTGTCTCGCACTCGCGGCGATGATGTGGCTGACGCGGCCGAAGCGCGGCGCAGCCGCGTCGTTCGGGCATTGAGGAGAAGACCATGACGACACTCGGCGCACTCGTGATCCTGTATCACCCGAGCGATGCGCAGCTCGACGCGCTCCGTGCGTGGCGGCACGCGTGCGATGCGCTGCTCGTCGTCGACAACACGCCGCGGCCCGATGCGCGGGCGCGCGCGCTGTGCGACAGGGAAGGCATCGCGCTGCTGCATCACGGCAATCGCGGCGGGATCGCGGGCGCGTACAACGCGGGGCTCGCGGCGCTGTTTCGCGATCGCATCGACGCCGTCGCGCTGTTCGACCAGGATTCGTCGGTGCCGGCCGCCTATTTCCCGGTGATGCGCGACGTCTGTGCGGGGCTCGCGGGGCGCGCGTTCCTGGCCGGCCCGCGCATCTTCGACGAAAACGCGCGCAGCTTCCTGCCCGAACTCGCGACGAACGGCATCGGTCTGCGCCGCCTGCGCATCGAGCCGGGCGCGCCGCTGCAGCGCTGCGCGTTCCTGATCTCGTCGGGCTGCGTCGTGTCGCGCGACGCGTTCGACCTGCTCGGCCGCTTCGACGAGACGCTGTTCATCGATCACGTCGACACCGAATACAGTTTCCGCGCGCTGTCGCGCAACGTGCCGCTCTATGTCGTGCCGTCGCTGGTGCTGCCGCACCGGATCGGCGCGAAGCAGCGGCACGCGATCGGCCCTTTTGAAATGACGTCGATGAATCATTCGTGGCAACGGCGCTACTACAGCGCACGCAATGCGGTGCAGCTCGGGATGCAGTACGGGCTGCGCTTTCCGGTGGCGATCGTGCCGAACCTGCTGACCGTGTGGCAGGTCGTGCAGATCGCGCTCGTCGAGCGCGACAAGCGCGCGAAGCTGGCCGGCATCCTGTTCGGCGTCGCGGACGGCCTGTTCGGCCGGCTCGGCCCGCTCGAACGCACGCGGCCGCGTCTGGCCGCGCGTGCGCAGCGCGTTCGGCAGGGGTGACGATGCGGCGTTCGAGGAAAGCGGCGGGGCCGGCGCGCGGCGTGAGGGGCGGCGCGACGATCGCGGCGGCGGCCGCGCTGCTCGCGTTGAGCGGATGCGTGCCGTCGGGGTTCCTGCCTTCGCTGTCGCTGCGTGCGCCGGCCGACGACGCGCTCGCGCATACGGCCGGGCCCGGTGCGAACGGCGCATGGCCGGCACCGGACTGGGTGAAGCAGCTCCAGGATCCGCAGCTCGACGAGCTGGTGGCCGAGGCGTCGCGGAACAGTCCCGATGTGCAGGTCGCACAGGCGCGGTTGCGGATCGCACAGGCACAGCTTCAGCAATTCGATTCGCTGACCGGGTTGACGGGCACGGCCGGCGCCACGATCAGCCGCGCGCGGATGCCGAAGCCGGGCGACATCGCCGACGTGACGGCCGGCGGCTATCGCGTGCCGGTGCAGATCTTCGGCGATCCGAACGTATCGCCGTCGTCGATCTTCGTCGGCCTGAACTACCAGCTCGACCTGTGGGGCAAGAACCGCGCGGCGACCAGGAGCCTGATGTCGCTGCGCGACGCGGCCGGCGTCGAAGCGGAGCAGGTGCGGCTGACGCTCGCCGTCGCGATCGTCACCGTGTACTGCCAGCTCGACCAGGCGTACGCGGTGCGCGACCTGTTGCAGCAGAAGCTCGCGATCAGCCAGCGCGTGACGGCCGTGCTGCGCGAGCGCACCGCGCGCGGCCTCGACAACGCGTACGACGCGAGCGACGCGTCGATCAAGCGCAGCCGCCTGCTCGAACAGATCGCGCTGAACGACGAGCAGATCAAGCTCGCGCAATTGCAGCTCGGCGTGTTGTCGGGCCGCGGCCCGGAGCGCGGGCTCGCGCTGCAGCGGCCGCGCGTCGGCGCGTTCGCGGGCGGCGCCGTGCCCGCCAGGCTGCCGGCCGATCTGCTCGGCCGCCGGCCCGACATCGTCGCCGCGCGGCTGCGCGTCGAAGCCGCGTTCGCGAATGCCGATTCGACGCGCGCGCAGTTCTATCCGGACGTGAACCTCGTCGCGCTCGGCGGCGTGTTCGCGCTGACGCCCGCGTCGCTGTTCTCGCGCGATTCGCTCGCAGGCTCCGTCGGCCCGGCGATCTCGCTGCCGATCTTCGATCGCGGCCGGCTGAAGGCGAAGCTTGGCGCGGACGTCGCGCAGGCCGACGTCGCGATCGGGCTGTACAACAAGACCGTCGACGACGCGCTCGGGCAGGTCGCGCAGCTCGTCACGTCGTTGCAGACGTCGCAGACGCTCGTCGCGCAGCAACAGGACGCGGTCGCGGCCGCGCAGAAGATCGTGCAGATCGCGGCTGACCGCCACCGGCGCGGCGTGCTGATGCAGAAGGACGTCGATGTCGCGGATCTCACGCTGATCGACGAGCGCACGCAGATGATCGCGTTGCTCGGCCGGCAGCGGGCGTTGCGCGTCGGTCTGATCGGCGCGCTCGGCGGCGGGTTCGATGCGGGCGCAACGGTGGCGCAGGCGCCGGCCGAGCATCGGGCGCGCAGCGGGGCGGCCAGGCGCGGGGCGCCGGCTCCGGTGGCGTCTGCCGCGGCGAACCGCGCCGCGGCGGGCGCACCGTCGAGCGATGCGCGTACGGGGAGCGCGTCCCTGTCACCGGCCGCTACCGTCGCAAGTGTCGCGGCCGTGCCTGCAACCGCACCCGTGCGGCGTGACGACGCGGCGTTGCGCGGCACGCCGGTTCTGGCGCGCACGGCAGCGACGAACGCGGCGCCGGCCCCGTCGGTTACCCAGCCGATCCCCTTGTTCCAGCACGATCGACTGATCGTCACGCAAAGCGACTGATGCACCACGACAACCTTCATACCGCCGCGCCGCCGGCTGAACCGACCGATCCGGCACTCGATGCGCGCCGCGCGACGCGCCGCAAGCGCTTCACGGTGTTCTTCGCGATCGTGCTGCTGGCCGCGATCGCGTGGATCGCTTACTGGCTGTTGAGCGACCGCTACTACGAAGACACCGACGACGCATACGTCGCGGGCAGCATCGTGCAGGTTGCCGCGCAGATCCCGGGCGCGGTGACCGACGTGCTGGTGGCCGATACGCAGGCCGTGCGCGCCGGGCAGACGCTCGTGAAGCTCGACGACACCGAAGCGTCCGTCGCGTTCGCGCAGGCGAAGGCGCAGCTCGCGCAGGCCGTGCGGCAGGTTGCGAACGCGAGGATTTCGAACACGATGTACGTCGAGGCCGTGAATGCGCGGCGCGCCGATCTGTCGCTCGCGCAGCGCGCGCTTGCCGCCCGCTCGGGCGCGTCGGTCGAGATCGTCGCGCCCGAGGAACTCGCGCGTGCGCGCGCGGCGGTGGCCGGCGCGCAGGCGAACCTCGCGGCCGCGCAGGCCCAGCTCGACGCGGCGCGCGCGCTCGGCAGCAAGCTGCCCGTCGACGAAAGCCCGGCCGTCGTGCAGGCGGCCGCGCAGTTCAAGCTCGCGTACCGCAACCTGAAGCGCACGACGATCGTCGCGCCCGTCGACGGTACGATCGGGCAGCGCTCGGTACAGGTCGGCCAGCAGGTCGGGCCCGGCGTGCCGCTGATGTCGATTGTGCAACTCAACCGGCTGTGGATCGAGGCGAATTTCAAGGAAGGGCAGATCCGCCACATGCGCGTCGGCCAGCCGGTCGAGGTCGTGTCGGATCTCTACGGCTCGCGGATCACTTATCGCGGCCGCGTGCAGGGCTTCTCGGCCGGTACGGGCAGCGCTTTCTCGATGCTGCCGTCGCAGAACGCGGCCGGCAACTGGATCAAGGTCGTGCAGCGCGTGCCGGTCGTGATCGCGCTCGATGCCCGCGATCTCGCCGCGCATCCGCTGCGCGTCGGGCTGTCGATGCGTGCGACGGTCGACACGCACGACCGCAACGGCCATGCGCTCGACAGCGAGCCGCCGACGCCGGCCGTCAGCACGCGCGTGCACGATGGCGTCGCGAGCGACGCGGAGGCGGCGGCCGCTTCGATCGTCCGCGAGAATCTGGGCGGGTAGCGCCCGTCGCGGAAAGGGGTAGAGCCGGCCGCGAGGGCCGGTCCGACCCCCGCGCGTCCGGTCCGGATCCTGCCCGGCGGTTCCCGTCCGACTTTCGTATTTCCGCCATCGATGTCGGCGTCGATCAAACGCATGTCGCGTTTGAGACATCGGCGCCCCTGCCTCCGGGACTACTCTCGAACAGCACGTCGCGCGTGCGCCGCACGAGCCGGCGCGCCGCGGCGTCATCCAACGAGACATGGAGACAATACGATGAGCAGCAATCGAGGTGTCGTCTATCTTGGACCGGGCCAGGTCGAAGTCCAGAAAATCGATTATCCGAAAATGGTCGACCCGAGCGGCCGCGCGATCGGCCACGGCGTGATCCTGAAAGTCGTCAGCACGAACATCTGCGGCTCCGACCAGCACATGGTGCGCGGCCGCACGACCGCACCGGTCGGCCTCGTGCTCGGTCACGAGATCACCGGCGAAGTGGTCGAGGTGGGCCGCGACGTCGAGACGCTGAAGCTCGGCGATCTCGTGTCGGTGCCGTTCAACGTGGCCTGCGGCCGCTGCGCGATGTGCAAGGACACGCATACGGGCGTGTGCCTGAACGTGAACCCGTCGCGCGCCGGCGGCGCTTACGGCTACGTCGACATGGGCGGCTGGATCGGCGGCCAGGCCGAGTACGTGCTTGTGCCGTACGCCGATTTCAACCTGCTGAAATTCCCGGACCGCGACCAGGCGATGGCGAAGATCCGCGACCTGACCTGCCTGTCCGACATTCTGCCGACCGGTTATCACGGTGCGGTGAGCGCGGGCGTGAAGCCGGGCTCGACGGTCTATATCGCGGGCGCGGGCCCGGTCGGCATGGCCGCTGCGGCGTCGGCCCGCCTGCTCGGCGCGGCCGTCACGATCGTCGGCGACATGAACGCGGAACGGCTCGCGCATGCGCGCGCGATGGGCTTCGAGACGGTCGACCTGTCGAAGGACGCATCGCTCGGCGAGCAGATCGAGCAGATCCTCGGCGTGCCCGAGATCGACTGCGCGGTCGACTGCGTCGGCTTCGAGGCGCACGGCCACGGTTCGTCGGGCCACGCGGAGGAAGCGCCCGCGACGGTGCTGAACTCGCTGATGGAAATCACGCGGCCGGCCGGCGCGATCGGCATCCCGGGCCTGTACGTGACGGACGATCCGGGCGCGAAGGACAAGGCCGCGCAGCACGGCAGCCTGAGCATCCGTTTCGGCCTCGGCTGGGCGAAGTCGCACTCGTTCTTCACGGGCCAGACGCCGGTGCTGAAGTACAACCGCAACCTGATGCAGGCGATCCTGTTCGACCGGCTGCCGATCGCGAAGATCGTCAACGTCGAGGTGATTTCGCTCGACCAGGCGCCGGAAGGCTACAAGAAGTTCGACGGCGGCGCGCCGCGCAAATTCGTCATCGACCCGCACGGGTTGCTGGCGGCCTGATGCGCTAGCGTTCGTTCGCTGCGCATCGAAGGAAACGGGCGGCTCCGGAAACGGGCCGCCCGTTTTTGTTGCGGGCCCGAGGCGATCGAGGGGGGCGGAAGATCGGTTCGGAACGCGAATCGTCCAGCGCGAGCGGCGAGGCCCGCGCTCAGTGGCCGCGATAGAGTTTCGCGATCTCGGCGTGGCCGGATGCGGTGTACCGTCGGTGGCGAACAGGCAGGCTCACGCGACGCATCGGATGCGTGCGATGCGCGGCATCGCGGCTGCTTTTCCAGTCCGCCACGCGAACCGTGTCGGCGCGTTTCCGGTCGGGGGCGCGCATCGACGGCGCGGCTTGTGCAACCTGCATCTTGCTTGCCGGCGGAGTGGCGTTCGCGTCGCCGCGGGGCGGAATGGCCGCCTGCTGCGCGCCGTCAGTCGAATGAAACGGATAGGCCGGCGCCGGCAACACGGGCAGCACCGGATCGTTCGCCGCAAGCGGATGCGTCTCGGTCGCCGACGCGGACGGTGCGCCGGATCCTTTACAGACGGGATCGGTCTTGCAGGTGCGGTCGACCATCACATAACCGCCGACCAGCAGCACGAGTGTCACGATGCTCAGGATCGGTGTGCTCGACGCGCTCGGCTGCCGGAAGGCCGCGTCGCGCAACGTACGCGCGATGCGCGACGGCCACGTGTGTGAGGATCGCCGCGCATGCATCGCGTGTGCGTGGCGGGGCGTGCTGCGAACCGGATCGAACGGCCAGTCCCATTGGCCGCAGACGGGGCAATGCTCGAGTGCGTGGAGAGCCACGAAACCGCATTCCCTGCAGCGGCAAGCGGTGCACGGTCGCGATTCGACGCGCGCATTCAGCACGGCGCGCCACGCATCGCGCGCGCGAACGTGCCGGTTGGGCAGGACGCGCATCGTCAGCGGCGGGCGGGCGCCGCCGCCGGAGCACATGCTGGCCGTCGCTCGCAGTCGGTGTTCATGCGATTCTCCATAACATCGGACTTGTGGAACCCGTTCGTCCGCGGCTACCCGACGTTCATTCTTGGCCGGTTGCACGCGAAACGCAAGGACGATGTCGGTCGTCGCGGGCCGCATGTTTCGCGCTAACCGTCGTGTCGTTGCCGGGCCGCGAGCGTTCCGACGGTCTCCATCGCGCGCTCGACGGCCGGCGTCCACGGCCGGCCGTAGTTGAGCCGCAGGTAGCGGCGGAATCCGCCGGTCGCGGAAAAGATCGGCCCCGGCGCGATGCTGACGCCGCTTTCCATGGCAGCGTCGAACAGGTGCATCGCATCGACGTGCGGCGGCAGTTCGATCCATAGAAAATACCCGCCGCGCGGCGCGAACACTTCGGTGTCCGCCGGAAAATAGGCCCGTACGGCCGAGAGCATCTGCGCCTGGTGCGCGGCGAGATTGCGTCGCAGCTTGCGCAGGAAGCGGTCGTACGCGCCGTCGCGCAGGTAGCTCGAAATCGCCAGTTGCGCAGGCACGTCGGCAGCCGGCACGCGCGTGATCTGGGCCTGCCGGATCTGCTGCGCGAAGCGTCCCGCCGCGACCCAGCCGATCCGGAACCCGGGCGCGAGGCACTTCGAGAACGACCCGCAATGCAGCACGAGCCCGCTGTCGTCATACAGTTTCGCGGGCCGCGTCGGCGACAGGCCGAAATGCAGCTCGCCATACACGTCGTCCTCGATCAGCGGCACGCCGCGCGACGCGAGCAGGTCGATCAGCGCGCGTTTGCGTTCGTCGGTCAACGTCGCGCCGGTCGGGTTGTGGAACGACGTCATGAACCAGCACGCGCGTACCGGATGCGCGTCGAGCGCCGCGGCAAGCGCATCGAGGTCGAGGCCCGCGCGCGGGTCGACCGGAATCTCGACGGCCTTCAGGTGCAGGCGCTGCACGGTCTGCAGCACCGCGTGGAACGCGGGCCGTTCGATCGCGACGAGGTCGCCGGGGCGCGTCAGCGCCTGCAGGCTGAGCGTCAGCGCTTCGAGCGCGCCGGTCGTGATGACGATTTCGTCCATCGGCAATGCGGCGCCCGCGTTCAAGTAACGCAATGCGATCTGTCGTCGCAATGCGTCGTTGCCGGGCGGCAATCCCGACAGCAGCTTCGAAAGGTCCATGTTGCGGGCCGCGGACGCGACGTGACGCCACAGGCTGCTCATCGGGAACAGCGAATAGCTGGCGAACGCCGAGCCGAGCGGCACGACGTCCTCGCGTCGGAGGGAGTCGAGCAGGCGGAACAGCACGTCTTTTTCGCCGGTTGGCGCGGTGCCCGGCTTGCGCGGCGGATCGTGGCCGAACCGCACGTGCTTGTCGTCGAGGTCCGCCACGAAATAGCCGGACCGTGCCCGCGCGACGATCAGACCCTCGCTTTCGAGCGCGTAGTACGCGCGAAACACGGTGGATGGACTGACCCGATGCGCGCGGCATGCCGCACGCACGGTGGGGATGCGCGCACCGGCTGCCAGGTCGCCGCGCCGGATCGCGTCGGCGATCGTCTGTGCCAGCGCCGCATATCGCTTCATGCCTGCCCCCCGGCCGCTCGAAGCCTCGCTGAAAAACAGAGTAGGGCACGGCACCCGTCGCGTGCAAGCGCGCCCCCAATCGCTGATCCGCACGTTTTTTGAGTGCTCTGATGCTGTTCTTTCGTCTGATAAACAGGCATTCTCCAGCACGTTCCATTCCCGATGACCGACCGAGACGGAATCCACCCCGTACGGCCGCGGCTCCATGACCCAGTGGCGTGCGCGGGTTCTCGTCCGCGGCATCCTGACCCTACTCGGAAGCATCCAGCGTGAAATTGAAAACTCTCGTCGCCGGTCTCGTGGCCGGCCTCGCCCTCAACCTGTTCAGCGGCGCCGCAGCCGCAACCTGTACCAGCAATCCCGCTGCCCAGCCGAACGCGACGTTTCCCGCCGCGTTGACCGGCAAGCTCGTCTATCACAGCTATGTCAAGTACGGAGACGGCACGAGCCAGCTGTTCCTCTACGATTTTTCGGCGCATACGCTGACGCAGTTGAGCAAGAGCACGTGGGGCATCACCGATCCGATGAACGGCGTGTTCAGCCCCGACGGCAAGTGGCTCGCGTTCATGGGCATCAGCAACGGCGCATGGAACGTCTTCATGCTGCAGCTCGGCGCCGGCACGCCGCCCGTCAACATGACGAACAGCACGGGCGCCACGCGCAACGAAGACCCGAAGTTCAGCGCGGACGGCAAGACGCTCGTGTTCAAGCAGAACGGCGACATCAAGCAGGCGACGCTGTCGTATACGAGCGCGGGCCCGGCGTTCACGTCGGTGGTGAGCCTGACGAACGCGCCGGCCGGCGCCGAGTATTCGATGCCGTTCCTCGCGCCGGACGCGAGCGCCGTGTACTACGCGACCGGCACCGGCTCGAGCATGGGGCTGATGAAGCGCACGATCGCGACCGGCGCGACCGCCGTGTTCGATCATCCGGCCGGGCTGCAGACGTACTACCCGATCGTGCGTGCGGACGGCATGGTGTACTACGCGCGCTGGAAGGACAGCGGCGGGGCCGACCAGATCTATGCGAAGACGGCCGACCCGGCGTCGGTGCCGAATGCGCTGGCGCTCAACGACTGCATGAGCAACAACTCGGATCCGGCGCCGGCGAGCGGCACGAACTACCTGTTCTTCTCGTCGACGACCGCGGGCGGCTATCAGCTTTATGTGGGCGACGTGACGACCGGCCAGCGCTGGAGCCTGTCGCAGTTCGGCGTGAACGCCGACACGACGAAGGCGAAGCTCGGGTCGAGCTATTACGGCGGGCCATCCACCGCCCAGATGACGCTGCTGTCGCAGGGCCGTCCGGCCGCGGCGTCGGCGAGCTACAACGCGTCGTTCACGGCGGACAAGGCGTTCGACGGCAACGCGACGGGCACGCGCTGGGATTCACCGGAAGGCGCGGGCGTCGATCCGCAATGGATCTCGGTCGATCTCGGCGCGACGAAGCACATCGATCACGTCGACCTGTACTGGGATGCGGGCGCGCTCGTCTATCAGATCCAGACATCGAACGACAACGTCAACTGGACGACGCTCTATTCGACGAGCAACGGCGGTTCATATAACCACGTCACGCTGCCGAATCTCAACGGAAGCGGTCGTTACGTGCGGATGCTCGGCACGAAGCGCGCGACGCAGTGGGGCTATTCGCTCTACGAAATGCAGGTGTGGGGATCGTAAGCGCGGGAAGAAATCAGTCTGGCAAACCGGATGCCGTTCAGTTGATGAAACTGAACGGCATTTTTGTTTTCGAGATCGTGACCTGCGGTGAAGACCCGTGCAGGATTCGCGTAAAAACGCCGCCCGACACTTTGCGATCCTGCGTCGCATCTGCCGGAACCTGTTCGAAGCGGATACGACGACCAGGTCCGGCATCAAGAACCGACGGCCCGAAGCGGGTGCGGGCGACGGTTACCGTGCTCCGTTTATAACGTTTCACGTAATGGCTCGGGAGTGCAGCCGGAAATTTCAAATATCGTACTTGTACTATTTATTTTCAAGAAAATATAGTTCGAGTTCCATAGATCGCAGATAGAGCGATCCCTAAAATTGCATACAAGAAATCGATATCGCTGTGCGACGTCTTCCGGAAAGCGGGACGACGATGGGGGATGGGGTTTGACGCGAGCTGTACGAATGTAATCAGGGCGTTTCCGTGCTCGCCACCAACGAGAACGGATGATCGTTCGCTCGACGCTTTCTCGGGGCCTGTCGAGCATCATCAGCAAGTTCGACGGCATCGGCCACATCGTCACGACGATTCACTGGAGTGATGGGTCGACAATTATTTGTCGACGGCAATCACACGCGTGTTCGATGACGAGATCGAGCCGCGCGGCGCTCGGCACGTTCGACATCCGCGAGTTGTACGTTCGCGGCGGGGCCCTGTCAAACGGGTAGGGATTCCATTCACTCATTTTCAGCCGGTGGAGGAAACGAAGGAATTGTAAATCTTCATGAAGTTAGTTGTACATATGATTGAGCGGCGCGTATCCGATCGGAACGAGGCCGCTCAAGATTCTCATTTAACGATTGAGTGAACCAGAAATGAAAAAGATTGCAATGATGATGTCGGCAGCGGGGTTGGCATTCGCGGCGATGAACGCGGCTCACGCGGCGGACGGCACGATCAACTTCACGGGCGAGATCGTGGCCGCATCGTGCGGCATCACGGGTGGCAACGGCACGTCGGTGACCGGCGGCAAGGGCGAGCAGTCGATCGACGTCAAGCTGGGCAAGGTCAGCACCGACGCGCTGGGCGGCACGGCCGGCGGCGGCATCGCGGCCGGCACCGCGATCAACCTCGTCCTCGATTGCGGCTCGACCGCGAAGGGCCTGACCACGGTGAAGGTGCGTTTCGACCCGGCCAGCGGTTCGGGCGTCGACAGCACCAACAACAAGCTGCTGAAGACCACCGGCACGGCCGCGGGCGTCGGCATCGGTATTTACAACACCGCCGGCACGCTGCTGAACCTGAACGCCAACGAGACGTTCGACGCACCGCTGGTGAAGGGCGGGACGGATGCGGCGCCGACTTACACGGCGAACCTGGCGATGCGCGCCGGCTACGTGAAGAACGGCGTCGACATCGTGGCCGGCACCGCAAACGGCACGCTGCCGTTCACGCTGACCTACGAGTAATCCACCTCCGGGCGGGGAGGCGCTGCTTTCCCGCCCGATCAACGACTTTCTGTTCGACATGAAACGATTCCACTTTGCAGGACTGGCGCTGGCCGGCTCCCTGCTGTTGTCTTCGGCGGCTTCGCTCGCCGGCGTGACGCTCGACGGAACCCGCGTCGTGCTGGCCGCGCCGAGCAAGGAGGCGTCGATTCTGGTTCGCAACCGCGCGTCGGCCGACGTCATGATCCAGTCGTGGATGGACACGAGCGACGGCAAAGGGGACGTGCCTTTCGCGATCACGCCGGCATTGAACCGCCTCGGCGGCGAAAAGCAGCAGACGCTGCGCGTCCTTTACTACGGTCAGGGCCTGCCCGGCGATCGCGAGTCGGTGTTCTGGCTCAACGTGCAGGAGATTCCGCAGAAAGCGAGGGACGACAACACTTTGCAGATTGCGGTGCGTCAGCGCATCAAGTTCTTCTACCGGCCCGCCGGACTGCCCGGCAAGGTCGAGGAAGCGCCCGCGCAACTGCGCTGGAAGGTCGTTCAACGCGACGGCCAGACACAACTCGAAGTCAACAATCCGTCGCCCTTCTTCGTGTCGCTGGCATCGGTCAAGGTGCAGAGCGGCGGTCGCGACTATGACGCGCAAGCCGAGATGGTGCCGCCTTCCGCCACGCGTCATTTCGCCGTCAAGGGCCTGCCGGCCTCCGTCGCGGAGACCGGCGTCAAGGTCCACTTCGAATCGATCAACGACTACGGTGCCGTCGAAGCCCATGACGGCACTGCCGGCTGACATCGCCGGTTCCGCAGGTCGTATTGCTCCTCAACTTCGTCATCCCCGGGCCCTTGCCGTGGGGAGTGGACCGTTCGCGCCTGCGATGCCACTCGGGAGGTGAATCAACATAGAGAAAGGGTATGGAGAACGTCAGGAAGGAAGTCGATGTCTGGACCGCCGCGCAAATCGGCGCGCCGTGCCTTGCATTGATCGGTTTGGTACTGCCTGCGACCGGCCACGCGGTCGAGTTCAACGAGTCCTTTCTGCGCAAGGGCGAAGGGCCGGTCGAGCTGAGCTACTTCGAGAAGGGCAGCGCGGTGTCGCCCGGCCGCTACGACGTCGACATCTACCTGAATCACACGCTGGCCAAGCGCCAGGACGTCGCGTTCCGCGCGGACGCCGACGGCACCGTCAAGCCGATGGTGACGCTCGGGTTGTTGCGCACGGCCGGCGTCAACATCGCGCGGCTGGAAAAGGACGGGCGTATCGCTGCAGGCGCGGACGACGAGACGATCGTCGACTTGCCCGCCGCGGCGGTTGGCGCTTCGGTGGAGTTCGAGTCCAATACGCTCTCGCTGAACATCAGCTTTCCGCAGCTCTACGTGTCGCGCACGTCGCGCGGCTACGTCGACCAGTCGCTGTGGGACGACGGCATCCCCGCGCTGTACACCGACTACCAGGCCAACTACAGCCGCAACGATGGCAGCGGCTACGGCAACGAGTCTTACTTCGTCGGCTTGCGCAGCGGCTTCAATGCCGGCGGCTGGCGCTTCCGCAACGAATCGACGCTTACCGGCACCAAGGGCGCGAAGAGCAGCTTCACCAGCAACCGTACCTACGTCGAGCGCGACATCCGGCGTCTGCGCAGCAAGGTGGCGGCCGGCGAACTGTATACGTCGGGCGACATCTTCGACAGCGTGCGCTTCGTCGGTGCGCAGGCCGGCACCGATCTCGGCATGTTGCCGGACAGCGAAGTCGGCTTTGCGCCGATCGTGCGCGGGATCGCCGAGAGCAACGCGGTCGTGGAGGTGCGGCAGAACGGCTACGTGATCTATTCGACGCCCGTGCCGCCTGGCGCGTTCGAAATCACCGATATCTATCCGAGCGGTTCGAACGGCGACCTCGAGATCCGGATTACCGAAGCCGACGGCCGCGTGCGCCGGTTCACCCAGCCGTACTCGTACCTGCCGGTGATGGTTCGGCGCGGCAGCCTGCGGTACGCGTTTTCCGCCGGTCAGTATCGCGTCCAGGGCCAGTCGAGCCCGAAGTTCACGCAGGGCACGCTGGTGTACGGCATGTCCGACAACTTCACCGGTTATGGCGGCATCATCGCCGCGGAAAACTATGTGGCGGCCGCTCTCGGTATCGGCGTGAATACGCGCATCGGCGGCATGTCGCTGGATGTCACGACGAGCCGGTCGCGCACGTCGTCGGGCACCCGGCAAGGGCAGAGCTTGCGGTTCCTGTATTCGAAGACGCTCCATTCGACCAACACGACGTTCACGATGGTCGGCTACCGCTATTCGACGGATGGCTACCGCACGCTGAGCCAGCACGTCGAAGACACGGATCGCACCTACGGGCCGCGCATCGCGCGTCAGAAAAGCCGGCTGGACGTGAACGTCAACCAGCCGCTCGGCAGTGGCTCGATGTTCGCCGGCATCGGCGACACGACCTACTGGAACGGTGAAGGACACAGTCGGCGCCTGCAGGTCGGCTACAGCAACAGCTACAAGAACGTCAGCTACAGCGTGTCGGCGTCGCACATCCAGGAGTCGGGGCCGTTCGGGCGCCCGGACACGCAGTTCAACGTGTCGGTGAGCATTCCGCTGGGCAAGGCGTCGAGTTCGCATCGCCTGTACGCGAACGCGGTGTCGTCGACGCGCGGCGAATTCAACGTGCAGGCCGGCGCGTCGGGTTACCTGAACGACAGCAACACCATCAACTACGGCGTGCAGACCGGCTACAGCCGCAGCGGCGGCGGCTCGGGCGGCGTGAGCGCGGGCTGGGATACGCGGAACGCGAAGCTGACCGGCAACTTCACGCAGGATCGTTCGGGCCGCCATTTCGACGCGGGCGTATCGGGCTCCGTCGTCGTGCATGGCGGCGGCATCACGCTCGGCCAGCCGCTCGGCGAGACGTTCGCGGTGGTGGAGGTGCCGAAGGTGCGCGACGTGACGTTCGGCGGAGCGTCGACGATCCGCACCGACCGGCGCGGCTACGCGGTCGTGCCGTATCTGCAACCGTATCGCCAGAACTGGCTGAACATCGATCCGTCGAGCATCGGCACGCAGACCGAGATCACCGACAACGCGAAGTCGGTGGTCCCGACTCGCGGGGCCATCGTGAGGACCCGCTTCGAAGCGGAATCGGGGCGCCGGGTGCAGTTCGAGCTGGGTCAGGACGGAGGCGGCAAGGTGCCGTTCGGCGCGCAAGCCTACGACGCGAAGGGCAAGCTGCTGGGCATGGTGGACAACCAGTCGCGGTTGCTGGTGTTCGGCATCGAGGACAAGGGCAGCATCGACGTGCGGTGGGGCGACAACAGCTGCAAGCTGTCCTATCAATTGCCGACGCAGAACAAGGAACTGGCCTACGAGCGGCAGGCGGCGATGTGCATGCGTGCCGGTACGGTTGTTGGCGCGCGCTGAAGCGCATTCGAACGGCACTTCTCCATCCGGAGATACGGGAAACGACGCTGCATCATCGAACCATTTCCAAAACCTCGCTGCCGTTCTGCTTCGCGCGGCCATGCTGTCGCTTACCGACCACCGGATGACACACATCACACGTCTGCACGTGATGGAATTTATTGAAAGGGACGGAATGTCTGAAAAGAAACTGCGTTGGATGCGGGCAGCAATGGTTGCCAGCTCGTTGATCTGGGCGGGGGCTGCGTTTGGCGAATGCCGATACAGTGGTTCTTGGAGGCTGAACACTTTCGACGTGACATTGCCGGCAACGATGAACATCGCGGCTGCCCCGGTGGGCGGGGTGCTGGCGCGTTCCGAGATTGAATACATGGCGCTCGACGCCAGCAAGACCGTCGCGTGTTGGTCTCCGGATCGGATCGACTTTACGATCACGGTGCAGGATGGCCAACTGGTGCCCGGGTACAACAGTGTCTATAAAACCAATGTAGACGGTATTGGCGTGAGATTCGTGTTTGTAGGAACGCGAGAATATGTTCCGCCGTGGTCTGCCATCGGGGGAATCCCAACTACCCTACTTCCTATTATATCGCCCCATACAAGGTGAGAATGGAACTGGTCAGAACGGCAACGAATGTGGCATCCGGCGGCAGCGTGTCGCTCGCGTTCAACGCAGCCTTCGGTGCTGCCGGGATGACCCAGCTCTACATCAACGGGCGAGGCACGACGCGGGTAATCAATAACATCTACTTCGGCGGCTGCAAGACGACAACACCCATCACCAATATACGAATGGGCAAGGAGCCCATCGAACGGATCAAGGGCGGCCGGGCAGCGGAACATCCGTTCTCGCTCGAAGTTGCATGTGGAACCAACAAGCCGGGCAATCCGCTGCCGGTGAAGGTGTACTTCGAAGGCGATAACGCGGCAGCAGGCTTGTTGAGCCTGTCCGGGCGCGGTACGCCGGGTGTTGCCGCCGGTGTCGGCATCGCGTTGACGAGCGACAGGGGCGTCAAGCTGCCGTTCAGCCAGGGTGATGCGCTGACAATGGACTGGAACCGCTCCAGCCCGGATGGCGAGGTATATCGCTTTACGGGCAAGGCGAAGTATGCGCCCACGACAGGCGCGATCACTGCCGGCCGCGGCAATGCCACGCTGAACTTCGTCATCCAGTACAACTGAGCGTGGTTGACAGGCAGGATGTACCGAGAAGGTAATCGGCGTCGCAAGCCGCGGCGATAGTGTGTTCGCGATATCGTCCGAAAAAATAGGGTTCAGCCGCCTGATTGAACATTCGGCTCAGCATGGGCTCCAGGCATAAAGCGAATGGCCCGGAAAGCTCGAACACCGTTCGCCCCCCCGCGAGAGCGCCGCGACCTGCGTGCAGCGCTCTCGCGTCGACGTGACGCCGAACGCGTCGCGACAGCGTTTGTTGGAATGGCTCGCCGACTGGAAGCCACGCGCGAGATAGGCTGAACGGGAAACGGCAATGACTTTCCCGTGATACCTGATTCATCTCTCGTCCGCGTTGACAAACCGAGGCGTCACACGATGTCGCCTTGCGGTGTCATGCCGTCAAGGCCCAACCGGCGCGTGACGTTTTTAGCACGTTTCAACATCACGGATTTTGTCGAAATGAATGGCATTTTTGATAAAAAGCTTCGCTGGCTTCGAGCGGCAATGGTTGTCGGCTCGTTGATCTGGTCGGGGACCGCGTTGGGCTATTGTGACAACGACGGTGAGTGGGCCGGGGGCACCTACAACGTGACGTTTCCCGCAACGATGAACGTCGCGGCGGCGCCTGTTGGCGACGTGCTGGCGCGCGCCGAGGTTACGTTTGCGGCGGCGGGGACCGGAATCAGCACCGCGTGTTGGGACACCAAGGCTACATTGTCGATGACGGTACCGGATGGTCAACTGGTTTCCGGATACAAAGGCGTATACAAAACCAGCGTGGACGGCATTGGCGTGAGATTTGTATTTGTCGACTTCGGTAACGCGGCAGGAGATATTCCGCCGATGACCTATCCCAGTGGATCCACGATTCTGGGAGGCGGTGCGCCCGTTTTGTATCCGCCGCACAAGGTGAGAGCGGAACTGGTCAGAACGGCGAAGAATGTGGGGCCGGGCGGCACCGTATCGCTCGCGTTCAATGCGGTCTTCGATGCCGCCAAGGATCCGTCCGGCAAGATCCTCCGTCGCCTTATCAATGGGAGGGGCACGACACAGGTGACGAACAACATCTATTTCGGCGGCTGCCAGACCACGACGCCCGTCACCAATGTGCGGATGGACAAGGAGCCGATCGAACGGATCAAGGGCGGCCGGGCAGCGGAACATCCGTTCTCGCTTGAAGTCGCGTGCGGGACCAACAAGCCGAGCAATCCGCTTCCGGTGAAGGTGTACTTCGAAGGCGACAAGGAGGCTGCGGGCCTGTTGCGTCTGACTGGACGCGGCACACCGGGTGTCGCCGCCGGTGTCGGCATTGCGTTGACGAGCGACAAGGGCGTGAAGCTGCCATTCACCCAGGCCGACGCGCTGACGATGGACTGGAACCGCTCGAGCCCGGACGGCGAGGTCTACCGCTTTTCGGGCAAGGCGAAGTATGCGCCCACGACAGGCACGATCACCGCAGGCAGCGGCAATGCCACGCTGAACTTCGTGATCCAGTACAACTGAGCGGGAGCGGCAGGCCGGCCGGATGTACCGACAAGGTAATCGGCATCGCAAGCCGCGGCGGCAGCGCGCGCTCGATGTCGTCCGAAAAATCCGGTTCAACCGCCTGATTGCACACCCGGCTCGGCTCCGGCTTCAGGCATGGAGCGAATGGACCGGAAAACTCGACCCGCCGCTTGCCGCACCCTGCGACAGCGGCGCGACCTGCTTGCGGCGCTCGCGCGTCGGCGCGACGCCGAACGCGTCGCGATAGCTCTTGCTGAAGTGGCACGCCGACTGGAAGCCGCACGCCATCGTGATGTGCATGATCGACATGTCGGTCTGCAGCAGCAACTCGCGCGCGCGGCGCAACCGCAGCGTCAGGTAGTAATGCGTGGGCGTCATGCCGAGGTGCTCGCGGAACAGGCGCTGCAGTTGCCGCTGCGACATGTTCGCGAGCCGCGCGAGTTCCTCGCGCGACAGCGGCTCCTCGATGTTGTTCTCCATCAGCGAGATCACTTCGAACAGCGACTTGTTCGCCGAGCCAAGCCGCGCGACGAGCGGCATGCGTTGTTGCGCGCTCGTGTCGCGCACGTGTTCGACGATGAATTGCTCGGCGATCTGCGTGACGCGCGCGGTGCCCACGCGCGCGGCGATCAGGTTCAGCATCATGTCGAGCGGCGCGACGCCGCCCGTGCACGTGATGCGGTCGCGATCGATCACGAACAGTTCCTTCAGGAAGCGCGTGTCCGGAAACTCTTCCTTCAGCGCCGACATGTTCTCCCAGTGGATCGCGCACGCGTAGCCCGCGAGCAGTCCCGACTTCGCGAGTGCATAGGTGCCCGTGCACAGGCTGCCGAGCGGGATGCCCGAGCGTGCGAAACGGCGCAGCGTCGACAGATGGGCCGGCGTCGTCGCACGCTGCACGTCGACGCCACCGCACACGAACACGATGTCGGGCTGCCCCGCGCATTCGGCCGGGCCCGTGTCGACCGTCAGGCCGTTGCTCGCCGTGACCGGGCCGCCGTCCGGGCTGATCACCGACCAGCGGTAGAGCGGCTGGCCGCTCAGGTAGTTCGCCATCCGAAGCACCTCGATCGCATTGGTGAACGCGATCATCGTGAAATTCGGTAACGGCATGAACGCGAAGTGGGACAGCGACGCTGTGCGGTCGGGCGACATGGGGAGCGTTCCTAGAATCTCTAATAGCTTTATGCCCGAAGGGCACGCATCGGGCTGCGGTATTGTGTGAGCGAGCGCAACAAGCGTGCCATACGGCTAAACCCTAGCTCCATACGTTGCCTGGGCGTCAGGCCCATGCTGCACTGCACCGTAACCGTGACATGCCGCACCCCGACCGGGCGGCAAACGCACTGCCGGTGTGCGTATCCATAGGTGAACGGCCGATACCGTTTGGGTTGGTCATCCCGAAAAGCACGACCGGTCACTTGTACAAAACGGACGCGCATGGCGGAAAAGGCAAAGAACGCGTCTAAATTCATCAATCCGCCGAAAATCCGAACGACAAGAATAGAGCCGTCGGCAGCCTTGCACTGGCGTAGCGGGAAACCCAGGCAGGGCGGGCCTTGAGCTTCGGTTGCAGCCCTTTATTCTTCGTCACGGACGCACTATGTCGAACACCCAGCCTTTCTTCTCGCAGCCCCTTGCCGAGCGCGACGCGCCGGTGCGCAGCGCCATCCTGAAGGAACTCGAGCGTCAGCAGTCGCAGGTCGAGCTGATCGCGTCGGAAAACATCGTGTCGCGCGCCGTGCTCGAGGCGCAAGGCTCGGTACTGACCAACAAGTACGCGGAAGGCTATCCCGGCAAGCGTTACTACGGCGGCTGCGAGTTCGCCGATGAAGTCGAGGCGCTGGCAATCGAGCGCGTGAAGCAGATCTTCAACGCCGGTTATGCGAACGTGCAGCCGCACTCGGGCGCGCAGGCGAACGGCTCGGTGATGCTCGCGCTGGCCAAGCCGGGCGACACGGTGCTCGGCATGTCGCTGGATGCCGGCGGCCACCTGACGCACGGCGCGAAGCCGGCGCTGTCGGGCAAGTGGTTCAACGCCGTTCAGTACGGCGTAAACCGCGACACGATGCGGATCGACTACGACCAGGTCGAGGCGCTTGCCCACGAACACAAGCCGAACCTGATCATCGCCGGTTTCTCGGCCTACCCGCGTGCGCTCGACTTCGCGCGCTTCCGCGCGATCGCCGACAGCGTCGGCGCGAAGCTGATGGTCGACATGGCGCACATCGCCGGCGTGATCGCCGCCGGTCGCCACGCGAACCCGGTCGAGCACGCGCACGTCGTCACGTCGACCACGCACAAGACGCTGCGCGGCCCGCGCGGCGGCTTCGTGCTGACCAACGACGAGGACATCGCGAAGAAGATCAACTCGGCCGTGTTCCCCGGCCTGCAGGGCGGCCCGCTGATGCACGTGATCGCCGGCAAGGCCGTCGCGTTCGGCGAAGTGCTGCATGCCGATTTCAAGACCTACATCGACAACGTGCTCGCGAACGCGCAGGCGCTCGGCGAAGTGCTGAAGGCCGGCGGCGTCGATCTCGTCACGGGCGGCACCGACAACCACCTGCTGCTGGTCGACCTGCGCCCGAAGGGCCTGAAGGGCGCGCCGGTCGAGCAGGCGCTGGAACGCGCGGGCATCACCTGCAACAAGAACGGCATCCCGTTCGACACCGAGAAGCCGACCGTCACGTCGGGCATCCGTCTCGGCACGCCGGCGGGCACGACGCGCGGTTTCGGCGTGGCCGAGTTCCGCGAAATCGGCCGCCTGATCCTCGAGGTGTTCGACGCGCTGCGCGCGAATCCGGAAGGCGACCCCGCGACCGAACAGCGCGTGCGCCGCGAGATCTTCGCGCTTTGCGAGCGCTTCCCGATCTACTGATCGATCCCACAAGAACAGACCCACGAGCGAGAGCGGATATGAGCACGCTGCATCAGGACAGCATCATCATCGACGGACTGAACATTTCGAAGTTCGAGAAGCCGGTGTTCGAGGACATGCGCAAGGGCGGCATCACGGCCGCGAACTGCACGGTGTCGGTGTGGGAGAACTTCACCAAGACCGTCGACAACATCGGCGTGATGAAGAAGAAGATCCGCGACAACGGCGAGCTGCTGACGCTCGTGCGCACGACGGACGACATCTTCCGCGCGAAGAAGGAAGGCAAGACCGGGATCATCCTCGGCTTCCAGAACGCGCATGCATTCGAGGACAACCTCGGCTACATCGAAGCGTTCGCCGACATGGGCGTGCGCGTGGTGCAGCTCTGCTACAACACGCAGAACCTGGTCGGCACCGGCTGCTACGAGCGCGACGGCGGGCTGTCGGACTTCGGCCGCGAAGTGATCACCGAGATGAACCGCGTCGGCATCATGGTCGACCTGTCGCATGTGGGCGGCAACACGTCGTCGGAAGCGATCGCGTTCTCGAAGAAGCCGGTGTGCTACTCGCACTGCCTGCCGTCGGGCCTGAAGGAGCATCCGCGCAACAAGAGCGACGCGCAGCTCAAGGAGATCGCCGATGCGGGCGGCTTCGTCGGCGTGACGATGTTCGCGCCGTTCCTGAAGCGCGGGATCGAAGCGAACATCGACGACTACATCGAGGCGATCGACTACGTCGTGAACCTGATCGGCGAAGACGCGGTCGGCATCGGCACGGACTTCACGCAGGATTTCGCGAAGGAGTTCTTCGACATGCTGACGCATGACAAGGGCCGCTATCGCCAGCTGACGAACTTCGGCAAGGTGATCAACCCGGACGGCATCCGCACGATCGGCGAATTCCCGAACCTGACCGCGGCGATGGAACGTCACGGCTGGAAGGAGTCGCGGATCCGCAAGATCATGGGCGAGAACTGGGTGCGCGTGTTCAAGGACGTGTGGGGCGCGTAAGCGCCGCATCGCGCCGAACCGCTACCCGCGATTCAACATTAGAAAAATCGGGACGCGCCCGCGCAAGCCGCGCGGGCGCGCGGACGATGTCGCGCCTGCGCGCTGAACCGCGCGGCCAATTTCCTCACGGAGTCACCACGATGCAACCGCAACTGCCGATCAACGTCGATCCCGATACCGGCGTCTGGACCACCGACGCGCTGCCGATGCTGTACGTGCCGCGCCACTTCTTCACGAACAACCACGTCGCCGTCGAGGAAGCGCTCGGCGTCGACGCGTATGCCGAGATCCTCTACAAGGCCGGCTACAAATCCGCCTACCACTGGTGCGACAAGGAAGCGAAGCTGCACGGCCTGACCGGCATGGCCGTGTTCGAGCACTACCTGAAGCGCCTGTCGCAGCGTGGCTGGGGCCTGTTCTCGATCATCGAGGCCGATCCGGCCGCCGCACGCGCGAAGATCGAGCTGCGCCACTCGTCGTTCGTGCTCCAGCAGCCGGGCAAGGAAGGCAAGCTCTGCTACATGTTCGCGGGCTGGTTCGCGGGCGCGATGGACTGGGTCAACGACACGACGCCGGAAGGCAAGGGTGCACCGCGCGCGCAGTCGAAGGAAGTGCAGTGCGCGGCCGAGCATCACGACCACTGCGTCTTCGAAGTGTCGCCGATCGCGCACTGACGCCTCGTTTCACTGAAGCAGAACAACACCCGCAACACGAGACATTCGAACGCCAGAGGTCGCCAGCGATGCGTTATCCCCACCTGTTCAAACCCATGCAGCTGAACCAGCTGACGCTGCGCAACCGGATCGTCAGCACCGCGCACGCGGAGGTGTATGCGGAGCCGGGCGGCCTGCCGGGCGACCGCTATATCCGCTACTACGAGGAAAAGGCCAAGGGCGGCGTCGGCCTGGCCATCTGCGGCGGGTCGAGCCCGGTGTCGATCGACAGCCCGCAAGGCTGGTGGAAATCGGTGAACCTGTCGACCGACAAGATCATCGATCCGCTCACGCGCCTGGCCGACACGATGCACAAGCACGGCGCGAAGATCATGATCCAGGCGACGCACATGGGCCGCCGCTCGTCGTTCCACGGCGAGCACTGGCCGCACCTGATGTCGCCGTCGGGCGTGCGCGAACCCGTGCACCGCGGCAACGCGAAGATCATCGAGATCGAGGAAATCCGCCGCATCATCGGCGATTTCGCGGCGGCCGCGAAGCGCGTGAAGGCGGCCGGCATGGACGGCATCGAGATCTCGGCCGCTCACCAGCACCTGATCGACCAGTTCTGGAGCAAGCGTTCGAACCATCGCACCGACGAATGGGGCGGCAGCCTCGAAAACCGCCTGCGCTTCGGCATCGAAGTGCTGACGGCCGTGCGCGAGGCGGTCGGCAAGGATTTCTGCGTCGGCCTGCGCATGTGCGGCGACGAATTCCACGAGGACGGCCTCGATCACGAAGCGCTGAAGGAAATCGCGCAGGCGATGTCGGAGACGGGCCTGATCGACTACCTGAGCGTGGTCGGCTCGGGCGGCGACACGCACAACACGATCGCGAACTGCATGCCGCCGATGGCATTGCCGCCGGAGCCGTTCGTGCACCTCGCGGCCGGCATCAAGTCGGTCGTGAAGATTCCGGTGATGCACGCGCAGAGCATCCGCGACGCGGGCCAGGCCGAGCGCCTGCTCGCGACCGGCATGATCGACCTGGTCGGCATGACGCGCGCGCAGATCGCCGATCCGCACATGGTGATCAAGATCCGCGACGGCCGCGAAGACGAAATCAAGCAGTGCGTCGGCGCGAACTACTGCATCGACCGCCAGTACAACGGCCTCGACGTGCTGTGCATCCAGAACGCGGCGACGTCGCGCGAAGCGACGATGCCGCACATCATCGAGAAGTCGCGCGGCCCGAAGCGCAAGGTCGTGGTGGTCGGCGCGGGCCCGGCGGGCCTCGAGGCGGCGCGCGTCGCGAAGCTGCGCGGCCACGATGTCGTGCTGTTCGAGAAGAACGCGGAAGTGGGCGGCCAGGTGATGATCGCCGCGAAGGCGCCGCAGCGCGAGCAGATGTCGGGGATCATCCGCTGGTTCGACATGGAGACGAAGCGCCTGGGCGTCGACCGCCGTCTCGGCGTGGCCGCCGACGAGAAGATGATCATGGCCGAGAAGCCGGACATCGTCGTGCTCGCGACGGGCGGGTCGAGCTTCACGTGGCAGGTGCCGGGCTGGGGCGTGGCCGAGGGGCTCGCCGTCAGCTCGTGGGACATCCTGACCGGCAAGGTCGAGCCGAAGCAGAACGTGCTGCTGTTCGACGGCGTGAGCACGCATGCGGGTGCGGGCGTGGCCGACTTCATGGCGAGCCGCGGCTCGAAGGTCGAGGTCGTCACGCCGGACGTGAAGGTCGCCGACGATTGCGGCGGCACGACGTTCCCGATCTTCTACCGACGCCTGTACGCGTTCGGCGTGATCCCGACGCCGAACACGATGCTCGACCGCGTCTATGAAGAGAACGGCAAGATGATCGCCGTGCTGCGCAACGAGTACACGGAAGAACTGGAAGAGCGCGCCGTCGACCAGGTGGTGATCGAGAACGGTTCGTCGCCGAACGACGAGCTGTACTGGAAGCTCAAGCCGGAATCGGTGAACCGCGGCCAGATCGATCCGCACACGCTGTTCGCGGCCGAGCCGCAGCCGTGCCTGTCGGAAGAACTCGGCAACGGCCGTTTCCTGCTGTTCCGTGTCGGCGACTGCATCTCGATGCACAACGTCCACGGGGCAATCTACGACTCGCTGCGTCTCGTGAAGGATTTCTGAACGATGAACCCGTCCTTCCTCATTACCGCCCTGTTGTGGCTGTCGGTGGCGGGGCTCGCGTTCGCGGTCGCGAAGCGCTCGTCCTACTGGCGCCTGGGCCGCGCCACGGCGCCCGGCTCGTTCGGCGTCGCGAACCTGTTCGCGATTCCGAAGCGCTATTTCGTCGACCTGCACCACGTGGTCGCCCGCGATCCGTACATCGCGAAGACGCACGTCGCGACGGCCGGCGGCGCGATCGGCGCGCTGGCGCTGGTGTTCGTCAACTACGGCCTCGCGATCTATTCGCCCTGGCTCGACAAGCTGATTTTCCTCGCGGCGCTCGCGATGCTGGTTGGCGCGGTGTTCGTGTGGCGCCGCCGCGCGGCCCGGGACGTGCCCGCGCGACTGTCGAAAGGCCCGTGGAACACGCTGCCCTGGCTGCTCGGCTCGTTCGCGCTCGGCCTCGTGCTGTTCATGCTGGTGCCGACCGGCGCGATGTCGGGTGCGTTCGCGGTGCTCTGCGCGCTGCTGATCGGCGTCGGCGCGTTCACGATGACGATCGGCGCCGCGAAGGGCGGCCCGATGAAGCATGCGATCGCCGGCCTGCTGCACCTCGCGTTCCACCCGCGCCAGGAGCGTTTCGCCGCCACGCGCGAATCGTTCACCGGCAACGGCACGGCCACGCCGCCGACCGCGCTGAAGCTGCCGGACATCGAGCATCAGGAATACGGTGTCGCGAAGCCGGTCGAATTCCGCTGGAACCAGCTGCTGAGTTTCGACGCCTGCGTGCAGTGCGGCAAGTGCGAGGCCGCGTGCCCCGCGTTCGCGTCGGGCCAGCCGCTGAACCCGAAGAAGCTGATCCAGGATCTCGTCGTCGGGATGGCCGGCGGTACCGATGCGGCATACGCGGGCAGCCCGTCGCCGGGCCTCGCGGTCGGCCAGCATCGCGGCGAGCCGAACGGCCCGATCGTGTCGGGGCTGATCGAGGAGCAGACGCTGTGGTCGTGCACGACCTGCCGCGCGTGCGTGCAGGAGTGCCCGATGCTGATCGAACACGTCGACGCGATCGTCGACATGCGCCGCAATCGCACGCTCGTGCACGGCACGGTGCCCGGCAAGGGCCAGGAAGTGCTCGCGAACCTGCGTGAAACGGGCACGATGGGCGGCTACGACACGGCCGCGCGCTACGACTGGTCGGTCGACCTGAGCGCGCCCGTCGCGCAGCCGGGCAAGCCGGTCGACGTGCTGTTCGTCGCGGGCGAAGGCGCATTCGACATGCGCTACCAGCGCACGCTGCGCGCGTTCGTCAAGGTGCTGAACAAGGCGGGCGTCGACTACGCGGTGCTCGGCTCGACCGAGACCGACACGGGCGACGTCGCACGCCGGCTCGGCGATGAAGCGACCTTCCAGCAGATGGCGAAGCGCCTGATCGGCACGCTCGGCACGCTGTCGTACAAGCAGATCGTGACGGCCGACCCGCACGTGATGCACAGCCTGCGCAACGAATACCGTGCGCTCGGGCTGCGCGTGACGGTCAAGCATCACACGACCTATCTCGCCGAACTCGCCGACAGCGGCAAGATCGCGCCGAAGGCCGTCGAGTCGCTGCAGGAAAAGCGCACGACGTATCACGACCCGTGTTACCTCGGCCGCTACAACGGCGAGACGGAAGCGCCGCGCAAGCTGTTGAAGACGATCGGCATCCAGGTCGTCGAGATGGAGCGCAACGGCATGCGCGGGCGCTGCTGCGGCGGTGGCGGCGGCGCGCCGCTGACCGACATCCCCGGCAAGCAGCGCATTCCCGACATCCGCATCGCCGACGCACGCACGATCGGCGCGGACGTGGTCGCGGTTGCATGCCCGAACTGCACGGCCATGCTCGAAGGCGTCGTGGGCCCGCGCCCCGACGTGCTCGACGTCGCCGAACTCGTCGCCGCCTCGCTGGAGTGAATCGATGAATACGATCAAACGAATCGATCCGCGCCGGCCGTTCATCATCACGGCCGCCGGCCTGAAGCGCATCACGCTCGGCGAGGAAGGCAGCGCCGATGCGAACGCCGCGCACGGGTCCGTGCACGGCCATGGCGCGGTGGCCGCGAAGCCGCGCCGCGCGCTGCAGGATCCGAAACACGTGATGCTGGTGGTCGCGCACTGTGAGCGCGGCGCGCTCGACGACCATGCGCGGCAGGCGATCGCCGCCGCCGCCGTGCTCGCCGATGCGCAAACCGAAGTCGCGCTGCTCGCGTTCGGCGAATTGAAGGACGATGCGGCCGAACTCGGCGTCGACAAGCTGCTCGAGCTGACCGGCTTCGATCGCCGCGCGTTCGATCCCGAAAGCGAATTGCAAGCGTTGCAGGCCTGTGTGGCCGCGCTCGCACCGAAACACGTGTTCGTGCCCGACAACGCGACGGGCGACGGCGATCTTGGCCGGCGTTACGCGGCGGCCGCCGGCGCGAGCGTCGCGACCCACGTCGTCGAGATCGACGCGAAGCATGTCGGCGCATATGCGCAGGCCGGGCGGGCGTTTGCCACGCGTGCGCTGCCCGACGTGATCCTGCTTGCGCCGAACGCGGCCGACGCGAAGCTGCCGTTCGTCGGCGCGGGCGAACGGCTGGCCGCCGATTTCATCCGCCCGGCGCATGACGCCGCGCAGCCGTACCGCGATCTCGGCCTGGAAGAAATCGACGCGGCCCAGGTCGCGCTCGAGGAAGCCGACTTCATCGTGTCGGCCGGCAACGGCGTGTCGGACATCGGCGCGTTCGAGCAGCTGGCCGGTGCGTTCGGCGCGGCGATCGGCGCGAGCCGTGTCGCGGTCGACAACGGCCACTTCACGCGCGACAAGCAGGTCGGCGCGACCGGCAAGACGGTCGAGGCAAGCGTGTACATCGCGTTCGGCATCTCCGGTGCGGTACAGCACTTGCAGGGGATCAAGGACTGCCGCCACGTGATCGCGGTGAACCTCGACGGCAGTGCGCCGATCGCGAAGCGCGCGAACCTGACGGTGGTTGGCGACGCGCAGGCGACGATCGCCGCGCTGATCGAACAGGTACAGGCCGCGCGTGCCGCGCGCGGCGAATCGCCGGCCGCGGTCGGCGCCCGTGAACCGGAAGGAGTGGCCGCATGAACGCCCCCCGCCTCTTGCAACGCATCGCGGTGCTCGTGTCCGTCGGCCGGCATCCGGTCAGCGGCGTCGCGCGCTACAGCCGTAACGACGCGGCCGCGCTCGAAACCGGTCGCCAGCTCGCCGAGCAGCATCGCGCGACGCTCGACGTGATCCATGCCGGCGATCCCGCGAATGCGGCGCTGGCCGAATATCTCGCGCTCGGCGCGCGGGAGGTCGAAGTGCTGGCCTGCCGCGACGGCGACGATGCCGTCCACGCGCTCGCCGCGCGTATCGAAGGCTACGACCTCGTGCTGACCGGCACGCGCGCCGAGGGCGCGTACGACACCGGGATGCTGCCGTACCGCATCGCCGCGGCGCTCGGTTATCCGCTGGTCGGCTCGGCCGTCGACGTGACGGTCGAAGGCGGCCGCGCGGCTGTCCGGCAATTTTTGCCGAAAGGGTTGCGGCGGCGCGTCGATGCCGCGCTGCCGGCCGTGATTGCCGTCCATCCGCTCGCCAATGCCGAGCCGCGCTACGCGTATGCGCGGCTGCGCGCCGGCGCGATCCGGCCGGCGCTTGCGGCGCCCGGCGCGGACGCCGACGCGGCCGCGTGGACGGTCGGCCCGGTCGAGCGTAAGCCCGTCAAGCTGGTCGCCGCCGAGAAGCGTTCCGGGCATGCCCGGATGCTGTCCGCGACGACGACCGAAAGCCGGGGCGGCAACGTCGTAAATGAAGGGAGTTCGGTCGAAAAAGCACAAGTGATCCTCGCGTATTTGCGCGAGCATCAGCTCATCGACTACTGATTTTGATGCCTGTCGGCAAGAACCCAGGGATGCAAGGAATCCGGAGCAAACGATGAAAGTATCGGCAGACATTCGTGCACTGATCGAGCGGCGCAAGGAAGGGCACAGCCTCGAGGCGCCGTTCTACACGAGCGAGGACATCTTCGCGCTCGACATGGAGGCGATTTTCCGCCAGCACTGGATCCAGGTGGCGGTCGAACCGGACATTCCCGAGCCGGGCGACTACGTGACGGTCCAATTGGGGAGCGATTCGATCCTGATCGTGCGCGACGACGACATGGCGATCCGCGCGTTCCACAACGTGTGCCGTCACCGCGGCGCGCGCCTCTGCAACGAGGACAAGGGTTCGGTCGGCAACATCGTGTGCCCGTACCACAGCTGGACCTACAACCTGACGGGCCAGCTGATGTTCGCCGAGCACATGGGCGAGAAGTTCGACCGCTGCAAGCACAGCCTGAAGTCGGTGCACGTCGAGAACCTCGCGGGCCTGATCTTCATCTGCCTCGCCGACGAGCCGCCGGTCGACTTCGCGCAGATGCGCGCCGAGATGGAGCCGTACCTGCTGCCGCACGATCTGCCGAGCACGAAGATCGCCGCGCAGATCGACATCATCGAGGAAGGCAACTGGAAGCTCACGATGGAGAACAACCGCGAGTGCTATCACTGCGTCGCGAACCATCCGGAGCTGACGATCTCGCTGTACGAATACGGCTTCGGCTACCAGCGTTCCGACGCGAACGCCGAAGGCATGGACGCATTCGCCGAAACGTGCGTGCGGCGCGGCAAGGAGTGGGCCGAGATGGGCCTGCCGTCCGCCGAAATCGAGAAGCTGCTCGACGTGACGGGTTTCCGCACGCAGCGCCTGCCGCTCGACCGCAGCGGCGAATCGCAGACGCTCGACGCGAAGGTCGCGTCGAAGAAGCTGCTCGGCGGCTTCGACAAGGCCGACCTCGGCGGCCTGTCGTTCTGGACGCAGCCGAACTCGTGGCACCACTTCATGAGCGATCACATCGTGACGTTCTCGGTGATCCCGCTGTCGGCCGGCAAGACGCTCGTGCGCACGAAGTGGCTCGTGCACAAGGACGCGAAGGAAGGCATCGACTACGACGTGAAGAACCTGACGGCCGTGTGGAACGCGACCAACGACCAGGATCGCGCGCTCGTCGAGTTCTCGCAGCGCGGCGCGAGCAGCAGCGCGTACGAGCCGGGCCCGTATTCGCCGTACACGGAAGGTCTCGTCGAAAAATTCTCGGCATGGTACATCGGCCGGCTCGCCGAAAAAACCGGCGAATAGGTCATAGCAGCGGACAAGCGGAGCAACTGATGAAACGATCCCCACGCTCACTGCGTTCCCTGCCCCCCACGGGGGCGGTCAGCCTCCTTGGGGCGGCCCTGCGGAGGCTGACATGATGCGAGACGCGGCCAATTTCGAGCCGACGGACAGCCGGGTCACGCGCCCGGCATTCTGGAACGGCCTGCCCGAGCGCTGGACGAGCGACGTCGAGGAAACGCTGGTGTGCTGTCACGTGCGGCAGGAAACGCACGACGTGAAGAGCTTCTTCTTCCGTTCGCCGCAGGGCCGCACGTTCTCGTTCGAGCCCGGGCAGTTCCTCACGCTCGAGCTCGACATCGACGGCGAAACGATCAACCGCTGCTACACGATCTCGTCGTCGCCGGCGCGACCGCACACGGTGTCGATCACGGTGAAGCGCGTGCCGGGCGGCAAGGTGTCGAACTGGCTGCACGACAACCTGCAGCCCGGCGCCTCGGTGCGCGTGCTCGGCCCGGCCGGCGAGTTCACGTGCGCCCGGCATCCGGCGCGCAAGTACCTGTTCCTGTCGGCCGGCTCGGGCGTCACGCCGCTGATGTCGATGAGCCGCGCGCACCACGATCTCGCGGAAGATCGCGACATCCTGTTCGTGCACAGTGCGCGCACGCCGGACGACATCATCTTCGCGCGCGAGCTGGACCTGATCGCGTCGAACCATGCGAACTTCCGCACGTCGTTCGTCGTCGAGCGCGTGGGCGCGCGCACGAACTGGCCGGGTGTCACGGGCTTCCTGACGCTGCCGCTGCTGAAGCTGATCGCACCGGACTTCATGGAGCGCGAGGTCTTCACGTGCGGCCCCGCGCCGTACATGAAGGCCGTGCGCGACCTGCTCGACGAAGCCGGTTTCGATCGCAAGCAGTATCACGAGGAAAGCTTCTCGTTCGAGACGCTCGCGCAGACCGCGAGCGACGAGCTGCTTGCCGATCTCGTACCGCCGGCCGAAGGCGGCGACACCGACACGAAGCAGTACACCGTCAGCTTCGCGAAGAGCAACCGCGAGATTTCGTGCGGCTCGGAGCAGCACGTGCTCGACGCGGCGCGCCAGTCGGGCGTGCGGCTGCCGGCCTCGTGCACGCAGGGCATGTGCGGCACCTGCAAGGTGAAGCTCGTGTCGGGGCAAGTCGAAATGAAGCACAACGGCGGCATCCGCCAGCGCGAGATCGACCAGGGAATGGTGCTGCTGTGCTGCAGCAAGCCGCTGTCGGATCTCGTGATCGACAAGTAGTCGCGATGTGTCGGCGCTTGTCCGGACACGTCGCGTCCGGACAAGCATCCGTCGGAAAACAACGATACCGCGGATTTGTGGTTGAAGAACCTAGAGAGACAACGCGCACGGTGCGCTTATCAAGGAGATCGACCATGAAACTGTTCGGAAAACTGTTGTGGACCGGCGCACTGTCGGCGATGGTGGCGCTGAGCACGTCGGCACTCGCCGATACGAAGCCGACGCTGAAGATCGGCTACGTCGAAGGCTGGGACGACAGCGTCGCGACGTCCAACGTCGCGGCTCGCGTCATCGAGAAGAAGCTCGGCTACGAGGTGAAGCTCGTGCCGGTCGCGGCCGGGATCATGTGGCAGGGTGTCGCGCGCGGCGACCTCGATGCGACGCTGTCCGCGTGGCTGCCGGTCACGCACGGCTCCTACTGGGATGAATACAAGGCCAAGGTCGTCGACCTCGGCGCGAATTTTCCCGATGCGAAGATCGGCCTGATCGTGCCGGCGTACGTGAAGGCGAAGAGCATCGACGACCTGAATGCGGAGAAGGCCAGCTTCGGCGGCCGGATCGTCGGCATCGATGCGGGCGCCGGCGTGATGCGCAAGACCGACGACGCGATCAAGAGCTACGGGCTGAACTACACGCTGATGCCGAGTTCGGGCAGCGCGATGACGGCCGAGCTGTCGCGTTCGGTCGGTGCGAGCAAGCCGGTCATCGTGACGGGCTGGGCGCCGCACTGGATGTTCGCGAAGTGGAAGCTGCGCTTCCTCGAGGATCCGAAGAAGGTGTTCGGCGGCGCGGAGCACGTCGACAGCGTCGTGAATCCGGGGCTCGAAACCAAGGCCAAGCCGGTCGTCGCGTTCCTGAAGAAATTCCAGTGGAAGCCGGGTGAAATCGACAGCGTGATGCTGGCGATCCAGAACGGTTCGAAGCCGGAAGCGGCCGCGGACGCGTGGATTGCCGCGCATCCGGACCGCGTGAATGCGTGGACGGAAGGCGCGCAGTAAGCGTCACCCAATACGTCGTACGAATCATCATAAAAACATGCCGGGAATGGTTTGCAGGAATCCGAAATAATCGAGATTCAATGCGGCCATATCCCGGAATTCTTTTTCGGATTCTGCAAAAAAGCCCGTAAATTGTTACACTACGGCGCTTGTGCAAAATCATCACAGCTTGCATCGAACCAGAGTAAGCGCTAAAGCGCCAACTCCGATCGAGAGGAGGAATTGGATGAGTCAGGCAGGACTGCGTGCGAATCGCACCAGTGACGTTGAGGCAACCATCTCACATGATTCGACGGGCCACACGCTGCATCGTGGCCTGACCTGGAAAGACGCATTTTGGGTGACGAGCGGCGTGCCGGCAGGCGTGCTGTTCACGATCGGCGGCGTATGCGCGACGATCGGCCAGCCCGCGTGGGCGATCTGGATCGCCGCGATCACGATGGGGCTGATTCAAAGCGCGACTTATGCGGAAATCTCGGGGCTATTTCCTCATAAATCGGGTGGCGCGTCCGTATATGGCGCGATCGGATGGGTCCGTTACAGCAAGCTGATTGCCCCGGTTTCCGTGTGGTGCAACTGGCTCGCGTGGTCGCCGATGCTTGCGCTCGGCTGCGGCCTCGCGGCGAGCTATGCGCTCACGAGTCTCTTTCCCGCCAACGCGGCGGTGCTGCAATGGCAGCTCAAGATCGCGGATCTCGGTTTCATCAAGCCGGGTTTGTCCCTGCGGATCAATGCGACGTTCATCATCGCGACGATCCTGCTTCTCATCACGTTCAAGCTTCAGCACAGCGGCGCATCGAAGGCGGCACGCACGCAGCGCATCCTCGGCATCGCGTCGCTCACGCCGCTGCTGATCGTCGGCATCGTGCCGTTCGTCACCGGCGACGTGCCGATGTCGAACCTGCTTCCGCTGCTGCCGCTCGGTCACGACGCGCAAGGCAACCTCACGACCGCGACGTTCGGTTCGTGGAACGGGCAGGGCGTCACGATGGCGCTCGGCGCGATGTTCATGGCCGGCTGGGCGTCGTATGGTTTCGAGACGGCCGTCTGCTACACGCGTGAATTCCGCGATCCGCGCCGCGATACCGCGAAGGCGATCTTCTGGTCGGGCGCGCTGTGCCTCGTCGTGATGACGCTCGTGCCGATGGCGTTCCAGGGCGCGCTCGGCACGCAGGCGATGCTCGATCCGTCGATCGGCGACGGCACGGGTGTCGCGGCCGCGATGGCGAAGATCGTCGGCGGCGGCGCGTGGGTCGCGAATGCGGTCGTCGTGATGCTGATGCTGTCGATCCTGCTGATCGTGATGACGTCGATGATGGGCTCGTCGCGCACGCTGTACCAGGCATCGGTCGACGGCTGGCTGCCGAAGTACCTGTCGCACGTGAACGAGCACGGCTCGCCCACCCGCGCGATGTGGACGGACCTCGGCTTCAACCTCGTGTTGCTGATGATGTCGGACTACATGACGGTGCTGTCGATCTCGAACGTCTGCTACATGCTGTTCGTATTCCTGAATCTCCAGTCGGGCTGGATCCACCGGATGGATCGCGGCAACTGGGATCGGCCGTTCCGCTGCCCGACCTGGCTGCTCGTCGCAGGCTCGATCTGCGGCTACGCGAACCTCGTCTACGTCGGCGCGGGTGCGAACCTGCAGGGCGAAGGCACGTTGCGCAACGGACTGATCGCGATGCTGCTGATCGTGCCGGTCTTCCTGTATCGCCACTACTGGCAGGATCGCGGCCGCTTCCCCGAGCAGATGCAGCGCGACATGGAGCTCGAAGTGCCGAAGCGCGCGATGTGGCTGAACCTGATGCCGTATGCCGCGCTGATCGGCGCGGGGCTGACGATCTGGCTGTCGTATTACCTCGCATGGGTGAAGTGACGCGTCAGGCCGTGTAACGGCGCACATCACCCGGAAACCGCATACGGCGGTGCGATCTCGCCGCCCGCAACGAAGCCCGATCGGCTGCAACCGGCCGGGCTTCCGTCATTCAGGGCCGGCGGCATGGCCGGCGTGCACGGCGCCCGCCCGCGAGCGACGACGCTTGATTTTGAGAATGATCGGTTCTAATATCCTGGCTCATGAGTCCAACTTCTCCCGGCTCCCGTGACAGGGGGCGCCCACGCGAATTCGACACCGACGAGGTGATCGACGCCGCGGCGCGCGTGTTCTGGGCGCAGGGATATCACGCGACGTCGATCGATACGCTGTGCGAGGCGACCGGCGTGTTTCGCGGCAGTCTGTACCGGACGTTCGGCGACAAGCACGGGCTGCTGGTCGCCGCGTTCGACCGTTATGCGGAAGGCGCGATCGCGCGGCTCAAGGAACGTCTCGCGGCGGACTTGCCGCCGCGTCAGGCCCTCAGGGAAGCGCTGCTGTACTACACGGAAATCGGCGTGCGGCTGTCGGAGCGCCGCGGCTGCCTCATCACGAATTCGGCCGTCGAATTGCTACCCGGCGACGACGTGTTGCGACCGTACATCGAATCGACGCTGCTGCGCATCGGCACGCAATTCAGCCTTGCGGTCGCACGCGGCCAGCAATCGGGCGATTTCGACCGGAACCTCGATCCGGAAGAGGTTGGCCGGTTCCTGCTGTGCCTGATCCAGGGCATGCGCGTGCTGGGCAAATCGAGTGCGTCGGAGGCGGAACTGGCTTCGATCGTCGAAATCGCGATGCGGGCGCTGACCTGATTTTTTGATTATTTTGAGAATGATCAGTTTCAAATGATGCGTGTTCCACGGACGGCAGTCGAAACCTTGACGGGCAAGCCGATTCGAAAAAGCAGCTGAAAAAACGCCGCCGCTGCGCGCAGCCGCACCGGCCTCATTGTTCAATTAATTTGGGAATGATCGGTCATGAATGGCGCAAATAACGCAGTGCCGGCCGCGGGCGCGTACGGGAAGGGGATCGCGGCATGTGTCGGTGCGACGATCCTGATGGGCGTGATGTTTCCGGTGATGACCGACGCGTTGCGACACATCGATCCATTCACGTTCACGTCGCTGCGCTACCTGATCGCGGGCAGCGCATTCCTCGTGTTGTTGCGGGTCGTCGAAGGGCCCGGCGCGTTCCGCGCGGCCGGCGAATCGGTGCCGCTTGCATGGCTGCTCGGCTCGATCGGCTTTTGCGGGTTCGGGTCGTTCGTGTTCCTGGGCCAGCAGCTGGCCGGCGACGAAGGCGCGCTGACCGCATCGATCATGATGGCGACCCAGCCGATGATGGGGCTGCTGCTCAACGCGCTGGTGCGGCGCGTCCCGCCGGCGCCGGTGTCGGTGCTGTTCGTGGTGCTGTCGTTCACCGGCGTGGCGCTCGTCGTCACGCGCGGCGACGTGGTGGCCGCGCTGCACGAACCGCAGCACCATGCGGCCAGTGCGCTGATCGTCGTCGGTGCGTTGTGCTGGGTCGTCTATACGTTCGGCGCGGCGCGTTTCTCCGGCTGGTCGGCATTGAAATACACGACCTTCACGACGTGGCTCGGACTGACCACGATCGTCACGGTCAATCTGATGCTGGTCGCAACGCACCGGATCGCGGCGCCGTCATGGGGCGCCGTGCACGCGGTGCTGCCGCATCTCGCGTACATGGGGCCGGTGGCCGGCTTCGGCGCGATCCTGCTGTGGATGACGGGCAACCGGATCCTGGGGCCGATGAACGGCGTGCTGTTCATGGACGTCCTGCCCATCACCGCGTTCATCGTGTCCGCCGCCACGGGCGTGGTGCCCACTCGCGCGCAAATCGCGGGCGCCGGGTTGACCGGCGCGGCGCTGATTCTCAACAACCTGTATCTGCGGCGCCGGGCGCGGGGAATCGGCACGGCGCCGGCGCGCGTGCCTTCCGCCTCGGCGTGAGGCACGGGGCGAGCCGGCCGCCGTTTCGCATGCCTACGAAAACACCACCGTCCGATCGCCGTTCAGGAACACGCGCCGTTCGATGAACGCCTTCACCGCGCGCGCGAGCGTGAGGCTTTCGACGTCGCGCCCGACCGCGAGCAGTTGCTCGGGGCGCAGCGCATGATCGACGCGCTCGACGACCTGCTCGATGATCGGCCCTTCGTCGAGATCGTCGGTGACGAAGTGTGCGGTCGCGCCGATCAGCTTCACGCCGCGCGTGTGCGCCTGGTGATACGGCTTCGCGCCCTTGAAGCCGGGCAGGAACGAATGATGGATGTTGATCGCGCGGTTCGCGAGCTTCGCGCTCGTTTCCTGCGACAGCACCTGCATGTAGCGCGCGAGGATCACGAGTTCGGCGCCGCTCGATTCGAAGAAGTCGAGCCACTGCGCTTCCTGCTGCGCCTTCGTGTCGGCCGTGATCGGGAAGTGCCGGAACGGCAGCCCGTGCTGGGCGGCGAGCGGCTCGAAATCGGGGTGGTTCGACACGATGCCGACGATGTCCATCTTCAGCTCGCCCATCCGCCAGCGGAACAGCAGGTCCGCGAGGCAGTGCTCGAGCTTCGACACCATGATCAGCACCTTCGGCCGTGCGTTCACGTCATGGATCGCCCATTGCATGTCGCCCTGCGCGCCGCCGAGGCTCGCGGCGATCGGCGTGAATTCCTGGCGCAGCGCGTCGATCTGCAGCGTTTCATCTGTCGGATGAAACACGCAGCGTACGAAGAAGCGGTTGCTGAGGTCGTCGTCGAACACGTTCAGCGCATCGACGTAGCAGCGATGGCGATCGAGAAAGCCGACGACGGCGGCGACCTGGCCGGCCGCGCTCGGGCACGACAGCGTCAGGACGAATTGATCGGGGCGGTGCTCGGCGGTCATGAGACTCCTCGGTTGGCATGGGCGCACGGCCGTGCGGCGGCGCACGACGGCGCCGCACCGCGCGGGTAGCGGGAGGCTCAAGTAAATCAGGACGATTCCGGGGCGGATAGAACCAACGCGCCGTGTGGCTGGTATCGGCGCGCCAGCGCGTGCGGGCCGGCCGGGCCCGTCAGACGCCGGCGCAGGCGTCGAGCAGCCAGCGCCGGAACACGTGGGTCGCATCCGGCTCGGGCCGCTGCGGCGGGCGCACCAGGAAGTAGCCGCGCGACGTGACGACGGGCGCGTCGACGAGCTTCACGAGCTGGCCGGACGCGACGAGCTCGTCGACGAGCGGCGACCAGCCGAGCGCGACGCCTTCGCCGAGCAGCGCCGCATGGATCACGAGCGCGTAGCTGTTGAAGGTCACGCCGCGCGCGGCGGGCGGCGGCTCGAGGCCATGCGCGTCGAACCAGCCGGACCACGACAGCCAGCGCTCGGGGCGCGTCGGCTGCACGTGCAGCAGCGGCAGTGCGAGCAGGTGGTCGGCCCGCGCGACGTCGCGGTGCGCGGCGCGGAACGCGGGCGAGCACACGGGCGTGACCGATTCCGGAAAGAGCCGTGCGGCCGTGCACGACGGCCAGTGACCGTCGCCGAACAGGACCGCGATGTCGGCGTGGTCGCGCTGCGGGTCGTAATCCTGTGACGTGACGACGCGCACGTCGACGTCCGGCATCACGCGCTTCAGGCCGGCGAGCCGCGGCATCAGCCAGTAGGTCGCGAAGCCGAAGTCGGTGACGATCGTGAGCGCGCCGTGCTCGCGGCGCGCGCGCAGCGTGGCGGTCGCGCCGCGCAGCGTGTCGAGGCTCAGCCGCACCGCTTCGTACAGGCACTGGCCGTCGGCCGTCAGCGTGACGCCGCGCGGGCTGCGCTCGAACAGCGGCACGCCCAGTTCGGCTTCGAGCTGGTACACCTGCTGGCTCACGGCCGGCTGCGTCGAGCCCAGCTCGCGCGCGGCGGCCGTGAAGCTCGCGAGCCGGGCGGCCGATTCGAACGCGCGCAGCGCCTGCATCGACGGTAACGGTTCCGGTTTCGACATAAGTCTCTCTAATGGCCCCATAAGGGCCGGACGCCTACCCGCGCGAATTCGGGCGGGCGATAGTGCATCGGACGGTGCGGCACACGCGCTTCGCGGCCGCCGGGCAATGCGTTCCGCGATTCTAGCCAGCGCGGCCCGCGTGCGCGGCGGTTTCTGCGGGCCGTCTCCGTCATGCCGGACGTCCCGCCGCCGGAGCGGCGCGCCGCTCCGTTCGAACACCGCTTTCCCCACGACCGCTCATGACGAACCCGACACCCAACATCCTGATCCTGATGGCCGACCAGTTGACGCCGTTCGCGCTGCCGGCCTACGGCAACCGCGTCGCACGCACGCCGACGCTCGACCGGCTCGCCGCGCAAGGCGTGGTGTTCGACGCCGCCTACTGCGCGAGCCCGCTGTGCGCACCGTCGCGGTTCTCGCTGCTGACCGGCAAGCTGCCGTCGGGGATCGGCGCCTACGATAACGCCGCCGAGTTGCCGGCGCAAACGCTGACGTTCGCGCACTACCTGCGCGCGGGCGGCTACCGGACGATGCTGTCCGGCAAGATGCATTTCTGCGGGCCCGACCAGTTGCACGGCTTCGAGGAACGGCTCACGACCGACATCTATCCGGCCGATTTCGGCTGGGTGCCCGACTGGGACCAGCCGGGCGAGCGGCCGAGCTGGTATCACAACATGAGCTCGGTGCTGGAGGCGGGCCCGTGCGTGCGCACGAACCAGCTCGATTTCGACGACGAAGTCACGTTCGCCGCGAAGCAGAAGCTCTACGACGTCGCGCGCGAGCGCGCGGCCGGGCACGATGCGCGGCCGTTCTGCATGGTCGTGTCGCTGACCCATCCGCACGACCCGTACGCGATCACGCGCGAATACTGGGATCTGTACCGCGACGACGAGATCGACATGCCGGCCGTGCGGCTCGATGCGGCGGAAAGCGATCCGCATTCGCAGCGGCTGCGCGTCGTCTGCGAGAACGATCGCACGCCGCCCACCGACGCGCAGATCCGCGCCGCGCGCCATGCGTACTACGGCGCGACGTTCTATGTCGACGCGCAGTTCGGCAGCGTGCTGGCCGCGCTGGAGCAGTGCGGTTTCGCCGACGACACGATCGTGATCGTCACGTCCGACCATGGCGACATGCTCGGCGAGCGCGGGCTCTGGTACAAGATGACGTTCTTCGAGGGCGGCTGCCGCGTTCCGTTGATCGTCCATGCGCCGGGCCGCTTCGGCGCCGCGCGCGTGCGCGGGCCCGTGTCGCATCTCGACCTGCTGCCGACGCTCGTCGACCTGGCCGGCGCCGCGCCCGCCGGCGGCTGGCCCGACCCGGTCGACGGCGCGAGCCTCGTGCCGCACCTGCACGGCACGCCCGCGCACGATGTCGCGCTCGGCGAATACCTCGCGGAAGGCGCGCTCGCGCCGATCGTGATGATCCGGCGCGGCGACTGGAAGTACGTGCATTGCCCGCTCGATCCCGACCAGCTCTACAACCTGTCGGACGACCCGCGCGAGCTGACGAACCTGGCCGGCGTGCCCGAGGCCGCCGACGTGCTCGCCGCGTTCCGCGCGGAAGCCGCGGGGCGCTGGAACCTGCCCGAGCTCGACCGGCAGGTGCGCGCGAGCCAGCGGCGCCGGCGCTTCCATTACGCGGCGACGACGCAGGGCCGCATCCAGGCGTGGGACTGGCAGCCGTTCACCGACGCGAGCCAGCGTTACATGCGCAATCACATCGAACTCGACACGCTCGAGGCGATGGCGCGTTTTCCGCGGGTCGGGCGCTGAGCGTCCCGCCTCGCGAACATGAACGAACGACGGAGGAAGCGGACGATGAAACGGCAATGCAATGCAGCAATCCGGATCGGCGCGGCGCTCGCCGCGGCCGCGTGCCTGGTGACGACGCAGGGCGCACGGGCGGCCGACCCTCGGACGTGCGGCGACGTGAAGATGGCGGCGCCCGGCTGGACCGACATCGACGCGACGAACGCGATGGCGGGTGTCGTGCTGAAGGCGCTCGGCTACCGGCAGGAGGTAGCGAACCTGTCGGTGCCGATCACGTACCAGGGGCTGAAGAAAGGGCAGGTCGACGTGTTCCTCGGCAACTGGATGCCCGCGCAGGCGCCGCTCGTGAAGCCGTTCGTCGACGACAAGTCGATCGACGTGCTGCACGCGAACCTGAGCGGCGCGAAGTTCACGCTCGCGGTGCCCGACTACGTGGCGGCCGCCGGCGTGCATACGTTCGCCGATCTCGCGCGTCATGCGGACCGCTTCGGCGGCAAGATCTACGGGATCGAGCCCGGCGCGCCCGCGAACCAGAACATCAAGCGGATGCTCACCGACCACGCGCTCGGCCCGTCGAACTGGTCGCTCGTCGAATCGAGCGAGACGGGCATGCTCACGCAGGTCGAGCGGGCGGTGCGCGACAAGCGCTGGATCGTGTTCCTGGCCTGGGAGCCGCATCTGATGAACACGAAGTTCCATCTGACCTATCTGTCCGGCGGCGATGCGTACTTCGGCCCGAACTACGGCGGCGCGACGGTCAACACGGTCACGCGTGCCGGGTTCGCCGGCCAGTGCGCGAACCTCGCACGCCTGTTCCGGCAGATGACCTTCTCCGTCGACGTCGAGAACCGGATGATCGCCGACATGCTCGACAACAAGACGTCGCCCGCGCTCGCGGCGCAGCATGCGCTGAAGGCCGACCCGGCGCTGGTCGCCGGCTGGCTGGACGGCGTGACGACGGCGGCCGGCGCACCGGGCCTGCCGGCGGTGCGCGCGGCCCTCGACGGCCGCTGATTCCCTCCCGCCGGGCGGCCGTTTTCGCCGTGCCGCCCGTCTACGTGTTTTCCCGACCGGTCGCATCGTGACCATTTAGTGTCGCCTTCAGACGGGTGGCGAGAAATATGGGTTTGTATTTTTCGCCAATGGCTGCGTTATTGCGGAAAACGAAATGCCGAAGCCAGCTGGCGGTCTGAATTCGAATCCGCCGGCGCATCGCGGCACGCGCCGGGACGAGATTCTATCCATCGAACGGTTCAGGGAGGGTGGTCGACAATGAAGCACACGAAAGTTGCCGTAGCCGCCGCGCTTGCATGCGCGGCCTGCATTCCCGCCATCGGGCACGCGCAGAGCAGCGTGACGCTGTACGGGATTCTCGACGCGGGCATCACGTACGTGAACAACACGGGCGGCTCGCACGTCGTCAAGTTCGACGACGGCGTCGCGTACGGGAACCGCTTCGGGCTGAAGGGCACCGAAGACCTGGGCGGCGGCCTGAAAGCCGTGTTCACGCTCGAGAGCGGCTTCCGCCTCGGCAACGGTCAACTCGGCTTCGGCGGCGCCGAATTCGGCCGGCAGGCGTATGTCGGCCTGCAGAACGACTGGGGCACGCTGTCGTTCGGCAACCAGCTCGACATCACGAACGAACTCGTGTCGATCTACAACATCTCGGCGTGGGGCAGCGGCTATGCGATCCACCAGGGCGACTTCGACCGCTTCAACGGCGACCGCCTGCCGAACTCGGTGAAGTTCCTGTCGAACGACCTCAACGGCTTCAAGGTCGGCGCGATGTACTCGTTCGGCAACGTCGCGGGCAACTTCCATCGCAACAGCGCATGGAGCGCGGGCGCGAGCTTCACGAAGGGCGACTTCTCGATCGGCGCCGCGTACACGCGCCTGAACAACCCGAACGGTATCTACGCGTTCGACCCGTACGCGATGATCGGCACGCACACGTTCCTCGGCCAGCAGACCGTCACCGTCGACCCGGCGACCGGCGCGCGCACCGACCTGTTCGCGAACACGCCGATGGACGTCGACAGCCAGGGCACGTTCGGCATCGGCTCGAGCTACACGATCGGCAAGCTGACGCTCGACGCCAACTTCTCGTACACGACGATCAAGGGCTTCGGCCAGTCGTCGCACATGCAGGTGTATGAAGGCGGCGGCCTGTACCAGTTCACGCCGGCGCTCAGCCTGATCGCGGGCTACCAGCACACGCGCTTCGAAGGCCATCACTGGAACCAGGGCACGGCGGGCCTGCATTACCTGCTGTCGAAGCGCACCGACGTGTATATCTCCGGCGACTACCTGCGCGCGTCGCAGGGCGTCGATGCGGTGGTCGGCTACAGCTTCACGCCGTCGACGACGCAGACGCAGGCCGACGTGCGGATCGGGATGCGGCATTCGTTCTGAGCGGGGTGGAGCAGGGCAGCGACGTCTTCAGCGAGATCTCTCTTTGGCGCGAACCGAGGTTCGCGCTTTTTTTTTCATGGTGCGATTCGATGCGGCGTCGCGCGGCGCATGCCGGCCGCGCCTGCCTCGGCCGGGCGTGCGGCAGGGTTTCGGCGGTTGAAGCTATCATCGCGGTTTGGCCGCATCGCGTATCGGCGATCGCCGGCCTTCCTTCGATGACGTCTCGCCGATGACCGCCCCGTTACCCGACTCCAGTTCGCCGTCTCCGTTACCCGCCAACCTGTTCCGCCACGCGCCGTTCCAGCGTTTCTGGGGCACGCGCGTGATGTCTTCCCTGGCTTTCCAGATCCTGTCGGTTGCGATCGGCTGGTATGTCTACGCGCTCACGCACAGCGCGTTCGCGCTCGGCCTCGTCGGGCTCGCGCAGTTCGTGCCGATGTTCGCGCTGACGCTCGTCGTCGGGCAGGTGGCCGATCGCTACGACCGCCGGCGCATCGCGACGATCTGCCAGGGTGTCGAGGCGCTGGCCGCCGGCGTGTTCCTGCTCGGCGCCGTGCAAGGGTGGCTGGCCGCGCCGGCCGTGTATGCGCTCGCGGCGATCGTCGGCACGGCGCGCGCGTTCGAGTCGCCGTCGGTGTCGTCGCTGCTGCCGGCCGTCGTGCCGCGCACCGACCTGCCGCGCGCGACCGCGCTGTCGACGTCCGCGAACCAGGCCGCGCAGATCCTCGGGCCCGCGTTCGGGGGGCTCCTCTATGGCGTCGGTGCGCCCGTCGCGTTCGGGACGAGCGTCGCCGCATTCGCGATCGCGGCCATGCTGAGCAGCACGATTCCGTTGCGCGGCGCGCCGCCTGCCCGCGAGCCGGTCACGCTGCGCTCGGTGTTCTCGGGGATCGCGTTCATCCGGCGCGAGCCGGCGATCCTCGGCGCGCTGTCGCTCGACCTGTTCGCGGTGCTGTTCGGCGGCGCGACCGCGCTGCTGCCGATCTACGCGCGCGACATCCTGCAGGTTGGCCCGTGGGGGCTCGGCGCGCTGCGCGCGGCGCCGGCGGTCGGTGCGCTCGCGGGCACGCTGTGGCTCACGCGCTTTCCGCTGAAAGGGCGGCCGGGCCGCGCGATGTTCGGCGGCGTGATCGCGTTCGGCATCGCGACGATCGTGTTCGGGTTGTCGCGGCACTTCGCGCTGTCGCTCGTCGCGCTGGCCGCGCTCGGCGCGTCGGACGTGATCAGCGTCGTCGTGCGCCTGTCGCTCGTGCAGTTGCGCACGCCCGACGACATGCTCGGTCGCGTGAGCGCGGTCAACGCGCTGTTCATCGGCACGTCGAACCAGCTCGGCGAATTCGAATCGGGCGTGACGGCCGCGTGGTGGGGCGCGCCGACGGCGATCGTCGTCGGAGGCGCGGCGACGATCGCGGTTGCGCTCACGTGGATGCGGCTGTTCCCGCAGCTCACGAACATGAAATCGCTCGAGCGCGACGCGTGACGGGCGTCACGCGTCCTGCGTCACGCGCACGGCCGTGCCGTAGCAGATGACTTCCGTGACACCCGAGCCGATTTCGGTCGAGTCGTAGCGCATCGCGACGATCGCGTTCGCGCCGAGCTTGCGCGCGTCGGTCAGCATCTTGTCGAAGGCCTGCTGGCGCGCTTTCTCGCACAGCGACGTATAGAGCGTGATGTTGCCGCCGAAGATCGTCTGCAGCGACGCACCGAACGAGCCGACGATCGAGCGCGAGCGTACGACGATGCCCTGCACGACGCCGAGCGAACGAACGGTCGTGTGGCCGGGCAGGTCGAACGCGGTCGTGACGCGCGCGGGCGACAGATCGTCGACGGAGCGGGAAAAATCGGTCATGGCGGAGCACCGGGGTGCGGTAGTGGTCGAACGGCGATTCTATCCGGAAGGGCCCGCGGCATCGGAACGGGGGCGCGCGGCGCCACCCGTTCCGGCGTGACGGTGAACGGCCGCGCGCCGCGGATCGGTCAGGGCTTGGTCGTCGTTGCGGCGTTCCCGCCGAGATCGACCGCATAGGCCAGCGCCAGCTTGCCGAACTTCAGCGCGTGGTTCGCCTGCCGGTCCGAGTTCTCCAGCGTGTCGTTCACCGTGTGGATATACGGGCTGTCGTTCTGGTCGGCCTCGAACGGGAACGATGCCGGATAACCCTGCGCATTCCACGACGCGTGATCCGAGCACGCGTACCCGCACTGCGACGTGCCGATCGCGAGTTCCGGCAGGTAGGTCTTCGCCAGGTTCGTCAGGTAGGTGTTCTGCGCCGCGCTCGTGTAGTCGGTGATCAGGTAGATATCCTTCGGATCGCCCTTGTAGTTCGTCATGTCGAGCTGCAGCACGCCGACCACGTTCGCGTTCTGCGTGCGGAACTGCTTCGCGATCGCCTTCGAGCCGAGCAGGCCGGCTTCCTCGGCCGCATACCCGACGAACTTGATCGTCCGTTTCGGCCGGTAGTCGTTCGCGATCAGCACGCGCAGCGCTTCGGTGAGACTCGCGATGCCCGATGCATCGTCGTCCGCGCCGGGCGAGCGCGTGTTCTCCGTCGTGCGGCCGACCGTCGAATCGAGGTGGCCGCCGAGCACGATCGTGCCGGCGGCGGGATCGCTGCCGCGAATCGTCAGGATCACGGATTTCTGCGGAAAGCCGGTGTGCGCGAACTGCTCGACGGTGATGTCGGCGCGTGGGCCGGCCAGTTGTTTCCACTGCAGCGCGAGCCAGTCCGACGCGGCGACGCCGTGCGACGTCGTGTAGTAGCGGTTCGTGAAGCCGGACAGCGACGTGATCGTGCCGACGATGTTGCTGGCCTGCAATTGCTGGATCCAGGTACCGATCTGCGGCGCGTTCGACACCTTGTACACAGGCGCCGCCGCCTGTTTCGCGAGCGTCAAGGGCAGCGGCTGCAGTGCCTGCCGCGCGTCGTCGAACGAATCGTGCACGACGTAGCCGGGCCCGTGGCCGCGCGTATGGTGGACGGCATGGGCGAGGTCGCCGAGCCGTGAATCGTCGATCTCGACGACGTGAACGGTTTCGCGGCGCGCGGCGCCGTCGGCCGTCTTGCCGGCATCGACGGTCGTGCTGTATTGCACGGTGACGCTTGCATCGATGCGCCGAAGCTGGCGCAACGCGGTGTCGCCGAGCGTGATCCAGACGGGGGTCGCGTGCGCGGCGGCGGTCAGCAGCATGCCGCCCAGCGCGGCGCTCAGGCGGGTCGGTTTCAGAGTAGGCATGTTCGATCTCGTGAGGATGGCGATGTCGATGTCGATGAAGGGAGCGCGCCGCAGGTCGTGCGCCGCACTCCCGCCTGCTGCGGAATTACGACTTCTGCGGGACGGTCACGCCGTACGTGCAGCTCTTGTTGTACGCGTTGCCGATCGCGGCGAGCTGCGCGTTGCTGTAGCCGAGCGCGGATGCGGCCGTCAGCACGGCCTGCGCGGCGGCCTTCTGGTTGGTCGAGCTGTTGGTCATCGACAGCCCCTTCAGGAACGCCTTGTCCATCGCCTGCGCGCCGATCGCGTCGCGCGCGACGAGGTTGCACGACGCCCAGTACTGGCCGGCCGTATGGATCTCCGCGCCGCGTGCCTGCGCATAGGTGCGCCCGACGTTCCAGTTGGTCACGCGGCCGCCCCAGTATTCGTTGTGGCCGTCCCAGTTGTAGACCCAGTGGTACTGCGCGTCCGACGGGCTCCACTGGTTGAAGTCGCGGCTGTACGCGGCGGCGAGATAGTCGCCGGTGCCTTCGGACAAGCCTTCCTGTTGCGACAGGCCGCCGTTCGTCACCCAGTCGTGGATGCCGTGGCCGAGTTCGTGGATCACGACGTCCGCATCTTCCGCGTCGTCGACGCCGCCCTGACCGAAGGTCAGCCGGCCGCTGCTCGACGAGTACGACGAGTTGTCGTCGCCCGATTCGCCGTGCGGGTCGTACTGCACGCCGCCGGTGTACTGGTACGGGAGCGCCTTGATGCCGAGCGTCTGGTTCACGTAACGCAGGAACGTGTCGATGTGGTAGTACGCGTTCACGGCCTCGAAGTACAGGTTGCCGCGCGTGAACTCGAACGTGGGCGTCGATTGCGACGGGCATGCCTTGTCGAGCGGCGCATCGAAATCGATGCACGCCGCGTACGGGCCCGTCAGCGTGTAGCGCGAACCCGACTGCGCGAGATCCTTCAGCGTCACGCGCACGCGCGCGGCCGTGAGCTGCGTCGAATCGGCGTCGTTGTTGTCCTTGTAGCCCGTGCTGCCGTAGCTGCTCTTCGTCGGCGACAGCGGATCGGGCCGGAACACGAAGCCGGTGCCGTCGGTCGCGTAGAACGCCTTGTCCTCGGCGCGCAGCACTTCGCCGCTGCCCGAATCGATCAGCAATTCCCAGTCGCCCTTCGGCCCGTCCTGCGGGCGGCCGCGCACCTTCCACGCGGTGTGCGTGCCGGCCTGGTCGACGAACGCGACGAGCCGCGCGTCGAGATGCGTGAAGCCGCTCACGCCGAGATACGCACGGGCGCGGTCGAGCGCCTGCTGCTGGTCGACGGCCTGCGACTTGCGCGTCGTCGCGACCACGCCGTTGATCGTGTTGCTCGCGACGTACAGGATGCGGCCGTCCTTCGCGACCGTCACGGCGATGTCGCTGCCGTACACGGGCAGTCCGGCGGCCTGCTGCTGCAGGCGTACGACGGTGAAGTCGGCGTCGTTGCGCTCGGACGTGACGACGAGGCTCGCGAGCGCGGTCGCGTCGAGCCCGAGTTGCGCCGCCTGCGATGCGACGAAGTCGCGTGCGGTCGCGGCGGGCGTTGCGGCGGCCTTCCTGGCGCGATAGGCCGGGTTGTACAGCGTGACGGCGACGCCGTCCGCGCGGAACTGCCCGCCGGCCGTATCGGATTTCGCGGCCGGCGGCGCGACGCCGCGCGTCAGGCTTTCGCGCAGGCTCGCGGCCTGCGGGTTCGACACCTTCGTATCGGCCAGGGTGCCGCCGACGATGCCGAAGCCGAGCGCAAGACCCAGGGCGAGCGGCAATGCGTTGCGTGATGTCTGCATACGTGATCCTCATCTCAACGGTTGGACACGCCCGCGCGCTCGTGGCGCGCAGGCACGACACGGCCCGCGCGCCGGTTCGATGGAACCGGTGCGGCGAAGCGGTGTTGGGAGTGTCGACTGACTAAGGAAACCTAAATGTCAGGTCGAAAAGAAACAGGCGGAAGAGGCGATGGAGAAGCGAACGGCAGGCAGGTGCGGCGACGGCGAATCGAGCATCGTCATGTCTTACCCCTCGGATCGATATTGATATCGGTGGCGGCCCGTGCGGGACGAGATGCGTCGCGCACGTCGCGCGCCTCGTTAGGCTGCCTATCTAATTGCGAGGTATGTTACAGAATATTTTCAGCGACATTCCAAATTATTTTCGATGATCGCCTCGGTTGGCCGATCAATCGCCGGCATTGTTCAGCGAACGGCGGGAAACGCTGCCGGAACGCGTAATACCGCGCCGGATTGTGATTAAAAGCCGCGACGATCAGCGCGTCGCGCGGCGATCGCTGCGCGGGCTGACTCCGAACCGTGCGCGATACGTGCGCGAGAAATGCGACGGCGATTCGAACCCGCAGGCGACGCACACCGACGTGATGCTCATGTCGGTCTGCTGCAGCAGTTCGCGCGCGCGATCGAGGCGCAGGTTCAGATAGAAGTGCGTCGGCGTGTCGTTCAAGGTCGCGCTGAACAGCCGTTCGAGCTGGCGCCGCGTGATCGACACATCCTGCGCGAGCGCGTCGGAGCCGAGCGGGTTCTCCATGTGCTGCTGCATCGTGCCGATGACCTGGATCAGCTTGCGGTTGTGCACGCCGTAGCGTGCGGCGATCTCGAGCCGCTGGCTGTCCGAGCGCTGCCGGATGCGGCTGACGACGAACTGCTCGGAGATCGCCGCCGCGAGGTCGGCGCCATGCCGGCGGCCGATCAGGTCGAGCATCATGTCGATCGACGCGGTGCCGCCCGCGCACGTGATGCGCCGGTCGTCGATCTCGAACAGTTCCTGCGTCGCATTCAGGCCCGGATAGCGCTCGCGGAATGCGGCGAGCGCTTCCCAGTGCAGCGTGAGCGGTTGCGACGCGTCGAACAGCCCGGCTTCCGCGAGCACGAAGCTGCCCGTATCGATGCCGCCGAGCGTCGCACCGTGGCGGTGCTGGCGGCGCAGCCAGTCGCCGAGCGCGCGCGTGTAGCACACGAGCGGATCGAAGCCCGCGACGACGAACACCGTGTCGACCTGCTCGACGTCCGCGCACGCGGCTTCGGCCGCGACCGGAATGCCGTTGCTCGCGGCGACGGGCGCGCCGTCGGCGCTGATCACGTGCCAGCGATAGAGTTCGGTGCGAAAGCGGTTCGCGACGCGCAGCGGTTCGACCGCCGACATGAAGCCGAGCGCGGAGAAACCGGGCAGCAACAGGAAGTGAAAATCCTCGGGCATCGGGGCAGGGGATCGAATCCGGTGGTCGTCTCGCGTCGCACGGGGAGGCGATCGGGCGGGCCTGCGTCGCGCCGGTTCGCTCGCGCCGAACGGTCAGCGGGAGATTATCGCGGGTTTTGCGCGCGTCAGCGCGTTTTTGTGCCGCGCATGGAACGGCGCGCGGTGGTCGACGGCAGTTCGCCGAATTGCGCCTTGTACGCGTTCGCGAAATGACCGAGATGGATGAAGCCCCAGCGCGCGGCGGCATCGCTGATCGGCACCTCGGCCTGCCGCGTGTCGAGCAGCATCCGTCGCACCTGCGACAGGCGCAGCGAGCGCACATAGTGCAACGGGCTCGTCTGGACGACCGACTGGAAGCTGTTCTGCATCGTGCGCCGGCTCACGCGCAACTGCGCGCACAGGCTCAGCACGTCGACCGGCGCTTCGGGGTGCCCGATCACGTAGTCGTGCACGCGGCGCACGATGTCGGCGCGGCATGCATGCGTGAGCCGGTTCGACGGCTCGGGCATCCGGTACGTGAGCAGATCGACGAGCACGTTGCCGACTTCGCCGCGCAGCTCGCGCTGCACGCGTGCGTCGGCGTATGTCTCGGGGGAGGACAGCACGCGTTCGAGCTGCGTCGCGATCTGCACGCTCGCGCGCATCAGCACCGCCGTCGGCATGTCGACGACGCCGCGCCGCAGCGTCGCTTCGTCGAGGCGCACATCGGCGGCATCCTCGACCTGCTGCAGCAGGTCGGCATCGGCGACGACGCCGATCAGCGACATGTCGTCGGGCGAATGCAGTTCGAACGGGACGCCGCCGCGTGCCACCACCATCGTGCCGCGTTCGATCCGTGCGCCGCCGAACGCGAACGCGCCGGCGCCGGTGAGCGGCATGCCGAACACCGTATCGCCGGGCGGCAGCCGGCCGCGCTGGATGATGCGCACGTTCGCGGCTTCCTGGAACAGCTGCAGGCCGTCGAGCATCGCATGCTTGACCGCGCTGCGGTACGAACCCGGGCCGATCTGGTCGTAGCGCTGGTTCCAGCCGCGCAGCGCCTCGGCATGCCGGTCCGCGTCGTCGAACATCTCGTGAAACACGAACACAGCGCCTCCGGGGGTGTCGAGCAGGACCGCGAAAGATTAAACCGGCCGAGCGGTCGGCGCAATAAGGGGGAGCGCGATTCCGCGCGCATTCTTCAGAGGGTCGGAAGGCGTCCCGCCGCCGAGGCTTTCACGCGCATTTCCAATATCCCGAATCGGCACGCACGCGTTGCCGGTCCGGGTGCTGACCGGATTTATTGTCGAACTACAGTCGCCCCACATTACGTGAATCCCCAACTGGAGGCGACATGAGGACAAGGCGACGAAGCGCGGCGCTCGCGGCGACGCTGGCGTGCGCGGCGGCGTGGGCCGGCAGCGCGAACGCGACGGAACAGCCCGAGGAGCTGGTCGTGCAGAAGATGCCGCCATGGCATCCGCACGAGGTCTATATCGTCGACATCTCGATGCCGTCGATGACCGACGGGCGCATCTACGTGTACGACGCCGATGCGAAGAGGCTGCTCGGCCAGATCGACGGCGGCTTCGGCCCCGGCCTCGCGATCTCGCCGGACCACAAGACGAGCTTCGTCGCGACGACCTACTTCTCGCGTGGCTCGCACGGCACGCGCACCGACGTCGTCGAGATGACCGACAACACGACGCTCGATCACGCGGGCGAGATCGTGATTCCGGCCAAGCATGCGCAGCATGTGCCGTCGCCGTACAACACCGCGTTCAGCGCCGACGGCAAGCGGCTGTACGTCGCGAACATCACGCCGGCCGCGTCGGTGACGGTGATCGACGCCGTCACGAAGAAGGTGCTGTCGGAGATCGACACGGCCGCCTGCGTGCTCGCGTATCCGTCGGGCAACGACCGCTTCACCGCGCTGTGCGAGAGCGGCAAGGCGCTGAGCGTCACGCTCGACGCGAACGGCAAGGAAACGAAGCGCACGATGTCGGACGCGTTCATCGACGTCGACAAGGATCCGGCCTTCGTGAACGCGTCGCGGTACAACGGCGGCTATCTGTTCACGACATACGGCGGCAACGTGCGCAGCGCGGATTTCGGCGGCGACCAGCCGGCGTTCGGCAAGCCGTGGCCGTTGCTGACGGACGCCGAGCGTACCGAAGGCTGGCGCCCCGGCGGCATGCAGCAGACGGCCGTGCAGGCGAGGCAGAACCGCTACTACGTGCTGATGCACAAGGGCGCCGACGGCTCGCACAAGGATCCCGGCACGCAGGTGTGGGTGTACGACCTGAAATCGAAGCAGCGTGTCGCGCGCTGGGATCTCGCGCAGCAGAAGGTCGACCCGCTCGTGTCGATCCAGGTCAGCGAGGACGACAAGCCGCTGTTCTACGGGCTGACGGCGACGTCCGACCTCGTCGTGATGGATGCGCGCACCGGCAAGCTGCAGCACGTCGAGAAGCAGATCGGCAATACGTCGTCGCTGCTCGTCAACCCGTGAGGCCGCGATGACCCTCGATCCCGTACTCGCCACCAGCGCGCAAGCCGGCGCGGCCGTCGTCGTGCTGCTCGGCGCCTTCGCGAAGATGCGCCGGCCCGCCGCGTTCCGTCGGGCGCTCGCCGGCTACCGGCTGTTGCCCGATACGCTGACCGCGCCCGTCGCGTTCGCGATTCCGCTCGCGGAAGCGATCGGCGCTGCGGCGCTGCTGTTTCCCGATACGCGCATGGCCGGTGCGCTCGGCCTGATCGCGCTGCTGCTGGCCTTCGCGGCCGGGCTCGCGATCAACCTGCTGCGCGGCCATACCGACATCGACTGCGGCTGTTCCGGCTTCACCGCCGCGCGCGCGGACGCGCCGCGCGGCATCGGCTGGCTGCATGTCGGCCGCGTGCTGCTGCTCGCCGCGCTGGCCGCGACCGCGTTCGTCGAACCGGGCACGCGCGCCGTCGTGTGGTTCGACTACCTGACGCTGTTCTTCTCCGCGCTGCTGATCGTCTGCGCGCTGCTCACCGTCGACGTGCTGCTCGCCAACGTCCCGCGCCTTGTCCACTTGAGGAATTCATGATGCAAACCGCTCTCACCGTTTCCACCGCCCTGCTGTGGGTGGCCGTCCTCGCGCTCGGCGCGATCTGCCTCGCGCTGGTGCGCCAGATCGGCATCCTGTACGAACGCATCATGCCGGCCGGCGCGCTGATGATCGACAAGGGGCCGGCGGTCGGCGCGATCGCGCCGACATTCGAACTGACCGACATTCGCGGCGCGCAGGTGAAGGTCGGCGGCTTCGATGCGGCCGGCAAGGCGACGCTGCTGTTCTTCCTGTCGCCGACGTGCCCGGTCTGCAAGAAGCTGCTGCCGCTGCTGCCGTCGCTGCAGGCAAGCGAAGCGACGCCGGTGAACATCGTGCTCGCGAGCGACGGCGACGTCGACGAACACGCGCGCTTCGCGCGCAAGCACGACCTCGGACGCTTCCCGTACGTGCTGTCGCAGGAACTCGGACTCGCCTACCAGATCGGCAAGCTGCCGTACGCGGTGCTGCTCGACGAAACCGGCACGGTGCGCGCGAAGGGGCTCGTCAACACACGCGAGCATCTCGAGAGCCTGTTCGAGGCGAAAGAGCGCGGCGTCGCGTCGCTGCAGGCGTTCGTGCACGGCGATCACAGCCACGACGCGCATGCGCAGCACGCATGACCGGCCGACCCACTTACAACGTCATGGGAGAACAACGACATGGCCCTGTTTGATTCATGGTTCGAGCGGTCGGCGCGCGGCGTCGCGCAGCACAGTTCGCGGCGCAGCGCGATGGCGAAGCTCGGCAAGGTGCTGGTGGGATCGGCGCTGCTGCCGTTGCTGCCGGTCGACCGCACCGCGTACGCGGCCGATGCGGCATCGGGCGCGTCAGGCGCCGCCGCGTGGGCGAGCGACGACCCGATGAGCTGCGACTACTGGAAATACTGCGCGATCGACGGCTGGCTCTGCAGTTGCTGCGGCGGCACGTCGAGCAGCTGCCCGCCCGGCACGACGCCTTCGCCGATCACGTGGATCGGCACCTGTCGCAACCCGCACGACGGTTCGGACTACATCGTGTCGTACAACGACTGCTGCGGCAAGACGTCGTGCGGCAAGTGCTTCTGCAACCGCAACGAGCGCGAGAAGCCGCTGTACAAGCTGTCGCTGAACAACGACATCAACTGGTGCATGGCGAATGGCAATTCGAATTACCACTGTTCGGTTTCGGTTCTGCTGGGAGCGGCAAAACAATGAACGTGATGCAGGCAGGAAAGATCGTCTTGACATGCATGACCGCGATGGCGGCCTTCGCGCTGCCGGGTGCGGCCGGCGCGCAGGAAGCCGTGCATGACCCGGCCGGGAAAAGCCTGTTCGATGCCCAGTGCGCGGTGTGCCACCAGGCCGGCGGGAAAGGGCAGGACGGCCTCGCGCCGCCGCTGACCGAGTATCCGGGCAAGTACGCGGCGGCCGAGCCGGGGCGTGCGCAACTGATCGCGACGCTGCTGCACGGGATGTTCGGCGAGATCACGGTGCACGACAAGCGCTACAACTTCAAGATGCCGTCGTTCGCAAGCGCGAGCGACGACGACATCGCGCACCTGCTCAACTACGTCGTGTTCGACCTCAACGCGCAGCACGGCGACGCGAAGCCGTTCACGGCGGCGGATATCCGCGCGGCGCGGGCGAAGCAGATGGACGGCACGGCCGTGCATGCGCAACGCGCGGTGGTGATCAAGGGGCTCGGCCTGTGAACGGCGCCGACGCGTCCCGCGCGCACGCCGGTGCCCCGGGAAGGCGGGGCGCGTCGGCGCGGCTCGGCGGGGTATCGCGTCGCCTGTCGTCGTGGCTGCTGCTGGCGGGTGCCGTCGCGTCGGCGGTCGCACCGCCCGCGCATGCCGACGGCGCGGCCGACGCGACGCTCGCGCGACAGCACTGGGTGCTCAACTGCATGGGCTGCCATACGGCGACGGGCGGCGGCATTCCCGGCAAGGTGCCGCCACTCGCGAATTCGCTCGGCTATTTCACGCATCTGCCGGCCGGGCGCGAGTACGTGATGCGCGTGCCCGGCGCCTCGAATTCGGCGCTGTCGGACCAGGATCTGGCCGACGTGCTCAACTGGGTGCTCGTGACGATGAACCGCGATGCGCTGCCGCGCGACTTCCGGCCCTATACGGCCGCCGAAGTCGCCGCACATCGCCGCCCCGCCTTCGCCGACGTCGCGACCGTGCGCACCGGACTGGTCCGTGCGTTGCAGGCGCGCGGGATCGACGGCGTCACGGACCGTTACTGACCGGCTCATTCGACGAATCAAGGAAACGTGGACATGGAGACGAACGAAACCTTTGCGTTGCTCGACGCGACGCGCGCATTTCTCGCGAAGCCGAAGAAGATGCTGATCGGCGCGGAGTGGCGCGATGCCGCGTCGGGCCGCCAGCTCGATGTCGTGAACCCGGCCGATGGCACCGTGATCGCGCGCGTGCCCGCAGCGGACGAGCGCGACGTGCAGCAGGCGGTGGCCGCCGCGCGGCGCGCATTCGATGCGGGCCCGTGGCGCACCGCGAAGACCACCGACCGCGAGCGCCTGCTGCTCGTGCTCGCCGACCTGATCGAAGCGAACGCGCGCGAGCTTGCCGAGATCGAGTCGCTCGACAACGGCAAGCCGGTCACGGTCGCGCAGGGGCTCGATGTCGCGATGGCCGCGCAGTGCTTCCGCTACATGGCCGGCTGGGCGACGAAGATCGAAGGCAGCGTGATCGACGCCGGCATGCCGTACCTGCCGGACAGCGAGATCTTTACCTATACGCGCAAGGAGCCCGTCGGCGTGGTCGGCGCGATCATCCCGTGGAATTTCCCGCTGCTGATGGCGGCGTGGAAGATTGCGCCGGCACTCGCGACCGGTTGCACGGTCGTGCTGAAGCCCGCCGAAGACACGCCGCTGAGCGCGCTGCGACTGGGCGAACTGATCCAGGCGGCCGGGTTCCCGGACGGCGTCGTCAATCTCGTCACGGGCGACGGCCGCACGGCCGGCGCGGCATTGTCGCGCGATCCGCGCATCGACAAGATCGCATTCACGGGTTCGACGCAGACGGGCAAGACGATCGGCCACGCGGCGCTCGACAACATGACGCGGATGTCGCTCGAACTCGGCGGCAAGTCGCCGGTGATCGTGCTGCCCGACGTCGATCTCGACAAGGCCGCGCTGGGCGTCGCGAACGCGATCTTCTTCAACCAGGGGCAGGTGTGCACGGCCGGTTCGCGTGCGTATATCCACTCGAAGGTGTTCGACGGCGTGATCGAGCGCGTCGCGCAGATCGCCGCGAGCCTGAAGATCGGCCCGGGGATGGACCCGTCGACGCAGATCGGCCCGCTCGTCTCCGCGAAGCAGCGCGAACGCGTGTGCGGTTACATCGATTCGGGGTTCGGCGAAGGGGCGCGCGCGGCGGCGGGCGGCCGCGCGATCGACGGCCCCGGCTTCTTCGTCGAACCGACCGTGCTGGTCGATGCGACGCAGGCGATGCGCGTCGTGCGCGAGGAGATCTTCGGGCCGGTGCTCGTCGCGATGCCGTTCGACGATCCCGATACGGCCGTGCAACTCGCGAACGACACGCCGTACGGCCTCGGCGCGAGCATCTGGTCGAACGATCTGTCGGCGATCCACAAGCTGATCCCGCGTATCGCGGCCGGCACGGTGTGGGTCAACTGCCATTCGCTGCTCGACAACGCATTGCCGTTCGGCGGGATGAAGCAGTCGGGCTTCGGCCGCGAACTCGGCCGCGCCGTGATCGACCAGTACACGGAAAGCAAGTCGGTGATGATGAACTACGCGTGAGCGTCGTAACGTGCGCGTGCGTGGCCGGCGGGTCGGCACGCACGCGCGCGCCGACGGCCTTGCGTTCACGCGCGGATCAGCACGACCCCGAGGATCAGGCACGCCGCGCCGGCCATGCGGACCGGGCTGGCCGAATGCCGTTCGATGCTGAGCACGCCGAAGTGGTCGAACACGAGCGCGCCCGTCATCTGCCCGACGACGATCAGCGCGAGCGTCGTGGCCGCGCCCAGTCGCGGCACCATCAATATCGCGATGCCGACGAATAGCGCGCCGAAGAATCCGCCGGTCCAGCTGAACCACGTGCCGGCGCCGGGGAAGGGGCCGCTCAGGCGCGGATGCGGCGACAGCAGCGCGACGGCCAGCATCGCGGCCAGGCCGACAAGGTAGCTGACCGACCCGGCCCACCACGGCGAGCCGAGCTGCGCGCGGAGGTTCGCGTTGAGCACTTGCTGCAACGCGACGCTGATGCCGGCCGCCACGACCAGCAGATAGGACAGGAGGGTAGTCACGTCGATGAACGCTCCGTATCAACGGCCGGAATGGGGATGCCGGCACGGAAGGCTTTCATTCTGCGGAGCGCGCCGGTATAACACAAATATCGAATTCGGCGCGTATCCATCTTGTTTCGGCATGCCATCACTCCGGCAAATCCAGTATTTCCTGACCGTGGCCGATCTCGGCGGCTTCACGCCGGCCGCGGGCGCGCTCCATGTCGCGCAGTCGGCGCTCAGCCGGCAGATCGGGCAGCTCGAGGAGGAACTCGGTTTCCTGCTGTTCGACCGGGAGCCGAGAGGCGTGCGGCTCACGCCCGCCGGCGCGATCTATCGTGAACGCGTGGCATCGATCCCGGCCGCGCTGACGGCCGCGGCCGAAGAGGGTTCGCAGCTGTCGCGCGGAGCGGCCGGCGTGCTGCGGCTTCTGCATTCCAGCACCGTTCCCGTCAGCAGCCTGATGCCCGATCTCGAGCGTTTCATGAGCGATTGCCCGGGCGCGCGCATCGATCTCGATCGCGCGTCGTCCGAGGATCAGGTATCGGAAATCGCGAGCGGCCATGCCGACATCGGGATCGTCCGCTTGCCGGTGCTGCGGCGCGACGCGCGTGTGCGCTTCGTCGAATGGGCCGCGGAACGCCTGTGCGTGGCGGTGCCCGCCGATCATCCGCTCGCGGGCCGCAAGCGCGTCGCGATCTCGCGGTTGCGGCGCGAGCCGTTCGTGTCGGCGGTGTATCGGGAGCGAGGCGGGCTCGCGCGCGTCGTGATCGATCTGTGCCTGAAGCGGGGCTTCGTGCCGGCCGCGGCGCGGATCGTATCGCCGAAGACGTCGATGCTGAATCTCGTCGCGGCGGGGCACGGCGTGGCGATCGTGCCGGAGCGGATGGCGAGTCTCGGGATCGACGGCGTCGTGTTCGTGCCGATGTCGGACGAAGACGCGAGATCGGCGTGCGCGCTGCTGCTGCCGGTCGAGCCGACGGTGCTGGCGGCGGCGTTCGTGCGAGTGGTGACGGCCGGCTGAGCGCGGCACGTCGCCACCGTGACGGCCAGCGCGGGCTCAGACGCGGTATCCCGATTCACGCATCAACCGGCGCGAGGCATCACTGCGCGGGCCTTCCGCGTCGAGCCGCGCGCGCAGCCGCGTGTCGGCCTTGACGAGCACGGCGCGGTGCATGACCGCAACGATGGCGAAAGCGGCCACGACGAAAAGAGCGGTAAGGATCATGGGGTTCCTGAGTGGCCGGACACGCTGACGGCACCAGCATAGAGCCGATCCACGGCACCCGGCGAGGTGTCGGAAATCTGTCAGCGTCGCCAGCGCCGAATCGAAAGCCGCACGCCGCATCGGGGCAACCCGGTTTCGCCCCGAATCCGCGTCAAACACCCGCCCACCAAGCCTTGGGCAAAACATAGTGGTTTCCACTCATAGTCGCAAACAGTCAAGAACAGGTCGCCGGCGGTCTTCTCGCGGCGAATATGGCTCGTTACTTTTACTCCCACGATGCAGGCCGGCGCCACTCCGCGCACCGGCTGCCGCGAGACCAACCGGGAGAACCGAACCATGAAGTCGACGAAGATCGCCGCGCTTGCCGCGGCCGTGCTGGCGACCGGCGCGTTCACGAACGCGGCGCTGGCCGAGACCGAGGCCGCGACCTGCCGCACCGTGCGTTTCGCGGATATCGGCTGGACCGACATCACGTCGACCACGGCGCTCGCGTCGACCGTGTTCGAGGCGCTCGGCTACAAGCCGACCACGACGATCGCGTCGGTGCCGATCTCGTTCGCGGGCCTCAAGAGCAAGCAGCTCGACGTGTCGCTCGGCTACTGGTGGCCGGTGCAGCAGAAGCAGCTCCAGCCGTTCCTCGACAGCAAGTCGATCAACGTCGTCGAGCCGCCGAACCTGTCCGGCGCGAAGGCGACGCTCGCGGTGCCGAGCTACGAATACCAGGCCGGCCTGAAGACCTTCGAGGACATCGCGAAGCACCGCGCGGAACTCGACGGCAAGATCTACGGGATCGAGCCGGGCAGCAGCGCGAACGCGACGATCCAGAAGATGATCGACACGAACCAGTACGGGCTCGGCGGCTTCAAGCTCGTCGAATCGAGCGAGGCCGGGATGCTGGTGACGGTCGAGCGCGCGATCCGCGAGAAGAAGTGGGTCGTGTTCCTCGGCTGGGAGCCGCACCCGATGAACATCCAGCTCAGCATGAACTACCTGTCCGGCGGCGACGCGGCGTTCGGGCCGAACTACGGCGAAGCGCGCGTGTACACGCTGACGGCGCCCGACTTCATCGCACGCTGCCCGAACGCGGGCAAGCTCGTGACGAACCTGCGCTTCTCGACGCAGCTCGAGAACCAGCTGATGCAGTCGGTGATGAACAAGACGAAGCCGGCCGAGGCCGCGAAGGCCTACCTGAAGAAGAATCCGCAGGTGCTCGATCCGTGGCTCGCGGGCGTCAAGACGTTCGACGGCAAGGACGGCCTGCCCGCCGTGAAGGCGTATCTCGGCCTGTGACGGCCGGCGCCCGCGCCACCCCCGCAATGCGACACAACTTGAATCAAGCGAGGCACCCAGCATGAACCATGAAGTCATCATCACCTGCGCCGTCACCGGCGCGGGCGATACGGTCGGCAAGCATCCGGCGATTCCGGTCACGCCGAAGGAGATCGCGGCAGCCGCGATCGAAGCCGCGAAGGCCGGTGCGACGGTCGCGCACTGCCACGTGCGCGATCCGCAGACGGGCCGCGGCAGCCGCGACCCGAACCTGTACCGCGAAGTGGTGGACCGCATCCGCTCGGCCGACGTCGACGTGATCATCAACCTGACGGCCGGCATGGGCGGCGATCTCGAGATCGGCCCCGGCGAAGACCCGATGCGCTTCGGCAAGGGCACCGACCTGGTCGGCGGCCTCACGCGCCTCGCGCACGTCGAGGAACTGCTGCCCGAGATCTGCACGCTCGATTGCGGCACGCTGAATTTCGGCGACGGCGACTACATCTACGTGTCGACGCCCGCGCAGTTGCGCGCCGGCGCGAAGCGCATCCAGGCACTCGGCGTGAAGCCGGAACTGGAGATCTTCGACACGGGCCATCTGTGGTTCGCGAAGCAGTTGCTGAAGGAAGGGCTGCTCGACGATCCGCCGCTGTTCCAGCTCTGCCTCGGCATTCCGTGGGGTGCGCCGGCCGATACGGGCACGATGAAGGCGATGGTCGACAACCTGCCGCCGGGTGCGCATTGGGCCGGTTTCGGGATCGGCCGCATGCAGATGCCGATGGTCGCGCAGGCGATGCTGCTCGGCGGTCACGTGCGCGTCGGCCTCGAAGACAACATCTGGCTCGACCGCGGCGTGCATGCGACCAACGGCACGCTGGTCGAGCGCGCCCGCGAGATCGTCGAACGGCTCGGCGGCCGCGTGCTGACGCCGGCCGAGGGCCGCCGCAAGCTCGGCCTGCCGGCGCGCGGCGAGCGTCTGCTCGAACGTCGTGCGATCGCCGAATTCGCTTGAGTTTTCTTGCAAACCGACTGACACGGCGGCGCGCACCCAAGCGCGGCTGCCCACCGATTTCCCCTGATTTGAAGGATGCGTTGACATGGCTGTGAAGACCGACATCAAGACGTTCGCCGCCATCGGCACCGGCGTGATCGGCAGTGGCTGGATTTCCCGCGCGCTCGCGCACGGTCTCGACGTGGTCGTGTGGGACCCGGCGCCGGGCGCGGAGGAGCGGTTGCGCGCGAACGTCGCGAACGCGTGGCCCGCGCTCGAACGCGTCGGCCTCGCGCCGGGCGCCGATCCCGCGCGGCTGCGTTTCGTCCCGACGATCGAGGCATGCGTCGCCGACGCCGATTTCATCCAGGAAAGCGCGCCCGAGCGCGAGGCGCTGAAGCTCGAGCTGCACGAGCAGATCAGCCGCGCGGCGAAGCCCGACGCGATCATCGCGTCGTCGACGTCGGGGCTGCTGCCCACCGATTTCTACGCGCGGGCGGCGCATCCGGAACGCTGCGTGGTCGGCCACCCGTTCAATCCCGTCTATCTGCTGCCGCTCGTCGAGGTGCTCGGCGGCGCGCGCACGTCGCTGGAAGCCGTCGAGGGCGCGATGGAGGTCTACCGCAAGCTCGGCATGCGGCCGCTGCATGTGCGCAAGGAGGTGCCGGGCTTCATCGCCGATCGCCTGCTCGAGGCACTGTGGCGCGAGGCGCTGCACCTGGTCAACGAAGGCGTCGCGACGACCGGCGAGATCGACGATGCGATCCGCTTCGGCGCGGGCATCCGCTGGTCGTTCATGGGCACGTTCCTGACCTACACGCTGGCCGGCGGCGATGCGGGCATGCGACACTTCATGCAGCAGTTCGGCCCCGCGCTCGAACTGCCGTGGACGAAGCTGGTTGCGCCGACCCTGACCGACGCGCTGATCGACAGCGTCGTCGAAGGCACGACCGAACAGCAGGGCACGCGCAGCATCAAGGAACTCGAACGCTATCGCGACGAGTGCATCACCGAGGTGCTGAAAGCGATCGCCGCGGTGAAGGCGCGGCACGGCATGCGATTCGAGGACTAAAGGACAGGCGATGACGGGCGATACCCCGCTGACGATTTACCGCGACGTGGTGCGGCCCGAATGGGTCGACTACAACGGCCACCTGCGCGATGCGTTCTACCTGCTGATCTTCAGCTTCGCGACCGATGCATTGCTGGATCGCATCGGGCTCGACGACGCCGCGCGCCGCGAGCGGGGGCGCTCGGTCTACACGCTCGAAGCGCACGTGAACTACCTGCACGAGATCAAGGAAGGCACGCCGGTGCGCGTCGATGCGCGCGTGCTCGCGCACGACGCGAAGCGCCTGCACCTGTATCTCGAACTGTTCGCGCCAGGGCATGACGATCCGGTATCGGCGAGCGAGCAGATGCTGCTGCACGTCGACACGCGCGACGGTGCGAAATCGGCGCCGTTCGACGACGACGTGGCCGCGCGCGTGGCCGACTTGCATGCGTTGCAGCGCGATTGCGCGGCGCCTGCGTATGCGGGCCGCGTGATCGGCTTGCCGCCGCGCCGCTAGCGGCGACTTGCGTCCTTCAACGTTCGATCGCGGAGCGCGCACGATGCTCGAACCGGAAATCGCGGCGTTCGTCGCAGCCGTCGACGCGTGGTATCCGGCCGATGCGGCGGCGCGCTCGCCCGACGAGCAGCGCCGCCTCTACGACCGCTTCGCGGCCGCGTGGACGCCGGCCGCGCTGCCGCCCGGCATCGTGCGGCAGGACGCCGTGTGGCGCGCGGCGGACGGGCGCGCGATCGCGCTGCGGCGCTACACGTCCGCGCGCGGCGCATCGCGCGGCACGGTGCTGTTTTTTCATGGCGGCGGCTTCGTCGTCGGCTCGCTCGACAGCCATGCGCTGATCACCGCGCAACTCGCGGCCGACACGGGGCTCGACGTGATCGCCGTCGACTATCGTCTGGCGCCCGAACACCGCGCGCCGGCCGCGCTCGAGGATTGCCTGGACGTCACGCGCGCCGCGTGCGATGCCCGCTGGCCGTTCGGCGCGTGCGCGCATCCGCTGACGCTCGCGGGCGACAGCGCGGGCGGGATGCTCGCGGCGGCCGTCGCCACCGCGCTGCGCGATGCGGGCGAACGCAACGTCGACGGCATCGCGCTCGTTTATCCGATGCTCGGCTTCGAACCGCAATCGCCCGCGCGCGAGATCGAAGCGCGGGCGCCGATGCTGACGCTCGACGACGTGCATCGCTATCGCGCGCTGTACTGGGATGGGAACGTGTCCGACGTGCTGCGGGGCGGCGACCCGCTGTTGCGCGCGTCGGTGCCGCTCGAAGCGGCGCGTTTCGACGGCTTGCCGCCGGTGCTCGCGATCGGCGCGGAACACGATCCGCTGCGCGACGACGCGCGCGTGTACGTCGAACGGATTCGCGCGGCCGGCGGGGTCGCGCGCGACTGGATGGGACAGGGGCTGGTGCACGGCTGCTGGCGCGCGCTCGGGACGAGCCCGCAGGCCGCGCGCATGCACCGGATGGTCGGCGGATTTTTGCTCGCACCACACGCGTAGCGGGCGTTTCCGGGAGGCAACGATGCAGGCAGCAGCGCAACACCGTATCGAGGACTGGCGGACGTTTTCGGCCGACGCGGCCATCGCGGCGGCGACGATCGGCGAGGGGGCGGTCGAGGTCGAATGGCGCGACGCGCGACGATCGCCGTTCCATTTCGACTGGCTGCGCGACAATTGCGCGTGTTCCGCATGCGTGCATGCGCTCACGCGTGAACAGGTGTTCGAGATTGCCGATGCGCGCGACGATCTGTCGGCGCTCGCCGTGCACGTCGAACCCGATGGTGCGCTGCATGTCGAGTGGAACGACGGGCATCGCAGCGCGTGGTCGCCGGGCTGGTTGCGGGCGCATGCATACGACGATGCGTCGCGCGCCGAGCGGCTGGCCGCGCACGAGCGGCACATCTGGGCCGGCGACGACGCGACGGCGATCGGCCTGTTCGCGTGGCGCGACGTGATGGAGGACGACGGTGCGCTGCTCGCGTGGCTCGCCGCGCTGCGGCGCACGGGGCTGACGCTCGTCGAAGGCGTGCCGGCCGAGCGCGGCCGCGTGGACGAGATCGCGCGTCGCGTCGGCCTGATCCGCGAAAGCAATTTCGGCGTGCTGTTCGACGTCGAATCGAAACCGCGCCCGGACAGCAATGCGTACACGTCGCTGAACCTGCCGCCGCATACCGACCTGCCGACACGCGAACTGCAGCCGGGCGTGCAGTTCCTGCATTGCCTGGCCAACGAAGCGACGGGCGGCGACAGCATCTTTCTCGACGGCTTCGCGCTCGCCGATGCGCTGCGGCGCGAGCATCCGGCCGATTTCGAACGACTGGCGTCGACGCCGTTCGAGTTCTGGAACAAGAGTGCGAACAGCGACTACCGCTGTTCGGCGCCGGTGATCGGGCTCGATGCGCGCGGCAACGTGACGGAGGTGCGCGTCGCGAACTTCCTGCGCGGGCCGCTCGATGCGCCGGCCGGCTCGGTCGCGGCCGTCTATCGCGCGTACCGGCGGTTCCTCGCGCTCGCGCGCGAGCCGCGCTTCCGCGTACACCGCCGGCTGCGGGCGGGCGACATGTGGGCGTTCGACAACCGGCGCGTGCTGCATGCGCGCACGGCGTTCGATCCGTCGACCGGCCGCCGGCACCTGCAGGGCTGCTACGTCGATCGGGACGAGTTGCTGTCGCGTTGGCGCGTACTGTCGCGCTCGGTGCCTGCCGTCGTTGCGGCGCGCTGATCGGCGCACGCGGTTTCTTTTCGCCTGCCCGCCGGGAAGGGAAAAAGCACCCGGACGCCAGGCGCCCGGGCGAAGCCACCCGCTGCCGGGCGGCGGAGGTATGCGTTTCACAAACAAGACGAGCCCCGCGAAGGGGCTCGTCCGGACTGCGTTGCTTCATCGCGCGACGCGCGGCGCCCGCCGGGGGCGCATCGGCTTACTGGCCGAAGAAGATCGAGTCGCGTGCGTTCGACGATGCGGCTGCCGGGGCGCCCGAGTGGACGAGCGGAGCCGGCTGGGCGCCGTAGCCGCTGGTGTCGGCACCATGAATACGCGCTTCGGCGCTCTGGATGTCGTTCGGGTAGTACGGGCTCGACACGCCCGGCTTGTAGCCGGCTTGTTCGAGCTGGACCAGTTCGCCACGCACCTGGGCGCGGGTCACGGTGCTTTGAGCGAATGCGCCGAACGAAGCGGACAGGGCGACAGCGGCGACGACTGCGGAAACGAGCGATTTCATGGTGACCTCCGGTGTTTTATTGAGTTCGCTCTCGACACCATGTCTTGAGCGATTGATCAAATCTTAGTCACCGGCGTGTTCAGGGTAAACGCTGATTTTGACGATAGATTGTTTCCGGCGCGGTAACAGTGGCGCGATGAATCAGTCTTTCAACAGGCTTTCTTTTCGGCTTGCGCAATAAGTATGAAGAATATGGCGGGTAGCGTCGTGCGGTTCAGCGCGCTTCGGCCGCCGTGTCGAGCGGCCGGCCGGGCACGCGTCCGGCGGGCGCGCCCGAACTGAGGAAGCGCACGCCCGTCGCGGCTTCCGACGCTTCCCACAGCAGCGCCGCCGAGGCGACGTCGCGCGCCGCGCGCGGCACGCTCGCGGGCGCCGGCAGCCCGCGCGACTCGAACCAGCCGGACGGCCCGATGTATGCGCCGCCCGCGAGATCGGGCGACGTGGCGGCATGGATCGCGGGCAGCGCGCCCTGGTCGGCCGGTTGCGCGAGATAACGGTTCGCCGCGCGCATCAGCGCGGCGCGCGCGGGCGAACGGTCCATCGCGGGGCCCGCGAACTGCAGGTTGGTCGCCGCATAGCCGGGGTGCGCGGCCACGCTGATTCCCGCGAACGCCGCGCGCTCGAAACGGCGCTGCAGCTCGATCGCGAACACGAGGTTCGCGAGCTTGCTGTCGCAATAGGCGAGATAACGGTTGTAACGATGCTCGGCACGCAGGTCGTCGACGCGAATCCGGCCGCCGCGGTTGAAGCCGCTCGACATCGTCACGACGCGCGCCCGTCGCGCGGCGCGCAACGCGGGCAACAGATGGCCGGTCAGCGCGAAATGGCCGAGGTGGTTGGTGCCGAACTGCATTTCGAAGCCGTCGTGCGTATGTCGCAGCGGCAGGAACATCACGCCGGCGTTGTTGCAGAGGATGTCGACGCGGCCGTGGCGTTCGGAGACGTCGCCCGCGAAGCGGGCGATCGAGGCGAGATCGGCAAGGTCGAGCGGATCGACCTCGACGCGGGCGTCGGGATGGAGCCGGCGGATCGCGTCGGCCGCCCGGGCGGCGCGCGCGGCGTCGCGGCAGCCCATCACGACCGTCGCGCCTTTCGCGGCCAGCGTTTCCGCGAGCTGCCAGCCGAGACCGCTGTTGGCACCGGTCACGACCGCGACCTTGCCGCCCTGCGCCGGGACGTGGCGCGCGCTCCATGCATGCATGTCTGTCTCCATCGGCACGGCCGACCGGCCGCGGCACGTAATCGTTACATTGCGTGGTGTAACGATAGTGCGGGCGGGCGTGACAGACAAGCGGGGGAATTAGACCGGCGCTTCTAGGGCGGGCGCAGTGCGTGGCGCGGCCAGCCCCGGCGCGCGGCCGGCAGGTTTTACCTGCTTCCGGCCAGCGCGAGCACCTCGGCGGCGGAGATCATCGCGGCCGCATTCGCGGGTGCCGGGCGTTCGGCCGGGCGGAACACTTCGTCGCCGCGATGGATGACCTGGCGCGACAGCGCGCAGGTGCCGGTGCGTTGCGCGAAGCGGCGGCGCCAGCGCTGTTCACCGTAGTGACAGCGGCCGGGCTCGACCCAGCGGACGACGAGCAGCGTATCGGAACGTTCGAGGATTTCGACGTGGACGTCGGCGGGATCGAGCACAGGCAGGGATTTGGAGGCCTTCATTTTGCCGTTTCCTAAAGCTCGTGCGGTTTCGGCCTTGGCAGTGGATGTCACTACCCGATGGCGAATCCGTAGCGGTTTCCATGAGTGGTGCGCTAAATGTAAGCGTCTGTGACCGGAAAAAACATCCTGTCTGGCTCAAATTACCTTTTGCCGATTTAGAAACAATCCACGCTTATTTTCGTGGAAACCACAGACAAAAACGCCCCGGACGGGAAGTCCGGGGCGGAAAATCGGCCCGCGCACCGTGTCTGCTCGCCCAGTCACGGTGTCCATCGCCGGGGGACGGAGTGCCCGCAGGGATCGAAGGCGGGCGGAGAGGCGATGGGTGAAAAGCGCGGTCCGGCAACGCCATGATGGCGTGCTGATCCCGTTGAGACCCTGACGCGAACATGACTTTTTTGTCAGTTTGGCGAAGTGGCTGCGCGGGACGAGCCCGAAGATTCGGCTGAGAGGCCTGTCAGCATTGGGTTTGTACGATTTACGGAAGGGATTTTTAGGACTTGTCCTTCGCCGGATTTTTCTTCGTCCGCCCGATTTCTCCGCCCGGGTAAATACTGAATCCCGATTTCGTGACAAACGCGCTATTGCTTTCTATGATTGGTTGGACCTTTAGTCCTTTGTGCCAATCGGCCGACGGGTGGCCGGCTTTTTCGGGAGACGTGCTCATGAGATTGCAGGGCAAACGCGCGCTGGTGACGGCGGCCGGGCAGGGCATTGGCCGCGCGACCGCGCTGCGGTTCGCGAGCGAGGGCGCCGACGTGCTGGCGACCGACATCAACGAAGCCGCGCTCGTGCGGCTCGAGGCCGACGCCGAACGCGCGGGCGCCCGGCTGGCCACGCGGCGGCTCGACGTCACCGATGCGAACGACGTCGCGGCGCTAGCCGCGGGCGAACGCGCGTTCGACGTGCTGTTCAACTGCGCGGGCTACGTGCACCACGGCTCGATCCTCGACTGCGACGACGACGCGTGGGCGTTCTCGATGAACCTGAACGTCACGTCGATGTACCGGCTGATTCGCGCGCTGCTGCCCGCGATGCTTGAAGCCGGCGGCGCGTCGATCATCAACATGGCCTCGGCCGCGTCGAGCGTGAAGGGCGTGCCGAACCGCTTCGTCTACGGCACGTCCAAGGCGGCCGTGATCGGGCTGACCAAGGCGGTCGCCGCCGATTTCGTCGAGCGCGGCATCCGCTGCAACGCGATCTGCCCGGGCACGATCGAATCGCCGTCGCTGGAGCAGCGCATCGCGGACCAGGCGCGCACGCGCCACGTGTCGACCGACGAGGTGCGCCAGGCATTCGTCGCGCGCCAGCCGATCGGCCGCATCGGCCGTGCCGACGAAGTGGCCGCGCTCGCGCTGTACCTCGCGTCCGACGAAGCGTCGTTCACGACCGGCGCGATCCACCTGATCGACGGCGGCTGGTCAAACTGACCGCGCCTTCCCATTCACTTTCCGTTTCCGTTCCGACGACGCTATGAAACTGCTCAGATTTGGCGACAAACACCATGAAAAACCGGGCCTGCTCGATGCGCAGGGCCACCTTCGCGACCTGTCCGGCGTGATCGACGACATCGCCGGCGATGCGCTGACCCCCGCGTCGCTCGCGCGGCTGCGCGACATTCCGCCGTCGTCGCTGCCGCGCGTCGAGGGCGCGCCGCGGATCGGCGCGTGCGTCGGCCGCGTCGGCAAGTTCATCTGCATCGGGCTCAACTATTCGGACCACGCGGCCGAGTCGGGCATGGAGGTGCCGAAGGAGCCCGTCGTGTTCGGCAAGTGGACGAGCGCGATCTCGGGCCCGAACGATGACGTCGAGATCCCGCGCGGCTCGCGGAAGACCGACTGGGAAGTCGAGCTCGGCGTGGTGATCGGCCAGGGCGGCCGCTACATCGACGAAGCCGATGCGCTGTCGCACGTGGCCGGCTACTGCGTCGTGAACGACGTGTCGGAACGCGAATACCAGCTCGAACGCGGCGGCACGTGGGACAAGGGCAAGGGCAACGACACGTTCGGCCCGCTTGGGCCGTGGCTCGTGACGGCCGACGAAGTGCCCGATCCGCACGCGCTGCGGCTGTGGCTCGACGTCGACGGCCACCGCTACCAGAACGGTACGACCGCGACGATGGTGTTCCGCGTGCCGCACCTGATCAGCTACCTGAGCCGCTTCATGAGCCTGCAGCCGGGCGACGTGATCTCGACCGGCACGCCGCCGGGCGTCGGCCTCGGGCAGAAGCCGCCCGTCTATCTGCGCGCCGGACAGGTGATCACGCTCGGCATCGACGGGCTCGGCGAGCAGCGCCAGCGCACCGTGCAGGCCTGATCTCCTTTTACGGACGGTTCGTCATGCCTATCATTCGATCGATGCGCGTCCTCGACGTGCGCTTCCCGACCTCGCGCCAGCTCGACGGTTCCGATGCGATGAATCCGGACCCCGATTATTCGGCGGCCTACGTCGTCCTCGAAACCGATCGCGACGGGCTCGAGGGGCACGGGCTCACGTTCACCATCGGGCGCGGCAACGAAATCTGCTGCGCGGCGATCGACGCGATGCGTCACCTCGTCGTCGGCCTCGACCTCGACTGGATTCGCGAAGACATGGGCCGCTTCTGGCGTCACGTGACGTCGGACAGCCAGTTGCGCTGGATCGGCCCCGACAAGGGCGCGATCCACCTCGCGACCGGCGCCGTCGTCAATGCGGTGTGGGATCTGTGGGCGAAGGCCGTCGGCAAGCCGCTGTGGCGGCTCGTCGCCGACATGAGCCCCGAGGAACTGGTACGCACGATCGACTTCCGCTACCTGACCGACTGCCTGACGCCGGATGAAGCGCTCGAACTGCTGCGCCGGCAGGCGCCCGGCAAGGCCGCGCGGATCGCGGCGCTCGAGCGCGATGGCTACCCGTGCTACACGACGTCGGCCGGCTGGCTCGGCTACAGCGACGACAAGCTGCGCCGGCTGTGCCGCGAGGCGGTGGACGCCGGTTTCGACCATGTGAAGCTGAAGGTCGGCGCGAACCTCGAGGACGACATCCGCCGCGTGACGATCGCGCGCGAAGTGATCGGACCCGATCGCAAGCTGATGATCGACGCGAACCAGGTGTGGGAAGTCGACGAGGCGATCGACTGGGTGCGCGAGCTCGCGTTCGCGCGGCCGTGGTTCATCGAGGAGCCGACCAGCCCCGACGACGTCGAAGGGCATCGCAAGATCCGCAAGGCGATCGCGCCCGTGCAGGTCGCGACCGGCGAGATGTGCCAGAACCGCGTGCTGTTCAAGCAGTTCATCGCGCGCGGCGCGATCGACGTCGTGCAGATCGACGCGTGCCGTCTCGGCGGCGTGAACGAGATTCTCGCGGTGATGCTGATGGCCGCGAAGTACGGGCTGCCCGTATGCCCGCATGCGGGCGGCGTCGGGCTGTGCGAGTACGTGCAGCACCTGTCGATGATCGACTACGTGTGCATTTCCGGCACGAAGGAGGGGCGCGTGACCGAGTACGTCGATCACCTGCACGAGCATTTCGTCGAGCCGTGCATCGTGCGCGGCGCGGCGTACCTGCCGCCGACGGCACCCGGCTTCTCGATCGAGATGAAGCCCGAATCGCTGGAGCAGTACCGGTTCCGCGGCTGACACGCATCGAGCGTGCCGACAACATGAACGACGGAGACGCGAAGTGGATCTGAATCTGCAGGACAAGGTCGTGATCGTGACCGGCGGTGCGTCGGGCATCGGCGCCGCGATCTCGATGCGGCTGGCCGGCGAAGGCGCGATACCGGTGGTGTTCGCGCGGCACGCGCCCGACGACGCGTTCTGGCGCGCGCTCACGCGCGAGCAGCCGAACGCCGCGTGCGTGTCGGTCGAATTGCAGGACGATGCGCAGTGCCGCGACGCGGTCGCGCGGACCGTCGCGCGTTTCGGCCGGCTCGACGGGCTCGTCAACAATGCCGGCGTCAACGACAGCGTCGGGCTCGATGCGGGGCGCGACGCGTTCGTCGCGTCGCTCGAACGCAATCTGGTCCACTACTACGTGATGGCGCATTACTGCGTGCCGCACCTGAAGGCGGCGCGCGGCGCGATCGTCAACATCTCGTCGAAGACGGCCGTGACCGGGCAGGGCAACACGAGCGGCTACTGCGCGTCGAAGGGCGCGCAGCTCGCGCTGACGCGCGAATGGGCCGTCGCGTTGCGCGACGACGGCGTGCGCGTGAACGCGGTGATCCCGGCCGAGGTGATGACGCCGCTGTACCGGAAATGGATCGACGGCTTCGACGATCCGGAGCCGAAGCTCGCGGCGATCGCGGGCAAGGTGCCGCTCGGCCGGCGCTTCACGACGGCCGACGAGATCGCCGACACGACGGTGTTCCTGCTGTCGGAGCGCGCGTCGCACACGACGGGCCAGTGGCTGTTCGTCGACGGCGGCTATACGCATCTCGACCGTGCGATCAGCTGAGGGCCGCGAGCGATGCAACCCGACCTCCACCCGAACCTCGCGCCGCCGCTGATTGCATTGACCGGCATCGGCAAGCGCTTCCCGGGCGTGCAGGCGCTCGATGATTGCCGCTTCGACCTGCGCGCGGGCGAAGTGCATGCGCTGATGGGCGAGAACGGCGCCGGCAAGTCGACGCTGATGAAGATCCTCGCGGGCGTGTACCCGCGCGACGACGGCGAGATCCGGATGGACGGCCATCCGGTCGAGATCGCCGATCCGCGCGCCGCGCAGGCGCTCGGGATCGGCATCATTCATCAGGAACTGAACCTGATGAATCACCTGAGCGTCGCGCAGAACATCTTCATCGGCCGCGAGCCGCGCGGCCGTCTCGGCGTGTTCGTCGACGAAGACAAGCTGAATCGCGATGCCGCCGCGATCTTCCGGCGGATGCGGCTCGATCTCGATCCGCGCACGCCGGTCGGCCGGCTGACGGTCGCGAAGCAGCAGATGGTCGAGATCGCGAAGGCGCTGTCGTTCGATTCGCGCGTGCTGATCATGGACGAGCCGACCGCCGCGCTGAACAACGCGGAGATCGGCGAGTTGTTCCGCATCATCCGCGACCTGCGGGCGAACGGCGTCGGCATCGTCTACATCTCGCACAAGATGGACGAACTGCGCCAGATCGCCGATCGCGTGACCGTGATGCGCGACGGCAAGTACGTCGCGACCGTGCCGATGGCCGGCACGTCGATGGAGACGATCATTTCGATGATGGTCGGACGCCAGCTCGAAACGGAAACCCGCACGCCGCCCGATACGTCGTCGAACGACGTGGCGCTCGAGGTGCGCGGGCTGTCGCGCGGGCGTGCGATCCGCGAGGTCGGCTTCACGCTGCGGCGCGGCGAGATCCTCGGCTTCGCGGGGCTGATGGGCGCGGGCCGCACCGAGGTCGCGCGCGCGGTGTTCGGCGCGGACCCGATCGATGCCGGTGAAATTCGCGTGCACGGCCGCACCGTGACGATCCGCACGCCGGCCGACGCGGTGAGGCACGGGATCGGCTACCTGTCCGAGGATCGCAAGCACTTCGGGCTCGCGGTCGGCATGGACGTGCAGAACAACGTCGCGCTGGCGAGCATGCGCCGCTTCTTGCATCGCGGTGCGTTCCTGGATGCGCGCAAGATGCGCGACACCGCGCAGTCGTACGTGCGGCGGCTCGCGATCCGCACGCCGTCGGTCACGCAGCCCGCGCGGCTGCTGTCGGGCGGCAACCAGCAGAAGATCGTGATCGCGAAATGGCTGCTGCGCGACTGCGACATCCTGTTCTTCGACGAGCCGACGCGCGGCATCGACGTCGGCGCGAAAAGCGAGATCTACAAGCTGCTCGACGCGCTCGCCGCCGACGGCAAGGCGATCGTGATGATCTCGTCGGAACTGCCCGAGGTGCTGCGCATCGAGCCACCGGATTCTCGTGATGTGCGAAGGGCGCGTGACCGGCGAATTGCGTGCGGCCGACGCCACGCAGGAGAAGATCATGCAGCTCGCGACGCAGCGCGAGTCGACCGTATTGTCCTGATTCAGACGCTTACCATGTCCAACGATACGCATCCTGTCCCGCCCCTCGCTTCCGGCGACACGCCGGCCGCCGCGCCCGGTTTTCGCGCGCGCTTCTTCAACCCCGCCGCGCGCCAGAAACTGCTCGCGTTCGCGAGCCTCGTGCTGCTGATCGTGTTCTTCAGCTTCGGTTCGCCGAACTTTCTCGAAGTCGACAACCTCGTGTCGATCCTGCAGGCCACCGCGGTCAATGGCGTGCTTGCCGTCGCCTGCACGTACGTGATCATCACGTCGGGCATCGACCTGTCGGTCGGCACGCTGATGACGTTCTGCGCGGTGATGGCCGGCGTCGTGCTGACGAAATGGGAGATGCCGCTGCCGTTCGGCATCCTGGCCGCGTTGTGCTTCGGCGCGTTGTCGGGCTGCGTGTCGGGCTTCGTGATCGCGAAGATGAAGGTGCCGCCGTTCATCGCGACGCTCGGCATGATGATGCTGCTCAAGGGCCTGTCGCTCGTGATCTCGGGCACGCGGCCGATCTACTTCAACGACACGCCGGGCTTCACGTCGATCGCGCAGGACTCGCTGATCGGCAACCTGATCCCCGCGCTGCCGATTCCGAATGCGGTGCTGATCCTGTTTCTCGTCGCGATCGGCGCGTCGATCGTGCTGAACCGGACGATCTTCGGCCGCTACACGTTCGCGCTCGGCAGCAACGAGGAAGCGCTGCGGCTGTCCGGCGTGAACGTCGATGCGTGGAAGATCGCCGTCTACACGTTCAGCGGCGCGGTGTGCGGGATCGCCGGCCTGCTGATCGCGTCGCGGCTGAACTCCGCGCAGCCGGCGCTCGGGCAGGGTTACGAGCTCGATGCGATCGCGGCCGTCGTGATCGGCGGCACGTCGCTGTCGGGCGGCGCGGGCAGCATCGTCGGCACCATCATCGGCGCGTTCATCATGAGCGTGCTGACCAACGGCCTGCGCATCATGTCGGTCGCGCAGGAGTGGCAGACGGTCGTGACCGGCGTGATCATCATCCTCGCCGTGTACGTCGACATCCTGCGCCGGCGCCGCCGCTGACGCACGCCTGCACGCAGGCATCCGCTTCACCGCCGGCCCGGCCGGCATCCAGAAGAATCCAACCAAGGAGACGCGAAGTGATCAGGAGCAAGGTGTTGAACGCGATCGTCGGGCTGACGTTCGCCGTCGGCGTCACGGCCGGCGCGCAGGCGCAGGAAGCCTATATCCCGCTGATCTCGAAAGGCTTCCAGCATCAGTTCTGGCAGGCCGTGAAGTCGGGCGCCGTGCAGGCCGCGAAGGACTACAAGGTGAAGGTGACGTTCGAGGGGCCGGAAACCGAGGCGATGGTCGACAAGCAGATCGACATGCTGTCGGCCGCGATCGCGAAGAAGCCGGCCGCGCTCGGCTTCGCGGCGCTCGACAGCAAGGCCGCGCTGCCGCTGCTGAAGAAGGCGCAGGCCGAGAAGATCCCGGTGATCGCGTTCGACTCGGGCGTCGACAGCGACATCCCGGTGACGACCGCCGCGACCAACAACAAGGCGGCCGCCGCGCTCGCCGCCGACAAGCTCGCCGCGCTGATCGGCGACGAAGGCGAGGTGGCCGTGGTCGCGCACGACCAGACGAGCCGTACCGGCATCGACCGCCGCGACGGTTTTCTCGAGCGGATGAAGGCGGCGCACCCGAAGGTGCAGGTCGTGACCGTGCAGTACGGCGAAGGCGACCAGCTGAAGTCGACCGAGGTGACGAAGTCGATCCTGCAGGCGTATCCGAAGCTCAAGGGGCTGTTCGGCACCAACGAAGGCTCGGCGATCGGCGTGGTCAACGGCGTGCGCGAGATGAAGCGCAAGGTCGTGATCGTCGGCTACGATTCCGGCAAGCAGCAGAAGGACGCGATCCGCAGCGGGCTGATGGCCGGCGCGATCACGCAGAACCCGATCGGGATCGGCTACAAGACCGTCGAGGCGGCCGTGAAGGCGATCAAGGGCGAGAAGCTGCCGAAGGTCATCGACACCGGTTTCTACTGGTACGACAAGACCAATATCGACGATCCGAAGATCGCGGCGGTGTTGTACGACTGAGCGTTGCGCGCGAGCGGCGGCGATGACGCGCGCCGCCGCGACAGCGGCGACTGAACACGAGGGCACCATGGGCGCAGTGCGCATCGATTCCCATCAGCATTTCTGGCGTTATCGCGCGGCCGACTATCCGTGGATCGGCCCCGGGATGGGCGTGCTCGCGCGCGACTACCTGCCCGACGTGCTGTGGCCGCAGATGCATGCGCAGGCGCTCGGCGCGTCGATCGCGGTGCAGGCGCGCGCCGGGCGCGACGAGACGGCGTTCCTGCTCGATCTCGCGCGCGACGACGCCCGCATCGCGGCGGTGGTCGGCTGGGAGGATCTCGGCGCGCCCGGGCTGGCCGAGCGGGTCGCCGCGTGGGGCAGCGCGAAGCTGCGCGGCTTTCGTCATCAGGTGCAGGACGAAGCCGACGTGGCCGCATTCGTCGCCGATCCCGGTTTCAATCGGGGCATCGCGTGGCTGCAGGCGAATGGTTACGTGTACGACGTGCTCGTGTTCGAGCGCCAGTTGCCGGACGTGCGCGCGTTCTGCGCGACGCACGATGCGCACTGGCTCGTGCTCGATCATGCCGGCAAGCCGGCGCTCACCGAGTTCGAGCGCGACGACACGGCGCTCGCACGCTGGCGCGCGTCGCTGCGCGAGCTGGGCGCGTTGCCGCACGTGGCATGCAAGCTGTCGGGGCTCGTGACCGAGGCGGACTGGCGGCGCGGCCTGCGCGCGCGGGACATCCGGCACATCGAGCAGTGCCTCGACGCGGCGCTCGACGCGTTCGGGCCGCAGCGGCTGATGTTCGGGTCGGACTGGCCCGTGTGCCTGCTGGCGGCCTCGTATGACGAAGTGGCGTCGCTCGTCGAACGCTGGGCCGAATCGCGGCTGTCGGCGGCCGAGCGCAACGCGCTGTGGGGCGGCACGGCCGCGCGTTGTTACGCGGTGCCGGGCGATGTGAGGCGCGGCATATAAAATAGGCGCGAACGGTCTGTGCGATTCGTCAGACCGTCCGGAACGAAACCGATTACCAGCGTCAACGTATGTCCATCCAGCCGATTCAGAACCGCCGCCTCTACCAGCAGATCGCCGACAAGCTCAGCGCGATGATCGAGTCCGGCGATTTTCCGCCGGGCAGCTATCTGCCGCCCGAGCGCGAACTGGCCGAGCAGTTCGGCGTGTCGCGCACGTCGGTGCGCGAGGCGCTGATCGCGCTCGAAGTGAGCGGGCTCGTCAGCGTGCGCGTCGGCGACGGCGTGAAGGTGCGTCATCCCGAAGCGGCCGCGGCGCCGGAGCCCGCGCCCGAACCCGTATCCCGTGCGACGGTCGCGCCGTTTTCGATCGTCGAGATCGATCCCGAACTCGGCATCGCGCTCGACCTCGATACCGAGATCCCGCCGTTCGCGCTGTTGCAGGCGCGCCGGCTGATCGAACCGGAAGCGGCGTCGCTCGCGGCAAAGCACGGCTCGGACGCGCAGATCGAAGGGATTCACGAAGCGTTCCTGCGCAACCAGGAAGACAACCGCAGCGGCTCGCTCACGCACCCGGGCGACCGGCTGTTCCATATCCGCATCGCGGAAGCGAGCGACAACGCCGCGTATGCGCTGATGATCAAGCAGCTGCTCGCGCACAAGTACGACCTGATGTTCCAGCGGCTGCAGTCGCTGTACATGCCGAACGACATGCCGCACCGCTCGGAGCTGGAACACCGCGCGATCCTCGACGCGATCCGTGCGCGCGATCCCGACGCCGCGCGCCGCGCGATGGCCGAGCACCTCGACGAAGTCATCCGGATCTTCGGCCGCGCGCTCGACTGAGCGCGCGGTGACGGATCACCTGTTCAGAAACGATCGGCGCGATACGGCGCCGGATCGGTGAACGGCGCTTCGCCCGTCATCATCTCGGCCAGCAGGCGGCCGGTGACGGGGCCGAGCGTGAGCCCATGGTGGTTGTGGCCGAACGCGAACCACAGGCCGCGATGCGCGGGCGCGGGGCCGATCACCGGGCGCATGTCCGGCGTGCACGGCCGGAAGCCGAGCCACGGCTGCGGGTCGAGCCGTTCGCCGAAACCGAACACGGGCCGCGCGACGCGTTCCGCGCGTTCGAGCTGCACGCCGGTCGGCGGCACGCGGCGCCGCGCGATCTCGACCCCCGTCGTCAGCCGCAGCCCGCGCCGCATCGGCGCGATCACGTAGCCGTATTCGCGATCGACGATCGGCGCCGACGGCACGCCGCGCGCGGACGGCGCGTAGTGCATGTGATAGCCGCGCTTCTCGCGCAGCGGGATCTTGTAGCCGAACTTGCCGAACACGATGTCGGACCACGGGCCGAGCGCGACGACGACGGCCGGTGCGGCGGCCGGGCCGTCCTGCGTGTGAACCTGCCAGCCGGGCGACAGTGCGTCGAGGCTGGCGGCGTCGCCGCCGAGCAGCGTGCCGCCGCCCTGCACGAACAGTTGCGCATACGCTTTGACGAGCGCGGACGGATCGACGACGCTTTTCGGATCGAGCCAGTGCAGCGCGCCGCAGAAGCCGGGTGCGAGGGTCGGCTCGTGCGCGTGCAGCGCGGCCGCGTCGAGCGGCGTGATGCCGAGCCCGTGGCGGCGCGCGGTGAGGCCGGCCTCGGCCACGCCGCGTTCGAAGGCGGCCGGCGTGCGGAACGCTTCCAGCCAGCCGGTCGCGCGGATCAGTTCGCCGGCGCCGGCCCGCGCGATCAGCGCGTCGTGCTCGACGATGCAGCGCTCGATCAGCGGCAGCATGTCGCGCGAAGCGGCCGCGTGGCGCAGCGGCGCCGATTCCCACCAGAACCGCGCGAGCCATGGCGCGAACGCGGGCAGCGATGCGCTGTGCCAGTAGAGATCGGTCGAGCGGTTCAGCGCATAACGCATGAGCGTGAACGGGCTGCGCGGGAACGGATACGGCTCGACCGACGAGCGTTCGATCAGCCCGGCGTTGCCGAAGCTCGTGCCTTCGCCGGGCGCGCCGCGATCGACAAGGGCAACCTTGCGTCCGCGATCCTGCAGATGCAGCGCGGCGGACACGCCGACGATGCCGGCGCCGAGAACGATTACGTCGAAATCCATCGATGGTGAAGGGCGGTTGGCGGGGCAGGGGGCGTGGTGTCGCGATCGTCGTGCCGCCGCGTGTTGGAGAACGTTCGACGTACAAGCATACTCGCCGCGGCGTGAAGGACCAAGCCGGCGGCGGTGCCGATACGCGGAACGTGGCCCGTGCACGATGATTCGCGATCGTCGCGGCGAGGCGGGCAGCATGGGTCGACGACCCGGCCGCGCGTGTCGTGCCGGCGATTGCCGACGGCGATTCCGCGAAGGCGAAAGCGGCCCGTGCACGTACGATCGAGGCGTCGTATTCGATGCCGCACAAGGCCACGAATCCGCCGGAGCCGATCAACGTCACCGTGTTCGCGCGTAACGGCGGCACTCCCGCGCATTGCGTGACGCTGCACGAACGCGTGTCGGGCGGCAGCTTCGGTGCGCGCGAATCGACGTACTGGCTGCTCGACGCGACATGGTGTGCGGTGAAGGCGGGCAAGCCCGTGAAGCTGATGAACAGTCGCAAGGACGGCGCGGTGAAGATGGAGAGGCTCACGTGCGTGGCCGACTGCGGGAGCGCGGTGTCGCCGGCCGGGGGCGACGAGTAATGGTACGGCGGGCTGATGTGGGGGCTCGGCCATGCGACGGTCGATCGCATCGATTTCCGGCACGGCCGCGTGCTGCAGTCGAACTTCGATACGTATCGCGTGATGCGGATGAGCGACATGCCAGAGACCGACATTCACATCGTGCCGGGCGGCGTCGGCGAACTGTCGAGCCCGGCGGTGACGCCGGCGATTGCGAATGCGGGGTTCAGGCTGACGGGGACGCGCCAGCGGGAGACGCCGTTCGATTTGTCGGCGATCGCATAGCGCGCATGAACGTATGAAGTTTGCCGCCCGCGGGCATCCAATCCGCTGACCAATCTACCGGCGTCGACACCGGATCGACGCCGGTCATCGCCTTCGCTCGCATCGTCGTGACGCAGTACCGATTCCGCATACTTTCCGACGTTTTATCGGGTGTTTCCCACTGCTTGGTCATCCGAATTTTTACCTAAGATGAAGCCATCATGCGCGTAATTCGGTGCCTGCACGCGCATGGGAAGAGGCGAGGGGCAGCGCCGGAGCGACGCCAGCGGATGTTGCCATCATGGATGCGAAAGTGTGCGCGTCGGCTGTCGGTCTCGCGACTGCAGCGACGTCAGCGGGCGCGGCGCCCATCGCCGCGCGGACGGTGTCCGGCCGTCTCGGCCGAGCCGCTTCGCTGCGCCACGCGCTGTTCGCAATCGTTTGCTGGTTGGGCGCGGCACCCGCCGTGCTCGCAGGGGCGCCCGTCGATACCGACGTTCCGGTCGATCCCATGCACCTCGCCGCCGCCGCAAGCCCTGCCGATCATGTCGATCACGCCGACCCGGCCCATTCCTCACACGACTCCGCCGTGCGCCAGGTCGTGCTCGGCATCGTCAGCTTCACGCGCTGGCCGACCACGCCCGTTCGCCTGCATCTGTGCGTCACGGGCCGGCCCGACTACGCGCGCGGCCTGACCGACACGCTGGAGGCCGGCTCGACGCTGGTCGACGTGCAGCGCGTACGTCCCGACGATCCGGCGCTCGGCATCGCATGCGACATCGTCTACCTCGGCACGCTGAACAATGACGAACGCGCGCGGGTGAGAACCGCGGTGGCCGGTCATCCGGTGCTGACGATCTCGGAACACGATCCGTCCTGCACCGCGGGCGGCATGTTCTGCCTGAGTGTCGACGGCGATCGCGTGTCGTTCGACATCAATCTCGACGCCGTCGCGCGCAGCGGCGTGCGCGTGCACCCGAACGTGCTCAACCTCGCCCGGCGGCCGGTGACGCTATGACACGGTCCGCGCTCCCCGTTTCCGCTTCCCGCATGCCGCGCCCGACGCTGCAAAGCGTGCTGCGTCGGGCGCACCTGCGCCTCGCGTTCATCGCGGTGACGATGGCGGCCGTGTCGTTGATCGTCGTCGCCGTGATCGCGTTGCGCGCGTACGCGGGCAACAACCTGAACCTGCTCGCGCGCTCGCTCGGTTACACGGTCGAGGCGGCGCTCGTGTTCGGCGATCGCGTTGCGGCGAACGAGGCGATCGGATTGATCGCCAGCGACGAGGATGTCGCACAGGTGGTCGTCACGGACAGCAAGGGGCAACTGTTCGCGACGTGGCAATTGCCTGCCGGCAACGGCATCGCGCGGCTCGAACGCGCCGTGGCGGATGTGGCGCTGCCCGGGCCGGTGACCGTCCCGGTGCTGCACGACGGCATCATTGTCGGACACGTCGTCGTGCGCGGGCGCGGCCATCAGTTCTTCGGCTTCCTGCTTGGCGGCGTGGGCGGCATTCTCGGCTGCCTGGCCGTCAGCGTGTTCGGCGCGTATGTCAGCTCGAAGCGTCTGCTGCGCAACATCGTTTCGCCGCTGCGCGCGCTGGCGGGCGTCGCTCACGCGGTGCGGCGCGAGCGCGCCTTTGCGCGGCGCGTCGAACCGGTGGCGATCGCCGAACTGAACCAGCTCGGCGACGACTTCAATGCATTGCTCGACGAATTCGAGGACTGGCAGAACACGCTGCGCGACGAGAACGCGTCGCTCGAGCACAAGGCAACGCACGATGCGCTCACGGGGCTGCCCAACCGCGCGCAGTTCGAATCGCGCCTCGCGCTTGCGCTGTGCGACGCGACTTTGACGGGGCAGCGGGTTGCCGTCCTGTATCTCGACTGCGACCGCTTCAAGGAAATCAACGATTGTCTCGGCCACGATGCCGGCGACGCGGTGCTGGTCGGCATCGCGTCGCGGCTGCGTACGCAGGTGCGCGAGGCCGATCTCGTCGCCCGTCTGGGCGGCGACGAATTTGCGGTGATGCTGGCGGCGGTGCCCGAAGCGGGCAGCGTATGCCGGATCGCCGACGGGATTTTGTCCGGCATGGCGCCGTCGATCGAGCTGTCCGACGGCCGCATGGTGGCCACCATGATGAGTGCCGGCGTTGCGCTGTATCCCGATCACGCGTCGGACGCGAGCGGCCTGCTGCGGGCGGCGGATGCCGCGATGTACCGCGCCAAGCGTGCGCGGCCCGGCTCCTGGCAATTGGCGGAGGGGGTGGTCGGATCGGCTTGAGGATGAACGTTTCGCGCCGCGGGCGAGGCCGCGGCAGCGATTGACAAGAAGCGCGTTCAACAAGGGCGCACTCGAAGGGGATGCGAAATGAACCACTCGTTTCCTGTAAGCATGGAGCGGCTGTGCGTGGGAAGCGCATTGCTGCTGGGCATGCTGCTGGGGGGCTGCAAGACGCCGCCGCCGCCGCCGCCGCTTCATCGCGGGCTGACGCAGACGCAGGTCACGGCGCTGAAATCAGCCGGGTTCCAGGAGACTGGACAGGGGTTCGAGTTCGGGTCCACCGGGCCCATTCTGTTTGATTTCGACCGGTACAACCTCAAGCCGGACGTGCGGCGGATCGTCGAACGGATCGGGCGGACGCTGCGGTCGTCGGGGATCAACGGCGTGCGGGTGTATGGCTACTCGGATGACAGCGGGACGGAGAAATACGATCTCGAGTTGTCGAAGCGGCGGGCGGAGGTGGTGGCCGCCGAGCTGGTCGACGTCGGGCTGGATGCGAAGCAGATCGCGATCGCGGGGAAAGGGAAGCGTGATCCGGTAGGGGATAACCGGACGCCGGCCGGGCGGGCGCAGAATCGGCGGGCGGCGATTGTGATTTCGCCGAGGTGACGGGCATCGTTGTTCTGCGTGAAGCGCGATGCCGGCAGGCAAGACAGTCCGCGTTGGCACGCTACGCACGCGTAGCGGAATGGCGCTGTATCGCCAGTTCCAGTCGTCAGCTCGAACCAGCGCGCGGCGACTTGGGCAACCGCTGTTGCTTCAGCGCCGACCTGAACCATGCGTTGGTCGCCGCGAGGATCAGGTGCCGTAGATGTTTTCGCAGAGCGCGACACTCGCGCCCAGCTTCCGGGACAGATCGGCGGCCGCATCCAGTTGCGGTCGATCCAACTCGCCCGACTCGTATGCGGCGCTGAGACGAGACGCAGGACCGGAAAGCGTCAGTGCCGCCATGAACTTGTCGCCGGCGCCGAAGATCGGCACCGCGAACGCTGCCGTGTGCACGTCGCGCGCACCCGCGGTGAAGAGGGGCAGCGCAGGCGGCTTGTCATAGATCGGTTCGCCGAGTCCCCAGAAGCGGATCACCTGGCTGATGGCCGTGTCGTCGAGCGGCAGCATCGTCCCCGCGAGCCGCGTTTCACGCAGGCCTTCGGACGGCTCGGCCCGAAACAGGCAAAGCCGCTGCCCGCTGTCGTGCACGTAGTACGATGCGCTTTCCTTCGTCAGCGCGGCCAGCGCGTGCAGCGCCGGTTCAACCACCGTGGACAGATGGAACGACTGCTCGTACAGCTTGCCGAGGTACAGCACACGATGTCCCAGCGAATAGTTGCCGGATTGCGCGCGCACGACATAGCCCATTCGCTCCAGCGAGTTCATCAGCCGATAGACCGTCGTCTTGTGCATGCCGGATGCCTGCGACAGCATCGCGAGTGACTGCGATTCGGCACCCGGCTTGAAGCAGTCCAGCAGCGAAAGCGCCTTTTCCACGGCAACGACCCCTTCATTTCCCATCTCTTCTCTCCTGTCGACATGCAACAGGGATTGTACAGAGTAAAACGATGGTTTACCACGTAAAAGGGTAAACGCCAGTGCCATGATGCTCGCCCTCTGGTTATAGTGATTTCACGATGTACACCACTGTTGTACAGAGTACAACGCACAACCCGAGGTCGAATCATGAGCAAGCCACCCGTCAGCACTTCCCCGATCATTCGCGACATCGAACGCGTGTCGCCCGAACTCGTTCAGGCCGCCGCCCGCTATCAAGCGGCGATCCTGGCCGACGTCGCCGGCCGCCGCGGCACCGTGCATGGCCGCGTGCGGCCGCTGTCGCCGAAGATGAAGGTCGCCGGCCCCGCGATCACGGTCGAAGTCCGCGTGGGCGACAACCTGGCGATCCATGCGGCGCTCGCCGTCGCGAAGCCGGGCGACGTCGTCGTGGTCGACGGCAAGGGCGACATCTCGTGCGCGCTGCTCGGCGAAATCATGGCGGCGCAGGCGAAGGCGAGCGGCATCGCCGGCATCATCATCGACGGCGCGGTGCGCGATGCGCATGAACTGGCCAACGGCGACTATCCGATCTTCTCGGCCGGCCTCAATCCGTGCGGCCCGACCAAAAGTGTCGCGGGGCGCGTGAATGCGCCGATCTCGCTGGGCGGCACGGCGGTCAATCCGGGCGACCTGGTGGTCGGCGACGCCGACGGCGTCGTCGTCGTTGCGCGCGCCGACGTCGCGCGCATCGTCGATCTGGCGCAGAAAAAGCTCGATGCCGAAACGGCGCGTATCGCGGCGATCCACAAGGGCGACGTTCGTCCGGGCTGGATCGAGAAGGAACTGCGCGCAGCCGGCATGCTGGCCGAAGGCGAGGCGCTGTGATGCAGACCGCTTCGCATAAGCCCGTCGTCCTCGTGACCGCCGCCGACCTTGCGGCTCAAGCGCTCGACATGCTCACGCAGTTCGACGTCGTGTTCGCCGGCAAGCAGCCGACCGAAGACGACATCGTCGCGCTCTGCATCGCGCACAAGCCGGTCGCGATCATCGTCCGGTACGGCAAGATCAACGCGCGCATCATGGACGCCGCCGAAAACCTGCAGGTGATTTCGAAGCACGGCAGCGGCATCGACGTGATCGATCAGGACGCCGCCGCCGCACGCGGCATCGCGGTGCGTGCCGCGGTCGGCGCGAATGCGGCCGCCGTCGCCGAGCACGCATGGGCGCTGCTGCTCGCGTGTGCGAAGTCGGTTCCGCAGCTCGATTCCCGCATGCGCGAAGGCCATTGGGACAAGTCGACGCACAAGTCCGTCGAACTCGACGGCCGCACGCTCGGCCTCGTCGGGCTCGGCGCGATCGGCCGGCGCGTGGCCGCGATCGGCGCGGCGTTCGGCATGAAGGTTGTCGCGTTCGATCCGTTCGCGAAGGAAGTGCCCGCCGGTGTGAAGCGGGTGCCGCTCGACACGCTGTACGCGGAGTCGGACGTCGTGTCGCTGCATTGTCCGTTGACGGCCGACAACCGCCGGATGCTCGACCGCGACACGCTCGCGCGTTTCAAGCGCGGCGCGATCCTCGTCAATACCGCCCGCGGCGGCTTGATCGACGAAGCCGCGCTTGCCGACGCACTGACGAGCGGTCACTTGCGCGCGGCCGGGCTCGACAGCTTCGACGTGGAACCGATGGCGGTGCCGCACCCGTTCCAGCAGATCCCCAACGCGATTCTGTCTCCGCATATCGGCGGCGTGAGCGATGCCGCGTACGTGAACATGGGCAAGGGCGCGGCCGCCAACCTCCTCGCGGTGCTGGACGAACGCGCGCACAGCGCGGCTTGAACCCTGGACATCGAGGTACGCATGTTTTATCTGACGAATCCCGACGTGCGCGAGGCCGAAGTCTTCACGCGCATGCCGGAGAAGTTTCGCAAGCCGGACGTCCGCACGGAATGGGCGCGCGCGAATCGCGGCGGAATGGTCACGGATTCCTTTCTCGAAGGGCCGGTCTGGGATCCGGACGGTTACCTGTTCGTTACCGACATTCCGCACGGGCGCATCTTCCGCATTTCACCGTCAGGTGACTGGGAACTCGTCGCCGAATACGACGGCGAGCCCAACGGGATGAAGCGCTTCGATGCATCGCATCTGATCATCACCGACTACCGGAACGGCGTGATGCTGCTCGATATCGAGCGCGGTGAAGTCCGCCCGTATCTCGAGCGCCGCAACACCGAGCGCTTCAAGGGCGTGAACGACCTGACGTTCGACTCGGCCGGCAACCTCTATTTCACCGACCAGGGGCAGACCGGACTGCACGATCCGACGGGCCGCGTGTACCGGCTGTCGCCCGACGGCAAGCTCGACATGCTGCTCGATACCTGCCCGAGCCCGAACGGGCTCGTCCTGTCGCGCGACGAGAAGGTGCTGTTCGTCGCGATGACGCGCGGCAATGCCGTGTGGCGCATGCCGCTGCAGGCCGACGGCTCGGTCACGAAGGTCAGCCAGTTCTTCACGTCCTACGGACCGAGCGGCCCCGACGGCCTCACCGTCGATCTCGACGGCCGCCTGTTCGTCGCGAATCCGGGGCTCGGCCGCGTGTGGGTGCTCAACCACTGCGCGGAGCCCGTCGAGATCCTGACCGGACCGAAAGGCGCGTCGCTCACGAGCGTGTGCTTCGGCGGCCCGGACATGAAGACGCTTTTCATCACCGAAGCGACGTCGGGTTCCATCCTGAAAGCGGACATGACCGTTGCCGGCCCGCTGCCGAAACAGGCAGCGAAGCAGGACTGAGACCACGAGCCGGGAAGCCGCGCGTCGGCTTCCCGCCCGCATGCCGAAAGATCGCGCCGCCAGCCGCGCGACGAAGGAGACAAGCATGACCATTTCGCACGTGTTGCATGCCGGCGAGGACGCACCGCGCGCCGCCGCGCAAGCCGCGGAGCGTCTGGCCGCCGACGATTACGCGGCCAGCGAGCGCACGCTCGCCAAGGCGTTCCGGCGCATTCTGCCGTTCATTTTCGTCTGCTACGTGATCAGTTATCTCGACAGGACCAACGTCGGTTTTGCCGCGCTGACGATGAACAAGGATCTCGGTCTCACGGCCGAGCAGTTCGGCATCGGCGCCGGCCTGTTCTTCATCGGCTATTTCCTGTTCGAGATTCCGAGCAACCTGATCATGCAGAAGGTCGGCGCGCGCGTGTGGATCGCGAGAATCATGATCACGTGGGGCCTGTTCTCGATGGCGACGGCGTTCGTCGTCGGACCGAAGAGCTTTGCGGCGGCGCGTTTTCTGCTCGGGCTCGCCGAGGCGGGGTTCACGCCCGGCATCTATCTGTATTTCACGCACTGGTTTCCCGGCAAGTGGCGCGCGAAGGTGACGGCCGCGTTCCTCGTCGGCATTCCGGTCGCGAACATGATCGGCTCGCCGGTTTCCGGCGCGCTGCTCGAACTCGGCGGCCTGCACGGGCTGCGCAGCTGGCAGTGGCTGTTGCTGATCGAAGGCGTGCCGGCCGTGATGCTCGGCATCGCGTGCCTGTTCGTGCTGGCCGACCGTCCCGAGAAAGCCGCGTGGCTCAGTGACGAAGAGAAGGCATCGCTCGCGAAGCGCCTCGCGTTCGAGCAGCGCGACATCGGCGCGAAGCACGGCAGCAACCTGCGCGATGCCATGACGAACTGGCGCGTGTTCGTGCTTGCGTTCATCAACTTCTGCGGGATCGTCGGCTCGCTTGGCGTCGGCCTGTGGATGCCGCAGATCATCAAGCAGTTCGGCGTCGAACACGCGGTGGTCGGCTGGCTGACGGCCATTCCGTATGCAATCGGTGCCGTCGCGATGCTGTGGTGGGCGCGGGTCGCCAATCGTGCGGCCAACCGCATTCCGTATGTCGCCGGCGCACTGGCCGTCGCCGCCGTGGCGTTGTGCGCGAGCGCCTTCATTCATGCGCCGGTTTTCAAGCTGATCGCGCTGTGCGTCACGGTGAGCGGGATCCTCGCGTTTCAGGCGACCTACTGGGCGATCCCGTCCGGATTCCTGACCGGCCGGGCCGCCGCCGGCGGCCTCGCGCTGATCGTGTCGGTCGGCAACCTCGGCGGCTTCGTCGGACCGTCGCTGATCGGTGCGCTCAAGCAATTCTCCGGCGGCTTCACCATGCCGCTCGTCGCCGTGTCGGCCGTGCTGCTGTTTGGTGCGCTGACCATTTCATGGCTCGGCGATCCGGGCTCGGGCGCCGGCGAAGCGCCCGCCGCCCGCAGCACGTGAATGCTTCTTCGTCAGACCCACCCACAAAAAACAGTTTGGAGACTCCATGTTGTCGAATCAGGCCAGCCAGAATGTCCGACCGAAATCCCGCTTCGTGCTCGGCGCCGTCACCGTCGCGAGCGCGGCGTTGGGGGGCGGTGCCGCGCATGCGCAAAGCAGCGTCACGCTGTACGGCATTGCCGACGTCGGGATCGAACACATCAACAATACGAGCACCGGCGGCGCGCAGACGCGCGAAGCGTCGGGCAACCTGTCCGGTTCGCGCTGGGGATTGAAGGGCGTCGAGGAACTCGGCGGCGGCATGAAGGCCATTTTCCAGCTGGAAGACGGCTTCAACATCAATGACGGCACGACCGCGCAGTCGACGAAAGGCCTCGGTGCGAACGCCGCCACGACGTCGCGGATTTTCGGCCGGCAGGCGTGGGTGGGGCTGTCTTATCGAGGGCAGCAACTGACGTTCGGCCGCCAGAACTCGCTCTTCTACGAACAGGCCGTGGCGTTCGACCCGATGGGCGCGTCGTCGCGCTATTCGGTGCTGTCGCTCGACTACGCGGCGGCCGCGCGTATCGACAATTCGGCGAAATACACCGGCGTGTTCGGTCCGCTGACGGCGCAAGCGATGTACAGCACCCGCTATGACACCGGATACGGCGCCGAGGTGCCGGGCGCGCAGCTCACCGGCCGCTTCTTCAGCGGCGCGTTGAGTTTCGCGCAGGGGCCGCTCGCCGCGAGCGTGTCGTACGAGCAACGCAACAGCAACACCGTCGCGACGAACACGGGCACCGAGCGTCGCGCGACGGCCGCCGCGTCGTATGCGATCGGACCGGTGAAGGGATTCGCCGGTTATCGCTACCTGCATGCGTCGAACGCGTTCCTGCCGGCGAACCCGATTCGTGTCGCGAACGGGTCCGAAGCCAGCGCGGCGAACCTGTACTGGGCCGGCGCGCAATACGCGGTGTCGCCGGCGTTCGTGGTCACGGCAACGGCGTATTACCAGGACGTGCATTCGACCAGTGCCGATCCGTGGCTCGCCGTGCTCTGTGCGGACTATCTGCTGTCGAAGCGCACCGATGTCTACGCGACGGCCGGTTTCGCGCGCAACAAGGGCGGCTCCGCGCTTGGCGTGAACGGCTACGGCACGGTCGCACCCGATCACAACCAGACGGGCGTGGTGATCGGCATGCGCCAGAAATTCTAAGGCGATTGCGATGCAGACCGTTCACGCGCCCCATCTGCCCGTCAGGCCCGAGTGGCTCGCATTGCGCGACGAGCCGGTGCTCGAACCCGAGCTTGCCATCGTCGACGCCCATCATCACCTGTGGGACCGCCAGACCGGGCGCTATCTCGCGGACGAATTCGGCGCGGATGTGCGCAGCGGGCATCGGGTCGTGTCGACGGTCTACGTGCAGTGTCGCTCGATGTTGCGTGCCAGCGGGCCGGATGCGCTCAAGCCGGTCGGCGAAGTGCAATTCGCGAGCGGCATCGCCGCGATGTTCGAAAGCGGCGCATACGGCCCCGCGCGGTGCTGCGAGGCCATCGTAGGCGGCGCCGATCTGTCGCTCGGCGCGGCGCTCGATGCGGTGCTCGACACGATGCTGCAGGTGTCCGGCGGACGACTGCGCGGGATCCGCAATCCGCTCGCGTGGCATGCGAGCCCCGACGTGCGATCGAGCCCGGTCACGCCGCCGCGCGACCGGATGTCGGATCCGGCTTTCCGGCGGGGCGTGACGACGCTCGCTCGCTACGGATTGTCGCTCGACGCCTGGGTCTATCACACGCAGCTCGACGACCTGTACGAACTCGCGCGCGCGTGCGAGGACGTCGTCGTGGTCATCGACCATTTCGGCGGCCCGGTCGGCGTGGGCCCGCATGCCGGCCGGCATGCGGAAGTCCGTGCGCAATGGCAGCGGCAACTCGCGCGTCTCGCCGCGCTGCCGAACACGCGCATGAAGCTCGGCGGCGCGGGCATGAGCGTGTTCGGTTTCGATTTCGCCGTGCGCGACCTGCCGCCGTCGTCGCAGGAACTGGCGGCCGCGTGGCAGCCGTATTTCGATACCTGCGTCGAATGCTTCGGCGTCGATCGCTGCATGTTCGAGAGCAACTTCCCCGTCGACAAGGGGATGTTCGGCTATCGCGTGCTGTGGAACGCCTTCAAACGACTCGCGTCGGCGATGTCGGCCGATGAAAAGGCCGCGCTGTTCAGCCGGACGGCCGCATCGACGTATCGCATCGCAATTCCCGGAGACAACCCATGAAGACGAGTGCAACCGTGGCGACGCAGGAGAGGGCGTCCGCTGCCGCGGAAAAAGGCGGTACGCGCATGACCCGTATCGAGCGGCGTTCGCTGACGCTCGCGGGGCTCGGCTGGACCTTCGAGAGCTACGACTCGTTCCTGCTTTCGCTGCTGCTGCCGACGCTCGCGCTGCAGTTCGGGCTGAGCAAGGCGCAGCTCGGTTTGTTCACGAGCGTCACGGCGGCCGGACAGATCGTCGGCGGCATTCTGTTCGGCTTCGTGTCGGACCGGATCGGGCGCGTGCGCACCGCGCTGCTGTGCGTCGGCATCTACTCGCTGTTTTCCGGCCTGATCGCATTTGCGCCCGACGCGCATTCGTTCGCCGCGTTGCGCTTTTTCGGCGCGCTCGGCATGGGCGGCACCTGGACCGCCGGCGCGGCGCTCATCGCGGAGACCTGGCATCCGAGCCGGCGCGGCAAGGGCGGCGCGCTGATGCAGATGGGCTTGCCGGTCGGCGCGATCCTCGCGATCGTGATCTCGGGCATCGTCGGCGCCGCGCATGGCGGATTGGCCGGCGACAGCTGGCGTCTGCTGTTCCTGATCGGCGCGTCGCCGTTCTTCATCCTGTTCTGGGTCGCGCGCAAGACGCCGGAATCGCCGATCTGGCTCGAACGCCGGCACGCGAAGCCGCACGCCCGCAAGCTCGACACGGCCAGTCACGAGAAGCTGAACGTGCGCGGCCTGCTCACCGCCTTCTGCTTCATCTTCTTCCTGCAGTACCTCTACTGGGGCGTATTCACGTGGACGCCGACGTTCCTCGTCACGGTGAAGCACCTCGACTTCGTGCATAGCCTCAAGTTCGTGCTTGCGCTGCAGTTCGGCGCGATTGCCGGGTTTCTGCTGTTCTCGGCATGGGTCGACCGGCTCGGCCGGCGGCCGATGTTCCTGGCCTATCTGCTGGTCGGCGCGATGGCCGTGGGCGTGTACATCGTGTCGGCGAATCCGTGGCTGCTGATGACCGCGATCTTCCTGACCGGCTTCAGCGTGAACGGCATCTTCGCGGGCGCCGGCCCGTTCCTCGCGGAGATCATCGGCAACACGGCATCGCGCGGGTTCTTCATGGGCCTCGCGTACAACGGCGGCAGGCTCGGCGGCTTCATCGCGCCGTTGATCATCGGTGCGCTGGCGTCGACGTCGGGCGGTTTCGTGCTCGGGCTCGCGACGACGATCGTCGCGTTCGTCGCCGCGGCCGCGGTCGTGCTGTTCGCGCCCGAAACGCGCGGAAAGGCGCTGTCATGAGCGTGGCAACGCGAGCGGGGTGGGTGAGCACGCTGTTTCCGGCGCTGTCCGAGGCGTCGCTGCGGCGCTATCTGAGCGGGCAGGTCGCGTCGGTACTCGGCAGCTGGACGCAGAACGTCACGCTGAATCTGCTGGTCTATCACCTGTCCGGCTCGGGGGCGATCCTCGCGCTGCTGAACTTTCTGCTGTACGGGCCGCAGTTGATCGTCGCGCCGGTGGCGGGCTCCCGCATCGGCTCGGCCAACGCGCGCCGCGTGACGCTCTGCGTGCTGACGGCGTCGCTGCTGCTGACCGGCAGCCTCTTCACGTTGTCGCTGCTCGGCCTGCTCGGCGTGAAGCTGATCCTCGCGCATGCGCTCGCGATCGGCGTGTCGAGCGCGGTGGAAACGCCCGCGCGGCAGGTGCTGCTGCTGACGAGCCTGCAGGACGCGACGCACACCTCCAACGCGGTCGCGATGAACACGATGGTCTACAACGTCGGGCGCATGGTCGGCCCGACCATCGCCGGATTCGTCTATCCGACGCTGGGGCCAAGGACGTCGTTTGCGATCTATGCGCTCGCGCTGTGCTTCATGGCGGCGTGCGTGCGGTCGATCCGGACCGCGTCGGCGGGTCGCCCGTCGCGCGCGGAGAGCGGCCTGCGCGATGCGGTCGGCTATGTCCTGTCCGATGCGTTCTCGGCCCGCTATCTGCCGATTCTCGCGTGCATCGGCCTGTTCGCCGGCAGCTACCAGACGCTCGTGCCGCTGCTCGCGGACCAGGGCTTTCACGATGCGGCGCGCTTTACCGGCGTGTTCTTCGCGTGCGCCGGCGCCGGCTCGTTGAGCGCGGCGGTGCTGCTGTCGTCGGCATTCGGGCCGCGCGCGTCGCACCGGTTCATCGCGTATGCACCGTGGACGGCGGTCGGCGCGCTCGCCGTGCTGGCCGCGACGACCGATGCGGCCGGATCGATTCCCGCGTTTTATGCGCTCGGCTTCAGCCTCACGTTCGCAGCCACGTCGACGAACGCGACCATTCAGCGCCAGTGCCCGGATCACGTGCGCGGCGGGCTCGTCGGGATGTACGGCATGGCCTACAACGGCACGATGCCGTTCGGTTACCTGCTCGTCGGCAGCGCATCCGAGGCGCTCGGCGTGCGGCACACCTTCGCGGCAATGGCCGCCGTGCTCGCGTGCGGCGTCATGGCGGTCATCGCGTGGCAACGGTTCACAGGAACGCGCCCAGGCGCACAATAAACGGAGACAACATGCAAACCGGGTTCATGGAAGCGTCCGCGATCGAGCGCCGGACCATACGAAAGGTCGTCTGGCGACTCATTCCCTTTTTGATGATCTGCTACCTGCTTGCCTTTATCGACCGGGGCAACGTGGGGATGGCATCGCTGCAGATGAACCACGACCTCGGGATGTCGGCGACGGTCTTCGGCTTCGGCAGCAGCCTGTTCTTCATTTCCTACTTCTTTTTCGAAGTGCCGAGCAATCTCGCGCTGCAGAAATACGGCGCGCGGATCTGGATCGCCCGGATCATGATCACGTGGGGCATCGTGTCGGCGGCGACCGCGCTCGTGCACAACGCGACGACGTTCTACGTGCTGCGTTTCCTGCTGGGCGCGGCCGAAGCCGGCTTCTTCCCGGGCGTGCTGCTTTATTTGTCGTACTGGATTCCCGCGCAGTATCGTGCGCGCATCGTCGCGACGTTCATGGTCGCGATTCCGGCCGCGAGCTTCATCGGCTCGCCGATCTCCGCGCTGCTGTTGCAGATGGACGGCGTCTGGGGGCTGCGCGGATGGCACTGGCTGTTCATCCTCGAAGGCATTCCGACCGTGCTGCTCGGCATCGCATGCCTGTTCATGCTGACGAACAAGCCGGAGAACGCGAGGTGGCTCGACGACGACGAGCGCGCGTGGCTCTCGGGCGCGCTTGCCGCCGGCCACAAGACCCGCAAGAAGGTGCCGTCGCTGCCGCTCACGCAGCTGTTCCGCAACCGCTACGTGCTGTGCCTCGCGCTCGTGGACACGTGTGCGTCCGCGGCGGGCAGCACGCTGTCCGTGTGGCAGCCGCAGCTGCTCAAGTCGTTCGGCCTGACCGTCATGCAGACCGGCCTGCTGAACGCGGTGCCGTACGCGGTGGCCTCCGTGCTGATGGTTTACTGGGGCCGGCGCTCGGACCGTGTCGGCGAACGGCGCTGGCACACGGCCGTGCCGATGCTGCTGATCGGCGTGGGCCTGTTCGCGACGTCGCTGAGCGGCTCGCTGCTGCCGACGGTCTGCATGCTCTGCGCGGTGCTGGTCGGCGCGTATTCGTTCAAGGGGCCGTTCTGGGCGCTCGCGACCGACATGCTGTCCAACAGCACCGTGGCGGCCGGGCTCGCGACGGTCAATGCGATCGCGAACCTGCTCGGCGGCGGGCTGATGGTGAACGTGTACGGGTGGGTGAAGGCCGCGACGGGCAGCTACGCGCTCGCCTTGATGCCGCTCGCGATCCTCACGCTCGTGAGCGTCGCGACGCTGCTGCTGCTCACGCGCAATCATGCGGCCGGCAAGCTGGTCGGCAAGACGGGGACCATCTGATCATGGCACGCATGGCGAGGCGTGAATTCCTCCGGATCGCCGGCGCGACGCTGGCTTCGGCTGCATTGCCGAGGCCGGCCGCCGCCGACGAAACGTGGTCGAGCGGCATCGAGCCGCCGGCGTTCCGGCTGCCCGACGGGGCGATCGACTGTCACATGCACATCTACGACGACCGGTTCCCGGTCGCGCCGGGCACGACGCTGCGACCGCCGAATGCGACCGTCGCGCAATACCGGCGCGTGCAGACGCGGATCGGCGTGAAGCGCAACGTGGTCGTGACGCCGTCGACGTACGGGACGGACAATCGCTGCACGCTCGCGGCGATCGCGCAGTTCGGCGGCGACGCGCGCGGTGTCGCCGTCGTCGACGGCACCGTGAGCGACGACGAACTCCGGGTGCTCGATCGCGGCGGCATCCGGGCGATCCGGTTCAACCTGAGCTATCCGGGCGCGACGACGCTCGACATGCTGGCGCCGCTCGCCGCGCGTATCGCGAACCTCGGATGGCACATCGAGCTGGTGGTGCAGGGCGCGCGGCTGCCGGAGCTGGAGCCGCATCTCGCGGCGCTGCCTTGTCCGCTCGTCATCGACCATATCGCGCACGTGCCGCAGCCCGGCGGGCTGGCGTCGGCCGCGCTTCGTACCGCGCAACGCCTCGTCGACAAGGGCCATACGTGGATCACGTTGTCCGGCCCGTACGTCGACAGCAAGACGGGCGCGCCTGCCTACGAGGACGTCGCCCCGGTCGCGAAGGCGCTGATCGGCATGGCGCCGGAGCGCATGCTCTGGGGCACCGACTGGCCGCACCCGACGCAGAAGACGGACAAGCCGGACGACGCGAGCCTGCTGGACGTGATCGCCGGCTGGATCGGGCGTCCGGACTGGCAGCAGCTGATATTCGTTGCGAACCCCGCGAAGCTGTACGGGTTTGCATAGCGCGGACAGGATGAGGTCGCGAACGGGCGCGCATGCGCGGACTTGGATTGACGCGCCGCGCAGCGTTACCACCCTGCGTCACCAGGCAATATTGCAGGACGACCACGACGTCCCCGCGCCTCCGGTAGCCGTGCAATGCGTGCCCGCGCCGTTGTCGAAAAACGTCCGTGTTTCCGGTTGCGGTACGGACGGATCGTACGGATTCGGCGTCCCGTGCGGACCGCGTGCGGCATCGTACGGCCGCGTCGGCGCATACGCACCGCCGCTGCCGACCGGTTTCGAACCGTTGTCCCGCAGGTATTCGTTCCAGTTCCGTGCGCGCTGTTCGGATCCGGGCAACGCGCGCCCGAGGCTGTCGCTGCCGCCCTCGCCGAGCGCGACGCGATTCGCAGGCAAGACGAAGCCGGATGCGTGTCCGGACGGCGTTTTCGCTTCGAGCGTATTGCCGGACACTCGCAACGGCCGCGTATCGGGCGTATCGAACGGGCTGCGTTCCGCGGGCGCGGCATACTGCGCGCGTCGAGTGACGCGCCGCGCACGCACCTCGTCGCGACCGGCAGCACGACGCTCCGAGCGAAACACATTGGCGCCGGCCGACCGATCGGCCAGCGTGCCGCGCTCCGAGGCATCGGCTACGGAAACGGAAAGCGTCCACACGAACGCAGCGGCGAAAGACAAGCGAAGAGCGTGACTCATCAGCGATCCCAATCAGGTGATGTGCATGGAGAAAAACGGCAGATCACTGGCTGGCGAGACTGAACGACGGACGGGCGTTGGTGCGGCCCTGAAGCGACGCGGCGAAGCGCGCGGTGGCGCGGTTCGCGGGAAGGCTGGCTGGATTGCAGAAGCGAGTTCGTATTATTTCATGAAAATAACAATTTGCTTTCTGTGACGATGAAATCGTCGGCGAACGGAAGGTTTTACCGCTTCGCGCGAACGCCCCTCATTGGTGCTTGCTGCCCCAATCGTCAGTTGATTGATTTTTCGCGATCGGCCTCCTGGCACCCTCCGATCGTGCCGGACTCGGCGCCGAATCGCCCAAGCCCTTGCGCGACAAGGCACCGATCTATCCCGCCACCTGCTATCGCAACCCGATTGCACCCCATGCAAACGCTCTCGCCCCGTCGGGGTTGCGCCCTCGTCGCCACCGTACAACACCCAAACCCTACGTGTTTTCCCTCAGTCGACAGGCATTTTTGACAGACGATTTAAAAACGCCCATATAATTTCGACTGCCTTGCCAATGGCTGTCGGACCATCCCTCCGAACCAGCGATCTGGCAAGCGGGGCAGGCGAAACGCTTGCGCAATGCAAGACGCATCACGATGTCTTTCCGAACCAGACGTCCCCCTCCGGGGACTGCAAGAGCCGGGCCCCGCTACGCAACATTCCGCTGGAGTTCCGTCTTCTATGTGTCTCGGGCGTGTCCCATGTCCTCGCCCCGGGTGCTGTTCGATTGCGCAAGTCATGCCGCCTTTGCCCGTATGACTAAACAACATCGAGGAGCTCCCAGATGACGCTGTCCCGTCTTACGTCCATTTCCGTTGCCGCCGTGCTGTTCGCCGCCGGCGCCGCCGCCGCGCAAGCGGAAACCGTGAAGATCGCCATTGCTGGTCCGATGAGCGGCTCGGTCGCCCAGTATGGCGACATGGTGAAGGCCGGCGCGCTGACCGCGATCGAACAGATCAACGCGGCTGGCGGTGCGGGCGGCAACAAGTTCGAAGTGGTGATGATGGACGACGCGTGCGAACCGAAGCAGGCCGTCGCCGTCGCCAACAAGATCGTCAGCCAGAAGATCAAGTACGTGATCGGCCACGTGTGCTCGGGTTCGACGATCCCGGCCTCGGACATCTACGAGAACGAAGGCATCGTGATGGTCACGCCGTCGGCGACCGCGCCGCAGCTGACCGAAGGCAAGAAGCGCCACTTCATCTTCCGCACGATCGGCCGCGACGACCAGCAAGGGCCGGCCGCCGCGCACTACATCATCAACAACGTGAAGCCGAAGAAGGTCGCCGTCCTGCACGACAAGCAGTCGTACGGCCAGGGCATCGCGTCGTCGGTGAAGAAGGACCTCGAGGCCGCGAAGATCCCGGTCGTGCTGTTCGAAGGCATCAACGCCGGCGATTCGGACTACTCGGCGATCATCACGAAGCTGAAGTCGCAGGGCGTCGATTTCGTCTACTTCGGCGGCTACCACCCGGAAATGGGCCTGCTGATGCGCCAGGCGCGCGAGCAGGGCGTGAAGGCCACGTTCATGGGGCCTGAAGGCGTGGGCAACAAGGACGTGACGGCGATCGCCGGCCCGGCCTCGGAAGGCATGCTCGTCACGCTGCCGGCCGACTTCTCCGCGGACCCGGCCAACGCGGCGCTCGTGAAGGCGTTCGCGGACAAGAAGCGCGACCCGAACGGTCCGTTCCAGATGCCGTCGTACGCAGCGGTGAAGATCATCGCCGACTCGATCGCGGGAGCGAAGACGACCGACCCGACGAAGGTCGCCGCGTACATGCACAAGACGACGTTCGACACGCCGATCGGCAAGGTCGCGTACGACGCGCAGGGCGACCTGAAGGCGTTCAAGTTCGTCGTCTACACGTGGCACAAGGACGCGACGAAGACCGCCGCCAAGTAATACGGCGTACCCGCCCGCGCGCCCGCCCTGTCCGAGACCCGGACGGGGCGGGCGCGTATTGGCCGCGCATCGGCCCATCGCGCGGCCAACGGGCGGCCCGAGACGACACCGTGCGTTGCGCGCGGCCGAACGCCGTGATCCGGCGGCGGCAGGCGACCCAGCGCCAACGGGAGCTTCCCGCACATGACTGACTTCTTTCCGCAATTCGCCCAGCAGCTGGTCAACGGCCTGACGCTGGGTGCGATCTATGCGTTGATCGCCATCGGCTACTCGATGGTCTACGGCATCATCGGCATGATCAACTTCGCCCACGGCGAGATCTACATGATCGGTGCGTACGTGGGCCTCGTGACCCTCACGGCCATCGGCATTTCCGCCGGTTATCCGCTGCCGCTCGTGCTCGGCGCCGCACTGATCGTGTCGGTGATCGTCACCGGCCTGTACGGTTTCGCGGTCGAGCGCGTCGCGTACCGCCCGCTGCGCGGCGGCCCGCGCCTCGTGCCGCTGATCTCCGCGATCGGCATGTCGATCTTCCTGCAGAACTACGTGCAGATCGGCCAGGGTGCGCGCGACGTGTCCGTGCCCGTGCTGATCTCCGGCGCGTTCGACATCCATCTCGGCGGCGACTTCGACGTGACCGTCCCGTATTCGCGCTTGATGATCGTCTGCGTGACGCTCGTGCTGATGATCGCGCTCACGCTGTTCATCTCGCATTCGCGGATGGGCCGCGCGTGCCGCGCATGCGCCGAGGACATGAAGATGGCGAACCTGCTCGGCATCGACACGAACCGCGTGATCTCGTTCACGTTCGTGCTCGGCGCGATGCTGGCGGCCGTCGGCGGCGTGCTGATCGGGCTGACGATCGGCAAGCTGAATCCGTATATCGGTTTCGTCGCGGGCATCAAGGCGTTCACCGCCGCGGTGCTCGGCGGGATCGGCAGCATCCCGGGCGCGATGCTCGGCGGCGTGCTGCTCGGCCTTGCCGAAACCTTCGCCGCGGGCTACATGCCGGCCGAGTACAAGGACGTCGTCGCGTTCGGGCTGCTCGTGCTGATCCTGCTCTTCCGCCCGACCGGCCTGCTCGGCAAGTCGGACATCGAAAAGGTCTGAGGGAGACGCAGATGAGTCAAGTCATTTCCGTTCGCCGCCCGGCCGCCGACGCTTCGCTCGGCCAGGCGCTGAAAAATGCCGTGGCCGCCGCGTTGCTGACGGCGATCCTCACGATCCCGGTGCTTGGCCTGCAGCTGAAGCTCGACGGCTACCAGGTCGTGCTGACGCCGCATTGGCGGCCGGTGTGGATCGCGGTCGCGGCCGTGTTCCTGTTCCAGTTGTTCAAGCCGTGGCTCGTGCGCGCGAAAGCGGCCGTGAAGCTGCCGGCGGCACCCGCGATGGGCGCGCGGCAGCAGCGCGCGATCATCTGGGTGCTGCTCGCGGTCGGGCTCGTGTGGCCGTTCTTCGGCTCGCGCGGTGCGGTGGACGTCGCGACGCTTGCGCTGATCTACGTGATCCTCGGCCTCGGGCTGAACATCGTGGTCGGTTTCGCGGGCCTGCTCGATCTCGGCTATGTCGGGTTCTACGCGGTCGGCGGTTATACGTACGCGATGCTGAACCAGTATTTCGGGCTGTCGTTCTGGGCGTGCCTGCCGATCGCGGCGATCGCCGCGGCGACGTTCGGCTTCCTGCTCGGCTTCCCGGTGCTGCGCCTGCGCGGCGACTATCTCGCGATCGTCACGCTCGGCTTCGGCGAAATCATCCGCCTGCTCGCGAACAACCTGACGAGCCTCACCGGCGGCCCGGACGGCATCTCGGGCATTCCGAAGCCGACGGTGTTCGGCTTCGAGATGGCGCGCTCGGCGAGCGTCGAAGGCGCGAAGACCTTCCATGAACTGATCGGGCTGGAATACAGCGGCGAGCACATGGTGATCTTCCTGTACCTGATCGCGCTGGTGCTGGTCGGCTTCACGCTGTTCGTGACGAGCCGCCTGATCCGCATGCCGATGGGCCGCGCGTGGGAAGCGCTGCGCGACGACGAGATCGCGTGCCGTTCGCTCGGCCTGAACCCGACGCGCATCAAGCTGTCGGCATTCACGCTCGGCGCGGCGTTCGCGGGGATCGGCGGCGCGTTCTTCGCGGCGCGCCAGGGCCTCGTGAATCCGGAATCGTTCACCTTCATCGAATCGGCGCTGATCCTCGCGATCGTCGTGCTCGGCGGGATGGGGTCGCAGCTCGGCGTGATTCTCGCGGCGATCCTGCTGACCGTGCTGCCGGAGGTCGCGCGCGGGTTCGCCGAGTACCGGATGCTGATCTTCGGTCTCGTGATGGTGTTGATGATGATGTGGCGTCCGCAGGGCCTGCTGCCCGCGAGCCGTCCCCACGTGGAGCTGCCGCGATGAGCGTGAATACGGAACTGTTGAAGGTCGCCGGGCTGCAGATGCGCTTCGGCGGATTGCTCGCGGTGGACGGCATCGATTTCGACGTGCGCCGCGACGAGGTGTTCGCGATCATCGGGCCGAACGGCGCGGGCAAGACCACGGTGTTCAACTGCGTCGGCGGCTTCTACAGGCCGACCGGCGGCGCGGTCGAACTCGACGGCCACCCGATCGCCGGGCTGCCGAGCCACAAGATCGCGCTGAAGGGCCTCGTGCGGACGTTCCAGAACATCCGTCTGTTCAAGTCGCTGACCGTCGTCGAGAACCTGCTCGTCGCGCAGCATCGCAAGGTGAAGGCGGGGTTGCTGCACGGGCTGTTCGCGACGCCCGCGTATCGTCACGCGGAGAAGGCGGCGCTCGAGCGCGCGGCCGTGTGGCTCGACCGGATGGGGCTGACATCGGTCGCCAACCGCCCGGCCGGCACGCTGTCGTACGGGCACCAGCGGCGTTTGGAGATCGCGCGCTGCATGATCACCGATCCGCGGCTTTTGATGCTCGACGAGCCGGCAGCCGGCCTCAACCCGCAGGAAAAGATCGAGCTGCAGCACCTGATCGACACGCTGCGCCGTGAATTCGGCGTATCGGTGCTGCTGATCGAACACGACATGAGCCTCGTGATGGGCGTGTCCGACCGCATCCTCGTGATGGAGCACGGCCGGCCGATCGTGATCGGCACGCCGGAAGCGGTCCGCAACGACCCGCGCGTGATCAAGGCGTATCTGGGGGAAGAGTGATGCTGAAGCTGGAACAGGTCCATACGCACTACGGCGCGGTCGAGGCGCTCGCGGGCGTGTCGATCGAGGTGAACAAGGGCGAGATCGTCACGCTGATCGGCAGCAACGGCGCCGGCAAGACGACGCTGATGATGACCGTGTGCGGCACGCCGCGCGCCTCGTCGGGCCGCGTGCTGTTCGAGGGCAACGACATCACCGCGATGTCGACGCACCAGATCATGCGGCAGGGGATGGCGATCTCGCCGGAAGGGCGGCGCGTGTTCCCGAGCCTGACGGTGCTCGAAAACCTGAAGATGGGCGGCTTCTTCGCGAGCCGCCACGAGATCGACGACGGCATCGAGCACGTGTTCAAGCTGTTTCCGCGCCTGAAGGAGCGCGCGGCGCAGCGGGCCGGCACGATGTCGGGCGGCGAGCAGCAGATGCTCGCGATCGGCCGCGCGCTGATGAGCAAGCCGCGCCTGCTGCTGCTCGACGAGCCGACGCTCGGTCTCGCGCCGCTCGTGATCGCGCAGATCTTCGACATCATCCGGACGATCCGCGACGAAGGCGTCACGGTGTTTCTCGTCGAGCAGAACGCGAACAAGGCGCTCGGTGTGGCCGATCGCGGCTACGTGCTCGAAACGGGGCGCGTGGTGCTGGCGGACACGGGCGCGAACCTGCTCGCGAACGACCGTATCAAGCAGGCGTATCTCGGCGGCTGAGCGACGGGAAGCCGCCGGCCTGCAACGGGCCGGCGGTGTCCGGCTCTCGACGTTTCCGCATGCAGGGCCGGTTCCCGGCCTTGCTTTTCCTACCCGATCCTGAACGTGCTTTTCAGTACGTCGCGCAGATGCAGCGCGGCGCGATTGCTGTCGTCCGTCAGGATCGTGATCAGATGCGGCGGCAGATCGGGCAGCACGATCCCGGCGACATGGCTCGTCAGGTTGCCCGACACGCGATCGTGCTCGATCAGCCCGACCGCGAGGCCGTTCGCGATGCAGGCTTCGACCGCGGGCGAGCTGGCGCTCTCGAGCAGCATCCGGTGCGCGATCTTCGCCTTCTTCAGCGCGTTCAGCGCGGTGTCGCGATACGGGCAGCCCTGCAGTTGCACCGCGATCGGCAGCGGCGCATCGGGATTGAACTTGAACGTGCGCGCGGCGACCCACACCGGATGGGTCTTGCTGAGCAGCTCGGCGTGCGGCGGCGCTTTCGACACGACGGCGATCGTGATGTCGAGCTGGCCGCGCGCGAACAGCTGCTGCAATTCTTCGCTGGAGCGCGCCTCGACGGTCAGTTCGAGCAGCGGCCGGTCGGCGGCGAAGCGCGGCAGGAATTCCGCCATGAAGTGCGCCGCGTACGAATCCGGGATACCGAGCCGCAGCTTGCCGGTCAACATCTGCGGCGACAGCGATTCGACGAGCCGGTCGTGGCTCAGCAGGAACTCGGTGGTGTCGCTCAGCAGCTTGTGGCCGAACTGCGTGAGTTCGACGGCCTGGTTGTTGCGCGTGAACAGGCGCTGCGCGACCATTTCCTCCAGCTTCTGAATCTGCGCGGTGACCGACGACGGGCTGCGGTTCACGTGAGCGGCCGCATCCTTGAAGCGGCCGAGCTTCGCGACGGCGTGGAAGGTTCGCAGCAGGTCGACGTCCAGGGTGCGCGGCATGATTTGGTTTTTCCGAATCAGTGATTCAGGTAATGTCGATTGACGGAATTATTGGGCATCCCATATTCTCGGGTCAACAGGCAGACAACGGCAGGCAGCCGGTCGGGCGTTGCACGCATCCGGGGAACGATTCATGTCGATCAATGATTTTGTCGTAGATGCATTGGTGCGGGACAGGAAGCTGAAGGCGGAGTCGGTATGGACGGTCGAGAATCACGAAAAGTATTCGACGCTGAAGCGCACGGACGATGATGCGCGGCGCAGGGCAGCGGGGCGCGAAGTCTTCTCGCTGATGCGAAACCTGAACGAGCTGGGCGTGCGGAGCCCGGCGCTGTGTGCGGATCGCGACGGCAACGGTTCGTTGCGCGAAGCGATCGGCGCGTTGAGCGAGCGGCTGGCCACGTTGTCGCGCGGCCGCGATGTCCACTACATCGAGCTCGGGCCCGAGCCGGTCAAGACGACCGAGCTGATGAGGGCCGTCAGCGGCGGCGGGCCGGACCATCTGCGCTACACGGCCGTCGACATCAACGAGTCGTCGGAAGACGCGATGCGGCACGCGATCATGCCGTTCCTGAAAACGCCCGGCTGTTTCAACTACATCGCCGACGATTACCGGAACGTGCAGTGGAACCACATCCACTTGGGCCAGGACGTGACGTTCATCACGATGCTCGGGTTCCAGGAGGGCAACGAGTTGCCGGTGACGATCGGCCGGCTGATCCGCACGCTCGGCGGGAAGTCGACCTACGTCGTATCGGAGATGCAGTTGCTTGTGGAGGGGCGCGAAGAGCCGATCTACAACTTCTACCGCAACGAGAACATGGTGCGGTTCTCCGAAATCGTCAGCCGGCAGCAGGGCTTCGAGCCGCTCGGCGAGCATCATGTGTCGATCGTGCGGCTCAATCTGCTCGGCGACCAGTTTCACGTCGCGGTCACGCTGCAACCGGTGTCGAGGGCGGGCGCCGACGGGCATCTGATCACCAACGTCTGCCTGAAGTACACGCCGGAGCAATTCCGCAACGTGCGCCTGAGCCACGGCAATTGCCGCGTGATCGAGGAGCTGCGCAGCGGGGACGGCAGCGTCGTCTACCAGATCGCGCAGTTCAAGGGCTGAATACCGGAATGCCGACAGCGAGGCACGCGATGAACAAGGGAAATGCATTGCCGGTGTTTGCGCGCGGGTTCGACCGGGTGAGGCTCGCGTTGCGGACGTCGCTGTCGGCCGGCGTGAACGTCGACGGCACGCTGGACGCAGCGACGGAACCGATGCGCTGGACGAGCGCGTGCCTGCGCGACGGTTACGAGGTGCGATACCGCCGCAACCTCGACGATCTCGGCTATCGCGAGGTGCCGATGCGCGGCACGCGTTCCGATTCGCTGAACGCGGTGTGCCATCTGCGCGGGCTGTTCTCCGACGAGGCGGTGAGCGCGTTGCGCGAGATCGGCCGCGCGCTGGAGCGCAGCGCGTCGAGCAGCAACTGGATCATCTCGAAGCGCGTGCGCGCGGTGACGAACCGGTCGCGCTTCATCGACGACATGATGCGCGACCGCGCGTTCCTGATGCGGGTGTCGCGTCTTGCCGGCGCCCCGCTGATTCCGTATCCGATGGTCAATGCGCGGTCGCAGTTCAATTACTACTATCCGACGGACTCGCGCGAAGGCGGCAACGCGCCGCTCGGCATGTGGCATACCGACGGCACGAGTTTCGTGCTGAATGTCGTGCTGTCGGATCGCGCCGATTACGAGGGCGGCAACTTTCTGTTCTACGAATCGACCGCGGAAACGTTCGATCGTCACGACAAGGAACGCCGGCATGTGAAGACCGCGAACCTGGACCGCGCGGGCGACGCGCTGCTCATCTACGGCAGCAAGCTGTTCCATGGCGTCGAGCCGGTCGAGGCCGGACGCCGCATGTCGCTGGTGCTGTCGTTTCATTGCCCGTACACGCGCGAGGACGACAACGGGTTCTGGCATCTCGCGTCGGACGACGGCATTCCCCGCACGATCGTCAACTGGCTGGCGCTGCAGCGCGCCCTCCGGGACGACGCCGAATTGCAGTACCGCCGCCTGGGGCTCGAACCGATTCGCCCCGAAGACCTGGACGACCAGCGCCTGTCCCCGGCCCCCTTCTGAGAGCCGTCGCCCCATGCAGCTATTCCTGCTTCAGCTCGTTTTCGTGTTGTCGTGGAGTTCCGGTTTCATCGGCGCGAAGCTCGGCGCGGAGACGGCCGGTGCGTTCAACCTGCTGTTCTGGCGGTTCCTGCTCGTCACGCTGTGCCTGGCGGTCGTCCTCAACCGGCGGCTGGGGCGCCTGACGCTCGAAAAAATCCGCTATCACGCGGTGATCGGCTTCCTGTCGCAGTTTCTTTACCTGACCTGCGTGTACATCGCGATTCAGCATGGGCTGCCGCCGGGCATCGCCGCGATCGTCGCCGCGTTGCAGCCGCTCATCACGGCCGCGATGACGTCGCTCGAGGGCAGCGAGCGCAGCGGGGCGCGCCAGTGGGCCGGGCTCGTCGTCGGGTTCGTCGGCGTGGGCATCGTGATCGGCGGGCAATATGCGTTGCCGGCCGGGTCGGTCGGGATCGTCATGTACCTGTTGCCGCTGGTGTCCGCGCTGGGGCTGTCGATCGCGACGATCTATCAGCGGCGGCGCGCGCTGACGGCCGCGCGCAGCAACGAGGACGGGCTGTTCCTGCCGCTGTTCGTGCAAGGGTGCGTGAGCCTCGTGCTGTTCGCCGCGTGCGGGATCGTCACGGGCAACCTGCATGTGCCGACACAGCCGAACGTATGGGTGTCGGTCGTGTGGCTGACGGTGTTCTCGACCTTCATCGCGTACCTGTCGCTGTGGGCGCTGCTCAAGCGCATGCCTGCGACGCGCGTGGCGACCCTCGTCTATCTCGAGCCGCCGGTGACGCTGTTGTGGGCCGCATGGATGTTCGGCGACCGGATCGAGGTGACGACCTATCTCGGCATCGTCGTCGTCGCGATCGGTGTGTGGCTGGCCGGCAGGCACGTCGAGCGGCCCCCGCGGGCGCGGCGGGCGGAGATGAAGGCGGCCGGGCGCTGACGGGCTGGCCGCGCGGGCGATTCCGGTGTAGCGTCGCGAGACAACCCGACTCGCGAAGGAACCCGATGAAAGTCAAACGGATCGTCGCCAACATCGACACACGGTCGGTCGACGACGCAACGCGTTTCTACCGGCAGATCTTCGGTCTCGACCTGCTGATGGATCACGGCTGGATCGCGACTTACGGCAATGCCGAGCAGATGGACGTACAGATCAGCTTCGCGTCGCAGGGCGGATCGGGCACGCCGACCCCCGATCTGTCGATCGAGGTCGACGACGTCGACGAAGCGCTCGAACGGGTTCGCGCGGCCGGCATTCCCGTCGAATACGGGCCGGCCGACGAGCCGTGGGGCGTGCGGCGCTTCTACGTGCGCGATCCGTTCGGCAAGCTCGTCAACGTGCTCGCGCATCGCTGACCCGACGCGTCGGGCAAGCTTCCGCGCGGCGACGTTCAGGCATGCAACGCCAGCCCCTTCACCGCCTTGTCCACGGCCTTCTTCGGCCCGTGCAGCGCCAGACCGACCAGATCGGGATTGGCCGCATCCTCGGCGCGAAACGCCGCGCGGTTGGCTGCGTCGTGGCCGGTCGAAAACATCGCGCGCACGTAGGGCACGATCGTCAGTTCGCGCGATAGCGCCTGCCGGTGCGCGGCCTGCAACCCGTTCAGGTCGGCCGCGAATACCAGCATCGGCTGGCCGAGCATCCGGCCGTAGCGGCGGCCGGCCGCATCCTCGTAAGGTTCGCCGAGCGCGTCGGGCGCGCCGGCCGCGACCCCCGTCGCGAGAAACGCGACCACGTTGAGTTTTTGCCATGCGGCGAGATCGTCGCGCACGATCAGCGCTACTTTCGTATCGAACATGCTTGCTCCTGGTTGGAGCGTCCATGATCGGATGCCGCGCGCGATCAGTCTGGAACGTTTGTGCAGAGTTGCCGGTACGCGGCCGGCGTGATCCGGTACGCGCGGCGGAACCAGCGGCCCAGATGGCTCTGGTCGGCAAACCCGACGTCCGCGGCCGCCTGCGCGGGCGTGCGGCCGGCCGCCAGCAGCCGGCGCGCGGCGCGCAGCCGCAGGCGGACGAGGTAGGCGTGCGGCGACGTGCCGAAGGCGCGCTGGAACATCCGCGTCAGCCGGAACCGGTCGATGCCGGCGACGCCCGCCAGTTCATCGAGGCCGATATTGCCATCCATGTGTGCATGCAGCAGGTCGCGCACGCGGGCGATCGCGGGCGGCACGACGCCGCTTTCCAGCGCGGGCGGGCCGCGCAGTTCGCCGCCGAGCCGCGTCAGCAGGCGGTCGAGCGTCTGGTCGCGGGCGAGCCGGCCTTCGTTGTCGTGGATCGCGAAGAATGCGTTGCGGATCGCGTCGACGAGGCTGCGGTCGTCGACGAGCGTATGGCCGAACGTGGCTTCGACGCCGCCGAGGCCCGGCAGGTCCAACCGGCGCGCGGCGCGCTCGACCCACGCTTGCGGCAGGTACAGCATGCCGTAGGTGAAGCCGCCGGCCTCGGGCGCGTGGCCGTCGTGCATCGCGCCCGGCTCGATCAGGATCGCGCGGCCCGGCACGCTGGTATGCAGCGACCGGTGGCACTGGAAGCGCTGCACGCCCTGTTCGGTGAAGCCGACCAGCATGTCGTCGTGATCGTGCGCGTCGTACGCGTGGCCGTTGAAATGCGCGTGCAGGCTTTCGATGCCGGTTTCCGCATCGCGCCGTGCGACGAGCCAATGGTCGGTCGTGGCGGTTGTCGTCATCGGATGCCTCGCGCGTGGTCGTTGCGTGACGGATAGTGTACGCAGGTCGCGGGATGGCGGCGGCGGGCGCGGCTCATGCGTCGTTCGCCGCCGCCTGTGCTTCACGCGCATATTGCGCGGGCGGCCGGCCGACGTGCCGCGTGAAGGCGACGCTGAACGTGCTGGCCGAGCTGTAGCCGACGCGCCCCGCGACCTCCGCGATGCGGCCCTCGTTGCGGCGGAGCAGGTCCTTCGCGAGCGCCATGCGCCACGTCAGCAGGTATTCCATCGGCGCGACGCCGACCGCGCGGCTGAAGCGTTCGAAGAACGTCGAGCGCGACAGCGCGGCTTCCTTCGCGAGTTCGACGATCGTCCACGGGTGCGCGGGGCGTTCGTGCATCTGGCGGAGTGCCGCGGCCAGGCGGTTGTCGGCAAGGCCGCGCACGAGGCCCGGCGACGCGTTCGTGCCGGACGTGAAGCGCAGCGCCTCGATCAGCAGCACTTCGAGCAGGCGCGCGAGCACGATCTCGCGGGCAGGCCGCTGCGCGCGCGATTCGTCCCGCACCAGTTGCACGAGCGTGGTCAGCCGCGGTTCGCCGCGCACGTGCACGAAGCGGGGCAGCAGCGACACTAGCAGCGAGGCATCGGGCGAACCGAAGCTGCAGTTGCCCGCCATCATCCGCGTGTCGACCGGGTTGGCCGGATCGCCGATCCGGTATTCGCCGTGCTCGAGCGCGACGGGCGATGCGGTCTCGACGCCCGGCGCCGGCGGTTCGAGGCTGGACATCGCGACGCCGTGCGCGGCCGGAATCAGCATGAAATCGCCGGGCAGCAGCTCGATCGGCGCATGCCCGTCGATCGCGATCCGGCACCCGCCGTCGAGGATCGCGCAGTAGAACGGCTCGCCGGCGACCGTGCGGCTGATCGCCCACGGGCTCGCGCCGCGCACGTACTTCGAGTGCCGCGCGCCCGGTTGCAGCAGCGTCACGACTTCGGTCAGCGGGTCGATCATCGCCGGACTCTCGCAAATGAAAAGCGGATTTTAGATTGTAGCGAATACGGATCCAGCCATCTATCGTACGAACACCTGCCCCACCCGTCACAGGAGTTTGCATGAAGACCGTATTGATCACCGGCTGTTCCTCCGGCTTCGGCCTCGAGATCGCGCGCCATTTCCTGGCCCGCGACTGGCGGGTCGTCGCGACGATGCGCACGCCGCGCGAGGACGTGCTGCCGCCGTCGGCTAACCTGCGCGTGCTGCCGCTCGACGTGACGAACGCGGACAGCATCCGCGCCGCGATCGACGCGGCCGGCCCGATCGACGTACTCGTCAACAACGCCGGCTTCGGCGCGGCCGCACCGGCCGAACTGACGCCGCTCGACACGGTGCGCGCGCTGTTCGAGACCAACACGATCGGCACGATCGCGCTCACGCAGGCCGTGCTGCCGCAGTTTCGCCAGCGCGGCGCCGGCGTGGTCGTGAACGTCACGTCGAGCGTCACGCTGAAGGCGCTGCCGCTGGTCAGCGCTTACCGCGCGAGCAAGGCGGCGGTCAATGCGTTCACCGAATCGATGGCGGTCGAACTTGCGCCGTTCGGCGTGCGCACGCATCTCGTGCTGCCGGGCCGTGCGCCCGACACGCGTTTCGGCGACAACGCACGCGCGAACATGCACGGTTTCGAGCACGAGGCGTATGCGGAATTCGTCGGGAAGGCCGTCGCGCGGATGCTCGATGCGACGGGGCCGATCACCCATGCGCAGGATGTCGCCGAAGCCGTATGGCGTGCGGCGACCGATCCGTCGAGCCCGCTGCACATGCCGGCCGGTGCCGATGCGCACGCGTGGGCGGCGGAAGCAGGCTGATCGATCGGGCGGGCGTCCGTCGTGCCGGTCGGGCAACCCGGCACGACGGTTCGCGAGAGGCGGGGACGCGCGTTACAGCGCGCGCGTGATCGCCTGCTCCAGCAGCGACAGGCCGAGGTCGATCTCCGCCTCGCTGACGGTCAGCGGCGGCGCGATCCGGAACACGCCGCCCATGCCGGGCAACTGCACGATGTTCATGCTGAGCCCGAGGTTCATGCACTCGCGCGTGATTTTCGCGCCGAGCCCGTCCGCCGGCTCCTTCGTGCGGCGATCCTTGACGATCTCGACGCCGAGCAGCAGCCCGCGCCCGCGCACGTCGCCGATGCAGTCGAACCGCTCCATCAGGTCGAGCAGCCCGCGCCGGAGCCGGTCGCCCATCGTGTTGGCGCGCGCGACGAGCCCGTCGCGCTGCACCACGTCGAGCACGCGCAGGCCGACGGCCGCCGGCAGCGGGTCGGATACGTGCGTCGTGTAGAACAGGTAGCCGAGTGCGTGCGCACGCTCCTCGATGGCCGCGGACGTGACGATCGCCGCGAGCGGCAGGCCCGCGCCGAGCGTCTTCGACAGCGTCAGGATGTCGGGCGTCACGCCGTCGCGCTGGCACGCGAACATCGTGCCGGTGCGGCCGACGCCCGTCTGCGCCTCGTCGAGGATCAGCAGCATCCCGCGCTGCTCGCACTTGCGCTTGAGCGCCGCCATATAGCCTTCCGGCAGCTCGATGATCCCGCCCGAGCTGAGGATCGGCTCCGCGATGAACGCGGCGAGGTTGCCGCTCGACTGGCGGTCGATCAGGTCGAATGCGTAGTCGAGTTCGGCGAGCGGGTCGTACGCGCCGTTGCGCTCGAAGCGCGGCCGGTACGCGAACGGCGCCGGAATCGCGAACGACCCGACCGACGCCGGGCCGACACCCTTGCGGCCCGCGCTGTACGTGGCCGACGCGGCCGCGCCCGTCATCCCGTGCCAAGACTGCGCGAAGCCGACGATCTCGTACTTGCCGGTGACGAGCTTCGCCATCCGGATCGCCGCTTCGTTCGATTCCGCGCCGGTGCTGAGCAGCAGCGCGCGGTCGAGCCCGGGCGGCGTGACGTCGGCGAGGCGCGTCGCGAGATCGACGACCGGCCGCGACAGCATGCCGCTGAACAGGTGGTCGAGCTTGCCCGCGTAGTCGCTGATCACCGACACGATCTCCGGATTGCAGTGGCCGAGCACCGCGCTCATCTGGCCCGACGTGAAATCGAGGATCGCGCGGCCGTCGGCGTCGTAGACGAAGCTGCCTTTCGCGCGCTCGATGATCATCGGCTCGAACGTGCCGCCGTAGCGGACCAGGTGCTGCCTGGCGTTGCGCCAGAAGGTTGCGTCGTCGTTCAGGGACATCGGGCGTCTCCGCGCAAAAAGGGCTGGGATCGCTTGCAGTCTAGGCGCGCGTCTGGTTTGATGGAAACGAATAGTTCTTATGCAAGGTAGAAAAGGAGCTAATACCTTGGGACTTTCGCTTGAAATCGACCTGCTGCGGTCGTTCGTCGTGATCGCCGAGGTGCGCGCGCTCAGCCGCGCGGCGGCGCGCGTCGGCCGGACCCAGTCCGCGCTCAGCCAGCAGATGAAGCGGCTCGAGGAAGTCGTCGACCAGCCGCTGTTCCAGCGCACCGGCCGCGGCGTGGTGCTGACGCATCCGGGCGAGCGGCTGCTCGTGCACGCGCAGCGCATCCTGCGGCTGCACGACGAGGCGATGGCCGACCTGTGCGGCACGGGGTTGTCGGGGTCGATCCGGTTCGGGTGCCCGGACGATTACGCGGCGGTCTGGCTGCCGTCGCTGCTGCGGCAGTTTTCGAGCCAGCATCCGCAGGCGATCGTCGAGGTCGTGTGCGGGCCGACGCCGCGGTTGCTCGAACAGCTGGAGAAACGCGCGGTCGATCTCGCGATGATTTCGCTGCCGGACGACGGCGCGCACGCCGACATCATTCGCCGCGAGCAACTCGTGTGGATCGGTTATCCGGGGCTGGAGCCCGAGCATTTCGATCCGCTGCCGCTCGCGCTGTCCGATCGCGACACGCTCGATCACATCGCGGCGTGCGACGCGCTGGATCGCGTCGGCCGCGATTACCGCGTCGCGTATGCGAGCAGCAGCCTCGCGGGGTTGATCGCGCTGGTGCGCTCGGGGCAGGCGTTTGCGGTGATGACGCAGACGGCCGTGCCGGCCGACCTCGCGATCGTCGTCGGCGGCCTGCGGCTGCCGCCGCTGCCGGCTGTCGGCATTACGCTGAAGTTCGACCGGAAACGGCCGTCGCATCTGACGGCAGCGTTTGCCGAGCACATCCGGAATGCGTTGCCGCTGTTGTGACGCGCGATGTCCGCGGGTTTTCGAGAATGGATTTCCGGATCGATTCGGTCCGTCTGCGGATGGATTGTCAATGAATGTCAGCGCGCCTTGTGCGCCGGAATATGAAACGGGAGGATCGGGTATCCGGCGAAGCAGGCGGTGCCTTCCACGCAGGTACGGAAGCGATCTGTAAGGCGCCGGTGCGACCGGCCCGATTCGGCGGAGACGGATCGAAGCGCCCCCGTGGCGCTGGATCGCGGCGGGTCGGCCAATCAATTTCGACGAGGTTCACTCGTTCCTGATGAAAAGGAATCCTTATCATGAAGAGAAGGGGAGGCGCGGCCGTCTGGATCCTGGCCGCCATGGTGATGGGGATCATCATCGGCTACATGATTTACACCAATTTTCCGGACAAGAAGGCCGCGACCGAGATCGCCGGTTATATCTCGCTGGTGTCCGACGTGTTCCTGCGCCTGATCAAGATGGTGATCGGCCCGCTGGTGTTTTCGACACTGGTGGTCGGCATCGCGCACATGGGCGATGCGGCGTCGGTCGGACGCGTGTTCACGAAGGCGCTGGGCTGGTTCGTGACGGCGTCGCTGCTGTCGCTGCTGCTCGGCTTGCTGATGTCGAACCTCCTGCGGCCCGGCGAGAACCTCGGCCTGCCGCTGCCCGATATCGGCGCGACGGCGAATCTCGCGACGGCGAAGTTCACGCTGAAGGATTTCATCGGGCACATGGTGCCGAAATCCTTCGCGGAATCGATGGCCAACAATGAGATCCTGCAGATCGTCGTGTTCTCGATGTTCTGCGGGGTGGCGCTGGCTTCGCTCGGCGAACGGGCCGCGGCGCTCGTGGCCGTGATCGAACAGACGTCGCACATGATGCTGAAGATCACCGGCTACGTGATGAAGCTTGCGCCGCTCGCGGTGATGGCCGCGATGGCGGCGACGGTCGCGGTCAACGGCCTGTCGATCCTGTACAAGTTCGCCGTGTTCATGGCCGACTTCTACCTGAGCCTGACGTTGCTCTGGACCTTGCTGGTGCTGGCCGGGCTGCTGTTCATCGGCCCGCGCGTATTCAAGCTGCTGGTGCTGATCAAGGAAGCGTTCATGCTGTCGTTCGCGACCGCGAGCTCGGAGGCCGCTTATCCGAAGATCCTCGACGCGCTCGACCGTTTCGGCGTGAAGCGCAAGATCTCGAGCTTCGTGATGCCGCTGGGCTACTCGTTCAATCTCGACGGCTCGATGATGTACTGTACGTTCGCGTCGCTGTTCATCGCGCAAGCCTACGGCATTCACCTGTCGCTCGGCACGCAGGTGTCGATGCTGCTCGTGCTGATGCTGACCTCGAAGGGCATGGCGGGCGTGCCGCGCGCATCGCTCGTCGTGATCGCGGCGACGCTGCACCAGTTCAACATCCCGGAAGCCGGCCTGCTGCTGATCCTCGGTGTCGACACGTTTCTCGACATGGGGCGCTCGGCCACCAATGCGGTCGGCAACTCGATCGCCAGTGCGGTGGTGGCCAAGTGGGAGGGCGAACTGCTGTCGGAGAGCGATGCGCAGGCGCACGCCGCGCTCATGGACGCGGAGCTGGCCGCGTCGAACAAGCAGACCGCCGGCGCCTGAGCGGCCGTGTCATCTTCCGCGCGCAGACGCCGAATCATGCGTCTGCGCACGTCGTCCGTGTCCGGTCCCGTGCGGGATCGGAAAGTCTGAATTCAAACGTAGTCCTGAATATCAGGCACATCCCCAGCGTCTGATGCCCGCACCTGCCCGATCGGGATTTCGATCCCGGTTGCGGCCCGTCCCCTCTCTCCCGACGTTCCGCTCGATGCCGCACCACGCACGCGTGCCGGCCTGACGAGTCGTACGCCGTCTTGTTCTCCGTGGCGATACAGGCTCGGGACCCGTCCTACGACGGTCGCGGGGCTTCTGTCGGATTTACGCGCGCCGACGGCGAAATAGACTTCCAATCGAGCGACATGATCGTACGGGACGGAACACGAAGCCGACCGGCCCGCGTCGCTCGCGCAAGCGCTTCGGCATGTCGCCCGACGGTCGCACGCTGCCGGCACCGTCGACGTCGACCGCTCTTGGGGGAGCGGCCCGCCTGTATCGGCAGACGAGGGGCAATCGCCTGACACGGGCGTTGCCCGACTGTTTCCGGACCGGATCCGGACCAAATCGTTACGCCCAGAGGGTCGACACACGTCGTGCCGGTGCGCCGGCCGACCGTCGATGCCGTGCGACCGGATGCCGTCGCATCGTGCGCCGCGTCGGGCGAATGCCTATCGAGGGGGTCATCATGACCACGTCATTTCGTATCGTCGGCGCCGCGGTTGTCGCATGGGCGTGCGCCGTTGCCAGCTTTCCGGTTCAGGTTTGCGCCGCGACGCTCACGGAGTACACGGCGCCGCGCCATGCCGCGCGGGCGCGTCCGGCGGTACGGGCCGTGCCGGCGGCCGTGACGGTCCGGGCGGCAAGCGACGGCAGCGACCAGACCGATGCGTTGCAGGCCGCGCTCAACGCGTTGCAGGCCGGGCAGACGCTGATCCTCGCGCCGGGACGCTACACGGTCAGCCGCTCGTTGTCGGTGGCGACGTCGGGCGTCGTGGTGTCGGGCTACGGCGCGACGCTCGTCGCGACCAACCCGTCCGACCAGACGATCGTGATGAGCGGCGCCGGCTCGACGCTGGTGGGCGTGACGCTGGTCGGTACCGGCACCACGCGGCTCACGACGCCGGCGTCGACCAAGGTCGAGGTGACGGGCACGGGTGTCCAGGTGCTCGGCGTGACGATCCAGGGCGGCGCCAGCGCCGGGATCTTCGTGTTCGGCGGCAGCAACGTCGCGATCGTCGGCAATACGGTGAGCGCCACGCTGGCCGACGGCATCCATACGACCTACGGCTCGACCAACGTGCTCGTGCAGAACAATACGGTGAAGGGGACCGGCGACGACCTGATCGCCGTCGTCAGCTATCTGGGAGACGGCCGCGTCAGCAGCAACGTGCTGATCGATCGCAACACCGTGTCGGGAAACGCGTGGGGGCGCGGTATTGCGGTGGTCGGCGGACAGGCCGTGACGATCTCGAACAACACGGTCGACGGCGTGCAGAAGGCGGCGGGCATCCTGCTGGCGCAGGAGGATAGCTGGAAGACCTACGGCGTGTCGAACGTCGTGATCGACGGCAACGTGGTGACCAACGTCCAGAATTCGACCGTGAACAACGGGTTGCAGCCGACGCAGCAGGCGGCGCTCGAACTGGACACGTGGTCGGGCACGGTGTCGACCGTGACGGTCACGCGCAATCGCGTGACGGGATCGGGCTATGCGGGATTCCGGGCGCTGGGCAACGTATGCGACTTCGAGGTCGCGGGCAACACGTTCGCAGCGATCGCGGGTAGCGCGGTGTCGTTGCTGTCGAGCGGATGCACGGCCAGCCGGATCGTCGCCAGCGGCAATACGCTGGATGGCGTCGCACTGGTGCCGCCGGTCGGCGCATCGTCGTCGGGCACGATCGCGGCCGCGGGCGCGGCGACGACGGCGATGCCGCAGGTGCGCACCGGCCTGATGCAGTCGTCGGGCAGTGCGGCGCCGGCGGCCGGCGCCGCACGATGACGTCGCGACGACGATCAGAGGAGCCCCAGGCGCTGGCCCGCGGCCGCGGCCTGGGTGCGATTGCGCACGTGCAATGCCTTGAAGATGGCGGTGATATGGGCTTTCACGGTTTTCTCGGACAGGCCGAGCCGGTCGGCGATGAGCTTGTTCGGCACGCCTTCCGCGATCAGGCGCAGCACGTCGAGCTGGCGCAACGTCAGGCGCGGGCTGTCGGGTTCGTGCGCGGACGGCGGGTCGCGATGCGCCGATTGCATGTCGAGCAGCAGCGGCGGCACGTACCGCTCGCCGTTCATCACCATCTTGATGGCCGACAGCAGCGTGTGCGCGGTGGCGGACTTGGGGACGTAGCCGAGCGCGCCGCGCGTGAATGCCGCGCGTACGTCCTGCGGGTCCTCGGACGAAGACAGCACGACGATCGGCAACTCGGGCCGCAGCTGCGTGATCCCGTCAATCGCGGCGAAACCGTCCATGCCGCTCATTTTCAGATCCAGGACGATGACGTCGAGGTCGGTGTGCAGCTCGAGCAGCCGCAACGCGTCGTCGGCGTTGCCCGCCTGAATGTCGATCATCCCGCCATTGTCCTGGCGCAACAACGTCGCCACGCCGTCTCGCAGAACCGGATGATCATCGACAATGAGTATTTTCATGAAAATAAAAATAAAGTCGGAGGCAGATCTCTTTCGCTCATAGGGAATCCGGGGTTTTCGAAAAGTCTTAATACTTTGGTCGTATGCGACGCCGTTTTTCCATGGGCTAACGTCGGATTTACATCCGGTCAAGCGTGTTTGACACTGAATCGTCGCGGTTTTCGGTGCGCTGGGACGCACAACGAGCGTCACGAAGATCGCGATGGCAAGGGCTCGGGCAAGCTGCGGAAGCCGAGAGTTTTCGGGGTGCGATCGAACCCGGGTGCAGACTATACGATAAAAAGAACCGAACGTGCCAATACGGGGTGCGCTGATTATTTCAATTGATTGCCTTCTGAAAATCAGGCAATTGACGCCGAGGCGGGCGATTCACACCGTAAAACCAGACATGTTCCTTTGCACGGATTTGACGGACGTCTCCATCGGCCTGATTCGATATCAATCAAGGTGCAATATGGAAACTATCAATGAAGAGGATTTAATTCGCGACCTGAACATGTCTTATCTGTGGCTGGCGCAGCGGTTGCTGCGGACGGATCGTGCGACCGGCATGTTTCGTCTCGGCGCGACGCCGGATATGGCGGAGGCACTGGAAAGCCTGTCGATGCGATCGATGCTGAACCTGGCATCGTCGGGCCAATTGATCTGCGTGCTGCGACTGAACCGACGCGATACGGTCGACGCGCTCGCGCGGCACGCGCCGTCGGACGAAGTCGCGCCGCTGCACGTCGCGCTGGCGTTCTCCAGTATGGGGGCGTTCGACCAGGATATGCCGTGAACGGCGCCGCCGATGCCGCGCATGCGGCGAGTCTTGCCGATCACGCGCGGCTCGTGCTCGATGCCGTCACGCTGATCCGGCTCGGTGCGCGCCCGCAGATGCTCGAGATCGAGCTGGCGCTGCCGCACGAGCGCTTGGTCCGCCTGTATCGCGAGGTGCGCGGCGTGGCGCCGCCAAAGGGCCTGCTGCCGTTTTCCAGCGACTGGTACATGACCTGGATGGCCAACATCCATGCGTCGCTGTTCCACAACATCTACCGCTTCCTGCGGATCGACGCGCGGTGTTCGCGACTCGACGCGCTGGTGAAGGCGTACGGGCTGTATGCGGGGCGATGTCGTGTCGCGCACTGCGATCCGCTGCTCGACCTGACGCGCGCGTGGATGCTGGTGCGCTTCGTCGACGGCGGCGTGCTGTCGACGGCGCGCTGCGTCCGGTGCCATGCCGTATTCGTGATCCATCGTCACGACCTGCGCCCCAATCGCGTCTGTGTCGCCTGCCGGCCGCCGGCACGGGCCGGCAAGCGCGCCGGCCACGTGAAGCCGGAGCCGTCCGCCGGAAGCGCGTGCGGCACGAACGCGCGGATCCGGCTTGACCCGGCAAGCGCCGGCGGACACGCGCGGTGCCGCTAGATCGCGACGCCGCGGGCGTCCGCGTCGGCCATCGAGCGCCGCCGCGCACCGGCGGCGACGAGATGACCGACCGCCGTGCGCAGTTTGCCGTTCGGCAGCGGACGGTGCAGCAGAACCAGCCCGCGCGCATGCGCCGCGGCCCGTTGTTCGTCGGTCGTATCGCCGCTGATCAGCAAGGCGGGCACGGCGGCGTCGAGCGCCCGGCGCAGCCGCTCGATGACCGCGATGCCGTTTTCACCGCGCGGCGGCAGGTAATCGCAGATCAGCAGGTCGGGTTGCCGCGCGCCGGCCGACAGCCGGTCGAGCGCCTCCTTGCCCGAGCGTACCGCGATCGTCTCGTAGCCCCACGTCGCCAGCAGTGCGGACAACCCGGTGCGGGTCGCGCGATTGCCGTCGATCACGACGACGCGCCCTGTCGTGCCGGGCACGTCGTCGTGACCGGCGATCGGCAGGTCGAGCGGATCGGGCGGGCAGGCGGCAAGCGCGATCGCGACTTCGAAGCACGAACCGCGGCCGGGCGTCGAGTGCACGGCCAGCCGGCCATCGAGCAGGGCGGCCAGCCGCCGCACGATCGCGAGCCCGAGCCCGAAGCCTTTCTCGTGATCGCGTTCGGCATTGCCGACCTGGTAGTACTCGTGGAACACGAGCTTCTGCAGGTGATCGGGAATCCCGCAGCCCGTGTCCCAGACCTGGATCGCGAGGCGGGTGCCGCGGCGCCGGCAGCCGACGACGATTCTTCCGCGCGCGGTGTAGCGCACCGCGTTGGAGACGAGATTGCGCACGATGCGTTCGACCAGCAGCGGATCCGATTGCACCACCGCGCGGCACGGCACGCGCGACAGCGCGACGCCTTTCGCTTGCGCGTCGAGCAGGCAGTCGTTGCACACGTATTCGAGCACCGCGTCGACGGCAAACGGCCGGCGCTGCACGTCGACGCTGCCGGCGTCGAGCCGCGAAAGATCGAGCAGCGCGCCGAAGAGCCGGCTGAGCGCGTCGGACGAGCGCTCGATGCGCTCGACGAGCTGGCGCCCGTCCGGCGGCATCGGGATGCCGTGCAGCGCGCCGATCAGCAGATTCAGCGCATGCGCGGACTGGCGCAGGTCGTGGCTGGCCGCCGCGAGGAATTGCGATTTGGCGAGATTGGCCTGGTCGGCGATGTGTCGCTGGCAGTCGAGGTCGACGGCGAGTCGTTCGATCCGTGCGTTCTGCGCCTGCAGATCGACTGCGTACCGTTCGGCCTTGAAGCGCAGGCGGATGTTCCGCGTGGCCGCACGGTTCGCCAGCAGCCCGAGATAGCCGATCACGCAGGCGATCAGCAGCATCATCGGCGCGGTCGTGCGCTGGAGCGCGTTCGTCGACAGGAGCGCGGCGCCGATATACGGGAGGGTGGCCGGCAACAGAAAGGCGATGAACGCCGGAAAGTACGTGCCGAGCACCGGGATGGCACCGGCCACGACGCCGGTCGTCGCGATGACCACGAGGCTCGCGATTTCGAAATCCGCGTGCGCCGCGAGATGAATCGACGCCCATCCCCAGCCCATGCCGGTGGCCGTGCTGAAGGCGGAGAGCCCCAGCGCCCAGCACTGCCAGCGGCTCGCGGACGACGGCGATCGCCGATACAGACGCGACAGCACGATCTGGCCGGTCGAGCACACGGCGATGTAGAGCGGCCACGCAAGGCCCGATGCGGGGGCAGGACGGCCGAGCCAGCCGATCGAAAGGGTCGCGAAGAGGGCAAGCAGCGTGCTGCCGACGGCGTAGGGCATCACGACGTCGTAGACGATCCTGACCTGTTCCGAGGCAATCCGGTCTCGCGACTGCATATGCGTCCACCAAGATCGCTGCGCACGGCAGCGGGGCGTATCGGCGCGCCCGGCACAGACGCGTATTCCCGTTACATCAGCATAGTCGTTGCGGTGTCGAAATACGCGGTATTTTTTGACGTAATCTGAAAAGTTACTCAGGACTACAGATGTAATTGAGAATCGCCGGTTTGGATTCGAACGGGGTTGCATTGGATTGTGCCTCGGCAGTGCGCAATCGGTTACATGCGGCCGCGCAGCGGCCGCGCCGGCATGGCTGGAGCACCCGACATTTTCACGGAGAAATCGTCGTTGCCACGGACGGCGCCGCCTGCCGAACGCATGCGGCGTGGGAATGGGCCGCCGATGCCGTGAAGCGAGCGGCGGCCACGGCAAGCTTCAATCGACCGTCGACGACATGCGCGCGCGGCCGTGGGCATCCGCCGCATCGCGCACGCGGATCGCCGCCTGCATGCCGGACAGCTTCAGTTCGGTTTCCTGATACTCGTTGACAGGATCGGAGTCGGCGACGATGCCGCAGCCCGCGAACAGCCGGCACGCGCCGCCTTCGATCAGCGCCGAACGCAGCGCGACGATGAAGTCGCCGTTGCCGTGCGCATCGATCCAGCCGATCGGTGCCGCGTACCAGCCGCGATCGAAGCCTTCATGTGCGCGGATATGGTCGAGTGCCGGCGCGCGCGGATGGCCGGCGACGGCGGGCGTCGGGTGCAGCGCCGCGACGACCTGGAGCAGCGTTGCGTCCGCATGCAGCGTGGCGCGGATCGGCGTGCTCAGGTGCTGCAGTTTCGGCAGCCGGTGCAGCGACGGGCGCTCGGGCACGTCGAGCATGCGCGACAGCGGCGTCAGCGCGGCGCGGATCGCGTCGACGACGAGCGCGTGTTCGAGCCGTTCCTTCGCGGAGCCCAGCAGCGCGGCGCCGAGCGCGCGGTCGTCGTCGGGCGTGGCGCCGCGCCGGATCGTCCCGGCGAGCGCATGCGTGCGCACGTCGCCGGCCGCGACCCGCGCGAGCCGTTCCGGCGTGGCGCCGACGAAGCATGCATTTGCGCGACGGATGGCGAACAGGTGGGCATGCGCGTCGCGTTGGCGGAGCCTGCGCAGCAGCGGCGCGATCGCGACGGGCCGCGCGTACTGGTCGAGCACGTCGCGGGCGAGCACGACCTTGCCGAACGCGCCGCCGCGTATCGCGTCCACCGCGCGCCGGACTTCGCGCTGCCATTCGCTTGCCTGTAGTGCCTGCGTGTGCAGCAGGTGGGATGCATCGTCGTCGTGGGCGGCGGCGAGTGCGCCGAGCGACTCGATTCGTGCAAGACACGCATGCGCGAGCGCGGCCGGATCGTCGTGCGCGGCGACGACGTGCTGGCAGACCGCCCAGTGCGCTTCGCCTTCACGCACGATCAGCAGCGTGGCCACCGTCATGCTCGCGTCGGGAAACGACGCCCAGTGCACGCTGCGCGCCCCATGCGAATCGAACCGGAAGCCGCCGACGACGCGCGGCGGCTGCGGGCCGGCCGTCACCGCGCCGCGAACCAGCGTGCGCCAGCGCGCGTCGATCTGCGCGAAGCGCGTATCGCCCGTGGCGTTCAGCTCGAGCGCGCGGTCCCAGCCGAACAGCGTGACGGACGCGTCGCCGGCTTCGTGAAAGAACCACGGCGTGACGCCGTCGTCCCAGGCCGCGATCAGGTCGAAGAAGTCGAGCGGCCGCAGCGGCACCGACACCGAGGCGAGCGTCGGCTCGCCGGTGGCGGCGGCGCGTCGGGCGGCACGCGCGAACGTGTCGTGCAGCAGCGGAAGGCCGGCGTTCATGCGAGCCCCCGCTGTTGCCGCCAGTACTGCGTTTGCTGGGCGATGTACCACGCGATCAGCCCGGCGAACAGCGACTCGACGTAGTCGGCGTCGAGGCCGGCCTGTTCGGCCCAGCGGCGCCGGTCGGGCAGCATCGCGGCCACCCGTTCCGGCGCGGCGATGCTCGCTTCGTCGGGCTTGAAGCGCGACGCGGCCTTCACGTATTGCATGCGCCGGCCGAGCGCGTCGATGATGTCGGCGTCCAGGCGATCGATGGCGTCGCGAATGTCGGGAAGCCCCCTGCAGGCGTCCGGTGCTTTCATGTGTACTCCTTTCCGTAACGAAGGGACTGGTCGATCCGTTCGACCAGATGCGCGATCACCGCCGGGTATTGGTGCCGCAGGTAGAAGTGGTCGCCGTCGAACGTCTCGATGCGGATCGGGCGCGCCGCGACGTCCTGCCACGCATGCGCTTCGTCGCGGTCGAGTTCGGTATCGGCGAGCGGATGCATCACGCCGAGCGGCGCATCGATGCGTGGCGGCCGGTCGCGCCGGTACGTCTCGATCGCGCGATAGTCGTCGCGGATCATCGGCAGGTAGATCGCACGCATTTCCGGATCGGCGAGCAGCGCGGCGTGTTCGCCGGACAGCCGGGCGACATCGCCTGCGAGCGCGTCGTCGGATTGCAGGTGCAGATTCGACAGGCGCTGGCGATGCGGCGGCGGCAGCGCGGAGACGGCCACGTAAAGCGGCGCGGCGCCGCGTGCTTCGAGCCGTAACGCGACCTCGTACGCGAGCGCCGCGCCGAGGCTGTGCCCGAACAGCACGAGCGGCGCGTGCGCATAGCGTTGCAGGGCATCGGTCGCGGGGCCGGCGAGTGCCTCGATCGACTGCAGGCACGGTTCGCCGAAGCGCTCCTCGCGGCCCGGATACTGCAGCGCGAGCAGATCGACGTCCCACGGCAGCGCACGGCTCCAGTTGCGAAAGAAATTCGCGGTGCCGCCCGCGTGCGGGAAGCACACGAGTTGCGCCCGTGCGCACGGCGACAGCCGCAGCTCGCGGATCCAGTTCGAACCGGTCGGGCGCGCGATCATGCGGCGGCCGCCTGCAACTGGCGGCGCAGCAGCTCGCGCAGCGATTTCTTGCTGGTCTTGCCGATGCCGGTTTCCGGGAAACGCGGCATGAACTCGATACGGTCGGGAATCTTGAAGGCCGCGAGTCCGCAATCGCGCAGGTAGCGTTTCAGCACCAGCCTGGACGGTGCAGGCGCGCGCGCGACGACGAACGCGCACGTACGCTCGCCGAGCAGCGTGTCGGGCATTGCGACGACTGCCGCGTCGTGCACCTGCGGATGCGCGAGCAGCAGGTTCTCGACTTCCTCGGCCGACACTTTCTCGCCGCCGCGGTTGATCTGGTCCTTGTCGCGGCCCTCGACGACGAGGTCGCCGTCCGCGGTGCGCCGCACGCGATCGCCGCTGCGGTAGAAGCCGTCGGCCGTGAACGCCGTTGCGTCGTGGTCGGCGAGCCGGTAATAACCGCGTATCGTGTACGGGCCGCGTACCTCAAGCTCGCCGATCTCGCCGGGCGCGACCGGTTCGCCGGCTTCGTCGACGATGCGCACTTCATCGGCATCCGATACGGGGCGCCCCTGCGTACGCGCGATGCGTTCGGGCGAATCGTCGAGCCGCGTGCAGCAGATGAGCCCTTCGGCCATCCCGAACACCTGCTGCAGCCGGCAGCCGAGCACGGGCGTCACGCGCGCGGCCGCGTGGTCCATCAGCCGCGCGCCGCCGACCTGCAGCACGCGCAGACTCGACAGGTCGGCCTGCCGTTGCGGTTGCTCGTCGAGCCACAGCAGCGCGAGCGGCGGCACGAGCGCGGTATGCGTGACGCGTTCCCGCGCGATCAGCGCGAAACTCTGTTCGGGCTCGGGCCGGCCGGTCGTGACCACGCGGCCGCCCGCGAGCAGCGCACCGATCGTGCCGGGGCAGCACAGCGTGAAGTTGTGCGCCATCGGCAGCGCGGCGAGATACACGGTGTCGGCACCGAAGCCGCTTGCGGCGCTGCATGCGCGCACGTTGTACAGGTATTCGCGATGGCGGCGCGGAATCAGTTTCGGCGTGCCGGTCGTGCCGCCCGACAGCTGGAAGCAGGCGATGTCGTCGGCGCGCGCCGCGCATTCGAGTACGGGCGGCGCGTCATACAGCGCGTCGAACGACGTGAACGCGTGATCGTCGCCGGCCATCACCACGTGCGCGAGCGTCGGGCAGTCGGCCTGCAACGCGGCCGCGAGCGGGCGGCAGTCGAAATCGCCGAGTTGCGACGCACCGAGATAGGCGCGCGCGCCGGCAAAGCGGCAGAACGCGCCGATCTCGTAGTGGCGGTGCGCGGGCAGCGCGAGCACCGGCCGCACGCCGAGCTGGAACAGCGCGAAGCACGTCTCGATGAAGCGCGCGCCGTTCGGCAAATGGACGACGACCGCGTCGCCGCGCGTCAGGCCGAGCCGAGCGAGGCCGCCCGCGAGTCGCCGGATGCGCGCCAGCAGGTCGCGATAACCGAGCCGGCAGGCGCCGTCAACGACGGCGAGCGCGTCGGGATGGCGCCGCGCACACGCATCGAGCGCGTCGAAGAACGTCGTGTCCTGCCAGTAGCCGGCGTCGCGGTAGCGGCGCGCGACGTCGTCGGGCCAGTCGGGCGCGTCGGCCGGCACGGCCGGCGCCAGGGAGGGAAGGGAGGATTGCATGCGCAGACCTTGGGTTCCGGCAAGTTGTCAAAAAATGTAAATGAGAGGTATTATCATTTGGAACACGCGCCGCGATAGCGTCGTTTCTTTTGATATCGCGGCAATTTCATTCGATCGGGCGTCCGTTGCGCGGCGCCCGCGCGGTCCGGCCGGACAATCGGCCGGTTGCCGCCGGCGCGCGCCGGTCCGCGCGTGCCGCCTAACCAACGGACCCTCCGATGAGCTCGACCTCCTTCGCTTCGTCACGACGTCACCCGCCGGTGCTCGTGCCCGGCAACCATCCGGGCGTGGTGCACGTCGATGCGGGCATGAAACTCATGAGCGGCACGCTGTGCTCGGACAGCCGCGACTGGTACGAGGAGCCGCTCGAAAAAGGGCTGAAGCTCGTCCTCGTGCAGAGCGGACAGTTGCGCTGCCGCGTGCCCGGCCAGCCCGAGCAGTGCATCAAGGGGCCGGGCCTGTGCGTGATCGCCAACGACGGCGAGTTCACGACGCACCAGATCTACGATCGCGACGTGCCGCTGCGCTACACGATCGTGCAGCTCGGCCTCGACGCGCTCGACCGCAACCTGAGCCTGCTGCCGGAAAAGATGCTCGCGCCGACGGGCGGCGATCCGCGCATCGTCAGTTGCCCGGCGTCGAAGGCGCTGCAGGCGCTCGCGGTGCAGATCGCCACCTGCCCGTTCGAGGGCGCGGTGCGCGAGTACTACCTGAAGGCGAAGGCGTTCGAGCTGACCGCGCTGAGCGCGCAGCTGCTCGCGACGCAGCGGCAGTTCGCGCCGGCCGACGTGCGCGTCACGTCGTCGGATGTCGAGCGCGTGTATGCGGCGAGCGACATCCTGACGCGCGAGCTCCAGCATCCGCCGACGCTCGACGCGCTCGCGGGCCGCGTCGGGATGAATTCGCGCAAGCTGACGGCCGGATTCCGCAAGGTGTTCGGCACGAGCGTGTATGCGTACCTGCAGGAATACCGGCTGCGGACCGCGCACGCGATGCTGTGCGCGGAGGACGCGAACGTGTCGACCGTCGCGTATCGCGTCGGCTACAGTCCCGCGCATTTTTCGATCGCGTTCCGCAAGCGCTACGGCATTTCGCCGAGCGATATTCGCGCGTCGTCGAACGCGATCGACGACGACGAACTGACGAGCGCGGCAATCTAAAACAACTGACCGGCAGCCTAAAGGAATCGACCGGGCACATGGGAGTGAATGAGATAGATTCTCATTCACGGGTGGCCGCCACCGCGCGGATCCGCCATCGAACGACCCATACAAGGCGTGCCCATGAGCCAGACCGTTGTCGATTCCCGTATCGACCATTCCGATCCTTCCTGTTGTTCCTCCACTGACTTTCGCTCGCAGCTCGTTGCGTTGATCGCCGGGCTGCTCGACGAATCCGTCGATGAAATCGCATCGCTCGACGATGACGAGGACCTGCTGAGCTGCGGCCTCGATTCGATCCGGCTGATGTATCTGCAGACGCGCGTGAACCGTCTCGGTTACGCGCTGACGTTCGATGCGCTCGCGCGCACGCCGACGCTCGGCGCGTGGGCCGCGTTGCTGGCGAATGCGCCGCGTGTCGCGCGGCCGGCTCCCGACGTCGCGGGCGAGGATGTCGACGTGCACGCGCCGTTCGACCTGTCCGCGGTGCAGCAGGCGTACTGGCTCGGCCGCGGCGACGGCGAAGTGCTCGGCAACGTGAGCTGCCACGCGTTTCTGGAATTCCGCAGCCAGGCGCTCGATCCCGTTCGTCTCGACGCGGCGTGCCGGCGTGTGCGCGAGCGTCATCCGATGCTGCGCGCACGCTTCGCCGGCGGTCGTCAGCAGATCCTCGCGGCATCGGACGCGCCGGTGCTCGCGCATGCGGACTGGCGCGGCAAGACGGCCGCCGACGCGGAAACCGAATGGGCGTCGCTGCGCGCGTTCCGGTCGCACGAATGTCTCGATGTCGAGCACGCGCAGGTCTTCATGATGGGGCTCGTGCAGATGCCCGGCGGCGAGGATCGCGTGTGGTTGAGTGTCGACCTGCTCGCGGCCGACGTGGACAGCGTGCGGCTGCTGATGCAGGAGATCGGTGTCGCGTATGCCGAACCGTCGGCGTTGCCCGACGCGCCGTCGACGTGGTTCCCGGCCTGGCTCGCGCGTCGCGCGGCCGATACGCGCGACGCGCGGGCCGCGGCGCGCGATGCATGGCACGCAAAGCTCGCGACGCTGCCGGAAGGGCCGGCGCTGCCGCTGGCCCGCGCGCCGGAAGCGATCCGCGCGCCGCGCTTCAGCCGCATCGCCCACACGCTGAGCACGGACGAGCTTGCGCGCCTGCAGGCGCGGGCCGCGCAGCATGGCGTGACGCTGTCGTCGGTGTTCGGCGCGGCGTTTGCCGCGGTGCTCGCACGCTGGAGCGGCCGCCATGCGTTCCTGCTCAACGTGCCGCTGTTCGACCGGCATGGCGACGCACCCGATCTCGGCCGCGTGATCGCCGATTTCACGACGCTGCTGCTCGTCGAATGCGACGTGCAGGCCGACGCGAGCGCGGCCGATGCGGTGCGCGTTTTCCAGCAGCGGCTGCACGGCGCGATCGCGCACGCCGCGTATCCGGCGCTCGACGTGCTGCGCGATGCGCGCCGGCAGGGCACGCCGCGCGCGGCGCCCGTCGTGTTCTCGTGCAATCTCGGCGACGCGCCGTTCGTGCCCGAGGCGTTCGCGCGCGTGTTCGGCGATCTGCACGACATGATTTCGCAGACGCCGCAGGTGTGGCTCGATCATCAGCTCTATCGCGTGCCGGACGGCGCGCTGCTCGCGTGGGACAGCGTCGACGGCCTGTTTCCGGACGGGATGGTCGACGCGATGTTCGGCGCGTACGTCACGCTCGTACAGGCGCTGTGCGATCGCGACTGGCGGCTGCCGATCGCGGTCGAATTGCCGTCCGCGCAGCGTCGGGTGCGCGAGGCGCTCAACGCGCAGCCCGCGCCCGGCCGGCCGCGCACGCTGCATCGCGATTTCTTCGCCGGGGCCGCGCGCGAACCGGCGGCGGTCGCGTTGCGGTGCGGCGGGCAGGTCGTGACGCGCGGCGAACTGGCCGCGCAGGCGCTCGCGATCGCGGGCGGGTTGCGCGCGGCCGGGATCGGGCACGGCGATGCCGTCGAGATCAGCCTGCCGCGCGGGCCGGCGCAGGTCTCTGCCGTGTTCGGCGTACTGGCCGCCGGCGCGTGCTACGTCCCGCTCGACATCGCGCAGCCGGCCGCGCGCAAGGCGCTGATCGAGCGCGCGGCGGGCGTGAAAGCCGTGATCGGCGACACGGCGCGCACGGATGCGCCGGTGCCGCATTGGAGCATCGCCGCACTGATGCGGCATGCGCCGCTGGCCGCACCGCTCGCGGTCGCGCCGCGGGCCACGGCGTACGTGATCTATACGTCCGGCTCGACGGGCGTGCCGAAGGGTGTCGAGATGACGCACGCGGCGGCGGTCAACACGATCGATGCGATCGACGCGCTGCTCGGCGTGAGTGCGGACGACCGGTTGCTCGCGGTGTCGGCGCTCGACTTCGACCTGTCGGTGTACGACCTGTTCGGCGTGCTGGGCGCGGGTGCCGAACTCGTGCTGCCCACGCAGGACGACGCGCGCGACGCGGCGCGCTGGATCGAACTGATTGCGCAGCATCGCGTGACGCTATGGAATTCGGCGCCCGCGCTGCTCGAAATGGCGCTGGCCGTGCCGGTCGCGAAAGACGCGTGCCGCAGCGTGCGTGCGGCGCTGCTGTCCGGCGACTGGATCGCGCTCGACCTGCCGGCGCGCCTGCGCGAGCGCTGCGGCGACGCATGCGCATTCCACGCGCTCGGCGGCGCGACCGAAGCCGGCATCTGGTCGAACGTGCAGACGGTACGCGACGTGCCGCCGCACTGGCGCTCGATTCCATACGGCCGGCCGTTGCCGGGGCAGGCCTGGCGCGTGGTCGACGCCGACGGCCGCGACGCCCCCGATTACGTGCCGGGCGAACTGCTGATCGGCGGCGACAGTCTTGCGCGCGGCTACCGCAACGATCCCGGGCTGACCGCGCAGCGTTTCGTGCAGCATGCGTCGGGCCGCTGGTATCGCACCGGCGATCGCGGCCGTTACTGGCCGGACGGGACGCTCGAATTCCTGGGGCGCGAGGACCGGCAGGTGAAGGTGCGCGGGCACCGGATCGAACTGGGCGAGATCGAAGCGGCACTGGCCGCGCATCCGCGGATCGATGGCGCGTGTGCCAGTGTCGCGAACGGCGAAGTCGCGCGCATCGTCGCGGCGTTCGTGCCGGCCGATTGCGTGGCCGATGCGGCGCCGTCGCCGCTCGCGGATGCGGGCACGGCCGATACGGTTCAGGCGGAAGCGGCCGTTGCACGCGTCGTCGCCGATCGGCTGATCGACGGCGGCGCGAGCCTGCCGCCGTCGCTGCATGCGCGCCGGCACGCGACAGGCGATGCGTCGATCTCGATCGACGCCGCGCTCGATCGGCTCGGCTGGCATGCAACCGACCTGGACGACCTGACGGCGGCGCTGCGCGCGCTCGCAGCCGATCCCGATACCGTCGCGCAGCGCGTGGCGCTCGATCCGCGCGTCGCGCCGCTTGCATTCGCGACGCGCTTGCCGGACGGCGCTCGTGTGCTGCGCGAGTTTGCTGGCGCGCTCGATGCACAGGCTGCTGCATGCACGGACGCGATGCGGGTCGCGGTGCTCGATGCCCGCGCCGGGCAATCGTTCGACGCGGGCCTCGACGTGCTCGACGATCCGCGTTTCGACGTGACGCTGTTCGACGTGTCGCCGGGTCTGCTGCACACCGCGCAGGCACGCTTCACGCGAACGAGGCCCGCGCTTCAGGCGCTGCAGGACGCCCTGCTGCCCGCGCGTCATCTCGGCGCATTCGACTGCGTGATCAGTTTCGCCGCGGCACACCTGCGCGACGATCCGCGCGATACGTTCAGGATCGCGGCCGCGTTGCTGGCGCGGGATGGCCGTTTGCTGTTCGCCGACGTGCTGCGCGACTCGCCGTTGCGCGAACTCGTCGCGAGCGTGACGGGCGATGCCTCGTTGCCGCGGCCGTTCACGACCGAGGCGATCGCCGCTGCCGCGCAGGCGAGCGGCTTCACGCCCGACTCCCGAAGCTGGTATTCGACCGCGTTTGCATGCCTCGACGCGCGTCGTGTCGGCGAATCGGCGACGCAAGCGGTGCTGGCAGACTGGCTGCGCGACCGGCTGCCGGACGCGATGCGCCCTGACGCACTGTGGTGCCTGCCGCGCTGGCCGCTCAACGCGAACGGCAAGATCGACCGGCGCGCGGTGGGCGACGCGCTTGCGCGCGCGCTCGGCGACGCGCCGGCCGCGCATGACGCGTTCGTGCCGGCAAACGAACGGCATGCGACGCTGCTCGCGTGCTGGGAGCAGGCGCTCGGCTGCCGGGCGAACGCCCGCGACGCCACGTTCTTCGCGCTCGGCGGCGACAGTCTGCTGGCGACGCGCCTGCTCGCGCAATTGCGCGAACGGCTCGGCGCGCGGATCGGGATGGCCGCGTTCTACCGCGATCCGACGCTCGCCGGTCTTGCCGCCCAGCTCGACGATGTGGCGCCGGCGGTCACGGCGGACGGCAGCGCATCGGTCGCGACGATCGAGGAGGGCGTGCTGTGAGCTTCGACGACGTACTCGATCTCTGCCGCGAACGGCAGATCGAATTGTGGTGCGACGACGGCGGTCAGCTGCGCTATCGCGCACCGGCCGGCGCGCTCGACGCGGACCTGGCCGCGCGCATCAAGGCCGAACGCGACGCGTTCGTCCGCTTCCTGCGGGGCGGCGCGTGGCGCGGCGATCCGGCGCGCCAGCATGAACGGTTTGCGCTGACGCCGGTACAGGCCGCGTACGTGCTCGGCCGGCACGAGTCGTTCGAGTTCGGCGGCAGCGCATGCCATCTGTACGTCGAATACGACGAGCGGCAGGATCTCGACTGCGTGCGCTTCGAGGCCGCGTGGAATGCGTGCGTGGCGCGGCATCCGATGCTGCGCGCGATCGTCGAGGACAACGCATGGCAGCGCGTGCTGCCCGACGTGCCGTGGCAGCGGCTCACGGTGCACGACCTGCGCGACGGCGATGCGCACGCATTCGACGCGCACGTGCAGCGGGTACGCGAGCGGCTCGACCACGCGGTCCATGCGCTCGACCGCTGGCCCGTGCTGCAGCCCGAAGTGAGCCTCGGGCCGGATGGCGCGCTGCTGCACCTGTCCGTCGATTTCACGCTGATCGACTACGCGAGCCTGCAACTGCTGCTTGCCGAATGGCGGCGCCGTTACGACGATCCGCAATGGCAGCCGGCGCCGCTCGACGCGACGTTTCGCGACTATGTGGCTCACGAGGCGCAGGCCGGCACGGGGGCCGATCATGCGCGCGACAAGGCCTGGTGGCTCGCGCGCATCGACGATCTGCCGGCGCGCCCCGATCTGCCGGTCGTGCCCGCGATGCGCACCGACGCCCGTCCGCGTTTCACGCATCGCCATGCGCGGCTTGACCGCGCGCAATGGGCCGCGCTGAGCGGCCATGCAAGCCGTTTCGGGCTGAGTGCGGCGAGCGTCGCGCTGGCCGCGTTCGCGGAAGTCGTCGGCCGCTGGAGCCAGTCGCCGGCGTTCTGCCTGAACCTGACGGTGCTGAACCGTCCGCCGGTGCATCCGCGCATCGACGCGGTGCTCGGCGATTTCACCGCGTTGAGCCTGCTCGCCGTCGACGTGACGCAAGGGGGCGATTTCATCGCGCGCGCGCGTACGATCGGTGCGCGGATGTTCGACGATCTCGACCATCGCGCATTCACCGGCGTCGACGTGATGCGCGAACTCGCGCGGCGGCGCGGCAAGGAGGCGGCGCTGATGCCGGTCGTGTTCACGAGCGGCATCGGCAGCGTCGGCCGCTTGCTCGGCGAGCAGGCGGGCCGGGCGGAACCGCCGCGCTACATGATCAGCCAGACGCCGCAGGTGTGGCTCGACTGCCAGGTGACCGACCAGTTCGGCGGGCTGGAGATCGGCTGGGACGTGCGGGACGATCTGTTTCCCGAAGGCTTGCCGACCGCGATGTTCGACGCGTACGTCGCGCTGCTGGGCCGGCTTGCCGACGATGCCGGATGGTGGTCGCGTGCGGGCGACATCGTGCTGCCGTGCGCCGCGCCCGTTGCCGACGTGCATCCGGACACGGAGACGCATATCGCGGCCGGGTTTGCCGCGCAGGCGCTGCGCACGCCCGATGCGCCGGTCGTGATCGACGCGCAGGGCGCCCGCACGTACCGCGATGTCGCGCAACATGCGGCGGCGCTGCGTACCGCGCTCGAACAGGCCGGCGTCGGCGTGGGCGACACGGTGGCGGTGCTGATGCCGAAGTGCGCGCACCAGCTCGCGGCCGTGCTCGCGATCGTCCAGGCGGGCGCCGCATACGTGCCGGTCGACAGCCGCCAGCCGGCGTTGCGCCGGCAGGCGATCCTGCGCAATGCGCGGGTGCGCGCGGTCGTGAGCGTACGGGCGCTGGAGTTCGAGCATGAAGGATGCGTGCGCATCGATGCCGATGCGTTGCCCGCCGATCCGCAATGGCCGCCGCGCGCCGCGTGCGACGTCGACGGCGCGGCGCTGGCCTACGTGATCTACACGTCGGGCTCCACCGGCGAACCGAAGGGCGTGATGCTGAGCCACGCGGCAGTGTGCAACACGCTCGCCGACATCAACGCACGCCATGCGGTCGGTGCGGGCGATGTGGTACTCGGCCTGGCCGAACTGAGCTTCGACTTGTCCGTCTACGACTTCTTCGGCGCGACCGCGCGCGGTGCGTGCGTCGTGCTGCCCGACCCCGCGCGCGGTCACGATCCGTCGCACTGGGCGGCGTTGATGGCACGTCATGCGGTGACGGTGTGGAACTCGGTGCCCGCACAAGGGCAGATGCTGATCGATTACCTCGAGGGCGAACCGGCGCTCGACGTGCCGGGCCCGCGCCGCGTGCTGTGGTCGGGCGACTGGATTCCGGTGACGCTGCCGGCCCGCTGGTGGAAACGCTGGCCCGACAGCGCGCTGTTCAGTCTCGGCGGCGCGACCGAAGCGTCGATCTGGTCGATCGAGCATCCGATCCGCCCGGAGGACACGCAGCTCGCCAGCATTCCGTACGGCCGCGCGCTGACCGGGCAGACGATGGAAGTGCTCGACGTGCTTGGCCGGCCGTGCCCGCCCGGCGTGCGCGGCGAGATCCATATCGGCGGCGTCGGGCTCGCGACGGGCTATGCGAACGATCCCGCGCGAACGGCCGAACGTTTCATCCGTCATCGCGACGGGCGCCGGCTCTATCGCACCGGCGATCTCGGCCGCGTGCGCGCCGACGGTTCGCTCGAATTCCTCGGCCGGCAGGACGATCAGGTGAAGATCCGCGGTTACCGGATCGAGCTGGCCGAGATCGATGCGGCGCTGACCGCGCATCCGCTGGTCGGCGCGGCCGCGACGATCGTGCTCGGCGAGGGCGCCGAGCGCCGGCTGGCGAGCTTCGTGTCGCTGCAGGGTGCGACGCCTGACCCGTCGGCGCACGACCCCGCCCTTCACGAGATCGCGGCACCGGTACGCGCTGCGTTCGACGCCGTGCGCTGGCCCGCGCAAGCGGACGTGGCGCGGTCGGTCGAGCAACTCGAAACGGCATGCGTGGCGTCGCTGGCCGCGTGGATCGTACCGGCAGGCGGCTTGACGGCCGACGACGCAACCGGTTTCGCGACGCTGTGCGAGCGGCTGCGCGTGCCGCCGGCGCGGCAGCATCTGCTGCGCCACTGGCTCGCGATGCTCGTGACGCACGGCGTGCTGCACGCGGATGCCGAAGGCGGCTGGCGTAGACGGTCCGACGCCAGCCATGCCGACGCGCACGCATGCTGGGATGCGTTCGCGCTGCATGCATCGCCCGAGCTGTGGCCGCCGGTCCTCATCGACTACTTCCGCGACAGCGCGGGCTGCCTGGACGTACAGGTGGACGGCACGGTTTCGCCGGCCGGCCTGATGTTCCCCGAAGGCGCGTCGCATATCGCCGAAGCGATGTACAGCAACGGCGAACACGCGCATGCGCTGCATCGCGGGATGGCGCAAGCCGTGCGCGAGATCGTCGCGCGCGAGCCGCGCCGTATGTGGCGCATCCTCGAGATCGGCGCGGGAACGGCCGCCGCGACGCGCGCGATCGTGGATGCGCTCGCGCCGCTGGTCGAAGCGGGCACGCGGATCGACTACCTGTTCAGCGACGTGTCGAGCTACTTTCTCGCGGCCGCGCGCGAGCGCTTCGCCGCGTATCCGTGGATGCGGTTCGTGCGTTTCGACTTGAATGCAGCGCTCGACGCGCAGGGCATCGCGCCGCATTCGATCGACATGACGATCAGCTCCGGCGCGCTGAACAACGCGCGCGACACGGTTGCACTGATCGCCGGATTGCGCGCGCTGTCGGCGGCCGATGCATGGTGGGTGATCCAGGAACTGACGGCCGAGCATCCGGAGATCAGCATCAGCCAGGGGCTGATGATGGAGACGCCGCGCGATGCGCGGGCCGGGTCGTGCCGGCTGTTCGTACCGCGCGCGCAGTGGCTCGAATGGCTGCAGGGGGACGACGGCGATCGCGCACTCGGCTGCGTGACGGCCGGCTCGCCGCTCGACGCGCTGGGCTACGACATCCTGCTCGCGCACGTGAAGCGCGGCGCGGCCCGCATCGCGCCGGATGCGCTGCTGTCGTTCGTTGCCGAGCGCGTGCCGGGCTACATGGTGCCGTCGCAACTGCGCGTGCTCGAGCGACTGCCCGTGACCGCGAACGGCAAGATCGACCGCCGGACGCTGGCCGGCATTGCCGACATTCGCGAGCCGGAACCGGCGGCGGTTCGGCCGGCGCAGACACCCGCCGCCGATCCGCTGCTGGCGCGATTGATCGGATGGTGGGAGACGGTGCTCGATACGCGCAACGTCACGCCGGATCAGGATTTCTTCGCCGCCGGCGGCGATTCGCTGCTGATCGCGCAACTCGTGTCGCGGCTGCGTGGCGAGGAGCCGCTCGCGCAGGCGCATCCGTTCGACCGGCTGCTGCGCTGGGTGCTCGCGCAGCCGACGCCGGCGGCGTTCGCCCGTTGCCTGCGCGAAGCGCAGACGCAACCGTCGGCCGCCGTATCGCCGGCCGGCGCGGCCGCACCGCGCGCGATGCAGCCGTCGTCCGTCGTCCACGCACCCGCGCCGCGCGTGCGCGCCGACGTGCGGCCGATTCCGCTCGCGCCGGGCGACGGCGTGCCGCGCGTGATCGTGCACGAAGGGCTCGGCACCGTGCATGCCTATCGTCCGGCACTGCCGGCACTCGCGCGGCTCGGCCCGGTGCTCGGCTTCGCGGTGCGCGACGCGCAGGACTATCTCGACCTGCCGGCGCGTCACCTGAACGCGACGCTCGGCCGGCGCTATGCGGATGCGCTGTGGCGCAGCGGCGTGCGCGAGGTCGACGTGCTCGGCTACTGCTCGGGCGGGCTCGTCGCACTCGAAATGGCGAAATCGCTGGTGCAGCTCGGCGTCGCGGTGCGCACGCTCGACATCGTGTCGAGCTACCGCATTCCCTACCTGATCGAGGACGAACGGCTCGTGCTGTTCAACTTCGCGGCGACGCTCGGGCTGCCGCTCGACGCGCTCGGCTTTCCGGAAACGTACGTGCTCGCCGATGCGCTCGCCGACGCGTTGAAGGCCGACACCACGCGGCTCGCGCCCGGCAGCCTGCAGGCGCAGCTCGAGATCTTCGGCGATCGCTGCGAGCCGCTCGACGAGTTGCGCCGGCGCGTGCTGCGCGCGGCGGCCGGCCTGTCGATGCAGGACGACGTCGCGCATCCGCTGCTCGACGAGCGCGAACGGCTGTACCGGCTCTTCATGCATTCCGTGCAGGCGAGCCATTGGGCCGGCGATGCGCCGTATGCGGGCGCATTGCGGCTGTTCGTGCCCGAGCGCTGCAACCCGCTGATTCCGCAGCAGCGCGCGGCGCTCACCGAGTACTGGACGGCGCAGGCGCTCGGCGGCATCACGGCCGCCGACATCCCCGGCGGTCATTTCGACTGCCTGAACGCCGCGTTCGTCGACACCCGCCTGAAGGAGGCACGATGAAGGTTCACCCGCTGCCGGTCGTCGTGGCCGGCTCCCGCTTCGGCCAGTTCTACGCGGCGGGCCTCGCGGCGTCCGGTTCGTATCGCGTCGCGGGCTTGCTCGGCCGCGGCAGCGCGCGTACCGCCGCACTGGCCGCCCGCGTCGGCGCACCGGTGTTCGATTGCCCGGAGGCGCTGCCGGACGACGTGCGTGTCGCCTGCGTCGCGGTGGGCGGCGCGGCGCGCGGCGCGGAAGGGGCCGCGCTCGCGTGCCGGCTGCTCGAACGCGGGATCGACGTCGTGATCGAGCATCCGCTGCTGCCCGACGAATGGGATACCGTGCTGCGCGCCGCGTCGCGCCACGGCCGCCGCTGCCTGCTGAACAGCTTCTATCCGAACCTGCCCGTCGTCGCGCGCTTCATCGCGGTCGCGCGCCGCTTGCGCGACACGAGTGCTCCCGTGCACGCGGACGTCGTGTGCTCGGTGCAGGCGAGCTACGCGGCGCTCGACGTGCTGGCGGCCGCGCTGCAGGGCGTCGGGCCCTGGTCGGTCGAGCCGATCGGGCCGGCGCTGTCGTCGATGCGCGAATGCGCGATGGTGCTGGCCGAAACGCCGGTATCGCTGCGCGTGCACAACGAGATGGCGGCGGCCGACGACGGCCGCATGAGCCTGTTGTTCGGCATCACGCTGACGACGGACGCCGGCACCTGGACGCTCGCCTCGCCGCACGGGCCGCTGTGGTGGGCGCCCGCGCTGCGCGAACCGGCGATGGCCGAGGACGGGCTGTTCCCGATCTTCGGCGACTCGGCGGGCGATGACATGCCGAGCCTCCAGATCTGCGACGACGCGCAGGACACGTGGGGCGAGATTCATTCGCGCTGCTGGCCGCAGGCGGCCGTGCGCGCGGTCGACCGGCTCGTGTCCGGGGAAGGGCTGCCGGCGCATAACCAGCGCAGCATCGACGTGACGCGCGTCTGGCAGCAGTTGACCGCGCAACTCGGCTTCCCGGCGCAGCCGCCGGGCGATGCGTGCGCGGCGACGCTCGGCATGCTGCTGGAGCGTGCCGCATGAAGGGGCCGTTGCGTTCGATGTTGCGGCCGTTTGCCGTGCCGCTCGCGGCGGCGGTCGTGTTGCAGGCGCTCGCGGGTGTCGCGTCGCTCGTGCCATGGCTCGCGCTCGCCCGGATCGCCGACGCATGGCGCGGGTCGCAGGCGCTCGACGCGACGGCACGCGGCTGGCTCGTCGCGGCCGTGGTCGCCGGCGTGTGCTGGCTCGGCGGCCAGACGGTCGCGCTGCACCTGACGCATCGCGTCGACGCCGATCTGGGCGATCGCTTGCGCAAGCGGCTCGCCGATCATCTGCAGCGTTTGCCGCTCGGCTGGTTCGCCCGCGCGGGCAGCGATCGTGTCGCGCGTCACGTCGATCAGGACGTGCGCGCGCTGCACCAGCTCGTCGCGCATGCGCCGGCCGACGTCACGCAGCTCGTCGTCGTGCCGTGCGCGGCGCTGGCGAGCCTGCTTTACCTGAATCCCGCACTGCTCGCGTTTGCACTGGTGCCGCTTCTGGCCGGCGCCGCGCTGTTCCGCTGGATGCGGTCGGCGCGGTTCGCGCCGGCCGTCGCGGCACGCAACACGGCGCTCGAAACCCTGATGGGCGACTATGCGCAACTCGCGCAGAACCCGGCGCTCGTGCGGCAGTATCCGGGCGCGGGCATCGAGGCGGCCGCGCTGGCGTCGACCGCGCGTTTCGATCGGACATTTTCGGCATGGGTCGGCCGCGTCGGCGGGCCCGGCGCCTGCACGCAGGTGCTGCTCGGCACGCCGTTTCTGCTCGCCTGGGTCGTGTTCGGCGCGACGTGGCTGACGGCCGGCCGGTTGCCGGTCGGCGAACTGTGCGCGTTCGCGCTGTTGATCTGGGCGGTCGCGGCGCCGGTGCGCGCGCTCGGCCATGGCGCCGATGCATTGCGCGAAGCGCGCGCGGCCGCCGCGCGCCTGGCTGCGTTGCTCGCGCAGCCAGGCCTGTCCGAGCCCGCCGACGGCGCGGCGCAGGTGCCGCGCGATGCGTCGGTCGAACTGCGCGGCGTGAGTGTCGACCTCGACGGCACGCCGATCCTGCACGACATCGACGCGACGATCGCGGCCGGCGCGGTCACTGCGATCGTCGGGCCGTCGGGCGCGGGCAAGAGCACGCTGCTGATGCTGCTCGCGCGCTTCATGGATCCGGATCGCGGCACGGTGCGGCTCGGCGGTGCCGATCTGCGGCTGCTCGCGCCGGATACGCGGCGTGCGCAGGTCGCGATGGTGTTCCAGCAAGCCACCGCGCTCGACGTGTCGATTGCCGCGAACATCGCGCTCTACCGGCCCGATGCCGATCGCGACGCGATTCGCGCCGCCGCGCGCGCGGCCTGTCTCGACGAACGCATCGACGCGTTGCCGGGCGGCTACGACTGCGTGTGCGGGCGTGACGTGCGTTTGTCCGGCGGCGAACTGCAACGCCTGTCGATCGCGCGCGCGCTGCTGTCGCCCGCGCCGTTGCTGCTGCTCGACGAACCGGGCTCGGCGCTCGATCCGCAAACCGCGCGCGCGTTGCGCAATGCGCTGCGCGGCGACCGGCGCACGCGCGTGATCGTCAGCCACGATCTCGACGCGATCCGGCACGCGGACCAGATCCTCGTGATGGATCGCGGCCGCATCGTCGAGCGCGGCACGCATGCCGCGCTGCTGGCCGCGCGCGGCCTGTATGCGCGGCTGTGGCGCGAACGCGATGCCGCGGGCGAGGAGGCCGCACGATGATGAAGTCGCTCAAACGTTTGCAGTGTCTGCCGCCCGAAACCCGCCGCGCGCTGCGGCGCGGTGTCGGCTGGGCGGTGGCCGCCGCGCTGCTCGACGGCGCCTGCGGGCTGCTGCTCGTGCCGCTGATCCGCGCGTGGTTTGCCGGCGCGCATGCGGCCGCACTGCGCTGGACGATCGCGCTCGGCGCGCTGACGCTGTGCCACGCGCTCGTGATGTACGTCGCGCAACGCGGCGGCTATCGCGCGGGCGGCGCGCTCGCGGCCGGGCTCGTCGATCGCCTCGTGCGGCACCTGCCGCGCATCGCGTCCCGGCAGGCCGTGCGCGACAGTCATCCGGCCGGGCTGCTGCGCGGCCCGGTCATGCAGGCAATGGGGATGCCCGCGCACCTGCTGGGGCCGCTGATCGCCGCGGTCGTCACGCCGCTCGCGGTCGTCGCGGGGCTCGCGTGGATCGACTGGCGCATCGCGTCGTGCCTCGCGGCCGCGGCCGTGCTGCTGTTCGCGCTGCTCGAACGCGGCGGCACGCGCACGCTCGCGTTCGAGCAGGCGCGCGCGGCCGGCGAGCGCGACATGGCCGTGCAGCTCCAGACCTTCGCCGCGCATCAGGGGCTGCTGCGCTTCGCGGGCCGCGAGGGCGACGCGCGCGCGGCGTTGCAGCGCGCGTTCGACGAGCAGCATCGCCGCACGCGTGCGCTGATGCGGCGCTCGCTGCCGATCGAGCTGGGTTTCGCGGGCGCGGTGCAGGGCGTGTTCGTCGCGATGCTGCTGGGCGGCACGTGGGCCGTCGCGGCGGGCCGGCTCGATGCGGCGACGGCCGTCGCGGTGCTCGTGCTGCTCGTGCGCTTCATCGAGCCGCTTGCGCACCTCACGCAGCTCGACCAGGCGCTGCGCGGCGGCTGGCGCGCGCTCGACACGGTGCTCGCGGTGCTGCACGCGCCGCGTTTCGACAGCCCCGAGCGCGGCACGCCGGTACGCGATGCGAGCGTCGACGCGATGCGTGTCGGCTACCGGTCCGCCAGCGGCGCAACGCTGCTCGACGGCATCGACCTCCATTGCCCGGCCGGCGGTTTCGTCGCGATCGTCGGCCCGACGGGCGCCGGCAAGAGCACGCTGCTCGGCCTGCTCGCGCGGCTCGACGATCCGGGCACCGGGCGCGTGCTGCTCGGCCGCGCCGACGTGCGGCACCTGAGCGAAGCGACGCTCGCGGCGACGCGCAACCTCGTGTTCCAGGACAACGCGCTGTTTCGCGGCAGCCTTGCATGGAACGTGCGGATGGGGCGTCCGGACGCGACCGACGCCGAACTGCGCGCCGCGCTGGACGCGGTCGGCCTGCTGCGCGACGCCGAGCGGCTGCCGGACGGGCTCGACACCGACGTCGGGCCCGGCGGCCAGCTGCTGTCCGGCGGGCAGCGCCAGCGAGCCTGCCTCGCACGTGCGTTGCTGGCGCGGGCACCGGTGCTGATGTTCGACGAGCCGACCGCGAGCCTCGACGAATTCGGCGCGCGGCGCGTGCGCGACAGCCTCGTCGCGCTGCGCGGGCAGCGCACGCGCATCGTCGTCACGCACCAGCCGGCGCTCGCGGCGGCCGCCGATACGATCGTCGTGCTCGAGGGGGGCCGCGTACGGGCGACCGGCACGCATGCGCAGCTCGTGGAAGCGGATGCGTGGTACGCGACCTTCGCCCGCGCGGGACGCCCGCACGACGACGCATCGTATGTCGGCGCAGGCGCAGGCGCAGGTCAGGAAGCCCGGCCGGCCGAATCCGCACACTGACGTGAACAATGCGGGCCGCCGTGCCCGGAATCGATAGGAAAAGCCCCTCGATCGAAAAATCGCCTGCCGGTTCTATTTGATAATGAGAATGATTATCAAATACGGGGGCGTGATGCGGTACGAGGTACGGGAACCTGGGAGATCGGTGATGAAGGGCGCGCACGTCGCCCGTTCGGGGCGGCGGCGCTGGCGGCCGTCGCTGTATCTCGGCCTGCTGATCGCGGCGCATCCGGCGGCCGCGTTCGCCGAGACGGCGCCGCCGGCCGGCACGGAGATCCGGAAGGAAGCGGCCGCCGCACAGCCGGCGGCGAGCGAGCTGAAGGCAATTTCGGTGAACGCGTCGCGCGGCGTGGCCGACGATCCGTCGGTCGCGACGGTCGGCAAGCTGCCGCTCGCATTGCGGGAGATTCCGCAGTCGGTCAGCGTGACGACGCGCGAGCGGATCGAGCAGCAGAACCTGTATTCGCTCGACGAGGTGATGCAGCAGTCGGCCGGTGTGACCGTGCAGCCGTACGTGTTGCTGACCACCGCGTATTTCGTGCGCGGCTTCAAGGTCGACTCGTTCGAATTCGACGGCGTGCCGGTCGTGATCGGCGACATGGCGAGCGCGCCGCAGGACATGTCGGTGTACGAGCGCGTGGAAATCCTGCGTGGCGCGAACGGGCTGCTGCACGGCTCGGGCAATCCGGCCGCGACGGTCAACCTGGTGCGCAAGCGGCCGCAGTACCGGTTCTCCGCGAACGCGTCCGTGAGCATCGGCAGCTGGGACCGCTATCGCGCGGAAGCCGACATCGGCGGACCGCTCAACGCGGCCGGCACCGTACGCAGCCGGCTCGTCGCCGCATACGAGGATCGTCACTTCTTCTACGACCACGCGAAGCAGGACACGCGTTCGATCTACAGCGTCACGGAAGTCGACCTGACGCGCGACTCGCTGCTCACGTTCGGCGCGCAGTACCAGACGACGTCGTCGATTCCCGACATGTCCGGCGTGCCGATGGCGCGCGACGGGTCGAGCCTCGGCCTGTCGCGCTCGACGTTCCTCGACACCGCATGGGGCCGCTTCAACTGGGACACGACGCGCGCATTCGCGTCGGTCGAGCAGAAGCTCGGCGCCGGCTGGAAAGCGAAAGTGAGCGGCGAGTACCAGAGCGTGCGCTCGGACCTGAAGTACGCGGGCTCGTTCGGCGCGATCGATCCGGCGACCGGCGCGGGCGGCCGGCTGACGGGCAGCGCGTACCAGTTCAGCAGCTACAGCCGCAGCCTCGACGCGAACGTGCAGGGCCCCGTGCATGCGTTCGGGCTCACGCACGACCTGCTGTTCGGCATCACCTACGCGAACAGCAGCAGCGGGCAGATGACGGCGCCGCTGCTCGGCAACGTGTCGGGTACGCCGGTGAACGTGTACCGCTGGAACCCGGGCAGCGTGCCCGAGCCCGGCATCGGGCCGTACCAGCAGTCGCAGCAGAACGACATTTCGCAGAAGGGCGTCTACGGGCTCGGCCGCATCAAGCTCGCGGAACCCGTCACGCTCGTGCTCGGCGGCCGGATGAGCTGGTGGAACCAGGACAGCCTCGGCGCGCACTACAACACCGGTCACCAGTTCACGCCTTACGGCGGTCTGATCTGGGATTTCGCGCGCGACTGGTCGTGGTACGCGAGCTACGCGGAAGTGTTCCAGCCGCAGACCAAGTTGATGTGGGGCGGCGGCATCCTGACGCCGGTGAAGGGGCGCACCTACGAGACGGGCGTGAAGGGCGAACTGGCCGGCGGCAAGCTCAACGTGTCGCTCGCGGCGTTCCGCATCGATCTCGACAACAACCCGCAGGTCGACATCGCGCATCCGTGCGCGGGGCCGAGCTGCTATTACGTGAACGGCGGCAGCGTGCGCAGCCAGGGCTTCGAGTTCGAGGCGAACGGCCGCATCACGCCGTGGTGGAGCGTGTGGGCGAGCTACACGTACGACACGATGCGCTACGCGGACAACCTCGCGAACGCGGGCACGTTCGCGCCGCTGCTGAACCCGCGCCACCTGTTCCGACTGTGGACCAACTATGACCTGCCGTGGCAGGAGCGGCGCTGGAGCGTCGGCGGCGGCCTGCAGGTGCAGAGCAGCTACTCGGCGCAGGCCAACGGCGTGACGATGAGCCAGGGCGGCTACGCGCTCGCGAGCGTGCGGCTCGGCTACCGCTACGACAAGCACTGGAGCGCCGCGCTCAACGTCAACAACCTGTTCGACCGCCAGTATTACCTGAGCCTGAGCCAGCCGGGCTGGAACAACCGCTACGGAGAACCGCGCAACGTGATGCTGACCGTGCGCGGGCAGTTCTGATGGCGCCCGGCTGGGGCACGCGCTCGGCGATCGCGATCGGCGGCGTGCTGCCGGGCGCGGTGGCGCTCGCGGTCACGCTGGCCCGTCATTACCCGGCCGACGGCCTGAACCGGCTCTATGCGGCCGTGTTGCTGACGTTCGCCGCGAGCGTGGCCGCGCTGCTGTGGATGCTCGTCGCGCCCGGGCCGCGGCAGGCGGTGTGGCGCGCGGGTGTGTGGCTCGCGGTGCTGGTGCCGTGCGCGCTGTTCTGGGGAGGGCGCTGACATGGAGGCGTCGTCGCGTTCGCGCTGGCGCGCGCTGCATCGCGGCGCCGGCGCGCTGTTCGGCACGGTGCTGTTCGTCGTGCTGTTCAGCGGCACCTGGAGTCTCGCGTTCGATTCGATGCAGGGCTGGTGGCGGCCGCCGCCGGTGGCGGTCGCGCGGCCGGCGTTGCCGCTCGATGCGCTCGTCGCGCGCGCGGCGGCACACGGTGTTGCGTTGCGCGACGTGCGCATCGTGCTGCCGCGGCCGGACGATCCGGCGATCCGGTTCTGCGATGCGCGCCAGGCGTGCACGCTGGCGCTCGATCCGGCGACGGGCGCGCCGCTGCCCGACGCGGGAAGGGCGAGGTTGATCGTCACGCTGCACAAGACGCTGTTCGCCGGTTTCCCCGGCCGCATCTTCGTCAGCCTGTGGGGCATCGTGCTGCTCGTGCTCGTCGTCGCGGGCGTGGTCGTGCATCGCCGCCGCTGGCCCGATGCGGCACGCGTCCGGCGCGGCCACGGGTTGCGCGTCGCGCTGTTCGACCTGCATGCGTGGATCGGCCTGTGGGGGACGCCGTGGCTCGTGCTGTTCGCGTTCACCGGCGCGTTGTCGGGGCTCGGCGCGCTCGGCACGGTGTCGCTCGCGGGCATTGCGTATCCGGGGCAGCCGCAGCGCGCGTTCGCCGAACTGCTCGGCGGGCCGCCGCCCGCCGAGGCCGGCGGCCCGTGGCAGCACGCGCCCGATCTCGACGCGCTGTTGCGGCGCGATGCGGCGCGCAGGCCGGACTTCCGGCGCGAAGCCGTCGCGCTGCATCGCTGGGGCGACGCGAACGCGACCGTCGAGATTGCCGGCACGACCGCGGGGCTGCCGAGTACGGCGGTGTTCGAGCGTCACCTGTATCGCGCGGCGGACGGGCAATGGCTCGCGGATGCGACGTCGCGCGGTCGCGGCTTCTGGCTGCGCGCATTCATCGCGGTGCAGCCGCTGCATTTCGCGCAATACGGCTGGGTCGGTGCGGCGGGCGGTGTGCTGCGCGCGCTTCATTTCCTGATGGGGCTTGCTGCGTGCGTGTTGTGCGCGACGGGCTTGCATCTGTGGATCGAGCGGCGGCGCGCGCAGCGCGATCGCTCGGCAAGCGTGCTGGCCGCCGTCGCGGTGGGCGCATGCGGCGGGCTCGTGCTCGCGGGCGGAGTCCTGCTGTTTGCCGGGCGCGCGTTGCCCGACGGCGTGCACGTCGACCATGCGCTCGCGATGCTGTTCTGGGCCGTGTGGGCCGGTGCGATTGCGGTCGCGGCCCGGGCGGCCGATCGGGCGGCATGGCTGCGCGTGCTGATGCGTGCGGCCGGCGCCGCTTACGGGCTGGCCGGCGCGACGCATTGCGCACTCGCGCTGCTGGGCGCGGGCGCACCCGTGTACGGGTGGATCGACGCGGCACTCGTCGTATTCGGCGTGTTGCTGCTGCGTGCCGCCCGCCGTCCGCGGCGCGATGCGATGCCGGCCGCACGCGTGCCGGCCGGCGTCGAACCTTTTTAACCTCATGCAACTGGAGACTTCGATGCGCGATCTGCTCGAACATCGCCGCCTGGTCATCACGATCACGCTGCTTTACCTGTCGCAGGGCATCCCGATCGGTATTGCGATGGATGCGATGCCGACACTGCTGCGCCACGACGGCGCGCCGCTTCACGCACTCGCATTCCTGCCGCTCGTCGGGTTGCCGTGGGTCGTGAAATTCCTGTGGGCGCCCGTCGTCGACAACCGCTGGTCGCCACGCCTCGGGCGGCGGCGCAGCTGGATGCTGCCGATGCAGACCCTCGTGGTGGTGTGTCTCGGCTGCCTCGCGCAGATCGGGATGACGGTCGCGACGGCCGGCTGGGCGGTCGGCCTGCTGGCCGTCGCGTCGCTTGCCAGCGCAACGCAGGACATCGCGAACGACGGCATGGCCGCCGAGCATTTCAGCGGCGACACGCTCGCGAGGATCAACGCGATCCAGATTGCCGGCGTGATGATTGGCTTCTTCGGCGGCGGCGCCGGCACACTGACGCTGATCGGCCTGTTCGGCCAGCCGGCCGCGTTTCTCGCGCTGGCGGCCGTGCCGCTCGCGAGCCTGGTCTGCGTGCTGTGGGTGCTGCCGCGCGATGCGGACCGTGCGCGGGCGCGGCCGGCACACGACGCGAGCCTCGTGCGTTTCGCGAAGCGGCCGCGTTCGTGGTCGCTGCTGTCGCTCGCGCTGCTGTCGGCGATGACGGCCGTATCGGGCTTCGGCCTGTCGAAGCTGTTTCTCAACGACGCGGGCTGGACGCTCGACGCGATCGGCAAACTCGGGATGGCGGGCGGCGTCGTGACGGTCGTGCTCGGTTGCGGCGGCGGCGCGTGGCTCGTGAGGCGGCTCGGGGTATGGCGTGCGTTCACGGCCGGCGTGAGCTGCGCGGGCGCGGCGGCGTTGCTGTGGTTCGCGCAGGCGTGCGGATGGCTACCGGTGTCGCCGTCGTGGGCGTGGCTGTGCACGGTGCTCGGCTCGCTGGCGACGGGGATCACGTCGGTGTCGATCATGACGGCCGGCATGCGCTTCGCGGGCGGCAGCGACCAGGCCGGTACCGACGTGACGGCCGTGCAGAGCACGCGCGATCTCGGCGAGCTGATCGCGTCGTCGACGATCCTGTCGCTGACCGCGAAGGTCGGTTATACGGGCGGGTTTCTCACGGGTGTCGGGCTGGCGGTGCTGGCCGCGTTGATCGCGATGACGCTGCGGCGGCGGGAGGCAGCGCATGCGGCGAAGGGGAGCGATGTGCTGGCGTCGTGACGGCGGCGCGGTCCGGCGCGCGCCGGTCGCGCTGCGTCACCTCAGCCGCGCGTCAACCGTCGCGCCGCCAGCAGCGCGAGCGCGAGCAGCACCGCGACATACGCGGCGACGCTCGCCCACGCGCCGTGTTGCCAGAACGTCCCGCCGATCGAGCCGAGCACGCTCGACCCGACGTAGTAGGCCAGCAGATAGAGCGAGGCCGCATGCCCCTTCGCGGCCCCCGCGAGGTTGCCGACCCAGCCGCTCGCGACCGAGTGGGCGACGAAGAAGCCGATCGTGACGAGCACGATGCCGACGACGATCGCGACGAGCGAGTGCGACAGCGTCAGCGCGAGGCCCGCCGCGAAGACGACGATGCCGCTGACGAGCACCGGGGCTCGCCCGAGGCGGTCGGCGAGCGCGCCGGCGCTCGACGATGACACCATCCCGAACAGGTAGGCGCCGAAGATCAGTCCGCAGGCGGTCGGGCTCAGGTTGAACGGCGCGGCCATGAGCCGGAACCCGGCGTAGTTGTAGATCGTCACGAACGCGCCCATCACCAGGAAACCGATCGCGAACACGAACGGCAGACGCACGTGACGCAGTTGCGCGTGCCACAGCCGGATGTGATGACGCAGCGTCAGGTCGGTGCGCTTCACGAAGCGGCGCGATGTCGGCAGCAGCATCACGAAGGCGATCGCCGCAAGCAGGTCGATGACGCCGATCGTCAGCATCGCCGTGCGCCACGAGAAGTGCTCTTCGAGCGCGCTCATGCCGATCCGTCCGATCATGCCGCCGAACGCGGTCCCGCCGACGTAGAGGCCCATCGAGAAGCCGAGCCCGTCGGCGGCGATTTCTTCCGCGAGATAGGCCATCGCAACCGCCGGCACGCCGCCGAGCGCGAAGCCTTCGAGCGCGCGCCAGAGCAGCAGCAGGTTCCAGTTCGGCGACAGCGCGGCCAGCAGGTTGAACAGCGCGGCCAGCGTCATCGACGCGAACATCAGCCCGCGCCGTCCGACGCGTTCGGACAGTGCGCCGGCGCACAGGATCGACACCGCGAGCATCCCGGTCGACAGCGACAGCGACAGCGAACTCGACGCCGCGCCGAGGTTGAATTCGCGGGCGAACGCGGGAAGCAGCGGCTGCACGCAGTACAGCAGCGAGAAGGTGGAAAAGCCGGCGAGAAAGAGCGCGAGCGCGATGCGCTTGTACGCGGCCGAGCGCGGGGACACGCCGGCCGGCAGGGCATCGGGCGCGGTTTGCTGCGGGCCGGGCATGGAGCGGGAAATCGAGGGGGCGGACATGGATGCACTCGATGTGCGACGGGAATGCACGAATTCTTGCGCATCGTCATGTATATGTCCAATATATGAAAAGAACCGCAGCGATATGTTTTAACACTGGCTTGAAGGCCGCCTCGACTTCCCGCAAGGTCGCTCACGAATGGAACTCCGGCATCTCCGATACTTTCTGGCCGTCGCGGCCACGTCGAATTTCACGAAGGCCGCCGACCTGCTCGGCATTGGTCAGCCGCCGTTGAGCCAGCAGATCAAGGCGCTCGAAAGCGAACTCGGCGTGGAGCTGTTCAAGCGGACCGCGCGTGGCGCCGGGCTGACGCTGGCAGGCGAGGTCTTCGCGGAAGAGGCGCGACGCGTGCTCGACGATGCCGAGCGCGCGGCACGCGCGGCCAGGCGTGCCGCGCGCGGCGAAACCGGCCATCTGCGGGTCGGTTTCACCGGGACGGCGGCGTTCAACCCGAAAGTGTCGGATCTGATTCGCCGCTTTCGGGAGGCGTTTCCGGATGCGGAGTTGACGTTGCAGGAAGCGACGTCGGGTGTCCTGCTCGAGGCACTGGATGCCGGGCGCCTCGACGTGGCGATCGTGCGGCCGGTGCGGCGCGTCGCCGCGACGTTGCGCGCCGCCGACTGGGACGAGGAGCCGATGTTCGTCGCGCTGCCCGTCGCGCATCGGCTGGCGCCGCGCCGGCGTATCGATCTGGCGGAACTGGCCGACGAGTCGTTCGTGCAGGTGCCGCGGGAGGCCGGCAGCGCGTTGTTCGACGACATCGTCGCCGCGTGCAAGGCCGCCGGATTCGAGCCGCGCATGGCGCAGCCGGCGCCGCAGATGGCATCCGCGGTGACGCTGGTGGCGGCCGGGCTCGGCGTATCGGTCGTGCCGAAGGCGATCACGCAGGTGCAGGTGCCCGGGGTCGTGTACCGGCCGTTCGCGGGTAACGGGCTGCGCGCCAGGCTGGCCATCGTGTCGCGATGCGACGAGCCGTCGGCGGTGGTGCGGAATTTTCTGCGGCTGGCGTAGCCGAAAACGAAAAACCCGCGAAGCCATCTGCTGTCGCGGGTTTCGGAAAATACGCGGAAAACGTTGAAGCTGCATTTGGTGCCGACGGCGAGACTCGAACTCGCACAGCTTTCGCCACTACCCCCTCAAGATAGCGTGTCTACCAATTTCACCACGTCGGCACTGCAAGGGGCGCAATTCTAACGTCACATTGCGCGTTTGTGAAGGGGCCGTGACAACGTCATGATTTTGCACGGCAGCGATCCCGGTAGAATCCGTCGGATCGGTCTGGCGACCGTCGCAACCGCAACCCGTTTTCACCCGTGACCCACACCCTCGAACAACTGCAGGCCGGACAACTGTCGGGCGCACGGCAACTCAAGCTCGCATGCGGGTTGACCGAATTTCCGCGCGAGATCCTCGATCTGGCCGATACGCTCGAAGTGCTCGACCTGACCGGCAATGCGCTGTCCGCGTTGCCGGACGACCTGCCGCGGCTGCATCGCCTGCGCATCCTGTTTGCATCCGGCAACCGCTTCACCGCGTTCCCCGACGTGCTCGGCGCGTGCGGGCAACTCGACATGATCGGCTTCAAGGCGAACCGGATTCGCACGGTGCCGCGCGGCGCACTGCCGCGCGCGCTGCGTTGGCTGATCCTCACCGACAACGCGATCGACGCGCTGCCGGCCGACATCGGCGACTGTTCGCGGCTGCAGAAGCTTATGCTCGCGGGCAATCGGCTGCGCGCGCTGCCGGCCGAAATGGCCGCATGCCGCGCGCTCGAACTGGTGCGCCTGTCGGCGAACCGGCTGGAGGCGTTGCCCGACTGGCTGCTGCGCCTGCCGCGTCTCGCGTGGCTCGCCACGGCCGGCAATCCGTTCAGTGCGGCGCCGGAGGCGGCGGCGGCGGCGGGGCCGGACGTCGCGCAGATCGACTGGGCGTCGCTGTCGTGTGAGCGGAAGCTGGGCGAGGGCGCATCGGGCGTCATTTACCGGGCGCAGTGGCGTATGGACGGCCACCCGTCGCGCGCGGTCGCGGTCAAGCTGTTCAAGGGCGCGGTGACGAGCGACGGCCTGCCCGATTGCGAAATGGCCGCGTGCCTGCACGCCGGCCGCCACCCGGACCTGATCCCGGTGATCGGCAAGGTGAGCGGGCATCCGGACGGCACGCACGGCCTCGTGATGGAATTGGTCGATCCCGCGCTCGGGAATCTCGCCGGGCCGCCGAGCTTCGCTTCCTGCACGCGCGACGTGTATGCGGCCGACGCGCGCTTCGCGCCGGCCGAAGCGGTGCGGATCGCGCACGGCATCGCGTCGGTCGCGGGCCATCTGCATGCGCGCGGCATCATGCATGGCGACCTGTATGCGCACAACATCCTGCACGACGGGGCAGGCGGCGCGTTGCTGGGCGATTTCGGCGCGGCGTCGCTCTACGACGTGAACGACCGCACGCGTGGCGGCAGGTTCGAGCGGCTCGAAGTGCGCGCGTTCGGCTATCTGCTCGGCGAGTTGCTCGAGCGATGCGAGTCGCGCTCGGATGCCCTCGATGCCCTCGCGGCGGCCTGCCTGAATGAGGATATCGACGCCCGCCCGTCGTTCGGCGAGATTGCCGCGGCGCTCGCCGCGCACATGCGCTGACGCGCTTGCCCGCTTACGCCTGCCGTGCGGTCAGCAGCTTGATCCCGAGCCCGACGAACAGCAGCCCGCTGGCGCGCTTGAGCGCACGTGCTGCGCGACGCATGCCGAAATCGCGATGGAATCGGCGCACGCCGGCCGAATAGACGCTGTGAACGATCACGACGGTGCAGGCGATCGTCGCGTACATCACGACGAACTGCAGCGCGAGCGGGCGATCGTGCACGACGAACTGCGGCATGAATGCCGACAGGAAGACCATCGTCTTCGGATTGCTGCCCGATACGAACAGCGCTTCGCGAAACAGCTTCGCGCGGTCGGGCATGGCGCTTTGCGTGGCGCCGCCCGACGCGGCGGCCATGCGGTCGCCGCGCAGTTGCCGCACACCCAGAACCATCAGGTAGGCGGCGCCGACGACCTTCATCGCGACGAACAGCGGCGGCATCGCGGCCAGTACGGCGCCGACGCCGAGCGCGACGAGCAGCACGACCACACCCTGTGCGACGAGATTGCCCGCGATCGTCGCGGCGGTGCCGGGCGTGCCGTAGCGCACCGTGTTGCGGATCACGAGCAGCACGTTCGGCCCGGGCGACAGTGTCGTGGCGAGATAGGCTGCGGCAAACAGCATCCAGGTCTGAAGGGCCATGCGTTGCTCCGGGTGACGGTTCCGGCGGACGGGATGCAGCGATGGTGCCACGCCAATAATGGCGCGGGCCGCCGCCGGAACCGTGCGGGCGCGGCGCGTCAGTGCGTGTCGCGCATGCAGTACGCGGGAACCGACGGCGGCGTGTCGATCGCGGCGGGCCGCGTCATCCACGCGATCCACGCGGCCCACAACCCGCAGACGATCAGTACGGCGAGATTCAGCGGCGTCCGGTAGCGGACGATCCGGCCGGCCAGCGGCAGGCGGTCTTTCATGTGCGTCTCCTTCGATCGGGATACCGGGTGCGTTACTGGCCGGCGTAGGTCGGCGCCTTCGCGTCGCAGGTGACCGACACCGTCGAGCCGTCCGCGAAATGCAGCCGGAACGGCACCTTCGAACCGGGCGCGACGGCCTTGCGCGGTTCCTCCAGCATCACGTGATAGCTCTTCGGCTTGAAGGTCAGCGAGCCGTGCGCGGGGACGACGACCGAGTCGACATGAACCATCTTCGCGGTGCTGCCGTTCGTCTGCGTTTCATGCACCATCGCCATCCCGTATGCGGGGCTGTCGATGCCTGTCAGCGTGGCGGGCGTGTCGCCGTCGTTCTTCAGCGTCAAGTAGCCGGACGACGGCACCGTCGCCGGCATCGCGCGGATCCAGCACGCATCGGCCTGCACGGCCGGCGCGGCGAACGAGGCGGGCGCTTGCAGCGCGAACACGGCAACGAGCAGGGCGGTCGGAATCGGGTGTTTCATCGTTTGTTCTCCTGATGGGGGGGCCGGGGCAGCGTGCGCGTTACTTCAGCGTGAACGTGTAGCGGCCTTGCGTGCGATGGCCGTCGCTTGCCACCGCGACCCACGCGACCGTGTACGCGCCGGCCGTCAGGCTGGCCAGGGCGACGTGCATCCGTTTCCGGTTGCCGGCGTCGACGGCCGATTTCCCGTCGGTGACCGATTGACCATGGCCGTCGGTGACGGCGATCGAGCTGAAGGCCGGTTCGAGCGCTTCGCTGAAATCGATCGTGACGGCGTGCGGCGCGGCCGACCGCGTGGCGTCGGCGGCCGGGACCTGCTTCTTCGGGATGGCGTGCGCATGGGCAGCCTGGATGACGACGAAGCCGAGCGCGGCGAGTGCGCCGCGAAAGAGCGTGGCGGTATGCATGAGGGTGAGCGTCCTTCGAAACGTGACATGGCACGCACGCGAGCGGCGTGCGCGGACCACGCGATGCGCGATGGCATCACGTGCAACGACAGCGGATCAGGACGTGAACGGCGGGGCGCGCGGCTGCGCGGCCGTGAGCGGCAGCGCGCGGCGCAGGCTTTCGAAGCGGGTGGCCGCGCGATGCTGGATCACGCGTACGTGGGCCGCGAACGTCAGTTCGGGGGCGGGCAGCGCGGGGGTATGGGCAAGCAGGCTGCAATAGCCGCATGCCTGGAGATGCGCGTGGAGACTGGTCGACGGATCGGACGCGTGGCCGCCGGCGGCCGGCGCGGCCGTGCAGTAGCCGGCCAGCAGCGCGTCGACACGCCCTTGCGTGGTGAGCGCCTGCGAGATCGTCGGCGCGAGCGCCGTCATCAGGATGGCGAGCATCCCGATCAGACTGCCGATCTTCTGGAGGCGACGACTCAGCATGCGATGCGCGGCGGCGTATGGGCGACGATGGAGCGGATTATGCCACGCACGCCGGTGCGCGGGACGGCGGCGGCATGCGGCGAAGCGGCGCGCTACGCGTGCTTCGCCAGGTATTTCGTGATCAGCATCATCTGCGCGGCCCAGCCTTGGTCGTTCATCTCGCGCGCTTTCGCGCGGCGCGCTTCGATCAACTGGTCGAAACCCGTTTCGGTGACCGTGAGCAGCGTGCCGCCGGCCTGGGCGGCGAGCGTGAACGTGACGAGCGTCATCGGCTCGGACGCGTAATCGAAATGCGGGTCGATCGCGAACGGATGCCAGCGAAACGAGAACAGTTGCTGCGGCTCGATGCGATCGACGACGATTTCGAACACAGTGCCCGCATAGGGTTCCTGTGCCTTGGCGACGTCGTCGTCGACGCGCGTCGGCGTGATGCGGCCGAACAGCGGCTGGTCGGCCGCGAACGGCCCGTCGAACGCGACGCCGAACCACTGGCCGAATTCGCCGGAATTGCTGACGGCTTCCCACACGCGGTCGGGCGAGGCCGCGAGCTGGACTTGTTTCTCGATGCGATCGGTTGACTGGGTCATCGCGTTCTCCACGCAGGATCGGGCGTTGCAGGACGGCGCGCGTGGCCGCACGCCGCGTCTAGTCGAGCATGGCCGCGTCGGGCACGTCGAGCACGAGGTCCGACGTCGCGACGGCCACGCACGGCAGCGTATAGCCGTCGGCCTTTTCCTCGCGGCTCAGGCCCGGCCATTCGATCGTGTAGCGTACGCTGCCGCTGACGATCCGGCAAAGGCAGCTTCGGCACGTGCCGTTGCGGCACGAGCGCGGCAGCGACACGCGCGCGAACGCGGCGGCCTCGAGCAGCGTCAGCGAATCGGGCGCGTCGAAGGTCGCGCCGAGCGGCTCGATGCGCACGAGGGGCGGGTGGTCTGGATCGGTCATGACTGAAGCGGGCGGCGGTCGGCGGCAACGCGCCAAGCATACCCGAACCGGCCGGCGGGCAGCGTCCGCCGGCCGTGGGCGTCAATGCCGCCGCAGGTAGCGGTACACGGTATTGCGCGCGAGGCCGAGCTCGCGCGCGGCGGCCGATACGTTGCCGCCGTGCCGCGCAAGCACGGCGTCGATCACCGCGGCCTGGCGGCTTTGCAGCGTCGTGCCTTCGTGCGTGCCGGCCGGCACGGTCGGCGTGGCCGGCGTGGCGGCAGCGGGCGCGGCCGATGCATCGTCGCAGTCGAGCCAGAAATCGTCGGGCAAATGCGCGAGCGCGATTTCGGCTTCGTCTTCGGCGAGCATGCCGGCCGTGCGCAGCACGTTGGTCATCTGCCGCAGGTTGCCGGGCCAGCGGTGGCGCTTGAACGCATCGAGCACGTCGGCCGCGATGCGGCGCGGCATCGGTTCGCTGCGCGCCAGCCGCGCGAGAATCCGGTCGACCAGGACCGGCAGGTCGGTGCGCGCGGCCAGCGCCGGCAGCGTGACCGCGAGGCCGTTGATCCGGTAGAACAAATCTTCGCGGAACGTGCCGTCCGCGATCATCGCGCGCAGGTCGCGATGGGTCGCGCAAACCACGCGCACGTCGACCGGTACCGCGCGCGCGCCGCCGAGCGGCATCACCGCCCGCTCCTGCAGCACGCGCATCAGCCGCACCTGCTGCGCGAGCGGCATGTCGCCGATCTCGTCGAGAAACAGCGTGCCGCCGTCGGCCTGCGCGATCTTGCCGGGGCTGCCGCGCTTGCGCGCGCCCGTGAACGCGCCGTCTTCATAGCCGAACAGCTCGGCCTCGATCAGCGAATCGGGCAGCGCCGCGCAGTTGACCGCGACGAACGGGCCGTCCGCGCGCGGCGACGCCTGGTGCAGCGCGCGGGCGAGCCATTCCTTGCCGGTGCCGGTCTGGCCGAGGATCAGCAGCGGCAGGTCGCGCCCGCGGATCTTCGCGACGCGTTCGAGCACGGCGGCCATGCGTGCGTCGCCGGTGTCGAGCGTCGCGAACGTGATCGCGTCGGGGTCCGGCGCGCGTACGCGCGCGGCCGGCGCGGGCGGCGTGACGGCGACGGCCGTCTTCTGCGCGTCCGGGAATTCGCAGCGGGCGAGCACGCGCACGCCGGTCGACAGCGTCAGGCGGAACGTGGCGCCCGGCGCGCGGGCGGCCTGCTGCGCGAGCTGCGCGAAGCGCATGCCGAACAACGCGTCGCTGGCCTGATGTTGCAGTGCGTCGAACGACGCGCCGAGCTGGAATTGCGCGCTGCGGTTCGCGGCGATCAGCCCGCCGTCGGGGCCGAACGCGACGAGCCCGGCGAACAGCGAATCGACGCAATCCTCGTGCGCGTGAAAGCGCAGCCGCAGCGCTTCGCCGCACTGGTTCGCGAACAGGTGGTTCTCGATCAGCTGCGCGGACATCCGCACCAGCGCGAGCGTATGCGGGCTGGAGCCGCGCGGGTCGCCACTGACGTCGAGCGTGCCGAGCGTGCGGCCGAACGGATCGACGATCGGCGCGCACGAGCAGGTGAGGATGTGGTTCGCGCGCAGGAAGTGTTCGGAACCGTGCACGACGACGGCCTGGCCCGACGCGAGCGCGGTTCCGATCGCATTGGTGCCGCGCGCGCCTTCGGCCCACGACACGCCGGTGCGCAGCGCGACGCGGTTGGCTTTTTCGATGAAGTCGGCGTCGCCGATGCTGTGCAGGATCACGCCGTCGGCGTCGGTCAGCAGCACGAGGCTCTGCGTCTCGGCGATCTGCGCGTGGAGGTCTTCCATCACCGGGCGCGCGTGCGAGAACAGCGTGTGATTCGTGTCGAGCAGTTCGCGCAGCGCGATACGCGACAGCGGCGTGAAATCCGGGCGTTCGTGCGCGCGCAGGCCGACCGCGGTCGAACGCGCATGCGCCTGCGCGAGCAGGTCGGTGCGACCCGCGGTGACGGGCAGCACGAAGGGTTGCGGCATGACTTGTCTCCTGTTCCCGGGGCAGCCCGGGCCGACCGAATCGGAACCGGCGGCGGAGTGCGTCTCCGCTCGCGGTGCACCATCCGGCGCAACAGCCGTCCGTCCGGGTACGCATCATCATACAAGCGCCACGTGCGATGCGCGACCGGGAACAAAATCTCCTTGCTTTCAGGCGCCCGCCTGCAATGATGGAAATGGAGCACGCACGCGCCGTGTTCCGCATTGCAACATGCATGCGACGCGACATGCATCCGTTCGGGAGACGCATCATGGTTCGGACGGAACTGAGAGTCGTGCTGGCGGCCATCGCCACGTTCATCATGCTGGGCGGCATCGCCGTGGCGATCCACGGATTGCTGTTCGATCTGGCCGATGCGGTCCAATACGGGGCGGCTGCGATTGCGGTGGGCGTCACGACCGCCGCGATCGCGCTCAACGTCTGGCCTACCGATCCGCACTGAAGCCCGTTTCCGAAACGGTGCCCGATGCCGTGCTGATCTGAGGAATGGCGCGTCGGAACGACGCATGCGGGAAAATTTGTCTCCTGCGCGAAACCGTCTAAAGTGGAAAGCAACCGGCATGCGTCGGCCGCCCCATCCCCCGCGGTCGTGGCCTCCGCCGGCGAGCCCGCGTACATTTCGTCCGGCCGGTGGCGGACGACGGACGCGGTCATTCGTTTTCTACCGGTCGAGGCGGCTCCCATGCAGATCCATTTCACGAACGAGAAGCCCGAGTATTCGGGGCGCGACCTGATGCTTGCGTTCACGGCACTGGTCAATGGCGAGCGCGTCCAATGTCAGATCACCGCCGAGGCGCTGGAAGACCACTTCGGTGCGGCATCACCGCGCTTCGAGGACATGGTCGGCGCATTCGACCAGCACCGCGACCGTATCGAGGCGGCTGCGCGGCGCCTGCTGTCGGAGACGCGCGCGCAATGCGTGACGCTGCGCAGCGGTTACGTGCGCTTCTACGAGGCCAACTGGCGCTGACGACACGACGCTCGTCTCGCGGCGCGCGCGATCGAGCGCGGCGCACGCGAAGACGTTGCCATGCAATGCCGTTCGGCGGGCCGGGCGGCATTTTCGTATGCGGGCGCCGCCGGTTGTCCGGCGCATATGTACGGCACGGTGCGTCGACGCGCCGGGATCGCGCAAGGAGTCGTGCGAAAGTGCGAAAACAAGAACGCCACCCGAAGGTGGCGTTTTTTCATCCGCGGCGCGGCGTGTCGCTTACTCGCTGCCGAGATAGAAGAAGCGGAACAGGAACACGGCCGCGATGATCCAGACGATCGGCTTGACCGTGCGCGCCTGGCCCGTCAGCAGCTTGAGGCCGCCGTACGCGATGAAGCCGAACGCGACGCCGTTCGCGATCGAGTACGTGAACGGCATCAGCAGCGCGGTCAGCGCGGCCGGCACGGCTTCCGTCGCATCGTCCCACGGCACCTCGACCATCTCGCGCAGCATCAGGCACGACACGTACAGCAGCGCCGGCGCCGTTGCGTAGGCCGGCACGACGCCGGCGAGCGGTGCGATGAACAGGCACGCGAGGAACAGCACCGCGACGGTGATGGCCGTCACGCCCGTGCGGCCGCCGGCCTGCACGCCCGATGCGCTTTCGATGTACGCGGTGGTCGACGACGTGCCGAGCACCGAGCCCGCGACGATCGCGGTGCTGTCGGCGAGCAGCGCCTTGTTCAGGCGGTTCATCTTGCCTTCGACGAGCAGGCCCGCGCGGTTCGCGACACCCATCAGCGTGCCCGTTGCGTCGAACAGCTCGACGAGGAAGAACACGAGGATCACGTTGATGATCCCGGTCGACAGCGCGGCGCCGATGTCCAGCTTGAACAGCGTCGCATCGATCGACGGCGGCGCGGAGAACACGCCGTGGAACTGGTTGCCGGCGAAGAAGAACGACAGCACCGTGACGCCGATGATGCCGATCAGGATCGCGCCGCGCACGCGCAGGTGGTCGAGCGTGACGATCGTGAAGAAGCCGACGATCGCGAGGATCGTCTCATGCTTGTGCAGGTCGCCGAGCGTGACGAGCGTGGCCGGGTTGCCGACGATCACGCCCGACGTCTTCAGCGAGATGATGCCGAGGAACAGGCCGATGCCGGCGGTGATCGAGATCCGCAGCGATTTCGGAATGCCGTTGACGATCGCCTCGCGCACGCGGAACAGCGTGACGAGCAGGAACAGGCAGCCGGAGATGAACACCGCGCCGAGCGCGGCCTGCCACGTGAAGCCCATCCCCTTGACGACCGTGTAGGCGAAATACGCGTTCAGGCCCATGCCGGGCGCGCACGCGATCGGGTAGTTCGCGTACAGCCCCATGATGATCGATGCCAGCGCCGCGACGAGGCAGGTCGCGACGAACACGGATTCCTTCGGCATGCCGGCGTCGCCGAGGATCGCGGGGTTGACGAAGATGATGTAGGCCATCGTCAGGAACGTGGTGACGCCCGCGAGTATTTCGGTGCGGAAGTCGGTGCCGGCTTCAGCGAAGCCGAAATACCGCTTGATGGATTCCATGAAGGCGTTTCTCCGGTCGGGTTGTCGTGTTGATTGTTGTGCCGAATTGTTGTGCAGGCAGCGCGCGGCGGGCTTAATGTAACCAGCCACTATTTCCTGGCTATCGGCGGATTGTAATAGCGCGGATAGCTCGGACGATATAGTTGGAGGGCACGATCGGTTGCCTGCGCGCGAACGGTCTGGCAGCCCGGCCGCGCGACGAAGGCGCGCATTTTACCGGTTCGCGCGGCACGGGCCGGCAGAAATGGCGGAAACGGTGGAAACGGTGGAAACGGTGGAAACGATGGAAACGATGGCAGGCGGGCAGGCGAAACCGGCCGATGCGTGTGCAACGGCGCGGCGGCCGCATCGCGCATGGCGGATGCGCGACGACCGGCGACGCAAACGGCGCGCCCGCATGCTGCACGAATACGGTGCAGGCGGCGCCCGCGCGCGGCCGGTGCGAATGCACGACGGCGGCGTGCGGCGGGCATTCGTCAGCCCAGGCGGTGGCAGGTATCGGGCTATGCTGCGCCGAAGCCGTCCCGTCCGCAACTGTCATTTCGCGATGCGGGGGCGACTGTGGTTTCTGTGTAAAAGATTGCAAGACCCCATCGCGTAAACCGGCAAGTCTTTCTAGGATAGATACACCGCGCATGCACACGCCGGCCGGTAATTGCCGACGCGGGGGAGTCGCAGTCCGTGCAGGCCAGGCGGTGAATGGCGGTCAAGGCCGTTGCGCGTTCGGGCAGGCACGGCCGATTGCGATTGGCCGATGCGGGTTCGTCCGTAATCACGGAGGTCAGCATGTTGAACTGGATCAGCCGTTGGGCGATGCGACACGCCCCCACGCCGGAAAAAACCGCTGCGTCGATGCTCGTGACGGCGCGCATGGAACTGTTCGCAGCCGAACAGCGCGTCATCGATGCGAAATTACAAGCGGATTACTGGCGCACACGCGTGTCATTCCTCGAAGAGGTGCAGAAGCAGGGCATCGATCCGTGGGTGACCTCGCAGGCAGCGCAACGTCCCGACGTCGATTCCACTCCCCGGAGCACGGGCCCGCGTCTCGCCGCCAGCACCTGATGCACGCACTGCATCCGGTTGTTGCGCACGGCGTGCGATCGCTCGCGGCCCGCACTCGCGGGCCGCGACATTCGATGCGCACCCGCGGCGCATTGCGCCGCGGGTGCGTCCGTTTCCGGCCGCGGCCGTTCCGCGTCCCGCGTGCGTGACCGCACGTCGCTCATCCGCTTCTTCTCCCTATCCCGACGAGCCAACGTTGCACTTGCGCGAGCATGCGCCTCAAGCGCTCGCCGCGCCGCACGTACGCGGTCGTGATCGTCGCTTCGGCCGACCGGTCGCCATCGGTGCCGAGCCAGATGCGCTCGCCGCGCGCGATGCGCAGCATGTCGCCGGGCCGCACCCAAAAATCGTCGACGTTCGGCGGGCGCGTGACCCACAGCGCCGCGCCCTGCGTGCGGAGCTCCGCATCCCGCGGCGCACGCCAGGTCATCGTCGTGCGCGGGGCGACCGCGAAACGGATCACGACGGTCGGTAACGCGATCGTGCCGGCGCGGCGCCGATCGGGACGGTCGAACAACGGGCTTGCCTGGTCCATCGTCTTCTCCATTCAGTGAGCCGGACGGATGACGCGCACCAGAACAAAAAGGCCTCATCCGTTTCCGGTGAGGCCTCGTGTGACATGCGGTACTGCTCGATTGCTAACGCACAAGCGCCTCCCGTGAATCATTCTTTCGAATGTTCATCGAGCAATGAATCGCGACGGCGATGAGCTTGAACGTAGGCATGCGAACGATTTTGTTGTCGGGCCGCGGTGTTGTCAACGACTATTTTCGGGATATGCGACGGTGAGCCGATGGCGCGCGTGCGCGGTGTTTCATGAGGTCGAGGCGAGCCCGGATCGCACGCGCGACGATGCATGCGTCACGCGCGACTTCGATGTCTCCCGCCCAGCATGCGGCGCATTCGTGCGAGCGCTCGCGCGGGCCACGCGTCGCGTTTCATCACGTACGCGGTCGTGATCGACGCCGCGGCGGGCCGCTCGTCGTCGGTGCTGATCCAGATGCGATCGCCGCGCCGCAGGCGCAGCACGTCGCCGGTTTGTATCCAGTAATCGTCGAGGCAGCCCAGCCGCGTGATCCACAGCGTCGCGTCGTGTGCGCGGACCTCGGCATCGTGCTGCGCGCGCCATGCCAGCGTCGTGCGCGGCGCGACCGTGAAGTGCAACTCGACTCTCGGCAACGCGATCGTATCGGTGCGGCAGCGATCGCGGCAAACAACCAGCAGGCTTGCTTGGTCCATCGTCATCTCCATCCGTTGAGCCGGACAGGATGACGCGCACCAAAACAAAAAGGCCTCATCCGAATCCGGCGAGGCCTTGTGACATGCGTAACTGAATCGCGATGCTAATGCACAAGCGCCTCCGGTGCTCGCCACGTGTGGGCGTTCACTCGATTTTCATGCGCGATGGCGATGGGCTTGAGCATAGGCATGCGAACGAGTGTGTCGTGGCAGCGCGGCAATGTCAACGGAAATTTCGAGATACGTGGCGGTCACGCGTCGCGTTGCGCGAGGCCGTTCACGAGCAGCTCGGACAGCAGGCCCGTCATCCCTTCCGGGTGCGTGGCCGCACGTGCCTTCAGCTGCTCGACGAGTTCGGCGTTGAGCTTGCACGCGAACGGCACGAGGCCCTGTTCCTGGTCGAGCTTGCGCTGCGCGCGGCGGTCGAGCTTGGCCGCGTCGTCGGCGCCCTTGCCGAAACGCGCGGAGTTCGACTGCTTCATCGCGTGCGTCAGCTTGAGCGCCTTGTTCTTTTCGAGATCGGTTTTCTTCATGGCCATCGCGGCACCTCCGGGAAATTGAAGCCGCGATTGTACGCATTTCGGCGCGCGCCGCCCGCCGAACCGGCCGTAAACCCGGTTACGCGCCCTTCGCCGTGCCCCAGTTGCCGCCGTGCGCGGCCGCCTGCGCGGCCGGCGAGCGCGCGAGATACGCGAGCGCCTGCTCGGTCGACCCTTCGTGGTGCGGCGTATAGCCGGGCTTGAAATAACGTAGCGCCGCGCCGATCACCTTCCAGAACGACGGCAGGTGCCCGCGCCGCGAACCCTGCCACCACGCGAGCACGAAGCCCGGGTAGCGGCCGGCGTCCGGGTCGCGCCGGTACATGAACTTCGCGCCGGTCGTGATGTAGTAGAGCAGCAGCACGATCACGAACGCCATGTGCACGCAGCGCTCCGGATAGGTGCCGCCCAGGTGCCGGTAGATGTCGAACGCGACGGTGCGGTGCTCGACTTCCTCGGCGCCGTGCCAGCGCAGCAGGTCGACCATCGTCGGGTCGGCACGGCCTTCGTCGAGACCGTGCGCGTTGAGCACCCAGTTGCCGAGATAACCGAAGAAGTGCTCCAGCGACGCGATCACGGCCAGCTGCTGCCGCAGCCAGAAACGCGTGTGCCCGATCTTCAGCCCGAGCGGTTGTTCGCCGAGCACGCGCGTGAACAGCCGGTTGAGCTTTTGCGTGAACGGCTTCGTGTCGATCCCGTGCCGGTCGTAGTAGTGCTTCAGCACGCCGCCGTGCGAGCGCGAATGCACGGCTTCCTGGCGCAGGAAACCTTCGGCCTCGTCGCGCAGGCGTGCATCGGTGATCAGCGGCAGCGCCTTGTTGTACACGCGGCAGAACCACAGCTCGCCTTCCGGGAACAGCAGGTTCAGCGTGTTGATGATGTGCGTGCTGCCCGGATCGTTCGGCACCCAGGTGACCGGCGTGTCGCTGAAGTCGAATTTCACGTGCCGGGCCTTGATCTTGTGGTAGTCGGCGGTATCGGTCATGTTGTCTCCCTTTGCGGCGTCATGCGCCGTCAATGCGATGCCATGCTGACGCGGGCGATCATCCGGCCGAGCCACGGCAGGAAGCGGCCGACGAAACGCATCGCATGCGCCTCGCCGCCGACCGCGACGACGGGGCGGTTGCGCAGCACGCCGTCGACCATCGCCTGTGCGACGGTTTCCGGTTTCAGGCCGCGCATCTGGTAGAGCTTCGTCGCGCGCTTGCGCAGCCGCGCTTCGTCCTGGGCATTGGCGCCCGCGTATTGCGTCGACGCCATGATTCCGGTCTCCGCGAAACCCGGGCACACGGCCGTCACGCCGATGCCTTGCTCCGCGAGTTCCGCGCGCATGCACTCGCTGAGCATCAGCACCGCGGCCTTCGTCGTCGCATACGCGGGCAGGTCGCGTGACGGCCCGAACGCGGCGGCCGACGCGGTATTGACGATGTGCCCGCCGGTGCCGCGCGCGGCCATCTGCCGCGCGAACAGCCGCGAGCCGTGGATCACGCCCCACAGGTTCACGTGCAGGATGCGCTCCCAGTGCCGCGCGCTCGTGTCGAGGATGCCGCCGGCCATGCCGATGCCGGCGTTGTTGATCACGATGTCCGCGCCGCCGAGTTCGCTGCCGACCCACGCCGCGAGCGCTTCCATCTCGTCGGCGGACCCGACGTCGACGCGTTTCGCATGCGCGTGCGCGCCGGTCAGCCCGAGCAGCAGCGCGGTGCGTTCGGCGCTGGCGAGATCGATGTCGCATGCGACGACCGTCGCGCCTTCGCGGGCGAACGCGAGCGCCGCGCAGCGGCCGATGCCGCTGCCCGCGCCGGTGACGACCGCGACCTTGCCGCTGAAACGGCCGCTGGTGGCGCGGCGGCGCGCGTTCGCGAGCGCGGGCGGCTCGGTGCCCGATTCGACCGCGTCGATCAGTTGCCCGGCGAGATCCGCGAAGCGCGCGGGATCGGCGAGCGGCAGCCAGTGGCCGGCCGCGACTTCGCGGCGGTAGTACTGCGGCACCCAGCGCGACAGGTTCTCCGAGAGCGCGGGGCTCACGTACTTGTCGCCGAGCGGCACGATCGTCTGCACGGGGGCATGCGCATAGCGTTCGCGCGGCGCGAACAGGCAGCGGATGAAGTTCGCGCGATAGAGGCGCACGCCGCGCGCGCCGTCGTCGGCCTGCGTCGGGCGCGGCATCGCCGGCGTCTTCTCGAGCCGGCGCAGCAGGCGCGGCCACGCGCGGCCGAGCCACAGCCGCCAGCCGAGTTCGGGGACGAACGGCAGATGGAACAGGTACACGTACCACGAGCGCACGAGCTGGCCGCCGAGTTTGCCGAGCGACGCGGGCGTCGGGCGCAGCACGCGTTCGCGCAGCCAGAAGCCGACGTGGTCGAGGCACGGTCCCGAGCACGACGTGTACGACGCGATGCGGCCGGCGAGGCGCGGATCGGTGACGAATTCCCAACCCTGGATCGAGCCCCAGTCGTGCGCGATCAGGTGCACCGCGCGGCCGGGGCAGAGCGCGTCGATCACCGCGACGAAGTCGTCGGTCAGCTTCGCGAGGTGATAGTCGGCCGTGCGCTTCGGCGCGCCGGACAGGCCCGCGCCGCGCACGTCGTACGCGATCACGTAGTGCTTGCGCGCGAGCAGCGGCGCGACGTGCCGCCAGACGCTGCTGTCGTCGGGATAGCCGTGCACGAGCACGACCGGCGAGCGGGCCGGGTCGCCCCAGGTCCTGACCGCGAGCGTCAGGTCGCCGGAGGCGACCGCCGTCTCGCTGTGAACCGATTCGAACAGGGCCAGCGGCGCTTCGTCGGAAAGAGGCTGCATCGTGAGTCCGTCGTTCAGGGAGTCGGAGGGGCGCCGCGTCAGGCGGCGGCCGGCACGGTCGAAACGGCCTGCGCGCGTTCGGCCTGGCGGCGCTGCCAGCGGCGCACGTGCGGCAAGTCGTCGTCGAGCCAGTACGCGTCGTCGTCCGTGATCACGAGCAGTTCCTCGAATTTCGCGCCGACGCCGGCGAAGCCGAGATGCGGCTCGACGGCCCACAGGCCCGGCACCGGCGCATGCTCGGAGCGGCGGTCGATCGACCACAGCGGCGACCAGCCCTGCTGCTTCGCCGCGCGGCCCTGGTCGAGCAGCAGGTTGCGCGTCGCGTTCAGCCCGAAGCGCGCGACGAAGCGCGGCTTCGACAGCTTGTGGATCTTCGCGACGCGATGCGCGAGCACCTTGAACGGATAGGCCTTGTGGCGCGGCTCGACGCCCTGGCGGCGGCACAGCGCGTCGACTTCCTGCGCGACCTCGGCCATCGGACGGCGCGCCTTCACGAGCCGCACGATCATGTCGCGATGGTCCATCAGGTCGTCCTGCAGCTGTTCGAGGATCGGGTTGTGGCCGAGGCAGTGCGCGTAGCCGACGTCGGCGACGATGCCGTCGAGCACCGGCGCGACGTCGAGGATCACCGGCATGTCGGTTTCGAGCTGGCGATTGCTCGGGAAGAACGCGAGATTGAAGCCGCCCATGTGCTTGAGGCCGGAGAAGCCTTCGAACGCGGTGCGGTCGCCGAACCACGCGAACGGCTTGTGCAGCCAGTCGTGCACGCCGTTGTCCTGCAGCCATTCGGTCAGCAGGCGCGCGGCTTCCTTTTCGGTGATGCCGGGGTAGAGCATCGCGCCGACGGTTTCGACGCAGCGGTACGCGAGCTGCTGGACCGCGCGGAATTGCGGCAGCTCGTCGAGGTGGACTTCCGGCAGCGGATGGTGATCGGCCATGGTGCGTCTCCGTGTGGGCGCTGATCCGGAACGCGCCCGCCGGCGTCGCCGTCGCGGGTTATTCAGTCAGCATTTAATGTGTCATTGATCGATGTAAAGATCATAGACGGTTCCGGGGCGACGGACGTGGGGATTTGTCCTAATGGAGACGCGGAATGGAGGGCCTCCTCTAGAACGGAACGCGGCGCCGCGCCGCGCCGGATCGCGTCTTGCCAGGGCTGACGGATGACGGTTTTCGCGGTTGTCGTGCCTGCCGTTCCCTGCGCGTCGGGATCGGCGTCGCGGCAGCGGGTGTCACGAGCGGTTCCGCCGCCAGCCGTGCATGTCGTGCTGGATCAACTCTCCGTCGTGTCGCGGCGCGACGCTGTCAAATTGCCGAAATAATTTCGTCACATCATTCGCCCCCGATTCGAAGCCGTCCCGGCTTTGCGGTGGCGGTGCGCCGCGCAGCGTCCGGGGGCAGCGGCCGGAGCCGATTCGACATTTCCAGGAGAGAGACCATGCAACGCCGCCAGTTCATGAACACCCTTGCCGCAGCGACCGCTGCGTCGTCGCTGATGCTCAAGGCCGGCACGGCCCGCGCGAAGAGCGCGACCGCGCCGGACGCGCTGGACCCGGGCCGCTGGTCGCCGTTCAACGCCGCGCGCCTGCAGGCGGTGCTCGACCAGCACGGCGTCGCGAGCGCCCGCTACGACGGAAAGCGCCGCCCGTATGCGGTGTTCGACTGGGACAACACGTGCATCATGAACGACTGCGAAGAGGCGTTGCTGATGTACCAGATCAACCATCTGCAGTACAAGCTGACGCCGGACGAATTCGTCGGCGTGATGTGGAAGGATGTGCCGAAGGGCGCGTTCATGAAGGACTACACGACCGTCGACGGCAAGCCGGTGACGATGGAGGATCTCGCCGCCGACGTCGAATCCGATTACCGCTGGCTCCATGCGAACTACAAGGGTTTCGGCGGCGACAAGAGCCTCGACGAGATTCGCGAGACCGACCAGTTCAAGGATTTCCGCGCGAAGCTGTACTTCATGTACGACGCGATCTGCGACACGCATCCGCTCGAAGTCGGCTACAAGTGGATCATCTATTTCTACAAGAACATGACGACCGCCGAACTGCAGGCGATGGCGGAAGCGTCGAACAACTACGGCATCGGCGACGCGCTGCGCAAGGTCCGCTACGAAAGCCCGAAGACGCTGCCGGGCAAGGCAGGCGTGGTGGCCGACACGCATTTCCACGGCATCCGCATTCACGAGGAAATCCGCGCGGTGATGCATACGCTGCGCGCGAACGGCATCGACGTGTACGTCAGCACGGCGTCGCTCGACGACGTCGTGCGCGTGTTCGCCGGCAATCCGAACTATGGCTACGGCGTGGAGCCCGAGAACGTGATCGGCCTGCGTCTCGACATGCAGGACGGCCAGTACACGAGTACCTATCCGGCCGGCTGGCACTTCAACTGGGGGCCCGGCAAGACGGTGGGCATCCGCAACGTCCTCGCGTCGAAGAAGGGTTACGGCCCGCTGCTGGTGTTCGGTGACAGCGACGGCGACGCGTGGATGCTGCGCGACTTCAAGGACACCGCGGCCGGCGTGATCGTGAACCGGATGAAGAAGGGCGAGATCGGCGCGGACAGCAAGCTTGCGGCCGAGCAGATCGGAAAGCCGGACGCGCGCTTCCTGCTGCAGGGGCGCGACGAACACACGGGCCTGATGATCCCGGACGAGAAGTCGATCAAGTACGGCAAGTCCGATCGCAAGCTGCTGGCCTGACGCGGGCCGCACCGCCTGCGTTTCAGCGCTCGCGCGGCGCGCCCAGGCGGTCCAGCCACGCCCCCAGCAGATCGATCGGCAACGGAAACACGATCGTCGAGTTCTTGTCCGCCGCGATCGTCGTGAGCGTCTGCAGATAGCGCAGCTGCATCGCCTGCGGCTGCAATGCAAGCCGCTGCGCGGCCTGCAGCAGCTTCTCCGACGCCTGCAGTTCGCCTTCCGCGTGAATCACCTTCGCGCGCCGCTCGCGCTCGGCTTCGGCCTGCCGCGCGATCGCGCGGATCATCGTCTCGTTCAGGTCGACATGCTTGATCTCGACCGTCGACACCTTGATTCCCCACGCATCGGTCTGCGCGTCGAGCGTCTTCTGGATATCGGCGTTCAGCTGCTCGCGCTCGGCGAGCAGCGCATCGAGTTCGTGCTTGCCGAGCACCGCGCGCAGCGTCGTCTGCGCGAGCTGGCTCGTCGCCTCGAAGAAGCGCGCGACCTGGATCACGGCCTTCTCCGGATCGACGACGCGGAAATACACGACCGCGTTGACCTTCACCGACACGTTGTCGCGCGTGATCACGTCCTGCGGGGGCACGTCGAACACGACGGTGCGCAGGTCGATCCGCACGACCTGCTGGACGATCGGGATGATCAGCACGAGCCCCGGCCCCTTCACTTTCCAGAACCGGCCGAGCATGAACACGACGCCGCGTTCGTACTCGCGGAAGATGCGGATGGACGACGCGACGAGGACGACGACGAAGACGATCAGGACGCCGCTGAAGCCGAACGTGTAGCCGATCATGAAGGTTCTCCCTGGTGATGGGGCGGCGCAGGCATGTCGTAGAGCGGCGCGACGGTCAGCGTCAGCCCCTGGCGGCCGGTGACGCGCACGCGGCAGCCGGCGGCCAGCGGCGCGCTGCTCGCCACGCGCCAGCGCTCGCCGTGCACGCGCGCCCAGCCCGCCGCGGACGGCGCGGTGCCGGCCGCGCCATGCGGCTGGTCCGGATGAAGGCCGTCGTCGAGCACTTCGCCGACGCTGCCGAGCATCGCCTCGGCGCCCGTCACGACCGGCCGCCGCCGCGCGCGCAGCGCGACGCTCGACGCGCCCGCGACGAACAGCCCGCCGCCGAGCGCGAGGCTCGCGATCACGGGCCACGGGATGCCGTAGCCGGGCACGTCGGTGTCGATCAGCATCAGCGCGCCGATCGTGAACGACACGATTCCGCCGAAGCCGAGCACGCCGAAGGTCGGCAGGAACGCCTCGGCGACGAGGCAACCGAGGCCGAGCAGCACGAGGCCGAGGCCCGCATAGCTGATCGGCAGCAACTGCATCGCGAACAGCCCGACCAGCAGGCAGATCGTGCCGGCGACGCCCGGCAGCACGAAGCCGGGGTTCGCGAACTCGAAGAACAGGCCGTAGATGCCGATCGTCAGCAGGATCAGCGCGACGTTCGGATCGGCGATGATCACGAGGAAGCGGCTGCGCCAGTCGGGTTCGACGACGACGAGCGGCGCCTGCGCGGTCGCGAGCCGCACCGTGCCGGCGGGGGTCGTCGCGCCGTGGCCGTCGAGCTGGCGCGCGAGATCGGCCGGATCCTGCGCGATCAGGTCGATCACGTGCTGCGCGCGCGCCTCGTTCGCCGACAGGCTGACGGCTTCGCGCACCGCGCGCTCGGCCCATTCGGCATTGCGCCCGCGCAGCTGCGCGAGGCCGCGGATGTAGGCGGAGGCGTCCTGCATCGCCTTGCGGATTTCGGTCGATTGCGTATCGGTCGGCAGCGCGGCCGCCGTGGCCGATGCCGCCGATGCGCCCGATGCGCCCGATGCGCCCGATGCGCCGGTCGGCCGCGGCGCGGCAGGGTTCCCGCCCGGCGGCGCGGCGCCGCCGATGCCGAACTGCACGGGCGACGCCGCGCCGAGATTGGTGCCGGGCGCCATCGCCGCGAAGTGGCTCGCATACACGATGTAGGTGCCCGCGCTCGCGGCCCGTGCGCCGCCCGGCGCGACGAACGCGGCGACCGGCACCGGCGAGCCGAGGATCGCCTTGATGATCTGCCGCATCGACGTATCGAGGCCGCCGGGCGTGTCGAGCTGCAGGATCGCGAGCGGCGCGTGCTCGCGGGCGGCGCGCTCGAGCGCACGCACGATGAAATCGGCGCTGGCCGGGCCGATCGCGCCGTTGACGGGGATCACGATGACCGGGCGCGCGGCGGGCGCGTCGACGGGCGACGGCGCGGCGACCGCGGCACATACGACGAGCAGCGCCGCGAACAGCGCGGCGCGCGCGACCCGCGCGGACAGCGGGTGACGGGGCCGACCGTCGGGCGCGGCAGGCGCCGGCGGCGGCTCATGACGGTGAAAGCGCATCGGGGCGTCCAGGCGGCGCGCGGCCGCGCGCCGTCCGGCTCGCGGAATGGGCGTGGGCCCGATGCTTAAAGATTAGGCGGTTTCGGCGCAAAGCGCGAAGCCATGGCCGCGCCGGCCGGATTCAGACCGCGCCGCCGCCGCGCGCGAGCACTTCGTCGCGGTAGTCGGCCGGGCTGCGGCCGCTCCATTTGCGAAACGCGCGATAGAACGCGCTGGGCTCCGCGAAACCGGTGGCGGCCGCGACGTCGGCGATCGTGCGCGCGGGGTCGGCCAGCGCCTCGAACGCGAGGTCGCGCCGCAGCGTGTCCTTGATCGACTGGTAGGCCTGGCCCTCCTGGTGCAGCTTGCGGCGCAGCGTGGCCTCGGCCACGTGCAGCCGTGCGGCCATCCCGCCCGCGCCGGGCCACGCGGCGGGCGGCATCCCGCGCAGCACCGCGCGCACGCGCTGCGCGAGCGCATTCGGGTTGCGGTACTTGACGATGAAGCTGGCCGGTGCGTTGCGCAGGAAGGTTTTCAGCGTCTTCGCGTTCTGCACGACCGGCAGCGTCGCGAATTCGGGATCGAAATCGACATACGAATCGGGCTCGTTGAACCTCATGTCGTCGCAGAACATCGACGGGTATTCGTGGTCGGCGGGCGGCGTGTCGCAGCGGAAGCACGCATGCAGCAGCGGAATGCGCCGCCCGATCAGCCAGCAGGTCAGCCCGTACACGATGATGAAATAGGTCGCGTACGTGAACATCGCGGGCGTCGCGCCGTTGTTGCGGTGCACGAAGCGCAGTCGCACGCGCTGCGGGTTCGCGTCGAGCTCCGCGTGCAGGTCGTCGAGCACGCAGTGCATGAAATTCACCGCGCGCGCCATCGCATGCAGCCCGTCGCGCGCGGACAGGGCGGACTGGCTCATCGCGATGAAGCTGCCGCTGCGCATCGGGTGGCGATCCTGCCCGAAAAACTCGTCGTCCATCGTGCGCGCGATCGCGTTCCACAGCGCGCCGTACTGCTGCGCGGTCACGCGTGCGCGCGGCTGCGCGAGCAGCGCGGGCGCGATGCCGGCCTGCGCGAGCAGCGGCTCGGCCGCGACGCCGCGCCGCGTGGCGAGCGCGACGCTGTACGCGACGAGGCTGATCGCGACGGTTCCCTTGTCTTCCTGCTTCATCGGTGTCGCCGGTGTGGCAAAAACGCTCAGTGTAAATGAGCGACGCGAGCATCGAACAGTCGCGCCTGCTTGCCTACACTTGTTGCATCGAAACGCATGGACGGTCGCGCCCGGCGGCCGCGGGAGACAGCAGCACCATGGACGAGCTTTACACCGAAGACCAGCGGATGATCCGCGATGCCGCGCGCGCGTTCGCCACCGAGAGGCTGGCGCCGAACGCGGCCCAGTGGGACCACGACGCGCACCTGCCCGACGCGATCGTCGCGCAGCTCGGCGAGCTGGGGCTGCTCGGGATGATCGTGCCGCAGGAACTGGGCGGCTCGTATACGGACTACGTGGCCTACGCGCTGGCGATGGAGGAAGTCGCCGCCGGCGACGCCGCGTGCGCGACGATGATGAGCGTGCACAACTCGGTCGGCTGCGGGCCGATCCTCGGTTTCGGCACGCCGGCGCAGAAGGATCGCTGGCTGGCCGACATGGCGGCCGGCCGCGTGATCGGCGCGTTCTGCCTGACCGAGCCGCACGCCGGCTCCGAGGCGAACAACCTGCGTACCCGCGCGGAATTGCGCGACGGCAAGTGGGTGCTGAACGGCGCGAAGCAGTTCGTGACCAACGGCCAGCGTGCCGGGGTGGCGATCGTTTTTGCCATGACCGATCCGGAAGCCGGCAAGCGCGGCATTTCCGCATTCCTGGTGCCGACCGACACGCCGGGCTTCATCGTCGGCAAACCCGAGAAGAAGCTGGGCATCCGCGCATCGGATACGTGCCCGATCACGTTCGAGCATTGCGCGATTCCCGAAGAGAACCTGCTTGGCAACCGCGGCGAAGGGCTGAAGATCGCGCTGTCGAACCTCGAGGGCGGGCGCATCGGCATCGCCGCGCAGGCGCTCGGCATCGCGCGCGCCGCGTTCGACAAGGCGCGCCGCTATGCGGGCGAGCGCGTGCAGTTCGGCAAGCCGATCGCCGAGCATCAGGCGATCCAGCAGAAGCTCGCCGACATGGCCGTGCAGATCAACGCCGCGCGCCTGCTCGTGCACCACGCGGCGAAGCTGCGCACGGCCGGCTTGCCGTGCCTGTCGGAAGCGTCGCAGGCGAAGCTGTTCGCGTCGGAGATGGCCGAGCGCGTGTGCTCGGATGCGATCCAGATTCACGGCGGCTACGGCTACCTGGTCGATTACGAAGTCGAGCGTCACTATCGCGACGCACGCATCACGCAGATCTACGAAGGCACCAGCGAAGTGCAGCGGATGGTGATCGCGCGGCAGCTTTGAGCGGCGATGCGCGCCGCCGGCCGCCACGCGAACCGGCGAGCCGGCATACGACAGGCAATCAGGCAGGGCACGAGGGCAGCGCGGTGAACGCGGCACGCAACGACGTGACCGTGCGCCGCAACAGAGGAAACCGGGCACACGCTGCAGCGCGCGCACCGGTTGACGGCGAGGCATGGGATCCACGCAAGCGCTGAAGCGTCGACGCGGATCGACAGGAGACGACACGATGACGGTACAGGCATTCCTGGACGCACGCGATTTTCTGCTGCGCCATCGCACCGACTACGAAACCGCGTATCGCGATTTCGAGTGGCCGGTGCTCGATGCATTCAACTGGGCGCTCGACTACTTCGACCCGATGGCGCGCGGCAACACGCAGCCCGCGCTGTGGATCGTCGACGCGGCGACCGGCTCGGGCGATCCGTATTCGTTCGCGCAGATGTCCGAGCGCTCGTCGCGGATCGCGAACTGGCTGCGCTCGATCGGCGTCGTGCGCGGCGATCGCATCCTGCTGATGCTGCCGAACCGTGTCGAACTGTGGGACGCGATGCTCGCCGCGATGAAGCTCGGCGCGATCGTGCTGCCCGCCACCACGCAACTGTCGCCCGACGACGTGCGCGACCGCGTGCGGATCGGCGGCGCGAAATTCGCGATCGTCGACGAGAACGAAACCGCCAAGTTCGAACAACCGGACCTCGGCCTCGCGCGGAAGATCGTCGCCGGCGCGCCGCGCGCGGGCTGGCTCGCGATGAACGACGGTTATGCGGCGAGCGCCGAATTCGAGCCGGACGCCGTCACGCACGCGAACGATCCGATGCTGCTGTACTTCACGTCGGGCACGACGTCGAAGCCGAAACTCGTCGAGCATACGCACCGCACCTATCCGGTCGGCCATCTGTCGACGATGTATTGGGTCGGCCTGCAGCCGGGCGACATCCACTGGAACATCAGCTCGCCGGGCTGGGCGAAGCATGCGTGGAGCTGCTTCTTCGCGCCGTGGAATGCGCAGGCCTGCGTGTTCGCGTTCAACTACGCGCGCTTCGAGCCGAAGGTCGTGCTCGATGCGCTCGTCAAATACCGGGTGACGACGCTGTGCGCGCCGCCGACCGTCTGGCGCATGCTGGTGCAGCAGCCGCTCGCGTCGTTCGATGTGACGCTGCGCGAGATCGTCGGCGCGGGCGAGCCGCTGAATCCCGAGATCATCGAGCGCGTGAAGAAGGCATGGAACATCTCGATCCGCGACGGTTACGGCCAGACCGAGACGACCTGCCTGATCGGCAACTCGCCGGGCCAGCCGGTCGTCGCGGGCTCGATGGGCCGGCCGCTGCCGGGCTACCGGATCGCGCTGCTCGATCCGGACGGCGCGCCGGTGACCGAAGGCGAAGTCGCGCTGCCGATCGGCGCCGACGTCACGCGCCCAGTCGGGCTGATGAAAGGTTATGCGAACAACCCGGACGCGACGGCCCACGCGATGCGCGACGGCCATTACCGCACGTCGGACATCGCGATGCGCCGCGACGACGGTTACTACGTCTACATCGGCCGCGCGGACGACGTGTTCAAGTCGTCCGACTACCGGCTGAGCCCGTTCGAGCTCGAGAGCGTGCTGATCGAGCATCCGGCGATCGCCGAGGCGGCCGTCGTGCCGAGCCCCGACCCCGTACGGCTGTCGGTGCCGAAGACGTTCATCACGTTGCGGCAGGGCTACGAGGAAAGCCCGGCGCTCGCGCTGGAGATCTTCCGCTTCTCGCGCGAGAAGCTCGCGCCGTACAAGCGCATCCGCCGTCTGCAGTTCGCGGAGCTGCCGAAGACGATCTCGGGGAAGATCCGCCGCGTCGAGCTGCGCCGCCGCGAAATCGAGCGCGGCGACGACGCGACCGCGCGCATGCCCGGCGAATACTGGGAAGAGGATTTCGCCGCCGAACTGAAATGACCGGCTGCGGGCCTCACGTGCCGCATGTCGCGGCCGTTGCCCGCCGCCGAACTGAACCGGCCGCGCGGCGGAACGCCGCTTCGCGGCCCTCTGCAAGGAGAGAGGATCGATGAATGCGAATCCGACGCCCCGTACGGGGCAAGACGTGCCGACGGTCAAGCTGCTGATCGACGGCGCCTTCGTCGAGTCCGCCACGAACGAGTGGCGCGACATCGTCAACCCGGCGACGCAGCAGGTGCTCGCGCGCGTGCCGTTCGCGACCGTCGCGGAAGTCGATGCGGCCGTGCAGGCCGCGCACGCCGCGTATGCGACGTGGAAGAACACGCCGATCTCCGCGCGCATGCGCATCATGCTGAAGTTCCAGGATCTCGTGCGCGCGAACCAGCAGCGCATCGCGAGGACGCTGACGGCCGAGCAGGGCAAGACTATCCCCGACGCCGAAGGCGACATCTTCCGCGGCCTCGAAGTCGTCGAGCATGCGTGCTCGATCGGCACGCTGCAGCTCGGCGAATTCGCGGAGAACGTCGCGGGCGGCGTCGACACCTACACGCTGCGCCAGCCGCTCGGCGTGTGCGCGGGCATCACGCCGTTCAACTTCCCCGCGATGATTCCGCTGTGGATGTTCCCGATGGCGATCGTCTGCGGCAATACGTTCGTGCTGAAACCGTCGGAACAGGACCCGATGTCGACGATGGAACTGGTCGAGCTCGCGATCGAGGCCGGCGTACCGAAAGGCGTGCTGAACGTCGTGCACGGCGGCAAGGAAGTCGTCGACGCGATCTGCACGCATCCGCTCGTGAAGGCGATCTCGTTCGTCGGCTCGACGGCGGTCGGCACGCACGTGTACAACCTCGGCAGCGCGCACGGCAAGCGCGTGCAATCGATGATGGGCGCGAAGAACCATGCGATCGTGCTGCCCGACGCGAATCGCGAGCAGACGCTCAACGCGCTCGTCGGTGCCGGTTTCGGCGCGGCCGGCCAGCGCTGCATGGCGACGTCGGTCGCGGTGCTCGTCGGCAAGGCACGCGACTGGCTGCCCGATCTCGTCGCGAAGGCGAAGACGCTGAAGGTCAACGCGGGCGCGGAAGCGGGCACCGACGTCGGCCCGGTCGTGTCGCGCGGCGCGAAGGCGCGCATCCTGTCGCTGATCGAGGCGGGCGTGAAGGAGGGCGCGAAGCTCGAACTCGACGGCCGCGGCGTGAAGGTCGCGGGCTTCGAGGATGGCAACTTCATCGGGCCGACGATCTTCTCCGGCGTGACGACCGACATGACGGTCTACACCCATGAAATCTTCGGGCCGGTGCTGGTCGTGATGGAAGTCGACACGCTCGACGACGCGATCGCGCTCGTCAACGCGAATCCGATGGGCAACGGCGTGGGCATCTTCACGCAGAGCGGCGCGGCCGCGCGCAAGTTCCAGAGCGAGATCGACGTCGGCCAGGTCGGCATCAACATCCCGATCCCGGTGCCGGTGCCGTTCTTCAGCTTCACCGGTTCGCGCGGCTCGAAGCTCGGCGATCTCGGGCCGTACGGCAAGCAGGTCGTGCAGTTCTACACGCAGACCAAGACGGTCACCGCGCGCTGGTTCGACGACGACGCGACGGCCGGCCCGGTGAACACGACGATCCGGCTGCACTGAGCGGCGGAGGATACCACCATGAAAATCGGATTTATCGGCCTCGGCCACATGGGCGCGCCGATGGCGCTGAACCTGCTGAAAGCCGGCCATGACGTGCATGCGTTCGACCTGAGCGCCGATGCGTTGCGCGCGTTGCAGGACGCTGGCGCGCAGGTGGCCGCGTCGCCGCGCGACGCGGCGTCGGGGGCGACGTTCGTGATCACGATGCTGCCGGCCGCGCCGCACGTGCGGTCGGTGCTGTCCGGCGAAAACGGCGTGCTGGCCGGCCTCGGCGCGGGCGCGACCGTGATCGATTCGAGCACGATCGACCCGGCCAGCGCGCAGGCGTTCGGCGCGCTGGTGCGCGAGCACGGCGGCGCGTTCGTCGATGCGCCGGTGTCGGGCGGCACCGGCGGCGCGGCGGCCGGCACGCTGACCTTCATGGTCGGCGGCAGCGACGCGGATTTCGAGCGCGTGAAGCCCGTGCTCGCCGGCATGGGCAAGAACATCGTCCATTGCGGCGCGACCGGCATGGGGCAGGTCGCGAAGGTCTGCAACAACCTCGTGCTCGGCATCTCGATGGCGGCCGTGTCGGAGGCGATGTCGCTCGGCGTCGCGCTCGGCATCGACCCGAAGGTGCTGGCCGGCATCGTCAACACGTCGACGGGCCGCTGCTGGAGCTCGGATACCTACAACCCGTACCCGGGCGTGATCGAGACCGCGCCGTCGTCGCGCGGCTACACGGGCGGCTTCGGCACCGACCTGATGCTGAAGGATCTCGGCCTCGCGAACGACGCTGCGAAGCAGGCGCGCCAGCCCGTCTATCTCGGCGCGCTCGCGCAGCAGCTGTACCAGACGATGAGCAGCCGCGGCGACGGCCAGCTCGATTTTTCGGCGGTGATCCGCCTGTACCAACCGGCAACGAAGAAGGACGCGTGATGATCGAACTGGACTACGTCGACGACGGCGCGATCGCGTGCGCGACGCTCAAGCGTCCGCCCGCGAACGCCTTTACCGCCGACGGGCTGCAGCAACTGCAGGCAACCGTCGCCGAACTGAATGCGAACCCGCGCGTGCGCGCGCTGGTGATCACCGGCGACGGGCCGAAGTTCTTCAGCGCGGGCGCCGACCTCAACACGTTCGCCGACGGCGACCGCGCGGTCGCGCGCGCGATGGCGGCGCGCTTCGGCGCGGCGTTCGAGGCGCTGCACGACGCGCGCGTCGTGACGATCGCGGCGATCAACGGCTACGCGATGGGCGGCGGGCTCGAATGCGCGCTCGCGTGCGACCTGCGGATCGCCGAGACGCATGCGCAGATGGCGTTGCCCGAACCGTCGGTCGGTCTGCTGCCGTGCGGGCTCGGCACGCAGACGCTGCCCTGGCTCGTCGGCGAAGGCTGGGCGAAGAAGATCATCCTGACCGGCGCGCGCGTCGACGCGGCGACGGCGCTGCGGATCGGCCTCGTCGAGGACGTGGTCGACAGCGGCGCCGCGCGCGACGCGGCGCTGGCGCTCGCGCGCAACGTCGCGCGGCAGAGCCCGCACGCGGTCGCGTACAGCAAGGAGCTGATCGGCCTCGCGCGCCGTGGCGTGCCGCGCGGCGCGGCGCTCGCGGTCGAGCGCGAACGCTTCGTCGACCTGTTCGACACGGCCGATCCGCGCGAAGGCGTCGCTGCGTTCCTCGGCAAGCGCGCGCCGCAATGGCACACCGACGGAGAGCCGCAACGATGAGCACGCCGGTGACGAATCACGACGCGTTCGCGGAGCACGCGCCCGAGGTGCTGTTCCGCGTGGTGAACCGCGTGGCGCTGATCACGCTGAACCGCCCGGCCGCGCTCAACGCGCTGTCGTACGCGATGATCGGCGAGCTGGCCGCGTTGTTCGAGCGCTGCCGCCACGACGACCAGATCGTCGCGGTCGTGCTGCGCGGCGCGGGCGAGAAGGGCTTCTGCGCGGGCGGCGACGTGCGTGCGCTGTACCGGATGGTCGCGCAGCGCGAGACCTGGCTGCCGTTCTTCGTCGACGAATACCGGCTCGACCATGCGATCCACACGTTCCCGAAGCCGGTCGTCGCGCTGATGGACGGCGTGACGATGGGCGGCGGCATGGGGCTCGCGCAAGGTGCGGCGCTGCGTGTCGCGACCGAGCGCAGCAAGATCGCGATGCCGGAAACGCGCATCGGCCTCGTGCCCGACGTCGGCGCGACGCATTTCCTGGCGCGCATGCCGGTCGAACTCGAGCTGTACGTCGGGCTGACCGGCGCGATGCTGTCGGGCGCCGACGCGCTGAGCGCGAAGCTCGCGGACTTGTGCGTGCCGTCCGCATGGCTCGACACGTTCGAGACGCGCATCGAAAGCGTCAGGTGGGACGGCGACGCGCTGCCGCTGCTGCGCAAGGTGTTCGAGCCGCCGTGCAACGTGGTGCCGCATGCGGCGCTCGACAGCCAGATGCCGTGGATCGTCCGTCACTTCGACAAGCGCTCGACCGTCGAGCGGATCGTCGCGACGCTCACGCAGGAGCTGGCGCGCGAGGAACTGTCGCGCGAGCACCGTCAATGGCTGCAGGCGACGCTCGACGCGCTCGCGAGCCATTCGCCGACGATGCTTTCGGTGACACGCGAGGCGCTGCTGCGCGGCCGGCAGATGACGCTCGCCGAATCGTTCCGGATGGAGCTCGGCATCGTGGCGCGCGCGATCGAGGAGGGCGATTTCTGCGAAGGCGTGCGCGCGCACCTGGTCGACAAGGATCGCAAGCCGCGCTGGGCGCCCGCGTCGCTGGTCGAGGTGCGCGCCGAACGCGTGCGGCATTTCCTGACGTCGCCGTGGAAGCTGTTCGCGCATCCGCTCGCGGATCTCGGCGCGGCGTGATGCCCCGGCGCGCCGCGCGGCGGCGCGCCGGTTCCCGCCCGTCTCATCGCAGTTCGTCGGGGCGCTCGATCATCGGCGGAATCGCCTGCGCGAGCGCGTCGATCACGCAGCGCGTCTTGCGCGGCAGGTAGCGCGTCTTCGGCCAGATCGCGTGAATGTCGCCTTCGCAGACGAAGCAGCGATCGAGCACGACCACCATCTCGCCGCGCTTCACGTAATGGTCGAGCAGCCAACTCGGCACCCACGCGATGCCGAACCCCGATGCGCCGGCCGCGGCGATCGCCTGCACATCGTCAAAACTCAGTTGATGCGGCATGTCGATCCGCACCGTCGAGCCGTCCGGCGCGCGCAAGTCCCACGGTTGAACCACGCCCGAGCGTGAATACGCGATCGTCCGGTGATGCTTCAGGTCGTCGAGCGTCTTCGGCATCCCGTGGCGCGCGAGATACGACGGCGCGGCGCCGAGGCTGCCGTATTGCGTGCCGAGCCGCCGCACCGCGAGGCTCGTGCTGTCCGCGAGCGCGCCGATCCGGACCGCGAGGTCGATGCCTTCCTCGACGAGATCGACGAACCGGTCGGTGATCGACACGTCGATCCGCAGATGCGGGTAATGGCGTGCGAGATCGAGCACGATCGGCGTCACGCAGTGGTGCCCGAACGCGAGCGGCACGCTCAGCCGCAACTTGCCGCGCGCCTCGTTGCGGCCGCAATCGAGATCGGCCTCCGCCGCTTCCAGTTCCGCCAGCGCGCGCACGCAGCGGTCGTAGTACGCCTGGCCGTCGTCGGTCAGGCTCTGGCTGCGCGTCGTGCGCTGCAGCAGCCGCGCGCCGAGCCGCTTCTCGAGCCGCGCGATCGCCTTGCCGACCGCCGAACGCGTCATGTCGAGCCGTTCCGCCGCGAGCGCGAAGCTGCCCGATTCCACTACCTGCACGAAGGTCGTCACGCCGTCGAGTCTGTCGGTCATCGCAAGTTGCCGTGATTGATTCCTGAAATTCCCCAGTTCGTGGAAATGCATGCGTCAATGGGGAGGGAAATTCTCACTATAGTACCGATTCCCGCCCAGCGTGCGTTGCCGGCCGCACGCGGCGAATCCTACTCACCTGGAGGCGCGCGGCCTGTCGCCGGGCCGCCGCGCAATACGCATGACACGATCCGACTCCCGCAGGAACGCGGTCGCACTCGCGGCCGTCTGTCTCACGTCGCTGATGTTCGGCCTCGAGATTTCGAGCGTACCGGTGATCCTGCCGACGCTCGAACACGTGCTGCATGGCGACTTCAACGGCATGCAGTGGATCATGAACGCATACACGATCGCGTGCACGACGGTGCTGATGGCGGCCGGCACGCTCGCCGACCGGTTCGGCCGCAAGCGCGTGTACGTGATCGGCACCGTGCTGTTCGGCGCGACGTCGCTGCTGTGCGGACTCGCGCCGAACGTGCCGGTGCTCGTCGCGGGCCGGCTGCTGCAGGGCGCGAGCGGCGGCGCGATGCTGATCTGCCAGATCGCCGTGCTGTCGCACCAGTTCCGCGAGGGCCGCGAGCGCGGCCGCGCATTCGGGATCTGGGGGATCGTGTTCGGAATCGGCCTCGGGTTCGGGCCGATCGTCGGCGGCGCGATCGTCGCGCTGGCGAGCTGGCCGTGGGTGTTCCTCGTCCATGCGCCGCTCGCGGCCGTCGCGCTCGTGCTGATCGGCGGCGCGGTGCGGGAGTCGCGCGATCCGCATGCGGGCACGATCGACGTCGCGGGCATCGTCACGCTGTCGCTCGCGTTGCTCGGCCTTGCGTTCTACATCACGCAGAGCGCGGCACTCGGGCTCGCGAGCGCGGCCGGGCTCGGCGTGCTCGGGGCCACGGTGCTCGCGCTGATCGGTTTCGTCGTCGCGGAGCGCGCCAGCGCACGGCCGATGTTCGACTTCTCGGTGTTCCGGATCCGCGCGTTCACCGGCGCGATCTTCGGCTCGATGGGGATGAACTTCAGCTTCTGGCCGTTCATGATCTACCTGCCGATCTGGTTCCAGGTCGCGCTCGGCTACGACAGCGTGACGGCCGGCCTCGCTTTGCTCGCGTACACGCTGCCGACGCTGGTCGCGCCGCCGTTCGGCGAGCGGCTCGCGCTGCGCTACGGGCCGGGCGTCGTGATTCCGGGCGGCCTGTTCACGATCGCGGCCGGCTTCGCGCTGATGCGGCTCGGCAGCGCGGCCGGGCATGCGAGCTGGCTGACGATGCTGCCCGGCTGCGTGATCGCCGGCATCGGGCTCGGGTTGACGAACACGCCCGTCACGAACACGACGACGGGCGCGGTGCCGAGTTCGCGGGCCGGGATGGCATCGGGGATCGACATGAGCGCGCGGATGATCTCGCTTGCGCTGAACATCGCGGCGATGGGCTTCGTGCTGGTCGCGGGGATCGTCGCGAGCCTGAAGGGCGGGGCGGCCGGCGCGATCGGCGATACCGCGCTGCGCAGGCTCGCGCAGGAAATCGCGTCGGGCCGCACCGACGGGCTGCACGCGATCGCACCCGCGCTCGCGCAGGCCGACCCGAGCGGCGCGGCGCTGCATGCGGCGCTCGTGCACGGTTTCGGCTGGGTGATGGTCTACGGCGCGGCCGGTGTTGCCGTGCTCGCGACCGCGAGCGCGGTGGCGTTCGCGCCCGCGCGGCGCCGGGCAGCGGTATGCGAATGACGCGGCCCGCGCGCGGCGCCGCGCCGCCGCTCAGGACGTCCCGCCGCCGAGCGCGCGGTACAGCGTCATCTGGTTGTTGAGCCGGTTCAGGCGCGTCAGTTCGTCGGCGCCTTGCGCGCTCCTCAGCACCTGCTGCTGGTCGAGCCACGGCTGCACGGCGGTCGCGCCCGCCGCGAAACGCGCGGCGGCCAGCCGTTCCGCGCGCTGCGCCTGTTCGAGCGACAGCGCGCGCTGTTCGGCTTCGCGTTCGAGCTGCACGCGTGCCGACAGCGCATTCTCGACTTCCGCGAGCGCCGTGTAGAGCCGCTGGCGAAATCCGACCACCGCCTCCTGGTACTGCGACTTCGACACCTTGATCTGCAACTGCATCGTGTTCCACTGGATGAACGGCAGCGCGAGGCCGAGCCCGAGCGTGCCGACCGGGTTCGTCAGCACGCGCTCGAGGCTCGTGCTCGTCGTGCCGGCGCTGCCGGTCAGCGTGAAGGTCGGGTAGAAGCTCGTGCGCGTCGCGTCGACCTGCGCAAGCGACTCGCGCAACCGGAATTCCGCGGCGCGCAGGTCGGGGCGGCGGCCCAGCAGGCTCGCGGGCAGGCCGGCCGCGACCTCGGGCGGCGCTGCGTCGGGCAGCGCCGACGGTTCGGCCGCAAGCTGCTGCGGCGGCCGGTCGAACAGGATCGCGAGCGCGTGGCGGTTCTCGGTGCGTTGCTGGATCAGCTGCGTCTGCGCGGCGCGTTGCGCGGCGAGGCTCTGTTCGGCCTGCGCGAGATCGAGCCCCGACACGGCGCCGGCGGCGTGTCGCGACCGGACGAGCGCGAGCGTGCGCACCGCATACGCGATGTTCGCGTCGCCGAGCGCGATCTGCCGGTTCAGATAGCCGAGCTGCCAGTACAGCGACGCGGTCGTGCCGATCAGCGACAGCCGGGCGGCTTCGAGATCGGCGGCCGTCGCATCGGCTTCCCAGCGCGCCGAGTCGCGCAGCGCGGCCAGCCGGCCCCACAGATCGATTTCATAGCTGAGCGAACCGTTGATGCCGCTCGACCGGCTCGTCCGGTGCGTATCGAGCGTGCGCGACACGGCGCCGTTCGCGCTGGCCGTCACGTTGGGCGTCAGGTTCGTATCGGCGAGACCGGCCTGCAGTTGCGCGCGATAGACGCGGATCGCCGCGATCGCGAGGTCGTTGTTGGCGCGCAGCGCGTCGTCGATCAGCGCGTCGAGTTGCGGATCGTTGAAGCTGTGCCACCAGTCGCGCGTGGTGGCCGGCGCGTTCGCCGCGACCGGCGCGGCCCAGTGCGCGGGCATCGCGACGGCCGGCAGCGGATCGTGACGCGCACCCGCGCACCCGGCGAGCAGCGTGGCCGCGCACGCGAATGCGCCGAGGCGGCGAAGCGGTGAGGAATGCGTCATGGCAGGTCTTTCGTCAATCGCGCGCGAGCGCATCGATCGGATCGAGCCGCGACGCGTTGCGTGCGGGCATGAACCCGAATATCACACCGGTGAGCGTCGAGCACACGAACGCCGTCACGATCGCGCCGGCGGAGAACACCATCTTCCACTGCACGACGAACATCGAGAACAGCGCGCCGAGCCCGAACGACAGCGCGATGCCGATCGTGCCGCCGAGCAGGCAGACGAGCACGGCCTCGACGAGGAACTGCTGCAGGATGTCGGATTGCCGCGCGCCGACCGCCATCCGGATGCCGATCTCGCGCGTGCGCTCGGTGACCGACACCAGCATGATGTTCATCACGCCGATCCCGCCGACGACGAGCGAGATCACGGCGATCAGCGACAGCAGCAGCGTCAGCGACTGGCCGGTCTTCTCGACGGTCTTGACCACGCTGTCCATGTTGTACGTGAAGAAGTCCTTGCGGCCGTGGCGCTGGATCATCAGCTTCTCGAGGCTTTTCTCGGCGGCGGCGCTCGGCTGCCCGTCGCGCACGCGCACGGTGATGCTGTCGAGATAACGCTGGCCGAACAGGTGCCCGCTCGCGGTCGTGTACGGCACCCACACGTTCAGGCTCTTCACGCTGCCGAACGCGCTCTTCTTGTCGGCCGTCACGCCGATCACGACGCACGGCACGTTGTCGACCAGGATCACGTCGCCGACCGGGTTGCGCGTCGCGCCGAACAGCTTGCGGCGCGTGTTCTGGTCGATCACGGCGACCTGCGCCTGGCGGCGCACCGCGTCGTCGTCGAACGCGGCGCCGAGCGCGAAACGCATCCCGCGCGCCTGAAAGTAGCGCTCGCCGACGCCGCTCACGAGCGCGTTGACGTCGACGTTGCGGTAGCGCAGCAGCAGCGTGCGCGATGTTTCGGGCGTCGCGCTGTCGACGTACGGCTGCTCGGCGAGCGCGGCGACGTCGGCCGGCACGAGCGTCTGGATCGTGTCCGCGCGGCTGTCGCCCCAGTCGGTGCCCGGATAGATGTTGATCGTGTTGGTGCCGATGCTGCCGATCTCGTCGAGCATGTAGCGCTTCGCGCCTTCGCCGATCGCGACGATCGACACGACCGACGTGATGCCGATGATGATGCCGAGCATCGTCAGCAGCGTGCGCAGCCGGTGCGACACGAGCGCGATCCAAGCCATCCGGCATGCCTCGGCGAAGCGGCCGGTGCCGGCCGCGAAGCGCGGGGCGCGCGGGGCGGGATCGGTATCGGCGTTGGCGTTGGCGTCGGCGGGCGTGGCCGTATCGTGACGATCGACTGCCGACGAGCCGGCAGCCGTGGCGGTTGCGGCGGCTTCGGCCGTATCGATGCCGGCGTCGGCGAGCGCTTCCGCGTAGTGCCGGTTCGGCCGGTCGGCGACGATCTCGCCGTCGCTGATCTCGATGATGCGCCGCGCATGGCGCGCGACGGTCTTGTCGTGCGTGACGATCACGATCGTGTGGCCGAGCGCGTTCAGCTCGTGCAGGATCCGGAGCACCTCCTGGCCGCTTTTCGTGTCGAGTGCGCCGGTCGGCTCGTCGGCGAGGATCACCTGGCCGCCGTTCATCAGCGCGCGCGCGATGCTCACGCGCTGCTGCTGGCCGCCGGACAACTGCCCGGGGCGATGATGCGCGCGATCGGCGAGCCCGAGGCGCGCGAGCAGTTCGCGTGCGCGGGCGTGCCGCGCCGCGCGTGGGGTGCCTGCATAGATCGCGGGCATTTCGAGGTTCGCGACCGCGTCGGCGTGCGGCAGCAGGTGGTAGCGCTGGAACACGAAGCCGAAGTGCTCGCGGCGCAATTGCGCGAGCTCGTCGCTGTCGAGCATGTGCGTGTCGCGCCCGCCGACCGTGTACGTGCCTTCGCTCGGATGATCGAGGCAGCCGAGGATGTTCATCAGCGTCGACTTGCCGGAGCCCGACGCGCCGACGATCGCGACGATCTCGCCCGCGTCGATCGACAGGTTCACGTTGTTCAGGACGACGACGTCCTTGTCGCCGGCCGGAAAGCGTCGTGTCACGGCGGCGAGTTTGAGCAGGGGCTGGCGCATCGTCACACCGCGTCCGACAGCAGCGCGTGGTCGTCCGCCGACGCTTCGCCGAGCACCACGCGCTCGCCGTCCTTCAGGCCGGCCAGCACTTCGACGCGAACGTTGTTGTTGATGCCGAGGCGGATGTTGCGCGTGTCCGTGCTGCCGTCGGCGCGCAGCACGCGCACCGCATAGGTGCCGTCCTTGCGTTTCTCGCCGAGTGCGGCGGCCGGGATGCTCAGCGCGTTGCGCGCGTTGCCGAGCACGATGCTGACCTGCGCGGTCATCGCGATGCGCAGCCGGTGCTCGGGATTCGGCACGTCGAACAGCGCGTTGTAGAACACCGCGGCATTCGGTTTCGCGCCGCCTCCGCCGAGCGGGCTTTGTACGTCGGCGTAGTTCTGCGGCGCCGGTTCGATCGCGCGCAGCTTGCCGTAATGACGCTTGTCCGGTTCTCCGAGGCTCGTGAAATACGCGGTCTGGCCGGCGCTCACGCGGATCACGTCGGCTTCCGACACCTGCGCCTTCACGGTCATCGTGTCGAGATTCGCGAGTTTCAGAATCACCGGCGCCTGCTGCTGCGCGATCACGGTCTGGCCTTCCTGCGTGACGATCGCGACGACCTGGCCGTCGATCGGCGCGACAATGCGCGTGTAGCCGAGGTTGGCCTGCGCGGTCTCGATCTGGATGCGGGCCGAACGGATCTGCGCGGCGAGCGACGCGAGGGTCGCGCGCTGCACGTCGAGCGTCGCCTTCGCGGCTTCGAACGATTCGCGCGACGTCGCGTCGTCGGGCAGCATCGCCTGCTGGCGGCGGAACGCGAGTTCGGCTTGCGTCAGCTGCGCGGCCGCCGATTGCTGCTGCGCGCGCAGGCTTTCTTCGCTGGCGCGCGCCTGGCGCAGCGCGTTTTCCGAGATCACGGGATCGATCTCGGCGAGCCACTGACCCTTCGTGACCTTGTCGCCGAGCTTGACCTTCAGCGTCTTCAACTGCCCCGACACCTGTGCGCCGACGTCGACCTGCCTGAACGCCTGCAGCGCGCCGGTCGCGAGCACCGCGTTCTCGAGATCGCCGCGCGTGACGGGCGCGGACAGGTACTGCGGGTGCTTGTCGGGCGCGCAGGCTTTCAGCGTGACGCCGGTGGCGATCGCGACGACGGCAAGGGTAGCCAGCACGATGCGCCGGCGGCAATGGGTCTTCTGGGCCATGAGAACACTGCGAGGATGAAGCGATGCCGGCGATGCGTGCGGCCGGGCGGGACGATCCGGCCGGCGTCGCATGCCGGGCATGTCGCCCGCGACGGCATCCGCGTACGCATCGCGCGGGCGTGCCGGGCCGAATCAGGCGCCCATGGTAAGCGAGGAATTCGCGCCGAATCGTGTGGAAATTGTGCTGAATTGTGCGAGCGCCGTGTCGCAAGGGGGCCAGGCCGCGTGATTGTGGCGATGTGTGAACGACCCGACGTTCGCGCTACCGATGTGCAGCGACGATGGCCATCATTGGGCGGTCGCGCTCCTCGTCGAGCGCGGGCATCGCGTCGACCTGCTCGGGCGTCGGCCCCCATTCGCCGAGATGCGCGAGCGTGAAGCCGCAGCCGATCAGCAGGTTCACGAGCGTGCCGAGCGTGCGGTGCTGCTTGACGACGCCCGGCGCGAGCCAGTCGGTCACGCGTTCGCCTTCACGCTGGTAGCCGTCGAGCGGCCAGGTGCGGTTACCCTGCGCGTCGATGACGAAGCCGGGCCGGCGCGGCGCCGTATAGACCGGATGCTCGATCGAAAACACGAGCCGCCCGCCCGGCACGAGCGCGCGGTGGATCGTGCGCAGCAGCGTGTCGAGGTGCGCAATGTAGTGGAACGCGAGCGAGCTGTAGGCGAGATCGAATGCGGCGTCCGGCAGTACGAGCGTTTCGAGGTCGGCGCGGCGGTACGTGATGGCCGGATGCGCGGCGGTCGAGTTCGCTCGTTCGAGCATGCGTTCGGACACGTCGACGCCGAGCACGCCGGCCGCGCCCTGATCGGCCGCCCAGCGGCTGAACCAGCCGTAGCCGCAACCGAGATCGAGCACGTGGCGGCCGCGCAGATCCGGCAGCAGCGCGCGTAGCGCGGGCCATTCGGGCGCGCCGTCGAGCCCGTGAATCGAGCGGTTCAGGCGGCTGTAACCTTCGAAGAAGGCCGGGTCGTCGTAGATGTTCTGCGTCATGCGGCGCGCCTCGTGCGAGCGGGGCACGCGGTGCGGTGCGCCCGAACCCGCGAGCTTACGCGTGCTGCCTGCCCGCGTCGATCCTGCGCTGCGTGTCGGCATCGACGATCTCGCGGATCGCGCTGAACAGCGGCGCGGCGTCGGTGTAGCGCCGGCCGTAGCCGAGATTGAACGCGTAGTCGAAATCGGGCGGATTGCTGCCCTGGTTGTGCTGCAGGATCGTTTCGAGCTTGTCGAGCGCCTTCGCCGCGCGCGCTTCCGGCGATGCGGCCGCTTCGTATTCGTCCCACAGCGCGACGATCGCGTCGCGCTGCGCATTGTCGAGCGACCCGGCCAGTGTCAGCAGGTCGTCGCGTTCGTGCCCGCTCTTGTCGGGATGCGCGGCCTGCTCGATCGCGGGGATGTCGCCGTGCAGCGCCTCGCCGAGATCGTGGACGACGCACAGCTTCAGCAGTTTCAGCATGTCGATGCCGGGCAGCGCGTCGGCGAACACGAGCGCCATCAGGCACAGCCGCCAGCTGTGTTCGGCCGTGCTTTCGGGGCGGCCGTTCGACGTATGGCCGCTACGCAGCACGTCCTTCAGGCGTTCGGCTTCGCGCAGGAAATCGAGCCGTGCGCGGATCGTATCGGGGTTCATGGTCGGCGTCCTTGCGATGAGCCGTCCAGCGTACGCCGCCCGATCGCGGTTCGTCCACGCATGAAATATGCGCGGCGCGCGCTAAAGCGTCTCGACGAGTCGCGCGGCCGAGCCGTCCGACAGCGTCATGCGCGTCCACCGGCACCGGCTGCCGCGGATCGGCACGACGCGCGATGCGTTTGCGCCCGTGTCGAACTCGACGCTCGGCGGCCCCGCGCGCTCGTGCCAGCCGAGCGGATCGAGCGCGGCCTCCATGCGGACGATTTCCGGCGTCGCATAGCGCCACAGCGACGTGCCGAGCAGCATCGAAAGCGGCTGCGAGAACTCGGCCGCGCGCGCCGGTGAACAGGCGAGCAGCCGATGCGTGAGGTCGCACACGAGATGCAGGCGGCCCGCGCTGCCCGCGATCAGCCGCGCGAGCGCGTGGTCGCCGGCGGAATCGAGACGCGCGGCGAGCAGCCGTTCGGCCGTCGCGCGCTCGTCGGGCGACATCTGCTGGCGGCCGGCTTCCCAGCGCGAGATCGTCGATTGCGCGACGCCGAACAGTTCGGCCGCATGGCTTTGCTTGACGCGGTGCAGCGCGCGCCAGCGCTTGAGTTGCGGGCCGAGCGGCGGCGTGTGAAGCGGTGAGGCGGTCATGACGATGCTCCCGTGGCGGCGCGTGCCGCGCGCGCCGTTACATGATCCGGATGCCGCCGTTTGCCTGGATCGCGATGGCCGCGAACGGCACGAGCACGATGCCGCCCAGCACGAGCACGCCGTCGGCGGCCACCGTGATCGGCGTGGCGAGGATCCGCAGGCCCATGCCGACGACGGACGGCGATTCCCGGATGTATACCCGGTACTGCTCGTTGAACGCTTGCGCGGCGCCCTTGTCCTGCTCGGCGAAACCTTCCGTCGAATAGCGCTTGCCGCCGATGTCGCCTTCGAGCACGAGACCGGCCGGCGCGGCGGTGAAGCCGTCGGCACGGGCAGCCTGCCGATCGTCGTCCGACGCGTCCTTCGGCAACACGATCCGGTAGTGGCCGGTGATGCCGCCGCTCGCGTGAAAGTCGGCAAACGTCGTATGCAGCGATTTCCGGTAGCCGGACAGCAGCACCGGCCGCAATTGGGTCGGCAGATCGAAGATGTAATGGTAGCGCGTGCCGAGGACGACCAGCTTCTTGCCGTCCTGGGTGATCATGAAACTGGTGACGTACTCGCTGTATGCGTCGTCCTTGTACAGCTTCGGCGTGAAACAGCCTGACAGCGCCAGGCTGCTCGCGGCCATGGCGGCGGCCAGCAGGCGCCGGCGCGTGATCGATGTGCTCATTTGTTGTTGTCCCGTCTGTGCGGTTCGGTTCAGTGGCTTGCGCCCTCGGAAGCGCGATTCTCGCGTATCGGCGGCAGGTTGTCGAAGGGAAATCTGTCATGGCAGCGGGCGGCCGGATCGCTTCGTGCCCCGCCGAAAACGTTTTCGCCATGCTTTCAACCGGCTCCGCCATATCTTATTATTCGGCGAGAGCGGCGCATGCCGGCCGCCGTCGGTGATGTCGACGGCACGACGCGCCGGCAACGATGACCGACTTTCGGCCGCCGCGTCGCACGGCGCGTGGTCGACATGACAGGGCACGCGAGGCCGCGCGTATCCCGAAAAATGACACGAGGGCGCGATGGTACGACTGGTATTGCTGCTGCTGGGCATCGAATATCTGCGAACCCGCTGGCGCGGGCTGACCGTGCTCGGCTGGGTGTGGGTCGCGGCAGGCGTCGGGATCTTCGTCGACGCGCTCGACGGCGCGCTGCATTTCCCGATCGAGCTGTTCGCGTGGCTGTTCCTGATCGAGGGGCTCGCGACGCTCGCCATGGCCGGCAGCGGCGTCGGCGGGCAGCGCATCCTGCGCTACGTGAAGGGTATCGTGGTGGTCGTGGCCGCGGGGCTCGTGTTCGCCGGCCATCACCACGGCCACTTCCTGCTGTCGATGATCTTCGGCACGCTGTTCCTCGTCGACGGGCTGCTGCAGTGCACGTCCGCGTGGATGGTGCGCTACCGGCGCTGGAACGTGGCCTTCGCGTGGGGCATCGTCGAGATCCTGCTGGCGGTCTTCTTCTTCCAGCCGTACCCGACGCATTACGTCGGCACCGTGCCGTACTGCCTCGGCCTGCTGCTGATGTTCGGCGGAATGCACATGCTGAGCCTCGCCGCGCGCGTGCGGCGCCTGACGCGCAATCCCGCGTTCGCGACGTCGCCCGCGCCGGCGCTCGTACCCGATCTCGACGATGCGCGCGAGCAGCCGCGGTTCGCGCAAGCCGAATGGGACGGCCCGCCGGCCGACGGCGAGCACGCGCTCACCGTGCACGTGTGGACGCCGACCGGCACGTCGAAGGCCGAAGCGCAGCGTTATCCGGTGATCGACCGCTACATCGCGGCGGTGGACGTCAACGGCGTGATCTCGACCGGGCACGCGGCGCTGGAGTCGCCCGAAGGCATCTACATCAGCCTGTACCCGGGCGTCGAAATCGATCGTTCTCCGGACGAATTCACGCGCATCCTGCGCGCGACGCGCGAGAACGACGTGCCGGGCCTGTTCCAGCCCGACTATGCGACGGAGTCGAAAGCGTGGTGCCCGTCGACCGTGCGCGTACGCATCCGCAACTACGATCCGGCGAAGCTCGAAGCCTTCTGGTCGTCGTATCGGCAGAACGTCACGTACAACCTCACGCACCGCAACTGCTCGAGCACGGTATCGAATGCGCTCGAAGCCGCGCTCGACGGCGCGGTGTGGCGACTGAAGGGGGCGCGGGCCGGGTGGGGCGCGTTCGTGCGGCTGCTGCTGACGCCGGAGCTGTGGGTGGCCGCGCAGATCCGCAAGCGTGCGGTGACGATGGCGTGGACGCCCGGCCTCACGCTCGACTATGCGCGCGCGCTCAGCATGCTCGCCGATCCGCGGCCGTTCGCGTGGTGGAAGGTCGCGCGCTCGGCGGTGAATGCGATCATGGCGTCGCGCCGCGCGTGGCGCGAGCAGGACAGCGCGGCGCTGTCGCCCGGCCGATCGGAGGCCGCGTCGATGAAGTGAAACGCGTGGCGCCGGACGAGGGCCCGGCGTCACTTGGGTCGCCACCGCGCGACCCGGCGAGTGTGCCCGCCATCACGACCCACAGACGACAACAATGAACGAGACGAGAGCTTTACGCATCCTGATTCCCGCTGCGCTCGTGCTGGCCGGCGCCGGTTTCGCGCAGGCGAGTTCGGACGAAGTGCCGCGCATGAGCAACGACGTGTACCGGACGTCGGTGTCGTTCTGCTCGAACGTCGCGGCCGCCGAGAAGATCGCGTGCCAGGGCGACATGATCGCCGCGGGCAGCCGGATCGTCGCGGCGATCGGCGGCTTGCCGCCGGCGTCCGCCACGGCGATCGACGAAGGCGCGCGCAACAAGCTGCCGCCGGAGGAGCGCAAGGGTCTCGCGCCCGTCGAACCCGGCGCGATCGACAAGGACGACGACGTGGCCGGGCTCGCCGGCATGGTGCGTCTTTGCGACGTGTACGAATCCGAGCCGGCGTCCCGCGCGCGGCATCACGCGGCGCTGCGGCAGAAGGCGCCCGATGCCGCGCCGCGTGTCGAGGCGTTGCTGGCCGACGCGTCGACGGCCGCGCGCCAGCGCGTCAGTATCGGTGTGTGGCAGATTCTCGCGCTCGAGGGCCCCGAAGCGTCCGCCCGCGCGTGCACGCAGCTCGGCACCGGGTCGTGAGCGCCCGGATGCCACAGGTGCGAGCCGTGCCGCCGTCGATGTGCCGGCATCGATAGTGCCGCGTTCGGCGCATGCCGGGACGGTCAACCGCTCGCGATCGTGGCCGGCCTGACCCGTATCGGCTTGCCGAGCGTCCGGGCGACCGGAGAAGTCCGCACCGCGTCGCGCACGAGCGTCTGCTGTGCGGGCGACAGCGGCGCCGCGAAGCGCAGTGCGATATCGAAACCCGTTTCGTGGTCGAGGCGGTCGACGGTCACGTCCGCCGTGCAGGCGGGCAGTGTCACGCCCGCGCGTTGCGCGGCCAGGTCGATCGACATGCAGACGCACGCCGCGAGCGCGCTTTCGAGCAGCTCGTGCGGCCGCATGCCTGCGTCGTCGCCTTGGCCTTCCTTGTGCGTGTCCGCACGCACGACGCTGCGCCCGTGGCGGAAGGCAACGGGTGGTACCGGTACCGCTTGTAACAGGGTGGGCGGCGACCCGCGAGTTCTTTCGTCCACCTTCACATTCGTGCCACGTTGCGACAGCAACAATCGTGGGCAGACATTCGACAACCTTGCGGCGCATCCCGCGACCGCATGCCTTTTCCGAGGAAACACGCCATGCTCAAGACGCTCGCCCGCGCCGCTGCCGCCCTCGCCGTCGCTTCCGTTTCACTGCACGCCGCCGCGCAGACCAGCTACGACTACCTGTTGCTCGCCGCCTCGTGGGAGCCCGGCTTCTGCGCGTCGCACGATACGCCGGAATGCACGAACCTCGCCGGCTCGTATGCGGCGACGAGCCTGTCGCTGCATGGGCTCTGGCCGAACCGCTATGACGGCAACCAGCCGTTCTACTGCGGCGTGCCGCAGAACGACATCGACCTCGACAACGCGCACCAGTGGTGCAGCATGGACGCCTATCCGATCAGCAGCGCGACCCGCAACACGCTGTCGACGTACATGCCGGGCGTCGCGTCGTGTCTCGACAAGCACGAATGGTTCAAGCACGGCACCTGCTCGAACTCGGCGACGCCCGACGCGTACTGGAACCAGGCGTCGGGCATGATCAGCCGGCTCGGCAACACGTCGTTCAACGCCTTCCTGCAGGCGAACGCGGGCAAGACGGTGACGCGTAACCAGCTGCTGTCGGCGTTCGAGGGCGCGTTCGGCAGCAACACGCGCAGCGCGGTGTCGTTGAAGTGCACGAAGACGAACGGCGTGAGCTACTTCACGGAAGCCTGGATCGCGGTCAAGACGAATGCGGCCGCGCAGTTCCCGAGCGCGGCGTCGCTCGTGACCGACGGCAACACGCAGGGCACGTGCCCGACGTCGGGCGTGTTTATCGCCAGGTAACGGGGCACGGCGCGACGCGGGCGGGATCGCGCACGTCGCCGCCGGTCACGGCGCGGCGCAGCGCGCGCAATTTCCGGTCGGCATCGACCTCATTCTGGCGGGGATCGGAACGGCCCAGTGAGCCGGCCTGCGGCGGGCGGTTCCCGGTGAGGCGCCGGTTTGTTACGCGAGCAGGTGCAACGCGTCGGCGAGCGACAGCACCGTCGTGCGCGATTCGAACGCGGTGGCGAACAGATGCTCGTGAACCACCGGGTCCGGGTCGTAGCAGCAGTCCTTGACGGTATAGAGGCGGAAATCCGCGTCGCTCGCATGGGCGATCGAGGACAGCATCACGCCGGTCGACGCGATGCCGACCAGGATCAGCGAGTCGATTCCTCGCGCGGCAAGCCGAGCCTGCAGATCCGTGCCGAAGAACACGCTGGCGCGGTGCGCGACGATCAGCGGTTCGTCGGCCTGCCGGCCCAATTCCGGGCAGACGTCGTCGTTGATGAACAGGCCAAGCTGCTTGATGCCCTGGCCGTTCTTGTTGAGCGGGCTGACTTCCGGATAGCCGGGGCGGAAGCGGAGATTCGCGAACCAGACGCCGACGCCGGCAGCCCGCGCCGCGTCGCACAACCGGCGCGTGTTGGCGAGCAGTTCGGACGCGACCGACGGAAAGAGGCCGAGGATGTCGGTCTGGTAATGCATGACGAGCAGTGCGGTGCGGGACGGCACGATCGCGGGAATCGATGCGGAGGCGTCGGCGTTCGTGCAGGCTGTCGTGACGATTGCTGGTGCGTTGTCCGGATGCATGCTTGATGTTCTCCAGTAACCGCTGGGGGTGTCAGAAAATCGATCGTATCGTGCGAGTCGCCAACCCGGACAACGCCAACGTGCCGGGACTCCGGCAAGATAATCCGGCATGCCGTCCCGGCGTCCATCGTGCGGGCGGGCAGCCGTGGTGCTTGCGAGGACCGGGTTCGGCCAGGATCAGCCATCCGATGTTTTTGCCACAACGAGCTGATGAACGAGGGCTTGAGTTCATTGCGCTATGCTCTCGCTCAGGTCAACATCCGGTCCATGCCATGCGCGTTTTTGCTCCTCTTGTCGTCGCTTTCCCAGTGCCCTCCTTGCACGGGTTGCGTGTCCCATTGATCGCACTCGCCTGCGGGCTAACCAGCGCTTCCTCGCTAGCCGAGGATGTCAATTGGCCGGAGTTGCCCAAGACGTGCTTCGTAAGCCAGCGGCCGGCAAGCGTGGAAGACGTGAGCAAGGGATGCGCCGCCTTTTTGATTGGGGGCCCCGAAAGATCAGTGGGTATGCCACTGAACATCCAAATTCCGCAGTATGCGTTTCACGTTGATAGCACTACGGGCAAGAAGACCGCGGTCATTGTGCTGCAGGCTGAGGAGCGCTCTGGGATCAAGGCGGTGGGCTTCAAGGAAGTGCAAACTTCAAGCATTGGCGCCGCGTTGTTGAGTGAGATGCAGTTCCTTGGCACAAGCAAACCACGTTAAGCGTGGCACCGATTCGGCGAACGTCCGCTTCGTGTCGGCTACAGTCGAACGCATCGGGCGGCATCCGGCCAGGAACGGCCGTTCGACAACCACACGCCAATCGTCGACAATCCGGACCGTACATTAGGGCGTTAGCTCTCTCAACGAACCTCGACCTTGAGTGAACCATGTCAAGCCTGTCGGAATCCTGCGACGCAGAACCTTCTAATGTGCATCGGCTGGTGATCGTCGAGGGCATCATGGGATCAGGCAAGTCTACGGCTATGCGGTTCATCGCAAAACACCTACAAGAAGCGGGACTACCGGCGGTGCCTATCCATGAAAGGACCGACCCGCATCCGGTGCGTGCGACGGACGAACTCGAACACTGGTTTGAACCGTGGAGGGACGCAACACCAGAGGATCTCGCGGGCCGCGCATTGGCGAGATGGGCCGCCTTCGTTGAGTACACGCTATCAAATGCCGAGATTCCGGTATTGGACGGTCAACTTTTCCACGGGGACCTGACCCACCTGCTCCTAATGAAGGCTGATACCGCGTTGATTTTCGGCTATATACGGAAGCTGGCAACGGTCGTTACCCCGCTCAATCCGCTGGTCCTTTACCTCTGGCAGGAAGACGTTGAAGAAGCCATCAGAAGGGTCTGCGTAGAACGAGGGCCTGAATGGACCGACTATCAGGTCAACTGGAAGCTGGCGGCTCCCTACTGTGTGAGCAAGGGGTACGTGGGACTGGACGGGCTGATTTCCCTGTACCATGATTACCGCCAACTCACCGACGGCTTGTTTCAGGAGCTGCCGTTAGCCAAGCTCGCTATTGAAAACTCGGGGAGGGACTGGCCCGCCTATGAAAGGCGAATTCTTCATGAGTTGGGGTTGCCGACGGGATGAGAACGCGGGCTGTAGTCCGCCAGTAGCAGTCATGCGCGCGTGACTTCATTGGGGCATCCCGACTGCGCGCAAGGATGCGTCCCTAAGAGGCCAGTTCAAAAACCCCTGCTCAGCTCGTCGGAAGATGTTCCAACAGATGAGCGAGCAGCCAAGTTTCAGGAATGCTTCGTGAATGTAGGCACGTCGCTCAAAGCGAGTGCGTAGGCGACGGAAATTGTGGAGCCAGGAATGCGTACGTTCGACCACCCAACGATACTTGCCCAGACCACTGCCATGCTCGGTCCGGCGCTTGGCGATCACCGGCTTGATACCGCGTTCGCGCAACGCGCGACGATGTCGGGTGCAATCGTAGCCGCGATCGGCGTAGACGACGCCGGGCTTCTGAAGCGGTCGGCCACGAACGCCGCGGATGGGTGGGATCGCATCAACGAGCGGCAGCAACTGCGTGACGTCGTTGGTGTTCGCGCCAGTCAGGATCGCAACGAGAGGAACGCCGTTGGCGTCTACGAGGATGTGGTGCTTGGAACCGGGTCGCGCGCGATCCGTGGGGTTCGGGCCAGTTTTTCGCCCGCCCCAACGGCGCGCACGGACGACGAATCGACCGCAGCGTATGACAGATCGATTTGGCCGGTCGCACGCAACTTGTCGAGCAGCAACTCGTGCAGTTGGTCCCATACACCAGCCTTTTGCCAGCCGCTCAATCGCCGCCAGCAAGTGGCGCCCGAGCCAAAGCCCAGACGAGTCGGCAAGTGGTTCCAACGAATTCCCGTTTTGAACACGAACAGGATACCGTTGAGCGCCGCACGATCGGACACGCGCGGACGACCAGGATCGCTCTTCGCGCGAAGCTTCGCAGGTGGCAGCAATGGTTCGATCAGTATCCACAGTTCGTCGTCAATGATTGGCGCTTCCATCCTTGGACTTCCCTTGTTCTGATGCCCAAGGTTAACAGCTTGCCGAGGAAGTAAACAACCCCTCTCCGGAGTTTTTGAACTGGCCTCTAAAGATCAAAGAACTCGCGCGACTTCAACCGACCTGCGGTATTTGAGGCGGGGCAAGCATCAGCTCAATGTCCGACAACCATCCGCGCATCTCCCCGGCCGGATCAATCTGGCCAAGCATGTGAGCGTCCATTGCCGGCACCACAACGTCGGCTAGCCACGCCTTCACCTTGTTGTGTCCCCACCTGGCCCCAGCAGGGGCGTGCAGATTGAGTTCTGCTGTGAGCAGCGCCGGAACATCATCGTCAGGTCCAAACGGTGACCCTGACCCAAGAAATAGTCCGGTGCAAAAGTAGAGAAATTCGGCATGATGTGTCCAAGCGGACACGAAGGCCATGCCATGAAGACGAGCAAGTTTACGGAAGAGCAGATCGCATTTGCCCTGAAGCAAGCCGAGCTGGGTACGAAGGTCGAAGAGATCTGCCGCAAACTCGGAATAAGCGAGGCGACTTTCTACAACTGGAAGAAGAAATTCGGAGGGTTGGGGCCTTCTGAGCTGCGCCGCTTGCGCCAGCTCGAAGAGGAAAACGCGAAGCTGAAGCGGCTCGTGGCGGACCTGAGCCTGGACAAGGCCATGTTGCAGGACGTACTCGCAAAAAAGCTCTGAAGCCTGCCCGTCGGCGCATGTTGATCGATGAATTGCGTGATCGCTATCGAACCAGCCTGACGAAGACTTGCGCGTTGTTTGGCATGTCTCGTTCGCTGTATCGGTATCAGTCGGTTGCGCGCGATTCGTCGGCGCTGCTCATGCGTATCAAGGAAATCACCGCCACGCGCGTGCACTATGGGTATCGGCGCGTTCACGTGGTCCTGCGACGGGAAGGCTGGCGAGATAACTGCAAGCGCGTCTACAGGCTGTATCGGGCGGAGGGCCTTTCACTGCGGCATAAGCGACCACGACGTAACAAATCGGCTCGGCTGCGACAGCCCAAGCATATCGTGACCGCGATCAACGAAATTTGGAGCATGGATTTCGTTGCGGATGCACTGTTCGATGGGCGACGCCTTCGGACTCTGACCGTCGTCGACAACTACACACGGGAATGCCTGGCCATCGAGGTTGGACAAAGCCTGAAGGGAGAGCATGTGGTCGAAGCGCTGACGCGTATCACCGCCATGCGCGGGCACCCTGCCACGATCAAGGTCGACAACGGCAGCGAGTTCATCTCGAAGGCAATGGATCGCTGGGCGTATGAACATGGCGTCGAACTGGATTTCAGCCGGCCGGGCACGCCTACTGACAACGCCAAGGTCGAAAGCTTCAACGGGCGCTTCCGGCAAGAATGTCTGAACGCGCATTGGTTCTTGTCATTGGCCGACGCGCAGAGCAAAATCGACGACTGGCGCACGTACTATAACGAGGTGCGTCCCCACTCTGCATTGCAGTGGATGACGCCCGCCGAATTCGCCCGTCAGGCAAGGGAATCCGCCTCGCCTGACAACTCAACCAAGCCGGAAATCTCCACTTCCGACCGGGACTAATTCTGGTTCAGGGTCACAAGCCGGAAATCTCCACTTCCGACCGGGACTAATTCTGGTTCAGGGTCAGGAGGGCCGCCGGCTTCGAAGTTGGCACGGAATGCGTCGAGCTTGTCTTGCAGTGACATGATAAGACCTCTTTCAAGTGATAAGAAATTACGCGGACAGCAGATCAGCGTAAAAGGGATAGTCGAGATAGCCGCGGTGATCTCCGCCATAGAACGTCGAGCGGTCGTAGGCATTGAGCGGAAGGTCTCTCCGGAATCGTTCCGGAAGATCGGGGTTTGCGAGGAAGGAGCGTCCGAAGGCGACTGTGTCAGCAACACCGGACTCAATGATGGCTTCGGCGCTGTCGCGGTCGAAACCACCGGCTGCCATGACGGAACCCCTGAAGATTTCCCGCAGCATGGCTGCGGCGATCGGTTGAGCGTCGTCTTCGATTTCCTCGGTGCCCTTGATGCGCGGCTCGATGACGTGAAGATAGGCGAGACCGAAGCGGTTCATCGCTTCCGTCACGTAGGAGAAGGTCGCTTTCGGATCGCTGTCGAACATTCCACCGAATTTACCGCTTGGAGAAAGCCGGACGGCGGTTCTGTCTCCGCCCCAGACGGATGTCATTGCTTCCACGACTTCCAACAGAAATCGCGCACGATTCTCTTTTGTTCCACCGTAAGCGTCGGTTCGGATGTTGCTGCCGTCCTGCAGGAATTGATCGGCAAGATAGCCGTTCGCCGAGTGCAGCTCGACGCCGTCGAACCCTGCTTCCATCGCACGCTCCGATGCCCGACGAAATTGACCAATGAGGTCCGGTATCTCGTCAAGTTCGAGCGCACGTGGCATCGCGAATTCGATTTCTCCATTCCTCGAGAAACCAACGCCTTCGGCGCGTAATGCGGATGGGCCGATCGGTGTTTCGCCGTCGATGATATCGGGGTGAGACTGCCGGCCACTGTGCCAAAGCTGCAGAAAGACGGTCGAGCCAGCCGCGTGTACGGCATCTGTGACCCTGCGCCATCCCGCGATCTGATGATCGCCATAGATTCCTGGTGCGCCGGCGTAGGCAATCCCACGCTTCGAGACCGGCGATGCTTCGGCGATCATGAAGCCGCCTTTGCTCGCACGCTGCCGGTAGTAATGAACCATCAAGTCTCCGGGTACGTCGCCCGCCTCGGAGCGCATTCTTGTCAGGGGCGCCAGAACCACGCGATGGGCAATCTCGTACGGACCGATTGCGGTTGGGCTGAAAAGCTTGCTCATGAAAACTCACCGAGTTGATGTGCTGAGTCAGTAAGTTAATTTATTCCCCGAGAAAGCAGTAGACTGTTATTTTTGATAACACTCATTCCAATGGAGAATGATCTGTGGACAGATTCGCGACCATGGAAGCATTCGTGCGCATCATTGAAACGGGTTCCTTTTCGGCAGCTGCTCGGCAACTCAGGGTTGGTCAGCCGTCGATATCAAAAGCTGTTGCACAGCTTGAAGAACGACTGGGAACACGACTTCTCTCACGCTCGACACGGGGGCTAACGCCGACTGAAGCAGGTCAGGGTTTTTACGAGCGGGCGAAGCGCGCGCTTGACGAAGCAAACGAAGCGGACCTCGCTGCAACTGGAGCCGGGACTGGACTGACAGGACGCTTGCGCTTCAGTGCAACGGTGACGTTTGCCCGGCTACACGTCATGCCGCTGCTACCCGCTTTTCTTGAGGCGCATCCTGCACTCACAGTCGAAGCAATTCTCGACGACCGTAGCGTCGATCTGATCGGGGAGAACATCGACATTGCGCTGCGGATGGGAGACCCAAAGTCGATGACCGTAACGGGAAAGCGGATTGCCACGTCCCGGCGCATGGTCGTCGCGACTTCCAACTATCTCGATCGACATGGCACGCCTGAACGGCCAGGTGATCTACCCAAATTTCCTGCCGTTATCTATACGCAAGGCGGTGGAGGAGAAACATGGACTTTTAGAAAGGGCGCGAAGTCGGAAGTTGTGACGCTCAAGAACATGATCAGCACTACCGCAGCCGAGGGGGTGCGTGAGGCTGTTTTTGCAGGCATGGGGTTGGCTGTCTCTACGGAGTGGATGTTCCAGCCGGAGATCGATCTCCATCGCGTTGAGACAGTTCTGCGCGATTGGACGCTCCCCTCACTTGATCTTTGGGCTGTTTATCCAGCAGGACGCCAGGCGACTGCGAAAGCACGCGCCTTTGCAGCTTTCATCAGCGAATGCCTGGCAAAGACACCTTTTGCACCTGCCGGGTAGGCTGGTCGTTGGCGCTGGGACCATTGCGATCACAAGCGTCCAAGGAGACGTCATCGTCGTCTGACCATCTCACATGGCGTGGACTGGAGTTGGCTTACGTACCGATGATCGACTGCGTTGCCGAGCGTAGCCTGAAGCTCGGGCCGGTTGCTACCGCCCACAATCGGTAAAACACTGGCCGAATGGCCGCTATCGGGTGGGCGGTCGGTCCGCTATGGGTCGATTGCTGCCGATGGCCGAATTCCCCATTGAGCGTTCTGGCGTGCGCCGATATGAATCTGCTGTCGTCGCGCCAGATGAGGCACATCCAACGTCACCTCGTCAAAAAATCGACCTTCCCGTATAAGTCGTCAGCCACTCCAGCGCCAGCGTCCCCGCCAGCGAGTTCCCGTTCGCATCCAGCCCCGGCGCCCACACGCACACGGCCATTTCACCCGGCAGCACCGCGACGATCCCCCCGCCGACACCACTCTTCGCCGGCAACCCGACCCGATACACGAAATCGCCGGCCGCGTCGTAAGTGCCGCAGGTCAGCATCAACGCCGACAGCCGTTTCGCGGAACTCGGATCGACGATCCGCTCGCCCGTCACCGGCGCGACGCCGCCGTTCGCAAGGAACAGCGCGGCGCTGGCAAGCTCGACGCAGTTCATCGTGATCGCGCACTGGCGGCAATACGCGTCGATCACCGTATCGGGCGGCATCTGCATGTTGCCGAAGCTCGCCATGAAATGCGCCATCGCGCGGTTGCGTTCCGCGTGCTGCAACTCCGACAGCGCGACGCGCGAATCGTAGTTGATGTCGTTCGCGCCGATCGTCCGCCGCACGAATTCGACCAGCGCCGTTTCGGCCTTGACGAAGCGGCGGCACAGCACGTCGGTGACGACCAGCGCCCCCGCGTTGATGAACGGATTGCGCGGCTTGCCGCGCTCGCTTTCGAGCTGCACCAGCGAATTGAACGCGTTGCCGGACGGCTCGCGGCCGACCCGTTCCCACAGTTCGTCGCCGAGCAACTGGAACGCGAGCGTGCAGGCGAACAGCTTCGAAATGCTCTGGATCGAGAAACGCTCGTGCGCGTCGCCGACCGTGTAAACGTTTCCGTCGAGTGTCACGACGGCCATCCCGAACTTGTCGGCAGGCACTTTCGCGAGTTCGGGAATGTAGTCGGCAACTCGTCCCTGGCCAATCCAGGGGGCGAGTTCGGTATGGATGCGTTCGAGGATCGGCTGGTAATTCATCAAGTCAGGCGGGTAGAGGCATGTCCCGGATTCCGGCGAGCCCGTATGGAACCGTCCCGGCGCCGATTCGTCAAGCGCAACCGACATCGCGCCCTTATTTTCAAGACCGCCAAACGGGCAAGCGGCGGTCGCAGTATCATGCGGTACGTTTCGGCCGATGGCCGGCGTCCGGCACCGGCCGGTGCCGCCGCGGCTTCCCTGATGATCCGACCGCTGCCCATGTCTTTTCGTATCCTGCTCGTCGAAGACGACACCCGCCTGTCCACGCTGATCGCCGGCTACCTGCGCAAGAACGACTACGAGGTCGACACTGTGCTGCATGGCGACGCCGCGGTGCCGGCGATCCTGTCCATTCGTCCCGATCTCGTGATCCTCGACGTGAACCTGCCGGGCAAGGACGGCTTCGAAATCTGCCGCGAGGCGCGCAAGCAATACGACGGCGTGATCATCATGGTGACGGCGCGCGACGAGCCGTTCGACGAGCTGCTCGGCCTCGAATTCGGCGCGGACGACTACGTGCACAAGCCCGTCGAGCCGCGCATCCTGCTCGCGCGGATCAAGGCCCAGTTGCGCCGCGCACCCGTGCGCGCGGCCGAAGGCACCGCGCCGCAGCCGGAGCGTTACGCGTTCGGCAAGTTCTCGATCGACCGTACCGACCGCACTGTCGTGCTGCCCGACGGCAGCACGCCCGACCTGACGTCGGCCGAGTTCGACCTGCTGTGGGCGCTGGTGTGCCATGCGGGCGAAGTCGTCAGCCGCGACGACCTGATGCTGCAGCTGCGCGGCGTCGAATTCGACGGCCTCGACCGCACGATCGACGGGCGCATCTCGAAGCTGCGCCGCAAGCTGCGCGACGACGCGAGCAACCCGCAGCGGATCAAGACGATCCGCAGCAAGGGTTATCAATTCAGCAAGCACGCGTGGGAATGACGCCGCCAGCGCGCGACGCCGTCACGTTCCGCGCGGGCATTGCGCCCGCTGGCCGGGAGCCGCGATGATCCGACGAACCCGTTCGCACCCCGATGCACCGCCGCTGCCGACGCTGCGCTACGTCAAATGGCGCTGGCTGCATTTCCGCCGCGCGTGGACCGACACGCGCGCCGACCGCATTCCGAGCTGGTCGCGCCTCTACGTGCGCACCTATCTGCATCTGCTCGGCCTCGTCCTGCTGACCGCGCTCGTGCCGGCGCTCGCGCTGTGCGTCGAATTGTCGCCGCAGGTCGTGTGGCATGCGTTCGACGCGCTGCCCGGCGACATCTATATCGTGCTCGCGTTCGTGTTCGCGGCGCCCGCCCTGGCGGCGTACCGGTGGATGCGGCCGGTGTGGTCGGATCTCGTGATGGTGCGCGAACGCGCGATCGACTTCACGGGCGGGCGGTTCAACACGCGCGCGCGCGAATCGCACAGCGTGATCATCGGCCCGCTCGCCCGCACGCTGAATGCGCTCGCGATGCGCATGGAGCGCCTGATCGCCGCGCAGCGCGATCTGACGAACGGCATTTCGCACGAGCTGCGCACGCCGCTCGCGCGCGTGCGTTTCGCGCTCGAAATGCTGCGCGAACCGGCTTCGGCGGCGGAATACCAGGGCGCGCTCGAGAGCATCGCGCAGGACGTGACCGAGCTCGAGGAATTGATCGACATGAGCCTGACGTTCGCGCGGCTCGAATACAGTTCGCTGCAGTCGAACCTCGAGATGACCGCGCCGGTCGCGTGGTTCGAACACCAGATCCACGACGCGCAACTGCTGTATCCGGAGCGCGCGATCGAGGCGCGCATCGCGATCGCGTCGGATCTGCGCGTGAAGATGGACCGGCGGCTGATGTCGTACGCGATGCGCAACCTGCTGCGCAACGCGAGCAAGTACGCGAAATCGCATATCGTCGTCGGCCTCTCGCTCGTGCACGGCAACATCGGGATCTTCGTCGAGGACGACGGCCCCGGCGTGCCGGAGAGCGAGCGCGAACGGATCTTCGACGCGTTCGTGCGCCTCGACCGCCGCACGGGCGGCTACGGGCTCGGCCTGTCGATCACGCGGCAGGTGCTCCACGCGCACAACGGCCGGATCGCGGTCGTCGATCCGGTCGAGCTCGGCGGCGCGCGCTTCGAGATCAGCTGGCCGGTCTAGCGATACGCCGCCGCGCGCTCAGTATGTGCGGCCGAGCTGCAGGTAGAAGTTGCGGCGGCCGCCGGGGGCGAGCGCCACGCCGATATAGACGGGCCCGAACGCGGTCGACAGGCTCGTGAAGAACGTATAGCTCTGCTTGAGCGCACCGCCGCCGATCTGCTGGCCGCTCGACCAGACGTTGCCGACTTCCGCGCTGGCGCCGACCGACAGCGCCTTGATCGGCGACGCGTTGAACGTCATCAACTGGTTCATGTAGGTGATCTGACCGTACGCGAGCTCGTTGCCGTTCAGCTGGTCGGCCGCATACGCGGACAGGTGCTGGAAGCCGCCGAGCGTGAAGTTGAACGCGTTGATCAGGTTGGTGCCGCCGATGCTCTTGCCGCCCTCGATCGTCGCGCTGACGCTGTGCCGCCCGAACTGCTGCGCGATCATCGCCTTGCCGTAGATCTCGGTGTACGGCGCGTTGTTGATCCCGTCGTCGAATGCCGATGCCGAGCGGCCGTTGCGCGACACCAGCGAGCGTTCGACGCGCAGTTCGCCGAAGTAGCCCTTGCGGGGGAACATCGGATCGTCGAGCTGATCGATGACGAACCGCGCGCGCGCGGTCAGCGCCTGGGACGTGAAGCTCGGCCACAGCAGGTTCTGGCCGCTGCCGTCGTCGAACGGCAGGTTGTAGGTCGGCGAGCCGTGCCCGGTCACGTAACCGATGCCGATCCGGAAATCGCCGAGCCGCGCGATCGGCAGGCCGAAATCGATCCCGGCGCGCGCCGTCTGCATCAGGTACTGCGTGATCTTCACGTCGCCGGTGTCGTCGTACAGGTTCGCGTAGCGGCGCTGATACTCCGCGTACGGCGACAGGTAGACGCCGTACGCCATCGACAGCGGCTGGCGGAATTCGACGCGCGCCGACTGCAGGTCGCTGCCGATCGTCGTATCGGCGCGGAATTCCAGCCCCGATTCGGTGAGCCACGGCCGCCGGTAGCCGACGTGCAGGCGGAAGCCGCCCTCGTCGGTCGAACTGCTCGACATGCCGAGCCCGAACAGCAGGAAATTCGGCCCCCAGTACTTCTCGCGCGCGTTGATCTCGAGCACGTTGTCGTCGCCGTGGCTCACGATCTGCTGCGTGACGCTCTCGAAATTGCCGCCCGTCGTGAGGCCGAGCAGGTCCTGGCTGACGGTCTGCGGATCGTAGGTGTCGCCGGGCTTCACGTGCAGCGCGTTGCTGACGACCCGCTTCGGCACGCCGCCGCTGGTCTGGATGTCGATGCGCGTGATCCGGATCGGCGGCGGCAGCGGCTGTGCGTGCGCGGACCGGTAGGCGGCGTACTGCTCCGGCGTGAGCGCGAAACGCCGCAGTTTCGGCAGCGCGGCGGTCGCGGCGGCGGCGCCGGCGGCGATCGCCTGCTTCGCGTTCTGGAAATCGGTAAACGCGAGCCCGCCGAGATCGGGCGTGAGCAGCACGTCGTGCGTGTCGAGCTGCTTGCGCTGCGCGGTCACGTTCTGGCGGATCAGGATGCCCACCATCTGCTGCATCACGTCGGCGGGCGACGCAAGCGCGTCGAGCGGGCGCAGTTGCGAGCCGATGTCGACGGCGATCACGACGTTCGCACCCATCTGCCGCGCGGTGTCGACGGGCAGGTTGCTGACGAGCCCGCCGTCCACGAGCGCGCGCCCGTTGATCTCGGCCGGTGCGAACAGACCCGGCATCGCCATGCTCGCGCGGATCGCGAGCGGCAGCGAGCCGTGGTCGAGCACGACCATCTGGCCCGTCTGCAGGTCGGTGGCGACCGCGCGGTACGGGATCGGCAGGCGGTCGAACGGCTGGTTGGTCGGCACGGCGGCCGTCCAGTTCGCGAGCAGCGCCTGCAGCCGGTTGCCCTGCACGAGGCCGACCGGCGCCTTCACGCCTTTCTTGCCGAAGCCGAGCGTCAGCCCGTTGATGTACAGCCGTTCGTCTTCCCGGCTGGTTTGCGGCAGGTCCGCGCGGTCCGTCACGTCGAACGCGATGTCCGCGAGGTTGACCTCCGACAGCCGCTTCTGCATCTCGCCGGCCGCCATCCCGCTCGCATACAGGCCGCCGACCACGGCGCCCATGCTGGTGCCCGCGATGCAGTCGATCGGGATCCGGTTGTCTTCCAGCACCTTGAGCACGCCGAGGTGCGCGTAGCCGCGCGCGCCGCCGCCGGACAGCACGAGGCCGACCGACGGGCGGCCGTCCGGGCCGCCGTCGGCCGTGCAGGCGTTCGCGGGCGTAGCGGGCGCGGCGGGCAGCGCCGCCGGTGCGCCCGCGGCAGCGGTAACGGTCGGGGCGGCGGCGGGTTCGGTGGCCGGCAGCGGCTGCGCGGCGACCGTGCAGCACCAGAAGGCGACGAGCGTCGTGCAGAGCGGGCGCACCCGCGCCCAGCGGGAGGAAACGGTCGCTGTCATGGTGGAAATACCTGGCGTGATCGGGCGTCTGAGGCCTGCCGGGAGCAGGCAAGACCGAGAGATTACCGTGTTTTACAGGCGCAACGCGAGCGGCCGTTTCGGAGTCCGATGCCCGCGAAGTGTCATTTTCGGCAAATTCGCCGCGAAAAAATCATCGGAATTGCCTAAAGTATCGGAACGATTTGCCGCTAAGCTCGTGATGGGGCGGCACGCACGCGCCGCGACAATGCGGCGCGGCTGTCCCGGCCCGTTCGCTCACAAAGGTTTGATATGTCGACACCGCTGTTCGGAAAGTTGTTTGCGCAACCCGTTGCGATCGACCCTGGAACGGCGAGTACGCGGATTTATACGCACGAGCGCGGCGTGGTGCTGAACCAGCCGTCGGTCGTCTGCTTCCGCAAGGGCGGCGCGACCGACGCGCGGCCGACGCTCGAGGCCGTCGGCGAACTCGCGAAGGCGCTGCTCGGCCGCGAACCGGGGCATCTCGAAGCCGTGCGGCCGATGCGCCATGGCGTGATCGCCGACGCGCACGCGGCCGAACAGATGATCCGCAGCTTCATCGACATGTCGCGCACCCGGTCGCGCTTCGGCCGCCGTGTCGAGGTCACGCTGTGCGTGCCGTCCGACGCGACGGCCGTCGAGCGCCGCGCGATCCGCGAAGCCGCGTTCGCGGCCGGCGTATCGGACGTCGAACTGATCGAGGAGTCGCTCGCGGCCGGGCTCGGCGCCGGCCTGCCGGTCACCGAGCCGGTCGGCTCGATGGTCATCGACATCGGCGGCGGGACGACCGAAGTCGCGGTGATCGCGCTCGGCGGCATCGTCTACCGCGAGGCGATCCGCGTGGGCGGCAGCCAGTTCGACGCGGCGATCGTCAATCATGTCCGTAACCTGTATGGCGTGCTGCTCGGCGAGCAGACGGCCGAGCACGTGAAGAAGACAATCGGCTCGGCCACCAGCGCGGTGCCGCGCACGTCGACGCGCGCGGTCGGGCGCGGCATCGGCGACGGCCTGCCGCGCTCGGTCGAGTTGTCCAACCACGACGTCGCGGACGCGCTGGCCGCGCCGCTCAAGCAGGTGATCGGCGCGGTGAAGTCGGTGCTGGAAAACGCGCCGGCCGAACTCGTGACCGACATTGCGCATCGCGGCGTGGTGCTGACGGGCGGCGGCGCGTTGCTCGCCGACCTCGAACGCCTGCTGTATGACGAGACGGGGCTGGTCGCGCGGATTGCCGACGAACCGGCCACCTGCGCGGTGCGCGGCGCCGGCGAGGCGATGGGGCGGCTGTCGATGTGTCCGGTCGATTGAGCCGGGCCAGGGGCGCCCGGGCATCGTTGCGCGGTGCGGACCGTCACATTCTTTCGATCTCCCTGTTGCCGGCGCGTATCGCCGGTCATCGTGCCGACCGGCCGCTGATCGTCCGGCATCGGTTCGCCGTGCGGCCATGCGCGAGCGTGTCGTGCCGGCGCGTTGCGCCCATCCAGGGCCGGGCCGTCCGAAACGGCCGATACACCTGACGACCCGAGAGACCGACCACCTTGAAATATCGAACCAGACGGAGCCTTGCGGCCAGAGCGGGCCGCCTGCTGGCCGTGTTTGCGTGCCTCTGGGGCGCGGCGGCCATTGCGATCGTCGCGTACGGGATGCGCATGCCGGGCGAACCGGCCGATGTCGCCGTGATCTTCGGCAACGCGCTCGACGAGACGGGCGCGCCGAAGCCCGTGCTCGCGGCCCGGCTCGAAGTCGGCGTGCGCTGTTACCGCGCGGGGCAGTGTCCGGCGTTCCTGGTCAGCGGCGCGATCGACGGTCCCGGGCTGAACGAGGCGACGGCCATGCGCGACTATCTCGTCGCGCGCGGCGTGCCGGCCGGCCGGATCGCCGTCGACGACCAGGGCGACAACACGCTCGCGACCGCGCAACACACGCTCGCTTACATGCAGGCGCACCACGTGTCGCGCGTGCTGATCGTCAGCCAGTACTATCACCTCGCGCGGGCGAGGCTCGCGTTCGAGCGCGTCGGCATCGCGCGCGCGAACATCTCCGCCGCGTATCCGCATCGCTTCCAGTGGCGCGATGTCTATTCGAGCTGGCGCGAGGTGCCGGCTTACGCGATGTATGCGGTGCGGCTGTGGGCGAATCCCGACGCGCAGCCGCGGTCGTTCCGGCCGATGCTTTATCTGATGAGCCTGTTTTCGTAACGCGCGCGCCGCGGGGCGAACGCTTCGGGTGCACGTGGTTCCGTTTTTTCTTCCGGTTTTCCTGTCCTTTTCTCTCCCCCCGGCACGGGATGTATTCGCCGCGTGGCAAGCGATAACGATCCGCATTGCAGTTTGAACGCAGGGGCGAAAATCGAAGCAATTTGGCCGATTGCCTGAAAATCAGGGGTTTATTTGATTGTTAAGTAAGCGCTGATTTTCAGTTCTACAATTTCGATAATTAAAATACTGCGCTGCGGAATTCATATACCTTGAATCGAAGTTGCGCATCAGCGTTTTCACTGATGCGGTGATTCCGTTATTTTTGCGAAAAATCAAATCGGAAAGACGAAAAACATGCGTAACGTCGTCGCCGGACATCTTGCGGTGGGTAAAAAATACAGGCTCGCTATCCCTTGATCTGATGGGTAAACATCGACTGGAAAACGGTTTGAGTTTGATATAGCCTTGTCTGACAAAAGCAGGGTAGTAATCAAATAAACCAGAAAGTCGCTGCAGAAAAACAGGGGCCGCCATCATGTCATTCGACTAGTCTTGCGTCTGCAATCTCGAATCCGGGCTGATTGAAAATCAGCCATGAATAAACCGGCGTCGCATCGCGACCGCCGGGGCGGCCGCTTTTGTCCGTGATTTTCTGCTGCGCGCCGTCCGGTGCGGCCGAAATACCGCAATACCCATATCAAAAACCAAAGCTAAAAACGAGGGAAAGCATGAACCTTGCGCGTTCGAAAAAAGCCGGTGAGCCGTTTCCGAGACTGCTGTTGCCCACGGGCGTTTTCCTGGCATTGTCCGGCGCGGGTATCGTGCCTGCCCATGCGGTCTGCAGCACGGCGGGCACGACGGTGACCTGCTCCGGCGTCGCGAATCCGCTGGCGCCCAGTTATGCGAACAGCGCGAACAACCTGCACGCGACGGTCAACCCGGGCGCGAGCGTGGGCGTGCTGCTCGGCGTCGGCGGTACCGCGTTGTCGCTGACGGGCAACAACAACACGCTGACCAACAACGGCACGATCGACCCGTCCGCGCTCGGTTCGGGGCTCGGCGTGCTGTCGAGCGGCGCGGTGGTCGGCAATGCGTCCGCGAGCAACACGACCGTCACCAACAACGGCACGATGAACGGCACGACCGGCGTGGCGATCAGCGGCGTGACGGGCATGGCGCTGTCGGTCCAGAACGGCACGGGCGGGACGTCGACCATCACGAACACCGGCACGATCGGGTCCAATCCGCTGGTCGGCGCGACCCTCTCCGGCGCGGATGCGCCCGTGGTCGCCGCGTACGGCGGCGGCACGGTCAACATGTCGAACAGCGGCACGATCAACGGCCGCGTGTCGCTCGGCACGAACGGCACTCCCGGGCAGGGCAACACGTTTACCAACTCGGGCACGATCAACGGCGGCGTGTCGATGGGCGCGAACAGCAACAATACGTTCAATGCCGTGACGGGCTCGTCGGTCAACACGGCGGGCGGCACCGGCGGCGCGTTCAACATCACCGTCGGCCCGGTCACGATCGGCGTCGCGGCGACGGGTGTCGTCGATGGCGGCGCGGGCGGCAACAACACGCTCAACCTGCAGCAGGGCACCAGCGCGAACGGCACGATCGCGGCCAACAACTACATCAACTTCAATCACCTGAACGTCCAGAACGGCAACTGGACGATCAACGGCGCGTCGACCGCGCAGGACGCGACGCTGGCGGGCGGCGTCGCGATCATCAACAACAATGGATCGCTCGGCACCGGTAACGTCACGGCCACCGGCGGCGCGCTGCAGGCAGGTGCGGCGGGGCTCGACGTCTCCAACAACGTGACGCTCGGTGCGGGCGGGCTGACGGTGCAGGGCGCGACCGGGCTCGCGCTGTCGGGCACGGTGTCGGGTGCCGGCGCGCTGACGAAGAACGATGGCGGCACGCTGACGCTGTCGGGCGCGAACACCTATGCGGGCGGCACGAACCTGAACGCCGGCGGCCTGGTGCTCGGCAACAACGCGGCGCTCGGCACGGGCGCGCTGAACGTCAACGCATCGGCGTCGCTCGACACGAGCGCGAACGTGACGCTCGGCAATACGGTGAATCTCGCCAACGGTGCGGCGCTGACGGTCGGCGGCAGCAACGATCTCGGGCTGGCCGGCGCGATCAACGGAAACGGCAGCCTCGTGAAGAACGGCGCGGCGACCACGACGCTGACCGGCGTGAACACGTACACGGGCGACACGACCATCAACGGCGGCACGCTTGCGCTGAGCGGCGCCGGCAGCCTGGCGTCGACCGGGACGGTCAACCTGACCGGGGCGGGCGCGGCGCTCGACGTGAGCGGCGCCTCGGGCGCGCGGACGATCGGCGCGCTGGCGGGGGCGGCCGGGACGAGCGTGAACCTCGGCGGCAATTCGCTGACGCTCAACGGCAGCATCAATGCAACCTATGCCGGCACGATCGGCGGTGCGGGCAGCGTGACGCTGTCGGGTACGGGCACGCAATCGCTGACGGGCACGAACGTGTACACGGGCGGCACCAACCTGAACGGCGGCAACGTTGTCGTCGGCAGCAATACGGCGCTCGGCAGCGGTGCGGTGAACGTGAACGGCTCGTCGTCGCTCGATGCGACCGCCAGCGTGTCGCTGGCGAACGGCGTCAACATCGCGACGGGCACCACGCTGACGCTCGGCGGCAGCACGTCGCTCGGTCTGGGCGGCACGATTTCGGGCGGCGGCGGTCTCGTGAAGAACGGTGCGGCGACCACGACGCTTTCCGGCGCGAACACCTACACGGGCGGCACGACGCTGAACGCCGGCGGCCTGGTGCTCGGCAACAACACGGCGCTCGGCACGGGTGCGCTGAGCGTCGGCGGCGCGGCGACGCTCGACACGAATGCGAACCTGTCGGTGGCCAACGCGATCGATCTCGGCACGGGTGCGACGCTGACGCTTGGCGGCAGCAATGCGCTCGGGCTGAGCGGCGCGATTTCCGGCACGGGGGCGCTCGTGAAGGACGGTGCGGCGACGACGACCCTGACCGGCGCGAATACCTATACGGGCGGCACGACGATCAACGCCGGCACGCTGGCGATCGGCGCGGGCGGCAGCCTGTCGTCGACGGGCGCGGTGAACCTGGTCAATCCGGGCGCCACGCTCGACATCAGCGCGGGCGGTGCACAGTCGATCGGCGCACTGTCGGGCGGCGTCGGCACGAGCGTGAGTCTCGGCGGCAGTGCGCTGACGCTGGGCGGCACCGCCAGCGGCACGTTCGGCGGCGTGATCGGCGGCACCGGCAGTCTGACGCTGTCGGGCACCGGCACGCAGACGCTGAACGGCGCGAATGCATACTCCGGCGGCACGAACCTGAACAGCGGCAGCCTCGTCCTCGGCAACAACGGGGCGCTCGGCTCCGGCACGCTGAATGTCGGCGGTGCGGCGACGCTCGACACGAACGCGAGCCTGTCGGTCGGCAACGCTGTCAACCTCGGCGCGGGCGCGGCACTCACGCTGGGCGGCAGCAACACCCTCACGCTGGGCGGCGCGATTTCCGGTGCGGGCGGCCTCGTGAAGAACGGCGCGGCGACCACGACGCTGACCGGCGCGAACACGTACACGGGCGGCACGACGATCAATGCCGGCACGCTGGCGGTCGGTGCGGGCGGCAGTCTCGCATCGACCGGCGCGATGAACCTCGCGAATGCCGGCGCGACGCTGGACTTGAGCGCCGCGACGGGCGGGCAGACGCTCGGCGCGCTGTCGGGTGTCACGGGAACGAACCTCAATCTCGGCGGCAACGCGCTGACGCTGGGCGGCACCGCGAGCGGCACGTTCAGCGGCGCGATCGGCGGCACCGGCAGCCTGACGCTCGCCGGCACCGGTACGCAGACGCTGAACGGCGCGAGCACCTATTCGGGCGGCACGAACCTCGACAGCGGCGGCCTGGTGCTCGGCAACAACACGGCGCTCGGCACGGGCGCGCTGAGCGTTGGCGGCGCGGCGACGCTCGACACGAATGCGAACCTGTCGGTGGCCAACACGATCGATCTCGGCACGGGTGCGACGCTGACGCTTGGCGGCAGCAATGCGCTCGGGCTGAGCGGCACGATTTCCGGCGCGGGTGCGCTCGTGAAGGACGGTGCGGCGACGACGACCCTGACCGGCGCGAACACCTATACGGGCGGCACGACGATCAACGCCGGCACGTTGGCGGTGGGCGCGGGCGGCAGCCTCGCGTCGGCCGGCGCGATGAACCTCGCGGGTGCCGGCGCGACGCTCGATCTGAGCGCCGCGACGGGCGCGCAAACGCTCGGCGCACTGTCGGGCGTCGCGGGGACCCACCTCAACCTCGGCGGTAACGCGCTGACGCTGGGCGGCACCGCCAGCGGCACGTTCGGCGGCGTGATCGGCGGCACGGGCGGCGTGACGCTGTCCGGCACCGGCACGCAGACGTTGACGGGCGCAAACACCTACACGGGCGGCACGACCATCAACGGCGGCAGCACACTCGCACTCGGGGCGGGCGGCAGCCTGGCGTCGACCGGCACGGTGAATCTGGCCAGCGCGGGCGCGACGTTCAACCTGGGCGGCGCGACGGGCGCGCAGACGATCGGCGCATTGACCGGTGCGGCCGGCACGAACGTGAACCTGGGCGGCAACGGGTTGACGCTGAGCGGGGCGGGCAACCACACGTTCGGCGGCGCGATCGGCGGCACCGGCGGCCTGACGCTGGCCGGCGCGGGCACGCAAACGCTGACGGGTGCGAACACGTACACGGGCGGCACGACGATCGGCGGCGGCAGCACGCTCGCACTCGGCGCGGGCGGCAGCCTCGCGGCGACGGGGGGCGTGAATCTTGCAGCCCCGGGTGCGACGTTCGATGTGAGCGGTGCGACGGGCGCGCAGACGATCGGCGCGCTGACCGGCGCGGTCGGCACGAACGTGAGCCTCGGCGGAAATGCGCTGACGCTGAACGGCAGCGGCAACAACACGTTCGGCGGTGCGATCGGCGGCACCGGCAGCGTGACCTTCGCCGGCTCCGGCACGCAAACGCTGACGGGGGCGAACACGTACACGGGCGGCACGACGATCGACGGCGGCAGCACGCTCGCACTCGGCGCGGGCGGCAGCCTCGCGGCGGGCAGCACGGTGAATCTCGCGGGCACGGGGGCCGCGTTCGACGTGAGCGGCGCGACGGGCGCACAAACGCTCGGGGCGCTGACCGGCACGACCGGCACGAACGTGAATCTCGGCGGGAATGCGCTGACGCTGAACGGCAGCGGCAACAGCACGTTCGGCGGTGCGATCGGCGGCACGGGCGGCGTGACGCTCGCGGGCACCGGCACACAGACGCTGACGGGCGCGAACACGTACACGGGCGGCACGACCATCAACGGCGGCAGCACACTCGCACTCGGCGCAGGCGGCAGTCTCGCGGCAACGGGGGCCGTGAACCTCGCGGGCACGGGTGCGACGTTCAATCTGAGCGGCGCATCGGGCGCGCAGATGGTTGGTCCGCTCACCGGTGTGGCCGGCACCATCGTGAGTCTCGGCGCGAATGCGCTGACGCTGAACGGCAGCGGCAACAACACGTTTGGCGGCACGATCGGCGGGACGGGCGGCGTGACGTTCGCCGGTACCGGTACGCAGACGCTGACGGGGGCGAACACGTATACGGGCGGCACGACGATCAACGGCGGCAGCACGCTGGCGCTGGCGGCGGGCGGCAGTCTCGCATCGGGCAGTGCGGTGAATCTCGCGGGTACGGGGGCCACGTTCGACGTGAGCGGCGCGACGGGCGCACAAACGCTCGGGGCGCTGACCGGTACGACCGGCACGAACGTGAGTCTCGGCGCGAATGCGCTGACGCTGAACGGCAGCGGCAACAACACGTTTGGCGGCACGATCGGCGGCACGGGCGGCGTGACGCTGGCCGGGACGGGCACGCAGACGCTGACGGGCGCGAACACGTACACCGGTGGCACGACGATCAACGGCGGCAGCACGCTGGCGCTGGGGGCGGGCGGCAGTCTCGCATCGACCGGCGCGGTCAACCTCGCCGGCACGGGCGCGACGTTCAACCTGAGCGGCGCATCGGGCGCGCAGACGATCGGCTCGCTGGCCGGTGCAACTGGCACGAACGTGACGCTCGGCGCGAACGCGCTGACGCTGAACGGCAGCGGCAACAGCACGTTCGGCGGCGCGATCGGCGGCACGGGCAGCGTGACGCTGGCCGGGACGGGCACGCAGACGCTGACGGGCGCGAACACGTACACCGGTGGCACGACGATCAACGGCGGCAGCACGCTGGCGCTCGGCACGGGCGGCAGCCTCGCATCGACCGGCTCGGTGAATCTGGCAGGCACCGGCGCGACGTTCAACCTGAGCGGCGCGTCGGGCGCGCAGACGATCGGCACGTTGACCGGCGCGGCCGGCACGAACGTGAGCCTCGGCGCGAACGCGCTGACGTTGAACGGCAGCGGCAACGGCACGTTCGGCGGCGTGATCGGCGGCACGGGCGGCCTGACGCTCGCGGGCACCGGCACACAGACGTTGACGGGCGCGAACACCTACACGGGTGGCACGACGATCAACGGCGGCAGCACGTTGGCGCTGGGTGCGGGCGGCAGTCTCGCATCGGGCAGCACGGTGAATCTCGCGGGCGCAGGTGCAACGTTCAACCTGAGCGGCGCATCGGGCGCGCAGACGATTGGCGCGCTGACCGGCGCGGCCGGCACGAACGTGACGCTCGGCGCGAATGCGCTGACGCTGAACGGCGGCGGCAACAACACGTTCGGCGGTGCGATCGGCGGCACGGGCGGCGTGACCTTCGCCGGCACCGGCACACAGACGCTGACGGGCGCGAACACCTACACGGGCGGCACGACGATCAACGGCGGCAGCACGCTGACGCTCGGCGCGGGCGGCAGTCTCGCATCGACCGGTGCGGTGAATCTCGCCGGCGCGGGTGCGACGTTCGACGCGAGCGGCGCGACAGGCGCGCAGACGATCGGCACGCTGACCGGCGCGGCCGGCACGAACGTGACGCTCGGCACGAATGCGCTGACACTGAACGGCGGCGCGAGCGGCACGTTCGGCGGGACCATCGGCGGCGCAGGCGGCGTGACGGTGGCCGGTGCGGGCACGCAGACGCTGACGGGCGCGAACACGTACACCGGTGGCACGACGATCAACGCAGGCAGCACACTCGCACTCGGTGCGGGCGGCAGCCTCGCATCGACGGGCGCGGTGAATCTCGCCGGCGCGGGTGCGACGTTCGACGCGAGCGGCGCATCGGGCGCGCAGACGGTCGGCGCGCTGTCGGGCGCGGCCGGCACGAACGTGAACCTCGGCAGCAACGCGCTGACGTTGAACGGCAGCGGCAACAGCACGTTCGGCGGCACGATCGGCGGCTCGGGCGGCGTGACGGTGGCGAGCGGCACGCAGGTGCTGACCGGCGGCAACACGTACACGGGCGGCACCACGATCGCGGCCGGCGGCACGCTGCAGCTCGGCAACGGCGGCACGTCGGGCAGCGTGGCCGGCAACGTCGTCGACAACGGGGCGCTGGTCGTCAATCAATCCGGCAACGTGACGATCGCGAGCGTGCTGTCCGGCACCGGTTCGCTGACGCAGGCCGGCAGCGGGCAACTGACGCTGACGGGCACGAACACGCTGAGCGGCCCGACCACGGTCAGCGCGGGCACGCTTGCCGTCAACGGTTCGCTCGGCCAGTCGAACGTCACCGTGCAGAGCGGCGCGACGCTGACGGGCACTGGCACGGTCGGCGGCCTCGTGGTGCAGGGCGGCGCGACGGCGGCCGCCTCGCAGCCGGGCGCGGCGCTGAACGTGGGCGGCAACGTCACGTTCCAGCCGGGTTCGACGTTCCAGGTCGCGGCGGCGCCGCAGCAAAGCGGCAGCCTCGCGGCGGGCGGCACGGCGACGCTGAACGGCGGCACCGTGCAGGTGATCGCGAACCAGAGCGGCTACCAGCCGAGCACGACCTACACGATCCTCACGGCGGCGTCGGGCGTGCAGGGCACCTTCAGCCAGGTGAGCGCGAACTACGCGTTCCTGATGCCGACGCTCAGCTACGATCCGGGCCATGTGTACCTGCGGCTCGTCGAGAACGGCACGTCGCTGCCCGACGTCGCGACGACGCCGAACCAGCGTTCGGTCGCGGCCGCGCTCGGCGGGCTCGGGGCCGGCAACCCGCTGTACGACGCGGTGCTGACGACCGACGCGCCCACCGCGCGGCGCGCGTACGGGCTGCTCGACGGCGAACTGCAGGCGAGCCTGAAGAGCATGCTGCTGCTCGACAGCCGTTATGTGCGCGACGCGGTGACCGATCGTGTCCGCCAGGGCCTCGCGCCCGGGGCGGGGCCGCTTGCCGCGCTGTCGTCGGGCGGCGCCGCGCTGTGCGGCGACAACACGGCCGGCGCGGTCGACCCGATGCTGCCGCCGGAACGCCGGATCGGTTCGCGCGAGGGCTGCTACGGCGGCACGCCTTATCAGCCGGTCGTCTGGGGGCAGGCATTCGGCGGCCGCAGCCGGCTCACCGGCGACGGCAACGCGTCGACGATCAACCGCAGCATGACGGGCTTCATCGCCGGCGCCGACATGGCACTCAACGACAAGTGGCGTGCGGGCCTGGCGGCAGGCGTCACGCACAGCTCGCTCGACAACGACCAGAGCTCGTCGGCGGCCGTGAACAGCTACTACCTGTCGCTGTATGGCGGCGCGCAGTACGGCGCGCTCGGCGTGCGCGGCGGCGCGTCGTACACGTGGTACCGGATCAACAGCGACCGTTATCCCGGCTTCGCGGGTTTCTCGGATCACGACTCGGCCGGCTACAACGCGAATTCGGCGCAGGTGTTCGGCGAAGTCGGCTACGCGCTGCCGGTCGGGCCCGTCGCGATCGAACCGTTCGCGGGCCTCGCGTATGTGAACCTGCATACCGACGGCTATACGGAAACCGGGGGCGCGTCCGCATTGCGCGCCGGCGGCGAGACGACCCACGTCGGCTTCTCGACGCTCGGCCTGCGCGCGGCGTCGCAACTCGGCGCGATCGGGAGCGGCACGTTCACCGCGCGCGGGACGGTCGGCTGGCGCCACGCGTTCGGCAACGTGCGGCCGTCGTCGGCGTTCACGTTCGCGAATGGCGGCACGTCGTTCCAGGTGTCGGGCGTGCCGATCGCGCGCGACAGCGCGGTGCTCGAAGCCGGCATCGACGCGAACATCACGAAGCGCCTGACGCTCGGCCTCACGTACAGCGGCCAGTATGGCAGCGGCGTGCGCGACAACGCGATCCTCGGCAACATCCTGTGGAAGTTCTGACCGGCAACTGACGTGCCCGTACGCGGCGCCCGCGACGACGGCAACGTCGCGGGCGCCGCGGCCGTTTCGTCGCTGCGCACGTGCCCCGTTCTGGCCTATCCTGTGCGAAACACGCGACGCGCGCCGCGCGTTGCGCCTCGACACAGGAGCATCGATGCCGAATCACGCCGAAGCCACGACGACGCAGGCGCCGCAAGTCGCGCCCGTCGCCCCGACCGCCGCGTCGGGCCCCGCCTTCATCGCGCCCGAAGCCGATCCGCAGGCGCTCGCGCGCAACAACCAGTACGTGCTGAAATCCGGCGACGCGTTCGTGGTGAGCGACGCGCTCGGCGACATCGGCGGGCATGACGACGGCCTGTTCGTCGACGACATGCGCGTGCTGTCGACGTGGCGCCTGACGTTCGGCGGCCGCGCGCCGTCGCTGCTGTCGGGCGCGACGAGCGCCGACAACGCGTCGTTCACCGCGCACCTGACGAACCGCCCGCTGCCGCCGCTCGGCGGCCACGAGACGCCCGAGGGCGTGATCCATATCGAGCGGATGCGCGTGCTCGCGGGCGACGTGCTTTACGAAGCGCTGACGCTGACGAACTACGGCGCGAGCGAGGCCGAGGTGCCGCTGTCGCTGTCGTTCGCGGCCGATTTCAAGGACATGTTCGAGGTGCGCGGCACGCAGCGCCCGAAGCGCGGCACGGTCGTTGCTCCGCGCGTCGATGCCGGCGCGGTGCGGCTGCGCTACGACGGCCTCGACCGCGTCGAGCGCAACGTGACCGTGCATTTCTCGCCGGCGCCCGACGCGCTGTCGGTCGATCGTGCCGACTACACGCTGACGATCGCCGCGCAGGCCTGCGTGTCGATCTACCTGACCGTCGATGCGACGCTCGGCCCGGCGCACGGCGAAGGGCCCGGGTGCGGCCGCGTCGCGCTGCGCACCGCGCTCGTCGGCGTGCATCGCGAGATGCGTGCGCGGCGCGAGTCGATGGCGCGCGTGAACACCGGCAATCCGCTGTTCGACGCGTGGCTCGATCGTTCGCTCGCGGATCTCGGGCTGCTGACGACGCAGCTCGATACGGGGCCCTACCCGTATGCGGGCATTCCGTGGTTCTCGACGCCGTTCGGCCGCGACGCGGTGATCACGTCGTTGCAGATGCTGTGGCTGCAGCCGTCGCTCGCGCGCGGCGTGCTGCGTTTTCTTGCCGAGCACCAGGCGCGTGAAACCTCCGCCTTCCGCGACGCGGAGCCCGGCAAGATCATGCACGAGTTCCGCCGCAGCGAGATGGCCGCGACGGGCGAAGTGCCGTTCGCGCTGTACTACGGCGGTGTCGACACGACGCCGCTGTTCATCGTGCTGGCCGGCGCCTATGTCGAACGCACCGGCGACGATGCGCTGATCGACGAGCTGTGGCCCGCGCTCGAGCGCGCCGCGCAATGGGTGATCGACAAGTGCGACCGCAATCCCTACGGACTGCTCGATTACCAGCGCACGTCGGAGCGCGGCCTCGCGAACCAGGGCTGGAAGGACAGCCACGATTCGGTGTTCCATGCGGACGGCCGTTTTCCCGACGGGCCGATCGCGCTCGTCGAAGTGCAGGCCTATGCGTGCGCGGCGCTCGATGCGATGTCGGCGTGCTCGCACCGGCGCGGCCACGCGGCCGACGCGACGCGCTACGCGTTGCGCGCGAAGGCGCTGCGCGACCAGGTCGACGCGTTGTTCTGGATGCCCGAGGGCCATTTCTACGGGATCGCGCTCGACGGCCATGGCGACCTGTGCCGCGTGTTCGCGTCGAACGCGGGGCACCTGCTCGCGTTCGGGCTGCCCGATGCCGAGCGCGGCGCGGCGATGGCCGGCGTGCTCGGCTCGACGCTGTTCCAGACGGGGTGGGGCATCCGCACGCTCGCGGCCGGGCAGCCGCGTTTCAACCCGATGGCCTATCACAACGGGTCGGTATGGCCGCACGACAATGCGCTCATCGCGCGCGGCCTGGCGCGCTACGGCGACAAGACGGCCGCGGTGAACCTGTTGCGCGCGCTGTTCGAGGCGGCGGTGAGCTTCGAGATGCGCTTGCCGGAGCTGTTCTGCGGGTTCCCGCGCCGGCGCGGCGAACCGCCGACCGCGTATCCGGTGGCCTGCCTGCCGCAGGCATGGGCGGCCGGTGCGCCATTCATGATGCTGCAGGCGTGCCTCGGTGTGAGCATCGACGCGACGCGCCACGAGGTGCGCGTCGAGCGTCCGGCGCTGCCGGAGGGCGTCGACTGGCTGCGGATCGACGCACTGCGCGTCGGCGACGAAACCGTGTCGTTGACGTTCCGCCGTGTCGACGGCCAGGTCGTCGCGGCGGCGGAGCAGCCGGGGCGGGTGAAGGTGGTCGCGGTGCTGTAGCGCCGTGCTGCACGAACGTTGCGCGATGTCGCGCCACGTTCGTGCGCAGCGGCATAGAATCGTGACATGACCCTTGAACGATGGAGGAGGTAGACGATGACGACCGACAACCGGCCCGACGACGGCGAGCACAAGCTCGAAAACCTGGAGGCGGCGGTCGACCACCTGCACAAGTCGATCGAATCGCAGAGCATCGCGGTCGGCGCGGCGAAGGGCATCCTGTTCAGCCTGATCGAAACGCTCGGCGCGCTGATCGGCGATCCCGACCTGCCCGAGCATGCGCGTTCGGGTTACGAAGCGTTGCGCGACAAGGCCAGCGAATTGCGCGGCGGGCTCGACCGGCATTGATCCACGGCGTGCGCCGACGCGAGCCGCACGGGCCGCGCCGGCGCTGCCCGATTCTGCGGATGAAGCACAAAACCCCGTGCGCTCAATGAGTTAGGCGCCCGATGCGCAGGATATCCACAAGCTTGCCAACACAATCTGTGGAGAACCGGCCGGCCTTCGGCCGCACGTGCGCTGCGCTCCCGATGTGTGCCCGGGAGGCCGTTCGAATGATGGTGCGGTGCCACACCATTGACCGGTCAAGGTCCTGATATCGAATCCCCTTGTGTATCAAGATGTTACGCGCCGGATCCGGCGGATATCCACAGGCTTGCCAACAAATTCTGTGGACAACTTGCCATCGATTGCGTCGCATGGGTTGAGTATCGGGCCCGAATGCGGCATGCGCGCGAGGCGCGTGCACAAAGGCTGCCCGATGTGTGGGTCGGAACGCAAATTCGTGCGCGATCAAGGGCTTAGGTCCCGGGTGCCCAGGATATCCACATCCTTGCCAACACTTTCTGTGGACAAGGGCGGTTGCGTTACGCGTCCGGTGTCGTGTCGGCCGCCTCGGCCACGATCCAGTCGCGAAAGAGCGTCATCGCGGGCGTCAGCGGTTTCGATTTCAGCGACGTGAGCCAGTAACCGCCCGCGCACACGTCGATGTCGAGCGGTCGCGCGAGCAGGCCGAGCTGCAGTTCGCGTGCAAACATGCAGGCCGGCGCGAGTGCGATGCCCGCACCCTGCATCGCGGCCTCGACCATCAGCCGCGATGAATCGAACACGGGCCCGTTGACCGTCCACGGCTCGAGCTGCGCGGCGTCGAACCAGCCGTGCCATTCGTCGGTGCGGTACGAGCGCAGCAGCGTTTCGTTCGCGAGATCGGCCGGCCGCGCGAGGCGCCGCGCGATCTCCGGCGCGCACAACGCGGTGAGCGGCGCATCGAGCAGCCGTTCGTTGCGCGTCGCCGGCCAGTTGCCTTCGCCGAAGCGGATCGCGAAATCGAGGCCCTCGGCGGCGAGATCGACGACGTTGTTGTTGGTGCGCAGCCGCAGTTCGACGAACGGATGCGTGTCGCCGAACTGCTTCAGTCGCGGCATTAGCCAGCCTAGGGCAAAGGTGCCGACGACGCCGAGTGTCAGTACCTCGCGGAAGCGCCCGCCGTCGAACTGCTTGAGCACCGTCTCGATGCGGCTGAACGCATCGCTCAGCACGGGCAGCAACGCCCGCCCTTCGTCGGTGAGCCCGAGGCCCCGCGGCAGCCGCGTGAACAGCGTGCAGCCGAGCCGCTCCTCGAGCGAGCGCACCTGCTGGCTGACCGCGGCCTGGGTCACGCTCAGCTCGAGGCCGGCGCGCGTGAAGTTCAGGTGGCGCGCCGACGATTCGAACGCGCGCAACGCATTGAGCGGAAGATGAGGGCGGAGCTTAGTCATAAGAATTTCTTTTGTCAGCGCTCAATTATCGTTGCTTGTCGGCTAACCGTAAAGTCTCGATAGTGCTGTCTCGGCGCCGCCGTTTCAACCTCGATTCGCCGCCATTCCACTCCGAGACAACCGACATGACCTACTCATCGAAACGTCGAACCCTGTTGCTGGCCGCCGCGACGGCGCCGCTCGTCCTCACCGTCACCGCGTGCGCGTCGCGGCAGGCCGCGAAGGCGGACGCGGCCGATCCGGCAGCGGTGGCCGCGGCGGCGCTGGCCGATCTCGAGCGCGACGCAGGCGGCCGTCTCGGCGTGTGCGCGATCGACACCGCGAGCGGCCGGGTCATCGCGCATCGCCCGGACGAGCGTTTCCCGTTCTGCAGCACCTTCAAGGCGATGCTGAGCGCGGCGGTGCTCGCGCAGAGCGTCGATCGCCCGGGTTGGCTGCAGCAGCGCGTGACGTACACGAAGGCCGATCTCGTCAACTATTCGCCGGTGTCCGGGAAGCATGTCGGTTCGGGCATGACGGTTGCCGCGCTGTGCGAGGCCGCGATCCAGTACAGCGACAACTCGGCCGCGAACCTGCTGATGAAGCTGATCGGCGGCCCGTCCGCCGTGACCGCGTTCGCGCGCTCGATCGGCGACGACACGTTCCGGCTCGATCGATGGGAGACCGAACTGAATACCGCGCTGCCGGGCGACCCGCGCGACACGACGACGCCCGCCGCGATGGCGGCGAGCATGCGCGTGCTCACACTCGGCGACGCGCTGCCGGCCGCGCAGCGTGCGCAGCTCGTCGCGTGGCTGCGCGGCAACAAGGTTGGCGACAAGCGGATCCGCGCAGGCGTGCCGGCAGGGTGGACGGTCGGCGACAAGACGGGCACCGGCGACTACGGGACGACGAACGATGCCGGCGTCATCTGGCCGGCGTCGGGCGCGCCCATCGTGCTGGTCGTGTACTACACGCAGGCGCAAGCCGATGCGCGGGCGAAGGACGGCGTGATCGCGTCGGTCGCGCAAATCGTGGCGCGGACGTTCGGTTGAGTCGGGCGGCGCGGCGAGCGTGAACGCGATCCGCATGCACGCCGTGCCGCAGTCGTGACCCGCGCGACCAAACGTTGTGCGATCAACGACTTAGGTCGCGCATGCTCAGGATATCCACATGCTTGCCAACAAAAACTGTGGACAAGCCCGCGTGCGGCCGCGTTCGGCGCGGCGTGCGCGGCCGTGCCCTGTTTGAGGCGGCGCGGACAAAGTCTTTCGGATCAAGCGCTTGGCTGCGGTATGCGCAGGCTGTCCACACGCTTGCCAACACAATCTGTGGACAAGCGCGCCGGCCGGCGCCGGTGGCGACGCGTCACGCCGCGCGAGGGCACGCAACCGGCGATTTGCCGGCTGCGTGCCGCGTTTGAGGCGGCGCGGACAAAGTCTTTCGGATCAAGCGCTTGGTCGCGGTATGCGCAGGCTATCCACATGCTTGCCAACACAATCTGTGGACAAACTCGCGGGCCGTCGCCGCGATAGTCAGCGCTGCCGATCGTCGACCGCGGGCCAGCGCGCGAACGCGAATACCCACAACATGATGAAGTTCAGGACCGGGACGAACATCGTCAGGATCCACCAGCCCGAATGTCCGGTGCGCCGGACGATGCGGACGTACGGATAGACGACGATGGCGACGAGCACGAGCGAGACGAGCAACTGCCACGCGGTGAAGTGTTCCATGGTCTTCCTCGGAGTGATGGTGATGCGTCGTGGTGCGGCTCGCATGATCTTGATGCGTGACCTGCGCGGGCGTCAAGGCGCGGGTTGAGCGTAGCCGTCGTGCCGGATCGTTCGTGCACGCTTGCGCCACGCGTTGCCGCAACGGTGACCCCGCGCACGAACCTGAGGCCGATCAACGGGTTAGCGCATGCGTGCTCAGGATATCCACAAGCTTGCCAACACAATCTGTGGGTAAGTGGCCGGCACGGCAGCCGGCCGGCGTGCATGCGGCGGTCGTTGCGTGCATCGTCGTGGCGTCGTGATGCGAACTGGGGCGAAGTGGCGAGCGCGACGGCCATCGCCCGGCCCTCGTCTGCATCACGCGTGCCAAAGTCCATCGGATCAAGGGTTTAGCGTCGCGGTGCGCAGGATATCCACAAGCTTGCCAACATTTTCTGTGGAGAAGTCCGCGTTCGCGATCGGCCGGTGCGATACCGGCGGATGCCACGCGTTGCCACGTGACGCACGCGCACTTACGCGGTGCAGATACCGGCGACACCGACTTTCTGGAACAGGTGCGGGCTGGCGACGGCGGACGACGGATAGGCCGACAGCTTGGCGACGAACGCCGGATGCGTGAAGGCCGCGCGAAACGTAGCGGTCGATGCCCAGATCGCGTAGTTCAGGTAGGTCGGACTGTCGCCGAGTGCGCGATGCAACTGGGTCGAGATGAACCCCGGCTGCTGCTTCATGAATGCCGCGTCGTCCTTCCAGGCGGCGAGAAAGTCCGCTTCGTCGGCGGGTGCCAGGGTGAACACGTTGACGAGAACGACCGGCTCCGCGTCGATCGCGATCTGTTGCTGGATCGGAAAGGCCGGATCCATCGGCTTGAAGTGGGGCATGGGAATTCCTGGTGAGGTGGCGGGCTGGCGGGGTTACGCGTGGCCGTCCTGGCCGTGCGCCCGGGACATCGCCGACAGCACGCGAATGGCGGCATCGAGGTCGGCCGCACTGAAGTCGCCGGCGATGTCGCGGACATGCTGCTGCCACTGCTCGGCCACGGCCCGATAGGCCGCTTCGCCGCGCGGCGTCAGCGCATACAGAGGGGAGCGCTTGTGCGCCGGGTTGGGCAATGACAGGGCGAGCCCTTCTTCGGTCAGCACGTTGACCTGTTTCAGCACGGCTTGCCGCGTGATGCCCATTGCATCGGCAATCTGCGGGATGGTCGGCGCGTCCGGCGCCATCGAGATCGCGCCCAGCACCTGCCAGCGCGCACTGGTCAGGCCGTGCGGGCCGGAAAAGGTGTTGCCCCATTCGATCAGCAGCCCGTTCAAGCGGAATACGGACAGCGCGACGGTGGTCAATTTCTCGGATTTCGTCATATCCCGCTCGCATCATGAATTGACAACCACTTTACAAAATAGACAACTGGTTGTCAAATTGGATGCGCGGATCAAACGAATCGTCTACGACGATCGACGGGCGCGCGGCTGCCCCGGGCTGGCGCATTTGCCGCGCATGCCCGACAAATCCTTTCCGATCAAGGGCTTGGTGTCGTTAATGGAAGGTTGTCCACAAGCTTGCCAACATAATCTGTGGACAAGCTTCCGGTCACGTGCGCATCAGACCGGTGCGGGAAACCGCACCGTGACGGTCAGCCCGCGCCCGCCCTGCGTGGTGCCGAGCGCGACCGTCGCGCGATGCTGTTCGGCGATTCGCTTGACGATCGACAGCCCGAGCCCGCTGCCCGACGACGTGACGGCCTGCGCGCCTTCGCCGCGATAGAAGCGTTCCCACACGTCCGTGCGTTCGGCTTCCGGAATACCGGGGCCGTCGTCGGCGACTTCGAGCACGGGCGTCGTGCCGTCGACGCGCGCGGACACGTCGACGCGCGCGCCTGCGCCCGCATAGCGGATCGCGTTGTCGACGAGGTTGTTGAGCAGCACGCGCAGCGTGTCGGCATTGCCCGCGGCCATCACGGGCGCGGCGACGATCGCGCCGAGATCGATCCGGTGCGCGTCGGCGACGCGCGCGCGGTCCGACACCACCGACCGGCACAGCGCGGCGAGATCGACGGGCTCCGACGTCGAGGCGGCCGCCTGCGCATCGGGTTCGAGGCGCGCGAGCGTCAGCAGCTGCTCGGCGAGGTGGCCGAGGCGCGTCGTGCCCGCCTGGATCTGCGCGAGAATGTGCTCGCGCTCCTCGGCGGTCGCCGCGCGCCGCAGCAACTGCGACTGGATCGACAGCCCCATGATCGGCGTGCGCAACTCGTGCGCGGCATCGGCGATGAAATGCCGCTGCAGCGTGAACGACCGGTCGAGCCGCGCAAGCAGGTCGTTGATCGCTTCGGCGAGCGGGCGGACCTCGTTCGGCATCGACGCGACGTCGACCGGCTCGAGGTTGTTCGCATTCCTGCGTTTCAGGCCCGATGCGATCGTGCGCAGTGGCCGCAACCCGGCGCCGATGCCGAACCACAGGCCGATCGCGAGCAGCGGCAGCATCGAGAACACCGGCCACAGCAGATGCACGGCGATCCCGGCGATCGCTTCCCAGCGGGCATGCCGCGCCTGCGCGAGCCGGATCGTCGTGCCGCCGCGTTCGGTCACGTAGGTGCGCCACGACTGGCCGCCGACGTCGACGCTCGCGATACCCTTCTGCGCGGGTGCCGGCAACTTCGAATCGCGGTCGGTCGAATACACCAGCGTGCCGTTGCGCCACACCTGCAGCAGCACCGCATCGGGATCGCTCGCCTCGAAACCGTGCTTGCCGTTTGCACGGTCGCTGAACGACAGCTCGCCGTTCGGGCCGACGACGATTTGCTTCGACATGCTGCGCATCTGGTCGTCGAGCAGGTCGTCGAGCTCGCGCAACGCACCCCAGTAGGTGCCCGCGCTCGCGACCAGGCCGATCACGCACGCGGCCGGCAGCAGCCAGGTCAGCAGGCGTCGCCGCAGCGACGCGTTGCGCCAGCGTGCGATCGCGCGTTGCACGTGCGTCATGTGCCGTCACCGATCCGGTAGCCGACGCCGCGCACCGTGCGGATCATGTCGTGGCCGAGCTTCTTGCGCAGGTTGTGGATATGCACCTGTACCGCGTTGCTCTCGATTTCCTCGCCCCAGCTGTACAGCCGCTCCTCGAACTGCTCGCGCGAAATCACCGCGCCCGGTTCGCGCATCAGCTCGTGCAGCAGCACGAACTCCTTCGGCGACAGCGGCACTTCCTCATCGTCCAGCCAGACGAGGTGCTTGACGGGATCGAGCCGCAGCGGGCCGATCGCGAGTGTCGTCTGCGCGCGGCCCGCGTGGCGGCGGTTGACCGCGCGGATGCGGGCGAGCAGTTCGTCGAGTTCGAACGGCTTGACGAGATAGTCGTCCGCGCCGCTGTCGAGGCCCGCGATGCGGTCGGGCACGCCGTCGCGCGCGGTGATGATGATCGCGGGCAGGTTTTCGTCGCGGCGGCGCAGCGCGGCGAGCACCGACAGGCCGTCGCGGTTCGGCAGCCCGAGATCGAGCAGCAGCAGGCCGTAGCCGGTCGAACGCAGCGCGAGCGACGCGGCATCGCCGTCCTTCACCCAGTCAACCGCGAAGCCTTCGTGTTTGAGGCCCTGTTCGAGCCCGCTGCCGATCAGCGGATCGTCCTCGACGAGCAGTACGCGCATGGATTCGTGTCTCTTCAGCAGGGCGCGGCAACGCCCGGGATTCCCATGATAAGCGCGCGCGTCTTAGGTCAAGCTTAAATGCGGAGGGCGCCGCCGCCATTTCGTACCTGTCCAATGCGGCACCGTGTCGCCTCGGCGCACCCTTCAGGTTTGCTTAATCTTACGGTCCGTAATCTGGTGCCGTCGCGTTCAACGGAGCGCGGCGTCACATCCAAGAAGAGGACCGACATCATGAAACACCTGGCCAGAATCCTGGCGGTTGCACTCGCCACGCTGCCCGCCGCCGTCTATGCGCAATACACGGGGCCATCCGCGCTGACCACGACGACCGTGAAGGAACTGCTCGCCAACGGCAAGGACGATCAGCACGTGCAGTTGCAAGGGCGCATCGTCAAGCGCGTCGGCGGCGAGGACTACGAGTTCGCCGACGCCACCGGCACGATCCGCGTCGAGATCGACCACAAGCTGTGGGCGGCCGGCCAGCCGGTCAGCGACAAGAACGAAGTGAAGGTGACCGGCGAATTCGAGCGCAAATGGTCGGGCAGCGTGAAGGTCGACGCCGATCACGTCGAAGTGCTGCGCTGACCGGTGCGCGCGGGGCCGGTGATACCATGAGCGACCGGTTCCCGTTCCCATCACGATGGCTGCCAATTTCGACGAACTCGCGTCCCGGATCCGGGCGCAATTTTCCGAGCTGAGCCCGCAATTCCAGGCGGGCGCCGCCTTCCTGCTCGACCATCCCGACGAAGTCGCCACGTCGTCGATGCGCAAGGTCGCGCAGCGCGCGCAGGTGCAGCCTGCGTCGCTCGTGCGGCTCGCGCAGCAATTCGGTTTTCCCGGCTGGAACGAGTTGCGCGATCTGTGCGTCGCGCGCGTGCGCGCGCGGCCCGAGCCGCTCACGCAGCGCGCGCGCTCGCTGGTGCGGCCCGACGCGAGGGCGTCGCTCGCGCATGACCTGCTCGCCGCGCAGCAGCACAACCTGTCGGCCACCGCCGCGCAGAACGAGCACGCGCTCGCGGACGCGGCCAGGCTGATCCGCAAGGCATCGCATGTTCACGTGGCGGGGTTCCGCTCGTGTTATCCGGTCGCGTTCGGGTTCGTGTACGGCTACCGGCTGTTCCGCCCGACCGTGTCGCTGCTCAACGGCGTCGCCGGTTCGCTCGAAATGGAGCTGCGGACGATCGCGAAGCAGAGCGTGACCGTGGTCGTCAGCTTCGCGCCGTACTCGGCGGAAGCAACACGCGTCGCGCAGGCCGCGAAGGAGCAGGGCAGCAAGATCGTCGCGATCACCGACAGCGCGGTGGCGCCGATCGCGCTGCACGCGGACGCGCAACTGATCTTCACGCACGACAGCCCGTCGTTCTTCCCGTCGCTGGTGGCCGCGCATGCGATGGCCGAGGCGCTGGTCGCGCAGTTGCTCGCGCTCGAAGGCAGCGATGCGATCGCGGCGCTCGAGCGCACCGAAGCGGCGCTGCACGCGAAGGGCGCCTACGTGGTCTGACGCGCGCGGTGCGTGCGGCTCCAGCCAATTCCCGTTCACGATTCAACCCGACGCAACCGATGACGTTCACCTACGAAGTGACCGACGCGGGCGACGCGGACGTACGCAAGCAGATCGTCGCGCCGCTCGTCCGGTTCAACGAAAGCCAGGCCGGCCCGGCCGAGTTCCGGCCGCTGGCCGTGGTCGTGACCGACGCCGCCGGCGCGGTGGTCGGCGGCCTGTGGGGCGGCACGGCGTTCGGCTGGCTGCACGTCGACCTGCTCGTGGTGCCCGAGGCCGCGCGCGGCCAGGGCGCCGGCACGCGCATCATGGATCTGGCCGAAGCGGAGGCGCTCGCGCGCGGCTGCCACAGCGCGTGGCTCGACACGTTCGATTTCCAGGCGCGACCGTTCTACGAAAAGCGCGGCTATGTCCGCTTCGGCGAGCTGCCGGACTATCCGGTCGGGCACACGCGCATTTTCCTGACGAAGCGGCTCGCGGGCTGAGCGGCGCAGCGTCGGCAGGTTGACGATGTCGCCGGCCGTCGCCTACGATACCGGGCAGCGATGCAGGTCGCTTCCGGGTCCGCGGAAAGGGTTGAACCCACCTGTGTCGCATCCACTCGAGGTTTCCCCATCCTTTGTGCTGGCGGTATTGCGGACCTTCGGCCATCCATGCACGAGGATCCGCATGAACACGCTGCCTCCCAACGCCCATCCCGATCATCTGAAAAAGCAGGCCAAGGCATTGTTGCGCCTGTACCGGCAAGGCGACGCCGGTGCCGTCGCGCGCTTTGTCCGGTCGCTCCCCGCCGCCGCGAACCGCACGCACGACGAAACACGCGCGCTCGGGCTCCGCCTGCACGACGCGCAGTCCTGCATCGCGCGCGAGTACGGCTTCGCGTCGTGGGCCGATCTCGGCGCGTTCGTCGAAATGCGCGCGCTCGCGCGGCAACCGCGGTCGGCGCTGATCCGGCGCTGGCTCCACCTCGCCTACGGCGGTGAGGTGACCGGCGGCGTCGATGCGCCCCGGCCGCGTGTCGCCGCGCAATTGTTGCTCGACCATCCCGATCTCGTGTCGGCCGATCCGGCCATCGCATGCGCGGCGGGCGATCTCGACGCGGTGAAGGCGGCGCTGGCTGCCGATCCCGGCTGGATCGCGCGCGCCGGCGGTGCGTTCAAGCTGCCGCCGCTGGTCGCCGTCACGCATTCGCGGCTCGGGCGGATTCCGGCGTTCGCCATCGGGCTGCGCGACTGCGCGCGTCATCTGCTCGATGCAGGCGCGGATCCGAACCAGCGGATCGGCAACCGGTTTCCGCCGGCTTCGCTTGCCGAGCCCGACGAGTCGGCGCCACTGTCGGCGCTGTACGGCGCCGCGGGCGTCAATCGTGATCCGGCGCTCACGGCGATGTTGCTGGAAGCCGGCGCCGACCCGAACGACGGCGAATCGCTGTATCACTCGCTGGAGAATCCGGCCTGCACGCGCGTGCTGCTCGAGCACGGCGCGCAAGTGGGCGGCACGAATGCGTTGCGGCGCGCGTTCGACATGCGCGACGCGGCGGCGCTCGAACTGCTGCTCGCGCATGGCGGCGACGCGAACGAGCCGCCCGGCGCGGGCCTCGCGCGGACCTGGGGCGCGCCGTTGCTGCGCGCGATCGGCGTGCGCTGCTCGGCGCGCCATGTCGCCGCGCTGCTGGCGGCCGGCGCCGATCCGCGCGCGTGCACGCCGGCGGGCGTCAGTGCGTACCGGCTGGCGATGCAGGCCGGCTTGACCGACGTCGCGGCGCTGCTGCGCGCAGCCGGCGCGGAAGAGGCGCTCGGCCCGGACGACGCATTCGTGGCGGCCTGTGCGCGTGCCGACGCCGACACCGCGCGGCGTATCCGGGCGCGCCATCCGGAACTGCCCGGCGCGCTGACCGAGGACCGGCTGCGACAACTGCCGGATGCCGCCGCATGGGGGTCGCGCGACGCGGTGAAGGTCATGGTCGAGCTGGGCTGGCCGATTGCCGTGCGCGGCGGCGACTGGGACGCGAGCGCGCTCAATCACGCGGTGTTCCGCGGCGATGCCGATCTGCTGGCGTTCCTGCTCGCGCACGGCGCAAGCTGGCGCGAGCCGCACGGATTCGGGAGCGACGCGCTCGGCACGTTGTCCTGGGCGTCCGTCAACGAACCGGAGGGCGTCGACGTACCCGACTGGGAAGCGTGCGCACGCGTGCTGATCGCACATGGCGTGCCGCAGGCGGTGCGCGATCCGTCGCATCCGGACGCCGTGCTGATCGACGGCCGCACGATGCAGTTCTCCGAGGCCGTCGCCGACGTGTTGCTCGGCATCGACGGCGGGCCGGCTGCATCGACGTAAGCGCCGGCTGCCGGCGCGCGTCCCGCGCGTCGGTTTTTTTCCGGTCGCGCGACGACATTTCGGCCATCGCTGAAACGTCGCGCGCACGACCGGCGTAAGCTCACCCGTCATCACCATCCGGGAGTCCACGATGACCCGTTCCGACCTGCAGGCGCGCCACGCCGAAGTTTTCCGTTCGCTGCACACGCGCCCCGGCGCGTTCATCATCCCGAACCCGTGGGACGCCGGCACCGCGCGCCTGCTGGCGATGGCCGGTTTCGAGGCGCTCGCCACGACGAGCGCCGGCTACGCGTTTTCGAAAGGGCAGCCCGACAACGCGATCGACCGCGACGCGATGCTCGACCACATTGCCGATCTCGTCGCCGCGGGCGGCCTGCCGGTGAGCGCCGATCTCGAGAACGGCTTCGGCGATGCACCCGACACGGTGTCCGAAACGATCCGGCTCGCGGCCGAGGCCGGCGCGGTCGGCGGCTCGATCGAGGACGCGACGGGCCGCGCCGACGCGCCGATCTACCCGCGCGGCGCGGCGGTCGAGCGCATCGCGGCGGCCGTCGACGCGGCGCGCGCGCTGCCGTTTCCGTTCACCTTGACCGCGCGCTGCGAAAACTACCTGCACGACCGCCGCGATCTCGACGACACGATTGCCCGGCTCGTCGCCTATCGTGACGCGGGCGCCGACGTGCTGTATGCGCCGGGCATCACCGACGCCGACGAAATCGCGGCCGTGACGCGGGCGGTCGGCGCGCCGGTGAACGTCGTGATGGGGCTGCAGGGCGGCTTGCTGAGCCTGGACGAACTCGCGGCGCTCGGCGTGAAGCGCGTCAGCGTCGGCGGCGCGCTGGCGCGGGCCGCGCTCGGCGCGTTCCTGCGCGCCGCGACCGAGATGGCGCGCGACGGCACGTTTACGTTCGCACAGGCGGCCGTGTCGGGGCGCGACATCAACCGCTGGTTTGCGGCACCCGATAATTCGCCGGTTTTGTTCGGAGAATGACGGCCAATTAAACATGGGATCGTTTCCAGCGGAAACGTCGATTGACAATAATCAACCTATTTCGCGTCTTGATTAACCGTCGATGACGGCGCGAAAACCATCGTTTATTCTCCGCATTTCCCCCGGTTGCCCCGATCCGCCGTGCAGGCCGCGCCGGATCGGGCGATCGGCGGCCCGCCGCGCGTGTCGATGGCGCGTATCGTTGCATTTTCTCGATCAATGTATTTTCGTGTGCGGCAGTTGCCGGCCGTTTTTTTGATTGATAATCTGCGGCACATTCAAATGACCGGTTGGCGGGCCGCCGGGAATATCAATATATAAAATCCGAGAGAGCGATGACGATCCGAGAAAATCAGCGCGTCAGGTTTCGCGTCGGCGATGTCGTGACGCTGAAAACGGGCGGGCCGCGCATGACCGTCACCTATGCGGGGCCGGTCGTGTTCGACGACGGCGACTGGCTGATCTGCCAGTGGTTCGACGAAAACGGCGAATTCCGGCAGGAAATGTTCCATCACGACACGGTGCTGCCCGAGCCGCGCGCGATTTCGGCCGGGCGCGTCCGGATGCGCATGCAGTCGCACCGCGACCGGTCGGCCGCCTGACCGTTGCCTTGCCTCGCGTTGCGAGGCCGCGGCGCGTGGCGCCCGTGCCGCGACATTTCACGTGAACCCGAAACATGCGGCGGTGCACGCCATCGATACTGAGCGCATGAACCCGACCGATCCCATTGCAGCGGTGACGCACCGCGATCCCTATCCCTACTATGCGACGCTCGTCGACGGGCCGCCGCTCGCGTTCGACGCCGCGCTCGGCCTGTGGGTCGCGAGCCGCGCGTCGACCGTGACGGCCGTGCTCGGCCATCCGGCCTGCCGCGTACGCCCGCTGGACATGCCGGTGCCGCCCGCGTTGCGCGGCACGACGGCCGGCGCGCTGTTCGGCGAACTCGTGCGCATGAACGACGGCGCGTCGCGGCACGACGTACCGAAGCAGGCGTTGCGCGCGGCGTTCGCACCGATCGACACGGAGGCGCTGCGCGCTCGCGCGGCGCAGCTTGCCGCGCGACGGTTGCCGGCGCCTGGCGACGCCGACGCGCTGAATACGTGGTGCATGACCGTGCCCGTGTGTGCGGTTGCCGATCTGCTCGGCTTCGACGAAGCGCAGCTGGACGACATCGCGGCGCGGGTCGTCGACTTCGTCGCCGCGCTGTCGCCGTTGTCGGATGCCGCGGCGCTGGCGCGCGCAAGCGAAGGCGCGCGGCAATTGCTCGACCGGATGACCGAGCGCGTCGCGCAGACGCGTGCGCACGACGGCACGCTCGTCGCCGCCGTGCAGCAGGCAGCGCGCGCGTCGGGCTGGCAGGCAAGCGGCGCGCTGGTGGCGAATCTCGTCGGGTTGTTGTCGCAGACCTGTGAAGCGACGGCCGCGTGGCTCGGCAACATGCTGGTGGCATGGCACGGGGAAGCCCACGCCGCGCGCGCCGTGCCTGACGACACGGCGCTCGACGCCTTCGTCGCCGAAGTCGGGCGCTTCGATTCACCGGTGCAGAACACGCGCCGCTTCGTCGCGGCGCGCACGACGATCGACGGCGCGACCGTCGAAGCCGGCGACGCGATCCTCGTCGTGCTCGCCGCGGCGAACCGCGACCCGGCCGTGCATCGCGAACCGCACCGGCTGATGCCCGGTCGCGCGGCGGGGCCGAATTTCGGCTTCGGCACGGGGCCGCACGCGTGCCCGGGCGAGCGGATCGCGCGGGCGGTGACGGCGGGGGCGTTCGGGGCGTGCTTGCGCGCAGGCGGCTGGCCGCCGCACGAGGGACTGCACTGGACTTACCGCGCGTCGACCAACGTCAGGATGCCGAAGTTCGACGCGGCACGGTGAAAGGGAAAAAGGGACTTAACGGCAGCCTTGCTTCTCGGCCCATTGCTCCTGGGCCGCGACGCGGCGCTGCACGCGTTCGACGAGGCCGGACGAGAACGTCCGCATGCTGACGCCGCGGCGCTTCGCGAGGATCGTCTGCGCGACGTCGGTACGCGGGTTCGGCTGGCACGCCCAGTACAGCGTCATCAGCCAGCCGATGCCGGTCCATGCGAACAGCGCGTTGAACATCGCGATCGTCAGCTTGTCGTGCCGGCCGCGCCGGTCGGCAATGACGGCCGGCAGAAAATAGATCGCGATCGCGGCGACTGAACCGGCCACTTGAATCAGGACTGCATCATGCATGGTGCTGCTCCGTCCGAACTGCAATGTGGCTGATTGTCGCGCTTTTTTCGTTCGTGTGCTGGCAATTGATTGTTGCGTTTTTAATGACGATCAGTCGGCTTCGGCGCCGATCGGCTGCACTTCGTTGCTCAACGCGAAACCTTCGTCGCGCCAGCCCGTCACGCCGCCAATCATCAGCTTGACCGGCCGGCCGAGGCGCGCCAGCTGGATCGCCGCGCGTGCGGCGCCGTTGCAGTGCGGGCCCGCGCAGTAGACGACGAACAGCGTACCGGCCGGATAGCCGGCGAGCTTGCTCTCGATGATCTTGCGGCGCGGCAGGTTGCGTGCGCCGGGCACGTGGCCGGCGGCGAACTGGTCGGGGCCGCGCACGTCGAGCAGCACGAAGTCGGGTGCCCCGGACGCGAGCGCGTCGTGCACGTCCCAGCAATCGGTCTCGAATCGCAGCGACGCCTCGAAATGGGCGAGGGCGGCGGGGCTGTCGGCGGCGGGCACGTCGGTGACGTAGGACATGGGCAGGTTCTCCGGGTGGAAGGGGCGCGGAGCGCGCCGGGATGAGAGGCAGTATCGCGGTTCGGCCCGCTTTGCGGCAGTGGCGCGATCGACAAGTTCCGGTAACATTGCGCCATGCATGATCATCTCGTCGTCGCGCTCGCCTACGATCGCCTCTGCACATTCGAATTCGGCTGCGTGGTCGAACTGTTCGCGCTCGAGCGCCCGGAACTCGGCGTCGACTGGTATCGCTTCGCGGTATGCGCCAGCGAGCCTGGGCCGGTGCGCGCGGCGGGCGGCATCACGGTCGCCGCGCCGTACCGGCTCGCGATGCTCGATCGCGCGGGCACCATCGTGATTCCCGGCTGGCGCGATCCGGACGAACGGCCGCCCGAGCCGTTGCTGAAGAAGCTGCGGGCCGCGCATCGGCGCGGCGCGCGGCTCTGCTCGATCTGTTCGGGCGTGTTCGTGCTCGCGGCGGCCGGCGTGCTCGACGGGCTCACGGTGACCACCCACTGGCGTTACGCGGAACGCCTGCAGGCGCGCTATCCGGCGCTGCGCGTGAATCCCGATGCGCTGTACGTCGACGAAGGGCAGATCGTCACGTCGGCCGGTTCGGCGGCGGGGCTCGACATGCTGCTGCATCTGGTGCGGCGCGACCACGGCGGCGCGATCGCGAACCGGGTCGCGCAGCGCCTCGTGCTGCCGCCGCACCGCGATGGCGGGCAGGCGCAATTCGTGCCGCGCCCGGTCGCGCCGGGCGGCACCGACCGGCTCGCGAAGCTGATCGACTGGATGCGCGCCCATGCGGCCGAGCCGCACACGCTGGCATCGCTCGCCGCGCAGGCCGCGATGAGCACGCGCACGCTGCAGCGCCAGTTCGCGGATGCGACGGGGATGTCGCCGCTCACGTGGCTGATCCGCGAGCGCGTGAACGTCGCGAAGGACATGCTCGAGGCGCAGCCCGCGCTGCCGCTCGCGCAGGTCGCGGCGCGCGCGGGGTTCGGCTCGGAGGAATCGTTGCGCCGGCATTTCCGGCGCGTCGCGGCGACCAGCCCGGCCGCATACCGGCGCGGCATGGATCGCGGCGGCACGTAGCGCACGCGGCATCAGGCCGGTTGTGCGCGACGAGACGAAGAACAACCCGCGTGGCGACGACCATGCATGGCGAAAAAGGATTCCGATGACGACACTGCCTTCCCGTTTGCCGTTGATCCAGGCCCCGATGGTCGGTTCGCTGAGCCCGCTCGCGATCGCCGTGTGCGAAGCCGGCGGGCTCGGTTCGCTCGCGTGCGCGGCGCTCGGCCCGCAGCAGTTGCGCGACGAGATCGCGGCGATCCGCGCCCGCACGCCCGCGCCGTTCAACGTGAACTTCTTCTGCCACACGCCGCCCGCGCCCGACGCCGAGGTCGACGCGCGCTGGCGCGCGGCGCTCGCCGGCTACTACGCGGAAGCCGGAGTCGATCCGGCCGGCGTGAAGGGCGGCCCGGGCCGCGCGCCGTTCGACGATGCGACGTGCGCGGTCGTCGAGGAATGGCGGCCGGCCGTCGTGAGCTTCCATTTCGGGTTGCCGGACGACACGCTGCTCGAACGCGTGCGGCGTACGGGCGCGCGAGTCGTTTCTTCCGCGACGACCGTCGAGGAGGCGCGCTGGCTCGATGCGCGCGGCGTCGACGCGATCGTCGCGCAGGGCGCGGAGGCCGGCGGCCACCGCGGGATGTTCCTGACCGACGATATCCATGCGCAACCGGGCCTGTTCGCGTTGCTGCCGCAGATCGTCGACGCGGTGCGCGCGCCGGTGATCGCGGCCGGTGCGATCGCCGACGGGCGCGGCATCGCGGCCGCGTTCGCGCTCGGCGCGCGTGCGGTGCAGATCGGTACCGCCTACCTGCTGACGCCGCAGGCCGGCCGGTCGGCGCAGCATCGCGCGGCGGTGCGCGCGGCACGCGACGACGGCACGCGCATGACCAACCTGTATACCGGCCGCCCCGCGCGCGGGCTGCTGACGCGCTTCATGCGCGAACAGGGGCCGATGAGTGCCCTTGCGCCCGCGTTCCCGCTCGCGACGGCCGCGGTCGATCCGCTGCGTAGCGCGTTCGAGCGGCAGGGCCGCGACGATTTCTCGCTGCTGTGGTCGGGCGAGGCCGCGGCGCTCGCGCGCGAGGCGGATGCCGGCACATTGACGCGACGCCTGTGGGACGACGCGCTGGCCTGCGCGGCAGGGCTGCGCGACGCGTTCCCGAAGGTCGTCTGAACGGCCAGGAGGGGGCGCCGGCGGGGGAGCATCGGCGTATGATCTGGGTTTTCGTCAGCCCGATCCAGGCCCCCCCATCATGACTTCCGTCGACACGACCCCCGTCCTCGACCATGACAAGCTCGTTACCTTCGTCGAGCGCAAGTGGAACGATGAAATCCTCCATGCCCTGACCGACTACATCGCGATTCCCGCGAAGAGTCCCGCATTCGACCCCGACTGGGCGAAGCGCGGCTATCTCGAGCGCGTCGTCACGGACGCCGCGCAGTGGGCCGAACGGCAGCCCGTGAAGGGCCTGACGCTCGAAATCGTGCGCCTGCCGGGCCGCACGCCGGTGATCTTCTTCGAGACGCCCGCCACGCGCTCGGGCAGCACCGATACGATCCTGCTGTACGGCCACCTCGACAAGCAGCCCGAATTCGACGGCTGGCGCGCGGACCTCGGCCCGTGGACGCCGAAGTTCGAGAACGGCAAGCTGTACGGCCGCGGCGGCGCGGACGACGGTTACGCGATCTACGCGAGCCTCGCGGCGCTCGGCGCGCTCGACGAGCAGGGCATCGAGCGGCCGCGCTGCGTCGGCCTGATCGAGACCTGCGAGGAGTCGGGCAGCTACGACCTGCTGCCGTACGTCGATGCATTGCGCGACCGGCTCGGCCAGGTGTCGCTCGTCGTCTGTCTCGATTCGGGCGCCGGCAACTACGACCAGATGTGGCTCACCACGTCGCTGCGCGGCCTCGTGTCGGGCGACCTGCAGGTCGAGGTGCTGGAAGAAGGCATCCACTCGGGGGTCTACGGCGGCATCGCGCCGTCGAGCTTCCGCGTGATGCGCCAGCTGTTCGAGCGCCTGGAAGATGCGAAGAACGGCAACCTGCTGCCGGGCGTGTTCCATTGCGAGATTCCGTCGAGCCGCGTGCGCGAGGCCGAAGCGGCCGCCGCGATTCTCGGCGACACCGTATGGAAGGGGCTGCCGTGGGCGTGCGGCGCGGACGGCAAGCCGGTGCTGCCGACCACGACCGATCCGCGCGAGGCGCTGCTGAATTCGACATGGCGTCCGTCGCTGTCGGTCACGGGTGCGGCCGGCATGCCGGCGCTCGCCGATGCCGGCAACGTGCTGCGTCCGCGCACCGCGTTCAAGCTGTCGCTGCGCCTGCCGCCGCTCGTCGATGCCGCCCAGGCCGTGCAGCAGCTGAAGGAACTGCTCGAACTCGATCCGCCGTACAACGCGAAGGTCACGTTCAAGCCGGACGCGGGCGCCGCGACGGGCTGGAGCGCGCCCGATCTCGCGCCGTGGCTCGCGTCGTCGCTCGACGCCGCGTCGCGCCGCCACTTCGGCGCCGACTGCGCGTACATGGGCCTCGGCGGCACGATCCCGCTGATGAACGTGCTGCAGGAAGGCTTCCCGTCCGCGCAGTTCATGGTGTGCGGCGTGCTCGGGCCGAAGTCGAACGCGCACGGCCCGAACGAGTTCCTGCATGTGCCGTACGCGAAGAAGCTGACCGCGGCCGTGGCCGACGTGATCGCGACCGCGCGCTGAGCGTCGCAGCGTCCGAAGCATCGATTGCCCGATCCGACGTGATGGAGTGTTGCCGATGACCGTCCTGCCGACGCCCGCTACCGAACCGCTGCGCATGCGCGCCGAACCGCTGCACGCATTCGTCGCGGCACTCTGGGAGCGGGCCGGCAGCAGTGCGCGCGAGGCAGCGCTCGTCGCCGATCACCTGGTCGGCGCGAATCTCGCGGGCCACGACTCGCACGGGATCGGGATGATCCCGAATTACGTCGCGTCGTGGCGGGAAGGGCAGTTGCAACTGAACGGGCACGCGTCGATCGTGCGCGACGGCGGCGCGGTGCTGACGATCGACGGCGGCCGCGGTTTCGGCCAGGTGATCGCGTTCGAGGCGATGGTCGAGGGAATCGAGCGTGCGCGGCGCATGGGGATCTGTGCGATCGGGCTGCGCGACGTCCATCACCTCGGCCGCATCGGGCACTGGGCCGAGCAGTGCGCCCGCTCGGGGCTCGTGTCGTTCCATTTCGTCAACGTGCCGGGCGACCTGCTGGTCGCGCCGTTGCACGGCACCGATCCGCGCTTCGGCACGAACCCGTTCTGCGCCGCGTATCCGCGGGCGGGCAAACCGCCGCTGCTGCTCGATTTCGCGACGAGCGCGATCGCGTACGGCAAGACGCGCGTCGCGTACAACCAGGGCAAGCATGTGCCGGCCGGGTCGCTGATCGACCATCGCGGCCAGCCGACCGATGATCCGGCCGTGATGCACGAGCAGCCGTTCGGCGCGCTGCTGCCGTTCGGGCTGCACAAGGGGTATGCGCTCGCGGCGATGTGCGAGATCTTCGGCGGGGCGCTGGTCGGCGGGCATACGACGTACGGCGATACGCTGCAGAAAACGAGCGCGATCGTCAACGGGATGCTGTCGGTGCTGATCGACCCGAACGCGTTCGACGCGGCCGACGCCGAGCGCGAGGCCGATGCGTTCGTCGCGTGGGCGAAGGCATCGCCGCAGGCCGGCGATGCGCCGGTGCGGATGCCCGGCGAGCCGGAGGATGCCAGCCGTGCCGCACGCGGGGCCGCCGGCATCCCGGTCGACCGCGCGACGTGGCGGCAGATCCGCGAGAGTGCGACGGCCGTCGGTTTCGACGACGCCGAGCTCGATGCGTGGACGCGGCGCTGCGAGGCCCGCGCATGAGCTGGCAAGCGGAGAAGGCGCACGGCGAGGAGATCGCGTATCAGCTCGCGCCGCTCGGCACGGTCGCGGTCGCCCGGTTCTTCAGCGGCGCGGCGTTGCGGCTCGACGGCGTGATGTTCGGCTTCATGTCGCGCGGGTCGCTGTTCCTGCGTGTCGACGACGTGAACCGTCCGGCGTTCGTCGCGGCGGGCATGGGGCCGTTCTCGTATACCAGGCCCACGCGTACGGTCGCGCTCGAGGGCTACTACGAAACGCCGGCCGACGTGCTCGAGGATGCGGGTGCGCTGTTCGACTGGTGCCGCGGCGCGTATCGTGCGGCGTTGCTGGCCGGGCCGCCGAAGCGCAAGGCGAGGGCCGTGCCGAAGCCGGCGTCGAAGGCGGGTGCCGGGACGGCAGCGAAATCGGCATCGAAATCGGCATCGAAAGCCGCGCCGAAAGCCGCACTGAAATCCGCGCCCAAGCCTGCGCCGAACCCGGCGCGGAAGACGGCATCCACGGTGGCGGCGAAATCCGCGCCGAAATCCACGGCCGAACCGCTCTCCGTGCCGAAAGCCGCGCGCGTATCGAAACCTGCGCCGAAACCGGCATCGAAACCGCCGGCGAAGCGCAAGCAGACGTAATACCGGCCGCGCGAAGCGACAGCCGCGCGATGTTCGCTTTCCTTTCTTTCAGGCGTACCCATCACCGGGCGACCGGTGCGTCGTACGGCCGCAGGCCCGCACGACCGGACGTACGAACGCGTCAAGCTTGACGCGCCGCACATCCTGCATGCTTCACAACGGCAGTCCCGGCGTTTATGATCGGCGCGGGTTGCGCCGCCGGGCGCGGCCCGCGCCGGCCTTGCCGCCGGCTCCGCGAACGGCGCATCGTACGTCGCGCGGAACGTATCCCCACTCATCATTCCAGACGGAGACAGTCGATGCTCGTCCTGATTCTCGGTTTAGCGATCTTCCTCGGTGTGCACTCGATCCGGATCGTCGCCGGCGGCTGGCGCTCCACGACGATCGAGCGGATCGGCGAGAAGGGCTGGAAGGGCGGTTATTCGATCGCGTCGGTCGTCGGCTTCGTGCTGATCGTCTGGGGGTACGGGATCGCCCGCTCGGGCGCGACGCTGCTGTGGGTGTCGCCGGTCGGCGTGCGCCACCTGACGGGCATGCTGACCGCGGTCGCGTTCGTGCTGATCGCCGCGTCGTACGTGCCGCGCAACCGGATCAAGACGCTCGTCGGACACCCGATGCTGGCCGGCGTGATGGTCTGGGCCGTGGCGCACCTGCTCGTGAACGGCACCGTGCATGCGGTCGTGCTGTTCGGTGCGTTCTTCGTGTGGTCGATCGTCGATTTCGTCGTGTCGCGTGCGCGCGATCGCCGCGACGGCGTCCGCTACCCGGCCGGCGCGCTGTCGGGCGACATCGTCGCCGTGCTGGGCGGGATCGTCGTCTGGGCCGTGTTCGCGCGGTTCCTGCACGGCCCGCTGATCGGCGTGCGGCCGTTCGGCTGAACGCGCACGCCGGCCGCCGGTCAACGCATCCTCGCCAGGAACGAGTTCATCACCGACATGAACGATTCGAACAGCACGGTCTTCATCGCGACGGCCGCACCCGTGAAGCCCGCGATGTTGAACAGCGCACTCGCGGCGATTTCTGGTTGGCCTTGTCGGTCCACGGCATGCACAGGATCAGAATCGACACCGAGCCGACGTAGCACACCATCACGCGCACGATCACGCCGCCAAGCGCGATCATCGTGATGTGCCGTTGCTTGAGGCTTTGCCTCAACGCGTTGTCCGCCTCTCCTGCCTCTCGTTATCGTTGGGCGGGAAGCGCGTGCGTCAGATCGGCTTGACGAACAATCCGATGGTCAGCACGACGCCGATGCAGACGATCCCGATCCGCAGGATGCGTTCGTTCACGCGATGCAGCGCCCACGTGCCGAGCAGCCCGCCGACGATCGCGCCGCCGCCGAGCGCGAGTGCCGATCCCCAGTGCAGGTGCGGCGACGTCACGAACAGCACGACGGCCGATGCGTTCATCACGCCCGCGAGTGCGTTCTTCGTCGACATCGCGTGACGCGGCGACAGACCGGCCATCGTCAACACGGCCATCATCAGGAAGCCGAGTCCGCCGCCGAAGTAGCCGCCGTAGATCGCGATCATGAATTGCGAGATCGCGGCAGGGACGGTGCCGAGGTGCGCCGCGCCTTCGCGCGGCTTCCGGAAGAAGCTGCCCCACGCGAACACGATGGTCGCGAACAGCACGAGCCACGGTACAAGGCGCGAGAAGATCGACGAAGGCGTCTTCAGCAGCAGCAGCCCGCCGAGTGCGCCGCCGACCACGCTGATCGCGAACAGCGCGCGAAACGACAGCTTGCCCGCGCCGCGCACCATTTTTCGGCTGGCCCAGCCGGTCGAGACCTGCGCGGGAAACAGCGCGACCGTCGACGTGATGTTCGCCGCGAGCGGCGACATGCCCGACACGATCAGCGCGGGCAGCGTGACGAACGAGCCGCCGCCGGCGAGGGTGTTCTGCAGGCCGGCCCAGAGGCCGGCGAGGATGACGAGAGCGAGCATCGGAGCGCAACGAGGGAGGTGGCAGGCCCGCTTGCCGGATACGGGCAGGCGCGGTGGACGCCCGATGGTAATGCAGGATCGCGCTCTTCGGTGCTTCGCCGCCTCGTGGTGCGAGCGCGGTCCGGGTGCGCAGGCGCCGCCGTGCGCGTGGCGTTCGAGCCGGGAACACGCCCGATTTAACGCTTCATTACGATAGGCTTAACGGAATGGTGCTAAATTCCCGTCGATATCTCGAAAATCAGAAGGGCGGACAGATGCTGAAGAAACTGGGTGTGATGGCAGTGGTGGCCGGCGTGACGGCGATGGTGTCGTTACCTGCCGTGGCAGGCGATACGAATAACGCACTGGGCGGTGCGTTGGGCGGCGTCGCGGGTGCGGCGGTCGGCAATGCGATCGGCGGCAGCACGGGCACGGTCATCGGCGGTGCGGTAGGCGGCGGCGCGGGCGGTGCGGTCACGTCGAACAAGCGCGAGCGCACGGGCGCGGTCGTCGGCGGCGCACTGGGCGGCGGCGCGGGCGCCGCAGCGGGCAATGCGATGGGCGGTACGGCGGGCGGTCTCGTCGGCGCAGCCGTGGGCGGCGGCGCGGGCGCGGCGCTGGGCGGCCACGTGTCGCGCAACAACGCCCGTTCCAACGACCACTATCACGGCAACAAGCACAAGAAGAAGCGCAACAAGCACTACGACTGAGCGTCGGTTTCCCGGTGCGTGCCGATCGTGCCGGGTGATCGACCGCGTATGAGCGGCGACGGCGGCAGTCCGGCGGACGTCCGTCTTTCCGCCTTCGATGCGCCGTGCGTCGAGCATCCGATGCTGAAGGAGGCGTCAAGCCGCGTCGACTGCGTCGCTTGATCGCCTGCGCCGACCAAGCGCCCTGGTTGCACGACCGGTACTGGCGTATCGACAAGCTGACGTTCAGGCATCGTGGCCGTCTTGGTCATCGGTCCGGCAACGGATGACATTGATGCAGTGATTGGCACAGGCAAGGCCCGGATAAGAAGTCGCAGAGAAGGCAAGAAAAATCTCCGTCGTAGCGTTGTTGACGACGAATATCGTCATGGCGCTTCAGCGTGCGGCGTCCAACGCACGCCGTCGAGCGTCCCAATCGAAAATGCCAGCACTAGCCTCGACACACGCCAATCGGCCTGAGATTGCACGACCTGACGTCGCGCCGTTGCGAGGGTAGTTTGGGCGTTCAGAACATCGAGCAGGGGACCGACGCCGGCACTGTAGCGTTTGCTCGCCACGTCGTACGCTTCCTGCGCGCTTTCCTGCGTCGAAGAGGCGACCTGTAGATTGGCCGTCTTCGTTATCACGTCCTGATAGTTGCGCCATACTGCCGACGCGACTTCCAGTTCGGCTTTGTGCAGGCTTGCGCGGTCGATATCAACTTGAGCTTCCGATGCCTGACGGTGATACTCCTGACCAAACCCTGAAAAGATCGGGATGCTGATCTGAATTCCCACATATTTGCTGTACGTGCGCGTGTCGCGTGGAAATGCGCCTAATGACTTGTCGTTGCTCAACGAGCCGGACAAGGAAATCGTGGGCAGTTCCTCCCTGTGTGCAAGTTTCGCGTTCGCGTCGTCAGCTTCGATCAGTGCTTGCGCCTCGCGTACCTTCGGGTTGACAGCTTTTGCGAGCGCCAGCAGATCAGCAATCGAAGACGTGAAATTCACGTCCGGTTGAGCGCCCGCGCTCACATCGACTTCAATGGAGGTTTCGACGGGAATTCCCATGCGTAGACACAAGGTGCCCTGCGCTGCCTTGAGCGCACCTGTCGCGTTCACGCGTGTGTAAATTGCTTCCTGCCACGCGGCCTTTGCCTGCAATTCATCGTTCAGTGTAGCGGCGCCTGCAAGGTGTTTATGCCGGGCAATCTGAAAGCTTCGTTCGGCATTCGCCTCGGCGTTGCCCGCAGCATCAAGTGTGCTTTGTGCAGTCCAGACTGAGTAAAACGCCGCTGCGGCCTGTTCGAACACAGATTGCAGCGCTTCGGTATGGCTCGCCTTGGAAAGCTCAAGAAGACCGTTATAGTAGGCCAGATTCGCGTCACGCCTTCCGAAATCGAAGAGCACCCACGAGAGCCGCAACTCGCCATAACGATCCGATGCGCGGCCCATCGCATCAGGCAGTGTCGGACCAGATAGGGTTTCGGTTTCAACTGTACGCGAACGTGTGCCACTGGCGTCTAGCGTCGGCAACCACGCAGATTTTGCGACACCCACCTGAGCCGCGTTCAAGACCATGTTCGCCCAGCTCTCGCGCACGGTCGGATCGCTGCACAGAGCGCGGCTGACTGCGTCATACAGGGAAACAGGCGAATGAAGGCTCGCGTCGCTACAGGCGCCTGTAGCGCGTGCCATCCGGTTCAAATAGGGCGACACGTCTTCCAGTCCTCTTCGCGTCGAAAAAGGATCGAGTTGCGCATGCGTCAGCGGAACGACGAGCATGGCGACCGCGAGGCAGGCAACAACGAGCGCACAACGGTATGAAAGCGTCTGAAGCGCGACATTCTTCTTTCTCATGCTGTTTCCCGAACCTGCCCAAGTTCGATGACGCGATCAGCTGTTGCGATGGTTTCAGGACGGTGCGCGACAATGATCCGCGTGATGTTCAGCTTGCGCATCGCCGCGTTCACGGCGCGCTCGTTGTTCACGTCAAGATGGCTCGTCGCCTCATCGAGCAGGAGCAGTTTCGGACGGCGGTAAAGGGCGCGTGCGAGCATCACGCGTTGCCGCTGACCTGCGGACAGGGCAGACCCCATGTCTCCGATATAGGTGTAGTAGCCCATCGGCATCGCACGAATATCAGCATTGACGGAAGCCATTTCCGCGCATTCCGTGATCCACGCGAAGTCGGGCGTTGGATCGAAGAAACTGATGTTCTCGGCAATCGATCCGGCGAACAGTCGATCCTCTTGCATCACGACGCCGATCAGGGAACGATAGTTCGCAAGCCCCATTTGCCGAATCGGTATTCCGCCCGCGATAATTTCCCCAGAATACGGTGCCAACAAGCCTGCGAGCAGTTTCAGCAACGTGGTTTTGCCTTGGCCAGATGGCCCGACAATTGCAACAGCTTCGCCGGCCTCAACACGCAGATCGAGGTTGTCGATGATCTTCGGTCCGTTCTTCGAATAGCTGTATGACAATTTCTTGACTTCGAGCGTCGGCACAAATTCATCCACGTCCGGCGCTCGCATCACTTCATCCGGCTCCCGTTTCGTGAGCACGATATCCGCCAGTCGCGCCGCGTGAAGTTTGAGAATTCGCAGCTCGTAAACTTTGTCGATCAACGCAGTAAAGCGTGCGGTGAACTGCCCACGATAGGACAGGAAGGCGAACAGCATCCCGAGCGAGAGCGACCGGTCAATGACGGCAAGCGCGCCGAAGTAGGTTACGAGAATCGCTTCGAGCCCGAAGATGAAATGATTGCTTATGGTGGCGATCAGTTGAAGCCGTCGCGTTCGCAGATCGGCGTTCTTCTCGCTTACGATCACATTCAGCCAGCGGGCTAGCCGGTCCTCCGCCTTACCAAACAGGCGCACGCTCTGAATGCCTCGGACTGATTCCATGAGCAGACTTTTGCCTCGTGCGGCGAAAACAATCTGCTTCTGGTTCGACATGCGCAGTGCGCCATAAATACAGGCGCGCAAGATCGCGTAGAGCACCACGGCAACCACACTGATAAGCGATAGCCGGGCGTTGTAGACGATCATGATAATGATGGTGCCGATCGACATGAGACCATCGAGCACGGATTCAACGAAGCCGACCGTCAGCGCTTGCTGGATCGTGTTGACGCTATCGAAGCGGGAAACGATATCGCCGATGTGACGTTTGCCGAAATAGTCGAGCGGCAGATTCAGCAGATGTCTGAACACGTTCGCCAACCATTGCACATTCACGAGCGTGCTGAACGTCGTGACAGCCCACGATCGCATTGCCTCTGTCGCGATATGGATCACCAGCACCAACCCGAAACCCAGCGCCAAAATCAGAAGTAGGTGTCGATCGCCGGTCGTAATGGCTTGGTCCGTGACCCACTCGGGATAGAAAGGTGCAACGATGGTGAAGACTTCAAGCGCAAGGGCGAGCAGGAAGATTCTGAGCAGCCCGCGCCCGACACCACTTGCACGACCCATCAGGGAACGCAGACCGATTTCCTGCTTGTCCCGGCGAGGCTGAAAGGCCGGCGTCGGCAAGAGTTCCAATGCCATGCCGCCGAAATGCAGCGACAATTCCTTGAGCGGCATGCGCCGCGCGCCGAGCGCGGGGTCAACCAACATCACATGATCGCGGCCAACTCGTTCGAGGACGACAAAATGCCGAAAATCCCAATGCAGAATGCACGGCAGCCGCAGCAGGTGAAGCTCTTCCGGCTCCAGTCGAACCGCGCGCCCGGCAAGATCGAGGGATGCGCCGATCTTGACAAGATCGAGCAGCGTAAGCCCCTTGAGTGATGGCGAAAAGCGTCGCCGCAACGTTGGCAGATCGGTGTCGTAGCCATGAAACGTTGCGATCATGCTGATGCAGGCAAGTCCGCATTCCGTTGCTTCGGTTTGCAAATGCACGTCAACACTACGCCGAAATCCGAATTGAAGTTGGCGGTTCATGGTTGCTCTGGTTAGGGTAAAGCGTGAACTGCGGTCAGGGTGAGCGGCGGGTTAGCGTGTACAGCGGTTCCAGTACCCATTCGTACAGCTTGCGCGTATCGAGCACTACGTCTGCGTCGACGCGCATCCCGTCCTGCAAGGGAATCGACTCGCCGTAGGCGTTGATGGTCTGTGAATCGAGCGCAACCGTAATCTGATACAGGTTCTCGGACCTGTCGGCATCGCCCGTTTCGGTTGCGGTCTGCAATTGCGACGGGCTCAAGGCGGTGCGAGCGATCTGCGTGACCTTGCCCGCGTAGGCCCCAAATTTCTGATACGGGAACGCTTCGTATCGCAATTCGACGGGCGCGCCGATCTTGACGAAACCGACTGCCTTGCTCGGCGCAAACAGTTTCACGTCGAGGCTCCCGCCTTGCGGCAGTAGCGACATCAAAGGTGTTGATCCGTTGACCGACTGGCCGGGACGAGTGAGCAGAGCCGTTACGGTGCCTGCGATTTGCGCCGGTATCGTGATTTCTCGGTTGGATTCGTTGTCAGCGATTTCGCCGTCCACCTGTAGCATTTGCCGACGGATCGAGTCCAGTTGGTTTTGTTCATCAAGCGGTGCATTTCGAAGATCAGCCTTAACCTGCGCGAGTTCCACTTGAGAGGCCGTACGTTGCTTTCGCAGGTCTTCGAGTTGCGCCTGACTCATCAGCATGCTTTGCTCATGCTGCTCGAATTCGGATTGGGACACCACATCGTCACGCCGCAATTGTTCGAACCGCGCACTGTCGATTTCTGCCAGCTTTGATCGCGCCTCAAGGGTCGTGATTTCCGTCTCCAGATGCCGAATACCCGCGCTCAGTTCGATGGCCTTCGCCTTGAGCATCGCAATGTTCTGTTCGACGATGCTTTGTATATGCCGCGAGTCGCCTTCCAGGCTGGAACGCCGCGCATTCAGTTCAACACCGATCTGCTGCCGCGAGTTGCCGCCAGCGATAGTGCGCTCTGTTGACACGACGACCAAAGGCCGGCCGACATTAACCACGTCTCCTTCGTTGACGAGCACGCGGATAACCGTGCCGACCGTTGGCGCGAATATCTCCGCCGCGCCGTTGTCGATCATGACCCGGCCTTGTACTTCCTCCTTTCGCGTGTACTCGCCGAAGATCATGAACAACACGACGGCGGTCGCGATTGCGAAGAACACGATGCTGGTCGTGAGGCTGCGTGCCGAACCCGTCAGCACAACCTCACCGAGCCATTGATGCTGACGAAATTCGAGCGCAGCGGGGCGGAATAGCAATGCACGGTTACTTTGCCGTGGCTGTTTCTCTTCCGGCTGCTCTGCGTTGGGGACGGTCGATGTCTCGCTCATGCTTATCTTGTTGTCAGCGGATGATCACACGCGCTGAGCATCGATGGCGCTTGCGGCTTCTTTAGATACAAACCAGCCGTTCGTCTTCTTCAAAAACCAGTACATCAAAGCGAAAGGCAGGACACCTTTGAGCATGGCAAAGACAACCGCGTCAGCTATCAGGACTGGATTGTTTACGAATCCGGACGTTGAAATTTGCGCATGTTGCTGCGCGTGGGAGAACAGGATCGGCAGCATCATTGCGCAGATGTTCATCATCGTATGCGCCCCGATCGACAGTTCCAGTCGTCGATCGCGTAAACTCAATGCAGAAAACCCAAGCGAGCAAAAGAACAGTGTCGTTTTGATGGGCCAGTCGTAATGTGTGTGGTAGATCGCGAAGAGGGCGGCAACGATTGCGACGACGATGAGCGGGGAACGCACATATTGCCCGAGCGTTTGCGTCAACCACCCACGGAAAAACAATTCCTCGGCGAACGCGAGAACGAGAATGCCGAGCCACGCGCCAAGCATCCCTAGAATCCGACCAAAACTTAGAATGTCCTGCAGCGGTTGAAGATGCCCGAACGGAAGCGTCCATGCGCCAATTCGAATCGACGTATAGATGGACATGACTAAGGCTGCTATCACGAAGGCAGGAAGATAAAGAACCGCGCCGAACAGGCAACGCCGAAGTCGGAAACGCAGGTCGACGGAAATCAGGGAGAGGTACGGGCGTCGCAAGACGATCTTGCATGCAAGCCAGAAGCCTATGATGCCCGTGGTGCTAGCTGTATTGGTGTACAGCGAGATAGCTGCCCGAGCGGCATCAAAATTCTTGAAATACAGCGTCCATCCTGAAAACATCAGGACTCCAAGCGTGCCGATGATACTGACGATCGCGCTAAGAAGGATCGTCGATGCTGTTGCTCGCCAATCAGTTCGGCCAAGCTTGGCAAGATCAATAAACGCACGCGCTATATTGTCTTCATTTTTCATGGAATTATGATCGAGTGAAACAATGGTTGCTTGCTTTTGGCGACGCAATTTTCGGTGCGCTGTGTGGTGCTATACCGATGAAGATAACGCGTCCAGTCGCGGGACCAGTAGCGCGCCGTCATTCATCGATCAGGCTTGGTTCATAGCCTGTACACCAGAGCGTTGCTTAGTGGTTGTGACCGCCGCCGCCGATACCGAGCCCGTGAGCGGCAGCGCCAACCGCGTATCCTGCGGCGAAACCAATCGGAGAAGATTGGAAGGAGCCGAGGTTGGCAGTTTCAGCCTGACCTAACGACAGACCCTGTTGCGCGGCGTCATATCCGGCAACGGCCGCACCGCCCCACGTGGACATTGATTCGTCCTGCAAGCCCTTCGTGGCTTCCGCGAGTTGACCGTTGTTTTCAGCCTGCCCGATGGCATCGTTGGCATCGGAGTTGAAGCCTGCGTCGGCCAACGACGTCGCGTCGCTGCCTACTGCCGAATCGGCTGCGGAATCACCGTCGCCGTCACCATCCCCGTCGCCATCGCCATCGCCGTATCCGCCACCATCACCATCGCCGTCACCGCCGCCATCACCATCACCACCAGCCACGTAGCGCAGCAAATCCAGATCGTCAATCGTTTGCATGTGATTCACTCCTGAAGTATGCGGGTTTGACGTCTACATCCACAATGGCACCCGCGCAGCCATTGATTCACAATCGGTTGTCGAAACAGCTGACGCGAAAAGGTTGTGCGTCAGGATTCCGAGCGTTGCAGCACTTGCGACGGCGGTTGCGTGTGCGCCTGCTCGATGAATGCGCCGCGCACTGGAAGGGGATTTGCGTCGTCTGCTATCGCCCACGTCAGGCAAGGAGCGACTTCCCAGGTTGAGGCCGGAATATCCGGCAGCGCCGCGATGAACGACTCTTCGTCCGTCCATCGATGCAATGTCGATACAGGCAAGAAAGCTTGCGTCTGATTGCCATTTCGGCATATCAGTGCATCCCGATCCATGCGGAAGTGACCGCGACAGCGCGAGCGATCAACAGGACGGCCTCTGAATATCAGTGACAGGAACATGTGCGATGCACCGGCACCTTGGTCCGGCAGGGACTGTTGCAGATCACGCAAGTTCGCCATCTTGGGTGCCGGCACAAGCTGCGTTGTGAACGCTGCATCCATGTACCGAGTGACGGCCAGAGCGGAAAGTCGATCTACCACGCCCGAGAGCGAATCTTCCAGCTCATCCTGCTTTCGCGGATCGAGCAACCACGACACGAAGCGCGTCAGTGTCGTCGCGTCGTATGGAAGCGGAACGCCATAGGCCGGCCACGACATGTCATCGGTCTGTCGTTTAACGGTATGACGGTAAAGCGTGTGCCCTTCACTGGGCGTCAGTTTGGCGTTGCGCAGCGCGTGCAGATACTGGCCGTGTTCGTTGCAGTATTCAGGGGAGTTCGGCAGCCCACCGCCGAGCTTGCCGCCTGCCGTTGCGCGCACGAGTATTCCGAATTTCTCGTGATCCAACTGATCGACTGCGACTTGCTCAAGCGGTCCGAACAGACTTACGCCAATGGCGGTATCGCGAAGCGAATCGACGGCCAGGTTCGCGCACGCCTTCGTCACCGCCACGATGACCGACAATTCCGGTGATAGGTCGCTTGAGTCGAACGTCCATTGACCGCCGCGCCCGATGCGCTGCAAAGTCGCGCGATTTCGCAGGCTCACGAAGACACCACCTTGCGGGAGAGCGCCGGTCAATTTGTATCCTAGCGGATCAGGCAGAGCGGTGCGATTCGCAATTGCATCGACAGCACGCCGCGCAAGCTGTAATGCGGTCACGTCGACCGTCGACTGCCCGTCTTGTGCTGGTTCGCGCACGACTGGCGGCGTCACGGACACGCCGTACAGGCGATTGGCCGTCGTCGCAACCGTGAGCATCTGATTAACCGCGTCATATTCGACGGCGGTTGTCACGGCATCAGGAAGCTGAAACACACCAGCGAGCGCAAACGTTTGAGGATCGATTGCACGTACGCGCCCGTTCGTGCTTCCGAACCAAATCCATGGGCCGATGCGGGCAGGAGACGAAAAAATCTTGGAGTGCGCGCCGATCTTCGCGATGCCTTCGCCGGTCGCCAAATCGATCACGTACAGGTACTTGTCCGTAGAGCCGCAGTAGGCGCGAGCGCCGTCGATCAGCGGTGTTGTGTAGACGGCGTTGCCGGTCTGGATGCAGAACTTCAGTTCGCCGCTATCGAGGCTTACGCCGCGAATGCCGCCGTCGAACGATCCGAACACGACTTGCCGGCGATCGGGATCGAGTGCGGGCGCATGCTTGACCGCGCCGTTCGTCTGAAATTGCCAACGGAGTGCGCCGGTACGTGCGTCGAGCGCCAGCAGAGCACCGTCGTTCGTGCCGCAGAGCACAAGCGAATCATCAGCGGCATAGAGCGGGGAGCCGTGGACGTAGCAACGGACCGGGCATTCCCAGACCTTGTGACCGGTTTCAGCGTCGATCGCGGCTATGCCGCCGCCTCGCGTTGGACTGGCGTATTCAACGCCGATAAAGACCAGATTCAGGTCTGATGCGTAGGCCGGTGAAGAGCCAATCCAATCGGGTTCGACGTATCGCCAGATTTCCCGGCCGCTTTGGGCACACAACGCGTACAGGTTACCGTCGTAGCCGCCGAAGAAAACGCGTCCGGGCGTCACGTACGGCGTAGACCAAATCCCTTTTGAGCGCGCCGCCTCGATCTTGAAACTCCAGCGCGTTTCGCCGCTTGCGCCATCGATGCAGCGCATTTCGCCGCTGTCGGTTCCGAAATAGATCAAGCCGCCTTGCGCGCGCGGTGCGGATTTCGGTACGACATAGTGGTGATTCGCGGAGGTCGCTTTGCTGAGCCAGCGCACGAGGAACGAAAGCTGCGTCGAATGGCTAGTCGGAACCGACAGTTTCAGGCCGAAATCACCTAGAACGTATGCGGACTCTACTGTAACGCCATGTCGCTTTTGCCAGCCCTCACCCGTATTGGACTGGTAGTCGATCACGCTCCACACTTTCCAGATGGGGCGATCAATTTCCGCTAATACAACGCGTGATTGTTCAATGCTCGCGCCGCTGTTGAAAATATCATCCACGAGCAGAATAGGTGCATCCGAAACCTCGCCTTCGATCGCGTTCATCCGGCCATAACGCTTACGCTCTTTGTGAATGATGAAGCCGCCGAGATGGTGCCCTTTGCGTGCGCCGGCCATAAGAATCGCAGCCACGAGCGGGACGGCGGCCATTTCCATGCCGCCGACCTGAAACGGCAGTTGATCCGCATAGCGATTCCAGAATAAATCCGCAAGCGTATCGAGTCCTTCCGAAGAAAGAAGGAGTGGTCGCAAATCGATCAGCCATTTAAGGGACTTTCCGCTTGACGATACAAGCTTGTATTTTGGTGCGCGAAATATGCATTTCGACTCAATTAAATTACGTAACGCGGCCCGCCTGTTCAGGTTGGAATCATTCATGGTTTTTTTGTCGGTCGATTATTTCACGTGTCCCCGCCGCGATTCGCCTGTACAGGCGGATTACATCAATCCCCATCGCACTATGTGGGATCTTGCGATCGCCAAGAATTTCAGTTATATTAACGAAAGATTGCGGATGCATTCCGCATTTGACGCTCGAAATCACCTGCGTGGAGTTCGAATTCTGCATTTCTCATACGAAGCAAAGTGAAGGTATTTTTAGAATATTTTCACGAATGAATTCATTGTGAATTTTTTATTGGTGGTATAGGTGAGATTATTCCGCGCGACAGAAGCTAAATATTAAATTTAGAGATAATAAAAAGCGCGGTCATCGAAATTAAATTCTCGTTGAAACCGATTTCAGTCGAGTGGGTGCTTTGGAGCGAACACGCCGGTGTTCGCAACCTGAGCGGCCTAAGAAGGCCCCTGACACGGTGTCTTTGTCTTATAAACGCGACAAAGTGCCGGATGCGTGATCGTCAACCTGGCATCAAATGAAAGGTCAGCGTGTCAGATTAATTTGACATAATTAACATGGCGCCGAAAAGTCTGTGGTAGCCATAGGGAATTCCGAGTTCTGTACGCGTGCACTCCTGGTCAGGTGTGTACCGCTGCACTGCAGGAGCGGGCGGTGGAGTAAGGAAACGCCGGCTTGATGCAGTCAACAGTCGCCCATACGCGACTTCAGCGCGCAGCAGCCGGTGCATCGGTCGGTGGTCGATCACGCTGTAGCGCCGAGGGCGTGTGGCGACCTCTTCAAGCTATTGTTTTATTGAGGAACATTCGCGGGCGTTCGCAGCCGGTGTGGGTCCTTGCAAGTTCCGATTTGAACGAAAAAAATTCCAAGTTGGATGCATCTCGACAGCCATGCCGGTTCATCCGACCGGGTTTCCGCCCGCTTGCTTCCGTGAAATTGCCGTGCTAATTTTTCATGAAATTTCTCGGCGTAATTTTCACGGGAGCGCGCATGTTCGTGCAGTCCGACCGTCACGTCGCAAGCTACTACGCCGGCACCTACCCGGCGCCGATCCCGCATCGTCCCGCACTGGACGAACGCATCGATGCCGACGTGCTCGTCGTCGGCGCGGGCTTCAGCGGGCTGCATACGGCGTTGCGCCTGGCGCTGGCCGGCAAGCGCGTGGTTGTGCTCGAAGCGAGCCGCGTCGCGTGGGCGGCGTCGGGGCGCAACGGCGGGCAGGCGCTGCTCGGCTGGTCGTGCGACATGCAGCCGCTCGAGGATTCGCTCGGCCGCGACGGCGCGCGCCTGCTGTGGGACAGCATGCGCTGGGCGGCGGCCGAGGTGCGCGAACTGCCGGCGCGGCACGGTTTCGACATCGACTACCGGCCGGGCAGCCTGTGGGCGGCCGTACGGCCGCGTCGCGTCGCGATGCTTGCGCAGGCGCGCGACGAGGCGGCCGAGCGCTGGGGCTACGACCGGTTGCGGGTGATCGGCCGTGACGAGCTGCCCGAATGGATCGGCGGCAAGCGTTATCTCGCCGCGCTCCACGATCCCGAGGCCGGCCACCTGAATCCGCTGAAGCTCGCGCTCGGCCTCGCACAGACGATCGAGCGCGCGGGCGGCCGTATCTTCGAGCAGAGCCGCGTGCTCGACTGCCGCGAGACGGCCGGCGGCCACGTCGCGCGCACGTTACGCGGCGAAGTGCGTGCCGACGTACTCGTGCTGGCGTGCAACGCCTACGTCGACCGCCTCGATCGCGAGCTTGCGCGCCGCCTGCTGCCGGTCGGCACCTACCAGGTCGCGACCGCACCGCTCGCGCCCGACGTCGCGCGTGCGCTGCTGCCGCAGAACAGCTGCGTGATCGACAACCAGTTCGTGCCCGACTACTTCCGCCTGAGCCCCGACAACCGGTTGCTGTTCGGCGGCGGCTGCACGTATCTCGGCGGAATTCCGGCCGATATCGCGGCGGCGACGCGGCCGCACCTCGAACGCGTGTTCCCGCAACTGGCCGGCGTGCCGCTCGACTACGCATGGGGCGGCCATATCGACATCAGCATGCGCCGCACGCCTGACATCGGCCGACACGGGCAGCGTTTCTGGCTGCAGGGCTTCTCGGGGCACGGCGTGCTGCCGACGCTGGCCGGCGCGCGCGCGGTGGCCGACGCCGTGCTCGGCGACGAACGCCTGCTCGCGCAGTACCAGCGCATCCGCAACCCGCGTTTTCCCGGCGGCGACCGGCTCGCCGCACCGCTGGAAGCGATCGGCAAGGCCTGGTACCGTTTGCGCGATACCGTCTGACCCACCGGAACCCGTCATGAACGAACAGGAAGAGATAGAAAGTCTGGCGATCCTGATCCGCGACCTGCGCAAGCACCGCAAGGTCACGCTCAACGATCTGGCTGAACGGATCGGCCGCTCGGTCGGCTTTCTGTCGCAGGTCGAGCGCGGGCTGTCGCGCCCGACGGTCGCGGATCTCACCGCGATCGGCGAGGCGCTCGGCGTGCCGACCACGTACTTCTACAGCCTGAGCAAGCCGCGCAGCGTGCCGTGGGTCACGCGGCCCGACGAAAGGCGCACCGTGTATTACGCGGCCGGCATCACCGATATTCTCGTGTCGCCGAACATGCGCTCGCGCTTCTCGATCCTTGAGAGCCATCTCGCGCCGGGCGCGAGCAGCGGCGAGCGGCCGGTCGACGACAGCGACGAGCAGGGCGGTTTCGTGCTCGAAGGAGAGCTGACGATCTGGATCGACGGCGACGACACGCCGGTCACGCTCGGCCCGAACGACGCATTCCAGTTGCCCGCGCACAAGCGCTTCCGTTACGCCAACCTGACCGACGTGCCGACGCGCGTGATCTGGGTATTCACCTGAGTGGTCGGCGGGGCACGCGGTGTTACGGGCCGCCGCGCCACGCAGCCTGTTTGCAGTACTGATTGAAATGCGGCGTGCAGGATCACGCGTGCCGCGCGAATCCGGTTCGCCGCGTCGCGGCACCGCCATACCAGGACATGGAAAGGATGAGACATGGCTGACGTCGTTCCCGCGCTGGTCGATGAAGTCCGCGCGTTCCGGCAGGCGCACCCCGAGATCCGTTATGTCGACCTGATCTGCCTCGATTTGCCGGGACACTTCTACGGCAAGCGTTACCCGATCGATGCGCTCGAAAAGGTCGCGGCCGGTTCGCTGCTTAAGCTGCCGCAGAACTGCGTGCTGCTCGGCACGCAGGGCGGCCTCTACAAGATCGGCGACTACTGCTTCAACGACGGCGATCCCGACGCGCCGCGCCGCTTGATTCCCGGCACGCTGAAGCCGGTGCGCTGGGAGCGGCAGCCGCTCGCGCAGATGCTGATCAGTTCCGACGGCACCGATGCGCCGATCGAGTTCGAGCCGCGCGAGGTGCTTGCGCGCGTGCTGCGGCGGTTCGCGGCGCGCGGCATCCGGCCTGTCGTCGCGTTCGAGCTCGAGTTCTACCTGTTCGCCGCGCAGCTCGCGGAAGGGATGCCGCAGTATCCGCGCGACCGGTTGAGCGACGACCGCGACGATCAGCCGAACATGCATATCGAGCGCCTGTCGCGCTTTTCCGACGTGCTGCACGAGATGGTCGATGCCGCGCGCGAGCAGGGTGTCGACGCGACGGTGATCACCGCCGAGCTCGGGCCCGGCCAGTTCGAGATCAATTTCGGCCACACCGACGACGCGCTGCGCGCGGCCGACTGGTCGGCGCTGTTCTGCCGCAGCACGCGCGGCGTCGCGTTGCAGCACGGCTATCGCGCGAGCTTCATGGGCAAGCCGTACCTGCATGCGCCGGGCAGCGGGATGCACGTGCACGTGAGCCTGTACGACGACGCGGGGCGCAACCTGCTCGCGGCGGACGGGCAGCGGCCGTTGCGGCATGCGGTGGCCGGCTGCCTCGCGTTGCTGCCGCACTGCATGCCCGTGTTCGCGCCGAATCACAATGCGTTCCGGCGCTACGGGTCGATGGTGAACGCGGCGAGCCGCGCAAGCTGGGGCTTCGAGGATCGCGATGCATGCATCCGGATTCCGGAGTCGGATACCCGCAACCTGCGGATCGAACACCGGCTCGCGAGCGCGGATGCGAATCCGTATCTGGTGCTCGCGGCGATCCTGTCGGGGATGGAACACGGGCTCGACGCGCGGATCGAACCGATCGCGCCGCTCAACGAGGATCGCGGCAGCGGGATCGATTTTCCGAAGGAGATGCTGTCGGCCGTCGCGGCGATGCAGGATCATCCGGCCGTGCGCGAAGGGCTCGGCAGCGAGTTCGTGATGGTGTATTGCGAGAACAAGCGGCAGGAAGAGCTGGATTTTCGCAATGAAATCGGCGCGCGGGAGTATCGGTGGTTTCTTTGACGGCCGTGCCGGCGGCTAGAGCCGGTCAGGGAAGCGCGCGCCAGTAGCGCACCTCCTCGATCGGCGTCCCGTCGATCTCGAACGTCTTGATGTCGTCTTCGGCGACGAAGCCTTCGCGTTCGTAGAATGCCCTGGCCCGGCGGTTCTTGATCAGTACCCACAGCGACACCCAGGCATGGCCGGCATCATGCAGCGACCGGCACGCATGATCGACCAGCGCCGCGCCGATGCCTTGCCCGCAATGCGACGGATTCAGATAGATCGCTTCGATTTCGCCCCACGCGCGATCCTTGTCGGTGTCGCGGGTCGGACCGTAGGCGATCCAGCCCGTCAACGCGTTTCCCGAGAGCGCAAGCGCGACGCACGGCCGTCCTGCGTCGAGTGCATAACGCCACCCGGCCGTGCGCTTTTCGATCGACAGGCCGGCGAGGAACGGAGCCGGCATGATGTCCGTGTAGGTCGCTTGCCAGGATGCGACGTGGATGCCGGCAATGGCGGGCGCATCGGCGGCGGTGGCGGCGCGGATGTCGATCGTCGTCGTGTTCGGTGCCATGCGTACCTCGCCTGATCGTGTGCCGTGCGCAGCGTTGCCCTGCACGGAATTCATTCCGCCGGATCCAGGCTGCTGTCGATGGCGAAACTGTAGCCGAGATCCACGTGTGACGCGTCGCTCGGCGTGTCGGTTTTCTTCAGCACGAACTCGAACGCGGGTTCGAACCAGCCGTTGCGCGGCACTTCGCCACCGAGGACTTCGACGTCGTACCAGCCGTTGTCGAGGTCGATCACGGGCCGGCCCGGTTCGCGATAACGCGCCAGCAGCGCGTTCACCGATTCGTCGTTGAAGCGTTCGAGAATGCGCCACGTGTAAAGCATCACCGAACGGTGTTCGACGCGCAGCACGTATCCGCCGCGCCGATGCTGCAGACGGCTTCCCGCCTTCAGCAGTTCGGGCGTGTCGTCGTCCAGCGTGAAGATGACCGTATACGGATGGTTCTCGATACCGGCCAGCGGAATGACGACGCCTTCGAGCACGGCGTTGTCGCCGCTGTCGCCGGTCGTGAACGCGGACGCGACGTCATCCGGCAGCCGATGTGTTTCCTTGTAGCGCTTCAGCAGCAGAAGATCGCCGACGAGGAAACAGTCGATCAGGTCGTTGAGGACTTCGGAGAATTCATGCCGCATCGTCGTGTCTTCCAAAGGCGGCGTGCCGCGACCTGCACGGCGGCACACCGCGTCCGACGAGCTTACTCGCCGAGCTTCGACGTCACGCACCCCGTGCTCGAGCATTCGCGCTCACGCTCGCGCAGGAACGACAGCCGCGACTGCGTCATGTCGTTCGCGCACTGGATATCCACGAGGTAGCTGTTGTTGCGCGTTTCGCTGCACTGCGCATCGCGCTGCTTCAGCCACGCGAGCTGGCCGGCCTTCAGCGCGGCCTGCTGGTCGCCGCTCAATTGCTTGCGCAGGCGACCGTACTCGTCGTTGAGATCGCGATCGGATTGCGAGAACTGCGTGCTGGTGCAGTACACCTGGTCGAACGCGCTGCGCGGCTTCCCGCAGCCAGCCGCCTGTGCGGCGAACGGAACGGCGAGCGCGAGCAGCGCGCAGGATGCGAACAGCGTCTTCTTTTTCATCGTGATGCTCCTGGCTGGGTGAAAACCGTTGAACCCGACGGGCGAACCCGTCATTTATTGCAGCGTCGTGCACGCGTCGATCCCGCCCGCGATCGCGGCGGACAGGCGCTGGATCGTCTCGCGCCGCGCGAGCCGTGCCTCTTCGTCCGGATTGACGATCACGCCGGCTTCGACGAGCACGGCCGGAATCGGCGCGGTGCGCAGCACGACGAGATCGTCGAAGCGGTGGATGCCGAGTGACGGGTCGATCAGCGGGCGGTTTTCGCCGCGGATCGGCTGCGCGTGATACAGCGACGGCCGTTCGCCGGCCGCGACCAGGCGTTCGGCGATCGCCTTCGCGCAACGCAGGCTTTCCGCGTAGCGCGGATTGCGTTCCGACACGAACACCGAGAAGCCGCGGAATTCGCGCTGCCGGCCCGCGTCGATGAACTGCTGCTGCATCGAGTCGTGATGGATCGACACGAACAGGTTCGCATCCGGCGCCTGCGTCGAGCGTTGATCGAGCTTGATCTCGCGGCCGTCGGCCGACGTGCGCAGCACGCGGTCGCCGTGCGCGGCGAGCCTGTCGGCGACCGCGCCGGACAGGTCGAGGTTGTACAGGTATTCGACGCGGCCGCTCGCACCCGTGGAGCCGGGGTGCGCGGGCGTATGGCCGGTGTCGACGACGATGTAGCGCCCGGAGGCCGCCTCGGTGCCGGTGGTGCCTGCGGTGCCGGCCGCATGCAGCGCGGGCGGCGCGCCGAGCAGCGGGACGCACGCGAGCACGCGCGCGGCGGCGCGCACGAACGGGCGAAGGCGTCGATGGATTCGGTTCGTCATTGTTGTTGTCGCGGAGGACATACGGTGCGTCGCACGGTGCGGCACCGTCGGCCTGCTCGATGCAGTCGGAATGTCGCGCGATTATAGCGTTTGGCGGCGGTACCGCAATGACGGACGACGGTGGTCAGGCGAGCATGCGCCGGGCCGCGAGCATGCCCCAGTACGACGCTTCCTCGAACAGCGACAGCCCGGACAGGTCGGCATGCGCGAACACGACCGGGCCGTCGGCGTCGCGCAGCGCAAGCAGGCCCGGCCGGCTCAGGAAGCCGACGTCGGGTGTCGCCATCGCATGGCCGCGCACGGTGATTTCGAGCGCCGTCGCATGCTTCCAGAGTTCGCGTCCGTAGACGGCCTGCAGGTCGATCGCGGCCTGTTCGCGCAACGCATCAGGCTTGGCGTCGGCAAGCCAGCGGCGCGTGTCGTCCGGCGTTTGCGTACTCAACGCCTGATAGGCGGAGAACACCGAACGCGTCGGCGGCGACATCCGGATCAGCTGGTGGGTCGACACGACATAGCCGAGCGCCGCGCCGTCGTAGACGACGTTGTCCCACGCGAGCGGCACACCGGCCGCTTCGGCCGGCATGCCGTCGAGCAGGAAGTTGGAGACGAGCCAGGGCGCGCGCGGCGGCAGGTCGCGCGCGGGTTCGAAGCCATACGCGGCAAGCTGCGGAAACACGCGCGCCGCGACGAACAGCGGCATCGCGCAGACGACGCGCCGCGCTTTCAGCGTGAACGTCGACAGCGTGCCGTGCTCGCCGAGGTGCGCGCACAGTACGTCGACGCCGCCCGCGCGCTCGGTCGCGCGCACCGCGAACCCTTCCCGCGACCACGCGTTCGAGCCGGTGCGTGCGGTGATCGAATCGCCCAGCTTCGTCACCATCGTGTGCAGCCCGTCGGGCCAGGTCAGCACCGCGCCGTCGCCCGCATCGCCCGCATGGCCGCCGCGCGACGAGAAATAGTGGAGGCCGGCCCAGGCCGATACATGCTCGTAGCCCGCGCCGTAGTCGTCGCGACAGCAGTAGTTCAGGTACCAGTGCAGCGCCTTCGCGGTGTAGCCCTCGTCGAGCAGCCACTGGCGGAACGAACGCCGGTCGAGCGCGCGCCAGCGCGGGTCGCGCGACGATTCCGCGAGCGGGATGCAGAACACCTTGCGGCCGTCGGCGCCGCGCGCGGTCCGCAGGCCGTCCGTGTACGCGAAGAACTTCGCCTGCTGCGCGAGCGCGTCGGGGTCGAGGCCGGCGGTCGGCACGATGCCGTCCTGCCACTGGCCGGCGATGAAGAGCCGCTCGTCCGGCGCATGGACGAGCGCGCGTTCGTCGTACACCGGGCGGGCGGAGAACGGCGCGGATTCGATCACGCCGAGATCGGCGAGCATGTCGCGCAGATGCGTGGATTCGAGCGACGGCAACGGCAGGTAGTGCGCGCCTTTGGGATAGCCGAGTTCGCCGAAGCGCCCGCCGGCCGCATTGCCGCCGAATTCGGGCCCCGCGAGCACCGTGAAGCGCTTGTGGCCCGCGCGGGCGAGCTGCCATGCGCACGACAGTCCGGCCGCGCCGGCACCGAGGATCGCGACATCCGTGTCGATCGTGCCCGACGGCGGCGGCAGCGCGGCATGATCGCGCAACGCGTGGCCTTCGCGCATGCCGGGGTAGCCGACGCGCGGCGTCGTCTCGATCCAGCCGGTGCGGCCGCATGCGGCGAGCGACGCGGCCGCCGACGCAAGGAGGAACGTGCGGCGGTCCATCAGCGCAGCACGTGTTTCCAGTCGTCGTCGAAGCGGCGCACGAGCGGCTGGTCGTTGAGTTCGTTCGGCGACATCGGCAGCGCCGGCATGTCGGCCGGGAAGTGGAACATCTCGGCGGCCGTCTGCGCATCGAGCCAGCGGGTCGGCACCGAGTAACGCGTCGGCACCGTGAAGTCGCGGCGCTTGCCGGCGATCACGAAGCCCCAGTCGCCGAACGACGGCACGTAGCAGTGGTACGGCCACGTGTTGAGCCCGGCTTCGTGCAGGGTCGCGATGATGGTCCAGTACGCGTGCGGCGCGAAGTACGGCGACGTCGACTGGATCACCGCATAGCCGTTCTCCGACAGGTGGCGCGCAAGCAGGCGGAACACCGGCACCGAATACAGGCGGCCGAGCCCGAAGTTGGTCGGATCGGGAAAGTCGACGACGATCGCGTCGTACACGTCGGCGTTCGATTCGAGCCAGCGTACCGCATCGTCGTTGATCACACGCACGCGCGGATCCTTCAGCGAGCCCTGGTTCAGCCTGACGAGCGGCGCGGACGTCGAGAACAGTTTCGTCATCGCGGGGTCGAGATCGACGAGCGTGATCTGTTCGAGGTTGCGATGCTTGAGCAGTTCGCGCACGGCGAGCCCGTCGCCGCCGCCAAGCACGAGCACGCGCTTCGCCCACGGCAGCGCCTCGATCGCCGGATGGATCAGCGCTTCGTGATAGCGATGCTCGTCGCGCGACGAGAACTGCAGGTTGCCGTTCAGGTACAGCCGCAGGTCGTCGTGCCACTGCGTGAGCACGATGCGCTGGTACGGCGTCGTTTCCGAATAGATCGTCTCGTCGCCGTACACGCCGTGCTCGGCCCAGTGCGTGATGCGGTCCGACAGGGCGAAGCCGGCGACGAGCAGCCCGATCACGAGCGACGCGCGCATCAGCTTGCCGCGCACGTTGCGGATCTCGTCGCGGAACAGGTGTGTCGTCCACAGCGCGACGCATGCGTTCAGGAGGCCGAACAGGAAGCTCGTGCGCAGCAGGCCGAGGCGCGGCGCGAGCACGAGCGGAAAGATCAGCGACACGGCGAGCGAGCCGAGGTAGTCGAAGGTCAGCACTTCGCTGACGGTATGACGGAACGCCTGGCGCCGCTGCTGGAACGCACGCATCACGAGCGGGATCTCCATCCCGATCAGCAGGCCGAGCGCGAGCACGAGCGCGTAGAGCGCCGCGCGGAACGGCGCGGCGAGCCACGCGAATACCGCGAACAGCAGCGCGGCCGACACGCCGCCGAGCAGGCCGACGAGCAGCTCGATATCGACGAAGCGGTCGAGCACGTCGTCGTCCTCGACGAACTTCGCGAGCCACGAGCCGATCCCCATCGCGAACAGGTAGCAGCCGATCACCGACGAGAACTGCAGGATCGAATCGCCGAGCAGGTAGCTCGACAGCGCGCTGCTGATCAGTTCGTAGCCGAGCCCGCACGACGCGAGCACGAGAATCGACAGGACGAGCGCGCGCTTATGCAGCATGGCGCGTCCGTTGTGCAGCGATCGGCAATGTGGATATACTGGCGCGGAATTTTGACCGCTGGCCCCGCGCGGGCCGGCCGGCGACGGGGCGGCGAACCGAGCACAAAATCCGAGGGAAAGAATGAATAGTGCCTATCTCTATGCGGTTCATTTACTGTCGGCGTTCGTGCTGCTTCTTGTGTTCGCGGCAGTGTACCTGAAGGTCACCCCGTTCGACGAACTGGCGCTGATCCGCGACGGCAACGCGGCCGCGACGCTGTCGTTCGGCGGCGCGCTGATCGGTTTCTGCCTGACGCTCGCATCCAGCATCGCGCACAACTCGACGCTTGGCGAAGTCGTGGTCTGGGCCGTCGGCGCGATGATCGTGCAACTGATCACCTATGCGGCGCTGACGCGCCTGATGCCCGGCATGAATCATGCAATCGAGGATCGCAACATCGCGATGGGCGGCCTGATGGGCACCGCGTCGCTCGTCGTCGGCATCATCAATGCCGCCTGCCTGACCTGACGCGCCACGCGTCCGAGGAAACCGACATGAGTCTGGGTTCATTCATCCGCAAGCAGTTCATCGACGTCCTGCAATGGACGGAAGACACCGACGGCGTGCTGGCCTGGCGCTACCCGATGGAAGACCAGGAGATCCAGTACGGCGGCAAGCTGACCGTGCGCGAAACGCAGGTCGCGATCTTCGTCAACGAAGGCAAGGTGGCCGACGTGTTCCAGCCGGGGTTGTACACGCTGGAAACGAATACGCTGCCGGTGCTGACGTACCTGAAGAACTGGGACAAGTTCTTTCAATCGCCTTTCAAGTCCGATGTCTACTTCTTCAGCACGCGCTTGCAGCTCGGCCGTCGCTGGGGCACCGCGCAGCCGGTGACGATCCGCGATCGCGAGTTCGGCTTCGTGCAACTGCGTGCGTTCGGGATCTACTCGTACCGGATCGTCGACGCGGCCGCGTTCCACCGCGAGGTGAGCGGCACGCGTGCGCAGTACACGGTCGACGATCTTGAGCAGCAGTTGCGCAACCTGGTCGTCACCGCGATGAGCACGACGTTCGGCTCGGCCGACGTGCCGTTCGTCGACATGGCCGCGAACCAGTCGCTGCTGTCGCAGCGCGTGGCCGAGGCGCTGGTGCCGGTGTTCACGCGCTACGGGCTCGCGCTCGACGCGTTCGCGGTGGAAAGCGTGTCGCTGCCGGCCGAGCTGCAGAAGGCGCTCGACCTGCGGATCGGCGCGGGGATGGCCGGCGATCTCGCACGCGCCACGCAATACCAGACGGCGCAGGCGATTCCGCTCGCCGCGCAAAACCCGGGCGGCATCGCCGGGGTCGGTGCGGGCCTGGCCGCCGGCGCGGCGATCGGGCAGGCGATGGCCGGCCAGATCGCGGGCGCCGCGCAACCGGCGCCGCCCGCACCGCCCGCGCCCGCCGCCGCGCCGGCAGAGGGTACCGACTACGTGCAGCGGCTCGAGCAGCTGAAGGCGCTGTTCGACAAGGGCCTCGTGACCGAAGACGAATATTCGCGCGCGAAGGCCGAGATCCTCGCGAAGCTCACCCGGTAAGCCTCGCGCATGTTCAGTACCTCGTGCCCCCAGTGCGGCGCGCCGGTCGAGTTTCGCTCGGCGGCGGCCGTGATGGCCGTCTGCGCGTTCTGCCGCAGCACGCTGCTCAAGCGCGGCGCCGACGTCGAGCGGATCGGCGAGCTGGCTACCGTGATCGACGATGCGTCGCCGATCCAGATCGGTACGGCCGGGCGCTACGGCAAACGTGCGTTCACGGTGCTCGGCCGCATCCAGATGACCTACGACGCCGGCGCGTGGAGCGAGTGGTACGTCGTGTTCGACGACGGCGCGTTCGGCTGGCTGTCGGATGCGTCGGGCCAGTACGCGGTCACGGTGCGCGAGCCCGACGATGCATCCGGCGGCGCGTGGCCCGCGTTCGGCACGCTCGAGCCGGGCATGCGGATCGACCACGGCGGCCGGGCGTATCTCGTGTCCGACGTGCGTACCGCGCGTTGCACGGGCGGCGACGGCGAATTGCCGTTTCGCGTCGACGCCGGCTGGGAGGCGCGCGTCGTCGACCTGCGGACCGGCAATGCATTCGCGACCTACGACTATTCCGACGCCGATTCGAACGGCGGCAGTCCGGCCGTCTATACGGGCGAAGCGCTGGAATTCGATGCGCTCGCATTCACCGGGCTGCGCGATACCGAACACGACACGCGCGAGAAGCGCGGCGCGGAGATGGTGCCGTTCGCGTGCCCGAGCTGCGGCGCGCCGCTGACGTATCTGCCGAACGTGGCCGACTACGTCGTGTGCGGCAGTTGCCACGCGGGCGTGCAATGCACGGCCGAGCAGCAGACCGTGTTCGCCGCGCAGCGCAAGCTCGATGCGGTGAAGGGCGCGCTGGAACTCGGCGCGATCGGCACGTTCGACGGCGTGAAGTACACGGTGATCGGCATGATGCGGTGCCGCGTGCCGGGCGACGCCGAGACCTGGGACGAATACCTGCTGCTGAACCCGAAGCGCGGCTTCCTGTGGCTCGTGCAGAGCGAAGGGCGCTGGGAGCGCGTGCAGGTGCTCGACCAATGGCCGACGATCGGCGGCGAGTCCGACGTGATCGACGGCGGCAAGACCTACCGGCTGCGCGAGGCATACGACTCGGAGGTCGTCTACGTGGTCGGTGCGTTCAACTGGCGCGTGCAGGTGGGCGATCGCACGTCGATCGTCGACTATGGCTGGCAGAAGGACAAGCTGACGCGCGAGCGCAGCGACGCGGAAATCGTCTGGTCGCGCGCACGGCCGCTGTCGGGCAGCGCGCTTGCCGAACGTTTCGGCACGCCGGCGCTGGCGACGGCGGCGGCCGCTTCAGGCGCGGCCGCATCGACGGGCCTGTTCGGCGGGAAAGGTCCGCACAGTTTCGCGCCGCTGCCGTGGGTGTTCAGCGCATTGCTCGTGATCTTCAACATGGGATCGCTGTTCGCGTTCAGCGGCCGTACCGTCTACGTGCTGATCGGCCTGCTGGTGCTGTGGCTGCCGGAATGGCTGTGGAAGGGTTTTGCGTCGGACGGGGGCAAGTCGTGATCCGGTACATCCTCTACGGCATTTACGGCCTGATCGTCGTCACGCTGTTCAGCTGCGCATCGATCGGCGGCAGCGGGTCGGGCGGCAGCGGCTGGGGCAGTTCGTCAGCCCGCAGCGGCTACTCGTCGTACGGGTCGCACAAATGACCGCGCGCGACGGGATCGAGCCGCCACGCGCGATGCTCGGCTCGCACGTGCTGGCCGACCTGGCCGGCGCCGACGCGGCGTTGCTGCGCGACGCGGCACGGCTCGAAGCGATCCTCACCGACGCCGCGCAACGGGCCGGCGCGCGCGTGATCGGCGCGCATTTCCATCACTTCGGCGGCGCGCACGGCGTGACGGGGGTCGTGCTGCTCGCCGAATCGCACATCACGATCCATACGTGGCCCGAGCATCGCTTCGCGGCCGTCGACGCGTTCATGTGCGGCGCGGCGCGCGCGGCCGAAGCCGTCGACGCGATCGCCGCGGCGCTCGGCACGCACGCGCAGGTCCGTCAGCAGGTGGCGCGTGGCGGGGCGTTGACCTGAAAGGGCGTTGCCCAACCGTTATCGACATGCTCAAAAGAACCGGAATGACCGCATCGATCGGCCTGGCCTGCTTCGTTGGCAACGTTGCCGCGCAGTCGCCGCCAAAAACGCCCGGGCCGGTCGTGATGATCCACTTCGACTACGACGCGAAGGACGACGCACGCCTTCACCGGCTCGAGCAACGGCTCGATCGCGCGGTGCGGCGGGCGGGGGCCGGTGAACTCGGCGAGACCGAGCTCCATCGCGACGGCAACGACGGCTACCTGTATTTCCATGGCGCCAGCGCCGACCGCCTGTACGCGATCGCGCGCCCGATCCTGAAATCGTCAGGATGGCTGACCGGAATGGAAGTGACGTTGCGCCGCGAATCGGGCACCGAAGCGTTCGTGACGCGTTAGCGGTCGAACCGGACGTCGACACGCGGTACAGGGTCGCGGCCGGCGTGAGAACAACGCAAATGCCGAACACGATCATCTCCTCATCAGGTGGGCCGACGGCTGTCACGCAGCCGTCATGTGACGTTGCCGCACGCGGTTCGGGATATCGGGCTCCCCGGATCGTGTTCGTGTCGATACCGTGACAGGGCGCGTGCGCGGCTCCCGCGGTCAGTGCGGCAGCGCTTCGGCTTCGGCCCAGCGCTTGAACGAATCGAGACGCCGGCGCGTCTGCACGAGATAGAACGCACCGATCAGCGGCTCGAGCAGCCAGCGCAGCCAGGACGGCTGCGCGCGGAAGTTGTACGTGAACTTCACCTCGGTCGACCCGGGCGTGTGTTCGGTGAAGTTCCAGCTGCCGCTGAAGCGTTCGAGCACCTTCGGCCCTTCGACCATTTCGACGGCGGCGACCTGCGGCGGACGGTACGAGATGTAGCGCGACACCATCGTCGCGCCCGACTGGCTGCGGCAGAATGCGTCGACGCCCACGTTGGCCGTGGTCCCGTCGAGCAGGTAGGCGTCGGTGAGGAAGCTGTCCCACACGAGCCGCCGCGCATAATCCTGCGACCACGTGAAGAGGCGCCTGCGATCGACGCCGACGGTCCGGCTGACTGAGATCCTCATGATGGCGGGCGCGAAGGCGTGGATTGGGATGCAATCGAGTGTACCCCGCCAATAACCTGCGTTTCGTCATACTTCGTCAAGTCGAGCATGCGCTCGACTGCGTGTGATTGACGCACCTCGGGATTTCCCCTAGGATTCATTCCAACCCTTCGGGACAGACCCGGAGCGTTTCAATCTCTTGAGGGAGCCTCATGAGTACGCAACAGAACCGGCGCTTCGACGCGCTCGTTTTCATTGGTCGTTTCCAGCCTCCGCATCGTGGTCACCTGAACGTGCTGAAGTCGGCACTGAGCCGGGCCGAGCGCGTGTGCGTGCTGATCGGGTCGACCGACAAGCCCCGCACCATCAAGGATCCGTTTTCGTTCGACGAGCGCCGGCAGATGCTGGCTTCGCTGCTCGACGCGTCCGAGCGCGACCGCGTGACGATCGCGCCGCTGCAGGATTCGACGTACAACGACGGCGACTGGGTGCGCTGGGTGCAGGAGGCCGTGGCCGTCACGCTCGGCGATGTCGCGCAGCGCAAGGTCGGGCTGATCGGCCACGAGAAGGACGCCACGTCGTATTACCTGCGGATGTTCCCGCAATGGGAGCTCGTCGACGTCGATGCGACGGAAGACATTTCCGCCACCGAGATCCGCGACCAGTATTTCGCCGAACGCACCAACAGCTTCGTGCAGTGGGCCGTGCCGGAACCCGTGTTCGGCTGGCTCGAGCGCTTTCGCACGCAGCCGGAATTCGCGCAGCTGAAGTCGGAAGCCGAATTCATCGCCGCGTATCGCAAGGCGTGGGCGGCCGCACCGTATCCCGTCACGTTCGTGACGGTCGACGCGGTGGTCGTGCACTCGGGCCACATCCTGCTGGTGCGTCGCCGCAGCGAGCCGGGGCGCGGCCTGTGGGCACTGCCGGGCGGGTTCGTGAACCAGGACGAGCGGCTCGACGCGGCCTGCATCCGCGAGCTGCGCGAGGAAACCGGCCTCAAGCTGCCCGAGCCCGTGCTGCGCGGCTCGATCAAGGATCGCCAGGTATTCGATCATCCGACGCGCTCGCTGCGCGGCCGCACGATCACGCACGCATGCCTGTTCAACTTCCCGACCGGCGAACTGCCGCGCGTGAAGGGCAGCGACGACGCCGACAAGGCGCGCTGGGTGCCGCTCAACGAGTTCGCGCAGATGCGCAACGTGATGTTCGAGGATCACTTCGACATCGCGTACCACTTCCTGGGGAAGCTGTGATCCGCTGATTCCCCGCATTCCGTCCGCCGCGACAGACGCGGCGGCACTTCAACGGCCTAGAGGAGCTCTAGCCATGCAAAACGATCCCGGCGGCTTTGCCGCGGTTCTCGCCAATCCGATTCTCAATACGGATTCCTACAAGGCTTCCCACTTCCTGCAGTATCCGCCCGATGCGTCGGCGATGTTCTCGTACGTCGAATCGCGCGGCGGCCGATACGACCGCACGCTGTTCTTCGGCCTGCAGATGCTGCTGAAGGAATATCTGTGCAAGCCGGTCACGCCCGCGATGATCGACGACGCACGCGATTTCTTCGCGGTACACGGCGAGCCGTTCAACGAAGCCGGGTGGCGTTACATCGTCGAACGCTACGACGGCTACCTGCCGGTGAAGATCCGCGCGGTGCCCGAGGGCGCGGTGGTGCCGGTGCACAACGTGCTGATGACCGTCGAATGCGACGATCCGCAGGTGTTCTGGCTTGCGTCCTATCTCGAGACGATGCTGCTGCGCATCTGGTATCCGGTGACGGTCGCGACGCGCAGCTGGCATCTGCGGCAGACGATTCGCCGCTTCCTCGAAAAGGCCGACGACGATCTCGCGCAACTGCCGTTCAAGCTGCACGACTTCGGCGCGCGCGGCGTATCGAGCGCGGAATCGGCCGCGATCGGCGGCGCAGCGCACCTCGTGAACTTCATGGGCTCGGACACGGTGCTCGGCGTGCTGGCCGCGAACCGCTTCTATCGCGAGCCGATGGCCGCGTACTCGGTGCCGGCCGCCGAGCACAGCACGATCACGTCGTGGGGCCGTGACGGCGAGGCCGATGCGTATCGCAACATGATCCGCCGCTTCGGGTTGCCCGGTGCAATCGTGTCGGTCGTGTCGGATTCCTACGATCTGTTCGCCGCGCTCGATCTGTGGGGCGGCGAACTGCGGCAGGCCGTGATCGATTCGGGGGCGACGCTCGTCGTGCGGCCGGATTCGGGCGATCCCGTGACGATCGTGCTGCAGACCGTGCGCGCGCTCGACGCGTCGTTCGGTTCGACCGTAAACGGCAAGGGGCGTCGCGTGCTGAATCGCGTGCGCGTGATTCAGGGCGACGGTGTCGACGAGGCGTCGATCGAAGCGATCCTGACGGCGCTCGACGACGCGGGCTATGCGGCCGGCAACGTCGTGTTCGGCATGGGCGGCGCGCTGTTGCAGCAGGTGAACCGCGATACGCAGCGCTTCGCGATGAAGTGCTCGGCGGTCCGGCGCGGCGGCGTGTGGCATGACGTTCGCAAGGATCCGGTCACCGACCGGGGCAAGCGTTCGAAGCAGGGGCGGCTCACGCTGCTGCGCAATCGGCGCACCGGCGAGTATCGGACCGTGACGCTGCCCGTCGCGTGGGACGACCGCATGCTGGAAGGCGAGTGGGACGACGCGCTCGAGACCGTGTTCGATACGGGGCGGTTGCTCGTCGATACGACGTTTGCCGAGGTGCGCGCGCGGGCGCATGCGGGCGAGGCGTAACTGACGGCGGGCGCGGCAAGGCCGCCGCGCCCGCCGGCGCTCCGTTTACGCTTCGCCGGCGCGGGCGACGAGCCGGCGCAGCACGGCGTCGGCGTCGATTTCGCCTCGAACGACATCCGCGCGCGCCGACTCGAAATCGATCCAGCCCTCGTTGAAGCCGTCGAGCATGCGCATGCGAGGTTCGGGGTAACGCATGTGCTGCGCATCGAACAGCGCCGCCCATGTGTCGCGCGGCACGGCTTCGGCGTGCACCGGGCGCCCGAGCACGCGGGCAAATGCGGCCGCGAGGTCGTTCGGGCTGACGCGGCGAGGCCCTTCGAGCTCGACGACGCGTGTGCCGGTCCATTCGTCCTGCATCAGCGCGGCCGCGGTCCGGCCGACGTCGTCGGTCGCCACCATCGGCACCGGTTTGTCGAGCGGCTGGAGAAAACTGTGGACGACACCGGTGTCCCGGGCGGTCGCGACATCCCAGGCGGCATTCTCGAGGAACCACGCGGGACGCAGGAACGCGACGGGCAACGGCAAATCGGCGAATGCCTGCTCGATCATCGTCAACTGCGTCAGCAGATTCACCTGTGTCGCCTGCGCGCCGATCGTCGACAGGCAGACGACCTTGCGCGGACGCGCCGCCCGCAACGCCGTGCCGACGGCATCGATGACGGCGCGCGTTTCGGGGAACCCCGGAGACGGATCGAAGTACGGCGGCAGCAGGACGAAGACGCCGTCGGTGTTCGCGAAGGCCGCCGTCAGCGCGGCGGCGTCGGTCATGTCGGCAACCGCGACCTCGCAACCGCGCTCGGCCCACGGTGCGGCGCGGTGTGCGGCGCGCGCGACCGCGCGTACGGTTTGGCCGGAGGCGAGCAGCGTTCGGGCGAGCGCGCCGCCGACCTGCCCGGTGATACCGGTAATGGCATACATGGTTCGACATCCTCATCGAGAAGGGAGCGGGCGCACCGATTCGGTCGGGCGCCGGGACTGCATCCGGCGTTCGGACTTGCCGTCGCGATGCATCGGGTTGCATGATAGGGACTGGCGATTCCTGATGGAATCGAATTCATGTCATTGGATTGGTGATCTTGAGTCATGAGTGAAATCATGGGTATCGACGGGCGCATTCTGGCGAACGTGAGCGTGTTGGCCGCGATCGTCGAAAGCGGCAGTTTCGCGCGCGCGGCCGACGCACTCGGCCTGTCGCCCTCCGGGGTCAGCCGGGCCGTGGGGCGGCTCGAGGCACGCGTCGGCGTGCGGCTGCTCGATCGCACGACGCGGTCGGTCACGCTGACGGACGAAGGGCGCCGGCTGTACAAAGAGATCGGCCCGCTGCTTGCCGGCATCGGCGATGCGCTCACGCTGGCCGCCGGTTCGGCCGCCGCCGTGCGCGGCAGGTTGCGCGTGAACGTCGATGCGTATTTCTCGCGGCGGATGCTGGCGCCGCATCTTCCGGCGTTCCTGGCGCGCCATCCCGATCTGTCGCTGGAACTGGCGGCGCGCGAGCAACTCGGCGATCTGGTCGCCGACGGATTCGACGTGGCGGTGCGGTTCGGCGAGCCGCCCTCGTCGTCGCTGGTGGCGCGCAAACTGCTGGAAACCCGTGCACTGACGGTCGCTTCGCCCGCTTACGTGAAGCGGCACGGCCGTCCCGTGGTGCCGGCCGATCTTGCCGGCCATGCGTGCATCCAGATGCGCAATACGCTGACCGGTCAGCCGCTCGAATGGGTCTATCGGCTGGGGCGCAAGCGCGTGCCGGTCAAGACGGCGGGCCGGCTGCTCGTCAACGACGCCGGCACGATGCTCGGCGCGTGTCTGGCCGGTGTGGGTGTCGCGCGTTTCAAGGCGAGCGGGGTGGCGGGCCTGATCGAGCAGGGGCGGCTCGTCGAGCTGCTCGCGGATTGGCGCGGCGAGTCGTTTCCGCTGTTTGCCTACTATCCGTCGCGTCACCTGCCGCCCGCAAAGGTGCGGGCGTTCGTCGATTTCGTCGCGGAGATCGTGGCGGCCGGCCCTTAGCGTGCCCGCCTGCCGTCAACGCGGGCCGGCAACCGGCCGTGCGATCGCGTGCGCCGCCGAACGCGTTGCGTCCATCGCCCGCGCAAGCGCATCGAACACGGCGGGCCCCTTGCAGCGCGATACGTTGAAGCGCAGGTACGACGTCGCGCCGTGCGACGGACTGAACACGTTGCCGGGCGCGAGCACCACGTCGTGATCCAGCGCGTGGCGCGCCACGCGCGCGGCATCGAGCCCGTCGGGCAGTTCCGCCCACACGAACAGGCCGCCGCGCGGCTCCGTCCAGATGCCGAGCCCGGCCCGTGTGAGGCGCCGGATCGTTTCGCCCATCGCATCCGCGAGACGCGCGTGCAGGCTGTCGAGATGGCGCCGGTACGTGCCGTCGATCAGCAGCCGGTGCACCACGTTCGCGCCGATCTGCGCGTTGCCGAACGACGTCGCGAGCTTCAGGTCGACGAGCGCGTCGATCCATTCCGGGCGCGCGGCGACGTAGCCGCAGCGGATCGCGGCCGACAGCGTCTTCGAGAAGCTGCCGATCGACACGACGCGCGACAGCCCGTCGAATGCCGCGAGGCGCGGCGCGGGCGTGCTTTCGAAATCCGCGAAGATGTCGTCCTCGACGATCAGCAGCCCGTGCTCGGCCGCGAGCGTCAGCAGCCGGTGCGCGACGGGCGGCGCGAGCGTCGCGCCGGTCGGGTTGTGCAGCGCCGCGTTGGTGATGTACAGGCGCGGGCGATGCTCGGCGAGCACCTGCTCGAAGCGCCCGAGATCGGGGCCGGTCGGCGTGTACGGGACGCTGACGATCCGTGCGCGGTGCGCGCGCAGCAGCGCCTGGAAATTGAAGTAGCACGGATCGTCGAGCACGACCGTGTCGCCGGGTTCCAGCAGCAGGCGGCACACGAGATCGAGCGCATGCGTGCCGCCGTCGGTCAGCATGATCTGCGTGGGCTCTGCATGGACACCGTGCTGCGCGAGCCGCCACGTGAGCTGCTGGCGCAGCGCGGGCAGGCCGAGCGGCGTCGCGTAGTCGGTCAGCGCGTCGGCGTCGTCGCGCGACACGGCGCGCAGCGCACGGCGCAGGCTCTCGTCCGGCAGCCACGACGACGGCAGCCAGCCGCAGCCGGGCTTCACCGAAGTCGGCGCCGCTTCGAGCGACTGGCGCGACAGCCACAGCGGATCGAGTTCGCGATCGAGACGCGGGCCGAGATCGGCGAGCGCGAGCGGCGGCGCGTGGCCCGACACGTAGAAGCCCGAACCGCGCCGCGCAATCAGCACGCCTTCGCTCGCGAGCCGCTCGTACGCATCGACGACCGTCGATTTCGATACCCCCAGACTGTCGGCCATCATCCGGATCGACGGCACGCGTGCGCCGGGCATCAGCGCGCGGCTCGCGATGCGTGCGTGCAAGGTATCCATCACGGTTTCGACGCGTGTACGCGACGCCGCGGGCGGAACGGGAGACGGGGCGACCTGGCTCATGGCGAAAAATGAACTGTACGGCCGGTTGTCCAGTACAGTTCGTCCGGATTGTATTGGGCTGTAGCTTACGCGCTTTTCGCGGGCGGCGGATCATCGGTGATCTACTTTTCCCGTTCAGGATTTCCCGTGCAAAAGACGACCGACGGATGGCTCAGCGGCCTGCTGGGCGTGATCATCTTCAGTGGCTCGCTGCCTGCGACGCGTATCGCGGTGCAGGGGCTCGATCCGCTGTTTCTCACGTTCGCGCGGGCGACGATCGCCGGTGCGCTCGGCCTGCTGCTGCTCGCCGTGCTGAAGCAGCGGCGGCCGACGCGTGCCGAGATCGTGTCGCTGGCCGTCGTCGCGCTCGGCGTCGTGGTCGGTTTTCCGTTATTGACGGCGCTCGCGCTGAAGCATGTCACGTCGGCGCACGCGATCGTGTTCGTCGGCCTGCTGCCGCTGGCAACCGCGTTGTTCGGCGTATGGCGCGGCGGCGAGCGGCCGCGGTTGCCGTTCTGGATCTTCTCGATCGTCGGCAGCGGCGCGGTGGCCGCGTTTGCGCTGCGCAACGGCGGGCAGGCGTCGGTCGTCGGCGATGCGCTGATGCTGGCGGCGATCGTCGCGTGCGGGCTCGGCTACGCGGAAGGCGCGCGCCTGTCGCGCCAGCTCGGCGGCTGGCAGGTGATCTCGTGGGCGCTCGTGCTGTCCCTGCCGCTGATGGGGCCGCTCGCATGGCTCACGTGGCCCGCGTCGTTCGACGCCGTCGATGCCGCCGCGTTGTGGGGGCTCGCGTACGTGTCGCTGTTCAGCATGCTGATCGGCTTCGTGTTCTGGTATCGCGGGCTCGCGCTCGGCGGGATCGCCGGTGTCGGCCAGCTGCAGTTGCTGCAGCCGTTCTTCGGTTTCCTGCTGGCGGCCGGCCTGCTGCACGAAACGGTGCCGCCGTCGATGATCGTCGTGACGGTGGTCGTGGTCGGCTGCGTGGCGGGCGCGAAGTATTTCTCGAAGATGGCGCCCGTGCGGCGCGCGGGGTGATCGAGGCGCGCGGGCGCGCGCCCCGTCCCGCGATGCGCGGCGTTATTCGAACGTCTCGAGTGCGAGCAGTTCCTCGATCGTTTGCCGGCGCCGGATCAGTCGCGGCGTGCCGTGATCGACGAGCACTTCCGGCGCGAGCGGCCGGCTGTTGTAGTTCGAGGACATCGACGCGCCGTATGCGCCCGCATCGTGCAGGAACAGCAGGTCGCCGATCTGCGGCTGCGGCAGCTTGCGGTGCGTGACCACGCCGCCCGCGTCCTGCGTGAACACGTCGCCGGATTCGCACAGCGGGCCCGCGATCGCCAGATCGACGGCCGGGCGGCCGGCCGGCAGCGTGCCGTCGTGCGCGTGCACGGACACCGCGTGATAGCTGCCGTACATCGACGGCCGCATCAGGTCGTTGAAGCCCGCGTCGATCAGCACGAAATCGTGCTTCGGCCGGCGGTTCACGGCCTGCACTTCGGTGACGAGCGTGCCGGCTTCCGCGACGAGGAAGCGGCCCGGTTCGATCTCGATGCGCACCGGGTGGCCGAGGTGCCGCTCGATCCGCTTGCGGGCGGCGTCCCACTGGCTGAAGTAGTGACCGACGTCGACGCGCGGTTCGCCGTCGCGATACGGGATCGACAGGCCGCCGCCGGCCGAGATCGCGTCGATGTCGTGGCCGAGCGACGTGACGAGATCGACCATCGCATCGCACACCTGCGACAGGTGGCCGTAGTCGACACCCGAGCCGATGTGCATGTGGATGCCGACGAGCTTCAGCCCGTACTGGCGCACGATCTCGATCGCGCGCGGCACGTCGTCGATCCAGATGCCGTGCTTGCTCTGCGGGCCGCCGGTGTTGGTCTTGTTGCTGTGGCCGTGGCCGAAGCCGGGATTGACGCGCAGCCACACGCGGTGGCCCGGCGCGTGCTCGCCGATGCGCGCGAGCATGTCGAGCGAACCGGCGTTGACGGTTACGCCGTGCTTGAGCACGGCCGCGAGCGTCGGGCGGTCGATCAGGTCGGCCGTGAACACGACGCCTTCCGGCTCGCCGGCCGGGCTGAAGCCCGCCGCGAGGCTGCGTTCGATCTCGCCGAGCGACACGGCGTCGACGCACGCGCCTTCCTCGCGCATCAGCTTCAGGATATGGACGTTCGAGTTCGCCTTCTGCGCGTAGCGGATCACGTCGAACTGGCGCAGTTGGGCAATGCGGTCGCGGATGACGTCGGCGTCGTACACCCACAGCGGGGTGCCGTATTGCTGCGCGAGCGTCGCGAGCTGGCGGGAATCGAGTGACATATGGTGGATGAATCGGATCGAATGAACGGATAGCGTGGATGATGCACTCGATCGTCTATACAGTAAAATGCCTGTTTTTCGACATTCGATTCAGTTCTGATATAGATAGTCATGCTCACGCACCGTCACATCGAGGTATTCCGCGCGCTGATGGTCACCGGCAGCACGACGCGCGCGGCCGAGATGCTGTACACGTCGCAGCCGACGATCAGCCGCGAACTCGCGCGGATGGAGCAGGTCGTCGGCTTCGCGCTGTTCGAGCGCGCGCATGGCCGGCTGCGGCCGACGATGGCCGCGCTCACGCTGTTCGACGACGTGCGGCTCGCGTATGTGGGGCTCGAACGCGTCGCGGCGACGGCCGCGCGCCTGCGCGAGTTTCGCGACGGCCAGCTGTCGGTGATCGCGCTGCCGGCGTTTGCGCACGCGATCCTGCCCGGCGCGGCCCGCCGTTTTCACGGCGCGCATGCGGGTGTCAGCCTGTCGGTCGAAACGCAGGAATCGCCGATGCTCGAAGAGTGGCTGACCGCGCAGCGTTACGACCTGGGGCTGACCGAGCACGACGTCGCGCCGGCCGGCACCGTGCTCACGCCGCTGCTCGAAGTCGATGAAGTATGCGTGCTGCCCGACGGTCACCCGCTGCTCGCGCAGGACGCGATCGACCTGCTGGATCTCGCCGATCGACCGTTCGTGAGCCTGTCGCTGAACGATCCGTACCGCATCCTGATCGACGAGGCGTTCGCGCAACTCGGCGTCGCGCCGCGCTCGGTGGTCGACACGCCGTCGGCCGTATCGGTGTGCGCATTCGTGCGGCAGGGGCTCGGCGCCGCGATCGTCAATCCGCTGACCGCGCTCGATTTCGTCGGGCGCGACCTGCACGTGCGGCCGCTCACGCGATCGTTTCCGTACCGCGTCAGCATGATCGTGCCCGAGCACCGGCCGAAGAATCTGCTCGTCGATGCGTTCGCCGATGCGCTGCGCGGCGAGGCGAAGGCCATCCGCAGGCGGCTGGCCGCGCACCTCGGCTAGCGGCCCCGTATGATGGGCGTTTCGCCGCCATCGTCCTCGTTTCCCGGAATCTCGCCATGACCGCCGCATCGTCTTCCCTCGAACCACCGACCCTCCGCGGCGAGCGCGTCGTCCTGCGGCCGCTCGATGCATCCGACCGGCAGGCGCTGCTCGATGCCGCCGCCGACGGCGAGTTGTGGAACCTGACGGTCACGGTCGTGCCGGGCGCGGGGACGATCGACGCGTATATCGATACCGCATTGCAGGGGCGCGCGGCCGGCACCGTGATGCCGTTCGTGATCGTCGATCGCGCATCGGGCCGCGTGATCGGCAGCACGCGCTTCTGGAAGATCGACCGCAAGAATCGCAAGCTCGAGATCGGTCATACGTGGTTGAGCGAATCGGCGCAGCGCACGCGTGCGAATACCGAGGCGAAGTGGCTGCTGCTGGCGTATGTGTTCGACACGCTGCACTGTGTGCGCGTGCAGTTCACGACCGACGAGCTGAACGAGAAATCGCGCGCGGCGATCCTGCGGATCGGCGCGAAACAGGAGGGCATCGTGCGTCACGAACGGATCATGCCGGATGGCCGCAAGCGCAATTCGGTGCGCTTCAGCATCATCGACGACGAATGGCCGGAAGTGAGCGCGCGGCTGGTGGCGAAGCTCGCGAGCTGACGCGTGACGTGCGTCGCGCCGCCGGCGGGAGCGGCGGCAGCGCGACGACGGGGGAAGTGGTGTGCCGCGCGCGAGGCGCGGCGCTGTATCGCGTTACTGCGCCGAAGCGAGGTGATGACGCTGCGCGAGCTTCTGCGCGTCCGCGTAGTGCGCCTGCAGGATCGGCAGCGACTGGCGTGCGACTTCCTTCAGCTTCGTGTCGCGGCCCGAGGCGATTTCGGCCTGGAATGCCGAGATCGCCTTCTGCTGGCCCGCGAGCGCGACCTGCTCGATGTATGCCTTGTCGAACTCGGCGCCGCGCAGGTTCTTGATGCTGCTCAGCACGGCCGTGTCGGGGTCGTTGGCCGGCACGTCGACGCCGCGCGGGCTCGCCGCGCGCATCGCCTGGATGATCTTTTCATCGTCGGTCGACACGCGTTGCGCGAATGCCTTGACCTGGCTGTCCGACGTGCGCGAATCGGCGATGCGCGCCGCGTCGTGCTGCGTCGACACGGTCTTCGTGCCGTCGGTGATGAAGGCCTGGTCGGCTTCGTGGATGCGCGTCGCGGCGGCGGCCGGCGCAGCCGGTGCCGGTTGCGCGGTTTGCGCGGTCGCCGTCACGGCGACGAGAAGCAGGCCAGCGGCAGACAAAGCAAGGCGCGAGATGGGGGGAAGCGGTTCATGAGGACCTCCTGTCAATCGGGGCTCTGGTTGAAAAACGGATCACGTGATCCGTCGCTGTGCGAGAGACCGGGCGCGCCCGGACCGGATTCGACCACCGCTCTGCCGCGGCGCCGGTCGAAGTGTTTCCCGGCCCGACTGATTCTAGGAGGGCGGTCGGGTAGCAGGTGCAACCGCGATGTGGCTTGTGTAACGGTTGGTAAGACGAAACGATGCGCGCGCCGGCGGACAGGTAGTGCGTACCTGATGCCCCTGCGGCGGCGGCAATTTTTGCGTGCGCGTGACGCATGCGATGCATGGGACGCACGCGCGTGTCATCGGTGGTTGAGCGTCGTGCTGTCGGGTCGCGCATGCGATGCGCGAGCAAGCGTCACACGCGATCGAGCAACGCATCGAGGCGCGGCAGCAGCGGTGTCGCGCAATGTGCCTGCAATGCATCGGGCGCGGTGTAGCCCCACGCGACACCCTGGAACGCGATGCGTGCGCGTCGCGCTGCGTCGGCGTCGCGGATTTCGTCGCCGACGTACAGCACTTCGTCGGCACGTACGCCGGCCTCGCGCACCAGCGCGCGCAGGCGACGCGCCTTGCCGAACAGCGGAATGCCGCATGCGAACGTGTCGACGTGGGCACTGGCACGCGGGCCGAGCCGGTCGCGCACGATGTCTTCCGTGTTGGACGTGGCGATCGCGATACGGATGCCGCGCGCGGCGAGCGCGTCGAACGTTGCGTCGACGCCGGGGAACAGCGTCACCTGCGCGACGCGCGGCCGCATCAGGCGGCGCATGTCGATCGTCACGCGCGGCACTTTCCACATCGGCACCTCGAGCGCGCGAATGATGTCGCGTGCCGACATGCCGCGCAGCGCGGGGCGCAGTTCGGGCGTCGCGTCGCGGAAGCCGTGCAGGCGCGACGCTTCCGACAGCGCCGCGAGAAAGCTGTCGAGCGAATCGGCGAGGGTGCCGTCGAAGTCGAATGCGATGAGGCGGAAGGGCATGAGGCGACGTGACCGGTTCATGGGGCGGGTGACATTGTCGCCGATTCGGCCGCGGCGGATCGATGGTGTACCTTGTCCGCCGCTTCACGGCGCGGTATCGTCGATGCTCCGCCTTCCGACCTCGACCGGAGAACCGCCGTGCCCGCAGCCGCCCCCGCCACGCTGAGATTTTCCACCGACAAGCGCGAACTCGACATCGACGCGATCCATGACTTCCTGCATCGCGATGCGTACTGGTCGCAGGGCATTCCGCGCGACGTGGTCGAGAAGGCGATCGAGGGTTCGCTGTGCTTCGGTGCGTATGTCGGCGACCGGCTCGTCGGGTTCGCGCGGCTCGTTACCGATCATGCGACGTTCGCGTACCTGTGCGACGTGTTCGTGTTGCCGGCCGATCGCGGCAACGGCTACGGCCGTGCGCTGATCGATCACGTGTTCGCGCAGGAGATGGTGCAGCGGCTGCGCCGCATCATGCTCGTGACGACCGATGCGCACGAACTGTACCGGCCGGTCGGCTTCGGGCCGTCCGCGAATCCCGAGCGGCTGATGGAGATCCGCCGCCCCGACATCTACGCGAAACGCTGACGCGCGGCGCAGCGCATACAATACGCGCTTTCCGTTTTTTGCCGAAGAGAAGCCCATCATGACCGAACAGGAAGCCGAACAGCTCGCGACGCACCGTCACTACAAGGGCGGGCTGTACCGCTACATCGGCGTTGCACGCCACTCCGAAACCGAGGAATCGGTGGTCGTGTACGAGCATCTGTGGCCGCATGCGCGCGGGCTGTGGGTGCGCCCGGAAGCGATGTTCAACGGGAACCTCGAGGACGGTACGCCGCGCTTTCGCAAGCTGCGCGACTGATCCGTGCCGGCGGCGCGTGCGCCGCCGCCGCGCGAACCGGCCAATCCGTCACGCGCCGGCCAGCGCCTTCACCAGCTCGGGCGGCGCGTGTCTGACCGTCACCTCCGGTGTGCCGTGCCACGCCGCGAGTCTCTTCACGGCCTTCGCGACGTCGGCCGCGAGCCCCGCACCGACGCGCACGCCCGGCTCGACATGCACCGCCTTCAGCTCGAACGTACCCAGCGTGCGATGCGCTTTCGCATCGACGCGGCCGACCAGCCGGCCGCGATGCAGCACGGGCAGGCAGAAATAACCGTAGCGCCGCTTGTGCTCGGGCGTATAGCACTCGATCGTGTAGTCGAAGCCGAACAGCGTCGACGCGCGCCGCCGGTCCCAGACGACCGGATCGAACGGCGACAGCAGCGTCGTGACCGTCGAGCGCAGCGTGTCGGCCTCGGCGGCCGGCAGCCAGGCTTCGAGCGAGCGATGCACGTAGGCCGGTTCCTTCCAGTCGTCGATCCGCACCGGAATCAGGTCGCCGGCTGCCGCGAGCTGCTCCAGTTCGTCGCGGTACGAGCGGCGCGGCAGCCGGTAGTAGTCGGCGACCCAGTCCGCGCGCACGACGCCGAGCGCACGGCACGTGTAGTCGAGCAGCGCCGGCAGCACGGCTTCGCGTGGCGGCAGGTCGCGTGAATCGTCCCAGCCGGGCAGCACGCGTTCGCGGACGTCGTACACGCGCTGGAAATTGCGGCGTTCCGACACCATCAGGTCACCCGTCGTGAACAGCACCTCCAGGTGCCGTTTCTCCGGCTTGCGATCCCACCATCCGTTGCCCTTCGCGCCATCCTCGCGCGCGAAATCGGCCGACCGCACCGGGCCCTCGTCGCGAATCCGCGCGAGCAGCCGCTCGATGTCGGGCCGGTTGCGCTCATGCCATTCGGCCGCGTATTTCCAGCCCATCCCCGACGGATCGAGCATCTTGTAGCGCATCAGCCCGAACTGCTCGACCGGCAGGAAGCATGCCTCGTGCGACCAGTACTCGAACAGGCGCGCTTCGGCGAGATGTTCGTCGAGCCACTGCGGCGCGAAATCGCCGAGGCGGCTGAACAACACGAGATACGGGCTGCGCGCGACGACGTGAATGGTGTCGATCTGCAACTGCGCCATGCGGCGGATCGTGTCGAGCACGTCGGTTTTGGTTGCCTTGCGGCGGGGCGGCGTCAGCAGGCCCTGCGCGGCGAGATGCAGCGCGCGGGCGGCGGCGGGCGAGAGCGTAAGCATCGGAAGGGCGGTCGAGGGTGGTGATCGGGGACCACTTTAGCGCGAAAGCGGCGTACGCGTGCGATGCGCTGCCGCCGCGCGTCTGACAATGCTTGACAGATAGGTTTCGCAAGTTTCCCTATAGTGCAGTTCATGGCGCGGCGACAAATGCGCGCAACGATTCCGCTTCCGACGCACATATGTCCATGGCACGCAGGAAGCGAATCCTGGATTCTCAACCCCCATCGGGAATTCAGGAGCCCTGAGCGGACATCCATGCGGCTGTGCACCGGCCCCGAGTGGATGTCCGCTGATTTTTTTGTATTGCCGGATTTTCACGCGCCGCCGCCGTGCCTGTCACGCCGCGGCACTCGTTTCCCCGGGCCGCAGCGCGCGCGACAGGTCGTAGTGTCTGGCCGCACCGTAGCGTGGCGAACCGAAATGCCAGTCGTAGTTGCCGCGGATGTACGAGCGCGCGCCTTCGAGCAGGCGCAGCGACGTTCGATCGTCGGTGCGCGCCCGCACGCGGGCCTCCAGTTCCAGATAACGCATCAGATACCCGTTGTGGATCGCGGCCGCCGCGTCGAGCGCGGCTTGCGGCGCGAGGCCGCGCTCGTGCATCAGGACGCAGACGAGATTGCTGCTCGATTCGCCGGCTTCCTTCGGATACGAAAAGATGTCGTTGCAGAGGCACAGGATCAGGCCGGACAGCTTGCGCAGGCGCCGGACCTCTTCGTCCGCATAGAATGCGACGGGCGCTTCGTACCCGGCCGCGATGTCGATCAGTGCAAACGCGCCTTCGCCGCATCCGTTGTACGTGCGGCCGGAAAGGTATTCGGCCTCGCCCGGCACGACATCCGTCGCGTAGCGGCCGGCCTCCCACAGCGTCGAAAACAGGAACGTCATCATGCCGGCCGTCCAGCGTGCGTATTGCGCGGCCGTGGACGCGGCCGCGATGCGCGTGCAGATGTCCTGCGTCGCGCGTTGCAGCGCGGGCAGGAACGCGGCCATGTGCGGCAGGCGCGCGACCAGCGCATCGCGCAGGGGCACCGGATCGTGACCGGCCGAGTCCGCGATCATCTCGTACAGCCACAGGTAGAGCGCCCCGAGATCGCCCGGCGAGCGGGCGACGCCATGCAGGCTGCACAGGCCGTCGTCGATCGAGAAAATCCAGCCGTACGCGCGGGTCGCCGAGCACAGGCCGTCGAAGGTCGAGTACGCATAGACCCGCGCGCAGTATTCGCCGATCTTGCCGTGACGGATGCCGCTGGCCCAGCGCGGATCCTCGAGCAGGCCATGACCGTTCATCCAGGCCTGCAGGTCGGCTTCGGCGCGGTCGGCGTCGGGGTGCACGGGCGTCCGGAACGAGTGAAACAGGTGCGGAAGCACCAGCGTGGACGCGGCGGCAACGGTTTCGACGGCGGACATGGCGTACCTCGCGGATAGCGGGTGACAACGGGTGTCGTGAAGGGAGTCCGGCTTACTTGCCGAACCGGCGCGCGCGCTTGCCGTACGCATCGATGGCCTGATCGAAATCGTCGCGTCCGAAATCGGGCCAGCAGGTCGGCGTGAAATAGAACTCCGAGAAGGCGGTTTGCCAGAGCATGAAATTCGACAGGCGCTGCTCGCCGGACGTGCGGATCACGAGGTCCGGCTCGGGCTGGCCGGCCGTACAGAGCCGGCTCGCGATCATTTCCGGGCTGAGTTGCGCGAGCAACTGATCGACGGTGCCGGCCGCGACGTGCTCCTCGATCAGCGACCGGATCGCATTCAGCAGGTCGAGGCGGCCGCTGTACGCGACGGCGATGTTGACGTCGAGCCCGCGCGCATCGGCCGTGCGTCGTTGCGCGGCGTCGATCCGTTCGGCCGTGTCGGGCGGCAGCTTCGTCAGGTCGCCGATCACGTGCAGGCGCCAGCGGCCGCTGGCGGCGAGCTCGTCGAAAACGTCGGCGATCACCGCGAGCAGCCCGCGCAATTCCTCGGCGTCGCGGTTCAGGTTTTCGGTGGACAGCGGCCACAGCGTGACGAACGGGATGGCGGCTTCCTCGCACCACGACAGCAGCGCATGCACGTTGCGGCCGCCGGCCCGGTAGCCGTCGGCGGTCGGCAGGCCGAGCCGGTCGGCCCAGCGCCGGTTGCCGTCGAGGATGACGGCGAGATGTGTGGGCAGCGGCTGTGCCGCAACGCTCGGTACGGCGGGCGAATCGATGGCGAATGTTTCCGGCGCGCGCACAATCAGCTCTTGAGTCATGGCGACTCCTTCGAGGCGGGAAGCGATCGAAACGTCAAACAGCAGGGGGATTGTTATGCCAACTTCCGTATGTCGGCGTGGGGATGAATGTTCGCGCCGATGCGACCGCCCATTATTGGCCGATATATTCGGGATTTTCAAGTTAACGACGTGCGCGCATTCGCGGTGCGTCGGCCGTGCGGCCGGGCGGGCATTGCACCGCGGCGCATGGATCTCCGATCCGATTCGGTGCAGGCGATTTTCCAGCTGATGTCTTGTCGAAGCCGTCATTCCGGCCCGCGTTTTTCGCGCGTTTCGATTTCTTGAATAAACCGGAAATTAAAAAATAAAAACGAGGCAATCGACAGGCGGCCGAGGGCGGCGGAAACGATTCCGATGCGCCGACCGCGTGTTGCCGCTCATTGCAGTTTGCCGCGCGCCACTTCGTCGCCGGCGCCGGGCGGCAGCCGCCGCGTGATCGGAATCGACGCGAACGAGCACAGCCCGACCACCAGGAACGCGGGCCAGAAATCCGACCACATCATCTTCTGGTGGCCCTGCAGCCAGTGCGACACGTGCAGCACGAGGCCGGCCACCGTCACGCCGAGGCCGAGCGACATCTGCTGCACGACGCTGCCGAGGCTCGTGGCACGGCCCGCGTCGCGCGGCGAGATGTCCGCGTAGATCATCGAGTTCAGGCTCGTGAACTGCAGCGCGGGGAAGATGCCGCCGACGAGCACGATCAGCCAGATCGCCCAGGTCGCCATGCCGGGATGGAACACGCCGTACGCGGCGATCGCGAGGCCCGCGAAGGCCGCGTTGTAGATCAGCACCGTGCGAAAGCCGAAGCGGCGCAGCGTATGCGTGGCCGTCGAGCGGCTCACCGCGCCGCCGAGCGCGGACGCGCACGTGATGAGCCCCGAATGGAACGCGCTCATGCCGAGTCCTTCCTGCAGCGCAAGCGGCAGCAGGAACGGCACCGCGCCGAGGCCGATGCGGAACAGCGACCCGCCGACGACGCTCGCGTGATACGTCGGGATCTTCAGGAAACTGAGATCGAGCACCGGCCGTTCCTTGCGGCGCGCATACGGCACGTAGAGCGCCAGCATCGCGGTGCCGGCCACGCACATGAGGAGCGCGTTCGAGCGCGATGTGAGCGCGCCGTCGATCAGCGTGAGCCCCATCAGCAGCAGGGCGGCGCCGCTCGCCGACAGCAGGAAGCCGAACCAGTCGAGCGGGCCGGGATCGGGCTCGTGCGTGTTCGCGATGTGCTTGCTCGCGAGATAGATCCCGTAGAGGCCGATCGGCACGTTGATGAAGAAGATCATCCGCCAGTGCAGGTAGGTCGTGATGAAGCCGCCGACGAGCGGTCCGACCGTGGGCCCGAACAGCGCGGGAATCGCGAGGTAGTTCATCGCGCGCACGAGATCGGAGCGCGGCACCGCGCGGAAGATGATGATGCGGCCGACCGGGACCATCATCGCGCCGCCGACGCCCTGGATGAAGCGCGCGAACGTGAGCACGCCGAGCGAGTTGGAGGCCGCGCACATCAGCGAGCCGACGACGAAGATGCCGATCGCGGTGCGGAACACGGAGCGTGCGCTGAAGCGGTCGGCGAGCCAGCCGCAGATCGGAATGAACACGCCGAGGCCGACCACGTAGGCCGTGATCGCGATGTTCAGTGTGACGGGGTTGTGCCCGAAGTCCCTCGCCATCGCGGGCAGGGCGGTGACGATGATGTTCGCGTCGACGCTTTCCATGAACAACGCACAGGCAACGATGAGCGGTGCTAGAAAGACGGGCGACATGGGCTGGGCGCGCGGTAAAGACGCCATTATGCCCACAATGTGACCGTTGCGTCACGCATGACAACAGTTGTTCCGCATGTTGCAACAGTCGTCCTTTCCGGCCGGATGCGCGGAAGGAACGACTGCGCATGCGTGCCGATTTCTTTTGACGGAGGGCACGTGCGTTTCTAGAATGTGAGCGTTTGCTCATATTCGAAACTCGCCTGCCCGCCATGTCCGGATCGTCCTCGCGTATCGCGCTGTCGCCCCGCAAGGCGCCGCGCCAGCGCCGCTCGGCGGCCACCGTCGACGCGATCGTCGAGGCCGCTGCCCGTATTCTGGAGCGCGACGGCTTCGACGGTTACACGACGAACGCCGTCGCCGCGCTGGCCGGCGTGAGCATCGGCTCGCTCTATCAATACTTCCCGAATCGCGACGCGCTGACGGCCGCGCTCGTCGAGCGCGAGAGTGCGCATCTGCTCGACGACGTCGACCGGGCGGCCGCGCTGTCGTCCTGCGACGACGTGCTGCGCGCCCTGGTGCGCGGAGCCGTCGCGCACCAGATGCGCCGGCCGGTGCTGGCGCGGCTGATCGATTTCGAGGAAGCGCGGCTGCCGCTCGGTGCGCGTGCGGCACGCGTCGCGGACCGCATCCACGCGACGCTGCTGCATGCGCTCGGCTTGCGCGATGCGCCGCGTGTCGCCGCGCCCGACGTCGTCGCGCACGATCTGCTGGCGATCGTGAAAGGGATTGTCGACGCGGCGGGCGCGCGCGGCGAGACCAATGCGGCGGCGCTCGAGGCGCGTGCATGGCGGGCCGTGCGCGGTTACCTGCGCGAGTCGCGCGAATCGAAACTTGCTTGATGTGCGCGTTTCGTGCGACAGTCGGACCGACTCGCACCACCACATGACGCGTATCGATCGAGGGCCATCGAGACGAACGCGCGCGCGAACGAGACCCCTTGCCGATCCATTCACCATCGAAAGGAGGGGACACGTCATGACGCCACGTCGTGCCGCATCGATTGCAACTCGCTTCCCGGTTCATCTCTCGTCACGCGCTGCGCCGCCCGCGCCGCGTCTTCGCTGGGCGGCCACGCTGGCCGTCGCCTATCTCGCTGTCGCAGGCTGCGCCGCGCAGGCCGACAACGCGAACCAGACCGCCGCGCAAGCGGCGGGCCAGTCTCCGGCCGCGGCCGCCACCGCCGCGGCACCCGCCGTATCGGGCACGCTGCTGCCGCCGCCGAGCCAGCTCTACGGCGACCTGTTCGTCGCGGTGCAGACCGCGCAGATCTACCCCGACCAGAAGACCTTCGTCGACGCGACGCCCGATACCGATCCCGCGACGATCGTGCAGTTGTATCAGCAACAGAAATCGCAACCGGGCTTTTCGCTGAAGACGTTCGTCGGCCAGCACTTCACGCCGCCGCCGGAAAGCGGCGTGACGCCGCCGCCGAACCAGACGCTGCGCCAGCACATCGACTGGCTGTGGCCGCAGCTCACGCGCACGAGCGTCACGGTGCCCCAATACGGTTCGCTGATCGCGATGCCGAAACCGTATGTCGTGCCGGGCGGCCGCTTTCGCGAAGGCTACTACTGGGATACCTATTTCACGATGCTCGGCCTGCAGGTGTCGGGACGCGAGGATCTCGTCGACAACATGCTCGACAACTTCGCATATCTGATCGATACGATCGGCCACATCCCGAACGGCAACCGGACGTATTACGCGAGCCGCTCGCAGCCGCCGTTCTTCGCGTACATGGTCACGCTCGCCGCGCAGGCCGAAGGCGACAGGGTCTACCAGAAATACCTGCCGGAGCTGCGCAAGGAACACGCGTACTGGATGCAGGGCGAAACCACGACGCCGCGCGGGCAGGCCGCGCGCCACGTGGTCGCGATGCCCGACGGCGCGGTGCTGAACCGCTACTGGGACGCGAGCGACACGCCGCGCGACGAGTCGTATCTGGAGGACGTGACGACCGCGAAGTCGGCAACCGGCCGCCCGGCGAACGAGGTCTACCGCGACCTGCGTGCGGGCGCCGAAAGCGGCTGGGACTACAGCTCGCGCTGGTTCGGCGACGGCAAGACGCTCGCGACGATCCGCACGACGTCGATCGTGCCGGTCGACCTGAACAGCCTGATGTTCCATCTCGAGACGACGATCGTGAAGGGCTGCACGGTCGCGCGCGACATGGCATGCGTGATCGATTTCTCCGGGCGCGCGGCCCGGCGTGCGGCCGCGATCAACCGTTACCTGTGGAATCGTCACGGCTATTACGGCGACTACGACTGGCAGTTGCGCAAGCCGCGCGACGGCGTGACGGCGGCCACGCTGTATCCGCTGTTCGCGGGCGTCGCATGGCCCGAGCGCGCGAAGGCGACCGCGCGCGAAGTGCGCAAGACGCTGCTGCAACCGGGCGGGCTCGCGACGACGACCGAGAACACGGGCCAGCAGTGGGATGCGCCGAACGGGTGGGCGCCGCTGCAGTGGATCGCGATCGACGGGCTGCGCCGTTATGGCGAACCGGCGCTCGCGAAGGACATCGGCACGCGCTTCCTGTCCGACGTGAAGCATGTGTATGCGACGGAAGGCAAGCTCGTCGAGAAGTACGTGGTCGAAGGCGCCGGCACGGGCGGGGGCGGAGGCGGTGAATATCCGCTGCAGGACGGGTTCGGCTGGACCAACGGCGTCACGCTGAAACTGCTCGGGCTGTACGGCGAGTAATTCGCGGCGCGGCACACGAGCAAACGGGCCGGACGGTCGCGCGAGCGGCCGACCGGCCCGTGTTTTCATGCGGCGCGCATCAGAACGTGATCGTCGTGCGTACGCCGACCACCGTTTCGTCGCCGATGCGCGCGCCGGCCGCGTTCGGGTTCGGGATGCCGCCGCCCGGGCGGAAGAAGTGCTGCAGGTCGGCCTGCAACTGCCACCACGGCGTGACCTGGTACTGGTAGGTCGCTTCGACGACCGTCTCCGCGCGACGCACCGGATAGCCGGGCGTCGTGTACACGCCGGTGTCGCCGTCGAGGCCGCGCGCATGCGAGCCGATCTTCGCGTAGCCGATCGCGATGCCGGCGACGTCGTTGTCGCGTCCGGCGAACGGCGCCTTCAGCGTCACGCCTGCGTTGGCCGCGAAGTCGACGACATTGCGGTCGCCGGGTGCGCCCATCACGCGTGCGAACACGCCGAGCGCGCGCGGGCTGTCGGCCGACGGCCGCCACACCATCTGGTCCGCGACCGCATAGAACCCGTAGTTGCCGCGATGCGCGGCGGGCGTGCCGTGACTCGCCGGATCCGCGAGCGACAGGCCGTCGGTGCCGTAACGCGGGTCGTTCGCGTGCTGCGACTGATACCAGAAGCCGAGCTTGTACGTGCCGGGCAGGCCGACGGGCTGCGGCGCCTTCGGATCGGCCGGCGGCGCGTTCAGCGCGTACTGCACCTCGCCGATCACGAACGCACCGCTGCGCAGGTTGAAGTGGGTGCCGTGCGCGTTCAGCACCTGCGCGTCGCCGTCGGTGCGGCCGGCCGGGTTGCCGTCGAACACGCCGATCATCGCGGTCCACGCGTCGGCCGGCTTCACGCGCAGGCGCACGCCGAGCGACGACAGCGGATACGCGGGGCCGCCGGCCGGCAGGTCGGTCGACGGCAGCACGGGCCAGCCGAACGTCGCGTTCATGAACGTCGACGCGTTCTGGCTCACCATGAATTCCTGGTCGACGCTCTGCTGGCCGACCTTCACGTCGACCTTGCCGTCGAGCAACGACTGCTGGTACCAGAGCTCCCACAGGCGCGTGGTCGAGTTCGCTTCGATGCCGGTCGCGGTCTGCAGTGTCTGCAGGTAGCGCTGCGTGAGGTTGGTGCCGTGGATCTGCAGCCCCGACACGTTGAACGTGCCGCCCGGCAGGCCGATCGCCTTGCCGGTATCGACGTTGAAACCGAATTGCGTGAGCCCCTGGTACGCGCCGCCGCGATGCGTGCCGCCGGACGTGTTGTACAGGTACTCGCTGGTTTCCTGCAGGCTCAGCGTGACGCCGTGATCGCCCAGCAGGTCGCGCAGGCCGCCCATGTCGCCGAGCAGGTTCGAACGCTCCCAGAAGCCGGTGGGGGCGGGCGCGGCGGCATCGGCGGCCTGTCGTGCGGGCGCGGCGGCGTCGCTGGCGCCGGCTGCCGGTTCGGCCGCGGCCGGTGACGACGCCTGCGCGAACGCGGGTGTGGCGGCAAGCGACAGCAACAGCGTGGCGAGCGCATTGACGCGGCGCTTGCGCGGGACAGGTTCGAGGTGATTCTTCATGCGGATTCCGTTGATGGTTTGATTAGCTAGACTGAATAAACGAAGGCGCGATGCGGGAAATGCGACGAGACGATCGCGCGGCGTTCCGGGGCGAGTGGTACCGCCGCGCGGCGACGGGATTACGGCAGCCAGCCGCCGACGCGCCACACCTGCGCGAAGCCGAGGCGCGAGGCGGCCGCGCACAGCAGCGCGGCGAGCGCGATCGCGGCCGCCATCGCGGCGACCAGCACGCAGTCGAGCGGGCGTGGTGCCGCGGGCACGTGGGCGAGCGCGATGCCGCGCCAGTTGCTGAACGCGTGGGCGAGCGGCGAGAGGCCGGAAACGAATGCACGGTCGCACGCGACGTGGGCGATGCGCTTGAGTCTGAGCGCGAAGGATGGAAAGAACATGACGCTGCCTCCGTCCGGTCCGGCAAACGCCGGACGACGTGATCGAGCGCGGGCGCATGACGCAACCTGCGATCGGAGGGTGGAACGTAACGGAGCGTGCGACTGGCGAGGCGGCGATGGCCGGCCCGGGAGGAAGCGCGCTAACCCGACGAATGCGAGCTAGCGGCGAAAGACATGCGTCTGGCTGCTATCTCGCGATGGCTTGGCCGGCCTGGACCGGCATCGAACTGCAACTAGAGCATGTGTCCACGGGGGGACTCCCTTGATGAATTGGGGCGGATTGTAGTCGCGACTTTTGCTGCGGCGCAAGCAAAAAACGCACGAAAGATGACGTCCGTGGCCTGCGCGTCGCAACGGACCGCGGTCGCGCGGCAGCGGCCTGGCGGGGGCCGGAAGCGCACGCGGCGGGATACTCCGTGCCGTTGCGCGCACGCATCGCCGCCGGAGTGCATCCTGACGCGCTGAAAGGTTTCGGTGCGCCATTTCAAGGGCAAATCTTTCAGCGGCGAAACGCGGGGGAATTTATTTCGAGAAATGGGGTTGGGAGGGGTTGACTTCACTTTCGGGCCGTCCATAGAATCCGCCATCTTCACTCTTGGGGCCGCCGCCTTGGACGCCTGCAGTAGTCGATCTTCGAACGAAATTTCCGCCTGAGCGACCGACGTCCGCGCCTCATCGAAGCCGCCGTTTGTCTCCCGGGCAAACGGTGCGCGCAGCAGCATTCCGCAGCAAATCCCTACGTGCACCCTGATTCGCGCCGGTTAGCGTGATGCGTTTTCGCATGCGTTGGCCGGTTTCACCGCCGCCTGGCAGGCGGCCGCGTTCGCGCGTGCCTTTTCCCGGCTCGCGAATGGCGGCCCGCCGGCCTGACGGCGGTCAACCGTGTTTTCCGGAACACCGCACGGGAGCCGCCATGAACGACAGTGACAGTTGTCCCTTATGCCCGTTGCACGCACCGACCCTTTTGAACCCCGGTCGCAGGGACAATCCGGCCGACTAGCCTGACACGTCGTTCAGGCCCCGGACTGGCCCCGCGCCCACGACGCGGCCGGCACGCCTGCCGTCGCCGCACGGAGCCAGACCATGAACTTCGGCCTTCTGCTGTCGAACCTTCCGCACGTCACGGAATCGCGCAACCAGTACGACGCGATGCTGACGCTCGACGCCCGTCCGCGGGTGTTCTCCCGCCTGCTGAACCAGCTGAAATCGTTAATCCACTGAAGGAAGCGCCGAGCGCGCCTCGGCATGCGCACGCGTGGCCGCCTTCGGGCGGTCGCCCCGTGCGCATTCCAAGGTCACACGCTTATCGAATCGCATAACCCTTAGCCGTACGGAACACATCATGTCCACGCCATCCAACGTCTCTCCACCGATCGCCGCCGAACGCAGCGCCGTGCTCGACGACGCCCACCTCGGCGACATCCGCGGCGCACTCGGCACGATCCCGCACCACGACACCGGTGCGCGCGGCACGTGGTGGGCGCGCCTGCGCACGCTGCTCGCGATCATCGGCCCGGGCCTGATCGTGATGGTCGGCGACAACGACGCCGGCGCATTCGGCACCTACACGCAGGCCGGCCAGAACTACGGCACGACGCTGCTGTGGACGCTGCTGCTGCTCGTGCCCGTGCTGTACGTGAACCAGGAAATGGTGCTGCGCCTCGGCGCGGTCACCGGCGTCGGCCATGCACGCCTGATCTTCGAGCGTTTCGGCAAGTTCTGGGGCGCGTTCAGCGTGATCGACCTGTTCCTGCTCAATGCGCTCACGATCGTCACCGAGTTCATCGGCATCACGTTCGTGCTGGATTTCTTCGGATTGCCGAAGGTGGCCGGCGTGTGCGTGGCCGCCGCGCTGACGATGGCCGCGGTGAGTACCGGCGATTTCCGGCGCTTCGAGCGGTTCGCGATCGGGCTGTGCGTGATGAGCCTGCTGCTCGTGCCCGTGCTCGTGTCGATCCATCCGAGCGTCGCGCAGATGTCGCGCGATTTCTTCGTGCCGAACTGGCCCGCGCACGCGAAGCTGTCGGACGTGATGCTGCTCGTGATCGGCATCGTCGGCACGACGGTTGCGCCCTGGCAGCTGTTCTTCCAGCAGAGCTACGTGATCGACAAGCGCATCACGCCGCGCTTCATGAAGTACGAGAAGGCCGACCTGTGGATCGGTATCGCGTTCGTGCTGGTCGGCGCGGTGGCCATGATCGGCTTCAGCGCCGCGCTGTTCAGCGGCCATCCGGAAGCCGGCAACTTCACCGACGCGGGCGGCATCATCGCGGGCCTGGAGAAGTATGCGGGCCGCACGAGCGCGACGCTGTTCGCGATCGCGCTGCTCGACGCATGCATCATCGGCGCGGCGGCGGTGTCGTTGTCGACCGCGTATGCGATCGGCGACGTGTTCAAGATCCGCCACTCGCTGCATCGCGGCGTGACCGACGCAAAGGGCTTTTATCTCGTCTACTTCGGCATCGTCGCGGCGGCGGCCACGCTCGTGCTGATCCCGGGCAGCCCGCTCGGCCTGCTGACCGAAGCCGTGCAGACGCTGGCCGGCGTGCTGCTGCCGAGTGCCACGGTGTTCCTGCTGGTGCTGTGCAACGACCGCCAGGTGCTCGGCCCGTGGGTCAACTCGACGAAGCTCAACGTGTTCACGGGCGCTGTGATCTGGGTACTCGTGCTGCTGTCGATCATCCTGACCGCGTCGGTGATGTATCCGGATATCAGCGGCGAAGCGATCGTCGACGTGCTGGTGGGCGGTACCGTGCTTGCGATCGCGGGGTATCTCGCGACGGTCCTGATTCGCCGCAACAAGCGCGTGGTGGAGCCGGGTGTCGACCGGTCGCTGCGCGATACGTGGCGGATGCCGCCGCTCGACACGCTCGAGCCGCAGAACATGACGCTCGCGACGCGGATCTGGATGGCCGTGCTGCGCGGCTATCTCGTGATCGCGGTCGGGCTCGTGATCGTGAAGGTCGTGCAGATGACGCTGCTGAAGTAACGTCGCACCGCAACCCGCGCATGCCGGCCCTCGAGGCCGGCATGTGCGTTTACGCGTTCGAATTCGCCAAGCGGCGGCGCCGCGCTCAGATCAATTCGAGCTTCGACGTCAGGTACGTGAGCTGGATCCGGTTCGCGACGCCGAAGCGCTTGCGCAGCTTGCGCAGATGATAGTCGACGTTGTGCGCGCTGGTGTCGAGGCGCCGGCCGATCTCCTTGTCGGATGCGCCTTCGGCAATGCCGAGCAGCAGTTCCTGCTCGAACGGCGTGAGCCCGTTCACCGCGCGCTCGCGCGACGTCGAGATCAGTTGCGGCGAGGCGAACTTGTGCACCGACAACCCGATCGACAATGCCTGCTCGATCGTCGCCGGCGTGATCCACTCGCGCGTGCGGCGCGGCGCGGTGAAGCTCATGAACGCGTGCAGCCGCGTGCCGGGCACGGCCATCGAATACATGATGCCGCTGCACATCCCGTCGTCCTGCATCGTCTGCAGGAAGCCGTCGAGCGTGGCGGGGCGCTCGCTCGGGCCGTCTTCGCGCTCGCGGTACTCGCGGCGCAGCTGCTGCAGGTCCCACACGATCGGCATGTTGCAGACGCGCGCGCCGAGCGTGCGCGGATCGACGTCGTGATGGTTGTGCCGCACGTAGTCGCCGCGATAGGTGGGCGGCGTGAACGCTTCGTGCAGATAGAGGCTTTCGACGCGCTCGCGCGAGAATTCGAGCGCGAAGTACGCGAACGTCGAGAAGCCTGTCAGATGCAGCAGGCTTGTGACGATCCGGTTGCGCTCGGCCGTGCTCTGCGCGTGCGCGAGCGTATCGGCGACGCCGAGCTTCGGCGCGTGCGGCTGCGTGACGTCGCCGCCCTTCACGTCGTCGCACCAGACGACCTGCACGGTGCGCTCCCGGCGCGCATCCGCGCAGGCGCCCGACGCGCGCGGAAAGGTTGGGGCGACCGCTTCTTCATGCAATGCAATATCGGACATGAGCCATCCCTCGGAATCGACGCGCATCGCCTGGCGGCGGCCGTATCGTGAACGGCATTCGCGGCGGTGCGATCGAGCATCGTTTTGATATGCGCCGATCGTCATCCCTGACGAAACGCGGGGGCATTGTACAAAAATGCCTGTGTATGCGTAATATGCCGTAATACTAATTGCGGCGAAAGGTTCATGTTCACGCGCGTATATTGACTACCAGAAAATCATAAAGAAAAGACCAGATCGTGACGGGGCGCAGTTTCATATATTGGGAAAGGGGCGGGCTCCTCATGACACATGCTGACGGCGCACCACGCGTCGAATGGTTCTCACATGCCGATATCGCGGCCGCGGCCGCTTATTCGAGCGAATATCAGGCAATCGAGCGCGACGTTTTTACCGGCATTCAAATCGGATCCGGTAAAACCGACCTTGCGCCAATCGATTTCGCGCAATGCCATGCGCGATTGCGGCAAATCGGTTTCAGTACGCTCGGTTACGGCGCCTACGAAATGATCGGGCGGCGCATTCTATGTGCCCATCTGCTGCGCGATCTCGCGCCGGCAACGTTCATGCAGCCGTTCATCGAAGGGATGCTCTACGAGAGCGACCCGCGTTTCGCGCAGGTGCGGCAGAGCGGCTTTCCGGTCGCATGGCGGCTCGACGAGATCGAGGCGGCCGCGCAGGGCAGCGGCGACCGCAAGGTGCTGGCGCTCGCCGGCCATCTGCGTGCGCACGCGATGAACAGCGGCGTGATCTTCAGCCTGTCGGCGCCGCGTCTCGACCTGCGTGTCGCGGTGAACGTGACGTCGGAGACGCACGGCACCGAATGGATCGACGATCGCGTGATCGGCGGCGCGCTGGCGGTGAGCCTTGCCGTGCATCGCGTCGCGCTGCCGTTCCTCGAGGCGCGTATCGCACGCATGCGCGGTTTCGCGCTCGGCGACGAGCAGCAGCAGGTGCTCGATCGCCTCGTGCACGGGCTGTCCGACCAGGAGATCGCGAGCGCGCTGCGCACGTCGCTGCACAAGGTCGGCCATCACATCCGGTCGCTCGAGAAACTCTTCAACGTGCAGAACCGCGCGCAGCTCGCGTACCTCGCCGCGCGGCGCCTGTAACCCCGAAGCGGCACACCGCCGGCGTGCGCGCCGGCGGCCCGGCCCGCAATGGAAGCGGTTCCGGCGGCGCGTGCCCGAGCGTGCCGCCGGGTTTCGTAGTCCGATTCGATCGTCGCCGGAAAACGCGCTTTCGCGCTACGAGGCGCATCCCTTTTTCCATCGTTTCCCGTCGCTACACTCGTCCCATTCAACGGTCCGCGCGGCACGGGCAGGATTGCCCGTGCCGGCCGGCGATAACGACAGGACTACGGCACGATGGCTGAACCGAAGGCGCTCCCCCGCGACTGGCAGCGGTTGTTTTCCGCCGGCCGCGGCGTGTCCGGACCGCGTCTCGGGGGCGCATCGCCGCGCGCCGACCTGTTCATCGCGGTGTTCATCGTCGCGGTCGTCGCGCTGTTCATCCTGCCGCTGCCGCAGGCCGCGCTCGACGGGATGATCTCGCTGAACCTCGCCGCGAGCGTCGTACTGCTGACGGTATCGACCTACGTGCCGTCGGCGGTGAGCTTCTCGTCGTTTCCCGCCTTGCTGCTGTTCACGACACTGTTCCGGCTCGCGCTGAACATCGCGTCGTGCAAGCTGATCCTGCTGCACGCGAACGCGGGCCACGTGATCGACGCGTTCGGGCGGCTCGTGGTCGGCAACAACGTCGTGGTGGGCGGCGTGGTGTTCCTCGTGATCGCCGTCGTGCAGTTCATCGTGATCGCGAAAGGGTCGGAGCGGGTGGCGGAAGTCGGTGCACGCTTCTCGCTCGACGCGATGCCCGGCAAGCAGATGAGCATCGACGCGGACTTGCGCGCGGGCATCATCAGCGCCGACGAAGCGCGCGAGCGACGCGAGAAGCTGGAGCAGGAATCGCAGATGCACGGCGCGATGGACGGCGCGATGAAGTTCGTGAAGGGCGACGCGATCGCGGGCCTCGTGATCGCGTTCATCAACATCGTCGCGGGGATCGCGGTCGGCACGCTGATGCACGGGATGGATATCGGCCAGGCGCTGCAGCGTTACGCGATCCTGACGGTCGGCGACGGGATGGCGTCGCAGATTCCGTCGCTGCTCGTGTCGATCGCGGCCGGCATCGTCACGACCCGCGTCGCGACGCGCGATGCGCGGCAGCGCCAGCTCGGCGAACAGCTCGGCGAGCAGCTGGGGGCGCATCCGCGCGCGCTGCTGATCGCGGCGATCGTGCTGGCCGGCTTCCTCGTCGTGCCCGGTTTTCCGAAATGGTCGTTCGCGCTGATCGCGATCGGCCTCGGCATGTTCGCGTTCTCGCAGCTCAAGCGCAAGACGGCCGCGCCGAGTTTCAACCTGATCCAGATCGCGGGGCGCGTCGGCGCGGCCGACGACGGCCAGCCCGCGAAGGTGTCGCATGCGGCCGGCGTCACGTCGCTGATCGCGGTGTCGCTGTCCGACGACCTGCGCGCGAGCCTGAACCTCGCGCAGTTGCAGGCCGCGCTGTCGAGCGCGAAAGCGCGCGTCGATGCGGACATCGGCACGGTGTTCCCGCGCATCACGCTGAACGACGACGAAGGCGCGGCGGCCGGCACGTACCGGATCTATCTGCAGGACGTGCTCGCCGCGCACGGCGCGCTGAAGCCGGGCTGGCTGCTGTGGGACGGCGTCGCGCCGCTGCCCGAGCGCGCGGAGCGCCAGCCGGCCGAGGCATTCGGCCCGTTCGCGACGGCGCTGTGGATCAAGCCCGACGGCCCCGCGCCGGACGGCAAGTGGCTGTCGAGCGAAAGCGCGCTCGCCGCGCATGTCGAGCAGATCGTGCGCCAGCATGCGGACGAACTGCTCGGGATCCAGGAAACGCAGGCGCTCGTGCACCTCGTGCGCCGCGAGCACCCGGAACTCGTGGGCGAGCTGACGCGGCTCGTGCCGCTGCAGCGCGTGACCGAGGTGCTGCGCCGGCTGCTGGCCGAGCAGGTACCGATCCGCAATTTGCGCGTGATCTTCGAAAGCCTGATCACGTGGGCGCCGAACGAACCGGACGACGTGATCGCGCTGGTCGAGCTCGTGCGCGTCGACCTGCGCCGGATGATTACCGACCGCCACGCGGGCACGACGCGCCAGCTGCGGGTCGTGTTGTTCGAGCAGAACCTGCAGGAGCGGATCGAGAGCGCGGTGATGCCCACCAAGCAGGGCAATTTCCTCGCGCTGTCGAGCGCGGTCAAGCAGGACATCGGCGAGCAGGTGCGCGCGATCGTGCAGGCCGCGCAGGCGGGCGGCGCCGGCGGGCACGGCAATGCGCAGGGCGCCGTGCGGCTCGCGGTGATGGTCGCGCTCGGCGCGCGCCGCTACGTGAAGACGATCCTGCAGCCGGTCCTGCCCGACCTCGCGGTGCTGTCGTACCAGGAGGTCGAGGAAGACGTGCAGCTGCATACGGTCGGCTGGGTCAAGAACCCGCCGGACGACGGCACGGTCGGCGCGGGTGCCGGCGTGCGTGCGCCGGGAGCCGTGCAATGACGAGCTCGACGATCCTCGACCTGACGCGCCAGGCGCTGATGCTCGTGCTGCTGCTGTCGCTGCCGATCGTGCTGATCGCCACCGTCACGGGCCTCGTCGTCGCGATTCTGCAGGCCGTCACGCAGGTGCAGGACGCCAACATCGGCATCGCGGTGCGGCTGATCGCCGTGATGGTCGCGCTCGTGCTGTTGTCGGGCTGGCTCGGCGGCGAAGTGCTGCGCTTCGCGCAGCAGGCGCTGGAACGCATGTTCGTTTCTTCCACAGGAGTCCTTTGATGCGTCGACGCGTCGCCTCGATCCGGTTTCAACCGCGCAGCCTGCAACGGGCCGCGCTCGCCATGTGCGCGACCGCGTTGCTCACGGCGTCGCTGTGCATGGCGCCCGCGCAGCATGCGCGGGCCGCGGACCTGCGCTGGCGCAACAAGCCGTTCACGATCGTCGCGAACGGCAAGAAGATCGGCGACTTCATCCGCGAGCTCGCGTCGTCGCAGGGCGTGACGGCGGTGGTCGACCCGAAGGTCGACGGCGTGATCAGCGGCCGCTTCTCGGGCACGCCGCAACAGACGCTCGACACGATCTGCTCGACCTACGGGCTCACGTGGTACTACGACGGCTCGTTCCTGTACGTCGATCCGGCCGATCAGTCGCAGACGCAGATGATCCCGATCCCGCCGAACGCAGCCGGTGAGATCGGCCGCGCGCTGCAGGCGATGCAGATTCCCGACAAGCGCTACACGCTGGTGATCAACGACCGCGCGAACAGCGTGTACGTGGCCGGCCCGCGCCGCTACGTCGAGCTCGTGCGGCAGGCGGTCGGCTCGGTCGGCGATCCGTCGGCGAACGGCGCGCATGCGGATATCCGCGCGTTCCGGCTGAAGTACGGCTGGGCGTCGGATTTCACGATCAACCGCTCGGGCAAGGAGGTGACGGTGCCGGGCGTCGCGACGATCCTGAGCCGCCTGTTCGGCAAGGGCGGCGGCACGAACGCGCTGCCGTCGAGCACGCCGCTCGGACAGGCCGCGCGCCAGGTGAAGCTGGGCTCGGGGCTGACGATCGCCGTGCCGCGGCTCGACTTCCCCGATATCGCCGGCGGCCCGCGCGCGGGCGGTTACGCGGGCGACAGCAGCGCAGGCGGCGGGCTTGCACCGTTCGGGAACGCCGGCGGCGGCGACACGCTGCCGCAGATCGTCGCCGATCCGGCGATCAACGCGGTGATCGTGCGCGACCTGCCGGAGAACATGTACCGCTACCAGTCGCTGATCAACCAGCTCGACGAGCGGCCGCGCATCGTCGAGATCAACGTGACGATCATCGACATCAACGAGGATTCGCTCGACAGCCTCGGGATCGACTGGCGCCTGCACACGACGCACGGCGACGTGCAGATCGGCAACGGCGCGAATCCGCTGAACGGCAACACGCAGTACAACGGCTCGGGCAATCCGCCGCTCACGTTCGGCGTCGGCACGTCGGAAACCGGGCAGACGGGCACCTTCCTGCCGACCGGCATTGCGTTGACGGCATCGATCGGCGGCTCGCTGCGCAACTACCTGCTCACGCGCGTGAACGCGCTCGCGCAGAAGGGGCAGGCGCAGTTGCGTTCGAAACCGAAGGTGCTGGCGCTCGACAACACCGAGGCGATCCTCGAGAACCTCACGCAGTTCTACGTGCAGGTGCAGGGCTACCAGGATTCGTCGCTGTACAGCGTGACGACCGGCACGAGCATCAAGGTGACGCCGATGATCGTCGACGAGGCGATCCGCAACGCGGCGGCCGTGTCCGGCAATCCGCAGAGCGTGATGATGTCGATCGACATCCAGGACGGCAACGTCGTGCAAGGGCAGGCCGTGTCGAACATTCCGGTGATCCAGCAGCGCAACATCGTCACCAAGTCGATGATCGACGAGGGCAAGAGCCTGCTGATCGCGGGTTTCAACGACGACGAGGTGAAGCTGAACAAGAGCGGCGTGCCCTGGCTGTCCGACATTCCGCTGATCGGCAACCTGTTCAAGTACACCGACAAGTCGGGCAACCACATGGAGCGGTTCTACCTGCTGACGCCGCGCGTGGTGACGACCGCGTCGATGTATGCGCCGGACGGCTCGCCCGTGAACCCGGGTGTCGACGCGCCGGCCGGCCAGGAAGGACTGTCGATGTACCGCCCGCCGGACAACGACGTCGCGGTGCCGCTGACGCCGAAGCCGCTGCCCGGCACGAAGTTCGGTCCGCCCGCGCTGCCGCCGCCGCAGGATGCGGCGGCGCAGCCCGCGACGACCGCAGGAGCCACTCCCCATGTCGACGAGCATCATTGATCCGCACGGCGACGGCGCATTGCCCGGCGGCGCGGGGGGCGGCGCGGCCGCGCTCGCGTCGCCGTGGAACCTGTGCTTCCTGAGCGGGCCGATGTACGGCCGCACGATGTCGCTCGCGCGCGGCGCGAACTGGGTCGGCACCGCGGCCGATTGCGAAGTGATCCTGCCCGATCGCGAGATCGGCGCGAAGCAGGTGTGCCTGCAGGTCGGCGCGCTCGCGGTGACCGTGCAGAACCACGGCGGCGAGACCGGCGCGGCGGTGCTGTTCAACGACGAACCGCTCGGCGCGGGGCGCCGCTCGCTGACGCCGCACGACGTCGTGACGGTCGGCTCGATCCGGCTCGGCATCGCGCGGCATGCGCAGGCGAGCGTCGCGGTGCCGGACGAAGCCGATGCGCCGGACGCCGCGCGCGAGGCCGCGTGGCTCGGCTGGCTCACGGGCGGCCTGCGCCGCCTCGGCAGCCGCCGGCTCGTGATCGCGCTGGTCGCGTTGTGGATCGGCGTGCTGCTCGGCGCGCTCGGCTACGGCTTCGTCGCGTGGTCGGGGCGCCTGCCGTGGCAGCACGAATCGGTGCTCGCGCGCACGCACCGGCTGCAGCAGCTGCTGCATGCGTATCCGGAGCTGGCCGTCGCGCCGCGCGACGATGGCGTGATCGTGTCGGGCTACGTCAGCGATCCGGCCGCGCGCGAACGCGTCGCGCAGATCGTCGCGGAGGTCGACAACGCGGCGCTCGGCAACATCTACGTGGTCAGCGACCTGGTGGCGACCGCGCAGACCTATTTCAGCGATACGGCGCTGACGGTGACGTATCTCGGCCGCGGCCGGATCGAACTGACGGGCGCGGCCGCGCGCGCGCAGATCGAGCCGCGCATCCGCAACTACATGAAGGATGCGCGACCGGCGCTCGAAGTCGTCGATCACGTGCGCGATGCCGATCCGGCCGCGCCGCGCACGGCGACGACGCTGGGCGGCACGGCTGGCATTCCGGAGATCACGACCGTGTTCGCGGGCGACGGCGACCAGCGCTACATCGAGACGGCCGACGGCAGCCGCTATTTCGAAGGCGCGCGGCTGAAGGAGGGGGCGACGGTCGTGTCGATCGGTCCGGACGAAGTCGTGTTCGAACGCGGCGGCCAGCGCATCACGATGCCGCTCGGCGGCCCGTCGGCGCGTGCGCCCGAACAGGCGCCGGCGCCGCCCGTGGCACCGCTCGCGAGCGGCGCGGCCGCCGGGGTCGCGCAGCCGGTGCCGGGGCCGACGCTGTTGCCGGAGGCGGCGGCAACCGCGGCGGCATCGAAGGAGAAGGCGCACTAGCGCCGCGACAGGTCATGCGCATCGCGCGGCGCGCGGTGCGCGCATTACGCGAGGCGTCGCAGCGGTGCGGCGCCTCACGTCGCCGGCGGGGCATGGGGCCGCCGCCGGAAGGTGGATGAACTTCACTTAAAGGAGCACAACATGGGTACGCAGGCAGCAGGTGGTGCAACCAACACGAACCAGGTCCAGCAGCAGGCCGACGACCTGACCAAGACGCAGCTCGAACTGACGAAGATCAACTTCCAGGTCCAGCAGTCGACGGCGACGTTCGAAACCAGCAACGCAGTGACCGCGCAAGAGGGGACGGCGAACGCCCAGGTTGCGCAGCACCTGAGCTCGGCCGGCCGCGCATGACGCCGGTCGCCGGCCGTGCCGCGCGTGGCCGCGCGCCGGGTCTGCCCGAGCAGGGCGTCCGGCGGCGGATGCGTGCGTGCCGGCCGGTTTGTTCCGGGCTGGCCCGACCGATCCGGTCCGGCGTCGGCCACTCGAGGAGGGCATGAACATGTCAGTGACAGGCGTAGGCGCGGCGCCGCCGGGCGCGGCCGCGCTCGCGAGCGCCGCGCAGCAGCAAACGGGTGCGGCGTCCGATCCGGCGCAGGTGCGCCAGTTCGATGCGCTGATGCAGCCGGGGGCATCGGCGGCGGCCCCGCCGTCCGCGTCGGGCGTCGCGATGTCGCGCGCGCCGGCGGATGCGGCGCCGGCCGTGCAGATGACGCCCGCGCAGGCGAACCAGTCGTCGCTCGTCGAGCGGTTGCGCACCTACGGCAACGATCTCGATTCGCGGTACGCGAACATCGACAAGCATCGCAGCGAGATGCTGACGTCGATGGCGGACAGCCGCAGCGACCCGCTGATGACGATGGTGAAGGCGATGGACTTCCAGTGGACGGCGACCACCACGATTTCGGAATACCAGTTGAGCCTGTCGGTCGCGCAGGCGGCGAACGGCTTCACGCACACGGTGCTGAAGACGCAGGAGTGATGGCGCGCGTGGGCCGGATCCGGTCTCGCGCGCCCTGAAGCGGACAAACGATGACGACGATCGATTCGACGCCGCGCGTGCATGCGTGGCGCAGCCGGGCGGCGCGCGCGCTGCTCGCGGGGCTGCTCGTGCTGTTGGCCGGGTGCCAGAAGGAGCTGTACTCGGGCCTGTCGGAGCGCGACGCGAACCAGATGGTCGCCGTGCTCGGCGACGCGGGCATCAGCGCGTCGAAGGACAACGACGCGCGCGACACGTCGGACCGCAACGCGTGGCTCGTGAGCGTCGCGGACGGCGACATGCAGTCGGCACTCACGGTGCTGCAGGCGAACGGGCTGCCGAAGCCGAGCTATGCGAGCCTCGGCGAGCTGTTCCAGAAGCAGGGCCTCGTGTCGACGCCCGCCGAGGAGCGCGTGCGCTACCTGTACGGCGTGTCGCAGGATCTGTCGCGCACGCTGCAGGACATCGAGGGCGTCGTGGTCGCGCGCGTGCAGGTCGTGATTCCCGAGAACGATCCGTTGGCGGACAAGATCAAGCCGTCGTCGGCGGCCGTATACATCCGCTACCGGCCCGGCGTCGACCTGCGCGCGATGGCGCCGATGGTCAAGGATCTCGTCGCGCACAGCATCGAAGGGCTGCAGTACGACAACGTGTCGCTGTTCCTGCAGCCGGCCGCCGCGCGCGCGACACGCGTGGACGGGATCGGCAGCGCGGTGTCGGACGTCCTGCGGCTGCGTTCGCCGCTCGGCTGGCTCGTGTTCGCGCTGATCCTGCTGACCTGCGCGGTCATCGCGCTGTCGGCCGCGCGGCGCGGGATGTTCGGCGCGCGGCTCGCGGGCCTGCTCGGTGCGCCGCGCGGGGCGAACGGTGCCGGCGGCGCGTCGCAGCCGGGCGGCGGCCTGCGCGCGGCGGACGGTGCGCGCGACGGCGCATGAGCGATCCGCACGCGCCGCCGCCGGGCGACGGGCTCAACCCGGCCGACGCCGCGCCGCCGCCGTGGCTGCAGCCGCTCGCGGCACCGCCCGCGCCGCGCCGCGCGGCGTTTCATGCGCTCGTCTGCGACTTCAACCTGCGGCCCGACCGCTACCTGCACGTGACGCGCGTGCCGGCCGACTGGCCCGCGCGCTACCGCTCGCCGGACGCGTTCGGCGCGGCCGGCCGCAAGCTGCTCGCGCGGCACCTGCTCGCGGCGAACGACGTGGACGGCCGGCACGACTTCGACGTCGCGAACCCGTGCGCGCGGCTCGCGCTGCTGCCGGGCGCGGCGCTCGAGCAACTGGCCGGGTATGCGGGGCTGCTGCTGCATCGCGCGTGGCTGCGCGACGCGCTGGCTGGGCGCCGCGTCCGCTCGGAAGTCGTGGCGCGGCTCGGCGGCGACGCGCTGGACCTCGTGCTCGAACGCGCGCCGGAATTCGGCGCGCTGGCGGAAACGCTCGAACCGTGGCGTGCCGATCCCGCCGCGTTGCCGGTCGTGATCCGCGCGCGCGGCGGCCGGCTGCTCGCGGATTTCATCGGCGCGGCCGGCGAGGCGGTCGCGCGGCGCGTGCGCCTGAAATTCAACCGCGCGATCGACGACGAGGCGCCTTACTTGCTGAATCGCGCCCAGCGCGACCAGTTCGGCGAACTGATGTTCCTGTTTCTGATTCCCGAGAGGCTTGCGTCATGGGACTGGCTTTTCTGATCACGAGCGACAACCTGCAGCTGCTGTCGGAGCGCAAGGTGCTCAAGGAGCGCGAGTACGCGGCGCTGCTCGATGCGTCCGCGGTGATCGCGACCGCGCATGAAGAGGCCGCGCGCATCGTCGCCGACGCGCAGCGCGAATTCGACAAGCGCCAGGCGGCCGGCTACGACGAAGGGATGCGCCGCGCGCAGCGCGAGCAGGCCGCGCAGGCCTACGCGCAGGCGCTTGCCGCCACGCGCACGATGGAGACGATGAAGGATGCGATGGCCGATATCGTCGTGAAAGCCGTGCGCGCGATCGTCGGCGAGATGAGCACGCAGAAGCTGTACGAGGCCGCGCTCGCGCGGATCGCGCCGCTCGTGCGCGACGAGGCGTTTCTGGTCGTGCATGTCGCGCCCGGCCGCCAGGACGAGATGCGCGACGCGCTCGACGGCGCGTTCGCCGGACAGTCGAACCGGCAGAAGATCCGCATCGTCGAGGACGCGCGGCTCGAGCGCCACGCGTGCACGGTCGAGACGCCGTCCGGGCGCATCGACGCGAGTCTCGACCTGCAGATCGACGCGCTGCGCCAGGCGATCCGCCGCGATGCGCTGAAGGGCGCCGCGCGATGAACGCGCCGCTCGACGATCCGCAACCGTTCGGCGGTGACGACGACGGCGCGCCGTTCGATCGCGGCCGCCTCGTCGGCGAACTCGACGCGGGGCTCGCGTTCTTCTCGCCGGTATCGGTGCAGGGTCGCGTCAATCACGCGGTCGGGCAGATCCTGAACGCGACGGGCATCCGCGCGCGGCTCGGCGAGATCTGCGAGTTGCGCACGCCGAACCAGCCGACGCTGCTCGCGGAGGTGGTCGGTTTCTCGCGGCAGACGACGTTGCTCACGCCGCTCGGCGACGTGGCGGGGCTGTCGCCGGAGACGACCGTCGTGCCGTCCGGGCGCGAGCATGTGTTTCCGGTGGGGGACGGGCTGTTCGGCCGGGTGCTCGACGGGCTCGGCCGGCCGCTCGACGATCGCGGGCCCGTGACGGGCGCCGCGTGGGTGTCGACGCAGCAGGACCCTCCGAATCCGCTCGCGCGCAAGATGATCGACACGCCGTTTCCGACCGGCGTGCGCGTGATCGACGGCCTGATGACGCTCGGCGTCGGGCAGCGCGTGGGCATCTTCGCGCCGTCCGGCGTCGGCAAGAGCACGCTGCTCGGGATGATCGCGCGCGGCGCGCAGGCCGATGTGAACGTGATCGCGCTCGTCGGCGAACGCGGTCGCGAGGTGCGCGAATTCATCGAGCACAGCCTGTCGCCGGAGGTGCGCGCGCGGTCGATCGTCGTCGTATCGACCTCCGATCGCCCCGCGATGGAGCGCGTGAAATCCGCGCTGGTCGCGACCGCGATCGCCGAGCACTTCCGCGACGCGGGCAAGCGCGTGCTGCTGCTGGTCGATTCGCTGACGCGTTTTGCCCGCGCGCAGCGCGAGGTCGGCCTCGCGAGCGGCGAGCCGCCGACGCGGCGCAGCTTCCCGCCGTCGACGTTCGCGGTGCTGCCGCGCCTGCTCGAGCGTGCGGGGCAGGGTGCGCACGGGTCGATCACCGCGCTCTATACGGTGCTCGTCGAAGGGGACGAGGAATCGGACCCGATCGCCGAGGAAGTGCGGTCGATCCTCGACGGCCATATCGTGCTGTCGCGCAAGATCGCGCTCGCGAACCGCTATCCGGCGATCGACGTGCTCGCGAGCCTGTCGCGCGTGATGCCGCTCGTCGCGAGCCGCGCGCACCAGCAGGCGGCCGCGCGCGTGCGCGAGCTGATCGCGAAGTACCAGGAGATCGAGCTGCTCGTGCAGATCGGCGAGTATCGCGAAGGCAGCGACCGGCTCGGCGATCTCGCGCTGCGCGCGCGCGACGCGATCGGCGCGTTCTGCGCGCAGGCGTCGAACGAGGACGTGCGTTTCGATGCGCAGCTCGCGAAGCTGATGAAGCTGGCGAACGATCATGTCTGAAACCGACGACCGCCTCGTGCTCGCGACGCTCGCGCGCCTGAAGCGCGTGCGCGAGATGCGCAGCCAGATCGCCCGCGTCGCGGCCGCGCGCCAGCAGGGCGTCGCCGCGCAGAGCCGTCGCGCGCTCGATGCCGCGCAAGCGCAGCTTGCGCAACAGGTTGCCGCGAAGGCCGCGATCCAGGTGCGGCTCGCCGACGATCTGCGCGAGGCGCGCGCGCTGCAGGAGGCCGCGGCCGATACACGCACGTTCGACCGCCACATCGGCACCGCGAACGCATCGGTGAACCAGGCTGCGCACCTGCATCGCGGCCACGAGGCGACGCTCGCCGACCTGCAGCGCGCCGCGCGCAAGGCGAAGGCCGCCGAGGACAAGCTCGAGAAGGCCGGCGAGAAGGCGCTGCAGGCGCGCGCCGCCCGGATCGAGCGCGACGCCGACGAAGTCGCGGACGGTTACGCGGTGCGGCGTTTCTCGACGGCCGGCGCATGGGTGGCCGGGGTGGCCGGGGCGGGCGATACGGCCGGTCATGCGTCCACGCCGCCTGAAGCGGCCGCCGCGTTCGATGCGGAGATGTCCGGCCCGGCTGGCGAGGCCGCGGCCGACGATGCCGCGCCACCCGCGGCCGCGGAGCGCCGATGCTAGATCAGGCCGCGGGTTTCAACGACGTCGCGGGCACGCTGCGGCCGCTGCTCTACGTGATGCCGCGCCTGTTGCCGGTCATGTTCGTCGTGCCGGTGTTCAACGAGCAGATCATCACGGGCCTCGTGCGCAACGGGATCGCCGTCGTGATCGCCGCATTCGTCGCGCCCGCGATCGATTCCGCGCAGGTGGCCGCGCTGCCGTTCCTGATGTGGTGCCTGCTCGTCGCGAAGGAGGCGGTGGTCGGCATGCTGCTCGCGGGTGCGTTCAGCGCGGTGCTGTTCGCGATCCAGGGCGTCGGTTACCTGATCGACTTCCAGACCGGCAGCGGCAGCGCCGCGTTCTTCGATCCGATGGGCGGGCACGAGGGCGGTCCGACATCGGGATTCCTGAATTTCGTCGCGATCACGCTGTTCGTCACGGCGGGCGGCCTGCAGGTGCTGGTGCAGCTGTTCGCGCAGTCGTACGCGTGGTGGCCGATCGGTTCGCTCGGCCCCGATTTCTCGTCGATGCTGCAGACCTTCATCGTGCGACAGACCGACACGATCTTCGAATGGATGGTGAAGCTCGCGGCGCCGGTGACGATCGTGCTGGTCCTTGTCGAGCTCGGCATCGGCCTCGTCGGGCGCGCGGTGCCGCAGCTGAACATCTTCGTGTTCTCGCAGCCGCTGAAGAGCGCGCTGGCCCTGCTGATGATGATGCTGTTCCTGCCGGTGGTGTACGCGTCGCTGCATTCGCTGCTGAGCCCCGACAGCGGGCTGATGGCGCTGCTGCGCGCGCTGTTCGCCGCGCACGGCGGCGGCTGAGCGCGGCGGCACCGACATGGCCGAAAAGGACCAGAAGCCGACCGCGAAGCGCCTGCGCGAGGCGCGCGAGAAAGGCGACGTGCCGAAGAGCGCGGAGACGGTTTCGTCGGCGTTCTTCGTCGGCGTGTGCGTCGCGCTCGCGGTGGGCATCGGTTCGCTGTTCGCGCGGCTGCAGGCGCTGTTCCGGCTCGTGTTCGACGCGGTGGGCGCGGCGGACCCGGCCGCGCGGCTCGCGGTGCTGATCGACGGCGCCGCGCGCGACTGGGCGACGCTGTCCGCGCAGATCGTCGCGGCCGGGTTGCTGGCCGGGCTGCTCGCGGGCTTCGTGCAGGTGGGCGGCGTGATGGCGTGGAGCCGTCTCGTGCCGCAGCTGTCGCGGCTCAATCCGGCCGAGGGCATGAAGAACCTGTGGTCGCTGCGCAACCTCGTCAATCTCGCGAAGATGCTGCTGAAGACGGCGCTGCTGGTCGCGACGCTCGGCTGGCTGATCGTCGAGTCGCTCGACCCGGCGGTGCAGTCGGGTTTCACGCGGCCGGTCTCGATCCTCGCGCTGATCGTGAAGCTGCTGATGCTGCTGTTCGGCTGGGCCGCGCTGATCTACATCGTGATGGCGCTGATCGACATCGTGCACCAGCGGCACGAGTTCAACCAGAAGATGAAGATGTCGATCGACGAAGTGCGGCGCGAGCACAAGGAGGACGAAGGCGATCCGCACATCGAGGCGAAGCGCCGGCAGCTCGCGCGCGAAGCGCAGTTCGCGTCGCTGCCCGACCGTATCGGCTACGCGTCGGTGGTCGTGTATTCGCCGCGCGTCGCGGTGGCGCTCTATTACGGCGGGATCGGCACGCTGCCGTGGGTGCTCGCGCGCGGCGAGGGCGACGCGGCCGAGCGGATCGTGCGGCTCGCCCGCGACGCGTTACGCCCGACGCTCGCGAACGTCGGGCTCGCCCAGGCGCTGTACGAGACGACGCCCGAGAACGGCACGATTCAGCCGCAGCATTTCCGCGAGGTCGCGCAGTTGCTGAAATGGGCGACCGGCGGGGGGTGACGCGGCGTGGCGCGGTGGCGGTGAGCGTTTGTGCATGCCGCCCTTATTTCCTGCGCGCGTCGCGCATCGGCCGTCCATTCCCATTCGATATGGCCCCTTGGCGGGGCGATCCGCCCCCGGGGCTTGACGCGGGTTTTTTTCCGGATTTCGTCTGCGTTCACCAGTGAATTATTGCTGATTTATTTCTTCGTAATATGGCCCGACCGTCACGCCCGACGGCGGCCGCGAGTTTGCGCGGTACATGACGGAACAGGTCAACAGGGGCAGACAAATCAAATGTGCGGAATCGACGGCTTTCTGAATAGCGTCGCCTTCGATGAGGAGACAGCGCGCGGCACGCTCGCGCGAATGACGACGAGCCTCGCGCATCGCGGGCCGGACGGGCAGGGGATCTGGGTCGACCCGGAAGCCGGCATCGCGCTCGGCCACCGGCGACTTGCGATCCTCGACCTGTCGGTGCATGGCCGGCAGCCGATGGCATCCGCGTGCGGCCGCTACGTCATGGTCTTCAACGGCGAAATCTACAACCATCGCGAACTGCGCGCGGAGCTCGAGCGCGCGGGTCGCGCACCGGCGTGGCGCGGCCACTCCGACAGCGAGGTGCTGATCGCGGCGATCGTCGCGTGGGGTATCGAGGCAACGTTGCGCCGCGCGACCGGCATGTTCGCGTTCGCGCTGTGGAATCGCGCGTCGCGCGTGCTGACGCTCGCACGCGACCGGATCGGCGAGAAGCCGCTCTACTACGGCCGGATCGGCGACGCGCTGGTGTTCGCGTCCGAGCTGAAGGCGCTGCGCGGTTATCCGGGTTTCGACGGCGCGATCGATCGCGACGCGCTGTGCCTGTACCTGCGTCAGTCGAGCGTGCCTGCGCCTTACACGATCTATCGCGGCATCCACAAGCTGCCGCCCGGCACCTACATCCAGTTCGAGCATGCGCGCGACACGCCGCGCGTGCGGGCGTACTGGACGCTCGAGCAGACGATCGAGGCGGGCCGTGCGCAGCCGTTCGAGGGCAATGCCGACGAAGCCATCGACCAGCTCGACGCGATCCTGCGCCGGGCCGTCGCGCGGCAGATGGAAGCGGACGTGCCGCTCGGCGCGTTCCTGTCGGGCGGCATCGATTCGTCGACGATCGTCGCGCTGATGCAGGCGCAATCGTCGACGCCGGTCGACACGTTTACGATCGGCTTCCACGAGGCCGGCTACGACGAAGCCGGTTACGCGAAGGCCGTCGCGCGCCACCTCGGCACACGCCATACCGAACTCTACGTGACGGCCGACCATGCGCTCGGCGTCGTCCCGAAGCTGCCGTCGATCTACGACGAGCCGTTCGCCGATGCGTCGCAGATCCCGACCTTCCTCGTGTCGGAACTGACGCGCCGGCACGTGAAGGTGAGCCTGTCCGGCGACGGCGGCGACGAGCTGTTCGGCGGCTATACGCGCTACTTCCTGACGCCGCGCCTGTGGCGCAAGCTGCACCGCGTGCCGGCGGCCGTGCGGGCGCGGATCGCGGCCGCGCTGCATGCGCTGCGGCCCGATCACGCGGACCAGCTCGCGGCCGTCGCGCAGGGCGCGTGGGGCGGCGTGGAGGCGCGCGACACGGCGACGCGCATCGGCGATCGCCTGCACAAGCTCGGCCACGTGATGACGGCCGAGAGCCGCATCGGGCTGTACCGGCTGCTGATGTCGTCGGTGCATCATCCCGAGCGCATCGCGCTGTCGGGGCAGGAGCCGCCGACGCCGCTCGACACGGTGTCGGCGTGGCCCGCGCACCTGAGCTTCGCCGAGCAGGCGATGGCGATCGACACGCTCACCTACCTGCCGACCGACATTCTCGCGAAAGTCGATCGCGCGGCGATGGCCGTGAGCCTCGAGACGCGCATGCCGTTCCTCGATCATCACGTCGTCGAATTCGCGTGGCGCGTGCCGGCGTCCGTGCGCTTGCCGGAAGGGCAGTCGAAGGCGCTGCTGCGCCGGCTGCTCGACCGGTACGTGCCGTCCGCGCTGATCGACCGGCCGAAGCAGGGCTTCTGCGCGCCCGTCGATCACTGGCTGCGCGGCGCGCTGCGCGACTGGGCCGAGGCGCTGCTGCGCCCGTCGCGGCTGCGCGAAGAAGGCTTCTTCGACGCGACCGCGGTCGAGCGGCTGTGGCGGCAGCACCAGACCGGCCGGATGAACTGGCAGCACCCGTTGTGGACGGTGCTGATGTTCCAGGCGTGGCTGGAACATCAGCGGGCGGCGTGATGCGGCGTGATATCGGCGCCCCGCGGACGGCGCGCCGATATCAGCCCACGATCAGCGGCGTGCCGACCGACAACTGGTTCGGATCGCGTGAAACCGACGGATTGAGCTGCAGGATCTCGTTGAGTGCGAGCGTATCCTGCTCGCCGCGCGGCATCGCCTGCTGGTCGGCGCGCGACACGTGCGCGGCGTCGAGCAGCGACTGGCGATGCCGGTCGGCGATCACCCACAGCGAATCGCCGGCCACGACGATATAGGGCTGCGGCGACCCGGACGGTTGCGCGGTCGACGGCGTGGCGCTGGCCGACGGTGAAGCCGGCGCGGCAGGCGAGGTACCGGGCGACGCGGTCGCCGAAGCGCTCGGCGCGGCGCTGGCCGAAGGATGGGCCGAAGCGCTCGGCGACGCGCCGGGCGCGAGATGCGATTGCGACGAATTCGACTGATTCGACTGATTCGACGCGCCGGACCCCGAGCCGAAGAACGTCGTCCACAGACCTTCGATCAGCTTGTACGCGAACGCGCCGACCGGAATCAGCACGACGGCCGTGGGGATCTTCTTGATCAGCGGCGTCGCGTTCGGGAAATGCGTGTTCAGACGCCCGCCGAGCAGCAGCGCGGTGGACACGCCGGTCGCGATGGCGAGATCGTAATGGCCGCCGCTCCACTGCACGCCGGTGCCGAGACCGCCGTACGCGACGGCCATGAAGTCGCTCGCCGAATCGGTGAAGCGCACGATGCGGCTGCGCTTGTCGGCATTCACGCGGTGCGCGCCGATCGTATAGACGAGCCCCGCGTACGTGGCACCCAACGCACCGCTCGCGATGGCGGCCGAGCCGTAGGCGAGATCGAACGCGCCGTGCGCGTGCACGACGCCGCTGATGCCGACCGCGAGCGTCGCGGTCGACGTGATCGCGGCGCCCGCGCGGCCCGCGATGCCGAACAGGTGACGCGGGTTGCCGGTATGGAGCTGCTGCAGCGACGTGCCGCCGACGGTGCCCTGCATCTGCGCGAGCACGTCCGCGGCGAGCGCCTTGATGTGGGTGGTCGCGTCGTCGAAACTCATCAGCCCGACGCGATTCAGTTCGACGTACTGCGCGGCCAGCGTACGCGCTTCGTTCGAGATTTGCTCCAGCTGGGCGCGCCGGTTCTGGCCGTAATCGTGCGCGCCCGAGCGCAACTGCCGCGACAGCGTCACTTCGAGCCGCGTGAGGACCGCCTGCGCGGCCTTCGGATCGCCGGCCTGCAGGCTGCGCACCGCGCCCTGGTGCATGACCTGGAACACGCGGCCGAGACGCGAGCCCAGCAGGAACGACGACGTCGCGCTGCTCAGCATGTCGTGCCGCAGCACGTGCGTCGCACCGAGCGTATCGGCGATCACGAGCGCGCCCGCCCCGGTGACGAGCGAGCTGAAGCCGATCGACTTCCACAGCTCCGCCTTGCGGAACGACGGCCGGTGCACGCGCAGCGCGTTGATCTGCGCGAGCGCCTGCAGTTCCTCGATCATCTTGGCCTGTTTCGGGTTCGCCGCGATCTGTCGGCCGACGCTGATCGGCTTCGACGGATCGTTCTTCAGCGCTTCACGCTCGACCACCGACTGCCAGTAGGCGCGACTGTCGGCCAGCGGCCCGGCGGGATCGGCGCTCGTCACGACGGTGCCGCGCGCGGGCGCGCGGCCGCCGGCTTCCGCGAGCCAGCGTTCGCCGAAGCGGCGGGCGAGTTTTTCGGTGCGCGTGGCGGGCGGATGGTCGGCCGACGCCCACTGCGTCATCGCATGCTCGATCGTCGCCTTGCGGGCCTGGTTGACGAGCGCGGTCGTGTTGCGTTCGTACAGTTCGCTGCGCAGCGTCGCGAGCGCGTCGTCGGACAGGCCTTTCGACTTGCCGATGCGCGCGATTTCCGCGAACAGCACCTGCTGCTGGTTCGCGAACGCCTCGGGGCTTACCGGTTCGAAGACGCGCGTGAGCGCGTCGGCGCCGTGCAGCCGGGCGAACTTGCCGTGACGGTCGGTCTGGTAATAGTCGACGATCCGTTCCGCCAGCGCCCGCGTCAGGTCCTGGTTCGCGATGAAGTCGGTCCCGTGCGTGCCGTACGACAGCCCGACGTGCAGCCAGTCGATCGCCTTGCGGTCGAGCAGCGCATCGAGCAGCTCGACGTGGCCGGCGCCGGGCACCGGTTCGAGCACGGCGTCCCACCCGTGAAAGCTCAGCATCACGTTCGGCGCGGGTGCGCCGGGGTGATCGTGCGACCAGCGCTCGAACGACGTCATGAGCCGCGTGTATTCGGCGTAGCTGTCGTTGGTGCCGGCGATCGTGCGGCGGTCGTCCGCGGACACGAGCGGGCGGCCGGCCGCCGCTTCGAGACGAAGCTGGAAACCGTAGCGCGACGCCGCGGTGAGCCATTGGTGCAGATGCGCGATGTCGTCGAGCTCGAGCGTGCGCGTGGTGCCGTCCGGCGCCTCGCGCGTGATCGTCGCGTTGGCCTCGTTGTAGCGCGCGCCGATCGGGGACCCGAACTGGCGGGCGCGCCGGATGAACGCCGGGTCGTGCTTGCCGCCGCGCGCGGCCGCGAGCGTGTGCGGATCGACCGGAATCGACACCACCGGCATCGCGCCGCCATATTGGTCGATGTAGCGCACCGCGAGCGCCGGATCGTCGCGCAGGTTGAACGCACGCGCCATCGGTGCGACGCGGTCCTGGATCTCGGCCGGCGCGCGCACGAACGCCTGGATCGCGCGCTTGTCGATCATGCGTGCCGCGCTGTGGCGCGTGGCGTACGCCTGCATCCACTTCACGAACCGGTTGTGATCGCCGCGTGGATCGGCGACCGGCCCGCGCGACGGCATGCTCGACACCTCGCGCGCGAGACCAAGGGGGATGCCGAGCGCTTTCAGCATCGGTGCGTCGGCCAGGATCGTCTGCGGTTCGTCGGTCAGTGCGAGGCCGCCGGCATCGGGCTGGTTCCGGCGTGCGGCGACCGCCTTCACGCGGTCGACCGTCGGGAACCAGTCGGCCACCTTGGCGGCGCCGTAGCGCATCACCCATTCCGCGACCGTGCTTGAACCCAGGCTCGGCTGGTATGGCCGCAGCGTCAGCGGCTTGGCGGCCGGCGTTTTCGGCGGCTTCGGCGCGGCCGGCACGTTCGACGCATTCGACGCATTCGCGGCGCGGCGGCTGCGCCGGCCGCCCTTGCCGCGCAGCGCGTTGCGCACCCGGCCGGCGGGGCGGGTCGTGCCGCCGCCCGCCGGCTGCGCGGCCTGCTGGGCGGCGGCGAGGTCGGCTTGCGCGGCTTTCACGCGATCGATCTGGCTGGCGATCTGCGTGCGGATCCAGCGCGTCGCGAGGTCGAATTTCGCCGGCAGCGCATCGAAATTCGATTTCTCGTCGAGCAACTGCGTGAGCCGTTGCGCAAGCGCGGCTTTCTGCGTGGCGGTCGCGCGCGGATCGAACGCATCGGGCGCGAGCGTCGACAGCAGGAAGTGCTGATTCGCGCCGAACGGGCCGCGCCCGAGCGGCATCTCGTCGAGCGGGCGGCCCGCGTCCGGCCGGTCGCGCAATTGCTCGGCGTCGTCGTACCAACGCGCGTTGCCGTCGCGGATCGCGATGATGCCGCGGCGCGCATGCAGCGATTCGGCGACCGGATGATCGGTCTCGTACACGTACACGTAGTGATCGCCGCGGATGGCCTTCAGCTCCAGCGCGCGCATCAGATGCAGCGTGTTCGCGCCGCTGAAGTCGATCGCGAGCTGTTCGCTGTCCGGGACGAGCTTCGGCGGCAGCAACGGACTGTCGGCGCCGTCGATCTCGGCGATCTTGCGGCGCACGCCGGGATCGGCCTTCGCGAGGCCGCGCTGCACACGCGTGCCGAGTTTCTGCATCGGCGGCTTCTCGTCGCCGAGCGCCTTGCGCATCGCGGCCGGCGCGAAGCCGCCGTAGCGCTCGACCGTGTCGTGCGCGACGTCCGTCACGACGAATCGCACGCCGCGCCGGCCGCCGGACAGATTGCGCGCGCGCCGGCGGAACGCGGCGCCGAGATCGCGCGGTGCGATCGTCGCGTCGCCGAGCGAGGTCGACTCGTGATAGGTCCAGTCGTGCGCGGCGTTGCGCGTCGCGTAGCCGAGCACCTTGCCGGTTTCCTTGTCGATCGCGTAAAGGGTCGCGCCGTCGCCGGCCGCCTTCGCCGCCTGCTTCGGCCGGCGAAAACGCGGCGCGTCGGCGAGCGATTTCAGCGTCGTGACGACGCTCGCGTCGGGCGTCGCCGCCGCCTGTTCGGCTTCCCAGGTGCGGCCGTCGCTGCGCGCGGTGATCCGCGCGGCGCCGCCGTACTCGCGCAATTGCGCGAGCGACACGGGCGACACGTAGAAATCGACGTCCGCCCGTTGCGCGCCACCGTTGTCCTTCAGCGCGCGATAGACCGCGTCCGGGATCGGCGCGGCCGGATCGGCGGACGCCTTGTCGACGAACGTACCGTTGCCGTCGGTGCGCATGCTCGCGACGAACTTCGGCTGCGCATGGCGCGCCTCGACGGACGCGTCCGGCCGCGGTTCATGCTCGGCGATCAGCACGTGCGCATTCGTGCCGAACGCCTCCTTCATCTGCTGGAGCGACGCGAGCTGCGAACCGTCGATGCGGACCAGGTCGCGCTTGCCGTGCGACGCGAGGTGATCGAGCGCATGCCGGCGGCTCGCGGCGTCCGCCGTCGCGGCGGCGGCCGGCACGTTCGACGCCGGCTGCGGTGCCGGCGCCGGCATCTCGCGCGGCACGCCGCGCGCATGCATCGCGTCGGCCTGGTTCGCGTAGTACGCGCGATAGTTCATGTGGCCCGGCACGGACGGCGCGGCATCGCCGAAGGCGGCCGCGAGCCGGCGCAGCCCGGCTTCGTCGCCGGGCATCACGTGGTCGGCTTCCCGTGCGATCGCGTCGGGCAGGCGGGCGTCCCGGGCGATGTCGATGCCGCCGTCGTCGAGGATTTCGCGGCGCACCGCGAACGCGTTCGCCTGCGCGCGCGCTTCGGCCATCAGCGCACTGTCGGTCAGCGCCTCCGGCGACGAGCGATCGAGCGCGAGGCGGCGCGTGATCGTCTCGACCGCGTGCTGCGCTTCGTGGGCGAGCGTATAGACGAGCGTGCCGGTGCCGTGGAACTGCCCGTCGAGCACGATCCGCTGCTTCGCGGTATCGATCCGGCTGCCGCGCCCGGGCCGGCCCACCACGATTTGCCAGCCGGCCTCGCCGGCCAGCGCGACCTGCTGGCGCAACAGGCTCGAGCGGTCGATCAGCGCATGAGCGGCCTTCGGCAGCGGCGCGCCGCCGAAACGCATGCGGATGCGCGTGATGACGGACGGCTTCTGCACGAATGCGTCGGGCGGCAGGTGTTCGGCGATGCCCGGATGCGCGAGCTCGATCGCGCCGCGCGCGATGCCGTCTTCGAGCGTCACGCGCAGCGCGCCGATCTCGCGGACGATGCCTTCGACGTTCAGCTTCGGCGCATCGGTCATGACCGTCGACGGGTCGCTCAGGTAGAAGTCGCCGTGCGCGTCGAACACGCCTTCGAAGTCGTAGTACAGGCGGTGCCGCGCGGTGATGTCGCGCGCACGGTCGAGCTGCGCGAATGCGTCGCGGGTGACGCGCGCCGGCAGCACGCCGGCCATCACGTCGTGGCTGCTCAGCGACGCGAACGGCGCGTACATCACGGCCACGCGATCGAAGGCCGCGAACGGGCCGCCGACCGTGAGCGTGCGCAGCCCGTGCGCGCGCAGCGCCGCGAGGCCTTCCTGTTCGAGGCGGATCGATTCGATGTGACCGAGGATCGCGCGATTGTCGGTGCCCAGGTAGAGGCCGATCGCATTGCGGCGGCCGAGCTCGAACACGGTCTTCTCGATGCCGGCGCCGGTTGCCGCGCCGGTGAAGCGCTCGACCGGCACGCGGGCGGCCGGATCGCCGCTGACGTGGACGCCGTTGCCGTCGACCTCGAGCGCGCCGAGGTCCGGGCGCAGGTGCGGCGCCGGATCGTAACGCAGCCACGCGTTCGTATGGCCGAGCCGTGCCTCGGCACCGAGCCCGACCGCGATCGTCGGCGGGGCGTAGACGGGGCGCTGCCAGACGTTCGCGAGCCACGCGGCGGCGTCGCGGCCGTTGCGTGCCGAGAGGATCACCGACGAGCCGGGCAGGCCGAGCACCGAGCGGTGCGCGAGCGTGACCTCGACCGGCGTGTATGGCCGGCCGTCCGGATCGACGAGGCGGCCTTGCGCGTCGGTGACGCCATGCACGATCACGATGCGGCCGTCGCGGTCGTAGGACAGCGGGCCCGAGCGGTCGAGCGTCAGTGCGTCGACGCCGGCTACCGGCTTGCCGTCGAACGGCGACGCCTTCACCGGGCGGGCGCGCGACCATGCCGTTTCCTCGGCGAGCGTGGCGGCCGTGTCGCGCGGCGCCGGCATCGTGACCCCGGTACGCCGCGCGGCCTGCGCGTGGCGCCGATACAGCTCGCCGTAGGTCACGCCGCCGTCGAGCGACGTCGGGCTGTGCTCGAACGCGTCGGCGAGGCGCGCGAGCGAGGCGGCGTCGCCGGGCCGCGCGCGGCCGTATTCGTTGGCGATCGCCTCGGGCAGCGCGACGTGGCGGCCGATGTCGACGCCGAGGTTCGCCCGGATCTCGTCGCGCACCGCGAATGCGTTGACCTGCGCGCGCGCCTCGGCGAGCAGCGCGCTACGCACGTAACCCTGCGTCGAGCCGTAGTCGAGCCCGAGCGTGCCGGTCGCGGCCTCGAGCGCATGGCGGGCCTCGTGCGCGAGCACGTAGACCATCGATCCGGTCGACCGCAGGCCGCCGTCGATCGTGACGCGGCGCCGCCGCGTATCGATCTTGCTGCCGCCGCCGGGCTTGCCGCGCACGACTTTCCAGCCGGCGTCGGTGCCGAGCCGAAGCTGCTGCGACAGCAGGCTCGACGCGTCGATCAGCCGGTACGCTTCCTTCGGCAGCGGGGCGCCGCCGAAGCGCATCCGCACGCGCGTGATGACCGACGGTTTTTGCACGAACGCATCGGGCGGCGGCGTTTCGGCGAGCCGCGGATGCGCGAGTTCGATGTTGCCGCGCTCGAGGCCCTGCGTCAGCGCGCGCTCGATCACCGCGAGCCGCTGCAGCGCGGTGAAGTGCGCGCCCGCGCCCGTGCCGATCGGGCCGGGGTCGCTCAGCAGGAAATCGCCGCCGCGCGTGAAGAGGCCTTGCAGGTCGAAGCCGATGCCCGTGCGTTCGACGACTTCGCGAATCTGCCGGATATGCTCGAGCGCCGCGCGCGACACCACGCGCGGCAGCGCGCCCGTCTCGAAGCCGTAGCTGTGGAACACGCCCAGCGGCCGGTACAGCACGGCGACGCGGTTCAGCGCGGAGAACGGACCGTGCATCGTCACGGTCTTCAGGTCGTACGCGGCGAGATCGTCGAGTGCGATGCTCTCGTCGATCGCCGCTTCGATCTGGCGGGCTTCCGACGTATGCGGGCCGTGGTCGTAAACCGCGAGCGCGGCATCGTGGCCGAGCGCGAACACGGTTTTTTCGCCGCCGGCGCCGAGCAGTTCGCCGACGTGACGCTCGACGTCGATCCGCGCGGCCGGATTGCCCTCGACGTGCACGCCTTCGGCGTCGGCCGCCAGCGGCCCGAGATCGTGCGGTGCCGCGGGCGCCGGGTCGTAGCGGCGGAACACGCCGGTGTCGAGCAGCGCCGCGCGTTCGCCGACCGCGTGCGGGGGCGGCGCATACACCGGCCGCTGCCACAGGTTCGCGAGCTGCGCGGCAGCCGCATCGCCGCCGTGCTTCGCCGACAGCACGATCGAATAGCCGTCCTTGATCAGGAACGACGGCGCCTGGTCGAGCGCGTATTCATGCACGCTGGCCGGTTGTCCACCCGCGAGCAGCGTGCCGTCCGGCAACGTGTCGGCATGCAGCATCAGCACGCCTTCGTCCTGCAGCATCGTGAAGTGGCGGCTGCGCGCTGCTTGCAGGTCGGCCGCGGCAGGCACGGGCCCGTCGCCGAACGGCGATGCATAGTCGGCATGCGCGCGGCTCCAGGCGACGCGTTCGTCGAAGCTGCGCACGCCGCGCGGCGCGTCGGCGGTCTCGTGCGTTTGCGGCGCGGGCATCCGGCGCGGGATGCCGCCGCGGCGCTTCTGGCGCGACCATACGTCGTCGTAGAAGTCGCGGTAGGTCTCGCCGTCGCGGCCCGACACGGGCGCATCCGCGAATGCGTCGACGAGGCGTCCGACCGTGCCCGCGTAGTCGTGCGACGGCGCGCGCCACGCGGCGCCTTCGCGCTCGATCGCACCGGGCAGGCGCACATGCGCGGCAATGTCGCCGCCACCCGCGAGCTTGATTTCGTAGCGTGCCTCGAACGCGTTGATCTGCGCGCGCGCCTCGGCTTCGAGCGCCTTGCGCGTGAAGCGGCTGCGGTTGCCGTAGTCGAGATTCAGCACACCGGCCATCGCCTCGACCGCATGGCGCGCTTCGTGCGCGAGCGTATATGTGATGCTGCCCGGATGCTGGAGCGCGCCGTCGATCGTCACGCGACGCTTGCGCGGGTCGATGCGGCTGCCGCCGCCGCGCTTGCCGAGCGTCACGCGCCAGCCGGCGTCCTGCAGCATGCGCAGTTGGGTGGCGAGCGTGCCCGACTGCATCGCGAGCGCCTGTGCGGCTTCGGGCAGCGCCGCGCCGCCGAAGCGCATCTGCATCCGCGTGACCCAGCCCGGCTTCGATGCGCCGGGGTCGGGCGGGACGGTCTCGGTCGTTTCGGGGTGCGCGGCGGCGAGGCCGATGTCGTCGTTCGCTGCGGCGCGACGTTCGCCGCCGGTCGGTGCGCGTGCGGTCTGGTCGCCCGCGTCGTCGATCGCGCGCGTGCCGCGGTCGGCCGCGGCCGTTTCCCGCTCCGCGTTCCGCTCGGGCGCACCGGGGCGTTCCGGCTTGACGAGCACGAGCACGCGGTTCGGCGCGCTGAACACGCCGTCGAGCGCCTTGACCGGCTCGGGCGGCGCGGCCGTACGGGGCATCGCCGGTTCGTTCGGGCCGCGCTTGCCGGCCAGCACGATCACCGTGTCGTCGCCGGCAGCCGGGCGGGGCGATGCCGGCGGCGTTTCGTCGGCCGCGGCCGCGCCCGGCAAGCCGGTTTCGGCCGCCGTGGTTTCCGGCGCGGGATCGAAACGCAGCACGCGTGCGTCGGCGCGCAGCTGGCCGTCGGCGCCGAACGCGTCGGGTGCGGCGGCGTAGACGGGCTTCTGCCAGCGGTTCGCGAGTTCGGGCGCCAGTGCCGCGTCATGTTCGCCCGCGACGACGATCACCGGCTCGTCGAGATCCTGCGGGCGCAACGCGGACGGCCGTGCGCCAGGCGCGTCCTGCGCGGTACGGTCGCGCACGACATAGACGGTGCGGTCGCCGACCTCCAGCGGTTCGGCGCTCGGCCCGCGCGGGACCGCGACGCCGGCCGGATCGCGCGCGGCCGCCCGGGCGGCCGGCGCTTCGTCCGTCAGGTCGACGATTTTCACGTTGACGCGCGGCGGCGAGCCATCCGTCTTCGTTCGCGTGCCGCCGCCGGCGGGTTCCTCGAGGTCGGCGGGCCGCGTGCGCAACGCCTGCGCGTCCTCGCTGCGCCGGTCGTTGCGCGCGGCCGACGTGCGGTCCAGTTCGGTTTCGTCGTGCTGCTGATCGACGCGCGCGCGTTCCTGGCTCGCGCGCTGGGTGCTGCGGGCGTTGTTCGCCGTGCTGGCCGTTTCGCTTTCGGCGGCCGTCTGCGCGAGGCTGCGCGGCGCCTGCGTGTCGGCGCCGCTTGCCTGCCGGATCGCTTCGCTCGTCTGCGCAAGGGTGTGATCGAGCAGTTCGAGCCGCGTCTTCGGGACGACGTTCGGCGTCGTGGTCATCTCGCCGTCCGGGCCGAACGACAGGCGCTCGCCGGTTCCCGTCACGTCGTCGATGCGCGTGCCGTTGGTCCATTCCTTCGGCGAGGCCGACACGACGGACAGCGTGCCGTCCTCGCCGAGCACCACCGATTTGCCGGGCGGCATCTGCTTGCTGGACGTCTTGTCGAGCACGCGGATCGGTTGGTTGTCGTAGGTCAGGATCTTGTCGCCGACCATCAGCATGCCGTCGGGCGACACCTTCACGGCTTCCCCGTCGAGCGTCGCCCGGGTGCGGCCGTAGGCGAGCGACGACACGTCGCCCTTGTTCAGGATCCGGCCGAGCATCTGGCTGTCGACCGTGACGGTGTCGCCGTCGGCCCCGCGGATCGGCACCGGCCGGCCGGTGTGCGTGCGCACCGACGTCACCGCGCGTTCCTTGAGGCCACCGGCGGCCATCAGCGCGACGTTGGTGATCCCGGACTTGAGCTGCTCGCCGGCCGCCTTCGTGTCGCCCTTGACGAAATAGTCGTAGCCCGCTTCGCCGAACGCCTCGACCGCGCCGCCCACGCCCGTCACGACCGCGGTGGCGCGCGCGCCGGTGGTAAGCACCGACGCGACCTTCGGCGTGCGCGTGAGCGCCGTGACCGCGCGCGTGAACAGCTTGCTGCCGGCGAGCTTCGCGGCGCCCGCCGCGCCCATCGGCACGAGGTTGATGAAGTCGGCCCGTGCGCCCGCGTCGGTAAACGGATTGAGACTGCGCCCGTGGTCGGCGCGGTTGGCCAGATCGAGGCCCGCGCTCGTCATCGTCGCGCCGATCGCCGTGTACATCATCCCCGCGCCGAGGATGTTCAGCGGCACGCCGACGATCGCGCCGATGCCGGTGCCGTCGAGCAGCGTGCCGAGACCTTCGAGCGCCATCCCGCCGACCATCATGCCGATGTTCAGGCCCGTGCTGGTCAGCGTGTTCAGGAAACTGTCGAAGCCGCTTTCGTGATGCGCGGCCTTCGACACGAGCTGCAGCGAGCCGTCCGCGTTGTGACCGGTCGCGATATCGACGGTGCCGTCCTTCGACAGCTCGTTGTTGTCGATGTAGTCGTTGATGTCGTTGTAGGTGCTCGCCGTCTCGTCGACGTATTGCGTGCCGTCCTTGCCGCTGACCTTGAACAGCGCGCTGGTGGTCATGCCGGCATCCTTGGCGGCGTAGACCATCGGCAGCACGTTGACCTGCGTCGTCGCGCCGCCGCCGATCGACAGCAGCTTGTCGCGCACGCTGTTGATCGTCGACAGCTTGTCCTTGTCGGTGTAGCGCGCGACGTCGTCTTTCGTCGGCGATACGGGATCCGAGCCATCGCTCGACGATGCCGTGTTCGGCACGTCGGGCTGCATGCCGAGCGCGACGCCGATGAGGTTGCGCTGCTCGTTGTCGGTCAGCTTGCCGAACGCGATCGTATCGCCGTTCTGCGTGCTCGCGCTCGCCGCGTCGAGCAGCGAGTTCGACAGCTCGCCGCGGTGCGCCTCGTAGAAGTCGTGCAGCGCCTTCTTGTAGTCGTTGCCGGCGTCAGAGTCGGGCGCCGCGTAGCGCAGCCGCTCGTCGAGTCCCGCGTCGAATTGATCCATCAATACCTGCTGATGCGACGTCTCGCTCAGCAGCTGCAGACGTTGCACCGCATTGTCGGCCTGCGTGACGGCCGCCTTCGCCTTGTCGAGCGGGTCCTGGTACAGGTTGGGCCGCGGCATCGACGGCGCCGGGATCATGTCGTCGCCCGCGACGGTGCGAAAACGCATCGGCGGCGGATTCGCGGCTGCCCAGTCGTCGTACTGCTTCTGCACCGACGCGAGCGTGCTCTTCGCCTGCGTCTGCTGGATGCGCGCCTGCGACAGCGCGAGCTGGGTCGCGCGCTCGTTGACCGAATCCGACATCCGGCCGTCGGCCGCGCGGATCGCGCCCGCGACGGTCTGCATGCGCTTCACGTCGAGCATCGTCGGGCCGGCCTGCGCGGCGGACGGGCCCGACGACTGCGGCAGCAGGAACGGGCTGTCGAGCAGCGGCGACGCGGGCAGCGACGCTGCGCCGTTGGACCCGGGCAACGTCGGCGGGGCCAGCGGCGATGCGCTCGGCAGCGTTGGCGTGCCGGCGGGAGCGGCCGACGTCGCCGTCGACAACGACGATGCGGGCAGCCCCGGCAGGCCGTTCGCGGTCGACAGCGACGGCGTCAGCAGCGGCGGTTGAAGCCTCGGCTTCGTGAATATCGATTGCGCGTTCACCTGCGCCTTGATCTGCGATGCCTGATCGTCGTACTTCTGCGCGAGCGTCGCACCGTACGCGACGACGAAACCGTCGTGCGCGATGCTTGCCTGCTGCTTCGCCTGATCGAGCTTCGCATACGCATCGCCGAGGTCCATATCGACCTGCGGATCCTTGATCATCGCGTGCGGATTGTCCTTGTGCCACGCGTTGGATGCGTCCAGCTTCTTCGTATAGTCGGCCTGCAGCGCGTCGACCTGCCGCTGCGCGGACAGCATCTGCAGATAACCGCCGCTCGTGTTCGCGGCCGTCTGCGCGCGGGCGAGCGCGGTCTTCGCGTCCGACACCGCATTCGCGACGACCACCGTCGGTCCTTCCTTGCCGCTGGCCGAATCGTAGCGCTGCTGCGCGTTCGTGAGCGCCAGGCTGTCGTTGGCCGCGCCGTACGCGGCGTTCGCGTAGTTCGCATCCTTCGCGGCGGACGTGACCGCCTGCTGCGCGGCATCCTGTGAAGCGGGGGCATCGGGCATCGTGACCTGCAGTTCCAGCGGCTGCAGCGCATCGTTCAGCCGCCCGACGCCCGCATCGAGCGCGGCCTTGTAGTCCGGATCGGCGAGGTACGACTGGAACTGCGTATACGCGAGGTTGGAATTCGCGACGTCCGCGAAGTATTTCGACGCGCCCACGGCCGCCTTCGCGCTGGCGGTCTGCCAGTCGTCGTAGAGCCGGATCTGCAGCGGATTCTTGCAGTCGCCCGGCTGCGGTACCCAGTTCGGATCGTTCGCATGATCGGGGAAGGCGGCCAGCAGCGTCTTGAACTGCTGGTCGGCCGCGTGCTGCGCGTCGCCGGCGTCCGTCACCTTGCCGGAATCGTCGATCTTCATCCCGGCCGGCATGTCGGCGTTCGCCTGTTCGCCGTACAGGATCATGTAGCCGGCGTCGGTGGTCACGTTCAGCTCGCGCTGCGCGGTGTCGGCCGCCGTGCGCGCCTTCGCGTAGTCGGCCTGCGCGGTCTTGCGGTCGTCGGCCGTCGACTCGGGATCGCGGTTGACCAGGTGCAGCACGTTCTGCGCGCCCTGCAGCGTCTGCGATGCGTTGTCGTAGTTCGTCTGCGCGTCCTGGATCGCTTTCTGCACCGCGCGCGTCTTGTCGTTCTCGACGGTGATGTCGGGCGGCGGCGCCGTATATTGCGCGGCCATGTTCTGGATCAGCGACGTCGCGGACTGGATCTCGGCGTTGGTCGGCTTCGACGGATCGGTGGCCAGCGATGCGGTGACGGGAATCGGCGGGGCGACGCTCGGGTTCGCGGGCCCGGCGGCCGGATCGTCCTTTTTCGGCGGCGGAGGCGGCGGGGGCGGCGGTGCGACGACCGGATTCAGCGTTTCCGACAGGAAGCGCTGCCAGTTGACACCCAGTCCCACTCCGTCGATCAACAGCATGCTCGTCTCCGTTGAACCGCCCAATGCGCGGCACGCGCGGCGCCCTGCGCGCCGCGACGTGATCGTTCGAGTGTACGGACGCCCCCGGCGACGGGAACACCGCTGTTTCGTAGCGGCAGGAAGGGGCCGGCGCCCGGGCGCCGCGCGGGCTACGAGACGGGCGCCGCGTGCGGCAGCCGTGCCGCGCGGCGTGGTTCGGACCCCTGAAAGCGACGCGCGTGCAGGGCGCCGCGCGCGCTCATGCGGTCACTGATCGAGACACCGCACGCACAGCCGCTTCGTCTGGCTCGCCGACAAGCCGTGGCACATCATCACGACCGGGCGCGCATGGCACGACGGCGGGTCGGCGGAGGCAGCCGGCAACGGCAGCCTGCGCGCGCGATCGGGCGGCGTGGTCGCGGCCGCGTCCATGCGTCGCTGCCGCGCCGGCGGCGGCACGTCACGCACCACCGGGATCGGTTCGACGCCGCCTTCGCGCGCGTTGCGCTGCGCGCTCGCGACGACGCGGCTCACGTAGCCGCTCGAGAAGCCGGTCGTGAAGTTGCCGCTGTAGTAGCACGACAGCGCCGCGCGCAGTGCGGCCTGCGTGGCGCGGCCGGTGCCCGACGAGCGCGCGAAGCATTCGGTCAGGATCGCGCCGCCGGCCTGCAGGTTGCGGCATGGCTCGAACATCGTCGTTTCGTCGAGCCCGTATTTCGCGAAGTTGCGCGCGTTCACCTGCGCGAGGCCGACGCTGTAGCTGTAACCGCGCGACGACAGTTCGCGCGCGGTCGCGCGCGCTTCGTCGAGCGACGCGGGCTGGCGCGTCAGGTGGCCGCCGACCACGCCGATCGCATACGGATTGAAGCCCGACTCGGTGCGCACCAGCGCGGCGAGCGTGTCGGGATCGACGTTCGGCGCGCAGGCGCGCGCGAGTCGAGCGAAACCCGCGGCGGCGCCGGCCGCCCGCGCGTCACGCGGCTGCAGGCCCGCCAGCGCGAGCACGACCAGCGCGCACAGGCACGCCGCCGTGATTCGCAGGCCGCGCGCGTTCATCCCACACCCGCCACGCGGTACGACATCACGAGCCCGTGCACGAGCAGCGACCAGCCGTCGAGCGCGACGAACAGCAGCAGCTTGAACGGCACCGAGATCGTCGTCGGCGAGATCATCTGCATCCCGAGCGCGAGCAGGATGTTCGCGACCAGCAGGTCGACGACGATGAACACGATGTAGATCACGAAACCGATCTGGAACGCCTTCGTCAGCTCGGCGAGCGTGAAGCTCGGCACCAGCACGAGCAGGTCGTCGTCCTTGATGCCGTCGGCGCGGTGCTTCGGCCAGACCGACGTCGCGGTGCGCACGAAGAACTCGCGGTCGCGCTGCCGCGTGTGCGACACGAGGAATTCCTTGATCGGCGGCAGCGCGGCATCGGCGAGCGCGCCGACGTCGGCCGTCGACAGCTGTCCCGACGCGTCGAAGTGGCGCGCCTGCAGCGCATCGCGGATCGACATCCCGACGGGCGCCATGATGAACAGCGACAGGATCAGCGCGATGCCGTTCAGCACGAGGTTCGGCGGCACCTGCTGGATGCCGAGCGCGGAGCGCAGCAGGCCGAGCACGACCACGAGCTTCGTGTAGCTCGTCACCATCAGCGCCGCGAACGGCGCGATGCCGAGCGCGGCGATCACCGCGATCAGCGCGACCGGGTTCGGCAGGTTGCCCATCGTTCAGCGCTCGCGCGGCGCGGGTTGCGTCAGCGTGACGACGCGCACGCCGAGTTTCTGGCCGACCGCGATCAGGTGGCCGGTGCCGATCAGCATCCCGTTCGCGACGAGATGGATCACGCTCTGGTTGATCCCTTGCTGCAGTTCGATCACGGCGCCCGGCTGCAGCGTGCTCAGCTCGCCGAGCGGCATCGACGCGGGCGGCAGCTCGAAGCGCAGGTCGACCGCGAGGCCGTCGAGCGTGCGCGGCGCATCGGCGGATGGCGCATCGTGTGTCGTGACGGGCGCGTGGTCGGTGCGGGTCGGTTCCAAAGGCATCTCCCTGATTCGTTCGACGGTCAGCCGGTTGCCCGACGGCCGTCCGGTGATTTCCCACGCCGGCGCGGCCGGCAGTCGCGCGACGCACAGCAGGTTCTGCTCGTGCGCCTGCCAGCGTTCGATCGCGATGATGTCGCCGCCGACGACGTCGGCCAGTTCGGCCGTCGTCAGCTCGGTGCGGCCGATCTCGAACACGAGCGGCACGGGCAGGTTCGCGTAGGCCGCGCGCGCATCGGCGAGCGCGGCCGGCGCGGTCGCGAAGAACACGGCCAGTGCATCCGGCACGTCGAACAGCAGCGCGCCATGGCAACGCCACGCGGCATCGGCACGCCGCAGCTCGAAGCGCAGCGCGGCCGGCGCCGCACGCCAGGCCGGCACGCGCTCGGGCGGCGGCAGCAGCTCCACGCGCTGCCGCGTCGCGGCCTGCAGCACGGCCGCGAGCGGCGCGCCCAGGTCGGCGAGCAGCGCCGCGCGGATCACGGCCGGCACGGCCGGATCGGCTGCGTCGCCGAGCCATTCCGTTTCCGCGACCGGATCGATCCACAGCGTGCCGGTGGCCGGGCCGATGACGAAGCGGTACGCGTGCGCATCGGCGGCCGGCTCCGCGTCGACGCGCCAGCGCACCTCGTACGCGTGCTCGCCGAGCGTGACCGGGACGGCGCCCGTCGCGCCGTACGCGTGCGACAGCCCGCGCGCGGCGGCGGCGGACAGGCGCGGCAGGTACGGCGACGCGTCGAGCGCGACCGCCGCCGGCGCAGCGGCGGGGGGCGCGGAAGCGGCGGGCATCGCCCGGCTCGCGGCGTCGCCGGCGTCGGCATTCGTCAGGAACTGCGCAGGCACGGCGGGATCGGGGCGGATTCGGCGTTGATTCGACGGGTTGTTCCGGGGCCGGCGGCGCCGTAGGGCGCGCGGCTGCTGCGTCGATTGTAGGGACGGCCATGGCCGCGTGCCGGGCCGGAATCCGTAGTCGCACGCATCGTGCGGCGATCGAGCTAGCGGGGTGCTACGAAGCGTGATGAAGCCGGGCAGGCGGCGGCCGGCGCCCAAAAGCAACCGCCGCCCGGAGGCGGCGGTCGGGTCGCGACTGGCTGGCGGGCCGGAGGGCGTGCAGGCCGGATCCGGCTGGCAGGCCGCGAGGCGCTGCGGCTGGGCGCAGCGCGGTGGGGGGGACGTGGCCGCTGCGCCGCGAGCAGGCGGCGCGCGGGGGCAGCGTCACGCGTAGTCGGCGGCCATCGCCGGTTGCGGCGCGGCACGCAGGACCGGCGCGGCATCGTGGCGCTCGACGTGCGTCATGGCCGCACCGAACAGCACCAGGCGATAGCCGACCGCGTAGATCGGGATGATCCGCAGGTTCTTGTCGTGTTCGAGCTGCAGCTTCGAACGGATCCGCGAGATATGGGTGTCGAGCGTGCGCGACGACACGCCGAGCTCGCGGCCCCACACGGCTTCCTGGATTGCCTGCCGCGGCACGATCTTGTTCATGTTGTCGAGCAGGAATTCGACGACGTCGAATTCGCGCGGCGTCACGTCAACGACCTTGTTGTCGATTTCGATCGTGCGGCGCACGAAGTTGATTTTTATGTTGTCGATGTACAGGTATTTGCAATCCATGGTGGCCCTCACATGTCCATTAAGGAGTGTTTGCGGGTCCTGTGCTGCAACTTTCGGGCCAGGCAGAGGATTATCGAGCGCCGACCGGCGGCGGCACGGCTGCGCGCGGCCCGGCAGCCTTGAATTTAAAAGAATTTTTAACGGGAGAGGCGCGGCGGACACTGAAGGGGTCCGAGCATCATTGAAGGATTGTTACGTAGCATCGGGTGGGGATGTTACGGGTGACGGGCGTTACGTCTGACGTAACGCGAGGGGCGGCTGGATGGAGACCGGCCACGGGGGCGTTTCGCCCCGCGGCCGGTGCGCCTGCACATCAGGCCTTCGCGCCCTCCGCCGCATCGAACGGCAGCACGTAGTGCCGCTTGCCCGTCGCCGCGAAGATCGCGTTCGCCACGGCCGGGCCGACCGGCGCGACGCCCGGCTCGCCGACGCCGGTCGGCGCCTCGGCCGACGGCACGATATGCACTTCGACCTTCGGCATCTCGGCCATCCGCAGCACCTGGTAGCCGTCGAAGTTGCGCTGCTCGACCTGGCCGTCCTTCAGCGTGATCGCGCTGTGCATCGCCGCGCCGAGCCCGAAGCCGATGCCGCCCTCCATCTGCGCGGCGACGATGTCGGGATTGATCGCGATCCCGCAATCGACCGCGCACACCACGCGCTCGACCTTCACCTTGCCGTCCGCGTCGACCGACACCTCGGCGACCTGCGCGACATAGCTCTTGAACGCCTCGGCGACCGCGATCCCGCGCCCGCGGCCCTTCGGCAGCGGCTTGGCCGGATCCCAGCCGGCCTTCTGCGCGGCGAGATCCAGTACCGCGCGCATCCGCGGTTCCTTCTCGAGCAGGTCGCGGCGGAACGCGTACGGATCCTTGCCCGCCGTGTGCGCGGCTTCGTCGATGAACGCCTCCACCGCGTAGGCCGTGTGCGAGCTGCCGACCACGCGCCACCACAGCACCGGCACGCCGGTCTTCGCGGTGGTGAGCTCGACCGACACGTTCGGCACCGCGTACGGCAGGTTCGCCGCACCCTCGACCGACGTCGCGTCGACGCCGTTCTTGACCATGAACGCTTCGAACGGCGTGCCGGCGAGGATCGACTGGCCGACGATCCGGTGGCGCCAGCCGACCAGCTTGCCGTCCGCGGTCAGGCCCGCGTCGAGCTTGTGGAAGTACATCGGGCGGTACAAGCCGCCCTGGATGTCGTCCTCGCGCGTCCACTGCAGCTTGACGGGCTTGCCGTCCGCGCCGAGCGCCTTCGCGATCGACACGGCCTCGACCACGTAGTCCGACCACGCGTTCGCGCGCCGGCCGAAGCTGCCGCCCGCATACAGCGTGTGGATCTGCACCTGTTCGGGTTTCAGCCCCGCCGTCCTGGCCGCGTTGGCCTGGTCGACGGTCTGGAACTGGTCGCCGGCCCAGATTTCGCAGCTGTTCGCCGTCAGCTTGACGACCGCGTCGAGCGGCTCCATCGGCGCGTGCGCGAGATACGGGAATTCGTACGACGCGCTGATCTTGCGCGCCGCGCCCGCGATCGCCGCGTCGGCGTCACCGTCCTTGCGCGCCGACGTGCCGGGCTTGTCGGCGAGCTGGCGGTATTCGCGCATGATCTCGCCGGACCCGCGTTTTTCCGCGTGCGCGTCGTCCCACTCGACCTTCAGCGCGTCACGGCCCTGTTTCGCGGCCCAGAAGCCGTTCGCGACGACTGCCACGCCGCCCGGCACCTGCACGACCGACACGACGCCCGGCACGGCCTTCGCGGCCGTCGCGTCGAACGATTTCACCGTGGCGCCGAAGCGCGGCGCGCGCTGCAGCAGCGCGATGCGCATGCCGGGGAAGGTCGTATCGAGCGTGAAATGCGCGGTGCCGTTCGATTTCGCCGACGCGTCGACGCGCGGGATCCGGTGCCCGATCAGCTTGAAATCGGCCGGCTGCTTCAGCGTGACCTTGTCGGGCACGGGCAGCTTCGACGCATCGGCGACGAGCGTGCCGTACGGCGCCGTCTTGCCGCTCTTCGCGTGCGTGACGACGCCATTGGCGGTCGTCAGCTCGCTGGCCGGCACCTTCCAGCGGGCCGCGGCGGCCGACACCAGCATCGCGCGCGCCTTGCCGCCCGCTTCGCGCAGCTGCTGCCACGAGTTCGCCATCGCCGAGCTGCCGCCGGTGCCCTGCATCGTGCCGAACGCGAGGTTCGCGTAGCGCTTCGCATCGGCCGGCGCGCTTTCGACGCGCACGTTCGACCAGTTCGCGTCGAGCTCCTCGGCGACGATCGTCGCGATGCCCGTATACGCGCCCTGGCCCATTTCGACGTGCTTCGCGATGACCGTGACGGTGCCGTCGGGCGTGATGCGCAGGAATGCGTTCGGCGCGAAACCGGCTTCGGGCGCGGTCGCGGCGAGCGCGCGGCGGCCGAAGCCGGTGAAGTCGAAGCCGATGGTCAGGCTGACCGCGGCCGCGGCCCCCGCGGTCTTCAGGAACGTGCGGCGCGACGGACGCACGGAGCCGGTGTTGTCGAGTTCGATCGTCATGGTCAGGCTCCCAGCGTCGCGGCTGCGTCGTGGATCGCGGCCCGGATGCGGGCGTAGGTCGCGCAGCGGCACAGGTTGCCGTTCATCGCGGCATCGATGTCCGCGTCGGTCGGCTTCGGGTTCTGTTCCAGCAGCGCGGTGGCCGACATGATCTGGCCGGACTGGCAGTAGCCGCATTGCGGCACCTGCAGCTTGACCCAGGCGGCCTGCACGGCGTGCGCGGGCTTGCTCTGCAGGCCCTCGATCGTCGTGATGTGCTTGCCCGCGATGCCGGCGAGCGGCAGCACGCACGAGCGGACGGCCTGGCCTTCGAGATGCACGGTGCACGCGCCGCACTGCGCCATGCCGCAGCCGAACTTCGTGCCGGTCAGTCCCGCGTGTTCGCGAATCGCCCAGAGGACGGGCATCGACGGATCGGCGTCGAGCGTGACGTTCTTGCCGTTCAGGACAAACGAGGTAGGCATTTTTATGTCTCCATGGGGAAAACCCGCCATACGGGCAGGTTAGCCGGGAGTGTGCGCGAGCCGCCGCTTTTTGCGTCTACCCAATCCTGCAAATTTATTGAACAATCCTGCAAATCCCCGGCACGCGGCGGGCCGTTTCGCTATGCTCCCGCGACACGGGAAATCATTCGAGGATGCGTCATGGACATGACCGATATCGTGGCGTCGCGCGAATCCGGGCGGCGCGAGCTGGCATCGCTGATCGGCCGTTTCGCACCGGCCGACGGCTCGCATTCGACGGCCGTGCCGGGCTTGATGCTGCATCGGCACACGCGTCCGGTCGATCTCGGCTGCGGCGTGTCGCGGGCCGCGCTGGTGATCGCCGCGCAGGGCGCGAAGCGCGTGATCGTGGCCGGTCACGCTTACGAATACGACACGCACAATTGCCTGATTACGTCGATCGACTTGCCGATCCTCTCGCGCGTGACGCGCGCGTCGCCGGAGGCGCCGTACCTGTGCTTGTCGCTGACGCTCGATCCGCAGCGCATCGTCGAGCTGGCGGCCGAGATGCGGCTGCCCGAGCCCGATGCGGGTCCGGAAGGCGAGGGGATCGCGCTCGCCGAACTGACGCCGCCGCTGCTCGACGCCGCGCTGCGACTGTTGCGCCTGCTCGATACGCCTGCCGACATTCCGGTCGTCGCACCGTTGATCGAAAAGGAAGTGCTGTACCGGCTGATGACGAGCGGGCAGGGCACGCGGCTGCGACACATGGCCATCGCGGGCAGCCAGACGCACCGGATCGCGCGCGCGATCGAATGGATCCGCGATCACTTCGCGGAGCCGATGCGCGTCGAGTCGCTCGCGCAGGCGGTCAACATGAGCGTGTCGTCGCTGCACCATCATTTCAAGCACGTGACGACGCTGAGCCCGCTGCAGTACCAGAAGCAGTTGCGGCTGCACGAAGCGCGGCGGCTGTTGCTGCGGCAGGGCGGCGACGTCGGGTCGGTCGCCGCCGTCGTCGGCTACGAAAGCGCATCGCAGTTCAGCCGCGAATACAGCCGGCTGTTCGGCGCGCCGCCGATGCGCGACGTCGTGCACCTGCGGAAGAAGGAATTGCTCGGCTGAGGTGCCGCCGGCACCGGCCGGCACGTGTCTCGGGCGGTGCGCGGTCATTCATCGCCGTCTCCTTCGTCGAGCATCTCGAGGAACCACAGGTCGATCTGTCCGACGGCGTCGCGCACGCGCTCCATCCCGCTGCACGGGTGCCGTTTCGGCAAGCGCCGGTCCGCCTGTTCCGATGTCGACGAAGCGCCACGACAGGCGCTCCGGTTTCGCTGACAACCCCGTTGATGCTTGAATGGCGCAAGCGCCGATCGATCGGTGGTGATCTTCATCGCCGTTTCCCCGACACGCAGGTTGCGAGCGGGCCGCCGCCGGTGCTCCGTGTGCCGTGGCGTGCCGCTCGGTGAGAGCCGGACATCAGGCAATCGGCATGCCACGGACGACACGCCGCCGCCGGGCGCGGGCACGGCCATGCCTTCGCCGATCGACAGGCGTGCAGGCGTTTCACGCGTGAATCGTGGGGACAGGCGAATGAGCCGGGCGAGCGCCGGATCAATGCGATTCGATACGATGAAACGCTCGATAAATCAGGCTTTTACGAGATTGTTAACGTAAGGCGCACGTTGAATCGGCATGTTTCATCGATGAGAATCGAGCGGATAAATGCTTGAAAACGTTTCTCGAATGTGTCGCATCCTCGGGGTGTATCCGGCGTGAAAGGTGGGTTGAGCCGGAATGAAAAATGGTGCTTGTGCTTTTGCCGGCATTCCATGTTTACATTTGTTTTAATTATTACGCCGGTAACGGTCGCGATGGCAACATTTTTCGTCGCGCGATCGTGTCGGTATTTTCACGAATGAATCAAATTCGTTTTGCCGAACCGGGGATAAGCAAGCCGAAGACGCATCGAAGGCCGTTGCGTCTGGCGCCGGGGCCGTACGCAGGGTGGATCGATTCTCGTTCGTTTTCGCACGGAAGCCGGGCCGCATACGCATCGAAGCGTCGTTCGTCAGTGGAAACACGGATGCCGCCCGGCGGGCGACGCGGCGCGCTTCTCAAGTTTGAAACACCCGTTCAACCTGCCGTCCGGCAACGCGCCGCGGGCTGGATTCGTCCGTCTAATCACGGGATTGCGTCATGAAGCGCAGCGATCGCGACGTGTGCCAAACCTTTGCCGCGATACATTCCTGAAACAAAAAACGACGTTTCCGGCGAAAAGCCGCGGCCTGGCGGCGGTTCGGCGCGCGCAACGAACGATGGCGCAACGCGTGGCACGCTGCTTGCGGTATTGGACGCATCGGCGGGCGGTCGACACGATGCAACAAAGATGTGGGGGCGACCAACTCGTCAGTGAGCAGTCGGGGAAACGGCGATGAAGACCATAAGCAGTAGTGTGATCCGCGCGTATTTTGCGCACCAATGGGGTAGTCGGAGAAATCGGGGTGTTGCTCACGACGCAGTGCCGGCGTCGCGGGTATTCCATCGCTTTCCCGGCGTCCGCGCCGGCCGCCTGCCGCGGCGGTTGTCGCGCCTCGTGACGAGCGGGCGACAGGGGTGCCCCCTTTCATTCAGTTCACCCGGATGGGTCAGGCTGTTCGTGCCGGACAGTGTGACGCCGTTTCGTCTTCAACCGTGCAGGGCGGTTTCGATCGCGCCGGGCCAGTACCGGCGCCGGCCGGATTAGATCGAACGCACGTCGGCCGGATTAGATCGAACGCACGTCGGCCGGATTGTCCGGACGCCCTTTCTTCGCCAGCTCAGGGAGCAAACATGCCATCTGTCTGCAATGCGGCACCGTCGTCGCTCGGCTGACGAGCGCCATTTGAACGGCTGTCGTATTTTGCGGTGGTATATATTCGCGCATTTTTGATTTCGAAACGAATGCCAATGCCGGTATCCGTTTTCGACGGGGTATCGAAAATCGTGAGCCGGAGGATGCGCGCGTCATTCCGGTTGCGAAATTGGAGGTGTTTTTTTAAAAATATTCAATGGTCATAAAAATAATAGAAAACACCTACGCATAAATTTTGGACAAGCTGAAAACATAAAACTAGACTTCGGCTGTCAAAAATAGACAAAAAATTAAAATTAAGAGCCAGCACGAATTTCTTGATTTGATAGTAATCCTTATTTTTTAAGGATTGCTCGAGGCAGGAAGGTTGATGGCGTGCAGTCTTCCTTGCTCATTCTCTCCACGCCGTTATGGAGTCGACCATGAAGAAGCTTCTGATTGCAGCAGCAGTTCTGGCGGTTTCGGGTGCAGCGTTTGCAGGCAGCGGCACGGTGTCGAGCAGCAATTCGTCGAGCGGTGGCCAGACGATGGCCGGGGTCGTCGGGTTCGGCCACTTCTCCGCAACCGATTCGGGCTCGGCACTCGGCGCAGCCGGTGCAACGGCCGGTGGCGGCAGCAGCGGTTCGATCTCGTACACGAACCACACCCAAACGTCGACCGTCGGCGGCTTCGGCTTCGGCGGCGCACAGGCTGGTGGCAGCAGCGGCGCGAATGCCGGTTCGACCGGCTGGACGTATCACCACTAAGCCGCGGCGCGTAGCGTTCGTCATTGGCTGGCGGTACGGATGCCGGGTTCTGCCCCGCGAGGGCCAGCCCGGCTCCGCCACCGTCGAACTTCCTCACAGCAAGGAATTGCTATGAAAGCCAAAGTCATATTAGCGACAGCGCTCACCGTCCTATCGTCGGCCGCATTGGCAGCAGGTTCGTTCACGAACAACCAGACGCAATCCGTCGCAGCGGGTGTGTCCGGTTCGGTACTGGTCGGGTCCGGCAGCTATACGAGCAATTCGACATCGACGGCTGGTGCAAGCGCCGGCAGTACCGTGACACCCGCCGGTTCCGCCGGCACCGCATCCGCCTTCCACAACTCGACTTCGACGGCCAGCGGTTCGGGCACGAACGGAGGCGCGTTCGCGGCAGGCGGCGGTATCGGTGCCGCAGGCTCGTTCGCTGGAAACAGCAAAACGAACGAGAACGCGAATGCGCTGTCGGGAGGGGTGACCGCCACGATCGTACTCGGCGCGAACCACTACACGGCCACGGGTGCGAACGACAACGGCAACGCCAACGCGGGCGCCGCCGGGCTGACGGGCAGTGGTGGGTCGGGCGCGATCGCGGGTTCGAATCACTACAACTCGTCGACCGTGTGGAGTACCGGTCCGGCCGGTTCGCCGTCCGCATCGGGCGGAAGCCAGGGCAGTTCGAGCGCGACCGGGAGCAGTCATTAGTCAGGTGTGGGGGGGACCAGTTTCCCAGCGACGCTGGTCTCTTTTCCGCATTGTTGTCACGTAAGGAGTTGGCATGAAGCAGAACCTGATTGCCGCCGCTCTGATGTTCGCGTCTCTGACGGCGTATGGCGCTGACCGTGCTGCCGATGGTGGGCAATCGACTATGCAGACGTCAAACAATCCTGACCAGACAACCAAACCGTCAGAACAACAAACGCTTTCGTCGGGCAATGCCATCGGCGGACCGGATGCCCAGCAGTGGCAGGGCGTGTCGGCCGGCTCGTGGTCCCAGCTGGGCAGCGGCTGGAAGCAGTTCGGGGAAGCAGCGAAAACTGAAGGCATTCAGGGGAATTAGTACGGTTGCCTGGGTCGGAGGTCAAACCTCGTCCGGAGAGTGAAATGAACAGCAACAGGATCAAGGTGGCATGCGCGGCGATGTTCGCGATGACCACGATCGGTGCCCACGCGCAAACCGCCGACTCGACGTCGAGCGCGCAGTCCTCGACGTCGTCGACGGCCGTCAGCCAGGGTGGCGGTTCGAGCATGAACACGAACACCACGAGCTCGCGCGGCGGCAATGCCACCAGCTCCAGCGGGGTGCGCAGCAGCGGCAATTCGAGCGTGAACGTCAACGTGACGATGCCGTCCAGCACCAGCGGCGGCACGAATGTGACGCCGCAGTCGCTGCAGTCGTCGGGCGCGCCCGGCACCAACCCGTACAACACCCAGACCTCGGAAAACGTCAACTACTCCGGTACGCAGACGATCAAGACGAACCCGTCGATCCAGGCGCCCGGCCTCACGACCACGCTGTCCGATACCTGCATGGGTTCGGTGAGCGTCGGTGTGTCGTTCCCGGGCTTCGGCGCGACGGGCGGCACGACGCTGGTCGACCAGGCCTGCGTCCGGCGTCTCGATGCGCGTGAATTCCGTGCGATGGGCCTGACCGATGTGGCGCTCGCGCTGCTGTGCCAGAGCGATGCGAACCGGCGCGCGGTGGAAGCGACCGGCCACCTGTGCCCGGGCACGACCGCGCCGCTCGCGCGTTCGAACGTGGCGCCGAGCGTGGAAGCGACCGTCGCGGACGACGTGAAGTATCGCGACCCGATCGTGCGCGACCGCATGGGCCTGCCGCCGCTCGGCTCGGCCGCGCCGGCATCCGCGCCGACGCGTCCGATCCAGACGACGTCGGTGCAGGCAGCGCCTGTTTCGGTGCCGGTTCCGATTCCGGTGCCGGCGGTCGCGCCGGTCGCCGCCGCCCCGGCCGTCGCCGCGGCCACCCCGGCGGTCGCGTCGCCCGCTGTTGCCGCCGCGGCGCCGGCAGTGGCTGCACCGGCGGCAGCGGCGCCCGCGGTTGCTGCGGCACCTGCCGTCGCCGCCGCGCCTGCCGCCGCGGTCGTACCGGCAGCCGCGATGGCAGCCGTGCCGGCTGCGGCCGTCATTGCCGCGCCGGCGGTGGCCGACAAGGCATCACAAGCGCCTGCCACGCCGGTTGCCGACACGAAGGCGCCGGAGCCCGCCCAGCCGGTTGCCGACACGAAGGCGCCCGAGCCCGCGCAGCCGGTTGCCGACACGAAGGCGCCCGAACCCGTGCAGCCCGTCGCCGACAAGGCACCGGAGCCGATGCCGGCCGCCACCGACAACGCAGCGCAGGCCGCAGGCGAACCGGTTGCCGAACCGATGCCGGCCGCTGCCGTCGTCACGGCGCCGGCAGCCGATGCAAAGGCTGCCGAGCCGGCGCCGCAAGCGACTGTCGAAGCGCCCGCTCCGCAAGCCGCGCTGCCTGAGGCAGCAGCGCCGGCCGACATGCCGACTGCCGACGCGAAGGTGCCAGAAGCGGCCGAATCCGCTGCCGCACCGGCTGCGCCCGCCGCCGACATGCCGGCGTTGAGCGACCCGGCCCAGGCGTTGCCGCCGGCCACGGTCGACCAGCAGGCCGCACCGGCCGCACCGGTTGCGCCGGCGCCGGCCGTCATCTCGACGAGCACGTCGTCGTAAGCACGCGGGGCTGTCTGCCGCGCGGCCGAATGCCGGTCGCCCGGCCGGCGCCCGGCCCCGATGCCCGATGGACGTTTCCGGTTGGACGGGTGTTGGTCCCATCCCCGAGATCAACACCTCTTTTTGCCTGACGAGGATGCAAGGAGGCCTCAATCATGAGGATCTTTTTGGTCGCTTTGCTGCTGGTCAGCGTGCAAGCCGCTGCGCAGACGGTTTTCCAGAATCCCGCGGTGTTCGTGATCCTGAGCGAGCAGACCGCCGCGAATGCCGTGAGCGTTCAGCAGGCGCTGACGACGCTGGGCCGCGCCGACAACACCGCATGCGCGCCGATGGTGATGATCGGCGATCCGCAGATGGTCTACATGATGCCGGAGCAAGGTCATGCGCCGTCGTGGAAGTCGCCGGTATACGGTCGCGGCGCGCCGTTCGAAGCGCAGAACGACCCGACGTCGACGGGCAAGACGGTCGGCGCGATGCAGCATGCCGAGGACATGCAGACGCAGCCGTGGAGCGACGGCAGCGCGATCACGCAGAAGATCGCCGGCGAGTCGAGCGTGACGGCGGCGGACCGCGTGAGCGGGTGGCAGCACAGCGGGCTCGACAGGATCGAGACGGCCCGGGCCGAGGACGTGACGGTGAACGGCAAGACCTACCATGCCTATCGCGACGATCTCAACACGTCGGTGAAGCCGGCCATCGAGCCGCAGATCTACACGCAGCGCGTCGTGTTCTGCCGATAACGAAACATCGATTCGAGGACGGGGCGGCGCCGCGCCGCGGGACCACGGGCCCCGCCGCATGCGATCCGGCAATGGCCGTTCCGACAACCAACCCTACGCGGCGAGGCCATCGTGAACTATTGCTGCCAGCTGAGAGTGTCGGGCCCGCAGGATGTCGAAAGGGAGGCCGGCGCGATGTCGTTCGTCGCCGCCCGGCGCAATCATGCGGTGCCGTCGCGGCCGCTCGTCTACCTGTCGCAGCGGCACGACGCCGCGCTCGCCGACTGCCTGGCGTCGCGCGGTTGGGACGTGTGGCGCGCGAAAACCGTTGCGGACGCACTGAATCTCGTCAAGGCGAACCGCCCGCATGCCGGCATCGTCGATTTCGGCAGTTTCGGTTCGCCCGACATCGCGTCGTTCGAGGCGCTGCTGCGCGACTCGCGCGTCGGCTGGGTCGCGCTCGCCGACGGCGAGCGGCTGCGCGACCTCTCGATCGCGCGCCTGATCCGTCGTTGCTGTTTCGACTACGTGCGCAACGCGACGGCCTATACGACGATCGGCTATCTGGTCGGCCATGCGTACGGGATGCTGAAGCTCGCGGACGGCGACCCGGCTGCCGATGGCGTGCCGCCCGCCGGCGCGATGATCGGCTCGTGCGACGCGATGCGCCGGCTGTTCGCGACGATCCGCAAGGTCGCGAACACGGACGCCACCGTGTTCATCGCCGGCGAATCCGGCACCGGCAAGGAGCTGACCGCGGCGGCGATCCATCAGCAGTCACTGCGGGCCGATGCGCCGTTCGTCGCCGTGAACTGCGCGGCCATCCCGTCCACGCTGCTGCAGGCCGAACTGTTCGGCCACGAGCGCGGCGCCTTCACGGGCGCGCACCAGCGCAAGATCGGCCGTATCGAGGCCGCGCACGGCGGCACGCTGTTTCTCGACGAGATCGGCGACATGCCGTTCGAGAGCCAGGCGAGCCTGCTGCGATTCCTGCAGGAGGGCAAGATCGAGCGGCTCGGCGGGCACCAGTCGATCGCGGTCGACGTACGGATCGTATCGGCGACCCACGTCGATCTCGAGGCCGCGATGCGAACAGGGCGGTTCCGTGCCGATCTGTACTACCGCTTGTGCGTGCTGCGCATCGACGAGCCGCCGTTGCGCGCACGCGGCCGCGACATCATGCTGCTTGCCGATTACGTGCTGCGGCGTTATCGCGGCGACGGTTCGCACCGGATTCGCGGCTTCACGCCCTGCGCGGTCGAGGCGATCCACAACTATCCCTGGCCGGGCAACGTGCGCGAGCTGATCAACCGGATCCGGTTCGCGGTCGTGATGACGAACGGCCCGCTGATCTCGGCGGCCGATCTCGAACTGCATGCGTACACGTCGCGGCGGCCGCCGACGCTGGCGGAAACGCGCCGGCAGGCCGAGCGGCGCGCGATCGAGGAAACGCTGCTGCGCAACCGCCACCAGCATGCGGACGTCGCGGCCGAACTGGGCATTTCGCGCGCGACGCTGTACCGCCTGATGACCGCGCACGGGCTGCACGGCTGATGGGCGCCGGTGCGCGGCGCTCAAGACTGCGCGACAGCGGCCGTTAAGACAGGAAATGACCCGTGCGGACCGCCGGCGCATCGCCGCGCTTGCGGCCGACACGCGGCGCATCACGCTTATCCGAGGGTTATCGTGACAGAGTGCAGTCACTGCGGCAGGACGTTCCTGGTCGGCGGCCGGTCGATCGACGGCCGCCGCTATTGCAGCCGGGTGTGCGCCCGCGCGCATCCGATCATCGTCGAGGCCGAACGGGTGCCCGACGCGAAAGTCCGGCAGTATGTCGACGACTGGCGCTACGGGCCGTGCCCGATCTGCCTGCGCGAAGGGCGGCCGGTCGACGTCCATGCGTCGCATCGCGTCGTGTCGCTCGTGTTCGTCACCCGCTGGGCGACGCGGCGCCACGTGTGTTGCCGCCGCTGCGGACGCCGGAAGCAGGTGCTCGCGCTGCTCGCGTCGGCCGCGCTCGGTTGGTGGGGGCTGCCGTGGGGCATCGTGCTGACGCCGATCCAGCTCGTGCGCAACGCGCTCGGGCTGGCCGCGCGCGATCCGGAGGTCGCGACGCAGCAGTTCGAGCAGTTCGTGCGGCGCAAGCTGGCGGCGCGCCGGCTCGCGCGTGCGGAGCAGGGCGCCGGCACCTGATCGCGCGCGCCGGCGCGTCGCGCCCGCTCAGGCCGGCCGCTCGAAGCCCGACGCGACCCAGCGTTCCGCGCTGGCCTTGTTGAGCTTGAACCCGGCCGACACCTTCGCTTCGGCCAGCAGCTCGCCATACGAATCGAATGCCTTCAGTTGCGCGTACGGCTCGAACTCGTCCGGCACGATGTCGAGCGTCACCGATACCTCCTGCCCGTCGTCGCCTTGGACCGTCACTTCCTTGTGCAGCATCGCGCGCCGCTGCTGCTCGTGCCGCATCAGCACCTCGGTCGCGGTTTTCACGAGCGTGCGGAACGCGTTCGCGTCCATCGGTTTCGGATTCTTCTTGTCGCGGCCCATCGTCCACGGCCCGACGAGCGCGGGCTCGGACTCGCCGTCCTTGATCATCTCGACGGCCCAGCCGTCGTCGTCTTCGTTCTTGATGATGCGGGCCGTCCAGCCGTTGTCGCGCCAGAGGCCGTCTTCGTGGATGGAGGTGTCGTCGGATTGCAGATCGGAGTCGGTCATGAGGAAAGGGGCGAGTGCGGGCAGCCGGCAAAAGGGCGGTGGCGCGCGGCCGGTAGCGGCGCATCGCTCGCCGCCGGCGAGCCCGGAGTGGCATGCAAAGACCGTAATTTTACCTGCTGGCGACCGCATGGCGCGCAACCTTGGCCATCGGGCCGATGCCGCGACCGTCGCCGCTGGCCGCCGGCCGCCTGAACCCGCGCAAATATCAAACTTGTATTACCTCCCCGGCGGCCGATCCACGTGCCGTCCGATATCCCGCCCGCGCACGGCTTCCTAGAATCGGGTGGCAGGCTAAAAATAGCCTGCCCATCCTTTCAACGCTTGGCCGGCCGCCCGCGTACCGCGCCGCGCGGCCGGCGAACCACCAGGAACTGCGCATGAGGAAATTCAATGTTCGCATCGTCGTCGCTTACGACTGGCCGCTGACGCTGGCCGGCATCGAGCAGGTCGCCGGCAGCGCCTGCGCGATCGAGCTCGTCGCGGTCTGCCGGAGCACGGCCGAACTGGTCGCGTCGCTCGGCGCGGTCGACTGCGATGTCGTGCTGGTCGACTATGCGATCCGCGGCGACGCGCGGATGGACGGCCTCGCGCTGTTCGACTGGCTGCGCCGCACGCGGCCGAACGTCGGGATCGTCGCGCTGGTCGCGAACGAGAATCCGCTGATTTTCCGGTCGATCATCGCGACCGGCGGCGTGAGCGTCGTCAGCAAGTTCGACGAGGTCGGCCACATCGTCACGGCGATCCATTCGAGCTACAGCGGCGGCGCGTACCTGTCGCCGGTCGTCAGGCGCGCGCTCGACACGCTCGGCGAGCGCGGCGAGGCGCCGGTGAAGCTGACGGCCCGCGAGATCGAGGTGATTCGCCTGTACCTGTCGGGCGTGCCGATCAAGACGATCGCGCAGCGCCTGAGCAAGGGCAAGCAGACGGTCAGCGCGCAGAAGATGAGCGCGATGAAGAAGCTCGGCGCGAGCAACGACGTCGAGCTGATCCAGCGGGCGGCCGGACTGGGGCTCGGCGGCGGGGCGGGCGCGCTGCCGGCCGGCGGCGCCGCTTGAGCATGCCCGCGCCCGCCGGGCGTCTTCAGGCCGGCAACGCGAACCGCGTGACGGCGTCGCGCAGTGCCTCGGCCTGATCGCGCAGCGAATGCGCGGCTGCCGCCGCCTGTTCGACCAGCGCCGCGTTCTGCTGCGTGACCTGGTCCATCTCGCCCACCGCGCGATTGACCTGTTCGATCCCGGCGCTCTGCTCGCGCGACGCATGGCTGATTTCGTCGAGGATCTCGTTCACGCGCCGCACCGACTGCACGAGCTCGGACATCGTCTCGCCCGCGTTGGAAACGAGCGCCGCGCCGTGTTCGACCGTCTCGTTCGACGACACGATCAGCGACTTGATTTCCTTCGCCGCCGTCGCCGAGCGTTGCGCGAGCGAGCGCACTTCGGCCGCGACCACCGCGAAGCCGCGGCCCTGTTCGCCCGCGCGCGCCGCCTCGACGGCCGCGTTCAGCGCGAGGATGTTGGTCTGGAACGCGATGCCGTCGATCACGCCGATGATGTCGCCGATCTTGTGCGAGCGGTCGGTGATCTCGTTCATCGTCCGCACGACGTCGTCGACCACCGCGCTGCCGCGCGTCGCGACCTGCGCGGCCTGGCCGGCGAGTGCCGCGGCCTGCGCGGCGCTGTCCGCGTTCTGTTTCACGTTCGCGGTCATCTGGTCCATGCTCGACGCGGTCTGCACGAGCGCGGCCGCTTGTTCCTCGGTGCGCTGCGACAGGTCCGTGTTGCCGGACGCGATCTCGCTCGCGCCGACGTTGATGTTCTCGGTGCCGGTCCGTACGCGCGACACCATGTCGATCAGCCCGCCCTGCATCGTGTACAGCGCATGCAGCAGGCTGCCTCGATCGTCCTGCTTCACGGTCACGCGTGCGGTCAGGTCGCCTTGCGCGATGCGCTGCGCGGCGTCGAGCGCGACTTCGAGCTCGCCGCCCAGGTTCGCGCGCACGCTCTTCAGCACCATCACCATCACGGCAGTCGCGATCGCGCCGAGCACGGCCGTCATCGCGAACCAGCGGCCGATGCTCGCGAGCACCTCCGTGCGCACGTCGTTCATGTACATGCCCGTCACCAGATACCAGTCCCACGGCGCGAAGCGCTGCACGGCGCTGGTCTTCTCCTGCGGCTTGTCGGCGCCCGGTTTCGGCCACAGATATTCGACGAAACCCTTGCCGCCCTCGGCGTTGCCGGCCTTCACGATCTCGACGAAGAGGTGCTTGCCGTCCGGGTCGGTGAAGTTCGACACGTCCTTGCCGTTGAGATCGGTCTTGATCGGATGCATCACGATCACCGGCTTCGAATCGTTGATCGAGATGTAGCCGTCGGCGCCGTGACGCATCGCGGCGATCGCCTCGAGCGCCTTCTGCTTCGCATCCGCTTCCGGCAGCGCGTTCTGCTGCGACAGCTTGTAGTAATGGTCCGTCACGCTCGCGGCCTGCGCGACCAGCGAGGCCAACTGGTCGCGGCGGTCCGCGATCATCGACGCGCGCGTCTGCCATGCGCCGAGCCCGGCGATCACGAGCAGGCCGAGCCACAGGATGACGATCATCGAGGCGAGTTTCTGATTCAGCGAAAGGTTGCGCATGGTGTGTGGTCGGTCAGTCGAGGAGGCTCGCCGGGGCGGCGTGACGGGATAAGTATCTTGACGGCGCTCGATGCGCGTTACCGTAGACGGGTTATCCCTAGGAATCGGTGCCGCCGCCCATCCCTTCGCTGCCGGTAAGGGTATCTATGCATATGCATAAAGGGTATCGCTATACTGTCGGGCGATGGTGTACGCGCTGCGCGCCCGGGCTGGCGCCGGCGCGGGCGCTGAACGAAACCGAAAGGAGGCAACGATGCGAATTCTGGTGGTAGGGGCCGGCGCGGTCGGCGGGTACTTCGGCGGCCGGCTGGCCGCGGCAGGGCGTGACGTGACGTTCCTGGTGCGCGACGGCCGGGCCGCGGCACTGGCACGCGACGGGTTGCTGATCCGCAGCCCGCGCGGCGACCTGACGCTGGCGAACGTGCAGACGGTGCGCGCGGCCGACGCGAACGCGGGCATTGCGCCGTTCGACCTCGTGCTGCTGAGCTGCAAGGCATACAGCCTCGACGACGCGATTGCGTCGTTCGCGCCGTTCGTCGGGCCGCGGACGCTGATCCTGCCGATGCTCAACGGGATGCGCCACCTCGACGTGCTGCGCGAGCGCTTCGGCGCCGCGCAGGTGCTCGGCGGGCTGTGCGTGATCGCGGCCACGCTCGATCGCGAGCAGCGCATCGTGCACCTGAACGATACGCACGGCGTGACGTTCGGCGAGCTCGCCGGCGGCGAATCGCCGCGCGTGCGGGTGGTTGCCGACGTGCTCGGCGGCGCGGGCTTCGACGCGACGCTCAGCGACGACGTCGCCGCACGGATGTGGGAAAAATGGGTGTTCCTCGCCACGCTCGCCGCGAGCACGTCGCTGTTTCGCGGCTCGGTCGGCGACATTCTGGCCGCGCCGGATGGCCGCCGCCTGCTCGAGACGATGCTCGCCGAATGTAGCGCGATCGCCGAACACAATGGCCACCGGCCCGATCCGGTCGCCATCGAACGGATGCAGCGGATGGTGCTGACGCCGTCGCCGCTCACCGCGTCGATGCTCCGCGACGTCGAGAACCATGCGCGTGTCGAAGCCGATCACGTGATCGGCGACCTGCTCGCGCGGCGCGACCCGCAGGCGGCCGACGCGTTGTCGCTGCTGCGGATCGCGTACAACCACCTGAAAGCGTACGAGGTGCGCACCGCGCGCGAGCACGCGAGCGCGTAGGCGCCGGCGCGGGCGGCCGCACGGCCGTTCCGCACTGCACAAATTTGCCGTCCGGCGCCGTTTGCGGCCGGATCGCGCAAAAAAGTATCGGAAATCAGGCGTAAAGTTGGTGGAGCCGCGTACGCGATCGACCTACATTGCTTCCCATGCGACCGGTCGCGTCGCCGCGCGGAACGCGGCAACACGCGGCGCGCCGCCGAACAGGCCGGCCAGCGATACATGGGAATGGAGACGCCAACATGATGCACCCCGATCTCGAAGTGGTCGACGTGCGACGCGACGAGTCGTTCAAGGTCTGGTCGCACGGCTATCCGTATCGCACGATCCGTTGGCATTTCCATCCCGAATTCGAGCTGCACCTGATCGTCGCGACGCACGGCAAGTATTTCGTCGGCGATCACGTCGGCTCGTTCGGCCCCGGCCATCTCGTGCTGCTCGGCCCGAACCTGCCGCACAACTGGGTCAGCGACATGGCCGAAGGCGAAACCGTCGAGCGCCGCAATCTCGTGATCCAGTTCGACCCGGCGTTCGTCCGGCGCTGCATGGACGCGTTTCCCGAATGCCGCGACGCGCAGGCGCTGCTCGACGATGCGCGCCGCGGAGTCGGTTTCGACGCCGCGACGAGTGCCGCGATCGCGCCGCTGTTCGACGCATTGCTGGCGGCGCGCGGCATGCGCCGCATCGCGCTGTTCATGACGATCCTCGAACGCCTGTGCGGCGCGGCCGAACGCACGCTGCTCGCGAGTCCCGCGTACGACCAGACCGACGTCACGCCGACGCGGTTGAGCCACGCGCTGTCGTATATCGGCAAGAACCTCGCGTCCGAGCTGCGCGAATCCGATCTCGCGCAGCTGACCGGGCAGAGCGTCAGCGCGTTCTCGCGCGCGTTCCATCGCCAGACGGGCATGCCGTTCGTCCAGTACGTGAATCGTCTGCGGATCGAATCCGCGTGCCAGATGCTGCTCGCCGACGACGCGAACATCACCGACATCTGCTTCCAGGCCGGCTTCAACAACGTGTCGAACTTCAACCGCCAGTTCCGCGCGGTGAAGGGGATGGCGCCGTCCGAATTCCGTGCGCTGCAGCGCCTGAACGCACGCAGCCGCGACCTGGCGCTGCATGCGGCGCCGACCGGCAACCCGATGCCGCCGCGCGTGCTGACGCCCGGCGCGCCCGAACTCGCCCCGCAGCCCGGATGATCGCCAGGCCGTTGCCCGCCTGAGTTTCCCCTCCGTTTCACCCAGCCGATCGCGCCGTTCACGTCGCGAGGGGCGTATTCACCCACGAAAAAGCCGCACACAATTCTGGAGACACCGTCATGACGCACGCATCGCCCGCCTCATTCCCCCGTCGCGCCGCCCGCATGGCGGCCGTTGCCGCGCTCGCCGCCGCGGCGTGGCTGCCCGTCATGGCCGCGCAGGCCGCGCCGCTGCGGATCGGCATGACGTTCCAGGAGCTGAACAACCCGTATTTCGTGACGATGCAGAAGGCGCTGAACGACGCGGCCGCGTCGATCGGCGCGCAGGTCGTCGTCACCGATGCGCATCACGACGTCAGCAAGCAGGTGAGCGACGTCGAGGACATGCTGCAGAAGAAGATCGACATCCTGCTCGTGAACCCGACCGACTCGACCGGCATCCAGTCGGCGATCACGCAGGCGAAGAAGGCCGGCGCGGTGGTGGTGGCCGTCGACGCGAACGCGAACGGCCCGGTCGACTCGTTCGTCGGCTCGAAGAACTACGACGCCGGCGTGATGTCGTGCGAATACCTCGCGAAGGCGATCGGCGGCAGCGGCGAGGTCGCGATCCTCGACGGCATCCCGGTCGTGCCGATCCTCGAACGCGTGCGCGGCTGCAAGGCCGGGCTCGCGAAATTCCCGAACGTGAAGCTGGTCGACACGCAGAACGGCAAGCAGGAGCGCGCGACCGCGCTGTCGGTCACCGAAAACATGATCTCCGCGCATCCGAACCTGAAGGGCATCTTCAGCGTGAACGACGGCGGCTCGATGGGTGCGCTCGCGGCCATCGAAGGGTCGGGCAAGGACATCAAGCTGACGAGCGTCGACGGCGCGCCCGAGGCGATCGCCGCGATCCAGAAGCCGAACTCGAAGTTCATCGAGACGACCGCGCAGTTCCCGGCCGACCAGGTGCGCATCGCGCTCGGCATCGCGATGGCGCGCAAGTGGGGCGCGACGGTGCCGAAGGCGATCCCGGTCGACGTGAAGGTGGTCGATCGCGGCAACGCGAAGGGCTTCAGCTGGTGAACGACGTGCGACGCGACGCGAAGGGCGGCGGCACGGCCGAGGCCCTTCGCACGGAGAAGCCGATGGACACGATACTCAGGCTCAGCCACATCACGAAAAGCTTTCCGGGCGTGAAGGCGCTGTCCGACATTCATCTGGACATCGCGTGCGGCGAGATTCATGCATTGCTCGGCGAGAACGGTGCGGGCAAGTCGACGCTGATGAAGATCCTGTGCGGCATTCATCAGCCGGATGCCGGCACGATCGAGATCGACGGCACCGCGCGCCATTTCGCGGACTATCACGACGCGGTCGCGGCGGGCGTCGGCATCGTGTTCCAGGAATTCAGCCTGATTCCGCACCTCGATGCCGTCGACAACCTGTTCCTCGGCCGCGAGTTGCGCAACCGCTGGGGCGCGCGCGACCGCAAGCGGATGCGCCGCGCGGCCGCCGCGATCTTCGCGCGCCTGGGCGTCGCGATCGATCTCGATGCGCCGATCCGCGCGCTGTCGGTCGCGCAGCAGCAGTTCGTCGAGATCGGCAAGGCGCTGTTGCTCGACGCGCGCATCCTGATCCTCGACGAGCCGACCGCCACGCTCACACCGGCCGAGGCCGGGCACCTGTTCGCGATCATGCGCGAGCTGAAGCGCCAGGGCGTTGCGATGATCTTCATCTCGCACCATCTCGACGAGATCTTCGCGGTGTGCGACCGCATCACGGTGCTGCGCGACGGCCAGTACGTGGCGACGACCGACGTCGCGCGCACCGACGTCGAGCAACTGGTGCGGATGATGGTCGGCCGCCGGATCGAGAGCAGCTTTCCGCCGAAGCCCAGGTTGCCGAGCGACGCGCCGGCCGTGCTCGAAGTCGACGCGCTGCAGATCGAGCGCGACGGCCCCGTGAACCGCTTCACGTTGCGAGCCGGCGAGATTCTCGGTTTCGCCGGGCTGGTCGGCTCGGGCCGCACCGAGACCGCGCTCGCGGTGATCGGCGCGACGCGTGCGCACCGCAAGGACGTGCGTGTACGCGGCACGGCGGCGAAGCTCGCCGATCCGGCCGATGCGTTGCGCGCCGGTATCGGCATCCTGCCGGAGAGCCGCAAGACGGAAGGGCTCGTCACGTCGTTCTCGATCCGCGACAACATCTCGCTGAACAATCTCGGCAAGTACCGGTCGATGCGCTGGCTGATCGACCGCGGCAGCGAGGCGCGCACGACGCACGACGTGATGCGGCGCGTCGGCGTGAAGGCGCCGTCGATCCACACGGAAGTCGCGACGCTGTCCGGCGGCAACCAGCAGAAGGTCGTGATCGCGCGCTGGCTGAACCATCACACGTCGGTGCTGATCTTCGACGAGCCGACGCGCGGCATCGACGTCGGCGCGAAAGCCGAAATCTACGGGCTGATGCGCGAACTCACCGCGCGCGGCTACGCCATCATCATGATCTCGTCCGAGCTGCCGGAAATCGTCGGCATGTGCGATCGCGTCGCCGTATTCCGGCAAGGACGCATCGAGGCGACGCTCGCCGGCGACGAGATCGATCCCGACACGGTCATGACCTATGCCACGGCCGGCACGCGAGGAGCGACCCATGAACCTGCCTGATTCTTCTTCCACGCCTTCCACGACGCTCGCGGCGACGGCCGGCGACGCGCCGCCGCCACGCGCGCTGTGGACGCAGCTGCGGCGCTCGACGCTGTTCTATCCGCTCGTCGGCCTGATCGTCGTATGCATCGCGATGATGATCGCGAGCCCGAGCTTCCTGTCCGCCGCGAACCTCGAGAACGTGCTGCGCCAGGTGTCGATCAACGCGATCATCGCGGTCGGCATGACCTGCGTGATCCTGACCGGCGGGATCGACCTGTCGGTCGGCTCGGTGATGGCGCTGTCGGGCACGCTCGCGGCCGGGTTGATGGTCGCGGGCGTCAATGCGGTCGCCGCGCTCGCGATCGGCATCGCGGTCGGCCTCGGCTTCGGCTTCCTGAACGGCGTGTTCGTCGCGTTCGCGGGGATGCCGCCGATCATCGTCACGCTTGCCACGATGGGCATCGCGCGCGGCCTCGCGCTGATCTATACGGGCGGCTATCCGATCGACGGCTTGCCCGACTGGGTCGCGTTCTTCGGCAGCGGCAAGGTGCTCGGCATCCAGGCGCCCGTGCTGATCATGCTGGTGGTGTACGCGATCGCGTGGCTGCTGCTCGACCGCATGCCGTTCGGCCGCTACGTGTATGCGATCGGCGGCAACGAGCAGGCGACGCGGCTCACCGGCGTGCGCGTCGCGCGCGTGAAGCTGATCGTCTACACGCTGGCCGGCGTCACGTCGGCGCTGGCCGCGATCGTGCTGACGGGCCGGCTGATGAGCGGGCAGCCGAACGCGGGCGTCGGCTTCGAGCTCGACGCGATCGCGGCCGTCGTGATGGGCGGCACGTCGATCTCCGGCGGGCGCGGCGCGATCCTCGGCACGCTGGTCGGCGCGCTGCTGCTCGGCGTGCTCAACAACGGGCTGAACATGATCGGCGTGAACCCGTATGTGCAGAACGTGATCAAGGGCGGAATCATCCTGCTCGCGATCTACATCAGCCGCGAACGGTCGCGGTAACGATCGATTCATCGGTCTTCCGAATCATCAACGAAAGAGACAACTCATGACGACACCCGAAGCCCAGCCGCGGATGACCGCGGTCGTCTGCCACGGCCCCGAGGATTACCGCGTCGAGCAGGTCGCGAAGCCGCGCCCCGGCGCGAACGAGCTCGTGATCCGCATCGCCGCGTGCGGGATCTGCGCGAGCGACTGCAAGTGCTATACCGGCGCGAAGATGTTCTGGGGCGGCCCGAGCCCGTGGGTGAAGGCGCCCGTGATTCCCGGCCATGAATTCTTCGGTTACGTCGAAGCGCTCGGCGAAGGCGCGGCCGAGCATTTCGGCGTGGCGCCGGGCGACCGCGTGATCGCCGAGCAGATCGTGCCGTGCGGCAAGTGCCGCTATTGCAAGTCGGGCCAGTACTGGATGTGCGAAGTGCACAACATCTTCGGCTTCCAGCGCGAGGTCGCCGACGGCGGGATGGCCGACTACATGCGCATCCCGCCGACCGCGATCGTCCACAAGATCCCGCTCGGCGTATCGCTCGAGGATGCGGCGATCATCGAGCCGCTGTCGTGCGCGATCCACACCGTGAACCGCGGTGACGTCCAGCTCGACGACGTCGTCGTGATTGCCGGCGCGGGCCCGCTGGGGCTGATGATGACGCAGGTCGCGCACCTGAAGACGCCGAAGCGGCTCGTCGTGATCGACCTGATCGACGAACGGCTCGAACTCGCGCGGCAGTACGGCGCCGACGTGACGATCAACCCGAAGCGCGACGATGCGCGCGAGATCGTCCGCGCGCTGACCGACGGCTACGGCTGCGACGTGTACATCGAGACGACCGGTGCGCCGGTCGGCGTGAACCAGGGGCTCGACCTGATCCGCAAGCTCGGCCGCTTCGTCGAATTCAGCGTGTTCGGCGAGGATGCGACGGTCGACTGGTCGATCATCGGCGACCGCAAGGAGCTCGACGTGCGCGGCGCGCACCTGGGGCCATACTGCTATCCGGTCGCGATCGACCTGCTCGCGCGCGGGCTCGTCACGTCGAAAGGCATCGTCACGCACGATTTCGCGCTCGAGGACTGGGACGACGCGATCCGCGTCGCGAAATCGCCCGAATCGATCAAGGTGCTGCTGAAGCCGGTCCGCTGATGCGGCCGGCGTGCGCGTTACCGGAGACATCATGGAATACGTGATTGGCGTCGACATCGGCACGCAGAGCACCAAGGCGCTGCTGGTCGACCGGCATGGCGCGATCGTCGCGCGGCACGCGGCCGGCTACCAGCCCGATACGCCGCGCCCGCTGTGGGCCGAGCAGTGGCCGCAGGTCTGGTTCGACGCGGTGCTCGAGTGCATCGCGGGGTGCGTGCGCGACGCGCGTGCGCAGGGCGTGCCGGCCGCTGCGATCCGCGCGGTGTGCGTGAGCAGCCTGTACGGCGGCTCGGGCATTCCGGTCGACATCGACATGCGGCCGCTGCATCCGTGCCTGATCTGGATGGACCGGCGCGCGACCGCGGAAGTCGACTGGGTCAACGAACACGTGAACGTCGAGCGGCTGCGCGTGATCACGGGCAATGGCGTCGACAGCTACTACGGTTTCACGAAGATGCTGTGGCTGCGCGGCCAGCGGCCGGACGTGTGGGCGAACGTGCGCTATTTCCTGCCGCCGAACGCGTACGTGATCTACCTGCTGACCGGCGAAGTGGCGGTCGATCACAGTTCGGCCGGCAACATCGGCGGCGTGTACGACGTCGCGCGCCGCGAGTGGTCCGACGACGCGCTCGACATGCTCGGCATTCCGGCGACGATGATGCCCGAGCGGCTCGTCGATTCGACGGAGATCGTCGGCGGGCTGCTGTCGCAGTGGACGGAGCAGCTCGGCCTGCCGGCCGGCACGCCCGTCGTCGCGGGCGGTGTCGACGCGGCCGTCGCGACCTTCGCGGCCGGCGCGACGCGTACCGGGCAGCATGTCGCGATGATCGGCACCAGCATGTGCTGGGGCTACGTAAGCCGGCATGTCGATGCGCGGCACGGGCTCGTCAGCATGCCGCACGTGTTCGACGGGCAGCGCGACCTGTACGTGTTCGGCGGCGCGATCACGGCCGGCGCGTCGGTTGCGTGGTTCCGCGACCAGTTCTGCCAGGCGGAAATCGATGCGGCGCGCCTGCTGCCGCACGGCGATCCGCACGTGCTGCTCGAGGCGGCGGCCGAACGCGTGCCGGCCGGCGCCGACGGCGTGCTGTTCCTGCCGTATCTGATGGGCGAGCGCAGCCCGGTGTGGGATGCGAAGGCCAGCGGCGCATTCGTCGGGCTGAGTCTCGCGCATACGCGCGCGCACCTGTATCGCGCGGTGCTCGAAGGCGTCGCGTTCGCGTTGCGCCACAACATCGAGGCCGGCCGGCGCGGCGCGGTTGCGCTGGACGACCGGTTGATCGTTGTCGGCGGCGCCGCGCATTCGGCGCTGTGGATGCAGATCATCGCCGACGTGACGGGTTTTCCGGTGTGGACGATCGAGCAGGACGTCGAAGCCGCGATGGGCGCCGCGCTGCTCGCGGGGGTCGGGGCGGGGCTCGTGCCGCACGACGAGGCGCAAGGGGGCTGGGTCACGCTCGTCGAGCGTGCGCGGCCCGACGCCGGCCGCGCCGCGACGTACGACGCGCGTTTCTCGCTCTACTCGGGGCTGTATCCGGCACTCAAGCCGATCATGCACAGGCTGGGCACATCATGAACACACGATTCGATTTCAGTGGTGCGCGGGTGCTCGTCACGGGGGCATCGAGCGGGATCGGGCGCGCGTGCGCGGTCGCGCTGGCGCAGGCCGGTGCGCGGGTCGTCGCGGCGGCGCGCGACATGACCGCGCTCGAGGCGCTGGCCGGCGAGACCGCGTGCGAGACATTGCGCATCGACGTCGGCGGCGACGAGCGTGCGATCGACGCGGCGCTCGCCGCGCACGATGCGTTCGACGGCCTCGTCAATTGCGCGGGGATCGCGTCGCTCGAACCGGCGCTCGAGGTCGGCGCCGAACAGTTCGATCGCGTGATGGCCGTCAATGCGCGCGGTGCGGCGCTCGTCGCGCGCGCCGTCGCGCGGAAGATGATCGAACGCGACGCGCGCGGCGCGGCCCGTGCACGGGGCAGCATCGTCAACGTGTCGAGCCAGGCCGCGCTGGTCGGCCTGCCCGCGCATTTGAGCTACTGCGCGTCGAAGGCGGCGATGGACGCGATCACGCGCGTGCTGTGCATCGAACTCGGGCCGCACGGCATTCGTGTGAACAGCGTGAACCCGACCGTCACGCTCACGCCGATGGCGCAGTTCGCGTGGAGCGAGCCGGAGAAGCGCGCGCCGATGCTGGCCGCGATTCCGCTCGGGCGCTTTGCGGAACCCGACGAAGTCGTCGAGCCGATCCTGTTTTTGCTGAGCGACGCGGCGTCGATGATCAGCGGCGTGTCGCTGCCGGTCGACGGCGGGTATACGGCGCGCTAGGCCGCGTCACGCGGCGATCGCGCATGACGGAAACGCGGCCATGAAGGCGCGCGGCAGCCGATGCGCGGCTAAACCGGGTCCTTGCTCGGCGGTCCGTCCGGTTGTTGCGGGTTGTCGTGATGACCGGGCGGCGACGACAGCGGGTCGTCTTCCGGATCGCGGTTCGGGTCGGCCGGGGGCTCGGGCGTCGGGGTCGTGTGGTCGGTCATGGAGAACTCGCGCAGTGCGTGACGGCGGCGCGGCGGGTGCGCCTCGTCTCCGTTATAGCCAATCGGGCGCACGTTTGCAGCGGGATTGTTGCCGCCGGTCGGCGAGCGTCGGGGAAGTTCGCGCGTGGGCCGTTTGCGTGCGGGATCGTGCCGGGCGCGGGCTCCCGCGCGATCGCGGTCAGCGTAAATCCGCAGGCGTATCGACGTCGCGCAGGATGCCGGGATCGTCGACCTCGAGCAGTTTCACCGGCGCACTGGCGAACAGCGCGCGGGCGCCCGTGTCGCCGTCGAGGGCGGCGAGCGCATCGAAATGGTGCGCGGCGAAACCGACCGGATGGCCGCGTACGCCGCGATAGGCGGGCGCCACGATCGAGGCGTCGTCGGCTTCGAGCGCGCGTGTGACCGTTTCGTAGGTGGCCGCGGCGATCCACGGCATGTCGGCGAGCGCGACGAGCCAGCCGCTTGCGTCGGGCGCCGTGCGGACGCCGGCCGCGAGGCTGGCGCCCATGCCGCGCAACGCGTCGGGCGCATAGACGACCTGACAGCCGGCTTCGTTCAGCAGAATCGCGAGTTTCTCGGCGCCGGGACGGACGACCGCGATCACGTCGGCCGTGGCCACCGCGAGACGGCGGGCGGCGGCGACCGCCACCGGCGTACCGTCGGGAAGCACCGCGAGCAGCTTGCTGTGCAGGCCGCTCGGGTCGAAGCGTTGACCAAGGCCGCCCGCGAGCAGGACGCCGGTGGCAAGTGATGCATAGGACATCGGCGCGGGGGGAGTGAGGCAGGTGCTGCGATTGTGCGGGAGCGGGCGGGGATCGGCAAGTGAGGATGTTACCGAGGCGCGCCCGTCAGGCCGGCAAGACTGTCATCGCGATGTCTCGTCGAGCATGCTTTCCTCGACAGGACCGTAAATGGCGTGCGATTCGTTCTTGATGAGGGCCCAATAGCGATCGCCGAACGACCAGTGCCACCATTCGGACGGGTAATTCGTGAAGCCGGCGCTGGCCAGCGCGGCGCTCAATATCTGGCGGTTGCGTGCGGCCGGGCGGCTGATGAACGCGTTGTGCGTGTAGCACGCACCGGACGATTCCTGGTCGGTGGCGTTCATGATGCTGCCCATGTCGGCTTCGACGCCGTCTGCCGAAATCAGCGTGAGGTCGACGGCGGCGCCGGTCGGGTGAGCGGCGACCTCGGGCGGCGCGACATAGTGGCTCGCGAGTTCGACCAGCACGTCGTCGGACGGCAGCGGATTCAGCGTCGCGCGCAGCGCCGCGAGGTGGCTGGCGAAGTATTCGCGCTGAAGGGCGAGCGGGCGATAGCCTTCCTTCACATACAGGCGCAGGCCGGCCGGGAGCGCGTGCGCGGCGGCGGTCAGCCTTTGCGCGACACCGCGGCGAACCTTCAGGAAATGCGGACTCGTGTTCGCCACGACGCTGCGCGAGTGGTCGACGGCGATGCGTTCATCGAAGGAAGCGAGATCGACGAACCCTTCGTGCGACTCCATCAGGGGGATCGACCGGACGGCGGGATCGGAGAGCGATATCACGGTAGCGGGCAAGTGGCGCGACGACGGTGGCAGGCCACGAACCGATGGGGTGAGGCGGCCGTGGTCGTTCTGGTCAGACGAATCGTCAATATGCCAGAGTCCGGCCGGGGACGCGCGACGATTGGGCCCGCAGGCGGGCGATGCTTACCAGAGTGTCTTCACGTGCGCGTACGCGCGGATTTTTTCGTCTCGGGTGACGAGCGGCGCGCCGAGCCGCCGCGCGGTTGCAACGATCATGCGGTCGGCCGGATCCTTGTGGAACGTGCCGGGCAGGTCGGTGGATTTCGCGGCGATGTCGGCGTCGACGGGCACGAACCGCATGCCGTCGATCTGCGCGACGGTGGCGAGCCACGCGTCGACATCCATCGTCAGGGCGAGGCGATCGTTGCGCACCAGCATGGCGATCTCCCACGCGGAGATCGCGGACGCGGCGAGCCCGCCTTCGCTGCGTGCGCGATCGATCGCGCTGCGCGCTTTCTTGCTGAGCGATGCGTCGCCCGCCGCCCACCACACCAATGCATGCGTATCCAGCACGATCACCGCGACGCCTCCCAATCATCTTCCGCAATCGGATCGAGAGGATTGTCGTAGCGCATGACCGAGCCGCGCAATATGTCCAACGGCTGAGCCTCGCGTGCGTGATACGGCCGGATTTCGAGCGTCGGCTTGCCATGATCGGTGACGATCAGGCTTTCGCCCGACGACTCGACGAGCCGGAAGTATTCGAGTGCGCGAGCCTTGAATTCGGATTTCGATACGGGAGCGTGAGGCATCATGATATGAGCATGGTCATTTGACGATGGTCATTTTAGGCCCGCATTTCGACCCGACGCAAGCGCCGGGCGTCACGCGTGCGCAACGCGTGGCGCCGGAAAGGGCGGCGTTACCGGTTCGCGCTACGCATCGGCCCACTTCCTCAACAGGTTGTGATAAATCCCCGTCAACGCAATGACCATCGGATCCTTCGCGCCTTTTTCCGCAGAAAGCGCCTGAATCTGCGTATCGAGCTGGAACAGCAGCGTGCGGTCGCCGTCGTCGCGCACCATGCTCTGGATCCAGAAGAACGACGCGACGCGCTCGCCGCGCGTCACCGGCGTCACGTGATGCAGGCTCGACGCGGGATACAGCACGAGATCGCCCGCCGGCAGCTTCGCGCGATGCACGCCGTACGTATCCTCGACGCACAGCTCGCCGCCGTCGTACGCATCGGGTTCCGCGAGAAACAGCGTCGCCGACAGATCGCTGCGCACGCGGAAATCGGTGCCGCGCAGCAGCCGGATCGCGTTGTCGACGTGCGTGTCGAACGTCTCGCCGCCGGCATAGCGATTGAACAGCGGCGGGAATACCTTCAACGGCAGCGCCGCCGAAAAGAACAGCGGATGGCGCGCGAGCGCATCCTGGATCGCGTCGCCGACGGCACGCGCGACGGGCGAGCCTTCCGGCAACTGCCGATTGCGTTTCGCGAGCGCCGACTGCGCGCCGGACGTCGCGTTGCCGTCGACCCATTCGGCGGCATCGAGCAGGTCGCGGCATTGCGCGACCTGCGCCTGGGTCAGTACACCGGGGACATGAAGCATCATGATGCGGATTCCATCGGGTGCGGCGCCAGTTGCATGGCTGCCGAGCGAAAGGCGTCGACCGGCGACGACGCGAGATACGCGCGCATCTTCGCGACGAACGCGGGCGTCGCGGTGGCCGGCACGCGCGCGAGCCAGTCGAGCGCTTCGTCGATGTGCCCGCGCTCGGCGAGCAGCCGCGCATAGTTGAACTGGCCGCGGAAGTCGCCGGCTTCGGCCGCGCGGCGATAGTGGTCGAACGCGGCGCCGGTGTCGACCGGTACGACCCAGCCATCCTCGTAGAAGCCGCCGATCAGGTTGATCGACTTCGCATGGCCGAGCGCGGCCGCACGGCGGAACCAGTCGAGCGCGTCGGGGCGGTTCTCGTCGACGCCGTTGCCGAGCGCGAGCGCCGTCGCGTAGTTGTACATGCCCCAGTCGAGCCCCGCCTGCGCGGCGAGCCGGTACCAGTACACGGCGACCGGCGCGCAGGCGGCCGTGCCCCAGCCGAACTCGTAGCAGCGGCCGAGCATGTTCATCGCCATCGGATGGCCGGCTCGGGCCGCATGCCGGAACCAGTCGAACGCGGCCGCCGGATCGCGCGCGACGCCGTGCCCGTCGAGCAGGTACTGCCCGTAGACGGCCTGCGCATCGACGATGCCGTGGCCGGCGGCCGCCGCGACCCACGCGGCGGCGCGCTCGGGCGGCCCGGCCAGGATGTCGGCGAACTCGCGCGGCGATACCGACGCGAGCGCCTTCAGCGACACGGCCTCCATCGATCAGTAGCGCGCGTTCAGCGTGACGAACGCCGAGCGGCCCGGCGCGATCGACGCATAGTGCGCCGGATACGCCTGATCGAAGTACGTGCGGTTGAACAGGTTGTTCACGTTCAGCTGCAGATCCAGCTTCTTGTTGATCCGGTACTGCGCCATCGCGTCGAAGCGCCAGTACGACGGCACGGCGCGCAGGTTCGCGGGATCGCCGAACACTTCCGACATGTAGAACGCGCCGCCGCCGACCGTGAACTTCGGCGTCACGTCGTAGTTCGACCACATCGTGAGGCTGTGTTTCGGCGTGTTCGGGAAGCGGTTGCCGTTGTTCGCGCGGTCCTTGCCGTTGTCGCGCAGCTCGCTCTTCATGTAGGCGTAACCGCCGAACACCTGCCACTGCTTCGTGATCTGGCCCGCGAGGCCGAGTTCGAGGCCTTGCACGCGCTTGTTGCCGACCATCGCGTACTGGTTGTTCGGCAGCGTCACGCGCGCGTTCGTCGTGTCGATCTGGAACAGTGCGGCCGTCAGCGACAGCTTGTCGTTCAGCACGTTCCACTTCGTGCCGAGCTCGATGCTGCGGTTCTTTTCCGGCGACAGCTGATCGGCGTTCGCACCGACGCCGCCGCGGCCCGGCGTGAGCGACTGCGTTTCGCTGCCTTCGCCGAGCATCATGCCGGCCGGCGTCGACGACGTCGCATACGACGCATAGATGCTGCCGTTCCGTTCGGGCTTGAACACGAGGCCGGCTTGCCAGTTGAACAGCGTGTCGTCGCGGGTGGTGGTCTTGCCGCCGTTGGCCTTGGTGTCGGTGAAGCGGGTCGAGTAGTCGTCGACACGCACGCCGGCGTTCACCTGCCAGCGCGGCGTGATCTCGATCGTGTCGAAACCGTAGATCGACTTCGTCGTGGTGCGCGCATGCGCGTAGTCGTTGTTGCGCGTGATCGAACCGGCCCACGGGTCGTTCGGGTTCGGCGACCACAGGCTCGTGCAGTTGTAGCCCGACGCGGCGCCGATGCCTTTCTGGCAGATCTTGCCGGTGTCGGTCGCGACCGTGTACGAATCGCGCTTGCCCCATTCGCGCGACAGCTCGATGCCGGTACTGAAGCTGTGCTTGAACGGGCCCGTGCGGAATTCGCCGAACAGTTCGGTCTGGTTCGCGAGGCTGTTGATCGAGCTGTTGCGGTTGTTGTTGCGGCGCCAGACCTTGCCGTTCACCACGTTGCCCTGACTGTCGTCCGGCTGCGTCCAGATGTAGTCCTGCGTCGATTCCGTGTAGCGCGTGGTGTTGCGGATCGTCAGCGACGACGTGATGTCGTGCTCGATCCTGATCGTGCTGATGTCCGACGTCGTCTTGCGGAAGTCGCGGTCGATCAGGCCGTAGAAGTTGTGGCGGTCGACGGGCGCCGGATAGATCGTGTCGACGTTCGCGGGCTTGTTCGACGTCGTGTAGAAGTACGGGATGCCGCCGTCGGGCATGTCGTCCGTCGACAGGTGGTAGTAGCTCGCGGTCACGCGCGTCGGCGTGCCGAGGCCGAACGCGATCGACGGCGCGACGCCCCAGCGCTCGTTGTTGACGGCGTCGCGGCCGGCGACGTCGTTGTTGTGGCTCATCAGGTTCAGGCGGAACGCGGCGTGATCGGCGAACTGCCAGTTGCCGTCGGCCGTGAAGCGGCGGTAGCGGTCGGTGCCGAGGCCCGCGCTCGCGGCGGCCGTCGTGCCGAGGTGCGGGGCCTTCGTGATCAGGTTGATGCTGCCGCCTGCGCCGCCGCGGCCGCCGTAGGCGCCGTCGGAACCCTTGGTGATCTCGACGCGCTCGGTGTTGAAGATCTCGCGCGTGGTCGCGCCCGTGTCGCGCATGCCGTCGACGAACAGGCTGCCCTGCGTGTCGTAGCCGCGGATGAACGGACGGTCGCCGAGCGGGTTGCCGCCTTCGCCGGCGCCGAACGTGATGCCGGGTACGGTGCGCAGCGCTTCGGTCAGCGTCGACGCGCCGCTGCTGCGGATCAGTTCCTGCGGGATCACGGTGACGGATTTCGGCGTGTCGACGAGCGGCGCGGTGAATTTCGCGGAAGCGGAAAAGTCGGCCTTGTAGCTGGGCTCGGTCTTGCCCTGGATCTCGATCGGCGCGAGATGGCCTTCGGTGCTGGCGGGGGCCGCGGGCGGCGTGCCGTCGGCGAATGCCGGGCTCGCGGCGAGCACGCCGCAGAGGGTGGTGAATGTACCGAGCTTCAGCTCGTCGGGACGGGACTTCATGATGCGCTTCGACCTCGCGAGGTGGCCCCGGAGACGGTGTGGTGCAGGAATGTGCATGCCGCCGGGAATTATTACGATTTGTTTTCAGGCGGCATTCTATGTAATTTCATGTTGAATGAGAAGCGTTCTTGTTTGTATTTGTGACGGAATCGTCAACGAATGTGTCGGAGGGCTGCGGGCCGGCGATGCGCGGAGAGATGGCCGATCGGCCGAGTATGGCGCGGGTATCGGGCGGACTAGAGTGGTTGCGACTCGACTCGGTCCGTGTGACTGCAAGATGATAAAATGACTGCATTGAAAGCAATCTTGGTGGAACGCGTCATGCCAGTGCTCACCGTTCGAAATTTGCCCGACGAAGTGCATCGCGCACTTCGGATTCGTGCTGCCCGGCGTGGTCGCAGTACCGAAGCCGAGGTGCGCGACATCCTCGAACAAGCCGTTCTGCCCGAGGGGCGGCTCAAGCTGGGAACATTGCTGGCGGAATTCGGGCCGGAGGCAGGCGATGGCGATTTCGGCATCCAGCGCGACAAGGCGCCAGCCGCTCCGATGAGCTTCGAATGATCCTGGTCGACACGAACGTCATTTCGGAGCCGTTGCGGCGCGAGCCGAGCGCGGCAGTCGTCGAGTGGCTCGATGCGCAGCACGTCGAGACGCTGTTCCTGTCGGCGGTCAGTCTTGCGGAATTGCGGTTCGGCGTCGCCGCGTTGCCGGAGGGGCGCAGGCGGGACTGGCTGCATCAAGGCATCGAGCAGCGCGTCGTTCCGCTGTTTCGAGGTCGGATCCTGCCGTTCGACGATGCGGCGAGCAAAGCGTATGCGAGCCTTTGCGCGCGGGCTCGTGCCGCAGGCAACGCGATCGCCGTCGCCGATGGTTACATTGCCGCCACGGCCGAGGCGAACGGGCTGATCGTGGCCACGCGCGACGTCGCGCCGTTCAAGGCGCTCGGGCTTCGCGTCATCGACCCTTGGGCGCGATAGTTCGCGATTTTCAGCCTCTTTCCTTGCGCCGAAATTGAAAACGCGCCGTGCAAGACGGCGCGTTCCGCATCAGGTCAATCCGGCGCGCTCCCGCAGCGATGACGGGTGGGCGCTAAATGTCCGGTGCGATGTCAGTCCACCCCGTGAAACACCGCGTCTTCCGGCCCGAGGTAGGCAGGCGGGCGCCACGTCGCGTCGCGCATCGAATGCTGAACGAGATTCTCGACGCCGAGCAGCACCGCGAAGATCGCCATCCGCACCGGAATGCCGTTGTCGGTCTGCCGGAAGATGGCTAGACGCGGGTCGCGGTTCAGGTCGACCGACAGGTCGTTCGCGCCGGGCCGGCTGTCGCGCGGCAGCGGGTGCATGATCAGTGTGTCGGGCTTGCACGCCGAATCGACCAGCGCCTGGTTGATCTGGAAATCCGGTGTGTAGCCTTCGAACGATTCGTCGGTGAAGCGCTCCTTCTGGATCCGCGTCGCGTACACGACGTCCGCACCGCGCAATCCGGCCGCGAGGTCGGTCGTCTGCTCGATCACATGGCCGTTCGTCGCGATCTGGTCGACGATGTACGCCGGCATCTCGAGCGTCGGCGGCGACACGAGCGTGAACTTCAGCCCGCGGTACAACGCGAGCAGCTTGACGAGCGAGTGCACGGTACGGCCGTACTTCAGGTCGCCGACCAACGCGATGTGCGCGCCGTCGACGATCTTGCCGAGCCGCGAGAACTCGCGCTGGATCGTATAGAGATCGAGCAGCGCCTGGCTCGGATGTTCGCCGGGGCCGTCGCCGCCATTGATCACGGGCAGGTTGGTGGCGCGCGCGAACTCGGCCACCGAGCCTTTCTCCGGATGGCGGATCACGAGCGCGTCGACGTAGCCGGCCATCACGCGGCTCGTGTCGTAGATCGATTCGCCCTTGGCCATCGACGAGAACGTGAAGCCCGTCGTGTCGCATACCGAGCCGCCGAGCCGGCAGAAGGCCGCGCCGAACGATACGCGGGTGCGCGTGCTGGCCTCGAAGAACAGGTTGCCGAGCACCGCGCCTTCCAGCACGCGCGAGATCTTGTGGCGGCGCGCGATCGGCTGCATCACGTCGGCCACGCGGAACAGCGCCTCGACCGAGTCCCGCGAGAACTGGTCGACCGAGATCAGCTGCGGCTTGCCTTCGAACAGGAACTGCTTCGAGAGTCCTTGCTTGTCTACGCTTTGCGTATAGTCCCCGCCATCCGGTGCCGAGCGCTCGACGATTTCCGACACGAAGCGCTCGACGATCTCGGGCATCCCGCGCGATTCCTGCGAGTCGTCGGGCAGCAGCCACGTATCGAGCGCGCGCCGGCTGACGCCGATACGATTGGCGAACGCTTCGCGGGTCATGTTGAGGCGGCGCATCGCGTCGCGGAGGAAGGCTTGCTGGGGAACGGTCATCGGCGGCTCCTGACGGAAAATATACGCGGTGCGTATATTAGTTCGTGGCGCAATGAAGTCAAGGAAAATCTGCGCGACCGGCTGTGTGGCGCGGGTAACACGCGGCGGGTTGGTGCTGGCGCGCCGCTTCCGTCTCCGTATAATCAGGTCAGGCCCCGTGTCCGGCATGCTGTCGTGCGCCGGGCCACACACGATTCGCCCGGTCGGGCTTGTTGATTCGAAGGAGAATGAGAATGACGCGTACGATTGCTGCAATGCTGCTGGTGGTGACCGCCGCGCTCGCCGGATGCAATACGGTCGCCGGCGTGGGCCAGGACATTTCGAAGGGTGGTCAGGCGATCAGCGATACGGCCGAAAAGGCCAAGTAAGGCGACCGGTTCCGGAATGCAGAAGGCGCCGGGCCGTCCCGCGATTGCGGGGCGGCCCGGCGCCTTTTTTGTGTCTGGCGTCGGCGCGGGTGCGGCGTCAGGCGTGTTCGACGAACGCGTAGCGGCCTTCGACCTTGCGCGGCGTGAACCAGCCGTAGTCGGGGAACATCCGGTTGCGCACGTACCACACATAGCCCACCAGCAGAGCCGTGATCAAGAGGCTGGGCAGCGCGGTCGACGGGTCGCGTCCGAGCTCGGCGATGGTCTTCGGCAACTGCAGCAGCGACAGCAGGATGAACGCGTGATAGGCGCCGACGCGATTCGTCGCAAAACCCCAGATGAACAGCAGCGACAGCGGCACGGTCAACGCGAGGAACACGAGCACGAGGACATTGCCGGCGCCGCTTGCGAAGAAGTAATACGCGAGCATGAGGCTGATCGCCAGCTGGGCGATACCGAGCGCGACCAGGATCCGGATGTGCACCTTGTTCTTGCGGCAGCGCTCGGGGTCGGGGCGCGACGCGATCAGGTGCGCGAGCACGCGATCCTTGAGCCCCTGTCCTGACAGTTCGGCCAGTGCGTCGGCCTTCCTCGTTCCCGCGGAGAGCAGCACCGCGATTCTCGTTTTGGCTTCCTTCCTGTTCATTGCTGGGCGGATTGTCGTTCGGTGGTTGTCAAAGGTTCCGGCCACGCGAATATTGCATCTTGCGAGGTGGCGCGCAATCGATTTGCGGCCCGCGGACACATTCCTACAGTTGCCGGAGCGTGCGGGCGATGGGCCATATGACGACGGGAAGCGGCCGCCGTTGCCGTCATCCCGCGATGGGCGCGGGTCAGTCGGCGGCGGCTCGCGCGGTGGTGGGCGCGGGGCTCGAGGGCTTCGCATCGCGCGTGTCTGCGCGGCGCTCGCGCCGCCGAGTCGCACCGACGAGCATGCCCGCGACGACGAGCGCGATGCCGGCCACTCGCGTGCCGGTCAGCGTTTCACCGAACAGCGCGACCGCGAACAGCACGGCCGAGACCGGCGCGACCGCCGTGAAGAGCGCGGCTTCGGTGCCGCTGGTGCGGGCCGAGCCGGCGTACCAGCACAGGTAGCCGAGCACGGTTGGTACCAGCGCGTAGTAGGCGATCGCCGATACCGCGCCGACGGTCCAGCCATGCGCGGCCGCGCGCCATTCGAATGCCGCCGGCACGAGTGCGAGCACGAAGCCGAGGCCCGACATCGCGGTGGACAGCGCGAGCGGCGTCAGCGGCGCGGCCAGCCGCCGGTTGAGCAGGATGAAGACGGCTTCGCACGCGACGGCGGCCAGCACCAGCGCGTCGCCGGCAAGCGTCTGGAACGACGGCATCGCGTGGCCCGGTGCGAACGTGACGAACAGCACGCCGGCCGTGGCGAGCGCGGCGGCCGCCCAGTCGCGCGGCGTCTGCCGCTCGCGCAGCACGACGGCCGCGATCAGCGTGGACATGGCCGGCAGCGTGCCGAGCATCACGCCCGCGTCGAGCGGCGACGACAACTGCGTGCCGCTGATCAGCAGCACCGTATAGCCGACGCCGCCCGCCGCGGCCTGAATGACGAGCAGGACGGCGTCGCGCGCGGAAAGGCGCGGCCAGCGCATGCGCTGCGCGCGCATCAGCGCGAACAGCAGCGGCGTCGCGATCAGGAAACGCAGTGCCGTGGCCGCGAACGGCGGCAGGCCGCCGGCCGCGAGACGGCTCGCGATGACGGTGCTGCCGACGCCCGCCATCGCGGCGGCGAGATAGAGATAGCCGATCAGTCGTGTTTTCATGCGCCGCATCGTCGCGTGCGGCGGCCACGTGCGTCTTGAATGAAATTGCAGCGACGGAGGCCTGATTGCGGTGTGCTGCTTGCGTGCGCCGGCGATCCGCGGACCACCGGTGACCGTCGTGCGGGCGACTGCCTTCAAATGCGGTGCGACTGGGCCCGGCGCATCAAGAGGGCGCTCGCGTCAAACCGCCTGTGCGAACCGCCCGGGCGTGATCCCGAACTGGCGCGTGAATGCGCGTGTCAGGTGGCTCTGGTCGGCAAAACCGGCTTCGGCCGCGGCATCGGCGATCGGCATTCCGCTGGCGAGCAGCGCGCGCGCCAGCCGGGCGCGCGACTGGATCAGGTAGGCATGCGGCGTGATGCCGAGCTCGCGTGCGAAGCCGCGCAGCAGCTGGAAGCGGCTCACCCCGCTCAGGCCGGCCAGTTCGGCGAGCGAAACGGGCGCGGCCGGCGCCGCGTCGAGCCTCTCGCGGGCCACGCGGACCGCCGGTGCGACGCCGGCCGCCGGCAGCGTGCGGTTCGCATGCCGGGCGAGCAGCCCGGCGACGAGCATCACGAGCGCCTCGTCGCGGGCGATCGACTCGGATGCGCCGGCGACGATGCGAGCATGCAGCCGGCCGACTGCGGCCGCGAGCCGCGCGTCGCGCACGGCCGGATGCGCCAGCTCGACGCCGCCGAGGCCTTCTTCCGTCGCGACGCCCGCCACCAGCGCGGGTGCGAGGTACAGCATCCGCCAGCGCCGGCCCGTGCCGGCATCGATCGGCGATCCGTCGTGCATTTCGCCCGGGTTGACCATGATCGCATCGCCGGCCAGCGCGTCGACCTGCCCGCGGCCGCTCCACGACCGGTGCGCGCCGCTGACGATCACGCCGACTCCGAATTCGTCGTGCGCGTGACGCGGAAACGCGCGGTCGGATTCGAGGCTGATCGCCTCGATGCCTTCGCCGGTGCGTCGGTAGTGGGTGACACGGTGCATGTGCGCTCCTCGCGCCGGTCGCGGCGCGGATCACGTGCACTTTAGCGCGTTCCGGTGCCGCGCGCCCTTCATCCTTTTGGCGGATACCGCGCGGCATGCGCAGCCCGCACCATGTGCATATCGGCAGCGTACACGGCCCGTCGGGCCTGAAGCTGCGCGGGAGACGGCAGGTGGAACGACAGGATCCGGTATTCATTCAGGTTGGTGCGCTCGCGGACGGCTTCGCGCCGGAAGCGAACATCCTCGCGTCCGTCGACGCGCTCGCCGGGCGCACGCTCGTGCTCGGTGATGCAGCGGGCGCATGGCGCGTCTATTCGTTCGAGCCGGGCGCGCTGCAGTGGCGCGACGCGGCGACCGACACGGGCGGCCGCGAGCCGTGCCGCGTGACGCGGCTGCGCGAGGGGCTGTACTTCGTCGACTACATCGACACGGCTGCCCGCGCGACGTCGGTCAGTCTCGTGATCGATCTTGACCAGGGCGTATGGACGTCGGTCGTCGGCGTGCTGCCGACCGAAGCCGACACGCGCATCGACGCCTTCACGCGCGTCGCGCGCGGGTTGCCGCTGACGGGTGTCGACGCGGCATTCCGGCACGGCACGCTCGGCGGCCACGCGCAGCCGGGGCCGCTGCACGCGCCCACGCGCGAGTTGATCGGCAAGCGCACGATGTACCGTTACAGCCCGACCGAATGCTACGAGCACATCTACCTGAACGAGAACTTCTACGCGTGGCAGTGCCTGCAGGGCGTCGAGGGCGGGCTGGCCGATGTCGACCGCTGTCACTACTTCAGGATCGCCGACGAGCTGTATCTGTTCGTGTGGCGCGAAAAGGTGGTGCCGACGCTTGGCGTCGTCCTGATCGATCTCGCGCAGCGCAAGACCGACGGCAAGATCTTCGGCTATCAGGGCGGCGATTTCGGGTCGCTGTCGAACTTCCAGATCGGCGCGTACGCGCAGGTGCTGAACGAAACCGTGCACCCGCTCGGCGGCGAGGCGCAACGATGAATGCGGTGCCGGGCAGCGGCCGCCTGCGCGCGGATTTCAGCGGGCGCGTCGTGCTCGTCACGGGCGCCGCGCAGGGGATCGGCGCGGCGATCGCACGCCGTTTCGCGGAGTCCGATGCGTTCGTCGCCGTCGCCGACCTGAACGGCGACGCGGCTGCCGCGCAGGCCGAAGCGCTGGCCCGCGCGGGCGGCGACGCGCGGGCGTACCGGGTCGACGCAGCCAGCCGGGACGAACTGGGCGTGCTCGTCGCGGCAGTCGAGCGCGACGGCGGCCGGCTCGATGTCGTCGTTCACAACGCCGCGTATTTTCCGCTGACGCCGTTCACGCACATCGACGAGCCGACGCTCGCGCGCACGCTGTCGGTCAACCTGTCGGCGCTGTTCTGGCTCGCGCAGGCCGCGTTGCCGGCGTTCGAGCGCGCGGGGGCCGGCCGGCTGCTCGTCACGTCGTCGGTGACGGGGCCGCGCGTCGTCTATCCGGGGCTCGCGCATTACGCGGCGTCGAAGGCCGGCGTGAACGGCTTCATTCGCGCGGCGGCGCTAGAGCTTGCGCGTCGCAACGTGACGGTGAACGGCGTCGAGCCGGGAATGATCCGTACCCCGGCGGCCGGCAATCTCGGCGACGCGTCGGTCGCGGCGCAGATCGCACGCGATATCCCGCTCGCGCGGATGGGCGAGCCGGAGGACATCGCGAACGCGATGCTGTTTCTCGCATCGGCCGACGCGGCGTACATCACGGGGCAGACGATCGTCGTCGACGGCGGGGCGACCTTGCCGGAAAGCGGTGCGGTGCTGGGAGACGCCTGACGGCGGGCGCGAACCGCCGCAAGCCGCCACGGCGGGAAGGCCGCGGCCGGCAGGCGTGGCGGGCGTGGCGGGCGGCGTCACCGCTGGCCGGCCCGTCGCCGTGACTACAGCCAGCCGTTGCGGATGAATTCGACGATCGAATACCGGCGGTTCTCGAGATCATGTTGCCGGACGGCTTCGACGATGCGCGATACGCCGTCCGCGTAAGGGGTCGCGCCGTACACACGCGATTCGAGCCGCAGGCTGCATGCACCGTCGTCGATGTGTATCCGGTGCACCGCATGGCGGCCGAGTTGATCGTCGGGGATGCCGAATTCGCCGCGCTGCACGTCCGAGTCGCGCACGGAGCGGATGTCCTCCGCCGGCACGCCGAGCGACTGGGCGATGCCGACGGCCGTGCCGGGGACGGACGTCTTGGCGGCCTGATGCGACTCGGTCAGGCTGATCTCGCAACCGCGAAACAGGTGGCCGCTGGTTTCCAGCATGCTCATGAACTTGAGCATCAGGATGTTCGTGTTCGGACAGAGCACGACCGGAAAATCGTGCGACGCGGTTTCGAGGTCGGAGCCGGTGGACAACTCGATGAGCGGCGACGCGGTGGCCCGGCAAAACGCGATCGCGGCGGGGAGTTCGCGGCCGGAACCGGCGTGCACGACGATCGATCGGGCGTCGGTACCTCGGGTGTCGGTTCGCGTGCTGTCCGCCCAGGGCAGCACGCGACAGATTGCCGGGTCGAGCGTGTGCGCATCGAGCAGTTCGTGGGCCAGCTTGCCGGTTCCTACGACGATTACTTGCATGGACTTGACGGGTTGGGATTCGGGATTCGGGCCGCGGTCGACGCGGGCCGGCGGGTGGCCCGGTACGGCGGCGCGGCGCGCTGGCCTCGCGCATTATGCCCGGCCGTCCGCCTCCGTGCCGGCCGGGCCGTGCGCGAGACGTCGCGGCGCGTCAGCTTGCCGACGTGGTCGGCAGCCATGCATTCGCCGCATTCTGCACGGCGAATTGCTTCGCGATCGAACGCGCGAGGCGGTCCGTATCGGAAGCCACCGTGTCGTGCTTTGCTTCCGACGCGCCATGCAGGCCGGCGCCGACTGCCGCCGACGTCGCGAGACGGCCGGCCACCGCGCCCACTCCGGCGGTTTCGATCATGCCGGGCAGGTGGCCGCTGTTCGCGCTGGCCGAGAACGTGCCGAGCGGCTGCGCGATGCCGTGCGCCGGCTGAAACAGCACGGTGACCGATGCGCCCACTTCGCTCTTGCCCGCGCCGAGCCCGATCAGGATGCGGCGGCGACGGTTGCCGGCGTCGATCGTGTCGAATCGGCCTTCGATCACCAGCGCGTCGCGGCCGTCGGGTACCGGGCCGCGCAGCGCGGGCATGCCCTGCGCCCGGAGTTCACGCACGAGCGCATCGGCGAGTTGATCGCGGGTCTTCAGCGCGCGCTGCTGGCGCTGTGCGTCGGCGGACGAACCGGTGGCGAGCGTCGCGAGCGTGTGGATCATTCCTCCGTCGACCTGGACGTCGGTGGTGCCCACGTCGAACGCGGAGACGTAGACGACCTCGGCATGAACCCGCGGCAGCGTGCGGGCTGCCGGCGCGGCGGCCGTGGTCGTGGTTGCGGTCGATGCGCAACCGGTCATCGCGAGCGTGCCGGCAATCAGCGCGACGCGGGTCAGATGTTTGGCATGGGCGGCAAATGCGCGAAGGGAAGGGAACATGTCGATCTCCGAGGTCTGGATGAAGGTGCCGATACCATCGCGGCATTCAGGAACGCGAACGATCGGAAGCGGGGCGTGATCGCTGGCGAGGGAGAGGGTTCATGCCGCTGCGCAACACGCAGGCGCAAGTATGCTGAGGTCGGGTGTCGCGCGCCACGCAGGAATTATGTCGGCGCATGTCACGCGCCGGCGCGCGACATGCGCCGCGCAGTCGGGCTGTCAGGCCGTCACGCCGACAGCGGCGGCCGGGCCGGCGCAGGCGGATCGAGCGGCAGCGCGACGACGGCCTCCAGGCCGCCGCCATCGCGGTCGCGAAACGTCAGCGAACCGCCGTGCAGGCGGGCGATCCGTTCGACGATCGCAAGGCCGAGCCCCGTGCCGCCCGCATGGCCGCGCGCGTTCGCGCCGCGGCTGAACGGTGCCTTCAGCCGTTCGAGTTCGGCGGCGCCGACGCCGTTGCCGCGATCGCTGACGACCGCATACGCGATGCCGTGCTCGGTCCAGGTCCGTACGCCGAGGCCCGTGCGACCGTAGACGACCGCGTTCTGCATCAGGTTCATCAGCAGCCGCATCAGGCCGATCGGGCGGAACGCAAACGCGGGCACGTCGCCTTCGTCGAATTCGAATGCGTGTCCGAGCCCCGCGAAATCCGCAACGAGCTGGCCGATCAGCGCATTCAGGTCGCCGGTTTGCGGGGTCTCGCGCTCGCCGCTGCCGGCGTAATCCATGAATTGCTGCAGGATCGTATCGATCTGGTCGAGGTAGTGCTCGGTCGATGCGGTGAGCGTGTCGTGCGTGCCGCGCGGCAGCGCCATCGCGATCGCCAGGCGCAATTTCGTGAGCGGCGTGCGGATGTCGTGCGACACGCCGGCCAGCATCAGCGAGCGGGTTGCGTCCGCCTGTTGCAGCGCATCGGCCATCCTGTTGAACGCACGGCTCACGTCGGCGATTTCGGTCGGGCCGTCGGTGGGCAGCGGCGGCGGGCGTTCGCCCGCGCTGACTCGCTGCGCCGCGCGCGCCAGCGCATCGAGCGGCCGGTTCAGGTGGAGCTGGATCAGGTAGCCGGTCAGCGCCGCGAGCAGCGCCAGCGCGACCGACAGCACGAGGGCCGTCGTGATGCCGCTCGCCTGCGCGTCGGCGGCCATCGGCAGCGGCACCCACACCGGCGAGCCGGCGGCATGGAGCCGGATCCACAGGCGTTCGTCGTCGCCCGACTGCCAGCGCGCCGGCAGGTCGGACGGCAGGTGGCGTTCGAGCGCCTGCATGAACACGTCGCGCTGCCAGGTGCGGAAGAAGGCCGCGAGGTCCGGCGCATGCGGCGGCGCCGCCGGCGGCGGCGAGGCCCGCCCGCCGAGCTGCACGACGAGCGCGCGGCCCGCATCGGGCGGCATGCCGGCGAGTGCCCGGTCGAGCAACTGCACGTAGTCGGAAAAGATGATCGACGCGCGCTCGATACGCGGACGCTGCACGTAGTGCAGCAGCACGCCGAGCGAACAGACGAGCGACAGCGCGACGAGCGCGACCAGCAGCGCGATGTTGCGCGCGAGCAGCGAGCGCGGCAGCGGGATGCGCATCACGATTCGACGCCGGCCACCAGCATGTAGCCGATGCCCCAGACCGTCTTGATGAAGCGCGGCTTGCCGGGATCGTCCTCGACGATCTGGCGCAGCCTCAGGATCTGCACGTCGACGCTGCGGTCGAGTGCGGCGTGGTCGCGGCCGCGCGCGCGGGCGAGCAGGTTTTCGCGGCTCACCGCGCGGTTCGGCGACGAACCGAGCGCATGCAACAGCAGCATCTGCGCCGAATGGATCTCGACGGGCACGCCGTCGCGCATCAGGGTTTGCTGGCCGACGTCGAACGTGAACGCGCCGAAACGCAAGCGCTGCGACGTGACCGTCGGTTCGCCGGCCGCCATTCTCTGCCGTCGCAACAGCGCACGGATGCGGGCCACGAGTTCGTCGGGGAGAAACGGCTTGGCCAGGTAATCGTCGGCACCCGTCTCCAGGCCGACGACCTTGTCCGCGGCGTCGCCTTTCGCGGTGAGCATCAGGATCGGCAGCGTCTGGCCTTCGGCGCGCAGGCGCCGGCACACGCTCAGGCCGTCCTCGGGTTCCATCATCAGGTCGAGCACGAGCAGGTCGTACGGTTCGCGCTGCAGCAGGCGGTCGAGCCGCTTGCCGTCGGCCACCGCGCGCACCTGGAAGCCGTGGCCGGTCAGGAAGCGTTGCAGCATGTTGCGCAACTCGGCTTCGTCGTCGAGCACGACGATCCTGCAAGGCTGTTCCATTGGCTGCCTCCCGGTGCGTACTGCGGGGCCGGACGCGCGCCGCGATCAGCGGGCCGCCATGCGCTGGCGCATGAAGCCGGCGAGCTGCGCGAGCGTGACGTAGCCGTTGTGCCGCACGTCGATCTCGTCGAAATGCTGCGCGACCATCGGCATGCCCGCGGCGGCCTGCTCGCGGGTGAGCTTGCCGTCGTGCGTCGTGTTCGCGCTGGCGAAACGGGTCTGCAACTGCATCAGCGCATGTTCGGCGCGCAGGCCGCCAGCCGCCGCACCCGGCGGCACCTGCTGGGCCGACGCTGCTGCAGAAACGATACACAAAACGACGGCGGCAATCATCTTCTTGATGGACTTCATGGGGTTTCTCCTTGCGTGGCCGACGGGTCTGCGCCGGCCGGGTGGTTGATGAAACGGAATCGGGTGGAATGCGAAACGGGCTTCGGCGGAATTACGCCCAGTGCGCGGGGACCCAGACGCGGCCGGCCCAGTGAGCGGGCACCCAGATGACGGCGCGCGGCGGGTGAGCGACATAGACGGCGCGCGGGGCGGCGTACACGGCCCGGGGCAGCGGCGGCGCGAGGTACAGGACCTTCGGCGGCGGCGGTGCGACGTAGACGACGCGTGGCGCGGCGGCGACCACGACGGCCTTCGGTGGCGCGACATGCACGACTTTCGGTGGGGGCGGCGGCGTGACGATGACGGCAGCCGGTGCGGGCGGCGGTGCCGCGGCCACGGCTGCGGCAGGTGCCGGCGCAGGCGCGGCAACGGCGACCGTGGCGGCTGCCGGCGGCGCGGCCACGATCACGGCGGCCGGCGGGGGCGGCGCGACAGGCACCGGTACCGGCGCCGTCCCGCCTGCCACGACGACCGTACCGCCTGCCGCCGTGCCGCCGTGGATCACCGTCGTGCCGCCGGTCGACACCGTGCCGCCGTGGACGATCGTCGAGCCGCCCGACGTCGTTACGACACCCGGCGCCACGCGCGTCGCGCTGCCGGAATGGGTGACGCTCCCGCCGTCGGTGCCGGTCACGGTGCCCGAGCGCGAGCAGGTCGAACCCGCGCAGTTCGTCGATGCGGCGTGGCTGGCCGTGTTGCCGCCCGAACCCGTGATCGTGCCGCTCGACGTGTACTGCCCCGGGCCGTTGCGCGTCACGCTGCCGGACGTCGACGCGCTGCGGCCGTCCGAACCCGTCAGCGAACCGGTGTGCGAGCAGGTGCCGTCCGCGCAGCTCGTGTCGCCGCCGTGCTCGACCGAGCGCCCGTTCGGGCCGACGGCCGTGCCGCTGTTCGAGAACTGGCCGGGCGCGGTGCGCGTGACGGTGCCCGTATTGGTGGCGAGGCCGCCGCCGGGGCCGATCACGCCGCCGGCATGCGAGCAGCTGCCGCCGCCGCACGAGCCGGCATGCGCGCCGCTGTAGGTGCCGCGCGGCGTGTAGGCGGTGCCGTGGCCGGACCAGCCGGCGAAGGCCGGCGCGCTGGCGAGTGTGACGAGGGCGGCGGCGGTGACGAGGAAGCGGTTTTTCATCGGGTGTCCTTGCGGTTCGTTGCGGTGCACGCGGTGGCGTGGCGACGGGACGAACTTTAGGACGGCGACGCGCATCCGTCGCGTCATGAAAGATGTCGCGGTGTTACACGCGGCGCGGTGTTTTTCGGTACGACGAATGCTTGCGTCGGCCGCGTCGATCGCGGGCGTGCCGCGCCAGGCAACGGATCACGGCGATGCAGTCACGAGCGGGGAGGTTTGACGGCAGGGGGCGGCGCATCCAATTCACGGCGCGCAAACGTGTCGCGGTGACATGCGGCGACATATTTGCCGACCGGTTCATGCATGCACCGCGCCGATCCACATATGTCGTCCAGTCGCTGCCGATTCCATCGAACACCTGTTGCACACGCCGCCGGCCGGCTCAACCGCGACATACCACGACATACCGCGACATATTTTTCGCCGGACACGCACGCGTTCGCCTTCCGCCGGCCCGATCTCCAGTCCACACGCGTCCGCGACCGCTGCCGGCCGCGCGAACCCACTTCATCGCGACATACGGCGACATATTTCCTGCGTGGCCTTTCCGTTCCTTGCCCCCTACAGTGCGTTCCATTCGACGCGATAGCGGCATGTGCTGCCCATGACGCGTCCGACTCAACCGAAGGAAAGGCCCATCATGCTCACCACCACCGGAAAGCTCGCGTACATCGTCACGCTCTTCATCGTTGCCGTCTCGCTCGTCGAGGCGGCCGTGCTCACCTGGCGCCGCAGCCGCCAGCCCGAACCGTTCGACTGGAACGAGGTGTGGCTGTCGCTTGCCGATCTCGCGGGCCGCAAGCTGCTCGCGCTCGTGCCGCTGTCGCTCGCCACGCCCGTGTTCGATCTGGCATGGGCGCACCGGCTCTTCACGATCACGCTCCACAGCGTCGCGCTCGCGCTGCTCGTGTTCGTCGGCCAGGAATTCTGCTACTACTGGTATCACCGCGCGTCGCACCGCGTGCGCTTCTTCTGGTCGACGCATGCGGTGCATCATTCGCCGAACCAGTTGACGCTGTCGTCCGCGTTCCGCCTCGGCTGGACCGGCAAGATCGCCGGCGCCGCGATGTTCTTCACGCCGCTCGTGTGGCTCGGCGTGCGTCCCGAAGCGGTGCTCGCGATCCTGTCGTTCAACCTGATGTACCAGTTCTGGCTGCACAACACGTGGATGCCGAAGCTCGGCTGGCTTGAATACGTGTTCAACACGCCGTCCGCGCATCGCGTGCACCATGCGTCGAACCTCGATTACCTCGATGCGAACTACGGCGGCGTGCTGATCGTGTTCGACCGGCTGTTCGGCACCTATGTCGCCGAGCGCGACGACGAACCGTGCCGCTACGGCCTCGTCACGCCGACGCGTTCGCGCAATCCGTTCGTCGTCGAGCTCGAGCACTGGGCGAGCCTGGCACGCGACGTCGCGACGGCCCGCGACGTGTGGACCGCGTTCCGTTTCGTGGTGCTGCCGCCGGGCTGGCGGCCGGGCAACCAGGGCGAAACGACGGAGGAGCTGCGCCGCCGCAGCCTCGTCGCCGTGCGCACGGATGCGTGAACGGCGCTACGCTGTCGGATCTTCGTCAATCACCCTCGATCCAGGAGAACGCATCGATGGAACACGACCTGAAAGGCAAGGCAGTCGCGATCACCGGCGGATTCGGCCATCTGGGCGTCGCGACAGCCGCATGGCTCGGCGCGCGCGGCGCACGCGTCGCGCTGATCGGCCGCGGCGCGGCCCCCGGTGCACCGGCGCTGCCCGGCGTGCCGGCCGATGCATTGCGCATCGGCGGCATCGATCTCGTCGATCCACAGGCGGCCGCGCGGGCACTCGAGTCGGTCAACCGCGAATTCGGCCGGGTCGACGCGCTGCTGAACATCGCGGGCGCATTCGTGTGGCAGACGATCGCCGACGGCGATGCCGCCACGTGGGACCGCATGTACGAACTGAACGTGAAGACGGCGCTGAACGCATCGAAAGCCGCGCTGCCGTACCTGCTGGCGAGCCCGGCCGGCCGTGTCGTCAACATCGGCGCGGGCGCGGCCTTCAAGGCGGGCGCGGGCATGGGTCCGTATGCGGCCGCGAAGGCCGGCGTCGCGCGCCTCACCGAGGCGCTGGCGGCCGAGCTGCTCGACCGCGGCGTGACGGTGAACGCCCTCCTGCCGAGCATCATCGATACGCCGCCGAACCGCGCGGACATGCCCGACGCGGATTTCACGCGCTGGGTGCGGCCGGAACAGATCGCGGCGACGATCGGGTTCCTGCTGTCGGCCGACGCGCAGGCGATCACCGGCGCATCGATTCCGGTGAGCGGCCGCGTGGCGTAGCGCACCGGCCGGGAAGGGGCTCGCGCGGCCGGTCGTGCGTACAATGTCGCACCGGATTGCGCGACCCAGACCCGAGACCATGAATCAGCCCAATATCCTGATCGTCGAAGACGAAACGGCGATCGCGGACACGATCGTCTACGCCCTCGGCACCGACGGCATGCAGACCGTCCACTGCACGCTCGGACAGGCGGCGCTCGACCATCTGCGCGACACGCGCTTCGATCTCGTGGTGCTCGACGTCGGCCTGCCGGATCTCAGCGGCTTCGAAGTGTGCCGGCGGCTGCGCACGTTTACCGACATTCCGGTGATTTTCCTGACCGCGCGGCACGACGAGATCGACCGGATCGTCGGGCTCGAGATCGGCGCCGACGATTACGTGATCAAACCGTTCTCGCCGCGCGAGCTGGCGGCGCGGGTACGTGTGATCCTGCGCCGCTTCCATCGGACGGCCGCGCCGGAACCGGCGCCCGGGCCCGCGGCGGCGCCGGCGGAACCGACCGCGCCGGGTTTCACGCTCGACACCGACGGCGCGCGCGTATCGTGGCTCGGCCACGCGCTGGACCTCACGCGTTATGAATTCGGCCTGCTGGCGCTGCTGGTCCGGCATCCAGGGCGCATCTACTCGCGGGAACAGCTGATGGACCTCGTGTGGCACGAGGCATTCGATTCCGCCGATCGCACGGTCGACACGCACATCAAGACACTGCGCGCCAAGCTGCGCGCGATCGATCCCGGGCGCGACCCGATCCGCACGCATCGCGGCATGGGTTATTCGCTGCAACCGTAACGACCGGCACCGCCCATGCATATCGGCCTGCGCATCTTCTTCGGTTTTTTCCTGATTGTCGGTCTCGCCGCGCTGATCACGCTGCGCGTGTTCGTGCAGGAGGTGAAGCCCGGCGTGCGCGAGGCGATGGAGGACACGCTCGTCGATACCGCGCAGGTACTCGCGGCGCTGGCCGCCGACGACCTGGCGAACGGGCACATCGCCGACGGCGCGTTCGCGCGTCAGCTCGGCAAGCTGCACGAGCGTCCGGTCAGCGCGAACGTGTGGGGCATCCAGAAGAACGCGATCGGCTACCGCCTTTACGTCACCGACGCGCACGGCATCGTGCGCTACGACTCGTCCGGCAGCGCGGTCGGCCAGGACTATTCGCGCTGGAACGACGTGTACCGGACGCTGCGCGGCGAATACGGCGCGCGCAGCACGCGCAGCGATCCGAACGACGACGGCAGCACCGTGATGCACGTCGCGGCGCCGATCCGGCGCGGGAACGAGATCATCGGCGTGCTGACGATCGCGAAGCCGAACCAGACGGTCGCGCCGTTCATCGCGCGCAGCCAGCGCAAGATCATGCTGTACGGCGCGTTGCTGATGGGCGGCGCGATCCTGATCGGCGTGGCGTGCACGTGGTGGCTGGTGCTCGGGCTGCGGCGCCTGCAGCGCTATGCGCGCGCGATCGCGGCCGGCGAGCGCGCGGTGATGCCGCTGCAGGGCGCGAACGAGCTGGCCGAGTTGGGGCGCGCGGTGGAAAGCATGCATCGGCGGCTGGAGGACCGGCAGTACGTCGAAACCTACATCCACACACTCACGCACGAGATGAAAAGCCCGCTGGCCGCGATCAGCGGCGCGGCCGAACTGCTGCAGGAAGACATGCCGGTCGCGAACCGCCGGCGTTTCACCGAGAACATCCGCCGCCAGGCCGGCCGCCTCGAACAGATGATCCGCAAGCTGCTCGCGCTGGCCGAGGTCGAGCAGCAGCAGCGCCTGTCGGTGCGCGAACCGGTTGCGCTGCGGTCGGTGCTCGACCAGCTCGTCGACGATATCGAGCCGCGCGCGCGGCAGCGCGGCGTGAGCTTGCGGATCGACGCGAACGAGGCGGCCGATCCGGCGGTCGTCGAAGGCGATCCGTTCCTGCTGCGGCAGGCGCTCGGCAACCTGCTCGACAATGCACTGGATTTCGCGCCACGGGGCAGCACGATCCGGATCGCGCTCGAACGGCGGGCGGCGGGCAGGGCGCACGTCTCGGTCGTGCGCGTCGACGACGACGGCCCCGGCGTGCCCGACTACGCGCTGTCGCGCGTGTTCGAGCGCTTCTATTCGCTGCCGCGCCCCGACGGGCAGGATCGCAGCACGGGCCTCGGGCTGTGTTTCGTCCGCGAGGTCGCGATGCTGCACCGCGGCCAGGTTGCGCTCGCGAACCGCGACGAAGGCGGCGCGTGCGCGACGCTCACGCTGCCGTCGGCCGGCTGAACGCACTTCACGTTCGCCACACATTTGCTTCACACCGGCTTCAATCGCCCTTCACCGGGGCCGCTCATGCTGACCGCATCTTCCACTACGGTGTCGGTCGGCAATGAATCGAGTCCTGTTGTTCAAATCCATGATCACCGCGTTGCTCGCGCTGGCGATCCTGATCCCGCTGCAGATGGTCCAGAGCATCGTGCGGGAACGCGCCGAGTATCGCGAGAGCGCCTTGCAGAGCATCTGGGCGAGCTATGCGGGCCCGCAGACGGTGACGGGGCCGGTGCTCGTCGTGCGTTACACGGAAGTCACGCGCGTGCGCGACAGCGCGCCGCCGCGCGGCGCGCCGAAGACGAGCCTCAGAAGCGAGACGAAACGCATGCTCGTGTTTCCGAAGACGCTGAACGTCGACGGTGCGCTCGACATCAAGGTCCGTTATCGCGGCATCCACAAGGCGCTCGTGTACGACCTGGCGAGCCGGATGACGGGCACGCTCGCGCTGCCGGACCTGAAGAAGCTGCCGCAGGCGGACGGCCACGTGAGCTTCGCGATCGACGACGCGTATGTCGCGCTCGGCATCGGGGACATTCGCGGGCTGAAGGCGCAGCCCGACCTGCGCATCGGCGGCGAGCGGCTCGAGATCGAGCAGGGCACGCGGCTGGAGAGCCTGCACCAGGGCGTGCATGCGAACGTCGATCTCGCGGCGCTCGCGAAAGCGGGCGCGGTCGTGCCGTTCAGCATCGACCTGCCGCTGGTCGGCGCGGAATCGGTCGCGTTCGCGCCGGTGGCCGACCAGAACGATTTCTCGCTGAAGTCGAAGTGGCCGCATCCGAGCTTCGGCGGCGCGTTCCTGCCGGGCGAGCGCACGATCGATGCAAACGGCTTCACCAGCAACTGGCACGTGACGTCGTTCAACACGAAGGCGCGCGAGCAGGTCGCGTCGGGCAACGGCAACGGCGAGGGCGCGATCGAGATGGCGTCGGTGTCGGTGATCGAGCCCGTGAACGTCTATCTGCAGGCCGAACGCGCGACGAAGTACGGTGCGCTGTTCGTGTTGCTCACGTTCGCGAGCTTCTTCATGTACGAGCTCGTGAAGCGGTTGCGCATTCACCCGATCCAGTACACGCTGGTCGGCTTGTCGCTCGCGCTGTTCTTCCTGCTGTTGTTGAGCCTGTCCGAGCACATCGCGTTCGGCTATGCGTATCTCGCGGCGAGCAGCGCATGCATCGGGCTGCTCGGCTTCTACCTGTCGTTCGTGCTGCACAGCGCGAAGCGTGGCGCGCTGTTCGCGGTGCTGCTCGCGATGCTGTACGCGGCGCTCTACGGGCTGCTGTTGTCGGAAGACAATGCGCTGATGCTCGGTTCGCTGCTGCTGTTTGCGATCCTCGCCGGCATCATGACGCTCACGCGCCGCGTCGACTGGTATTCGCTCGGTGCCGCGTGGCAGCCGCTGGCCGACAAGCCGGGGGCCGCGAAGACCGGCGGGCCGGCGAAGTAAGCGGGCGGGTGGCGAGCAGGCGCGCGCCGGGCGGGAATGCCGCGCCGGCGCGCGATCCCACGCGGGCCGATGCCCGTCACACGGCCGTCTCCGGGCGACGAAACCGCGCCGCCGGAATCTCGGCGATGGCCGCGATCTCGATCAGCAGGTCGGGATGGTAGAGACGCTCGACCTGGACGGTCGTCGTCACCGGATAAGGTGCGGCGAAGTACGTGTTGCGGATGTCGCCGGCCTGCATGAATGCCTCGATGTCGGTGGCGTAATGGACGAGCGAGATCACGTCGCGCATCTGCCCGCCCAGCGCGGCCAGCACATCGCGGACGTTGTCGAGTGTCCGGCGAACCTGGGCGCGCATGTCGCCGGCACCGACTACCTGCCCGTCGCGGTCGAGCGCGACTTGCCCTTTCAGATGCACGATCCGGCCGTCGCCCTGGATCACGGCCATCGAGAACGCGCCGAACGGCGCCCAGACTTCCGGTGGATTCACGGCTTCGGCCATCGCGCGGCTCCTGTTGGGGGAAATGGGGCGAACGCAGCGGAGTGCCGCGGTCGGCAGTCGCGCCGTGACGGATGCGTTGATCGTCGATCCGCCAGGCTTGCCGAAAGCGGCGGCGGCCCGGATCGCCCTATACTGACCGTTCCACATCACCGGAACACGCCGTGCCGAATCAAGCTTCAGAGGATCCTTCCGTCGACGATCCCCGTCCGACCCCGCCCATCCAGCCCGAACTGGAAGACTGCTGCAACAGCGGCTGCTCGCCGTGCGTCTTCGACCTGTATGACGAGGCGCTTGCGCAGTATCGCATCGACCTGGCCGAATGGGAGGCGCGACAAGCGCAGCGCAAGCAACCGCATTGAACCGGGGGCGCCGGGGGGCCTGTTCCCGGCCCGGTCGGCCTGCGGGCGAGTCCGTCTCGCTCCCGTTCACGCGCGGGCATGCAGCCGGCGATGCAGCGGCCCGAGCGCCGTCGACAAGGCGATGCACGCCAGCAACACGACCGTCAGCGTGAACATCGACGTCCTGAATCCCTGCACGTAATCGACCGCGGCCGGATGGCTGCCGAGCCGGGCGAAGAACACGCCGCCGATCGTCGCGGCACCGACGGCCGCGCCGATCTGCAGCATCGCGCTGACCATCCCGGACGCGACGCCCGCGCGGGCCGCGTCGACTTCCGCGAGCACGATCCGTACGACCGACGGCAACACGAGCCCTTGTCCGATCCCGATCGCCGCGATGCCGGCATAGAAGCCGGGCCCCGGCGCGCCTTCGCTCGCGAGCGCGGCAGCGGTCGTGACGCCGGCCGCGAGCATCACGAAGCCGAGCGTGAGGACGCGATGGCCGCCGAACCTGCCGACGAGGCGCGGCATCAGCAGCGGACTGGCGAGGAAGCCGAGCCCGAGCGGCAGGATCGCGAACCCGGACGCGAGCGGCGACCAGTTCAGGCAGCCCTGCAGATAGATCCCGTAACTCAGGAAAAACGCGCTCAGCATGTAGAACAGGAACGCGAGCAGGAGCCCGAGCGCGACGACCGGGTTGCGGAACAGGCGCACGTCGAGCAGCGGATCGCGGCCGCCGGCGAGCCGGCGCGATTCGACGGCCAGCAGCGCGCCGAGCATCGGCAGCGCGCCGACGAGGCACGCGATCATCCACAGCGGCCAGCCGGCCTCGCGGCCGTGCGTGAGCGGGTACACGAGCATCAGCAGGAACAGCGACATCAGCATCGTGCCGGGCACGTCGATGCGCTGGCCGCGCGGCGGCCGGTTCTCCGGAATGAAGCGCCAGCTGCCGATCAGCGCAAGGATGCCGATCGGCAGATTGACGAGGAAGATCGCGCGCCAGCCGAGCCCGAACGGATGCAGGCTGATCAACGCGCCGCCGCCCAGCTGGCCGATCACGGCCGCGAGGCCGAACGCGAACCCGTAGAAGCCCATCACGCGCACCTGTTCCTGCGGGCTGAACACGCTGCGGATCGTCGCGAGCACCTGCGGCGCGAGGATCGCGGCGAACAGGCCCTGCAGCACGCGGCCGCCGACGAGCACGGTGCCGTTGCCGGCGAGCCCGCACAGCGTCGACGCGAGCACGAAGCCGGCCATGCCGGTCATGAACATGCGCTTGCGGCCGTACAGGTCGCCGAGGCGGCCGCCCGTGATCTGGACGACCGCGCTCGCGCATGCGTACGCGGACACGACGAGCTGCAGTTCGGCGGGGCGCGCGCCGATGCCGTCGCGGATGGCCGGTAACGCAAGATTCACGATGAAGTAGTCAAGCGGCGGCAGAATGGCGCCGACCAGCAGGACCACGAGCGCCCAGCCGTGATGGCTGCGCGGCGTCGCCGCGGCGGCCGCGCCGGCTGGCGCGCAAGGAGCAAGGGTGGGGTTCGTCATGGCAGCAGGGTCCAAAAAATGAGGGCCGTATGTGCAGGCGACGCACGCAGGCCGTTGACCCCGTATTCTGGCGATCGCCTATGGTTCGGAAAAGCGGGAAAGAGTGGTAGCATCCATCGGGTTATTCGATGGATGGAGAGGGCGATGCGCGGTTTCGACCTGGATCAGTTGCGCACTTTCGCGGCGGTCGCGGACGCCGGCAGCCTGTCGGCCGCCGCGCCGCTGCTGCACCTGTCGCAGTCGACGGTCAGCGAGCAGGTGCGCAAGCTCGAATCGCGCGCCGGCGTGCCGTTGTTCGTGCGCAGCAAGCGCGGCGTCGAGCCGACGCCGGCCGGCACGCGGCTGCTGCAGCACGCCCGGCGCATCGTCGCGTTGAACGAGGCCGCGTTCGACGAGCTGCGCGGGCAGGCGATCAAGGGCGAGCTGCGCGTCGCGATCACCGACTACTACCGCACGAATGAAGTGGCGGGGATGCTGGCACGGCTGCGCGAGTGCTATCCGCAGTTGAGCCTGCACGTGAGCGCGATGAAGAGCGTGGACATCGAGGCCGCGCACGCGCGCGGGCAGATCGATCTCGGCGTCGTGATGAACCTGTCGAGCGGGCCGTTCCGGCCGGCGTCGGCCGATGCGCGCTGGGTGTTGCGGCGCGAGCCGCTGTCGTGGGTCGCGTCGCCCGCGCTCGCCGAGCAGTTGCCCGAGCCGCTGCCGCTCGTGCTGCTGCCGGACGACTGCATGATGCATCAGGTCGCCGTGCGCTCGCTCGACGAGCAGCACACGCCGTACGTGCTGGTGCACAGCGCATCGGGGGTCGCGGGGCTGCAGTCGATGCTCGCGGCCGGGCTTGGGGTCGGCTGCCTGTGCGCGTCGGCGATCGGCGACGGCCTGATGCGGCTCGGCACGAAATTCCGCTTGCCGCCGCTGCCCGACGCGGTGTTTTCGCTGACGCCGCCGATGCCGGGCGAACGCGAGACCGTCACCCAGGCGCGCGAAGTGCTGTCGCGCCAGCTGCTGATGTAAAACCTTGCCGCGCGACACGCGGCGGCGCGTATCCGGGAGGCGCGCCAGGGGACCACAGGCATGAACGACGATCTGAAGAACCAGATGGCCGAAAGGCTGCAGGATGCGCTGGAGCGTGTGGTCGACGAGCGCTCGCTGATCCACTTCCTGCGCGTGCTCGGCCATGACTGGCACAAGGAGCGGCAGCTCGAGGCCGACATGCCGCCGTCGCCGTACGCGCATGCCGCGCTCGGCTGGGAAAACCGCTCGATCGGCGAGTACCTGGAGGCGATGGTCGACTGGGCCGAGGCGTCGGAGGAAGGGCTGCGGTTCTACGACGTGCTCGAGAACCCGTGGCGCCGTCTCGCGGACATCCTGTTCGCCGGAAAAAGCTACGAATAGCGCGGCCCGCGCGATTCACGCCAGCCGCCGTCTACTCGGCGGTTTCGCCATCGACATAAGCACGCAACCCGTTGGCGAGCGCGTCGAACACGGCACGGCAGCGCGGGCTCGTCCGCAGGTCCTCGTGCATCACGACCCAGGTTTCCAGCCGCATCGCGAGTGCGTCCGGCAGCACGCGCACGATCCGGGCGTCGCGTTTCGCGAGCGCCGACTGGCAGAAGCCGATTCCGTAGCCGGCGCGGATCATCGCGAGTTGCGCGAGGTTGCTGTCGGTGCGCAGCGCGAACGCGTCGCGTTTCCATGACGGCATCCCGCGCCCCGCCGAACGGATGAACGGCGTGACCGTATCGAAGCCGATCAGCGCATGATGCGCGAGTGCATCGATCGTCGCGGGTGTCCCGTTGTGCGCGAGGTAGTCGTCGCGGGCATACAGCCCGACCTCGATTTCGCCGATGCGCCGCGCGACGAGCGCCTCCTGCGCGGGCGGCGCCATCCGCACCGCGATGTCGGCCTCGCGCTTCAGCACGTCCTGGATGCGGTCGGTCGGCACCAGTTCGATCACGAGCCCCGGATGCTCGCGCCGCAACCGCGCGAGCATCGGCGGCAGCACCTCGACGGCGATCACGTCGCTGGCCGAGATCCGCACGATGCCGCGCACGCCCGCGCCGTGGCTCGCGGCCGCGCGCTCGAACGCGGCCGCCGCGCTGCGCAGCGCTTCGGCGTGGCCGCGCAGCGCAAGCGCCGCCTCGGTCGGCAGCAGGCCCGACGGCGAGCGCGTGAACAGCGTCTGGCCGAACGCGGCTTCGAGCGCCGCGACGTGGCGGCCGGCCGTCGGCTGCGTGATGCCGAGCGCGCGCGCCGCGCCGGAAAGCGAGCCCTCCGTCAGCACGGCGAGAAAGGTCCGGTAGCGTTCCCAGTTCAGATCGATGGTCATACATAAATGTATAGCCGATCTTCGAGGTTGGGCAATTTATTGTTAGTCGCCGGCACGCCAGAATGCGTCTCACGATGGTTCATTCAAGGAGAGCGGCGATGACGACGGATACAGGCATGGCGCACCGGCAGGTACTGGTGCTCGGTGCGAGCGGCGGGATTGGCGGGGAAGTCGCGCGGCAGTTGCGCGATGCAGGCTGGCAGGTGCGTGCGCTCAAGCGCGGGCTCGATGCCGAGGTCGTGGAGCGCGACGGCATCGTGTGGATGCGCGGCGATGCGCTGGATCGCGACGCGGTGGTCCGTGCCGCACGCGGCTGCAGCGTGATCGTGCATGCGGTGAATCCGCCCGGATACCGGAACTGGCCGACCCAGGTGCTGCCGATGATCGACAACACGATCGCGGCGGCGACGGGGGCGCAGGCGACCATCGTGCTGCCCGGGACCGTCTACAACTATGGCGCGGATGCGTTCCCGCTGCTGCGGGAGGATGCCCCGCAGCATCCGGCGACCCGCAAGGGCGCGATCCGCGTCGAGATGGAGCGGCGGCTGCAGGACGCGACCGCGCGGGGCGTGCGCACGATCATCGTGCGGGCGGGCGATTTCTTCGGGGCGAGCGCCCGCAACAACTGGTTCTCGCAGGGGCTGATCAAGCCCGGACGGCCCGTCGCGACCGTCAATGTACCGGGGCGGCCGGGCGTCGGCCATCAGTGGTCGTACCTGCCGGACGCCGCCCGCGCGATGGTCGAACTGATCGAACGGCGCGATGCGCTGGAGCCGTTCGCGCGTTTTCATCTGGGCGGGCACTGGGATGCGGACGGCACGCAGATGGCGCAGGCCGTGCAGCGCGTCGCGCAACGGCACGGGGCGCGGCCGGTGGTGCGGCGCTTTCCGTGGTGGCTCGTGTGGGCGGCGGCGCCGTTCGTCACGACGCTGCGCGAGATGCTGGAGATGCGTTACCTGTGGCGCGAGCCGCTGCGGATGGACAACGCACGCGTCACCGCGGTGCTCGGCCGCGAGCCGGTGACGCCGCTCGATACGGCGGTGGAGGCGACGCTGGCGGGGCTGGGGTGTCTCAAGTGAGCCTGGGCCCTTGCGACGGGCTTCGCCCGGGCACGGGAAAGCGCCGTCGCGCATTGAAGCACCCGCGGGACAACAATTCTCCACATACCCGCGCACGTCCGATGCGCATCATGTCGGTGATACCGATCATGCGAAAACGGGGGCGCGATGTGGCAATTCGGATGGAAAGCGTCGGTTGCGGGAGCAATCGTGTTCACATTGAGCGGGTGTACCAACCTGGCAGGTGTGCTGTACTGCGACAACTCGCAGTTCAACTTCCCGGACTACCGCTGCTTTGAATCGTACAGGTAGGAACGGGCGCGCCGGCCGAACGCCGCCGCGCGCGTCCCGTGCGGTTTTCCGCTGCCGTTACGCCACGACCGGCAACACCTCGACCGCATACCGGTGCCGCAGGCTGCGCCCGAGCACCGGATCGTGCAGTTCCATCTCGAACGCATCGCCGTCGCCCATCGCCGCGATCGCGCCATGCACGGCGACCGTCCCGCCATACATCGCGCAGCGCGCGGGCATCGTGCGGCGGTCGTCGAAACGCCGCCACAGCACGTCCGGCGCGAGCAGGCCGCTCACCGCGCCGTGCTGGTACGCGACCCGTTCGCCATCGCGCGCAATCAGCCACGCACGCATCTCGATCGCGTCCCAGTGACCGGCGACGTCCGCATACCGCCATGCATCGCGGCCGAGCGGTTTCGCGCATACCTGCTTCGACACCGCGACGCCGTACGCCTCGACCTCGCGATCCGTGTGATCGGACCCGACCGTCACCAGCGTGCCGGCCGGGCTGTCGACGAGCACGCACTCGATCTCGCCGCCCGAGCGTGTACCGAGCACGCCGATCGACGGCGCCTGCGTGAGCAGCGCGGACGATACGCGATAGAAGCACGGCGTGGTCGACGGCGGCGCGACGCCGAGCGCTGCGAGTTCGTCGATATGCGCCTGGATCGCGGCCGGGTCGCGGCCGGCCCAGCCGGCAATCACGACGCGCTCGATGTCGACGTCGACGGCGGCCGGTGCATCTTGCAGGGAAATCACGTTGAACGACAGGGCTTGCATGCGGATATCCATTTGAAGTGCGAAGCAATGAATCGGCTGGCGGCGCTCAATCCTCGAGAGCCCGGTGTGCGGTCTCGCGCGCGGCGAGCAGCGCGATCGACGTGACGACGAGCGCGGCGGTGACGTACAGCGACACGGCCGTCGTCGTGCCCGTCTGCCGGAACAGCGTGGCGATCACGAGCGGCGCGAAGCCGCCGCCGACGATGCCCGCGAGCGTGTAGGCGAGCGACGAGCCCGCATAGCGCACGCGGGTGGGGAACTGTTCGGTCACGAACGCGCCCTGCGGGCCATACATCACCGCATGGATCACGAGACCGACCGCAACCGCCGCGACGATCGCGCCGGGGCGCGCCGAATCGAGCATCGCGAAGAACACGAACGCCCACACGATGCCGGCCAGCGCGCCGGCGAGATACACGGGCCGGCGGCCGAAGCGGTCCGACAGCGCGCCGAAGAACGGCACCGCGAGTGCGTTGCACGCGGTGCCGATCATCACGGCCGTCAGCGCGACGGGGCGCGACAGGTGCAGCACGGTCGTCACATAGGTCAGCGTGAACACGACGATCAGCGCATACAGCACGTCCGAGCCGATCCGCGAGCCGCCCGCGATCAGCAGACGCTTCCAGTGATACTTCAGCACGTCGGCGACGGGGACGTCGGCGGTCGCGTGCGATTCGGCGAGTTGCTCGAACTGCGGCGTTTCGTCGACGCCGCGCCGCAGCCAGAAACCGAACACGACGAGCAGCGCGCTGGCCGCGAACGGCACGCGCCAGCCCCACGACAGGAAGGCGTCGGACGTGGTCGACAGCGTCACGAGCGCGATGCAGCCGGTGCCGAGCAGCGTGCCGAACGACGGGCCGATCTGCGTCCACGACGCGGACAGCCCGCGCCGCTTCTGGTCGCCATGCTCGACCGACAGCAGCACCGCGCCGGCCCATTCGCCGCCGAGCGCGACGCCCTGCACGAAACGCAGCGCGACGAGCAGGACCGGGCTCAGGATACCGGCCTGCGCGTAGGTCGGCAGCGCACCCATCAGCGCGGTCGTCACGCCCATCAGCACGAGCGTGAGCATCAGCACCGCGCGGCGGCCGATGCGGTCGCCGAGGTTGCCGAACACGAAACCGCCGAGCGGGCGCGACACGTAGCCGACCGCATAGGTCGAGAACGCGAGGATCGTGCCGGCCAGCGGATCGACCGACGGGAAGAACAGGTGATTGAAAACGAGCGCGGCGAGCGTGTTGTAGATCGTGAAGTCGTACCACTCGAGCGACGTACCGATCATGCTCGCGGTCGCGAGTCGGCGGGTGCGGACGCGGCGGGGCGCGTGGGCGGCGGGCTGGGCGAGAGTGCTCATGGTATCGGGCGGGTCGTGACGGATGACGGGAGAGGGACCGGCGTGCGGACCGCGTGCGGTGCGGCGAGCGCCGGTGTCGGCGTTCAGGCAGGCAATGCGGCCGCGGCGGCCGGTTCGGCTTCGGCGTCACGGTACGCAACCCGCGGCGGCGCGGCGGCGCGCCACAGCAGGTCGAACGTGCGGACGTCGTCGTGCCCGGCGAGCGCGGCGGCCACGCGGCGCGTGACGGCTGCGTCGCTGCCTTCGACCAGTACGAGTGCATCGGCGGCCGGGCGGGCGGCCGCATCCGCGCCGATCGGCGCGGACAGGTCGGGCGCGGTGCGGAAGAGTCGTGCGGCGTGGATGCCCGGTTCGTGCAGCGCGTCGTCGAAGCGCGCGCGCAGTGGCGGCACGTCGATGTGCTGCGGCGGCAGCACGAACAGCGCGAGATGCGCGCCTTCGCCGTCGCCGGCCTCGATCGTCAGCTCGCCGACGCGCCGTTGCGTGCCCGTCATGCGTTCGAAGTTCGCGAGCGACCAGGCGGTCTGCTGCGTGAACGCGCGGCGGTACGCGTCGCCGCGGAACACGTCGAGCGCCTCCGTCACGTACAGCGCGAGGTACTTGCGCGGGCCGCCGTCGGTCGCGCGAAAGCGCCGTGCATGCGTAAAGCCGGGAATCGCGACACGTTCCTGCATGTGCTCGCGGTCGTACCACGCGTTGAAGTCGGCTTCGTGCGCGGGGTCGATATCCGTCCAGACGCAAAGCTGGCCGTGCGGGAGGGAAAGGCGGGTCATCGCGGGGTTCCTTGTGACGGGGGTGTCAGGAACCGCAGTGTCCCGAAGACGGGCCGCGCCCGTCCAACAAGAAAACAAATTCGCGGTGAACAGGTTTTCTTATGAGCGGCGCGGGCGGCGTGTCGCGGCGGGGGACGCCGGTGCGGCTCGCGTCGTGCGTTTCGTTTTTGTCGGCGTTGCTGTTGTCGTCCGGCTTGCCTTGCGTGCCGCCGCCGTGTCGATGCGATCGGGCGCGGCCGGGGCGGCAGGCTTTGCGAAGCTCGTAGCCGGGGCCGTTGCACGCGCGACTTCGCTCGCGAGTTCGGCGATGCGCGCGGCCACCGGCAGCCCCTGGCTGCGGTACGTCGCGACGAGCGGCAGCGCGGGGAATTCCGGTTCGACGTCGAGCAGTTCGAGCGCGCCTTCCTGCAGCTCGCGCCCGATGATCGCGGGCGGCAGCGCGGCGACGCCGAAGCCGTCGGCGACGAGGCGGATCATCGCGGCGACCGACGTGATGCAGTTGATGCTGGCCGGCCGCTCGACGGCCGCGAACAGGCGCTCGATCGTCGCATGCGGACCCGAGTGGCGCGAGAAGCTGATGATCGGAAACCCGGCCAGGCGCGCGACGTCGAGCGGCTGGCCGCCGAGCCCGAGGCGCGGGCTCGCGGCCCAGCGTACGGGGAACTCGCACAGCGGCAGGTTCGTGAAGTCGGGGCCCGGCACCGGGTCGGTCTGAAGGATCAGGTCGACGCCGTCGGTGCTGAGCAGACGGGTCAGGTGCAGCGTCGTGTCGCTCGTGATCTCGACGTCGAGGCGCGGATAGCGCTCGCGCAGTTGCGCCATCAGCGCCGGGAACCAGCTGTGCACGATCGATTCGATCACGCCGATCCGGATCAGGCCCGCGTCGCTCGCCGCATCGATGTCGCGGCGCATTTCGCCGTCGAGCCGCACGATGCGCTCCGCATAGGCCAGCATGCGCCGCCCCGCGGGCGTGAGCGTGGCCGAGCGCGTGTTGCGATCGAACAGGCGCACGTCGAACGCCTCCTCGAGCGATGCGATGCGGCTCGACACGGCGGCCTGCGTCGTGTGCAGCTTTTCGGCCGTGAGCCGGAAGTTTTCCAGCTTCGCGAGCCAGACGAAGGTTTCAAGAAACCGGATGTTCATCGATGTCCGAACGCAGAGGCCGGCCGGGAGCGGCGGCGGGATCGGTCGATGGTAGCGGATTTCCGGGGTGGGAAACGGACGGGCGCCGCGTGTGTCGTCGCGGGTACGGGCGGCCGGCGGCCGACTCGCCGGCTGCCACCCGGTGTCACGCGGGCGGTGTGCCGGCTTGCATCAAAGCCGGTCGAACGCGAGCGTCGGCACGTCGACGGCCATCGCGCCGCCGTCGGCGACGAGCGTCGCGCCGGTGACGAACGACGCATCCGGCGACGCGAGGAACGCGCAGATGGCCGCGATTTCGTCCGGATCGGCCGCCCGCCGCAGCGGCACGTCGGCGCTGACGCGGGCGTACGCGCCGTCGAGCGAATCGCCGTGCGCGGCCATCAGCGGCTCCATTTCCGCGTCGGCCATCGGCGTGCGGACCCAGCCCGGGCAGACGGCGTTCGCGCGCACGCCTTGCGGGCCATAGTCGCGCGCGAGCGAGCGCGCGAGCCCGATCAGCGCATGCTTGCCGACCGTGTAGCCGCATACGCCGGGCCCGGCCGCGAGCGCCGCGATCGACGCGACCAGCACGATGCTGCCGCGCTGCGCGATCAGGTCGGGGAGGCACGCGCGTGCACTGACGAATGCGGTGTCCAGGTTCGCGTGCATCGCGTCGCGCCACCGCGCATCGTCGGTTTCGTCCGCGCGGCCGGTGCCGTGGCCGCCCGCGCATGCGACGAGCGCGTCGACGTGACCGAAGCGTTCGGCGATCCGCGGCAGGAAGCCGGCCCAGTCGGCCGTGCTCGCGGCGTCGCCCGCGAGCGCGAGACCGCCCGTTTCGGCGGCCAGCGCGTCGAGCGGCGCCTGACGGCGCCCGATCAGCACGACGCGGTCGCCGCGGCTGGCGAAGCGGCGCGCGCACGCGGCGCCGATGCCGGTGCCCGCGCCGGTGATCGCGATCGTGCGGGAGGGCGGGTGCGTCATGTCGTTCTCCGGAAAGGTGTCGTGAGCGGCCACTTTAGGCGGCGCCGGCACGCGGCGGTATCCGCCGAAAGGATGAATGAAGGCCGTCCGGACGGCCGGTTCGGTCCTGCCCATTTTGCAAAGGCTGACGATGTCCGGCGCCGAATCGCTCTATCCTCCACATTTTTGGGATAAGTCGCGAAAGCCCGGCAAAATAGCGCGGGCGTACGCGCGCATCGACGCGCGGCGCGTCGGCCGGCCGATTCCGTCGTGCGAGCGGCGCGGCGGGCCGGCAGGAACGGCGCGAGCGTGCATCCGCTGCGCGGGTATCGCGTCCGCCGCTGGATCGAGTCGTCGCGACGTATCGCCCGGTTGCGCGCTGGCGCGGCCGGACCATCGACAAGGACAGGGAGGGGCCGGCAATGAGGCTGGACGACGAAAGAGAAAGCATGAACGTCGAGGATCGCCGCGGCGCCGGCGGTTTCGGCGGCGGGCGCGGTGCGACGATCGGCATCGGCACGATCGTGGTCGCGCTGGCCGCGTCGTATTTCTTCGGGATCGACCCGCGCGTGGTGCTCGAGGGCGCGTCGGCGCTGCAGGGCCGCCAGCAGCAGGCGCAACCCGCGCCGGAGCAACGCCAGGGCGCGCCGGCCGCCGATCCGGGCGCGGTGTTCACGCGCAAGGTGCTCGCCAACATCGAGGACACGTGGACGGGCGTCTTCTCGACCCAGCTGCACGCGCAGTATCAGGCGCCGAAGCTCGTGATGTTCACGAACTCGACGCCGACCGCCTGCGGCACGGGCCAGACGGCAATGGGGCCGTTCTATTGCCCGGCCGACCGCAAGGTATATATCGACCTCGGTTTCTACGACGAACTGCGCAAGCGTTTCGGCGCGGGCGGCGATTTCGCGCAGGCCTACGTGATCGCGCACGAAGTCGGCCATCACGTGCAGAACCTGCTCGGCATTTCCGACAAGGTCGATGCGGCGCGCCGCCGGTCGAGCCAGGCGCGCTCGAACGCGCTGTCGGTGCGGATGGAGCTGCAGGCCGACTGCTTCGCCGGCGTGTGGGCGAACAATGCGCAGCGCGCCAACCAGCGGCTGATGGAGCCCGGCGATTTCGAGCAGGGGCTGAAGGCGGCCGCCGCGATCGGCGACGATCGCCTGCAGCAGCAGGGGCAAGGCTACGTCGTGCCGGAAAGCTTCACGCACGGCACCAGCGAACAGCGCGTGTACTGGCTGCGGCGCGGGATGGAATCGGGCGAGGTGAGCGCCTGCGACACGTTCTCCGCGAACGCGCGCTGAATGATGGCGCGCGCATCGTCGCGCGCGTATCGTCCCGGCCGGACCGGCCACCGTCGCCGGACCGGGACGATTTGCCGATTTGTGCTCACCGGCGCTTTTCGGCGCCGGTAGGCTGGCCCGGACTTCGCTATTCGATCCGTTCGCCCGCCGCCGATTCCACCATGCCGATCCCATCCGTTCCCGTCGATCACGCCGCCGCCGACTGGCCGCGCGCGCTGCGCGCGTGCGTGGAGGTGTTCGACGCGTTCGCGAGCCCGTCCGCGATCGTGTTCTACCGGCTCGACCAGAGCGGCGAACCGGCCGATTTCGAGCTGTTCGGGATGCCGGAATCGATGCATCGCACCTATGTCGCCCGCTACCGGATGCTCGATCCGCTGCATCCGTCGCGCTGCGCGGCCGGTGAGCGCGCGGTCGTGACGCTCGCCTCCCAATTGCCTGACGAAAGACGCGAGGCGTCCGCGTACTGGACCCGTTTCCTGCGGCGCCACGACGTGGCCGACGTCGTCGAGATCTGGCTGCGCGACGCGGGCCGCACGATCGGCGCGTTTTCGCTGTTGCGTTTCGGGACCGGGGACGCGTCCGGCCACAGCACGGCAGGGCGGTTCGCGCCCGGCGAAATCGACGCGCTCGCGCGGCTGCAGCCGATGGCCGAAGCCGCGCTGGGCCCGCTGCTGCGCGCGCGGCGGGGGATCCACCGAATCGGCTGCGAGGAGCGGCTCACCTATCGCGAGGAACAGATCGCGCGCCTCGTGCGGGACGGGCGCTCGAACAAGGAGATCGCGCGCGATCTAGCGCTCGGGCAACCGACGATCAAGACCCACCTGATGCGCATGTATCGCAAGCTCGGCGTGTCGAACCGTACCGAACTGGTCGGGGCGCTGTTTCTGTAGTCGTCCTGCAAGCGGGGCCCCGACGTCGTGCAGTACCATGCACGATCGTCGTTTCGATAACAATCAAAGGGCCGGGAAAATGGATGTCGCACTCACTGCCGCTTCGCTGGTGGTCGTCGCGTTGAGCATTGCGCTGCCGATCTTCATCGTCAGAACCGTGCGAAGCGGGACGTACGATTCGCTGTATTTTCTGATCCCGCTGGCACTCGGGGTGTACTGGCTGGACTACCAGGCATACGACTTCCTCGCGTCTATGTCGCAGGGTTTCAAGAACTAGCCTGTCGGTCGGTTCCTTCGTCACGCCCCGCCATCCGACCCGCGGGGTTCGAACCCGCCGCCTTCCGTCACGCGCTGCCAATTTGCGCTCACCGGGCGCGATCCCTCGTCGATACAGTGGTCCGACGCCCGCGTGCCTCACCGGCACGCGGTCCAGCCACGACAATCATCGAGACGCCCATGAGCAACACGAACTTCGTCGCCGTCAGCGACACCGTGCGCACCTTCGTCGCGCGCGATTTCGGCCTCTTCATCGACGGCGACATGCAGCCCGCGCAATCGGCTGCGCGGCTCGACGTGTACGACCCCGCGACGGGCGAGCGGCTCGCGACGGTCGCGGACGCCGACGCTCGCGACGTCGACCGCGCGGTCGCCAGCGCGAAGCGCGCGTTCGACACGCGCGTATGGAGCGGGCTGCGCCCGGCCGACCGCGAACGCATCCTGCTGAAACTCGCCGACCTGATCGAAGGCGACGCCGAGACGCTCGCCCAGCTGGAAACGCTGAACCAGGGCAAGTCGATCCACGTGTCGCGCGCGATCGAGGTCGGCGCGAGCGTCGAATACGTGCGCTACATGGCAGGCTGGGCGACCAAGATCACCGGCCAGACGCTCGACGTGTCGATCCCGTTCCCGCCCGGCGTGCGCTATACGGCCTACACGCGCAAGGAGCCCGTCGGCGTGGTCGCCGCGATCGTGCCGTGGAATTTCCCGTTGATGATCGCCGTGTGGAAGCTGATTCCCGCGCTCGCGGCCGGCTGCACGATCGTGCTGAAGCCGTCGCCGGAAACGCCGCTCACCGCGCTGCGCCTCGCCGAACTCGCCCGCGAGGCCGGCGTGCCGCCCGGCGTGTTCAACGTCGTCACGGGCGGCCGCGTCTGCGGCTCGGCGCTCGCGAGCCACCCGTCGATCGCGAAGATCTCGTTCACGGGCTCGACCGCGACCGGCAAGCTGGTCGGCGCGGCGGCCGTGCAGAACATGACGCGTTTCTCGCTCGAGCTCGGCGGCAAGAACCCGATCGTGATGCTCGACGACGTCGACGTCGCGCAGGCGCTCGACGGCGTCGCTGCCGGCGCGTTCTTCAACCAGGGGCAGGTGTGCGCGGCCGCGTCGCGCCTCTATGTGCACCGCAGCAAGTTCGCGCAGCTCGCCGACGGCCTCGCCGGCGTCGCGCAGTCGATGAAGCTCGGCGCGGGCCTCGACACGACCGCGCAGATCAATCCGCTCGTGTCCGCGCATCATCGCGACAAGGTCGTCCAGCACATCGAAGGCGCGCGCCGCGCGGGCCTCACGTTCCTCGCGGGCGGCACGCCGGCCGACGACCTGCCCGGCTACTACGTGAAGCCGGCCGTGATCGCCGATCCGCATCCGGACAGCGCGATCGTGCGCGACGAGGTGTTCGGCCCCGTGATCGTCGTGGTGCCGTTCGACGACGCGGCCGACGCCGTGCGTCTCGCGAACGCGTCGCCGTACGGCCTTGCCGCGAGCGTCTGGAGCAACGACCTGAAGCGCGTGATGAACCTCGTGCCGCAGATCGAGGCCGGCACCGTCTGGGTGAACTGCCATATCCCGCTCGATCCGTCGATGCCGTTCGGCGGCTACAAGCAATCGGGCATCGGCCGCGAATTCGGCCAGTACGCGATCGAAGGCTTCACCGAAACCAAATCCGTCTGCATCGCGCACTGACGCGCGGTGCGGCCCCCGAATCCGAACGACCCAGGTTCAAACGATCCGACAGTGGAGATTGCAATGAGCTACAACGAAGCGAAATTCTGGCACCCGATGGTGCACCCGAACGAGATGAAGCAGCGCAAGCCGATCCGCATCGTGCGCGGCGACGGCTGCTACGTGTTCGACGAACAGGGCCGCAAGCTCGTCGACGGCGTCGCGGGCCTGTGGAACGTGAATGTCGGCCACAACCGCCAGGAGGTGAAGGACGCGATCGTGCGCCAGCTCGACGAGCTCGAATACTTCCAGCTGTTCGACGGCATTTCGCATCCGCGCGCGGAAGAACTGTCGAAGAAGGTGATCGACATGCTCGAACCGGAGGGGATGCGCCGCGTGCTGTACAGCTCGGGCGGCTCCGATTCGATCGAGACCGCGCTGAAGATCGCGCGCCAGTACTGGAAGGTGCGCGGCCAGGCCGACCGCACGAAGTTCATTTCGCTGAAGCAGGGCTATCACGGCACGCACTTCGGCGGCGCATCGGTCAACGGCAACACGGTGTTCCGCCGCAACTACGAACCGAACCTGCCCGGCTGCTTCCACGTCGAGACGCCGTGGCTGTACCGCAACCCGTTCACGCAGGATCCCGAGGAACTCGGCCGGATCTGCGCGGAACTGCTCGAGCGCGAGATCCAGTTCCAGAGCCCCGACACGGTCGCCGCGTTCATTGCGGAGCCGATCCAGGGCGCGGGCGGCGTGATCGTGCCGCCGGCCAACTACTGGCCGCTCGTGCGCGAGGTGTGCGACCGCTACGGCGTGCTGCTGATCGCCGACGAGGTCGTGACGGGCTTCGGCCGTAGCGGCAGCCTGTTCGGCAGCCGCGGCTGGGGCGTGCGCCCGGACATCATGTGTCTCGCGAAGGGGATCTCGTCGGGCTACGTGCCGCTCGGCGCGACGGTCGTGAACGCGCGGATCGAGGAGGCATTCGCGGCGAACGCCGATTTCGGCGGCGCGATCATGCACGGCTATACGTATGCGGGCCACCCGGTCGCATGCGCGGCCGCGATCGCGAGCCTCGACATCGTCGTGAAGGAAGACCTGCCGGCGAATGCGGCGAAGCAGGGGGCGTATCTGCTCGAGGCGCTGAAGCCGTTCGCGGAGCGTTTCGCGGCGGTCGGCGAGGTGCGCGGCAAGGGGCTGATGCTCGCGCTCGACCTCGTCGCGAACAAGGACACGCGCGAGCCGATCGACCCGCTGTCCGGCTATGCGAACGCGGTCGCGGAAGTCGCCCGCGAGAACGGCGTGCTGGTGCGCCCGGTCGGCACCAAGATCATCCTGTCGCCGCCGCTCGTGATCCAGCGCGAGCAGCTCGACCGGATCGTCGACGCCCTCGCGGCGGGCTTCGAGGCCGTGCCGTTCGCGTGACGGCGTAGCCGCATGAAGGCAAACCGGCGGCGGGACGCGCGAACGCCGCCGCGGGTTTGCCGATTTGCGCTATGACCTGGTTTTTTTGCCTGCGTATTTTTTCGACATCGGATCACGCCGTGATCGACAGGGGTCCGGGAACGAAGCGCTGAAGCGCCGCCCCGGGCCGATCGCAAGGCAAATTTGGCACCAGCCGCCGACGAAGCGCGGGTTCGGGCCAGCACTGGAAGGAGACGAAGATGTCGGGATGGTCAGGCGTTTCCGGCGCCGCGGGCGACACGTCCGCCGGCTCGCCGGCGCAAGCGGGCGGCGGCACCGCGCTGAAGGCCGGTGCGGTCGGTTTTCCGACCGCGCTGGCGAGCGCCGTCGGCCTCATCATGGCGAGCCCGGTGATCCTCACCGCGACGTCGGGCTTCGGGATGGGCGGCTGGGCGTTCGCGGTCGCGATGATCATCGCGTTCGTGATGATGCAGGCGCAGGCCACCACGTTCTCCGAAGCCGCCGCGATGCTGCCGACGGCCGGCTCGGTCTACGATTATCTGTCGTGCGGGCTCGGCCGCTTCTGGGCGATCACCGGCACGATTTCCGCGTATTTCCTCGTGCACGTGTTCGCCGGCACGGCCGAGACGATCCTGAGCGGCATCATGGCGCTGGTCAACTTCGAATCGCTGAACGCGGCGTTCGAGAAGCACAACAGCTCGTGGCTCGTCGGCGTCGGCCTCGTGGTCACGTTCGCGGTCACCAACATCGTCGGCATCAAGGTGTTCAGCAAGCTGGAGATCGTGCTGACGGCCGGCATGTGGCTGTCGCTGATGATCTTCGGGATCCTCGGTCTCGCGGCCGCGCCCGCCGTGCATCTCGACGGCTGGTTCGGCGGCTCGGAAGTCGGCACGTCGGTGCCGGCCGTGCTGTCGCTCGTCGGGATGGCGATGTTCATGTTCGTCGGCTGCGAGTTCGTCACGCCGCTCGCGCCGGAAATGAAGGCGCCGGGCAGGACGATTCCGCGCGCGATGGCGCTCGGCCTCGTCGGCGTCGCGATCTGCATGTTCCTGTACGGCGCGGCGATCCGCCGCCAGGTCGCGAACGTGCCGGTGAGCCCCGACGGCCTCACGCACCTGCTCGACACGCCGGGCGCGATTCCCGCGTTCGCGCTGCAGGTGCTCGGCCCGTTCGGCCGCGTGTGGTTCGGCATCGCGTTCCTGTGCGCGGGCGCCGCGACGATCAATACGCTGATGGCCGGGCTGCCGCGCATCCTGTACGGGATGGCGATCGACGGCGCGCTGCCGCGCTGCTTCGCATACCTGCATCCGCGCTTCAAGACGCCCGTGGTCGGCATCGTGGCGGCGGCGATCGTGCCGATCTTCCACGCGTGGCTGATCAACGGCAATCTCGACAGCATCCTGCACCTCGTGCTCGCCGCGACCTGCGCGTGGGGCACCGCGTACCTGCTGGTCACGGCATCGGTCGTGATGCTGCGCATCCGCCGCCCGGACCTGCCGCGCCCGTACCGGTCGCCGCTGTTCCCGCTGCCGCAGATCGTGTCGAGCGTCGGCATCGTGCTCGCGATCTGGTACATCACGCCGCCGGGCATGAACGCGCGCGACATCTACGTGCCGTTCGGCGCGATGCTCGGGCTCACCGCGCTGTACGCGCTGTTCTGGACGCTCGTCGTGCAGCGCCGGCATCCGTTCAGGCCGGTGCCGGTCGAGGAAGTGCTGCGCAACGAGCACGTTGCGTCGTGAAGGCCGCGCTCGCCCGCTGGCGCGCGGCGCCCGACGCGCCGCCGCCCGGTCATCGGCCCGGCGCGATCGCCGCGCGGGTGCTGGCCGACCTGCAGGCCGCGCGCGAGGCCGACGATATGGGCGGCGCCACGGCGTGCCTGCCGAACGGCGTGCGCGTGAGTGTCGACGAGCGCGTCGAGCGGCAGTTCCTGATGCATACGGTCAGCGTGAAGGTGGCCGCGACCGTGCGCGGGCCGGCCGCGCAGGGTAGCGCCCGCGTGCGGCAGACCGGCTGGCTGCGCCGGACGGGGATCGACGGGGTACGCGACTCGGAATGCGACCCCGTATTCGCTGACACGCTGACCGCGCTGGTCGCCGAGCCGTCGCTGGTCGACGCGCTGCGGCCGCTGCACCTGACCGAGTGCACGATCGGCGCGCGCGACGGCCGCTGGACGCTCGCGATCGTGCCGTTCGGCGGCAGCGAGGTCGTGAACCGGATGCCGTCGTTTCGCCGCTACGTCCGGCTGACCGGCGAGCAGGCCGCCGCGCTGTCGGCGGCCTTGCTTGCGTTCGAAACCGCACTACGCAGGATTTTGCGAGGGTAAGCTGTGGCGCTGCGTGCCGTGCGAATCCGGCGGCCGCATCCAGGACCAAGGGTTTTACCGGAGATGCCGATGCTGTTCCAGTCACGCTCACACGAAGACGTGCACGATCACGGGCTCGCGATCGCGGGCTGGCATCAGGTCTACCGCCAGATGACGCCCGGCCCCTTCAAGGGCACCGTCACGCAGGTGCTGTACGACGATTTCCACTTCTTTCGCGAAACCACCAACCGGCGCGTCGCGCAAACCGGGCTTGCGCCGGCCGGGCGCACGTCGCTCGCGGTGCCGTTGTCCGTCCCGCTCGCGGGTACCTTCCAGGGCCAGCCGGTCGACGGTTATGCGCTGCTCGCGCTGCGCGCCGGCGAGGATTTCGAATTCCACACGCCGGAAGGAATGGGGCTCGTCGGGATCAGCGCGGCGTCCGACATGGTCGACGAGCTGTGCGAGGCCGAATTCGGCGCGGCCGGCGCGCGCAAGCTGCGGCACGTGACGCGGCTGTCCGACGAACAGGGCGTTGCGCTCGGCGTGCGGCTGTCGGCGCTGATCGACGACGCGCAGCGCAACCCGGGCCACCTCGAGCACGCGGCCACGCGCAAGATGTTCCGCGATGCGATGCTCGGCATGTTCCTCGATGCCCTCGAGCAGGGTATCGGCGTCGAGCGCCGCGACATCACGCATGCCACCTACAGCGATATCGTGAGCCGTTGCGAGAAGCATCTGCGCGACCGGCCCGAGGAACCCGTCACCGTGCTCGAACTGTGCCGCGCGCTGCGCTGCAGCCGCCGGACGTTGCAGACGAGTTTTCAACGCGTGGCCGACGTCACGCCGGTCGGCTACCTGCGCACGATCCGGCTGAACGCGGTGCGCCGCATGCTGCGCACGACGTCGGCGCAGCAGCTCGGCGTCGGCGAGGCCGCCGCGAGCTGGGGATTCACGCATCTCGGCTATTTCGCGCGAGAGTATCGCGACCTGTTCGGCGAACTGCCTTCCCAGACGACGCGCCCCGAATGATGCGCGCTGCCCGCGACGGCGCCGCCGGGCAGCGTCGCGGGCAGCGCAATCCACCGTTTGCCGATTTGCGATAGAGGTCCTGAATTTTCGCTGGATAGAGTCCCGTCACCCATATCGACAACGCCATCGATTTGCACTGCGAATCGATGAACACAGAGGGCGGGACATGAAAATCGGACGACGACTGGCCGCAGCCGCGGCGACGCTGGGTTGCATGCACGCACACGCGCAGACCTCGGGAAGCGTGACGCTGTACGGCACCGTGGATACCGGCATCATCTACTCGACGAACCAGCAGTTCACGCGTGCGGACGGCAGCACGGGCGGCGGCCATGCGTGGCAGATGGGCGGCGGCAACCTCGTGCCGTCCCGCTTCGGTTTCCAGGGCGCCGAGCCGCTGGGCGGGGGGCTCGACGCGGTGTTCGCGCTCGAGCAGCAGTTCCTGTCCGCGAACGGGCAGGCGCTGCAGGGCGGCACGGCGTTCAGCCGGCAGGCGTGGGTCGGGCTGCGCCAGGACGGCATCGGCACGCTCGGTCTCGGCCGCCAGTACGACTCGTACACCGACATGCTCGGCGCGTACGTGTCGAGCAACAACTGGGCGACGCCGTACGGCTCGCATCTCGGCGACGTCGACAACCTGAATGCCGCATTCAACTTCAACAACGCGGTGAAGTTCACCAGCGCCGATTTCCACGGGCTCACGTTCGGCGGCACGTTCAGCTTCGGCGGGCAGGCCGGCGACTTTTCCGCGAAGCGCGGTTATGCGGTGGCCGCGACGTACACGCGTGCGCCGGTGGCGTTCTCGGTCGGCTATCTCGACCTGCACCAGCCGCTCGACGCGGCGCTCGGCGGCGCGAGCGGCTACATCGGCGATTTCGCGTGCAGCAACGCGGGCGCGATGTACTGCCTGCTGCAGGATGCGGGCTCGATGCGCGCGTTCGGCGCGGGCGGCTCGGTCGCGCTCGGCGCGGCGACGGTCGCGTTGACGTACACGCATACGCGCCTCGGCGACAGCCGCTATTTCTCGACCGCCGCGCAGCCGCGCACGCAGGCGTTCACGTTCGACATCGGCGAGCTGAACGTCACGTACATGTTCACGCCGGCGCTGCAGGGCGGCGTCGCGTACATCTTCAACGCGGCCCATACCGACGGGCGCGGTACGACGCGCTTTCATCAGGTGAATGTCGGCACGAACTACAGCCTGTCGAAGCGCACCGCGCTGTACGCGGTCGCGATCGGCCAGATCGCCAGCGGCACGGGGCTCGGCACCGATGCGAACGGCAACGCGGTGAACTACGCGCAGATCCCGGTGCTCGCGAACAGCAACGCGAGCCGGCAACTGGCCGTGATGGCCGGGATCCGCGTGAACTTCTGACCGGGGCGCAGGGGCGGAGCGGCAGGCGGGGCGGGGCAGCCGGGTGCGGCGGCGGCCGTTCCCGCCGTGTGCCACAAATTCTTAACGATCGGCGTGAACAATGGCGTTCGCATCCGGCGGCCAGCCGCGTCACCCGCGTTGCACACGTGTGCAACGCCTGGCCGCTCCGCCACCACGCCGAACGAGAGAGACCTCATGACCTTGCTGAGCCGCCTGCGCGCGCTGTCCGCCGCCCTTGCGCTTTCCTTCGCCGCCACGCACGCCGCTGCGGCCGATCTCGTCATCGCGGGCCGCGACGACATTTACGGCAAGGGGCTGGCCGACGCTGTCGCCGGCTTCAACAAGCTGCACCCGGGCACCGAGATCGAGCTGCTCAAGCTGCCGAACACGAACCTGTACCAGAAGCTCAAGCTGTCGATGCGCGAAGGCACCGGCACGTACGACCTCGTGATGATGGACGACACGTGGGCGCCCGAATTCATCGGCAACGGCTGGCTGAAGCCGCTGCCGGCATCGCTCGCGGACGCCGATCTCGTGCCGTCCGCCGTCGCGCTCGGCCGCAACGCGGCCGGTGCGCTGTACGCGCTGCCGATCGTCGGCAACGTCGAGATGTTCGCGTACCGCAAGGACCTGCTCGCGAAATACAAGCTGCAGCCGCCGCGCAACTGGGACGACGTGCTGAAGATCGCGCAGACCGTCGGCGGCGCGGACAAGAGCGTGTCGGGCGTCGTGTTTCGCGGGACCAAGGGCAATCCCGTCGTGACGGGCTTCCTGCCGATCCTGTGGGCGTACGGCGGCGACGTGTTCGACCAAGCCGGCAACGTGACGATCGATTCGCGCGAAGCGCAGGCCGCGCTGAAGACGTTCCTCGCGCTGAAGGCGTCCGCACCGAAGGACGTCGACGTGTACGGCGCCGCGGAAGTGCGCGACGCGCTGCAGCGCGGGACGGCCGCGCAGTCGATCGAGGTGTGGCCGGCGTGGGTGCCGGCGCTCGACGATCCGAAGCAGTCGCGCGTGGTCGGGCAGATCGCGCTGCAGCCGCCGCCCGGGCAGACCGCCGGCCCGGCGCCGATGCTCGGCATCTGGCAGATGGGCATTCCGAAGGACGCACCGCACGCGAAGCTCGCGCAGGACTTCCTCGCTTACCTGACCGCGCGCGATACGCAGACGCGCCTCGCCGGCATCGGCATTCCGCCGACCCGCCGCAGCGTGTTCAACGATCCGGCGCTGGTGCGCCAGTACCGCTGGTATCCCGATCAGCTGAAGGCGCTCGAAGCCGGCCGCGCACGGCCGCGCGTGAAGGACTGGCAGCAGGTCGAGAGCATTCTCGGCGACCAGCTGCAGCTCGCGCTGACCGGGCAGGCCGCCCCCGACGCCGCGCTGCGCCAGGCACAGCAGAAGATCGCTCAGGCGACGGCCGCGGCCGGCAAGTGACCGCCCGCGTCAACCCGGTGGCCGGAGGTCGCGCATGAAGTCCTTCGGCCGCAGCCTGCCGTTCGTCGCCCTGCTCGGGCCCGCGCTGCTGGTGCTCGCCGCGCTCGCGCTGTATCCGGTCGCGCAGGTGCTGATCGATTCGTTCTGCCAGGTCGACTACTCGGCCGGGCGCCGCGCGTTCACGGGGCTCGCGAACTACCGCGCGGTGCTCGGCGACGACGCGTTTGCGGCCGGCTTCGGCAACACGCTGCGCTTCACGATCGTCGCGTCGCTCGCCGAAGTCGCGCTGGGCTTCGGTCTCGCGCTGCTGTTCGTGCGGGCGTTTCCGGGCCGGCGCATCGCGCTGCCGCTCGCGATCCTGCCGATGATGCTGTCGACGCTCGTGTGCTCGGCGATCTGGCGCAACTGGCTGAACTTCGACGGCTTCCTGAACACGCTGCTCGCGGCGTTCGGCATCGAAGGCGTGCGCTGGCTGTCCGATCCGCATCTCGCGCTCTGGTCGCTCGCGCTCGTCGACGTCTGGCAGTGGACGCCGATGGCGTTCCTGATCGTGCTGGCCGGGCTGCAGTCGATTCCGCAGGAGCTGTACGAGGCCGCGCGCACCGACGGCGCGAGCGAGTGGCAGTGCCTGCGCGACATCACGCTGCCGCTCGCGGCGCCGCAGATCGGCCTCGCGCTGCTGCTGCGCTCGATCGATACGTTCAAGCTGTTCGACAAGGTCTATGCGCTGACGGGCGGCGGCCCCGGCAATGCGACGCAGACGTTGTCGACCTATATCTACGACACGGGCTTCCGCTTCTTCAACGTCGGCCCGGCCAGCGCCGCGTCGGTGCTGATGCTCGCGGCATCCGCGGTGCTGGTTTCGGGGTACGTATGGCAGACGGTTCGCAAGCGGCGCGCATGACGGTGCATCCCGCACGCGTCAGGGGCCCACGCACGGGCGCCGCATTCGGTCGCGCGGTGCCGTGGGGTTTGCGCGTCGTCGCGCTCGCGCTGTTGCTGCTGCCCTGCCTGTGGATGGCCGGCGCGGCCTTCATGCCGACGCTCGAACGCCTCGATCATCCGCTGCGGATCTGGCCGGCCGCGCCGACCCTCGAGCATTTCGCGTCGGTGTGGTCCAACGGCATCGGTGCGCCGCTGCTCAATTCGCTGCTGGTCGGCTTCGGCACGACGCTGCTCGCGCTGGCGCTCGCGTTTCCGGCCGCGTATGCGCTCGTGCGGCTCCGGTTTCCGGCGCGGCTCGACTTGCTGTTCCTGGTGCTCGTGCTGGCGTTGAAGCTGATGCCGCCGATCACGATCGCGGTGCCGTTGTTCGCACTGGCGAAGCGGCTGCACCTGCTCGATTCGACGTTCGGCCTCATGCTCGCGTACCAGATCTATGCGTTGCCGATGGCGATCTGGATGCTGCTCGCGTTCGTTCGCGAAGTGCCGATCGAGTACGAAGAGGCGGCCTGCATCGACGGTGCGGGGCTCGCGCGGCGGCTCGTGCAGATCGTGCTGCCGTTGTGCGCGCCGGGGCTGATCGCGACCGCGATCTTCGTGTTCATCGCCGCATGGAACGAGTTTCTGATCGCATTGCTGTTCGTGTCGACGCCGAGCCGCTTCACGCTGCCGCTCGCGATTGCCGGCTACGTGACGGAGAACGGCATCGACTGGGGCGACCTGATGAGCGCGGGGCTGATGGCGTCGCTGCCCACGCTGGCCGTGGCCGGCTATGTGCAGCGCTATCTGCTGCGCGGGTTTGCGGGCGGGCTGAAGTGACGCGCGGCCGCGCCGCGCCCGATGTCACGCCGTCACGCGCAGCTGTCCCGCACCACCTGCGCGACCGGCACGACGCGCGTGCGCGACGGGCCGTCGAACGTCTGCATGCGGTCGGCGAGCAGGTCGATCGCCGCGTGCGCGAGGCCGCGCGTGTCCTGCCGGAGCGTCGTCAGCCGATACGCGTCGTATTCGGCGGCGGGGATGTCGTCGAAGCCGATCACGCACAGGTCGTCCGGCACGCGCAAGCCGAATTCGCTGCGCGCGACGTCGATTACGCCGAGCGCGAGCAGGTCGGACGAGCAGAACACGCCGTCGGGCCGTTCGCTCGCGGCGAACAGTTGCCGCGCCGCGTCGATCCCGCTGGCATGGGTATCGGACGGCGTGTCGAGCACGCGGGCGAGCGTCGCGCCGAACGCGTCGCCTCGCCCGAGCGCCTGCTCGAATGCCGCGGCGCGCGACCGCGCGCTGTAGCTGGCCCCGCGCGGCCCGACGAACGCGAGCCGGCGCGCGCCGGCCCGCACGAGCCGCTGCGCCGCCTGGACGGCGCCTGCCGCGTTGTCGCTGACGACGACATCGGCCCCTGGCAGGTTCGCCTCGCGATTGATCATCACGACCGGAATCCGGTGTTCGAGGTACTGCTGCGCGACCGACAGCGGCGGCGACGCGGACGTCATCACGAGCCCCGCGATCCGGTAGCTGAGCAGCTGTTCGAGCGATTGCCTGACCTGGCGCGGATCCTCCGCATTGGTCACGAGCGGCGTCAGCGCGCGCTGCCCGAGCGTGGCCATCAGGTCCGACAGCAGCCGCGCGCGAAACGGGTTCTCGAACCCGGCCGTGACGACGCCGATCATGCTGCTGCGCTGCGTGATCATGTCGCGCGCGATCAGGTTGACCTGGTAGCCGAGCGCACGCGCGGCGGCCATCACGCGTTCGCGTGTTTGCGGTGCGATGCTCGCCGTCGGCGAAAATGCGCGCGACACCGCGGAGCGCGAGACGCCGGCCCGCGCCGCGACATCCGACGCCGTTACCCACGGTTTTCTTTCCTTGTCATTCATCGATTCATGATCCCTTCGCGCCACGAAACGTGCATGCCGCTCGCCGACTGGATGTCGGCGCTCGACGATGCGCGGCTGCTGCATACGCTGACCCTACCGGGCAGCCATGACACCTGTGCGTATACGGTCGACGATGCGCTCGTGCGCACGCAGCGCGCGCCGCTCGACGCGCAGCTCGCGCACGGCGTGCGGCTGCTCGACATCCGCTGCCGGCACGTGCGCGACGCGTTCGACATTCATCACGGCGGTATCGCGCTGGGGATGACGTTCGACGACGTGCTGGCAAGCTGTGCGCGCTTTCTCGACGCGCATCCGCGCGAATGCATCGTGATGTCGGTGAAGGACGAGTGGCCGGCACAGGCGTGCACGCGCGGGTTCGACGCGACGTTCGACGCGCATCGCGCGCGGCATCCGCGGCTGCGCTGGCATGCCGGCGGCACGCTGCCCGCGCTCGGCGACGTGCGCGGCGCGATCGTGCTGCTGCGGCGCTTTCGCAGCGGCCGGCCGCTCGGCATCGACCTGACTGCGTGGCCCGACAACGCGACGTTCACGATCGATCATCCGGACGGCGCGTTCGTGATCCAGGACGAATATCGCGTGCCGGTGGCCGCATCGATCGCGTGGAAGTGGCGCGCGATCGACGCGCTGCTGGCGCACCTGCCGGTGCCGGACAGCGGCCGCTGGGCGATCAGTTTCTGCAGCGGGACGGGAATGGGCGCGAATCCGTCCGTGGTGGCGCACGGCGACGGCAGGGTGCCCGGCATTCATGCGAGGCTGGCCGAGCGGTTGCATGCGCAGCGCGGCCCGCATGGCGCGATGCTGCTCGATTTCTGCGACGACGACGACTGGGCGCTGGTGCGCGCGCTGATCGAATGCAACGACCACGTGCCGGAGCAGGGCGTCTGGCGCAAGGCGTTTCGCTGTTAGTCAGCGCAGGTTCGCGTTGAAGAACGCGAGCGCCTTCGCGTCGAGTGTCCGGTGGAAGGCCGCGCGATCGAAGCCCTTTGCGTCGGTGCAGATGTCGGGCGCGTCGCGCGCCAGCTGCTCGGGGCACGGCGCCAGGAATGCGAAATGCGCGGCATTCGGCACGACGTGGAATTCCGGCCGCTGCGGCAGCAGGGCCGCCAGCGCGGGCGCCATTTCCGGCACCACGCCGTCGCCGCCGGCCTCGGAGGCCCAGAGCTGGATCGGCGCATGCACGTCCTTCAGCGTGTCGGCGCTCGGGAATGCGTCGAACGGATCGGCGAGCACGTAGGCCTTGATGCGCGGATCGTGCGTCAGCGGCGCTTTCGGCACGTCACCGTCGCGGATTTGCCGGCAGATCGGCCATGCCGGGTCCGGGCAGGCGAGCGCCGCATGCACGAAATCCGGGTTGGCGCCGGCCAGCACGAGGCCCGTGTAGCCGCCGCGCGAAAAACCGAAGAAGCCGATGCGGGTCGGGTCGGTTCGTGCGGCATCCGGCGCCTTGTCCAGCATGTAGTCGACCAGGCGCTTGATGTCGGCCGGACGCTCGACGAAGTCGCTCAGATCGGCCGCGCGGCTCATGTCGGAGAACGTGTCGCCCGGATGGTTGATCGCCGCGACGACGTAGCCCGCGTCGGCAAGCGTTTCCGCGAGGTCGTGATGGCCGAGGAACGTGCCGCCGTGGCCGTGCGAGATCACGACGAGCGGCAGCTTGTCGCCGGCGGTCGGGCAGTCGCGCTGCCCTTGCAGCACGAAGGGGCCGATCGTGAGCGGCCGGCCGGGGGCGGCGCAGGGTGTCCAGATGGCCGCCCGCACCGCGGGGCCGCGGGTGTCGGCCGGAATCGTGACGAACTTGACGCCGGCCGCATGCGCGATCGTGGCGGACAGGCAGAGCAGGACGGCCGATAGCCAGGTTTTCATGTGCAATCCCGGGCAAGGGCGGGCGCCGCGATACGCGCCGGACGGAAGCGCTTACCGCGTCGCGATCGCCACTGCCGCGGAGGCCATCGCGGTCGCGCTCGTGCGGTTCGCGATCCGTTTCGCACGCGTCGATGTCAGGAACGTGCGTGCACGCGATGCGAGCAGCGACCAGAAGCAGTCGGCAAGAATCAGCACGGCGAGCATCGTGCCGACGAGTTCGGCCCACGCAGCGACACTGACATGCGCGAGATCGACGATGGTCGGCAGGAGTGCGAGATAGAACACCATGATCTTCGGATTGCCGAGCGTCACGAGCATGCCGGCGACGAACATGCGCCACGGCGACTGGCCGCGCGGCAGGTCGTCCGCGCCCGTGTCGGTGGGCGCGATCCACATTTTCCACGCGAGGAACAGCAGGTACGCGACGCCAAGCAGCTTCAGCACGAACAGGCCCGTTGCGAACGTGCGCGCGAACGCCGACAGCCCCGCGACCGCGAGCGTGAGCCACAGCGCTTCGCCGAGCCACATTGCCATGAGGAACGGCAGAACGTCGCGGATGCCGTTCGTCAGCACGCGCGCGACGAGCGCGGCGACGCTCGGTCCGGGCGTGCCCGCGGTGACGAGCAGGGCGAAGGCGAAGACGGCGAGCGTGGACAGCGTCATGGCGGGCCTCGGGAGTGGGACGTTCGAAACGTATGAAGTATCGATTATAGTGAAGGCCGTTCCAGCCAGCCTGCCTGAATTGCCGTCATGACAGCATCGATCCTGATTCGTCCCGCCACGCGCGAGGACGCGGCCGCGATGGCCGCCGTGGAAGTCGCGGCTGCGCAGCGGTTTCGCGAAATCGGCATGGCCGACATCGCCGACGGCGAGCCGACCGACGCGGCCGCCGTGCTCGCGCGCATCGACGCCGGCCGAGCGTATGTCGCGGTCGATCAGCAGGGGACGTGCGTCGGGTTCGCGTTCCACCGGCTGCTCGACGCGCGGCGCCTGTATCTGGAGGAACTGGATGTCGCGCCGTCGCATGCCGGACAGCGGATCGGCGCGCGCCTGATCGAACAGGTGAGGGCGCGCGCGGTGCAGGAGCACGTCGAGCAGGTGCTGCTGTCGACGTTTCGCGATGCGCCGTGGAATGCGCCGTACTACGCGCGCCTCGGTTTCGACATCGTCGACGACGCATCGCTCGACGATACGCTGCGCGCGATTCGCGCGCACCACGTCGCGCTCGGCCTTGACGAAACGCGGCGCGTGTTCATGCGCGCGGACGTGCGCGCCTGAACACGTGCTGTCCGGCCGTCAGGCCGCGTCGCTCAGCGCCGGATAGTCGGTGTAACCCGTTTCGCCTTCCGCGTAGAAAGTCTCCGGCACCGGCTGGTTGAGCGGTGCGCCGAGTTCGAGGCGGCGCGGCAGGTCCGGGTTCGCGATGAACAGCTTGCCCCAGGCGATCGCGTCGGCGCTGCCGCTGGCGAGCGCGGCTTGCGCGGTGTCGAGCGTGAACTGCTCGTTCGCGATCAGCGGGCCGCCGAACGCTTCCTTCAGGCGCGGGCTCAGGTGGTCGCCCGAATACGATTCGCGCGTGAAGATGAACGCGATCTTGCGGCGGCCGAGCTCGCGAGCGACGTAACCGAACGTGGCCGCCGGATCGGAATCGCCCATCGTGTGCGCGTCGCCGCGCGGTGCGAGGTGCACGCCGACGCGGCCGGCGCCCCACACGTCGATCGCGGCGTCGACCACTTCGAGCAGCAGGCGCGCGCGGTTCTCGATCGGGCCGCCGTACGCATCGGTGCGGTGGTTGGTGCTGTCCTGCAGGAACTGGTCGAGCAGGTAGCCGTTCGCGCCGTGGATCTCGACGCCGTCGAAGCCGGCGGCCTTCGCGTTCTCGGCACCCTTGCGGTAGGCGGCGACGATACCCGGGATTTCGTCGAGCTCGAGTGCGCGCGGCGTCACGTACGGACGCTGCGGACGCACGAGGCTCACGTGGCCGCCCGCAGCGATCGCGCTCGGCGCGACCGGCAGGTCGCCGTTCAGGAACACCGGATCGGAGATCCGGCCGACGTGCCAGAGCTGCAGCACGATGCGCCCGCCGGCCGCATGCACGGCCTGCGTCACCTGCTTCCACCCTTCGACCTGCTCGTCGGACCAGATGCCCGGCGTGTCCGCATAGCCGACGCCCTGCGGCGTGACCGACGTTGCTTCGGTAATGATCAGGCCGGCCGACGCGCGCTCGCTGTAGTAGCGCGCCATCAGCGCATTCGGCACGCGCGTCGTGCCCGCACGGGCGCGGGTGAGCGGCGCCATCACGATGCGGTTCGGCAGGCTCAGGTCGCCGAGGGTAACGGGGTCGAACAGTGTAGGCATGGCAGATAACCTCTTCTCGAAAGGCGGGGAAGCCGGCGCGTCATGTGCGATGGCGCCCCGCATGGCCGGTTGGGCCGATGGTTAGAGTTCGCGGCGCATGGCGTCGTGAAATGCGTCGATGACGGCCTCGTTGCGCCGGAAGAACGCCCACTGGCCGATCCGCGTCGACGTCACGAGCCCCGCGCGCTGCAGCGTGGCGAGGTGCGCGGAGACGGTCGACTGCGACAGCCCGCAGCGCGCGTCGATCTGGCCCGCGCAGACGCCGTGTTCGTACGGCAGCGTCTGTTGCGGGAAATGCTCGTTGGGCGTTTTCAGCCAGACGAGGATCTCCCGGCGCACGGGGTTCGAGAGCGCTTTCAGGATTGCGTCGATGTCGATTTCGGTCGGCATGGAAGGGCTTGGCGTGTCGGTTCGGCAAACGGGTATCGTCGATGAGCGAATCATATATCGTAATTTAACGATATGATTGAAAGCACTGCTGCCAATGGGGTTGATAGGTGTCGACATACAAAAAAGGTCGCACTTATGAAAAGGGGGCGGAAATGTTCAAAAAAGGCCACACCTCGTATTTCACTATGTAAAAAGGCGGGATAACTGGTTGATATCAATCACCTTTATTTTCTGCTGCGTTAGGGGCCTGGGGAGTCAGCAGGGGCGTGCAAAAGTTTCCCGCCAAGAAAATTGATTAGTATTTCTAAGTTAATGTGTGTACTAGGTCGCTGTGGCAAGGGAAAGCGATATCATTTCATAATGCTTTCAAATTGAGGTGGGAATCCACTCAATGCGAGTCGGCTGAATGACCTGAGGTTGGCGCTTTCCCTGCGGGTGACAGAAGACCAAGGGAGGACCACGGACGAACGCCGCGCCGACTGCACGGGTGGCTCAACATAGGCCCTTTTTGCGGCGACGGCAGACTTATAGGACCGCGTGACATCTCGTCGACGTTGTGGCGCTCAATCGCGAGAACTGAAGGGGAACATAGTAAGGGCTATGTTACCCTTCACTTCGGGACATAGACGACGCCCGCGCGGGCGCGGCACCCTGTCCGAAGGGTATCGAGCGCCACCGCCGCCGCGATCGAAAAACGCTGCTGCCACCGTCTCGGCGCCCCTGTATTTTTGGTGCGGGCGATGTCGTGCCGGTGGGTGGGTTCATTGGGCATTGCGTCACACGCGGGCCTGGAGGTTCTTCGATCCGGGCCGGGCGACTGGAGGGTGGCTTCTTCTCTGGCGACGCCGAAGTTCAATTGCGCGCACCCACAGTTGGCGCGGTGAGGGGGCGAGGGCTTCGGCGGGAAGATGGCCGGATTCTCTCCGCGGTGCGGAGAGAATTAGGAGCGCCCAGCAGGGTTCCGCCGTCGCTGAGATTCCGGTAACGTGGCCACTGCTGGCGCACGCCGGCCCGCCGATTCCTCCATTCCCAACAAGATGACCGAACTCGTCCCCGCATCCCTCTTGACCGACATCCGCCGCATGATTGATTCGGCGCGCGCCCGGGCGGCTGCGGCCGTCAACGCGGAACTGACCCTACTTTATTGGCAGGTTGGTCGTCGCATCCGAGATGATGTGCTGGGCGGGGAGCGCGCGGGCTACGGACAACAGATCCTCCCCGCGCTCGCACGACAACTGCGAGCTGAGTACGGCCGGGGTTGGAGCGAGCAGCAATTGCGCCACTGCATCCGCGCGGCCGAAGTGTTTCCGGATGAACCAATTCTCTCCGCACTGCGGAGAGAATTGAGCTGGACCCATCTGAAGATGCTGATGTACGTCGACGACCCGCTCAAGCGCGACTTCTATATTGAACTCTGCCGCTTGGAGCGCTGGTCGTCGCGGCAGTTGCAGGAGCGGATGCAGTCGATGCTGTTCGAGCGCAGCGCGCTGTCGCGGCAACCCGACGAAGTGATCCGGCGCGAAGTGGCGCACCTCCGCGACGCGCAGCAGATGACGCCCGATCTCGTGCTGAAAGATCCGTACATCCTCGACTTTCTTGGCCTCAACGATCACTACCTCGAGCGCGATCTCGAAGATGCGATTCTGCGCGAGATGGAACAGTTCCTACTGGAGCTCGGCGCAGGCTTCACGTTCGTTGCTCGCCAAAAGCGGTTGCCAATCGACGACGACGACTTCTATCTTGATCTGCTGTTCTATAACCGCAAGCTCAAACGTCTTGTTGCCATCGAACTGAAGCTCGGATCCTTCAAGGCCGAATACAAGAGTCAGATGGAGCTGTACTTGCGCTGGCTCGCGAAGCACGAGCAGGAGCCGGATGAAGCGCCGCCGATCGGCATCATCCTGTGTGCGGAAAAAAGCAAGAACAGATCGAATTGCTTGAGCTTGGCAAAAGTGGCATTCACGTCGCTGAGTACCTCACGGTGCTACCGCCACGCGAGACGTTGCAGGCGAAGCTGCACCAATCGATCGCAGCGGCACGCGCCCGACTTGATGATAAACGCGAGTCGTGATGACAGTGCCTTGTCGTCGAAATTCGCGCAGAGCGAAGGCTAACGCGCACCGAGATTAACTTGGCACCCCGCGCCAGCGCATGCGATGAGGACTGGCGCGACGCAACCTCTCCGATATTTCTCGCCGCTCGTACTAGATCGCTTCGGTGGCCAGTACTAAGAACCGCCTCATCACGCGCCACAGTCACGTGCTCACGAAGCCGGTGCCGTCTTCCGCAAGGCTCGCAATAAGCGGTGACGCCGGATTCCAGCACTCACGCGAAACTAGCTGACCGCGCTGCACGAGATACTGGTCGAGTACGGTCCGGGCCAGTGGCAATGGGCGTCCAGCAGCGCTGACGGTAGAATGAAAAGGCAACGCAGCAGCCGGCGCAGGACGACAAGACGGGAGAAGGGGCATGGCGGCAGAACAGTATCCAGTTGAGGTGCAATCGGACTTTCTCGAGAAGATCACGCGCGCTCGCCCCATCCCGGCGCTCGCTGAACTAATTTGGAACGCGTTCGACGCCGACGCCACAGTCGTGGACGTCTCGTTCGAGTATAACGACCTAGGGTCGCTAGACGCCATCGTTGTCAAGGATAACGGAGCGGGAATTGCCCGGACGGACGCCCCGGGATTTTTCCGTTTTCTCGGCGGCTCGTGGAAAAAGTCCAAATCGCACACTGCGTCCGGTCGGTTCCTACATGGGCAGGAAGGTCGTGGGCGTTTCAAGGCGTTCGCGCTTGGCAACGTCGCCGAATGGGCGGTGATCTACCGGCAGGATGGCAAGTGCTGGTCCTACACCATTCGTATGACTGCGCTCGACATCCGCCACGTCAACGTGAGCGACGAGGCGCAAGTTAATGACGATGCGCAGCCAGGTGTGACACTCACCATTCGTGAACCCAGCAAGGATTTCAGGGCATTCACTTCGGATGAAGGACGTCAGGAGTTGACCGAGATTTTTGCGCTATATCTAGCGGACTACGAGGAAAGCGCAAAAATAGTTCTGGACGGTCGATCCATCGATCCCGCATCGGCCATCGTGGGCCGGAAGAACTTCAACCTCGACGACATCGAGTTCGACGGCAAAGAGCACTGGGTACGTTTGCACGTCGTCGAATGGAGGGCCGCCGGCAACCGCGCGCTGTACCTTTGCAATCAGCAGCGTTTCCCTCTTGTGCAGGTAGACCGTCGCTTCCACATCGGCAACTTTACGTTCTCTGGCTACCTGTCCTCGCCGTATTTCGATCTCGCGCAGAAGGAAGGGATGGTCGATCTCGCGGAAATGCAGACTGCAGTCGTTGACGCCATCACGCAGGCGCAGCAGACGATCAAGGACTACTTCCGCACCCGAGCGGCGGAGCAGGCGAGAACGGTAGTGGATGAGTGGAAGGACGAGGAGGTCTACCCGTTCGCAGGCGAGCCGGTGACGACGGTCGAGAAGGTCGAACGTCAAGTGTTCGACATTGTGGCTGTCAACGTAGCGCGACATCTGCCGGACTTCAGTACGACGCAAAGTAAGAACAAGGCGTTTCAACTTCGGATGTTGCGCCAAGCAATCGAGCGTAGTCCAGAAGACTTGCAAGTCATTCTGGACGAAGTGCTTCGACTGCCGAAACGGCAACAGGAAGAGCTTGCGCAACTCCTGCGCGACACGACACTCTCGTCGATTATCGGTGCTGCTAAGGTAGTCTCTGACCGCTTGAAGTTTCTAAACGGTTTGGAGGCCGTGCTCTTCGACCCGGAACCGAAGAAGCGCTTGAAAGAACGATCACAGTTGCATCGCATCATCGCTCAAAACTGTTGGCTCTTTGGTGAAGAGTTTAGCCTGTCCGTAGACGATCTGTAGTGGTCAACCAACCCCGGACACTGCGTTAAGTTTTTCTTCCGCAACAGCCGGCGCCAGTCCGTCATTGAACTGATGCGGCCGTATCCAGTTGTACCGATGCATCAGGTAGTGGCTGATATCCCGGTGTGCTTCCTGCGCCGACATGTAACCCACTGACGGCAGCCATTCTGTCTTGAAGCTGCGGAACAGCCTCTCCATCGGAGAATTGTCCCAACAGTTTCCGCGACGGCTCATGCTCTGCTGTATCCGATAGCGCCACAGGCGCTGACGGAATTTCCGACTCGCATACTGACCGCCCTGATCCGAGTGGAATAGCAACCCTTGTGGCCGACCACGCTGCTCATAGGCCATGTCCAGCGCCTGCACGACCAGATCGGCATCCGGGCGTGTCGAGAACGCCCAGCCGACGACTCGGCGCGTGAACAAATCAAGTACGGCGGCCAGGTAATGCCAACGGCCTTGCGCCCAGACATACGTGATGTCGCCACACCAGACCTGATTCGGCGCATCAACCTCGAACTGACGGTTGAGATGGTTCGGAATATCGATCCGCTCGACCGTAGCTTGCTTGTACGCATGGCTGCCGGGCTGCTTGCAGATCAACCCCAGCTCTTCCATCAAGCGACTTACCTTGAAGCGGCCAATCGCCGTGCCTTCCTCGCGCATCATGCCCATGATGCTGCGGCTGCCAGCAGAGCTTCGACTCTCGACGAACAGTTCGTGCACCCGGTGGCGCAACGCCATACGCTCGGCATCTACGCGCTGGGCACGCTCCCGGTACGCATACAGACAGGACCGCGATACGTCGAATACCGCGCACATCAGTTCGACTGATTCGCCTGCGCAGATCTGATCAATTACTTCGTACGTTCTATGCCTTCCGACATCAAGAGCGCGGTAGCCTTTTTTAAAATGGCCTTCTCACGCTCGAGGCGTTCGATACGCGCCTCGAGTTCCTGAATGCGTTGCTGATCCGGCGTGATTGCCTTGCCCTGCGGCGTGACACCCTGACGCTCCATTTGAAGCTGGTGCACCCAGCGGCGCAGTACCGTCTCGCCGACGCCGACCGAGCGACTCGCCTCCATATGGCTATAGCCCTGGTCGAGCACCAGACACGCGGCTTGCTGTTTGAACTCCGGGGAAAACGTACGACGTCGCTTGGTCATTAGACACCTCTTCATGGCGAGCATTCTCGCCTAAATCAGTGTCCGGGTTCATTAGACCACTACAATCAGTCCCTGACTCAGGTTCTGATTGAGCACAAGAAGGCGCTAGATCCGAAGATCGTGATCGACGAGCCGGTGAAGCACATCTCACAGACACGGGGCATCGTGGACCTGATGCTTTCGAGGGCGACGAAGCAATATCGGGCGAACCGTTTGTCGCACCTCGTCGTCGAGCTGAAAGCGCCGAAGGTGCCGATCGGTTCGGACGAGGTGACGCAGATCCAAGGCTATGCGTTTTCCGTTATGGCGGACCCACGTTTTTCTAAAGTTGGGGTGACGTGGAATTTTTGGGCTATCAGCGACCAACTCGCGACATACACCGAGCAACTGGTGAAGGACGAAACCGGCCTGATTCTCGAAAAGCCGAACGTCAACATCTACGCTAAGACGTGGGCGCAAGTGCTCGACGAAAACCGTGCTCGGTTGAAGTTCTTCCAGGACCATCTGGACGTACAGGTCGATCGCGACGCTTCGCTCAAATACCTGCAACAGCGTTACGCAGCCTACCTCGAGGGCGTGTTCGAGACTGAAGATTCGGACGCGGAATCGGAGCTAAGCGCAGCACCCGCGGCCGACGAAGCATCGGCCTGAGCACGTGCCCCCACGCGCACAGCGCAATGACGCTCGTCCAGTGTGTCGAGCATCAGTTGAAACATTCGTGGTCGCTTGATGTAGGGACGGGTCGAACATTTCCTACGCAGGGGAAACGACCGAGGCGAGGTCGCTTTTGTGGCCGTACCCCGTCGCGGTCGCGGCACCGAACTGGAAACCCACGGTTGATTTATAGACAGCAACATACTAGCTAGCGCGCCTGTGAACACTGCTAGCGCTAATTGTGAGTGGAGCAGCCCCCTGAAACGCCGGACACAGTCACCCACTTACAATAACGGGTAGGCATAAGACTGTGTTTTTGACTAGGGTCTGTTTACATTCGATGAAATGTGTTTACATCTTGTTTTTTGCACGATCAAGGCAAGATGGTCCGAACATTACTGAGCGACGAGGTATGGGCACGAATCGAGTATGTCCTGCCAGGCAAGGAAGGCGACCCGGGGCGAACGGCAGCCGACAATCGGTGGTTTGTCGAGGCCGTTCTCTGGATCGGCCGCACGGGTTGTCCGTGGCGCGACTTGCCGAAGGAATTCGGCCGATGGCATACGGTGTACATGCGCTTCTCCCGGTGGCGTCGCAAAGGCGTGTGGGAACGCGTGGCACATGCGGTATCCGACGAGACGGAAATCAAACGCGTGCTGATCGACTCGACCATCGTGCGAGCACACCAGCATTCGGCAGGCGCCCGAAAAAAGCGGCCCGCAAGCGCTCGGCCGCTCACGAGGAGGATTGACGACCAAGTTGCATCTGGCCGTTGATGAAGCCGGGCGGCCGCTGCGAATGATTGTCACGCAAGGACAGGTCTCGGACATTTCGTGTGCGCACGAATTGGTCGAGCATCTGCGCACGGGCGCCGTGATTGCTGACAAAGGTTACGACTCGGACGCCTTCGTGAACACCATCCGCGCTACGCGCGCGAAGGCCGTTATCCCGCCGCGTTCGAATCGAAAGACCAAACGTCGGTACAGCCGCGTGCTGTATCGAACTCGGAACATCGTCGAACGCTTCTTCAATCGCATCAAACATTTTCGTCGTGTCTCCACTCGTTACGACAAGCTCGCCGGTAACTATCTCGCCTTCGCGGTGCTTGCTTGCGCCTTTGGACCGCTGGTGAGAATGTGAACAGGACCTAACACCAGGCAGGAAGTGATGGAAGTGTTGACGGCCCCGGAGCGCCGGCGGCGCCGGACGGCGGAGCAGAAGCTGGCGATGGTTCGCGAGAGTTTCTAGCCGGGGAAATCGGTTTCGATGGTCGCGCGCCAGCACGGCGTGAATCCGAACCAACTGTTCCACTGGCGTAAGCTGTATCAGGATGGGAGCCTGTCAGCGGTTAAAGCTGGCGAGGAGGTGGTTCCGGCCTCGGAACTGGCCGATGCGCTCAAGCAGATTCGTGAGCTGCAACGGATGCTCGGCAAGAAGACCATGGAGAACGAGATTCTCCGCGAAGCAGTCGAGTACGGTCGGGCAAAAAAATGGATAGCGCACTCGCCCTCGCTGCCGGAGGACGACCAGTGAAACTGGTTTGTGAAGTTCTCGGCGTGTCGCGCTCGAACGTATCGGCACGGCTGTCGCGTCCGGCGACGTGGCGCGATGGCCGTCAATCGAGGCAGACTGACGACGCGGCCGCGATCGAGGAGATCCGCCGGGTCATTGGCGATTTGCCCAGCTATGGCTATCGCCGGGTTTGGGGCATCTTGCGCAACGAGCGCGTTGCAGTCGGACTGGCGCCGTTTAATGCCAAGCGAATCTATCGCGTCATGCGCACACATGGGCTGCTGATGCAGCGCCGACCGATTCCACCTCGGCCCCAACGTCGACACGACGGCAAGGTAGCCGTAGCGCGCGGCAATCAGCGATGGTGCTCGGACGGCTTCGAGTTCCGCTGCGACAACGGCGAGCCGCTGCGCGTAACGTTCGCGCTGGATTGCTGTGACAGTGAGGCAATGAGCTGGGCGGCTACGACGGCAGGCCACAGCGGCGACATCGTGCGCGACGTGATGCTGGCTGCAGTGGAAAATCGGTTTGGCAACGAGCTGCATACGCCGTCCGAAATCGAGTGGCTGAGCGACAACGGTTCGGGCTACACGGCCGACGACACGCGTCGGTTCGCAGTGGCCATCGGCCTGAAGCCATTGACCACGCCGGTATGCAGCCCGCAAAGTAACGGGATGGCCGAGAGCTTCGTGAAGACGATGAAACGCGACTACGTCGCCTTCATGCCGAAGCCGGACGCAGCGACTGCTGCACGCAACCTGGCCATCGCGTTCGAGCATTACAACGAGAAGCATCCCCATAGCGCGTTGAAATACCGCTCGCCTCGCGAGTTCCGGCGCTCGATGGATTCAGCAACCTTAGTGTGATGCTGTGTCCGGTATTACAGGGTCAACTCCAGTGAGCGCCTATACAAACTTCCGCGGGCGCATCGTCGGCAGACTAACGGCAAGGCTGAACGCTTTATCCAGTCAGCTTCACTTGGTGCAAGCGGTCCCAAACCTCGACGCTTGCCAGCATTCGCCCGGCCTGAGCCTTCGGCCTATGGCCGAAGGCTCAGGAAAGTCCCGACACTGGCGCTCGGCACCTTCCAGGGGGATCCAGGCGGCTCAATTGCCGGGAGCGCGATTCACGGTGACCCGATCAGAGAGCCGGCTTTTCCCACAAATTGAGGGGCGTGCCGATCTTCCTTTCCCGCGCGTTGTTATAGAGCTCCGTCCCCCAGCTGATGTCGAAAACCGCCATCCCGCATGCTATGAAGATGACACGCTCCTTCGTGCTCTCCCGGCCCGGCTTGTCGCCATTCACGACATGACCGAGGCTGGTCGAGTCAGGCAGGGCGGGCAGCTTGCCTGCATCGATCAGACGGAAGAACGGGCCGCCAATGACGCTGCTGTAGTAGCTTTCCTTATTGCCCGATGCGATTGCGTCCTCGACATAGGCTTCCTGCAGCGGGGTATGGTCGTATACGACCCTGGCGCCGGTCAGGAACGACTCGTCGGTATTGAACGGGCCTGAGACGAGAATGGTCGCGCCCTCCTTGATCCATTCGTCCTTGAAATAAAGCGGCTTCAGACGCGACGCTGCCACGGTGATGACATCTGCATCACGGAAGCCTTTCTCGGCCTCATCGGTACCGGTGGCGGAAATCCCGTACGTTTGCTGAACCCAACCGGCGAACTCGTTCGCCTTGTCGAGGAAGACGTCGAAACAGACGACGTGCTGGATCGAGCCGAGCTGGGTCATGATCGCGGTGAAGCACGCCTTGTTGATCGGGCCGCAACCGATAACAGACATACTTCTCGCATCTTGGTTGGCTAGATACTTTGCCGCCACTCCCGGCACGGCTCCGGTTCGGGCCGCGCTCAACAAGTTCGCCGACATCAGCGCCAGAGGCGCGCCCGTGTCCTTGTCATTGAGCATCATGGTCAAGATCGAGCGCGGCAGGCCTTTCTCGGCATTGGCGTGATTCGATCCGTACCATTTGTTGCCGCACACGTCGAAGCGACCGCCCAGATAACCGGGCATTGCAGCAAAGCGGCGGTCCGGACCGGCAACCGGCATGTTCGGGAACTTCGTCTCTTTCGGGAAGACGATGTTCATTCCGTGGTTATTGTGATTGGCGCCACCCATCAGATAGTCGCCTCTGCCGAGGAGTCCGAATGTCTCCTCGCATACGGACACGCAGCGCGCGGCATCCAGCACGCCAACTGCGATCATGTCCGGCTCGGAAAGGTACAGAAAGTCGATTTTGGGATACATGGTGCAGACCTCGTCGAAAAAGGAAGATGTTGGGTGTCAAGCTTCGATCCCGACTCAGTGGTCAGAATCGGAGAAGTGGTGAAATGTCGTAGAGGCGGCAACCCGGGCTTCGCGCATTTGCCCGCAACAGAAAGTTGAGCTTTTCGATCCGCTCGCCGGAACGGGGGGCGCCATTCTTCTGGAGCGGAACTTCGAGGCCGACCGAAAAATCCATCACGACGTCATCCACGACACCACCGGAGCGGCCCGAGGGCACCGCGATCATTCCGTGTTGCAGCGCAAATCGATAGGCGTCCATCGCCTCCGTGATCGTTCCGACCTGGTTCGGCTTCAACACGAACCCGTCCACGGCACGAGTCTCGAAAGCCCGCTCAAGTAACGGGAGACTGGTGACCGTGAGATCGTCGCCCAGAATGATCGATCGTCGAATTTCTCGAACCGCCGTGCTGTAACCTTCCCAGTCGTTTTCATCGAGCAAATCCTCGATGAAGACCAAATTGAATTTCTCGGTCAGGAAGCGGGCATAGGCAATGAGTTCGGAGGTGGACACCCGTTTGCCTTTCAGCAGATACGTGCGGGTTTCCTTGTCGTACATCTCGCTTGACGCGCAATCGAGCGCAAACGCGATCCGGCCTGTATAGCCACAGGCGTCGATGGCCTTTTGCATCAGCGTCAACACGACTTCCGGGTCATCCGAAGGGGCGGCGTAGCCATAGGAACTGGCGACTTGAGGTTTGTGGCCCAGATATTCGGTCAGTACATGGCCAAGCTTCTGAAACACGGCCACCGCCATTTCGATGGCGAAGTCGACACTGTCAGTGCCGTACGGCACGATCAGGAACTCGTTGAACGGCTGGGTGAGCCCATCGTATCGTCCGCCGTTGATCACGTTGAAGCATGGGACCGGCACGGTCCTGATGTCGCGGCCGGCGATGTGAGCGTACAGCGGAATCGATCGGGCATTCGCCGCCGTACGGAATGCCGCGATGGATACCGAGTAAATCGTGTTTCCGCCGAGGCGGGACTTATTGGGTGTGCCATCGAGCGCGATCATTTTTTCGTCGATCGCTCGCTGATCAAACACGTTCATGCCGATCAGCGCCGGACCAATTACATCGACCACGTTGTCGACGGCCTTATGAACACTGAGCCCGCCGTAGGTCGCTGGATCGCCGTCCCGCAGAACGAATGATTCGTGCATCCCGACGGAAGTGCCGGTGGGTGCCGCACCTCGACCAACCGCATCGCTTTGGGTGCGCACCTCGACTTCGACTGCGGGCCGGCACTTGCAATCGATGATCTGAAGTGCCCGGACGGATGTGATCTTGTCTTCCATGTCACTTGCTCCCGTTCGGTTCAGGAACATAAAGGATGTTCAAGTCACACAGGTTGGTACCGGTGTTGCCGGTGAAAACGGCGGAGTCGATCGACTCGAGTGCTTCGAAGCAGCTGTGCTCGCGCAGTGCCTGATAGAGGTTGACTCCCTTTGCGGCGGCCGCGGTGAAGCTGGTCGAGTCCGTCATGCCTCCCGCCACCGTCGCCGTGCCGTCCGTGCCTTCGCTGTCGATCGACAGCAGGCAGGCACCCGTGGTTTTGGCCGCCGCGATAGCGAAACTTGCGGCCATTTCCTGGCCGGGCCCGCCGTGCCCCTTGATCACGCTGTTATCGTCGATAAGCGTCGTGACCTCACCGGAGCTGAGAAGCACGCAAGGCGGTTTGATCGGATTGCCGTACGTCTGGATTTCGCGCGCCATCGACGCGAGGAAGGTGCCGGCGTCGCGACTTTCTCCTTCAAGGAACGACGACACGATCATTGCGGGGATACCCATCTCCTCGCAGACTGCCTTGGCGTAAATGCAGGAGTCGGGCAGCGTGTTGAGCAGGAAGTAGGTATTGTCCGGAAAGGCCTTCGGGGTCTCCGCGTCGGGGCCTGCGTTCATCAGATAGTCGACAACGCTCTTGGGCAGGCGATCGGCCACGTTGCGATTGATGATCGTGGCGCGAGCGTCGTCCAGGGTCGTCATGTCGGGACCGATCGGCGTGCTTTTGTAGGCTGCGTAGGGCACTGAAATGTCACCCGTGGCAGGCGATCCGACCGCGTCGCTGATGCCGAAGCCGATCAGTTCGGCACCCGTGCGCTGGATGCGCTGCGCCAACATTCCGCCGTTCAAGGCCGAGATGTGCCGGCGCACGGCATTGATCTCGTAAATGCCTGCACCGGATTTCAGCAGCACGTCCGTGGTATCGATCTCGTCCTGCAGGCTGATGCCTTCGATCGGACAGGACATGAGCGCCGAACTTCCGCCGCTGATCACCGCGATGAACAAGTCGTCTGGTCCGGCCTGATCGACGAGTTCGATGATTTGCTTCGATGCCCGATGGCCTTCTTCGTTCGGGAGGGGATGCCCGCCGACGAACACCTCGGTCTTGTTGAAACGGTCCGATTCTTCCCGGATTTTCACGATGGCAATACCGTGCGTCAGGTGATCACCCAACACATGGTCGACTGCCATTGCCATGTGGTTGCAAGCCTTGCCAGCGCCAATCAGATAGACGTTTCGCTTGCGCGAAAGGTCCCACGAGCGCGTTCCGATATGCAATACGCTACCTTCCATGCGCATGATGCTTCGAATGCGCTGGTAGCTGTCGAGCCTGTCGAGTGTCCGGTCCGCGATCTCGAGTACGATCTGCCGTGACGAAACGACGCCATTCGAGAGGAGTACTTCGTAATTTCGTATCTTTTTCATGCTGTAAATTGATCGGAGTTACCGCCGCATCGAAGTCATGGGCGACGTGTTGTCCGTCAATTTATGCAATCGAGCTAAACAGATACATGCACACTGCGGTGGATCGTTAGATAACTGTAGAGGCTTTGTTGCCTGCACAGTTGGATCCGCGCACGGCGTGGACGCCAGCCGTGAAGTTTCAGCAGGCCGTGTCGATTGTTCTGAAAACCGGCCGGATGAACACCCGTAAAAATGCCCGACGCACATGCGCGCGCCGACTCGAGCGGTTCGAGAGATCACCGGTGCGTTGTGCGACACCGATTCCCTGGCGGCTTAGTGACGAGACCGGGTCAGTGTGCAATGGCATGCGCCAGAAACGCATAAAGACGATCGAAGTTGCAGTGCGCAACATTGAATCGCAGCCAACTACTGGTTGGATTGGTGGCGTAGAAAAGATTGCCTGGCGCCAGAAGAATCTTGTGGTCGACAGCACGTACAGCGAGTTCGGCCGAATCGCAATTGATTCCCGCGGGCCGTGCCCATACGAACATTCCGGATCGAGGTTCGCAGAACACTTCAAAACCGATCGATTCAAGCCGGCGACAGGTCCGTTCCTGAGCGGTAGCGAGACGATCACGCAATTGCTCGGCCTGCTTCCTGAAGTGTCCTTCGGACAGCACTGCATGTGCCAGCTGCTCCGTGATCGTCGGTGTCGACATTCCGGACACCAGCTTCTGGTAAAGCAGGCCCTCGAGAAGCGCGGGCTCCGCGGCCACGAATCCCACGCGCAGGCCGGCACCGATGGTCTTTGAAAAGCTGCCGACATAGACCACTCGTTTCAATTGATCCATGGACGCGAGCGCGACTGAATTTCCGGACACCAGACCGGCAGAGACGTCGTCCTCGACGATGATGCAGTCGTAGCGCTCGGCAAGCTTCAGGACCTTGAATGCCGATGCCGAGCTGTAGCTTGCACCGGTCGGATTATGCAACCGCGTATTGGTGAAGAACACTTTGGGGCGATGAGTCTCGAACGCCTGCTCCATCGAAACGACGTCCGGACCGGTGGGTGTCATCGGAATCCCGACTGCCTTGATCCGGCGCAATCGCAATGCAACGAGCAGATCGCTGTAGCAGGGCTCGTCTACCAGCACGGTATCGCCCTCGCGCGTAAGGTGACGAATGGCGAGATCCAGCGCCTGGTTGGCACCCAGCGTAGTGACGATGCCCGTGGAACTTGCCTCGATCTCGTGTTCCGCAAGTTGCCGCACGATTTGCTCACGCAACGGCTCATACCCCTTTGCGTGCCCATACCCCAATAGCGATCGCGGCTGCGCCGCTACCTGTCTTAGCGCCCGCCCAAGGCCGTCCGCGTCGAACCATGCCTCCGGAATCCATCCCGAGCCCGCGTGAATCGTGCCTTCCGTTCCCTCCAGAACGTTACGCAGCGACCATCCATTCGTGAATTCCTCGTTGAGTTTCTCGATGGTCGGAGGTATCTCGCTACGGCTTCGATCCGCGACATAAAAGCCGGATCCACGTCGTGCCATCAAGACGCCTTGCGCCACCAGGCGATCGTATGCTTCGACGACCGTAAATGTCGACACGCCATGTGCCTCGGCGAATACGCGGATGCTCGGAACCTTGGCCCCGGACCGCCAGGTTCTTTCGTTCACCGTTGCCGTCAGCCCGGCCACGATCTGTTGAACCAGGGACGATTCCCCCTGGGGATCGAGCGTCAGTATCGGTTTCATCGCCGCACCTATCACATCAAAAATACCGGCCCATATAACCGTGCAGGCGACGAACCCAATACAGTTAGTCACCCTCGTTTTAAAGTGTACATGTATCCGTGCAGGTTTGATTCACTACATTGAAGGGGAATCGCATACGCATACTTGCACTGGACGACCCCATGGCACACGCCACCGATTTTTTTCCTGGATCGAAGACCGATGAGCTCGCGAATGCTCGCGACGATCTGGCCGCGGCATTTCGCATCGCCGCGCGCCTCGGCTTCCACGAGGGCACATGCAACCATTTCAGTCTCTTGCTCCCGGGCAGTCGGGAAACGTATCTGATCAATCCGTTCGGACTCAGCTTCGAAGAGATCCGACCGGCTGATTTGCTGCTCGTCGATTCCGCCGGCTCGGTAATCGACGGAGTCGGACGAGTCGAGAAAACCGCGCTCAACATCCATTCCCGAGTTCATCGCGCCTCGCCTGATGCCGCATGCGTACTTCATACGCACATGCCTTATGCCACGGCACTGACGACGCTCGACGGCTTTTGCCTCGAAATGTGCCATCAGAACAGCCTTCGCTTTTTCGATCGCATTGCATACGACCGTGATCAGTCGGAATACGGAGGACTTGCACTCAGCGAACAGGAAGGAGACCGGATTGCCGCCGCGTTGTCTTCCAAGCGTGTCCTGATGCTCGAGCACCACGGCGTGATAGTCACGGGCCCTTCGATTGCCGCGGCACTTGACGATCTCTACTACCTCGAACGAGCCGCCCAGGTCCAAATCCTCGCGATGTCGAGCGGGCGTCCGCTTAAGCGCGTGAGCGATGAACTGGCTCGTCGGACTTCTCGTGAATTCGCCCGTGATCGAGATGAATATGCACGACTTCATTTTCGCTCGCTCAAGCGGCTTCTGGAATCTGCAGAACCGCACTGGCGGGACTGACTATCCCACGTCAAGCGAAATCGGCCATCTCGTGCCCGCGCTCCTGACGCTGCAACCATGTCGACTACCCAATTTGCCCACGCCACGGAGGTTTCACATGAAGTACTGTCACAAACTCACCATCGCCACCCTGTTGCTCGGGGGAATCAGCCCCGCATTGATTTCTGCCGCGCATGCGGATCAGACTGTCAGGATCGGTGTCGCGGGCCCGTTGACGGGCGGCCAATCGAATTTCGGCAAGGACGATGAGCGAGGCGTGCGGCTGGCGATTGAAGAGCTGAATCGGACGCCGATCGTCGTCGACGGTCAATCCATCAAGTTCGAAATGCTGTCCGAGGACGATGCTGCAGATCCCAAAACGGGCGTCTCTGTCGCTCAGAAGCTCGTCGATTCGGGTGTGAAGGCGGTCATCGGCCACTACAACTCCGGCGTGACCATTCCCGCGTCCCGCATCTACAACAATGCGCGTGTTCCGATGATTACCGGCGCCGCTTCAAATCCGGCGATCACGCAGCAGAGCTTCCCGTATGTCTTCCGGCTTGCGGCCAATGACAACGTGATGGGCGCACGCATGGCCGAATATGCGGCAAAGGTATTGCATGCAAAACGCGTGGCGGTGATCGACGATCGCACGGCATACGGATCAGGCGTAGCTGACGTGTTTGCCGCGACGGCGAAGAAGAACGGTATCGACGTCGTCGCCAGGGAATATTCCAACGACAAGGCAACGGACTTCAACGCGATTCTGACGCACATCAAGGCTCAGCGCCCGGACGCGATCTTCTACGGCGGGTACTACGCGCAGGCAGCCGCCATCGGGCGACAGTCCAAGCAGTTGGGTCTTGCGGTCCCGGTGCTAGGCGGGGACGGGATCTGCTCGGTCGATATGCCGAAGCTGGCTGCCGGAACGCTGAATGGGCGGGGGTATTGCGCCGAAGGCGGCGCACCGCTCGCGACGTTGCCCGGTGGTCCGGAATTCGCGGCGCGGTATGAAAAGCAATTCGGTGTGAAGAACGATGTTTACTCGCCGGCATTCTATTCGGCCACGATGGTGGTCGCGCAGGCGATGAAGGCGGCGAATTCGACGGACCCCGAAAAGTTCGTTCCGATGCTCAAGCAAATCCAGTTCTCGACGCTGGTCGGAAAGGTCGCGTTCGACAAGAACGGTGACTGGATTGATGCGCCGGTGACCGTGTACAAAGTGTCGGGCGATAACCTCAGTCCGACGCAGTGATACTTCGAGCGAGAACGACGAGTAATCGGCGTTCTCGCATGCCGATCCAATAGTAATCAACTCTTGGGAGTGACATGGACATTTTTGTCCAACAAATTCTGAACGGGCTGGTGCTCGGCAGTGTCTACGCCATCATCGCGTTGGGCTACACGATGGTGTACGGCATTCTCGGCATCATCAACTTCGCGCACGGCGACGTGCTGATGATCGGCGCGATGGTCGCGCTGTCGGCCATCACCGTGCTGCAGAACCATTTTCCCGGACTCGGCAACGTCGCGACGCTGACGATCGGCCTGGGCATCGCCGCGGTCGTCTGCGCGTTCGTCGGCTTCACGATCGAGCGCGTCGCGTACCGGCCGCTGCGCCGCGCGCCGCGCCTCGCGCCGCTGATCACCGCGATCGGCGTGTCGATCCTGCTGCAGACGGCCGCGATGATCATCTGGTCGCGCAACCCGCTGCCGTTCCCGCAATTGCTGCCGACCGATCCGATCAACGTGATCAAGGCCACCGACACGACGCCGGGCGCCGTGATCTCCGTGACTGAAATCGTGATCATCGCGGTCGCGTTCATCGTGATGGGCGGCCTGCTGCTGCTCGTGCACAAGACCAAGCTCGGCCGCGCGATGCGCGCGATCGCCGAAAGCCCGAATACGGCCAGCCTGATGGGCGTGAACCCGAACTTCGTGATCTCCGCGACGTTCATGATCGGCTCCGCGCTCGCCGCGCTGGCCGGCGTGATGATCGCCTCTGAATACGGCAACGTGCACTTCTACATGGGCTTCATCCCCGGCATGAAGGCGTTCACCGCCGCGGTGCTCGGCGGGATCGGCAACCTCGGCGGCGCGATGGTCGGCGGCGTGCTGCTCGGCCTGATCGAGCAGCTCGGGGCCGGCTACATCGGCAACCTCACGGGCGGCGTATTCGGCAGCAACTACCAGGACGTGTTCGCCTTCGTGGTGCTGATCATCGTGCTGGTGTTCCGTCCGTCGGGCCTGCTGGGCGAACGGGTCGCGGATCGCGCGTAACGGAAGGGAGCAAACAACATGACATCCATTCAACCGATCGAATCCTCGACGTCGCTCGTCGAAGAGCGCAACACCGCCAAGACCATCGTCATCGGCCTGCTGACCGCCGTCCTCGTGATCGCGGCGCCGATCGTGATCGGCTCGGCCGGCGGCAACTACTGGGTCCGCGTGCTCGACTTCGCGATGCTGTACGTGATGCTCGCGCTGGGCCTGAACGTGGTGGTCGGCTTCGCCGGCCTGCTCGACCTCGGCTACATCGCGTTCTACGCGGTGGGCGCATACACGGCGGCATTGCTGAGCTCGCCGCACCTGACCTCGCAGTTCGAGTGGATCGCGGCGCTCGCGCCGAACGGCCTGCACGTGCCGTTCCTGATCATCGTGCCGATCGCGATGGCGCTGGCGGCGACCTTCGGGATCCTGCTCGGCGCGCCGACGCTGCGCCTGCGCGGCGACTACCTGGCGATCGTGACGCTCGGCTTCGGTGAAATCGTCCGGATCTTCATGAACAACCTCGACCGTCCGGTGAACATCACCAACGGCCCGAAGGGGATCACGGGCATCGATCCGGTGCATGTCGGCGGCTTCAACCTGTCGCAGACGCACTCGCTGTTCGGCCTGCAGCTGCCGTCGGTCTACATGTACTACTACCTGTTCGTGCTGTGCTCGCTGCTGGTGATCTGGGTCTGTACGCGCCTGCAGCACTCGCGTATCGGCCGTGCGTGGGCAGCGATCCGCGAAGACGAGATCGCGGCGAAGGCGATGGGCATCAACACCCGTAACGTGAAGCTGCTCGCGTTCGCGATGGGCGCGTCGTTCGGCGGCCTGTCGGGCGCGATGTTCGGCTCGTTCCAGGGCTTCGTGTCGCCGGAATCGTTCACGTTCTGGGAATCGATCGTGGTGCTCGCCTGCGTGGTGCTCGGCGGCATGGGCCACATCCCGGGCGTGATCCTGGGTGCGGTGCTGCTCGCGATCTTCCCGGAGTTCCTGCGCTCGACGATGAGCCCGCTGCAGCATGCGTTGTTCGGCCACGACATCGTCGATACGGAAGTGATCCGTCAGGCGCTGTACGGCCTCGCGATGGTCGTCATCATGCTGTACCGCTCGGAAGGCCTGTGGCCCGCGCCGAAGCATGAGGACAAGATCGCGAAACTGGCGAAGCGCAACAGCAAGAAGCCGGTGCGCGCTTAATCGACGGACACAGGGGATATACACATGAGCGACAAGCAAATCCGACTGTCCGTGCAGGGCGTGAACAAACGCTTCGGCGGCCTGCAGGCACTGTCAGACGTCGGCCTGCAGATCAAGGAAGGCGAGATCTACGGCCTGATCGGCCCGAACGGCGCCGGCAAGACCACGTTCTTCAACGTGATCACGGGCCTCTACACGCCGGATTCCGGCGACTTCAAGCTGGACGGCCAGAACTACACGCCGACGGCCGTGCACCAGGTGGCCAAGGCCGGCATCGCGCGCACGTTCCAGAACATCCGCCTGTTCGGCGGCATGACGGCGCTCGAGAACGTGATGGTGGGCCGCCACGTGCGCACCAAGCACGGGCTGCTCGGCGCGGTGTTCCAGACGCCGGCCGAGCGCCAGGAAGAGCGCGAGATCAAGGAACGCGCGATCGAGCTGCTCGAATACGTCGGCGTGCTGCAGTACGCGGACTACACGTCGCGCAACCTGTCGTACGGCCACCAGCGCCGTCTCGAGATCGCGCGCGCGCTGGCCACCGATCCGAAGCTGCTCGCGCTCGACGAGCCGGCGGCCGGGATGAACGCGACCGAGAAGGTCGAACTCACGCGCCTGCTCGACAAGATCCGCTCGGACGGCCGCACGATCCTGCTGATCGAGCACGACGTGAAGCTCGTGATGGGGCTGTGCAACCGGATGACGGTGCTCGATTACGGCAAGGTGATCGCCGAGGGTCTGCCGCAGGACGTGCAGAAGAATCCGAAGGTGATTGAGGCATATCTCGGCGCAGGGGTGCACTGATGGCAGCGGCAATGTTGAAAATCAAGGGCTTGCAGGTCAACTACGGCGGCATCCAGGCCGTCAAGGGCGTTGACATGGAAGTCCGTCAGGGCGAGCTCGTGACGCTGATCGGCGCGAACGGCGCGGGCAAGACCACGACGATGAAGGCGATCACGGGCCTGAAGCCGTACTCGGCGGGCGACATCGAGTACGACGGCAAGTCGATCAAGGGCATTCCGCCGCACGAGCTGCTCAAGCGCGGCCTCGCGATGGTGCCGGAAGGCCGCGGGATCTTCGCGCGGATGTCGATCATCGAGAACATGCAGATGGGCGCGTACCTGCGCAACGACACCGAGCAGATCAAGAAGGACGTCGACCGGATGTTCGGCTTCTTCCCGCGGCTGAAGGAGCGTGCGTCGCAGCTCGCGGGCACGCTGTCGGGCGGCGAGCAGCAGATGCTGGCGATGTCGCGCGCGATCCTGAGCAAGCCGAAGCTGCTGCTGCTCGACGAGCCGTCGATGGGTCTGTCGCCGATCATGGTCGAGAAGATCTTCGAAGTGGTGCGCGAGATCTCGAAGGAGGGCATCACGGTGCTGCTCGTCGAGCAGAACGCGCGCCTCGCGCTGCAGGCGGCCGACCGCGGCTACGTGATGGATTCGGGCACGGTCACGATGGAAGGCGACGCGAAGCAGATGCTCGACGATCCGAAGGTGCGCGCCGCGTATCTGGGTGAGTAACCTCGTGAACAAGTGCGGCAAGCCGACGATACTGGTCGAAACGAGCAATGCAGGGAGTGGTATCGCACGACTTGACTCTCACGCCTTCGTGTCCTTAAAGTCCGGACACTCGCATCGACCGAACCGACTGATTGCGATCGGATGTGTCGAGGCCAGTACCGGGACCAATCATGCAGATGATCCAGCCGCATGAGTCGGCAGAATGCGTTTGTGCTGGAGCGCACTGAGCTTGAGGCCATCGTTGGAAGTTGGAGCGCGTTGCAAACAAAGCATCCACGACCTTTGGCATCGGGAGCAAGAGGATCCGACCTGAGCGCCCTTCAACGGCTCAAAGAGAGAAGTCTCAGTCGCCTTACCAAGTAGACCGGCACCATGCCGATCAAGTTTTTCAGCGGCCGGTCCGACCAGTGATCTTGGGAAACCAACGGGTTCTTGCCGGTGTCGGAAGCGGAGCAAGATGGGTGGTGGAGCGGGGCAGTCCTGGAGCGAGAGTCATCCTGATTTGCGTCGGGATTCAGCGTCGACGTTTCGGGTCACCGGATGCAAATCGTTACGTGTCGTTCTGGGATCAGGGTTTATGTGCCGGACCGCGATCAGTATGTCGATGATGAGAAGCGTGTGTGATGTACCCCGATCGGAACGCGTCGCGTCTTCCGGCAATATTGCATGCACTTGGGCAAGCCGTGATCGGGGTAACGGGACAATGGACTACCAGTCGAGCGTAGCAAAGAGTTCCGGTACTTCGTGCAGCGTCTGTAACGTCGCGTCTGGAGTGTAGTCCGGCAGCAATTTTCGACCGGTGCCTCGATCAATCCACACGCAACGAAATCCGATGTCTCGCGCCGCTGCATGGTCCAGATGCGGGCTGGCGCAAATGTGAACAACGTCGTCCTTCGATACATCAAGCTGTTCGTGCGCGTAATCGAACAGCCGACGTGCTGGTTTGTAGGCCCCGGCCTGTTGTGCAGTAATGACCCTGTCGATATAGCCGCCAAGTTGTGCTACGTTGCCTGCAATAATGTCGTCGTCCGTATTCGAGACAATACACAGACGGTATCCCATTGCTTTCAACTTCCCTAGCGTGCCGACGACCTCGGGAAACGGTGGCATCGCCGCAATCCTCGAAGTCAGCACTGCGGCGTCGCTTTCGCTCCCGGCAAGCCCGAATTCCTCCAGCGCAAGTCGAAGGCCCTGGCCGGAAACCTGACGGAAGGTGCGGTGGGGCGATTGCTGCTCGAGCTCATGTTCATACCGGTCGTAAACGTCGATGAATCTGGATGCGTCGACCTCCGTTGCCTGCCGTTTTCCAAGAATCTCGCGTACCGCTGCCAGCAAACCTTCGTCCCATTGAATGAGCGTGCCGTAGCAGTCGAATGTCAGCCATTGTGGCCGACTCGTATCTTTCAGTGACATCATTGTTCCTGTTTGGCTAGAAGACATTCGCATCATAGGCAGAAGGTTTCATATTTAGAAATTAGATAATAAAATCATTGATATTTAAATTTCAAATGACTGACCATGTTTGATCTCGAGCTACTGAAGACGCTGATTTGCGTCGTTGATGAAGGCAGCTTCACTCGTGCAGGCGAACGTGTTCATCGCACGCAGTCGACTGTTAGCCAGCAGGTGCGAAAGCTGGAAGAGTCGGTAGGTCGCCCGCTGCTGCTCAGGGACCGTTCGGGGAATCATGTCGTTGCCACCGAACACGGTGTCTTGCTCGCGCAGTACGCGCGGAGGCTGCTGGCGTTGTCGCAGGAAGCCCGCGAGGTGCTCCAGCGCGACGTCAAGCTTTCGCCGGTTCGAATCGGGGTCCCGGAGGACTTCGATGCGCGGCGCATGTCGGCAATACTCTCGGGTTTTCTGAAGGTCCGACCGGATGTGAGGCTTGAAACGTCGGCGGGTATGAGCGCGGATTTGCAAGGCAAGCTTGCCGCGAGGGAAATAGACCTCGCACTCGTCAAGCGGGAACCCGGCAGAGGCGACTGCTTCGCGGCTTGGCCAGAGTCGCTTGCTTGGGTGCGGGGGCGGGATGCTGATCCCCCGAAGCCGGATTCGGATGAGCCGATCGCGCTTGCGCTTTTTCCCCACGGATGTATTTACCGTCAGCGGGCGATCCGCAGTCTCGACAAGGCGCAGCGTGCCTGGCGCATAGCGTTTGGCAGCCAAAGCCTTACTGCGATTCAGGCAGCGGTCGCCGCAGGTCTGGCTATCTCGGTGCTACCGAAGTCTGCGATCTTGCCGGAGCATCGAGTCTGCACCGATTTGCCTCCATTGCCACCGTCAGAGCTTGCGCTAGTCGGCACCGGCGATATTCTTGACAACGCACAGCGAGATATGGTCGATTTTTTGATCAAGCAAATCAAACGCGCGTAACCGCCCGAATACGAAAAGCCTTAAGACATGCCGGCTTCAGGCTGATTTCAACGTGCTTCGAATCGTTGCATGAAGTCGCTACGCCACTTGCATTCATTGGTGTCGTTCAACCGTGGCAATCAGTGAGCCGTTCGAATTTCCCGAACCCGTGCTGAGCGCTGAGAGTCCATCAACCATCATTCTGCTTTCATTTGGATGAATCGGGGGTAGACGCGACAAGCATGTCGATCAGGGCCCGTGATGCCGCAGACAAGCGACGATGAGGCGCATAAATCACAGAAAACGGCCGTGTGCGGCCACGGAGGTGGGGCAGCAGTTCGACGAGAGTTCCGGCCTGAATCCGGTCCCGAACAATAAAATCATAGGTCTGGCAGATGCCGGCGCCGCTCTGCGCCATTGAAACGACACCCAGCACATCGTCGGAGACCGCGATGTTCGAAGGCGGCAGCCAGTCGATGTCCTGACCGCCGTCCTGGAACACCCACGGTGCGATACGGCCGCTGCTGGGCAGCATGAAAGGCAAGCAAAGGTGGCACTCCAGAGCGGCCACGTTTTCCGGAATGCCAGCATTGGCGATGTAATCGGGCGACGCTACCAGGCATAACGCTGCATCTTCGAGCTTGCGCGCGACCAGTCCACTGTCGGGCAATGCGCCTAGCCGGATCGCCAGATCGAAACCTTCGGCCACCAGATCGACGTTCCGGTTCGCGATATTCAACTCCACGCGAACCTGCGGGTGTTGCTGCGTGAACTTCCGAAGCAGCGGTGGCAGACGATAGTGTCCGTACGTCGTCGGTACGCTGAGCCGGACATGACCTGTCAGCGCGCCGTCCTGCCCCTGAATGGCGCGCTCGGCATCGTCGATCAACAAGAACGCTGCGCGCGATTGTTCCAGATAGAGCCTGCCTTGCTCCGTCAGGCTCAACCGTCGGGTCGAACGACGCAGCAACTGCACACCCAGCCGAGTCTCCAGGCGCGTGATAGCTCGGCTCAGAACCGAAGGTGTGCTGCCCAAGGCCACCGCGCCGGCGGTCATCGAGCCTTTTTCAATTACCGTGACAAACGCTTCCACATCACCGAGATGGTCGAATCTTCGCCCCATCTTGTCCTCCAGAGAACAGAAGATTTCCTTCTGACTCAGTTTATCTCCTCCGTTGAGCCAAATAAAGTGGGCGCATTGTGATCCGTCGTCGGGTCACCCACTGATATCGAGGAGCGAACCATGAATAGTGAACATCGCGACCGGCAGGACTTGTCCGTGCTGTTCGTACTCACGAGCCACGCGACGAAAGGCTCGACCGGCGAGCCGACCGGGTTTTATCTCGGCGAAGTGACGCATCCGCTTGCCGAACTCGACGCGGCCGGCATCCCGGTCGAATTCGCGTCGATTCTGGGCGGCGAGCCTCCCGTCGACGGGCTTGACCTGACGGACAAAGTCAACGCGCGCTATTGGAACGACAGTGCTTTCCGCGACGCGCTGCGCCACACGCAGCGACTGGGCGATGTCGACGCGTCGAAATATGCGGCTGTCTACTTTGCAGGCGGCCACGGTGCGATGTGGGATTTTCCGGGCAATCCCGACGTGCAAAAGGTGACTCGCGCGGTCTATGAGGCAGGCGGTGTGGTCGGCGCGGTATGTCATGGCCCCGCCGCGCTGGTGGATGTGACCCTCGGCGACGGAACGTACCTGGTCGCCGGCAAGAACCTCAGCGCATTCACGGATGAAGAGGAGCGCGCGGTTCAACTCGATCGCGTCGTGCCTTTCCTGCTCGCGAGCACGTTGACACAGCGCGGCGCGCATCACCATCCCGTACCGAATTGGACGGCGAAGGTCGTCGTCGACGGACGTCTCGTGACCGGCCAGAACCCGCAGTCGGCTTCCGGCGTTGGCGCGGCGATCCGTTATCTGTTGCTGAATCATTCAGGGCAGGCCTGAAATTCCCCATGGAGAACGCTATGCATTCGATGCGCAAGCTCGCCGTTGCCGCCATGCTCGGCATTGCAGCGTACAGCGCTCACGCGGCCAACGTGCTCGTGGTGTTGTCGGATTCCGATCACCTCGATCTGAAGGACGGCAAGGTCTTCGCGACGGGCTTCTACCTGAACGAACTGATGCAGCCCGTGAAGGCCTTGCTTGATGCCGGCCACCAGGTGACCTTCGCCACGCCCGAGGGCAACGCGCCCACGATGGATGCGACGTCTGCCGACAAGATGTACTTCAACGGCGACGAAAAGGCGATGCGCGGTTACCAGGCTTTGCTCGACAAGCTGCAAATCACGTCGCGCTCGCACTCTCCCGTGATCAGTCTGTCGCGGGTGGAGCAGATCGGTTACGAGCACTTCGATGCCGTCTATGTTCCCGGCGGCCACGCGCCGATGCAGGATCTTCTGACCAGCCCCGCAGTGGGCCGACTGCTGGCCGATTTTCACGCGCGCGGCAAGACCACGGCGCTCGTTTGTCATGGTCCGATTGCGTTGCTGTCGACCCTGTCCGATGCACAGGGCTTTGCACGAAAGCTCGCCTCGGGGAACGCGAGCGGCAGCTACCCGAAATGGATCTATTCCGGTTACCGCATGACGGTGATCAGCAACGCGGAAGAGGAGCAGGCAAAAGGACTGCTTGGCGGCGGAGTGATGAAGTTCTATCCGCAGACCGCGCTGCAGCAGGCCGGCGGCATCTATAGCAGCAACGAGGTGCCATTTACCGCGCACATGGTGACCGACCGCGAATTGATCACCGGTCAGAATCCGGCCTCCGCACTCGACGTCGCGGGCGAGATGCTGAAGCGGCTGAAGTAATGCCACGCAATGGACCGGCGTAGCCGGTCCTTCGACGAGCAAGGGAGAAGCAAACGGTGGATCTGCAACTTGAAGGTAAAACTGCCATCGTCACCGGCGCCACCGCTGGCATCGGCATGGCCATTGCACGAACGTTGGCCGGCGAAGGTGTGTCGGTCACGATCACCGGGCGTCAGCGTGACAAACTCGACACCGCCGTCGCCGAGATATCCGCTACCGCGCATCGCGGCAGCGTGCGCGGAATCGTCGCCGATGTGAGCGGCAAGCGAGGTGTCGCGGAACTGATCGAAGCGCAGCCGGATACGGATATTCTCGTGAATAACCTTGGCTACTACGAAGCCAGGGCCTTCGCCGAGATCACTGATGACGAATGGCTGCGAATGATCGATGTCAACGTCATGTCGGGCGTACGGCTGTCACGTCATTACTTTCCTCGCATGCTTGCGAAGAACTGGGGGCGTGTCATCTTCATGTCCAGCGAAGTCGGGGCGTTCACGCCGCCGGACATGGTGCACTACGGTGTCAGCAAATCGGCCCAGCTCGCGGTCTCGCGCGGAATGGCCGAACTGACGAAGGGTACGGGTGTGACCGTCAACAGCGTACTGCCGTCCGCTACGCGCTCCAAAGGCATCGTCGCGTATTTGCGGCAGACCGCGCCACGACCCGATATGACCGATGCGGAAATCGAATCCCACTTCTTCGACACGTATCGTCCGAGCTCACTGATCGCCCGCATGATCGAGGCCGACGAGATTGCCGCCATAGTGGCGTTGCTGGTCAGTCCTTTGGGTGCCGCATCCAACGGTGCTGCGGTGCGCGTCGAAGGCGGCACTTTTCGGTCGATTCTGTGAACAGGTGCCTCGATATGTCTGCCCACGTCATTGTCGCACTCGTAGAGGCGAAGCACGGTTGCGAAGCGGTGCTGGTTCAAGCCCAACAGGAACTCGTCGAGATGGCGCGCCACCAGCCCGGCTGTCTCAGTTACGAACTGCATGAATCGCTGGATCAGCCGGGGATGGTCGTCTTTTTTGAGCAATGGGCAGACCGCGCGTCGTGGGAGTACCACATGCGCAGCCCGCTGATGGACGCATTCCGCGCGACCGCCGGTCAATGGATCGAAACCTTCAAATTGCTGCATCTGCATCAAGTCGCATAACCGCATCTAACGAATTCACCATCCTTCATCATGTTCGAGCGCTTGAGTCGAGTTACGCCATTTGCTTTCGCAATTGCCTTCATCAGTTGCGCGACCGCAGCGACTGCGGTGGCCGATACCCGGCTTGAACGCTGGCGAAGCTACGCCGGAGTAAGTTGGGAGATTCCGAAAGACGGTGGGGATCCCGCGCCGTTCGCAGGCTCGGTCAATGCGCCGATTGCCGGGCTTCATTTCGACGCACGCGGTACCGCATATGTGAGTACCCCGCGGTTCGTCGCCGCGTCGACACCGGCGACGCTAAGCAGGCTGGATACTCGGGCAACTACCGGCCCGGCGCGACTGACGCCATTTCCGTCAATGGAAGGCAATTCCACAGCAACTGCTCCGAGCGAGCATTTGCGCAACGTGCTGGGCTTCTACGTCGATCGGAAAAACGACTGGCTCTGGGCACTTGACATGGGGTTCGTTGCCGGGGAATCGGAGGCACCTGCTGGAGCCCAGAAAATCGTGGTGTTCGATTTGAAATCCGGACGAATCGTGAAGCGCATCGCCCTCGACGGTGTGGCCGATCGTGCCGGCAGCTTCCTCAACGACATCGTCGTCGACGAACACAGGCGCATCGCGTATGTTTCCGACAGTGGCTCTCGCAGTTCACCGCATAACAAGGTCGGACTGATCGTCGCCGATTTTGCGTCAGGCACGGCGCGACGTGTGCTGGATGGGCATCCGTATTTGCAGGTCGAAGCTGGGGTAAAGGTCGTCTCCCATGGAGTTGAAGTATGGCCGGAAAAGCCGCTGCTGATAGGTATCAATGGTATCGCGCTGTCGCCGGACGGTGCGACGCTGTATTGGACCGTGACGACAGGAACACGCGCACGTTCGGTTTCGACCGCCGTTCTTAGGCTGCACGGTGCGACAGATGAGAAGATCGCCACGGAGATTCGTGATCTTGGTGCTGTCGGTGGCAACACGGACGGAATCGTGACGGATTCGCACGGTGTGCTCTACATTACCGATGTCACGCACAATGGCATCGTAAAGTACGAACCGGGCACGAAATCGATGTCGTTGATCGCATCCGACGATGGCGTGCATTGGCCGGACACTCCGGCTCTGCTTCCGACCGGCGATCTCGTCTTCACGTCGAGCGCGCTGAGTGACCATGTCGCAGGTCTGGTCCCAAACGGTCACGAGCGCTACGAGTTATGGCGGATATCGATCGGCGGCAAGTAATTGGGAGTCGGGGCTGCATTGACCCTGAACCAGAATTAGTCCCGGTCGGAAGTGGAGATTTCCGGCTTGGTTGAGTTGTCAGGCGAGGCGGATTCCCTTGCCTGACGGGCGAATTCGGCGGGCGTCATCCACTGCAATGCAGAGTGGGGACGCACCTCGTTATAGTACGTGCGCCAGTCGTCGATTTTGCTCTGCGCGTCGGCCAATGACAAGAACCAATGCGCGTTCAGACATTCTTGCCGGAAGCGCCCGTTGAAGCTTTCGACCTTGGCGTTGTCAGTAGGCGTGCCCGGCCGGCTGAAATCCAGTTCGACGCCATGTTCATACGCCCAGCGATCCATTGCCTTCGAGATGAACTCGCTGCCGTTGTCGACCTTGATCGTGGCAGGGTGCCCGCGCATGGCGGTGATACGCGTCAGCGCTTCGACCACATGCTCTCCCTTCAGGCTTTGTCCAACCTCGATGGCCAGGCATTCCCGTGTGTAGTTGTCGACGACGGTCAGAGTCCGAAGGCGTCGCCCATCGAACAGTGCATCCGCAACGAAATCCATGCTCCAAATTTCGTTGATCGCGGTCACGATATGCTTGGGCTGTCGCAGCCGAGCCGATTTGTTACGTCGTGGTCGCTTATGCCGCAGTGAAAGGCCCTCCGCCCGATACAGCCTGTAGACGCGCTTGCAGTTATCTCGCCAGCCTTCCCGTCGCAGGACCACGTGAACGCGCCGATACCCATAGTGCACGCGCGTGGCGGTGATTTCCTTGATACGCATGAGCAGCGCCGACGAATCGCGCGCAACCGACTGATACCGATACAGCGAACGAGACATGCCAAACAACGCGCAAGTCTTCGTCAGGCTGGTTCGATAGCGATCACGCAATTCATCGATCAACATGCGCCGACGGGCAGGCTTCAGAGCTTTTTTGCGAGTACGTCCTGCAACATGGCCTTGTCCAGGCTCAGGTCCGCCACGAGCCGCTTCAGCTTCGCGTTTTCCTCTTCGAGCTGGCGCAAGCGGCGCAGCTCAGAAGGCCCCAACCCTCCGAATTTCTTCTTCCAGTTGTAGAAAGTCGCCTCGCTTATTCCGAGTTTGCGGCAGATCTCTTCGACCTTCGTACCCAGCTCGGCTTGCTTCAGGGCAAATGCGATCTGCTCTTCCGTAAACTTGCTCGTCTTCATGGCATGGCCTTCGTGTCCGCTTGGACACATCATGCCGAATTTCTCTACTTTTGCACCGGACTATTTCTTGGGTCAGGGTCAAACACTGATCAATTCGGCTTGGCGGTCATCGCTGACGAAGCCGAGGGCGTTGTAGAAAGAAGCTCACGGAACGGTCCCACGACGATGAAACGGCAGATTGGTTTTGCAGAAGCGGAAAACCTGGGCAAGAAGCGAGTGACCCGGCGACAGCGCTTCCTTGCGGAAATGGAGACGGTGGTGCCGTGGCGGCGCCTGCTGTCGGTGATTGAGCCGTACTACCCGAAAGGTGAACGGGGTCGGCCGCCGATCGGTCTTGAGCGCATGCTGCGGATCTACTTTCTTCAGCAGTGGTACAGCCTGTCTGACGAAGGGCTTGAGGATGCTCTGTACGACAGCATCGCGATGCGCGCCTTCGCGGGCATCGCGCTGGCGCGCGAGGATATGCCGGACGCTACCACGCTGCTGAAGTTCCGGCGCCTGCTGGTGGAGCACGAACTGACGCGAAAGCTGTTCGATGAGATCGGCATTGAGTTGTGCGAGCGCGGGCTGATGATGAAGGAAGGCACGCTGGTGGATGCGACGATCTTCGAGGCCCCGCCGTCGACGAAGAATGCCGAAAAGAGCCGGGACCCCGAGATGCACCAGACGAAGAAGGGCAACGAGTGGCATTTCGGCATGAAGGCTCACATCGGGATGGACGCTGACGCGGGGATGGTGCATAGCGTGATCACCACGGCCGCCAATGAGTCGGATGTATCGCAGGCACACGCGCTGCTGCACGGCCACGAGCCTGAAGCGTTCGGCGATGCAGGCTACACCGGCGTGGACAAGCGCGAGGAGATGAAGGGGCGGGCACTGAAGTGGCACGTGGCGTTCAGGCGCAGCAAGATCAAGACGATGCCCCAGGGCATGCTCAAGGATCTGGTGATTGCGGTCGAGCGGACCAAGGCGCAGATTCGTGCGCGGGTTGAGCATGCGTTCCATGTCGTCAAGAATCTGTTCGGACATCGCAAGGTGCGCTACAGGGGGCTGGCCCGGAACACGGCGCAACTGTTCAGCCTGTTTGCACTGGCGAACCTGGTGATGGCACGAAAGCGGCTGTGGCCATGCCATGGGAGCAGTCCGTCTGGTGTGTGAAAAATGCTGGGACGTGGTCGCGCAGATGCCCAAAATTCACTGCGGCGGCCTTCCAGTTTAAAAATTGCGCGCCGTATGTGCCGATCCGGCTGCGATAGGCTCATTGATCAGTGTTTCCTTAGGGAATTGCTGCCCTCTGTATTGGCTGGCAATTCAGGTACGGACATTTATGTGCATCTACAATAGGTATCGGCGTACAAAAGGATTACGGCCGGAAGAAGGGGGCGGAACGCCGAAGCCTCTCGCCGGCCGCCTGCTCACTTGCGCAACGATCCGGTCAGTTGACGCAATTCGTCCAGCAGCTTGACCGCGGGTGTGGGTAGCGTGCCGCGCCGGCGCCGAAACGCGGTCAACGTGCGTTGCGCATCCAGGCCTTCGATGTCCAGCGCGTCAATGACGCCGGCCTTGCTTTCGGTGTCGTACATCGGCTCGGCCATCCATGAGACGAAGCCGCATCGTGCTACCAGGCTTTTGAGCACGGTGACCGACCGGGTCTCGACGGCAATGGCCGGCATCGGGAGGCCTCGGGCTTCGAAGGTTTCTTGCATATGGGCATAAGGTCCGGTTCCCTTGGGCGTGATGGCCCACCGTTGTGTCAGCGTGTCCTCGAGCCGAAGGCCGCGCGTCGAGCGCAACGGATGATCGGTCGCCGCGACCACGAAACTCCGGTCGGTCCATGAACAATCGGTGAGCGCAGCGACCTCGTCGGTTTCGATTCCCGAGGTGCAGAGCGCCAGGTCGATCTCGTAAGCGAGCAAACCCTCGACGAGACGGTCCCACACGCCTTCAATCACCTCGACGCGCAGGTTGGGCCATTTATCGAGCACGCACGCGATGGCCATCGGCAGCACGAGGCTCGCGATGCTGCCCACCGCGCCCACCTTGATGACGCCTTTCGCGAGGCCGCGCATCGCGTCCAGTTCCTCGCGCGCCTGCTCGGCTTCCCTTTGCAGCAACATGGCATGCGGCATCAACGCCTCGCCCAGCGCGGTCAGCTGCATCCCTTTCGTGTGGCGCTCGAACAGCGGCGCCCCGACCGATTCCTCGAGCCGCTTGATCGATCTGCTCAGCGCGGGCTGGGTCATGTCGAGCAGCGTCGCGGCTCGTCCCAGGCTACCGGCGGACACGATCGTCGTGAACATCGTCAACTGCTGCAGATTGAAACTCATCGCGGCGAACCTGATTGAAAGGGAATAAAGGGGGCGAACAAGATCCCGAGTCGGATGGCGCTAGGTGTCTTCCCTGAAAGGAACCGCCGCGTACGCTCGCGGCGGCTGCCGGAAAACCGGTGCTGGCGGCGCTCAGCCCCGCCCGGTAAGGCTTCCGGCCTGAATGGACCCGTCAGGCCACTCGGCGATGTCATGCATGAATGTAATGACTTTGAGCATTCTTGGCAATTTTCAAACAAGGTATCGAATCCCATACTGCGGCTCATCCCATCACCGCCAGCCCGAGTGGCGAACCGCAGAGGATTCGAGATGCAACGAAACACAAGTGGGCAGCCGACCGTTCGCGACGCCGTCGTGGACTTGATGCGGCGCCTCGGCATGACGTCCGTGTTTGCCAATCCCGGCTCGACCGAGCTACCGATGTTCCGCGACTTCCCGGAGGATTTCCGGTACGTGCTGGGCTTGCAGGAAGCGGTCGTTGTCGGCATGGCGGACGGGTATGCGCAGGCGACCGGCAACGCCGCGCTGGTCAACCTGCATTCGGCGGCCGGTGTCGGCAATGCGATGGGCAACATCTTCACGGCGTTCAAGAACCGCACGCCGCTGATCGTGACTGCCGGCCAGCAGGCCCGCTCGATCCTGCCGTTCGATCCGTTTCTGTCGGCGTCGCAGGCAACCGAGTTGCCGCGCCCCTACGTGAAATGGAGCATCGAACCGGCTCGTGCCGCGGATGTGCCGCTGGCGCTCGCCCGTGCGTACCACGTGGCGATGCAGGAGCCGCGTGGCCCCGTGTTCGTTTCCATTCCGGTCGACGACTGGGATCAGCCGGCCGACTTCGTCGAGGCGACACGGGTCAGCACCCGGTTCCGTCCCGATCCGGAACGGATCGCGGAGATCGGCGACGCGCTGGACAGCTGCCAGCGGCCGGCCATCGTCGTCGGCGCGGAACTCGATCGCGCCGATGCCTGGAGCGAGGTTATCCAGATCGCCGAGCGCCACAACGCGCGGGTTTACGTCGCGCCGATGTCGTCGCGCTGCAGCTTCCCTGAAGATCATCGGCTCTTCGCCGGATTCCTTCCGGCGATGCGCGAAAAAATCGTCCGGATTCTGCACGGGCATGACCTGATCTTCGTCGTCGGGGCGCCGGCGTTCGCGTATCACGTCGAAGGCAGTGGGCCGCATGTGCCTGACGGTGCGGCGTTGTACCAGCTCATCGACGATCCGGCCACCGCGGCGTGGACGCCGGCCGGTACGTCGGTGGTGGCGAACATTCGCCTGGGGCTGGCGGACCTGCTCGCCCGTCCGGCGCCGCGGGGTCGGCCGCTACCGGCGCCTCGCGAGGCCGTCGAGCGCGCCGAGCCCACGGCGGTCATGTCGGTCGCCTATGCGTTGCAGACGCTGTCCGAGGTCCGCCATGCAGCCGATATCGTGGTCGAGGAGGCGCCGAGTTCGCGCCCCGTCATGCAACGGTATCTGCCGTTCACGCGCGGTCAGACGTTCTACACGATGGCAAGCGGCGGTCTGGGCTACGGCATGCCCGCCGCGGTGGGCGTGGCTTTGGGCAAACCGGGCAGCCGCGTGATCGGCCTCATCGGCGACGGCTCGGCGATGTATTCGCCGCAAGCGATCTACAGCGCGGTCCAGCTCGCTCTCCCGATCACATTCGTCATCCTGAATAATTCCCGCTACGCCGCCTTGCAGGAATTCGCGCCCGTATTTGGCTTTTCCGCGTCGGATCCGGTGCAGGGCACCGATCTCCCTGGGCTGGATTTCGTGTCTCTGGCCCACGGCATGGGCTGCAAGGGGGTTCGGGTGAGCGACGCACGGTTGCTCAAGTCCGCGCTGGAAGATGCGTTGTCGTCGGGTGAAACGCGCCTTGTGGAAATCGTCGTGGCCTGACCGTGAATCGGCGATTCGGCAGGCCGGCATGTCAAACATATTCGAGGAGACGGAAGTGAATCAGGTAGCGATGCTGATCAATGGCGAGCGCACGATGGCTCGCGACGGGGCGACATTCGAGCGCCGTAACCCGCTCGACGACACGGTCGCCTCGACGGCGCCGGCCGCGACCGTCGCCGATGCACAAGCCGCGGTGCATGCCGCGGCCGCCGCGTTTCCCGCATGGTCGACGATGGGGCCGGGCGAGCGACGCGCGTTGCTGAATCGAGCGGCGGAGGCACTCGAGGCAAAGGGCGACGCTTTCGCGCTGGCAATCGCAACCGAAACGGGCGCGTCCCGCCTGTGGGCCGATTTCAACGTCAAGCTTGCGGCCGACGGGTTGCGCGAAGCCGCTGCGATGATCACGCAGATCTCGGGCGAAGTGATTCCGTCGGACGTACCCGGCAGTCTCGCGCTGGGGGTTCGGCAGGCTGCCGGCGTCGTGCTCGGGATCGCACCGTGGAACGCTCCCGTCATCCTGGGCGTGCGTGCGGTTGCGTTGCCGCTGGCGTGCGGCAATACCGTCGTGCTCAAAGGCTCCGAGATTTGCCCCGCGACCCACGGCCTCATCATCGAGGCATTGCAGGATGCGGGACTGCCGCGCGGCGTCGTGAACTTCGTCACGAATGCGCCGGCGAATGCCGGCGACATTGTCGAAGCGCTGATTGCCGAGCCCGCGGTCAGGCGGGTGAACTTCACGGGTTCGACGCGCGTCGGCCGCATCATCGCGACCCAGTGCGCGAAGTATCTGAAGCCTTCGGTACTTGAACTCGGCGGAAAGGCGCCGTTTCTGGTGCTTCACGATGCCGACCTCGACGCTGCCGTGCAAGGCGCGGCATTCGGCGCGTTCGCCAATTCCGGCCAGATCTGCATGTCCACCGAACGCATCGTCGTCGACACGGCGATCGCCGACGAATTCGTCGCGCGTCTGGCCGAGAAGGCCAAGAGCCTGCCGCTTGGCGATCCGAGAAAGGGCCCGGCCGTCCTCGGTTCCGTCGTGGACATGGCGACCGTCAGGCGATGCAACGACCTGATCGACGACGCGCTGGCGAAAGGCGCGACCCTGGTGTGCGGAGGGAAATCCGATACCACGCTGATGCCGGCCACGTTGCTCGATCACGTGACGGCGGACATGCATATCTACCGGGAGGAGTCGTTCGGGCCCGTCAAGGCGATCGTCCGCGTCGATGGAGACGAAGCGGCCATCGCATGCGCGAACGACAATGAATATGGTCTGTCGGCGGCGGTCTTCAGCCGTGATGTCGCGCGCGCGTTGACGGTCGCGCGGCGTATCGAGTCCGGGCTTTGCCACGTCAACGGGCCGACGGTTCACGACGAGGCGCAAATGCCGTTTGGCGGGATGAAGTCCAGTGGTTTCGGGCATTTCGGCGGCAAAGCCGGAGTCGCGGAATTTACCGATTTGCGCTGGATCACCGTGCAAACGACGCCTCGTCACTACCCGTTCTGATCGTTGCCGCGGTCGGGGCGCGTCTTTTTCATGGTGGAAGAGACGGGCCTCCGGATCGTGGACGCGAACAAAACAACAACGATATACCGGTGAGTAGCCTTCGCTCCTCGAACGACGAGCGATCGGCACAAGGAGACTGCAATGCCTGTCGTCAATTTCGAGTTGTCGCTCGATCGCATCCGGTTCGAGCTTGACCGTCACGTCGGAACACGGATTACCCGGCGATGCGATTCAGACTTGACCGATCTGGCGGGGAGAGCGAAATGAACGATCGTAATCCTCTTCTGCCGACGGTAGACATCGGCCGTACCCTCGACGATGGACCGTTCTCGGCTTTCCAGCGAACGGTCGTCCTGCTCGCCGCGCTTGCGATCGTGATGGATGGATTCGACGGGCAACTCATCGGGTTCGCCATTCCCAGCCTGATCAAGGAATGGGGCATCACGCGCAACGCATTCGCGCCCGCCGTCGCAGCCGGCCTCGTCGGCATGGGGATCGGCAGCGCGTTCGCCGGGCTGTTCGCGGACAGGTTCGGCCGGCGCTGGGCCATCATCGGGAGCGTGCTGGTATTCGGCTTGGCGACGAGTTCGATCGCGCTGTCGCCGGACGTCACGACCATCGCGATCCTGCGCTTCTTCGCGGGACTGGGTATCGGCGGTGCGCTGCCGAGCGCGACGACCATGACGGCGGAATTCACGCCCGCACGCCGGCGCACGCTCGCCGTGACCGCCACCATCGTTTGCGTACCGCTCGGGGGCATGCTGGCGGGGCTGTTCGCGAGCGTCGTGCTGCCTCATTACGGCTGGCGGGGACTCTTTCTGATCGGCGGCACGCTTCCCGTGGCACTGGCGCTGCTGCTGTATTTCGTCATGCCGGAATCACCGCGTTATCTTGCCCGCCGTCACGAACGCTGGAACGAATTGCGTCACCTGCTGACCCGCATGTCCCGCTCGATTCAGCCGGACGCCGTGTTCGCCGATCAGAAGGAGCAGAAGGCGGGACCGCGCCCGGGCTTTCGTGCGCTGTTCGCGGACCATCAGGGCCGTGACACTGTGGCGATCTGGGTCGCATTCTTCATGAACCTGGTCGCGGTCTACAGCGCATTCAGCTGGTTGCCGACGATGCTGGCGGGCGAGGGGCTCAGCCCGTCGGTGGCCGGTTCCGGTCTGACCGCCTACAACCTCGGCGGCGTATTCGGCGCAATGGGCTGCGCGCTGGCAATCGGTCGGTTCGGATCGCGCTGGCCTTTGCTTGTCTGTTGCCTGATGGCATCCGCGAGCGCGCTGTTCCTGCGCGGTCTCGACGTGTCCGCCCACACGACGTTGCTCGTGTTCGGAATCGGTCTGCACGGCCTCTTCGTGAACGCGGTCCAGTCGACGATGTATGCCCTTTGCGCGTACGTCTATCCCACCGAGATTCGCGCGACCGGGACCGCGTCCGCGCTCGCGTTCGGGCGGCTTGGCGCGATTCTCAGCGCGTTCGCGGGGGCATTCGTGATCACGCAGGGCGGTGCGTCCGCATACCTGGGCATGCTGGGCGCCGCGATGGCGATGGTGTTCATCTGCCTGATGATCGTGCGTCGCCATATTCCGCCCATCAATGGCGGTTGATCTCGCTCGTCCGGTCGACAGCGGCGCGCGAAACCGCACGCCGGCGCGCCGCGTTTTTTTGCATCACGATTGACTCCGACAGTACCCCGATCATGACAACAGGATTTCCCGGCATGTTCTCCGTCAGCGACTATCGAGACGAAGCCAGACGGCGGCTGCCACGCATGGTGTTCGACTATCTGGAAGGCGCGGCGGACGATGAATCGGGGCTGACGCATAACCGTTCGGCGTTCGATACATTGCAGTTGTTGCCGCGCCGGCTGTCGGACGTCAGCACACGCGCGCAGTCCGTGGCGTTGTTGGGCCGGCGGAACCCGTTACCGCTGGTGATCGCGCCAACGGGCCTCAATGGCGCTTTCTGGCCGAAGGGCGACCTCGCCCTTGCGCGCGCGGCGGGCAAGGCCGGTATTCCGTTCGCGCTGTCGACGGCTTCCAACATGTCCATCGAGGAGGTGGCAAAGGGGGCCGACGGAGAACTGTGGTTTCAGCTGTACGTCGTTCATCGCAACCTCGCGAAGAGCCTGGTCAATCGTGCCCGCGCGGCGCGCTATTCGACCCTGATCCTCACCACCGATGTCGCGGTCAACGGCTTTCGCCGACGCGATCTTCGCAACGGTTTCGCGATGCCGTTCAAGGCCAGTGCACGTGCGGCGGTCGACGGACTGTCGCACCCGCGCTGGCTTTGGTCCTATCTGATGAACGGCATGCCCGAGCTCAAGAATTTCGCGACGGACGATGCATCGGACACGGCCTCGCAGGCCGCGATCCTGCGCCGACAGATGGATGCGAGTTTCGGTTGGGACGACCTGCGCCGCCTGCGGGACGAATGGCCGGGCAAGCTCCTCGTCAAGGGCATCGTGACGGCCGACGATGCCGCGCGGTGCGTCGAGCTCGGCGCGGACGGCGTCATCGTTTCGAACCATGGCGGCAGGCAACTCGCCGCCCTGCCGGCGACAGCCGACGTGCTGCCGGACATCGTCGAGCGCATCGCGGGCGCGACGATCATGCTCGACAGCGGCATACGGACGGGGGCCGACGTCGTCAAGGCGATCGCGCTGGGGGCCCAGGCCGTGATGCTGGGGCGCGCCACGTTATACGGGTTGGCGGCCAGAGGGGAAGCCGGCGTGAGCGACGTCATCGAGATGATCAAACGGGAAACGGACCGGACGCTTGCCCTCATCGGTTGTCGCTCGGTGGAGGCGCTCGATCGCAGCTACGTTTCGAAGCGGCCGTCCGGGGGTATTGCGCATTGACGCCGGATTTTGGATGCGTAATGGTCCGGGATAACGCTCTCGCGTATCTGCCGCCGGAACCTCGTGCCATGAATCAAGTGACGACCACGGATCATTACCATCGCGACGACAGGCTTCAGGCATGGGCGGATCAGGTTCGGGCCAGCTGCGTCCCGATGGTTTTCCGGACCGAGTCCGATCAGGGGTTTCATGGCGAGATTTCGAGCGTGAACACCGACGGCGTGTGTGTGTCGCGGATCTCGGCGGTCGATCACGTCGCGGCGCATGACTGGGACGAAGTGCGGCGCACGGCGGACGACTACCTGCTTGTGGCGATCCAGACCGAAGGGCGAGGCGCGATCGAGCAGGATGCCCGCACCGCGTTCGTCGGCCCTGCCGACATGGTGCTGTTCGATTCGTCGCGCAGTTTCGTCTGGCATTTCTCCGGGCAGCATTACACGATCCGCTTTCCCCGCAAGGCGCTGGAGAAATGGGTGCCGTGCGGCCGGCAGCACACCGCGGTGAGGATTCCCGCGGCCACCGGGATCCGCCGGATCGCCGCGGACCATATCGCGTCCCTGCACCGGGCGCTTTCGTCGGACGAAGGCGCCACGACCGGTTGCGAGCGGCTTGGCGACGTGTCCGCGAACCTGGTCGCGCTGGCGTTGGCGGATTATTTCAACACGGTCCCGCTGCCCAAATCCAACGTGAAAGAGATGCATCTGCTCCGCGCACGTGCGTTGATCCGTGACCGTATTCGCGAACCGGAACTGGGACCCGAACAGATCGCCGATGCACTGGGGGTATCCAGCCGTTATCTTTACCGGCTGTTCGCCGAGGTCGGAGAGTCGATCGGCGAGATCATCTGTACGGCCCGACTCGACGGATGCGGCGAGTGGCTTCGGCAACGCGCCTACGCAAACCGCTCGATTACCGATATTGCGATGGCGTGGGGTTTCAATAACGCATCGCATTTCAGTCGCACGTTTCGACGTCGCTTCGGCATGTCCGCGCGCGACTACCGTGCGACGCATCGCGACGCTGTCTGAATCGCCGCTGAGCGGGCTGCACGTCAATCGCGCGTGCTGGCAGCATAAGCAAAAATCCTGTTCTGTCAGAGTCAAGCGTCCACCATATTGGCCCCGGACACTTCGTCTACAACGTTGCGGGCGTCCCGTCCCGCGAGTCGTGGAGGAGTATCTTGGCGCTCAATCATCCCCAGTTCAAAGCGGCTGTCGTGCAGGCCGCCCCGGCCTTCCTCGATCTTCAGGCCGGAATCGAAAAGTCCATCCGCTTGATTGAAGAGGCGGCGCGGGCCGGCGCCGCGCTGATCGCATTCCCTGAAGTGTGGCTGCCGGGCTATCCGTTCTACGTCTGGCTCGGTACACCGGCCTGGTATATGAGCAAGGGCTATGTTCAGCGCTACTTCGACAACTCGCTGAGCTACGACAGTCCGGAAGCCGATGCACTGAGGGACGCGGCGAGGAAAAACCGCATCACGGTCGTGATGGGCCTCTCGGAGCGCAAGGGCCACTCGTTGTATATCGCCCAATGGATGATCGGCCCCGACGGCGAGACCCTGCTGCAACGGCAGAAACTCAAACCCACCCACCTCGAGCGGACGGTTTTCGGTGACGGGGAGGGCAGCGGCCTGACCGTGATCGACAGTCCGTTGGGCAAGCTCGGCGCGCTGTGTTGTGCCGAACACGTGCAGCCTTTGACAAAAGCCGCAATGTATGCGCAAGGCGAACAGGTCCATGTTGCCGCGTGGCCGAGCTTTTCCCTCTATGAATTCGCCAGCGCATTGAGCCACCAGGTGAACAACGCGGTTTCGCGTACCTATGCCGTCGAAGGCGGGTGCTTCGTCCTCGCGCCGTCGACCGTCGTCACCGAGGAGATGGTCGAGCATCTTTGCGACACCGAGGACAAACGTCAGCTGTTGCGGGCGGGCGGTGGCCATAGCGTTGGATACGGGCCCGACGGGGCGGAGTTGTTCGACAAGATCGACGAAACCGCGGAAGGCCTGCTCTACGCCAATATCGATCTCGGCACGCAATCGCTGTCGAAGTGCGTGTTCGATCCCGCGGGGCATTACTCGCGGCCCGACGTGCTGCGATTGCTGATCGACCGGCGACCGCGCCCCCCTGTCGCCGAAATACTCGACGGAACGCCGGCGGAGACGGCCGCCGACGATCTAGCCTCATCAGACGGCGGCTGCCCGCCCGGGCTTGCGGGCAGCGGCGGAGATCGGTAGCGGGACCATCGGGCTCGCCATGTCGTGTCATGGCGGGCCGGCCGGAGGTTTTCGTTTCGCGGCCCGGTGGGCTTGGCGGTTTTTCTTCGAATCAACGGTCATTCAGTCACGACGATATAGTTAGGATGGCGATATGAAATACAAGGAAAGTAGCGACTACGAATGGAAGATGGTCATCTTTCTTGCGGTGCTGTTCGGCATCGTGGGTCTCGACCGTCTGGTCATCGTGTACCTGTTTCCGGTTCTGCTGCCGGAGCTGAAACTGAACAACACGCAGGCAGGCGCCATCGCCTCGGTGCTCGCGTTGACCTGGGCCATTTCGACATGGGTGCTCGGGAGCCTGTCCGACCGCCACGGGCGCCGCAAGATTCTGCTCGGGTCGTCGATCTTCTTCTCGGTGATGACTGCCTTGACCGGCGTCGCCAAGTCGTTCCACGGCATGCTGCTCGTGCGAGGCCTTCTTGGCGTGGGCGAGGGGGGCGTGTTCAGCGCCAGCGTCGCGACCATCGACGAAATATCGACGCCGAGCCGGCGCGGCCTGAATCTGGGCGTCCACCAGTCGTTTTTCCCTCTTCTGGGTATCGGCCTCGGACCGATCATCGCGACCCAACTCGTGATGCATATGCGCTGGGAGTGGGTGTTTTTCGTGCTCGGCATTCCGGGGCTGTTGCTGACGTTCCTGATCGGCCGGACCATGCGAAAGACGGAGGCCGGTCGCGACACGCAGGCCCGCTCGGCATCGGGTGGCCCCTTGACCGTGCTGAGATACAAGAACATCTGGCTGACCACGGTCATCGGATCGCTGTTCCAGACGGGCCTGTTCGTGTTCTCGACGTTCGTCGCGCTCTATCTGACCAAAGTCGTGGGCCTCGGTCTCGGCACGGTCGGCCTGATCATATCCGGATGGGGTTTCGGCGGGTTTATCGGGATGATCGCCGTTCCGGCGATATCGGATCGGCTCGGGCGGCGGATCGTGCTCGTCGTTTCCGCGGCTTGTTACGGCATCCTGATGTTGGCGTTTGTTCTTTGTCACGCGTCGCCGATCGTCATGTTCGCCAACCTCTTTGCTGCCGGGATTTGCGGCTTCGGCATCGCACCGCTCTTTCTTGCCGTGATTCCCTGCGAATCCGTCCCGTCCACGCTGACCGGCTCGGCCGTGGGCGTTCCCACCGCAGTCAGTGAACTGATTGGCGGGGTCCTGATGCCGGTGGTGGCAGGCGGGCTCGCCGACACGTTCGGTCTGGGTTATCCGATGCTGATCGTCGGAGGCGTGTCGCTGGTGAGCGCGCTCGTGGGAATGTTTCTCGATGAAACGGTGCCCGCGGCGACGTCGAAGCATGCCGTCTCGACCATCGACGCGGCCTGACCGTTCGGCAACGGGCAGGCGGATGTCGGACCGTTGCGCGGACTCGCGCGACCAGGGCCACTGACGTCGGTCGCGGGGCTGTACCAGGGGCGGTGAAGCGACGCTGTCAGGGTTGACTGCGTCGTCATTTCTGACGATGCGCGACAAAAAGGCCGACGCGCAATCTACGAAGACCGCAATGTACGAGAGACGTAGATGCCCACCCTGCCGCAGCTTTCAGTCGTCGACGCAAAAGGCGCGATCGATCGACGCGAGATCTCCTGCCTGGAATACGTACAGGCGCTGGTGGATCAACAGGCCAACACCGAGTCGCTGAACGGGTTCGCGCATTTCAACCCCGAGACGTTGTTGCAATCGGCGCGAGCCCACGACGAACCGCTCGCAGCCCGGACAGGCCGGATGTCACTTGCCGGCATTCCATTGGCGATCAAGGACAACATCGACTGCGCGGGCATGCCGACAGCGGCTGGAACGGCCGCGCTTCGCCACGCCGTTCCTCGAGCGCAGGCGCCAGTCGTGGCGCGTGTGGTCGAGGCGGGGGCGTTGGTCGCCGGCAAAGCGAACATGCACGAACTCGCTTTCGGCTGCACCAACGACAACGGATTTTTTGGCCCGGCCCGCAACCCGTATGACCCGTCCAGAATTCCCGGCGGAAGCAGCGGTGGGTCGGCCGTGCTGGTGGCGAGCGGGGCGGTGCCGGCGGCGCTCGGCACCGACACGGGCGGATCGGTGCGCATCCCGGCGGCGCTGTGCGGGCTGGTCGGCTTTCGTCCCACGCACGGACGTTATCCGTCCGAGGGCGTCGTGCCGATATCGCCCACGCGCGACACGGTCGGCCCGATCGCTCGCACCGTCGCCGACGTGATGTTGCTGGACGCGATCCTGTCTGGAAGGGGTTCAGCGCCGCCCGCTGCCGACGATGCACGTGACGTTCGCCTGGCAGTTCCGTACTCGACGTTGTGGGAGGGGTTGTCGCCCGACGCACGGCCGGTACTCGAACGTGCGCTGCAGACGCTGAAGGATGCGGGCTTCGAGCTGGTTGACGTGGACCTGCGACGTTATCCGTTTTTTCGTGCGAAGAAGAACGCAACCATTCCTTTTTTCGAGTTCGGCGGCGCCGTGGGCCGCTATCTGGAAACAGGCGGCGTGGCCGTGACGTTCCCGGAGATCGTTGCCCAGATCAGGAGCCCGGATGTGATCCGGATCGTCGGCGACATCCTGGGGGCCGGTGCGATTTCCGCGGCCGAATACGCCGAAGCGCTCCTCGCGCGAGAGCGGTCCCGCACGTCCTACGTGGCGTGTCTTCGCGAAGTGGAGGCAGATGCGCTGCTGTTTCCCACCGTGCTGATTCCCGCTTGCCGCATCGGCGCCGAAACCGTGGCGGTCGGGTCTGAAGCGCTCGATGTCTTTGCCGCATACACACGAAATACCGAACCGGGCAGCAACGCAGGGGTACCCGGCATCACCGTTCCCGCAGGCCTGACCCGGGACGGCCTCCCGGTTGGATTGGCGCTGGACGGTGCGCCGTATTCGGATCAGCGAATCCTGCAGATCGGCAAGGAAATGGAGCGTGTCCTGTGTGCGGCGACGTTCCCGCGTCTCGACGCACACGTTCAATCATCCGGCAACGGCTTAACGAGGAAGGCAAGCAAATGAATCGTCGACATATCCTGAAAAGTATTGCGCTCGGTGCCGCCAGTGCCGCGGTGGGCGCCGGGGGGCTCGTTCCGGTGTCGGTTCGCGCGGCAAACCAGCCGCTGAAGTTGGCGCTGATGGCGCCGATGAGCGGGCCGGCCGCATTTTTCGGTCAAGCCTGCAAAAACTGCGCAGCGATGGCGATCGACGAGATCAACGCGCGCGGGGGCGTGTTGGGGCGCCCGCTCGAGTTGCTGGTGGGAGATGCCGGCGCCGCGCCTTCCGAGTCCGCGCAGACGGCGCTGCGCCTGTGGAAGCGCGACAAGGCGGAGGTCTTTGTCGGATCGCACGATAGTGCTGTCCGCACGGCGCTGGAAAGTCTGTTCCGAGGCCAGGTGCCTTACGTCTATACCCCGATGTACGAAGGGGGCGATTGCGCGAAGGGCACGTTCTTCGTTGGCGAGACGCCCGCGCAGCAACTGACGCCGGTCATTCCGTGGTTGACCGCCCAGCACCAGGTCAAGCGCTGGTTCCTGATCGGCAACGACTACGTCTGGCCGCGCAAGTCGAACGAAGTGGCGAAAAAGGCGATTCAGGGTTCCGGCGCGACCGTGGTCGGCGAAGAGTACGTTCCGTTCGACGTCGACAACTTCGACGCGGTACTGGGCAAAATTCGCGACAGCAAGGCGGATGCGGTGTTCATCACGCTGGTGGGCGGGTCGGCCGTCACGTTCAACAGAAGTTTTGCGAGCTTCGGTCTCGGCGACAGGATGATCCGCTTCGGCACGATGATCGAGGAAAACACGTTGATCGGGATCGGTGCGTCCAACACCAGGAACCTCTACTCGGCGTCCGGCTTTTTCGCGACGCCGACCGCAACGTCCGCGCCGTTTCTGGAGCGTTATCACAAGCGGTTCGGCGCGTCGGCGGTTTTGAGCAGCATCGGCGAGTCGACGTACGAGGGCGTCCTGATGTATGACGCGATGGCCAGGAAGGCGAATTCCGCGTCGATCGGCGATCTGACGAAGGCTTCCGACGGGGCAGGCTACAAAGGCCCGCGCGGCGTGGTCACGATGAAGTCCCGCAACGTGATGGCCGACATCTTCCTCGCCAGGGCATCAGGTGTGCGATACGACATCGTCAAGACGTTCTCGCAGCTTGGCTCGGCCGAGACCTGTGCGAGCGGAGCGGGTGCGGGTTGACGTCATGCTGCTTTCCCATCTTCTCAATCTCGGGTACGCGTGTGCGGCCCTCGCGCTCACGACGATCGGTCTGGCCATCGTGTTCGGGCTGCTGGGCGTGCTGAACATGGCGCATGGCGAGTTCATCATGCTGGGCGCGTACTCGGTGGTCGTCGTGCAGCGTTTCGGATTACCCGCTTTGCTTGCCATACCCGTGGCGATCGTCGTATGCGCTGCCGTGGGTTGGATCGTCGAACGCGTGCTGGTTCGTCCCTTGTATGAGCGGCCGTTCGATACCTTGCTCGCCACCTGGGGCGTTTCGATCCTGCTGCGCGAAGGGGTGGCCGCATTGTTCGGAAAGGGTTACCAGGACGTGACTGGCGCGGATGGCGCATCGATCGATGTCCTGGGCACCCCGTATCCGGCATTCCGGCTTGCGATGATGCTCGCGGTGGGCCTGGCATTCGCCGCGCTCGCGGCATGGTACGGCCGCAGCCAGACGGGCGCGCGGATTCGGGGCATGGTCGCGAATCCCCTTCTTGCCAGGGCGGCCGGCATCAATACGACCCGGCTGGCCAGCGGCACGTTCATCACGGGGGTGGTGCTGGCCGGGTTGGCGGGGGTGTTGCTCGCGCCGATCGTGCGGGTCGAGCCGTACATGGGCCTCGACTATCTGCTCAATTCGTTTTTCGTGCTCGTGGTCGGCGGCCTCGGCAGCTTGCTCGGTCTCGCGGTCGGCACGTTCGTCATCGGCGGAACGCAGGTCGCGGTGTCGAGTTTCATCGATCAGACGTCGGGTTATACCGCCGTTCTGATCCTGTCCATCTATTTCTTGTGGAGTCGCCCGAATGGCCTCGTCTCGCGCCGTTGAAACGGCCCTCCAGGTTGTCACGGCTGCGGTTCTTCTGAGCTTGCCGCTGTGGGCCGGTGACTACAGTGCAAACCAGATCGGGCTTCTGTTGCTGTATGGAATGGCAACGCAAGGCGTTGCGATGTGCTGGGGGAATGCGGGCTTTTTGCCGCTGGGCCAAAGCCTGTTCTTCGGGCTGGGCGCGTATGTCAGCGCCTTGGTATTGCGCGCCGCGGCCGCGGCCGGCGGCGAATGGCAGATCGTCCTGCTTCCGCTTGCAGTCGCGGTACCGGCGGCCCTGGCCTATGCCATCGGATTGATCGTCTTTGCGCGCCGGATCGACAGCGGGCCGTTTTTTTCGCTGATTACCCTTGCGTCATGCATGTTGGGATTTCTGTTGGCCAATCAATGGAGCAGCGTCACCGGCGGCTTCAACGGGCTCACCGATATTCCCGACCTGCCGATGACCGACCGGTATGGAAACCTGTATTACGTGATCGCCGTGGCCGCGGTTGTCGTCACGGCGGGGATCACCTGGTTGAGTCGTCGCCCCATCGGGACGCTCTGGGCCGCCCTCTCGGAGAATGAGGATCGCCTCCAGTTCCTTGGATTCGCGACGCACCGGCTGAAGGCGGCCGCTTTCGGCCTCTCGGGCGCGATCGCGGGTCTGGGCGGCGCGCTGTATGCGCCTCACGAGGGTCTCGTCGGCCCTCAGGCGGTCGGCGTCGCGTTGTCGGCGCAGTTCGTCATCTGGGCAGCCGTCGGGGGGAAGCGCAGTCCGTTGGGTGCGCAACTCGGTGCCGTCGTGATCGGGCTGCTCGCCGCGACCTGGCGCGATCTGTTCACCTATTGGGAAGTGCTGGTCGCGCTGATTTTCATCGGTGTGGTGCGGCTGTTTCCCGATGGCCTGGCCGGCGCGGCCGCCGCGCTTGCCCGGATGGCGGGTCTGCGCGTCGCGAACGTCATTCCGGAGAAACGGCTAGATGCTCACGAGATCGCGACGATCGACAGGCGGCCGGCTCAATCCGCGTTGCTCAGTTTCCGCAAGGTGGAAGTCAGCCAGGGGGGCGTCAACATTCTCAACGGGCTCGATCTCGAGGTGGGAGCCGGGGTCATCCATTGTTTCATTGGCCCGAATGGCGCCGGCAAGACGTCGACATTCAACGCAATGACGGGCCGCTTGCCGGTCCGTTCAGGTGAAATTCACTTTCGCGGGACCGAGATTTCGTCCTCTCAGGCGTGGCAGGTCGCCCGACTGGGCATCGGCCGCAAGTTTCAGATTCCCGCGGTGTTTGCCCGGTTGTCGGTCGACCAGAATCTTCAGATCGCCCTGTGGGCGAACCGGATACGTCCTCGGGAGATGCTGAGCGCGGCGCCGCTGCATTGGAACTCGGTTCAACGCGTACGCACGCTCGGGAAATTCGGGTGTCTCGAATCGAATCTGGCGGTTCGTGCGGGCGATCTGTCTCAAGGGATGCGCCAGATGCTGGAGTTTGCGATGGTGGCGATCACCGAGCCGCGTCTTTTGCTCCTCGACGAACCGTGCGCCGGCCTCTCGGCGCACGAAACCCGTCACATGATGGACGCGATCACGTCGACCGTGGGCGAACTGGAGGCGTCAGCCATCGTGATCGAGCATGACATGAGCGCACTCGAAAAGATCGCCGGCAACGTGGTGGTCCTGCATCAGGGAAGAAGCCTCGCGGTCGGATCGCTGTCGCAGATCAAGATGTCGGCAGACGTCAAGGCCGTCTACTCGGGAGGAAGAAAGTGAGCGAACGCCGGCGGGAAGCCGTGTTGAGGTTTTCGTCGATCGTCGCGGGTTACGGCGACACGATGGTGCTCAAGGGAATCAGTGGCGAGGTGGCCGCGGGTAATGTCCTGGGGGTGTTTGGCCGCAACGGTGTCGGCAAGTCGACACTGATGCGCGCCCTGACAGGTGTTATCCAGCCCACTTCCGGGGCAGTCACGGTCAACGGCGGTGAAGTAGGAAAAGTACCGTCGCACCAACGGCGACGTCTGGGGATGAGCTATGCGCCGCAGGAACGGGTTGTCTTCGACAATTTGAGCGTTGCAGACAACCTGACCCTCGGATTCAGGACAAGAAGCCTGGAAGCATACGAAGAATTGTTCGAGATTTTCCCGCGTCTGAAAGAGCGGTTGCCGCAGGCAGCCGGGAAACTGAGCGGGGGTGAAAAGAAGCTGCTTTCCTTCGCCAGGATCATCGCGGAGCGTTCGCCGCTCACGCTGATCGACGAGCCGTCGGAAGGCGTTCAGCAGGAGAACCTGGAGCGGATGGCATCCGTTATCCGGTCTCGAATCGAGGAAGGCGCGGCGTTCGTGGTGGTCGAACAGAATCTGACGTTTCTCACGTCGATCGCGGACCATTTCATCGGTCTGGATCATGGAGAGATCGTGCTGTCGGGCGACTCGATCGATATGTCGCGCGACCGGCTCGAAGCCGTATTGGCCGTTTAGGCTAGCGTGTCAGGCGATTCGCCGTTTGTGCGTACCTGAGCGTCGACCACGCCGTTCAATCGTCGTCACGGCGCGGCCGTTCCGGCCGCGGCGACGGAAGCAGCTAGCTCCGCACGGTTGGAGAATCCCTTCTTGTCCATGATCCGTCGCAAATGGGTGCGTACGGTCGACAAGCTGATGCAGAGAAGGCGGCCGATATCCTGATCGGTACAACCCTTTGCGACGAGCTGGGCGATCTCGCTCTCACGGTCCGTGAGCCCCGTCGCGCTGCCTGCCCGACGTTTGATGGCGCGGCAAAGGAACGGCTCGATCGCATCGAGCACGAGTTTGTCGCGCAGCTCGAATTCAGGCCGATTCCTGGTTCGCCAGATTCTCAGGTCGCTGAGCTGGCGTTCGCCGTCGAAAACGAACACGTTGATCCCGTGATGCAAACCATCCTGCGCGAGAAACTCGTTATAGAACTCGCTTTTCTCCAGGGCAGGCCGGTCCATCACCTCCTCCACGAACGTGGCCCGGCGCATCCTGCAGAGCTGCGCCGTCATCGGGTCATTGTGCTGGTACCAGCTTGTGTAGCGACGCACGTGATCCGAGTCGACGTTGACCGCAATCGGGTCGACGTAGGTCCCTTTCTCGGCATCCCAGTTGTAGGAGACGCAGAAATCGGATCGCAACAACCGGGTCAAGTCTGACAAAACGACACGTCTGACATCCACGATCGGTCCGAGCTCTTCGAGCCGCCCGATGATGTCGCCGAAAAGTCGGAGTTCGTCGAGCGTGAGATCGTGAACTGGTGGCTTCAAGGGGGCCTCATCGGTAGGAGGAGTCGGGAGACGGCACGCGCGACAGTCTTGGAAGACTGGTTCGCATTACGCATCAATCATAGCAGCGTAAAAAATCCCGATCAGCAACGAACGTGCGGCCTTTGCCGGTCCGTTGTATTCATGCCGCAGTCGCATCCGCCGCCTGTTTTCGGGCCGAAAGGGATGCCCGCGGCGGACCCTGAATGCCGCCGCCACTGACCGGGATTTCCGCATCGACATTTCTGACGATGGGGCTCAAAAAACGCCGGTCATAAAGTGGACGCGCAGTGGGAAGCGGACGTGTTGAGACCGTTCGTCGTGGAGGCAAGCTGGAGGTTTACCCGCAGACGCCTGCCCATTGATCAAACGATTTCAGCGCATTTTCAGCGGGACGTATTCCTCAGCCATTTTCGTCAACGAAAACTACGCCATAAAATTAGGATAGCGATATGAAAAGGATCATCAAGCGAAGCATGGTGGTGTGCGCCGCGGTTGGGTGCGGCGTGGCACATGCGCAGTCGTCAGTGACGCTGTACGGGCTGGTCGATGCGGGCATCACGTACACGAACAATGCAACGTCGAGCACCGGACATGGCGCGCTCGTGCAGTTCACGTCCGGGTCGTCGCAGGGAGATCGTTGGGGGCTGACGGGCAAAGAGGACCTGGGTGGCGGGCTCAAGGCGATCTTCACGCTCGAAAGCGGTTTTCAACTTTCCAACGGGGCCTTGGCGCAGAGCGGGCTGTTGTTCAACCGCGCGGCCTTCGTCGGCCTCGACGGGCGGTTCGGGACGCTGACGCTCGGGCGGCAATACGACTTCATCGGCGATATTTTCCCCGCGTACTCGATCGCGGGAAACACGGCCGCGGGTATCCTCGCGTGGGGCATTCCGGCGTATGCGGCTGGCGGGTATACGCTGGATAACCGACTGTGGGGCGACAACGTCAATAACTCGGTGAAGTATCTTTCGCCGACGATTTCGGGCTTCAGTGTCGGTGCCATGTACGGTTTCGGCAATGTGGCCGGCTCATTGGGCACCAACAGCGCGATGAACTTCCTGCTGAACTACAACCGGGGCGGGCTCGCCGCATCGCTGTCGTATTTCAAGCAGCATAACGCGACCCGCTCCGCGAATTTGACGGAATACGCCGGCGGTGCAACATACAGCCTGGGGAAAGCGCAGATATTCGGTGTGGTGACCGATGTCCAGTTGAGCAGCGGCACCCAAGCGCGCGCGCTGACCTATGACGGCGGCGTGACTTACTTTGTCAGGCCCGACCTCTCGCTCGGCGCCGGGTTCCAGTTCCAGCAGCGCAACAACGGGGTCGGCAGCGCGAATCAGGCGACCATCGGGGCCGATTACTTCATTTCCAAACGCACGGACGTGTATTTCGTCGGGGCGCTCGCGCATGATCATGCGCACGGCGCTCAAATCGAAGCAGCGCTCGGATCGCCGTCCAGCACGAGTTTTCAGACCGCGGCGAGGATCGGCATTCGGCACAAGTTCTGACTGGTGCGGCGGCACGTGCCGGTGGTGCAGGGGCGGGCCGGCAGCGCTTGGTCGTGCGTCGAAATACGATGCGCATGTGAGTGGATGCGTCGCGCGGCGTCCGGTTCGTGCGATCCGTCCGCTACCCGGCGCGGCTACATCGCGGCACTGTAAAGATGATGTGCGTCGGTCAGTGCGTCGGCGACAAGCTGCAGGCCGTCGCGGCAGCGCTCCTGATCCTGCGGGCCGCCGAGGCAGATGCGAATCGCGTCCGGCGGGTTGCCGTCGGTCGAGAATGCCGCGCTTGCCACGGCGGCGACACTCCGGCTTCGCAGATATTGCGCGAGATCCGGTGCTGTCCACTGGCACTCGCCGGGAATCGGCAACCAGAGATGAAAACCGTCGGGATGCGCGTCGAAAGGCCATGCGCCGAGAACGCGGCTGGCGATCGCCTGCCGTGAATGCGCCTCGGATCGGATGGCGGCCAGCATCTCGCTTGCCGTGCCGTCGTTGATCCACTGGGTGGACAGCAGCATCGTGAACGGGCTCGGCATCACGGTCGTGGCGCGCAATGCCCCCGCGATACGCTGTGTTTCGCGCACCGTCGGCGCCAGCAGGTAGGCGATTCGCAGCCCGGCGCCGAGGTTCTTCGACATGCCGGTCACGTAGTAGGTCAGTTCGGGGGCCAGCAACGCCAGTGGCGGCGGGGCGCTCTGCGGCAGCATCGCGTACGCGTCGTCCTCGATGATGGGCACGTTGTAGCGCATCGCGATATCCGCCAGCGCTTCGCGGCGCCTGAACGGTATCGTGAGCGTGCTTGGATTCTGCAGGGTCGGGTTGCAGTACAGCGCCGCGGGCTGTCCGCTTCGGCAGAGCGATTCGAACGCATGCGGCAACGGCCCGTCGTCGTCCCGCGGCAGCGGCTGCAACTGGACGCCCAGTTGCGATGCGATGGCCTTGATGCCGGGGTACGCGAGTGAATCGAGGCAGATCGAATCACCGCGGCGCGCAAGCCGGGAGACGAGCGCGACGAGCGCGCTGTGGATTCCCGGACAAACGAGCACGGTATCGCTGCTGCAGCCGGGCAGGCGATGGGCCAGCCATGCGCGGCCGGCGGCGCGATCCGCCGGTGTGCCGCCGAAATCCTGATATCGCATCAGTTGGTAAGGGTCCGCGGCGGCGAACAATGCCGCCGCCGATTGTTGCAGCCGGCCGACCATCTCGGCCGGTTCAGGGGGCATGTTCATCGACATCTCGACGCTGCTCCCGCCCGACAACTGGACCGTTTGCGTCGGGCCGCGCACGAACGTGCCGCTTCCTGCCCGCGTATCGAGCAAGCCGCGTCGGCGGGCTTCCGCATACGCGCGGGCGACCGTCGTGTAGTTCAGGTTCAGCGCCCCGGCGAGATCGCGCAGCCCGGGCAGGCGGTCGCGCGGTTTCAGCCGGCCGGCCGCAAGATCTTCCTCGATGAGGTCGGGGATCAGCTGATAGGCCGGTTTCCTGCTTTCCAGCAAGCGCTTCGACCAATGATGGATTGCGTAATCCATACCTGTTTCCATTTGACGATTCATCAAAACGTTAGCATGGCGCATTAATCGAAAAATATATATATCGCGCCGTGGAAGCCGACTGATTGCATTGATTGCATCGTGTATCGGATTGATGCATCGATGCACGCCGGGCGCGCACCGGTTCATGCGTGCTGCATCAGTCAGGTGCGCCGTTCGGCCCGGACGGGCCGTTTTCAGTTGGATCCGGATTGGGGCACGCAAGGATCGAACCGACTGCAGCGGCATTTTTGGATTGAATGATTGCAGAGTGATTGCATCGGGTTGCGGCCCGGTTGGCATATGCGTTGCGTTAATGAGTTCGCCCGGATTCGAAAGCGTTCGGGAATCTCATTCAACTCATTTCCAGACGGAGCGTGCCATGCCCGCAGTCAATCAGCCTCTGCACAAGAAGGGAGATTTCCTCGTCGACTACGAGGAAAAAGTATTCGAAGACGTCAAGGCGGAAGCGGGCGAGAAGGCGCTCGTGACGTTCCACACGGTTGCGTTCGAGGGGTCGATCGGCTTCGTGAACCTCCTGCAGGCGACCCGCCTGCAGCGCAAGGGGTTCGAGACGTCGGTGCTGCTCTACGGCCCCGGCGTGACGCTCGGCCTGCAACGCGGGTTCCCGACACTGGGCGACGAGGCGTTTCCCGGCCATCTGAACTTCAACAAGCAACTCGTGAAGTTCATGGAGGAAGGCGGGAAAGTCTATGCGTGCCGCTTTGCATTGCAGGCACTTTACGGGCATGGCGAAGCGTCGCTGATCGAGGGCATCCGGCCGATCAACCCGCTCGACGTGCTCGATATCCAGCTGCTTCACCGCAAGGAGAACGCGCTGATCATCCATACCTGGACCGTTTGATCGAATCACGGGTGCCATCATGTCCGACAAACGCATCGTCCGGGCGGCAGCCGTCCAGATCGCGCCCGATCTGGAACGCGCCGGCGGCACGCTCGACAAGGTCTGCGCGGCGATCGACGAGGCCGCCGGCAAGGGCGTCCAGCTGATCGTCTTTCCCGAAACATTCGTGCCGTACTACCCGTACTTCTCGTTCGTGCGGACGCCGGTCGCGTCCGGCGCCGATCACATGCGGCTCTACGAGCAGGCCGTGACGGTGCCGGGGCCCGTGACGCATGCGGTCGCGGAGCGCGCGCGCCTGCACGGGATGGTGGTCGTGCTCGGCGTGAACGAGCGCGACCACGGCAGCCTGTACAACACGCAGCTGATCTTCGACGGCGACGGGCGCCTCGCGCTGAAGCGCCGCAAGATCACGCCGACGTTTCACGAGCGGATGATCTGGGGGCAGGGGGATGCGGCCGGACTCAAGGTCGTGCGGACCGGTGCCGGACGGATCGGTGCGCTCGCGTGCTGGGAGCACTACAACCCGCTCGCCCGTTATGCGCTGATGACGCAGCACGAGGAAATTCATTGCAGCCAGTTCCCCGGATCGCTGGTCGGCCCGATCTTCGCGGACCAGATCGAGGTCACGATCCGCCACCACGCGCTGGAGTCCGGCTGCTTCGTCGTCAATGCGACCGGCTGGCTGACGGATGCCCAGATCGAGTCGATCACGGGCGATCCGAATCTGCAGAAGGCCCTGCGCGGCGGATGCAATACCGCGATCGTGTCCCCGGAGGGGCAGCACCTGGCCGAGCCGTTGCGTGCCGGCGAAGGGATGGTGATCGCCGACCTGGACATGTCGCTGATCACCAAGCGCAAGCGAATGATGGACTCGGTCGGCCACTATGCGCGGCCGGAACTGCTGAGCCTTGCCATCAACGATCGGCCGGCGGCGACGGTGACCCCGATGGGGATCAACGGGTCGGCCGCCCCTGACTTCGAGGGAAACTGCCATGAGCGTGAACGCGAAACCGTCGGTGCAGAGCCGGCAATTGATGACTGAACTGCAGTCGGTCGGGCTGCGCCTCGCGGATCCGCGGGTTGGCGCCGCGAGCCGGCGCGGCGGCGCCGGGCCGTCCGATCACAAGGCCGTGACGGTCGACGGCGTGACCATCATGGTGCCGGTGCACACGAGCACCGCGTGGGATTCGCCGTTCGTCGCGGGGGCGCCCGATGCGGCGGGCGTCAGCCAGCTCTCGCGCGGCACCATCCCGATCGCGAGCATCAGCTTTCCGTCGAACCCGCGCTTCTACGCATTGCAGACGCTGGAGGGCGTGCCGTATTCGCACATCGCGACGCTGCACGGTGCCGACGTGCTGGCGACCACGGTGTTGCAGACCTGCATTCGCTACGAGAGCCGGCGCAAGACCTGCCAGTTCTGCTCGATCGGCCAGTCGCTTGCAGCCGGCAGGACGATCGCCCGCAAGACGCCTGAGCAACTCGCCGAGGTGGCGCGCGCGGCGGTCCTGCTCGACGGCGTCAAGCACATGGTATTGACGACCGGCACACCGCCGACGCCCGACCGCGGCGCGCGCGTGCTCTGCGAAAGCGCGTTCGCGATCAAGGCGGCCGTCGATCTCCCGATCCAGGCGCAATGCGAGCCGCCCGACGACGACGGCTGGTTCGAGCGGATGAAGGCAAGCGGGATCGATACGCTGGGCATGCATCTGGAAGCCGTGACGCCGGCCGTGCGCGAACGGATCATGCCCGGCAAGGCGAGCGTGCCGCTGTCCCGCTACATGGCGGCATTCCGCGCGGCCGTCGCGGTGTTCGGCCGCGGACAGGTCAGCACCTACATCCTCGCCGGGCTCGGCGACAGCGCGGCCGCGATCCTCGACATGTCGCGCGAACTGATCGGGTTGGGCGTGTATCCGTTCGTCGTGCCGTTCGTGCCGATCAGCGGCACGCCGCTGGAGAGTCATCCCGCGCCGTCGCCGGACTTCATGCGGGCGGTGCTCGAACCGCTCGGCGCCATGCTGCGCGATGCCGGCATGCGCTCCGCCGACATCAAGGCAGGCTGCGGAAAGTGCGGTGCCTGCTCGTCGCTGTCGACCTACGAGGTATGACCATGTACTGCGCAGAGATGGGACTGGCCGACAGCAGCAGCCCGTACCGGCCAGCCGAATACCGGATCAAATGGGCGGCGCTTCCCTGGGAAATCGACGAGGCATACAAGCTGCGCCGGGCCGTGTTCTGCATCGAGCAGGGCATCTTCGCCGGCGACGATCGCGACGATATCGACCGCCACGCGCAATTGCTGGTCGCGGTCAGTTGCTGCGCGGGTCTGCCGGAGCAGGTGGTCGGCACGGTGCGGATTCACGAAACCGGGCCGGGAACCTGGATGGGCTCGCGGCTCGCGGTGCATCCGGCATTCCGGCGGCAAGGCAGGATCGGCTCGATGCTGATCGCGCTGGCCGTCAGCAGTGCGCATGCCGAAGGTTGCCGGCGCTTCGTCGCACACGTGCAATCGCAGAACGTGCCGCTGTTTCTTCGGCTTCACTGGGATGCGCTCGGCGAGGAAACGTTGTTCGGACGTCCTCATCAACTGATGCAGGCCCAGCTTGAACACTATCCGCCGTGCGGCACGCCATTCGAGGGTTTCGTCCTGCGGCTAGAGGGGGCGCAATGAGTGTCGAGGATCGCATCGCGACGCTGCGCGCGAGCCGCGGCTTCCAGCACAAGCACGACATCGCCGGCGTGGTTGCGTCGCTCGCGGGCGCATTACCGAACGGAGAACGGGACCTCGCACAGGCCGTCGCGCTCGGTGACGACTGCGCGGCGATTCCCGACGCGGACGGCTACCTGCTGTTTGCGATCGAGGGGATGGTCGGCGATTTCGTCGAGTCGATGCCGTGGTTTGCCGGGTACAGCGGCGTGATGGCGAACGTCAGCGACATCTACGCGATGGGCGGGCGGCCGATCGCCGTCGTCGATGCATTGTGGAGCGACGGAATCGACGCCGCGCGGCCGGTGCTCGCCGGGATGGCCGCGGCGGCGTCCGCGTACGGCGTGCCGATCGTCGGCGGCCACAGCAACACGCGCAGCGTGCAGGGGCAACTGGCCGTATCGGTCCTGGGCCGGGCCCGCGCGCTGCTGTCGAGCTTCAGCGCGCGGCCGGGCGATCGCCTGATGATGGCGGTCGACCTGCGCGGCGCATTCGAGGCGCCGTATCCGTTCTGGAATGCGTCGGTCGGCGCGCCGCCGGCCCGGCTACGCGGCGATCTGGAGATTCTGCCGACGTTGGCCGAAGCCGGGCTGTGCGACGCCGCGAAGGATATCTCGATGGCCGGCGTGCTCGGGACGGCGCTGATGCTCGCCGAATGCTCGCGCGTCGGTGCGCGGATCGCGCTGGACGCGATCCCGCGTCCTCCAGGCGTCGACTTCGATCGCTGGCTGACGGCCTTTCCGAGCTATGGGTTCGTGATGGCGGCGCGGCCGGCGCATGCCGACGCGATCGCGGAACGCTTCGCGGCGCGCGGGCTCGCGTGCGCGGTGATCGGCGATATCGACGCCTCGTGCGAGGTCGTCGTCGAAGAAGCGGGCGAAACGGCGGTGCTGTGGGATTTCCGGGTCGAGCCGTTCATCACCTGCACCGTTGGGGATGTGCGATGAGCGCCGATACGTTGCGCATCGCACTGCTCACCCACTCGGTCAATCCGCGCGGCGGTGTCGTGCACGCGCTGGAACTCGCCCGTGCGCTGCACGATGCGGGCAGCGACGTCACCGTGTTCGCACCGGCCGCGCCGGACGAGAGAATGTTCCGCGACGTCCGGTGCCGCGTCGTGCTGGCGCGCGTCGATGGCCATCCGCGCAGCGTCGCGGACATGGTGCGCGCGCGGATTGTCGCGATCAGGCATGCATTGCTGGAGCACGATGCAAGCGGCTTCGACGTGCTGCATGCCCAGGACAGCATCACGGGCAATGCGCTGGCCGACCTGAAGCAGTCGGGTGCAATAGACGGCTTCGTACGGACCGTGCATCACCTCGACGTATTCGACGACCCGCAGCTCGAACGCTGGCAGGCGCGCGCGTGGCGAGCGGCGGACCAGGTGCTGTGCGTGAGCGCTGCGTGGGCGGCCACGATGCGCGGGACGTTCGGGGTCGACGCAAGCGTGGTGCCCAACGGCGTGGACGTCTCCCGGTTCGCTCGGGCGGATCGGGCGGCCGTGCAGGCGGTGCGGCAGCGGTTCGGCCTGCACGGCGCGCCGGTCGTCCTGGCGATCGGCGGGATCGAGCAGCGGAAAAACTCGATCGCGCTGCTCGAGGCGTTCGCCCGGCTGCGCGGCACGATGCCCGACGCACGGCTCGTGATCGGGGGCGGCGCGAGTCTGCTCGATCACGATGCTTACGCGCGCCGCTTCGTCGCGCGCGCCGCCGCACTGGGGCTGGGGATCGGCGTCGACGAAACCGTCGTGTCGACGGGGCCGCTCGACGATGCGGCGCTGGTCGCGCTGATGCACTGCGCCGACGTGGTGTCGATGGTGTCGATCCGGGAGGGATTCGGCCTGGTCGTGCTCGAGGGGCTTGCTTGCGGAAAGCCCGTGGTCGTATCCGAAATCGAACCCTTTACCGAGTATCTGGACGAGCGCGTGTGTGTGTGGGCCGATCCCGCCGATGTGGATTCGATCGCCGGCGCGCTGCGCGACGCGCTATCGGGACGGCGTGCTCCCGATTTCGCACGTGCCGTGCCTGCGCTGATGAACCGCTTCACATGGGAAGCGAGTGCACGCAGGCATCTGGACATCTACCAGGACAGGCTGGCGCAGCGTGCGCAAGCATCGTCCGCCAAGTGAGGAGGCATCATGCCGGTCATGCATTTTCGGGTCCGTTGGCCCGACCAGTCGGAAACCAATTGCTATTCGCCTTCGACCGTGGTGTCGGAATTTTTCACGCCCGGCACGCAATACGCGCTCGACGACTTCGTCGAACGAGCCCGGCGTGCCCTGGGTATCGGGTCCGAGCGCGTACGGGAGAAATACGGGTTCGCGTGCTCGGCCGCGATGGATGAACTGGCACGGATCGAAGCGCACGCGCAACGATTTTCTCCGCAGGGCGATGCGACCGTGACCGTCATCGAGCTCGTTTAGGGCGTCCGGCACGCGGCAATCCACCGTCGTCTTCAACACACATTCAGGACTGCATCATGTCAAGCGAACCCGTTGTTTCATCCAGCCTCCCGGATATCGATTCCCGTCTCGGCGTAGCGGTCATCGGCGGCGGGCAGGCAGGACTGTCGATCAGCCACTACCTGAAGCAGGCAGGTATCGATCATCTCGTGTTCGAAAAGGAGACCGTGACGCACACGTGGCGCACGCAGCGCTGGGACGCGTTCTGTCTCGTGACGCCGAACTGGCAGTGTGCGCTGCCGGGCTATCCGTATCGCGGTGCGGATCCGCACGGCTTCATGACGAAGGACGAGATCGTCGAGTATCTCGACGGATTCATCCGCAGCGTCGATGCCCCGGTGCTGGAACACACCGCCGTCGAGCGTGTGACGCGCGACGCGGACGGACGCTATCGCATCGCGACGTCGCGCGGCACGTACACGGCGGATCGGGTCGTCGTGGCATCGGGCGGCTACCATCGGCCGATCGTGCCGCGGATGGCCGAGCGGTTTCCGGCCACGATCGTGCAGATCCAGTCGTCGGAATACCGGAATCCGGCCGCGTTGCCGGACGGACCGGTTCTCGTGGTCGGATCGGGACAATCGGGTGCGCAGATCGCGGAGGACCTCCACCTCGCCGGCCGAAAGGTGTTCCTCGCGGTGGGCGATGCGCCTCGCTGCGCCCGTTTCTACCGGGGCAGGGACGTCGTCGACTGGCTGGCCGACATGCAGTACTACGACATGCCGGTCGATGCGCATCCGCTGCGCGAAGGCGTGCGCGACAACACCAACCACTATGTGACCGGCCGCGACGGCGGGCGCGATATCGATCTGCGCCGCTTTGCCGCCGACGGGATGGAACTGTACGGCCGGCTGGAGGATTTCACGGGCGGACAGTTGCGCTTCTCCGCAGATCTGGCGGCGCGGCTCGACAGCGCGGACGATACGTACAACCGGATCAACGCCGGCATCGATGCCCATATCGAGAAGAACGGAATCGCGGCGCCCCCTGCGACGCGCTACGCGCCCGTGTGGCGTCCGGCCGGCGAGCGCACGGCGCTCGATCTCGCGGCGAGCGGCATCGCATCGGTCATCTGGTGCATCGGCTTCACCCCGGATTTCAGCTGGCTGGATGCGCCGGTCTTCAACGGCCGCGGTTATCCCGCGCACCGGCGCGGCGTGACGCCGGTTCCGGGGCTCTACTTCGTCGGACTGCCGTGGCTGCACACGTGGGGATCGGGGCGATTCTCCGGCGTTGCGCGCGATGCCGCCCATATCGTCGACCAGATCCGGGCCGAGATGACGGCGCCGCGGCGCTCATCCGAAAGCGTGGCTGCCTGACGCCGCTGCATACGCCATCCATCGCCATCGAGCCGGCATGCCGCGACGCGCGCACGCGAGGCTCGCGGAAGACTGGCCGGGCGACGCGTGCAGGCAGCGTCGCCGGGATGCGCCGGCCGCGCGTGCGTGCCGCGACGACCCCGGGTTCTTCGACGAGGGGCGGCAGCATGCCCATGCGACGATCGTGCCGATGCTCGCCGGTTTCGGCGCGTCGGACTACGCCGACAATCTCGCCTATAACGATGTCTACGATTGCGCGTTGGAAAGTCAAACCGAAACGAAGCTCGATTCAGTCAATTGACTCCGCCGGACGATTGCTTTAAAAAGTAAAGCATGACCACGCCAAGAATCGGACAACGCGTTCGCGGATCGACGACGGGGCGGCCCATCATGGTCGTGCTGGATCTGCTCGGGCGCCGCACCGCGCTGCGCATTTTGTGGGAGCTGCGCGGCTCGCCGCTCACGTTCCGCGCATTGCAGGAAGCCTGCGAAACGAACGCGCGTCTGCTCAACACGCGGCTGGCCGAGCTCAAGGCGTCGGGCCTCGTCGAGCACGGGGAGGGCGGCTATCGTATGACCGCCGAAGGCCGCCGGCTCGAAGCGGCGCTGCAGCCGTTGCTGGGGTGGGCAAGAGAGTGGGCGAAGCGCGACCCGGACGGGCTGGACGCGGCCGATCGCGAACAAGCCGGTCAGGCGCGCTGACCGCTCCTGTGCGCGGGTGCGGTCGCATCGTCATTCCAGGTCACGCGTCGAGCGTGATCCATTTTTCGTTCGCGGAGTCCATTCATGCCTGTTCGGGCCGTCATATTCGACTTCGATCTGACGCTGGCGGATTCGTCCGCGGCGATCGTCGAATGCACGGAATACGCGTTGCATCGGCTTGGCGCGGCACGCGCGACACCCGCGCAGATCGGCGCCGTGATCGGTCTGACGCTGCCGCAGATGTTCCGTTCGTTGACGGGCGAGACCGAAGCGGCGCGGGCCGATGCGTTCGCGCGGCACTTCGTCGCGCGTGCCGACGAGATCATGGTGCCCGGCACGCGCATCTATCCCGAGGTGCCGCCGCTGCTTGCACGGCTGCGCGAGCAAGGGCTCGCCGTCGCGATCGTGTCGTCGAAGTTTCGCTACCGGATCGAGGCGATTCTCGAGCGCAACGGCTTGCAGTCGCTGGTCGACGTGTTGATCGGCGGAGAAGACGTGCAACGTCACAAGCCGGATCCCGAAGGGCTCGTGCTGGCGTTGGCGCGGCTGGGCTTGCCTGCCGCCGCCGCGATCTATGTCGGCGACCATGCGGTGGACGCGCAGGCGGCCGAGCGCGCGGGCGTGCCGTTCGTCGGCGCGGTGACCGGCATGACGTCGTTCGATGCGTGGGCGCGCGCGGGCAAGCAGGCGGTCCCGGCGCATATCGGCGAACTGGCCGCGATCGTGCGGCGGATGCAGCACGAGCCAGGCCGGGCGTCCGGCCCGCACGGCGTCTGACGCCGGTTTCGGGAGCCGCACGATGCCGCGCCGCGTGAACCATCTCCGCTGGAAGATCGTCGCGTTTCTGGTCGCGCCGCTGACCTTCGTGATGACGCTCGATCGCGCGGCGATGGCCGTGGCCGCTCCGGCGATCCAGGGCGAACTCGGCCTGTCGATCGTCGAGATGTCGATGATCCTGACGATCTACTTCTGGGCCTATGCGCTCGGCCAGATCCCGGCCGGACGCGCGGCCGAACGCTTCGGGTCGCGCCGCGTGCTGTTCGGCACCAGCACGCTGTGGTCGCTGATGATGATCGTCACGCCGCTCGGCGGTTCGTTCGCCTGGTTGTTCGGTTGCCGGCTGGTGCTTGGCGGCGCGCAGTCGGCAGACTGGTCCAGCAGCGTCGTCGCGCTCAAGCGCTGGTTTCCGGCCGGCGAGCGTGCGAAAGGCAACGCGGTGCTGCTCGCGGCTGTATCTGGGCCCGATCGTGTCGGCGCCCCTCACGGCCTGGACGATCGTCCATTTCGGCTGGCATGCCGTCTTCCATGGATTCGGCGCGCTCGGCCTGCTGCTCGGCGCAATCTGGTGGTTCGGCTACCGCGATGCGCCGGCGTCCCATCCGCTGATCACGCCGGCCGAGGCGGACTACATCGCGGCCGGCCAGCCGCCCGGCCAGACGGCCGTGTCGGGTTCGCTCGCGCGTTGCCTGCGGCTGGGGCGTTTCTGGGTCTTCGGCATCCAGTACTTCCTGCTCGTGCTGATCCAGAGCTTCTACACGACGTGGCTGCCGACCTACCTGATGCGCGCGCGCGGCCTGTCGCTGAAGGCAATGGGGCTGTACGCGTCGCTGCCGTGGGTGGCCGTGTTCGCGGCGGTATTCGTCGCGGGTACCGTCAGCGACCGGTTGCTGAGGAAAACGGGTTCGATCTACCGGGCGCGCACGCCGGTCGCGATCGCGGGATTCGTCGTGAGCGCGCTGGCCCTGGTCGCCGCGTCGCGCGCGCAGGCGATGGCCGCGGTCATCGCGCTGCTGTGCCTGTCGTTCGCGGCCGTCGGATTCGTGCAGGTCGTCGTGTGGTCGGCCGCGCAGGATCTCGGGCGGCCGTTCGCCGGGGTGATGTCGGGCTGGACCAACGTGTGGGGCGCACTGTCGAACGTCGCGGGGCCGATGGCGCTCGCGCTCGTCGTCAAGATCACCGGCAACTGGGGCAGCGGGATGGTCGTGATCGGTGCCGCGGCGGCCTGCGGCGCGGTGCTGTGGCTGTTCGTGCATCCCGAGCGCCCGCTGCTGGCCGCGACGGCGGGCGGCTTGCCGCCGTCGGCAGCGGGCGGGAATGCGGCGCGCGGCGACGCGGGCGCAACCCGTGCCGACGCCGGGCGGGTGTCCGAGCCGGCCGACTGAGCCGTATTGCACAACGGGCCGGCAGCGCGCGACGGATTCTGCGACCATCGCCGTTAAAGTCCTGTCCGCAACCCGATCCGCTGCCATGTCCCTAATTTCCGTCGCCTTTGCCAGCATCCGGCCCGCGCACGCGCGGTCGGCCGCCCGTGCGCTGTCGTTCGCACTTTCGCTCTCGGTTTCGATCGCCGGTGGCGTCATCGGCATGGCGGGCAGTGTGCGTTCGGCCGAAGCCGCGACACCTACCCAGCGCGAACGTCTCGAAGCACCGGTCAAGGCCGTCGCCGACCAGCGCGTGGCCGTCGCGACGCCGCAGGGCAGCGCGGCGCTGCCCGTCTATGCCGACCATCCGCTCGATCAGCCCGCGCCCGACGTCGTGCGTGTTTTCATCGTGATTCACGGCACGCTTCGCAACGCCGACACGTATTACGCGTCGGGGCGCCAGGTCGTCGAGAAGGCCGGCGCGGCCGGCAGCGGCACGATGGTCGTCGCGCCGCAGTTCCTGACGCGTGCCGATACGCGCGCATTCTCGTTGCCCGCATCGACACTCGCGTGGACGCAGGAAGGCTGGAAGGGCGGCGAACCGGCGCGCCAGCCGGGGCCGGTCAGCTCGTTCGCGGCGCTCGACGCGCTGCTCGCGCATTTCGCCGACCGCAGCCTGTACCCGTCGCTGACGACGGTCGTCGTGATCGGTCACTCCGCCGGCGCGCAGTTGCTGCAGCGTTACGCCGTGGCCGGGCATGAAGGCGACGCGCTGGCGCGTGGCGGCGTCGCCGTGCGCTACGTGGTCGCGAACCCGTCGAGCTACCTGTATTTCGACGACGAACGGCCGAATGCCGACGCGATCGCGGGCGGCATCTGCCCGCACGCGACGCAATGGAAGTACGGGCTGAAGTCGGCGCCGCCGTACGTCGCGTCGCAGGATGGGCGCGAACTCGAAACGCGTTATGTGGCGCGCGATGTCGTGTACCTGCTCGGGCAAGCCGATACGAATCCGTACACGCATTTCATCGACCGTTCGTGCGCGGCGATGGCGCAGGGCCCGTACCGGCTCGCGCGCGGGCTCGCGTATTTCGACTACCTGAAGAAGCGGCACCCGGACGATCTCGCGCAGCAGGTCGTCGAAGTCCCGGGCGTCGGGCATGACGGTCTCGGCATGTTCACGTCCGCTTGCGGGCTGGCCGTGCTGTTCGGGCAGGCCTTGCCGCAATCGTGTCCGGTCGTCGCCGGCACCGCGCCGGCGATGCGGGCGGCAGGGCCGTGAGCGGGCGAGCGAGGTGCGCGCGCGGCGAGAATCGATCGATCAGAAAAATGCAGGAATCGGCGACATAAATTCATTTCCCTGCGCGGCGTTCGCGGTTCAGGATGACGGCGTTCCCAGGAGCGTCCCCATGAACATCACGATCCTCGACGATTATTTCGACACGCTGCGCACGCTGCCGAGCTTTCGCAAGCTGGACGGGCAGGCGGTCACGATCTGGAACGACCATGTGCAGGACGTCGACGCGCTGGCCGAACGCCTGCGCGATACGGAGGTGCTCGTGCTGATTCGCGAGCGCACGCAGATTCGCGCGCCGCTCATCGCCCGGTTGCCGAAGCTGCGGTTGATCAGTCAGCGCAGCGTGTATCCGCATATCGACATCGACGCGTGCACCGCACACGGCGTGATCGTGTCGTCGAACCAGCATGCCGGCACGCCGTCCTATGCGGCTGCCGAACTCACCTGGGGCCTCGTGCTGGCCGCGATGCGCCAGATTCCGCAGCAGATGCGCGCGCTGCAGGCCGGCCACTGGCAAACCGGCGTGGGCCGGACGCTGCGCGGGCGCACGCTGGGCATTTACGGCTACGGCCGGATCGGTGCGGAGGTCGCCCGATACGGCGCCGCGTTCGGGATGAACGTGCGGGTCTGGGCGCGCGAAGCGTCGCGGCAGCGCGCCCGCGACGACGGCTGGCACACGGCGCCGGACAAGCGCACCTTCTTCGAAACCTGCGACGTGCTTTCGTTGCACATGCGGCTCGTGCCCGCCACGCGCGGCATCGTGACGGCCGAGGATCTCGGCCGGATGAAACCCGATGCGCTGCTGGTGAACACGAGCCGCGCGGGCCTCGTCGCCGCGGGCGCGCTCGAGGCGGCATTGCAGGCCGGCCGGCCCGGGATGGCGGCGCTCGACGTGTACGAGACCGAGCCGCTGCGCGACCCGCGGCATCCGTTGCTGCGTTTGCCCAATGTCGTGTGCACGCCGCATATCGGCTACGTGACCGAGGACGAATACGAAACGCAGTTCTCGGATGTGTTCGACCAGATCGTGTCCTATGCGGCCGGACAGCCGATCCACGTGGTCAACCCGGACGTGCTCGCGCACGAAGCGGCATCGATCGAGCCGTTGATCCTCGACCTGCTCGAATGGATCGGGCCCGGCGCGCGGCCGTACGACGAGGTGATCGACGCATGGCGCACGTCGTGCCCGCGCCTGCCGGTCTGGGAGGAGGCGTGCGCGCGCGGTTACGTGGTCCGGCACCATGCGCCCGGCGGCGTGGCGGAGGTCGAAGTGAGCGAAGCCGGCCGCGCCCGTGTCCGGGCCGCGCGCGCCTGAGCGTGCGGGGCGGGCGGCGAGCGGCGAGCGGCCACGCCGTCCGCGCGTCATGCCGTTTTTTCGGCGACCGGCGCTGCGTCCGGATCGTACACCGTCAAGCCTTCCGTCGGATCCGTCGGCACGTCCCACGGGCGCGCGGCGATCGCCCGTTTCGCCGCGTCGTAGCCGGCCTGTCGGCGCGCCGCGATGCCGGCCGGCGTGAAATCGATGTCCTTCAACTGATTGTCGCCGTCGAGCCGCGGCGCGGCGAGCTTGATCAGGTGCATCGTCGTCTCGCATCCCCACGCGGCGAGCCGGCGCACCGCGGGCGACGCACGGTCGGCTTCCGGCACGTGCCGGACCAGCTCGCGGATCACGTGGCGCAGCCGGTGAATCTGCTGCTGGCGCGCGATGTGGCTGTCGGTGCGGCTCGCGTACTGGATGTCCTTCTGTCGCTCCGACACCTGCCAGATGCTCTCGGGCTCGGGGCCGGCCGGATTCCACATCTGCACGGAGAAGATGATCGAGCTGCGGCGCGGGTTGTCGTCGAGCACGACCTCGACCGGCGTATTCGAATATACGCCGCCGTCCCAGTACGGCGCGCCGTCGATCCGTATCGCCGGAAACGCGGGCGGCAGCGCCCCCGAACTCATGATGTGCTCGATCCCGAGCCGTGTATCGCGTGAATCGAAATAGCGCATCGTGCCCGTACACGCGTTGACGGCGCTGACGGTCAGGCGCGGATGGCCCGCGTTCAGCAAGTCGGGATCGACCAGCGACGCGAGCGTGTCGCGCAGCGGCGCGATCCGGTAGTACGACGCGCGATCGACGCCGAGGCGCGCCAGCGGCCCGAACCACGACGCCGGATTGGGCTGGAAGAAGCCCGTGATGCCGCCGCCGATGATCATCAGCTCGGCCAGCATCCGGTCCCAGCCGGGCACCAGGGGCGGGACGTCGAAACGGGTCCGCTCGGTCACGCGCCGCCAGAACGCCGACAGCTTGTCGTAGCGCTGCTCCGGCGGATTGCCCGCGATCAGCGCCGCGTTGATCGCGCCGATCGACGTGCCGACCACCCAGTCGGGCCGGATCCCGGCTTCGTCCATTGCCTGGAACACGCCGAGCTGGAACGCGCCCAGTGCGCCGCCGCCCTGGAGCACGAGCACGACTTGCCCGGGGAGGTCCATTCGTGCCGGCTGGCTCGCGGTCATGGCTTGCCTCGCTGCGTATGACGGTGGGTCGGATCCGAACAGTTCGATTCAGTTTAGGCGATCGATCGCGCGGCGTCGCCCGCCGCGCGACGGCGGCCCGCGTTTGCGTTGCCGCTCGCGTCCGACCCTTTGGCGCGGCCGGCGTCACGCGTCCGGGTAAGGCGTGCCGTCCTTGTGCAGGAACCGGCCGTCGCGGCTCGGGCTCATCAGGTCGATGTCCGGGCAGGTGATCACGTCGTCCGGCGAACGCGAGCCGACTTCGAGATAGACGGCAACCGCGTCCGACCGGTTGACCAGGTGGTGACCGTTGCCCGAGTTCTTCGGAAACGCGGCGCAGTCGCCCGCGCGCAGCACGGTCTCGCCGCCGTCCTTGATCATCACGAGCTCGCCTTCGAGCACGTAGACGAATTCGTCCTCGTCGGAATGCCAGTGCCGCTGGGCCGACCACCCGCCCGGCGGCACGCGCATCAGGTTGACGCCGAAGTCGCGCAGCCCGCCCGCGTCGCCGAGACGCTGGCGGACGCGCTGCGCGCACGGCGCGTCGAACGGCCGCGGATAGCCGCTGCCGCGGCGTTCGGGCACGGCGCCGAGGTCGATCCTGGGCATGGGCGGCTCCGTCTGCCACGCGGGCGAATGGGACGGCGATCATTGTAGGCCGATGCCGCCCGCCGTTCGTTCGCGTCGTTTGGCGGGCCGCGTCATTCGACGGTGATCGTCTCCTTCATGTACGGGTGAATCCCGCAGAACACCTTGTAGACGCCCGGCTTGTCGAAGCGAAACGAGTAGGTGTCGCCCTGGTCGAGCGCCGCCGAGTGAAAGATGCCGGCATCGTTGACGACGGTGTGCGGTTCGCCGTCGAGGTTCTTCCACGTGACGGTCGTGCCGGCCTTGATCGTGGTCGACATCGGCGAAAACATGAAATTGCGGATCGTCACGAGCGGGCCGGTCGGGCCCTGCGCGAACGCGGCGAGCGGCGTGCCGGCGGCGGCCGCGCACAGGATCAGCGCGGCGACGGTGCGGGTTGGCATGAAGCGGATCATGTCGTTCTCCTTGTTTTCATCAGGCCAGCGTCGTGTCGTGAAGCGACGACGCAACCGGATGGCCGGCGAATTCGACGGTCGTCACGCCGAGCATCGCGGGCAGCCGGTCGCGCGGCACCGTGAGCGGCACGGGGCCCGGGCCGTTGCCGGCCGTCGGCTGCGGGAACGCGGTGGAGCGCGCGGTATGGAACGTCACTTTGCCCTCGACCTTCGACACGATCTGGTGAATGTGCCCGTTCAGCACGGTGACCGAGCCGAAGCGGCGCAGCAGCGCCATCGTCTGCGGCGCGTCGCCGGTGCCCCAGCCCCACGGTTCGTAGATGGTCCACATCGGCATGTGCGAGAACACCACGATCGGCGTGCTCGACGAGCGGCCCTTCAGGTCCTGCGCGAGCCATGCGAGCTGGTCGTCGCCGAAGCTGCCGAGCCCGTTCGGCTTGAAGTGCATCACGTTGACGAGGCCGATGAAATGCACGCCCGCGTGATCGAAGCTGTAATAACCGCGGTTGTCCGACGCCTTGCCGAACCGGCCGAAATACTCGGCGCCCGACCCGTCGGTGACGTCGTGCTCGCCGGGCACCGTGTGCAGTTCCGGCACGCGCAGCGCGGCCAGCAATTGCGACGCGTGGTCGAACTCCTCGGGCTTGGACAGGTGCGTGATGTCGCCCGTATGGATGGCCAGCGCCGGCATCGCGGGCATCCCGTTGACGAGTTCGATCGTCTGCTTGAGCGTGGCCGATACATCGGGATTCGCGTCCTTGTTGAAGCCGATGTGCGTATCGCTGATCTGCACGAACAGCGGCTTGCCCGCGTCGGCCGGGCGCGCATCGCCGGTCTGCGCGAGCGCGAGGTCGAACGGCGTCAGGATGCCGCCCGACAGCGTAAACAGCGTGCCGAGGCCGCCGAAGGCCATGCATTGCAGGGCCTTGCGGCGCGACGGGCGGGTAGGGGTCGATGAAGACATGGGAGCCTCGCAATCGTGTGACGAAACCGGACGGCCGGATCGTCCTGGAATAAGCCGGCGCCTTCGGATGCGATACCGGCGAAGCGGCGGATTTATTCCCGCGCGCGACGCGGTCGACCCCCCGTGTTCGCGGCTTCCGGGGCGCCGCGCGATGCCGGGAGGATGGCCCGTCAATGTCCTGTAAGTGACACGTCATATTTGCGTCACGGCCGACCGATAGCCTGCGACTCCGAATCACCTCTCTCCGGAGCCCCTTCATGCCGAACCTCGCGGCAACGGAAACGGGCGGCGCGGTCGGCCGCCGCACGCGCACGACCCGCCTCGTGCGGTTCTTTCTGATCGTTGCCTGCGGCATCGCCCATGTCGGCGTTCATCCCGATGCCGAGCCGAGCCCCGTCAAGGAACGCACGGTCCCGCCGTTCCTGCTGCTGTTCGTCGCGCGGCTGACGGCCGGGATGGCCGGCGCGTACGGGCTACCGGTATGACTGCACACGGGCTGTCCTGATTCGCGCCGCGGGGCGCGACGCCTGGCCGCGAGACCGGCGGCCGGACCCATCGACTTTCAATTCGACACAACACGCTACCGATGGATCTCAGTTTCTTCGACCCGAATCGCACCGCCAACGCGTCCGCGTGGCGCGTGCTCCCCAATCGCTGGGACGCCGTCGCGTTTCCGCTGATCATCGGCATCCTCGCGATGGCGATCGTCGGTTTTCACGAGACGATGGCGCCGATCGGCGTACTGCAGACGCAGAAGATCTCGCTCGACCCGTCGAACCTGCCCGAATACGCGTTGCGCACCACGCTGCGGATGCTCGCGGCGATGGTCGCGTCGCTCGCGTTCACGCTCGTCTACGGCACGCTCGCCGCGAAAAGCCGCCGTGCGGGCATGGTGCTGATCCCGATCCTCGACATCCTGCAGTCGGTGCCGGTGCTCGGCTACATCTCGTTTACCGTCACGTTCTTCCTCGCGCTGTTTCCGGGCCGCGTGCTCGGCGCTGAACTGGCGGCGATCTTCGCGATCTTCACGAGCCAGGCGTGGAACATGACGTTCAGCTTCTACCAGTCGCTGCGCACGGTGCCGCGCGACCTGAGCGAAGTGTCGCGCGGCTTTCACCTGACGCCGTGGCAGCGGTTCTGGAAGCTCGACGTACCGTTCTCGCTGCCGGGCCTGATCTGGAACATGATGATGTCGATGTCGGGCGGCTGGTTCTTCGTCGTCGCGTCGGAGGCGATCACGGTCGGCAACCAGACGATCACGCTGCCGGGCATCGGCGCGTATCTCGCGCAGGCGATCTCGGACAAGAACCTCGGCGCGGTCGGCTGGGTGATCGTCGCGATGTCGGTCGTGATCCTTGCCTATGACCAGTTCCTGTTCCGGCCGCTCGTCGCATGGGCCGACAAGTTCCGGATGGAGAACACCGCGTCGGGCGATGCGCCGCAATCCTGGCTGCTCGACATGATGCGCCGCACGCACCTGATCCATCAGCTGCTCGTGCCGGCTGGCTGGCTGCTGTCGCAGGCCGCGCGGATTCCGCTGCGCGTGCCGTCGCGGAAGGGCGCGCGCTCGCGCGGCGCATCGTCGCGCCGCGCATCGCGCCTCGGCGACATCGTGTGGGGCGCGTTCGTGATCCTGCTGACGGCGTACGTCGCGTGGCGCGTCGTCAGCTTCGTCGCGACCGGCGTGACGATGGGCGAGGTCGGCCACGTGCTCGTGCTCGGGCTCATCACGCTGCTGCGCGTGCTGGTGCTGATCGCGATCGCGTCGCTGGTCTGGGTGCCGCTCGGCGTGCTGATCGGGCTGCGTCCGAAGCTGGCCGAGAAGATCCAGCCGCTCGCGCAGTTCCTCGCCGCGTTCCCGGCCAACCTGCTGTTTCCGGTATTCGTCATCGTGATCGTCCACTTCCACCTGAACGCGGACATCTGGCTGTCGCCGCTGATCGTGCTCGGCACGCAGTGGTACATCCTGTTCAACGTGATCGCGGGCGCGATGTCCTATCCGAACGACTACAAGGAAGCGACGAAGAATTTCCGCATCCGCGGCTGGCAGTGGTGGCGGCAGGCGATCCTGCCCGGCATCTTCCCGTACTACGTGACCGGTGCGATCACCGCGTCGGGCGGCGCATGGAACGCGAGCATCGTGTCCGAGTTCGTGCAGTGGGGCGACACGAAGGTCGTTGCGCACGGCCTTGGCGCGTACATCGCGCAGACCACCGCCGCCGGCGATTTCCCGAAGATCATCCTGGGCATCGCCGTGATGTCCCTGTTCGTCACCCTGTTCAACCGTCTGCTGTGGCGTCCGATGTACGCCTACGCGGAATCCCGGCTCCGTCTCGATTGAGAGTAAGCGCGATGCAACCAAATTCGACCGTTATCAACGCACCCGCCAAGACGTCCCAGCCGCTGCAGCCGCCGCGTCTCGGCGAGGAAATCCTGCGCGTCGAGCACGTCAACCGCGGCTTCAACAAGACGCAGGGCGAACTGCTCGTGCTCGACGATGCGAACCTGTCGCTGCGCGAAGGCGAGATCGTCGGGCTGCTCGGCCGTTCCGGCTCGGGCAAGTCGACGCTGCTGCGCATCATCGCCGGCCTGATCGAACCGACCGGCGGCGAGGTGACCTACCTCGGCAAGCCGCTGACCGGCCCGGCCGAAGGCGTCGCGATGGTGTTCCAGACCTTCGCGCTGTTCCCGTGGCTCACCGTGCTGCAGAACGTGGAAGCCGGCCTCGAGGCGCTCGGCGTCGGCGCGCGCGAGCGGCGCGAGCGCGCGCTGGCCGCGATCGACCTGATCGGTCTGGACGGCTTCGAGAACGCGTACCCGCGCGAACTGTCGGGCGGCATGCGCCAGCGCGTCGGTTTTGCGCGCGCGCTCGTGGTCGACCCGACGATCCTGCTGATGGACGAGCCGTTCTCGGCGCTCGACGTGCTGACGGCCGAAACGCTGCGTACCGACCTGCTCGATCTGTGGACGCAGGGCCGCATGCCGATCAAGTCGGTGCTGATCGTCACGCACAACATCGAGGAAGCCGTGTTCATGTGCGACCGGATCCTCGTGCTGTCGTCGAACCCGGGCCGCGTGATCGCCGAGATCAAGGTGCCGTTCAAGCATCCGCGCAACCGGCTCGATACCGATTTCCGCAAGCTGGTCGACGACATCTACGCGAAGATGACGGCGCGCCAGACCGGCGAGGCGACGAAGAAGGGGCTCGAACTCGGCAGCTGGATGCCGCGCGTGTCGACCAACCTGATGGCCGGCCTGATCGAGACGCTCGCGATGGCGCCGTACCACGGCCGCGCGGACATGCCGGAAATCGCGCGTACGCTGCATCTGGAAGTCGACGAACTGTTCCCGATCGCCGAAGTGCTGCAGCACCTCGGTTTCGCGGACGTGCGCGAAGGCGACGTGTTCCTGACGCCGCCCGCACGCGTGTTCGCGGAATTCGGCACGCAGGAGCGCAAGCTGATGTTTGCCGATCACCTGCTGAAGCACGTGCCGCTGGCGGCACGGATCAAGAAGGTGCTGAACGAGCGCCCGGGCCATCGCGCGCCGCGCGTGCGCTTCGAGCAGGAACTGGAGGATTTCCTGTCGGACGAAGCAGCCGAGGAAACGCTCGATGCGGTGATCGACTGGGGCCGTTACGGCGAAGTCTTTTCGTACAACGACAAGACGGAGGTGTTCAGTCTCGAGGATGTCGAGAGCTGAGGGCCGGGCCCGGATGGCGAGCGATCGTCATTCGGGCAAATCCCGCTGATTCGTATCCTGCTCGATCCCCCCGGTACTGAGCCGCTCGATCTTCTCCATCCGCTGCCGCGCGAGTTCCGGCAGCCGGTTCGTCACGCCGATCACCAGCGCTTCGGCGAGCGCCAGCGCCGGCACGTTGGTCTGCAGCATCGCGAACGGGCGCCCCTGGATGCGCAGCACGATTTCCGCGAATTCGCCGATCGGCGAGCGCCATTCGTCGGTGATCAGCAGGATGCGCGTGCCGAGCCGGTGCGCGGCCTGCGCGAAGCGGATGCTGTCCTTCTGGTAACGGCGGAAATCGAAGATCACGAGTACGTCGTCGCGCCCCATGTCGACCAGTGCGGCCGACGCGAGATTCACGTTCGGCTCGACATGGTGGACATGCGGCCGCGCGTAGGCCAGCGTGAACGAAAACAGCGACGCGAGCGGCGCCGTATAGCGCCCGCCGCCGCAGAAGACGCGCACGCCCGGATCGGCCAGCACCGCTACCGCGGCGTCGAATGCCGCCGCGTCGAGCTTGTCGATCGTGGCTGCGAGCGACCCGGACAGCCGCTCGAAAATCGCCGCATGACTGTCGCGCATGCCCGTTTCCGAGTGGAACGCGTCCATCCGCGCGAGCGGCGAATTCATGGCGGTGTCGATCTCGTCGTGCAGCGCCTGCTGGAACGACGAGTAGTTCGGAAAACCGATGCGGACGACGAAGCGGAATACGGTCGGGTCGCTGACTTCCGCCTGCTTCGCGAACTGCGCGATGGGCCCCAGCCCGAGACTGGGATAGCGATCCAGCAACGCCTGCGCGACTTTCTGTTCCGACGGCGTGAAGCTATCCATCTGGGATAGCAGCAACGCCCTGATGCTCGTCCCCATCGGGCACTCCGGCTCTCTTATCTGAATGACAAACGGCAGACCTGGGTCTGCAGGCGACTCCGCGCATGTTAGCCGATCGACGGGCGGCGGGCCGCGACCGTCCCGATATGGGAGGGACGTCTCGCCTGTTCCGATGGCGCGTGCATGAGTGTAATGAAATAAACATGTGAAGGGATTTTTATTGACGAATCACCGCCTTGGATTCAGTGATAACCCTAGGTTTTGGCCCAAAAAAACGAGTGCTATGATCGCGCCTCGCTGAAATGTATCGTTTATTACATGGTTGTCGAGCGACGCATGCCGGCCCGGTCCGGTTTATTTGTCTGGAGGATTCCGTCATGAGGCGGCTCGTAGTACTCACCCTGTTGTCGGCCATGAGCGTGTGCGCGTTCGCCGCATCGGACCCGGCGGTCGAAGCGAAGAACGGCATGGTCGTGTCGTCGCAGCACTTCGCGTCGCAGATCGGCGTCGACATCCTGAAGGCGGGCGGCAACGCGGTGGACGCGGCGGTGGCGGTCGGTTATGCGCAGGCCGTGACGAATTCGTGCTGCGGCAACATCGGCGGCGGCGGTTTCATGACGCTCCACCTGGCCGACGGCCGCGACCGCTTCATCAATTTCCGCGAGACCGCGCCGGCCGCGGCGTCCGCGAACATGTATCTCGATGCGGCGGGCAACGTCATTCCGGAGCAGAGCCTGTACGGTTATCGCGCGGTCGGCGTGCCGGGCACGGTGGCCGGCCTCGATCTCGCGCAGCGCAAGTACGGGAAACTCACGCGCAAGCAGGTGATGGCGCCGGCGATCCGGCTCGCGCGCGACGGCTTCGTGCTGACGCGCGGCGATACGGACATTCTCGATACGACGGTCGAACGCTTCAGGAAGGACCCGGAAGCCGCGCGCATCTTCCTGCGCCCGGACGGCACGCCGCTGCAGCCGGGCGACCGCCTGGTGCAGAAGGACCTGGCCCGCACGCTCGAGCGCATCGCGGAGCAGGGGCCCGACGCGTTCTATCACGGCGAGATTCCGAAGATCGTCGAAGCGGCCGCCAGGCGCGGCGGCGGCGTGATCACGGCCGCCGACTTCGCGTCCTACCGCGCGCAGGACATGGCGCCGCTGACGTGCACGTATCGCGGCTACGAGTTCGTCTCGGCGCCGCCGCCGAGCTCGGGCGGCGTGACGATGTGCGAGACGCTGAACATCCTCGAAGGGTATGACCTGCGCAAGCTCGGCTATCACTCGGCCGCTGCGGTCCATTACATGACCGAAGCGATGCGCCATGCATACGAAGACCGCAACACGCTGCTCGGCGATCCGAACTTCATCGACAACCCGGTCGAGAAGCTGACGAGCAAGGAATACGCGGCGCAGATCCGCAAGAGCATCCATGCCGACACGGCCACGCCGTCGGTCGACGTGCAGCCCGGTGTCGGCGTGCACGAGAAGCCGGAAACGACGCATTACTCGATCGTCGACCACGACGGCAACGCGGTGTCGACGACCTATACGGTCAACGGCCGTTTCGGCGCCGTGGTCATCGCGCCGGGCACGGGCTTCTTCCTGAACGACGAGATGGACGACTTCACGGTGAAGGTCGGCGCGCAGAACCTGTTCGGTCTCGTGCAGGGCACGCGCAACTCGATCGCGCCGGGCAAGCGTCCGCTGTCGTCGATGGCGCCGACCATCGTCAAGAAGGACGGCAAGGTGTTCATGGTGGTCGGGTCGCCGGGCGGCTCGCGCATCATCACGATCACGCTGCAGACCGTGCTGAACGTGATCGACTACGGGATGACGCCGCAGGACGCGGTCGCGGCGCCGCGCATCCATCACCAGTGGCTGCCGGACGAGGTCTATTACGAAACCTACGGCCTGTCGCCCGATACGCTCGCGATCCTGCGCAACATGGGCTACAAGATGGTCGAGCAGACGCCCTGGGGGGCCGCCGAGCTGATCCTGGTCGGCCTGCCGGGCACCGAAGCGGCGAGCCGCCAGAGTTCCGGGAACGATTCGTCGGTGTCCGGCAACGTGCGGCCCGGTTTCATCTACGGCTACAACGATCCGCGCCGTCCGGCCGGTTCGGCGATCGGCTACTGAGCCGGTCGCATTCCGCTGAACGGCCGCCGCCGGTGTTCGCTTTCCCGCGAATGCCGTCGCGGCGGCGGCAGGTCCGTTCGCGGACACTCGCAAGCCCGACCGGCTTGCCACGCGCGCCCCGCGGCACGGCACGGCTTGCGCGCGGTTTTATCCGTCAACCCCTTTACCGTGCACGGACTCCGTCATGAACAAACGAATGTCAGCGGCAGGCTGGATCCTGCTCGCGATGGCGGCCGGCATCTTCATCGGCTACCTGATCTACACGCAGCTTCCGGACAAGCAGTCGGCCGCGGAAATCGCCGGCTACATCTCGCTCGTGTCCGACGTGTTCCTGCGGCTGATCAAGATGGTGATCGGCCCGCTGGTGTTCTCGACCCTCGTCGTCGGCATCGCGCACATGGGCGACGCGTCGTCGGTCGGGCGCGTGTTCGTGAAGGCGTTCGGCTGGTTCGTCACCGCGTCGCTGGTCTCGCTGCTGCTGGGCCTGCTGATGGCGAACCTGCTGCGGCCCGGCGAGAACCTCGGGCTGCCGCTGCCGGATATCGGCGCGTCCGCGCACCTCGCGACCTCCAAGTTCACGTTGAAGGATTTCGTCGGCCACATGGTGCCGAAATCGATCGCCGAGGCGATGGCGAACAACGAGATCCTGCAGATCGTCGTGTTCTCGATGTTCTTCGGCGTCGCGCTGTCGGCGCTCGGCGAGCATGGCAAGATTCTCGTCGCCGCGATCGACCAGCTCGCGCACGTGATGCTGAAGATCACCGGCTACGTGATGAAGCTCGCGCCGCTCGCGGTGATGGCCGCGATGGCGTCGACCGTCGCGGTCAACGGGCTGTCGATCCTGCTGAAGTTCGCGGTGTTCATGGGCGACTTCTACATGAGCCTCATGCTGCTGTGGACGACGCTCGTCGCCGCCGGGCTGCTGTTCCTCGGCCGCCGGGTGTTCAGGCTGCTGGTGCTGATCAAGGAAGCGTTCATGCTGTCGTTCGCGACCGCGAGCTCGGAAGCCGCGTACCCGAAGATCCTCGATGCGCTCGACCGATTCGGCGTGCGCCGCAAGATCTCGAGCTTCGTGATGCCGATGGGGTATTCGTTCAACCTCGACGGCTCGATGATGTACTGCACGTTCGCGTCGCTGTTCATCGCGCAGGCCTACAACATCCACCTGTCGCTCGGCACGCAGGTCACGATGCTGCTGGTCCTGATGCTGACGTCGAAAGGGATGGCCGGCGTGCCGCGCGCGTCGCTCGTCGTGATCGCCGCGACGCTGCACCAGTTCAACATCCCGGAAGCCGGGCTGCTGCTGATTCTTGGCGTCGACACGTTCCTCGACATGGGGCGCTCGGCCACGAACGCGGTCGGCAATTCGATTGCCAGCGCGGTGGTCGCGAAGTGGGAGGGCGAGCTGATGTCGGAGTCCGAAGCACTGGCGCATGCCGCGCATCTCGATGCCGAACTCGAGCGGCAGAACGGCGATCCGCGCACGCCGGCCGGCTCGGCGATCGGTTCCTGACCGGCCTTGGACGGCCCGACGGCCGCCGTCGGGCCGCGATCGGGGGAGGTTTCCCCGCTTCAGGGGCGGGCTGCCGTACCCGCCCCGACGGGAACGTGCTCGAGATACGACGTGTTGGCCAGATCGTCCCGGATATAGCGTCCGCCGTCTTCGTACATGAAGATGTGCCAGTCGTAGTTTCCGCGCATCAGGTCGTGCCACATTCCGACGTAGTGCTCGAGCTGCCGCCATTCCTGTTCGCCGGCGGCGGCCGGCAGCACGTCGCTTTGCCGTAGCGCGTGCTGCTGACGCGTGAATTCCCGATAGGCATCGTCCACCAGGCGCCGGCATTCGTCGATGGCGCGATCGAGCGGCCACCCGCGCTCCCGCTCCAGCACCATCACGAAGTTGTGGACTTCCCCCAGGTGCTTTTCGCGCTCGTACGAGAAGACGTCGTTGACGAGAAACACGGTGTCGAGACTGAGATCGCCCAGTTGGCGTACCGCCGGATGGGCAATCGTGCGCGGAGCGATTTCGTATCCGCAGGTCGCCTCCAGGTGATCGAGCAGCACGCGGGCGCCGACCGATTCGCGACGGGGTTCCCAGAAGGTATACAGGCTCGGGTACCGGCCGGCGGCATGCCAGTCCGCTTCCCTGAGCCAGCCGTTGAAGAACTGGCGCCAGTGTTCCTGCGCGCGGCGGCGCCAGTGTTCCGACATGTCGTGCGATGCGCGATGCCAGATGTCGAGAAAGGCGCGAATCAGCGGCGTGTCGCGCGCGACGGACCGGTCGTCCGGATCCCAGGTCAACGCAAAGTAAGGCGCGAGGAAATCGCGGACACGCTGCGGACTTTTCGCGACCAGCCCGCAGGTATCTTCGAGAAGGCCCATCAGCGTGACGAAGTCGGCTGCCAGCTGCACCGCGCGTTCGGGCAGGTTGGGCCAGGTCAGTGCCGCGAACGACGGGCCGCCGATCTGCAGTATGCATTTGGCGGCTTCGTCGTCGCTGGTCTGCAGGCCCATGCGTTTCAACCATGCGCCGTCGCCCGCGTCGAAGCGTCTCGGGTCGTGGCGGGCATCGGACAGGCGGGGAAGGGCGAAATGCACGTTGGGCATGGAGCACACTCCAGGAGCGTCGAGCCGGGCGCGGATGCGTGTTCAGATACTAGTGAATCGTGCCCGGGATGCAAGCGCGTCGTTCAGGCAAGCGTGCCTGTCAGCATCATTGCATCGGCATTCGAAATATTCCCGTGCGCTGTTGCGACGATGCGGGCAAACACGGGCGGCCCGCACGTCACACGGCTTCCACCGTGTCGATGCACGCCGCGAGCACCATCGCGGCGGCGTTGCCCGGCGTCGAGCCGAGCAGTTGCGGCGCGTAGACGCTGTCGCCGATTTCGATCGCTCGCCCCGACAGCGCGCATACGCCGCGCTTGCGCGTCGTGAACAGCCGCCATTTCTGGTAGCCGTAATGCCCGGTGCACGCGTCGCGCCACGAAATCATCACGGTGTCGGCCGTGGGCCGCTCGAGCACGCTGATGGCCGGCTTGCTCGAGGCGTCCCACGACGGCAACCGGTCGCGCGTGACGGTGCGCCGCCGCGGGCCGCCCCACGAGACGGACGGCATGTCGAAACTGCCGATCGCGGCGACGGTCATGAGCCAGGGCGCTGCAGGGTTGTTCATGTCATGTCCCTCGAAACGTTACGTGGTGCCGCCACGCGCGGCATCACGACAGGCGGATGCGCGGCTGCACCCAGCCGTTGATCCGTTCGGCGATCCACAGCAGGGTCGCCTTGGAGAAGCCGTGCAGCGCCTGCTGGTGCCGCCGGTAGAGCATCAGGTGGCTGAACTGCGCGAAACGCCCCTGGATGAAGCCGCCGCGAAAGAACCCGAACTGCCCGAGCGTGCCGAACGCGTCGTAGTCGCTGATCGATACGAGCGCGCCGAAATCGTGGAACGCGAACGGCGGCATCGGCGTGCCGTCGAGCCACGCGGGCAGGTGCTTCGCGAGATGTTCGGCCTGCTGCGTCGCGACCTGCGCGGTGGGCGGCAGCGGCCGCTCGTGGCCGTCGGGCAACAGGCTCGCGCAGTCGCCGATCGCGAACACGCGTTCGTCGCCCGTGGCCTGCAGCGTCGGGCCGACGACGACCTGGTTCGCGCGGTTCGTGTCGAGCCCGCCGAGCGCCTGCATGAAATCCGGCGCCTTCACGCCGGCTGCCCAGACCATCAGGTCCGCTTCGGCGAACGAACCGTCGCCGTAGTGGAATCCGTTCGCATCGGCCGACGTGACGCGCGTCGACGTCAGCACGTGAAAACCGATCTGTTCGAGCCGCCGCTGCGCGGACGCGGAAATCCGCGGCGGAAACGCGTTCAGGATGCGCGGGCCGCTTTCGAGCAGCGTGAGCTGCAGCCGCTCGCGCACGGTCTCGTCGCCATAGGCCTGCGCGACCTCCAGCAGGCGGCTCAGCTCCGCCGCGAGTTCGACGCCCGTCGCGCCCGCGCCGACGATCGCGACGCGAAACGGTTCGTCGCGCGCGATGCTGCGGAACACGCGCATCCGCAACGCTTCGTTGAAGGTCTCGGCCTGCTGCTGGCTGTCGATGAAGTAGCAGTGCTCGCGCACGCCCGGCACGCCGAAATCGTTGGCCTGGCTGCCGAGCGCGAGGATCAGCACGTCGTATTCGAGTTCACGCGCCTCGATCACCACCGCGCCGTCCTGCGAGCGGATCTCGCCAAGCTGCACGCGGCGGCGCGCACGATCGAGCCCCTTCAGTTCGCCGGGCTGGTACGTGTAGCCGTGGTCGCGGGCATGGGCGAGGAAGATCACCTGCTGCTGCTGGACGTCGCGCGTGCCGGCCGCGATCGTGTGCAGCATCGGCTTCCAGATGTGCGTCGGACTGCGGTCGACGACGGTGACCTGCGCCCGCCCGGACCGGCCGAGACGCTCGCCCAGGCGGGTCGCAAGCTGCAGCCCGGCGATCCCGCCGCCGACGATGACGATGCGTGTAGGGGTTGTCATGGATAAATCATCACGTGATGAATAAGGTATGATCCTAGCGCTTCCCGGCTCCGCGTGTCAACGGAGTCGGGCGGGCAGCCTCGTTACGGGACGTGAAACCGGGGCCCGAACACAGGCATTCGAACCAATCAAGGGGAGCAGGAAAACGTGGCTGAAGTCACTGAGCGCGTGCCGTCGAAGCGGCGTACGCGCGGGCGGCCGCTGGCGGATGCGTCCGTCGGTCCGGACGTGATATTGCGGGCCGCGCGCCGCACCTTCGCGAAGCGCGGCTACGATGCGACGAGCGTGCGCGAGGTCGCGCGCGAACTGGGCATCGACGCGGCGCTGATCGCCCATCATTTCGGCGCGAAGGAAACGTTGTGGCTGGCCGTGGTCGAGCAGATCGTCGAGCTGGCCGCGCCGTTGTTCGATGCGCTGCGCGCGCTGCGCGCGTCGTCGCTGCCGCATCGCGACCGCGTGCGGCGCGCGCTCGAGCTGTGCGTCGATCACGAGTTCGCGGAGCCGGATATCGGCATGTTCTTCTCGACCGCGGCGACCGAGGAGGGCGCGCGGCTCGACCGGCTGCAGGAGCGGCTCGTGCGCCCGTATCACGATGCGATGTTTCCGCTGCTGGCGGAGGCGGTCGAGGCGGGCACGATCCGCCCGGTCGATCCGAACATGCTGTTCTTCATGATCGCGAGCGCGATCGGCATGACGGTGTCGTACAGCCACATGATGCTGGAGTTCACGTCGCTGCCGACGCGGCCGGAGGCGTTCCGGCAGGCCGTGCTCGACGTCGTGTTCGGCGTCGTCGGCGACTGACGGCCGCCGCGCGCGCAATGCGCGCGGTCACGTCGCCGCAACCAGCCCCAGTTCACCGACCGCGTTGCGCGCGGTCTCGCGCAGCGCATCGACGAGCGGCGACGGCGTGCGGTAGGCGATCGCCAGCTCGTACGCCAGCGGGCTGCCCGCCTCCTTCAGTTCGCAGAACGCAATGCCTGGCGGCTGCATCGGCACGAACAGGCGCGGCATCAGCGCGACGCCGATGCCGCCCGCGACGAGCCCGGCCGTCGTCTGCATCTGGCGCGGCTGCTGGACCACGCGCGGCGCGAAACCGGCCTGCGCGCAGGCGGTGACGATCAGCGCATGCATGCCCGGCCCATGGTGCGCGGCGAACATGACCCACGGTTCGTCCGCCAGCTCGGCGAGCGCGATGCGCTTGCGGCGCGCGAGCCGGTGGCCGTCGGGCAGCGCGGCCACCATCCGGTCGCGCAGCAGCGGCTCGACGCGCACGTCGCCGGCCTCGGCCACCGGCAGCACGACGAGGCCGACGTCCGTGCGGTCCTGGCGCAGCGCGAGCACCTGCTCGGCGGTCGTGCCTTCTTCCAGCTGGAAATCGACGTCCGGATGCCGCTCCTGGAAGGCGCGCAGGATCAGCGGCAGCAGTGCGTTGACCGTGCTGTCGACGAAGCGCAGCCGCAGCGTCCCGCCGAGACCCGCGCCCGTGCGGCGGGCCACGGCCACCGCGCGCTCGGCCTGCTCGAGCGCGCGCCGCGCCTCGAGCAGGAACGCGTCACCGGCCGGCGTGAGCCGCGAGCCACGGTTGTCGCGTTCGAGCAGGGCGACACCCAGGGCGTCCTCGAGCTTGCGGATCGCCGCGCTGAGCGGCGGCTGCGCCATGTGCAGCCGCTCGGCTGCACGCCGGAAGCTCAGCGTCTCGGCGACCGCGACGAATTGCCTGAACTGGCGCAGATCGATCATGCGATACCGTCCGTGTATCAGTAGGTCATCGAATTCGTATTTTACCTATCACCCTGCGCTGCCCAGAATGTCCCTGTCAACCCACGTCGACAGTCAGGAGGGCAGGTCATGACGGGCAGCGAACAGCAACGTACGGCGATCGTCACGGGCGGATCGAGCGGGATCGGCTTCGCGATCGCGAGCAGGCTGGCGCAGGACGGGTATCGGGTCGCGATCGTCGGGCGCGACCTCGCGCGGCTGGAGGCGGCCGTCGCGCGCCTGGGCGGCGCGGCGATCGGGCAGGCGGGCGACCTGAGTGTGCGGCACGACGCGGCGGCGGCGGTCGCCGCGATCGTCGCGCGGTGGCCGCGCATCGACGTGCTGGTCAACAATGCGGGGCTGACCGGCCGCGTCGGTTCGGATACCGAAGCGGGCGAGGCCGAAGCCGTGTGGGATACCGTGCTCGACGCGAACCTGAAAAGCCTGTTCCTGACGACGATGGCCGTGCTGCCGCACCTGGCCGACCGTGACGCGCGGATCGTCAACATCGGCTCGATCGCGGCGCGCGCCGGCAGCCTGCTGCCGGGCGGCCTTGCCTATGCCGCCTCGAAGGCCGGTGTCGAGGGGTTCACCGTTGCGCTCGCGCGCGAACTCGGGCCGCGCGGCATAACGGTCAATACGGTTGCGCCCGGCTATATCGCCGACACGCGTTTCTTCGGCGACGGCGGCGTCGCGCCGGCCATCGCGGCGGCGATCCGCGAGCAGACGCCGGTTGGCCGCGCCGGACATCCGGACGACATCGCCGATGCGGTCGCGTGGCTCGCCGGGCCGCGCACGTCGTTCGTCACGGGCGCGACAGTGGCGGTAAACGGCGGCTGGCGCGTCGGGTGACGCACACGGCGCACGCCGCGGGCGCGGGGGCGCCGCCGGTCATTCGGCATCCGTCGGCGGCTTGTCGCCGAGCCAGCGCCGTGCGCCGGGCCCGTTGCGGCCCGCGCGGTCTTCCGGATTGGTCAGCTTGCAGCGCTTCAGCGACAGGCAGCCGCAGCCGATGCATTCGTCGAGGTTGATGTAGAGCCGCTGCAACTCCTCGATCCGGCTCGCGACGCGCTGCTTCCAGCCGCGCGACAGCCGCTGCCAGTCCTTGTTGCTCGGCGCGGTGTCCTCGGGGAGGCTGACGAGCTGCTCGGCGATCTCGTCGAGCGAATAACCGATCTTCTGCGCGAACACGATGAACGCGATCAGCCGCAGCACCGCGCGCGAATAGTGCCGGTGGCTCGAGCCGTTGCGGTGCGACCTGATCAACCCGCGCGTTTCGTAGAAGCGCAGCGTCGACGCCGGCACGCCGCTGCGCGCGGCCACTTCGCGGATCGACATCAGCGGCCATTGCGGGGTTTCCTGGATACCCATGATGTCCTCCGGGAAAGCTTGACTTGAAGTTAACTTCAACTTTTATGCTACGCGGCAGTTTAACCCGTCGCGAGGCATCATGCTCTCCTTATCCCTACGCAGGACGTCGCCTTTGAGCGCCGCCTGCGCACTGTTGCTGGCGTTGTCGGGCTGTCACGACGGCAAAGGCACATCGTCGGCCCAGCCCCTTCCCGAAGTCGGCGTCGCCACGGTCGCGCCGCGCACGGTCCGCCTCGCGGACGCGTTCAACGGGCGCGTCGAAGCGGTCGATGCGGTCGAACTGCGGCCGCGCGTAAGCGGCTATCTGCAGCGTGTCGCGTACAAGGAAGGCGACGCGGTCGCGCAGGGGGCGCTGCTGTTCGAGATCGACCCGCGCCCGTACCGGATCGCGCTCGACCGCGCCAGCGCGCAGCAGCAGCGCGCCCGTGCGGCCGCGAGCCTCGCCCAGGTGCAGCTCAAGCGCGTGCAGACGTTGATCGATGCGCATGCGACGTCGCAGGAAGAACTCGACAACGCGCGCGCGACCGCCGAGCAGGCAAGCGCGGACCTGCAGGCGGCCGATGCGGCCGTCGCCGACGCGAAGCTCAATCTCGGCTTCACCGAAGTGCGCGCGCCGATCGCCGGGCGTGTCGGCCGCGCGGTCGCGACCGTCGGCAACCTCGCGCGCGCGGACGACACGCTGCTGACGACCGTCGTGTCGCAGGATCCCGTGTACGTGTATTTCGACTGCGACGAGCAGAGCTACCTGCGCTACAACGCGCGCCGCGCCGATCCGAAGCATCGCGCGATCGGCGCCGATCCCGTGCGCGTGGGCCTCGCGAACGAGACGGGCTTCCCGCACGCTGGCACCGTCGATTTCCTCGACAACCGGCTCGATCCGCGGACCGGCACGATCCGCGCACGCGTGCGGCTGCCGAATGCGGATCATACGTTCACGCCGGGCCTGTACGCGCGCGTGCAGCTCGTCAGCGGCCGCGACGAGGATGCGCTGCTCGTCGACGACAAGGCCGTGCTGACCGACCAGGACCGCAAGTACGTCTACGTGATCGGCCCGGGCGACAAGGCGCTGCGCCGCGACGTGACGATCGGCCGCGAGCTGGAGGGAGAGCGGATCGTCGAGAAGGGGCTGCAGGCAGGCGACCGCGTGGTGGTCGACGGCGTGCAGCGGATCTACTATCCGGGCGCGCAGGTGAAGCCGAAGGCGCTGCCCGCGCGCGCCGAGGCCGGTCGCGCCGCGCAGGCCGTGGCCGACGCCGGCACGCCTGCCGCGCATTGACGGGAGCGACGCAATGGATTTCTCCCGATTCTTCATCGACCGGCCGATCTTCGCGGTCGTGCTGTCGATCGTCATCTTCGCGATCGGCCTGATCTCGATTCCGATGCTGCCGGCCGGCGAATATCCGGAAGTCGTGCCGCCGAGCGTCGTCGTGCGGGCGACCTATCCCGGCGCGAACCCGAAGGAAATCGCCGAATCGGTCGCCGAACCGCTGGAAGAAGCGATCAACGGCGTCGAAGGCATCATGTACATGAAGTCGGTGGCGGGATCGGACGGCAGCCTGCAGGTCGTCGTCACGTTCCTGCAGGGCGTCGATCCCGACACGGCCGCCGTGCGCGTGCAGAACCGCGTGAGCCAGGCGTTGTCGCGCCTGCCCGACGAGGTGCGCCAGTACGGCGTGACCACGCAGAAGCAGTCGCCGACACCGCTGATGTACGTGAGCCTCTACTCGCCGGACAACAGCCGCGATTCGCTGTACCTGCGCAACTACCTGACGCTGCATGTGAAGGACGAGCTGTCGCGGCTCACCGGCATCGGCGACGTCGGCGTGTATGGCTCCGGCGACTATGCGATGCGGCTGTGGCTCGACCCGAACCGGCTCGCGTCGCGCGGGCTGACCGCGAGCGACGTGATCGCGGCCGTGCGCGAGCAGAACGTGCAGGTGTCGGCCGGCCAGCTCGGCGCGGAACCGTCGCCGAAGCGGAACGACTTCCTCGTGTCGATCAACGTGCGCGGCCGCCTGCGCACGGTGCAGGAGTTCGGCGACATCGTGCTGCGCAACGGCGACGACGGCCAGGTCGTGAAGCTGTCCGACGTCGCGCGCATCGAGCTCGGCGCGGGCGACTACACGCTGCGCTCGTATTTCAACGACAGGCATTCGGCCGTGGTCGGCATCTTCCTGTCGCCGGGCGCGAACGCGCTCGATGTCGCGAAGGCCGTGTATGCGAAGCTCGACGCGTTGTCGAAGCGGTTTCCGCCCGGTGTCGCGTACCGCCCGGTGTGGGACCCGACGGTGTTCGTGCGCGAGTCGATCCGCGCGGTGCAGCACACGCTGATCGAGGCCGTCGTGCTGGTCGTGCTCGTCGTGATCCTGTTCCTGCAGACATGGCGCGCGTCGATCATTCCGCTCGTCGCGGTGCCCGTGTCGGTCGTCGGCACGTTCGCGTGGCTCTACCTGCTCGGCTATTCGATCAACACGCTGACGCTGTTCGGGCTCGTGCTCGCGATCGGGATCGTCGTCGACGATGCGATCGTCGTCGTCGAAAACGTCGAGCGCAACATCGCGCAGGGGCTGAGCCCGCGCGATGCCGCGCACCAGGCGATGCGCGAGGTGTCGGGGCCGATCGTCGCGATCGCGCTCGTGCTGTGCGCGGTGTTCGTGCCGATGGCGTTCATGTCGGGCGTCACGGGCCAGTTCTACAAGCAGTTCGCGGTGACGATCGCGATCTCGACGGTGATCTCCGCGATCAACTCGCTGACGTTGTCGCCGGCGCTCGCCGCGAAGCTGCTGCGCCCGCACGGCGCGCCGAAGGATGCGCTGACGCGCGCGCTCGATCGCGCATTCGGCTGGCTGTTTCATCCGTTCAACCGGTTCTTCGAGCGCAGCTCCGATCGTTATCACGGCGTCGTCGGCCGCACGCTGAAGCGGCGCGGCGTGGTGTTCGCCGTCTATGCGGCGCTGCTCGCGGCGACCGCGCTGCTGTTCAACGCGGTGCCGGGCGGCTTCATCCCCGTGCAGGACAAGCTGTACCTGTTCGCGGGCGCGAAGCTGCCGGAAGGCGCATCGCTCGCGCGCACCAGCGCGGTGACCGAGCAGATGACGAAGATCGCGCTCGGCACCGACGGCGTCGAGATGGTGCCGGCGTTCGCGGGGCTGAACGCGCTGCAGGGCGTGAACACGCCGAACATCACGAACTCGTACGTGATCCTGAAGCCGTTCGACCGGCGTCACCGCAGCGCCGCGCAGATCAACGCGGACCTGAACGCGCGCTTCGCGGCGATCGACGGCGGCATGACCTATGCGCTGATGCCGCCGCCGATCCAGGGTCTCGGCAACGGTTCGGGCTACGCGCTGTACCTGGAGGATCGCGGCGGGCTCGGCTACGGCGAGTTGCAGAAGGCGTTGTCCGCGTTCCAGGCCGCGGTCGCGAAGACGCCGGGGATGAGCTATCCCGTCAGCTCGTACCAGGCGAACATCCCGCAGCTCGAGGTGAAGGTGGACCGGCTGAAGGCGAAGGCGCAAGGCGTCGCGTTGACGGACCTGTTCAATACGCTGCAGGTGTATCTCGGCTCGATGTACGTGAACGACTTCAATCTCTTCGGCCGCGTGTATCGCGTGATGGCGCAGGCCGACGCGGGCCACCGGCAGACGGCCGCCGACATCGCGAACCTGCGCACGCGCAATGCGAACGGCGAGATGGTGCCGATCGGCTCGATGGTGACGGTCGGGCCCGCGTATGGGCCCGACCCGGTCGTCCGCTACAACGGCTATCCGGCCGCCGACCTGATCGGCGATGCCGATCCGAAGATGATGTCGTCGTCGCAGGCGATCGCGCAGCTCCAGCAGATCGCGAAGGACGTGCTGCCCCCGGGCATCACGCTCGAATGGACCGACCTCAGCTATCAGCAGGTCACGCAGAGCAACGCGGCGATCGTCGTGTTCCCGCTCGCGGTGATGCTCGTGTTTCTCGTGCTCGCGTCGCTGTACGAGAGCTGGACGCTGCCGCTCGCGGTGATCCTGATCGTGCCCGTGTGCATGTGCGCGGCGCTGTTCGGCGTGTGGCTGTCGGGCGGCGACAACAACGTGTTCGTGCAGGTCGGTCTCGTCGTGCTGATGGGGCTCGCGTGCAAGAACGCGATCCTGATCGTCGAATTCGCGCGCGAACTCGAAATCCAGGGCAAGGGCGTGATCGAGGCGGCGCTCGACGCATGCAAGCTGCGCTTGCGCCCGATCGTGATGACGTCGGTCGCGTTCATCGCGGGCTCGGTGCCGTTGCTGATCGGCAGCGGTGCGGGCAGCGAGGTGCGGGCGGCGACCGGCATTACCGTGTTCGCGGGGATGCTGGGCGTCACGCTGTTCGGGCTGTTCCTGACGCCCGTGTTCTATGTGGCGATCCGCAAGCTCGCGGGCGGCACGCCGGCCGTCTGGAGCGAACAGCACGGCACCCTCGAAGGAGAAAACCGATGAGCGCCGCTTTTCGACTTTCCGCGCTCGCGATGTCGTTGACGCTTGCCGCGTGCGCGGTGGGCCCCGATTTCAAGCGGCCCGATATGGCTACGGCCGCACGGTTCGCGCGCGACGGCCATCCGGCGACGCCGCGCGACGCGTCGCCGCCCGATATGCCGCCCGATGCGTCGGCCGCCGCCGATGCCGCGTTCTGGCGCGGCTTCGGCGATCCGGTGCTGACGCAGTTGATCGATGCGGCGCTCGCGGCGAACCAGGACCTGCAAGTGGCCGTGTCGCGCTACGACGCATCGAACGCGCTGCTGTCGCAAGCAACGTTCGACCGCTATCCGACGATCACCGCGAGCGGCCAGATCGGCCATCAGCTGATGAGCAAGGATCAGGCATTCGGCGCGCCGCGCAGCCAGCGCGACACGCCGACGTCGAACATCGGCATCAACGCCGCGTGGGAACTCGACCTGTTCGGCCGCGTGCGGCGCTCGATCGAGTCGCAGCGCGCGGAAACGGCCGCGAGCGCGGCCGACGTGCGCGCGGTGCGCGTCGCGATCGCGGGCGAAGTGGCGAGCACGTACGTCGATCTGCGCGGCTCGCAGGAGCGGTTGCGAATCGCACGCGAGAACGCCGACAACCAGCAGCAGACGCTTGCGCTGATCAATGCGCGCGTCGGCGCGGGGCGAGGCTCCGACCTCGATGCGGCGCGAGCACGTGCGCAGTACGAATCGACGACGTCGCGGATCGCCGTGTACGAAGCCGCGATCGGCGTCGACGAGCACCGGCTCGCGGTGCTGACCGGGCAGACGCCCGATGCGCTGATCGGCCGCTTCGGTCCGCCGAAAACCGGTGCGTCGCCGGGCACGCCGGTGCCGCTCCCGGCGCTGGCCGCCGACCTCGATCCCGGCACGCCGGGCGACCTGCTGCGCCGGCGTCCCGATGTCGCGGCCGCCGAGGCGCGGCTGCACGCGGCGACCGCGCGCGTCGGCGTCGCGACGGCCGACCTGTTTCCGCGCTTCACGCTGTCGGGGTTGCTCGGCAGCGCGACGAGCAGCTACGGGTTCTTCCGCGCGGGCAGCGACACGAACCTGATCGCGCTCGGCATCGACTGGTCGTTCCTCGACGTCCGCCGTGTGCGCGCGCGGATCGCCGCGAGCGACGCGGAAGCGGCCGGCCAGCTCGCGCAGTACCGGCAGACCGTGCTCGGCGCGCTGGAGGAAACCGAGAACGCGCTGCTGCGCGTTGCCCGCACGCGCGACGAGACCGCGCACCTCATACGCGCGGCCGACGACAGCGCGCGCGCCGCGCAGCTCGCGCAGACCCGCTTTTCGGCCGGCGCGATCGACTACTACGAAGTGCTCGACGCGCAACGGACGCTGCTGCAGGCGCAGGACGCGGCGGCCGACGGCCGGATGCGCAGCGCGGCGTCGACGGTCGCGCTGTACAAGGCGCTCGCGGGCGGCTGGCCGTCGGGCACGGGGCAGGGGGCGCAAGGCCCGCTTGCGCAGTCGGGGAAGTAGCGCGAGGCGGTCGGCGCGGCGTTTCCGTGGTTGCGTACGGCGGCCGGGCTCGATCTCGACGTTTCCGGTTTCCCGCACGTCGAACGCTGGCTGGCCGACATCGCCGCGCGGCCGGCCGTTCAGCGGGGCCTGATCGCCTGCCGCGCGCCGGCGGCCGTGGCGGCGCATTGATTCGCATCGCCCGCGCCGTACGGACGGCGCGGGCACCGGCCGCCTGCCCGCCGGGAAACATTGCTCTCCTTCGTCGTAAACGTCTCGAATGCGTGATATTTGCGGCCGCCGATCCGGTTTAGAGTGGCCGCGAATCGATGACGATGCGTCGTATGGCCGCAGAGCCTTACAGGCGCACCAGAGGAGTGGGAGACAACATGGGTGAAGGCAGGATTACGCAGGTCGAGTCGTTCGGTTTCGAGCGCATTCCCGATGCATCGCGCTATGCGCGGCCGATCGATCTGTTCCGGTTGCTGTTCGGCGGCTGCAATACGTTTTCCACATCGGTGCTCGGCAGCTTTCCGGTGCTGGTCGGGCTGTCGTTCAAGGCCGGTGTCTGCGCGATCGTGCTCGGCGTGCTCGCCGGCACGTGCATCCTCGCGCCGATGAGCCTGTTCGGCCCGCGCAACGGCACGAGCGACCCCGTGTCGTCCGGTGCGCATTTCGGCATCCACGGCCGGATCGTCGGCTCGTTCCTCGCGCTGCTCACGTCGATCGCGTTCTTCTCGCTCGCGGTGTGGAGCTCCGGCGACGCGCTCGTCGGCGGCGCGCACGACATGGTCGGTGTGCCCGTCAACGGCTTCACGCTCGGCGCGGCGTACATGGTGTTCGCGGTGCTCGTGCTGATCGTCTGCATCTACGGCTTCCGTTTCATGCTGTGGGTCAACAAGATCGCCGTGTGGGCCGCGAGCGTGCTGTTCGTCGCGGGCCTGTTCGCGTTCGCCGGCCTGTTCGACATGAACTATGCGGGCACGCTGCAACGGGGCAGCACGGGTTTCTGGGCCGCGTTCGTCGGCGCGGTGCTGGTCGCGCTGAGCAATCCGGTGTCGTTCGCGTCGACGCTCGGCGACTGGGCACGCTATATCCCGCAGCACACGCCGAGGCATCGCGTGATGGGCGCGGTGTTCGCCGCGCAGGTCGCGACGTTCGTGCCGTTCTTCTTCGGCCTTGCGACCGCGACGATCATCGCGTCGAAGGCACCCGCGTTCATTGCGTCGAACGACTACGTCGGCGGGCTGCTCGCGATCTCGCCGCGCTGGTTCCTGCTGCCGATGTGCCTGATCGCGATCATCGGCGGGATGTCGACCGGCACGACCGCGCTGTACGGCACCGGCCTCGACGTCTCGAGCATGTTCCCGCGGATCCTGAACCGCGTCCGCGCGACGCTGCTGATCGGCACGATCGCGATCGCGTTCATCTTCGTCGGCCGCTTCTGGTTCAACCTCGTCGAAAGCGTCGCGACGTTCTCGACGCTGATCGATACGTTCAGCTGCCCGTGGATGGCGATCATGGTGATCGGCTACGTGACGCGCCGCGGCTACTATCTCGCCGACGACCTGCAGGTGTTCAATCGCGGGCTGCGCGGCGGCCACTACTGGTTTACGCACGGCTGGAACCTGCGCGCGATGGGCGCATGGCTGCCGGCCGCGTTGGTCGGGCTCGCGTTCGTGAACCTGCCGGGCCAGTTCGTCGGGCCGCTCGGCCACCTCGCGGACGGGCTCGACCTGAGCGTGCCGGTGTCGCTGGCGGTGGGCGGGATGCTGTACTTCGTCTTGCTGACACTGTATCCGGAGCCGGACGGCGTGTACGGCCCGCGCGGGCGCCGCTTCGTGCGCGGCGGCAGGCACGGCGCGCGCGGTGCCGGTGCGCCGGCGATCCAGCCGAAGGGGTATTGAGCGGCGTGGCCTCTTGCTCCATGTCCTGAAGCGCCAACGCCGCCGCGCGGGTCGAGCCGCTGGCGGCGTTGGCGTTTCCGTTTCCGGCAGCGCGGCCGATCAGTCGAGTGTGCAGCCCGCGAGCATCCCGCCGTCGACGATGAATTCCGACCCCGTGCAATACGCGAATTCGTCGGACGCGAGGAACAGCACGAGGCTGCCCGCTTCGTCGGGCTCGCCGATGCGCGCGGCAAGGGCTGCGTGGCGATCGACGTGCTACCGTGCGGTCGGCCCCTTGACCGCCAGCCGCCGGCACGCGGTCGCGAGCTGGTTCGGATCGCGTTCGTGGCGGTGCAGGAAGCTCAGGCCGATCGTCTGGCGGATCATGGGGCCGGGGAGCGGCATGAGCGCGATCTTGTGCGCGAACAGGTCGCGCACGCGGCCGGCTCGCCCGTCGCGCCCGCCTGGTACGTGCTGTTCGCGGCATCGTTCGGGCTGCTCGCGAGCGTGTTCATGCGCGACGGCGCGCCGTGCGTGGTCGCACGCCGGCAATTCCAGGGCGAACCGCTGAGCGCCAGGTAGCGGCCGGCGGCCGCGCCCCGGTGACCCATCGGCGCGGGCGCCGTGCCGGGTAGCGGCGCAGCCGATGGTTAGCATCGCGGGCGGCGGCCTACCGCGGCCGCCGCCCGGTCATTACGCTTGGGCGGTCATCCACTCCTTCCGGAAGGTCGCCATGTCCCGGCTCGACTACACGCTGCTCGGCCCCTGTCTGCTCGCCATCGCGCTCGACGCGATGGGATTCGGGCTCGTCTACCCGATGATGTCCGCGATCTTCAGCGATCCGCGCGCGGGCATCCTGCCGGCCGACGCCGGCGCGCATCTGCGCAATTTCTATCTCGGTCTCGGCTACGGGATCTACCCGCTGTGCATGTTCTTCGGCTCGTCGCTGATGGGCGAGCTGTCCGATCGCTACGGCCGCCGCAGGATCCTGCTGCTGTGCGTGCTCGGCCTCGCGGCCGGCTATGCGATGATGGCGGCCGGTGCGTGGCACGCCAGCGTTGCGCTGCTGCTGGCCGGCCGCGGGCTCACCGGCCTGATGGCCGGCTGCCAGGGCATCGCGCAGGCGGCCATCACCGACCTGAGCACGCCGGAGAACAAGGCGTACAACATGAGCATCATGTCGCTCGCGTTCAGCGCGGGCGTGATCGTCGGCCCGGTGCTCGGTGGCGTCACGTCCGACCGGACGATCTCGCCGCTGTTCGACTACGGCACGCCGTTCGTGCTGGTCGCCGCGCTGTCGCTCGTCTGTGCGTGCTGGACCTGGGCATCGTATCGCGACTCGGCCGCGCCGCGCGGCGATACGCGCATCGATCCGCTGCTGCCGCTGCGGATCATCTGGGAAGCCGCGCGCCAGCGCAACGTCGCGTTCCTGTCGGTGGTGTTCTTCCTGATGCAGGTCGGCTACGGGCTGTACCTGCAGACCATCATGCTGCTGCTGCAGGCGAAATTCGGCTATACGAGCGCGCGGCTCGGGTTGTTCAGCGGCGTGATCGGCATCTGCTTCGTGTTCGGCCTGCTGTTCGTCGTGCGGCTGATGCTGCGCGTGTGGCGCGTGATCGACATCGCGAAGACGGGCCTGCTCGTCGCCGGGCTGGGCCAGATCCTGTCGGCATGGTTCCCGCACGAACCCGTGCTGTGGGCGCTCGCGATGGTCGTCGGCTGTTTCGACATGGTGGCGTACACGACCATGTATACGGCGTTCTCCGACGCCGTCAGCGAAGACCGGCAGGGCTGGGCGCTCGGCGTCGCGGGCTCGGTGATGGCTGTCGCGTGGGTCGTCACGGGCGCGCTGACCAACCTGCTGCCCGTGTTCGGCGAGACCGGTCTGCTGCTGATCGGCGGCGCGGGCTTCCTGCTCAGCTTCGTGATGATGGCCGCGTACGGGCGGACGCGGCCGGGCGCCCGGACGGCCGCGCTGTCGTAAGCGGCACGCACGTTGGCCCGATCCTGTCGGACGTTGTCCCGTGTGCGGCTGTCGCGCGAGGCCGCGCGGCCCGACACTGGCGCCTCGCGGCCGCGGAAGGATCGGGCCGCGTCCGGCGGCGCCGGCCGGCCCGACGCGCCGTCTCGTCAATATGCGAACCGAAAGGAAGCGACCCATGCAACACCCGACCATCCGTACCCTGGCCGGCGCGACCGCGCCGACGTCGATCGACGCCGCCCGCAGCGCGCTGCTGGTGATCGATTTCCAGAACGAATACTTCAGCGGCCGCCTGCCGATTCCGGACGGGCCGCGCGCGCTGGGCAATGCGCGGCGCGTGATCGCGTTCGCCGACCGCGCGGGCATTCCGGTATTTCACGTCCAGCATGTCGATGCGGCCGACAGCCCGATCTTCGCCGACGGCAGCGACGGGTTTCGCTTCCACGCGGACCTGCAGCCGGCGCCGCACCACGCGGTCGTGAAGAAGACGTCGGTGAGCGTGTTCCCGACGACCGACCTCGACGCGCGCCTGAAGGCGGCCGGCGTCGACACGCTGATCGTCACGGGCCTGATGACGCATGCGTGCGTGGCCGGCGCGGCACGCGATGCGGTGCCGCTCGGCTATGCGGTGATCGTCGTCGACGACGCGTGCGCGACGCGCGATCTCGACGTCGCGGACGGCGGCACGGTGCCGCACCGCGACCTCCATCGCGCGACGCTGGCCGCGCTGTCGGACACGTTCGGCGACGTGCTGACGACCGAACAGGTCCTGGCGCTCGACGTCGCCTGACGACGGCGCGGGCCGGCGCTCAGTCGGCCCAGCCGGGCACCGCGTGCACGACTTCGCCGCGGAAGCACGTCTCGATCACGCGGGTTTGCGCGAACGTCTCGACCGGGTGCGCGAACGGATTGCGGTCGAGGATCGCGAAGCTCGCGTCCTTGCCCGCTTCGAGCGAACCGGTGCAGTCGTCGAAACGCAGTGCGTAGGCGGTGTTCACCGTGTAGGCCTCGAGCATCGTGAGCAGGTCGAGCCGTTCGTGCGGGTTCCACGGCGGGCTGTCGGGCTGGTCGATCAGCCGATGCGTGACACCCGTCTGGATGATCTGCATCGGGTCCATCGTGCTGACCGACCAGTCGGAGCCGGCCGCGAGCATCGCGCCCGCGTTGCGCAGGCTGCGGAACGGATAGTTGCGCGCGGTGCGCTCGGCGCCGAGCAGGTCGCGATAGAGCTGTTGCTGCTCCTCGCGGGCGGCCGTCCACAGCGTCTGCACGCTTGCGATCGCGCCGAGCCGGTTGAAGCGGCCCATGTCGGCCGGATCGACGAGCTGCAGGTGCGCAAGCTGCGCGCGCCGGTCGCGCATGCCGTTGCGGCGCTGGACATGTTCGAGCGCGTCGAGCGTCATGCGCACCGCGCGGTCGGCGAGCGTGTGGAAGTGCAGGTCGAAGCCGGCGGTATCGGCGAGCAGGCAGATTTCGTTCAGCGCGTCCTGGCTCCACAGCGCGAGGCCGCAGTCGTCGGTGCCCGCATACGGCTCGAGCAGCGCGGCGGTTTTCGATTCCGGCACGCCGTCGACGAAGATCTTCACCGTGTGCAGGCGCAGGTTGTCGCGCTCGTATTCGCGGCGCCACGCGGCGAAGCGCTCGATCTGCTCGCGCGGGTCGCGGCGCGGGTTTGCGTAGAGCCCCGCGCTCATGTACGCCTTCAGGGTGCCCGCGCGCTGCGCGTCGGCATAGGCCTGGAGCTCGGCTTCGTCGACGCGTGCATCGAACCAGCCGGTGATGCCGTAGCCGTGCGCCATCGCGTGCGCCTTGGCGAGCGATTTCGGGTAGCCGGCCGGGCTCAGTTGCGGAATGAGCGGGCACACGCGGTAGAACGCCGCTTCGTGCACGACGCCGTTCGGCGCGCCCGAGGCGTCGCGCTCGATCACGCCGCCGGACGGATCGGGCGTATCGGCCCGGATGCCGGCCGCTTCGAGTCCCTTCGTGTTGAGGCAGCCGCTGTGCACGTCGAAGCCGACCACGAGCAGCGGCCGGTCGGGCACGATCTGGTCGAGCAGTTCGCGGGTCGGATACGTGCCGAACGCGGCGAGGTTCGCACCGCCGAGATAGACCCACGGCTCGTTCGGCGTCGCATCGGCGCACGCGCGGATACGCTGCAGGATCGTGCCGGGATCGTTGATGCCGGACAGGTCGAAGTCGCCGAGGATCTGATGGCCTTCGAGCGGGTGCACGTGACCGTCGATGAGGCCCGGCAGCATCAGCCGGCCGGCGAGATCGACCCTTCGCGTCGCGGGGCCGGCCAGCGGGCGGATGTCGTCGTCGCGGCCGACCGCGACGATCTTGCCGTCCCGGGTGGCGAGCGCCTGCGCGAAGCGGCGCTGCGCGTCGCCCGTGTAAAGCAGGCCGTTCAGATAGACGGTATCGGCGTGTTGCATGTGTCTCCTCCGGGTAGGGGATCGACGGGCGCGCGTGTCCGGCGGGCGGGCCGTGCGGCTCGTCCGGTCGCGTGCGCCCGGTCGGGGTGGAACGGGATGAGAGGGGTTACGTGCCGGCGCCGCGTGGCGGCGCTGCTGCGCCGTGGCGAAGGTCGGCAACGGCTGCCGGAGCGTCATGCCGGTTTCGCCGACGGGCCCGTATCGGCGAATCGATGAGCGACGCGCTTGCGGCCGTGCAGGCCGGCGTCGATCCGGTAATCGGCATGCCGTGTCTCCGTGGTATCCGACGCGTTGCTGCCGTCGGGTGAGTCAGATACTAGGAGCGGGGCGGCCGGCTGTCTGTCGTCGTTTTGAGGACAACGTGCGACAAAGGCGGCGTTTACCGGCTGCGGTCTTCCTGCGCTTCGTCTTCGGTCACGCACCACGCGAACAGCCCGGCGCGGTTCGCGACGCCGAGCTTCGCGAGCGCGCGGCCGAGATAGGTGCGCACGCTGCTGGCCTTGAGCGCGAGCGTGTCGGCGATTTGCGGGACGGGCCGGCCTTGCAGCACCGCGCGGCAGACGAGCCGCTCGCGCTGCGACAGCGCCGCGCCGCTGGCCGACAGCCGCTGTTCGAAGCGCAGCAGCAGCGCGCCGTCGTCCGAGCGCGGCGTCAGGCGGGCGAGCCGCGCATGCTGGATCAGCAGCGGCAGCACGAAATCGCCGAGCTGCCGCAGCAGCGCCAGTTCGGCCAGCGTATAGGACGGCTGGCCGCGCCGGCGGAACAGCGAGAATGCATAGACATAGTCGCGCTCGCTGCCGAGCAGCGTGCAGTCCTCGCCGAGGTCGCCGAGCGCGAACTGGCGGCCGTACTCGGTCGCCGTGTCGATTTCGTCATTGCAGGAGAACACGAGCTGCGAATCGGTCGCGCGCTCGATATGCGGGAGCAGCGTGTCGTCGCGCCAGTCGCCCTGTGTATACAGATCGAGTGCGTGGCGCGTGCCGTCGGGATCGTCGCCGCCGGCGAAGAACAGCACGTCGACGCTGTTGACCGAGTGGGACGGCGCGTCGCGCCGGTAACGCGTCGCGACGCTGTAATGGGATTGCGGATCGACGGTTTCGCGCAGCCACGCCCAAAGCCGGGCGGGAAACTGCGGACTGCCGAGGCTGGCGACCAGGTCGCCGGCGTTGCTCAGGGAGATATGGGCGGGGTTCATCGTTGACACCGTCTTCGCGAACGGCCGCCTTGGCGGGCCGTGCTTCGCCTGCACCGGAGCGGCGGCGAAGCACGATTGTAGGGGACTTCGCGCGCGCAGGGCACCCGCGCTTGCCCGCCGCCCGCGCGTCAGAACATCGTGTTCCGGTTCGCGGCCGTTTCGGGCACCGGCTGGATCACGTCCCAGTGCTCGACGATCCTGCCGTCCTTCACGCGGAAGATGTCGACCACCGCTTCGCCGCGATCGCCCGGACGCTCGGTCGCGTGCACGTGCAGGTACACCAGGTCGCCGTCGGTCGCGCTGCGGACGATGCGTGCGCGCGAGGCGGGGTTCTTCTGGAATGCGCCGACGAAATACGACACGAACGGTTTCTTGCCGTCGGGCACGTGCGGGTTGTGCTGTTTGTAGTCGTCCGCGACGACGGTGGCGGCCTCGACCGCTTCATGCTTGTTGAAGAAGCGGTCGTAGAACGTCAGCACGAGCTGGCGGTTGGCCTCCTCGGCGGCCAGGTCGCGGGGAGCCGGGGCGGCAGCCGGCGCAGCCGCCGATGCGGCCAGCAACACGCATGCGGCAACGACGCGAGCGAGGGAGCGGAACGATGACATGTAGCGATTTCCTTGTCTGACGGTTCGTGGATGCGCGCATGTGATGCGCGACTGCGGGGGCGACGCTCGTGACGATCGACGACGGTCGGTCGCGCGAAACCGCCGGCACGCATGCCGGCCGATGCGCGGCGATCGGACGCAACGCATGCATCGTTACTGCGGCCGATACGGCGGCGCCGCGCCATCGTCATGTTTCGTTGAACTGGCGAATCCCGGCAGTTGTCGGGGCGATCGAATGGTACAGTTGCCGCGAACCCGTCACAAGAAGTCATCGCGGTGTGAACAGGTCACACCGCGATGACCATGCGTTGCCCGTGAAAGAGAGTCCAGTCATGCCGTTGCCGTCCGCCGACGAATCCGTCGAACTCGATCAGCCGTGCCCGATCCGCGATGTCCTCGATCGCATCGGCGACCAGTGGAGCCTGCTCGTGCTCGAGGCGCTGTCCGGCGGAACGATGCGTTTCAACGAACTCGGCCGCGCGATCGGCGATGTGTCGAACCAGATGCTGTCGCGTACGTTGAAGCGGCTCGAGCAGGACGGCTTCGTCAGCCGCACGCTGTTCGCCGAAGTGCCGCCGCGCGTCGAATATGCGCTGACCGAGCTCGGGCGCTCGTTCCTGACGCCGATGCAGGCGATGATCCGGTGGGCCGACGAACATCATCGCGCGATCTGCGCGGCGCGCCGTCGTGCGCGAGAACTGGACGGTGGCGGGCGTTGAGCGGAATGCACGGACCGTTGCGTCGATGCACGGCGTGCCGCGGAAGGTGCGCGATGGGGTGACGCACGACCGGATGCGTTTGCATCGGCATCGATTGATTTCGTTATCCGAACGGTGCCGTCAGGATGAATGACCGGGACGATGCGTCGATGTATGTGTCGCGAAGGTGTCCGGGCGTGGGCGGGACGGTGCGTTGATGGCGGGCCACGCGTCCTGATGCGACGGCGCGAACGGCGCCGCTTCCCGCGTGCCGTCCGGCGCCGGACCGTCGTCGCCCGGCGCCGCGCGGCGGCCTATCGCCACGAGCCGTCGACGTAGACCCATACCGGCCCCTGGCGGCGCCAGTAGCCGGGTACCCAGCGACGTCCGGGGCGTCGTGCGACCCAGCGGCCGGACACCCATATATAGCGGCCGCGCTGCCAGCGCCAGTAGCCATCCGTCCATATATAGCCGTGCGGCCGGGGCGGCGGCGGCCGGCGGTCGTGCCGGGCCGCCGGCGGCGCGAGATGCGGGCGATCGTCGTACGGCGGCCCGCCGGGTACGCGGTTCGGGCCGGACGGCCGATACACGGGCGGTGCGGGCTGGGCCGAGGCGGCGCGCAGCCAGCCGGTCCCGGCAAATGCGGCGGTCAATCCGATGGCGCGCAACAACGAGCGTCGATTCATGGCGTGTCCTGTGCAGTATTGAAGGCTGCCTTACATTAGCCTGCCGGTACGCCCGCCGGGTTACGTGAGCGGTTAAGGCTGTTACTGCGTGTCACGGCAGGCGCAAACCGCCTGTTCCTTTCTGCCGGCTGACGGGGATGTCGCCCGCGACGCGGCAGCTGCATTCTGTTTACCGATGGTTGCCAGTGTTTTAGGCGCCCGACGCCAGAAGATCGAGATCAAATCAGGTAAAAATTACTGTTTTGGGGCGCTTGGCCGGATCCGTTTGTTGTTTCTATGCAACCGTCAAGACGATGACATGTAAGAATGGTGCGATGAAGGCCTCCAAAATGCTGTCGTCAAGAGGTCAAAAACAAGCGTTAAAACAAATACTTATGACTGGTCCCCACTTTCATTATTTCTAGTTCTGGAAAAGCTTATTTCTTTATTTGCGGATCGCTCCCCTAGGGTACACCCCTAAACTCACGGTTCCCAAACGGGCAACTATCCGGGCGTGGCCAGCAGGACCGATGGCACTCCCGGGCGGTTGAAGACCGTTTATGAACAAGGTCGCGAGACCTGCCTCTTTTTAGAAGGGAGCTCCACGAATGAACAAGACTCTGATCGTTGCAGCAGCTGCAGCATCGTTCGCTACCGTCGCTCACGCGCAAAGCAGCGTCACGCTGTACGGCGTGCTGGACGCAGGCATCACCTACCAAAGCAACGTCCAACCGGCACTGGGCCAAGCTGGCAAGTCGCGTTGGTCGATGGGTTCGGGCATTGACCAGAGCCGTTTCGGCCTGCGTGGTTCGGAAGACCTCGGTGGCGGCCTGAAGGCAATCTTCACGTTGGAAAGCGGCTTCAACATCGGTAACGGCCGCTTCGCGAACGGCAACGGCGGCATGTTCAACCGCCAGGCTTTCGTCGGCCTGTCGAGCCAGTACGGCACGGTCACGCTGGGCAAGCAGTATGACGCAACGCAAGACTACCTGGCGCCGCTGACGGCAACGGGCTCGTGGGGCGGCACGTACTTCGCGCACCCGCTGAACCTCGACCGTCTGAGCACGAACGGTGACGTCGCACAGAACAACACGATCAAGTACACGAGCGCGAACTACGCTGGCCTGCAATTCGGCGGCACGTACTCGTTCTCGAACAACACGAACTTCGGCAACAACCGTGCATACAGCGCGGGCGCTGCATACCAGTTCCAAGGTCTGAAGCTCGCAGCTGCATACTCGCAAGCGAACCTGGGTGACGGCACGAACGCAAACGGCGCAACGTCGTCGGCGATCGGTGGCATCGCTAGCCAAGGCCGCGTCCGTACGTACGGCGCTGCTGCTGGTTACGCATTCGGCCCGGCGCAAGTCGGCGCAGCGTGGACGCAAGCGCGTCTCGACAACAATGCTGTTGGTGTGAGCACGCTGCGCACCGACAACTACGAAGTCAACGCAAAGTACAACCTGACGCCGGCTCTCGGCCTGGGTGCTGCTTACACGTACACGAACGCGAAGATCAACAACGGCAGCACGCACTGGAACCAGTTCGGCCTGCAAGCTGACTACGCACTGTCGAAGCGTACGGACGTCTACGCACAAGCTGTGTACCAGCGTGCAGCGAAGAACGGCATCGGCGCATCGATCTACAACGGCGACGTCAGCACGCTGCCGAGCTCGTCGATCAACCAAACCGCAGCAACGGTTGGTCTGCGTCACCGCTTCTAAGCGTGACGGCGGGGTAACCCGCTTCGCAGCATCAAAAAAGGCGCCTTCGGGCGCCTTTTTTTTGTCTGCGGAATGTGATGTCGACGATTCGCGTCGTCCGGATGCAAAAAAGCGAGGCGCGTGCCTCGCTTTTTTTCGTTGTGCGTCGGTGTTGCGCGCGGCACTGGCCGCCGGTGACGTCAGCGCGTGTACTCGCCGTTGGCTTCCGGCTGGAACACGATCGCGGAGACTTTCATCTGCTTTTCGGCGCCGCTCGGCTGCATCACCTTGACCATCTGGCCACGCTGCGTGCCCAGCAGCGCCATGCCGACGGGCGAGAAGACGTTCAGGCGGCCGAGTTCGAGATTGGCGGCGTCCGGATAAACAATCGTCCAGGTCGCCTGTTCCTGGGTCGCTTCGTCGAGCAGCGTGATCTGCGAGTTCATCGTGACGACATTGGCCTTGATGGCGTCGGGCTGCACGATGTCGGCACGCTCGAGCAGCGTGTCGAGCATGGTCTGGAAGCGCGGGTTCTGTTCGGCGTGCTTCTCGAGGCGAGCAACGTCGAGTTCGGTCAACTGGTAAAGGCGTTGTTTCATGGCAGTTCTCCAAATGATCGGCAAGGGCAGGCGTGGCGTGCCTATGGGGATCGCCCGGAGCCTGTCTAACCTGGCTCCGGGAGGAGACCGAGCCGTCAGATCAGGCGCCGGGCAGGGGCGAGCGGTGCCTGGGCCGTGCGTCGAGCGAGGGGATGCGCCGGATGGCCGGCGTGCGCGCGCACGCCGGCCGGGCCGGACGGCGAAACCGAAAGGAGCGTGAGCGCGTACATGGTGGATGGAATATCGGCTGGCGATTAAAACCTTACGATTCTACAACACAACCTTCGGGATATGTGATCCGGCTGTTGGCGTTTCGTCAGCGATTGTTGTGCATATAACGCAAGTTGCGCGGGCTGTGTGCGGAAATATTTGGTGATTTTTTCCAAAATTGCAACGCTGTATGTTCCAACTAAGGGTTTCCCCTTGGAGTGACGCGCACTACACTGGATTCATTCGCTTCAGACAGAGTCCTGCCGAGGCGACGTCAAAAGAGAACATATTCCGGAGGTAAATCATGAAGTCGATCATCTACGCAGCCATCGCCGCATCCGTCCTTGCCGCACCGATCGCATCGTTTGCACAGTCCGAACAGGGGCTGACGCGCGACCAGGTCAAGGCCGAACTCGTGCAACTCGAACAGAACGGCTACAAGCCGCTGGCGAGCGATGCGCAGTACCCGAGCAACATCCAGGCAGCCGAACAGCGGATCCAGCCGAACCAGCCGATGCTCGCGCAGGCCGATACGAGCGGCTACGGCGCCGTCGCGACGGGCGCGGGCCAAGCCGGCCGCCGCGTGACGCGGGAAGCACCGAATCCGGTGAATTCGGTCTACTTCGGCAACTAATCGAACGTCCCCGGTCTGCCCGAGCGCACCATTCAAACGACGAGACGCGCGCCGTTTGCGCGCGTCGTTCGCCCGCTGGAGCAGAACCTCCGTCGCCGCATGTCGGCGGCTTTCCGCCCAGACGCTGACGCGTTTGGGCCTTTTTTGCTGCGCGGATCAGGTCGAAGCGACCGGCGTGCCGTGAATGTAGTGTTCGAGCTGGCTGATCGTGAACTGCTGATCGGCGATCACGCTCTTCACGAGGTCGCCGATCGAGATGAGGCCGACCAGCTTGCCGCCGTCGAGGACGGGCAGGTGGCGCATCCGGTGCTCGGTCATCAGCGCCATGCACTCGTCGGTGGATTGCGACGGTTCGACGTAGCGTACCTTCGCCGTCATGATTTCCTCGACGCGGGTCGCTTTCGATGAACGGTCCTGCAGGACGACCTTGCGCGCGTAATCGCGCTCGGTGACGATACCCGCGATGTCGTCGCCGTCCACGACCAGCAACGCGCCGATCCCCTTTTCCGCCATCAGCTTGATGGCGTCGTAGACGAAATCGGTCTTCGTGACGGTGTAGATCGTGCGGCCCGAATCAGGCTTGGCCTTGAGAATCTGCGCGACAGTCGTGCTCATTCGCTTTCTCCGTGTGCAGGTCGATACAGGGAAGGCAGGGCGTTGGTGCGCGACACCCGTTGAGCCCAGTATAGCCGGGCGCGCAGTGGCAGTCGCGTGACGTTTCCAGATTAGCGGTAAACTCCCGTCACGCACTATCCACACAACTCCTACATTCCTGAACGTTTCGATTCAATTCATGATGTCTTCGCGTCCCCAATCGCCCGCGCCGGGCAATGACCAGGCTGACGAGTGCGTGACACTCGTCGCCACCGCGTCGCTGCCTACGCGTTACGGTACGTTCAAGTCATACGCGTTTCGCGTATCGGGCAGCGATGCCGAACATCTTGCGCTCGTGATGGGCGACGTGGCCGGCGAGCAGTCGGTGCTGACGCGGCTGCACTCCGAATGCCTGACCGGCGATGTGTTCGGCTCGTATCGCTGCGATTGCGGCGAGCAGCTCGACCTTGCGTTGCGCTACATCGCGGCGGAAGACCGCGGCGTGCTGTTGTACCTGCGCGGTCATGAAGGGCGCGGGATCGGCCTGAGCAACAAGATCCGCGCGTACGCGCTGCAGGAGCAGGGGCGCGACACCGTCGAGGCGAACCTCGACCTCGGTCTGCCCGACGATGCCCGCGAATACGATTCGGCCGCCGCGATCCTGCGGATCCTCGGCGTGACGTCGGTGCGGCTGATGAGCAACAACCCGGAGAAGTTCGACACGCTCGCGAAGCACGGCATTCCGGTCTGCGAGCGCGTGGCGCTGGCGGTGCCCGTGCGCGAGGAAAACGAGCGTTATATCCGCACGAAGCAGACGAAGTTCGGGCATTACTTCGAGGAAAACGAGTAATCACGATGGGCGCACCCGTGCCCGTTTCTCGTGGTTTGTTCCATCGATCGTCGTGCCCAGACGCGACGATCGAGCTTCCTCCTTCGTCAGCCGCCCCGCCTTCGGGTTCGTGATGTCACCAGCGTTCCGCTGCCGCCCGTGCGATCCTCATCACCCATGTCCACCCTCTCGAAGATCGAAACCGAACGCCTGACGCTGCGTCGCTGGCGTGCGTCGGATGCGGGTGCGCTTTCGGCGATGCATGCCGATTCGGACGTGATCGCGTGGCTCGCGCGCGGCCCGATGTCCGTCGACGAGGCGAGCGACCTCATCGCGCGCTTCGACGCGCATTTCGATGCACACGGCTTCGGCGTGTGGGCGGTCGAACGTCGTGCCGACGCGACGCTGCTCGGGCTTTGCGGTCTGTCGCATGAAGCGCGTGCAACCCATCCGATGGCGCCGAGCGTCGAGATCATGTGGCGGCAGGCGCGCCACGCGTGGGGGCAGGGCTACGCGCTCGAAGCGGCTGCCGCCGCGTTGGCCGACGGGTTCGGCCGGGCCGGGCTCGGCGAAATCTTCGCGTGGACGGCCGACACCAACGTGCGGTCGCGGCGTGTGATGGAACAGATCGGCATGCTGCGCCAATCCGCGCGCGACTTCGATCATCCCGCGTTGCCGGACGGGCATCCGCTGCGGCCGCACGTCGTGTATGTCGCGCGCGCCGGCGGGGTTGCCGGCGCGTAACGGCTCACGCGTCTGCGCGTGTCAGTGCCACGTGCCGTTCTGCAGCACGATTCGGTAGCCGTCGGCATCCTCGAAGGTCTGGCCGGATATTTCCCAGTACGGATTGAACGACGTCACGGGCATGAAGCCATGTGCGGCGGCGCGCTCGCACGCGGCTTCCCATTCCGGTCGATCGGGCAGGTAGAAGACGATCAGGTCTTCGGGTGTGGGCGACGGCGCGATCGGATGATCCGGGCAGTGCGTGAATTCGAAGTGATAGTCGAGGCCTTCGCGTCCGAGCATCACGCCGGAAAAGCCGTCGTGATCGTCGAAACGCGCGAGGACCGACAGGTCGAGGGCGTCGCGATACATGCGCTCGGTGCGGGCGAGGTTGCTGACCGGCGGGCAATGCGCAGATGGGCGTGCAAGATGACCTCGGCGAAGAGTGGCAGGCCCGGTCAATGATAAGCGGACCGATCGGGATTGCGTGACGCGAGCGGATCGCGTCGCGGCGCATGCTCGTCGTATCGAACGATATCGATTCGTTTCGGCCAAACGAAGCGGAGGGTCGACTCCCGACTCGCTCAAGTACAACAAACATGACGCTTCAGATTCAGTATGTGCACCGCGGCCGCCGCATGTCTGCGGAGCCCTCAAATCCCGGCCTTCCGCAGCAGCCTGCTGTTCGACGTGCGGATTCGTGCAGGTCGGACGGGAGATGAGGAATGAGTAAGCCCGATCTGCGTCGGCCGGTTGCCGGACCTTATCGCCAATCGCGATGGGCGGCCGGACTGGAGGCCGCCTTTGGATGGGTGGCCAAGGGCACGTTGGTACTGGCCGGGCTGGCGATGGTCGCGTTGATGGCACTGACGGGTGACGTCGGCGCCGTGACGGACCTGCCGTCGACCAGGAAGGGTTGGCTATCCCTGCTGTTGATCCTGGTCGTGGCGCTCGCGCTGATATTCGTGGTGCATCACTACTGGCTGCACCCGGCCGGCGCACGTCCGGCGGGTTAGCCGGAGCGGAAAATGATGTGGCCCCGAGATCCGCGCAGGCAATAAAAAAGCCCGCTGCTTGAGCGGGCTGAATCCATGTTTGGAGACATGGAGGAGACAGACGTCAATTTAAGGGAAAACCCGGACGTTTGCAAGCGCTAGTTGTATCCATGCAACTGGCAGCCGCGTGATCCATTCACATGCCGCCGGCCCGCGCATGTGCCGCAAACGCGCCGAACCGCTCCTGCGCGACGGGCAGCGCGTACTTGTCGCGCATTTCCGTCTCGATCCATGCACAGGCCTCGCGTGCGCAGTCGGTCAGCGCATGCCGCGTCGCATGGCCGTCGATGTCGTAGACGAAGCGTACGCCGACCTCGTCGTCGGCCACCTGGCGCTCGAGCTGATTGAGCTGCAGTTGCGGTCCGTGCTGCTGCGACAGCGCACGCAGCTCGTCGAAGTGATATTCGAGCCAGTCGGCAAAGAACAGCGCGTCGCTGTGGCACGGCAGGCGAAAGGCCGTGCTGCGCGACGGGCGCGGGGCGGCCTCGCCGGCCGGTGCGAGCGGCGCGCTGTCGGCGGCGCGGGCCGTATCGACGGGCGCCAGCGGGTGCCGAATGTGCCGGTACGGTGCGCGATCGCGCAGCGCATGCCACAGCAGCTCGTCGCCGGCGGCGCCGGACGGCTGCATCGTCAGGTCGTGCTGGCCGCCTCCGGCCGGGGCGGTGCCGCGAATCACGAGGCGCAGCGAGCAGAGCGGCTCGTCCGCGACCAGCAGCGTCGCTGGGCGCGGCAGCCCGCAGACGAGCGGCGCGGCGCCGGCGGCGCGAAACACGAGCCCGCGGCGGTCGAGCCGCACGAGCGGCAGCGGCCTGGGAAACGACGGATAGGCGACCGCAATGCGGGCGCCGCCGGCGCTCGTCAAGCCGGGCATCATCGCGCGAAAGACCTGAGACTGGTCCACGTTGGTTCTCCTTCGTTACGATGCCGCCCGGACGGACACGCGCGTTCCGGCTCAGGCGGCGATGGCTTGCCGGGTTGCCTGCCCCGGCTCGATTCCTAGCGCGGCAAACGTTTGCGGATCGATGTCGATCCAGCACGCGACCACCAGACGACCGTCCACCTGTTTCGGCGGGCCTGCGCGGTGCGCGTGAATGCCGATCCGGCGGAACAGCCGCTCCATGCTCGCGAACGTCACGCCGATCAGCTGGCGCGCGCCGAGCTGCGCCGCGCATTCGACGACCGCGGCCAGCATCGGGCGCACGGCCCACTCGGCGTTGCCCGGGCCGCCTTCGTCGTCGGTCGCCGCGAACCTGGACAACTCCCAGACGGCGGCCGATTGCGGCAGCGGCATGTCTTCGGCGATCAGGTCGGCGAACAGCGACTTCAGCAGGTACGGGCGCGTGGTGGGCAGCAGGCGCGCGCATCCGCACATGTCGCCGCCGGCGTTCCTCGCGAACACGTAGACGGTATCGTCGCGATCGAACTGGTCGCGCTCGAAGCTTTCGTTCGCCGACGGAAGCGCCCAACCGAGCTGTTCGACGAATACGCGGCGCCGATAGCGCCCTAGATCCGCTGCAAGTTCGTGTGGCAACCGCCCTTCCTCGTGAACGAAGGTCCGCATGGTGTCCTCGGATCTGTGCTTTTGTATGCGTGCATTACATCGCGCGGCACGAGGGGGCTGTAACTGGTAACTCTTACAGGGTGGCGGCCCAAAGGCGCCATTTGCGGCGTGGTAACGGTTTCTTGATCGACGGGATTGAAAACTGGACGGCTTTTGCTTATAAAGAGCGCCAGTCTTGCGAAATGATCAGAGGAATGCGCGGCAGGTTGTCACTGGAGCGTGGGACCGGCATGATAGGCGTCGTTGCGACCGAGCACGGCCGACGCGACCGCGGCGGGCCAGTCCATGCCGGCAAGTCGCGCGGCGAGCGCGGCGGCCGTGCGGACCATGCCGATGTCGGCGCCGGTGGCATCGACGACCATCACGTTGCTGCGGACGTCGCCGCCCGCGATCACGAACGTGCCCGTCGCGCGTTCGAGGTACCAGTCCCAGCCGACCGTCACGTAAGGGGCGCCGGCGCCGGCCGCGCGGTGCCATTCGGTGTAGCCGGCGAGGCGTGCGTCGATCGCGCTGTCGCGCAGTTCGGCCAGCAAGGATGCGTCGAGGCCGCTCGAGACATGGTCGAGTGCAAGCACGGCCAGTGCGTCTTTTGACAGGCGTACGTAGCCGTCCGGGGACGGGCCGGGGACCGGGTGCAGCAAAGGTGAGGTCATGCGCGGAATGTATCAGCCTCGAACGGGTGCTGGAACCTGACAAGTATGACAGCGTGACGTTGTCGGAGAACGAATGGAACTGCGCTGGCAGGATGCCTATCAACAATTCAGCGCCGCGGAAGACGAGCAGCAGCTCTTCCAGCGGATCGCCGCCTATTCGAGGCGGCTGGGATTCGAATACTGCTGCTACGGCATTCGCGTACCGCTGCCCGTATCGAAGCCGTCGGTCGCCATCTTCAATACCTATCCCGACGGCTGGATGGCGCACTACCAGGCGCAAAACTACATCGAGATCGATTCGACGGTTCGCGACGGCGCGCTGAGCACCAACATGATCGTCTGGCCGGATGTCGACCGGATCGACCCGTGCCCGCTGTGGCAGGACGCGCGCGATTTCGGGCTGTCGGTGGGCGTCGCGCAGTCGAGCTGGGCGGCCCGCGGCGCGTTCGGCCTGCTGAGCATCGCACGCCATGCCGACCGGCTGACGCCTGCCGAAATCAACATGCTGACGCTGCAGACGAACTGGCTCGCGAACCTGTCGCATTCGCTGATGAGCCGCTTCATGGTGCCGAAGCTGTCGCCCGCGGCGGGCGTCACGCTGACCGCGCGCGAGCGCGAGGTGCTGTGCTGGACGGCCGAGGGCAAGACCGCGTGCGAAATCGGCCAGATCCTCAGCATCTCGGAGCGGACGGTCAACTTCCACGTCAACAACATCCTCGAGAAGCTCGGCGCGACCAACAAGGTGCAGGCGGTCGTGAAGGCGATTTCGGCCGGGCTCATCGACGCGCCGTGACGCAGGCGAGGGCGGCGCCGGATGCGGCGGCCGCCACGCCGCTCACTCCATCATCGGTTCCGCTTCCTTCGCGGTCCAGCTCACGCTGGAAATGCTCTTCTCCATGCTCATCCGGCTCGCGATCTGTTCGAGCTTCTGCTGATCCTTCGGATGCAGCTTCAACGTCGCGGTCACCTTCAGCCGGTCCGGCTGATCGGGTACGTCCTCGCTCGTCAGGCTCTGGAACGACAGCGGCTTCGCGTACATCGCGTTCGACAGCAGCGTGCGGATGTGCACTTCGTCGGCGGCCAGGCAGATCACCGTGATCTGGTATTCGCGCACGAGATCGGCGTTCGAGACGGGCGTCGCGTTGATCGCCTGGCTGACACCGCGCAGCACGGTATTGGTGAGCAGCACGACGCCGGTGCCGGCCAGTGCGGGCACGTAATGGCCGGAGCCGGCCAGCACACCGACGGCGGCCGAGCACCACAGCGTCGCGGCCGTGTTGATGCCCTGGATCGAGCCCTTGTCGCGCATGATCACGCCGCCGCCGAGAAAGCCGACGCCCGACACGACGTACGCGGCGATCTGCGTGACGCCCGCGACGCCATTGCCGGTCAGTACGCCGAGCGTGACGAACAGGCACGCGCCGCTGGCGACGAGCGTGATGGTGCGCAGGCCGGCCGTGCGCTGGCGCATCTGGCGCTCGAGGCCGATGGCGACGCCGCAGGCGAACGCGGTGAAAAGACGGAGTGCGAAATCGAAAGTCATGGTTGTCCTGCCGTGCAAGAAGCGCGCGCCGGCCGTCGTCGCCGCGGCGCAAGGCCATGGGCGACGCATGGACGGCCGTCATCGCGCGGTACTGTACCGCGCGAATGCGTCATTCAGTGTGTAACGGGGGGCGTGCGGGCTCGCGGAACGCGAGCCGGGGCAGGAGAACTGCGTCGGACAGGCGTTCAGGCGGCAAGCGGCGCACGCAACGGAGTGCTGCAACTGTCCACGATGGTTCCTGAAGGAAGAATGGGCGGCATTCTAGTGGGCGGCGCGCGCAGGCGTCAACCGCCTTGCGGCGGCCGTGCTACTGCGCGGCGCCGATCGTGCCCGTCGCGAGCGCGAGCGCGGCGGCGGCCGATAGCGCGCCGGCATAGCTGTCGACCTCCGCGTTTCGGGCCGCGAGCAGCTGGCTCTGCGCGATCGTCGCATCGGTGACCGAGCCGACGCCGTTGCGGTACGCGGTCAGCGCCGCGTCGTAGCTGGTCTGCGCGGCATCGACGAGCGCCTTGGCCGCGTCGTGCGACGCGAGGCTCGTCTGCACCGCGTTCTGCGCGGCGACGACCTGCCGCACGGCTTCCTCCTTGGTCCGCGTGAGGCGCGCGGACGCGCTTTCCGCATCGTTGCGCGCCTGCATCAGCACGGCCGAGCGCAGGCCGCCGTCGTACAGCGGGATCGTCACGCCGAGAAACACGCCGCCGCCGTAGCGGCTGCCGTTCAGGTTGACGGTCGGCGCCTGGTCGCCGATCGCCGGTAGCGCGGAAATGGCCGTGCCGCCACTCGCGTATGACGTCGACGCGGACAGGAAGATCTTCGGCATGAACGCGGCTTCGGCGGCCTTGATCTTCGCGCGATTGGCCTTTTCGAGCGCGAACGCGCCCTGCAGGTCGGGGCGGCGCGCGATCGCATCCGACACGATTGCATCGACCGACGAGCCGAGCGCGGGTGGCAGCGGCCGCTTCGGCAGCGCGGCGATCGTCGGCTTCGACAGCGGCGAGATGCCGAGCGCGGAGACGAGCGCGAGGTAGCTGTCGCTTTCCGCGCCGTTTGCCTGGACGAGCGCGAGGTTCGCCTGCGCGCGGTTCTGCGTCGCCTGCGCGAGCTCGACGACCGTGCCGACGCCGTGCTTGAGCCGCGCGCGCGCCGCCGCGAGGATCGCGTCCGCGTTCGCGAGACCCTGCTGGGCGCTGACGGCGCGCGAGCGCGCGGCTTCGTAACGGTAGTACGAGACCGTCACGTCGTGGATCACCTGCTGGTGCACGGCCGTGAACGCGACGTTCGACGCGATCGAGGCCTGTTCGGCCGCTTCGACGCGCGCCGCGCGGCCGCCGAAATCGAACAGCAGCCATTGCAGCGACAGCGCCGAAATCGTGCCGTGCACGGTGGTGTCGCTCGACGAATCGCCGAGGATCGTGGACGTCGAGCCGTGGCTCGTCTGGTACGCGCCCATCGCGGTCGCCGACAGGCGCGGCAGGTAGGCGGCCTTGGCGAGGCCGACCGCGAGCGCCGCATTGCGTGCGTCGTTCCATGCGATGCGGGTGAGCGGGTTCGCCGATTCGGCGAGATCGATCAGCTCGGGCAGCGTGTACGGATGCGCGGCATCGAGCGCGGCCGGCGGCGAGACCGACGCGAGCGCCGGCGACGCGGGCAGCGTGTAGTCGTGCGCGCCTGGCGCGGACGCGCGCGGCGGGCCCGGCACGATGTCGCCCGCGGCCGACGTTTGCGGCTGCCACGGGCGGTCGGATGCCTCCGGCGCCAGGTCGATCGACGACGTCGCGCAACCGGCCAGTGCGACGGCGGTCGCGAGGGCGGCTACGGCGATCGAGGCGGCCGGCGGTTCAGGTCGACGCATGGGGGGCAGGCTCCTTCGGTGTGGCTGGACGGGCGGCGTCGGCGATCTGCGCGAGCCGCGTGTCGATCAGGTTCAGCAGCGCGTCGCGTGCGGGGTCGGTGGGGGCGGCGCCCGGCGGCGCGGCCGAGGGTGCGCGGGCGTCCGGACGGGGCACGGCGTTGTCGCCGCCCGGTTCGGTCACGCGCGCGAGTTGCGCGTCGATCGCGATGTCGCCGGGTTGGCGTTCGGCGAGCAGGAACAGCGGGCCTTCGAGCGCGCCGAGTTCCGCGAGCGCGCGCCGCCGCGTGGCCAGCCACGTCGCGGCCGGTCGGACCCACGACGGTTCGTAATGGACCAGGCCGAGCTCCTGCGTGATCGCGCCATGGCGCGCGAACGCTTCGGCCGCGAGTGTGCGTCGCTCGGCCGGCTGCGCGATCCGCGCGATCCGCCGCCACTGGTCGAGCAGCGCGGCGAGCGCGACGTCGATCTGCTTGCCGATGCTGACGGGCCAGATGCGCGTGAACACGAGATACACGACGACGTTGCCGAGCAGGATGCCGATCGTGCGGTCGCGCGCGATCGTCAGGTCGAAGCCGGGGCCGGCGCCCTGGATCACGCACAGGAAAAACGCGAACGCGATCTGGAAACCCGCGTACGCGATGCGCGGCGAGCCGAATGCGATCCACGCGGACAGCCACGCGCCGGCGAACACGAGCGCCATCAGGTGGCCGACCGACGACAGCGCCGGCACGACGAACACGAGCGCGGCGGTGCCGAGCAGCGCGCCGACCATGCAGCCGACGATCCGCAGCGTGAGCTTCTCGACCGTCTCGGCCGTCGAGCCGAGCGACACGATGTAGCAGGTGACGACGCAGGTATGGATGCCCGACCAGTCGAGTTGCGAGTACAGCAGGTAGCAGAAGATCGCCGCGGCGGTCGTCTTCAGCGCATAACGGATGTGGTCGGGATTGGTGCGGGCGTCGGGCAGGAAGAAGCCGCCGCGTGCGGCCGGCGCGGGGGCTTCGGGTATGGCGGCAGGGGCGGCGGGCGCGGCATCGGCCGTCGCGCCCGGCTCCGCGAAACGCGTGATCGCGGCATGGAGGTCGGTCGCGGCGATGCGCGCGAGCGGCGGCAGCGCGTCGGCGGGCGGCAGCGCGAGCGTCACGTCGACCGGGTAGCCGCCGCGTTCGAGAATGGCGGCCATGTCGTCGAGCGTCGCGGCGATCGGCGCGGCGAACGCATCGGGCAGCCGTGCGTCCGGTTCGCGATCGGCCAGCGCGACGCCGACCATCAGCGCGGTGCTCGACGCGATGGCCTGCCGCAGCGCCGCGACGTCGGCGGCGCTCGACGAGCCTTCGAGTTTCGACAGCTTGAGCCATGTGAGCAACTGCTTGTCGCCTTCGCGCAGGCTCGCGTCGAACGCGGCGCGTGTATCGTCGCCGCCGCGCAGTCGTCGCGCGGCGAGCCGCAGCCGCTTCGCGAGTTGCGCGTGCAGGAGCTTGCGCGGCGACGGCGCGATCAGCAGGTTGACGACGATCGCCACGCCGACGGGGATCGCGATCGTCAGCCAGATGTAGAGCAACGCGCGCGTCGCGGCCTCGCCGAACGGCGCGAGGCCGAGCTGGTCGAGCCCGAAGCCGACGATCATCGCGAGGATCGCGCCCACCGGGCGCAGCTTGCTGGCGGAAGTCAGATAGAGGAGGGCGACCGACAGCACGGCCATGCAGGCGACCCGCAGGATCGAATAGTCGATGCTGAAGATCGCGATGCCGAGCACGAGCCCGATCACGATCGTGACGATTAGCAGCAGCGCGGCCGCGAGCACGATGCTCGTCACGCGGTCGGCGCGGATCATGAAGAACACGACGTACGCGGACAGCGCGGCTTCGGGCGTGCCATTCGCGGCCGTCACGAGCGCGGTCAGCGCGCAGATGAGCGCGACGCGCACGGCGATGGCCGTGCGCCCCGGAAACGGCGCGAGCAGTCGCAGGACTTCGCGCGGGCCCGGCGCGCGAACGTCAGCGGCAGGCAGTGCCATGCCGGACCTCGACGATCGCGCTGGCGCCGACGCGTACGAGCGCGGCGTCGGGCTCGTCGAGCTTCACGCGCACCGGGAAGCGCTGCGCGACGTGCACCCAGTTCACCGAGTTCTGCACGATCGGCAGCGAGCGCGGCAGGTTGATGCGCGCGCTGTCCGCGATGCCGGCGCCGATGCCGACGACCTTGCCCGTCAGCGGGCGGCTGCGGTCGATCATCGAATAGACGGTGGCGCAATCGCCGACCGCGATGCGGCTCAGCGCCGTCTCGCGGAAGTTGCCGACGGCGAACCATTCGCGCGCGTCGATCAGCGTGAAGATCGACTGGTTCGGCGCGAGGGTTTCGCCGGCGAGCACGGTCAGGCCCGTCACGAGCCCGTCGTGCGGCGCGCGCACGACCGTATCGTCGAGTGCATGCTGTGCGCGTGCGAGCGCGGCTTCGCGCGCATGCAGCGTCGCGATCGCGTCGGCTTCGTCGCCGATCGTCCGGGCCGATGCGTGCTGCTGTTCCTGCGCCTGCGCGAGCGACACGGACGCGTCGCGCTGGCGGACCTTCGCCTGGTCGAACTGCTGCGCGCTGACGTAGCCCTGCGCGGCAAGCGGCGCGAGGCGGTTCACGTCGCGCGTCGCGAGATCGTAGTTCTGCGTCGCGCGCTTGACCTGCTCGGCGGCGACCGCCGCGTTCGAACGCTCGCCGATCAGCGAGCGGCGGCGCGTGTCGAGCGATGCGCGCGCGAGTTCGACGTCGGCCTGCGCCTGCGCGACCGACAGCCGGTACGGCACGGGATCGATCTCGTACAGCAGGTCGCCCTTCGCGACGCGCTGGTTCTCGTGCACCGCGAGTTGCACGATGCGGCCGCCGACCGGCGATGCGACGTGCACGACGTCCGCGTCGATCGACGCGTCGTCGGTGGACGGGTAGGCCGTCGTGCGGTAGTACGCATACACGAGCGCGGCGATGCCGAGCGCGACGATCGCGAGCGCGATCACGCGGCCTTTCACGGACGGGCGGGGGAGTCCGGCGGCCTTCATGCGAACGGCCCCGTGCCGGTGAGCCAGACGATCACGGCGACCACGAGCCCGATCGCGGTGCAGACGGCGAGCTGGTAAGGCACGGTGGCGGCCCAGCCGGTCGCGACGAACACGCGGTGCGCGACGATCGCGCCGATGACGCCGACGATCGCGCTGACGAGCCAGAGCGGGAAATACGCGCCGAACAGCACGTACGACGGGGCGCCTCGCGACGCGCAGCCCGCGAGCGGCAGGGCGGGCGCCAGGGCGGCGGCAACGCGCAGGGGCGCGCGCGGCATTGTTTTTCTCATGGTGTGACGAGCTCGACGTTGGGGGTGGATGCCGGGCGCGGCGCAATGCGGATCGTCGCCGCGACGACGATTCCAGGGTACGGAGCCGATCATAAATCAGCGCGATGCGGATCGCCAGCCATCCGGCGCGCGTGCACGGCACGGGCGGTGCGCGCTCGCGGACGCGCCGACGGTCGTGCCGGTCCGTCCGGCCGCGCGTTTCCGCAACGACGGCTGGCCCGCCGCGATTCTGCCAGTGCACGCTCGCGTAGGGTTGCTAACGGACTGTAAAGGATCGTCAGATGAAAGAAGGGAGGCGCTTTTGCCATGCCGATGCAGGGCAATGACGGTGGAAACGATCGATTGCTGCCTGGCCGTACGCGAATCCGGCCGGTCCTGCCGGCCGGGCGTGGCCGCGAGCGCGAGGCGGGCGCGCCGATACGGTATCGCTTGCAGCCCGTCGGTGCGCACGTCGTCCGCGACGATGCCGATGTCGGCCACGCCTTCCTGCACCGCGCGCACGAGGTGGGGGCTCGGCCGCTCGTGCGTGTCGATCGTCACGTCGGGGTAGTTGACGAGATAGTCGCGCGGCACGCGGCGTGCATGCGCAAGCAGCGCCTCGCCGGGCGCGGTCGGCGTGACGCCCTGGCTCGTGCGGCTCAGCGGGCTCGTCACGATCTGCTCTTCGAGATTCTCGATGCGCATGCTGGCTGCCGGCACCGGCAGGCCGCCTCCGCGATGGGCGTGAAGCGCTCGAGGTCGACGCGCTACAGCGCACGGACAGCACGGCGCGAGGACGGCCGACCGTCGCGTGAAGCCGCGCGGCCCTCCACCCGCGGCCGCGACCGGTCGTCACGGGCGGGATCTGTGTACCATCGTGCGTATGGCGCGACGTGCGGTACGGGACAGCCCCGTGCCGCGCGTCGCGGAAGCGGTATCGCAACGAAGGTGAGTGTTCCATGCGAAGTTTCTTTGTCCGGTTCATTGCAATCGGCGTGCTGTTCCATCTGTACGTCGGGATGCGGATCATTCCCGATGCATTCGCGTCGCCGGTCGCGCGCGCGATCGCGGCGCTCGTGCTGGCGAGTTTCGTCGTGCTGATTCCGGTCGGCATGTTCTCGCGCCGCTTCGACGAAGGCTGGGCGGCGACGCTGGTCGGCTGGGCCGGCGCGCTCGTGATGGGTTTTTTTTCGTCGCTGCTGGTGCTGACGTTGCTGCGCGAATTCGTGCTGCTCGGCGTGGTCGCGTGGCGGTATCTCGGGCACGACGGCGCGTGGCGCGGCGCCGCGACCGACACGGCGCTCGGCGTGCTGGCGGCCGCGGTGCTCGTTACCGCGATCGGGTTCGTCGGCGCGCGCCGCACGGCGGCGGTCAAGCGCGTGTCGATTCCGGTGGCGGGGCTGCCGGCGGCGCTCGACGGGTTGACGATCGTCCAGCTGTCCGACATTCACGTCGGGCCGACGATCAAGCGGCCGTACATCGAACGGATCGTGCGTGCGGTCAATGCGCTCGACGCCGACCTGGTGGTCGTGACCGGCGACGTGGTGGACGGTTCGGTCAAGCGCCTGCGCGACCACACGGCGCCGCTCGGCCAGATGCGGTCGCGGCACGGCAGCTTCCTCGTGACCGGCAACCATGAGTATTACGCGGGCGCGCATGAGTGGATCGACGAATTCCGCCGCATCGGGCTGACGGTGCTGCTGAACGAGCACGTACTGATCGAGCATGACGGCGCGCGCGCGGTGCTCGCGGGCGTGACCGATTTCACGGCCGGCGGGTTCGATCCCGCGCATCGCAGCGACCCCGAGCAGGCGCTGGCGGGTGCACCGCGCGACGTCGGCACGAAGATCCTGCTCGCGCATCAGCCGCGCAGCGCGGAAGCGGCGAATCGCGCGGGTTACACCGTGCAGCTGTCGGGCCATACGCACGGCGGCCAGTTCCTGCCGTGGCCGCCGTTCGTACGGATGCAGCAGCCGGTGATCGGCGGGCTGAACCGCTTCGGCGACATGTGGCTTTATACGAGCCGCGGCACCGGATACTGGGGGCCGCCGAACCGCTTCGGCGTGCCGTCCGAGATCGCGCTGATCCGCTTGACGCGTGGTTGAGGCCGGCGCAAGCCCGTTATCGGCGTGAACGGGCCCGCGCTCGCAACCGTTATTCGATGCGTGCGATGTCGTCGAAATCGAAGCGCGGGCTGCGCGGGAACAGGCCGGCCGGATCGCCGTAGCCGAGATTCACGAGGAAGTTGCTCTTGATCGCGGTGCCCGCGAAGAATTCGGCATCGACCTTCGCGCCGTCGAAGCCCGACATCGGGCCCGCGTCGAGGCCGAGCGCGCGTGCGGCCAGGATCAGGTACGCGCCTTGCAGCGACGCGTTGCGGAACGTGGTGGCCTCGATCAGCGCATCGTTGCCGGCAAACCAGCTGCGTGCGTCGGCGTGCGGGAACAGGCGCGGCAGGTGCTCGTGGAACGCGTAGTCCATCCCGACGATCACGGTGACGGGCGCGGCCATCGTCTTCGCGAGGTTGCCTTCGGACAGCGCGGGTTTCAGGCGCGCCTTCGCTTCGGGCGACTTGACGAACACGAAGCGCGCGGGGCTCGAGTTCGCCGACGTCGGGCCGAATTTCGTCAGGTCGATCAGGCGGTGCAGCAGCGCGTCGTCGACGGGTTTGTCCTGCCACGCGTTGTGCGTGCGGGCGGAGCGAAACAGTTGATCGAGGGCGGAATCGGAGAGCGTCGTCATGATGGGATCCGGGAAGAATGCGGCCGGGTCGCGCCGGCCGGCATGGCGGAGAAAAGCGGCGCCCCTCGGCGGGGCGTGCCGCGACACGCCGCGATGATAGCGTGATGCGCGAATGCGCATCGCGGCACGCGGCCGCTTCCTTTCATCGGCGAATGACAGCGCATGGCGGGGCGGGGCGCCGTTGGCTAGTATGCAGACAGGCCTCGTTCGTTCCGTTTCTCGCCCGTTCCTTCCGACATGTCGACCCCCGATTTCTTCGCTGACACGCCCGTGCCCGACGTGGACTGGTATCCCGACTGGCTCGCGCAACCCGATGCCGATCGCGCGCTGGCCGCGCTGATCGGCGAGGTCGCCTGGCGGCAGGACACGATCCGCACGCCGCGCGGCCGCATTCCGTTGCCGAGGCTGACCGCGTGGCAGGGCGAGCCGGATGCCGTCTACGTGTACTCGGGGATCCGCAACGTGCCCGCGCCGTGGACGCCGGCCGTGCTCGACCTGAAGCAGGCGGTCGAGGCGACGTGCGGTACGCGCTTCAACAGCGTGCTGCTCAATCGCTATCGGAACGGGCTGGACGGCCTCGGCTGGCATGCGGACAACGAGCCGGCGCTCGGGGATGAACCGGTGATCGCATCGGTGAGCCTCGGGGCGATGCGCGTGTTCGATCTGCGCCACCGCGCGACCGGCATCACGCATGCGTATCGCCTCGTGCACGGCAGCCTGCTCGTGATGCGCGGGCGCACGCAGGCGGAATGGCAGCACCGCGTGCCGAAGGCGCCGGGTGTGCAGGGCGAGCGCGTCAACCTGACTTTTCGGCGCGTGATGTCCGCCGGATAGGTCGCGCCCCGTTTATGCGATCCACGAATGGCCGACGCAAGCAATCGTTCGCGTGTGCGGCACGTTGCCGCACGAATGCGATGCCGCATCGCCCGGCGCGGTGCGGAAGCCCGTGCCGTATGGGTTTCAGTCAGTTTCGATCGACCGGCCGGTTCCGATAGATGAGTGAAACCTCTGATGGTGCGTCGCAACAATTATTGACTAGACTGTCGAATGGCAGAAGCGCGTCGGCACACCGGCGCGACCCTTTCGACATGCCTCGAGTGTGGCCTATGCGGCGCGCAAGGGGCAGGAGCAAAACGCGTGACCGTACTCGACCCTTCCTTCGAACCCTCGCTGCACGTCTTCGAGCAAGACGGCGGATGGCAATGGGCGCTGACGGTGAAGCGGGCGACCGGCGTCGGTGTGAAAGTCGTTGCGTTCAGCCAGGAAGGCTTTCGCGGCGAGGCCGAGGCGTACGCCGCCGGCCAGCTTGCCCGCGCCGAATATGACGCAGCCGTGACGGCCTGACGCCGTCGCGGCGGTCCGCCCGAGGATCGCCTCTCGCCGTCCCCCTTTCGCCGCCCGCTGCCGGGCGGTGCTTGCCCGATTCCTTTCCGTTTTCAGCTTTTTGTCCGCCGCGCGGCGCGCATCGCGCGACACCGCATGCGGGACGTCGTCACGCGCGTCGAGTTCGTGTCGCTCGGCGATCCCGGTGCCGATGCGACGCTGCGGCAACTGCTCATGACCGGCCCGCTGGCGGAGCCGCGGCCCGACATGCCGCAGCCATTGCGGGTGCGCCCGCGGCTCGCGCCGAATCCCGACACGTTGGCGGCGGCGCGCACGCCGTGACACCGGGAGCAGGGTCGGCGCCGGCGGATATCGTAATAAGATATGAGGTTATCGCGCCGGCGGGACGACGGCGTCCGTTTTCCTCACAAGGAGCTATCCATGCAACTGACCCAGCTAGGCGGGCATGTCGCCCAATCCGGCCTCGGCGAAAGGCAAAAACACGCGCAGGCGCTGATGTTCGGGATGGCCAACATCAACGAGTACGTGTCCGGCGGCGTCTGCTACGACGCCGCGGCCTATGTCCGGTATCTGCTGCGTGCCGACGCGCTGATCGCGCCCGGTGCGCTGCTCGACACGATCGGCCAGCTGTGGAAGTCTCGGTTCAACTTCGAGACCGGCGATCAATGGGACGGACGCGCGAGCATTCCGGCGGGCACCGCGGTCGGCTTCTCCAGAAACGGCAACGTGTTTCATGCGGCGATCGCCGTCGGCGGCAGCCGGATCCGCGCGATCAACGGCGGCCTGCTGGGCAGCGGCTGGATGTATGCGGTCGATCTCGCGCGGGTGCTGGAGCCGGATCCGGCCGGCGGCTTCACCTACGACCGCGCGAACATTCGCGTCTACCTGTCGCGCCTGTAGGCGATCCGGCGCGCCACGCCGGACACGGGCGGCCGCACCTCGGCGGTGCGGCCGGCTGCCCGCCGTTCGGCGATTCCCGCATGGCGTCGCGCCGTCCAACGCTGCTATCCTCTCGACCTTGAATGACACCGCATCGCGGTGTGGATGCGCATGTTGCGTCGCGGCGTGCGTGCCGGTGCGATCCGGCGCGCGCGCTGAGGTAGCATGACTGAATATCCACGATGATCCATGACCTGTTTCGTGACTGATTTCCTTTCGTCCATGTCCACATGGTCAAGACAACGATGAGCGGCGCACCCGATCCGGCGACGCTCGGCGACGACGAATCGTCCGGCGGCGCGTCGTCCTACCTGGTGCCGGGGCTCGAACGCGGGCTGCGGATCCTGGCCGAATTCTCCGCGCGCGAGCCCGTGCTCGGCGCGCCGGAACTGTCGAAGCGCATCGGCATTCCGCGCACGACCACGTTCCGCCTGCTGCAGACGCTCGAGGCGCTCGGCTTCCTCGAGCGCGTGAACGGCGACCGTTATTTCCGGCTTGGCGTCGGCGTGCTGCGGCTCGGTTTCGAATACCTGAACTCGCTTGAATTGACCGATCTCGGCACGCCCGTGCTCGAACGGCTGCGCGATGCGACCGGCCTGTCGACGCATCTGCTGATCCGCGACCAGCGCGACGTCGTGTTCGTCGCGAAGGCGCAGAGCAATACGTCGATGTTCGGTTCGGTGAAGGTACACGTCGGCACGCGCTTGCCCGCGCACGCCACCGTGCACGGCCACGTGCTGATGGGCGACCTCACGCGCGACGCGTTGCGTCAGCTCTATCCGGAGAAAAAACTCGAGCAGTTCACCGAGCGCACGCCGGGCAGCGTCGACGAGCTGTACGAACGCGTGCGCCACTACGCGCGGCTCGGCTACGCGGTCAGCGAGGCGGCGTTCGAGAGCGGCATTTCGGCGGTGACCGCGCCCGTGCGCGATCAGTCGGGCTCGATCGTCGCGGCGATCACCGCGACGGTGCCGCGTTCGGAGATCGGCGAGGCCGGCGAGAAGGAACGGCTCGTCGAAGCCGTGTGCGGCGCGGCGGTCGACCTGTCGCAGCGGCTGAACTATCGTCCGCTCGAAAGCGATCCGACGTTCGCGCACGCGCGCCACAAGGTCGCGATGTTCTGACATCGACGCTTCGGGCAGGCCGCCGCACGCGGCCGCGCACAGAAGAAAGAGCGGCCCGCGGGCCGCTCTTTTCGTTTCAGGCGCCGGACGCCCGGCACCGCTCAGAACGAGTGATGGATCCCGGTCAGGACGATCACCTGGTTCGCGGTGCTCGACACGCCGGCCGTGAAGAACGCGGCCTTCGCGCCGCCCGACCCGTGTTCGTAGAGCACGTTCGCATAGAGCTGCGTGCGCTTCGACAGCGCGTAGATGTCGCCAAGCTCGACCTGCGTCCAGCGGCGGCCGGCCAGCGTCGTGGTCGCCGCGCCGCCCGCGATCGTGTTGAACGCGCTGCTGCGGTAGTTCACGCCCGCGTCGTAGCTCTGGAACGTATCCGAATAGCCGTTCGACTGCATCTTCGTGCGCGTGTAGAGGCCATGCACGAGGAAATCGCCGAACTGGTAGGACGCGCCCGCGCCGATGTTCTCGACCTTGTTCGCGAGATAGCCGTTCGCGGTGTTCTGCCCCTGGAACGACGTAATGCCGGTCTGGCTGATCAGGATCGAGCGGTCGTGCTCGTTCGAGTACACGGCCGACGCCTTGAACGGTCCGTTCGCATAGTTCAGCGCGACGCCGACCGACTTGCCGGTCGAGAAGTTCGTCGTGTTGCCGAGCGCCAGCGTGGCCGCGGCCGAGAAGCCCGCGAAGGTCGGCGAGCGGTACTTGACCGCGTTGTTGTACGGCACGTTGCCGGTCGCGGCGAGCCCGTCGATGTTGCCCGGGTGGAACGCGTACCAGCTCAACGCGAGGTAGGCCGTGCTGAGCGGATCGAGATAGTCGAACGACAGCGGCGTCTGGCGGCCGAGCGTCAGCGTGCCGTAGCGGTCGGAGCTCAGGCCGACGAATGCCGCGCGGTTCCAGATCGTGTTCGCGGTCGCGAACTGGCCGTTGTTCGTATAGAAGCCGTTTTCGAGCTGAAAGATCGCCGACAGGCCGCCGCCGAGATCTTCCTTGCCCTTCAGGCCCCACCGGTCGGGCTGGGTGTTGCCCTGGATCATCGCCCACTTTGCATGGCCGCCGACGTTGTTCACGTATGCGACGCCCGCATCCAGGCTGCCGTACAGCGTCACGCTGCTCTGCGCCCACGCGCCCGACGCGGCGCCCAATCCGACCACTGCTGCTGCTACCGCATGCTTGACCATTTGATCTCCTGAATCTCCAACCTGATGAAAACGTGCCATGGCGGCATGTGCGGGGACGGCCGGCCGTCGCACAGGGGTTCGCCATTTGGTGGGCATTTTTATGTTCCATATAAGGAACAGTGTGCCTCTGATGGAATGGAGTATAGAGTCGTCAAGCACCGTATCAAAAATAAATTTTTCGGGCCGGAAGGGTTTTCCGACGATGCCCGGCATCGGTGCGTGATGCCCCGAAAATGACGATAAATGCCCGTCACACAACAAAAAATTACATTTGACAAGGTGATCGAAGGTGATCGTCGATCGCACGGTCAGTGTTTTCCCTAGGACATGCAGCTTTTTATTTTACTCACGGAAGGTCGCTCCTATAATCACCATCCATAAACTGATGTTCCTGATATGGAACAAATCGGAACAAACCGAGAGTCGATCAGAAGGAAGGGTGCGAGATGTCAGAGCAATGGATTTGCGCCGGTCACGCCGGCGCGCTGTCGGAAGACACGCCGATCGAGTTCAAGCGGACCGACGGCGTCGAAATCGGGATCTATCGCGTCGGCGACGACGTGTATGCGCTCGAAAACGTGTGCCCGCATGCGTACGCGCTGCTGACGCAGGGGTTCGTCGACGAAGGCACGGTCGAATGCCCGCTGCACGAGGCCGTGTTCGACATCAAGACGGGCGAATGCCTGAAGGGTCCGGGCGGGCGCGCGCTGAAGCAGTACGCGGTGCGCCTCGCCGGCGAGGAAATCCAGATCAAGGTGGAATGACATGAAAGAAGCGACCGTCAACTTCAATCCCTTCCTGAAGCCGTGGGTGGCGCCGCAGCCGAACAACGTCGCGGGCAAGGGGCAGATCGAGATCCCCGGCCAGGTCGAGAACCAGGTTTGGCAGAACCGTAAGGCCGCGCCGACGCAGTACGAGAACGATCTCGGCGATGCGCTCGAGCGCGTGTTCGAAGCCGGTGCGACCGAGCTGGACGACGTCGTCGCGGGCCTGAACCGCATCGGCTTCCGCGCACCGGACGGCACTGCGTGGACCGCCGAACGTTTCCGCGCCGAAATGGCCGCGCTGGCGGAATGAGCGCGCCGCGCGCGTGAACGCCGACCCGACGACAACCGCATCCGGAGCACACTGATGACGTCCCCCGTACAACACGCAGTCCAACACGACCCGGTCCGTGACTATCTCGACCGCGGCATCAAGAACTACTGGTATCCCGTTGCACCCAGCTGGCAGGTGTCGAATGCACCCGTCGGCCTCACGCGCCTGTCCGAGCAGATCGTGCTGTGGCGCGATCACGACGGCAAGGTCCACGCGCTCGAGGATCGCTGCCCGCACCGCGGCGCGCGCCTGTCGCTCGGCTGGAACCTCGGCGGCAGCATCGCGTGCTGGTATCACGGCATCGAAGTCGACGGCGGCGGCACCGTCAACCGCGTGCCGGCCGTATCGAACTGTCCGCTCGAAGGCACGAAGTGCGTGAAGTCGTACCCGGTGGAAGAGAAGGCCGGCGCGATCTTCCTGTGGTTCGGCGACGAAGCGCACGGCGAGCCGGCGCCGCTGAACCTGCCCGAGGAACTGGTCGCCGACGAGTACGCCCATTTCCTGTGCGTGTCGAACTGGAAGTGCAATTACCAGTACGCGATCGACAACGTGATGGACCCGATGCACGGCGCGTACCTGCACGCGACGTCGCACTCGATGGCCGAAGGCGACAAGCAGGCCGACATGCGCGTGCGCAAGACGGAAACGGGCCTGATGTTCGAGAAGACCGGCCAGCGCGACGTGAACTTCGACTGGGTCGAGCTCGGCGAAACGGGTTGCCTGTGGATGCGCCTCGCGATTCCGTACAAGCAGAAGTTCGGCCCGGGCGGCAACTTCGGGATCATCGGCTTCGCGACGCCGGTCGACGGCGACAACTGCCAGGTCTATTTCTGGCGGACGCGCAAGGTCGGCGGCTGGCAGCGCGACGTGTGGCGCTTCATGTACCGCAACCGTCTCGAGGGCCTGCACTGGGACGTGCTCGAGCAGGACCGCTACGTCCTCGAAAGCCTCGCGCCGCACGCGCGCGATCACGAATACCTGTACCAGCACGACGTCGGCATCACGCGCGTGCGCCGGATGCTGCGCCAGCGTGCGCAGGAACACCTGTCCGCACTCGATGCGCATCGCGCGGCACACGCCGCTTCGGAGCCCGCGAATGGCTGAGCTCGCTCCGGTCGTGCCGCTGCCGGGGCGCCGCGTGCTCGTCACGGGCGGCGCACGCGGTCTCGGTGCGGCGTTCGTGAGGGCGCTCGCCGCCGCGGGCGCGCAGGTCGCGTTCGGCGACGTGCTCGTCGAAGAGGGCCGCGCGCTGGCCGCGGAACTCGCGCAAGCGGGCCACGCCGCGCATTTCCTCGCGCTCGACCTGGCCGATCCGGCGAGCATCGACGCGTTCGTCGCGCAAGGTGCCGCGGCGCTCGGCGGCATCGATGCGCTGATCAACAACGCGGCGATCACGAACTCGGGCGGCAAGCTGTCGACGGAGCTCGACGTGTCGACGTGGGACGCCGTGATGAACGTGAACGTGCGCGGCGTGTGGCTCGTCAGCAATGCAGCGCTGCCGCACCTCGCGCAGTCGGGCCGCGGCGCGATCGTGAACCTCGCATCGGACACCGCGCTGTGGGGCGCGCCGAAGCTGCTCGCGTACGTCGCGAGCAAGGGCGCGGTGATCGCGATGACGCATGCGCAGGCACGCGAGTTCGGTGCGCACGGCGTGACGGTCAACGCGATTGCGCCTGGGCTCACCGAAGTCGAGGCGACCGCCTACGTGCCGGCCGAGCGTCACGCGTTCTACCTGCAGGGCCGTGCGCTGACGCGCGCGCAGGTGCCCGACGACGTGACGGGCCCCGTGCTGTTCCTGCTGTCGGACGGCGCGCGCTTCGTGACGGGTCAATTGCTGCCGGTGAACGGCGGCTTCGTAATGAATTGATGTTTTCACACTGAATGAAGGAGTGGACGATGGCGGACGCCGATCTCGAACGCAAGTCGTGGGACCAGCCGGAAGGCGCAAGCTTCAACGACTGGATGGAAGGGCGTGTCGCGCGTTACGCGACGCGGCGCTACGACTGGGACGCGCTGAAGTTCCAGGCCGACTACGACCCGAAGTACCGCCGCGCGCAGATGCGCTACGTCGGCACGGGCGGCACGGGCGTCGCGAAGGACGTCAACACGGTGCCGGCCGGCGGCTTCACGTTCTCGACGATGGTCATTCCGGCCGGCAACATCGGCCCGAGCCACATCCACACCGACGTCGAGGAAATCTTCTTCGTGCTGCGCGGCAAGATGAAGGTCATCTGCGAGCGCGACGGCGAGACATGGGAAGCGATCCTCGGCGAGCGCGACCTGATCTCGGTGCCGCCGGGCGTGTATCGCACGGAAATCAACGTTGGCGAGGAAGATGCGCTGATGTGCGTGATGCTCGGGTCACCGAAGCCGATCACGCCGACGTATCCGCCCGATTCGCCGCTCGCGAAGATCAAGCGTTGAGACGGAGCCGGTGAAGCAATGAGTGTCATCGACAAACGTGAACGCGACCGCACCGCGGCGTTCGCCGCGCTGCTCGGGCAGTTTCCCGAGCAGCGTTGCGCGGCCGGCGCGGCGGGCACGATCGGTTACCGCGAGGCCGGCGCGCAGCATGCGGGCCGCGCGCTGCCCGTCGTGCTGCTGCACGGGATCGGCTCGGGCGCCGCATCGTGGGTTCGCCAGCTCGACACGCTCGGCGCGTCGCGGCGCGTGCTCGCATGGGATGCGCCCGGTTACGGCGTGTCGACGCCCGTGCACGGCGCGTCGCCGGATGCCGCCGATTACGCGGCATCGCTGAACGCGTGGCTCGAGGCACTCGGCATCGAACGCTGCGTGCTGGTCGGTCATTCGCTCGGCGCGATCGTCGCGGGCGGTCTCGCCCGCGCGGTGCCTGCGCGGATCGCCGGCCTGCTGCTGGTATCGCCCGCGGGCGGTTACGGCAGCGCGCCGGCCGATACGCGCGACGCGCGCCGCGACGCGCGGCTCGCGATGCTCGCGGCGCTCGGCCCGGCCGGGCTCGCCGAGCAGCGCAGCGGCAACATGCTGTCCGGTTTCGCGAACGAGGAAGCGAAGGCGTGGGTGCGCTGGAACATGGCGCGCATCGTGCCGGCCGGCTACGCGCAGGCCACGCACCTGCTCGCGAATGCCGATCTCGCGACCGATCTCGCCGGCTTTCGCGGCCGCACGGCCGTGGCCGTCGGCGCGCACGACGCGATCACGCCGCCCGCCGCGTGCGAGCGGATCGCCGCGGCCGCGCACGTCGCGCTGCAGGTGATTCCGCAAGCAGGCCACGCCGGCTACGTGGAAGCGCCGGCCGTTTATTCCGCCTTGATCGACGGTTTCTGCCGTCAATGCGACCCACAGCGGGGGCTGGCATGAGCGAACCGCTGCAACGACCGGCATCCGAACACGCGAAGGCCGACGCGAACTATGTGGTGCCGGGCCTCGAACGCGGGCTGCGGATTCTGGCCGAATTCTCGCCGCGCGAGCCGGTGCTCGGCGCGCCCGAACTGTCGAAGCGGCTCGGCATTCCGCGCACGACGGTGTTCCGTCTGCTGCAGACGCTCGAATCGCTCGGCTTTCTCGAGCGTGCGGACAAGGATCGCAACTACAAGCTCGGCATCGCCGTGTTGCGGCTCGGCTTCGAATACCTGAGCTCGCTGGAGCTGACCGATCTCGGCCTGCCGGTGATCGAAAGCCTGCGCGATGCGACCGGCTTCACGACGCACATCGTGATCCGCGACGGCCGCGACGTGGTGTTCGTCGCAAAGGCGCAGAGCCAGTCGCCGGTGTTCAGCTCGATTCGCGTGAACGTCGGCACGCGCCTGCCCGCGCATGCGACGACCCACGGCCACGTGCTGATGGGCGACCTGTCGCTGAAGGAACTGCACGCGCTGTATCCGGAAGGCGCGCTGACCCGGATGACGAGCGCGACGCCGGAAACGGTCGACGCCCTGTACGACGTGATCCGCGAGGATGCGCTGCGCGGCTACGGCGTCAGCAATTCGTCGTTCGAGCGCGGCATCTCGGTGGTCACGGCGCCGGTGCGCAACGAGACGCAGAAGATCGTCGCGTGCATCACGGTGACGGTGCCGCGTCCGGAGATTGACGCGGCGCTGATCGCGGACGGGCTGATCGACAAGGTGCAGCGCGCGGCGGCGGAATTGTCGCGGCGGCTCAATTACCGCTCGGATGACGAGCACACGTTTCTGAAGGCTTTAGGACTCCGATGATTCAGATCGATCTGACCGGGCAGGTCGCGGTGGTGACGGGCGGTTCGTCCGGCATCGGCCTCGCGACGGCCGAACGGTTCCTGCAAGCGGGCGCGTCGGTTGCAATCTGCGGCCGCGACGGCGACCGCCTGGCGCGCGCCGAAGCGATGCTCGGCGGGAAATACCCGGGCGCGCAACTGCTCGCCGCGCGCTGCAACGTGCTCGACGAAGCCGACGTGGCCGCATTCGCGCAGGCGGTATCGGCGCGCTTCGGCCGTGCCGACATGCTGGTCAACAACGCCGGCCAGGGTCGCGTGTCGACCTTCGCCGATACGACCGACGACGCATGGCGCGAAGAACTCGAGCTGAAGTACTTCAGCATCATCCGCCCGACGCGCGCGTTCCTGCCGCTGCTGCGCGACGCGCAGGCGCCGACGATCACGTGCGTGAACTCGCTGCTCGCGCTGCAGCCGGAGCCGCACATGGTCGCGACGTCGTCGGCGCGCGCGGGCGTGCTGAGCCTCGTGAAGTCGCTCGCGACCGAACTGGCGCCGCAGCGCATCCGCGTGAACTCGATCCTGATCGGCATCGTCGAGTCGGGGCAGTGGCGCCGTCGCTACGACACGCAGGCGCAGCCCGGCGAAAGCTGGGACGACTGGACGGGCGCGCTCGCCCGCAAGAAGAACATTCCGCTGAACCGCTTCGGCAAGCCTGACGAGGCCGCCTGGGCACTCTTTTATCTCGCAACGCATCTGTCGTCGTACACGACGGGCAGCCATATCGACGTTTCTGGAGGCTTTGCACGCCATGTCTAAAAAAACCACGGTTGGCGAGCTGATTGCCGCCTTTCTCGAGCAGTGCGGCGTGAAAACCGCATTCGGTGTCATCTCGATCCACAACATGCCGATCCTCGACGCGATCAACTCGCGCGGCAACATCCGGTATGTCGGCGCGCGCGGCGAAGCGGGCGCATTGAACATGGCCGACGGGCTGGCCCGCGTGTCGGGCGGCCTCGGCGTCGCGTTCACGAGCACCGGCACCGCGGCCGGCAATGCGGCCGGCGCGATGGTCGAGGCGCTGACGGCCGGCACCGCGCTGCTGCACGTGACGGGACAGATCGAGACGCCTTACCTCGACCAGGATCTGGCGTACATCCACGAAGCGCCCGACCAGTTGTCGATGCTCGACTCGATCTCGAAGGCCGCGTTCCGCGTGCGCACCGTCGAAACCGTGCTGCCGACGATCCGCGAAGCCGTGCGCATCGCGCAAACGGCGCCGACGGGCCCCGTGTCGGTCGAGATTCCGATCGACATTCAGGCAGCCGAAATCGAATGGCCGGAAGACCTCGCACCGGCGCACGTCACGGTGCGCGAGCATGACACCGCGCGCGTCGCGAAGCTCGCCGACGCACTCGCGGCGAAGCGCCGCCCGCTGCTGTGGCTCGGCGGCGGTGCGCGCCACGCACGTGAGGAAGTCGAACGCCTCGTGAAGCTCGGCTTCGGCGTCGTGACGAGCGTGCAGGGCCGCGGCGTGCTGCCCGAGGATCATCCGGCGACGCTCGGCGCGTTCAACGTGCACGCGTCCGTCGAGGCGTTCTACAAGACCTGCGACGCGCTCGTCGTCGTCGGCTCGCGCCTGCGCGGCAACGAGACGCTGAAGTACAAGCTCGCGCTGCCGCAGCCGCTGTTCCGCGTCGACGCCGATGCGCTCGCCGACAACCGCGGCTACCGCAACGAACTGTTCGTGCACGGCGATTCGAAGCGCGTGCTGGCCGAACTGGCCGATCGCCTCGAAGGCCGCCTGTCGGTCGATCCGCAATTCGCGGCCGATCTCGCGGCGGCCCGCGAACAGGCGGTGGCCGACGTGTCGAAGGGCCTCGGGCCGTACAAGAAGCTCGTCGACACGCTGCAGGGCGCGGTCGGCCGCGACTACAACTGGGTGCGCGACGTGACGATCTCGAACAGCACGTGGGGCAACCGCCTGCTGAAGATCTTCGAGCCGCGCTCGGGCGTGCATGCGCTCGGCGGCGGCATCGGCCAGGGCATCCAGATGGGCATCGGCGCGGCGCTCGCGGGCGCCGCGGCGAAGACGGTCTGCCTCGTCGGCGACGGCGGCCTGATGGTCAACGTCGGCGAACTCGTGACGGCCGTGCAGGAAAACGCGAACGTGATGATCGTGCTGATGAACGACCAGTGCTACGGCGTGATCCGCAACATCCAGGACGCGCACTACGGCGGCCGCCGCTGCTTCGTGCAGTTGCACCAGCCCGATTTCGCGCAGTTCTGCGCGAGCTTCGGCCTCACGCACTACCGGATCACGTCGCTCGACGACGCCGAGGCGATCGTGCGCGAAGGGCTGGCGAAGGAAGGGCCGGTGATGGTCGAAGTCGACATGCTGTCGGTCGGCACGTTCGCGTCGCAGTTCGCGGGCCCGCCGGTGAAGAAGGAAGCGCCGACGGAGCGCCAGTATGCGTAACGCGCACGCACCCGTCGACGTCGCGATGATCGGCTTCGGCGCGATCGGCGCGGCCGTGTACCGCGCGGTCGAGCACGATGCGTCGCTGCGCGTCGCGCACGTGATCGTGCCGGAACACCAGCGCGCGGAGGTACAGCGCGTGCTCGGCGGTGCGGTGGAGGTCGTGTCGTCGGTCGACGCACTGGCCCGCCGCCCCGAGTTCGCGCTCGAATGCGCGGGCCACGGCGCACTCGTCGATCACGTCGTGCCGCTGCTGAAGGCCGGCACCGACTGCGCGGTCGCCTCGATCGGCGCGCTGTCCGATCTCGCGCTGCTCGACCTGCTGTCGCGAGCGGCCGACGAAGGCGGCACGACGGTGACGCTGCTGTCGGGCGCGATCGGCGGCATCGACGCGCTGGCGTCCGCGAAGCAGGGCGGCCTCGACGAAGTGCTGTACGTCGGCCGCAAGCCGCCGCTCGGCTGGCTCGGTACGCCGGCCGAGGCCTTGTGCGACCTGCATGCGATGACCGGGGAAAAGGTGATCTTCGAAGGCACCGCGCGCGACGCCGCGCGGCTGTATCCGAAGAACGCGAACGTCGCGGCAACCGTGGCGCTCGCGGGCCTCGGCCTCGACGCGACGCACGTGCGGCTGATCGCCGATCCGGCGGTCGAGCGCAACGTGCACCGCATCACCGCGCGCGGCGCGTTCGGCGAGATGTCGCTCGAAATGAGCGGCAAGCCGCTGCCCGACAACCCGAAGACGTCCGCGCTGACGGCGTACAGCGCGATCCGCGCGCTGCGCAACCGCGCGGCCCGCTGCGTGATCTGACCGGGCCTTGGACCGTCCGCCCGCGCCACGGCGAGGGCGGACGCGCAGACACAGAATTGTGGGACTTGTGACATGACTCCTTTCGATACCAGCCTCGTACCCGACGGCACCATCCTGGTGGGCGGCGAGTGGCGGCGCGGCCGTGGCGCGCCCTACGCGAGCATTTATCCGGCCGACCAGTCGCTGAACATGGAAGTGTCGACGGCGAACGCGGAAGACGCGGCCGAAGCCGTCGAGGCCGCCGACGCCGCCTGGCGTCGCGCCGACTGGGCCGGGCTGAAGCCGCACCAGCGCGCGCAGGTGCTGTACCGCATTGCCGACCTGATCATGCAGCGCCACGAGGCGCTCGCGAATCTGCAGCGCCGCGACAACGGCAAGCCGATCGGCGAGACGCGCGTGCTGGTGGCGAGTGCGGCGAACACGTTCCGCTATTTCGCGGCGTGCCTCGAGACGCTCGACGAGGAACTGACGCCGTCGCGCGGCGATTACCTGACGATGAGCGTGTACGAGCCGATCGGCGTGATCGCGGCCATCACGCCGTGGAATTCGCCGATCGCGTCCGATGCGCAGAAGCTCGCGCCGGCGCTCGCCGGCGGCAACGCGGTCGTGCTCAAGCCGGCCGAAGTCACGCCGCTCGTGTCGCTCGCGCTGGCGCGCATCTGCGAGGAAGCCGGCGTGCCGAAGGGCGTGCTGAGCGTGCTGCCGGGCAAGGGCTCGGTGATCGGCGACGTGCTCGTGCGCCATCCGCTGGTGAAGAAGGTGTCGTTCACGGGCGGCACCGAAGTGGGCCGCGGCATCGCGCGCCTCGCGGCCGAGAAGCTGATGCCGGTGTCGCTCGAACTCGGCGGCAAGTCGCCGACGATCGTCTGCGACGACGCCGATCTCGATCACGCGGTCAACGGCGTACTGTACGGCATCTTCAGCTCGTCGGGCGAAGCGTGCATCGCCGGTTCGCGGCTGTTCGTGCAGCGCGCGGTGGCCGACGAATTCATGAAGCGCCTGGTGGCCGGCGCCCGCAAGCTGCGCGTGGGCGACCCGACGCGGCCCGACACGCAGATGGGGCCGCTGATCACCGCGAAGCATCGCGAATCGGTGGAGCGCTACGTCGCGCTCGGTCTCGAGGAAGGCGGCCGCCTGCTGTGCGGCGGCGAGCGGCCGTCGGGCGACGGGCGCGAGAACGGCTTCTTCTATCAGCCGACGATTCTCGAAGGCTTGCCGAACAGTGCACGCATCTGCCAGGAAGAAATCTTCGGGCCCGTGCTCGTCGCGATGCCGTTCGACGACGAAGCGTCGCTGATCGCGCAGGCGAACGACAGCGTGTTCGGCCTCGCGGCCGGCATCTGGACGCGCGACTACAAGCGCGCCTGGCGCATCGCGCGCGCGCTCGAAACGGGCACCGTATGGATCAACACGTACAAGCTGTTTTCGATTTCCACGCCGTTCTCGGGCTGGAAGGAGAGCGGAATGGGGCGCGAGAAAGGGCGTCTCGGCATCCGCGAGTACATGCAGCAGAAGAGCCTCTACTGGGGCTTGAACGACGCGCCGCTGCCGTGGGCGAACTGAGCGAAGGGGAATGACGCAATGAGCATTTTGGGAATCGAGCAGATCACGTACGGCGTCGACGATCTCGCGACCTGCCGGCGCTTTTTCGCCGACTGGGGGCTGAAGGAAATCGCGTACGACGACACGCGTGCGCGTTTCGAGACGCTGAACGGCTGCACCGTGCTGGCCGTCAAGGCCGACGATCCGGCGCTGCCGCCGGCATTCGAGGCGGGTCCGACGCTGCGGGAAGTCACGTGGGGCGTCGCGACGCAGGGCGAACTCGACGCGCTGCGCACGACACTCGCCGGCCAGCCCGGCTATTACGCGCAGGACGATGCGGTCGGCTGTATCGACCCGAACGGCATGGCGATCCGCATCGAAGTCACGCGCAAGCGCGCCCTCGACATCACGGGCTCGCCGTCGAACGTGTGGGGCCGGACGCTGCGCGTCGACCAGCCGAGCCCGATCTATGCACGCGCGGAGCCGGTCGAGGTCGGGCATGTCGTGTTCTTCACGAACTGCCTCGACGCGCAGGAAAAGTTCTATCACGAACTGCTCGGCTTCGAGACGTCGGACCGCTACCCGGGCCGCGGCGCGTTCATGCGCTGCGCGCCGCACGGCGGCCACCACGACCTGTTCCTGCTCGCGCTGCCGACGGGCAAGCGTGGCCTGAACCACGTCGCGTTCACCGTGCGCGACATCCATGAAGTGTTCGGCGGCGGCATGCACATCGACCGCTGCGGCTGGGAAACGCAACTCGGTCCGGGGCGGCACCCCGTGTCGTCCGCGTACTTCTGGTACTTCCAGAACCCCGCCGGCGGTCTGATCGAGTACTACGCGGACGAAGACATGCTGACGCCCGAATGGCAGCCGCGCGAATTCGAGCCGGGCCCGACCGTGTTCGCCGAATGGGCCGTCGACGGCGGCCTCGACGGCAACACGCGCCGGCAGAAGCACGCGCAGGCGCCGGAAGGCAAGTTCATGACGGAGCGCAAATCATGACCGAAGCGAATACGTCCGCGCAGCCCGCGCCGGGCACGGTCGTCGTGATCGGTGGCGGCCAGGCCGCCGGCTGGGTGCTGAAGACGCTGCGCGCGCAAGGCTACGCGGGCCGTCTCGTGATGATCGCCGACGAGCCGCACCTGCCGTACGAGCGTCCGCCGCTGTCCAAGGCCGTGCTGGCCGGCGACGCCGACATCGAGACCGTGCGCGTCGTGCGTCCCGACGAATTCGACGCGTTGAACGTCGAGGCGTGGCAGCCGGAACGCGCGGCCTCGATCGACCGTGCGCGACGCGTGGTGACGACCGCGAGCGGGCGCGAGATCGAATACGACCGGCTCGTGATCGCGACCGGCGGCACGTCGCGCCGCCTGCCCGATTCGATCGTCAGGACGCCGAATCTGCATTACCTGCGCACGCTCGACGAAGCGGCCGCGCTCGGCGAGAAGCTGCGTGCGAGCCGGCGCGTGCTCGTGATCGGCGGCGGCTGGATCGGCCTCGAAGTCGCGGCGACCGCGCGCAAGCTCGGCGTCGACGCCGTCGTGGTCGAAGGCGCGCCGCGGCTGTGCGGCCGCTCGGTGCCGCAGATCGTGTCGGATTTCCTGCTCGACCTGCATCGCTCGAACGGGGTCGACGTGCGCACGGGCGCGGCGCTCGCGTCGCTCGACCCGCAGCCGGACGACGCATCGAAGGTACGCGCGACGCTCGCCGACGGCACGACGATCGACGCCGATTTCGCGGTGGCCGGCATCGGCCTCGCGCTGAACGCGTCGCTCGCGAGCGATGCGGGGCTGGCGGTCGACGACGGCATCGTCGTCGACGAATTCGGCGCGACCAGCGACCCGGCGATTTTCGCGTGCGGCGACGTCGCGAACCATCACAACGGCTGGCTGAAGCGGCGCGTGCGGCTCGAATCGTGGGCCAACGCGCAGAACCAGGCGATCGCGGCGGCGAAGGCCGTGCTCGGCGTGCGCGCGCCGTACGCGGAGATTCCGTGGTTCTGGTCCGATCAGTACGACGTGAACCTGCAGATTCTCGGCGATCTGCCGGCCGATGCGCAGCTCGTCGTGCGCGGCGAGCTCGCCGCGCGCCGTGCGACGCTGTTTTTCGTGGGCGATGGGCAGGTGAGAGGTGTCATCGCCGTGAACAACGCACGTGAGCTGAAGCTCGCGCGCAAGTGGATGAACCAGGGCCGGGCCGTGGATACGGAAGCCCTGGCAGACACAACCCAAGCGCTTGCCTGACCGGCGAAAGACCAGGAGATCCCCCGCATGAGCACTTTCGACAACGTCGTGGCCGGTCGCGCCACGATGGAAGCTGCCGCCTCCACGCCCGGCGCGATCATCGCGCGGCTCGAGCGGCTTCCGGCCAACGCGATGCAGATCCGCGCGCGCGTGCTGATCGGCACCGCGACGTTCTTCGACGGCTTCGACGTGATCACGATCGCGGCGACGCTGCCGTTGCTGATTCACAAATGGGGGCTGTCGCCGACGCAGATCGGCATGCTGATCGCGTCCGGCGCGATCGGCCAGCTGATCGGCGCGTTCCTGTTTCCCGCGCTCGCGGAAAAACACGGTCGCGTGAAGGCGATCGCGTGGAGCTCGGCCGTGATCGGCATCACGAGCATCGCGTGCGGCTTCGCGCCGACCTTCGAGGTGTTCGTGCTGCTGCGGATCCTGCAGGGGCTCGGGCTCGGCGGCGAGCTGCCGGTCGCCGCGACGTACATCAACGAGATCACGCGCGCCCATGGCCGCGGCCGTTTCGTGCTGCTGTACGAGATCGTGTTCCCGATCGGGCTGCTCGTGTCGATGGCGCTCGGTGCGTGGCTCGTGCCGCGCTTCGGCTGGGAAATCATGTACTTCGTCGGCGGGTTGCCGCTGATCCTGGCGCTCGTGCTGACGCGCCTCGTGCCGGAATCGCCGCGCTGGCTCGCGTCGCGCGGGCGGCTCGCGGAAGCCGGGCGCGCGACGAGCGCGTTCGAAGCGTCGGTGCGCGGCGATCTGCCGCCCGTCACGCAGACGGCCGCGTTCGACGAGATGGTGCGCCAGCATCCGAAACGCAGGATGAGCGACCTGTTCCGCGCCGCGTATCGCAAGCGCACGCTCGCGGTGGCGACGTTGTGGGCGACCTGCGGGTTCATCCAGTACGGGCTGTCGACGTGGCTGCCGACGATCTACAAGAACTTCTATCACGCACCGCTGCAGCTCGCGCTGAATCTCGCGGTGATCGGCTCGGTGATGGGCGTGCTCGGCTCGCTGGCCTCCGCGCTGCTGGTCGACAAGCTCGGCCGCAAGCCGGTGATCGTGTGGTCGTTCGTGCTGTGCGCGCTGTCGCTGGCGCTCGCGGGTGTCTATCACGCGTCGTCGGTGTACGTCGTCGCGATCTTCTGCTCGCTGTCGCTCGGGTTGATGGCGTCGGGGTTCATCACCGCGTACGTCTACACGCCGGAGCAATATCCGACGAGCATCCGCGCGTCGGGCTGCGGGCTCGGCAGCGCATGGCTGAAGATCGCGTCGTTCGTCGCGCCGATGGTCGTGCCGCACGCGATCATCGGCGGGAACCTCGCGCCCGCGTTCTACCTGATCGGCATCGTGCCGCTGATCGCGGCGGTGACCGTGCATTTCGTCGGGATCGAGACGAAGGGGAAGGTGCTGGAGGCGCTGGAGGCGTGAGCGCATGCCGCGATGGCGGATGAAGTGAACGGAAGGGCCCGGGTGAGGTTTCCCGGGCCTTCTTGTTTCGGGGCGACCCGGTCGTGTCGCGTGGTTGGCCGCTCGGGTGCGCAATTGTTGACGGACGGCTGGCGTGTTCTAATTCACGGTCGCCATTTCGTCAGACCATTGCCATGCCCCTGTTCGAACCCGTCACGCTGGATACCTCCCGCCTCGTCCTGAGGCCGCCTCGCGAAGCCGACGCGCAGGCGTTCTTCGAGATCTGGTCGGATGCCGAAGCGATGCGCTATTTCTCGTTCTCGCCGATGACGCGGATCGAGCAGGCCGCGGAGCGCGTCGCGCGCAACCTGACGACGTCCGCGAGCGGGCAGGACCTGATCTGCGTGCTCGAACTGCGCGAAACCGGCGAGGCGCTTGGCGAATGCGTGCTGTTCCATGCGCACGAGCAATGCCGGCGCGCCGAGATCGGTTTCAGCCTGCGGCCCAGGTTCTGGCGCGGCGGATACATGCGCGAAGCGGCGACGGCCGTGATCGAGCATGCGTTCGGCGTGCTGAAGCTGAACCGGATCGAGGCCGATATCGATCCGCGCAACGTCGCGTCGGCGCGGCTGCTCGAAAGCCTCGGCTTCGCGCGGGAAGGGCTGCTGCGCGAACGCTGGATCGTCGGCGACGAAGTGTCGGACAGCGCGTTGTACGGGTTGCTGGCGAGCGATCGGCGCGGGTGAGCCGGTGTGACTTGCCCGATTCGCGAGACGAACGTACGCTTTGTCGATACCACGGTCCACCAGCGGGTTCTCGTCCATGCAAGCCCATCCCCTGCGTCTGTCCCCCGGCGACGATCTGCGCGGCGCCATCGAGACGGCATTACGCCAGCGCGAATCGCACGCCGCCTTCGTCATCCAGGGCGTCGGCAGCCTGAGCGTCGCGCAACTGCGCCTCGCCGGTGTCGACGCGCCGACCGAACTGCGCGGCGACCTCGAAATCCTGACGCTGGCCGGCTCGGTGTCGCCTGACGGCGCGCACCTGCACATGTCCGTTTCCGACGCGCATGGTCGCGTGTCCGGCGGCCATGTGTCGAGCGGCTGCGTGGTGCGCACGACGGCCGAGATTCTGCTCGTGCTGCTGCCCGCGCACCGGTTCTCGCGCGAGCTCGACGCGGGCACCGGCTTCAACGAACTGGTCATCCGGCGAGGGCAGGGTGGCGGCGCCGCATGAGTGTCGCGCCGCGGCGCTGGCATGGCCGATCATTCGAGCCCTTCTCGTTACCGCTCATTCCGCAAGATACGATTCATGAACGACTCCGACATCGAACAGAAGGCGTGGGACCTCGTCCGGGCCTGGCTCGAAGGCGCGACGCCCGAGCAGTGGCACCGGTTCGCCGCACGCTCCAATTACGACGGCAACCGCCGCGCGTTGCGCTGGCTGCTGGACAACCGCAACGTCGATCGCGCGACCGCGTTGCTGATCTACTGGAATCTCGGCGCTGCGTGGTTCGTGCAGTACGCGAACGAAAGCGATCTGGGCCACGCGTCGTATCAACGCGATACGTTCCGGCTGCTTCGTGAAATCGAGCAACGGTACGCCGACGGCTATTACGCCGATCACGGAATCTGGTTCGATCCGTACGACTTCGATGGCGCGGGGCCGAACGATTATCCGGACGTCCCGGTCGCGCGGCCCGTGCCGGCGCTGATGCTGCAGCCGACTGACGGCCGCGAGTACGTTGATCTCGAAGAAGCGGACGGGTATGACGAGGGTTTGCCGTTCGACGTGGTCGAGCAGTTGCACGCGCTGTACGACTGACCGGGCATTCGCGCCCGGTCGCCGGCGCACAAAAAAAGGCGCCGCAGCCATTCGGCCCGCGGCGCCTTTCGGTGCGCTGCGGCGTCGACCACCCGCCGCAGCCCGACTGCGTGCTTAGATCTGCACGGTGTCGGCCACTTCCTTGAAGTCTTCGATCTGGTCGAAGTTCATGTACTTGTAGATCTTGTCGCCGTTCGCGCTGAGCACACCCATGTCGGCCATGTACTCTTCCTTGGTCGGGATCTTGCCCAGACGCGAGCAGATCGCCGCCAATTCCGCCGAGCCGAGATACACGTTCGTGTTCTTGCCGAGACGGTTCGGGAAGTTGCGGGTCGACGTCGACATGACCGTCGCGCCTTCGCGCACCTGAGCCTGGTTACCCATGCACAGCGAGCAGCCCGGCATTTCGGTGCGTGCGCCGGCCGTGCCGAACACGCCATAGTGGCCTTCTTCCGTCAGCTGCTTCTGGTCCATCTTGGTCGGCGGCGCGACCCACAGCTTGACCGGGATGTCGCGCTTGCCTTCCAGCAGCTTCGACGCGGCACGGAAGTGACCGATGTTGGTCATGCACGAGCCGATGAACACTTCGTCGATCTTCGCACCGGCGACGTCGGACAGCGTCTTCACGTCGTCCGGGTCGTTCGGGCAGGCGACGATCGGCTCGTGGATGTCGGCGAGGTCGATCTCGATGACGGCCGCGTACTCGGCGTCGGCATCCGGCGCGAGCAGTTGCGGGTCGGCCAGCCACTGTTCCATCGCCGCGATACGGCGCTGCAGGCTGCGCGGATCCTGGTAGCCCTGCGCGATCATCCACTTGAGCAGCGTGATGTTGCTGTTCAGGTACTCGATGATCGGTTCCTTGTTCAGGTGCACCGTGCAACCGGCGGCCGAACGCTCGGCGGACGCATCCGACAGCTCGAACGCTTGCTCGACCTTCAGGTCGGGCAGGCCTTCGATTTCGAGGATGCGGCCCGAGAAGATGTTCTTCTTGCCTTGCTTGGCGACCGTCAGCATGCCTTGCTTGATCGCATACAGCGGGATCGCGTTGACGAGGTCACGCAGCGTGACGCCCGGCTGCATCTTGCCCTTGAAGCGGACCAGCACCGATTCCGGCATGTCCAGCGGCATCGTGCCGGTGGCGGCCGCGAACGCGACCAGGCCCGAGCCCGCCGGGAAGCTGATGCCGATCGGGAAGCGCGTGTGCGAATCGCCGCCGGTGCCGACGGTGTCGGGCAGCAGCATGCGGTTCAGCCACGAGTGGATCACGCCGTCGCCCGGGCGCAGCGCGATACCGCCGCGCGTGCTGATGAAGTTCGGCAGCGTCTGGTGCGTCTTCACGTCGACCGGCTTCGGATACGCGGCGGTGTGGCAGAACGACTGCATCACGAGGTCGGCCGAGAAGCCGAGGCAGGCGAGATCCTTCAGTTCGTCGCGGGTCATCGGGCCCGTGGTGTCCTGCGAGCCGACCGAGGTCATCTTCGGTTCGCAGTACGTGCCCGGACGCACGCCCTGGCCTTCCGGCAGACCGCATGCGCGGCCGACCATCTTCTGCGCGAGCGAGAAGCCCTTGCCGCTGTCGGCCGGCTGGTGCGGCAGGCGGAACAGCGTCGACGGCGCGAGGCCGAGCGCTTCACGCGCCTTCGCGGTCAGGCCGCGGCCGATGATCAGCGGAATGCGGCCGCCGGCGCGCACTTCGTCGAACAGCACGTCGGACTTGACCTGGAATTCGGCGATCACTTTGCCATCTTTCAGCGCCTTGCCTTCGTACGGGCGCAGTTCGACCACGTCGCCCATTTCCATCTGCGACACGTCGAGCTCGATCGGCAGCGCGCCGGCATCTTCCATCGTGTTGTAGAAGATCGGGGCGATCTTGCCGCCGAGGCACACGCCGCCGAAGCGCTTGTTCGGGACGAACGGGATGTCTTCGCCGGTGAACCACAGCACCGAGTTGGTGGCCGACTTGCGCGAGGAGCCGGTGCCGACCACGTCGCCCACGTACGCGACCAGGTGACCCTTTTCCTTCAGCGATTCGATGAACTTGACCGGGCCGCGCTTGCCGTCTTCTTCCGGCGTGATGCCCGGGCGCGCATTCTTCAGCATCGCCAGCGCGTGCATCGGGATGTCCGGGCGGGTGGTGGCGTCCGGCGCCGGCGACAGGTCGTCGGTGTTGGTCTCGCCCGTCACCTTGAAGACGGTGATGGTCAGGCTTTGCGGCACTTCCGGACGGCTCGTGAACCATTCGGCGTCGGCCCAGCTCTGCAGCACGGCCTTCGCGTGCGCGTTGCCCTTGTCGGCGAGTTCCTTCACGTCATGGAACTGGTCGAACATCAGCAGGGTTTTCTTCAGCGCGTCGGCCGCGACGGCCGCGACCGCGTCGTCGGACAGCAGCTCGATCAGCGGCTGGATGTTGTAGCCGCCCAGCATCGTGCCGAGCAGTTCGGTGGCGCGTGCGCGCGAGATCAGCGGGCAGGCGGTTTCGCCCTTGGCCACGGCGGCCAGGAAGCCGGCCTTCACGCGGGCGGCTTCGTCGACGCCGGCAGGCACGCGATGGGTGATCAGGTCGACCAGCGTCTGCTCTTCGCCGGCCGGCGGGTTCGTCAGCAATTCGACCAGTTCGGCGGTCTGCTGAGCCGTCAGCGGCAGGGGAGGAATACCGAGCGCGGCGCGGGCGGCCACGTGAGCACGAAAGTTTTCAAGCATGGGGAGACCTGCTGATATTGCGTTTGAGGGGAAGGCCTTGCCGGCACTCCGGGGCGATTCCAGGCACTGCTTTGAGCGGGATTCTAATCTCAATGGTCTGGAACGTCAAATGTCTTATGTCTTATATAAGAGTTGATGTGCGAAAGGCCGGGCATCGGGGCTGCATGGCCGAGCTGGCCTTGTCTGGCGTGGCCCGGTGGGCGGCCGGCGAGCCCGGATCAGGTTGCCGGTGCCGCACATTTCTGCACAAGTACGCGGGAAACGGCACACACGCGGCGCGTTCGCGCGGCTACGCTTCCTGTCGCGCAGCTTGCGATCGGGTTGTGACAGCGCGAGGCGGAAATTGGCGCGTGCCCGCCGATTCGTCCCCGTCGGCGGCTATTCTCTTACTCCGGTGTTCAGGACCATGCGATCCAGAGACTCGATTTTCCTGGCGATGTCGCTCGTCGTGTCGTCGGTCGTTCATGCGGCGGCGACCGGCGACGAAACGCGTCGCGAGGCGAGCCGGCCCGTCGCGCTCGTCTATCGCGGCCCCGCCGCGTGCGATGGCTGCCCCGAGGCGATCGCCAGCCGCCTGCGGGAATCGGACGACAAGTTCAAGGTGATCTACGTCGGCCCGGCGGAAAAACTCAAGATCACGCCCGCCGCGCTGGCCGGTGCGGCGTTGTATGTGCAGCCCGGCGGGGGGCAGGACATTTCCGGCGCGGCGGCCAGCATCGGGAAAAATGCAATCAGGGCCGTGCGGCGTTACGTGTCGAACGGCGGGCGTTACCTGGGGCTCTGCATGGGCGCGTACCTGGCGGGCGAACACGGTTTCCGGCTGGTCGACGGCGAGATCGATTCCGAGGTCGGCCGGCCGGGCTCGGCGCTTCACGGCATCGCCGACACGGTCACGCCGGTCGTCTGGCGCGGCAAAAGGCGCTGGATCTACTATCAGGACGGCGCGATGCTCCCGGCCGTGCCGGCCGGCTCGGGCGGTGTCGTGCTGGCGACGTATCCGAACCGCGATATCGCCGCCGCGACGTACCGCTACGGCAGAGGGCGCGTCGGGCTCGCCGGCCCGCATCCCGAGGCCGATGAAAGCTGGTATCGCCGGTACGGCCTCAGGAACCCGGACGGCGTGTTGCCGGACATGGCCGATGACCTGATTCGCGCGACGATGGCGCCGTAGCGGCGCGGTTGCGGCGCGTGACTTATTTCCGCTTCGCCCGGTACGCGTCGAGATTTTTCCGCGCCTGCGCGCGGATGGCGCGTTGCATGAACGGCGTCCAGCCGAGCAGCGCGCCTTTCAGCCCGAGCGCCTGACGCGCCCAGCGCCACAGGTCGAAACTGTCGCGATGCTCGACGATGCGTCCGTCGCGAAACCGGAACCGCGCGTCGATCCGGTTGCCCACCATCCGGCCGGTCGCGGCGAACCGGTAGTGCGCGATCCACGCGGCACGCCCGGCCTGTTCGTCCGCCGCCACGTCGCCGAACGTCAACGAGAATTCCTGCGCCCGCGCGACCAGCATGCGCCACATGTCGCGGGCGAGGTCGCCGCGCAGTTCGCCGAACGCGGGATCGCTGAAGATGACGTCGTCGGCATAGCAGGCGAGCATCGCGTCGATGTCGCGCTGCTGGAAGGCCGTGTAGAAGCGCTGGATCAGTTCGGTGTTCGGATGACTCATCGTGGGGCGTGGCGAAGGGGCGGACCATGACGTCCGTCGAAGCGTCGATAAGAGGCCAGTTCAAAAACTCCGGAGAGGGGTTGTTTACTTCCTCGGCAAGCTGTTAACCTTGGGCATCAGAACAAGGGAAGTCCAAGGATGGAAGCGCCAATCATTGACGACGAACTGTGGATACTGATCGAACCATTGCTGCCACCTGCGAAGCTTCGCGCGAAGAGCGATCCTGGTCGTCCGCGCGTGTCCGATCGTGCGGCGCTCAACGGTATCCTGTTCGTGTTCAAAACGGGAATTCGTTGGAACCACTTGCCGACTCGTCTGGGCTTTGGCTCGGGCGCCACTTGCTGGCGGCGATTGAGCGGCTGGCAAAAGGCTGGTGTATGGGACCAACTGCACGAGTTGCTGCTCGACAAGTTGCGTGCGACCGGCCAAATCGATCTGTCATACGCTGCGGTCGATTCGTCGTCCGTGCGCGCCGTTGGGGCGGGCGAAAAACTGGCCCGAACCCCACGGATCGCGCGCGACCCGGTTCCAAGCACCACATCCTCGTAGACGCCAACGGCGTTCCTCTCGTTGCGATCCTGACTGGCGCGAACACCAACGACGTCACGCAGTTGCTGCCGCTCGTTGATGCGATCCCACCCATCCGCGGCGTTCGTGGCCGACCGCTTCAGAAGCCCGGCGTCGTCTACGCCGATCGCGGCTACGATTGCACCCGACATCGTCGCGCGTTGCGCGAACGCGGTATCAAGCCGGTGATCGCCAAGCGCCGGACCGAGCATGGCAGTGGTCTGGGCAAGTATCGTTGGGTGGTCGAACGTACGCATTCCTGGCTCCACAATTTCCGTCGCCTACGCACTCGCTTTGAGCGACGTGCCTACATTCACGAAGCATTCCTGAAACTTGGCTGCTCGCTCATCTGTTGGAACATCTTCCGACGAGCTGAGCAGGGTTTTTGAACTGGCCTCTAAGGAAAATGGCGCCGAGCGGCGTGAGCGGGCGGTTTCGCCCGCGGCCGGCATGTTACAGGATGCGCGTCAACGATTCGCCATCGTGACGTCCCGCTCGTCTCGCCCGGTCACCAGGCAACCGGACATGTAGGCCTCGCTCTGGCTGCCGGCGGCGGCCTCGCCGAAGCCGCGGCCGAGCGCGTCGGCCTTCACCTGCGCGGCGCCTTGCTCGCACGCGAGCGGGCTGGCGTCGCGGCCCTGTGCATGCAGGATCGCGCGATCGCCGATCAGATAGGCCAGCAGCGCGAATACGGCGATATGTACGGTTCGTCTCATGATTCGTCTCCTCGTCGCTGCAGCGTAACGCGGATACGTCTGACGAAGCACTTGGGGCTTCCCCCGGTAAACATCTGCTGAAAACGGCGGCGGGGGCGGTGTGATCCCGCCCTGTCTAACGTCGCCGCGCCGGCGCGCGGGTGATTCGCGCGAGTTTGACGAATGTCAGGGTGCGGACGGGCGGCGGCGGTTGCGCGGCCGCTCGAGGCGATAGCATGAACACATGATTTGACGGAATGCGATGGCGGATCAATGCCCCGGTTCCGGCAAGCAGGTGCATGTCGAATATCGCTGTCGAAATAGTGAGGAATCCAAATGCTTAACGTCTCTTCCGTCCTGCTCAGTCTCGCCCCGATGTGGGCCATCCTGCTGCTGGCGTCGTCCGCCGCCGCCTATTTCGTGTTCTGGCGCAAGGTCATCGACTGAACGCCGCTCGATGACAGGACGTGCGCGACGCACCGTGCGCGCACGTCCTCGCCGCGCGTTCGACGGCCGACGGCGCAAGCCCGCGGCCCGTCACGCGACCGGCGTCAAGGGCATCCCCGCGCCCGATGCCGGTCATTGCACGGCCGTCACCGGCACATTCGAAATCCGCACCAGCCGGCCCATCACGCTGCGGCGAAACACCGACATCAGCGCATGCAGCGGATCGTGCCGCGGCGCGACCACCACGATCTCGTCGCATCCGGTCTCGGCTGCCGCGGTTGCGATCGTGTCGGCCACCGGGCCGACCTTCATCACGACGGTGTATTTGACGCCGGCTTCCCGCAGGATCCGCTCCGCCGTCGCCAGATCGTCGGACGCGAACTTCTCCTCGATCGAGCGCAGCCGCGACAGCGGGTAATAGGCCTCGAGCCGCGTCGATTCGAGCGGCGCCTGCACGTTGATCAGCACGATCTCCGACGCGCACCGTTCGCGATACAGGAATGTCGCATGGCGAACCGCCTGCAGCGAGCGGGGCGAGTGACCGACCGGAACCAGCAGCTTGAGCATGAACGATGTCCAGGAAACGAGATGCTTCCAGCGTAGCGTGCGGCCGCGGCGGGCGATCTAAAGAGATCGGGCGGCCGCGTAAAAATGTCGTTAACGCGCGTCGTCGTGTGACGTGCCTAATTAGAAATATAAGAAATTTAAGTTTATGCGCATAAACGGTTTCACTGGCCGGGACCGTGTGCATGGCCCGACGCGCCACGCGCCGATTTAGTCGGATCCGCAATGAATCGCGACGGAAAATATCGGAGGTCGCCGATCCGGCGTCGCGTAGAGTAGAGCATCAGCCGCGGCGGCGGCCCCTTCCGGCCGGCCGGGAGCGACCGCCGCCTCGCGGCCCGCCATTCCATTGCGATTCCAGGAGACCCCGCATGCCGCACGGCGCCCCGCAGCTTCTCGCTCCCGCTTCCATTTCCGTCGATCCGATCGTGCGCCTGTCGGCCGGCGAGCTCGCCGCGGCGATCCGCAGCAAGGCGGTCTCGTGCGTCGAGACGATGCGTGCGTATCTCGATCACGTCGAGCGAGTGAACGGTGCGGTCAACGCGATCGTCGCGCTGCGCGAGCGCGATGCGTTGCTGACCGAAGCCGCGGAAAAGGATGCCGCACTGGCGCGCGGCGAGTACCACGGCTGGATGCACGGGATGCCGCAGGCGCCGAAGGATCTGGCGATGACGAAGGGGCTGCGGACGACCTACGGTTCGCCGATCTTCCGCGAGAACGTGCCGCAGGCCGATTCCGTCGGCGTCGCGCGGATGCGCGCGGCCGGCGCGATCTTCATCGGCAAGACCAACACGCCGGAGTTCGGGCTCGGCTCGCACACGTTCAACGAGGTCTATGGCGCCACGCGCAACCCGTACGACCTGACGAAGAGCGCGGGCGGCAGCAGCGGCGGCACGGCGGCGGCGCTCGCGGCGCGGATGCTGCCGGTCGCGGACGGCAGCGATTTCGGCGGTTCGCTGCGCAACCCGGCCGCGTTCTGCAACATCTACGGCTTGCGTCCGTCGCAGGGTCGCGTGCCGCGCTGGCCGGGCGTCGACGTATTCATCCAGCAGCTCGGCATCGAAGGGCCGATGGGCCGCACCGTCGGCGACGTCGCGCAGTTGCTTGCGATCCAGGCCGGCTACGACGCGAACGATCCGCTGTCGCTCGCGGAAGATCCGGCCGTGTTCGCGCGGCCGCTCGACGCCGACCTGCGGGGCAAGCGCATCGCGTGGGTCGGCGACTGGAACGGTTATCTCGCGACCGAGGCCGGCGTGCTTGCGCAGTGCGAGCAGGGGCTCGCGGTGCTGCGCGAGATCGGCTGCGACGTCGACGCCGCGTTGCCGGCGTTCGCCCCCGACCGCATCTGGCGCTTGTGGCTCGCGCACCGGCATCTGCTGTCCGGCGGCGGGCTGCTCGCGCACTATCGCGACCCGGCACGCCGCGCGCTGCTGAAGCCGGAGGCGATCTACGAAGTCGAGGGGCTGCTCGCGATGCAGGGCGCGGCGGTGTTCGACGCGAGCGTCGAGCGCACCGCGTGGCATCAGGCCGTGCTGAGCTTCTTCGAGCGCTACGATTTCATCGCGGCGCCGACCGCGCAGGTCTTCCCGTTCGACGTCGACCAGCGCTGGCCGAAGGAGATCGCCGGCCGTGCGATGGACACCTATCACCGCTGGATGGAGACGGTCGTGCCGTGGACGCTGGCCGGCTGCCCGGTGATCAACGTGCCGGTCGGCTTCAACGACGCGGGGCTGCCGATGGGCATGCAACTGATCGGGCGCCCGCGTGCCGATCTCGCGGTGCTGCAACTCGCGCGCGGCTACGAGCAGGCGGCCGACTGGGTGGGCCGGCGGCTGCCGGCGTGGATGGCCGCGTAATGGCGCGGCCGGCCGACGGCCGGTATCGGGGTGATGAAACGGGCGGCGGCGAGCCGCCCGTTTTGTTCCGACCGCCGAACGCGACGCCCGGCGGCGATGCGTGTTGCCCTGCTGCATGCAAGGCTTGACTCCGCCCGCATTGACGCAACGGAAGAACGAATGCCGGTGCGCGCGTGAGATCGAACGGCAAACGTGGACGAATCCGAGCAACGACGTCCACCGGTCGCGGAATGGCAAGCGGCTACGCACCGCGATTTCGTTTCGATGTGTTTCAGTCGTTGCGGTACGGCGCGACGCGCTTCGACAATATCGCCTCGACCATTCGGGCACGAGGGAAACACATGAAGCACATTCGCGCGACCGGCCGGTACCTGGCCTCGGCAGGCATCGCGTTCGGCATCCTGGCGAGCGGTGCCGCGCACGCACAACTCGACCTGCAATCGCTCGGCGCATCGCTGCTCGGCGGCGGGCAGCAGCAGGCGGCCCCCGCGCAGGGCGGCGGTGTCGCGCAGTTGCTGCAAGCCTATGTCGGCGCGAACCAGCAGGTGCTGACCGGCCAGTCGTCGCTCGCGTCGGCGATGGGGCTGACCGGTGCGGCCGGGCAGGCGCAGCAGGCCGCGAGTCAGCTGTCCGGCGGCAATGCGCTGACGCCGGCCGCGCTGTCGCAGATGGGCGGCGCGCAGCAATCGGTGTCGCAGGCGCTCGGCCAGGCGTTCGCGAGCGGCGGCGCGACGCACGGCCCGATCGACAAGCAGGCGTTCAGCAACGGCCTCGCGTCGCTCGGGCAGGGGCTCACGCAGTATTCGCAACTGCAGTCGGGGCTCGGCAATCTCGGTTCGACTAGCGCGGCGTCGCTGCTGCAGTCGGGCCTGAACCCGCAGAACATGCAGGCCGCGTCGTATATCGCGCAAAGCGCGCCGGGCCAGTTGCAGTCGCTCGCGGCGACGCTCAGCCAGGCCGTGCAGTTCGCGACGAGCCAGGGCATTTCGGTGCCGTCGGTCGCATCGTCCGCGCTGAAGCTGCTGCCGTAACGTCGTGCGGTTGCGGGTTCGGGTGCGGGCGTGGACGCATCGGCATCGGGTGCGGCGATGAACGATCGCCCCGCCCAACATGGGGATGTCGCACGATGCTATCGTGGCGTGTCCCTGTTATCGGTGTCGGTTCATGACTGATTCGTTCGACCTCTCGCGCTATTTTTCCCGCATCGGCTACGACGGCCCGGCCGAGCCGACGCTCGACGTGCTGCGCCGGCTGCATCTGCTGCATCCGCAGGCGATCCCGTTCGAAAACCTCAACCCGCTGACCGGCGCGCGGGTCGCGCTCGACCTGCCGTCGATCGTCGACAAGGTGATCGAACGCCGCCGCGGCGGCTACTGCTTCGAACTCAACAAGCTGTTCTACACCGCACTCGCGACGATCGGTTTTCGCGTGACGCCGCTGATCGCGCGCGTGCGCTGGATGCGGCCGCCGGAGGTGCCTGCCGCGCACACGCACATGCTGCTGCGCATCGACCTCGACGGCGCGGCGTGGCTCGCGGACATCGGTTTCGGCAGCGCGACGCTGACGGCGCCGCTGCGTTTCGTGCCCGACGAGCGGCAACCGACGCCGCACGGCGCGTTTCGTATCGTCGCCGCGCCGGTCGACGGTGAATTCGACGTGCAGCTCGAGACGCCGGACGGCTGGCAGACCACGTACCGCTTCCTGCCGAAGCCGGTCGAATGGATCGATTACGACGCCGCCAACTGGTTCACGTCGACCTATCCCGACTCCATCTTCCTGCATGACCTGATCGCGTGCCGCGTGCTGCCGGAAGGCCGCGCCGCGCTGCGCAACACCACGCTGACGCTGCGCGACGCAGCGGGCGCGGGGCGCGCCGTCACGTTCGACAACGCGGCGGAGTGGAGCGCGTGCCTGCGCGACACCATCGGCGTCAATACCGACGGATTCGATCTCGACGCGCTGTTTGCGCGGCTCGCGGCGCGTGCCGCCGCGCAATAACGCGAACGCACGATCGTCGCAGGGCGGCCCGTGCGCGGACCGCTTCCGGCTTTCATCGTCGATCCCGCCGCTTGCGCGATTGACATTTGCTAGATTGCTAGCATACTAGTATCCATGACCGACGAAGAAGTGAAGCAGTTCAACGTGTACCTGCCGCTCGGCCTGATCCGGCAGGTGAAGCATCGCGCCATCGAAACGGAGCAATCGCTGTCCGCGCTGGTGGCCGACGCATTGCGTGCGTATCTCGCCGCGCCGCCGCCCGGCGCGGAACCGTCCATCAAGGAGCCGTGACATGTCATCCGAGCGAATCGAAGCCGTGTACCTGACGACGCACAACTGGGGCAAGTCGGCGAAGTTCTTCCAGGCGCTGGGCTTCAGGCTGGAATTCGAAACCGATCACCAGTCGGGCCAGCTGCGCAGCGGCGACGGTCCGTTCCTGTTCATCGCCGAAGTGCCGCCGAGCGAGACGCCGGACATGCAGGTCGTGCTCAAGGTGCCCGACGAGCAGTCGGTGCGGCCGCAACCGATCGTCGACGTCGTCACGCCGTTCGAGGACACGCATTGGGGCACGCGCGACATGACCGTGCGCGACCCCGACGGCCGCGTGTGGCGCCTGCAGGCGCCGGGCAAGCAGGGTGCGTGAGGTCGGCATGACCGCTATCCGCGAAGACGCCCCCGACAGCACGGCCGCCCGCGTCGCGCTGTGGCGCGCGCTGCACGTGCGGCTCGACGCGCCACCGCACGTGCTGGCCGACGAGGTCGGGCTCCAGTTGCTCGCGCCGCCGCCGGGCTGGCAACAGCGCGGCGACATGGATCCGCAGTTCACGCGGCCGTTTCGTGCGTCGATCGTCGCGCGGGCGCGCTTCATCGAGGATCTCGTGACGGAGCAGGCCGCACGCGGCGTGAACCAGTACGTGATCCTGGGCGCGGGCCTCGACAGCTTCGCGCAGCGCCGGCCGGACATGGCGTCGCGCGTGACCGTGTTCGAAGTCGATCCGCCGGCGCCGCAGGCCTGGAAGCAGCGCCGTCTGGCCGAGCTCGGTTTCGGCGTGCCCGACTGGCTGCGTTTCGTGCCGGTCGATTTCGAGGCGAAAGCGTCGTGGCGCGACGCGCTCGTCGGCGCGGGGTTCGATGCCGGCAAGCCGGCCGTCGTGGTGTCGACCGGCGTCAGCATGTACCTGACGCGCGAGGCGAACGCGGCCGCGCTGCGCGAGGTCGCGTCGCTCGCGCCGGGCTCGACGCTCGCGATGACGTTCCTGTTGCCGCTGGAGAACGCCGATCCGGATGTGCGTCCGGCGCTCGACATGGCCGCGAAGGGCGCGCGCGCGAGCGGCACGCCGTTCATCAGCTTCTTCATGCCGGCGCAGATCCGGGCGCTCGCGCTGGAGGCCGGTTTTGCGAAGGCCGTGCATGTATCGGCCGCGGAGCTGACGCGCCGCTATTTCGCCGATCGCGCGGACGGCCTGCGGCCGCCGAACAACGCGGAAGAGCTGCTGGTCGCGACGGTCTGAACCGTCACGCGCGTTCGAGCACGGCCATTTCCCGCACGACCACGAGCAGCACCGCCAGGCTCGCGCCCCCCGACGCGCGCAGATCCGCCAGCAGGTGCGCGTAGCGCGCGAGCGCGGCGTCGCGGCGCTCGCGCCACGCGCCGACGATCGTCTCCGGCGTCGTCGAATCCGGTGATTCCGCGAGCGCGCTGGTCGTCAGCGTGCGCTTCAGGCGCGCGACTTCCGCGAGTGCGGCGGCGCGCGCGAGCATGTCCCAGTGCGTCGGCGTCGGCAGTGTCGCCGCTCGCTCGCTGATCCATCCGTAATTGAGCAGCGTGCCGAGCGAGAAATAGACGCCCGCGACGAGTTCGAGGCTGCGGTTGCAGGTGGCCGCCACCTCGGCGATGTCGAGCAGCGCGGCCGAAATATCGCCGCTCGCGACGCGCACCGCGAGCGCGCTGTCGACGCCGGCTTCGACCAGCACGCGCTGCCGCTCGGACAGCGCATCGAGATCGTCGGCCGGCAGCAGCGCCGGCAGTTGCGGGGCGAGCCGTTGCGCCGCGTCGCGGCAGCGGGCGATCAGTTCGGCGACGCCGCCGTCGGCCACCGCGCCGGATTGCAGATGCCGCAGGAACCACAGCGCCGCGCGCTCCAGCAGCCGCGCGACGTCGACGAACATGCGCGCCTGCACGTCGTCGGCCACGCGGTTGTCGAGCGCATCGATGTCGCGCCAGACCGCATCGAGATCGAACACGTCGCGCGCCATGATGCATGCACGCGCGATATCGCCCGGCTGCGCGTCGGTTTCCTCCATCAGCCGGTGCACGAACGCGCAGCCGACACGGTTCACGAGCGCATTGGTCAGGTGCGTCGCGAGAATCTCGCGGCGCAGCGGATGGCGGCCCATCGGTTCGCTGAAACGCTGCTGCAGCGGTTTCGGGAAGTAATCGACCAGCATCGCGGCGACGAGCGGGTCTTCGGGCACGTCGGATTCGAGCAGCGCGTCGTAGAGCCACATCTTGCTGTACGCGAGCAGCACCGCGCGCTCCGGCGACGTGAGGCCGAGCTTCGCGGCTTGCCGCTCGGCGATTTCGTCGTCGGTCGGCAGGAATTCGATCACGCGGTTCAACCGGCCCGCGCGTTCGAGCCAGCGCATCAGCCGCGCCTCCGCGTCGAGCAGCTCGACCGCATGGCGGCCGGCGATCGACAGCGCCTGCGTCTGGTAGTAGTTGTCGCGCAGCACGAGCAGCCCGACTTCGTCGGTCATTTCCGCGAGCAGCGCATTGCGCTGCTTCTCGGTCATCTCGCCGTCCGACACGACGAGCCCGAGCAGGATCTTGATGTTGACTTCGTGATCCGAACAATCGACGCCGGCCGAGTTGTCGATCGCATCGGTGTTGATGCGGCCGCCGCGCTGCGCGAACTCGATGCGGCCGAACTGCGTGCAGCCGAGGTTGCCGCCTTCGCCGACCACCTTGCAGCGCAGGTCCGCGCCGTTCACGCGCACCGCGTCGTTCGCGCGGTCGCCGACCTGCTGGTGGGTTTCGCGCGCGGCCTTCACGTAGGTGCCGATGCCGCCGTTGTACAGCAGGTCGACCGGCGCCTGCAGGATCGCGCGGATCAGCTCCGTCGGCGGCAGCGCATGCGCGTCGATGCCGAGCGCCGCCTGCACGGCCGGCGACAGCGGGATCGTCTTCGCGGTGCGCGGGTACACGCCGCCGCCCGGCGAAATCGCGGCCGGATCGTAGTCGGCCCAGCTCGAGCGTTCGAGCGCGAACAGGCGCGCGCGCTCCGCGAAGCTCGCCGCGGGATCGGGGTTCGGGTCGAGGAACACGTGCCGGTGATCGAACGCGGCGACGAGCCGGATATGCGGCGACAGCAGCATCCCGTTGCCGAACACGTCGCCCGACATGTCGCCGACGCCGACCACCGTGAAGTCGGTCGTCTGCGTATCGATGCCCATCTCGCGGAAGTGCCGCTTCACCGATTCCCACGCGCCGCGTGCGGTGATCGCCATCTTCTTGTGGTCGTAGCCGACCGAGCCGCCGGACGCGAACGCGTCGTCGAGCCAGAAGCCGTATTCGTGCGAGATCGCGTTCGCGTAGTCGGAGAAGGTGGCCGTGCCCTTGTCGGCGGCGACGACCAGGTACGGATCGTCGGCGTCATGGCGGACCACGCCGGGCGGCGGCACGATCGCGTTGCCGACGAGGTTGTCGGTCAGGTCGAGCAGCCCGCGCAGGAAGGTCTGGTAGCACGCGACGCCTTCGCGCATCCACGCTTCGCGATCGCTCGGCGGCGGCGGGTTCTTCACGACGAAGCCGCCTTTCGAGCCGACCGGCACGATCACGACGTTCTTCACCATCTGCGCCTTCATCAGCCCGAGCACTTCGGTGCGGAAATCCTCGCGGCGGTCCGACCAGCGCAGGCCGCCGCGCGCGACGCGCCCGCCGCGCAGGTGCACGCCCTCGACACGCGGCGAATACACCCAGATCTCGAACATCGGCTTCGGTTCGGGCAGGCCCGGTACCTTCGCCGGATTGAACTTGAACGACAGATACGGCTTCGACTCGCGGTTCGCATCGGCGAGGAAGTAGTTCGTGCGCTCGGTCGCGTTGATCACGCCGAGGAACTGGCGCAGGATGCGGTCCTCGTCGAGGTTCGGCACCTGGTCGAGCGCGCCTTCGATCGCTTTCAGCAGCCGTTCGGCCTGCACGTCGCGCGAATCGCCGGTGGCCGGGTCGAAGCGCAGCAGGAACAGCTCGACGAGCTGCCGCGCGATCGCCGGGTTGCCGGTCAGCGCGCGTTCGATATAGGCATCGCTGAACGTCGACCCGACCTGCCGCAGGTATTTCGCGTACGCCCGCAGGATCGTCACTTCGCGTGCGCTCAGGTGCGCGCGCAGCACGAGGCGGTTGAAGTCGTCGTTCTCGATCCGGCCGGTCCAGATCCGGTCGAACGCATCCTCGAACAGGCCTTTCACGCGCTCGATGTCGAACTCGGTATCGTCGGCGAGTTCGAGGCCGAAATCGTGCACCCATGCGTGCGTCGCGTCCTGCGTCTGGATCCGGTACGGCCGCTCCTCGTCGACGCGCACGCCGAGATGCTCGAGCATCGGCAGGCTGCGCGACAGCGCGATCGGGTCGCCCGCGCGATAGACCTTGAAGCGGAATGCACGCGGCTCGGCCTCGATCGGCCGGTACAGGTTCATCGCGAGCTGGCCGGTGTCCTTCACGCGCTCGATCAGCTCGATGTCGCGCACGGCCGTGCGGGCCGGGTAGTCGTCGCGATAGCCGGCCGGGAACGAATCGGCATAGCGCTGCAGCAGGCGGTTGCCTTGCTCTTCCCCGAAGGCGTCGAGCAGTGCATCGGCGAGATCGTCCTGCCAGCGGCGCGTGACCTGCACGAGCCGCGTTTCGAGCTCGCGTGTATCGACGTCGGGCATCGTGCCTGGTTCGGCATGCACGACGAAATGAATGCGCGCGAGCGCCGATTCCGACAGCAGCGGCGTGAATTCGACGTTCACGCCGTTGTACGCGTCGACAAGCAGCTTCGCGATGCGGCGGCGCAGGTCGGTGTTGTACTTGTCGCGCGGCACGAACACGAGGCACGACACGAAGCGGTCGAACCGGTCGCGCCGCACGAACAGCCGCGTGCGCTGGTGTTCCTGCAGGCGCAGGATGCCGAGCGCGATGTCGTAGAGCCGGTCTTCGTCGGCCTGGAACAGTTCGTCGCGCGGATAGGTTTCGAGCACCGTCACGAGCGACTTGCCGAGGTGCCCCTTCGGCAGGAAGCCCGCGCGCCGCACGATGTTCGCGCACTTGCGGCGCACGATCGGGATCTCGGTGTACGAACCGAAATAGGCGGTCGACGTGTAGAGCCCGATGAAGCGGCGCTCGCCGGTGACTTTCCCGTCCGCGCCGACGAGCTTCACGCCGACGTAGTCGAGATAGCCGGGCCGGTGCACGGTCGCGCGCGAGTTTGCCTTGGTCAGGAAGATCGGCCACGCGCCGGTGATGATGTCGGCGGCGGCGGGCGGCAGCGGCGTCACGTCGGGCGTGCCCGACGTGCGCAGCGATTCGCGCAGGATGCCGTAGCCCGAGCCCGCGATGCCGCGCAGGCCGAAGCCCGTGCCGTCCGAGACCAGCGCATAGTCGCGCTGGCCGAGGAAGGTGAAGTGATCGGCGGCCATCCATTCGAGGAACGCGCGCGCCTCGATGTCTTCCGCGGTCGATTCGCGCGCCTTCATTTCCTTGATCGTCGCCCGGGCGATGTCGACGATCTTCGGCCAGTCCTCGACCGACGCGCGCACGTCGCCGAGCACGCGCGCGATGTCCGCGCGCAGCGTGTCGAGCAGCGCGGCGTCGCCGCAGCGGTCGACTTCGAAATGGATGAACGACGCGAGTTGCGACTGGCCGTCGCCGGGCGTCGCGCCGCCCGCGTCGACACGCGCGATGCCGCCGTCGGCGCCGCGCCAGATGCGGAACACCGGGTGCAGCGCCGAGTGCAGGGCGAGCCCGAGGCGGTTGACGGCCATCGTGACCGAGTCGACGAGGAACGGCATGTCGTCGTTGACGATCTCGATCACCGTGTGATCGGAGTGCCAGCCGTGCTGTTCGAGGATCGGGTTGTACACGCGCAGCCGCTCGCTGCCGGGCACGAATTTCTGCGCGGTCTGCCAGTGCGCCATCGCGGCGCCGTACAGGTCGGCGATGCCGCGGCTCTGCAGATCGTCGGCGTCGACGAAATCGTAGTAGTGACGCAGGAAGGGTTCGACGATCCGGAAGGTGGCTTCGGGCAGGCGCCCGCGCGCGAATTCGACGACATCGGAGAGCAGGTGTGCGACGACTTCCTCGTTCTTCGCTTCCATGGCGGTCTCCTCGTCGGGTGGCCATTGGCTGCTGCGTCTGTCCGGCATTATGGCGCCGAATGCGTGACAAAGCGATGTGCGGGCGCACAACGCGGGGCGGCCCGAGGCGGCCGCAGCGTGTGAATCAACGCGGGGTGGGCGGTGCCGAAGCGGCGCCGCCGATGCTCAGCCCTCGTCGCTCCACAGCTTCCCGCCCGTCGCCCAGTTCTCCTTTCTCACGTCGGTCAGGATGATGTCGACCGAGCCCGGCGTGCAGCCGAGCGTCTCGCATGTGACGCGCGTGATGGCTTCGACGAATGCGCGCTTCTGGTCGACGCTGCGGCCTTCGAACAGCTGGATATTGAAAGTCGGCATGGCAATGCTCCGGTTGAGGTTGAACGATTCGGCAGGACGAGGATGAGGCACGCGGCATCAGTCGCGATACGACGGGTCGATCCGGTCGAGGCGGCGCAGCAGCGCCGGCCATTCCAGTTCGCCTTCGATCGCGCCGCCGTCGCGCAGTTGTTCGGCGGTGCGATTGGCGATGGCCGGGTCGGGCAGCACGAGCGGCCCGCCGCCTGCCTGCGCACGCACCTGGACGTCACAGGCCTTGATCAGCGTATCCATCAGCACATACGCTTCAGCCACGGTGCGGCCGACCGTCAGCGTGCCGTGATTGCGCAGCAGCATCGCGGATTTCGCGCCGAGGCTCGCGGTCAGCCGCACGCCTTCGGCCGGCGAGAACGCGAGCGCCTCGTAGTCGTGGTAGGCAAGGTCGCCGTGAAAGCGCAGCGCATGCTGCGACGCGGGCAGCAGCCCGTCGCGCTGGATCGACACGGCGATGCCGGCCGTATTGTGCAGATGCATCACGCAGACGGCGTCGGCGCGCGCGGCATGCACGGCCGCGTGCAGCGCGAAGCCCGTCACGTTGACCGCGTGCGCGCCGTCGCCGACCCGGTTGCCGGCCAGGTCGATCTTCACGAGGTTCGACGCGCGCACCTCGTCGAACGTCAGGCCGAACGGGTTGATCAGGAAGTGGCCGGGCTCGCCGGGCACGGTCGCCGACAGGTGCGTGTAGATCAGGTCGTCCCAGCCGTTCAGCGCGACCAGCCGGTACGCGGCGGCGAGATCGACGCGCATCCGGCGCTCGGCGTCCGAGACGGGGCCGCCGGGCTTCACGGCATCAGGACGGTGTGCGAATGACGACATCGGGTTCTCCGAGAGGGAAGCGGCGCGCGACGGCGACGGTTGCCCACGACGCGAGTGCGAACGGGGCCGTGAACGCGGGGACGCCCGCGCGCATCGCGAGCCACTGGATCAGCGCGGCGAGTGCGGCGGCGGCCAGTGCGGCGCGCGGGCCGCGCGACATCAGCGCGAGCGCGGCGAGCGCGCCGTTGAAGCCGAGCAGGCCGTCGGCCAACCAGGCGCCGTTCGCGCCGAGCGCGACCAGCAGCACGGTCGACACGCTCGCGCCGACGAGCGCGAACGCGGCCGCGCGGCGCGATGCGACGGCGAGGCCGGCGACGATCAATACGCCGGGCCAGACGCCTTGCGCGAAGGCGGTCTGCGCGACGCCCGACAGCAATGCGCCGGCAGCGGACGCAAGCGTCGGCACCGGGGCAGTCGCCGCGCCGGCGGCATGCTGCAGCGCGACAAACGGCAGCCACAGCGCGGTGACGGCGAGACAGGGGCTCGAATACGGACACAGGTGCAACCGGGCGAGGGGCCCGCGCGTCGCGCGCTGCACGAGCGCCGCGCCGATCGAGACCAGCGGCACCAGCGCGACGGCCGCAAGCTGACCGGGCGCGAACAGCACGGCGATCAGCGCCGCGAGCGCGCCGTTGAAGCCGTGTAGCCCCTGTTCGACGTCGCGGCGCTCGGCACCCGTCAGCACGGCGGTCATGCTGGCGGCGGCCGAACCGACCAGCGCCGCGCTCGCGAGCCGCAGGTCGGTCAGCGCCAGTGCGACGAGCAGCAGCGCGCCGGTGAACGCGTTCGCCTGCAGCACGATCTGCCCGATGCCGCGCAGCAGGGTACGCAGGTCGATCGACGGCGAGGCGGGGCGGGCGGTAGGCATGATGGTGGCGTAGCAGGACGAGCCGCGAGCATAGGACACAATCCCATGCACCGGAATAGGGAATTCTGGATAGTCAGGATTTGTCGCCGATGCACCGAGGTGGGGAATGAGGCGGAGCGACCCTGTCGTACCGGCGCTGCATGAACGTTTTTTTGATACGAAATCCGCGTGGTGGGCGAATGGCGGCCTTCGCTGGCGTTGCCGCCGGCGAATTCGTGCGACGATGCCCGGCATCGGGCAACCGGGAGGGGAAAAGATGCGTGAAGTGCGTTGGGCGTCGCTCGAAGGCGACGGGGTCGAACATCTGACGTTCGACCGGAGCGGCGGCGCGATCGTCGTCGAAAGCGCGGTGGTCGGCCAGCGGTACGGCCGCGCGTACGGGCTCGCGTATCGCGTCGAGTGCGATCCGCAATGGCGGGTGACCTACGCGGTGCTCAAGGTGATGGGCGGCGGCACGCTCGAGCTGCATGGCGATGGTGCCGGCCACTGGCGCGACGGCTCGGGCCGCGCACTGTCCGAGCTCGACGGTTGCGTCGACATCGACATCGCGGCGACGCCGTTCACGAATTCGCTGCCGATCGGCCGCCTGGGGCTCGCGCGCGGCGAGCGGCGGCCGATCGACGTCGCGTACATCTCGACGCCGGACCTGAAGGTCACGCCGGTCAAGCAGGCCTACGCATGCATCGAGCCGGGCCGGCGTTACCGCTACGAAGGGATCTTCCGGAATTTCACGGCCGAGATGGATATCGACGACGACGGCCTCGTCGGCGACTACGAGACGCTGTTCAGGCGCCTGCCGGCGCTTGCGGGCCGCTGAACCGCCGCGTTCGCGACCGACGGCCGCTCCTGCGCGGACGCGAAGCGGTCGATCCGCGACGCGATGATGTCGGGGTGGCGCAGCACGACCCAGTGGCTGCCGTCGATTTCCTCGCGCACGTGGTCGCCGAGCCAGCGGTCGAGGTCGACCGACATCTCGGGCGTCACGTAGCGGTCGCGCACCGGCACGAGGATCTGCACCGGCGCCTGCGCGTATCGTTCGCGCGGCTTGCGTGCCCGTGCGAGAAAATTCGCGCGGTACAGCTGCAGCCCGTTCAGCGCGTTCTTCAGTTGCACGGGATCGCGCTCGGCACGCACGCGCTCGGTCAGTTGCAGCCAGCGCGGCCACAGCGCCGCGCCGCCGAGCCGCCAGACGAGCGACGGCACGACCGGCAGATGGAAGAACGCGATGTACCACGACTTCAGGCTCTGCCTGAGCCGCATCTTCGCGCGGAACACGTGATCGAGGCACGGGCCCGAGATCGACGTGTACGACGCGATCCGGCCGCGGAACGCGGGATCGGTCACGGCCTCCCAGCACTGGATCGAGCCCCAGTCGTGGCCGACCAGATGGAACGGCCGGCCGCCGCAGGTCGCGTCGGCCACCGCCTTCAGATCGGCGGCGAGCCGCTCGAGCGTGTAGTCGGCGCGGCGGCGCGGCGCATCGGACGCGCCGGCGCCGCGCACGTCGTATGCGATCACGCGGTAGCGCTTCGCGAGCCGCGCGCGGATCGGCGCCCACACGGTGGCCGAGTCGGGGTAACCGTGCACGAGGATCAGCGGCGGCGCGCGACGCGACCCGCTGACGTAGACGGCGAGTTTCACGTCGCCGGACTGGACGGTCAGCATCTCGTGGGCGCGCGCCATGGCGTCATGCCTGCGGGACCGGGTGCAGCGGCACGCGGCGCGGGGCGGCTTGCGCCGCGTAGCGTGCGTTGGTCGCGTCGATGTTCTCGAGCAGCGAGTCGAGCCCCTGCAGGTACTGGTGGTTGTCGTGGTCCCACGGGTGGAAGCCCGGGCGGAAGTAGTCGAGCCATTCGCGCGCGATGCTCGGAAACACGCCGTGCTTCGGGCCGTACAGATACTTCACGAGGCGCCACATGCCGCCGAACTTGCCGTGTTCGCGACGGTGCGCGCGCATTAGCCGAACGTGGAAGTCGAACACGATTGTCCAGAAGAATACGGTGGTCGTCAGCATCGTGCCCGTGCGCAGCAGGTAGCTGCCGAGGCCCGGCTTCATCACGGTCTTCCACACGTCGTAGGACACCGCCTTGTGCTCGGTTTCCTCCATCGCATGCCACATCCACATCTGCTGGTAGCCTTCGACCGAGCCGTCGATCCGGTGCTCGTGGCCCGACAGCAGCTGGTTCGCGAGGATCGCCGTGTAGTGCTCGAGCGCGATCGTGATCGCGAGCTGCATCGAATGCGGCAGCACCTTCTTGAACCAGCCGAGGATCGTCCACAGGCGCTTGTCGAGCTTGTGCGCGGGCAGGCCGGACGCCTGCAGCAGGTCGTTGTATTCGATGTGCTCGCGCGTATGCATCGCTTCCTGGCCGATGAAGCCGAGCACCTGTTTCTTCAGCTCGGGATCCTCGATCCGGTCGCGGTAGTTGCGCACCGAATCCATGAAGAAACGCTCGCCGGCCGGGAACAGCAGCGACAGCGCATTCATGAAGTGCGTGACGGGCACGCCTTGAACGTGCCAGTCGCGTGCGCGTTCGGGCGGCAGCGCGAAACGGACGTCGCGCCGCACGGGCATCATGTTCGGGGTCGTCATGATTGTTCTCCTCCCTGATTGCCTGCATTGTTGTAGGTGGCGGCGTGCAGCGGCGCGGGCGCCGGCGTGCCGCGCGCGGCGTCGCGGCGGGCCCGCGCGGCCTCGCGGCGTGTCGCGAGCACAACGAGCGCCTGGTACGCGGCGGGCAGCACGCGGGCCATCCAGTCGCCGGCCTTCGCGTCGCGGCCGATCAGCACGCGGCGCTTGTTCTTGCGCACGCCGGCGAGGATCGTGCGCGCGGCGTCGTCGGCGGTCGTGATGAAGAACTTCTCGAACGTGTCGCGGCCTTGCTGCTCGCTCGCGACCATGAAGCCGACCATGTTCTTCGACACGCGGCTCGCCTGCGCGATGTTCGTGCGGATGCCGCCCGGATGCACGCAGGTCGCCGACACGCCGCACTTCATCATGTCGAGTTCCTGGCGCAGCGATTCGGTGAAGCCGCGCACCGCGAACTTCGTCGCGTTGTAGCCGCTCATGCCCGGCTGCGCGAAGATCCCGAACAGGCTCGACGTGTTGATCACGTGGCCGTCGCCCGATGCCTTCAGGTGCGGCAGGAATGCCTTCGTGCCGTGCACGACGCCCCAGAAATTGATGTTCACGATCCACTCGAGATCGCTGTATTCCATGCCCTCGATCGTGCTCGATAGCGCGACGCCCGCGTTGTTGAAGATCAGGTTGACCTTGCCATGTTCCTTCGCGGTGTCGTCGGCCCACGCGAACATCGCGTCGCGCTCGCCGACGTCCAGCACGCGCGTCGATACGCGCACGTTCGGCGCGATCGCGCGGACGATCCGTTCGGTTTCGGCGAGGCCGACGCCGTTCTTGTCGGCGAGCGACACGTGGCAGCCGGCCTGCGCGAGCTGGACCGCGAGCGCGCGGCCCATGCCCGAACCGGCACCCGTGATCGCGGCGACCTTGTTGGCGAAATCTCTCATGTCGGTGACTCCTTGTCTGGCTCAGGCCGCTTCGGCGGACGTGGAAGCGGCGGGCGCGGCGGCGGGCCGCGCGGCCGTGTCGTGTTGCGGTGCGCGATACGCGTGGTAATCGGCGATCGAGAAGTGCGCGGTCGCCTGGCGGAAGCGCCACGTGAAACCCGGCCACAGCGTCGTGTTCTTGCCGGTGCGCGGATCGAGATACCAGCTCTTGCAGCCGCCCGTCGACCAGATCGCCTTCTTCAGCTTGCCCTGCAGGTCGCTGTTGAACTGCGCCTCGACGAGCGGGCGCACCTCGATCGCCTCGGCGCGCTCGCGGCGCATCGCCTGCAGCGCGCCGAGGATATATTCGATCTGCGACTCGATCATGAACACCATCGAGTTGTGGCCGAGGCCGGTGTTCGGGCCGACGATCATGAAGAAGTTCGGGTAGCCGGGCAGCGTCGAGCCGAGATACGCATGCGCGCCGTCGCGCCATGCGTCGACGATGTCGAGCCCGCCGCGGCCGATGATCGCGCCGCGCGGATACGGATCGGCGACCTGGAAGCCGGTGCCGTAGATCAGGCAGTCGACTTCATGGCGGCGGCCGTCGGTCGTCACGACCGCGTCGGCTTCGATGTGGTCGATGCCGGTGGTGATCACGTCGACGTTCTTGCGCGACAGCGCCGGGTAGTAGTCGTTCGAGATCAGCACGCGCTTGCAGCCGAGCGTGTAGTTCGGCGTGACGGTCTTGCGCAGCTCGGGATCGGGGATCTGCTTGCGGATATGGCGCAGCGCGAGCTTCTGCACGTTCTTCATCAGCGACGGATGGATCGCGAAGCCGAGCACGCGGGATTCGAGCATCCAGTAGATGCCGCTGCGCACGGCCTTCTGCGTGAACGGCAGCGTGCGGAACAGCCATTTCTCGAAGCGGGTGAGGTTGCGGTCGGGCTTCGGCATGATCCACGGCGGCGTGCGCTGGAACAGCGCGAGCGTCTTCACGCGCGGCGCGATCTGCGGCACGAACTGGATCGCGCTCGCGCCGGTGCCGATCACCGCGACGCGCTTGCCTTCGAGCGCGTAGTCGTGATCCCACTGCTGCGAATGGAATGCGCGGCCCTGGAAATGCTCGACGCCGGGAATCGCCGGCAGCGCGGCGCGCGACAGGCCGCCCATCCCCGAGATCAGCACGCGCACGGACAGCCGCTTGCCGTTCGCGAACGTGAGGCGCCAGCGTTGCGCGGCCTCGTCGTATTCGGCGCGCTGCAGCTCGTGGTTCATGCGCAGGTGCGGGCCGACGCCGAAACGCTGCACGCAGTCTTCGAGATACGCGCGGATCTCCGGCTGCGGCGCGAACATGCGCGTCCAGCGCGGGTTCGGCGCGAACGAGAACGAATAGACGTGCGATTGCACGTCGCATGCACACCCGGGGTAATGATTGTCGCGCCACGTGCCGCCGACCGACGCGGCCTTCTCGAGGACGACGAAGTCGGTCACGCCTGTTTGCCGCAGGCGGATCGCCATCCCGAGGCCGGCGAAGCCGGTGCCGATGATGGCGATGTCGATGGTTTCGTCCTGGCCGTCGTGGCCGGGTGGACCGAAAGGCAACGTGCGAGCATTCATCCGGGTGTCTCCGATTTGGCTCATTTTTGAATGTTACATTGTTTGATGTAACGATAGTGGGTGAACCCGGAAACCGCAAGAGGCTAGAAGCGGCGCTCTAAGGGCCGGAAGCCAGGCGGGAAAAGGCTGAGCGCGGTTTGGAACGGTTCGTTTTCCGCGCCGCGGGATCGGCGGAAAGGGCCGTCGACAGGACGAGACCGGCGATGGACGAGACCGCCGGCGCGCGGCGGCCTGTTTGAAACAGTATCAGGGACGGATCGGGCGGGCGGTCGTCTCATGGAAAACCCCGGCCACGATCGTGACCTGCGCGAGCGCGTAGAGGCTCCAGATCAAGTAGTCGATACCCGGAAAACCGCCGAGGAACCGGCCGACGCCGATCAGCGTATCGGAGCCGACGAAGATCAGGCTGCCGATCGCGACGAGCGCGCCGTGCGTGCGGGCGGCGAGCGCGAAGCTCGCCATCACGCACAGCACCAGCATGTAGACGGCCACCGGCGCGAGCAGCGCGCCGAGATGCGGGAAGAACGCCGCGTAGAACGCCGGCGCGGCGATCCACAGGCCGATCAGCGCGACGATGCGCCAGCCGTGCGGCCGCGCGCGCCAGCGAAAGAAGATCGCGCAGTAGCACACGTGCGTGAGCAGGAAGGACCCGAGGCCGAGGACGAACGACAGCGGCCAGTCGGGCAGCGCGAGCAGGACGTCGCCGAGTACGGCGGTCGCGAGCGCCGCGCACAGCCACGCGCGTTCGCGCGGCGCGCCGCAGGTGCCGCCGGCCGCGAGCAGCAGGATGCCCATCGCGGCCTTCGCGGCGGCCTGGCCCGGATAGGGCGCGGCGGCGAGCGACAGCCCGTACAGCAGCGCGGCGGCGATGGCGAGCGGCCAGAGCCGGCGGTAGGTGGCGGGAAGCGTGGCGAGCAAGGCGGGGGTCTCCGGTGTGTCGTGGTCCGCGGTGGACGGCGCGCCGACGAGGGCGCGGCTGCCGGCCATTATCCGGAAGAATGCGCGGGCGAAAACCGGCGAATCCTTCTAGGAATCGATGGCGGCCGGCGGCGATGCCGCCGCCGGATTTCTCGGCGCGTTGCCCCGGTTGAACCGGGGCAACGACTTCAATTCGGCTTGTTATGATCGCCGCGGTATTGCCGTTGTCGCTGTTCCGCCCGGCCGCGCGACTGGCTGCGCAGCCGGTGCGTGCCCGATGAATCCCTGCCGTGCCCGACCCGTGCGCTCACAGGGAGCAGGGCGGCGCCGGCTCCCCACGAAAACAGGTCCGACCCATGACCGAACTTCTCCACGGCGACGGCGCGATCCGTCGCACGACGCCGTACGGCTCCTCGATCGAAAACACCTATGCGGGCGTGCTGTCGTTCATGCGCCGCAACTATTCGCGCACGCTCGACGGCGTCGACGTCGCGATTTCCGGCGTGCCGCTCGATCTCGCGACGACCTATCGGTCGGGCGCGCGGCTCGGGCCGGCCGCGATCCGCGCGGCGAGCGTGCAGTTGGCCGAGCTCAATCCGTATCCGTGGGGCTTCGATCCGTTCGACGATCTCGCGGCCGTCGACTACGGCGACTGCTGGTTCGACGCGCACAACCCGCTGTCGATCAAGCCCGCGATCATCGAGCATGCGCGCACGATCCTGCGGTCCGGCGCGAAGATGCTGACGTTCGGCGGCGACCACTACATCACGTATCCGCTGCTGGTTGCACATGCGGAGCGCTACGGCAAACCGCTGTCGCTGATCCATTTCGACGCGCATTGCGATACGTGGGCCGACGACGAGCCGGACAGCCTCAATCACGGGACGATGTTCTACAAGGCCGTGAAGGAAGGGCTGATCGATCCGGCGACATCGGTGCAGGTCGGGATCCGTACGTGGAACGACGATTTTCTCGGGATCGAGCGGCTCGATGCCGCGTGGGTGCATGACCATGGTTCGCGTGCGGCGGTCGAGCGGATCGTCGACATCGTCGGGTCGCGGCCCGCGTATCTGACGTTCGATATCGACTGTCTCGATCCGGCGTTCGCGCCCGGGACGGGGACGCCGGTCGCGGGCGGGTTGTCGTCCGCGCAGGCGCTGGCGATCGTGCGCGGGCTGGGGGCGGTGAATCTGATTGGCGCTGATGTGGTGGAGGTCGCGCCTGCGTACGATCACGCGGACATCACCGCGATCGCGGCCGCGCATGTCGCGTGCGATCTGCTGTGTCTGTGGCGGCAGAAGAAGGTGGCGGGCGCGGGGAAGTAGGAGAGCGGGGGCATGCCGCCGGCGCGTCGTGTGCGCCGTCGGCATGCGCTTTCGGTCCTACAGGAACAAGCGATAGGCGAGATTGTCGCCTTCCTCGATGGACGGATAGCCAAGCGTCGACAGGAAGTGATCGAATGCCGCGCGGTCCGCTTCCGGCACCTGGATGCCGACGAGGATCGAGCTGTAGTCCGCGCCCTGGTTGCGGTAGTGGAACAGGCTGATGTTCCAGTCCGGCGCCATCGACGACAGGAACTTCATCAGCGCGCCCGGCCGCTCGGGGAATTCGAAGCGGAACAGGCGTTCGTCGAGCGCGAGCGGCGAGCGGCCGCCGACCATGTAGCGGATGTGTTCCTTCGACAGTTCGTCGTGCGTCAGGTCGACGCTCTTGAAGCCGTGCGACTCGAAGTTCGCGGCGATCTCCGCCGATTCGCCGCGGCGCTTGATCTGCACGCCGACGAAGATGTGCGCGGATTGCGCATCGGCGATCCGGTAGTTGAACTCGGTGACGTTGCGGTCGCCGACGAGCGAACAGAAGCGCCTGAAGCTGCCGCGCTCCTCGGGGATCGTGACCGCGAACACCGCTTCGCGCGCCTCGCCGACCTCCGCGCGCTCGGCGACGAAGCGCATCCGGTCGAAGTTCATGTTCGCGCCGGAGGTGACCGCGACGAGCGTCTGGTTCTCGACGCCTTCGCGTTCCGCGTACAGCTTCGCGCCGGCCACCGCGAGCGCGCCGGACGGTTCGAGCACGCTGCGCGTGTCCTGGAACACGTCCTTGATCGCCGCGCACAGCGCGTCGGTGTTGACCGTCACGACGCCGTCGAGGAATGCGCGGCACAGCCGGAAGGTTTCCTCGCCGACGAGCTTCACCGCGGTGCCGTCGGCGAACAGGCCGACCTCGCTGAGCTCGATGCGCTCGCCGGCGTCCAGCGACTGCGCCATCGCGCACGAATCCTCGGCCTGCACGCCGATGACCTTGATCTCCGGGCGCACGGCCTTCACGTACGCGGCGACGCCGGACGCGAGCCCGCCGCCGCCGATCGGCACGAAGATCGCGTGGATCGGGCCCTGGTGCTGGCGCAGGATCTCCATCGCGATGGTGCCCTGGCCGGCGATCACGTACGGATCGTCGAACGGGTGGACGAACGTGAGGTCGCGTTCCTGCTGCACCTTGACCGCGTGCGCATAGGCATCGCTGTACGATTCGCCCGCCTGGATCACCTCGACGCTCGGGCCGCCGTGCGCGCGTACGGCATCGACCTTCACCTGCGGGGTCGTGACCGGCACGACGATCACGGCCTTGATGCCCATCCGGGCCGCCGAGAACGCGACGCCCTGCGCGTGGTTGCCGGCCGACGCCGTAATCACGCCGCGCGCGAGCGCGTCCGCCGGAATGTGCGCCATCTTGTTGTACGCGCCGCGCAGCTTGAACGAGAACACCGGCTGGTTGTCCTCGCGCTTCAGGTAAACGGTGTTGTGCAAGCGGGCCGACAGATTGCGGGCCGGCTGGAGTTCGGTCTCGCGTGCGACGTCGTACACACGGGCCGTGAGAATTTTCTTGACGTAGTCGATCGGTGGTCGGGCCTGCTTGACAGGTGCGACGCAGGCGTCGGGCGAGCTGCGATACAAAGACACGGTCATTTCCTTTCGAGGGCGGGTTTGACATGCCCTGGGCGGAAATGAAAAACCCGCCTCAGGGGCGGGTTGTCGTCATTGAGCCGGATGCGCGCTAACCCACCATTCGAAGAATGGTGCGAATAATCAGCGCGATGGCGAATGCTCGGTGGCTCATGTCTTGAAGCATCAACCATTGCAGTGGCAGTTGTCAACCGTACGGAGCGAATGGGTGCCTGGGCCGATCGCCGACACTTCGCGCCGCGGTGCGCGCGTTACTTCGCCGCCAGCGCGCTCGCCACGCTTTTGTCGGTCCACGCGTTCTCTGGCACGCTCAGCTTCTGCGGAATCAGCTTTGCCGCATAAAACGCATCGGCCACCCCTTGCTGGACCGCGACGATCTTCTCGTCGACCGGCACCGCACCGAACGGCACGCGCTTGATCCACGTCTCGACGAGCGGCAGCGGCAGGCCGACCTTCGGCGCGATCAGCGCGGCGGTCTCCGACGGATGCCCATTGACCCACAGGCCCGTTTCGCGCACCTGCTTCAGGATCGCGCCGACCACGTCCGCATGCCGTTGCGCGAAATCGCGCGTTGCTTCGTAGAAGTTGTTCGCCGGCGTCAGACCCGTGTAATCGGACAGCGTGCGAATCTTCAGCGAATTCTGCGCGGCCGCGTAGTACGGATCCCAGACTGCCCATGCATCGACGTTGCCGCTCTCGAACGCGGCGCGCGCGTCGGCCGGCGGCAGGTACACCGGGCGAATTTCGTCGTAGCGCACGCCGGCCTTCTTCAGCGCCTCGAGCAACAGGTAGTTCGCGCTCGAACCCTTCTGCAGCGCGACCTTCTTGCCGCGCAGGTCGCCGAGCGAACGGATCGGCGAATCGGCCTTCACGAATACCGCCTCGTTGTGCGGCGACGGCGGCTCCGCGCCGACGTACACGAAGCGCACGCCGGCCGCCTGCGCGAACACGGGCGGCGGCGCGCCGGTGTAGCCGAAATCGATGCTGTTCGCATTCAGCGCCTCGAGCAGTTGCGGGCCGGCCGGGAATTCGAACCATTGAACGTCGTAGCCGAGCGGCTTGAGGCGCGATTCGAGCGCGCCCTGCGCCTTGACGACCGACAACAGGCCGGCCTTCTGATAGCCGATGCGCACGACCTTGTCGGCGGCGCCTTGGGCGAAGCTGGACGTCGCGGCAAGCGCGACGAGTGTGACGGCGGCGGTGCGGGTGATCCAGCGGGTGAAACGAATCATCGAACGGACTCCATGCGAAACGTCTTCGGGGAGCGGCCGGTGCCGCTCGGTTGGAAGAATCGTCGCATGGGCGTTCGTGCCCGCAAACGAAGCATTGCCGATATGAATATGACGGCGGCGGTCCTATGCTTTGTCGCCGTCGCGTGCGGGATCGGATGTATCCGGGCTGCCGGACTGCCGCGCGGCTTCGTCGCTGAGTTTCTTGTCGAGGATCGTCGCGACGCGGCCGCCGAGATACGCGCCCGCCGCGGTTTCGAGCGCGCGGTTCGTCTCGCCTTCGACGAACACGGCCGCGAGCGGGCGCAGGCGCCAGATCGCGTCGACGAGTTCGGGCACGTCGGTGGCCGGCGGCAGCGTGCCGGCGTCGTAGCGGTCGAGCCGCTTCACGACGAGATCGACGAGCAGCCGCGCGATCGCGTCGAAGTGCGGCCGGGCGAGACTGATCACGTCGAGCAGCTCGCGCGGCGGAATGCCTTCCTTCGTCATCGCGGCCGCCGCCTCGAGCAGCGCGGGGCTCTTCGCGACGAACGACAGGCCGCGCCGTTCGAGCAGCCCGAGCTCGGTCACGCGCGACAGCTGCGTGGTCGCCTGCGGGCCGAACATCTGCGCGAGCGCGGCGAGCGAATAGGTCTTCGGCAACTCGTGCGACCAGCGGCCGCCGATCGCGTTTTCGAGGCCGAGGATCGAGCGCAGGTCGTGGCCTTCGTCGATCGCCTTGATCAGGTCCTGGATGTTCGACAGCGTGTAGCCGCGCGCGAGCAAATGGTTGATCAGCTTCAGGCGCGCGACGTGCGTATCGTCGTAGATGCCGACGCGCCCGCGTTTCTCCGGCGGCGCGAGCAAGCCGCGATCCTGGTACGCGCGGACGTTGCGCACGGTGGTGTCGGACACGCGCGCGAGTTCGTCGACCGTGTACTCGTTGCGGGAATCCGGCGCAGCCTCGTCGGGCGTGGAATGAGTCTGTTTTGACATGCGGGCATTCTAGCGCGACGCGGCGGGTCAGGGCGAGGCGGGGAGCGTGTGCGCGCCGCCGCCGAGCGGCCGTTGCAGCAGCGCCGTGTCGATCCAGCGGCCGTGCTTGAAACCGACCGCTTTCAGCACGCCGGCCGGTTCGAAGCCGAATGCGTGGTGCAGCGAGGTCGAGCCGCCGGTGCCGCCGTCGGCGATCACCGCGATCATCTGCCGCCACGGGCCTTGCTCGCAGCGCGCGATCAGCGCCGCGAGCAACGCGCGGCCGATCCCGCGCCCGCGCTGCGCATCGTCGATGTAGATCGAATCCTCGATCGCGAAGCGGTACGCGCTGCGCGTGCGGTACGGCGTGGCATACGCGTAGCCGGCCACGCGGCCGTCGCATTCCGCGACGAGATACGGCAGTCCTTGGCGCAGCACCGCGTCGCGACGCGCGCGCAGTTCGGCGACGTCGGGCGGCGTTTCCTCGAACGACGCGACGCTGTGGTGCACGTGGTGCGCATAGATCGCGTGGATCGCATCGAGGTCGGTGTCGACGGCGTCGCGAACGACGCAGGCAGGAGCAGTGGACATGGCGGAGGCGGCGGAGAAATGAAAACGTTACTATGCCGCTCGCCGTGCGGCTTGGCAAAGCTGTCGGGCAAATTACGGTGTCGGCTGTCTACAGCCGTCCGTCCGCCGCGTGAACCGCATCGGCGATCGCTTCGGCGACGCGCTGCACGCGCGGCGACCGGCGCACGTCCGGGTGAACGACGAGCCAGATCTCGCGCTCGATGTCGCAACGCGGGGCGTCGGTCAGCTCGACGAGCGGCGCAGCGACGCGGGCGGCCGGATCGTCGACGAGAAACCTCGGCAGCAGCGCGACGCCGGCCCCGGCGGCGCACGCACGATGCTGCGCGGCGAGGTCGTTGGCGATGAACGCGAAACGGCGCCCGGCCGCGAAGCGTTCGAGCCACTGCTGCTGCGGCGTTTGCGCGAGCGCGTCGTCGTAGCCGACGAACGGCCAGGTGTCGGGCGGCGCGTCGGCCCATTCCGGCGCCGCGCACAGCGTGAAACGCATCGTGCCGAGCCGGCGCGCGGCGAGTCCCGGCTCGCTCGGCCGCGACAGCCGCACCGCGAGATCGGCCTCGCGCGCATACAGGTCCGCCGCATGCATCTCGCCCAGCAGGTCGATCCGCAGTGCCGGCCACGCACGCTGTGCCCGGGCCAGGCGCGGCGCGAGGAAATGGCTGGCGAACACGGGCGACGCCGACACGCGCACTACACCGTCGAGCGCCGCAGCCCCTTGCGCGGCGCGCGCGAACGCATGTGCGTCGGCTTCGAGGCGCGCGGCGTGTTCGGCGAGGTGCAGCCCTTCGTCGGTCGGCGGCCAGCCGCGCGGCAGCCGGTCGAACAGCCGGATCCCGAGCGCCGACTCCAGCGCGTCGATGCGCCGCGCGACCGTCGAATGCTGGACCTGCAGCGCCCGCGCGGCGGCCGACAGGCTGCCGCCGCGCATCACCGCGAGGAAGTAGCGGACGTCGTCCCAGCTCATCGGCAGCGCGGATGCCGGGGCGGAATCCGGATCGGTCGAATTTTGCACAGTAAATGGGCGATTAACGTGAATTCCGCTCGATTATGCACGATGGGATGATCGCATCACATCATTCGAAAGCGAGGAACGTCATGACCCAGACTGCCCATGCCATCCGGATCGGGATCGACCGTTACGGCGACGCCGGCGTACTGCGCCGCGTCGATGCGCCCGTCGCGCCGCCCGGCGCCGGCGAAGTGCGGATTCGCCAGACCGCGATCGGCGTGAACTTCGTCGACATCTATTTCAGGACGGGGGCGCACGCATTGCCCGCGCTGCCGGACGCCCTCGGTGTCGAAGCGGCCGGTGTGATCGACGCGGTCGGGCCGGGCGTGACCAATCTCGTGCCCGGCCAGCGCGTCGCGTACGCGGGGATGCCGACCGGCAGCTATGCGAACCTGCGCACGATGCCGGCCGGCCGCGTACTGCCGATTCCCGACAACCTGAGCGACGCAGCCGCCGCTGCCGGACTGCTGAAGGGGATCACCGTCTACATGCTGATGCATCGCGTCCGCCAGGTCGGCGCCGGCGACACGGTGCTCGTGCATGCGGCGGCCGGCGGCGTCGGGCTGCTGGCGACGCAGTGGGCGCGCGCGCTCGGCGCGCGGGTGATCGGCACGGTCGGGTCGGCCGCGAAGGCCGCGCTCGTGCGCACGCACGGCGCCGACGCGGTGGTCGATTATCGCGAGGAGGATTTCGTCGCGGCGGCGCGTGCGTTCGGCGGTGGCGCGGGGGTCGATTACGCGATCGACGGAATCGGTGGTGACGTGCTGACGCGCACGCTCGGCGCGGTCCGTCCGTTCGGGATGGTCGCGAGCATCGGGCAGGTGGCCGCGATCGGCACGCGGCAGACGTTCGATCTCGACGAACTGGGCCCGGCCCGTTCGATCGCGCTCGCGCGGCCGAGCGTGCTCGGCTTCATCGCGCGCGACGTCGACGGATATCGGGACGCCGCGCGCGCGACGCTCGACCGGCTGGCCGGCGGCATGCATGTCGAGATCGGCGCGCGGCTGCCGCTCGAACAGGCGGCCGACGCGCACCGGCTGCTGGAGTCGCGCGCGACGACGGGCGGTGTTGTGCTGCTGCCATGACGGCGGTCGCGCGCCGATCGCGAGGCGGCCCGCCGGTCGCGTCGTGATTCGCCGAACGCTCAGTGGTGCTTGCGCAGCGGCGCATCCTCGACGAACCACGCGAGCACGAACGCGATCGCGATCACCGTCGCAGCCGACAGATACACGACATGCAGCGACCCGGCGAACGCGTGCAGATACGCATCGCGCACCGCGCCGGGCAACTGGTGCACGGCGGCCGGGCCGAGCGCGGGCGGCAACGCCGTGCCGGCCGGCCGCGCGTGCATCATCCGCGACTGCAGCCCGTGCGAGAACAGCGCGCCGAACGCGGCGACACCGAGCGAGCCGCCGATCGAGCGGAACAGCGTCGCGCCCGACGTCGCGACGCCCATGTGCCGGAATTCGACCGTGTTCTGCACGGCGAGCGTGAGCACGGGCATCACCATGCCGAGCCCGATCCCGAGCAGCGCCATGTACGCATACATCGTGTGCAGCGGCGTGTCGAGCGTGAGCGTCGCCAGCAGCGCCATCGCGACGCCGCCGATCAGCGTCCCCGCGATCGGGAACATCCGGTACGAACCGAGCCGCGAGATCAGCCGGCCGCTGACGATCGACGTCACGAGCATTCCGCCCATCATCGGCAGCAACTGCAGGCCGGCCTGCGACGGCGTCGAGCCTTTCACGACCTGCAGGTAGAGCGGGATGAACGTGACCGAGCCGAACAGCGCGACACCGACCACGAAGCCGATCAGGCTGACCAGCACGAAGGTGCGATGGCGAAACAGTTCGAGCGGCATGATCGGCTCGGCCGCGAGGCGCTCTTCGTAGACGAAGCCGCCGATCGCGACGACGCCGAGCACGAGCGTCATCCACAGTTGCGGCGACGTCCACGGCAGCAGCGAGCCGCCTTCGCTCGTGAACAGGATCACGCAGGTGAGGGCGGTCGCGAGGAACGCGGCGCCCATGTAGTCGATCCGGTGCTTCACGTGCGCGGTGTGCGGCCGGAACGCCACGCCGATCACCGCGAGCGCGAGCAAGCCGAGCGGCAGGTTGATCGTGAAGATCCAGCGCCACGACAGGTGCTCGACCAGGAAGCCGCCGAGCAGCGGGCCGACGATCGTCGCGAGGCCGTAGACGCCGCCGAACATCCCTTGGTAACGCGCGCGGCGATCGGGCGGGACCAGATCGCCGATCGCGGCCATCGTGACGACCATCAGGCCGCCGCCGCCGAGTCCTTGCAGCGCGCGCAGCACGATCAGCTGCGTCATGTCCTGCGCGACGCCGCACAGCGCGGAGCCCGCGAGAAACAGCACGATCGCGGCCTGCAGCACGATCTTGCGGCCGTACAGGTCGCCGAGCTTGCCGTACAGCGGCAGCACGACGGTGGACGACAGCAGGTACGCGGTGACGACCCACGACAGCTGGTCGAGCCCGCCGAGCTCGCCGACGATCGTCGGCAGCGCGGTCGACACGATCGTCTGGTCGAGCGCGGACAGCAGCATGACCAGCAGCAGCGCGGCGACGATCAGGCCGGTCGGCGCGTCGCGGCGCACCGTTTCGACGGCCGGAGGAGTGAGGAGGGTGTCGCTTGTCATCGATATGTCTGCCATGGCAGGGAATTGAATCGAAATATAGCCATGGATGATTGCCTAGTCAATTTCTGCCCAGCCTTGATATGTTGCAGGCGTAACAGGAGATTGCCGGCACGAAAAATTGACCGGGATCAGACGAGAAACGGGGGCGGACTCAAGTTTCTTGCAGGCAAACCGTAATACAGAGTGCCGCGGACCGATTGCCGCGGCACTTTTCACCGCTCACGTGCCGTCATGAACCTGAACGCCCTGTTTTCCCGCTTCTCGATCCGTACGCGGATCTTCTCCACGCTCGGCCTCGTTGCCCTGCTGCTCGTCGTCTCGGGGCTGATCGGCCTCGCCGGCATGCAGAGCTCGAACCGCGCGCTCGACGAGGCCTACACGCAGCAACTGGCTGCGAAGACCGCGCTGTCCGCGGCGAGCCTGAACCTGACGATCGTGCGCACGACGCTCGATCGCGCGCTGCTGCATCCGGAAGCGCCGGACGTGCCGGATCTCGTCAAGAAGGCCGAGAACTATCTCGCGAAGGCCGACGCGGCCTGGCGCAACTACGCGGCGATGCCGCACGACGGCGACGAAGGCCCGCTTGCGAGCCGCCTCGACGCCGCGCGCCAGGCGCTGATCGGGCAGGCACTGAAGCCGCTGATCGATGCGATCCGCGAAGGCCGGCGCGACGAGGCCGACCGGCTGCTGATGTCGGTTGCGCCGCCGCTGTCGGTCGCGCTCACGCAGGCGACCGATGCGCTCGACGCATACCAGGTCGCGCGCGGCAAGGACGTGTACGACACCGCGCAGACCTATTACGGCTGGATGCGCATGGGCGCGATCGCGGGCATCGCGTTCGGCCTGGCCGCGTGTCTCGGCTGCGCGATCGGCCTGCATTTCGCGATCACGCAGCCGGTGAACCGGCTGCTGTCGCATTTCCGCCGCCTGTCGGAGGGCGACCTGACGTCGGAAGTGCGCTGGTCGTCGCACGACGAAATGGCCGAGCTGGTGAAGGGCGTGACGGGCATGCAGCGCAGCCTCGCGGATACGGTGCGCCAGGTCAGCCAGGGTTCCGAAGCGATCTCGACGGCGACGCACCAGATCGCGGCCGGCAACACCGACCTGTCGCAGCGCACCGAGGAGCAGGCATCGGCGCTGCAGGAGACGGCCGCGAGCATGGAGCAGCTGACGGCGACCGTGAAGCAGAACGCCGACCACGCGCTCGAGGCGCAGGCCTGCGCGGACAGTGCGAGCGAGATCGCGACGCGCGGCGCGACCGTGGTGGGCGAGGTGATCGGCACGATGAACGAGATCGACCAGAGCTCGCAGAAGGTTGCCGACATCATCGGCACGATCGAGGGCATCGCGTTCCAGACCAACATTCTTGCGCTGAATGCGGCGGTCGAAGCCGCGCGCGCCGGCGAGCAGGGCCGCGGTTTTGCGGTGGTCGCGGGCGAGGTGCGCACGCTCGCGCAGCGCTCGGCGTCCGCGGCGAAGGAAATCCGCACGCTGATCGGCGAATCGGTCGAACGCGTCGCGACCGGCTCGCGGCTCGTCGGCATGGCCGGCACGACGATGCAGGACATCCAGCAGGCGATCGGGCGCGTGACGGGCATCATGACGGAGATCGCGGCCGCATCGGGCGAGCAGCGCGACGGGATCGAGCAGGTGAACCGCGCGGTGTCGCAGATGGATCAGGTGTCGCAGCAGAACGCCGCGCTCGTCGAGCAGGCTGCGGCCGCCGCGGCGTCGCTCGAGGAGCAGGCCGACGGGTTGCGTCGCGCGGTGGGCGCGTTCCGGGTGGCTTGAGGGCCCGTCGAGAAGTGAAGCCCCGGTAACGGGGCTTTATTCTTTTATAAACCGCGATTTTCTGGCGTGCCTTTAAAACAGGGGCAATCTGGCGCGAAGCCAATCCCACCTGGATGGCGGAATCGTCAGATGTTTTTCGTAACGCGATTTGCCGGTCAAATCGATGTAGCGAACCAGGTTGCCCTCGTAATCCAGGGGCGGGTGGAAGACGTTTCCGTGATGCCAGTTGACGGAGAAATATCGTCGAGCGAGAAGCTCGCCGTCTTCGCTGAATACTCTTAGCTCTATATTGTCGTTCGCTGCGTCCTGGTCGTTTCCGCCGGTGCCGCACATCTTGAATCGGTACGGAACGCCATTCATGTTCTTTACGCCGCCGTCCAGTGTCTCCGGATGGTCGTAGAAATCGCATCGCCCGTAGGTGGGGCGACTGAAATGAATGATCAAGCCTGCGGCTATGTAAATGCTAAAGGCTAGGCCAATGTATCTGATGGCTCTATTCTGCATATTTCGCCAAGATTGAGATCGATTGGTTTTTTCAACTTCAAATAAACTGGGTTTGAATATATCACGAAGTCTCTGCCTCGGTGATGTTTCTCACGCCAGCGGCTGTAGTCTGCATTGTGGATTGGAAAGTAAACATCGGAATTTCTGAATTTTCCGATCCAACCCCTTCGCGTGTCTACAGGTTTGTTGATGTTTCTCGACCAAATGCCGATGTCGGAATCTCGTTTTGGAGAGCTTGATCCAGTGAGAATCGATCCGGGGGCAATGATGACTCCGTGCTTGTTCCAGTGCCCCAAGTATTGCTTTCCGTTGAATGAATAGTTGTCTTTCACATATGCATAGATGTGGGTGACTTTTCCGGCGACGTCAAGGCAGTAATAATTTCCCGATTTCTCGTATTTGAAATATTTTTCGCTTGAAATTTCAACTTTTCCGATGGCGACATAAATATTGAAGTTCGCCAGCGCTCCTGTGAGATCGGTTGGGGCGAGATTTTCCAGGGTGTCCCAGTTGTCTATTGGCGCCAGCTGAAATTGCCAATCGTTGTGAAATTTCTGTAAATTGGATGTAAATGGAGTGGTACTGAAGTCGGACGTTGGATTTCTTTCGAAAAGAGTTTCTTGAGGAAGGATTTTGTGATGTCTGATGCCGTCCGGATGGATCGCTCGCTATAGATGTCGCTTGCCAGAAGTTTTTCGTATTTTCTTTTGACACTTCCGAATTTCAATGCCCAGTCGAGAGTAACGACATTGTCGTTCAGCGGCTGGGTTGATGTCGGGTCATCGTTGTAAATATGCGCATCACCCGCAAACCAGATTCGCGCAAGTTTGGCTGAAACCTTCCAGCCCAAATTGTCCATCGCGATTGGTACGTCCTGGAGATCGAAAGGCGGCGGGTTTTCGCAAGCGTCCGATTCCGCCTGTCTCGGCGATCCTTGGGTTGTTGGTTGATCGGCTTGCGGCGGCGATTGGGGGGCCGCAGAGGGCTTGGGAGCAGTCGAGGGCCTGGAAATCGGCCTGGGAGGCGGTGGCGGCTTTTCCCCGGTGCGAGCCGGTCGAGCGAGACACCCCTTTGGGTATCAAGCGGAATACACCCTTGGGAACCCTTGTATTCCTTCAGCTCCGATCCGAACCATCCCTTTTTCGGCTTGTAGTAAGCCACCTTTTTTACGTCGGCCATGGACTATCCCGTTTGCAACGAATAGCCGGGCATCGTAAGAGGCCAGTTCAAAAACCCCTGCTCAGCTCGTCGGAAGATGTTCCAACAGATGAGCGAGCAGCCAAGTTTCAGGAATGCTTCGTGAATGTAGGCACGTCGCTCAAAGCGAGTGCGTAGGCGACGGAAATTGTGGAGCCAGGAATGCGTACGTTCGACCACCCAACGATACTTGCCCAGACCACTGCCATGCTCGGTCCGGCGCTTGGCGATCACCGGCTTGATACCGCGTTCGCGCAACGCGCGACGATGTCGGGTGCAATCGTAGCCGCGATCGGCGTAGACGACGCCGGGCTTCTGAAGCGGTCGGCCACGAACGCCGCGGATGGGTGGGATCGCATCAACGAGCGGCAGCAACTGCGTGACGTCGTTGGTGTTCGCGCCAGTCAGGATCGCAACGAGAGGAACGCCGTTGGCGTCTACGAGGATGTGGTGCTTGGAACCGGGTCGCGCGCGATCCGTGGGGTTCGGGCCAGTTTTTCGCCCGCCCCAACGGCGCGCACGGACGACGAATCGACCGCAGCGTATGACAGATCGATTTGGCCGGTCGCACGCAACTTGTCGAGCAGCAACTCGTGCAGTTGGTCCCATACACCAGCCTTTTGCCAGCCGCTCAATCGCCGCCAGCAAGTGGCGCCCGAGCCAAAGCCCAGACGAGTCGGCAAGTGGTTCCAACGAATTCCCGTTTTGAACACGAACAGGATACCGTTGAGCGCCGCACGATCGGACACGCGCGGACGACCAGGATCGCTCTTCGCGCGAAGCTTCGCAGGTGGCAGCAATGGTTCGATCAGTATCCACAGTTCGTCGTCAATGATTGGCGCTTCCATCCTTGGACTTCCCTTGTTCTGATGCCCAAGGTTAACAGCTTGCCGAGGAAGTAAACAACCCCTCTCCGGAGTTTTTGAACTGGCCTCTAAAAGCCGGCGGCAAGCGGATAAACCATCATCAGTGGCCGAAACAGGGCGAAACGCGGGGGGGCAAGAGGGCGAAGCAGGAAGAAATGTGCCCGATTGTGTCGGCGACCGTCATGTCGGAGATCGTCCCCAAGCCGGGCGCGCCGTCCCGCCGCGTTATCCCGCCGCGAGTTGCGCGGCCGCGCGCGACGACGCGACGATCAGCAGCTTCATCGTCGCCCGCGTCGCGCCGACGAACAGCTTGCGCGCGGCACGCGCGTCGAGCGTGTCGAAGTCGACCTCGGTGAGGATCACGCACGGCGCCGACTGGCCCTTGAAGCGATAGATCGAATCGAGCAGCACGTCGCCTTCGCGATATTCGGGGTTGCCGAACAGGTCGTACTTGCCGGTGAAGCTCTTGATCCGGTGCGGGCCGAGCTGGTCGAGCGGCGCGAGCACCGAGCCTTCGCGGCCGCGATACGACAGTACCGCGATGTCCTGCTTGCGGAAGCCGAGTGACAGCGCCTGCGTGACCGCACGCTTGGTCGCGTCGATACAGGCTTCCGCCAATGCGTCGGCCGACGCGCCTGGTTCCCCGTATGCCGATACCGACGGATCCGAACCGTCGAACGGGCTGCCCGAGCGCAGCTCGGCCGCGAGCGGCTCGACGCGGCCGACGACGTCGCGCACGAATTCGAGCAGGTCGCGCGGGCTGCGGTAGTTCGTCAGCGCCTTCAGCGTGACCCAGCCGGGCAGTGCGACGGGCTCGCGCATGTACAGATTCTGCAGCGGATCCTCCAGCCACCACCATGCGCCGTCCGGCGCCAGCAAGCGCTCCAGTGCGGCCGCCCACGGCGCGTGGAAATCCTGCCCTTCGTCGACGACCAGCACGTCGAAGCGCCAACGCTCGGGAATCGGCGCTTCCGCGAAACGCGCTTCGAGCCGCTCGAATTCGCCGGGCGCCTGGAAGTCGGGCGTATAACCGCCGTCGCGCGCGACCCAGTCGCACAGCTGGTGGTAGTTCGCGATCTTCGCGCCGGGCGGCGCGATGCGCGCGATGTAGTCGGCGAGCGGCCGGTTGAAGCACACGTACAGCACGCGCTTGCCGGCCGCGACGGCGTCGCGCATCGCCTGCACCGCGAGCTGCGTCTTGCCCGAGCCGGCCGTACCGGTGACGCGCAGCCGGAACGGCGCGAATTCGAGCTGGCGCGCCCACGCGGCGAGCCCGCCCGACAGCCGCGTGACGAGCGTGCCGGCCTGCCCGACGAGCGCGCTCGTGTCGGGCGTGAGCGCGAGTTCGTCCGCGAGGAAATGGTGGAGTTTCGGCGCGTTCGGAAAGGGCTCGTCGTCCTCGGGCAGGATCTGCAGGATCACGTGCGCGAGCTGGGCCTTGCGCGATGCGTCGACGATACGGTCGGCCGGGACGCCCGCGATCGACGCATCGCGGATCGAGTAGTCGGGGCAGTACAGCAGCGCCTCGACGCCGTAGACGCCCGCGCCGAGCGCGGCCGTCAGGCGCCGGTGCAGCGTCTCCTGCGTGCGCGCAAGCTGGATCGGGACATTGCGCTCTTTCTGCAGGTAGACCTTCACGAGCCCCTTGGGCGTTTCGCGCAGGAAGCCGGCCTTCTGCTCGATCAGCAGCACGCGGCCGGCCGGGCTCACGACGACGAACGCCGCTTCGCCGAATACCGAGAACGCCTGGTCGGCGCGCGTCCAGTGGACGCCGTGATACACGGTGTAGCTGTCGGGCAGCGCGTGTTCGAGCGCGGCGAGCGTTTCGCGCTCGCGTTCGGCCGCGCCGGTCGCGGCGAGGCTTTTCCAGTCGTCGGGGATGAGGCGGGCCATGGCGTGGGCGGCGGATGCCGGCGTGGGCGTGAACAGGTGCGGCTATTGTACTGATGAACCTGTTCATGCCCGCGGCGCCGCGCGTGCGTTGGCCGCTCGAAGGGCGGCCGGGCGGAGGTTATCCGCGCGCGAGCCGTTTCGCGAGATCGGCGCTGAGAATCGCCATGCGCGCGGGTTTTTCGTAGCAGACGACGTCGAACGCGCGGATCACTTCGCTGATGTCGGCCTCGCTCGCGCGGCCGGTGAGCAGGTCGCCCGTCAGCACGAAAATCGGCGCGCCCGGGTTGTCGGACGTGCGCACGGCCTTGATCGCGGTGGCGGCCGTGCTGTCGTCGAACAGCCATTCGGTCAGCACGGCGTCGAACGCCTGGCCCTGCAGCGCGTCGACGAACGGCGCGAGGCCGTCGAACGAGGCCGTCGAGAAACCCTGCCGTTCGAGGTAGCGGCATAGCTCGGTCGCGCTCACGCGGTCGGGGTCGATCACCGCGACGACGAGCTTGTCGCTCTCCGCGCGGCGCGGATAGATTTCGATCTTGTGCACGTCGTACGCGTTTTGATACAGCACGCCGGTGTGGCGCAGCACGCGCCAGCGGCCGTTCTGTTCGTACGCGACGAACTCGGGGCGCGCACCGGCCTCGAGCGGCGCGCCGATCCATGCGGTGCACGGAATCTCGGCGACGCCCGCATACAGGACGGCCTCCTGCGAATAGGCGCCGACCATGCCGGGGTCGAGCGTTTGCGCGCCGAACAGCTGCGCGGCGGGTTCGCCGTACGCTTCGGCGACTTTCTTGATCTGTGCGAGCGTCCAGGGGCTGCTGCCGCGCAGTTTGCGATGGCCTTGCGAGAAACTCAGGTCGAGGATGCGGCACAGCTCGGTGGTCTGCTGGCGCTTGCCGATGCCGTTGCGGGTCATCAGCTCGCGCACGCGCTCGGCAACCGCGAGGGAATCCGTGGTGATTGCTTCAGTGGTCATGCTACGGGAACGGATCGTGACGTTCAGAACGACGCCTTGCGGCAGTCTCGACGGACAGTCTTCATGACGTCCAATGGCGAGCCGACCGGCCACGCGCGGAAAAGATAACTTTACCGCAAAATGGTCGTCATTCAGTGTCGCGTAAGGTGCGTTTGTGTGAAAGGTGTGTCACGACGTTACCGCCGCGCCCCCTCATCTCGTATGGATTAACGCTTGACAGGAAGCAATGACGACAACCTATCCGCTGCACGATGCCCTGACCCGCGCCGAAACGGCGTTTCCGGCCGAAGCCGACGTCGTGATCGCCGGCGCCGGCATCATGGGCTGCGCCGCCGCGTATTACCTGAGCCTGCGCGGGTTGAAGGCCGTCGTGCTCGACAAGTCGCGCATCGCCGGGCAGCAGTCGACACGCGCCTGGGGCTTCGTGCGGCAGCAGGGCCGCGAGTCGGCCGAGGTGCTGCTGATGATGGCCGGCATGCGAATCTGGGAAGGGTTAGAGGAAACCCTCGGTTTCGATCTCGAATGGCGGCAGGGCGGCTGTCTTTATATTGCGGACAACGAAGCGGACTGGTCGTCGTTCAACGCGTGGCTCGCCATTGCGCGTGAGCACGGGCTCGACACGCGCACGCTCACCCGCGCGCAGATCGACGAACGCGTCAGCGGCCTTTCGCCGCAGGCGCGTACGCTCGGCGGGTTGTATACCGCGACCGACGGGCAGGCCGAGCCGCGTCGCGTGGCCGCCGCGTTCGCCGCGCGCGCCACCGAGGGCGGGGCGCGTTTCTTCGAAGGCTGCGGCGTGACGGCGATCGAGACGGCCGGCGGCGCGGTCGTCGGCGTCGCGACCGAGCGCGGCACGATCCGCACGCGGCGCGTGATCTGCGCGGCCGGCGCGACCAGCTTCCGGCTGCTCGACGGCGTCGGCATCCGGCTCCCGCAGCAGGCCGTGCGCGGCACCTGCATGCGCACCAACGTGGTGCCGTCGGTATCGGCGGCGACGGTGTGGGGGCATGGCCTCGGCATCCGGCAGCGCAAGAACGGCGCGATCAACCTCGCCGACGACATGCAGGTCGACGTGGACCTGACGCTCGGCCATTTGCGCGGGTTGAGCCTGTTCTGGCCGGAGTTCTGGTCGCAGCGCGACAAATTCCGGTTGCACGTGAATGCGGCGGCGTGGCGCGATGGGCTTGCACGCATCAACGGCGCGGCCGGGCCGATCGAGCCGCGCGATCCGCAGCCGCAGCCGAACCGCGCGCATGCGCCGCGCGCGCTCGCGAAGCTCAAGGCGATCTTCCCCGCGTTGAAGGATGCGCAGATCGTCGAGGCGTGGGCCGGCCTGATCGACGTGCTGCCCGACGGCATCCCGGTGATCGACGCGCCGGGCACGCCCGCGGGGCTCGCGATCGCAACGGGGTTCTGCGGGCACGGTTTCGCGATGGGGCCGATCGTCGGCCGGCTGCTCGCCGAATGGATCGACACGGGCGCGCCGTCGCTCGACCTGTCGGCGTTTCGCGCGCAGCGCTTCGTCGACGGCACGATGGTGCGGCCGCGCAGCATGCTGTGACGGCCGGGTGCGCGCGTTCCCGTCGTAGAATCGAGCCCGCATCCTTCAGGAGAATCCCCGTTGGCAACGCCCTCCGACCAGCGCCGCTCGTTGCGCATGCGCCTGCGTCGCGCCCGCAACCCGTGGCAGGCGCCGCGTGCGCGCACGCTGTTCACGCGTCCCGCGACGTCGCCGCGGCGCACGCTGCTGTTCCGCATCGGCGCGGTCGCGCTGCTGTGCACGCTCGCGTTCGTCGTGCTGTACCTCGATCGCGACGGCTTGCGCGATTCGACCAAGAGCACGCCGATGACCGTCGCCGATCTCGTGTACTTCACGATGGTGACGGTGGCGACGGTCGGCTACGGCGACATCGTGCCCGTCACCGAGCGGGCGCGCCTGCTCGATGCGTTCTTCATCGTGCCGATCCGCATCGTCATCTGGTTCATTTTCCTGGGCACGGCCTATCAGTTCGTGATCCAGCGCGTCATCGAGGAATTCCGCATGAAACGCCTGCAAAAGCAACTGTCCGATCACATCGTCGTGTGCGGTTACGGCCTGTCGGGGTCGATCGCGGTGCGCGAGCTGCTGGAAAGCGGCGTCGATCCGGCGACGATCATCGTGATCGACTCGCAGCAGCAGGCGCTCGAGGCCGCGACGTCGCTCGGCGTGACGGGATTGCTCGGCGATCCCGCCCATGAGGATCTGCTGCAGCAGGCGCAGGTGCGCGCGGCGAAGGCCGTGATCATTTCGGTGACCGACGATCCGACCGCGATCCTGCTGACGCTGTCGGTGCGCAGCATCGCGCCCGATACGAAGATCGTCGTGCGGATCCAGGAGAACCTGTATCAGCGGCAACTGCGGCAGGCCGGCGCGGACGTGATCGTGTCGTCGACGAAGATCGGCGCGCTGCTGCTCGCGGACGCGGTGCACAGCCGCTACATCGTGCCGTTCGTCAACGACATGCTGTCGACGCGCGGGCGGGCGACGCTGATCGAGCGCGAGGCGCTGCCGCACGAGATCGGCTGCATGACGAACGTCGTGCCGGGCGCGATCGTGGTCGGGCTCGATCGCTGCGGGAAGATCCAGTCGTTCTACGAGGATCCGCCGTGCCGGATCGAGGCGGGCGATACGCTGGTGGTGATTCAGTCGGCGCGGATTCCGGATCCGGATGTTTGATGATTGATTGTTACTGTAAATTCAATTAATTCAATGGGTTGTGGTTGTTTTTCAAGATGGCGTGTCGTTTTTGTCATTGTGTAGGCGTCGTGTAGGCATTCGGGAGTGACATCGGTCTACGTAGATCCTCGTGGAATCGATGCCTCCGAATCGGGTTCGACGGCCGTCAGTCCGAAGCAGCATGTTTTTCAACGATCTTGATAACTTGACCAATCCATTTACATCCGGGTTACGTCTCGATATCTGATGTGGTTAAAGCGATTGCCAACTGTATAGCCCCACCTCCCATGTAGGAGACGTTGGTACAGCCGTTGCACGATGCAAATCGATTCCCAATCGACGTTGGCAATGCTTCTGTCGCTGGCAAAGAGCTGTTGACGTGGTTAGAGCGGCACAAGATGCGAGATCTTTTGTCGCCGCCGCAGGTCACGCGCGCGCTGGGCCTGAACATGTCGCAGATGAACCTGCACTTCGACGGCTACCCCGGCGGGTGCGTGATGACCGTCGCGCTGGACGGAGACGTCAAGTACAAGCTGCTCCGGTGCGTGACGCCGGTGAGCGACGGCAAGAACGTCATGCACATGCTGATCTCCATCAAGAGGGTGGGCGGCGTCCTGCGCCGCGCGACCGACTACCTGCTGTTCGGGCTCCAGACCCGGCAGGCCTCGGGGTACGACGTCAAGATCTGGAACGGGATGAAGCCGGACGGCTGCGGTGCGTACGGCAAATACGACAAGCTCGTGCTCAAGTACCGCGCGTTCTGCCGGGGCTGGGCCGACCGTGTCGGCCGGTAGCGTTGCCGCGGTGATGCCGAGGGCCGCCAGCGGCATCGATATGCCCGATACGCGATGACGAGATGGCCAGATCGCGCCCGATCGGCGATTTTATCGATCGAAGCGAATGCGGGCGTGCTCGCGCGTAGGCACGCCAGTCGCATGTGCCGCGGCGTGGATAAATCGCGGTTAAAGGCAGGCTGTAAGGCAATCGAATTCGGTATTCAAAGCAATCGGTACCCATGGCAGCGCGGCACTGCAAACGTGTGCGGCCATGGTGCGCGTCACGCCTGTTGCGACGCATCGAGGGAGTCGAATGCCATACGCAGGTCATCTTGGGCCGGGATAATCCAGGAACTCCGCCGGTGATTTCGATCTCGGTATGTGGCTCCGGTTCGATTGGGCAACGGCGTCATCCGATCTCGCCGCGAATGTCCGTCGAAATGCCTTCGTCGTCTTTACGATGTCGCATCAAAACATAAATTTATGTAAGAACATAAAATTTATCAATGGGCATGGTAATTTAAAAAAGAAGAACAAACGGGGAAATAATAAGTATGGCCAAGTCGGAAAAAGCATCCGGGTTGATGCTTGTCGCTAGTTTCATCGGCTCTTCCGCGATCAATGGCTGCATTGCGCTGCGCTTGCAGCCATTTGCGGTGCGGGTCTTGAGTGTGCTGGCAATCACGTGCTGTTTTTCGTCGCCTATCGAGGCGAAGTGGTGCCGTCCGGGGCGAAGGCCGAGAGCACGGATTGCTTCGAATATTGCTCGGACATACACGGCATGGGCGCACTTCAAGCCGCCCTCGTACTGGCTGCCGACAAGGCCGCCGGTTTCAGAATCGCCACGCGCTTGCAGATACCGCGTATCACGGACGCGGGCCATCGCAGGCATGGGCGTCGGCAAACGATGAGTGCGCAAACGACCTCCACTTCATCTTGGTTGCTGCATGCACGTGCTCCGATGGAGCGCGACGGCCGCGTGCAGATGGACGGACGTCTGTCGACTTTCGACACCATCCGCTAGGTCTTACCTGTGCTGTGCTGTGCCGGGGCGGCGTGCGCCGGCATTGCTTTACGTCCGGAACGACACGAATTGAATCACCCACCCAGAGCAAGCGCGGCCTCCGTGCTCGCTGTCCGCGGCAGCGTGGCCGCGATCTTGTGCAGCGCGGCGCTTGCGTTCGTTTCGCTGCACGTCATGGCGGCCGATACCCCGGCAGTTCCATCCTCGTCGGGCGCACTACGTGCGAACGTCGCGTTTTTCGACGGCGCGCAGCCGCCCGAGGCGTTGCTGCAAGCGTTCGACGCGGTGGTGCTCGATCCGGCCCGAGGCTTCGATCCGGCAACGCACCCGCTCGCGCACACCGTTTGGATCGCGCACGTACCGCATGACGCGTCGGGCTCGGCCCTTGGGCCGGCTGCGTTTGTCTCGCAGCGCATCGAGCCGCTGTGGGCGCGCGGTTATCGCGGCTTCCTGCTCGACACGCCGGAGGCGATCGCATCGAGTGAGGCAATTCATGCGGCCTATCCCGACGCGCGGCTGATCGTCGGCGGCCACGATGCGCTGCGTGCGGCGCAATCGCATGCGAATGTGCTTTACGCGGTACTCGGTCCGCCGCTGGTACGCGGTTTCGTGGACGGCGACGATATGGGTACGGTACGCGACGTCGCCGCTGCAGACCGTGCCGCACGCGTCGACGCGGCACGGATTTTCATGCGTGAGACGCACGTGCCGGTGTTGTCGATCGAGATCTGCGAGCGCACCGACCGTGCATGTGCACGCGCGACGGCCGCGCAGGTCGTCGCGACCGGCGTGACGCCGTACGTGACGGACGCCCGCCGTGACGTCGTCGGCATCGGTGCGATCGAAGTGCTGCCTCGCAAGGTGCTGATCGTGCAGAACCGCGACGCCGATACGCCGGTGGACGAAACGCGCGGCGTGCGCGACCTCGCGATGCCGCTCAACTATCTCGGCTACGACGTCGAATACGCGGATCTCGACGCGCCGCTGCCGGCCGATATCACCCCGGACCGTTACGCGGGCGTCGTCGCCTGGATCGAAGGCGCGGAGCCCGCCGACCCGGCGAGATGGCGGCGCTGGATCGATGCGCGCATCGCGGATCACGTGCCGGTCGCCTTCATGGGACAGTTCGGTTTCGACGCGGCGCAGGAAGAGGGCGCGGCGCTCGATCTGCAGCCGGTACCCGGCCCGTTCACGGCGCCGCTCAGCGTCGTGACGCGCGATCCGATGATGCACTTCGAGATCGATCCGAGGCCGGATGCGCGCGATCTCGTCGGGATGCGGGTCGGCTCGCGCAGCCGCGTGCTGTTGCGGCTCGCGGCGGCCGGCACGAACATCGACGCGGCCGCGATCACGCCGTGGGGCGGCTATACGCTGAGTCCGTACACGGTCGTTTCGCTGAACGGCATCGGGCAGACGCGTTGGGCGATCCAGCCGATCTCGTTCGTGACCGACGCGCTGCGTCTCGTGCGGATGCCGTCGCCGAGCGTCACGACGGAGAACGGCCGCCGCCTGTTCATGACGCACGTCGACGGCGACGGCTATGCGTCGCGCGCGGAATTCCCCGGTGCCGATTATTCGGGAGACGCACTCTATCGACGTATCTTCACGCGCTACAAAGTGCCGATGACGTTGTCGGTCATCGAAGGCGAAGTGGGGCCGACAGGCCTGTATCCGAAACTGTCGCCGCGCCTCGAGGCGCTCGCGCGGCAGATGTTCGCGCTGCCGTGGGTGCAGATCGGTTCGCACACCTACTCGCATCCGTTCCAGATGGCCGACCTCGATGCGACGACGGGCGCACGCGTCGACCACCGGAACAACGTCGAGCGCGGCAACGGCGGCGATACGGCGTTCTCGCTGGATATCCCGGGCTACACGTTCGATCTCGACCGCGAGATCGCCGGCTCGATCGCCTACATCGACTCGCGTCTCGCGCCGCCGGGCAAGCGTACCGAAGTGCTGCAATGGCCGGGCGACTGCGAGCCGCCCGCGATCGCCGTGCGCAAGGCCTATGCGGCCGGCGTGCAGAACATCAACGGCGGCGACACGATCATCCGCAAGTCGGTGAACAGCTGGACCCATATCGCGCCGCTCGGCATCGACAAAGGGCCGGGCGCTTACCAGGTATACGCGCCGGACCAGGACGAGAACGTTTACACGAACGACTGGCAGGGCCCGTTTTATGGTTTCACGCAGGTACTCGAAACCTACGACATGACGGAGCATCCGTATCGCTTCAAACCGATCGACGTGTACTACCACATGTACAGCGGCACGAAGATCGCGTCGCTGCGCGCGCTGGATCAGATCTACTCGACCGTGCTGACGCAGCCGGTGCTGCCCGTCTACATCACCGATTACACGCACAAGGTGCTGGACTGGCGCGATTTCGCGGTCGCGCGTGAAATGGCCGGCGGCGCATGGGTCGTGCGCGGCAACGGCGACGTGCGCGAGTTGCACTGGCCGCGCAACGACGTGCCGGACCTGCGTGCATCGCAGGGCGTGACAGGTTATGCGCCCGGCCCGGACGGCCTCTATATCCATATTGCCGACGGCGCCGCACGTGTCGTGTTCGAGCGCGCCACGGAGAGCGGACTGCGCGGCGGAGCGCAATCGCATGGCCCGGGCGGGACACCGTACATCGCGCAAGCGAACGGATTCGTCCGGCACTTCCACCGTACCGCCGACGGGATGTCGTTCGAGTTCGGCGGCTACTACCAGCCGTTCGTCGAGCTTGCCGACGCGCAGCGCTGCCGTGTGCGCATCGCGGGCCGACCGATCGATGCACGGCGCGACGGAACGGTTCTCCGTTTCGAAACGGCGGCCGACGTCCGTCTGCCGATGCGCTACCAGCCGGTCGAGATTGCGTGTGACCGGTAATCGCCCGCGTATCGCGCCGCCATGGCTCGTGCTGGTGCTGGCAGGCGTCGTGCTGCTGGCTGGCTATGCGGTTGCACCTCATGACGGGCTGCGTGAGCGGATGGCCGCGGTGGGCGGCCCGAGCGATCTGAGCGCGGCGTATCTCGAAGCATGGTTGAAAGTGCGGCCGCGCGACGAAGCGCTACTGGCGATGCTCGGTGAGCAATATGTGTCGCTGGGCCGGCTCGCGGATGCGGGGCGGGTCGTTCAACGGATGGACGAGGCGGCTTCCCCGCCCCTGCGGCAGGCCGCGATGAAGCTGCAGCTCGCGATCGCGCAGCAACGCACGAACGAGATGCAGGCCGACGATCCGCGCCGTTCCGTTGCGCTTGCCGCACTGCGCCGGCAGATTTCCGATGCTGCCGCGCTCGACTGGTCCGATCGCGATCTCGAATGGTTCGCGCAATCCGCCGCATCGGTCGGTGCCCCCGCGCTCGCGCTGCGGTTCTATGTGCGCCTCGCACGGCGCGACACCGCACATCGCGACAAGTGGGACGGATACGTGTCGCGCTACGCGTTGCAGATCGGCGACTACCAGGAGGCGGCCGACAGCTGGTTCCGGCGTCAGCAGAACGCGACGACGCTCGGCGCGCAGCGTCGCTGCTTCATCGCCGGCATTCGTGTGCTGCAGGCCGGCAATCTGACCGCCGATGCAATCGCGGTTGCGCAGCGCCAGAACGACGCGTTCATCGACGATCAGCCGACGCTTGTCGCGTTGCTCGATCTCGCACGGGCGGCGCAGCGGCCGGACCTGATCGAGCGGTATGCGAAGGCGTTGGCGCGGCGCGCGGGGATCGGCGGGATTGCCTATCGGAGCAGGCGCGCGGAGCGCGTGCTCGCCATGCCGGCGGTTCACCGGTCGGGTTCGACGCAGCAGGCGTACGCCTATCTGGACGGTCCGATGGTCTGGGGTGGCGCACGTCGCGGTCGCGTCGCGCGGCAGCTCCGGGCAGGCCATGACGGCCATGGCCCGTTCATCGATGCGGCGCAAGCGCAAGTCACCGCACCGACGCAACCGCGGGCGCACATCGTGAAGGTCGCGCTGCAACGGCGCGACGCAATGATGCGCTTCGTCGACGCGACGCAGGTATCGAATCATGCGAGAGCCGTGCAACTTCCGTCGCCGCCGGCTGCCGATGGGGCGGACATTGCCGATCTTCTCTATCAGTCGTTCCTGGAGTCCGCCGATCCCGCCAATGCGGAGAAGGTCGCGCTCGCGCAGCTCGCCAAGGAACCGCATTCGGCGCTGTGGCGCAAGCGCCTTGCACAGGTGGCCGAATGGAACGGGGCGTCGCAGCTCGCGCTGAAGTCGTGGCTCGACTATGCGCGACAAACGGGCGACCCCGTCGGCTGGCGGAACGTTCGGCGCATCGCCCCGATGCTGGACGACGACGACGCCTACCTGGCCGCTTTGCTGTACGCGGCACGGGCGACGCCCGACGATCTCAAGCTCGTCGATTCCGTCACCGCAACGTATGAGCGTCTCGGGCGGCCGGACGACGCGATCGCGTTCCTCGACGGTCTGCCGCACGGCCGTGAAGCGAACGCGCTCGACGAGCGCGCCGGTGCGCTCGCGGAACGTGCCGGCCACGATGACGAGGCACTCGCGATCTACCGTCGGTTGCAACGGCGCGAGCCGCGCAATCCGCGCTACGCGCTGCACACCGCCAATGTGCTGTATCGCGACGGTGACTACGCGGGCGCACTCGATGCAATGACGAATGCGAGCCGTTACGCGCAGGACGGCGAAGTGGCGTTCTGGCGCAACTACGGCGAACTCGCGCGCCTGCTGCAACGTGACGACGCGGCGCACGACGCGTATCGTCATCTGCTGGCGAGCGATGCGGCAACGCCCGACGATCTGGCCGACATGTCGTACTTCTACGATGCGTACCCGATCGACGCCGGCCGCATCTCGGTGCTGCACTACCGGCGCGACCATACCGTGCGCGCGCTGCAGCAGGCGGTTTACTACTACACCGCAGCCGGCGCGATGGAACGCATCGACGCGCTGCTCGCGAGCCTCACGCCGCAGGAGCACGAGGCAGCCGAGGCGTCGCCGGGTTTTCTCGGCGTGCGCGCCGAGTACGAGCGGCAAGCGGGCCGTCCGCTCGACGCGTTGCACGATCTGCAGCGTGCGGTCGATCTGCCGGGCGCATCGGTGGATCTGAATGCGGCGCTATTGTGGACGCTGGTCGATTACGGCACGGATGCCGAGTTGCATGCGGCGCTCGTGCGCTGGCGCGACAAGGCTTCGGCTGACGCGCCGCTGTGGGGACCGTACGCCGCGGCCGAACTCCGTCTGAACCGGCCCGTCGATGCGCTCGAATATCTGCGCCGTCAGGCCGTGATGATGTCGCACGATCCGCTGTGGCTGATCACGTACGCCGATGCGCAGGAAATGGCAGGACGTCCGGATCTCGCGTGGTCGATTCGTCGCAAGGTGTGGCTGCAGATCGGCGCATTCGGCCGGAAAGAGGCCTGGCAGACGCCGCGGGAACGGGACGCACGGTCCTCGCCGCCGCGGCGGACGACGCAGGAGCGGCAAGCGTCGCAACCCATCCAACGCGGTGTTCCGGCACGTACGTCGCAGGACATCGAGACGCACCTGGAGCTGCGCAGCCGCGGCGTCGATCTGGCTGCGCAATATTCGAATGCCGACCACGCGGTCGCGCTGCTCGACGAACTGCTGAAGGACGGCTCGGCGGCTGCCGATTTCATCAGCGAACGCCGTACCTTGCTCGGCGATGCACGCGGTCTTTCGCCGCTCGAATCGTCGGCGCGGGGCAGCCCGAAATCGACACGGGACATGCTGGAAAAAGACCGCCGTGCGTACGCCGCGGTCGCGCAGGAGGTGGCGATTAGCTGGGCGCTGTCGCACGAGGCGAATCCGCTGGCGAAGCGGTGGCTCGCGTTGCAGGCGGCGAATCTATTCGCGCGGCCGGCGTCCGCGCAATTGACCGTCGCGCTAGCCGACGGCGACATCGGGACGATGGAACGTCTGCTCGATCAGGGCGTGCACCTGCCGCGCTACGACCGTATCGATGCGGCCGAAGCCGTCGACCGGCCGGCGCAAGCACAAACGCTCGCGTTCGACGGCCTCGATGGCGCGCCCGACGACAGCGAAATGCATCGGCGTTTCGTCGAAACCGCGCTCGCGTGGCCGCAGTCGCTCGACGCGAGCATGACGACCTACGCCGAACGTCCGCTCGATTACAGCGAGCAGACGATCGCGGCAAGCCGCAAGATCGCCGGGCATTACCTGATCGGCATGACCGCCACGCTGGACCTCCAGCGATCGACGGACGCATCGCAACTGGTCAACGTGCCGTCGGCGGACCGCTCGCTGGTGGTCCATGCCCGTCGACAGACGCGCGACGATGCGTTCACGGTGAGTGCGGGCCGCCGCGAAGGACTCGACACCTTCTATACGCTCGGACTCGGCGCGGAATTCGGACGCGACGGACCGCTGCGGTTCGGCATACGTGCGGGTCGCGATCAGGTCGCCGACGAGCTGCCGGCGTTGCGCATCGGCGGGATGAAGGACAACCTGATCGCCGATGGAAACTGGCAGGCGAACGAATGCGTGACGGTGTCCGGCAGTGTCGAGATGGACCGCTTCTACAGCCAGGCGCGCACCTATCTCGGTAGCGGCGTGCTGTCGACCGCGCAGGTGAGCTACCGAATTCGTACGGCCTACCCGGACTATACGATCCGCGTCGTCGGCACGCACGGCGCTTACGGTGCGGGGGGGCGGGCGGACACGCTGATTTCGTCGCTTCTGCCTGCCGCGAGCCGGTCGGCCTCCGCCGGAAACTTCATGCCGGCCACGTACACGCAATACGGATTGTTCGCGGGGTTCGGGACCGATCTGCGCGAACGGTACACGCATCGGTGGCGGCCGTTTCTCGAGGTCGGCGTCGTGCACGATTCGATTCAGGGCGGCGGAGCGGCCATCGATGCCGGCATGGCGGGTTCGGTGTTCGGCGGGGACCACGCGGCATTGTTCATCCAGCACCAGCGTGTATCACGCCTCGGTACCCCTGTGACGGTGGTCGGCGCGCAATACCGCTGGTTTTATTGATTCCGGTTTCCGTCGTTGCGCGGCGCGAACGGAACGACGCACACGATGATGCATACAACGAAGTGAGTAGGGAGTGGTTCGATGAACGAGATGAACGAAGCGGCTGTACGGTCCGGATGGTTGCGCTGCCCGGAGGCAGCCCGGCTCGTCCGTTGGGGCGCGGCGATCGCGATGTCGGCGGCGGTGCTCGCGGGCTGCGGCTCGATGCGCCAGACTGCTGCGCCGACGCTCGCGGCCAGCGATGCGGTGGCGATCGCGCCGATTGCGAACTTCACCGAAACGCCCGCGGCGGGCGGGAGCGCCGCGGCGCTCGCGGCGACCGTGTTGCGCGCGAACGGGCTGGCCGACGTGCGTCTCGCGCCGGCCGACGGAGACGGCAACGCGATGTTCGACACCGCGCAGCGCGACACGGGCGAGCGTCGGCTCGCGTGGGCGCGCGAGCATCACGTGAAGTACGTGCTGGCCGGCGCCGTCGAGGAGTGGCGCTACAAGGTGGGCGTCGACGGCGAGCCGGTCGCCGGCCTGACCTTCGAACTCGTCGACGTCGAGTCGGGCCGGGTCGTCTGGAGCGCCGCGGGTACGCGCAGCGGCTGGAGCCGTTCGAGCCTGTCGAGCGTCGCGAATGCGCTGGTCGGCCGCCTGCTCGCGCCGTTGCGTCCGCGCTCGTGATGCGTGCTCGACACGACTGCACCGGAAGACGACCATGAGCTCCGCGAACGCTACCGATAACCCTCACGGCGGGAGCGGCCCTGCATCGGCGTCGCCTCGATCGCGCCAGACGAATCCGTTCGGGCACCTGAGTAGGATACGCCGTCTCGTCGCGCCGGCCGCTGCGCGGCCGATTTCGGTCGTGGAAACGATCGTGTTCATGCTGATCGTGCTCGCGCTTGCGTGGCACTTCGACCGAAGCGATCCGCTGCTGCTGCATGCGGATTTTCCATGGCTGTGGTTCGGCCCGCTCGTCGTCGCGCTGCGTTACGGGACGCTGCTCGGGTTGTTCGCGAACGCGTTGATGATCGGCGCATGGCAATGCGTCGGCCACCTGCATCCTGCCGCGGCCGGCGAAGTGTGGCCGCTGCAGCGCTTCGCCGGCGGCTTGCTGCAGACGATCGTCGTCGGCCATTTCGGCGACACGTGGGGCGCTCGCGCAACTCGGGCGAACGCGCTCAACGACTATCTGAACGACCGGCTCGTCGCGATCACGAAGAGCCACTACCTGATGCGTCTGTCGCACGAGCGGCTGGAAAAGGATTTGCTGTCGAAGCCGACCACGCTGCGGGATTCGATCACCGAACTGCGCCGTCTGTCGCTCGCGCACGGATTCGATGCGCCTCCGCAGGGTGTGGCGAGCACGGTGCGGCTACCCGGTGCGCACGCGCTGCTCGAATTCGTCGCGCAGGCATGTCAGATCGAGGTGGCGGCGCTGTATCCGGTCGAAGGCGCGACGCAGTCGCCCAGAATCGTGTGCGAACCGGTTGCGCGGCTCGGCGATGCATTTGATTTCGACCCGCGCGACGGCCTCGTGGCCCGCACGCTCGAGACGAAATGCATCGCCCATCCGAAGAGCGGCGGCGACGTGGCGCCGAATACGGCGCTGCTGGTCGCCGCGCCGGTCGTGTGCGCCGACGGTCGCCTGATCGCGTTGCTCGCGATCAAGCGCATGCCGTTTCTGTCGCTGAACTTCGATAATCTGCAACTGCTGCTGGTGCTGCTCGGCTTTTACGCGGACGGCGTCGAGCATGCGGCGTGCGTGCGCGACGTGGTGGCGGCAGTACCGGCATGCCCGTACGAATTCGCACTCGACATCGCGCGTCTGACGCGCCTGCAGCGCGAGTCGGGGATCGCGTCGTCGCTGGTCGCGCTCGTGTTCCAGCACGACGAGGCGGACGATTCGCTGTTCGAGCACGTGATGCGCGGGCGCCGTTCGCTCGATCTCATATGGCCGCTGAAGACGCCGACGCAATCGGTGCTCGTGAACCTGATGCCGGCGACCGATACGGCCGGCGTCGACGGTTATCTCGCGCGCATCGAGGCGAGCTTCGCGGCGCAGTTCGGTCTCGATCTCGAAGGCGCGCGGATCGGCGTGCATACGCTGCATCTGGGCAGCCTCGAACCGGGGGCGGCATTGCAGCGCCTGCTGAAGGGATGCGGCGTTCATGTCTAGGCCGCGATCCGGTTCGCGGGCGCCCGGTCTCGAGCGGCGCGCGTTGCGCGTGCCGCCGGCGTCGATGCTGGCCGCACTCGCGTCGTGCGTCGGCATTGCGATCGTCGCGGCGCTGCAGTATGCCGTGCTCGTGCAGTTCGGCGGGTCCGCCCGGGTGGGGGCGGCGATGACCGTCCTGGCACCGTCGGTTGACCCCCTGTGGCCCGTGTTCGGGGCGATGGTGGCAGGCGGCGCGGCGCAGGCGGTGCTGTACCGGCAGTTGCTGCCGCAACGTTACCGAACTCAACGCAACGGGACGCTCGCGGCGCTCTGGCTCGCCTGTACGTTCGTGCCGGTCGGCGGCGGCCTCGTCGTGCTGGCCAGCTGTGCGTGGGCGGCTTGCTGGCCCGCGAAGCAGGGCGACGACGCATACGCCGACGTGCCTTTGCCCGAGTTCGTCACCTATCTCGTGTCGCGCGTCTCGCACGGCGGCGGTGCGCGTCTGCAGGCGCGTCTCGTGAATACGCGGGTGGCCGCGTCGGATCGGCTCTCCGCGCTGGTTGCGATCCAGAGCATGCCGACGCGCACGACCGGCACGCTGCTGCGCGATCTGCTCGCCGATCCTCTCGAAGACGTGCGGCTCATCGCATACGGCACGCTCGACCGCGCCGAGAACGAGATCGCGCAGAACATCTTCCGTGCGCAGCAGACGCTCGATGCCGCCGACGACGATGCAACGCGCCAGGCGAATCATCGCCGGCTTGCCGAGCTGTACTTCGAGCTGGTCTATCAGAATCTCGTGCTCGGTGCGGTGCACGGGCACACGCGCGAACAGGCCGACCGCCACGCGCAGGCCGCGCTCGCGATCGACGCAGGCGACGCGGCGATGTGGCTCGTTCGCGGCCGCCTCGCACTCGCGACCGGCGACGCGGACGCGGCCGTGCAATACATGAGCCGTGCGCTCGAATGGGGCTTTCCGCGCGAGCGTCTCGTGCCGTGGCTTGCCGAGGCTGCATTCCTGCGTGGCGAGTATCCGCGCACGGCCGAACTGCTCGCGTCGCTCGGCAACGCGGCCGCGCTGCCCGTTCTCAATCCCGTCGTTCGTTACTGGTCGTCATGAAACCGTCCATTCACCGCCGTGCCGGTCCGTCGACCGCGATCGACGTTTGCCTGCTGCTCGAGGGCACGTTCCCGTATGTGCGAGGCGGCGTATCGAGCTGGGTCAACGAGATGATTCGTGCCTACCCGCACAAGCACTTCGCGATCGTGTTCATCGGCAGCCGGGAAGACGACTATCATGGCGCCGCGTACGCATTGCCCGACAACGTCGTCCACTTCGAGTCCCATTATCTGTATGGCGACGTGCCCGCCGATACGGGCAGCGCACGGGAGATTCCCGGCGACGCCGAAGCGTTCAGGCGTTCGGCTGCGCTGCACGATGCGTGGCGCGGGCGGGATGCGGACGGCGTCGTGGCGAATCCGGCTGCGCTGATGGCTGACCTGGTCCAACTGATCGACGACGACGGACCGCTGAACGAGCGGCAGTTTTCCACCAGCCGCGCGGCGTGGGACTTCATCGTCGAGCGTTATCGCCGCTACTGCACGGACCCGTCCTTCACCGACTACTTCTGGACGGTACGGATCATGCACAAGCCGCTGTGGCAGCTTGCGCGGATCGCACGCGGACTGCCGCCGGCGCGCGTCTATCACACCGTATCGACGGGTTATGCGGGCTTTCTCGGTGCGCTGTTGCATTACCGCACGGGCCGGCCGCTACTCGTTTCCGAGCACGGTATCTATACCAAGGAACGCAAGATCGATCTGCTGCAAAGCGAGTGGATCCGCGACAACCGGGGTGCGTTCGAGCGGGACGTATCGGCGATCAGCTATTTTCGCGCGCTGTGGGTGCGTTTCTTCGAAGCACTCGGCAAGCTCGCCTACGACGCGGCCGACGAGATCGTCGCGCTCTACGAGGCCAATCGGCACCGTCAGATCGCCGACGGCGCCGATGCCGCCCGGACGCGCAACATTCCGAACGGCGTCGACGTGGACGGCTTCGCGCCGCTGCTGGACAAGCGGGACGGCGGCCCGCGCCGCGTCGTCGCGCTGATCGGCCGCGTGGTGCCGATCAAGGACATCAAGACGTTCGTCCGCGCGATGTTCATCGCATCGCGGACGATGCCGGAAATCGAAGGCTGGATCGTCGGGCCGGAAGAAGAGGATCCCGCGTACGCGCTGGAATGCCGGGCGCTCGCGCAGAGCCTCGGGCTCGCGACGACGGTGCGCTTTCTCGGCTTCCAGCGGATGCACGACATTTTGCCGAAAGTCGACGTGATCGCGCTGACCTCGATCAGCGAGGCGCTCCCGCTCGTCGTGCTCGAAGGCTTCGCGGCCGGCGTGCCGTCGATTACCACGGACGTCGGGTCGTGCCGGCAACTGATCGAAGGGCTCGGAGAGGATGACCGCGCGTTCGGGCCCGCCGGCGCGGTCGTGCCGATCGCGAATCCGGCCGCGTTCGCGCAGGCGGCGCTCGACCTGCTCGGCGACGCGCAGCGCTGGCAGGCCGCGCAGCAAGCCGGCCTCTCCCGCGTCCGACGCTTCTACACGCGTGCACAGATGATCGACCGGTATCGGGCGTTGTACGATGCGCTCGCGATCGCCCCCGACCGGATGCGCCGCGGGCGGCCGTTCGAAGCCGGCTGCCCGGTACACCATGCAGGTGCGGGCGTGGTTGCATCCGGCTCGCGCAAGGAGGGCCGCTGATGGCCGGCATCGGCTTCGAGTTGCGCAAGATCCTGCGGCAACAGACGCTCTTCGGCGTCGCACGCGCATACGCGTATGCGGGGCTGATCAGCTCCGGGCCGCTGATTCTGTCGATATTCGGAATTCTGATCATCGGCGTGATGAGCGTCGCGTTCGTGATACCCAAATATGCGATCGTCCAGTTTCAGGTGTCGGTGACTTACCTGATCGCGTGCAGTCTGATTCTGACCGGCCCGCTGCAATTGTCGTTCACGCGCTTCATCTCCGACCGGCTGTTCGAGAAGCGCGACGATCTCGTGCTGTCGAACTATAACGGTGTGGCGCTGATTGCCACGGCGGCATCGGGATGTGCCGGCTTCATCGCGGTGGCGTCGGGATTTCGCGGCGAGCCGCTGCTGTATCGGCTGCTGATGGTCGCGGGATTCGTCATCGTCAGCAATATCTGGATCGCGGTGATCTTTTTGTCCAGCGTGAAACAGTACCGGCAGATTCTCGCGGTATTCCTGGTCGGATACGGCTGCACGGTCGCGTTCGCGCTGATGCTGAACCGGCAGGGCATTTGCGGCCTGCTCGGCGGTTTCGTCGCCGGGCATCTCGTCTTGCTTACCGGGCTTTCGGGGTTGATCTACCGAAACTACCGCAGCGATCGCTTCGTCTCGTTCGAGATGCTCGACCGGCGCTTCGCGTATCCGACGCTCGCGCTTGTCGGACTGCTGTTCAATCTCGGCGTATGGCTCGACAAGTTCATGTTCTGGTATGCACCGGGCACGGGTGCACAGGTGATCGGGCCGTTGCGTGCATCGGTGATCTACGACATACCCGTGTTCATCGCGTACGTTTGCGTGATGCCCGGGATGGCGACGTTCCTGGTACGCATCGAGGCGGACTTCGTCGAGTATTACGATGGGTTCTACGAAGCCGTGCGCAGCGGTGCGACGCTGCGGCACATCAACGACATGCGCGACATGATGGTCGGCAGCGTGCGCGCCGGACTGTATGAAATCATCAAGGTGCAGGCCGCCGTGCTGGTGCTGATCGTCGCATTCGGTCACTGGCTGCTGGCGGCCCTGCATATCTCGACGCTGTACCTTCCGCTTCTGCTCGTCGACGTGATCGCCGCGAGTCTGCAGGTGCTGCTGCTGGGTTTGCTGAACGTATTCTTCTATCTCGACGCGCGCCGGCTGGTCGTGGCGCTGTCGACGGCTTTTGTCGCGCTCAACGGCGTGCTGACCGGCATCACGCTATGGATGACGCCGGATGCATACGGCTATGGCTTCGCGCTTGCGCTGCTCGTTCTCGATGTCGCGGCGGTCCTGCTGCTCGACCGCAAGTTCGGCCGCCTCGAATACGAAACCTATATGTTGCGTCATTGAGGAGATATGTTTTCATTCCGAATCCGTCGGCCGCACGGGCGGCCGATGATGGCGCTGGCGTCGGCCGCGGCTGCCATCGCAGTCGTCATCTTGGGTGCGCTGTGCGGGCGGGCAGGCTATGCGCAACCCGCACCGCCCGTATCGTCGCCTGACGCGTGCGATCCGGCCGATGCGATGCGTGCGCATTCCGTCGCGTTCTTCTACGGCAACGACGTGCCGGTTCGCCAGCTGGAGAAGTTCGATGTCGTTGTCGTCGAACCCGACAGCGGCTTCGATCCACGTGCGCAAGACATGCAACGCCCCGCGTGGTTCGCCTATGTGAGCGTCGGCGAAGTCACGCAGGAGCGCGACTATGCGCGCAGGATGCCGAAACGGTGGTTGTTCGGGCGTAATACGACATGGGCGTCGGCGGTCGTCGATCAGTCGGCGCAGGGGTGGCCGTCGTTTTTCGTCGAACAGGTGATCGCGCCGCTGTGGGCGCGTGGGTACCGAGGCTTCTTTTTCGACACGCTGGATTCGTACCAGCTCGTCGCGAAGACGGAAGCGGCGCGCGCGAAGCAGGAGGCTGGCCTGGTCGCCGTGATCCACGCCGTGAAATCGCGCTATCCGACTGCGCAACTGATCCTGAACCGCGGCTTCGAGATCTTGCCGAAGGTGCATGACGCGATCGCCGCGGTTGCATTCGAATCGCTGTTCGGCAACTGGGATCAGCGCAACCGGCGTTACGGCGCCGTCCCCGCGGCGGATCGCGACTGGTTGCTCGCGCAAGCAAAGGCGATTGAAGCGCGCTATGCGCTACCGGTGGTCTCGATCGACTATTGCCCGCCGGAAGACGCGGCGTGCCGCGACACGATCGCCGCGAAGATTCGCGCGACGGGTCTCATTCCGTATGTGACGGACGGAGCGTTGCGCACCGTCGGCACGGGCCCCGATGCGACGGCATCATGGCGATGCCGCGACGCGAGGTTCGGCGGAGATTGACGCATTCGGCCTACTGCTGTCGAGCGTATCTCGAGACAGCGCGTCGATTGCCGCAATGATCGAATTGAACAGCCCGGAGAGTTCGTCTGCGTGCACACTGACGCGAGCAAGCATTTCTCGCTGCTCGGCGGTCGTGGCCTCTGCTTGCCAGCGCATGAACTGCTCGTCTTGAATCGGTAACGTTTTTCGTTGCCGGGCGTAGTAATGCCGGATTCGTCCAAGCATCGCGCCGTCCAGCACGTGCGGCTCCATTTTGTGCGTGGTCAGTTTGACCTGTATCCCACGCGCTTCGTCCAGTTGAGCGTCGAACAAATAAAGGAAGGTCGGCAAAAACCGGATCGGTCGCCATGCCGGCGCTTGTCGCGTGGTGTCGTTCATCGTTGGAAATCCGCCGGGATGACTGTTTTGTCGATCTGTGTCGAGAGTCCCCCACGCTGCGCGCGCCGGTATTGAGCCACTGGCTGGACATCGACCGCGCAATACATGCAATCGGTATGCCATCGGGTCCGCTCGATCAGGCAAGGGTTGGCCGGCAGGGCTGAAACCCATGTGTCAACGGTTCGTGACACCGATGTATGGAAATCCGTACTCGTCGCGGTACGCGACGATGCGGCCGCGCTGCCGTTTCCCGTTTCCCGTTTCCCCAGTGACGAGGGCGTCCTGCATTTTCATCACGGCCGACGCGACGTTTTTCGCGGCAATCGATAAAAAGATAATACGCCCGTGATCGTTTGCGAGGACGGATAGTCACCTGAGGCGCAGGCGTGTCAGGGCAAGCCGACCGATATATCCGACCATCTCGCGAAAGGTTTCCTCAGGCGAGGAATGCATGAGTTACAGGAAGTTTGCCTGCGTGCCGACATAACGAACAACAACACACGGGGGGAAGCAAGCATGGGCTCCATGACAGTCGGCAGGAAGCTGGGCGTTGCATTCGGTATCGTCGTACTTATATCGTTGATCGGCAGCGCGATCTCGATCGTCAATTTTCTGAAGCTGAATCAGGCGAACGGCTGGAACGTTCATAGTTACCAGGTCTTGCGAGCGAACGACGACATGCTGACCAGCATGGTCAACATGGAGACGGGCGTGCGCGGCTACGTGGCCTCGGGGGATGACCGGTTTCTGGAGCCCTACAAGGCAGGCGTCAAGCAGTTCGCCGCGTCGCTCGATGTCGTTCGCGGCCTCACCGCGGACAACGCGGCGCAGCAGCGTCGTCTCGAGACACTGCGCGACATGCATCGGAAGGTGGCGGAGATCGATGACAAGCTGATCGCGATGCGGCGTGACGTCAATGCCGGTACGCAGCCGGCCAACGTGCTGATCGACTACTTCAAGCAGGGCAACGACAAGCAGTTCATGGATCGCTATCGAGCCGTGGCCGCCGAGCTGAACGAGGCCGAGCAGTCGCTGCTCGATCAGCGCTCAGGGGAAGTGGCTAGCTTGACTGCGTTGACCAAGTTGACGCTGGCGGCAGCAGGCGTCATCACCGTCGTCCTCTCGATCGTGCTGGGAACCGTCATCACGCGCGGAATCATGCGGTCGCTGGGGGGCGAGCCCGCCGACGCCGCGGTCGTGGCCGGGCGTATTGCCGAAGGCAATCTCGAAGCACCTGTGCCGGTCGCGCCGAACGATCGCGGCAGCCTGATGGCGTCGCTCGAATCGATGCGGCGGCAACTGAGCGGCATCGTGTCGGAAATCCAGTCGACCGCGGAATCGATCACGACTTCGGCTGGCGAAATCGCGCAAGGTAACCTGGATCTCTCGCAGCGAACGGAGGAGCAGGCGGCTTCGCTCGAGGAAACGGCGGCCAGCATGGAGCAGTTGACCGCGACGGTTCGTCAGAATACGGAAAACGCCCGGCAGGCGAATGCGCTCGCGGGCAGCGCGTGCGAGGTCGCGATGCGCGGCGGCGAAGTGGTGAACCAGGTGGTCGACTCCATGCGCGCCATTTCGAGCAGTTCGGGCAAGGTTGCCGAAATCATCGCCGTGATCGAGGGGATTGCGTTCCAGACGAACATCCTCGCGCTGAATGCGGCAGTCGAGGCCGCGCGTGCGGGCGAGCAGGGGCGCGGATTTGCGGTGGTGGCCGGCGAAGTGCGCACGTTGGCGCAACGCAGCGCGAACGCGGCCAAGGAAGTCAAGGATCTCATCACGGGTTCGGTGGAAAGCGTGGCCCAAGGGTCGCAGCAGGTCGAACGCGCGGGCGCCACCATGTCGGAGATCGTGCAGTCCGTGCGGCGAGTGACCGACATCATGAATGAAATCGCATCGGCGTCGGACGAACAGGGAACGGGTATCGAGCAGGTCAACGTCGCCGTGGGCCAGATGGACTCGGTCACGCAGCAGAACGCGGCGCTCGTGGAGCAGGCATCGGCGGCCGCGCAGGCGATGGCGCAGCAGGCGACCACGCTGCGCGAGGTGGTCGGGGTATTCAGGATCGGTCGCGCGCTCGCGCACTGACGCCCCCCGAATCCCGGTGCTCCACTCGAAGTCGATGCGCGAGGCGCCGAGTCGCTCGCGTGGCGATGCTTTCGTGGATCGAGGCAGTTTGTCGCAGGATGTTCGGTGAACCGAGCGCCGGCCGTATCGCGCTTCCGTGTGGCGACCACGTCATGCCCGCATGTCGTTTCGCCCCTCTTCAAGCGTGGATGAATGTCTGCGCAAGCTTTCTACAGGTTCTCGACCGGAACGGGAATCGTCTCGCCTTGATACGGTATCGCCGAGAACGGTCCAACCGCGCGAAGGATCCGATGCCGATTCAGTTCGAAGGCCAGCCGAATCTGCTGTTCGCTCGTATCCCGGGCGCCGAGGCAGGTGCGGACGGTCTCGCGCAATAACGAAAACGAGCGATATCCCCAACCGAATCCATAAGCGGAAAATTGCAGCGTGCCCGCATCCGTCAAAACGGGCAGCGTGCTCTCGATCGGTAGCATGTTCATCCTTGGCACCTGTTTGAAGACCATACGGTATGTCGCCGCGCATAGGGGCAGCGTGACGGTCAGGCGAGCATGCCGCGCTATCCGGTCCGCTTTCGACTACGTCCACCGTTGCATGGGCCGCTTCCTGTTCGCGCGAAACATGCAAGCGACGTGCCACGTCAAGGCCTATGCCGGACAAAGGCACTCCCAACAGCGAACAATCAGATGTGTCAATCAATCGATACACCGGCGTCAACGAATTAGACGCCGATCGAGGTTGATGTGGGTATTGTTTTATTGTCGTCAATCAACCGAAATAGTTTGGAAAGGGAGGCGATACCGGTTACATCGCCGATACCGTTCATTCGCACGGCGGGTTGACGCAAAGCCAGTGCGCATAACCATCATGGCGATGGCTCGAATCGAGGTCGGGCGAACGTCGACGAATCGTTCGGCTGCTTGACGCCGGATGTTGCCCGGGACGATTCGTCGAGCCACGCGATGATCGAATCGTACAGCGCGGCGAGGTGGTCGGCGCGCTCGCCGATCCGCCTGAGCATTTCCCGTTGTTCCGTAGTCGTGGCTTCCCATTGCCAACGCATGAATTGCTCGTATTGAATCGGCAACAGCTTCCGTTGCCCGATGTAGTAATGCGTGACTCGCTCGCGCATCGCAGGATCGGCCATGCGTCCTTCCGTCGTGTGCCGGGTCAATTTGTCGAAGGTCGCCCGCGCTTCGTCCACTTGAATGTCGACCAGATAAAACAGGATCGGCAAAAACTCGATGGGCCGCCATACCGGCGGCCGTTGCGTGTCCTTCGTCATCGGTTGAATGTCGATCAAGCTTCGCTCGGCCGGTTCCGGCGCGCGCCGACATCGATCGTTTCCATCAGTCGATCGATGTCGAGCAGGGTCAGCATTTGTTCGCCGTCGTCCCCTTCATGGATGGCGAGGCCCGTGACGCATTCCGTTTGCATCGCGGTCCCGACCTCCGGCGCGGGGCGGCGAGCGGAGAGATCGATATCGACCACGCCGCTCACCGAGTCGACGATCAAACCGATCGCCTGTTCCGCACCGTCGAGTACGATGATGGCGGTCGGTACGGTGTCGCTGATCGGGTCCAGCGAGAACGTCGTGCGCAGGTCGACGATCGGCATGACGAGGCCGCGCAGGTTGATCGTGCCTTTGACGAACGGCGGCGCATCGGCGGCGGGCGTCGGTTCTACATAGGGGCGAATTTCGCGGACACTCATGATATCGATGCCGTATTCGTCGTCGCCGAGCACGAAAGCGACAAATACCTGCTTGGTCGCGTCGCCGGCGCTTTCGCGTACGGGTATGCTCTCCGCGATTTCAACTGCTTCCGTCATGTCATGCTCCAGAAAATGGATGGTTCGTGCCGTATCAAAAGGCGGTCCAGTCTGCTGCCGCGTCCATCGCGGCACGGGGTGACGGCGCGCTTGCCTCCGTCACGGGCGTGCGGCCCGGTCGCACCGGCCGTGACACGGCCGCCGTGGTGGCCGCACCCCGGCGCGTCGCCGGCTGGTCGTAGGCATGGCTATCCACGGACCCGACACGGAAGAACGAGACGGCCTCGGTCAATCGATGGCCCTGATCTTCGAGCGACTTCGACGCGGCCGCCGCTTCTTCCACCAGTGCCGCGTTCTGTTGCGTGACTTCGTCCATCTGCGTGATCGCGATGTTGACCTGTTCGATCCCGCGACTTTGTTCGGAGGACGCCGCGGCGATTTCACCCATGATGTCTGTCACGCGTGCCACGGCCTTCGTCACGTCGGCCATCGTATGGCCCGCATCGTCGGCAAAACGCGAGCCGTCCCGAATCTTCTGGACGGATGCGCCGATCAACGCCTTGATTTCCTTGGCTGCACTCGATGAACGCTGCGCGAGGCTTCTCACTTCGCTCGCCACGACGGCGAAGCCGCGACCCTGTTCGCCCGCGCGGGCAGCTTCCACGGCGGCGTTCAGCGCGAGAATGTTGGTCTGGAACGCGATGCCCTCGATGATCCCGGTGATCTCGGCTATCTTCGACGAGCTGTCGCTGATGTCGGTCATGGTTTCCACGACCTGGCTCACCACCGCGCTGCCTTTGTGCGCGACGTCCGACGCACCGTTGGCCAGGGCGCTCGCCTGTTGCGCGCTCTCCGCGTTCTGACGCACGGTAGCGGTGAGCTGTTCCATGCTCGATGCCGTCTCCTGCAGCGACGCCGCCTGTTGCTCCGTGCGGGACGACAGGTCCTGGTTGCCTGACGCGATCTGGCTGGATCCCGTCGCGATGCTGTCCGCGGCGGTACGGACTTGCCCGATCAGCCGGACGAGGCTCGCCTGCATCTCGCCCATCGATGCCAGGACGCTGCCCTGCGGCGCGACCGCGGCGCCGTCCACGGTGCCGAGGTCGCCCGCCGCGACGCGGCGTGTGATGTCGCTCAGGGCGCCGGGTTCCGCGCCGAGCGCGCGCGTGATGCTGCGCGTGATCAGGAGCGCCGCAACGACGGCGGCGGCGACGGCGGCGAGACAGATGCCGATCAGCAGCGCGCGGTGTCTGTCGTACTGTTGCGCGGACGCCTGCTTGCTTTCGGCCGCCCGATTGCTTGCGAAGCCGGCGTAGGTGTCGGCTGCTGCGACGAGTTCCTTCAGTAGCGGCCGGCATTGATCGTCGATCATCGCGATCGCCTGGTCTCGCTGGCCGTGCAACGCAGCGTCGCCGATCGCGACGGCCACCGGGCCATATCGCGACTCGATGCGGTTGATCTCGGCCACCAGCGCGCGGCCTTTCGCCGTCACGTCGGGGTTGGTGGCGATGGCTTCGTTCAGCTGGCGAAGCCGTGCCTGCACTTCGTCGTGCGCCTGCGTCATCGCAACGCGTTCGGTTTCGATATCGTCGGGCTTCGTCACGAGCACCAGATTACGGACGGCGACCGCGCGACGAAGTACCGCCGCACGAACTTTTTCGGTCAATTCCGCGCGCGCACGCGCACCGTCGACGTAGTTGGCGAAACTGTCGTTCGCATCCCCGAGCGCACCGAGTGCGATCACCGAAACCAGAACCACCAGCGCGGCCATCATGCCGAAGGTCAGCGCGAGTTTCGCTCGCACGGTCAATTGTCCGAAGCTCATGTTTAGTCTTCCCCTGTCGTTTGCCCTGGTCGAGCGGTTGTCGTTGTGCTTGTTATGAACGTCGGGTCGGGAAGGCATCGACATGCGTCGACGCTCATCCGCGTCCCGTCGTTGAAATCACGATCACGCAGGGACCGGTACCGGCTTCGATGTCTTCGCGTGCTGTTTCGCGAAGGATGAGCGCCGCCTGCCCGGTGCGATCCGCGAGATCGCTCCGGGCAATACATGCAAGCGGTGTGCCACATAAAGGGGACTGTCGGACAAGGCTTTGCGGGCAGCGCGGCAGCGAGACTGTCAACGCATCCGGACACGCGTGTCCGGCAATCCGACGCTAGCCGATGTCGAGGTGTGCCATGCGCGTGTACAGCGACTGGCGGCTGATGCCGAGCCGCTTCGCTGCTTCCGCGCGATTGTCGCCGGTGAGTCCGAGCGTGCGCAGGATCATCTCGCGCTCGACGGCGGCGAGTGCTTCCGACAGCGGACGATTGAGCATCGCGGCAGGCAGCAGCGCGTCGCGCGAAGGAACACCCGGTTCGTCGAGGAACGCGAGATCGCATCCGGTGACGACGGCGCCGGGCGCGAGCGCATTCACGCGCGCGATCGCGTTGCGCAGTTCGCGTACGTTGCCCGGCCACGCATACGCGATCAGGCGGCGCTCCGCCTGCACGGACAGCCGCTTCGTCGTAGTCGAGGCCGACGTCGTGTCGAGAAAATGGACGGCGAGCGGCAGGATGTCGGCCAGCCGCTCGCGCAGCGGCGGCAGATGAATGGGGATGACGTTGAGTCGGTAAAGCAGGTCTTCGCGAAACGTTCCGTTCGCGACCATGGTCCGCAGGTCCCGATGGGTTGCCGCAATCACGCGGACGTTCACCGAAATGGACCGGTTGACGCCGAGTGGGGTGACTTGCTGTTCCTGCAGCACCCGCAGCAGCTTGGCTTGCATGGAGGTCGCCATGTCGCCGACCTCATCCAGAAAAAGCGTGCCGCCATCGGCTTCGACGATTCGGCCGGTCCGGGCGGCCGTGGCGCCCGTGAAGGCACCTTTGCAATGGCCGAAAAGCTCGCTTTCGAGCAGCTCATGAGGAATCGCCGCGCAATTCACGGCAACGAACGGGCCGGCGCTACGCGACGACTCGACGTGGAGCACCCTGGCCGCGACTTCCTTGCCGGTTCCCGTTTCCCCGGTGATGAGAACGGTCGCGTCCGACGCTGCCGCGCGGCCGATACATTTCTGTACTTCGCGCATCGCCGCGCTGATGCCGAGCAAGCGCGGCTCCGCACCGGCAGGTTCGTCGAACGCGTCGACGTTCGCCTGCGCATGGGGAGCGGCATCGGACAGAGGATGGGCCGCGAAGATCCGCTCGAGCAGGCTCGCGATATCGTCGCGGCCGACCGGCTTCGTCAGGTGGTCGAATGCGCCGAGGCGCATGGCGGCGATCGTGTTGCCGCTACGGGCATAGGCGGTCAGTACCACGACGGGGACCGTCGCGAGTCGAGGGACGCGCCGCAGTTTCGCGAGCACGGCAATGCCGTCCATGTCGGGCAACCGGATGTCGAGGAATATGCAGGCGGGTTGCAGACCTCGGTCGACGCGGGCGAGCGCGTGCTCGCCCGTGCCGGCGCATAGGGTTTCGTGACCCAGATCGGTCAGCGTTTCAGACAATCCTTCGCAGAAGGCATCGTCGTCGTCGATCAGCAGGATGGTCGCCATGGGATATCGATGACAAAGCAAGTAGTAGGGGTGGCGGCGTGACAGGCGTTGCCGCCGTGCGACGCTGCGATCTCTCGAACCAGGGTGAGACCGAGCCCGCAGCCGCCGGGCCGCGCGCTGACGAAGGGCTCGAAGATGCGCGCGCGCTCGGCTTCGGCAACGCCGGGGCCGTCGTCGGCGACTTCGAGCACGAAGCGTGCGCCGCATGGTGAAGCGCGGCGGCTGGCCTCGACGTGAACCTTGCCGCCCGGGCGAACGTGCGCCAGCGAATTGACGATCAGATTGTCGAGCGCACGACGCATCTGGGCAGGGTCGAATACGGGGCGATCGGTCGTGTCGCTGGTGGAGGCCGTCGGCATATTGCAGGCCACCGTCAGCGCGACATTCTTGCCGCGCGCGAGCTCGTCGTGTGTCTGCACGCTTTCCGAAAGCCACGTGGCCGGATCGACCGGCTCCAGGCGCGGCGTAACGGGCTGGGTGAGCGCCAGGAGCCTGGACACCTGGATTTCGATGCGCTCGATCTGGCCGAGTATCGAGCGCAGCGCCGATTGCTGCCGGCAGGCATCGCCGGCCAGCGCGTTCTCGGCTTTCAATCGCATCGCGCCAGCCGGATTGCGAATTTCATGCGCAACCTCGGCGGCCAGTGTGCCGAGCAGCGCGACACGATGTGCTTGCGCGAGGCGTATTTCCAGTTCGCTCGCGTGTTCGCGAGCATTGCGGGTACGCGCAGTACAGCGGTTGAATGCATGCGCGATCCGATCCAGTTCCGGCTCGCCCGGGCAGGGGATGCTGCCGGCGGAATCGGCGTCGTCGTTCGAGAGCGCCGTGTCGAGCCGCACGAGTTTGTCGCGCCATGCGCGCAGTGCGAAGGCGAGATACAGGGAAACGGCGAACAGAAGCGCCAGAACGACGGCAAACGTTGCTACGATGGCGTCGCCCTGACGGACCAACATCGATTGCGCACGCACAAGGGTCCATGCATAGAGCCCGGCATGTCCGTTCACGGGGCACGCGATCGCGATGACTGCGTCGTGGTGCCTTCCCGCTATTTCGGCGGCGGAGTGCACGCCGGTGGACGCTGCCGAGAGCGCGCTCAGGATCAGCGGCGTTTCCGCTTCCGGAATGTCGCGCTTGATGCCGCTGCCGGGGTACGACGGAAACGCGTAAGCCAGAAATCCACCGGCACGCTCGGGCGCATTCGCCGACGGCGCGGAATGCAACGCGCCAGCGTGCCAGAAGCCACCTTCGATACCCGCGGATGCGGCAAGGGCCGCGTTGAGTACGTCGCGCAACAGTTGAACGCTCGGCTCCGTCGCGTGAGGTAACGACAGCGTGTAGTGGGAAGCAATCGCGTCGCACGCGTCGCTCGCGCGCTGCCTGGCGGATGCGATCCGGTGGCCTTCGGTGCAACTGGCCATTAACCAGACGATTGCGACCAGCGATGCGCACAACGCCGCAGCAAGTGCCCTGAGTAGCGACAATTGCGTTGAAAACCTCGGTCTGACTAGCGGCATGGTCTTGCTTGGAACGGTGCTACGTCGGTGCTCATGGAAATGGTCTGCACAATGCAGGGCAATCGCGTTCGCGTCTGCGTCGACGTTCGGTCGAGAATAATGGGGTGGCCGTGGGGACGATGTGGCGGGCCATTCTTGTTTGAAGCATGCGATGTATGCGGTACGCACGCGCTCGCATCGCTCGATTGGCAGGTTTTGTCAGACAACAGCTTCTGAAATGCGACACGTTCCGGCTGTGAAATCAATGTGTCAGGCCGGTTCGTGGTCGTATCCGGAAGTGATCCTTATTATCTGAATGGTACAGAAACGTTTTATTTTCGTCCTGTGCGCAATCGTTTGCGTATGTGCGCGATCAATAAAAAGCAATGCGGTCTCGCGTCCGCACCGGCACGCCGCGCGTGTGGAAGTCCCACCTCGGCAAGTTTGCGCGAGCAGCGTAGCGAACATTCGTCGACGCGAGCGGCGGTCGAGTCAATGGCGCCGATGATGGGCTGTACGGCGCAGACGCCGCTCGCATTGGGCAAACCAGGTCGATCATGGCGAGCGTGATGGCGTGACCACTGACGAACGCGAACGGCTGAAGGCCGTGGAGCGCAACGTTAATGGGACGAGGGAGTCTGTCGGTTCCATTTTTTCAGGCCGGCCTCGGTAAAGGTCTCGTCAGGATGGAACATGCTCCGCGCATCCACCGGGACATGAAGCCCTCCATTCTGCGGAATCCGAATCAACTCATGTGTTGATTTCCATCGAGAGGCTTCCCACTGCGCGCCAGATGGGGTGGTGAAATCTCGTGTTGACCGCCAGGGTTAAGTTTCTTTTAAGTCCGCCTTCGTATCTTGTGTTCAGGGCGCGTGAATGATGCAACTGCGTGATGTCCAGTCCGCCCTACGGGAACAACAACGATCAGAGAAGGAGAATTCGACATGTCCACCCTGAACAGAAAGAAAGTAGCCTTCTGCGTGATGTCGGTCGCATTGCTGGTCTGCGGTACTGTGCCTGCCGGCTATGCGGTCGCGGCCGTCACCCAGGCAAAGGCCGTCAACCAGGATTTCACGAAACTGTCGCATGCCGGGAATCGGGCCATGATTGATGTCATGATTGCCCGATCTGCGCTCTTCGACGGCCATCCTGAGGCGGCCACCCATCTGCTGGCCGACGCCAAGACGGCCATGCAGGCGGCGAAGTCCGACAACTCGGCCTTCATGAAGGCCGAATCGACGCTGAGCGACGCCGCCGGTGCACACGCCAACACGGCTACGAGCAATCAGGTTACGGCATGGCTGCCGGTCGGCGGTGACATGACCGTACTGGATGACTTTACCGCCCAGCCGGTCAAGGCCAAGGCAGTCGCCAACGCCAACGCGGCCTTGAAGAAGGGGGACCGCGAAGGGGCGATAAAGGCGCTGAAACTTGCTGACGTCAATGTCGCCTATACCGTCGACGTCGTTCCACTCGACCAAACCGCCGAGCGTATCGATCAGGCGTCGGCACTGCTGAACGCGGGCAAGTATTACGAAGCAGGTGTCGTCCTGCACCACGTGCAGGACAGCCAGCGCTTCGATCAACTCGATATTAATGCCGTGCCGGCCACCCGCGGATAAACCATCGTGAGCGATACCTCCCATAGCCTGCTGACGTGGATTCTCATCGGCGGTGCGTCAGGCTGCTTTGCCGGGGTGGTCTGGCGTGGACGCCCGTACCAGATCATTCGCGATATCGTTCTGGGCGTCATGGGCGCATGCGTGGTCTCAGGTATTGCTCATGTCCTAGATTTATCGGTAGCCAACAGCGTGTTTCTCGACATTGTCACCTCCACGGCGGGTGCGCTCGTCGCACTCGCCGCAATGCGTCAATTGCGCAAGACCTAGTCTGGCGCGCAAGCGGCTGATACGCTCGATACACCGATTGTCGTCGCGCGCCGCGCTGCAACCGACGATCGTCAGGCAACTGAGGATGTTACAGGGCGAGAATCCTGCATGCGCCTTCAAGTTCCCCCCCTAAAAGTACGCGCGCGGCGTTTGTAGAGGGGGCTCCGGCATTTTCTGCTGTGCGCCCCGCGGCATCGGGATCGCGCGTCCGGAGCCGCACGCAGATCGACGATGACGGTCCCGCGCGATGGAGCACGGGGTTCCCAATGCCGTCGATCACGAGTTCCCTTCCGCAAGTTTGCATTTTTTCGTAAACAACTTGTATGGACCATTCATCATCGCCTCGGGAACCTCTATGAGAAATAGGTAAGGATCTAGCCGCCTGACTATCGGATTCGGGTTATTGACGGTCCTACCGGTGGCAATAGCCGTGACCGCGTTTTACGGACTGTGGCAATTGAACCATCAACTTGACGCTATTACGCGAGTAAGCAATACGGAAGCACGGTTGGCAAACCCACTATGCTCATCAATACAGGATCGCGCAATCGCCATCCGGAATCTGGCGTTGCTCACTGCTCAGCAAGATATGGCACAGGAAGCCGACCGCATTCCTTGCGCTCAACGCAGCGGTCGACGCGGCGCGTGCGGATGAGCAGGGACGAGGCGTCGCGGTTGTCGCAGGTGAAGTCCAAACCTTGGCACAACGAAGTGCGGTAGCGGCGAAGGAAATCAACGAGCTCATCGGAACATCGGTATCTCACGTCGCTGCGGGTTCAAATCCGGTTTCGAACGCTGGAGCGACAATGGAGGAGATCGTCCGATCGCAAGCGATCGATAAACGACGCCCCTCGGTCATCAAACGTGTAAGAACGCTCTGATATCCTTCGCCTCTCATTCTGGCTGACCAGGGGAGTAGTGACATGCGTTGGATAGTGCCTCTCGTACTGGCGATCGTATGTCCGTGTTCCGCGCTGGCTGATCCGGCCGCTTTTAACGCAGGGATAATCCGGCTCACGGGGGTGAACGAAGCTGCCCCTTTCAACACGGTGATCTTTTACCCTACGCGTGAGCGCGAGGTTCCGTGGCAAGCGGGCCCGTTCACTGTTGAGGCGACGCGCGATGCTTTGCCTGTACCGGATGGCCGTTTCCCCGTTGTATTGATTTCACATGGACGAGGCGGCGGTCCCTTCAGCCACCGTGAATTGGCCACAACTCTGGCTCGCGCCGGATTTATCGTCGTCTTGCCGACGCACGTTGGGGACGCTTCAGGCTATCCCCGCGCGCCGTCCCAAGCCCAGATTCTGATTGATCGCCCCCGGCAGGCAGAGGCCGCGCTCAATGCAGTCCTCGCGGATCCACGGTTTTCCGCGAGCGCCGATGTCGGCCGAATTGGCATGATCGGATACTCAGCCGGTGGCTACACTGCGCTGATTCTGGCCGGAGCGAAACCCGATTTTGCGTATGCCGGTGCGTACTGCGCAGATCACGATGATCCGGGATCGTGTCCGCGTCCAGCAACCAGCAATGGTGCGCACGGCACCCAAGGCAAAGCGGCCGTACCCGCTGACCTGGTAGCTTGGCAACCGCCCGTTGATCGCCGCCTGAAGGCCTTGGTGCTCATGGATCCGCTGGCGATGATGTTTGAAGCATCTGGCTTGTCCGCCGTGCGCGTACCGACGATGCTCTATCGACCGCGGGACGACAGCTATCTTGGTTCTGCGAGAAACGCTCTTGGAGTTGTGTCAGGCTTGCCCACACCGCCCGCAGTCCACATCGTGCCAGGCAACCACTTCGTTTTCATTGATCCTTGTCCGGCCTCGGTCGCAGCCAGTGCGGCACTGATCTGTCAGGATGCGCCCGGGATCGATCGTGTGGAGATTCATCGCCAGATCGACCATGAGGTCGTGGACTTCCTACGCGCAAATCTATAAGTCATCCAGACTGAGCTGACCTGCTCCAGGGAAGCAACGCGGCGTGGTCGATGGCCGACCAAGCGGAAAGCCTGAAAGCAGTAGTGTCTATCTTCAAAGTCGACTAGTAGCCACGGCCGATTCCGTTGCCTTGGCCCATTCACGGTGGCTGAGGGGACCGCCGCCTCGTCCATGTGAAATCAATACAACGGGGAAGCGGCCATCCGGGACAGGCGAAGCATCACGCGTCGCCTCAACGGTGACCGGGCCCGCTTGCCACGGAACCTCACGCTCACGCGTAGGGTAAAAGATCACCGGATTGAAAGCGGCAGAGCCGGATTACCCCTGCGTTAAAAGCGGCCGGATCAGCCAGCGCGGAACGCGTACATACGATCGCCAGTACGAGAGGCACTATCCAACGCATGTCACTGCTCCTGGTCAGTCAGAATGAGAGGCGAAAGCTATTAGAGCGTTCTTGCACGTTTGATGACCGAGGGGCGTCGTTTATCGATCGCTCACAGTTGACTTATTCGCGATGCTACGCACGTGCGGTCTCGTCGCGCTCTTGTCCTCGGGCGTGATGAACCAGCTGACTGCCACCTTGGGACTTGGCCAGATATAGTGCTTGATCTGCAGCTGCGAGCAGATCGGTGAGTGCAATCATCTCCGAATTCGATGTCGCCAGGCCAATGCTGACGGTTGCTTGAATTCGATGACCGTCGGCGCTGTGAACCATCCTGGCAAACTGGCTCGCAATGATTTCTCCGACTGTTTTCGCGCGATGGCTATCGTGGTCAGGCAGCAGGGCAGCAAATTCTTCACCGCCGATGCGCGCCAGAATCGTATTCGCGTCGGTACTGGCGCGAACCACGCTCGCGAACGACCTCAATACCTCGTCGCCGGCCTTGTGACCATAGCGATCGTTAATTCTCTTGAAGTGGTCGAGATCAAACGCAAGGAGCGTGACGGGGCGTCGACGTATTGCGCAATCGTCGATCACTCGCTCTCCCTCTTCAAAAAACAGCCTGCGATTTCCCAGGCGGGTCAAGTAATCCGTACGGGACTCTTGCAGGAGTTCGCCATGAACTTCCTCCCGGGTGAGCCGGAGTAGCGTCATCGGCAAAATGACGGAATAGAGGACACCCTCGTACATCGTGATTTTGCTCGAAATTGACAATGCTTGCGTCCCAAAAATCGAGACCAGCCATGGCAGGACAATGGCTCTGGCAGCGTAGAACAATGCATGGATTCCCGTCACCGCCACAGCGACGCGTCGAGATTGAACGGCCGGCATCGCGTCACGTCGTGTCAGTTCGAGGGTTGTCATTGCGGAAACGAGCGCGATGGGTATCGCGCTGGCATAGAGCCATACTGCGGCCTGCCAGCGCGCACCGGCCGCCGCCCATGTAAGCCCCATCAGGAGAAGCAGACCGATCGAGCTTGCGAGATGCCGCCGGCCGTTGAACATCGCCACAGCGTGCAAAACCAGGAGATAGCCGCCCAGAATCACGAGATTGCTTATAGCAGCGCCAGCGGAGCCCAGCAGTTCAAGCCGAAACGCAGCCACCGCGCAACCGACCCCTAGCGTCGCATAGCCGGCCGCCAGCATTCGCAGTTCGTTGCTGCGCTTGGGATGCGATACGTGCTCCCAATATGTCATGGCGGAACTGGCCAACAAGGTTCCGATCGCTAAAAGGTAGAGGGTAGCAAGATCGACTTTCATCGTCGTTATAAAGCACGTCGCCGCCACGACGAGGAAGAGGTTGCCGACAAACCTGCAATAACGGCAGATACTAACAATTCTTGAGAATAGACGGGGAAATGGCGATCCTTACGTTTCAAAAACTGTTCTGGCCTCCTGTTCTTGCAAGTTCAATCGCAGTACTTTGCGGCGCAGCCAACAGAACGTTGAGTCAAATTTGTGCCGCCAGGCTGCTTGACTGATCCTGAAACGGGTTGGATTCGCTTTCGGGGATGACGTTTCGATTCGATGGCCGGGAATTGGGTTCGTCTCGATCGAGGAGGGAACGGCGAAACCATCGCGCTGGCGTTGCCGGTGATCACGCCCGGTTCGACCCTATCCCCGGCACACCCGGCCGTGCTCCGGCCAGTAGGCCGTGTCGCCGCCGATACCGGCGACACGGTCGGCTGGCCGCTCGGCGTGATGTCGGCAAAGCGCATCGTGACCGACCGTCCGATGGCGCGAGTGACGCAGGAGTTGGGGCGGCGGAGTTACGCCTTCGGCGCGTATTGCATCTCGCCGTTGCCGAACGACCAGTCTTCGCGCGCGACGTCAACGAGGCTGATCCACACATCTTCCTTGCGCACGCCGGCCTTCGCGTGGATGCCGTCCGCAACGGCGCGGTAGAAGGCCTTCTTCACGTCGATCGTGCGCCCCGCGTTCCAGGTGACCTGGATAAACACGATGCCGGACGTGTAAGTCACGCCCAGATATCCGTCGGCCGGATAGACGAGCTCGTCCGGCGCATGGCGCGAAATGATCTGGAACTTGTCGTTCTCCGGGACGTTGGCGACCGTGGTCATCGCTTCGTAGACCGTGTCGCTGACAGCCTTGACGACTTCGGGCGATGCGTCTTTCGACAGATTGATTCGTACGAGGGGCATTTCATTCTCCGTGGACTGGTGTGCGATTGCGGTTGAGAGTAGGCTAGTGCACAAGTTTCCACAAACGAATGTTTTTCATTGAAATGTTGACGAATCGGAATGATGATTGAAGAACTGAAATCGTTCATCGCGGTAGTCGACGCGGCTTCGCTGACCCGCGCGGCCGATCAGCTGTGCGTGTCGCAATCGACGATATCGAAGCGCATACAGCGGCTCGAGGAGGGGCTGGGCGCCACGTTGTTCGACAGAAACGCCAAGCCGCCGCGGCCGACGGCGCTTGCCAGCCGGGTCTACGAACAGGCCGTGCCGGTTCTGCGCGCGTTGAACCAGCTTCACGACATTGCCCGGGAAGATTCTCCGCCGTCGGGGACGCTGCGCTTCGGCTTGCCGCAGGCCGTCGCGGATATCGTGCTGTTCGACGCCGTCATGACCATGAAGGCGCGGTTTCCTGCGCTGGACGTGAGGTTGCTTACCGACTGGAGCGTCGGTTTGCAGCGCATGGTCGAAAACGGATCGCCCGACGTCGCGTTGCTGATGTTGCCGGCGGGGGCTTCGCTGCCGGAGGACTTCGGCTGCAGCCTCGTCACGAGATTCGATGTGAAGGTGGTGCAGAGCGCGTCGAAGCCGGTCGTCGATGCGCGCGCGACGGTGGAAGCGCTGTCCGCCCACGGGTGGATACTCAACCCTGACGGCTGCGGCTATCGCGCCGCGCTCGAGCGTGCGATGGCCAATCGGGGGCAGCGCTTTCGATTGAGCATCGACACCTATGGAACCGACATGCAACTCAGGCTCGTGGCCAGCGGGCTCGGGCTTGGCCTCGTGCCGACGGACGTGTTGCGCGCGAGCCCGTGGCGTTCGCAGCTCAGCGTCGTCGAGGTCGGCGGCTTTGCGCTGGCGCTGGACGTGTGGCTCGTGTTTCCGCGCGCGCTAGGCAATCTGCGGCGCGCGGTCGACGTGCTCGCGGAGTCGGTGGCGGCCTCCTTCGAGCAACAGGCCATTGGGCAGTAGCGACGCGCTGTGTCCGGAATCATTGCTTATCCGACATGGCGAGGGCGGCGAGCCGGGTGCCAGAATCGGCTGGCAGCCTACGCACAGGCCGATGCCGCACGAGTTCGATCAATCACCTGGAATCCTGACCACCATGCCCTATCTGCAACTGGACGTGAACGACCACTATTCGGTGGAAGCCAAGCAATTGCTCGCCGCCAGAATGAGCGAGACCTATGCGCGGATGATGTCGGTCGATATTCGGCGTATCAGCGTCGCGATCCGGGAACTGGGGCAAGGCGGTGTCTGGCGCATTGCCGAGGCGGGCAAAGCGCCGGTCCCGGTCGCCGTGATGATGCTGGATATCCGGCGGGGGCGCCCGCCCGAGCAGCGCATGGAAGTGGCGCAGGCGCTTTGCGCGCACTGCGTGGAGATTCTCGGCCTGCGTGAGGACCGGCTCAATGTCGAATTCACGCAGCATTCCGGCGACGAGATGTACCACCCGGCGCTGGGCGGTTACAGCCCGGAGTGGGGCCCCGGCGAGCAATAGATCGTCCGCTTGCACGGCTGGCTGCCTGCAGGCCTGCCGGTGGTCGGCGCTCAGGGTTTGGGCAGGCAAGACCGCGCAAACCTCGCCTATTGGTTCAACAAGTCCTAGTTCACGAGCGGCGCGACTCCCGAGGCTCGCTGGATGGTCTGCGGGGGTTGCCCGAACGCGCGCAGAAACGCCTGGCGCATGCGCTCGCGGTCGCCGAATCCGGTTTCTCTCGCAATGATTTCGATCGGGTGGCGCGTCGTTTCCATCATCAGGCGCGCGGCCTCGACGCGCAGCCGCTCGACCGCCTTGGCGGGGGATTGCCCCGTCTCCTCCCGGAACACGCGGCTGAATTGGCGCGGGCTCAAACGTGCCGCCTCCGCCAGTCGTTCCACCGACAGATCGCTCGCCAGGTTTTCGCTCGCATAGGTCAGCGCCATTCGCACGCGGTCCGATCGCGCGTCCAGTTCCAGCAACGTCGAGAATTGCGACTGCCCGCCGCCGCGCCGTTGGTACAGCACGAGCTTGCGCGCGACCATGCGCGCCGTTTCCAGCCCGAAGTCGCTTTCGACGATCGCGAGCGCGAGATCCACCCCGGCGCTCATTCCGGCCGAAGTCCAGACCTGGCCGTCCACGACGAAGATGCGGTCTTCGTCGAGCTGCACGTCCAGATACTGCTTCCTGAAATCCCGCGCGTGATACCAGTGCGTCGTGGCCCGTTTCCCGTCGAGGAGGCCGGCGGCCGCGAGGACGAAGGCGCCCGTGCATATCGACGCAATGCGCCGCGAGTGGAAGGGCGCGCGACGCAGGAAGTCCACCAGCGTCGCCGACGGAAGCCGGCATTCGTTGTCGCCGGCGACGATCAGCGTGTCATAGCCGTCGTTGGCCAGTGGCTCGGTGTTGACCGAAAACCCCTGCGACGACACGACCGCTCCGCCGTGCTCGGACACGATCCGGAACTGGTACACCGCCTCGCCGCGGAGCAGATTCGCGTACTCGAACACGCTCGCCACCGCGAGCGCGAGCGACTGGAAATTTGGGTAAACAACGAGTCCTACGGTGTGCATGACGTCCGCCAGGTGGATGGCCTGATTATTTGAATCTAGCATAAAACGGACATCGCCGCGGGCTGCGGTGGCGCGTCACCCATGACCTTGTGCGCGGCCCGATCCGGGGCTGCCGCGCTTTCGCCGGCATGCCCGTCGATGTCGTCGAGGCGCCACCCGATGGCGTGGCGCAACGGACTGCGCGACCGTTTCGGGCATCGCGCGACGCGCGTTTCGTGTGGCCTCGATTCAATCAGGATGCCTATCTTCACCGGTTTTCCCGCTGTCTTTTTCCAGGGTCGTCCTGTCGGCCGTCTTCGGAGGGGGCAAGGCACCGCGCGGCACCCCCTGCAGGGCCGATTTTGAGTAACCGGGCGTCACTTGCAAAGGACGAATCCGCAAGGTTTCCGGTCAATGCACGGATGGCAGAAATCATTGCATCTATGACATTGAGGGAGAGCGTGGTCGAAACCAGAATTCATTCCACGAACCGACATCCGGTCGGCTCAATCCACGGAAAGGAACAGACATGAGCACTTCCACGAAAGGCACCGCGCTGATCACCGGCGCATCGGCCGGCATCGGCGCCATTTACGCGGACCGCCTCGCCAAACGCGGCTACGACCTCATTCTGGTGGCGCGTAATCAGGATCGTCTGAATACGCTGGCGGGCCGCCTTACGGCCGAAACCGGCCGCTCGGTCGAGACCGTTGCCGCCGATCTGAACGACAAGGCCGCGCTCGCGAAGATCGAAGGCATTCTGCGCGAGGACAGCAGCATCACGATGCTGGTGAACAACGCGGGAATTGGCTCGGTCGCGTCGATTCTCAACGGCGACGTCGACACGATGGAGTCGATGATCAATCTGAACATCACCGCGCTCACCCGCCTGACTTACGCCGTCGCCCCGGTGTTCGCCGGCAAGGGCACGGGCACCATCGTCAACATCGGCTCCGTCGTTGGCATTGCGGTCGAACTGCTCAACGGCGTGTACAGCGCGTCGAAGTCGTACGTGCTGAGCTTTGGTCACGCCCTTCAACGCGACCTGGCGGACAAGGGCGTGCGCGTGCAGACGGTGCTGCCCGCGGCGACGGCGACCGAGTTCTGGGATGTGGCCGGCTACGCGAAGCAGAAGGAGGCGGCCAGCACGATGACGGCCGACGACCTGGTGGATGCCGCGCTCGCGGGCCTCGATCAGGGCGAGCTCGTGACGATCCCGACGCTGCATGACGGCGACGGCTGGACGCAATGGGAAGCGGCCCGCCGCGCACTCACGCCGAAATTCGCGAACGCCAAGGCCGCTCCGCGCTACGCGGCGGATGCCAAGGCCGGCGCTTGAACCGGCTCACTCATTTTTTCGGAAGGGTTTGATGATGAACATCCTCAAGATCGGTGCTGCCGTACTCGCCACGTCGGCCGCGTTTGCATTGCCGGTGGGCGCGTCGGCGCAGTCGCGCGGCAAGGTGCTGGTTGTCATGTCGAGCGCTCACGCGCTCGATCTGCGCGACGGCAAGACATATTCGACCGGTTATTACCTCAACGAATTCGTCGTGCCGTACCGCAAGCTCGTCGAGGCGGGCTACGAGCCGGTGATCGCCAATCCGAATGGCGACATGCCGGTGATGGACGCGAACTCGAACAACAAGCTGTTTTTCGGCGGAGACGATGCCGCGCGCGCGGATGCACTGAAATACGCGCAGGGTATCGCGCAACTGAAGCATCCGAAGACGCTCGCGTCCGTCGTCTCCGAGGGGACCGACGGTTATGTCGGCCTGTTTATCCCCGGCGGCCATGCGCCGATGGTCGACCTGCTCAAGGATCGGAATCTCGGCAAGATCCTGGTCGGCTTCCATGACAGCGGCCGTCCCACCGGGATCATCTGTCACGGGCCGATCGTGTTGTTGTCGACGCTGCACGATCCGGATGCCTTCGTTGCATCGATGACCGCCAACGACGGCAAGGCGAATGCCTTCGCGGCCGGCTGGCCGTATGCCGGTTACCGGATGACGGTCTTCTCGACGGGCGAGGAGCAGCAGCTCGAGGGGCCGAACGGGCTTGGCGGCAACGTGCCGTTCTATCCGGTGAACGCGCTGGCCGAAGCCGGCGCCCACGTCGATACGGTGGCGAACTGGCACGGCAATGTCATCGTCGATCGCGAGCTGATCACGGGGCAGCAGCCGATGTCGGCGCCGGAGTTCGGCGACGTCCTCGTGGCGAAACTGACGGCGCGCGCGAACGGAGTTCGTCCGTGACGGCAGCGGCCGGGCATGTTGCGCCCGGCCGCTTCGACTTCGCTGCCGACTCGACATGGATCGGGCAATGGGCGGCATTTGACGCAGGCGAGCCGGTGGCGATGGATCTCGGGTATCGCGGCGCCAGCGCGCGCGTCGTCATGTTCCGACGGATCCACGGGCGAATCGCCGCAGCGATATCTCGCAGCCGGTCGAGCGCGCATGATTCGGGGCGGCCTGCGGCTCGGCGACGTGATCGGGGCGTCCTTGCCGTCCCGGCGTCAAGGACGACTGCCCCGGACATCAGGGTTCTGGATTGATATCGCGCCGGCACGCGGCGATTTTGAAATGGCATACTACGACACCGATCTAGCGGGGCATGACGTTGCATTTCGGCAGATGATTGGCATCCTGCAGTGCACGCCCATCGCGCCATCGCTTTGGAAATTGGTACATGAGCACTGGCCCGGCAGCACAGCCTCTCGACAAACTGGAAAGGAGCGACGACGAGTCGGCTCGTTCCCGCTCGGTTTGGCTCGCCAACGAGTTTCGGGCCAGCTACGGATGGCTGAAGGCGAAGCTGATGCGGCGTGTCGGATCGCCGGCCGATGCCGAGGATCTGGCGTCGTCGTCGTTCGAGGCGCTTGCCGGCGTCGATGACCCGCCGGGTATTCGCGAGCCTCGAGCGTGGCTGACCGTCATCGCCCAGCGTCTCACCTTCGAGATGTGGCGCCGCCGGGATCTCGAGCGCGCGTATCATGAGGCGCTCCTCAATGCCGAGGAACCCCTCGCGCCGTCCGCCGAATCGATCGTCGAGATTTCCCAGGCATTGTTCCTGATCGATCAGGCGCTCGATGGATTGCCTCCGAAAGCGAGAAGTGCCTTTATCTACAGCCAGATCGACGGCCTCACTTATTCCGAGATTGCCGCTCGACTCGGCGTTTCGACAAGCATGGTTCGCAAATACATCGCCCAGGCGCTTACCCGATGCTTTCTGATCAGTTGAATGCCGCGCGCGGCGCCGGCACGGTCGATTCGTGCGCGGAGGAAGCCATTCAGTGGGAGGTCCGGTTGCGTGCCGAGGACGCCACGCAGCAGGATCGCGATGGCTTCGAGGCATGGCGCCGCGCCGATCCCGCGCACGAAGCGGCGTGGATACGGCTCCAGGAGGGGCTGGCACGGTTTGCGTCGCTGCGGAACGCGCCCGGCTCGGCGGTGCGAAGCGCGCTGAACGAGCCGTCCCGTGCGCGGCGCCGCATGTTGAAGGCGGGCGCCGGGGTGGGCGCGCTGGCGCTGGCCGCGATCGGGACACGAGAACTGGTCCGGGCCTATTCGCTCGACGCCGATTATCACAATGGCGATCTGACGCCGCAGGCCGTGGCGCTGAAAGACGGAACGCCGATCGTCCTCGGGGCATCGGCGCGTGTTTATTGGACGCGGGACGGCGCGCGCGGCGACGTCTATCTTGCGTCCGGCCAGATCCTGTCGAGTCCCGCCACGACGAACCGCTCGCCGTTCGCCGTGAGGACGCGGGACGGGACGGCAATCACGAGCCGCGCCCGCCTGAGCGTCGATGCATTGCGTTATCACACCGTGGTCGCGGTGCAGGGCGGCGATGCAACCCTTGCGACGCCACGCGGCGGTAGCGTCCGCATCGCCGATGGTTCGGTCTGGTCGCTATCGCCGGGGCGCATTGCCCGCATGCCGGAGACGGCCGCCGACATCTTCGCCTGGAGCCGCGGCACGCTCGTCGTCCTGGATCGGCCGCTGCCTGACATCCTCGAGACGCTGGGCCGCTACTACGGCGGCTATATCCGGTTTCCGCAGGCCGCGCTCGCTCGCCGGGTCAGCGGCGTGTTCCCGCTCAACGACGCCGAGGCGGCGCTGCACCAGCTCGCCAACGGCCTGGGACTCTCCCTGGCCGTGTATGGCAAGGTTCTGGCCGTCGCCTCCGAGGCTTGACGCCGCGCCCCGTTCAGCCGGGGCGCGAAAAAAATTTTTCTTTCCCGGTGTCACTTTTCCCGCTTCGTTGCACAAGGTGAATGAAGGCGTCCGAATGCCTGCGACGCTTACCTTGTCCCGAAGGGGGGAACTGTGATCGACCATATCGACAAGGCCATCCTGACAGTCCTGCAAGAGGACAGCACGCTTTCAGTGGCGGAAATCGCCGATCGCGTGCATTTGTCGACGACGCCTTGCTGGCGCCGCATACAGAAGCTCGAGCAGGACGGCGTCATCGCCCGCCGGGTTGCCCTGCTCGACGCCGACAAGCTCAATGTCGGCGTGACCGTGCTCGTCGAAATCAGGACTGCGCAGCATACCGCGGCCTGGCTCAAACGCTTCTGCGACGTGGTCGCCGACATCCCCGAGGTGATCGAGGTGTACCGCATGAGCGGTCATATCGACTACCTGCTGAAGGTGGTCGTTCCGCACATTGCCGGGTATGACGGCGTGTACAAGCGCTTGATCAGCGAGCTGGAAATTTTCGATGTGAGTTCGAGTTTCTCGATGGAGACCATCAAGCATACGACGAGGTTGCCCCTCGATTACGTTTGCTGATTTTCTTGTCTGCGGATTCCGCCTGCTGGATTGAATTTTCAAGGACGGCGCGGTCGGTGGGAATAAAAAACCGGAAATGGCGCGAACGACGAATTCTTTCAAAAAAGTATTCCGGGCAGGATCGCTAGACTTTTTCATGTGGATGAGGAGCCGGCAAGCCTGCCGGGGCCGGCGGCCTCGAGCGAAGCCGGGAGTGAAGGGGGAAGGCATGCCGTTGCGGTTGGCCGCTGCTTCCTGACTTCTCGATCGTGTGGGACAAGACAGGCGTTTTGCCGAAATACAACCGACTAGGGATGGGTGCATCGTGGGGATCAAGTTCGACGGCAAGGGTATGGCCCGCAACGTTGCGGCAATGGCGATCGCAATGGCGGTTGCCCAGACTTTCATGGTGTCCGCGGCGTATGCGCAGCAGGCGGAACAACACACCTATCATCTGCCGAGCGGTCCGCTGGATCGCACGTTGGTGGAGATCGCCCGGGTCGCGCAGCTTCCGTTGAGCTATGACGCGTCATTGGTGCAGTCGCTCAAATCGGCGCCGGTGGACGGCACGTATTCGGCCGAGGCCGCGATCCGCAAGGCGTTGCAGGGCACGGGCCTCGACCTGGTTCCGACGGCGAACGGCGGTTATACGCTGGCTCACGTCAAGGCGGATGCCAAGGGGGTTTCGTCGGCGCCGGCCGCTGCCGCAGCCGCAGCCGCGGCGACCACGGCGCAGGTGGACACCACCTTGCCCCTCATCAGCGTGGCGGCCAGCCGGGATTCAGGCGGTACCGGCTTCGTCGCGGAATCGTCCTCCACCTATGCGCGCTCGGATGTGCCGCTGAGCGAGACGCCGAAATCGGTCAGCGTCATCAATGCCGCGGTGATCCAGAGCCAGGGTGCTCAGTCGCTCTCCGATGTGCTGAGGAATGCTTCCGGTGTCGTCACGCGGCCGGGGCCGCTGGGCGTGCCGAATTACACGATTCGCGGGTTTGTAGCGCAAAACCTCACGTCGGATGGATTGTCGACTGTCGGGACGGCCCCTAACGTTACGCCGACGATCGCCATCTCGAGCGTGGAAGTGGTCAAGGGACCCTCGGCCATCGTGAATGGCAACAGTCCGCCGGGAGGCGTCATCAATCTCGTCAAGAAGACGCCGCAGGCCGATCCGTTTCATGAAATCCAGGTGGGCTACGGATCGTACGGCGACACCCAGATCGCGCTGGACAGCACGGGCGCGATCACCGCCGACAAGAAACTCCGGTATCGCTTCATCATCTCGGGTGAACGGGTCGGCCAGAATTCGATGGGATATGACGGCAAGAGAAATTTCTACTTTGCGCCGACTGTGCAATGGAAGGACTCGACCACGGATGTGACGGTCGGCTATGAGCGCACGGTCTACCGCGAGCCGGTTCCCCAGTTCACGCTCGGCCATGCTGCCGGCGATATCTATCGAAACTATATCGACAAGCCGCTTGGCACGCCGTCCGACCATTTCGGCGCGCAAACGGACAATATTTTCATTCATCTCGAACAAAAGCTCGGCTCGGCGCTGACCTTCGTGAGCAAGGGTTCCTATACGCGGACCCAACAAACGCAGCAAGCCTGGACCACGGCCACGCCGCTCTCGGCGACCAACGGCGTGTTGTTCCACAATTTCGATTCGCTCTCGGATTTCTACAGTTGGAGCTTCCAGAACTACCTGCGCGCCAAGTTCAATGTCGGCGCTGCGAAAAATACGGTGATTGCTGGCTGGGACGTTCTTCGCTACAGCCAGCATCAGTTTGACACCACGACATCGAAATTCATTTCCATTCCGAATGTCTTCGGCTCATTTACGCTTCCGTCGTCCGACACGGGAAACCTGATGCCGAATGGGACTACCTACTTCACCCAAACCGGCTTGTATCTACAAGATCAGTTCTCCTACAAGAATTTCCATGCACTCGCGTCCGTGCGCCGGGATACCTATCTGACACATGCGACCTACGCCGGTAACCCACCCCCGGGAAACCATCAGAATGCGTATAGCCCGAGCCTCGGCCTGCTCTACGAACTGACGTCCGAGGTTGCCGCCTACGCCAGCTACAACCGTGGCTTTCAGCCGGGCACGGCGCTTGAATTCGGCGGCGGCGTGCTCCCCCCGCAAACCAGCCAGCAGGTCGAAGTGGGCATGAAGTTCAACCTGCTGGACGACAAGCTGGCCATCACGACCTCGGCTTACCGCACCTCGTTCAGCAATTACAACGTTGCCGACCCGGCCCATCGCGGCTTCTATCTTCCCGCCGGCGGCGCCGTGAGTCGCGGATTCGAAGCGGAGATCAGCGGCCAGCCGCTTCCCGGCGTCAACCTGATCGGTAGCTACACGTACAACGACTTCGTGCAGCCGCCGAACAGCAAGCTGGCGGTGAACCTGCCCAAGAACAGCGCCAGCCTGTGGGCGACCTACAACTTCCGCTCCGAGAAGCTCCAGGGTTTCGGTGTCGGCGCGGGGTTGTTCTTCGCGAGCGGGCAGTACATCGGCACGGGCTCGGCGTATCGCATCCCCAGCCAGGTGGAGACGGATCTCGGCGTGTTCTATCGGAAGAAGGGTTACGGCCTGAATCTTTCGGTCAAGAACGTATTCAATCGCAAGCTCTACTACAGCAGCACGACGCCCTCCTTGATCCCGATGGGACCGGAGCGGACCGTCATGCTCACCGGTACCTATGATTTCTGACACCCTCGAGACTCGGCCGTGGAGCGGCGGCATGTCGAATCCTGAGCGCATCACTCATTCGCGGGCGCGATGGCGGCGCGCGGCGATCGGGGGCGCGGTCGTGCTGGCGCACGCACTGGGGCTGTATCTGATCGTTCATCGCAGCGTGGACCTGATCAGGCTGGAGGCCGACCGGGCCTCCGGTGCGTCGGTTCAGGTCAGGCTCGTTGCCGCGCCGACACCCGAGCCCGTCGCGCGGCCGGAACCGAAGCCCAAGCAGGAGCCTCAGCGGAAGCCGGAACCCAAGCCCGTCGAAAAGCCCGTGGTGCGGAAGACGGCACCCTTGCTTTCCTCGGAGGCTCCTGCTGCCCGGACCGTCGCGCCAGCCAAGACCGAGCCCGTCAAACCGGTCGAGCCGGCGCCGCCGGTACCGGTGCCCAGCGCGGTCGCGCCCTCCGCTGCGACACCGCCCGCACCCGCGCCGGGCCCCCAACTGCTCGATAGCCCGAAGCAGATCAGCAGCGCGGAGCTCAAGCAGCTCGGTTGCCGTATCCCGCGGCCGGACTATCCGCCGAAGGCCCGGCGGCTGGAGCAGCAAGGCACGGTGGTGGTGAGGCTGAACATCGGCGTGGACGGTGTGGTGAAGACGGCGCGGGTTGCGCAAAGCAGCGGCTACCCGCTGCTGGATGCGGCCGCGCTGGCGGCGATCGAAGCCGGCCATTGCCAGCCCTACACGACCGCCGGTATTGCCCGTGCCGTAGAGGCCGAGCAGCCGATCGCCTTCAACCTGAATGATTGACCTGGAATCTACGGAGCAAAAAATGGAACAGTACGGCATCGCCAACGTCTGGCAGCAGGGCGACTTCATCACCCGGTTCATCTTCGTCTTTCTTCTCGGCATGTCGATCGTGTCGTGGTTCGTCATCGTGACCAAGGGCCTGGCGAATCGACGTCTCGAGGTCATGGGCAAGCGTGCGCAGACGCGCTTCTGGTCCACGCCGTCGCTCGATGACGGCATCGAGGCGCTGGGCGACGGCACCGACAATCCGTATCGCGCCGTGGCCCTTGCCGGCCGCGAGGCGAACGACCAGCAGGCCGGCGGCGACGCGTCGCTGCAAGGCAGCCTCAGCAGCAGCGAATGGGTGGCGCGCGGCCTGCGCAACGCGTTCGACGACGAGGTTGCCCGCCTGCAGAACGGCCTGGCCATTCTCGGGTCGATCGGCAGTACCGCGCCGTTCGTCGGCCTGTTCGGGACCGTGTGGGGCATCTATCACGCGCTGATGGCCATCGGCGTGTCGGGACAGGCCAGCCTCGATCATGTCGCGGGCCCGGTCGGCGAGTCGCTGATCATGACGGCGATCGGCCTGTTCGTGGCGATCCCCGCCGTGCTCGGATTCAACTACGTCAATCGAGGCAACAAGCGGGTGAGCCATCGGCTGAACCGGTTCGTGCACGAGTTGCACGTGTACTTCGTGACGGGCGCCAAGGCCCGCTGCGACGTTCGCCCGGTGCCCGCGGCGCCGACGACGAGCAAGCGCGTCAACGCCGCCGCCTGACCGGGAGCCTATCGTGTCGATTCTCATGGATGGCAACAACGACGAAGGCGTGATGAACGACATCAACATGACGCCATTGATCGACGTCATGTTGGTTTTGCTGATCATTTTCATCGTGACGCTGCCGGTCATCAACAAGGCGGTGAAGGTCGATCTGCCCAAGGCCGCGGCTCAGCCCGCCCAGTCGAAAACGCAGGACATCGACCTGTCGATCACGGCTGACAAGACCGTGCTGTGGAACAAGGATGTGGTCGACGACGCGGCGCTGAAGCTGCGTGTCGAGGCGGCGTCGAAGCAGGGCGATCCACCGGCCGTCAACATCAATGCCGACGAGCACGTCGAATACGGGAAGGTCGCCGCGATACTCGCGGCGCTGCAGGGCGGCGGGCTGAACAAGATCAATTTCGTCATGCAACCGGACAAGGGCCAGCAATGATCAGGAATCGGGCATTCCCGACGGATCGCGCCGAGGATCGGGATGCCAGGCGTCACTTTCCTTCCGTCTGGAAGTTGATCACGCCGTACTGGACCACCAGGGAGGGCATGCTGTCGGCATTGATGCTCGCCTACGTGCTTGGGGCGGGCTGGAGCCACACCTATATCGCCGTGTGGCTCAACCGATGGACCGGCACGTTCTACGACGCCGTGGGATCCGGGAGGTTTCAGGCGCTGCCGAACCTGCTGTTGCAGTTCCTGCTGGTGTCCATGGCCGCCGCCGCGCTGACGGTGTCCACGGTGGTGATGCAATCGATCGTCGAGATTCGCTGGCGGCGATGGCTGACGACCTGGCTGGCCGATCAGTGGCTGGCCCGCCATACCTACTACCGCATCGAGCGCGACCGCGCGCTCGAGAACATCGATCAGCGTATCGCGGAGGATGCGAAGCAGTTCGTCAAGGACACCTTGCAGCTGTCGATGGGCGTGCTTCAGGTGCCGGTGAGCATCGTGAGCTTCAGCGTGATCCTGTGGTCGATCGGCCATTCCCTGGATCTCGATATCGGTGGACACACGTACAGCATCCACGGATACCTGGTCTATGCCGTCTTTCTCTATCAAGGCCTGTTTTTCTGGGCCACGCACCTGCTCGGCCGACGCTTGATCACCCTCAATGCCAAGCAGAACCGCGTGGAGGGCGACTTCCGCGTGCTGATGGTGCGGGTGCGCGAATTCGCCGAGCAGATCGCCTTCTTCGATGGAAGCGGCGCGGAAGGCAAGCGATTGAACGGGGCTTTTCGCCAGGTCGTTTCGAATCTTTATGCGCTGCTTTGGGTCAACACGCGGGTCTCGCTGTTTACCAACATCGTCGGGCAATTCAGCTCGGTGGTGCCCGTGGTGCCCACGTTGCTGGTATTGCCGCAACTGATAACGGGGGGGCTGACGCTGGGCGGGCTGATGCAATCGAACGCAGCATTCAGTTCCGTGTCCAGTTCCCTGGCGTTCTTTCCGCAGGCCTATCTGGGATTCACCGCGTGGCGCGCCGAAGCGAACCGGCTTCGGGAATTTCTCTACGTGAACGCGCTGGATTCGCGGGGAAACGTCGTGTTGACCGCCGGCGAGCGCGGAGCCGTAGGCGCCCACGGGTTGGTTCTGCGCGACGCAGCCGGCGCGGAGATTGCCCGCGTGCCCGACTTCTCGCTCGCACCCGGTTCGCGCTGTCTGATCCGCGGGCGCTCCGGAAGCGGGAAAAGCACGCTGCTCAGAGCGCTCGCGGGCCTCTGGCCCTACGGCGAGGGCATCGTCACCTGCGGTGCCGAAGGAACGATGTTCGTTCCGCAGCGCAGCTACATTCCCGTCGGCACGTTGAAGGCGGCGATCGCGTATCCGCACGAGGAATCGACGTACACCGACGGCCAATGCGCGGACGTCCTGCGCGCATGCGGCCTCGATGCGCACGTTGCATCGATGCTGGACGCCGATCGCTGGAGCGACCGGCTTTCCGGCGGAGAGCAGCAGCGGGTGGCGTTCGCACGCGTGTTGCTGGCCCGCCCGACCACGATATTTCTCGATGAATGCACGTCGGCGCTCGACACCGAGAGCGAGCGAACGCTCTACCAACTGCTGATCGACCGGCTACCTCAGGCCACGATCCTCAGCGTCGCGCATCGACAGGCATTGCTGGCCTTTCATCAGCAGACCCTCGACTTTTCGCCGGAACGGGCATCCGCGGTCGCGGCCGGCCTGACCGGCCCGGCTTCGTCTGCCTGCCCGGCATGACACCGTGATCCCGTCAGGACGCTTGCACCTCACCGGGGGCAAGCTCCGACAAAACCGAACTGATGGACAGGAACGTGAAATGAGCGATTTGAAAAGTGTGACCGCCGCGAGCTTCGAGGCCGACGTGATGATGAACAGCCGTCCGGTGCTGGTCGACTTCTGGGCCGAATGGTGCGGGCCGTGCAAGGCGCTGGCGCCGACGCTCGAGAAGGTGGCGCGGAACTTCGACGGCAAGGTCGACATCGTCAAGGTCAACGTCGACGAGCATCCGTCCTTGCGCGAGCGTTTCGGTGTGCGTGGCATTCCCGCCCTGGTGCTCATGAACGGCGGCCACGAGGCGGGCCGCATCGTGGGCCCCCGGTCGGCCACGCAACTGGCGAGTTATCTCGATGCGCACCTGGGAACCGTCACGCAGCTGGCCAGGCCCGAAGTGACGCTTCGCGCGTTCGGCGGTGATCCGCAGGTGAAAGCGGCGCGCATCGCACGGTTGCGCGATTATCTGGATCACAAGCAAGCCGCGCTGGACACCCCCATGTGGCCGGACAAGATCAGCGGCGCACTGGAATTCGTCGCCGACTCGCATGATCCGGACGAGTGCGCATCCGTGTTGGGCATGCCGACCGATGTGGTCGAGGCGGTGACGGTCCTGTCGAGCTATCGAGGCACCCATTTCAAGGCGGCGCTGTTCGTGGCGGACTGGCTGGAAAGCGTGCCGGTCGGCGCGAATCTCTCGACGCTGCCCGGCCGGCTGCTGGTGTCGATCCTGTCGAGCCGGATCGTCTCGGACACGCTGGAGGGAGAATCGAGGTTGCTGGCGATTCGTGACGAGCTGGTTTCGCTGCACGCGGCGGAAACGGACGGCGCTCCTGTGGCGGACGCGAACTGGGCGGACGTCCGACAGGCATCCAGGGCGGCGGCGGCCGAACTCGGCGACGGGAGTGCTGCCGTGGCCGCCGAGGTGCTGGAGGCCGCTTCGTCGTCGTTGGCCCGGAATCCGGACGTCTTGAAGGAATTCGTCTTTTCACTTTGCAGCTCCGTGCGGAAATGGCTTCAGGTCAAATGCAACTGGGGCGCGCAGGACGATGCGCGCTTGAATCAATTGGCGGAAGGGGTCTTCAAGCAGGCAATCGACGCCGGCGTCGAGCCGCCGCGGGGCAGCGCGCTGATGGAGCGGGTGGCGGAGGTCGATCCTCAACTCGTGGGGCGTTTCCTGTCTTATTACGAGGACGGCCATCTTGCCGCGGCCGAGCGGGGCAGCGCGATCGGCGACATGCTGATCGCGCTCACCGGGCAGACCACCTGACGCATTCGACGACACGATGCCGCATGGCGGAGGAGCAGGCTGATGCAATCGAGCAGTACGCAGTTGCAAACCGTTGCCGCTGAACTGGCGAGTTCGGCGGAGCGTGTGATCGCGTTCGCGCGGCAGGCGGGTGCCGAGGGGACGCGCGTGGAGATCGAGGCCGCCGAATCGAGCGCCGTGACCGTGACGAACCGGGTACAGACGGAACGCAGTTTTTGCGGCACCCTGGAGATGACGGTGACGGTGTTGCGCGACGGAAAACGCGCTTTCGCGAAATCGTCGGACCTGTCGGACGACGGGCTGAAAAAGATCGTTCGCGCGGCGATCGAGAGTACCGCCGCAACCGAGCCCGATCCCGCGGCCGGATTCGCCGATTCGAGCCAGTTGGCCAGGGACTTTCCCGATCTCGATCTCCATCACCCGCTGGATTGGTCGCTCGACGATATCGGTGCCCATGCGCAACGCGCCGAGGATGCGGCGTTCGCACATGACCCGTCGATCAAGGCGTCGAAGGGCGTGACGGTGAGAACGATGTCGGGCACGTCGTTGCTGGCCACGTCGGCGGGGTTCCATGCGACGGCGCCGTGGTCCATCCATTCGATCGCATGTGCGCCCGTCGCGTTCGGCACCGGCGAGAAGCAGATCGGTTTCTGGGGCCATGCAAGTCGCGCATTCGACGATCTCGCGAAACCGGAGGAGGTCGGGGCGCTGGCCGCCAGGCGAGCCATCGACGCGCTCGGCGCGACGCAAGTCCCCACGCAGCAATGCCCGGTTCTGTTCGAGCCGTCGGCGTCGCTGGGGCTGCTGGCCGAACTGGTGTCCTCGGCATCGGGGGATGCGCTGTACCGGAGCGGATCGTTCCTGAAGGATGACATCGACGCGCCGTTGTTTCCGCCGCATGTCCAGCTTGACGAGGATCCATTCGTCAGGCGCGGGATGGCCAGCCGCTGCTTCGACAGCGACGGCATTCCGGGCGGGCGCCGCAAGGTGGTGGAGGACGGCCGCCTGCGCGGGCTGTTTCTCGGGCTTTATGCGGCGCGCCGCTTGAACCTGACGCCCACCGGCAACGGCTACGGGCCTCACAACCTCGACATGCGCAGTACACGGACCCAGCCCGGCGACGACTTCGCCGCGATGCTGAGGAAGCTGCATCGCGGACTTCTGGTCACGGAGATGGTCGGCGGCGGCGTGAACCGCCTGACCGGCGATTTCTCCCGCGGCGCCAAGGGGTTCTGGGTGGAAGACGGCGAGATCCGCTTCCCGGTGAGCGGTATCACGATAGCGTCGAATCTCCGCCGGATGTTCGGCGGACTACAGGCGATCGGCAGCGACGCGTTGACGAGGGGATGGGCGACCTCCGGATCGTGGCTGATCGATGCAATGAAGATCGGGGGAGCTTGAAACATGAGTGACATGAAGCAGCGGCAGGTATTGCGGCCTGCCCGCGAGGAGATCCGCACGCTGGCGCGGCACGCGCTGCTGGACCGGCATGGCATCGACGAAACGGCGCTTTTTTCCGCGATGGGCATCGCCCTCGGCCAGCGATGGGACTTTGCGGATGTCTTCCTCAAGGAAACGACCGCGGAATCCTGGTCGCTGGAAGGCGGGGCCGTGCGCGCGAGTTCGTATCGTTGCGATAGCGGCTTCGGACTGCGCGTGTTGAAGGGAGAGCAGGCGACGCTGGCGAGTTCGCAACGCATCGACGCGATGGCGCTCCGGCATGTTGCGTCGCGACTTAGCGAAACCGGAAGCGGCATGTCGCGTGACGGCTCGGCAGCGATGCAGCGCAGGCCGGTTGCAACGGCACGATCGTTCTACGACCCGGCTCATCCGTTGCGGACGATGGAGGGAGCGGACAAGATCGCGCTGCTGAAGACGCTCGACGAGATCGCCCGGGCCGCCGACCCGCGCGTGATCGAAGTGCATGCCGTGCTGAGCGCCGTGCATGAAACGATCTGGATCGCGCGATGCGACGGCCTGAGTGGCGGCGACGTGCGTCCGCAACTGGCCTTGTGGATCAACGTGCGCGTCAGGTCCGGCGCGCGCGTGGAGAGCGCGAGCGGAGGGATCGGCGGGCGCTATGGCATCCGGACGTGGGATGACGACGAACTTCGTACCTTCGTGCGGGAGCGTGTGACGGCCGCCCTCACGAAGCTGCAGGCGCGGCCGGCGCCGGCCGGAAAAATGACGGTGGTGGTCGGCCCGGGCTGGAATGGCGTCTTGCTGCACGAAGCGGTCGGCCATGGACTGGAAGCCGACGGCGTGCGCCGCGGGACGTCCGCCTTCGCGGGACGCCTCGGCGAAAAGGTGGCGTCCGGGAACGTGACCATCGTCGACGACGGAACGCTCCAGGGGGGCCGCGGTTCCTTGAATATCGACGACGAAGGGTGCGCGACGCGGCGCACGACCTTGATCGAGAACGGCGTGCTGCGCGCGTACATGCAGGATGCGCTGAGCGCGAGGTTGATGGGAATGGAGCCGACCGGAAACGGCCGCCGCGAGGGTTACGCGTCGCCGCCCATGCCGCGCATGACGAACACGTTCATGCTGAACGGGGACCACGAGCCGCAGGAAATCATCGAGTCGGTACGCAACGGTATCTACGTGTCGGGTCTCGAGGGCGGGCAGGTCGACATCACGAGCGGTCAGTTCGTCTTCGAGGCATCCGAGGCCTACCTGATCGAAAACGGCAGGATCACCGCGCCGGTCAAGGGCGCGACGATCACGGGCCACGGCCCCGACACCATCCGGAACATCAGCCTGGTCGGCAACGATCTCGCCTGCGATCCCGGCAGGGCGACGTGCAGCAAGGCGGGGCAGTCGATCCCGGTGGGCGTGGGCCAACCGACCGTGAGGGTGGATGAAATGACCGTCGGAGGCACCGCATAGTCATGGCCGTCGAGGCGGCGCATTGCCGGTGGAATGGAACGTGAATAAATGGGCTCATCGTCTCAGTCAGTCCAGCCGCACGCAACGCGAGGCGAAAACGGAACTGCTGCCCTTGCCGAGGCCGATACGCGATGCCTTGTCGCTGGAGTATCACCTTCAGCTCGAAGCGCTGCATGCCGGGGTGGGGTCGCTTGTCGCGCTTCAGGTCCTGATGAGGACCGTGATCGCCACGGGCATCCTGTGCGAATACGGCTACGGGGATGTCGAGGACGCTTCGTACAAGGACCTGGAAAAGATCGCGAACCACGCGTTTTCCTCGGGTTGCCAAGGGCATTTCCATTTCGACGGCGACGCATTCCATCTGTTCGCGAGGGTGCTGACAACGCATGATTTGCAGCTGGAAGTCGCCCCCGTCAAGGTGATCGACGAAGTCGCGAAGCGCCTGCAGCGATACTGCACGGCGACCCGGTGATCGGGTTCCGAAGAATCGGCCGGTGCGGCGCGCGCAACGCGCCTTCGCCCGCAGCGCGCGCTATCCGCGCCCCACGAACGGCATCGCGGTCGCCATGATCGTCATGTTCAGGATGTTCGTGTCGAGCGGCAGGTTCGCCATCTGGACGACTGCGTTCGCGACATGCGCGACGTCCATCCGCGCCTCGGGCGCGAGGCTGCCGTCCGCTTGCGGGACGCCTTGCGTCATCCGTTCCGTGAGCGAGGTCGCCGCGTTGCCGATGTCGATCTGGCCGCATGCGATGTTGTACCGGCGGCCGTCCAGCGCCAGCGATTTCGTGATCCCGGTCACCGCATGCTTGGTGGCCGTGTACGCGATCGTATCGGGGCGCGGCGCGTGCGCCGAGATCGAGCCGTTGTTGATGATCCGGCCGCCTTGCGGCGTCTGCGCTTTCATCACGCGCCACGCGGCCCGTGCGCACAGAAAGACGCCGGTCAGGTTCGTCGCGACGACGCTGTTCCACACGTCGAGGTCGTATTCGTCGAGCGATACGACCGGGGCGTTGCGTCCGGCATTGTTGAACAGGACGTCGAGCCGGCCGAATTGCTGCGCGATCTGCGCGAACGCGCGGTCGACCGACGCCTCGTCGGTGACGTCGGCGGGAAACGCGTGCGCGTCGCCGGCGGCGGCGCGGATGGTGTCCTGCGTTTCTCGCAACGAGGCCTCCGTGCGCCCGAGCAGCGCGACGGTGAAGCCGGCCTGCGCGAGCGCGATTGCTGCTGCCCGACCGATGCCGGAGCCGGCGCCCGTAACGGCGGCGAATTTCTTCGAGACAGACATGGCTTGATTTCCTGCGGGTTGAGTGAGGAACGAGGCGGCCGAGGTTCGATGTCGTCAGCCCTTCGGCAATGTAGTCGAAATGCGCGGCGCACGGATTCGAGCGATATCGGCACTCGTGTCCGACCACGCGGCGAAGGCGATCATTTCTTCCGGCCAGTCGCGGCCTTCCGTGCTCGTGCGCCCGTCTCCGCGAACAGGTCGACCACGACGTCGCGCAGCCAGCGGTTGCCTTCATCCTGATTGACGCGCGTGTGCCACAGCATGTGGATCGGCGTGCCGGGCAGCGCGACGGGCAGCGCACGCCAGCCGAGCGAGAACGGCGCGGCGAGCTGCTGCGCGAGATGCTCGGGCACCGTCGCGATCAGGTCGGTGCGCTGCAGGATGTAGCCCACGCTCATGAAATGCGGCACCGTCAGCCTTACCCGGCGCTTCACGCGGCGCCGCTGCAGCCATTCGTCCACCTGCCCGTGACCGGTGCCGGCCGACACCACGACCAGATGTTCGGCGTCGCGCCATGCGTCGACCGTCAGCGCCGCTTCCTCGAGCGGATGGCCGCGCCTGAACAGGCACACGTAGCGCTGATCGAACAACCGGCGCTGATAGAACCCGCCCTTGAGCTGCGGGAGCAGGCCGATCGCGAGATCGACGCGGCCGTCGGCCATTTCGTCGCCGAGGTTGACGCTCGTGTTGCGCACGGTATTGAGCGCGATGCCCGGCGCCGCGCGCGCGAGGTGTTCGAGCAGCGCGGGCAGGAACACGACTTCGCCGATATCGGTCATGCCGATCGTCAGCGTGCGCGTGGCGCGCAGCGGATCGAAACCGGTCTCGGGATTCAGCGCGGCGTGCAGCGTCGCCAGCGCATGCGACACGGGTTCGGCCAGGCGCAGCGCGAACGGCGTCGGCACGACGCCGCCCGGCCCGCGCACGAACAACGGATCGCCCAGCCGGCGGCGCAGCTTCGCGAGCGCGTTGCTGACGCCCGGCTGGCTCATGTTCATCTGTTCGGCGACGCTCGACACGCGCCGCTCCTGCATCAGCCGCTGGAAAAGCAGCAGCAAGTTGAGGTCGATCTCGCTCAGTTCCATGGGTTTCGCGGTGCCCGGTTCATTGCATTCCGTGATGAAGCAGATTCATTTCATTTTATTGCGGGATGAAAGTCCACTCCTGAAAATACCGATACGGCCCATGCACTCGACATGGCCGCTGCGCAAGGCGCGGGCCCCACACGGAAATATCGGAGACACCTTCATCATGCAGACGAATCTGAAGATTGCGATCGTCGGCGCCGGCATCGGCGGCCTGACGCTCGCGCTCGCATTGCGCGAGCACGGCATCGACGCGCAGCTCTACGAGCAGACCCATGAATTGCGCGAAGTCGGCGCGGCCGTCGCGCTGTCGGCCAATGCGACGCGCTTCTACGAACGCATGGGCTTGCGCGCGGCCTTCGATGCGGTGTGCGCGGACATCCCGGGGCTCGTGTATCGCGACGGGCGCAGCGGCGCGGTGATCGGCCATCATCGCGGCGAGCCCGACTACCGCCTGCAATTCGGCGGCGCGTACTGGGGCGTGCATCGCGCGGATCTGCAGGCGGTGCTGTCGAACGCGGTCGGTCCCGACTGCATCCATCTCGGCCATCGTCTGGTCGATCTCGCGCAGCATCCCGATCGCGTGACGCTGTCGTTCGACAACGGCACGCGCGTCGACGCCGATCTCGTGATCGGCGCGGACGGCGCGCGTTCGATCACGCGGCGCTGGATGCTCGGCTACGACGATGCGCTGTATTCGGGCTGCTCGGGTTTTCGCGGCGTGGTGCCGGCCGCACGCATGGACCTGCTGCCCGATCCCGACACGATCCAGTTCTGGGTCGGGCCGCACGGGCATCTGCTGCACTATCCGATCGGCGACAACGGCGACCAGAACTTCCTGCTGGTCGAGCGGCATCCGTCGCCGTGGCCGTCGCGCGACTGGGTCATGCCGGCTCAGGAGGGAGAGCAACTGCGCGTGTTCGGCGACTGGCACCCGGCCGTGGTGCAGATGATCACCGCGGTACCGATCAGCCAGCGCTGGGGGCTGTTCCACCGTCCGCCGCTCGGCCGCTGGAGCCGCGGGCGCGTGACGCTGATCGGCGATGCCGCGCATGCGCTGGTGCCGCACCACGGGCAGGGCGCGAACCAGTCGATCGAGGATGCGGTGGTGCTGGCGGCACAGCTCGCGAAGGCCGGGCCCGGGAAGTGGCGCGAGGCGCAGGAAGCCTACGAGCGGTTGCGTCGCGGCCGCACGCGCAAGGTGCAATACGCATCGATCTCCGCGGCCGACGTGCTGCACCTGCCCGACGGGCCGGCCGCGCAGGCGCGCAACGCGCGTCTGGCCGACCGCGATCGCGTGCTGCAGCACCTCGACTGGATTCACGACTTCGACGCGCTCGACGATGAGCCGAGCGAGCGGCAGGGCGGTACCTGGCTTTGAGCCCGATGGCGGACGCGACAGGTGTTGCGTTCGCCGGTTATCGGCCGGTCGTCACTTCACGCACTCCAGCGCGTACTTCAACCCCTGCCCGAGCACCCCGCGCCACACGTCCCACGTGTGCCCGCCGTCGACGATGCGCAGCTCGGCCGGATTCTGCGCGCGGCGCAGGTGCGTGTACAGCACGCTCGATTCCGCCTGGATCGTCAGGTCGTCGTCGCCGGCCGCGATGAACATCGGCACGCGCCAGCTGCGCGCGAAATAGCCGCGCAGCAGCGCCGGGTAGTTCAGCTCGTGCCACACGCGTGAATCGAACTGCCGGTCGCCGAACACGCCGACGTAGCGCGCGGCGGAATTGAGCGGCGGCTCGTTCGCATAGATCGCGGGGCTCAGCAGCATCGCGCCGCAGAACAGGCCCGGCTCGAGCAGCGAGAAGCGCAGCGCGCCGAAGCCGCCCATCGACACGCCGCCGATCGCGCGACCCGCACGCTGGTTCGACACCGCGAAGTGCGCCTCGACCTCCGGCAGCAGGTCGTTGAGGAACGCGCTCTGCATCTTCTCCTTGCGGTCGACGTACCAGTCGGTGCCGCCCTGCGGCATCACGATCACGACGGGCGGAATCTCGCGGCGCTCGATCAGCGTGTCGGCGGTGGCCTGCAGGCGGCCTTGCGTGACCCAGTCGTTCGCGTTGCCGGCATTGCCGTGCAGCAGGTACATCACCGGGTAGCGCGCGCCTTCCGGGTTGTAGCCGGGCGGCAGGTAGATGGTGTATGACCAGTCGCGCTTCAGCGACGCCGACCGGAACGTGCGCAGCACGACGCTGCTGCCCGGGTTGACCGGCGGTTCCTGGGCGCTCGACGGTGTCGTGGCGGTCTGGACGGCCGGGGGCGGCGGCACGGGCGAGACCGGCGGCGCGGCCGGCGTGGCACCGGCGGTGGCGATGGAGCCGGCGATCAGGGCGATGGCGAACGGAAGGGCGAGTCGGCGCATGGCGAAGCGTTTCAGGAGAGGCGCCGGCTATCGTAGCAGCGGCGCGTGACGGCGCGGCGCGTCATCGCCGCGAACGGAACGGCAGCCGCGCGACGAGCGGCCCGTAGAGTTTGGCGACGAGATACAGCAGGCCCATCGCGACGGCGTCGGCGGCCAGGCCGAGCGGCACGTTCAGATAACCTTCGGTCGCCTGGTAGAGCAGCGAATCGACGGCGAGCGAGATGCCGGTGCCCGCGACGAAGCACAGCAGCCCCTGCCGGCCGATCGTGCCGATCCACGGCATCGCGTGCGCGACCTTCTTCATCCAGCCGAGGTGCACGAGCTTCGCGGCGAGCCATGCGATCGCGAGAAAGTTCACGAGCCGCAGCGCGCCGAGGTTCTGCTTGATCGACGGATCGGTCGGGAACGGCTCGATGCGCAGCCGGTAGTACGCGCCGGCCGCGACGATCGCGAGCGAGCCGGCCGTCAGCAGCCAGCCCTGCGGGCGGGGAGCGAGTGTCTGGTAGACGGGCTGGCAGCGCGCGATCACGCCGAGCACGAACAGGAACTGCCACGCGAACGGGTTGAAGTCCCACGGCACGCCTTCGACGGTCGGCAAGAAGCGCGCGACGTGCGGCGCCGCGTACCAGAGCGACCCGCTGAACGCGAGCAGCAGCCACGGCTGCGTGCGCGCCAGCGGCAGGGTGAGCGGGACGAGCAGCGCGAAGAACGCATACATCGGCAGCACCGACGCGAGGTACGGCTGGCGGCGGAACAGCAGGATGTCGCGCAGCGCGGCGAGCGGCTTGTGCAGCAGGCCGTCGAGGTCGTTGGTCGGCATGTTCGGGCCGTCGATCGCGAACGCGTTCAGCGCGGCGGTGATCAGCAGCATCAGCCCGGCCGTCACGAGGAACGCGCGATAGATCTCGAACGCGCGCCGGATGAAGCGCTGGCGCGCGGCGGCCTCGTCGTGCCGTTCGGCGAGCGAGTTGTAGGCAATGGCGGTCGCGAAGCCGCCGAGAAACACGAACACCTCGGCCGCGTCGCACAGCGCGTACGCATGCAGCGTCACGCGCGACAGGATGCTGCCGCCGATATGGTCGACGACGATGACGAGCAGCACGAGGCCGCGGAAGAAATCGAGTTCGGCGTAGCGGCCGGCCCGGGCAGGCGCGGTCATCGGACCGCCGCCCGGCGCGCGCCGCGGGCGCGGCCGGCACGGGCCGCGCATGAGTCGGGGTGAAGCATGACTTCGTGAGGAAATGGCGAACGGATGCGCATTGTGCCACCGATGCGACACCCACCGGGTTTACGCGGATGGCGGGCCCGCCTGCCGCTGCCGATAAGCCCGGTCAGGCGGTCGGCGCAACCGGGCAGTTGGACGAGCGCAACGCTTTGCGCACGGCGACGCCCCCCCGATGGACGGACGGTTTCCGACGTGACACCATTTTATCCTCACGCGGCCGCACACCGCGTCGTCCGCCCTGCGGGCCACACATACAACAGACCAAACATTCGCCGGGCGCTCGGCCCGCCCGGCCCCCGGCTCCGGAGATACGTCATGAAGAAGCACGCCATTTTTGCCGCCGCGCTCGCTGCATTCGCCGCGCCGGCCTTTGCCCAGAACAGCGTGACGCTGTACGGCCTGATCGATGAAGGCATCAATTACACGAACAACGTCAACGTCAATGGGGTCGGAAAGACGAATTACCAGCTCGCGAGCGGCTACGCGCAGGGCAGCCGCTGGGGGCTGAAGGGCAGCGAGGATCTCGGCGGCGGGCTGAAGGCGATCTTCACGCTGGAAAACGGTTTTGACGTCAACAACGGCCGGCTCGGCCAGGGCGGCCGCATGTTCGGCCGCCAGGCGTTCGTCGGGCTGAGCCAGTCGCGCTTCGGCACGCTTACCTTCGGCCGCCAGTACGACGCCGTCGTCGACTATCTCGCGCCGCTGACCGCGAACGGCAACTGGGGCGGCACGCTGTTCTCGCACCCGTTCGACAACGACAACACGGACAACTCGTTCCGCGTCAACAACACGGTCAAGTACGCGAGTCCCGACTGGAACGGCCTGACGTTGGGCGGCACGTACAGCTTCAGCAACAGCACGGGCTTCTCGAACAACCGCCAGTACAGCATCGGCGCGCAGTATTCGCTGGCCGGGCTGCAGGTCGCGGCCGCCTATCTGCAGGCGAACAATCCGGGCATCGGCAACGCGGGCGCGATCGCGGCCGACGACGCGAACTTCGTCGCCGACCGCCTGCGCATCTTCGGCGGCGGCGTGAACTACACGTTCGGCCCGGCGACGGTCGGCGTCGTCTACACGAAGACGGACGTGAAGAACCCGGTGTCGACCGTCTACCTGCCGGCCTCGACGTTCGCCGGCCTCGGGCTGACCGCGACCAAGTTCCAGAACATCGAGATCAACGGCAAGTACCAGCTCACGCCCGATTTCTATCTCGGCGCGCAGTACGTGTACACCGACGGGAAGTTCGATGCGGCCGCCGGCTCGTTCAAGCCGAAGTACCACACGGTCGGCCTGATGGCCGACTACAGCCTGTCGAAGCGGACCGACGTGTACCTGCAGGGCGCGTGGCAGAAGGTGGCCGGCGACAAGACCGGCACGGCGGCCGATGGCGGCTACGTCGTCGGGACCGACGGCCCGTCGGCGTCGTCGAACCAGTTCGCGGTGCGCGCCGCGATTCGCCACAAGTTCTGATCGGCGGGCGGGGCCGGCGCCCCGGCGTCGGCCCGCGTCAGTCCGCCAGGTGGGTGCCGCCGAGCGTGTCGGCAAGCCAGTCCACGAAGATCCGCACGCGCGGCGCCAGGTGCCGGCCGTACGGGAACACCACCGACACGGGCAGCGGCCCGGCACGCCATTCCGGCAGCACTTCGACCAGCGAGCCGTCGGCGAGCAGCGGCGCGAGCCCCTCGCGCGGCGCCTGGATCAGCCCGAGGCCCGCGAGGCAGCAGGCGAGATACGCCTGCGAACTGTTGACCGACACGACGCTGTGCATCTTCACCGCGTGCATCTCGCCCGAATCCATGTCCGCGTATTCCCAGTCCAGCTCGCGGCCCGTCCGGCTCGAGAAATAGCCGACCGCGACGTGGTCCGGCAACTCGTCCGGCGAGCGCGGCGTGCCGTGGCGCGCCAGATACGCGGGCGACGCGCAGTTGATCTGCGCCAGCTCGCCGATGCGCCGCGCGACGAGCGACGTGTCGGACAGCACGCCGACGCGTACCGCGCAGTCGATGCCGTCGGCGACGAGATCGACGAAACGGTCGGTCGTGCCGATCACGACGCGCAGGTCGGGGTAGCGTGCGTGGAAATCCGGCAGCGCCGGAATCACCTGGTTCAGCGCGAAGCGTTCGGGCAGGTCGACGCGGATCACGCCGCGCGGCGACGCGCCGGCGTCCTCGAACAGCGTTTCCGCATCGTCGAGATCGGCGAGCAGTTGCACGCAGCGTTCGTAGTAGGTCGCGCCTTCGGCCGTCAGCGCGACGCGCCGCGTCGTGCGTTGCAGCAGGCGGATCTTCAGGTGCTTTTCGAGATACTGGACGGCGTTGCTGACGGTCGGGCGCGGCAGGTGCAACTGCTCGGCCGCTTTCGTGAAGCTGCCGAGATGGGCGACGCGCGCGAAGATGCGCATTGCTTGCAGATGGTCCATGCGGGCGGAAGCCTGGGCGGGGAGGAGAACAGGCTCCATTGTTAATCAGCGTCGAATGGTTTGGTGGCGCGTTTCGCGTTTATCGCGCGGCGTCGTGCGCCCAGAATCCGTTCCATCCACTCACCCTTCGGAGGAAACGGGCATGGACACGCGTCAACTGGGCCGCACGGGCCCGCAGGTATCGGCGATCGCGCTCGGCTGCATGGGTATGTCGGACTTGTACGGGCCGGCCGACCGCGACGAGAGCATCGCCACGCTGCACGCGGCGCTCGACAACGGCATCACGATGCTCGACACCGGCGATTTCTACGGGATGGGCGACAACGAGATGCTGATCCGCGATGCGTTGCGCGGCCGCGCGCGCGACCAGGTGCTGATCAGCGTGAAATTCGGCGCGCTGCGCGATCCGGCCGGCGGGTTTGCCGGCTACGACGCACGGCCCGTCGCGATCCGGAACTTCGTCGCGTATTCGCTGAAGCGGCTCGGTACCGACTACATCGACATCTACCGGCCCGCGCGCGTCGATCCGGCCGTGCCGATCGAGGACACGGTCGGCGCGATCGCCGATCTCGTGAAAGCCGGGTACGTGCGCCATATCGGGCTGTCCGAAGCCGGCGCCGACACGATCCGCCGCGCGGCGGCCGTCGCGCCGATTGCCGACCTGCAGATCGAGTATTCGCTGCTGTCGCGCGGCATCGAAGCCGACATCCTGCCGGCCTGTCGCGCGCTCGGCATCGGCGTGACGGCCTACGGCGTGCTGTCGCGCGGGCTGCTCGGCGGGCGCTGGAGCGCGGCACGGCAGGGCGAGCGCGACTTCCGCGCGGCGAGCCCGCGCTTCCAGGGCGACAACCTCGTACACAACCTCGCGCTCGTCGACGCGCTGCGTGCGATCGCCGACGAGAAGGGCAGCAATCCGGCGCAGGTCGCGATCGCGTGGGCGCTGTCGCGCGGCACCGACATCGTGCCGCTGGTCGGTGCGCGCAAGCGCACGCAGCTGCAGGACGGTTTGCTGGCGACAAAAATGCAACTAACGGTCAATGATGTCGACCGCATCGAAGCGGCGGTACCCGCCGGGTCGGCTGCCGGCGAGCGTTATCCCGCCGCCCAGATGGCCCACCTCGACAGCGAGCACGGACGGGGGTGAGCCAGGGGCCGGCCCGTCCGGCGGGGCCTAGCCAGCCTCAGGCAAAACCAGATGGCGGGCTGCGTGGCGGAGCGGCACCATCGGCGCCGTACTCGACCGGATGGAACCGCCTCCATGCAAATTCATACGCTGACAATCATCGTGCTGGTGTTCCTGCTGGCCGGCGCGGTCAAGGGCATGATCGGGCTCGGGCTGCCGACGATCGCGATGGGGCTGCTGACGCTCGCGATGCCGCCGTCGGCCGCGGCGAGCCTGCTGCTCGTGCCGTCGTTCATCACCAACGTGTGGCAGTTGGGCCTCGGCCCGTCGTTCGGGCCGCTGCTGCGCCGGCTGTGGCCGCTGCTCGCTGGCCTCACGATCGGCACGCTGACGGGCGGGCTGCCCGCGCTCGCGGCCGGCAGCACGTGGACGCACGCGGCGCTCGGTGTCGTGCTGATCCTGTACGGGGGGTGGGGGCTGGCCGCCGCGCGGCTGCCCGCGCCGGGACGCCGCGAGAAATGGCTGTCCGCCGTGGTCGGTTACCTGACGGGCGTCGTGACGGCGGCAACCGGCGTGTTCGTCGTGCCGGCCGTGCCGTATCTGCAGGCGCTGCGGTTGTCGAAGGACGACCTGATCCAGGCGCTCGGGCTGTCGTTTACCGCATCGACGATCGCGCTCGGCCTGCAGTTGCGCGTATCGGGTGCGTTGCAGACGGTCGACCTCGGCGTGTCGGCACTCGCGCTCGTGCCGGCCCTGGCGGGGATGGCCGGCGGGCAGTATGCGCGACGGGTGATGAGCGAAACGGCGTTCAAGCGCTGCTTCTTCGTCGGGCTGATCGCGCTCGGCGCGTATATGGCCGTTGCGGGGTGGCTGTGAACGGGTACCACGCGCCGCGCGTGGGCGCTGCCCCTTGCTGAAGCGCCCGAAGCCGGCTCAAGCGGCCGGCTTCGGGCGCGTTCACGTGGCGCGAATCACACGGTTCAGGCCGGGTCGGCGTACTTCAGCGACCACCCGAACGTGCGCGTCGTGCCCGCGCCGAGTGCGAACGGCTTCGTCGTGCACGCGAAGTTCGAGTGCAGCTGGCCGATCGGTGTCGTCGACAGCGGGTTCGTCGTGCCGTTCGCCGTGTCGAAGGCGGACAGCGCGCAGGTGTCGAACCCCGACGCCGCATAACCGGTCGCGGCGCTGTTGGCGTACGTCACCGACACGCCATCGCCGTTGGCTTGCGTCGATGCGAAATCCGCGAACGACGTGAAGTCCGTCTCGACCGCGAGGTTGCCCGTGAGCGTACCCGAGCTGAGCGTATCGCTGCGCGAGATCGTGCCGTGCGCGAACGTCAGCACCGTATGCACCTGCAGGTCGAGATCCGTCGTGTAGGCGGCGTTCTTCGATGCGAGGCGGAACTTCGTCGTATCGAACGACACGATCACCTGGCCGTTGGCTTGCTGCACGTTCAGGTTCTTGTAGTACGTGACGGGAATGTACGTCTTCGCGTTGTACGTCACCTGCGGCACCAGCAGCGCGTAGCCGAGGTCGGTCGTGCCGTAGATCAGCTTGTCCGAGAACGGTACCGGGTAGTACGGCGTGTACGAGTTGTAGTCGGGCGCCTGGCTCAGGTTCAGGTTGATCACGCGCCGGCCGTCGCGCACGGTGAGCAGCGCGGCGCTGTACGGATGCGCGGCGTCGGTTGGCTGGTTGTACCAGGTCAGCGTATAGCGCGGCAGCGCGTCGAGCCATGCGCCGTAGTCCGCATCGGCCATCGGCGCCTTGCCGCCGAAACCGAGCTTGTTCCACCAAGCGTTCACGTACAGGTACTGGTGCAGCAGGCTGAAGTTCTCGCCCATCACGCGCGGCTTGCCGCGATACGCGTCGGTGCCGCGGCCCTTGACCCACATGTTCACCGACGGTGTCGGCAGCGACGGGTCATACCAGTACGTGTCGAAACGATGCGCGGCCTGGTAGATGAACGTGTACGCGACGCGCTTCTCCTGGTCGGTCAGCACGCCGGCGTTGGCGGCGGCCGTCAGCACTTCCATGAACGCGGAATCGCCGTACGGGCCGATCGAGCGGCCGTAGTTGAAGCCCTGGCCGCTGGCGTTCAGCTGCGGCAGGATCAGGTCGACCGACTTGCGCAAATAGCCCTTCAGTTCGGGCGTGAGATTCGCCACGTTGTCCATCTCGAACGTGCGCTCGACCACTTCGCCGATCAGCAGCGTGCTGTAGCGGTCGAAGCGCGCCTGGTCGTAGTAGGTCGTGTGCGTGTTCGACGCTTCATCGGAGAAGCCGCCGGAAGAATCGTTGCGGATGTGGTTCGTCAGCGTGTACAGCAGCGCATCGCGCGCGCCCATCGCCGCGACGGACGGATCCGTCTTCGACGCGAACGATGGGCTGCTCCAGCCGAGTTTCTGGCGCAGCCCGGCAATGCCGTAGGACACCGCATAGTAATTCTGCGCGGTGTTGAGCGACGCGATGTCGATCGGCGTGCCGGCGGCCGGGCACGTACTGGTCTTGCCGCTCGCATCGGGGCCGAACATGTCGCAGAAGGTGAGGCGCTGCTGCAGTGTCGAGAGCATCGCGTCGCTGAAGACTTCGTTGAGCATCCCGTGCGCCTTCAGGTTGTTCAGCGCGACGAGATAGTAGTACTCGCCCCACGACGTGTTCGCGTACGTGTAGTTGCCGCCCGACTGCGCCATCATCGCGGTCGTGATCGTCTGGTAGGTCGCGAGGTAGCTCGCATACTGCGGGTCGTTCTTCGACTTCATGTCGATCAGGATGTACGACAGGCCGAGCGCGAGCTTGCCGGGCAGGAATTTGTCGCCGGTGTTCGTGTCGAGCACGTGGACGGGCGTGCCGTCGCCGAGATCCATCACGACCTGCGTGAAGTCGGGCGATTTCCGGATCAGGTCGAACAGCGCGCGCATCTGGCCCATCATCGTGACCGGCACGTTCGTGCCGGCCGGCACGCTGGTGTCGGGCGCGCCGTAGACGAGCGCCTGCAGCGAGTTCGTCGCGAGCGCGGGGGGCGTGGACGTGGACGGGGGCGGCGATGACGGCGGCGTATCGGTCACGTCGTTGCCGCCGCACGCGCTGACGAACACGACGGAAAGGGCGCTGAGCGCGGCGCCGAGCGCGAATCTGCTGCGCGGATGCATTGTGTCTCCAGTTTTGAATAGTGATGAAGGACGGGCGGGTGTGGCCGTTGCCGCGCTCGATGCCCGTACCTGACCGTCGCCTTGCAACCCTGATCCCTGAAGGCGGACGGCCTGAATCACAATTCGAGCGCGCAAGCGTTTCCCCTGCGCGGACCGTGGCCGACGTCGCACCGATGAAGGGGAAAACGTTTTCCAAATTTAGGCATCGCGCGGTGCGATGTCAATGAACTTTCACGTCGGAGGCGCCGGTGAAAACCCGGATGGTGGGAATGATCGGACAGGTGCGCGAATCAGAATTTCGCGAAAATCACGCAAGATATTGCCGATGGGCGAGCGCGTTTCATCCTGGGTGCGGGCGGTGGCGTGGCAAACGGCAAGGCTGAACGACGGCACGCTCTCGGCCAGTCATGAGAGAAAACGTTATCCTTAAGGGCCGAAGTGCATCAGGCGGGAAATCGGATCGCCGATCCCGACCGGCAGCGGCTGCCGCGACGGGGTTAAAGCTGTGCCTCGATCGTGGCCTTGTCGATCACCGACCAGACCTGGCGGATCTTGCCGTCATGAAACTCGTAGAACACGTTCTCGGCGAACGTGACCTTGCGGCCGTCGACGGCCAGCCCCATGAACGTTCCTTGCGGCGAACAGGCGAAACGCAGCCGGCACGCGACGCGCGGCGGCTCGCACGCGAGCAGCCGGATCTCGAAGCGGAGATCGGGAATGTCGCGGTAGTCCCGTTCGAGCATCGCGCGGTAACCGGCGAGGCCGAGCGGGCGGTCGTTGTGGATCACGTCGTCGGCCACGTATTCGCCGAGCGCCTGCCAGTCCTGCCGGTTCAGGCAGTCGATATAGGCGCGATAGCGGGTGGCGAGATCGGTGTCGGTCATGGTCATGGCTCCGAGTATCGACGAGACCGCATGCGTCACCGCGACGCTGCCTCGCCGGACAAGAATGCGACGAATTCGCGCGTGTACTTCGGCAGCGCGTCGAACGAGCGCGCGCAGAGCGTCAGTTTCCGGTGACTCCACGGATCGGACAATTCGACGAGTCGCACGTCCATCGTCTGCATCGCGCGCTCGGCCGCATGACGCGACACGATGCCGATGCCCACGCCGCTCGCGATCACGCGGCAGATCGCATCGAAGCTCTTCAACTGCACGCGATAACGGATCCGCTTGCCGAGCGCGCGCGCCTGGTCGGCGAGATGCACCTGCAACGCGCTACCGTCGGTGAGGCCGATGAAATCCTCGCCGGCGATCGCGTCGAACGCGACCTTCTCGTGCGACGCGAGCGGATGCGCGGCCGGCACGACGACGATCAGCCAGTCCTCGCGGAACGGCTTCTGTTCGAGCCCGCCAAGCCCGACCGAATCGGCGACGATGCCGACCTCGGCCGTCTTGTTGCGGATCGCATGCACGATCTCCTGGCTCGAGCGCTCCTCGACGCTGACCGACAGCTTCGGGTGATGCGGCAGGTAATCGGCCAGTGCGTCGGGCAGGTATTCGCTCAACGATGCCGTGTTGCACAGCAGCCGGATATGGCCGCGCAGCCCCTGGCCGTATTGCTGCAGTTCGCCGCGCATGTGGTCGATCTGCTGCAGCACGGTGCGCGCATGGTGTTCGAGCGCGCGGCCCGCGTCGGTCGCCTGCGCGCCCGACTTGGTCCGGTGCAGCAGCGGCACGCCGAGCTCGTCCTCCATGCCGCGGATGCGCTCGCTCGCGGCCTGCAGCGTGATGTGCGTGCGCTCCGCGCCGCTCGTGATCGTGCCGGCTTCGCAGATGTTCAGGAAGAGCCGCAGGTCGGTCAGGTCGAAGCGCATGATGGGCGGGGCGTAAGGACGTTGTCGAATGGCCGATAAGTTAGCAGGAACCGCCGCGCCGGTCTCAGGCGCAGCCTGAGGCCTGCTTCGACGGTTCCGCATTTCCGGGGCGCGATCGATGGCCGATCATGGCTGCACATCAACCGGGGAGCCTGTCATGCAAATCGATTCGTCATGGGGCGTGTCGTTCAAGATCGCGCTGCATCTGTTGTTCCTGTGCATCGGCATCGCGTGGGCCTGTGCCGAATTCGTCGGATGGTTGCGTTGAATCGAGTGCCTATCGAGGTTGATCCTTCATAGTTTTTTGAAACGAAAATTCTTCCGCTTTCCTGCAAAAAGACCATCAAGTTTTTCCGAATCGGACCGTATTACCGGTATCGAATGCCGGCCGGCATCCGGTTCGTGATCGTTTGTCATCATTGTTTGCATCCGGTTACACGTCGGCCGTTCCGTTTTTGAGATGCTTGAAAGATTGTCAAACCGGAGTCGGATCGTCCATGAAAACGCGCGAGATTCACCGCAACGCGGCGTGGCTGCCGGGCCTGGCAGCCGCGCTCGTCATGGCCGGTTGTGCAAGTACGCAGTCCGTCCCGCCGAGCGACACGCTCGCGGGCCCCACGTCGAACCAGCCGGCTTCCGCTCCGTCGGCGGCCACGTCCGCCGCGCTGCCGCCGGCGCCGATTCTCGTCGCGCAAAAGTACGTCGTGAAGCGCGGCGACACGCTGACGGGCATCGCGTCCGCGAACGACTGCAGCGTTGCCGACCTGCGCACCTGGAACAAACTGCCCGCGCACGGCAGGCTGCGCATGGGGCAGGTACTGCGCATCGTCAAACAGCAGCCGTTGCCGCCGGCCGGCGCGGCCGGCACGCAAACCGCGGCGGCCAATGGGGCCGCGGGAAGTCAGGCAACGTCGCAGAGCGCCGCGTCGAACGCGAGCGACCGGCAGGTCGTCAAGGAAACGAAACGGCATGCGGGCGGGGTCGCGCTCAAGTGGCCTGCCAACGGCAAGATCGTCGACGGGTTCCGGCCGGGGCAGAACCGCGGCATCCAGATCGCCGGCCGACCGGGCGACCCGGTGCGCGCCGCGGCCGACGGCCGCGTGATGTATGCGGGCACCGGCCTGAACGATTACGGCAGCCTGATCATCGTCCAGCACAACGCCGATTTCCTGACCGCGTATGCGCACAACCGCAAGCTGCTCGTGAAGACGGGCGACATCGTGCGCCAGGGTGACGCGATCGCCGAGATGGGCGACCTCGACAACTCGCGCGTCGCGCTGCTGTTCGAGGTGCGGCGCGACGGCAAGCCGGTGAATCCGATGCCGTACCTGCCTTCGTCGCAAGGGTGACGCGGGGCCGTTTTGCTGGAACGTGGCGGCGCTCGCTGCTACGCTAGGGGCTGTTCATGCGCGTCCCGCGCATGGCGGGGCCGACGGGCGTCATTCGGGGATGCGCGGCGAATGCCGTCGCGGGCCGGCCGTCGGCATGAACCGGCGCGCTTCGTCGAAGCGCGCCCGCGTTGCTTCGTGCCACCGTTTCCGACAGAACACACCGCATTCATGGAACATTCTCCGACACGCCGCTCGCTGTTGCTTGCCGCCGTTGCCGCACCGTTCGTCGCCGCGTGCACGTCCGCGCCGGTCGCCGACCAGGGGCGCGCCCATACCGCGCAGGCCGAACTGGCCGCGCTCGAAAAAGCCTCGAACGGCCGGCTCGGCGTCGCCGCGCTCGATACGTCGAATGGCGTGCGCATCGCCCATCACGCGCGCGAACGCTTCCCGCTGTGCGGCACCTACGCGGTCATGGCGGCCGCCGCGATGCTCGCGCGCGGGTCGCTCGATGCGTCGCTGCTGCCGCGCCGCATCCAGTATCGTCGTTATGAAGTCGTGTCGGGCTCGCCGATTACCGAAAGCCGCGTCGACACGGGCATGACGATCGCGCAGCTGTGCGAGGCGATGCTGCAGGCCGGCGACAAGGGGGCGGGGAACCTGCTGATGGGCGTGCTCGGCGGCCCGCAGGCCGTCACGTCGTTCGCGCGCGAGAGCGGCGACACGACGTTCCGCCTCGACCACTGGGAGCCCGAACTGAACCGGGCCGCGCCCGGCGACGAACGCGACACGTCGACGCCGATCGCGATGGTCGACACGCTGCAGCGATTGCTGCTCGGCGATACGCTGCACGAGCCGCAGCGTACGCAGCTGACGGAATGGATGGCCGGTGGCGCGCGCGGCGCGACCGGCATCGCGGCGGGCGTGCCGCCGGGCTGGCGCGTCGCGGACAAGGCCGGTACGGGCGGCTACGGCACGACGACCGATGTCGCGGTGCTGTGGCCGCCGTCGCGCGCGCCGATCGTGATGGCCGTGTCGTTCACGCAGCAGCGGGCCGACGCGGCGGCCCGCGCGGACGTCGTCGCGTCGGCGGCGCGCATCGCGGCGGGTGCGTTGACCGCGACGGCCTGACCGTCCGGCGTCTCGCGCAACGCGCACGTTTGGCTTATCGTGTCGGTCTGTGCGCGCCGGTGTCGGCGCGCGGCCCTTTCGCGCCGTATTTCCGTTTCCCGTTCGCCATGCGCCGACTTCCGCCACTGCACGCGTTGCAGATCTTCTCGACGGTGGCTCGCCACCGCAGCTTCACGCGCGCGGCCGAGCAGCTGTGCATCACGCAGGGCGCGGTGAGCCGGCAGATCCAGACGCTCGAGGCGCACTACGGCTTTCCGCTGTTCAAGCGGCATGCGAAGGGGCTCACGCTGACGGCGGAGGGCGAGCAGCTGCTGCCGGTCGTCAACGAGAGCTTCGCGCGGATCGAGGACATCTCGATGAAGCTCACGCGGCAGCGCACCGATCTCGCGCTGAAGGTGCCGACCTGCGTGATGCGCTGGATGCTGCCGCGCATCATGCGCTTCCAGGGCGAGCACCCCGATCTCCATGTGCAGATCACGACCGCGTGGCAGCACGTCGTCGATTTCTCGACCGAGCCGTTCGATGCGGCGGTCGTCTACGGCACGTCGCCGGGCCCCGGCGTATTCGCGCTGCCGCTGTTCGACGAACGGCTGACGCCCGTCTGCGCGCCCGAATTGCGGCAGGCGTCGCCGCTCGATACGGTCGGCGATCTCGCGCGCCATACGCTGCTCCATCCGACGCGCGACCATCGTGACTGGCGTGCGTGGCTCGACCATGCGGGCGAGCGCGGCGTCGATCCCGCGCGCGGGCCGACGTTCGACACGCTCGATCTCGCGACGAACGCGGCGATGCAGGGTTTCGGCGTCGCGATCGGCGACGTGACGCTCGTCGACGACGACGTCAGCGCGCGCCGGCTCGAACGGCCGTTCGACATCGTGCTCGAAACCGGCGCGCGCTACTTCTTCGTGTATCCCGAAACCATCGGCAGCCAGCAGAAGATCCGCGCTTTCAGCGACTGGATCGCGCGTCATCGCGACTGACGGGCGGCCACGGCGGCGGGCGCCTGGCGGCGGATTTTACTGATAGGTCACGACGGCGATCATCGGCGCATGATTGCTGCCCGTACGCTCAGGTAAAACGATTGCGCGCGAGGCCTGCGTAAAGGTCGTGGTCTTGATCGTGCGCAGGCTGGCCGCGTCGACGAACGCGACTTGTCCGCTTGCCGGACGCGGGCAGTCGGGGCGCACGTGTGCGTGGGCGACATCGGCCGTATCGAGCGCGAACGAGCAGGGCGGCTCGACGATCATGCCGGAGAAGTGAATGATGCCGGACGTGCCGCCGGCAAAGGACGAGGACGTGGCCAGAAGCGAGCCAGCCAGGACGAACGAGGCGGCGAACAGGCGATGCTTCATGACAGGCTCCAGAGAGGAAGCGCGTCGCAGCGGGGCCGCTCGGGTGGCAGTCCGTCAACGCTGCGATGCTGTATGCGTAAACGGCAAAACCATCGGACCTCTTGAATCGAAAAATGGAAATAAAGGGAATAAGCAAACCGCGCGTTATTCCTTCAATCAATTTATCTCAAATTTGCGCGCCCGCAAGTCGGGGATTCGCCGGTCGCGTACGCTCGCTGGAAGACCATTGGCGGATGGAGGAGCGTGCCGTTGAATCGTTGCGAAGCCAACGAGTCGGTAGTTACCCGGTCTCCGGCTCGCCACAAGCAAAACGGCCGCTCTGACGAGCGGCCGTTTTGCATTGACACGACGCGAGCGCGGTGTTCAGCCCGTGCGCTTGCGGATCGCGCCGACGACCACGAGCAGCACGATCGCGCCGATGATGGACGCGATCCAGCCGGCGCCCTGGCCCGGCGCATACCAGCCGGCGGCGCGGCCGACGTAGCCGGCGATCAGCGAGCCGACGACGCCGAGCACGACGGTCATCAGGATACCCATCTTGTCGTCGCCGGGCTTGAGCGCGCGGGCGAGGAGGCCGACGATGAGCCCGACGACCAGGGTTTCGATGAATTGCAGCATGAACGCCTCCCTATTGCGATTGAGCTGTTGATGAAAGGAAATGGACCCGCGTGGCGCGCAAGGGTTCCATGCAACGGCCAGCCGGCGCGTGGCGTGCCGAGTATCGCACGCCGGCGCGTCGCGCGGATGTCAGTTCGCCGGTGTTGCAACCACCGGGTCGAGACGGCGGTAGCCTTCGGTCGCGTTCAGCAGCGTGCGCGTGTAGTCGCGTGCGACCTGTCCTGCCCGCACGTCCTCGACACGGAGCTGTTCGACGATCTCGCCGTGCTGCATGACCGCGACGCGCTGGCACAGGAAGCCGATCACCGCGAGGTTGTGGCTCACGAGGATCATCGTCAGTTGGCGTTCGCGATGCAGGCGGCGCAGCAGGTTCAGGATTTCTGCCTGCACCGACACGTCGAGTGCGGACGTCGGTTCGTCGAGCAGCAGCACGCGCGGTTCGACGATCAACGCACGCGCGATCGCGACGCGCTGCCGCTGGCCGCCCGACAACTGGTGCGGATAGCGAAAACGGAACGCGGGGCCGAGGCCGACCTCGGACAGCGCGCGGGCGATGCGCGCATCGGCGTCGCCGATCGCATGGATCGACAGCGGCTCGCGCAACGTCTGGTCGACCGTGAAGCGCGGATGCAGCGACGCGTACGGATCCTGGAACACCATCTGCACGTGGCGGCGGAACGCGCGATCGGGCGTGCCGCCGACCGGCCGTCCGTCGATCGACAGGCTGCCGGACGCGAGCGGCACCAGGCCCGTCAGCGCACGCAACAGCGTCGACTTGCCGGAACCCGATTCGCCGACGAGCCCGAACACTTCGCCGTCGCGCACCGCGAAGCTCGCGTCGCGCACGGCGTCGACGTGACCCGTGCGGGTCGGGAAACGGATCGATGCGTGATCGACGTCGATCATCGTGCTGCCTCCTGTCGGCCGGCGGGCTCGAGCCACGCCGGATCGCGGCGCAGCACGGGCAGTTCGTCGGGCGGGTTCGCGAGCGGCGGGGTCGCCGCGAGCAGCCCGCGCGTGTAGGGATGCGAGGCGTCGCGCAGGTCGCGCGCGGCGCAGGTCTCGACCACGCGGCCCGCATACATCACCGCGACGCGGTCGCAGAACGACATCACGAGCGGCAGGTCGTGGCTGATGAACATCAGGCCCGTGCCGTGGCGCGCGATCATCGCGTCGAGCACCGCGAGTACCTGCATCGACACCGCGACGTCGAGCGCGGACGTCGGTTCGTCGGCGATCAGCAGGCGCGGGCCGGTCGACACCATCATCGCGATCATCACGCGCTGGCCCATGCCGCCCGACAATTCATGCGGATACGCATCGGCGACGCGCGCCGGGTCGCGGATCTGCACGGCGGAGAGCGCGTCGACGATCCGTTCGCGCAGCGCGCGGCCGCGCAGCCCGGGCTCGTGCAGACGAAACGCTTCGCCCATCTGCTTCGCGACTGTCATCACCGGGTTCAGCGAATACTTCGGGTCCTGCAGGATCATGCCCATCTGGCTGCCGCACAGCCGCCGGCGCTCGCGCGGCGACATCGCGAGCAGGTCGTGGCCCGCGAAGCGCATCGTGCGCGCCGACCAGCGGGCGGCGTCGGGCAGCAGGCCGAGCAGCGCGCGGCCCGTCAGCGACTTGCCGGAGCCCGATTCGCCGACGATGCCGAGCCGTTCGCCAGGGGCGAGCGTCAGCGACAGGTCGCGCACGGCGTCGGTGACGACGCCGTCGTGGCCGCGAAAGCCGATCTTCAGCCCGTCGATCTCGCAGAGCGGGGCGGGCGCGGGGGCGGTATTCGTCGGCATGTCATGCTCCATGGCGGGGATCGAAGACGTCGCGCAGCCCGTCGCCGAGCAGGTTGAACGCGAGGCTCACGAGCAGGATCGCGATGCCGGGCAGCGTCGCGACCCACCACGCGTCGAGCAGCACGTTGCGGCCCGATGCGACCATGAAGCCCCATTCGGGGCTCGGCGGTTGCGCGCCCAGGCCGAGAAAGCCGAGGCCCGCGACGGTCAGGATGATGCCGGCCATGTCGAGCGTCGCGCGCACGATCACCGACGACATGCACAGCGGCATGATGTAGCGCAGCAGGATGCGCGGGCCCGATGCGCCCTGCAGCCGCGCGGCGTGGATGTAGTCGGCTTGCGCGATGCGGATCGTCTCCGCGCGCGCGAGCCGCGCATACGCGGGCCACGCGGTGATCGAGATCGCGACGACCGCGTTGATCACGCCGGGCCCGAGCGCGGCCGCGAACGCGAGTGCGAGCACGATCTTCGGGAACGCGAGCGCGATGTCGGTGATGCGCATCAGCACGCTGTCGACGAAGCCGCCGCAATAGCCGGCCGTGGTGCCGATCAGGAGGCCGATCGGCACCACGATCACGACGACGAGCAGCGCGATGCCGAGCGTGAGGCGCGAGCCGGCGATCAGCCGCGAAAGGATGTCGCGGCCGAGCTGGTCGGTGCCGAACCAGTGCGACGGCGAGCCGGGCGGCAGCAGCCGGTCGGACAGCACCTGGCGCAGCGGGTCGTGCGGCATGATCAGCGGGCCGATGATCGCGACGACGATCAGCGCGACGAGGATCGCGAGCCCGAACAGGTTGAGCGGATTGGTGGCGAACCGGCGCCAGCGTCGGTACGCGAGGCCGAGTGCGGCCTGCGAGCGCGACACGGGCGCATCGGACAGCAGCCACGCGCGCGGCGTGAGGCGCTCGGTGTTCATGATTGGACGACCTTCGGCATCGGCGATGAAAGAAGCGGGGGAAAGCGGTCATGTCGGCGTAGCCCTCAGCGCGCACGCGGATCGAACACGCGGTAGAGCGCGTCGGTCAGCAGGTTGACGGTGATGAACATCGCGCCGATCACGAGCGTCGCGCCGAGCACCGCGTTCATGTCGGCGTTCAGCAGCGCGCCGGTCAGGTACGAACCGAGCCCCGGCCACGCGAACACGATCTCGGTCAGCACCGAGCCTTCGAGCAGGTTGCTGTACGTAAGCGCGATCACGGTCAGCAGCGGCACCGCGATGTTGCCGAACGCATGCCGCCAGATCACGCGCCGTTCCGACAAGCCCTTCGCGCGCGCGGTGACGATGTATTCCTGACTCAACTGGTCGAGCATGAACGAGCGCGTCATGCGGCTGAGATACGCGACCGAGTAGTAGCCGAGGATCGCGGCCGGCAGCGCGATGTGCGACACCGCGTTGCGGAACACGTCCCACTCGCCGGCGAGCGCGGCGGCGATCAGCAGGCTGCCCGTGCGCGGGTCGACCATCCCGTCGTACACGGGGTCGAGCCGGCCGGGCCCGCCGACCCAGTGCAGCCGCGCGTAGAACAGCAGCAGCCCCATCAGCCCGAGCCAGAACACGGGCACCGAATTGCCGATCAGCCCGACGAAGCGCGCGATGTGATCGATCGGCCGGTTGTGCTTCACGGCGGCCGCGACACCGAGCGGCACGCCGATCGCGATGCCGATCAGCGTGGCGATCGTCGCGAGTTCGAGCGTGGCCGGGAACACGCGCCGGATGTCGTCGAGCACCGGGTTCGCGGTCAGCAGCGACACGCCGAGATTGCCGTGCAGCACGTCGCGCACGTAAATCATGAATTGCGTGGCGAGCGGCTTGTCGAGCCCGAGCGCGATGCGTTCGGCCGCGTATGCGTCGGCCGACGCGCGATCGCCGAGGATCGCGAGCACGGGATCGATCGGCACCTTGCGGCCGATCACGAACGTCAGCGCGAGCAGCCCCGCGAACGTGACGGCGAGCGTGAGCGCCCAGCGCAGCACGCGCAGCGCCCAGCGCACGGCCGGGCGACGCGCGGGCAGCGTGCGCAGTGCTTCGAGTGAGGAGGCGGGAGTCGACATGCGGCGAATCTTATTGCTTCTTCAGGTTGCGGTACGACACGAGATCGTTGATCGGCCCGACCTCGAGCCCGCTCACGCCGGGCCGTGTCGCGACCTGCGCGACTTTCTCGAACATGATCACGAACGGCGAGTGCGCGAGCACTTCCTTCTGCATCGCCTGATACCGCTGCGCGCGTTTCGCGGCGGTCGGCTCGGCGAGCGCGGTGTCGGTTTCCTTCGTCAGTTGCGGGATGTCCCAGCTGTTGCGCCAGGCCAGCATTTTATAGCTCGACTTGTCGGAGTTGTCCGGATTCCACGCGAAACCCTGCGCGTTGCTGTGCGGATCGATGTAGTCGGCCGACCATTCGCCGATGTAGATGTCGTGCTGGCGCGCGCGGTATTTCGCGAGCGTCTGCTTGTTGTCGCCGGGGATCAACTGCACCTTGATGCCCGCCTGCGCGAAGTTCGCCTGCACCGCCTGCGCGATTTCCGTGTACGGATAGTCGTTGCGCACGTCCATCGTCACCGAAAAGCCGTCGGGCACGCCGGCCTTCGCGAGCAGCGCCTTCGCCTTCGCGACGTCGAGCTTGTAGGGGTTCGCGTTCAACGTGCCGAGGAAGCCTTCGGGCAGGAAGGTCTGGTGCACCTTGTAGGTCGTCTTCACGACGTTGCCCTGGATGCCCGCATAGTCGACGAGCCATTTCAGCGCTTCCTGCACGTCGGGCTTCGCGAGCGTCGGGTTCTTCGTGTTCAGGCCGAGATACAACAGCGTCGCCTGCGGCGAAGCCGATACCTTCGCCTTGCCCGATTTCACGACCGACGCCAGATCGTCGGGGCTCAGGTCGCGCGCCGCGTCGACGTCGCCGTTTTCGAGCAGCAGGCGCTGGCTCGCGGCCTCGGGCACGTGGCGCAGCACGATGCGTTTCATCGCGAGCGGCAACCGGTAGCCGTCGAAGCGCTGCAGCACGAGGCTGTCGCCGGCCGTCCACTTGACCAGCCTGTACGCGCCGGAGCCGGCTTCGTTGGTCTTCAGCCACGCATTGCCGAAGTCGTTGCCTTGCTGATGCGACAGCAGCAGCTTCTTGTCCAGCACCGACGCGGGCCACGAGCCGAGCACGTTCAGCACGAACGTCGGCGCGTACTTGCGGTCGGTGGTGACGGCAATCGTCTGGTCGTCGAGCTTCTTCACGTTCGCGACGACGTTCGCCTTCGTCAGGCCGATGCCGGTCAGCACGGCGGCCGGGCCCTTGTCGAGCAGCACCGCACGCTGGATCGACCAGGCGACGTCGTCGGCCGTCAGCGGATTGCCCGAGTGGAACTTGAGGCCCGGGCGCAGCTTGAACGTATAGGTCAGGCCGTCGGTGCTCACCGTCCACGACTGCGCGACGTCGCCGTTGAATTTCGACGGATCGCGCAGGTCGACGCGCACGAGCCGGTCATAGGTATTCGCGACGTATTCCTCCGGCACCAGTTCGTAGATCTCGCCCGGGTCGAGCGTCGTGAATTCGTCGAGCAGCGTGGCCATCACGAACATGTCCTTCGGTGTTTCCGCATGCGCGGCGCAAAGCGGAACGGCGGCGAGAACGGCCGCGGCGGCCAGCGCCGCGACGAGTCGGGATGTCGGGAATTTCATGGGCGCTCCATCTGTCGTTGAAGTCGTTGAACGTGAACGGTGAGGGGGACGTGCATCGTCGTTACATCAGGCGCCACGGGCCGCTTGCCGCGTCGTCGATCTGCGGCAGCGCGTGCGAGCCGGGCAGTTCGTAGTGCCACCATTCGCTGTCGATGTGCGCGAAGCCGGCCGCGTGCATCACGCCGAGCAGCAGCAGGCGGTTGCGTTGCACGGCTTCAGGCAGCCCGGCGTGGAAGTGACCCGACGCGGCGACCATCTCGTCGAAACCGGTACCCATGTCGAGCGGCTCGCCGTTCGCGGCGACGAGCGTCAGGTCGAGTGCGGTGCCGCGGCTGTGATTCGAGCCGCGGCCGAGATCGGCGATGAAGTTCGGGTCGGGCAGGAAATCCCACAGGACCTGCTGCGCCTGCGGCGGCCGGTACGCGTCGTAGATGCGCAGCGTGAAGCCGGCTTGCGCCGCGATGTCGACCGCCCGCCGCAACGCGGCCTCGGCCGGCGCCAGCAGCAGGCAGTGCGCTTGGCGGTAGATCGGCTTGCCGGTCAGGTTGCGGTCGGTCGCGTAGACGAGATCGATGTCGACGCGATGCGTGGCGGGCGTGATTTCGACGAGGCGGTGATCGTTCATCGGCAGGGCGGTCTCGCTCAGGATTCGAATTGGTCGAACGTGCGCTGCAGTTCGCGGTTGCGTTCGACGCGGCGGTCGATCGCGGGGCCGAGGCGGTCGACCACGGCCGTGATCAGCAGGTTGAACAGGCAGGTGAGCGGCGCGAGCGAATCCCAGAACTGGCCGACATCGGTCTTCACCTGCAGCAGGTCGGACGGCCAGTCGCGCGCCCACGGGCACGACAGGTCGGTGACCAGCGCGAACGGCTGCCCGCGCTCGGCGGCCGCCTGGCAATAGCGGCGCGCGCCGCGCGAATACGCACGCGTATCGGTAACGATGCAGTACGGCCGCTCGAATTCGGAGTTCAGCGAATCGACGTACGAGCCCGACTGGCCATCGGAATAGAACACGCGCGGGCGCAGGTATTCGAGGTAGCTGCTGAAGGCGTTGCTGATGCCGCGCGTCGACTGGATGCCGAGGATGAACACCGCGTCGGCCTGTGCGATCCGGTCGGCGACCTGCGCGAACACCGGGCCTTCGGCGAGCCGGTACACGTGGCGGATCGCATCGAGCTCGCGTTCGAGCGACGACGCGAGCGCGCGTTCGCCGCGGCGGGCGCCGTCGTTGCCGCCGACATCGCCGTCGACCGAGTGCGTGCCCACCGTGCGGCGGTATTCGTCGAGCCGGTCGGTGATCATCCACGGACGATCGCTGCCGCCGCGCAGCTCGCGCTTCAGGTCGTCGAGATTGCGGTAGCCCACGCTGCGCAGGAAGCGCCCGACCGAGATGCCGCTGGTGCCGGCCTGCTGCGCGATCTGGTCGGCAGTCTCGAGCCCCAGACGGTCGAGGTTCGCGAGCATGTAGCTCGCGATGCGCTTGGCGGTCGGTGTCAGCTCCGCGTAGCGGGATTCGACGGTACGGGCGAACGCGCAAGTCATCGGCTGTTAGATCGTTGTCGTTTGGTGATCGAATGTCATCTATCTGACAAAGCCAAAATCATTCGCGCCAGCGGATAAAAACTATGGTGTGGGGATGGGTGATAGGTGCGTGACGGACCGGCGTTCGCACGGCCCAACCCTGAATCGCCGATCGATTGGCAGATCGTTCGCCTTGAATGTCGCGGTGAGCCGTTCCGCCAGTCGTGTCCCGCGGTATCGCGATCATTACAAAATTAAAGCGAATCACATTAAGTCATTAATTCAGGTCAATAATTCATTTAAGTTTTGCGTCGATTTGGATTTAACTTGCGTGACGGGATGTTCGATTTTCGATAATCCGAAAACGGCATGTATTCCGTAATGGGAATTCGCTCAATCGAAATAATGAAGAGGCAATCATGACGAATCTTTCTCGACGCAAGATGCTGGCGAATACGGCTGGCGCCATTGCCGCCGCAGGCCTTGCCGTAACGGCCAAAGCCGCGTCGTTCGGCAATCCGGACAGTCCGCCGGAAGGGGCGATCAACGCGCGCAACAAACAGGGATTGACCGACCCGGGGCCACAAAATCCCGCATTGGCGAATCAATTCCCGTCTTTTCAGGATCCGCCTGCCACCGATATCAACGGGATGCCGTTATTCTGGGCGTCTTTCAATAATGCCCATAAACGCATTCAAAACGGCGGGTGGGCGCGCGAGGTCACGCAGGACGATTTTGCGATTTCCGAAACCATTTCCGGCGTCAATATGCGCCTCACGCGCGGCGGCATTCGCGAGATGCACTGGCACCAGCAGGCCGAGTGGGCAATCATGCTTGACGGCCGCTGCCGGATCACCGTGCTCGACGAACTCGGGCGGCCGTCGGTGCAGGACGTCAAGACCGGCGATCTCTGGTATTTCCCGCCCGGCCTGCCGCATTCGCTGCAGGGCCTCGGCACCGACGGCGCCGAATTCCTGCTCGCGTTCGATAACGGCCGTGCATCGGAATTCAATACGCTGCTGCTGACCGACTGGGTCGCGCATACGCCGCCGGACGTGCTCGCGCTCAACTTCGGCGTGCCGGCCGACGCGTTCAGGAACATTCCGCTCGACAACCTGTGGATCTTCCAGGGCGACGAACCGGGCCCGCTCGCGGACGCGCAGCGCGCATCGGCCTCGTCGGCCGGCGCGCCGCCGCATCCGTTCATCTTCTCGCTCGGCGACATGAAACCCGTCAAGAAGACGCGCGGCGGCGAAGTGCGGATCGCGGACAGCACCAACTTCAACATTTCGATGACGGTCGCGGCGGCGCTCGTCACGGTCCATCCGGGCGGCATGCGCGAGTTGCACTGGCATCCGAACGCGGACGAATGGCAGTACTACCTGCAGGGCGAGGCGCGGATGACCGTGTTCGACACGGGGCCGAAGGCGCAGACGGCCGACTTCCGCGCGGGCGACGTGGGCTACGTGAAGAAGAGCCTCGGGCACTACGTGCAGAACACCGGCAAGACCGATCTCGTGTTCCTGGAGATCTTCAAGACCGACCGGTATGCGGAGGTGTCGTTGTCCGACTGGCTCGCGCATACGCCGCCGAAGCTCGTCGAAGCGCACCTGAACGTCGCGCCCGACGTGATCGCGCGGTTTCCGCGCAACCGTCCCGACGTCGTGCCGCTGTAACGCGGCCGGCGCCGCCGCGGCCGGCGGGCGGCAGGCCGGCCGTGGCGTCCGCTTCCACTTCCACTTCCACTTCCACGTAAGCCCCTATCCGAACGGAACCTCACCATGATTCCCGTCACGAGCAAAACCGCCGGCGGCTTCGCGCTGCCGGGCGCGTCTCCCGAACGCATCGACGGCGCGGCGCGCGCCGCGCTGGAAGGCCGCCGCACCGGTATCGCCGCGCTGCTGCCGTTCGTCGGCCCGGCCGTGATCGCGTCGATCGGCTACATGGACCCCGGCAACTTCGCGACCAACATCCAGGCCGGCGCCGCGTACGGCTACCGGCTGCTGTGGGTCGTGCTGGCCGCGAACGCGATCGCGATGCTGTTCCAGGCGATGTCCGCGAAACTCGGCATCGTGACCGGCCGCAACCTCGCCGAGCTGTGCCGCGATCGTTTCCCCGCGCCGGTCGTGCTGGGCATGTGGATCGCGTCGGAAATCGCCGCGATGGCGACCGATCTCGCCGAATTCCTCGGCGGTGCGCTCGCATTCGGGCTGCTGTGCCACCTGTCGCTGTTCGCCGGGATGATCGCGACGGCGCTGGCGACCTGCGCGATCCTCGCACTCGAGAAGCGCGGCTTCCGGCCGCTGGAAGCCGCGATCGCGGCGCTGGTCGGCGTGATCGGCGCGTGTTATCTCGGCGAACTGCTGATCGCGCCGCAGGACTGGCATGCCGCGGCGTTTCATCTGGTCGTCCCGCAGATTCCGGATCACGCGGCGCTGACGATCGCGGTCGGGATCATCGGCGCGACGATCATGCCGCACACGCTGTATCTGCATTCGGGCCTGACGCAGGATCGCGCCGCGCCGCGCGACGACGTGGAACGGCGGCGGCTCGTGCGTTTTTCGAACCGCGAGGTCGTCGTCGCGCTCGGGCTCGCCGGGTTCGTGAATCTCGCGATGGTGATGATGGCGTCGTCGGCGTTCCATGCGAATGCGCCGGGCATGACCGACATCGGCGACGCGTATCACACGCTGATCCCGGTGCTCGGGCCGGCCGCCGGCGCGCTGTTCCTCGTCGCGCTGCTGACGTCGGGTGTGTCGAGCTCGGTGGTTGGCACGATGGCCGGGCAGGTCGTGATGCAGGGTTTCATCCATCGCCGCCTGCCGGTGTGGGGGCGCCGCGCGGTGACGATCGCGCCCGCGTTCGCGGTGGTCGCACTCGGCTGCGACGTCACGCGCGCGATGGTCGCGAGCCAGGTCGTGCTCAGTTTCGTGTTGCCGATACCGATGATCGCGCTGTTGATGCTGTCGGCGCGCGAGGACGTGATGGGCGCTTATGCGATGCGGATGCCGCTGCGGATCGTCGCCGGCGCGGCGACGGTCGTGATCGTCGGGTTGAATGCGTACCTGGTGTGGGCGGCGTTCGACTGAGCGGCGGCGGGGCGGCTACTGCTGCATGTCCGGCGCCTCGCGCAGCCGCCAGATCGCGTTGCACTGCTGGCCGCCGAGGCTCGTCGCGCGTAGCGTGACGACGGTGCCGGCGGCGACCTGATACCAGAAATGCGCCATCAGCTCGGTGCCTTTGCGCTGCGCCTGCCCGTCGACCAGCACTTCGCACCGCAGCGGCGACGGCGAACCGGACGGGTGCGTGACGTAGACGTTCAGGCGCGCGATGTCGCGGATCGCGGTGAACACGACTTCGTGGTTGCCGCTGCCGACGAGCATCGTGCCGCCCGGTTCGTCGATCGCCTGCAGGTAGGCGCCCGCGCTGCCCTCGATCGCGGCGGACGAAACGGTCAGCCCGGCCGATCGCACGTAGTCCGCCGCGGCGATGCGTGCGGCGACCGCGCCGGAGGGCACCGGGGTGCCGTCCGACAGCGCGAACGGCGCGCCGTCGCGCAGCGCGGCGTCGGTGTGGTTCGCGTAGTAGCGCCACCGGTCGAGGAAGCGGATGTCGCCGGTCATGTGCAGCGCGCGGATCGGTTCGTCCTGGTAACGGAGCGTCGTCGTACCGCTGCCCGCGTCGAACGATTCGTGAATGCCGTACTTGCTGACGAAGTTCTGGACCGGGTCGAGCAGCGCCGTTTCGCCCTGGGCGCTCCACAGATGCAGGAACGTCGTGTCGATCCCGAAGCACGCCTGGAAATCGGTGCCGACGCGCGCGAGGCAGTCGCGCAGGTGAGCGGCATAGCGTGCCCATGCGTCGGCGGTCCCGGCCACGAGCCCGGCTTGCAGCGCACCGCCGTGGCGGGCGGTGACCGCGTCGACGACGAGACGCCAGTGATGGTCGCGCCGCTCGCCGATCAGCGGCGTGACGACGAACGTGCAGAACAGCGGGTCGGGGCACACGTGAATCCGGTCGTCGCCGATCCGCGAGAACAGGTCGAATTGCGGCGCACAGAACCAGATGTCGGCATCGTACAGCGCGAGCTTGCGGATCTGCGGGTTGCGCGCGCAATACCCGGCCGCCTCGATGAAGCGGCCGACCGGCAGCGCATACGCGTCCGACGCGTCGATGACGTCGACCGACTGGCTCGCGAGGATCTGCCGCTTGCGCTCGGACAGCCCGTAGCCGATCACCGCGATCCGTCCGTCGTAGCCGGTCTGCCGGAGCGACAGCAGGAACGGCACGAGCATTTCGTACCACGCGCGGTTGTTGTCGTTGATCGCTACGCAGACCGCGTGCTCGCTCGGATGCATGTTCGGTTCCCGTTGTGCGCACTCGGGCGTGCGCATCCTGTCCTGGTTGGTGACGCGAATCCGGTGACGTGGATCACCGCCGGGCGCCGCCGGCCCCGGTCATTGTAGATCGGCGCCGCCGCGCGACATAGCGCCGGCGCCGCGGCCCATGGCGATTACCCGCGCGCCGGCAGGGCCGGGCACGCGGGCCGCCGCGATTATTTCGCGAGCGTGCGGTATGACACGAGGTCGTTGATCGGCCCGATTTCCGGCCCGGTCGCACCGGGGCGCGTCGCGACCTGCACGACCTTCTCGAACATGATGATGAACGGCGAGTTCGCGAGCACGGCCTTCTGCAGCGCTTCGTAGCGCTGCGCGCGCTTCGCGGGCGACGGCTCGACGAGCGCGGCCTCGGTGTCTTTCGTCAGTTGCGGAATATCCCAGCTGTTGCGCCACGCGAGCATCTTCGTCGGCGATTGATCCGAGTTGTCCGGATTCCATGCGAAGCCGCGCGCGTTGCTGTTCGGGTCCATGTAGTCGGGCGACCATTCGCCGATGAAGATGTCGTGCTGGCGCGCGCGGTACTTGCCGATCGCCTGCTTCGCATCGCCGGGGATCAGCTTCACGCGGATGCCGCCCTGCGCGAAGTTCGCCTGCAGCGCCTGCGCGATCTCGAGGTACGGATAGTCGTTCGGCATGTCCATCGTCACGTCGAAGCCGTTCGGCAAGCCGGCCTTCGCGAGCAGCGCCTTCGCCTTCGCGACGTCCTGCTTGTACGGCCGCGCGTTCGACGTGCCGAGGAAGCCTTCGGGCAGGAAGGTCTGATGCACCTTGTAGGTCGTGCTGACGATGTTGCGCTGGATGCCGTCGTAGTCGACGAGCCATTTCATCGCCTGCTGCACCTCGGGTTTCGCGAGGTTCGGGTTCTTCGTGTTCAGGCTCAGGTACAGCAGCGCGGATACCGGCCACGACGCGACCTTGATCTTGCCGGCCTTCGACAGCGCGGCGAGGCTGTCGGGGCTCAGGTTGCGCGCGGCGTCGGCGTCGCCGTTCTCCAGCAGCAGCCGCTGCGCGGACGCTTCGGGCACGTGGCGGAGCACGACGCGCTTCATCGGGTACGGCGTGCGGTATTTCTCGAAACGCTGCAGCACGATGCTCTCGTTCGGCGTCCACTTGACGAGCTGGTACGGGCCCGAGCCCGCATCGTTGGTCCGCAGCCAGGCGCTGCCGAAATCGTTGCCCTGCTGGTGCGACAGCAGCAGCTTCTTGTCGAACACCGAGGCCGGGCACGCGCTGAGCACGTTGAGCACGAAGCTCGGCGCGTACTTGCGGTCGGTTTCGAGCACGACGGTCTGCGGATCGACCACGCGCACCTTCTGCATCACGTTCGCCTTCGTGAGGCCGAGATCGGCGAGCACGCCGGCCGGCCCCTTGTCGAGCAGGATGGTGCGCTGCAGCGACCATGCGACGTCGTCGGCGGTGACGGGGTTGCCGGAATGGAACGTGAGGCCGGGGCGCAGCTTGAACGTGTAGGTCGTGCCGTCTGCGCCGACCGTCCACGATTGCGCGATCTGTCCGTCGAAGCGCGTCGGATCCTTCAGGTCGACCCGCACCAGCCGCTCGTAGGTGTTCGCCACGTATTCGGACGGCACCAGCTCGTAGATCCCGCTCGGGTCGAGGGTCGTGAATTCGCCGAGTTGCGTGGCGACGACGAAGATGCCGGGCGGCGTGGCAGCCTGCGCCGGCAGCGCCGGAACAAGCGCGACGAGCGCGGCGCTGACGAACAGCCGGGACAGCAGGTGCTTCATGCGGGCTCCATCGAGAGGGAATCGTGGTGCGATTCTCTCATCGACGGCCGTCCGGATGAAAATATTCGGCGCGCGCGGTGCGGCGCGCGGCAGTCGGCCGGGCGGGTGCCCGGCGCGGGGGGCGTCAGATCGCGCAGCGCGCGATCGCGAAGCGCATGGCTTCCTCGGCCGGTTCGTTGCCCGAGCCGCGCACGACCTTGACGACCGAGCCGTTGCCCGACGGCGTCAGCGTGACGAAGTAGGAATTCGAGCCGACGGCGATATCGGTCACGCCGTTGTGCTGCGATTGCTCGGTGCCCGACAGGCGGCTGTCGAGGCAGTTCGCGATGGCGTAGGCCGGACGTTGCGACGACACGTAGATCATCGGTGCGGCACCCGACGAGGCCGAGTCGGACGAGGGCGCGGAACCGCAGGCGGCGAGCAGGGCGGCGGGAAGGAGCAGCAGGAATCGTTTCATGGTCGGTCGTCGGGTGTCTCGTATCGAGGCTGGGGCGCGGGGTAGGCGAAACGCGAAGCTTCGCGACGAAACCGCCCGGAATCGGGCCGTTTTTGACGGACGACGATGCGACAGGCGGCTGACGACGGAGTATACCCGCAGCATCTGACGCCGTTCGCGCGTTGAAACGATTCGATACAACCAGCCGATCGAACAAGCACCCGCTGCCGCATCGCGGCAGCGGGCGTTTCAGGTGATGGCGAATGGGCGCTTGCCGGTGTTGTCGCTGTTATTGGCCGATCTTGTTGCCGACCGCATTGTCCTGCTGGTTCAGCACGTGCTTTTCGCTCTTCGTGATGTGGCCGTGATCCTGCGCGGCCATGTCCCGCTCTTCCCGGCGGATCTTGCGGTCGTCACGGTGCAGGCGCGCGGCCCGGGCGTGCGACATCTCGCCTTCCGTCACTTCGTGATGGATGCGGCGATGCTGGTTCGCGAGGCGCCGGTTGACCGCTTCGCGGCGCGGATGCGCTTGCTGCCACGGCGTTTCGGCGAACGCGGTGCCGGTCAGGACCGACATCAGGGTGGCGGCAATCGCGATTTGACGGGTCAGGGCTCGCATCGTGTTTTCTCCTGTCGTTGCGCCGTCCCTCTGGAGGAGCGGCGCATGACGAAAAACGCGGTACGGGTGCCGGCTGTTGACGTTTCCGCCTGTATCGATTGCAAGTCTTTATTACGTCGCAGGGGGAGCTGGCCGGCCCCGGCGTGCGTGGCGCGAGGGTCGGCCGCAACGGCCGCGGATCAATGCGCGCCGGCCGCCGCCGCATCGGCATCGCCGCCGCCCGAGCGCGCCGGTTTCGTGATCCAGATGAGCGGGATGATCGCGATGAAGATGATCGCCGACACGTAGAAGATGTCGTTCAACCCCATCACGGCCGCCTGTGAATCGACCGATGCGTTGAAGAACGCGAGCGCCGAATCGGGGCTCAGGTGCAGCAGCGAGCGTGTCGTGTCGACCTGTTGCGTGAAGACCGGGTTGGTGACGCTCGCCTGTTCGGTGAGCCGCACGTGATGCAGGATCGTGCGGTCGTTCCACGCGTTGCTGATCAGCGACGTGCCCACCGCGCCGCAGAACGTGCGGCCGAAATTCGACAGGCCGGCCGCGGCCGGGATCTTTTCGGGCGGCAGCCCGGACAGGATGATCGACGTCAGCGGCACGAAGAACATCGCCATCGGAATGCCTTGCAGCAGCGTCGGCAGCACGAGGTCCCAGCGCGACACGTCGGTGTAGAACGTCGTGCGCATCATGAACACGACCGCGAAGCCGACGAACGCGAGCGTCGCGATATAACGCGGGTCGGTGCGCGGCAGCAGGCGTCCCATGACCGGCGTGAGCAGGATCGCGAACAGCCCGAGCGGCGCGGTCGCGAGCCCCGAATCGACCGCGCGGTAGCCGAGATAACCCTGCATCCATTGCGGCAGCAGCACGAGCGTGCCGAAGAACATCCCGTACGCGACCGAGATCGCGATCGTGCCGCCCGCGAAGTTGCGCTGCGTGAACAGCCGCAAGTCCACGATCGGGTTGGCCTCGTACAGCTCCCACACGAGGAAGAACGCAAAGCCGATCAGCGCGACGATGCCGAGCGCGACGACGACGGGCGAGTTGAACCAGTCGAGATCCTTGCCCTTGTCGAGCATGATCTGCAGCGATGCGACCCACAGCACGAGCAGCAGCAGGCCGACCGTATCGATCGGCAGGCGGCGCGTGGCCGATTCGCGGTCGCGGAACACGATCCACGTGACGGCCGCCGCGAAGAAGCCGACCGGAATGTTGATGTAGAAGATCCACGACCAGTTGTAGTCGTACGTGATCCAGCCACCGAGCGACGGCCCCGCGATCGGGCCGACGAGCGCGGTCATCGACCACAGCGCGAGCGCGCTCGACGATTTCTGCCGCGGCCAGGCGTCAAGCAGCAGCGCCTGCGACAGCGGCGCGAGCGGCCCCGCGACCGCGCCCTGCAGAATCCGTGCGGCGAGCAGCGTCGGCAGGTTCGGCGCGATCCCGCACAGCCACGACGCGAACACGAACAGCAGGATCGACGTGACGAACAGGCGCACCTGGCCGAAGCGCTGCGTGAGCCAGCCGGTCAGCGGAATCGACACCGCGTTCGCGGCCGCGAAGATCGTGATCACCCACGTGCCTTCGTCGACCGAGACGCCGAGGTCGCCCGAGATCGTCGGGATCGCGACGTTCGCGATCGACGAGTCGAGCACGTTCATGAACATGGCGAGCGATACCGCGATCGTGCCGATCGCGAGCTTGCCGCCCGACAGCGGCGCCTGGGGTGACGGAGATGACATGGTGTTCCTGCGTGATGAAAGGTGGCCGGGCGGCGCGCGCCGCGTGTGCGGGCGGGCCGCGAAGCGGACGGCGCGATGCACCACGCGCGGGCGGCCCGGCAAACGGGGCCGTCCGCGCGCGGCGTGCGGTTCAGGCGTTCGATCGGATCGGCGAAGCCATGACGGGCTTCGGGGCGCGGGCAGGCCGGTCAGGAAGGCGCGACGCGCGTGACGCGGCGGCGGGCAGCGCTCGCGTGGCTGCCGTAGCGTGTGTGGCGATTTTTCATGGGCACAGGCTAACGATGCGGCGAACGGCGATCAACGCTCGCGCGCTCATTAATTCCTTTCGTGCGCCGCAATAATGCAGCCGGCCCGCCTCGATGGCCGGTCGCGCGATGCCGGTTACGGCGACGCGCGCCACGCGGTGAAGACTTCCGTCAGGAATTCGACGAATGCGCGCACCTTGCTGTCGAGCGTGGCGCGCTTCGGATACAGCGCGTGCAGTTCGACGTCGTCGGTGCGGTGCCAGTCGGGCAGCACGATTTCGAGTTCGTTGTTCGCGAGCCGCCGCGTGGTGAAGTGCGTGGAGATCAACGCGATGCCGCCGCCGCTCGCGGCCTGGCGCAGCACCGTGACCGATTCGTTCGAGATCAGCACGGGCCGCACCGGCACATCGGCCACGTCGCCGGCCGCGTTGGTGAGCCGCAGCGTCAGGCCGGGCGTGTCGCGGCCGACGAACAGGATGTCGTGATCGGCGAGGTCCTGTGGTGTCTGCGGCCGGCCGGCACGGTCGAGATAGTGCGGGCTGGCCGCGAGTTTCGCGTGCGACCAGCCGAGCGAGCGCGCGACATAGCCGGAATCGGTCAGCACGCCCGTGCGCAGCGCGACGTCGAAGCCGTGCTCGACGAGGTCGAGCGCGCTGTTGTCGTAGATCAGCACGAGCTGCACCAGCGGGTAGCGCCGGCGAAACTCGGCGAGCGCCGGCTCCAGTTCCAGCAGGCCGATCGCGTAGGGCACCAGCACGCGCAGCGTGCCCTCGGGCTCGGTGCGCAGCGCCCGCGCCTGGCGGTCCGCGTCGAGCAGGATTTCCTCGGCGCGCAGGCAGCGTTCGTAATAGTCGCGCCCCGCTTCGGTGACGGACACGCGGCGCGTCGTGCGGTACAGCAGCTGGACGCCGAGATCGTCCTCGAGCTGCCTGACCTTGCGGCTCACGCGGCTGAGCGGCATGTCGAGTTGCGTGGCGGCGGCGGTGAAGCTGCCGCGTTCCACCACGCGCAAGAATATCCGGATGCTTTCGAGGTCCATACGGGGCGTTTCAGGGTTCGGCCTGCGCGCATCTTACCGTCGCGCGCCGGATCGCAGCGGATCGTGCCGATTATCCTGCCCGGTGCAATAACGCATCCCGCCGCCGCCCCGTAGTGGCTGCCCGCGCGCGATCGTATGCTCGCCGGATGAAATTCGCTTTCCCCAGCGTGCCGCCGTTCGCGGCCGTCCGGGCCGCGCTGCGCGACGCGCGCCCGATGTTGTCGCCCGGCGCGCTCGCGTTCGCGCTGCGCAATACCGCCGCGTCGTTGCTCGCACTCTATATCGCGTTCCGGATGAATCTCGACGATCCGAAATGGGCCGCGTCGACCGTGTGGATCGTCGCGCAGAGCAGCCGCGGGATGGGGCTGTCGAAGAGCCAGTACCGGATTCTCGGCACCGCGATCGGCGCGGCCGTCGCGCTCGCGCTGACCGGTGCGTTCGCGCAGACGCCCGAGCTGTTCCTGCCGGCGCTCGCCGCGTGGATCGGGCTGTGCGCGGGCGTCGCGACGTTCCAGCGGAATTTCCGCGCATATGCGGCGGTGCTCGCCGGCTATACAGCCGCGATCATCGCGATGGATGCGGTGTCCGCGCCGCTGCATGCGTTCGACATCGCGGTGGCGCGATTCCTGTATGTGGTCGTCGGCATCCTGTGCGGCGCGCTGTTCGAAACGGTGTTTGCGCCGGGCGCGCCGCTGAACGATGTCCGCACGCGGCTCGCGCGCTATCTCGACCGCGCGGTGACGCTCGGCGCGGGCGCGCTGCGCCGTGAGCCGAACGGGGCGGCCGTGCACCGCCTGTTCGCGGATGCGCTCGAACTCGACACGGCGGCCGAGTATGCCGCGGCCGGCGCACCGTCGGTGCGCAACGCGATCGGCCATCTGCGCGCGGCGGCGCTGGGCGTGCTCACCGCGCAGGCCGCCGGGCAGGCGATCCGCGAGCATGCGGCGCGCGCCGGCGACGCGCCGGATCCGCTGATCGACGAAGTCGCGCGCGTGCTGGACGGCGTCGCTGCATCGGACACCCCGGGGCACGCGATCGCGGCGCTGCGCGCGCGCGTGGACGACGCACTGCACGCGGCGGCCGCCGCGCAGCGCGGCCCGGACACGTCGCGCCTGCTCACGCTCGACCGGCTGGCGGCGCTGCTCGCCGGGTTCGAGCGCGCGTTCGCGAGCCGGGCGCTGCTCGACCGGCCGGAGCCGCCGCCTTCGCGCGTGCGCTATGCCTTTCACCACGATCCGGTGCTCGCGTGGCACAACGGGATCCGCGCGTTCATCGCGGTGCTGGCCGCATCGGCGATCTGGATCGTCACGGCGTGGCCGTCGGGCGCCGGCTTCGTCGCGATCACGGCCGTGGTCGGCGCGCTGTTCTCGACGCGGCCGAACTCGGTGCGCGCGGCCGTCGGTTTCCTGAAAGGCACGGCATGCGCGGCGGCGGCCGGCGTCGTCTGCAACTTCGTCCTGTTGCCCGCGGTGTCGGGCTTCGAGATGCTCGCGACCATCCTCGGCGTGTTCCTGGTCGCCAACGGCGTCGCGATGCGTCATCCGCGCACGGCCGCGATGGGCAGCGCATTCGCGATCTTCTTCTGGAATTTCACGTCGCCGGACAATACCGCGCGCATCGGCGATGCCGCGTTCCTGAACAGCGCGCTCGCCACCATGCTCGGCATCGCGTTCGGCGCGCTGATCTTCGCGCTGGTGTTTCCCGGCGATCCCGGCACGAGCCGGCGGCGGCTGCATCGTGCGGTGCGCCGCGACCTGGCCGGCATCGCACGCGACCCGCGTGCCTGGTCGGAGAGCGTGTGGCTGAGCCGGACGGCCGACCGTCTCGCGCGCGAACTCGGTTTCGCGGGCAGCCTGCCGCAGACGCTGATCGAGCGCGACATGCGCGACCTGCTCGCGATCTGGGGAATCGGCGACAGCCTGCTGTCGCTCGCCGCACTGGCCTCGCGCGAGCCGACCGTGCGCCGCGCGGCGGCCGTGGTGCGCGGCCGCGTCGCGCGGGCGGAATTCGCGCGGCTCGACCGGACCTGCGACGCGGCGGCGCGCGTGCTGCGGCGGCACGCGGCCGGTCGCGCAGGCGATGCCGCGCAGGCGATGCTGCGCGGTGTCGTGCTGGTGCGGCGGATCGCCGACGCAGCCGCCGAGCACGGCCGTTTCCTGCGCGGCCTCGGCGACTGAGCGGTTCAGGTGAGGCGGTATGCGCGGCCGGGCGTCACTTCGGCCGGCAGCGGCTCGCGGTTCAGTTCGAGCAGCGTGCGTTCGATCTGGCGCGTCATCGCATCGAGCGCGAGATGGTTCGGCCCGTCGCCGAACGGCTCGGCGATCGCATGCGCGATCGCGTCGAGCGCGATCAGCGTATAGGCGACGAACACGGTGACGAACGGTGTCGCCGCGCCGATCGAGTCGACGAGGCCGAACGGCAGCAGCACGCAGTACGCGTAGATGGTCCGGTGCAGCAGCACGTCGTAGGAAAACGGGATCGGCGTCGACGCGATCCGTTCGCAGCCGCTCACCATCGCGACGAGATCGTCGAGGCGCGCGTCGAGCATCCACAGGCGCGTATCGGTGAGGCGGCCCGCGTCGGCGCGTGCGGCGAACGCTTCGCGCAGCGCGTGCACGATGACGATCGGACGGAACCGGGAGCCGGCGACACGCGCATGAGTGGCCTCGTCGAGCAGCCCGCGCAGGTCGGCGGCCGGATCGGTGCCGCGCAGTTGATGCTTGAGCGCATAGACGAAGGCGACGACCTGCCGCACGAAGGCGCGCCGCGATGCGTCGTCGCGGTCGACCGCACCGTAGCAGAGCGCCTGCGAGACCAGCGTGCGCGCGGCGGTCAGGACGCCGCCCCACAGTTGCCGGCCCTCGCGGTAGCGTTCGTAGCTCGCGTTATTGCGAAACCCCGCGAAGATCGCCAGCGTGAGCCCGATCAGCGTGAATGGCGTCGGGTTCAGCGGCACCTTCTCGCCGAGCACGCGGCCGCCGCCCCACACCGCGACGAGGCTGATCGCGAGCGTCAGCACGAGCTGCGGCAGGATGGTGGGCAGCACCGAGCCGTTCCACACGAGCAGCATCCGCAGCCAGTGCTCGCGCGGACGAACGATCATCGTCGCGCTCCGTCAGGCGGCGATCGAGGCCGGCGCGGCCGCGCGATGCAGCAGCACGGGCACCGACTTCGACGTCGGCGTGTTGCACACGTCGCCGACGCTGTCGAGCGGCACGAGCGGGTTGGTTTCCGGGTAATACGCGCCGATGCAGCCGCGCGGGATGTCGTACTCGACGAGCAGGAAGCCGTCCGCGCGCCGCTCGATCCCGTCGTGCCACACGGTTTCCATGTCGACCCATTCGCCGGCCTTCAGGCCGAGCATCGCGAGATCGTCGCGGTTGACGAACACCACGCGGCGCTGGCCGAACACGCCGCGATAGCGGTCGTCGAGCCCGTAGACGGTCGTGTTGTACTGGTCGTGCGAACGGGTCGTCATCAGCGTCATCAGCCGTTCGCCGTGCAGCGCGCGGGCGCGCTGGATCGGCGTGTCGGTCGGCAACGCGTGCGCGATGAAGTTCGCCTTGCCCGTCGGCGTGAGCCACTCGCGATCGCGCGACGCGACGCGCAGGTGGAAGCCGCCCGGCCGCGCGATGCGCGTGTTGTAGTCGTAGAAGCCGTCGAGCGTCGCCTCGATCGCATCGCGGATCTTCGCGTAATCGTCCTTGTACGCGAGCCAGTCGATCTTGCCGCTGCCGAACAGCGCATGGCCGATGTGCGCGACGATCGCGGGCTCCGACATCAGGTTCGGCGACGCCGGTTTGTTCATCCCGTACGACACGTGGACCATGCTCATCGAATCCTCGACCGTCACGCCTTGCGCGACGTTGTCCTGCAGGTCGATTTCGGTGCGGCCGAGCGTCGGCAGGATCAGCGCGTCGCGGCCGTGGATCAGGTGGCTGCGGTTCAGCTTCGTCGTGATGTGCACCGACAGGTCGCAGCGTCGCATGCCTTCCCACGTGCGCGGCGTATCGGGCGTCGCCATCGCGAAGTTGCCGCCGAGGCCGATCAGCACCTTCACGCGGCCTTCGAGCATCCCCTCGATCGTCTCGACGACGTCGTAGCCGTGGTGGCGCGGCGGTTCGAAGTCGAACACGTGGCCGAGGCGGTCGAGGAACGCCTGCGACGGCTTTTCCTCGATGCCGACCGTGCGGTTGCCCTGCACGTTCGAGTGGCCGCGCACCGGGCATAGGCCGGCGCCGGGGCGGCCGATGTTGCCGCGCATCAGCATCAGGTTCGTCAGCATCTGCACGGTCGCGACCGAATGCTTGTGCTGCGTGATGCCCATGCCCCACGTCGCGATCACGCGTTCGCTGCGCGCATAGCGTTGCGCGAGGCTGTCGATCTGCTCGTACGGCACGCCGCTTTCGGCGGTCAGCGCGGACCAGCTTTCGTTGCGCAGGTCGTCGGCGAAGGCGTCGAAACCGGCCGTGTGCTCGGCGATGAACGCGGTGTCGACGACGCGCGGCGCACCGGCGGCGCGCGCGGCGTCGTCGAGTTCGAGCACCCGCTTCGCCATCCCCTTGATCAGCGCGAAATCGCCGCCGATCGTCGGCTGGATGAACGTCGATGCGATCCGGGTGCCCGACATCGTCAGCATCTCGATCGGGCTTTGCGGATCGGCGAAGCGTTCGAGGCCGCGCTCCTTGAGCGGGTTGATCGACACGATCGTCGCGCCGCGCTTCGCGCATTCGCGCAGCTCGCCCATCATCCGGGGGTGGTTGGTCGCGGGGTTCTGGCCGAAGATCAGCAGCATGTCCGCGTGCTCGAAATCGTCGAGCGTGACGGTGCCCTTGCCGACGCCGACCGAGGCCGGCAGCCCGCGGCTCGTCGCCTCGTGGCACATGTTCGAGCAGTCGGGGAAGTTGTTCGTGCCGTACAGCCGCACCAGCAACTGGTACAGGAACGCCGCTTCGTTGCTCGCGCGGCCGGACGTGTAGAACGCGGCCTGGTTCGGGTCGGGCAGCACGCGCAGGTGGCGCGCGATCAGGTCGAACGCGTCGTCCCACGCGATCGGCACGTAGCGGTCGGTTTGCGCGTCGTACACCATCGGGTCGGTGAGGCGGCCGTGCTGTTCGAGTTCGAAATCCGACTGTTCGAGCAACTCGGTGACCGTGTGCGCGGCGAAGAATTCGGGCGTCACGCGCTTGCTCGTCGCCTCGGCGGCCACCGCCTTCACGCCGTTCTCGCAGAATTCGAACGTCGATGCGTGCTGGCGGTCGGGCCACGCGCAGCCGGGGCAGTCGAAGCCGTCCGGCTGGTTCTGGCGCAGCAGCGTACGGTAGTTGCCGCCGGCGACCTTTTCCTTGATCAGGTTGATCGTGACGGCTTTCAGCGCACCCCAGCCGGCGGCCGGGTGAGTGTACGGTTCGATGCGCGCGGTGGCGGATTTCTTTTTCATGGTGCAGCGGGTGTCGGGGTCGATGGGTGCAGAGTACGCGCGGCACCCGTGCCGCTGTGTGTACACCTGTTCGCTTCAAAAAAGAGTACAGTTTCGGCCATTCGCACGGTGCGGATCGCCACTGTGTTGTTGAAGGGAAGTTGAAAGGGAGGCGCGTGAAGCGTTACGAACAACTGGCCGACGATCTCCAGGCGCAGATCGAGCGTGGCGTGTACCGGCCGGGCGAACGGATTCCGTCGGTGCGGCAGGCGAGCCGGCAGCAGCAGCTCAGCGTGACGACCGTGCTGCGCGCCTACCTCGTGCTGGAAAGCCGCGGCCTGATCGAAAGCCGGCCGCAGTCGGGCTACTTCGTGCGGGCACGCGCGGCGGCGCCGGCCGAGGCCGAGCTGCATACGTCGGCGCCGACGGCCGAGCCGTCGGCGGTGGACGTGAGCCGGCTCGTGCTGTCGACGCTGCGCTCGATCGCGCGCGACGACGCGGTGCCGCTCGGTTCGCCGTATCCCGACGCGTCGCAGTTTCCGGTGCAGCGTCTCGCACGCTATGCGCAGACGATCGGGCGACGCCGCACGCGCTGGGGCGTGATCGACGACCTGCCGCCGGGCAACCAGGAACTGATCCGCCAGATCGCGCGGCGCTACGCGGAACGCGGGGTCGCCGTCGAGCCGGGCGAGATCGTGATGACGATCGGCGCGACCGAAGCGATCAACCTGTGCCTGCAGGCCGTCGCGAAGCCGGGCGACACGATCGCGGTGGAGTCGCCGACGTTCTACGCGATGCTGCACGCGATCGAGCGGATGGGCATGCGCGCGCTGGAAGTCGCGACGCACCCTGGCGACGGCATCGATCTTGACGCGCTCGAACGGGTCCTCGAGCGCGAGCGCATCGCCGCGTGCATGGTGATGCCGAATTTCCAGAATCCGCTCGGCTTCCAGATGCCCGATGCGCGCAAGCGCGCGCTCGTCGAACTGCTCGCGAAGCACGGCGTGCCGGCGATCGAGAGCGACGTGTATCACGAGCTGCATTTCGGCGACACGACCCCGAGCGCGCTGAAATCGTTCGACCGTGACGGCCTCGTGCTGCATTGCGCGTCGTTCACGAAGAGCCTGTCGCCGCGTTACCGGATCGGCTGGGCGATGCCGGGCCGCTATCGCGACCAGGTCGAGAAGCTGAAATTCCTCAACACGCTCGCGACGCCCGCGATCGAGCAGCTCGCGATCGCCGAGTACCTGAAATACGACGGCTACGATTTCCACCTGCGGCGCATGCGCAAGCTGTACGCGCAGCAGGCGAGCCTGATGAGCGCGATGGTGCGCCGGTTCTTCCCGGAAGGCACACGGCTGTCGCAGCCGCAGGGCGGGTATGTGCTGTGGGTCGAGCTGCCGCGGCAGGTCGATGCGATGAAGCTGTACACGCTCGCGCTCGCGCAGCGGATCACGGTCGGCCCCGGCCACATGTTCTCGGCGGGCACCGACTACCGGCATTTCATCCGGCTCAACTACAGCTATCCGTGGTCGCGCCAGATCGAGGACGCCTTGAAGGTGCTCGGGCGGCTCGCATCGGAGTGCGCGGCGCGATAGGCGCGGCCGCGTCGCGCATCGACCCGTCCGCGGTGCCCGCGCGCCGGCTTACGCCGCGCGGACCATCTGCCGCATGTCGAAACCCGACGGATGCTGGTACACGCGCAGCCCGAACTCCGGCAGCACCGCGATCAGGTGATCGAACAGGTCGGCCTGGATGGCCTCGTAGTCGACCCACGTCGTCGTATCGGTGAAGCAGTACAGTTCGAGCGGAATGCCTTCGGCGGTGAGCGGCAACTGCCGCGCCATGCAGGTCATGTCGCGGCGGATGCGCGGATGACCCTTCAGGTAGTTCGCGACGTACGCGCGGAACGTGCCCAGATTCGTCAGCTGGCGGCGGTTCGCCGGGCAGTCGCCGGCCGCGCCGAGCGTGCTGTTCCATTGCTCGATCGCGTCGACCTTGTCCTCGAGATAATCCTTCAGCAGCGTCAGGCGTTCGAGCCGTTCGATCTCGTCGTTCGATAGAAAACGCACGCTCGTCGCGTCGACGAACAGCGCGCGCTTGATGCGGCGGCCGCCCGCTTCGGTCATCCCGCGCCAGTTCTGGTAGCTCTCGGTGATCAGCTTCCACGTCGGCACCGTGATGATCGTGTGATCGAAGTTCGCGACCTTGACGGTGTTCAGCGTGATGTCGATGACGGTGCCGTCCGCACCGGCCGACGGCATCGTGATCCAGTCGCCGATCCGCAGCATGTCGTTCGACGACAGCTGCACGCCGGCGACGAGGCCGAGCAGCGTGTCCTTGAAGATCAGCATCAGCACCGCCGACATCGCGCCGATGCCGGACAGCAGCAGGCCGATCTGCTTGCCGGTCGCATCGCCGATCACGACGAGCGCGGCGGTGATGAACATCACGAGCTTGACGAGCTGCATCGCGCCTTTCAGCGACAGGCGCGGCTGGTCGCGCTGGTGCGTGCGGTGGGTGTGCTCGAGCGCGGACAGCGTCGCGCTGATGGTCATCGTCACGAGGAACACGATCAGCGCGAACAGCACCTTGTCGGCGACCTGCGTGACGCGCTCCGGAATGCCGGGCACCGCGTCGAGCCCGAGCTTGAGCACGACGAACGGGACGATGCGGTTCAGCCATTTGAAGGCGCCGAACTCGAACAGCGCGTCGTCGATGCGCGTGGCGGACAGCCGCGCGAGGCGCGCGACCACGCGAAACAGCAGGAAATGGACGGCGGCGGTGATCGCGCCGGCGGTGGCAAGCAGAATGAGGATGCCGACGAGCGGCGTCAACCAGGATTCGTTCAGTGTCATGGCGGAAAACAGGGACCTTCTTGTGCGTTGAATCGGCGCCGCGACGCGGCGCGCGCCCGGTGAAGGGCACATGAAAGGGACCGTGATTGTGCCATCGGGTTCCGGACGCGTGGGGTGACGGCGGGTCGAACGGCTCCCGAATACGCTCACCATTGTGCAGGTGTCCTTCGCATCGAAGTGAGGGCGGACGGTGAATCCGCGTCACCGCACGCCGGTGCGCGAGTCTGTTGCCGGATGCCTCGCACGCACGGCTGCGATCGGCTCGAACCCGGCGTGGAGGGCCTTCGCGCGTCGACGCGCATGGTCGGCGATCCATGCAATCATGCGAGCGTCGCGGGTGTTGCCGGCATGCCGCACGCGCCGGCGTGCGAGCGGTGCGTCAACGGTGAGCGCCGCGCGCCGCGTTCGCGCACTTGCCAGGCAAGGCCCGCCCGGGGCACGATGCGCGAACGGCTTCGCGATCCTCGCCACTTCTTCGACCTCACGCATTTCACGCATGCAAGATTCCAACGAAAACCGCCCGTCGGGCGTGCCGCTGTTGAAAGGCCTGCTCCCGATCCGCCGGGCAGGCGCCATCCGCGACGTGTTCGCGGGCCTCTCGCTCGCCTCGATGGACATCCCGCAGGTGCTCGGCTACGCGCGCATCGCCGGGATGCCGGCCGTCACGGGCCTCTACACGGTGTTCCTGCCGCTCATTGCATTCGCGTGCTTCGGTGCGTCGCGCCATCTTGTCGTCGCCGCCGACTCCGCGACCGCGACGATCTTCGCGAGCCGGCTGTCGTCGATGGCACCTGCCGGCAGCGCGGAATATGCGGCACTGGCCGGCATGGTCGCGCTGCTGACCGGCGCGATGCTGCTGCTCGCGCGCATCTTCAAGCTCGGTTTTCTCGCCGATTTCCTGTCGCGCACGGTGCTGGTCGGCTTTCTCGCCGGCGTCGGCGTGCAGGTGTCGATCGCGATGCTCGGCGACATGCTCGGGTTGTCGGTGCCGTACCCGGCGTCGCGCAGCCTTGCGCAACTCGACTACGTCGTCACGCATCTCGTCCACGCGAACCGGCCGACGCTCGCGCTCGCGGCGCTCGTGGTCGCCGCGATCCTCGCGTGCAAGCGGTTCGCGCCGCGCGTGCCGATGCCGATGATCGTCGTCGTGGGGAGCATCGCGGCGAGCGCGGCGTTCGACTTCGCCGCGCAGGGCGTTGCGGTGCTCGGGCCCGTCGCGGGCGGGTTGCCGTCGCTGCGCTGGCCGTCCGTCACGTGGCAGCAGTTCCTCGATCTCGTGCCGGTCGCCGCCTCGTGTTTCGTGATGATCATCGCGCAGAGCGCGGCCGCCGCGCGGGTGTTCGCGCAGCAGTACGGCGAAGACGTCGACACCAACGCCGATATCCTCGGCCTCGCGGCCGCGAACGCGGCGGCGGCGGTAGGCGGCGCGTTCGTCGTCAACGGCAGCCCGACGCAGACGGCAATGGCGGATGGCGCGGGCGTGCGCAGCCAGATCGGCCATCTCGCGTTCGCCGCCGTGGTGGCCGTCGTGCTGCTGTTCTTCAGCACGTTCCTGCAGTACCTCCCGCATGCGGTGCTGGCCGGCATCGTGTTCACGATCGCGCTCGGGCTGATCAACGTGCGCAGCCTCGCGGCGATCCGCCAGGAAAGCCCCGGCGAATTCACGCTCGCGCTCGTGACGGCCACGGCCGTCGTGACCGTCGGTGTCGAGCACGGCATCCTGCTGGCCGTCGCGCTGTCGCTGATGCGGCACGTGCGCCACAGCTACCAGCCGCATACGATGGTGCTCGAGCCTGTCGCGGGCAACGGGCGCTGGCTGCCGGTGCCCACGCGGCGCGGTGCGATGACGGCGCCGGGGCTGATCGTCTACCGGTTCGGTTCCGACCTGTTCTTCGCGAACGACCATCTGTTCGCCGGCGAAATCACCGAACTCGTCGACACGGCGCCGGTGCCGCCGCGCTGGTTCGTGATCGATGCGGGGGCGATCACCGATGTCGACTATTCGGCCGCGCGCACGCTGACCGATCTCGTCAAGACGTTGCACGCGCGCGGGATCGGCGTGCTGTTCGGGCGGGTGAACCGCTACCTGCGCGCGGACATGGATCGCCACGGGATCACCGACGTCGTCGGCGCATCGTGCATCTTCGCGACGCTGCATCAGGCGCTGGAGGCGGCGGGCACGACGCCGCCGGCGCCGCAGGAGCCGGGCACGGTGTAGCGCGAACGGGCGCTAGGCGGCCGCGCGCAAGCGCGCGAACCCGTTGCGCAGATAGCGGGCCAGTTCCGTCGCGGCCGGGGTGCGCTGGCCGCGCGGCACATGCAGGTCGATCGAGAAGTTCGGCAGCGCGGGCAGGCCGCTGCCGGCCGGCAGGATATCGAGGTCGGTCGGGACGGTGGACGCGAGCCAGACGGTCACGGCGAGATCGGAGCGCACGGTCGCGGCCGTGGCATCGAAGCTGCCGTTCTCGAACACGGTGCGCCAGGCGCGATCGCAGCCGCGCAGCGCGTCGAGCACGGTCGGGCGGAACGCGCAGGTCTGCGCGACCATCGACACCGGCAGCGGCGTGTTGCGGTGCGCGGTGCCGCCTTTCGCGCCGACCCAGACCAGCCGGTCGACGGCAATGCACTCGCCGCGCGACGACCCGACCGGCGCCTCGATCAGCGCGACGTCGAGGTCGCCCCGCGTGAGCCCCCGGCGCAGTTCCGGCGACGCCGCGCACACGAGCGTGAGCGCGACCTGCGGATGCGCCTGCGCATAGTTTTTCAGGATCGGCGCGAGACAGGTGCCGACCAGGTCCTGCGGCGCACCGAGACGGACCGCGCCTTCCACGGCGCCCGCCGTCATGTCGGTGAGCAGCGCATCGTGTACGGCGAGCAGCCGGCGCGCCTGTTCGAGCAGTCGCTCGCCGGCCGCCGTGAGCAGCAGGTTGCGATGCTCGCGGACGAACAATGGGCCGGACAGCGCCTCGAGCCGCGCGACCTGCTGGCTGATCGCGCCTTGCGTCAGGTGCAGCGCGTGGCCGGCCGCCGTCATGCTGCGATGATCGGCGACCGAGACGAATGCGCGCAACAGCGCGATGTCGAGATTGCGTGCCATGCGTCACATTATGAATGCTAATGGTTGGCATAAAAAGCTTTCGCTGTCGTAATGGAGGAATCGCGGGTAAAAACGGGGCTTCGACGACGACAACCGGGAGCCGCCGTGCCGCTTCACGACTACCTGCCGCTGATGCTGTTCGTGATCGTGTCCACCGTGACGCCGGGCGGCGCGACGACGCTCGCGACCGCGTCGGGCGCCCATTTCGGCTACCGGCGATCGCTGCCGCTGATGGCCGGGATCGCGGCCGGCCTGGCGTCGATGGCGGCCGCGGCGGCGGCCGGGCTCGGCAGTGTGCTGCTCGCGCTGCCGACGTTGCAGCTTGCGATGAAAGCAGCCGGTTCGCTGTACCTCGTGTGGCTGGCCGTCCGCATCGGGCGCGGCGGCAAGCCGCGGCTCGACGCCGCCGTGCACCGGCCGCAAGGGTTCGTCAGCGGGGTGTGGATGCTGTGGCACAACCCGAAAGGCTGGGCGATGACGCTCGGCGCGGCCGCGTCGTTTGCCGCGCTCGCGTCCGGCCCGGCCCGGCTTGGCGTGCTGCTCGGGCTGGCATTCGGCGTGGCCGCGATGGCGTCGTTGTCGTTATGGTGTTTCGCCGGGCTGCTGTTCGCACGCGTGTTGCGCACCGAGCGGCAGTGGCGTTGCCTGAATGCGGGACTGGGGCTGCTGCTCGTGATGTCGATCGTGCCGATGTGGCTGCCGTAGCGGGACGCCGCGCCTGTCGCGCGACGCGCCCCGGGTTCAGCGCGAGCCGGCCCGCGCGGCGCCGGCAGGCTGGCCCCCGGCAGCGCTCGACCTCAACGGCAGCCGCAGCGTCGTGACGAAGCTCGCCGCATGCAGCGCGCACAGCAGGCCAAACGCCCATGCATACGCGACGGCCGGCGTGCCACCGGGCGACATCGATTCGGCCTGCAGTCGCCACGCGAGGAACAGCGTGCAGATCGTCGTGAACGTCGGGCCGCCGAGGCGCTGCACGATATTGAGCGAGGTGGTCGCCATCGGCAGGTTGCGGCGTTCGACCGATGCATACGCGGCCGAGATCGACGGCGCGCCGATCGCGCTCTGGCCCATGCCGCGCAGGAACAGCGCGGGCACGAGCACCAGCGGATCGTAGCCGGTCAGCGCGAGGAATACGAACGGCAGCGTCGCCGCCAGCGCGAGCAACGCGCCGGCGGCGGCCAGCCGGCGCACGCCGAACCGGCCCGTCAGCGCGCCCATCGACGGATAGGTGACGAGCATGCCGAGCCCGAGCGGCGCGAGCAGCCAGCCCATCTCGCCCGGCGAGCGGCCGCACGCCTGGATCAGGAACACGGGAATCAGCATCTGGCCCGCGTACATCGCGCCGTTCGACAGGAACTGCGTGCCGGCCGCCGCGCCGAACACGCGCGAGCGAAACAGCGCGAGATCGATCAGCGCGTGCTCGCCCTGGCGGCGCTCGAAGCGCAGGAACGCGGCGAGCAGCAGCGCCGAGCACGCGAGCGCGGCGATGCCGGGTGCCGAGCCGATTCGTTCGGCGCCGTACAGGAACAGCACGAGGCCCGGCGACAGCAACGCGAGGCCGATCCAATCAAGTGCGCGCGGCTGGACATCGTCGTGGTCGCCCGGCAGGAATCGCACGGCCAGGGCGAGTGCGAGCACGCCGACGGGCAGGTTCACGAGAAACAGCCAGCGCCACGACGCGTGCTGCAGGATCGCGCCGGCCACGACCGGCCCGAGGATCGGCGCAAGCAGCACGGGCACCGCCGCGTAGCCGATCACGCGCGCCATCTGCTGCCCGGCGACGCGCGCGATCATCATCTGTGCCATCGGCGCGAGCAGCCCGCCGCTGACGCCTTGCAGCACGCGGAATGCGATCAGCGACGGCGCGGACCACGCGAGCCCGCACAGCGCCGACGTGAGCGTGAACGCCGAGAAACACCACAGGTACAGCGCTTTCGCGCCGATGCGGTCGACGAGCCAGCCGTTCAGCGGCAGCACCAGCGTCAGCGCGAGCAGGTAGCCGCTCGTCACCCACTGGATCGTCGACAGGCCGGCATGCAGATCGGTCGCGAGGTTCGACAGCGACACGTTGACGATCGTCGCATCGAGCTGCGACAGCAGCGAACCGAGCGTCGCGACCGCGCTGACCTTCCAGATCGACGGATCGAGCCGGCCCGCCGCGAGGCCCGGCGCCGGCTGCGCGCGTTCGTCGCTCACGCGCCGCGCCGGTCGAGCAGCGCGACGATGTCCTGCGTCGTGCCGGTCTCGCCGAGGCGCGGGAACAGGCGCTCGATGCTGTTCACGTGTGCGTCCGCGTTGAGGTCGGTCATCGCATCGACCGCGAGCGTCACGTTGTAGCCGAGTTCGTGGGCCTGCCGCGCGGTCGATTCGACGCCGATGCTCGTCGCGACGCCGGTCAGCACGATCTGCGTGACGCCGGCGGCCTTCAGGTGCGCGTCGAGATCCGTGCCGGTGAATGCGCCCCAGGTCTTCTTCGTCACGACATGGTCGCCGGGTTGCCGGTTCAGCTCGGGCACGAGCTCGGTCCAGTCGGCGGGCAGCGCGTCCCGCCGCGCCGGCTGCTGCGTGCGTCCCGGCGCACCGCCGGCGACGTTGACGAGCACGACCGGCAGGCCGCGGCTGCGGAATGCGTCGAGCAGCGTGCGCGCGTGTGCGATCACCGGGGCGACCGGGTGGGCCGTGGGCAGGGCGACGATGCCTTTCTGCAGGTCGATGACGACCAGTGCCGTGTTCGTGTCGAGGCGGGTTGCGCTCATGATGGGGCTCCGTGGGAAAGGGCGGGGAACACCGGACGCGCGGATGCCGCGCGGCGCGCCGGCGGGATTCATTGCTCGCCGAGGCGGCGGATCAGCGGGATCGCGGCGGCGAGCGTGTCGATGTCCGCGGGCTCGAGCTTCTCGATCGCGGCGCCGAGCCACTTGTGTTTCGCGGCGTTGCGCTTGCGCCGGGCGTCGAGGCCGGCCGCGGTCAGCTTGAACAGGATCTGGCGGCCGTCGGTCGGATGCGGTTCGCGCTCGACGAGCGCGTCTTCCTCCAGGCTCGCGAGAATCGCCTTCATCGACTGCGGCTTCATCGCCTCGGCGCGCGCGAGATCGGCGGTCGTCATCGGCCCGTGCCGTTCGAGCCGCGCGAGCGCGCTCGTCTGGGACATGCCGAGCCCATCGGATTCGATCCCTGAGCGCAGACGGCGGATGAGCTGGCCGACCGCGAGGGTCAGGTCGGCGGCGACGGTTTCGGCGGAAGCGCCGGGTTTGCGTGGCGGGTTCATGCGGCGAATCTTAGAATACGACAGGAAAACTTGCAAGTTTAACTGTTTAATTATCCGCGAGACGACAGCGCGCGCCGGCGCGCGATTACGCGTCGCGCGGCGCGATTGGGACGACTTCGTTGTATTTCGGGGTCGCGCTCTCGTGCAGCAGGTCGCCGAGGTATTGCGCGAGTTCGTCCGCGCCGAGGGCGGACGGGACATGCAGGCCGGCGGGGCGCCGCTTGCCTTCGGCGCCGAGATCGAACACGGCCCAGCAGTCGTTCTTGCGTACGACGGCGAGCAGCCGTCCGAAGGCGTTGAAGCGGTATTCGTCCTGCATGGCGTCGCTCCCGTCGGTTGGGCGCGCCGGCTGCCCGCGCGCTTACTGGATCGAGCAGGACAGCCAGCGGTGGATCTTGAGCGCGTCGCTCGAGACGCCGGCCCGCGTCGGCGCGCCGAGCAGCACGACCGTTTCGCGGCGGCCCTTCACGCGCATGCGCATCACGACCCCGTGCCCGGATTCGTTGATGAAGCCGGTTTTCTGCAGCCGGATCGGCAGGCGGCGGTAGCGGACGAGCGGGTCGGAATTCACGTACACGAGTTCGCCGTCGCCGGGGCGCACGGTGGTCGACGTGTCCGTCGAGAAATAGCGGATCAGCGGATCCCGTGCGGCCGCGCCGACGAGCCGGGCGAGATCTTCCGCCGTCGACACGTTGTGCGGCGACAACCCGGTCGGCTCGCGGAAGTGCGTATGGCGCATGCCGAGCCGGCGCGCTTCGCGGTTCATCGCGTTGACGAACGCGGCGCGCCCGCCCGGATAGTCGCGGCTCAGCGCGGCGGCCGCGCGGTTCTCCGACGACATCAGCGCGATATGGAACATGTCGCGGCGCGACAGTGCCGAGCCGACCTGCAGGCGCGAGCCGGTGAACTTGATCGTGTCGCGATCGTGCGCGGTGACGCGCAGCACGCCGTTCAGCGGGCGATCGGCGTCACGCGCGACGACGGCCGTCATCAGCTTCGAGATCGACGCGATCGGCCGCACGGCGCGCGCGTTGCGAGCCAGCAGCGGTGTGCCGGAGTCGACGTCGAGCACGTAGGCCGCGCGTGAATGCAGCGCCCTGACCGCGCGCGGCGTGTAGCCGCAACTGGCGAGCAGCCTGGGTTTCGCGGCCGGGCGCGGCCGCACCGCGGTCGTGCGCTGCGCGCGCCGCTGTTGCGGCGCGGGTGCGGCGTGACGCTTGACGGCTTGATGCTTGACGCGCGGGCGACGGTGCTTGACGGCCTTTTTCGTGCGGTGAGGCTTCTTCTTGACGGCCTTCGAGTGCGCGTGCGCCTGGGCGTGTGCGGTGCGATGCGGCTGCACGTGCTGCGCGGACGCCTTCGCGGCGAACGCGAGCAGCAGGAACGAGAGGGCGAGGATCAGGGAGGTCCGGGCGCGAGGCAGGCGCGCGATGAGGCCGGTCAAGCGAAAGTCTCCTTTTCACGCGCAATGCGGCTGCGCGGAATGAGTGGGCGGTCGGCGGGTGCGGGAAATTATACGGTCGATCGCGTGGCGATGAGAGGGGACGAGTCGCAATGACGCGTGATGTGGGCGGATTCCGATCGTTTTCGTGCCGCCCGTCGGCGCGGCGCGCGGGGTGAAAGCCGTTCAGCGCGGCCAGTTCCGTCGCGACACGACCGCGAAACCGATCGCGATCGAGCCCGTCATGGTGCGCGGCGGCGGGTCTTCGATCGCATCGCCGAAGCGGAAACGCCGGGTGCGGCCGTCGGCGCGTTCGGCACGACGTTTCGGTGCGCGCGCATCGGTTGCGGCAGCGTGTTCGTTTGCGTCCGCACCGTCGCATGACGGCTCGGCCACACAATCAACGGCTTGATCGAAAGACATGACGGTGAATTCCGGGAAGGGCATGTCCGTATTGAACGTCACCGCGTTCAATCAGTAAAATGAATATTTCAATCGATCCGATTCCTTTCAAGAATGGAACTGAAACTGCTGCGCACGTTCCTGACGGTGACCGAGCTGTGCCATTTCAGCCGCGCGGCCGATGCGCTGCACATGAGCCAGCCGGCGCTGAGCAAGCAGATCGGCGCGCTCGAGGCGATCCTGGGCGGCAAGCTGTTCGAGCGCGGCCGGCGCGGCGCGGAGCTGACGCCGTTCGGCGAACGCTTCCTGCCCGATGCGCAGGCGCTCGTGCGAGACGCCGACGAGATCCTTGCGCGCGCGAGGGAAGCGACCAGCGGGCAGCGCGGGCATCTGCGGCTCGGTATCTGCCTGTCGGTGCTGATGCTCGTGCCGAAGCTCATCGCCGAGTTCCGGCGGCGCAATCCGGGCATTGCCGTCACGCTGAGCGACCTGTCGTCGTCCGAGCAGACGCGCCGGCTGCGCGCGGGCAAGCTCGACGTCGGGTTTCTGCGTTTGCCGTCCGACGAAGGATTGTCGTCGTTCAAGGTGGTCGACGAAGCGCTCGCGCTCGCGGTGCCGCCGCATCTCGGCTTCAAACGCGTGCCGGCCGACCTCGACGTGCTCAACGAGATCGGCTTCATCGCGCTGCAGCGTGCGCGCGGCCCTGGGCTGGCCGCCCAGATCGACCGGTGGTGCGTCGAGCGCCGCTTTGTGCCGTACGTGATGCAGCAAGCGGAGGACGTGCAGTCGGTGCTGACGTCGGTCGCGGCCGGCGTCGGCGTCGCGTTCATCCCGTCGAGCGCGCGATATCTGCTGCGCGATGCGACGGTGATACCGCTCGACGGCCGGGACGCGAAGTGGCGCGTGGGGCTCGCATGGTTGTCGGATCGCGACGATCCCGTCACCACGCGTTTCGTGTCGTTCATGCGCACCGCGCTCAAGGGCGCGTGACGCGGCGTATAGTATCCGCGATCGCCTTTCCTGAATGAAGGCCGGCCCGGCGCCGGCCGACGCACCCGAACCGATGACTTCAGAATCCGACGAATCCCCGCTCGATCCCGCGCTCGTTGCGACGCTCGCGACGCTGCACGAGGCCGCGAGCGATCCGGCCGGCAAGACGTGGTCGCTGCCGAAGATCGCGAAGCGCACGCAACTGCCGATGAGTACGCTGCGCCGCGTGCTGACGCAGCTCGACGCCGCGGGCCTGAGCGCCACGACGTTGAACGAGGACGGCACCGGTGGCGCCGCGCTGACCGACGAAGGGCGCGCGGTGTGCGCGCAACTGTTCGGCGCGAACGATGGCCCGTGAATGAAGAACGGGCCGCCGATGCGGCCCGTCGAATGGCGGCCCGCGCGTGCGCGGCGCCATCCCGCGTATTACCAGCGCGCCGTCACGCCGCCCATCACCGAATGACGATAGGTCTGGTCGTTCAGCCCGCGCCGGTAGCCGATGTCGAGATCGAGCCAGCGCGTCGGCGAATAGATCGCGCCCGCGAGCACGAATGCCGGATTCGCGCCGGTGGTGGTTTCCGTGTTGCGCGACGTGCCGATGTCGGCCACGAGTTGCAGCCGGTCGGTCGCCTTGTAGATCGCGGCGGCCGACACGGCCCAGGCTGACGTCAGGTCGCCCTGGCGATTCGGCTGGTACGCGATGCCCGCGTTCGCGAGCAGCGAGACACGTGCGACGTCGGCCTGCGCGAGCAACGTCGCACCGGTGCCGACGCGGCCCGTGCCGAGCCCGCGGCTGTCGTTGCCGGTCGGCATCGTCACTTTCGGCTTCAGCGCGAGCGACAGCGGCCCGCGTTCGAAGAAGCGCCATTTCATGCCGATTTCGACATCGCCGATGCCGGCGCCGTTCTCGTCGGTGCGCGTTTGCAGATGCGTGTACGGCGCGTTGACGTACACGTCGGCGTGTTCGCCGAACCCGCGCGTGAGCGTCGCGTTCCACAACTGGTGGCGGCCGCTGTCTTCCTGTTTCGAGGTTTCCTCGCCGTTGAACTCGACCTGCCAGTTCGCGTTGCCCTGCGTGCCCGTGTCGTCGCTGACGAGCGGATGGGCGGCATGGGCTTCGAGGGGCGCAAGAAGGGCGCTCGCGGCGGCGAGCGGAAGGATTCTTTTCATCACATTACCCGTGGAGCGTCGTGAGTGTGCCGGCCCGCGGCGTGGCGCGGGCCGGCACGTCGTTATCCGGACGGAACCGGTACCGATCCGGAACGGATCAGAACCACTGCTTGTAGCGGCGCACGTAGATCGTCTTGACGATCTGCGCGAGCAGGATGTAGCCGATCATCGTCGCGGCGAGCCACAGCCAGTAGGTGCCCGGCAGGTGCATGAAGCCGATCGCTTCCGCGAACGGCGAGAACGGCAGCCAGCAGCCGATCGCGATCGCGGTGAAGGTCGACAGCAGCACCGGCAGCGACGCCGTGCTCTGCAGGAACGGGATCTTCTGCGTGCGCAGCAGGTGCACGACGAGCGTTTGCGACACGAGGCTCTCGATGAACCAGCCGGAGTTCATCACGACCTGGCCGCCCGTGCCGCCGTTCAGGTGATACAGCGCGCCCGCGCCGAACACGGTCCACATCAGGACGTACGTCGTGATGTCGAATACCGACGACGTCGGCCCGACCCACAGCATGAAGCGGCTGATGTTGCCGGCTTCCCATTTGCGCGGCTTCTTCAGGAACTCGGGGTCCATCCGGTCCCACGGCAGCAGCATCTGCGACGTGTCGTAGATCAGGTTCAGCACGAGCAGCTGGGTCGCGAGCATCGGCTCCCACGGCAGGAACGCGCTGGCGACGAGCACCGAGAACACGTTGCCGAAGTTCGAGCTGGCGGTCATGTTCAGGTACTTCAGGATGTTGCCGAACGTCTCGCGGCCCTTGATCACGCCTTCCTCGAGCACCATCAGGCTCTTTTCGAGCAGGATGATGTCGGCGGTTTCCTTCGCGATGTCGGCGCCGCTGTCGACCGAGATGCCGACGTCGGCGTCGCGCAGCGCGGGCGCATCGTTGATGCCGTCGCCAAGGAAGCCGACCGTGTGGCCGTTCGCCTGCAGCGCCTTGACGATGCGCGCCTTCTGCAGCGGCGTGAGCTTCGCGAACACGGTCGTGCGTTCGACGACCTGCGCGAGCGTCGCGTCGTCGAGCGCTTCGATTTCCGTGCCGAGCATCGGCTTGCCGGGTTCGAGGCCGACCTGGCGGCACACCTTCATCGTGACGGTCGGGTTGTCGCCCGTCAGCACCTTCACCGCGACGCCGTTTTCGCGCAGCGCGGCGAGGGCCGGCGCGGCCGATTCCTTCGGCGGATCGAGGAAGGTCAGGAAGCCGCGCACGACGAGATCGTGTTCGTCGGCGGTGCGATACTGCGCGCGCTCGTCGCCGCGTGCAATCGTACGCGTCGCGAGCACGAGCACGCGGAAGCCGTCCTCGTTGTAGGCGGTCGCCTGTTCGAGCAGCCGCTTGCGCGCGACGAAGTCGAGCGGGCGTACGCCGTCTTCGTCCTGCACGTGGGTCGACACGGCGAGCATTTCCTCGACCGCACCCTTGCAGATCAGCAGGTGCGTGCCGTGCCGGTCCTCGACGACGACCGACAGGCGGCGCCGCACGAAGTCGAACGGCAGCTCGTCGATCTTCTTGTAGCCCTGCGGCTTCACGCGTTCGCCGATCTCGTCGGCGCGCGCGACGACCGCGATGTCGATCAGGTTCTTCTGGCCGCTCTGGTGAAAGCTGTTCAGCCAGCCGAGCCGCAGGATTTCCTCGTTCTTGTGACCGGACAGGTCGAGGTGATGTTCGAGGATGATCTTGTCCTGCGTGAGCGTGCCGGTCTTGTCGGTGCACAGCACGTCCATCGCGCCGAAGTTCTGCACCGAATTCAGCCGCTTGACCACGACCTTGCGGCGTGCCATCGCCACCGCGCCGCGCGCGAGGTTCGCACTGACGATCATCGGCAGCATCTCGGGCGTCAGGCCGACGGCCACGGCGAGCGCGAACGTGAGCGCGCTCAGCCAGTCGCCCTTGGTCAGCCCGTTGATCATGAACACGATCGGCACCATCACGAACATGAACTTGATCAGCAGCCAGCTCACGCTCGCGACGCCGCGGTCGAAGCTCGTCTCGATGCGCTTGTGGCTCACGACGTTGCGCGCGAGCGAGCCGAAGTACGTGTCTTCTCCGGTCGCGACGACGACGGCCGTCGCCGTGCCGCTGACGACGTTGGTGCCCATGAAGCAGACGTTCTCGAGATCGAGCAGCGACGCCGACGCGTCGGGCGCCGAGCCGGCGGCCGGTGTACCCGCGGACTTGCCGGCCACCGCGCCGAGCGTGTCGTACTTCTCGACGGGCAGCGCTTCGCCGGTCAGTACGGCCTGGCTGATGAACAGGTCGCGCGATGCGAGCAGGCGGACGTCGGCGGGGATCATGTCGCCGGCCGACAGGTGCACGATGTCGCCGGTCACGACCTCGCGCATCGGCACCTCGCGCCGGGTCGGCTCGGACGTGTCGGTCATCGCGCGCTGCACGGTGGCCGTCGTGCGGACCATCGCCTTGAGCTTCTCGGCCGCGCGCAACGAACGGAATTCCTGCACGAAGCGCAGCAGCGCGCTGATCGTGACCATCGTCAGCAGGATCGTCATGCCGACATAGTCGCGATCGTCGGGCGCCGCGAAGTAGACATCGGTGAAGAAGCTGATGGTGGCGAGCACCAGCAGCACGTAGACGAACGGATTGTGGAACGAGAGCAGCAACTGGCGGGTCCAGTGCGGCGGCTTGTCGTGCGCGATCTCGTTCGGGCCGTAGTGCTGCAGGCGGTCGGCGGCCTGGTCGTAGGTGAGGCCGCGCGTGCTGGTGTGCAGCGTCTTCAGCGTGTCCTCGAGCGGGCGGGCCGCTTCCTGTGCCGCGCGCATGATGCGCGGCGCGTTCTGCTGGCCGGCGCCGCTCTTGATGAAGCCGCGCTGTTTCTTCTGCGATGTGTTGTGTCGTGTTGTCATGAGTCGCTCCTTGCGCACGAGGCGGCGGGCGGGGAGCGACCGTGACGTTATCGACGCACGAGCGCTCCCCGCCGCGTCGCGTCAGGCGCGATCGGCTGTGGATCGGAAAAGGCGGGAACGCTCGCCGGCGCGCGTGAAGCGGTCGGCGTGTCGATGCGCGGCGTCGCACCGGCGAGCGGTAATCGACTACTGTCGTCTGAGTTCATCTGCACTCCTGTCGGTTGCGGATAATCGGCACGGGCGATCGGCGGAGACGCGCGCAACGAGGCGCACGGCCGGACGGCACGCGAACGGAGAGCGCGCGCGGCTGGCGCCGCGCGCAACGCGAACGCACGCGCGCAATGGCGCGTCGCGTGCATTCGACGATATCGAAAAATTCGGCGGGAGATCGGGCCGGTAGTCAGGCCGGAAGGACGCCGCATCCTGCTTCCCGGGATGCGGCAGAAGACGAGGCTCTGCGCGTTTTCCTCAGGCAGCAGTCAAGTTGGTCGAGCACCAACTACAACTCGCATCGGTGTTCACAGAACACTCCATGTATTGAGACGGGAGCGATGGTAATGGCTCGTCGTGCGAAGCGTCAACCCTTTTGTCAGGCGTTATTTCGAGATGCTTGGCCGGGCCGGCGTGGGTGCGCGGAATCGCCGGACGGACGGCAACGAAACGGCCGCGCGCACGCCATGCGGGCATGCGCGCGGCCGCGTCGGTCAGCGCGCCGGTTACTGGTTCGCCGACGCGATGGCCGCCCCCGCATCGAGGATGCCCGAGCCTGCCGGCATCGCGGTGCACGACGTCCCGGCTGCCAGCTTCGCCGCGCGCGTGCCGCCTTGCAGCTTTTGCTGGATCTGCGCGGGCGTGAGGTTGCCGTTCACCGACAGCATCAGCGCGGCGACCCCCGACACTTGCGGCGTCGCGAGGCTGGTGCCGTTCGCGGGGCCGTAGGTGTCCGTGCCCGGCGTCGTCGTGCCGGTGTTCGACGTCGACAGGATGTTGACGCCCGGTGCGCTCAGCGAGACATCGGCGCCGAAGTTGCTGAACGATGCGCGGCGGCCCGTCGCGTCGGTCGCGCCGACGGTGATCACGCCGCGGCAGTTCGCGGGCTGGTCGAGGCCGGTCGACAGGCCGTCGTTGCCGGCCGCGACGACCACGGTCACCCCTTTCGCGGTGACGTCGTCGATCGCCTGCTGGAACGTCGTGCTGCATGCGCCGACGCCGCCGAGGCTCAGGTTGATGACCTTCGCGGGCCGCGGGTTCGTCGGGACGCCGTTCACCGCAATGCCGGCTGCCCAGCGCATGCCGTCCGCGATGTCGCTCGTCACGCCGCCGCACTTGCCGAGGACGCGCACCGGCAGGATCTGGCCGAGCCACGACACGCCCGCGATACCCGTGCCGTTGTTGGCGGTCGCGCCGATCACGCCCATCACGCGCGTGCCGTGCCAGCTGCTGTCGCTCGGCTGGCTCGCGCAGTGATAGTACGGGCCGTTCGCGTTGTCGAGTTCCTGCTGCGTGACCCAGTCGCCCGGATCGGTTGCGTCGGGGCCGCGCGTCATGCCGTTGTTGCTGGTGTTGACGTTGCTGATGAAGCTGTAGCCGGACAGCAGGTTGCCCACGAGGTCGGCGTGCGGCCGGTAGCCCGTGTCGAGCACGGCCGTGACGACGGTCGGTGAACCCTTGCTCACGTTCCAGGCGGGCGGCAGGTCGATCCCGGCCGTCGGGTCGGACAGGTACCACTGCTGGTTGTAGAGCGGGTCGCTCGGCGTGTCGCGAACCTGCATCGGGTGATCCGGTTCCGCGTAGTCGACATCGCTGTCAGCCGCGAATGCCTGCGCGAGTGCGGCTGCGTCGGTGGCCGCCATGCGCTGGCCGAGCGACAGCACGGCCGCGCCGTTCGAGATCGTCCGTTCGACCTGCACGTTCACCGGCGCTTGCGCGACCGTGCTCGCATAGGCGCGCGCGCTGCCGGCCACCGGCGCCGTCCAGCGCGTCATCGCGCGCTGGATGACCGCGTCGAGCCGCGTCCCGTTGTCGATGGCCGACATCGCACGCGTGGCCGTCAGCGTCTTCAGCTTGACGATCAGGTGATCGACCGGCGGCTCGGCCGGTGCCGTCTGCGCAGCCATCTGCACGGCGGCCTGCTGCGTGGTGCATGCATTGCCGCCTGACGAGGCGGGCGGGGTCGCGGGGGGCGTGGGCGTGGGGGCCGGCGTCGGCGTCGGCGCCGGTGCAGCGTTGGAGGAGGAGGGGTTGCTGCCGTCGCCGCCGCCTCCGCCGCCGCAACCGGCGAGAGGCAGGAGGGCGGCGGCGGATAGCATGCCGGCGAGCATGCGCGCGTGTGCGGAGCGCGCCAGCGCAGAATTGAAACGTTTGGCTCTCATGTTGAAACTCGATCCTCGTAGATAACCGTCGTGCCGGCGGTGGCGCTGGTCCGGCTGATCCGGACCTAGTCTTTTTTGTCTGACGGTTGCAGCAGGGTTGCTGCGACGCGCCATGCACTGGGTAACGGCGTGCGCGGCGGCTTCTTGAGTGCGTTTCGCGAGAAAAACAGGGGGGGCCGCAAACGATTTCGTCGGTGCGGCGCAGCATGAACGCGCGTTTGGAACGGGTGGCACAAAGGGCGGGGGCGAGCCCGTGCGAGGCCGGTCGGGGTGACCGTGCGGCGCGGAAGCGATTGGCGCGGCACGGAAAACCTCTTTCACGGTCCGGCCGGTGTTGAAAGTCGCTTACGCTTGCCCTGATGTGACGCGAATATTGTCGGGCGTACGATCGCGGTTCGATCAACGTTTCGTCAGGAGATACGCATGGATCGCCGTTTCCGTTGGCTGGCTGTCGCGCTGTCCTGCGCGCTGGCGGGCGCCGCGCACGCACAGGCCCTTACCGGTACGCTGAAGAAGATCAAGGAGACGGGCGTCGTGTCGCTCGGCATTCGCGAGTCGTCGGTGCCGTTCTCGTATTCGGACAACCAGCAGAAGAACATCGGCTACTCGCGGGACATCGCGTCGCGCATCATCGATCAACTGAAGACGGATCTGAATGCGCCGAACCTCACGGTGAAGGAAATCCCGATCACGTCGCAGAACCGGATTCCGCTGCTGCAGAACGGGACGATCGATTTCGAGTGCGGGTCGACGACGAACACGCTCGAACGGCAGAAGCAGGCCGCGTTCTCGAACAGCATTTTTCTGTACGGCATTCGCTTCAGCACGCGCAAGGACTCGGGCGTGAAGGATTTCGCGGACCTGGCCGGCAAGACGGTCGCGACGACGGCCGGCACGTCGGACGAGCGCCTGCTGCGCAAGCTCAACGAAGAGAAGGCGATGAACATGACGATCATCAGCGCCAAGGATCACGCCGAAGCGTTCATGAACGTCACGACCGGGCGCGCGGTGGCGTTCGTGATGGACGAGCCGCTGCTGTACGGCGAGATCGCGAAGGACCGCAACCCGGGCGCGTACACGGTGTCGGGCACGCCGCTCGTCCACGAAAACTACGCGTGCATGATGCGCAGGGACGATCCGGCGTTCAAGCGGGTCGTCGACGGCGTGATCGCGAAGATGCAGACGTCGGGCGCGGCCGAGAAGCTCTACGACCAGTGGTTCATGCAGCCGATTCCGCCGAAGGGCGTGAGCCTCAACTATCCGCTGTCGCCGGAGATGAAGCAGCTGTTCAAGAATCCGACGGACCAGGCGCAGTACTGATCGCCGCATCGTGGCGGTATCGCGCCGCACATGAAAAAACCGCCGGCACATGCCGGCGGTTTTGCTTTGCAGCCCCGGTGCCCGGATCCGCTGGCTTCCCGGCCTGCGAAGCAGCGGCGTCGGAGGCCGCGAACCCGCTCGGCGCCGTCCGTGCCGGATGCCGAAACCCGCCTCCTGATCCCCGCAACACGCATCGTGCCCGCGGCGCCGTATCTCGACGGACGCCGTCCCGGGCCTCGTCCGTGCGAGTTCCTTGCTCCTTTTTGATGACCCGTTCCATGCGCCGGGCGACCGGCGGTGCGTGCACGCCGGTGGCGTATCCGCCGACGCCGTGTGCCGCGTAAACCCGAATTCAGATTTCAATTTGAACTGGTCAGAATCGGCCGAAATTGTTCAACAATCTTCGGCGAAAAATCCCGGAAAGCCGCGCAGGGCGGCGTGCGGGAGGCGTTGTGGCGTTTCAGCGCGGGAGCCGAATAACCCAGGAGCTTCGCCATGTCCGCTCGTCTTCCGCTTCGACGTTTCCTCTGCGGCGCGCTTGTGCCGCTGGCCTTCGCGTGCTCGCTCGCAGCGGCGTCGCCGCTGCAGACGGTGCGGCCCGGCACGCTGCTGGTGGGATCGGATCTCACGTATCCGCCGTACGCGTACCTGGATGCCGGCAAGCCCGCCGGCTTCGACGCCGAGTTCTCGCGGATGCTGGCGCACCACCTGCAACTGGAGCCGGTGTTCCTCGATACACGCTTTCCGGACCTCATCCTCGGGATGAAGGCGCGCCGCTTCGATGTCGTCGCGTCCGCGCTCTATGTGACGCCCGATCGCGTGAAGCAGGTCGATTTCGTGCCGTACCTGAAGACGGGCGCGTCGCTGCTCGTCGCAAAAGGCAGCGCATTTCTGCCGAAGACGCCGCAGGACCTGTGCGGCAAGCGGGTCGGCTCGATCAAGGGCGCGTCCTGGACGCCGAAGCTGCGCGCGGTCTCGCAGGACACCTGCAAGCCGGCCGGTCGCGGCGAGATCGCGATCCTCGAGTTCCCGACGTCGCCGGAAGCGACGTCCGCGCTGATGGCAAAGGCGGTCGACGTCCAGATCGAGGATGCGGCCGTGGCGCAGGGGATCACGAAGCAGACGAACGAGCGCATCGAAATCAGCTCGACGACGCTGCTGTATCCGATCGTGATCGGCCTGGGCGTGACGAAGGGCGACAGCGGCCTGCAGGGCGCGCTCGAAGGCGCGCTGAGCGACGCGAAACGCAGCGGCGAATACGGCAGCCTCGTGAAGAAATACGGGTTGCAGGAGCCCACGCCGGCCGACGTTGCCGGGGCGCTGGGCGCCGCGAAATAAGCGCGAAGCAGGCACGACCCGACCATCGCGTGCCGCTCGGTGCGGCCGCATCGCCCTTCGGGGTTGAGGAGTCTTCGATGCAGTTCGATTGGCACTATGCGTTTCAACTGTTGCGGGACACGGATTTCTGGCGCGCGTGCGTCGTGGTCGTCGAACTCAGTGTCGCCACGTGGGGGCTCGGCGTGTTGCTCGGGTTTCCGGTGGCGCTCGCGAGGCAGTCGCACCGGCCGCTGCTGAAGCGCGCGGCGGCCGGGTACATCTGGTTCTTCCGCAGCCTGCCGCTGCTCGTGCTGCTGGTCTTCATCTACAACCTCCCGCAGGTCTTCCCCGCGACCAGCGTGGTGCTGTCCGATCCGTTCACGGCCGGCCTGATCGCGATGGTGCTGAGCGAAACCGCGTATTTCGCGGAAATCCATCGCGGCGGGATTCTGTCGGTGCCGCCCGGGCAAATCGAGGCGGGGCGCGCGCTCGGGATCCGCTTTACCGGCATCCAGCGGCTGATCGTGATGCCGCAGGCGATCCGCATTGCGCTGCCCGCGCTCGCGAACGAGTTCATCACGATCGTCAAGCTCACGTCACTGGTGTCCGTGATATCGCTTGCCGAGATCCTGCTCGTCGGACAACGGCTCTACACGCAGAACTTCCTTGTGTTCGAAACGATGCTGGCCGTCGCGTTCTACTACGTGCTGATCGTCACGGTGTTCAGCCGGCTGCTGGGTTATCTCGAGAGGCACCTCGACGTCAGCCGCCGCACGCCCGCGCAGTCAGGCCACGCGGATCTCGAACTGCCGCTGTCGGTGCCTGCTGTCGCGCCCAGACCGCGGGCGAGCGCGGAATTCGCACTGCGCGTGAAAGGCGTGCAGCAGCGCTACGGCCGCCACGAGGTGCTGAAGGATATTCATCTCGACGTCGCGCCCGGGCAGGTCGTGTCGATCATCGGCCCGTCCGGCTCCGGCAAGACCTCGCTGATCCGTACCATCAACGGCCTCGCGCCGGTGAGTGCCGGCGAGATCGACCTGTACGGCGTATCGTTCATCCGCGCGTCCGCTTCGCATCCGCCGCGCGTGTCGGACGCGCGCATCCTGGATATCGGCATGGTGTTCCAGGGCTTCAACCTGTTTCCGCATCGCACCGCGCTGCAGAACGTGACGATGGCGCCGTGCTATCACCGGCAGGCCGATACGGCGGCGGTCCGGCTGCAGGCACTGTCGCTGCTGTCGAAGGTCGGGATGCTCGAACATGCGAACAAGTATCCGCACCAGTTGTCGGGTGGCCAGCAGCAGCGTGTCGCGATTGCGCGTGCGCTCGCGACACGGCCGTCGATCATGTTGTTCGACGAGCCGACATCGGCGCTCGATCCCGAACTCGTCGGTGAAGTGTTGAAGGTCGTCGAGACGCTGGCAGCAGAAGGGATGACGATGGTCATCGTGACCCACGAAATGAATTTCGCGTTCAAGGTTTCCGATCGGATCGTGTTCATGGAGAACGGACGCATCCTGTACGACGTGCCGCCGGAGCGGATCCGCGGCAGCGCGGACGCGCGCGTGAAGGATTTTCTGAAGCACGTTCACTTTGCATGACGGACCACTGGATCGGAGCAGGAATGGACCCGACGGCTTTCCGGCTGAGCGACATGCACGATCATGCGTGTGCCGAGCGACTGCTCGCCTGTCTGGAACGCGCGAACGCGCATCCCGGCGACATCGAAACGGCATGGCTCGCGCGTCGTGACGACGCGGCGACCCGCGAAGCGCGGGCAATGGACGCGTCGTTGCGCGCCGGGACGGCCGATGCGCCGCTGGCCGGGGTCGTACTGGCGGTGAAGGCCTGTTTCGATTGCGAAGGCTGGGTCACGCATGCGGGTTCGCGCGTGCTGGCGGACGCGCTGCCGGCGCGCGCCGACGCCGCACCGGTAGCGGCGCTGCGCCGTGCCGGTGCCGTCGTGGTGGCGCAGACGGCGATGACCGAGTTCGCGTATGGCGCGCTCGGCGTGAACCACGCGTACGGCACGCCGATGACGCCACTCGATGCACGGCGCGAGCGGGTCGCCGGCGGATCGAGTTCGGGCGCGGCCGTATCGTTGGCGCTCGGCGCGGCCGAGCTGTCGCTGGGTTCCGATACGAGCGGTTCCGCGCGCATTCCAGCCGCATTCTGCGGTGTGACCGGATTCAAGCCGTCGCGCGGACGCTATGCGACCGGCGGCATGCAGCTTCTGTCGACCAGCTTCGACGTACCGGGCTTGCTGGCCGCGACGGTCCGCCTGTGCCGGCGTGCGGACGCGGTGCTGCACGGACACGGCCTGCAACGGGCGGCGCCGGCAACCATTCGCGACTTCACGTTCATCGTGCCCGAGCCATTTGCGACCGACGACCTCGATCCCGTGGTCGGCCGCGCGTTCGACGGATGGTTGTCCCGGCTGTCCGCGCAGGGTGCGCGCATCCTGCGCAAGCGGCTCGCTTGCGTGGCCGAGGCCGGTGCCGTCGCCCGCACGGGCGGCATCATCGCCGCGGAGGCGTTCATGCTGCATCGCGCGCGCCTCGCAACGGCCGCGGACCGCTACGATCCGCTGGTCGGGCCGCGCATCGCGGCGGGCGAGCACGTGCGCGCGCACGACTACGCGGCGGCTTTGCTGCGTCTCGCCGCGCTTGCCGATACATACCACGCCGAACTCGGCGACGCGGATGCGGTGTTGACGCCGACGGTGCCGATGCTGCCGCCGCGCCTGGCCGATCTGGCCGACGAAGCCGTGTATCTCGCACAGAATGCGCGGGCGTTCAGGCTGACCGAATTCGCCAACCGGCTCGATCTGCCGAGCATCAGTGTGCCGGGCGACCTGCGGAACAGGCAGCCTGTCGGCTTGCTGATCACCGGGCGCCGCGGCGAAGACGCATGGCTCTTCGATGTCGCGACCACGGTCGAACGGACGCTGACCGGTTTCGCATGACGCGTTTCCCCGCGGCAAGGATCGCCTTGTCATCTTTCATCGTCACTATTCAGAGGTACTTATGATCGTCGTGAGATCGGCCGATATTGCCAATACCGAACGCCATGCGCGCGGCCCGGGCTGGGACAGCAAGCGCATGATCGTCAGGCAGGACGGCGTTGGCTACTCCGTCCACGAAACGCGCGTGCATGAAGGCGCGGAACTGCATCTGCATTACAAGAACCACTTCGAGACCAACTACTGCGTGGCCGGGGAGGGCGAGGTGGTCGACACGGCGACCGGCACCGTGCATCGGATCACGCCCGGAACGATCTATGCGCTGAATCTGAACGATCCGCATATCCTGCGTGCGACGCGCGGCGACCTGCATCTCGTGTGCGTGTTCAATCCGCCGCTGACGGGGCTCGAGACGCATCGGGAAGACGGCAGCTACGCGCTTCCGGCTGAACGGCAAGCCTGACCCCGTGTGCGGTCGGGCCGTTGCGCACCGCATCGTGCGGTGCGTGGCGTCAGGCTGCGTCGCGATGGCCGCGCTTGATCGCTTCGACGAGCATCCGTTCGGAATCGTCGAGATAACGCGCCAGCGTGGTAACGGCCTCGCTGCGGCGGTTCTGCGTGAGCAGGTCGTAGATCTGGTATTCGCGCTGGATCCAGTCAGGCGTTTGCACGCGCTTCTCGTCGGGATCGGCCGCGAAGACGAGACGCAACTGCGCCGAGATGGTCCGGAAGAATTCGTCGAGCAGCGCCGACTTCTGAAGCGCGACGATGTGCTGGTGAAACCGCAGGCTGTGCGTGCCGACGGCTTGCCAGTTTTCCTTGTCGAGTTCCCGCTCGGCCGCGCGAATGGCGGTCTGCATCTTTTCGAGCAGCGCCGGCTGGGCGAGTTCGGCCGTGTTCAGCGCATGCAGTTCGAGCGTTCGGCGCGCGACATAGAGATCGCGCACGTCCTGGCGGTTGAGCGTGCGCACGACGACGCCCTTGTGCCGCACGAACGTGACGAGCCCTTCACGGCCGAGCTGATGCAGGACTTCGCGAAGCGAGTTGCGCGACGTGTCGTATTCGGCGGCGAGGTCCATCTCGATCAGCGCCGTGCCGGGCGGCAGCTTGCCGCTGATGATGTGCTCGCGCAGTTGATGGCTGATCCGGTCGGCGACCGACTGTCCTCTCGCTTTTTCGCTTGCCATTCCGTTCGTTCGCTCCTCTCCTGATCGTGCGCCGCCGGCGTGGCCGGCCGGCGGCGTTTCGCCATTCTACGGGCTGCGGCTCGGGTTACGCCGTTTCGCCGTGCTGCCAGTCGGCCTGCGGCTGCTGCATGCCGTGCTGGCCGCGGTACGGCGCGACGGACGGCGACGACCAGCCTTCGAGCAGGCTCGGGGCGAGCCGGTACACCTCGACGCCGAGCGGCCGGCACACGTCGATCGGATCGCGCGCGCCGGGCCCCCACATCGGCACCGACAGATCGCCGCCGGGGCAGGTGGACATCGCGCACAGCACGTCGATTTCGGCGAAGAATTCGAGGTAGTCGCCCGGTTTCGCGGGGCACGCCTTCATGAAGTACTTGTCGTCGTCGTTCAGGCCCGTGCACTGGAACACGTTGAGCACGTCGTGCACGTCGAATTCGGTGAGCCCGTACGGCGCGACCGCGCGCACGAGGTTCGAGTGGCAGTGGAAATGAAAATCCTCGCCGGTCAGCAGCTTGTTCACGTACGGGTCGCAGCGCGTGCCGAGCAGGTCGTGCACGCGGCCGCCGTCGCCGTCGACGCCGTAACCGGCGAGCGTGTCGTCGGTGATCGTGACCATCGGGCGCAGATACGGCAGTGTCGACCAGAGCCGGTCGAACGTCGTCACGTGCGCGGCCTGCAACTGGCGCGTGCGCGACGCCCACATGCGTTCGCGCGGATTGTGCAGGTTCCAGATGTTGAAATCCGCGACTTGCGGGCCCTCGAGCGTGACGATCCGGAATACGTGGCCGGCCGGCACTGTCCAAGCGAAGCCGCTGCGGATCGGCACGACGTGCGAGGCAATCCGTTCGCGCGCGTCCTGGCGCCGGGCAATCGCGGAATAAAAGGCTTCGTCGACGTTCAGGACGGAGCCCTTGGTGACCTGGTAGGCAGCGGGATAGTTCGACATGACGCGGTACTCTCGGGAAAGGTTGGCAGATGCGTCGATCCGGCTGTAACCCTTTATGGTGGCCGGTCAGGCGTCAATTCGCATAATTGATTGTTCAACAATTGATTGGCGCTCCGGGGAGTATAGGGGGAAGGCGGGGAGGTGTGTCAATCGGAGGAAAGTCCGGAGGATCGGGGCGGCGGCGCGCGCGCCGCCTCTGGCGACACGTCGGGCGCCGCACATGAAAAACCGCCGGCACATGCCGGCGGTTTTGCTTTGCAGCCCGGTCGCTCGTGCGCCGGCGTCGCGCGTCAGGCCTTGATTTCGGGCCCGCGCGCAGCCGGCCGGGCCGGTGCCGACGGCGCCGCCGAAGGCACCGAAGGCCGCGCCGGCACGATGACGAGCACCGGTTGGGGCACGGCCCACGCCGGCATCGCGAACCCGACCGGTTGCGGCATCGGCATGGCGAACGCGTTGGCGAGCGCGATGTGCTGGAGTGCCAGCATCTGTTGCTGCATCGCGACCATCTGCGCCTGGGCTGCCTGCATCCGGTACTGCGCGGCCTGCATCTGCCGCAACGCTGCCGCAGGCGGCATGCCGCCCGACGACGACGTCTGCATCTCGAAGCTCGCGCCGCCTTGCGGGCCGTGCCAGCTCCACGTGCTGACCTTCATCGGGCCGACGGCCGTCTGGACGACGCGCGTTTCGGCTTTCACGGGCACGGCCTGCCCGTCGACGTCGACGAACATCGGTTGGGCGGCGGCTGCCGCGCCGGCCTGGCCGGCCAAGGCGAGCACGGGCACCAGTGCCAGCGCGCCCGCCGCCATGTACGAACGGAATCGCATCTTCGTATCTCCATCAAACGAGACTGATCGAATCAACAATGACGTGCGGCTCACGGAGTGAGCCATCCGGGACAATGCCGCCGTCGGCTTAAATCAACATTAAAACCGCGGCCGGCCGCCCCGGTCAGCGCCTTTCCGGAAGGGCCGCGCGGCATTCAACCTCGCCCGCGCCAGGGGGAATCCGGTCGCCTGGCGTCACAACAGGCACAATACGGGATTCGCCACGATCGCACGCCTGTTCGACATTCGAACATCGACGGTGCGGCACCGCTGCCCGATCTCCTTCCCAGTCGTCATGAACGCCACGCTCACTCCCGCGCGCGAGTCGAATTCGCCGCGCTTCCTGCTGTTCCTGATCTGTCTGTTCGCATCCGCCGGCCAGCTCGCGATCGACATCTACGTGCCCGCGCTGCCGGACATGGCGCGCTCGTTCGCGACCACGCCGCAGGCGATCCAGTCGAGCGTGTCCGGCTACATGGCGGCCTATGCGCTCGGCCAGCTGATCTTCGGCCCGATCGCGGACGCGTACGGGCGCAAGCGCGTGCTCGCGTTCGGGCTCGTGATCTACACGATCGGCTGCCTGCTGTCGCTCGGCGCGCCGAACCTCGAGACGTTCATCCTGGCGCGCTGCCTGCAGGGCTTCGGGATCGCGACCACCAACCTGCTGGCGAAGGCGATCATCACCGATTCGTTCTCGGGCCAGGCGCTGATGCACGCGTTCACGTACATGTCGATCGCGTGGGGGCTCGCACCGATCATCGCCCCGGTGATCGGCGCGCACCTGCAGGAATGGTTCGGCTGGCGGGCGTGCCTCGTGTTCCTGCTCGTCTACTCGCTGGTGATGTGGGCGCTGCTGTGGCACTACCGCGAAACCTTGCCGAAGCCGGTGCATCTCGAGCCGCGCACGCTGATGACGAACGCGGGCAAGGTGCTGGCGAGCCCGGTGTTCCAGAGCTGCTTCCTCGCCCAGGGGCTGTGCTACAGCATCCTCCTCGTGTTCAACATCGTCGGGCCGTTCATGGTGCAGACGACGCTGCACAAGCCGCCGACCTTCTTCGGTTATCTCGCGCTCGGGATCGGCTTGATGTATTTCCTCGGCGGGCTGTCGAACCGGATTCACGGGCGCGGGCTGCCGAGCGCCGAGCAACGGCTGCGCATCGGCGCGTGCGTGATGGCCGGCGCATCGGTCACGATGCTGGTGCTCGCGCTGACCGTCGGCCTGCGCGTGTGGACGCTCGCGACCCCGGTGCTCGTGATGGGTTTCTGCGCGGGCGCGATGTATCCGACGCTGATGGCCAAGGGCAATTCGCTGTTTCCGCATATCGCCGGGCTGACGAGCGCGATCCTCGGCTGCGCGCTGCTGCTCGTGTCGTCCGCGATGATGGGGCTGGCCGGCTTCGTGTCGATCCATGTGCTGACGCCGCTTGCGGTGTTCTTCGTCGCGCTGTCGTTCATCGTCGTGTGGATGGTGACGAAGCTGCTGCGCTACCTGTCGCAGCAACAGGCCGCGCCGGTCGTTTGCGGGCGCGGGGAGGCCGCGTAAGCGCGGCCGGCCGACCCATGAGCCGAATCCTGCTGAACCGCGTCGCCCGATCCGACGCCGCCGACCTGATCGCCGCCAATCGCGCAAGCCGCAATCATCATCTGCCGTGGGTCGACTCGTTCGTCGATCAGGCGGGTTTCGACCCATGGTTCGCCCGCTGCCTGACGGGGCCGAACGTCGGCCTCGTCGCCCGCGAGCAGGCGTCCGGCGCGGTGGTCGGTGTCGTGAACCTCAACGAGATCGTCGGCGGCGTGTTCCAGAGCGCGTATCTCGCGTACTACGGGATGGCGGATTTCAGCCGCAAGGGGTTGATGACGGATGCGCTGCGCGCGGCGATCGCCGTCGCATTCGGCGAGCTGGGACTGCATCGGCTCGAAGCGAACATCCAGCCCGGCAACCACGCGTCGATCGCGCTGGTGCGGCGGCTCGGCTTCGCGAAAGAGGGCTTTTCGCCGCGCTATCTGCGCATCGGCGGCGAATGGCGCGACCACGAGCGCTGGGCGCTGCTGGCGGACGACGCGCGCGAAGCCGGCACCTGACGGCTGATTCCCGTCGCGCCCGTTACAGCGGATGCGCGGCGCCGGCCTGCTGCAACAGCGAAACGGCAACCGGATCCGGCTGTCCGTTCGAGTCGATCGCGCCGGCCTTGGCCAGTGCGACGAGGTCGCTGTCGACGCCCGGTTGCCCGACCACGAACGATGTGGTCAGGAACGCCGGCGCCGCGAGCGTGACCGCATAGCGCTGCTGCAGGTTCGACACGACGGCCGATTGCGCGGCCTGGACCGCGTTTGGGTCGTTCATCACCTGCTGATCGTGCAGGCTGCCCTGGAAATGACCGATCAGCCCGGCCGTGTTCGTGCCGAGCTGGGCTGCGAGATAGACCAGCATCAACTCGGTCTCGGGCGTCGTATTGAAGGTGCCGCCTGCATACGCGAGCGAATGAAGGCGCGTGCCGCCCGACGCCACGGTGATCACGCACGGCAGCGTCGCGTTGAGCGTCACGCGGTAGTTGCCGCCGCCGTCCGTCAGCGTCGTCGCCAAGCCGGCCGCGCAGCTGACCGTCACCTGCGCGCTCGCGAGCGCGCCGCCCGTCGCGGCCGTACCCGACAGCGCGACGGTTTGCGTATTGTTGTTGAAGCAGACATCGACGCCGAAGCAGGCATCGCCGTTGCACGCCTGGAGGGCGGCGAGCGTTGCGACGCACAAGACGCCCAGCGCGGGGCGGGTGAAGCGTTCGTGGCGAATGTTCATGGTCGCGGACGATCGGAAGAATGGGGCAACCGGTGCGCGTCGGGAAGGCGGCGCTGTTCTCATTCTAGGCCCCGGATCGGCGCGCTGCTGGCTCGTTTGACCCGGTCGCGACGACAGCGACGCACATGCCTCTGCACCGGGGTTGGCCGGTTCACGTGCTCAGGGCTTGCGCGCGGCCGTTTTCGCGAACGCGCCGCGCACCTCGAAGCTGATCGCATCCGCGACGTTGCCGCGTGCGTCGACGAGCTCGAGCCGGTGCCGCCCCGGCCACGGCAGCCATGCGATACGGTCGGCATGCCCGATCACCTTGTCGTCGAGCCGCCACGCGAACTTCGTCGCGCGCCCGGCCGAGCGCTCGAACCAGATGCGCTGATTCCTCGGCGGAATGTCCGGGTCGATCGCGAAGATCGTGCCGTCGGTCGGCGCGCCGATCGTCAGCGGCGCGCGCGCGCCGTCCTTGCCCGGCGCGACGGGCGCCGCGAGCCGGATCGTGTCGACCGCCGTCCCGGCGAGGAACCACTCGTTGCGTGCAGGCTCGATGTCGCGCTCGAACGCGATGCGGCGCGTCTCGACGCCGGCCGGCGCGCGCGGCGCGCGGCTCGGCAGGTCGCGGTGCAGATAACCGACGACGGCCGACCACACGGGCGACGCGCCCGTGACACCCGACACGTCCCACATCGGCGAGCCGTCCGCATTGCCGACCCACACGCCGACCGTATAGCGCGACGTGTAGCCGACGGTCCAGTTGTCGCGCATGTCCTTGCTCGTGCCGGTCTTGACGGCGGAGAAGAAGCGCGTCGCGAGCGGGTTGTCGAAGCCGAACGTGCGCACGCGCGCGTTGTTGTCGGACAGGATGTCGGTGACGATGAAGCTGGCCGCCTCGCTGAACACGCGCGTGCCGTCATTCGTCCCGGCGGGCGTCGATGCGCCGGATGCCGGTGCCGCGGCCGGCAGGTCGACGACCTTGCGCGCGACGCCGCCGTTCGCAAGCGCGCGATAGGCGTTGGTCAGCGAGAGCAGCGTGACGTCGGCGCTGCCGAGTGCGAGGCTGAAGCCGTAGTAGTCGCCTTCCTGCGCGAGCGGCAGGCCGAGCGCGGTCAGCGTGCGCGCGAAGCGGTGCGGCGTGACGAGCACGAGCGTGCGCACGGCCGGCACGTTCAGCGAGCCGCCGAGCGCGCTGCGCACGCTCACCCAGCCCTTGAAATCCTTGTCGTAGTTCTGCGGAATGTACAGGCCGCCGCCGGCGGCGAGGTTGATCGGCGCATCGTCGAGCAGCGACGCGGCCGTCAGCCGTTTCTCGTCGAGCGCCTGCGCATAGAGGAACGGCTTGAGCGTCGAGCCGGCCTGGCGCGGCGCGAGCACGGCATCGACGTCGCGCGCGCTCGACAGTGCGCCCGACGACCCGACCCATGCACGAATCTCGCCGGTCGCGTTGTCGATCACGACGACCGCGCCGTCCTGCACGTTGCGCCGGTGCGCGGGCGCATTGAGTTCGGTCAGCGCGCGCATCAGCGTGTCGCGCGCGAAGCGCTGCAGCGGCGCATCGAGCGTCGTGCGGACCTGCGCGCCGGCCGCCGGTTTGACCTCGGCCGCGATGCGCCGCGCGAAGTGCGGGGCGAGGGCGGCGCCGTCATCGCGCACGGCGCTGGCGGGGCGCGCAACGACGAGCTGCACGTAACCGTCGAGCGATGCGCACGCCGGTTCGGCGTGCATGTCGCGCAGGATCCGGCACGCACGTTCGGCGATCTTCGCGGGCGCCGCGTTCGGCGCACGCACGAGCGCAGCCGCGATCGCCGCCTCGCGCGCGTCGAGGCCCGACGGCGCCTTGCCGAACAGCACCTGCGACAGCGCGCCGAGCCCGACCGTCTCGCCGCGGAACGGCACCAGGTTCAGGTAGGCCTCGAGAATCTGGTCCTTGCGCCAGCCGCGTTCGAGCAGCAGCGCGTTCATCGCCTGCGTGGCCTTTTGCGGCAGCGAACGCTGGCCCGAGCGGCGCGGCGAATCGCTGAGTAGCCCGGCGAGCTGCATCGTGACGGTCGACGCGCCGCGCGTGCGCTCGTTCCACAGGTTGCCCCACGCGGCGCCGGCGATCCCGCGCCAGTCGACGCCGCTGTGTTCGTAGAAGCGCTTGTCCTCGGACACGACGATCGCCTCGCGGAACGCGGGCGAGACATCCGCGAGCGATACCCAGTCGCCGCGCCGTTCGGCGAGGTCGACGCGCGTGCGCTGCAACGGCGTGCCGTCGCGCGCGAGCAGCACCCAGTCGGAACTGCGCCAGTTGCGGCGCACGTCGTCGTAGCCGGGCAGCGCATGTGCAACCAGCGGCGCGGCCAGCACGACGGCGACGAATACGCGGCCGGCGAAACGCGCCGGCCGCGGCCATGCCAGATCGATCATCACGGTCTCGTTACTTGCCCGCGTCGGGCGCCTTCACGGTCATCGGCGGGTTCGGCCACAGGCCGTGGACGGACGGCGCGTACAGCGCCTCGACGCGCGTCGGCGGCAGCCCGAACGTGCCGACGTTGTTCAGCCGCACCGTGTACTCGACCGAGAATTTGCCCTTCGGCAGATAGTCGTAGTACGCGCGGTAGCCGTCGAAATCGCGCTCGATGAATGCCGGCCATGCGCCGTCCGGCGTCTTCTCGCCCTGCGTTGCCGCTTCGGAGTCGCGGCCGAGGCCCGAGCCGAGGATCGTCGCGCCGGCCGGGATCGGATCGTTGACGGCGACCCACGTCATGTCGCTCTGCGCATCGATGTCGAGATGCACGCGCACGACGTCGCCGCGCGTCAGCACGCCCTTGACGGCCGGCGACACGGGCGTGACGGTCTTCGTGATCCGGTAGCCGGCCGCGAACGGCGCACGCAGCGGCACGGCCGCGAGGCTCTCGACCGTCGCCCACGGGCGGCCCGTGCCGTCCTGCGTGACGGACAGCGTGGCTGGCCCCTGCGACGCACGCGGCCACGGCAGCATCACGCTGCGCGCGGCGGCGGCGCGGGTCGCGGCGGTGGCCGACACCGGTGCGTCGGCAGGCGCCGGCGCCTGCGACCACGAGATCGAACGCTCGTCGCCGCCGAGCGCGACCTTCGTCGCGCCGGCGACCGGCGTGCTCTCGTAGGTGCGCGAGAAGCGCTCGACCGCGAGCAGCCCGAGGGCGTTCGACGTCGTCGTCTGCCATGCGCCCTGGCGCTGCAGCGCGAGCAGGCCGGCCGTCACCCGCGGCATCTCGTCCTTCCATGCCGGGTCGCCCGCGAATTCCAGCGCGAGACGCGCGGCGTTGGTCTCGTTGCTGGTCATCAGCCACCACAGGTCGTCGTCGCGTGCGGTCGAGAACACGAGCTGCGTGCCCTGGTACGTCAGGCGCGCCCGCAGGATCTGTTCGACCTGCGCGCGTTTCTCGTCGCGCTGCGGGATGTCCTTCACGCGCGTCAGGATCGCGTGATAGTCGATCACCGCCGACGTCGGCCACTGGTTCGGCGCGATCTCGATCGAGCCGAGCATGCGGCCCTGCGCGGCGCCGAAGCGCGACAGCGCCTCGATCGCGGCGAGCTTGCGCAGGTCGCGATCCTGGCGCGGCGCCCACGCGTTGCGCTCGATGCGGCCGTCGACGAAGCGTGCAAGCCCGGCCTCGAGCTGCGTGCGCAGGTCTTCCGGCAGCGCGAAGCGCGGGTCGAGGCGGCTGGCTTCGTCCGACACCACGAGCAGGTACGACGACAACGTCGGGCTGCCGTGGTGCGAATCGTCGGACGACGGCGGGAAATAGCTCGCCAGCCCGTCACCGTCGAGGTAGACCGGCATGCGGGCGATCAGCGCCTGCCATTGCGCCGGGTCGCGCAGGCCGATCGCGCGTGACGTTTGTTGTTCGAGGCAACGGTACGGATAACGCTCGAACCAGCGCCGCACGCCGGGCAGGCCGTCGGCGAGCTTCGACTGCAGCGAGACGGCGATGCCGCCGCGCGGCGAACCCTGCGCGTTGTTCACGGCGCCGGCCGGGGCCGACACGGGCACCGTCAGCGTGCCGTCGACCTGGGCGAGCGTGGCCTGCTGCACGGTCACCGGCAGGGCCGGCACGACCTTCTGCGCGACCGCCAGCGCGTCGGACGCGCGCTTGCCGCCTTGCTCGGCCGCCTCGATGCGCCAGTTCAGCGCACCGGCCGCATCGAGCGCTTGCTCGGGCACGGTGATGGTCCAGGCCACCTCGGTTGCCGTATTGGCCGCGAGCGACACGGTTTGCGGCGCAACGTCGAGACCCGTCACGCGCGGCGTCACGACGACCTGCATCGCGCGGTCGGTCGTGTTGCGCAGCGTGACCTGCGCGCGGAACGCGTCGCCTTCGCGCACGAGCGGCGGCAGGCCGGAGATCAGCTGCAGATCCTGCGTACTGCGGATCGACGTGCTGCCCGTGCCGAAACGGTCGGGGCCGACCGCCGCGATCGCGACGATCCGGAAGCGCGTGAGCGCGTCGTTCAGCGGCACCTCGACGGTCGCGCTGCCGCTTGCATCGAGCGTCACGCGCGGATTCCACAGCAGCAGCGTGTCGAACAGCTCGCGCGTCGGCGCGCTGCCGCCTCCGCCGCCGGCCGGCACGGCCTTGCGGCCGAAGTGGCGGCGGCCGACGATCTCCATCTGCGCGGTGGCCGTCTCGACGCCGTACGCGCGCCGGCGCAGCATCGCGTCGAGCAGGTCCCAGCTGTTGTTCGGCATCAGTTCGAGCAGCGCCTCGTCGACGGCCGCGACCGCGATCTGCGTGCCGGCCGGTGCAGGCTGGCCGTTCGGCAGCGTGACCTTCACGTGCGCCTGCGCCTTGCCGCGCACCGTGTAGCGCGTCGCGTCGGTCGTCACGGTCACGCCGAGGCGATGGACGCCCGTGCCGACCTTGATCTCGCCGAGACCATAGCGGAACGCGGGCTTCGACAGGTCGACGAACGCCGTCGGCGCTTCATAGTGGCGGCCTTCGCGCCAGAACGCGCGCGCCCATTCGACCGGCGCTTTCCAGCCCCACGTGAAGAACGAATACCACGGCACCTCGCGAATCCGGCCGCGCAGCGCGAGCACCGACACGTACACGTTCGGCCCCCACGAATCGCCGACCTTCAGGTCGACGGTCGGATTCTTGCCGTTCAGTTCGACGATGTGCGTTTCCATCACGCCGCCGCGTTCGACCGCGACGAGCGCCGTCGCATAGCGGAACGGCATCCGCACCTGGAAGCGGGCCGTTTCGCCCGGTTCGTACGACGTTTTCTCGGGGATCACGTCGATCCGGTCGGTGTTGTCGCCACCGAACCAGAGTTCGTCCTCGCGCGTGACCCACACCGACGTCGACGCATTCGACGTGCGGCCGTCGCCGTCATTCGCGACCGCGATCAACTGCACGTTGCCGGCCTGTTCGAGCGTCGCGTCGCAGGCCATGCGGCCCTTGTCGTCGGTCTTGCCCGAGCACAGCACGCCGAGCTCGCGCGTGTCGCTCTTGTTGTCGTACGCATAGAAGCCGCCGACCATCCGCTTGCGCGACGAGGTCGTGATGTGCGCGACGCCCTTGATCTCGATCGGCACGGACGCGCGCGGCTTGCCCTGCAAATCGACCGCCAGTGCCTGCACCGGCACGCGCTGGCCGACCGACACCCAGCGGCCGGCCTTGATGCCGGCCACCACCGCGGCCGGCCACAGGATCGTGTCGCCGCGGATCGTCTGCACTTCGCCGTTCGGATCGGCGAACGTCGCTTCCAGCGCGATGCGCTTCGGCGCGTCGACGTCGGGCAGACCCTTGAGCGTGACCGAGCCCGCGCCGTTGCGGTCGAGCGTCAGCGGCAGCTTGTCGGCGATCAGCTTCGTCGCGTCGGGATCGTGGTTCGACGAGGACGCGTTGTCGCCGTCCTGCGAATCGTCGTCGGCGTTGCCGTCGCTCGAGTCGGGACGGTACGGCGTGAAGCTGAAATCCTCGAAGCGATCGGCGAACGGCGGCGATGCCCATTTCATCAGCGCCGACACCTGCACGGGCAGGTTCGATGCGCCGCCGCCCGACACGTAGTCGATCTGCACCGCGAGCGGCGCCTCCTTCGCGGCGACGAGCGGGCTCTTCTGCGCGTCGCGCGCGCCGATCGAGCCTTTCAGCACCGGCAGGCGAAACGCCTCGACGCGGAAGCTGCCGCTGTAGTAGGTGGCGGTCGGTGCATCTTCCGGGCCGCCTTCGAGTTCGACACTGTATTCGCCGAGCTTCGCGGCGGCCGGCAGCGTGAACTGCGTGTCCGCGCTATGGTCGGCCGCCCACGTGAGCGGCAGCTTGTACGTCTGGCCCGTGCCGAGATGGCGGATCGTCACACGCGTCGGGGTTTGCGACGGGAACGCGAGACTCTGCAGCGTCTCGGTGCGGATGAAATGCTTCATCGACACGGTTTCACCGGCGCGCAGCAGCGTGCGGTCGAACACCGTATGCGCACGCACGGTCGGCGCGCTGTCGGTGTCGGTCGGCACGTTGAAGCGCCACGATTCGATCCCGCGGTTCCAGCCCGAGCTGACGAACGCCATGTCGGGGCCCGTTTTCGGATCGTTGACGCGCGCCGACACGAAGTAGTCGTCGAAGCGCTGCTCCGACGAGCTGCATGCGCGCTTCGGCTCGAACGGCCCGTCGATCTTCAGCAGGCCCTGCGCGTCGGTCGTGCCGGCCGCGATTTCGTCGCCGTTGCAGTCCGACACGCGGATCTGCGCGTTCGGCACCGGCTTGCCCTTGTCGAGCGTCGTGACCCAGACGAGATTGTTCTCGCGGCCCTGTTTGAGGTGCACGCCGAGGTTCGTCACGAGCACGGTGGTGCGCACGTACATGCTCGACGGCTTCGCGAGCAGCGAGCGGCCGAGCGCGGGCGACGCGAGTTCGAGCACGTAGAAGCCGGGCTTGTCGATCGGCACGCCGATCACCTCGAACGGGCGCAGCGCCTTCGGATCGGCCTGCGGCAGCGTCAGCGTTTGCGCGCCGGGCTCGCCCTCGAGCAGCGACAGCGAGCGCACGTCGATGCGGCGATTCTTCGGCGCGGGCTGTTTTTCGCCGGCTTCGAGCGGCACGTAGACGGGGTGCTGGCCCTTGCGGTCGAGCAGGCCGGGAATCTGGCTGTCGATCGAGCCGGCCGTCATCGACCAGTTGTCGAAGCGGTCGACGGTGCGCATCCACTGGCGGATCGCCGTATCGTTCTCGACCTTCAGGTTCGCGAATTGCGCGCCGCCCGCGTTGAGGCCCGCGATATGCAGGTCGGCCTCGACGTTGCGCAGCGTGACGGGCACGAGCGCGGGCGTGTCGGGTTCGGCGAAGCGCTCGACGATCCCGAACGTGCCCGACGAGAATTTCGCGAGCGGCGGCATCGGCGCGGTGCGTGTCGCCAGCGGGAACAGGTCGGCGTTGGACAGCGAGCGGTCGGTCACGTCGCGCAGGCCCGACGGCAGTTCGATCGTCAGGCCGGCCTGCGCGGGCAGCGGCGGGTTGAACGTGACGGTCGTCACTTCCTCGCTGTGGTCGTCGGCCGCGAAGGTCGGGCTCAGCGCGCCGTCGGGGCCGCGCAGCTTGATCGCTTCGGCGTTCTTGCGCGAGATCGGCGCATTGAACGACAGCGTGAGCGGGCGCAGCGGCGTGCAGGGCGCCTTCGCGTTCTCGCGTTCGCACGAGAAGCTCGCGGCGAACGGCGCGCGTACGGTGAAATCGAAGCGGCGTTCGGTTTCGTTCGCGATGCCGCTCGGGCTCGCGACGCCCTTGCCGTAGACGAGCTGCATCTTCGCGCTGGCCGGCAGCGCCTGCGAGCACGACAGCGTCAGCACGCGCGCGGCTTCCTTCTTGAACCCGAAATGATCGAGCAGCGCGTTGCGCGTATCGTCGTCGGCGGCCGTGACCGGAATGCGGTTGCCGATGCCCGCCGCTTCGCACCAGATGTTCGCGAGCGCCGAACGCGGCTCGGCCGGGCCGTTCAGCTTCAACACGAAAACCTGGTGTTCCTCGATTTCCCGCGAGCCGGGGCGCACCGACACCGGGAACGGGCCGCCCGTCTGGAACGTGAAGCGGCGCGGGCCGCTGGCTGCATTGCCGGCGACCGAGCGCAGCGTGTCGTTGAGCGCGACCGAGCAGCGCACGCCGGGCGGCAGGTCGTTTTCGAAGTCGTAAACCCAGGTCTTGTCGTCGAGCCAGTGACCCTGGCCGCGCGCGGCCGTCGAGTCGTTACAGGTCACGCGGGCGGGGTTCGGCGCGGAGGCCGAGCCGAACGCGACCATCGGTTCGTCGAACTTGACGACACTCTGCCGGACTTCGGTGACGGTGCCTTGCGGCGACACGCTCACCGTGCGCGCCGCGCCCGCGTGCAGCGAAAGCGCCGCTGCGCCGCCGAGCGCCGCGACGGCGCCGATGCGCCAGAGCAGCCGGATGGTGCGGTCGGTTCGATCGGCTTTGTTGTGTTTGTCGTGCTGCTTCATCGCTCGATTGCCCTCGGAGGGAAGCTTTCTGTTTGATTGCACGCGATTCTAACCGACCGTCATGCGCGCGCATCGCGGCGCGCGGGGTGTCGCCGGCATGCGACACCGGGGTTGCGCGCCGCAGATTTGTCGCGCCGACGACACAAAAATGCATCGAAATTTCGATTGTCTCGGATTGCGGAACATTAAATGGACTATAAAAAGATTGTTCGATCCGATTTGTGCGCGTACATTTCAGGTCCGCGCCAATGTTTGAGAAATATCAAGCGTGGTTTTCCCGAATCCGGTGTTCGAGAGAAGGAAACATGCACAACGACAACACTCCCCACTCGCGTCGCGAAAGCGACGCAACCGCAAGCGGCATCACACGGCGTCAATGGCTGCAGGGCGCACTGGCGCTGACGGCGGCGGGCCTCACCGGCTCGCTGGCGTTGCGGGCCTTGGCCGACGATCCCGGCACAGCGCCGCTCGATACGTTCATGACGCTCTCGGAAGCATTGACCGGCAAGAAGGGGCTGAGCCGCGTGCTCGGCGAACGCTTCCTGCAGGCCTTGCAGAAGGGCTCGTTCAAGACGGCCGACAGCCTGCCGCAACTCGCCGGCGCACTTGCGTCCGGTTCGCTGAACCCCGATCAGGAAGCGCTCGCGCTGAAGATTCTTGAAGCGTGGTATCTCGGCATCGTCGACAACGTCGTGATTACCTACGAAGAAGCATTAATGTTCAGCGTCGTCTCCGATACGCTCGTGATTCCCTCGTATTGCCCCAACAAACCCGGCTTCTGGGCCGAAAAACCGATCGAGAGGCAAGCCTGATGGCCGATACCGATACGCAAAAAGCCGACGTCGTCGTCGTCGGATCGGGTGTCGCAGGCGCGATCGTTGCCCACCAGCTCGCGATGGCCGGCAAGTCCGTGATCCTGCTGGAAGCCGGCCCGCGCATGCCGCGCGGCGACATCGTCGAGCGCTTTCGCAACCAGGTCGACAAGACCGATTTCATGGCGCCGTACCCGTCGAGCGCATGGGCGCCGCATCCGGAATACGGCCCGCCGAACGACTACCTGATCCTGAAGGGCGAGCACAAGTTCAACTCGCAGTACATCCGTGCGGTGGGCGGCACGACGTGGCACTGGGCCGCGTCGGCGTGGCGCTTCATCCCGAACGACTTCAAGATGAAGACCGTGTACGGCGTCGGCCGCGACTGGCCGATCCAGTACGACGACCTCGAGCATTGGTACCAGCGCGCCGAGGAGGAACTCGGCGTGTGGGGCCCGGGCCCCGAGGAAGACCTGTACTCGCCGCGCAAGGCGCCGTACCCGATGCCGCCGCTGCCGTTGTCGTTCAACGAGCAGACGATCAAGAGCGCGCTCAACGGTTACGACCCGAAGTTCCACGTGGTGACCGAACCCGTCGCGCGCAACAGCCGCCCGTACGACGGCCGGCCCACTTGTTGCGGGAACAACAACTGCATGCCGATCTGCCCGATCGGCGCGATGTACAACGGCATCGTTCACGTCGAGAAGGCCGAGCAGGCCGGCGCGAAGCTGATCGACAGCGCGGTCGTCTACAAGCTCGAGACCGGGCCGGACAAGCGCATCGTCGCCGCGATCTACAAGGACAAGACGGGTGCCGACCATCGCGTCGAGGGCAAGTACTTCGTCGTGGCCGCGAACGGCATCGAGACGCCGAAGATCCTGCTGATGTCGGCGAACCGCGATTTCCCGAACGGCGTCGCGAACAGCTCCGACATGGTCGGCCGCAACCTGATGGACCATCCGGGCACCGGCGTGTCGTTCTACGCGAACGAGAAGCTGTGGCCGGGCCGCGGCCCGCAGGAGATGACCTCGTTGATCGGTTTCCGCGACGGCCCGTTCCGCGCGACCGAAGCCGCGAAGAAGATCCACCTGTCGAACATGTCGCGCATCAACCAGGAGACGCAGAAGATCTTCAAGGCCGGCAAGCTGATGAAGCCCGCGGAACTCGACGCGCAGATCCGCGACCGCTCCGCGCGCTACGTGCAGTTCGACTGTTTCCACGAAATCCTGCCGCAGCCCGAGAACCGCATCGTGCCGAGCAAGACGGCCACCGACGCGATCGGCATCCCGCGCCCCGAGATCACGTACGCGATCGACGATTACGTGAAGCGCGGCGCCGTGCACACGCGCGAGGTCTACGCGACGGCCGCGAAGGTGCTGGGCGGCACCGAAGTCGTCTTCAACGACGAGTTCGCGCCGAACAACCACATCACGGGCGCGACGATCATGGGCGCGGATGCACGCGACTCGGTCGTCGACAAGGACTGCCGCACGTTCGACCATCCGAACCTGTTCATCTCGAGCAGCTCGACGATGCCGACCGTCGGTACGGTGAACGTGACGCTGACGATCGCGGCGCTTGCGCTGCGGATGTCGGACACGCTGAAGAAGGAAGTCTGACCGTGCGGAAATCTACTCTCACCTTCCTCCTTGCCGGCTGCCTCGCGTTGCCGGGTCTCGTACGCGCGGCCGACTCGGCCGATCCGGCGCAGGTCAAGCGCGGCGAATATCTCGCGATCGCGGGCGACTGCATGGCGTGCCACACCGCGAAGGGCGGCAAGCCGTTCGCGGGCGGTCTCGGCATGCCGGTGCCGATGCTCGGCAAGATCTATACGAGCAACATCACGCCCGATCCGGATACCGGCATCGGCAACTGGACGTTCGACGACTTCGAGCGCGCGGTTCGCCACGGTGTCTCGAAGAACGGCGACAACCTGTACCCGGCGATGCCGTACGTGTCGTACGCGAAGATCAACGACGACGACGTGCAGGCGCTGTATGCGTACTTCATGCACGGCGTCGAGCCGGTCAAGCAGGCGCCGCCGAAGAACGAGATCCCCGCGCTGCTGAGCATGCGCTGGCCGCTGAAGGTCTGGAACTGGCTGTTCCTGAAGGACGGCGTGTACCAGCCGAAGCCGGCGCAGAGCGCCGAATGGAACCGCGGTGCGTATCTGGTGCAGGGCCTCGCGCACTGCAGCACGTGCCATACGCCGCGCGGCATCGCGATGCAGGAGAAATCGCTCGACGAAACCGGCGGCAGCTTCCTGTCGGGTTCGGTACTCGCAGGCTGGGACGGCTACAACATCACGTCCGACCCGAACGCGGGGATCGGCGGATGGACGCAGCAGCAGCTCGTCCAGTACCTGCGCACCGGCAGCGTGCCGGGCCTCGCGCAGGCGGCCGGCCCGATGGCCGAGGCGATCGAGCACAGCTTCTGGAAGATGACGGAAGCGGACATCGGCGCGATCTCGACGTACATCCGCACGGTGCCGGCGGTGGCCAGCGGCGACGCGAAGCAGTCGCGCTCGTCGTGGGGCAAGCCGGCCGAGGACGGGCTGAAGCTGCGCGGCGTCGCGCTCGCGTCGTCGGGCATCGATCCGGCGCGGCTGTACCTCGGCAACTGCGCGACGTGCCACCAGATGCAGGGCAAGGGCACGCCGGACGGTTATTACCCGCCGCTGTTCCACAACTCGACGGTCGGCGCGCCGAATCCGACCAACCTCGTGCAGGTGATCCTGAACGGCGTGCAGCGCAAGGCCGGCAGCGAGGATGTCGGGATGCCGGCATTCCGTCACGAGCTGTCGGACGCGCAGATCGCCGCGCTGACGAACTACCTGACCGGGCAGTTCGGCAATCCGGCCGCGAAGGTGACCGAGCAGGACGTCGCGAAGCTGCGCTGACGCGGCGCGCGGCGAAGCAGGGCAACAATAGACAAGAGGAGGCGCACAGCACATCGGGCGGGCCCGATGCCGGTTGTTGCAGAGCGGGGCGGGCGGCGCAGGCGGCCGCCCGTCCTGGATCGTTGGCAATCCGGTGCGCGTAGACCGTGCATCGCTTTCGTTGATCGAGACCATGACACCGAATCAACCGTTTCTCGCGTCCCAGCGCGATGTGCTGCTGCTGTTGTCCCGAATCCTGCTCGTGATCCTGTTCGTGATGTTCGGCTGGAAGAAGATCGTCGACTTCTCCGGTACGATCGCGTTCATGGGTTCGGAGGGCGCGCCCGCGCCGATCGTGTCCGCGGCGATCTCCGTCGTGATGGAGCTGTTCGCCGGCATCGCGATCCTGGTCGGCTTCCAGACGCGCCCGCTCGCGCTGCTGCTGGCGCTCTATACGATCGGCACCGGCATCATCGGCCACCACTACTGGACGATGACGGGCGGCGAGCAGATCAACAACATGATTCATTTCTACAAGAACATCGCGATCGCGGGCGGCTTGCTTGCACTGTGCGCAGCGGGCCCCGGCCGATATTCGATCGATCGCGGATAAACGGACCCTGGGCGCGCGCATGGGGCGCGCGCGGGAAGGTCGAGACTCCGAGGGGGCATCATTTTGCGACTTAAACATTTCGCATGGCTGATCGCGGCCGCCACACCGGCGGCCGCCTTTGCACAGACGAGCGTGACGCTGTACGGCCGGATCGACGGCGGCATCGAATACCTGAATCACATCGCGACGCCGAACGGCAGCAAGTCGCGCTGGAGCGCGGAAGGCGGCGACTGGGGCACCAGCATGTTCGGCCTGAAGGGCGTCGAGGATCTCGGCGGCGGGCTGTCGACGGTCTTCAACCTGGAAACCGCGTTCCAGGTGATGAACGGCACGACGGGCGGCGGTCGCATGTGGTCCCGCCGCGCGTATGTCGGGCTGAAGAGCAACACGTGGGGCCAGCTGCAGGCCGGCCGCAACCTGTTCATCGACAGCGACGGCGTGTGGGAATTCGACCCGTTCGTTCAGCAGGCGTTTTCGTCGGCGTCGCTCGTGCGTGGCCGCAACTGGCAGCAGAGCAGCAACAACATCGAATATCACAGCCCGGTGATCGGCGGCTTCGACGTGCAGGCGCAGTATGCGTTCGGCAACCAGTCGCGCGGCTTCAACTACGGCGCGGCCGACGATTTCGGCCGCTCGGACGGGATCATGATCTCGTACCATTCGCCGGTGCTCGACGTACGCGGCATCTACGACGAACTGCGCGACAACAACGGCAAGTTCAGCAACATCTTCACCGCGTCGCGCGAGTATTTCGTCGGCGCGAACGTGAAGGTGCAGAAGTTCAAGATCCAGGGCGCGTATACGCACTACCAGGCGCCGGACAGCCCGGCCGGCGTGGCCGATCGCGCCGATCACTACTGGCTCGGCGCGACCTATGCGGCGAATCCGCAATGGGCCGTGACGGCCGGCGGCTATTACGTGAAGGTGGGCGACGGCGGCAGCGACGCATCGCACGATCCGTCGGGGCACGCGATGATGTACGTGCTCGGCACCACGTACAACCTGTCGAAGCGCACGTTCCTGTACGGCACGGTCGCGTATGTGCGCAACGGCGGGAATTCGAACTTCTCGCTGCTCGCGACGCCGCGCGATGCGACGTCGGGCACGAGCCCGCTGGCGGGCGAGTCGCAGACGGGGGCGTATGTGGGGATGATGCATACGTTCTAAGCGGGCAACGGCAGATACGTAAAAGGCACGGGTGGTCGCACCCGTGCTTTTTTTGCGTTTACGGCGACTGCGAAGATGATTGCGGCGAGCATATTGGTGTCGACGCGGAATTCGAATGCATCTTGCGAGCCGGGACGGCTGTTATATCGCTGCCGTACATCGAGCGGCCATCGGTTCGCTCATAGCGTATGGTGTACCTGAGTAGTGCGCTGCCGGTGATGCGCACTCGATGGATTCACACTCCGCAACGTTTACGGTCCGGAAATCCGAAGCAGATAACGGATCCGCGATTCGTCGCTATCAACTGATATCGCCACTATTCGATCCGTTCGGCCGACAGCGCGGACGTGTCCATGAAGATCGTGCACCGGCGACCATTACCGCACGAAAACCGAGGCTGGCGCCCGTACGGCATGCCATGTCCATCTTCATCCCGGCAATCACGACTTTGCCGACGCTGCCGAATGCAGTTGCTCGACCAGTCGCGAGCCGATGCTTCCCGCGACATTGCCGCAATCGAAAGCAGGATGTAAGTTGTGCGGGATTCATTCCGACGCGTTGCGACGCTGAATGGGAAAGCATCATCAGCGTACGACGGGACCGATCACGATTGGATGCGGTGAATGCCGATTCGGTCCGATTCAGTGGTTTGAATCGCGCCGGTGCCCGAAGATTCTCACCAGTGGTCGCAATTCCGGGCCTTTTCCTCTTTTGACGAGATAGCAATCAGCTCGTGGCGTTGCCCGGCGGTCGTTTCTGTTACTACATGGTACGGGGTAGCCTGATGGTTTCCGATTTGCTGAACAAGGCGCTGCGCGCGCAATACACGCAACACGGACGGATTGTCCGTCTTGACACGCCGCTTGGCGAAGACCGGTTGATCCCGCTCTATGTCCGGGGGCGTGCGTGCTTGGGGCGAGACTTTGAATTCACGATCGATGCAACCTCGACCCGGCTCGAATTGATTCAGGCCAAGGCCCTGATTCGGCAATCCGTGACGCTGTGGATTCGGCAGACGGACGGGAGCGAAATGCCGATTCACGGTTATGTGACTGCGTTCAGTCGCTTGGGCGCGGACGGTGCCAACACCTACTACCAGCTTCGGTTCAATTCGTTCCTCGCGCTGCTTCGGCTGGGCAGCGACCGTCGGGACTGGATCGAGGCGCCCGCACAGCAAACCGTGTCCGACGTGCTCGCAAAGTATCCGCAGGCATCCGGTAACGTGACCTGGCAATTGCGCCGAGCGCTACGTTCGTATTCTCAGCGCATGCAATGGGAATCCGACTGGAACTACGTCCACCGCACGTTTGAGGAACTCGGCCTGTTTCCGCGTTTCGACATTGCACCGGACGGCAAGTCGCATCGGGTCGTCATCATGGACGACCTTTTTTCAGTTCCCGAATTGAAGCGCAGGACCATCTCGTTTAGCGGTTCGGTGCAGGACGAGGAATTCGACGGCCTGAGCGAATGGATCGATTCGCAAGAAATCCAGTCCGCCGAACTCGACACGGGCACGTTCGATTACAAGCGTCCGGATCTTTCCAAACACGTCACGATGCCCGCATTCGATCTCGACGATGTTCCAGGCTTGGGCGAGCAATACGAATACACGGGGTCGCACACGTGGTCGGATCGCGACATGGGCGAGGCTCAAGCGAACTTTATCGCCGAGGAATGGCGCTCACGCGCTCAGCGCTTCTACGGAGCGGGTGCGCTGCGTTGCGCATGGCCGGGTCGCTATGGCCTGCTGACCGGGCACCCGGTGCACGATGCGCAGTTGGAACAGGATCGCGAGATGGCGATTCTTTCCGTGAGCTGGCTCATCCAGAATAACGTGCCGGGGCTGGAAAACCTGATGCGCTTTCGCAAGAGCGTGCGCGCGGAGGTCGAGCAAGTGCGTACGAATGGTGCAGGTTCGGTGGTGCGCCATACCGACGGTGGCGTTGGATTTTTCCACGTCGAAATCGAAGCGCAGCGGCGTCGCGTCGCGTTTCGCAGTCCGTTCGAACACAAGAGGCCCGTCATGCAGCTTCAGACCGGCATTGTCGGCGGACCGGGCAGCGAGGAAATCCATACGGATGCGATGTTGCGAGCGAAGGTTCGATTGACATCCGATCGACTCAATGACGGCGACCAGAACGTCTCGGCGTGGATACGCGCGGCGATGCCCGATGCGGGCCACAAGCGCGGCGGCATGTTTCCGCTGCGCAAGAACGACGAAGTCCTGATCGGCTTCGTTAACGGTGATTGCGATCGCCCCGTGATTCTGTCGAGAATGCACGGTGGCGAAAGCATGCCGGAATGGCACACGCACGGGCTGACCTCGGGCTTGTTGTCGCGCGAATACGGGGGTGAAGGTTATAACCAGCTGATGATGGACGACGCCAGCGGGCAGAACCGCGTGCACTTGTATTCGACGAGTTACAGCTCGCATTTGCACCTGGGCTACCTGATCCAGCATTCGGGCAACACGCGCGGTGCATTCATCGGACAGGGCTTCGACCTCAAGTCATTGGGCTACGGTGCGGTGCGGGCCGAACAAGGGCTCTATGTGTCGACGCAACCGGCAGCCACGCAACCGATGCGTGCGACGGCGGCATCCGAACAGCTTACTCGCGCCGAAGCGATGCTGGCGACGACGTCGCAGGCGAGCCAGACGAATCGGGCGCAGAGTCAGCAAGACGGCCACGATGCACTGAAAACTTTCACGGACGCAACGCGGCACCCGGTGGCCGGCACGATCAAGGGGGGGCGCACGGCAGGCGGTGGCACGGGCAACGCGAACGGCTTCGCGAAGCCGATCATGCTGCTGTCGAGTCCGGAAGGCATTGCCGTATCGACACAAGGGTCGGCACACGTTACGGCAAACAAGCAAGCCAATGTGGTTGCCGGCGAGAACATCAACCTCGCGGCCGGGCGAGCATTGCTCGCCAGTGTGCTGGAGCGAATCAGCCTCTTTGCGGAAAAACTCGGTGTCAAGATCTACGCGGGGAGCGGGCCGATAGACCTTCAGGCGCAGAACGATTCGATGAGCTTGGCCGCATCGCAAGACGTGAAAATTACGGCGGGCAAGAGGATGTATCTGTCGGCTGACGAAATCTGGATCGGCGCAAATGGTTCGTACATCAAACTGACGGCGAACATGATCGAGAACGCAACCTCCGGCCAGATTGTAGAAAAGTGTGCGGATTGGGAGAAAGCGGGAGCGGCAAGCGGCGCGCTGCGAAACCCGCTGCATTCGTCGCCGGTATCGGCCGACGGCGGTCGTTTCACCGTGTTCTCCGGTTAAACCGCGCGGCGGGCTCGTTCCAATACAAAAATCCTGAAACCGAATCCGAGTCGGGAATCATGAGCAAGACAACACCCAAAAAGAAGCACCATCCGGCGTCCGCCCCAAAATCGGCCGCCAAACCTGCGGAACCGGCGGATACGGCACTGAGCTGGGCCTACCCGTTCACGCCTGTGGGCAAGAACGACGCGGCCGACCCGATGACCTATTTCAGGGCGCTGGCCAAGTGCGAAAACGGCTTTTATCCGCTCGGCGTCAGCGGCATGTGGCACGGTGGCGTGCACTTCGCCGACGGCAGCGCGGAAATGCTGAAGCAGGACAGCGGCGTGCGCGCGATTGCGGACGGCAAAATCGTGGCGTATCGGCTGAACGCGAAATACGAGGAAACGACGTACCCGAACAATGCTGGTCGGGCGCACTACTCGACCGGCTTTGTACTGGTCCGCCACGAACTGAAGTTGCCGCCGAAGCCGGCCGCGAAGGAATCCGCGAAATCGGCTCCCGCATCGGCCCCCGCGCCTGCATCGACTGATACCGCGCCCCTGACAACCGCCCCTGCCAATAACGCGCCGTCCAACGGTAAACCGGCGAACGACAAATCCCTCGTGTTCTTCAGCCTGTACATGCACACGATGGATTGGGCCGGCTATCAGAAAGCAATTGAACAGGCGAAATCGAACCCGAAGCCTGACCCGGCGCTTCCGGTACCGATGTCGTATTGGGAAGGCGATCGCTACTATCGAGTGGGCGGCAAGGCGAAGGACAAGCAAACCGTTCCGAAGCGGAAGGCGCCTGCGCAGCCATCCGCGAAGCGGATCAATGGTGCCGACGATCTGCCTGTCAACAACACGAACCAGAACGAGCCTCCGCCCGCAGATAGCGGTCAAGATGCCACTCCTCCAGCGCCGGAGACAGGCTTGCACATTCGAGAGTTGCCGAACGGAAAGAGCAAGATTATCGGGATATTACCGATCGGGGCCGAAATCGTTGCGGGCGAAGGCGATCCCACGCACCTGGACTGGATCAAGATCAAGTCCATTAAATCGGGCACGGTTTTGTCTGCCGAAGTCGGTAAGCCGGTGTCCCCCCAAGCGCCGTGGAGCTACGTGTTCAAAGGGGACCTGGACGCTGTTGTCGATCCGAAACCGCTCGATACGGTAGTGATCCTGAAGGAGCCGCAGCGCGTCAAGGCAGGCGAAGTCGTCGCGCATGTCGGCCAGTATCAATGGCCCAGTAAGGCGAGCCCGATACCGCCGAAGCCGAACTATCCGATGTTGCATCTCGAAGTGTTCGCGGGGCCGGACCTGAAAGACTTCATCGATCAAAGCCGTGCGCATGCGAAAGAATTGAACGATAAAAACAAACCGCTTCTGGAAATCGAGCCGGGGGCCAAGCTGGTCAGCGAAGTGCCCGCGCCGGATCAGAAACTGACCCAATCCGGATTGAAGCTTGTACCGATAGGCGACGCAAAGGGTTCGCGCTGGATCAAGGTGCAGCCAAAGAGCGTGATGACTGTGCCCGCGAAAGGCAAGCAGAAGGCCAAACAAACCTTCGCGGACGTTGGGAACCCGATGTGGGTTGAAAGCAGTCTCGCGAACACGATCAGCACGTCGAATGTCGCGGGATGGCAGAACTTTCCGCTGGACGTTTCCAAGGCAAGCGGGCCGGGAGCGGATTTCCGGGATGTGCTCCGCCGTACGGGTCTCGACAAGCTTGGGGCGGACAATGTCGCGATCGACGACAAGGGGCATCACTGGTGGAACATCACGATTGGTTCGAAGGACGGTTCCGCACGACAGGGATGGGTATGCGATACCGGTCATGACGGCGTGCAGTTGCGTAGCCCTTGGGAATGGCCGGGTTTCGAATTGGTCGACAACGGCAGCGTCAGCCCTGCCGACATGTTCAAACGCCATATCCATACGACCGAACAATATCTGGCGGATGAGGAAGGTACCGAGTTCAAGGGCGCGGCGGGGAAGGTCAACGCTGGCGAACTCATCACGAAACTTGAAACGGCGATCGATACGAACCACGACGGGAAGGTGACTGCACAGGAACTGAAGCATGCGCTGGAAACGCGGTGGATGGCTGAAGCGGTTTCGCACCTTGTTGTGCGCAATGAAACCGAATGGGGTGGCGGTATGGGCAAGTGGGAGGAACTCACCCCGCTCATGAAGAAGCAGACCGAGATGTGGAAGACGGAACTTGATCGGCTTGCCAAGCTTCAGTGGTGGGAACAAGTCAAGGGAGTTGATGGCTTTCCTACGGACCTCTCGCCTTGGCACTTCCATCCGATTGGGTTGCTGGGGAATTTCCTCGCCACTGTCAGAAAACGACGGGATTACGATCTTGGAGGGTTGTCGACATATTACGAAACGGGTGGCCGAGGGCCAATTGCCATCTCTGGTGGTCAAGGAGACCCCGGGGGAGTTTCGTACGGATCGTATCAGTTTACGAGCCAAACGCGACAGAAGCATGGTGAGCCCATCATTGGCGGTAGAGTAAAGGAGTTTGTTTCATGGTCTGGATTTCCCTGGCCAAACGCCTTTGAAGGATTAACGCCGGGATCGTTGGAGTTCTCTGATAAATGGCGAGAGCTTGTGAAGTCAGATGAATCTAAATTTCATGATGCAGAGCATAAGTTCACGAGAGAAACTCACTACGACATCCAGATTAAAACAATTGAGGTTTTTGCGCGTGTTGACATGAGGTACCATTCTCATGCGCTGAATGATGTCATTTGGTCAACGTGCGTTCAACATGGGCCGTCAACCGATGTTATTACAACGGCAATGAGTTCTCTCGAGCCACCGACGGAGACGCGAGACTACGACGTGAAGTTGATTGATGCCATCTATGCAGAGAGGGGTAGGAAAAATTCGGATGGGAAACTTGTTCGATTTATTCATTCGTCGTCTCATGGGCAAGAAAATGTTGCAAAGAGGTTTGTTTCGGAGAGGGCGAAGGCGCAACATGAGCTTGCTAATGAAAAAGATTATTAATTTATCTATTGGTGGATTTTTCACTTTCACAACACTGCTTGCGCACTCCGAGGGTTTTGTCAAATTTTATGAAACTCAAGGAGCGGATGCGGTCCTGGTCAAAGTTGATGACCTGTATACGTTAACGCTATCAGGTGGCGCCCCGCCAGCCGGTGCATCTACTTCGGCGGATTGTTACGTTAAATCTAGAGAGATAAAGTTAAAGAGTGACTCTCTTGATGGAGAGTTCGCGCCTATTCACAACGGAATTGCGAATATTGGCGAGAAGAGTGTTGCGGGTCATCGTGTCTTTGCAAGGGTAAAAAAGTCGATTATTGAAGTAATGGATGCAAACGTTGCGGGGATGTGTGCGGATGATATAGATTTCACTGGAAATTATAAAATAGTAACGGAAGGGGGTGGTTTAAGGGAAAAGTATGCTTATTATCTTGATATGGTTCATCAAGAGGCTATTCTTTTTTTGAAAAATGATCGTCCTAAAGATGCTGCTAAAGTTCTCGCCCCGTATGCTGAGGCATACCAGAAAAATTGGTTGGGCGATCGAGTTACGCGTGATATATTGATTTCGTCTCTTAATGATTATGCATACGCCCTTCAATTAAATAATCGAGATGATGAGGTCATTCCTGTTTTTCTGACTGTGTTATCCGTTGTGCCGAATCGAGCTGTTGCGTGGCTTAATATTGCCGATTCGTACTGGAGCAGGGGGGATGTCGAGAAGGGGCGTGCAGCATATAAGAGGTATGTTAACTTGATGAATAGATCAGGTAATGCTTCAAAGATTCCGTCGAGAGCGCAAGAGAGATATGTCAATTGATATCATTCGTATCGGAGATTCCACTGATCACGGAGGCAAAGTCGAAACTGGTTCATCATCAGTGAAATTCGATGGCCGCTACGTCGCGCGTAAAGGCGACCGCGTATCGTGTCCGCAGCATCCGGAGGTGGCGCCGAACGTTATCGAGGAAGGCGACGAATCGATGAAGGACGACGGCATTCCGGTTGCGCGACACGGTCATCGAGCGACATGCGGCTGTCATCTGATTTCGAGTCTCGGGTGACGCTACAACGGCAGTGGGAAACCTGGCCATTGATGCGGGCGTGTCCATGCAGTATTGCGTCTTTACCCCCAGAATCACGATTTCGCTGATGTCGACCGCGTGCCCACGAAGCAACTCGATCGGGTCTTGTCGAATACGATATCGCGTGCCTTATCGATCGCAAGTTTCGGCAACGGCACAGCGAGTCGGGAGCGATCGGCGAGCCGGCGGACCCGGTGCGACTCACGGCGAACATCGACCCACTCGCGTCGTGTGCACGACAGGTCAACCGGTTGACGTTGGCCAGCAAGCGTTCGCTGCCATGCGGACGATCGGAATCGTGGAACATCCCGCCTGCATGTTGAGCGAAAGCAGCGCTCGTTTTGGGGAGACGGTGTGGGACATTACGTTTCTCCTGAGTGGCCGATGCAGAAGGAGAATCGAAAAGACCCCGTCCGGAACCGGTGGGGCCTGTGGGAATCGGTGACGCTACGATATTGCGCGCACTTGCCGCACGAGCCCGCCGAAGGCGATCGTGCGTGTGGTCGTCGAAAGGGTGATCGTGGTGTTGTGTATTGGTCAATGATGTCCGATGCGCGCGGCGTCAATGACGCTTCACACACCGGGCATCCCCCCACCGCTCAGTCCAACGCCTTCCCCGCCTTTTCATCCATGCAACGAATCGCGAGCAACGTCATCGCGCCACATCCGATCGCATACCACGCCGGCGCATTCGGATTCCCGGTTGCCGCGATCAGCCACGTGACGAAAAATTGTGCGAAGCCGCCGAAGATCGCGACGCCCACGCTGTACACCAGCGCACCGCCCGTCGCCCGCACCGCACGCGGGAACAACTCGCCGAGCATGGCCCCCGTCGCGCCAATGTTGATCGCATGCACGATCGACAGCGCGGCGATGATCGACAGCAGCGACGTGGCGCCCGGCCAGCGGTTCAGCGCGATGAACGCCGGGTAGATCGCGGCCATCAGCGCGATGCGCGTCCACCAGACGATCCGGTTGCGCCCGAACAGGTCGGACAGGTGGCCACCGATCGGCGTCACGAGCATCAGGATCGCGCCGGCGACGCAGCCGGCCGTCATCGACAGCCAGGTCGGCAGATGCAGCACCTGCACGCCGTAGATCGCCATGTAGAACACGATGATGTAGTGGATCGACGTGCCGCCGATCGTCACGCCGAGGCCCGCGAACACCGCCTTGCCGTGATGGCGCAGCACGTCGGCGAGCGGCAGCGACGCGACCGGCTCGTCGTGCGCGGCTGCAGGTGCGGCGGCCGGCACCTCCTCGACGGTGCGGCGCAGCCAGTAGCCGAGCGGCACGAACAGCGTGCCGATGATGAACGGCACGCGCCAGCCCCAGCTTTCGAGTTGCGCGGCGTTCAGCGTCGACGTCAGTGCAACGCCGGTGAGCGCGCCGGCGAGCGCGGCGAGCCCCTGGCTCGAGAACTGGAACGACGCGTAGAAGCCGCGCCGATGCTGCGGCGCCTGCTCGAGCAGCAGCGTCGTCGACGCGCCGACTTCGCCGCCCGACGCGAACCCCTGCAGCAGGCGCGCGAGCACGAGCAGCAGCGGTGCGGCGATGCCGATCTGCGCGAAGGTCGGTGCAACCGCGATCGTCGCGGTGCCGAGCGCCATCAGCAGCAGCGTGAGGATCATCGCGTTCTTGCGGCCGGCACGGTCGGCGTACATGCCGATCACGAGCCCGCCGAGCGGACGCGTGACGAAACCGACGCCGAAGCTCGCGACCGCGAGCATCAACTGCCCGAACGGCGAATGCACGGGAAAGAACAGCTTGCCGATCAGGATCGCGAAGAAGCTGTAGACCGTGAAGTCGTAGAACTCGAGCGCGTTGCCGACGGCGGCGGCCGCTATCAGCCGGCGTTTCTTCGCGGCGGCGCGGGCATCGACCGGCGTACCGGCGAACGGAAGTGCAGACGTTTCCATGGGGTTCCCCCGATAAGCGCGAAACTGCGTGATGAAGGGCCGTCAGGCGGCGAGCCAGGCTTCGGCGACGCGCACCCAATAGCTGGCGCCGATCGCGAGGATGTCGTCGTTGAAGTCGTAGCCGGGGTTGTGCACCATGCAGCCGCCCTTGCTGCCGATCCCGTTGCCGATGAACGCGTAGCAGCCGGGGCGCGCTTCGAGCATGAACGCGAAATCCTCGCTGCCCATCAGCGGTGCGGCTTCGGTTTCGACGCGTTCGGCGCCGAGCATCTGGCGCGCGATGTCGGCCGCGAACGCGGTCGGTTCCGCGTGATTGACGAGCACCGGGTAGCCGTAGTCGTAGTCGACTTCCGCGCTCACGCCGAAGCTTTCCGCCTGGCCTCTCGCGAGTGCTTCGATGCGGCGCGCGAGCAGCGCGCGCACGTCGGCGTTCAGCGCGCGTACCGACAGCTTCATCACGACGGTCTCGGGAATGATGTTGAACGTCTCGCCGGCCTGTACGCTGCCGACCGTGATCACGGCCGCCTGCTGGGCGTCGACCTCGCGCGCGACGATCGTCTGCAGCGCGACCATGATGCTGCCCGCGGCCGACATCGGATCGCGCGCGAAATGCGGCATCGCGCCGTGGCCGCCGACGCCGCGCAGCGTGATCGTCACGCGGTCGGCCGACGCCATCGCGGCGCCGGTGCGGAAGGCCATGTCGCCGGCCGCGCGGCCCGGCATGTTGTGGATCGCGAAGATCGCGTCGCACGGGAAACGGTGGAACAGGCCGTCGTCCATCATCGCCTTCGCGCCGCCGAAGTTTTCCTCGGCCGGCTGGAAGATCAGGTTCAGCGTGCCGGAGAACTGGCGCGTCGCCGCGAGGTGACGCGCCGCGCACAGCAGCATCGCGGTATGGCCGTCATGGCCGCACGCGTGCATCTTGTTCGCATGGCGGCTCGCGTACGGCAGGCCCGTGGCTTCGGCGAGCGGCAGCGCGTCCATGTCGGCGCGCAGCCCGACCGTGCGCGTGCCTTGCCCTTCGCGCAGCACGCCGACGACCCCCGTCTTGCCGATGCCGCGATGCACTTCATAGCCCCAGCCGGTGAGCAGCTCGGCGACGAGGTCGCTCGTGAGCGTCTCTTCGAACGCGAGCTCGGGATGGGCGTGGATGCGGCGGCGCACCTCGACCAGCTCGGGGGCGATCGCGGCGATACCGGGGATGACGGGGTTCACGGCTTGCAGCATGGGGTCTCCAGTGGGGCCGAAGGGCGTTTGACGCGTATATGACGAGCAAGCATATAAATTTCTTTTGCGTACCAGAAGCTGATAAATTGCTTTGGTGCACACCACCGGTTGCCGCTCGGGAATACCCTGAGCCGGTAACGCCGCGATGCACGGGGTTTCCACGGATCACGCGTTGCCGCCATGAAATACCATCAGTTGAAAGCGTTCGTCACCGTTGCCGAAGAAGGCAGCATCCGTGCGGCCGCACGGCGCCTGAACGTGTCGCCGGCGGCGCTGACGAAGGCGGTCAAGGAACTCGAGATCGCGCTCGGCGTGTCGCTCGTCGTGCGTACCGCGCGCGGCGTTCAACTCACCGCGTTCGGCCAGCAATTGCAGGTGCGCGCGCGGCTGATCGTCGCCGAAATGCAGCGCGCCCGCGACGACATCGAGCAGGCACAGGGGGCGATGACGGGCTCCGTGTCGGCGGCGATCACACCGGCGGCCGCGGTGACGATCCTGCCCGACGCGTTTCGGGCATTCCGGCGCCGCTTCCCGGTGGCGCGCGTCACCCTGATCGAAGGGTTTCCGGGCGTCGCGCTGCCGCGCCTGCACGACGGCTCGCTCGATTTCGCGGTGGCGGTCGTCGTCCCCGAACTGCTGGCGGCCGAGTTCGACCATGCGGAGCTTTACGCGAGCCGCTCGCTGATCGTCGCGCGCAAGGGGCATCCGCTCGCGTCGGCCACGTCGCTCGCCGATCTCGTCGACGCCGACTGGCTGATGAACCCGTCGCCGGAAAGCTCGACGCAGGTGTTGTTCAATTCATTCGTCGCGTACGGGCTGCCGGTGCCGGCGCGCGTCGTCGAATGCCCGAGCTTCGGGCTCGCACACAGCCTGATGACCGGTTGCGACCTGATCGCATCGATGCCCGAGCAATTGCTGCAGGGCGAGTGGGCGCGCGACCAGCTCGCGGTGTTGCCGATCCGCGAGCGGCTGCCGGGTGTCTCGGTACAGGTCGTCACGCGCCGCGACAGCCCGCTGACGCCGGCCGCGGCGATGCTGCTCGACTGCCTGCGCGATTCCGCGCGGCGCAAGGGGTTGCGGTGAACCCGAGTTCCACGGCAATCATGTAGTCATCCTGATGATGATCACCCTGACAAGCGACCGGCGGCCGGCCGTTCCGACGTATGCCGCGCGAGCCGGTATGATATCGGCCGGCCCGCCGCTCCGGCCGGCCTCCAATCCATCACTATCCGGCATCCAGCAATCAGAGGCATCACATGACCAGTGCAACCCAATTCGACAACGTATCGGTCGTCAAACGCGCGAACGTCTATTTCGACGGCAAGTGCGTGTCGCATACCGTGCTCTTCCCGGACGGCACGCGCAAGACGCTCGGCGTGATCCTGCCGTGCGCGCTCAACTTCGGTACGGACGCGCCCGAATTGATGGAAGTGCAGGCCGGCAAGTGCCGCGTGAAGCTCGACGGCAGCAGCGAATGGCAAACCTATGGCGCCGGCGAGTCGTTCTCGGTGCCGGGCAAGAGCCGCTTCGACATCGAAGTGCTCGAGACGCTCGATTACGTCTGCAGCTACCTGTAAGCGCGGGCGGCAGAAAAGAAAAAGCCCCGTCGAAACGGGGCTTGTCGCAAGCGGATGGCGCAAGGCCATCCGGAGCGCCTGTTCGATTTACAGGCAGGCGTTGATGTCGCCGGCCGACGAGGCATCGCCGCCGCGGAAACCGACCCAGGTTTTCGCGTTCGCGGCGTTGGCCGGGCGCACCACGGCGGCAGCGCCGTTCGGCGGCTGCTGGTCCGGTGCATAAACGGCCATGGCGAGGCCGTTCGCCAGTTCGTACTGCGACGTCACTTGCTGTTGCGACTTGTCGGCCCACGTCTTGGCGATGCACTGCGCGACCTGGTCGGCGGGCTTTTGGCTTTGTCCCACGTTCTGCAGGGCAGAATCGGCTGCATGAGCAGAAAATGCCACGGTCAATGCGATGAGCGGTAAGTATTTCGCGTTCACGTTATCTCCCTCGAGTCGTGATTGATTAGGTGGGATCCGCAGTAGTACTGCGTGCTAGTGAGATCGCATCGGGCGAGCACGGTTCCGGCTATTCCGAAACAAGTTGTTAACGCGCTTGCCAAATGGCGGCTCCGGTGCTGTGCAGCGTTGCTGCGATGCGGCATGCGTCGTCTGCGACTCGACGTCATGTGTTGCCCGGTCGGCGCGCGGTCCGGTCGTGTGGTGTCGTGACGGCCGCGGCAAACGGCATGTGCGTGCATGCCGTGCCGCGACTCTTTATCAGATGGCGAAGTGGAATGGCTGATTGATGGCCCCGTCGCATGGACACCATCATGACAAACTTTCGCCCGTCGAACTGTTAACCAACTTTAAACGCGGGACGCGACCGAATGCGATGCAGCACGCGGGGGCATCAGCCCGCCTCGCGGGTGCCTGCGTCGCGCAGGTTGGCCGGGACGATGGGGCGGAAGCGCTCGCGCTTCTGTTCGTCGTCGAAGTGCTGGCGCGCGGGCTTGATCAGGTCGCTGCGCGACACGATGCCGATGACGCGCAGCGATTGCTCGTCGTCGACGACGGGCAGGCGTTCGAGGCCGAGCATCGCGAGTCGCGATGCGACGACGCGGCACGTTTCGTGCGCGAGCGCGACGACCGGCACGCGGTTGGCGAATGCATCGGAGATCGGCGACTCGGCGCCTGCCTCTGCGCGCCGCGCATCGAGCGTCGCACGATCGACGAGGCCGAGCAGGCGGCCGTGCTGCACGACCGGGTACGCGCGATGCGTCTGCTTCGCGCCGAAGTAGCGCGACTCGACGGTAGCGAGCGTCGTCGCGCCGTCGATCGCGACGACCCGATCGGCCGACGTCATGACTTCGCCGATGTCATGGCGCTCGAGCGGATTGACACCGTATTCGCGATAGATGTGATAGCCGCGACGCGCGATCTTCTCCGTCATGATCGAACGCTTCATCACGATGGTCGAGAAACCGTGCGCGACGAGCGTCGCCGCGAGCAGCGGCAGCAGCGCGTTCGCGTCGTGCGTGAGGCCGAATGCGAACACGATCGCGGTCAGCGGAGCGCCGAGCGTGGCACCGAGCGTCGCGGCCATGCATACGAGCGGCCACAGCGCCGGATCGCCGCCCGGCAGCATCGGCGACAGCACGGTGCCGAGGCCGGCGCCGAGCATCAGGAGCGGCGCCAGCACGCCGCCCGACGTGCCCGAGCCGAGCGCGATCACCCACATCACGGCCTTCACGACCAGCAGCGCAAGTGCGATCTTCAACGCGATGTGCTGATGAAGCAGATCGCCGATCACGTCGTAGCCGACGCCGAGCGCGCGCGGTTCGAGCCAGCCGCCGATGCCGATCGCGATCGCGCCAAGCGCGGGCCACCACATCCAGTGCACAGGCAGCTTCGCGAAGGTGTCCTCGACGCGATAGAGCGCCGCCGACAGGCCGCACGCGAGCATGCCCGACAGCAGGCCGGCGACGATGCACGACAGCAGCGCGACGGGCGTCGGCACGGCCGTCGTCAGCGGAAACAGCGGATCGACGCCGAAGCACACCGCGCGTGCGAACCCGGCCACCGCGCACGCCAGCGCGACCGGCAGGAAGCTGCGCGGACGCCATTCGAACAGCAGCAACTCGACCGCGAGCAGCACCGCGGCGACCGGCGTGCCGAACACGGCCGTCATGCCGGCGGCCGCACCGGCCACGAGCAGCGTCTTGCGCTCGGCGGCGGTCACGTGCACGCATTGCGCGACCAGCGAGCCGAGTGCGCCGCCCGTCATGATGATCGGGCCTTCGGCGCCGAACGGGCCGCCGCTGCCGATCACGACGCCGGACGACAGCGGCTTCAGGATCGCGACCTTCGGCGACATGCGGCTCTTGCCGAACAGGATCGCCTCGATCGCTTCGGGAATGCCGTGGCCGCGGATCTTCCGCGAACCGAAGCGCGCCATCATCCCGACGATCAGCCCGCCGATCACCGGGATCACGATCACCCATGCGCCGAGCGTGTTGTTCGCCGGGGAGCGGTCGGCGAACGAGAGCTGCTGGAAGAAGAACAGGTTCGTGAACAGGTGGATCAGGCTCGACAGCACGAACGCGGCGAGCGTGCTGAGCAGGCCGATCCCGGCGGCAAGCAACGCGATCCCGGGCAGGCGTTCGTTGGGCGCGAAATCGCGTTTGTGTGGTGCGTTCATCGGCGTGGCAAGGGCAAGGGTCAGTAATCGATCCGGGGCACCTGGAACGTGTCCTTGAGCGACTTCAGCTCGGCGCGATGCATGGCCGCGAGGCGGGCGAGCAGCGTTTCGCCGGCCGGCTCGAGGTGGACCTCGACCTGGCGGCGATCGGCTTCGCTCGGCTTGCGCTTCACGAGCCCGAGCGCTTCGCAGCGCGTCACCAGCGCGACGACGCCGTGATGCTGCGCCTGCAGGCGTTCCGCGAGCTCGCCGATGGTCGCCCATTCGCGATGCGGATAGCCCTTGATGTGCAGCAGCAGCAGGTATTGCAGCGGCGTCACGCCTTCGCTTTGCGCGGCGCGTTCGGAGAAGCGCTCGAAGCGGCGCATCTGGTAACGGAACTCGGACAGTTGCTGGAAATCGCTCTTGTTCAGCGCGCGTCGGGTATCGTTCATCGAGGTCGGTCGTACGGGCGGTTTCGGTGGCGTCAAATATATCACAACATGATATAAGTGAACGATATTGGGCGGAATGGAGACGGTCCGCGCTGCGTCAGCCGTTTTGTGGCGTCACGTGCGTTACGCGGCCTCGAGCATTTGGGTCTGCCGATAAAGGCCCGTCACGAGATCCGTCTGCGTCATGATCCCGACGAGCCGGCGCGACGCATCGACGACCGGAATGTGGTGGTGGCCCGAATGCGTGAACAGCGGCACGAGCGCGGTGAGCGGCATCGTTTCCGGCACGCACGCGACGTCGCGCGTCATCACGGTGGCGACGCTCGCAGGCCGGCCGCCGAGCGATTGCGGCAGCCGCGCGAACAGGCGTTGCCACAGCGGGGCCGGGCGGCGCGGCTGGCGCGTGAGGTCGGCGCGCGTGACGATGCCGGTCAGGCGGCCTTCGCCATCGACCACCGGCAGTGCCTTCACGCAGTGACGGTCGAGCAGTGTCAGCGCGGCCGTTACCGACGTCGACGGTGCGACCTCGATCGCGTGTTTCGTCATGAGGTCGGCGCAAGTGAGCTGGCCGAACGTGCGCGTATAGGCCTGCATCTCGGTTTCGCGCAGCAGCGTTTCGAGATCGTCCGGATCGATGTCGAGCCATTCGCCGCGGCGCTTCAGCACCGCGTCGAGATCGCCGCGCGTGAAGCCGCCGTGCGCCGGCACGGCGCCGCCCGCCCGCGGTTTCGCTTCGGGATGTACGCCGCCATGCGGGTAGCGATGCCCGGTCAGCGCGTGATACGCGAGCGCGGCCGACAGCAGGATCGCCGATTGCAGCGCGATCGGCTCCAGCACGAAACGGAAGCCGAGCGAGTGGATGGCCGGGCCGCCGACCACGGCTGTGAGCGCGACGGCGCCCGACGGCGGGTGCACGCAGCGCAGCGCGAACATGCCGCCGATCGCGCACGCGATCGCGACCGCGGCGGCGGTGACCGGATCGGCGATCCATTGCGCGCAGGCAACGCCGACCGTCGCCGCGACGAGATTGCCGCCGATGATCGACCACGGCTGCGCGAGCGGGCTTGCCGGCACCGCGAACAGCAGCACCGCCGATGCCCCCATCGGCGCGACGAGCAGCGGCACGAGGCCCGGCCCGCCGGGTAGCAGCCGCATCGTCGCGCCGACCGTCGCGATTCCCACGAGCGCACCCGTGCACGAACGCAGGCGTTCGCGCCAGCCAAGCGATATCGGATGCGGAAGGAAGCCGTGCAGCCATTGCCGCAACGTGCGGCGCGATGGAGGGGAGCCTGGTGACATGAACGGGCGAGCGGTAAAAGTGACGGCGCGGTGCGCGCGCGGTGACGAGAGCGGAATTATATCGTGTTGTGATATAAATTGCCGCGCGGCATCAAGCCGTTGCGCACGGGGGGAGCCCGAGTCTTGCGAAAACCTTTCGTCCGATGAAAGCTTCGGGGGCGGACAATCGCGCAAATTTGTCTGCGGCGGCGTACAATTCCGGCCACTGAATCCCCCGTCATGCCAGAACCACGTACGCGATGCCCGCTCTCCCGCCTTTTCCCCGGCTCGCTGATCGATTCGACGTGGTTCGCGGCCGCGTTCCGTTTCCCCTCTGACGCGAGCGCCGCCGACGCCTCCCCACTGACTCTCCCCAAGCCAATCCAATGGACATGCTCGAAAACATGCGCCTGTTCGTGCGCGTTGTCGAAGCCGGCAGTTTTACTGCGGTCGCGAAGGAAATCGACGCGACCACCGCGCAGGTGTCGCGCGCGGTCTCGAACCTCGAAGCGCACGTACAGACGCGCCTGCTGCATCGCACGACGCGCCACCTCGGTCTGACCGAAAGCGGCGAACGCTATTTCGAGCGCGCGAAGTCGATCCTCGCGGAAATCGACTACGCGAACGCCGAGGCGCGCAACGCGCTGCTGCGGCCGAGCGGCAAGATGCGCATCCATGCGATGACGGGGCTCGGGCAGAGCCATGTCGTGTCGTCGATCGTCCGGTACCAGGAGGACAATCCCGACGTGTCGGTCGAACTGACGCTTGCGCAGCGGATGCCGAATCTCGTCGAGGAGGGTTACGACGTGTCGATCGTGACGGCGTCGCAACTGCCCGATTCAGGTTATGTCGCGCAGACCTGCGGCACGAGCTGCAGCGTGCTCGTCGCGTCGCGCGAATACCTGGCGCGGCACGGTACGCCGCAGACGCCCGACGAACTGCCGAACCACGTGTGCCTGCGCCTCGACACGCCGGCGTCGCCGGCCGGCGAATGGCGGCTCGAGCGCAGCGACGGCGAGGAGGCGGTCTACGAACTGCAGCCGGCGCCGTTCCAGGTCAACGTGCCGGACGCGCTGTGCGTCGCGGTGCGCGCCGGGCGCGGGATCGCGTGCGTCGCGCTGTACACGGTGCTCGACGACATTCGCGAAGGGCGGCTGATCCGCGTGCTGCCCGAGTATCGGCTGCAGACGGTGAGCGTGTACGCCGTGTATGCGACGCGCCGTTATCTCGACGCGAAGATCCGCACCTTCCTCGATCACCTGCGCACGACGCTCACGCCTGCGCTGGAGAACGACCTGCGCGAGCTCGAGCGGCTGACGATCGAACCGGCTCCGGGCGGCCGCAAGCGCGCGTGACGGCGCGCCTGCGCGCGGCGGCGGCGTTCACGCGGCCGGCGTGATGCGGATCCGCTCGAAGCGGCCCGCGAGCCACGTGTATGCGGCGATGCCGATCAGCCCGTGCGCGGCGACGAACCACAGCGCGCCGGCAAACGAACCCGTGCTGGCGACGAAGTAGCCGATCGCGAGCGGCGTGACGATCCCGGCGATGTTGCCGAGGCCGTTGAACACGCCGCCGCTCAGCCCGACCATGCCTTCCGGCGCCGTATCGGCGAGCACGGCCCAGCCGACCGCCGCCAGCCCCTTGCCGAAGAACGCGATCGTCATCAGCGCGATCACGATCGCGTTCGACGACGCGCCGTTCGCGAGCACGAGCAGCGTCGCCATCGCCATCCCCGCGACGAACGGCGTCTTGCGTGCCTTCGACGGATGCAGTCCACGCCGGATCAGCCAGTCCGACAGCACGCCGCCGAGCACGCCGCCCGTGAACCCGCAGATCGCCGGCAGCGCGGCGACCCAGCCGGCTTCCATGATCGTCATCCCGCGCCCCTTGATCAGGTAGATCGGAAACCACGTGATGAAGAAGTACGTGAGTGCCGTGATGCAGTACTGGCCGATATAGATCGCCCACAGGTTCCGGTGGCGGAACAGTTGCGATGCGTCGTGCCACGACACGCGCGGCCGGTGGCGCACGCGATTCGCCTCGAGATCGACGAGCGCGCCGTGTGCGCGCAGGTAGTCACGCTCCGCATCGGTCACGCGCGGGTGGCCGTGAGGTTCGCGATACCACGCGAACCACAGCGCCGCGAGCGCGATGCCGAGCAACCCCATCCACAGGAACACGTGCTCCCAGCCGAGCGCGTGCGTGAGCCAGGCCATCGCGGGCGTGAACAGCACGACGGCCATGTACTGCGCGGAATTGAACAGCGCCGACGCGGTGCCGCGTTCGGCGGTCGGGAACCAGCAGGCGACGATCCGCGAATTGGCGGGGAAGGCCGGCGATTCGACGAGGCCGAGCATGAAGCGCATGACGAACAGCGCGAGCGTCGCGCCCGCACCCTGCACGGCGAGCCAGCCGACCGTGCCCTGCAGCATCGTGAAGACCGACCACAGCAGCAGGCTCAGGCCGTACACGCGCCGCGCGCCGAAGCGGTCGAGCAGCCAGCCGCCCGGGACCTGGCCGATCGCATAGGCCCAGGCGAACGCGGAAAAGACGATACCGAGCTGCACGGGCGTCAGCCCGAGGTCGTGCGCGACGCCGGTGCCGGCGATCGACATCGTCGCGCGATCCGCGTAGTTGATGACGGTGACCGCGAAAATCAGCGCGAGGACCGTGTAGCGGACGCGGCCGATCGTGCGCGACGCGGCGGGGGAGGCGGCGAGGGCGGCGCCGCTGGATCGATTGGGCATGCGTGTCTCCTGGCCTCCGTCGGGCGGAGGCATCGGTTGTCGTATCGAGGATGCCGGCCGTACGGCCGCGCCGCGGTCAGCCGGTGACGCTGGTCGGCGGGCGCTGGCCCGCGAAACACGCGGCGAGGTTGGCGAGCACGATCCGGCCCATCTCTTCGCGCGTTTCGTGCGTGGCGCTCGCGCGGTGCGGCTGCACGACGACGCGGTCGAGTTCGAGCAGCGCGGCCGGGACGTGCGGCTCGTTCGCGAACACGTCGAGGCCGGCGCCGGCGATCGTGCCGTCGGCCAGCGCGCGTACGAGCGCGGCCTCGTCGACCAGCTTGCCGCGCGCGACATTGATCAGGAATCCTTGCGGGCCGAGCGCGGCGAGCACGTCGGCCGTCACGAGCACGTTGCCGTGATCGGCCGATGCCGCGATCACGAGCACGTCGCTGTCGCGCGCGAGGGCGGCGAGATCGGGCACGTAGCGATAGCTGCTGTCGCGGTGCTCGCGCGGGCCGAAGTAGCTCACGGGCATCCGGAACGCCTGCGCGCGCTGCGCGATCGCGCGGCCGACGCGGCCGAGCCCGACGATGCCGAGCCGCTTGCCGGTGACCTGCGTCGCGAGCGGCTGGGCCGTCTTGCCCCAGCGGCCGGCGCGCACGATCCGCTCGCCGGCGCCGAGGTCGCGCAGCGTCATCAGGATCAGCCCCAGCGCCATGTCGGCCACGTCGTCGGTCAGCACGTCGGGTGTCGTCGTCACGTGGATGCCGCGTGCGCGGGCGCGATCGAGATCGACCGCATCGGTGCCGATGCCGTTGATCGCGACGATCTCGAGCGCGCTCAGCCGGTCCATCAGCGCGGCGGACAGGCCGTTCGCGCCGCCGGTCACGACACCCCGAATGCGCGAGGCCACGCGATCGAGCAGCGCGTCGGGTTGCGCGGCAGCATACGGCCGGTGCACCGCGTAACGGGCGGACAGTTCGGCGTCGATGGTGTCGGGGAGCGGCTGGGTCAGCAGGATGTCGATGGTCATGAAGGTCTCGGTCGTCGTGTTCGGCGCGGGCCGTGCATCAGGTGGAACCGAGTATAGGAATCGCATCGATATCGCTCTAACATCAAAAGACTATCGATTGATTCAAGATTTGGATGATTGAACTACACCAGCTTCGCTGCTTCGTCGCGGTGGCCGAGGAACTGCATTTCGGCCGCGCGGCCAAGCGGCTCTTCATGACCCAGCCGCCGCTCAGCCGGCAGATCCAGCTGCTCGAGCACGCGCTCGGCATCGCGCTGCTCGAACGCAGCAGCCGGCAGGTCAGCCTGACCGCGGCCGGCGAGCGCTTCCTGCGCGATGCGCGGCACATCCTCGAATTCTCGGCACGGGCCGAGCAGGCCGCGCAGCGCGTCGCGCACGGCGGGGCCGGCCGCATCACGCTCGGCTTCACGGCCGTCAGTGCGTACCGGATGATTCCGGTGCTGCTCGCGCACGCCGCGCATGCGCTGCCGGACGTCGACGTCGAATTGCGCGAAATGGTGTCGACCGTGCAGATCGACGCGCTCGCGTCGCGGATGCTCGACGCGGGTTTCGTGCGCCAGCGCGCGGCGCGCCAGCCGCTGGAATACCGGCTCGTGCAGCGCGAGCCGATGCTCGTCGCGGTCGCGCAAGGCGCGCCGCTCGCCGGCTACGAGCAGATCGGCCCCGACGAGCTCGACCGGCAGCCGTTCATCGCGTACTCGCCGAACGAGGGGAAGTACTTCCACGACATGATCTCGGGGATGTTCGCGGGCGCCGGGCGGCTGCCGAACTACCTGCATTACGTGGGGCAGACGCATACGATCCTCGGCCTCGTGCGCGCGGGGCTCGGCGCGGCGCTGGTGCCGGCATCGGCGCGCGAGCTTCATGTCGACGGCGTGGTGTTCCGGCCGCTGGCGGGCGTCAATGTCGCGGCCGAGCTGTATCTCGCGTGGCGGGCGGACAACGACAATCCGGCGCTGCCGGTGTTCAACGCGATGGTCGAGCGGTTTCTGACCGAGAGCACGGACGACGTGGGCGTCTAGCGGCGTTTGCTCGCACGAGCGGGCGCCGGCGTGTGCCGAAAAGTCTGTCGTCTGACGATTCGATCCGCCGTTCGAATTATTTCGGCTGCGGCCGAAAATGCGCGGCAAGCGGCCAATTTTTGTCCGGTTTTCGCGAAAAAACGCGCTGCACGCCCCCTTGGTTTTCATTTTAGGCAGGGGAAACCCTCATTTTTCCTTATCGGTCATCGTATTACTGTATCGATACACTAAATCGATACAGTGACGTCGCGAGGCGCACTGCAAAGGAGACGGCTCATGAATACCTACACCCGGCGGCGCTTCCTGCAGACGGTGTCGGCGGCCACGCTCGCGGCCGCGGGCGGCTTGCCGGAAAGCGTGCGCGCGCAGCAGCCGGTCGTCGCGCTGCGCTGCTCGTCGTCGATGCCGGCCGACCGGAACGCCGCGCACTACGTGTGGTACGAGCGTCTCGCCGCGAACCTGAAGGCGAGCGTGGGCGATGCGATCCGGGTCGACTACTTTCCGAACAGCCAGCTCGGCAAGGAAAACGACGTCGTGCAGCAGGTCAAGATCGGCGCGATCGACATGATGATCGCGGGCTCGTCGATCTGGGCCACGATCGCGCCGGAGCTCGGGATGCTCGATCTCGGCTACCTGTTCGACAGCTACGCGCATGTCGCGAAGGCGCTCGACGGGCCGGTCGGCACGAGCCTGAACACGCTGCTGCAAAAGCGCGCCGGATGTTCGGTGCTGACCTGGGGCTCGCATTTCGGCGGCCGCTGCGTGTTCACGAAGCAGCCGGTGACGGCGCTGGCGGGACTGAAGGGGACGAAGTTGCGCGTGCTGCCGACGCCCGCGTTCATGGACACCTTCAAGGCGATGGGCGCGGTGCCGACGCCGATTCCGTTCGGCGAGCTGTACATGGCCGTGCAGACGGGCGTCGTCGACGGTCTGGAACACGATCCCGCCACGGTGCTCGCGAGCCGCTTCGACGAGACCGTGAAGTCGTGCTGGCAGTCGCACCACGTGTTCGCGGCGATGACCGTCGTGATGGGGCGGCGTGCGCTCGACCGGATTCCGGCTCATCTGCGGCCGGCGTTCGAGCGCGCGGTGGCCGACGCGACCGTGCAGCAGCGTGCGATTGCCGCGCAGAAGGCCGCGCAGGCGGAGCAGGCGCTGAAGCAGCGCGGCATGTCGTTTTATCCGCTGGCCGATGCCGAGCGCGCGGTGCTGCGGCAGACGATGCGCGACCGCCTGTATGTCGCGTTCGCGAAGCAGTATCCGGCCACCGCGCCGCTGTTTCCGGCGATCGCCGCCGCGCGGGGTTGAGCGATGGACATGCATTCCGTCTCGGGTGCCGCGTCGGCGCCCGCTGCAGGCCAACCGGCGCATCGCGCCGCCCGCGTGCTCGATGCGGCGCTGCGCTGGATTGAAATCCTGTCGGCGGCGGTGCTCGCCGTCGACGTGCTCGTCGTGTTCGTGTCGGTCGTGTTCCGCTATTTCCTGCACGACCCGGTCGACTGGGCCGAGGAAGTGGCCAGTGCGCTGATGATCGTGCTGGTGTTCTTCGGCGCGGCGACGGTGCTGGGGCGCAGCCAGCATGTCGGCATCGACGTGTTTCGCGGCCGGCTGCCGGCACGCTGGCAGGGCGCGCTGATCCAGGTCGGTCACTGGATCGTGGCGGCCGTCGCGCTGAACCTGCTGGTGTCGTCGTGCCAGTTGCTCGCGGATTCGTACGACCAGATGACGACGGGCGGCTTGCCGGGCTGGATCAACGGGTATCCGATGATGTTCGGCGCGCTGTTCATGACGGTATTCGCACTCGCCAATGCGCTGAACGCGCCGCGCCGCCGTGTGATCGGCACGTTCGCGTGCTGTGCGGCGCTCGCGGTCGCCGTGTACGGCTGGAACGCACTGTGGCCCGCGCATGCGGTCGCGCCGGGCACGCTGCTCGTCGCGGGCTTCGTCGGCGGGCTGGTGCTCGGCGTGCCGATCGGGTTCGTACTGGCGTTTTCCGCGCTGCTGTATTTCCTCGCGGATCCGACGCTGCCGCTGCTCGTCTACTCGCAACAGGTGATGGCCGGTGCCGATCACTTCGTGCTGCTGGCGGTGCCGTTCTTCGTGCTGGCGGGGCTGCTGATGGAGTCCAACGGCATGTCCGCGCGGCTCGTCGAGTTGCTGCTGCGGATGTTCGGACGCGTGCGGGGCGGGCTCGGCCTGATCGTGATTTTCGCGACCGCGTGTTTTTCCGGCGTGTCGGGCTCGAAGCTGGCCGATATCGCGGCGGTGGGCGGCGTCGTGATGCCCGCCGTGCGCCGCGCACGGCAGGACCCGAACGAAACCGCCGCGCTGCTCGCGTGCAGCGCGGTGATGGCCGAGACGATTCCGCCCTGCGTGAACATGATCATCATGGGCTTCGTCGCGAACATCTCGATCGCCGGGCTGTTCGTCGCCGGGATCGTGCCGGCGGCCGTGCTGGCCGCGTCGCTCGCGGTCGTGACGGTGATCACCGGGCGCAAGATCGACGTGGCCGAGGTGTTCGTCGAGCGTCGCGCGTGGCTGCCGCTCGCGGGCGGCGCGCTCGTCGCGCTGGTCATGGTCGCGATGATCGGCAAGGGCGTGACGTCGGGTGTCGCGACGTCGACCGAGGTGTCCGCGTTTGCGGTGGTCTACGCGCTCGTCGTGGGCTGGCTCGCGTTCCGCGAACTGACGTGGCGTTCGGTCGGCCGCGTGTTCGTGCGCGCCGCATCGATGGCGAGCGGCATCCTGTTCATCGTCGCGGCGGCGTCGAGCGTGTCGTTCGCGCTGTCGATCGAGCAGATTCCGGCGCTCGTCTCGGGCACAATGACGGCGTTCGCCCATCAGTACGGCGCGACGATGTTCCTGCTGTTGTCGGCGCTGCTGATGATCGTGTTCGGCGCCGTGCTCGAAGGCGCGCCCGCGCTGATCATCTTCGGGCCGCTGCTCGCGCCGATCGCGCTGCAGCTCGGCATCAACCCGCTGCATTTCGGTACGGTCGTGGTGGTGGCGATGGGGTTCGGGCTGTTCGCGCCGCCGGTCGGCCTCGGGTTGTTCACGACGTGCGCGATCACGGGCACCGAGGTCGGGCGCGTGGCCCGGCCGATGGTGAAATACCTGCTGGTGCTGTTCGTCGCCCTGGTGGCGCTGATCTTCGCACCGGCGTTTTCGTTGTGGCTGCCGGCCCGTTTCGGCCTGTAGCCCGTTCCATGCAAGACGACATGAGTACGATTCAGGACGTGGCCCGTCATGCGGCCGTTTCGGTCAGCACGGTTTCGAACGTGCTCAACGGCCGTACCGATCAGATGAAGCCGGAAACGCTCGAACGCGTGAAGGCCGCGATGGACGCGCTGCGGTACCGGCCGAGCACGCTCGCGCGCCAGCTCAAGACGGGGCAGACGCCGCTCGTCGGGCTGCTGGTGCCGTCGATGGCGAACCCGATGTACGGCTACATCGCGCGCGAGGTCGAGGCCTGCGCGCAGGAACAGTACGGTCATCGCGTGCTGATCGGCAACACGTATCGCGACGCGCGCAAGGAGGCGTCGTTCTTCGACGATCTCTACGCGCATGGCGTGCGGCGCGTGATCGTGATCTCGTCGCTCGCCGACGAAAGTCACCTCGAGCGCGCGGCCGAACGCGGGATGACGGTTGTCAGCTACGACCGCCGCGCGACGCCCGGCGAGCCATCGAAGGTCGACCATGTGACGGCCGACAACGAGGCGGCCGCGCGGCTCGCGACGCGCCGCCTCGTCGAGGCGGGTCATACGCGGCTCGCGTTCGCGACGGTGGCCGGCATCACCGTGAGCCGCAGCGACAAGATCCGCGGCTTTCTCGCCGTGGCAGGCGAGGCGGGCGGCGCCACCCAGGCGCGCGTGCTCGACGGCGGCCCCGCCAACGAATACGGCGATTCGGTGATCGTCGATGTCGGGCGTGCGCTCGGCGTCGAGCTCGCGGCCGATCCCGCACGGCCGACCGGCATCGTCGCGGTCAACGACCTGTTCGCGCTCGGCCTGATGGCGGGGCTGCGCGACGGCGGGTTGCGGGTGCCGGACGATGTATCCGTCGTCGGGATGGACGGTCATTTCCTGTCGGCGATCTCGTGGCCGGCGCTGACCACGGTGCAATTGCCCGTTACCGAAATGGCCGGCGAGATGGTGCGGCGCGTGATGCGGCAGGAGGGCGACGCGCCGTCGGCCGCCGGGCAATGCGTGTTCGCGGACGTGACGCTCGTCGAGCGCGCGTCGGTGGCGCCGCCGCCGCATGCGGCCGGCACGAGCGGAGGCCGCGCATGACGCGCGTCTACGTCACGCATCCGGTCGGGATGATCGACCACTACTTCGGCGCCAGGGCGCTCGACGCGCTGCGCGCGATCGCGGATGTCGCCTGCAACCCGCACGATCGCGAACTCGACACGGACGAGCTGATTGCCGCCGCGCAGGGATGCGACGCGATCGTCGCGTACCGGCAGACCCCGGCACCGCGCGCGCTGTTCGCGGGGCTGCCGGTACTCGCCGCGTTCCTGCGTTGCGCGGTCGACATCCGCACGGTCGACGTCGCCGCGGCGAGCGCGTTCGGCGTGCTGGTCACGCAGGCGAGCCCCGGCTTCGGGCCGGCCGTCGCCGAATGGGTGGTCGGCGCGATGATCGACCTCGCGCGCGGGATCGGTGGCTACGCGGACGCGTACCATCGTGGCGCGCCGCCCGCGCCCCGGATGGGGCGCGAATTGCGCGGCAGCACGCTCGGCCTGATCGGCTACGGGCAGATCGCGCGCCATCTCGCACCGATCGCGACGGCGCTCGGCATGCGCGTGCTCGTCAGCGATCCGTACGTGCAGGTCGATGCGCGGCCGCTCGAACAGGTCGACTCCGCCACGTTGCTGCGCGACGCGGATTACGTCGTCTGCCTTGCCCCGGCCACGCCGGCCACCGCGAACCTGATCGATGCGGCGGCATTCGCCGCGATGAAGCCGGGCGCGTGCTTCATCAATGCGTCCCGCGGCGAACTCGTCGACGAGCAGGCGCTGGCCGACGCGCTCGACGGCGGCCGGCTGGCCGGCTGCGCGCTCGACGTCGGCCGCGCGGCGGACCAGATGCCGACGCCCGCGCTGGCCGCGCATCCGCGCGTCATCGCGACCCCGCACATCGGCGGGCTGACGCTGCCGGCGATCGAGCATCAGGCGCTGGAGACGGTCGACCAGCTCGCCGCGCTGCTCGATGGGCGCGTGCCGACCGGCGCCGTCAACGCGGCGCAGGCGACGCGGCTGGAGCGCTGGCGTTCGGCCGTCGCGTCTGCCGCACGGGGCGTGCGATGACGCACGACACGACGGGCGGTCGGCCGCCGAACCCGTGCGATTGCCATATCCATATCTACGACGATGCGTATCCGCTCGCGCCGACGGCGACCTTCCGTCCCCCGCATGCGCCGGTGGACGCGTATCGGCGCATGCAACAGGCGCTCGGTCTCACACGTGTGGTCGTCGTGCAGCCGACCGGCTATGGCTTCGACAACCGCTGCACGCTTGACGCATTGGCCGCGTTCGGCCCGCAGGCGCGCGGCGTCGCGACGGTGCCGGTCGACGTGCCGGACGCCGAGCTCGAGCGGCTGCATGCGGCCGGTATCCGCGGCGTGCGCTTCATGACGCTCGCAGGCGGCGTCGCGCGCTGGGACGAACTGGAACGCCTGGCCGCGCGGATCGCGCCGCTCGGCTGGCACGTCGACGTGCAGCTCGACGGCCGGACGCTGCCGGACGTCGGGTCGATGCTGGCGTCGTTGCCGGCGCGTGTCGTGATCGATCACACGGGCAAGTTCCTGACGCCGGTTGAAACGGAGGCGCCGGCGTTCGTCGCGTTGCGGCGCCTGCTCGATCGCGGCCACGTGTGGGTGAAGCTGTCCGCACCTTACGAAACGTCGCAGTCCGGTGCGCCCGGTTACGGCGACGTCGCGCGCCTCGCCGCGGTGCTCGCGCGCGAGCACGCGGCGCGTTGCGTGTGGGGCAGCAACTGGCCGCACCCGAATGCGTCGCCAGTGCCCGACGATGCAAACCTGCTGGGCTGGCTGTACGCCTGTGCCGCGGACGACGCGGCGGCCCGTACGATTCTCGTCGACAATCCGGCGGCGCTCTACGGGTTCGATGCGCGCACCTCGCCCGACGCCGCGACGTAGCTGCCGGCCGGCCGCAGGCTGCGGGACGATGCCAAGCAATCCTGACCGGGCACGGGCGCTTGCCGTGCCGGCAACATGCTTACGGCGTTGAAAGTTGACGTGCGGTGCACGCTTTCGATCGGGAAAGCCACGGGCCATGCCGACCGCTTGACGCTGAATGCCGGTCGGCGCAGGATACGTTCGTGCATTTGGAGCGGGACGCGCCGGCCGCGCGGTTCCTGCACCCGCGACACGCAAAAGAACAACGATGAGCCTTTACGCCCTCGTACCGGAATACCGGCGCCGCATCCGTTCGCGCGCCGCGACGACGCTTCACCCGACGCCCGCCGCGTCACGTATCCGTCATCCCGTTTCGTACCGCACGTCGGTACACTTTCCCGTCCGCGCACGGGCCGCGACGATGAACGGCGCCGGTTCGGCCTGCCGCATCGCACCGTCGCCCGCCGCCCCCGATCACCGCATTCCGAACGGCGCCTACACCGGCGTCTCGTGACGTCCGCACGCGCCCATCCTTGCATTGCGCCGCCGGCTTGCCTGTCTGCCGGGCGGCACCGGAGTCCGAAGCATTTCGATTGAGCTTGAAAAAGCACACGTACGCAGTTCGGTTCGAGGTTCCAGGAGAAAAACTCATGTCGCAGCTTTCGAATGAAGCAAACGGCAGTTCGGGGAGTGGCAAGGTCAAGCTGATCAAGTGGGCGATCATCGTCGCCGGCGTCGCGATCGCGGCACCGGCCGCGCTGTTCATCCTGAAGGGGGTGATCGCGCTGGTCACGGCGGGCGTGATCGGTCTCGGCGCGATTTATCTGGCGCCGGTCGTCGCGATGAAGCTCGCGAACCAGAAGGTGAAGATGATCGTCGAGGAGGCGCAGTCGAATCCGATCGAGACGCTGATCAACCAGCTCGCGGAAAAGCGCCAGGACGCGCAGAAGTTCGCGGACAGCATCACCGCGTTTCGTACCGAGGTGAAGAACTTCGAGGGCAAGACGGAACTGTTCGAGAAGCAGTACCCGGACGACGCGCCACGCTTTCGCGCGCAGCTCGACACGATGAAGCAGCTGCTCGCGTTTCGCGAGGGCCGCTACAAGCAGGTGCAGGTCGAACTGAAGAATTTCGCGGCGGCGATCGACCGCGCGAAGGCGATGTGGGACATGTCGCAGGCGGCGCAGAAGATGAACAAGCTCGCGGGCCGGCAGGCGTCCGATACGTTCGAGCAGATCAAGACCGACGTGGCCGTCGATTCGGTGATGCGCTCGGTCAACAAGGCGTTCTCCGAGATGGAGACGTCGCTGATGGATAACCCCGAGGTCAAGCAGGCGCAGCAGCAGGCGGTGCTGAACGGCGGCCGCGCGCCCGGACTCGATGCGGCGAACCCCGCGCAGTTGCCGTCCAAACAACAATAATTTCCCGCAGGCCCTCAACCATGAAAAAACTTCTTGGCGCAATCGCGTTTCTGGTCGTGCTCGTCGGCGTATGGATCGTGCATCAGGGCGGCCTGTCGACGCTGATTCCCGCGCATGACGCGGCATCGTCCTCGACATCCGCCCAAAATGTCGACACCGGGCAGTCCGCGCAGACACCGCCGTCGGCGAACGTGCTGCCGGCCGGCTTCACGCCGCAGGCCAGCACGCTGAAATCGATTGCCGAGAACGGCATCGTGCGAATCTCGGTGCAGAACCCGAGCGAGCCGTTCTTCGGCGAGGACAAGGGGGCACCGCACGGCTTCAACGTCGAATTCGCGCGGCTGCTGTTCGCGGATCCGTCGTTCTCGCGCGGCGGCAAGCCGGTCGTCGTCGATACGCGCCACGAGGTCGACACGTACCCGGGCGTGCCGAAACAGCTGCTCGATACCGACGCGAAGGGGAACCACGTGGTCGACGTCGCGATGGACGGGCTGACGTTCCCGGACAACTCGCCGGCCGGCGTCGTTTATTCAGTGCCGTACGTCGACGATTTCGGCTATTCGCTGATCGTGCGGCAAGGCTCGGCGATCCGCTCGACCGACGATCTCGTCGGCAAGACGGTCGGCATCCTGAAGGGCGACCCCGACGTGCGCGCGTTCGTCACGCGCCAGTATCCGAACGTGCACTTCGTCGAGGTCGACGATTCCGATCCGGCGTTCATCGCGAAGAGCATCGACGGCCGCACGGTCGACGCGTTCATCTACGACTATCCGTTCGCGGTCAGCTCGATCAGGAATACCGACCTGAAATTCGCGGTGACCAAGCTCGACGGCTCGAGCATCGCGTACAAGATCGGCGTGCGCGCCGACGACCAGGATCTGCTGATCTACCTGAACGCCGCGATCGCGAAGCTCAAGCAGTCGCCGCAGTATCTCGACCTGTTGCGCAAATACTTCGTCAGCGACCAGACGGTGACGACCGCGGCCGCATCGGGCGAACATACGTACGTGGTGAAGGCGGGCGACACGCTGAACATGATCGCGGCGAGCAAGCTCGGCAGCGGCCAGCGCTATCGCGAGATCCAGCGCCGCAACAACCTTGCCAATCCGAACCTGATCCTGGCGGGCCAGCATCTCGTGATTCCGGTCCGGTAACGATGGCGTGACGTGAACGCGGGCGGGTGAAGGGACGTAAACGAGCGCGGCCCGGCGGAGGTGATCCGCCGGGCCGCGCGTTTTCGGGCGTCAGTGAGTGATCGACAGGAACAGGTACGCGGCGAACAGCGCGAGGTGAACGACGCCGTGCAGCACCGTCGTGCGCCCCTGGCTGAGCGTGAGCGTGCTGACCAGCAAGGTGAGCGCGAGCAGCACGGTTTCCATCGGCCCGATGCCGAGCGTGAGCGGCTGGCCGACCCAGATGAACACGGCCGCGACGGTCGGGATCGTGAGCCCGATGCTCGCGAGCGCCGAACCGAGCGCGAGGTTCATGCTGGTCTGCAGGCGGTTCGCGCGCGCGGCGGTGACGGCCGCGAGCCCTTCCGGCAGCAGCACGAGCGCGGCGATCACGATGCCGACCGCGGCCTCGGGCGCACCGAGCTTCATGACCGCATGCTCGACGGCCGGCGACAGCAGCTTCGCGAGCAGCACGACCGCGACGAGGCTCGCGAACAGCAGGATCATGCTGGTCACCGCGGTGCGGTTGCTCGGCGCTGCCGCGTGCACCGCTTCGTTCGCGCTGTCGTGCGCGGCGAGGAAGTAGTCGCGGTGGCGTACGGTCTGCACGAACACGAACGCGCCGTACAGCACGAGCGACGCGACGCCGGCGAACGCGAGCTGCGATTTCGAGAAGAACGGGCCCGGCGCGGCGTTCAGGTAGTTCGGCATCACGAGCGACAGCACCGACAGCGACGCGAGTACCGCGAGCGCCTTGCTCGCGCCGCGCCCCTGGAAGTCCTGCTCGCCGTGCTTCCATGCGCCGACCAGCAGGCAGATGCCGACGATGCCGTTGCAGATGATCATCACGGCGGCGAACACGGTATCGCGTGCGAGGCCCGATTTCTCGGGGCCCGCGCCGAGCATCACCGACACGATCAGCGCGACCTCGATGACGGTCACGGCGACCGCGAGCACGAGCGTGCCGAACGGCTCGCCGACGCGATGCGCGACGACTTCAGCATGATGGACGGCGGCGAACACGGCGCCGGCGAGCGCGGCGGCGAGCACCGCGATGACGAGGCCTTCGGCCGGCACGACGCGCGACAGCGCGAGTACCAGCCAGGCGGCAAGCGGGGCCAAGAGGGTCCAGCGCGGGAGCTGGTTGGACGAGAGCGGCATGGAGGGTTTCCTGGTGCGAGTGGCGGCGCGCGACGCGCCGTCACGGGTTGACGAAGCCCGGCCGTACTATCCGCCGAACGAGGACGATGAAACCGAAGGGGGGCAGTGCGCAATGCGCTGCCCTGGGTTCGCCGCGGTGAGGCGGCGAGGGGCGCGGGCGGGCCGAAGCCCGTCGCTGGATGAAACGGTTCAAGGCGGCCGGCCGCGGACGGCGAGGCGAGTCCACGGGACGACGCGCGGGCCGTAGGCCCGGTTCCGACCCCGCAAGGGTGGCCGGCGATGGACGGCGGTGGCGGCGTGACACGCGGTTTCCCCCTGAAATCCGGCGGTTTGTCGAATTTTATCAGGCGTTCCGGGGTCACTATCTCATATTCGAACCCTTACGTTGACCTTTCGGTTCACAAAAAGTGCCCCGATCTTTCGATTTTTTATCTTTGCAGTCTCCGTAACGGTCTCTTGCACGACACATTCGGGCACGCCCTGACATAAATCTACCGACCGGTCGGTTTATAATCGCTCGCACCTCCACTTCATGACGGATCGCAAGCGATGGCTGTTTCCTCTGCACAATCGGTGAACTCGGGTGCGCTGGCGCCGTCGGCCGTCGTCGGCGTGATCGGCGCCGGCGCGATGGGGGCGGGCATCGCGCAGGTCGCGGCCGCGGCCGGCCACACGGTGCTGCTGTACGACCTGAGCGAAGCGGCCTGCGACAAGGCGCTCGCGGGCATCCGCGCACAGTTCGCGCGACTCGCGGAGAAAGGCCGGCTCGAACCGGCGGACGCCGATGCGGCGGGCAACCGGATCCGTCCGGTGCGCGCGCTGGCCGACTTCGCGGGCGCCGCGCTGGTGGTCGAGGCGGCGGCCGAGCGGCTCGACGTGAAGCGCGAGATCTTCGCGACGCTCGAACGCCATGTCGACGACGCCTGCATGCTGGCGACCAACACGTCGTCCATTTCGATCACGTCGATCGCGGCCGGGCTGCGCGTGCCGCGGCGCGTCGCCGGCCTGCATTTCTTCAATCCGGCGCCGCTGATGGCGCTCGTCGAAGTGGTCAGCGGGCTGGCGACCGCTGCCGATGTGGCGCAAGTGCTCTACGCGACTGCCGCCGCATGGGGCAAGCGGCCCGTGATGGCGAAATCGACGCCCGGTTTCATCGTGAACCGCGTCGCGCGGCCGTATTACGCGGAGGCGCTGCGCGTGCTGAACGAGCAGGGCGGCGCACCGGCCTCGATCGACGCGGTGATGCGCGAGGCCGGCGGTTTCCGGATGGGGCCGTTCGAGCTGATGGACCTGATCGGCCACGACGTGAACTTTGCGGTCACCGAATCGGTGTTCCGCGCGTACTTCAACGATCCGCGCTACACGCCGTCGCTGATCCAGCAGGAACTCGTGAACGCGGGCTTCCTCGGGCGCAAGTCGGGGCGCGGCTTCTATTCGTATGCGGATGGGGCGACGACGCCCGCGCCCGATCTCGAACCGCCGCGCGCCGCGCCGGCCGACGTCGTGCTGTTCGCGCAGGACGGCCCGGCCGCCGTGTTGCATGCGCGCTTCGCCGAACGCATCCCGGGTGCCCGGCAGGCGGGCATGCAGCAGGACGACCTGCTCGCGACGGCCGGCCGCGCGTCGATCGCGCTGACCGACGGCCGCACCGCCACCGCGCGCGCCGCGCAGACGGGCGTGGCCGATCTCGTGCTCGTCGACCTCGCGCGCGATTACGCGCAGGCCGGGCTCGTCGCGCTGACGCGCGCGCTCCAGTGCGGCGACGCGGCCTATGCGGATGCGGTAGGCCTGTTCCAGCAGGCGGGCTTTCGCGTCGTCGGCGTCGCCGACGTGCCGGGGATGGTCGCGATGCGTACCGTCGCGATGCTCGCGAACGAGGCGGCCGACACGGTGAACCAGGGCGTGTGCTCGCCCGCCGATCTCGATCTCGCGATGGAAAAGGGCGTGAACTACCCGTGCGGCCCGCTCGCGTGGGCCGATGCGATCGGCATCGGCCGCGTGTTTCGCGTGCTGTCGAACCTGGCGGCGAGCTACGGCGAGGACCGTTATCGCGTGTCGCCGCGCATCGCCGCGCTGCACGCGGCCGGCCGGACGTTCCGGTCGTGATCGTCTTGCCATTTCGAACACGATAACGACATCACTCCATTGGAGGAGCACCCCGATGACTCACCCGACGCATCCCGCCGCCGCCCTCGAACCGATCGAGACCGCCAGCCGCGACGAACTGCAGGCGCTGCAGCTCGAGCGCCTCAAGTGGTCGCTGCGCCACGCGTACGACAACGTCCCGCACTATCGCCGCACGTTCGACGCGGCCGGCGTGCATCCGGACGACCTGAAGTCGCTCGCCGATCTCGCGAAATTCCCGTTCTCGACCAAGAACGACCTGCGCGACAACTATCCGTTCGGGCTCTTCGCGGTGCCGCGCGAGCAGGTCGTGCGCGTCCATGCATCGAGCGGCACGACCGGCAAGCCGACGGTGGTCGGCTACACCGCGCGCGACATCGACACCTGGGCGAACGTGACCGCGCGCTCGATCCGCGCGGCCGGCGGCCGCCCGGGCGACACGCTGCACAACGCGTTCGGCTATGGCCTGTTCACGGGCGGTCTCGGGATTCACTACGGTGCCGAGCGGCTCGGCTGCATGGTCGTGCCGATGTCGGGCGGACAGACCGAGAAGCAGGTGCAGCTGATCCGCGATTTCGAGCCGAGGATCATCCTCGTCACGCCGTCGTACATGCTGAACCTGATCGACGAGATGGTGCGGCAGGGGATGGACCCGGCCGAATCGTCGCTGAAGATCGGCATCTTCGGCGCCGAGCCGTGGACGCAGGCGCTGCGCGAGGAGGTCGAAACGCGCGTGGGCATCGACGCGCTCGATATCTACGGGTTGTCGGAAGTGATGGGCCCGGGTGTCGCGTGCGAATGCGTCGAGACGAAGGACGGCCCGGTGATCTGGGAAGACCATTTCTATCCGGAGATCATCGATCCCGTCACGGGCGAAGTGCTGCCCGACGGCAGCCAGGGCGAGCTTGTCTTCACGTCGCTGACGAAGGAGGCGATGCCGGTGATCCGCTACCGCACGCGTGACCTCACCGCGCTGCTGCCGCCGACCGCGCGCGCGATGCGCCGTCTCGCGAAGATCACGGGCCGCTCCGACGACATGCTGATCGTGCGCGGCGTGAACGTGTTCCCGAGCCAGATCGAGGAGATCGTCGTCGCGCTGCCGCAGCTGTCGGGCCAGTTCCAGATCACGCTGTCGCGCGACGGTCACATGGACCGGCTCGACCTCGCGGTCGAGCTGCGCTCCGAGGTGGCGGCGTCCGTCACCGACGGCGATCGCGCGGCGCTTGCGCACGAGCTGCAGCACCGGATCAAGACGATGGTCGGCGTGTCGTCCGGCGTGACGGTGCTGGCGGCCGGCGGCATTCCCGCCACCGCGACCGGCAAGGCGCGTCGCGTGATCGATCGTCGCCAGGCCGCCTGATGCCGATATTTGCCGTTCACCCCGAGGAAACCTGTTCGATGGATGGATTGAAGACCCTGGCCGTCACGGTCGATGCGCGCGGCATCGCGACCGTCGCGCTGCAGCGCGGCGACGTGCTCAACGCGTTCGACGAGACGATGATCGCCGAGCTGACCGATGCGTTCACGGCGCTCGGCCGGCGCGACGACGTACGCGCGATCGTGCTGCGTTCGGACGGCCGCGCATTTTGCGCGGGCGCCGACCTGCAGTGGATGCAGCGGGCGAGCGCGAACGACGCGGCCGCGAACCTGCGCGATGCCGAGCGGTTCGCCGCGATGATGCGCGCGATCCGGCAGTGCCCGAAACCGACGGTCGCACGCGTGCAGGGCCACGCGTTCGGCGGCGGTGTCGGCCTGTGCGCGGCCTGCGATATCGTGATTGCGAGCGACCACGCGCGCTTTTCGATCAGCGAGGCGCGCTTCGGGATCCTGCCGGCCGTGATCGGCCCGTATCTGGTCGAGGCGGTCGGCCAGCGCCAGGCGCGCCGGCTCGCGTTGACCGCGACGCAGCTCGCCGCCGCCGAAGCCGTCGCGATCGGCCTGATCCACCAGGCCGTGCCGCTCGATGCGCTCGACGAAACGCTCGACCGCACGCTCGCCGAACTGGGCCGCAACGGCCCGCACGCGCTGATGGAGATCAAGCGCTTCTTCGACGCGATCGGCGAGTATCCGCCGTCGGACGAGCGTGCGGCATTCACCGCGCAGACGATTTCCCGCGTGCGGGCGACGCCGGAAGCGAAGGAGGGCTTCGCCGCGTTCTTCGCGAAGCGGCCGCCGGCCTGGGAGGCGGGCGCCGAGTAAGGCGGCGCGACCCCGATCGGCGGCGAAACGGGCCGGTCCGCGAATTGCGTCTCGGGCGCGGGCGCTTGCTCTACAATGCGTGACCCCCGGCGCGCTGCCGGCCCAGCCCCGACCGATGCTTCGCACGATGATCGTCAACCGCCTTATCTCCGAGATCCTGTTTGGCTTCACCGGCCTGATCGGCATCATCAATCCGATCGGCATCGCGTTCCTGTTTCTCGAACGGACCGAGGCGCTCACCGAGCACGAGCGCGACCTGCTCGCGAGAAAGGTCGCGTTCAACTCGTTCGTCGTGCTGCTGGTCGCGTTCTTCGCCGGCACGCCGGTGCTGCATTTCTTCGGCATCTCGATGGAAGCGCTGCGGATCGGCGGGGGCTTCGCGGTTGCGGTGGCCGGCTGGCAGATGCTGAACGAGCCCGACGGGCCTGGCGGCCCGGGCGGCGGCGACACGCCGGTCAAGCCGATCGACGCGAACGCGATCATGACGCGCGCGTTCTTCCCGCTGACCGTGCCGCTGACGGTCGGCCCCGGCTCGATCGCCACCGCGATCGCGCTGAACGCGAACCGCACGCACAAGCTGTCGGAGTTCATGCTGTCGAGCATCGTGTCGATCGCCGTCTCCGTGCTCGTCGCGGTCGTGATCTGGCAGGTCTATAGCCGCTCCGCGCTGCTCGCGCGCTACCTCGGCAGCGAAGGGACCAAGGTCGCGAAGCGCGTGTCGGCGTTCCTGCTGCTGTGCATCGGCGTACAGATCATGCTGACCGGCTTCTCCGCGTTCCTGCAGCCGATCGCCGACCAGGCCAAGTAACCGGATCGTCCCGGTTCATCCTTTCACGCAGCCTGCACGCGTGCGCGTGCCGTACGCGTTCGCGCGGTGCGGGATACCATGCGACGTCCGGCGGATGCGCGACGCGCATGTCGCCGCAATCCCAACTTGAGTGGCGAGGCGTGCAATGGAATACGTGAAATTCGGGTCGACCGGGCTGGACGTGTCGAAGCTGGTGCTGGGTTGCATGACGTTCGGCGAGCCGCTGCGCGGCACGCACCCATGGACGCTGCCGGAAGCGGAAAGCCGCCCGATCATCCAGCGGGCGGTCGAAGCCGGCATCAACTTCTTCGACACCGCGAACATGTACTCGGACGGCACGTCGGAGGAGATCGTCGGCCGTGCGCTGCGCGATTTCACGAAGCGCGACGACGTCGTGATCGCGACCAAGGTGTTCTACCGGATGCGCCCGGGGCCGAACGGCGCCGGCCTGTCGCGCAAGGCGATCATGACGGACATCGACCAGAGCCTGAAGCGGCTCGGCACCGACTACGTCGATCTTTACCAGATCCACCGCTGGGACTACGGCACGCCGATCGAGGAGACGCTCGAGGCGCTGCACGACGTCGTGAAGGCCGGCAAGGCACGCTATATCGGCGCATCGTCGATGTTCGCGTGGCAGTTCGCGAAGGCGCTGCACATGTCGAAACAGAACGGCTGGACCCGCTTCGTCAGCATGCAGAACCACCTGAACTTGCTGTATCGGGAAGAGGAGCGCGAAATGCTGCCGCTGTGCGAGGACGAAGGCATCGCGGTGATTCCGTGGAGCCCGCTCGCACGCGGCCGGCTGACGCGCAGTTGGGACGAATCGTCGGAACGGCAGCGGAAGGACGACGTCGGCCAGCGGCTGTACGACGCGACGATCGAGGCGGACAAGGCGGACAAGGCGATCGTCGACGCCGTTGCGGCGATCGCCGCCGCGCGCAACGTGCCGCGGGCGCAGGTCGCGCTGGCGTGGGTGGCTCAGAAGCGCGGCGTGACCGCGCCGATCGTCGGCATCTCGAAGCCGCAGCAGCTGGACGACGCACTCGGCGCGCTCGAGTTGAAGCTGACCGACGACGAAATCGCCACGCTCGAGCGCCCGTACGTGCCGCACGCGGTCGCCGGGTTCAACTGACCGAGCGGCCCCGCTGGCGCCGCCGCGCACCGCGTTCAGCGCGCGGCGGCGAGCATCGGGTAGGTGAACAGGCCGAAGTGGACGACGTTCAGCCCCGCATGCGCGATGGCGGCTGCGAGCAGGCCGCCGCGCCGCCACGCGAGGCCGTAGCCGGCGCCGGCCAGCGTGCCGAGCACGATCCATTGCCAGCCGCCGGCCGCGTGCGCGGCGCCGAACAGCACGGCGCCGGTCGCGAGCGCGGCCCACGGGCCCCACGAGAACGCGCGGAGCGCGCGCGTCAGCCCGCCTTGCACGTAGCCGCGGAACAGCGCTTCCTCGGCCAGCGTCACGAGCAACAGGTTGTTCACGAGCCACAGCCAGCCCGACGCCGGCCACTTGGGCGCCCAGCCGACCATGCCGAACGCGAGCGCGCCGGCCAGGCACGCGGCGGCCGTCGCGACGGCCGCCATCGCGCCGGTGCGCAGCGCGCGCGGCAGGGTGACGTCGGGCGCGACCCACGGCAGTGCCCACAGCAGCCACAGGCCGACCAGCGGCTTGTCGAGATTCAGGTACATCGTGAACGGCACGGCGTCCGGCGTGAAGCGCGTCGGGCCGATCACGAGCGGATTGTGGAACCCGGGGATCAGGTGCAGGCTCAGCGCGATCGCCAGCGCGGCAAACACGGCGTGCGCGGCGATCCGCACCGCGCGCGGACGTGTGGGCAGCACGCCCCACGCGGCCGCGGCCAGCAGCGCGAGCGGCGCCAGCGCGAGCGCCCCGAGCTTGCCGAACGCCAGCGCGACGGCATAGCCGAACGTCGCCAGGATGATGCTCAGGCCGTGCAGCGGACGATGCCAGGCGAATGCGGCGGCCGCGAACAGGGCGAGCCAGATCGTGGCACACGGAAGGAGCGAAAGGGACATGACGGGACAGGCTTGGGTCGGACGAGACGCCGCGCATCATACAGCAGCCGTCGCGACTGTCGCCGGCGCGCGACGAACGGGTGGAGCCGGCAGCGGGCCGGGCGTCAGCGGCCGGCGGTCTCGGTGACGCCGTTGCGGCCCGGGATGTCGACGCTGTTGCGCACGCGCATTCGCCGCCGGTACCAGAACGTCCACGCCAGCAGACAGCCGAACACGGTGTAGCCGACGATCGGCGACACGACGAGCACGCGCTCGACCGGCCAGGTCATCACCATCCAGCAGCGCAGCAGCATTTCCAGCGTCATGACGCCGCCCCACACGAACGTCATCCGCCGCAGCATCTGCCGCAGCCCCGGCTGCGCGGCCCAGACCGCTTCGAAATGTGCGGCGCCGCCGTCCATCTCGCGGGCCACGGTCGCGCGGGCGAGATAGAAGATCAACGGGCGTGTGCGGAACAGCGACAGCAGGAACACGACGCCGATCGTGCCCGACGCGAGCGATTCGCGCATCAGCAGCGTGCGCGGGCTGCCGCCGAGCGCCATCCCGATGATCGACAGCGCGATGCCGAGCAGCACGATGGCCGCCACCGCGTCGACGCGGCGCGAGCGGACGAATTCGACGATCGACCAGACGATCGGCGGGACTGCCGACGCGTACAGCGCGCCGGTTTCGCCGAAATGCGGTTGCGCGACCCGGTAGGCCACCCACGGCAGCACGAGGTTGACGAAGAGTTCGAGTATCAGTCCGGCTCGCGGTTTCACGGTGCGCCATTCCACGCAGGTTGGGGCGAACGCGCGACGGACGGGGTGGCCCGCGGTTGCCCCGAAAGGGGTTCGGTCCAGTATATCGAAGAATCGTGCGCGGCTGCGGCGCCGCAATCGCCGTCTGCCGCGTCCGGTTGCGTCACGCGTTGGCGACCGACGGCAGCGTGATCGTGACCGCGGTGCCTTGCAACACTGCGCTTTCCACCTGGATCGTGCCGCCATGCCGCTCGACGACGGCCTTGACGAACGCCATGCCGAGCCCGACGCCGCTGGTTTCCGGTTGTCCGGCGGTGCGAAAGCGCCGGTAACGCTCGAACAGCCGCGTCTGGTCCGCGCTGCTGATTCCGCATCCGCTGTCGCGGATCGTGCAGCGTACCGTCTTGCCGTCGGCGCCCGGCTCGACCCGGCATTCGACGCTCGTCAGCGACGCGCTGTACTTGATCGCGTTGTCCAGCAGGTTGATCAGCGCGCGCGACAGCAGGGCCGGGTCGCCCGGCACGACCGTATCGTCGCGTCGGGGCACGTCGTCGATCGACATGTGCTTGCGGTGCGCGAGCGGCCACACCGCGTCGCGGGCCTCGTTCATCAGGTCGGCGAGATTGACCGGCACGTGTTCGTATTCGCCGGCCTCGGCACGCGACAGCTGCGCGAAACCGTCGGCCATCGCCAGCGTGTGCCGCGCGATCCTGGCGATCCTCGCGAACTGCTGCTTCGTCCGTGCATCGCGCGCGTGGTCTTCCTGCGCGTCGATCAGGATGATCAGCGACGTCAGCGGCGCGCGCATGTCGTGCGAGAACAGCGTCAGCATGTCGTTGCGCTGGCGCTCGAGCATGTCGCGGCGGACATACGCGTGGCGCAACGTCTCCAGCGCATCGTGGATGCGGGCGATCTCGGGCCCGATGCCGCGCGGCATCGCGACGTGCGCCGTATCGCCGTCGCTGAGCGCGACGATCCGGCGGCCGAGCGCATCGAGCGGTTTCGACAGCAGCCGCTGCGTGCCGCGCGCGAGCGAGATCAGGATCGCGACGCTGAGCGCGGTCGCGAGCGCCGATATCGCGACCTTGATCCGGGCCGTGTCGCGGTCCGAAACGGCCTGACGCCGGGCGACGTCGATGACGCGGTCGCGCAGCAGTTCGCATGGCCGGAAATACGGGACGATCGTCCTCGAGAAGTCGGCGGCGCTCATCGCATAAGTGCCGGTCCGGCCGCTCGCGACGATCGTGTCGACGAGCGGGAGCAGGTGAGTGTCGAACGCCGCGTCGAGCTGCGCGTACTCGCGCGCGACGTCGGCATCGTCGAGCTGTGCGCCGATCGCGCCGTCGATCAGGGCGCGCAATTGCTCGATGCGCCCGCGCATCAGCATGATGTCCGCGAACTGCGCGCGATCGAGTGCCTGCCGTTTGAACATCGGCGCGATGAGCACGGAGCCCGTGCGGCCCGCGTATTCCCGGAGATCGCTCAGGAGCCGCGCCAGCAGGATCGCGCCAGACGTGCGCGGATCGCGCATCGCCGTGTCGGCCATCGCGCCGTCGATCAGCCGCGACACGGTGTCGACGACACGGAACAGGCGCGCCTGCGCGTGCTGGATATCGCGAACGGTGCGTGACGCGAGCGGTCGGGCGGCGAGCGCGTCGACTTCCGCGCGCGCATCGGCGAGCGCGGCCGCCTGCCCGATGGCGGTGCGCAAGCGCGCGAGCGCCTGGTTGGAACGGTCGCGGGCGGCGAGCAGGTTGCGCAGTTTCGTCGTGTCGTCGTTCTGCGGGCGCACCAGCAGGTCGTTCGTCGGGCCGCGCTCGGCCGAGAGCAGGTTGGCGGCGACCATCGTGCCGTGGATGAATTCGAAGCTTTGCAGGTCGGCGTTTTCCTGCCGGTATTGCCGGAAACTTCCCCAGATGATCGTGCCGCACAGCACGGCCAGCAGCGTGGTGACGAGCGCGAAGCCGATATGGGTCTTCTGCTGGATCGTCAGCGTTCGAACGTTGTTTGCGTGATCCCGATGGAACGAGAGGGTCATGACACACCATGTTTGCAAGCTATCCCGGGTAGGCCGTATTGTCGGCCTGTCGGCGCCGTTGCACCGTGAGGTTCAACAGGGGCGCCGCCGTTTCGCGGCGGCACCGATCGCGGCCGGGAAGCCGCATCGCGCGTCGCACAGGATCGCCTTGCGCCACGGTCCTGTCGATACCGGGTGAAACATGGTTGATCGGGAGAAACCCTGATCGCGTGTCAGGCAGGTGGCGCGTTGTGCTTGATTGTATGGATAACGAAGTTTATTCGAAACCGTGTCCGCGTCTGGAAACGAGATGTGGTTCGCTTCGGACGATGGCAGCGGGAAATCGGGAGAAGGCGGTCGGATGCGTCGCCCGGGAATCGGGCGACGGTCGGCCATGAAGCGGTGAGGCGCGTGCTATCAGGAAACGGCGGGCTGCACGATGATCTTCACGTTCCGGTCCTTGTGGTTGACCAGTTCCTCGAACCCGCGCGCGACGATGTCGCCGAGCGCGATGCGCCCGGTGATGAGCGGCTGCACGTCGATGCGGCCGTCCGCGATGAAACGGATCACGTCCGCGAACTCGCCGTTGTAGGCGAGCGAGCCGATCACTTCCTTCTCGGTCGACACGATGTCGAAGAAGTTGAACGGCGTCGGCTCCTCGAAGATGCCGACCATCACCGACTTGCCGGCCTTGCGGATCACGTCGATCGCGAGCTTCGCGGTGGCCGTGTGCCCGATGCACTCGAACGACACGTCGGCGCCGTAACCGCCCGTCAGCGCCTTGACTTCCGCGACCGCGTCCGACGTCTTCGGATCGATGACGACGCTCGCGCCGACTTCCAGCGCCTTCTGCTTGCGCGCGGCCGACATCTCCAGCGCGATCACGCGCCCGGCGCCCGCGGCCTTCGCGCACATGATCGTGCACAGGCCGATCGTGCCCGCGCCGACCACGACGACGGTCTGCCCCACGATGTTGCCGGCCTTCTTCACCGCATGCAGCCCGACCGCGAGCGGCTCGCTCAGCGCGCCGGCCTCGGTCGGGAAGTTGTCGGGCAGCTTGTACAGCAGTTCGGCCGGCACGTTGACGAATTCGGCGAACGCGCCGTTGTTCATCAGCCCGGTGAACGCGAGGTTCTCGCAGATGTTGTACAGCCCGTGCCGGCAATACCAGCAGGTGCCGCAATGCTGGCACGCATCGGCCGTCACGCGGTCGCCGACCGCGAAGCCGGAGACGCCTTCGCCGAGTTCGGCGATCTCGCCGCTGAACTCGTGGCCGAGGATGCACTGGCCTTTCAGTCCCGTCAGCGGATGCGGCGCGTCGACCGGGATGAACACGGGCCCCGCGACGTATTCATGCAGGTCGGAGCCGCAGATGCCGCACCAGTGCACGCGAATCGTGACCCAGCCGGCCGGCGGGCGCTGCGGAACGGGAACCTCTTCGACGCGGATGTCGTGGCGGCCGCGCCAGACGGCGGCTTTCATGCTGCGGGCGGTGATCGGTGCCGGTGTACTCACGTTGCTGTCTCCGTCAGGTTGTCGTCGGGCGCGTGGCATGGCTGCCGCGGCGCCCGTCGCGCGAATGCGCGCTCGACCGATATGCAGGAACGGGGCCAGCGTGGATCGGTGCCCGTTACGGTGTGCCGACAAGTGGGAAGGTGTGCGGTGCGGTATGTTTCCGTGCATTGACCGCGGATGATCCGACCGGAAGCGTGCGCGGAATTTGCTGCACCCGCGAAACGGAGGATTGCGTGAGACGCCGGGACATTCGTCTCAATGCAATGAGACGAATGGCGAGACGAACGGCGGCGCGTGGCGGGCGTCGATACGCGCTCAGGCGACGATTTCGTCCGCCGCGACCGACGCGAGCGGCGTGACGCCGGCGGCACGATGCCGCGGCTGACCGGTCCCGGTCGCGGCCGGTGTGCCGACCGATTGCCACGGTCCCCGAAACGCATCGTTGCGCAAGTTACCTCTTTACTTGAAGTTAACTTCAATTTGTATCATGTGCGCCAGTCCGACTGCGGGCGCGTGAGACATCCCGTTGCACGCGCCCGCTTCAACGGAGGTGGAGATGACCGAATCGCCTGTCGCGGCCGATGCCGCCGCGCTGCCGTCGCGCGGTTACCGGGCCGCCGTCGCGAACGTCGTGCTGGCGAGCATCGTAGCGGCGCTGCACGTCGGCAAGGCGACGATCGCGTTACCGTCGTTGCAACACGAGTTCGGTGGCTCGCTTGCATCGCTGAGCGGGATCATGTCGGTGTTTCCGTTCGTCGGCGTGTTCGGCGGGATCGCGGCCGGGTTGCTGGTGCGGCGCTGGGGCGACCGGCGGTTGCTGACGACGGGCCTCGTTTTCCTCGGGGCGTCGAGCGTCGCAGGCGCGTGGGCGGGCAGCTTCGCGCTGCTGCTGGCCACGCGCTTCGCCGAAGGGCTCGGTTTCGTGATCGTGGTTGTTGCCGCGCCGGCCGTGCTGAATCGCGTGACGCCGCCCGAGCGGCGCAATCTCGCGTTCGGTCTGTGGAGCACGTTCATGCCGGCCGGCATGGCGCTGTCGATGCTCGTCGGGCCGCTGCTCGGCGGCTGGCGCAACGGCTGGCTCGCGGCCGCGGTCCCGACGTTCGTCGCGGCGGCCGCGGTACCCGTGACGACATCGGCCGGCACGCCGTCGCGTCAGGCGGCTGCGACACGCATCGGGCCCGCGCTGCGCGACGTGCTCGGGTCGCGCTCGACCACGCTCCTGGCGCTGGGCTTCGCGACCTACAACGTGCAGTTCTTCGCGGTGATGACGTTCCTGCCGGTGTTCCTGATGCAGCGCCTCGGCGTCACGGTCGGCGCGGCGGGGCTGATCAGTGCGGCGATCGTCGCCGCGTGCGTGATCGGCAACCTGACGGCCGGCTGGTTGCTGTCACGCGGTGCGCGGCCGGGAATCGTGATGGCCGCGACGTCGGTTGCGATCGGTGCGGCCGGCGCGGGGCTCTTCGGCGCGGCGACGCCCGCGCCGCTCGCGGTCGCGCTGGGCTTCGCGTTCTCGGCCCTGGCCGGGATGCTGCCCGCGACGATTCTCGCCTGTGCGCCGGGTTCCGCGCCTTCGCCGTCGCTGGCGCCGCTCAGTATCGGCTGGGTCGTGCAGGGCAACTATCTTGGCCAGGTGATCGGGCCGCTGGCGATCGGCGCGATCGTCGGTGCGTTCGGCTGGCCTGGCGGCATCGGGCTGATGCTCGCGGCCGCCGCGGCCGGTGCGGCGATCGGCGTGGCGTTGCTGCGCGAACCGCTGGGCCGGCGCTGAGTGCGCCGGTGCCGTTCAACCTGCACGGAAATTCGTCAAGCATGCTCAACACCCTGGAAAGCCCGACCTGCGAAGAAGACGTGTCGTGCGACGCGCCTGCATATGGCGAGCACGAAGCGAGGCCGCCGCGCGATGGCGTCGTCGCCCAACCGTTCGTGACGATCGACCGTGCGTCGGGGCCGGAGCACGTGGCGGCGGTTTCGCCGTTGCGTCCGCAACTGTTCGTCACGGTGCTGGAGGCCGGTGACGACGGCCTGCTGATTCGATGGGTCGAGAGCGGCCGTTGCCATTACGGCGAACAACGCTGGCGTTTGCGCGTCGCGCTGCAGCCGGGCCGCTGCGCGATCTCGGGGCAGCCGATCGCGCCGGGCGAGCCCGTGTTCCGGCCGGTGCGGCGGCCCGTGCCGGCCAATGGCGACGAGATGATCTGCCCGGCGTCGGTGCCGGGCACGGCCGCCGCGACGCGCGACGTGGCCCCGGGGCACGACGACGCGCACGACTCGGCCGACGTGCTCGACTGAGCGGAACGCCGGCCGGCCGTGGATCCGCGTTACTTCTTCAGGTCGTGCCGGTACTGGATGAACCCCGCATTGTTCGCGAGCTTGTCGTACAGCGCGCGCGCGGTCGTGTTGGTTTCGTGCGTGAGCCAGTATACGCGGCTCGCGCCGGCTTCGCGGGCGCGTGCGTAGACGGCCTCGATCAGCGCGCCGCCCGCGCCTTGCCCGCGCGCGTCGGGGGCCGTGTACAGGTCCTGCAGATAGCAGTACGGCCCTTCGGTCCAGCACGAACGGTGGTAGATCGAATGCACGATCCCGACCAGCTTGCCCGACGCGTCGAAGGCGCCCAGCACGAACATCGGTTCGGCCGGATCCATCAGGCGTGCCCACGTCGTGGCGAATACCGCATCGCTCAGCGCGGTGTCGTAGAACTTCTGATAGCCCTGCCACAGCGGGCGCCACGCGGCTTCGTCGGCGGCGACGAGCGGGCGTACCGTGACGCGCGTGGCGTCGTTCGCACGGCTGGCCGCGTCGCGCGCGTCGGCCTGCGCGTGGCGGATCGCGGTGAGCGAGCGGCGCTGGTTGCCCTGCGCGTCGAAGTTGTCCGGCGCGAGCCACGCTTCGAACGCGGCGCGCACGTCCGGCCATTCGCCGTCGACGATCGAGAACCAGGCGGTGTCGCGATTGCGGCCCTTGTAGACGATCGCCTGCCGGAACGTGCCTTCGTAACGAAAGCCGAGCCGCGCGGCCGCCTTGCGCGACGGTTCGTTGAGGTCGTCGCACTTCCATTCGTAGCGCCGGTAGCCGAGCGTGTCGAACGCGTACTTCATCAGCAGGAACTGCGCTTCGGTCGAGACCGGCGTGCGCTTGAGCAGCGGCGAGAACGTGACGGAGCCGACTTCGATCACGCCGTTGGCCGGATCGATGCGCATCAGCGCGAGCGTGCCGACCGCGCGGCCCGTGGCGCGATCGATCACCGTGTAGTGCAGTGGATCGGCGCTCGCCTGCGCGCCGCGTGCGTAGTCGCGGTAGCTTGCCTCGTCGGTGTACGGGCCGTGCGCGAGATAGGTCCAGTCGCTGCCGTCGGGCGCTTGTGCGTAGGCGGCGTACAGGTCGGCCGCATGGCGCTCGGCGTCGAGCGGTTCGAGCCGGCAGTAGCGGCCTTCGAGCGCGATGCGCTCCGGGCGCGGGCGCGCGGACCAGTCGGGGACGGGGTGGCCGATGGATTGCTGGAAGGCGTTGGTGAGCGTGGACAAGGTCGATCTCGCTTCGGTTGGCGGCCGGCGACATGCCGGCATGCAGACGATCGTAGTCCCGGCGAGGTACCATGAGAAGCGCCAGGGATCGGCAAATTTATGGTGCCACGATCTGGCGGCCGCCGGCTTCGCGCCACTCGCCGCGCGCCACGTTCCGACATTTTCACGCTGCGATGTTCCGATGACGACTGCCTTTCCTTCCGGCGACGCGCCGTTGCTGCCGCTCGACGCACCGCTGGCGCGCGCACCGGGCGCGCCTTCGCTGCAGCGCCAGTTGCTGCGCCGCGTGCGCGACGCGATTCTCGGCGGAGCGATGCCGGCCGGCACGCGGCTGCCTGGCACGCGCGCGCTGGCGGAGACGCTCGGCGTGTCGCGCAACACGACGGCCGCCGTCTACGAGCAGCTCGTCGCCGAGGGGTTCCTGCAGTCCGACCGTCGCGGCACACGCGTGGTCGGGCTGTCGCGGCCGGCGCCGCCGCGCCGGCGAGCGGCGCCGCCGGCCGTCGCCCAGCGGCTCGGCCGGATTCGTCCGAGCCTCGTCGGCGCCGGCGAGTCGGAGGGGTTCCGGCCGGGCGTGCCCGCGCTGTCGCATTTCCCGGTGGACGCGTGGCGGCACGCGATCGACCGCGCATTGCGCCGTGCCGGCCGCGACCTGCTGGCGTACGGCGACCCGCTCGGCGAGCGCGCGCTGCGCGAATCGATCGCGCGCCATCTGGCCGTGACGCGCGGCGTGCGCTGCGATCCCGAGCAGATCGTGATCACGGAAGGCGCGCAGGGCGCGATCGCGCTATGCGCGCAGCTGCTGACCAATCCGGGCGACATGGTGTGGGTCGAGGAGCCCGGCTATCGCGGCGCGCGTACGGCGATGCAGGCGGCCGATCTCGAGGTCGTGCCGATGCCGGTCGACGCGGAGGGACTGCGCGCGGAAGCGGACGACTGGCGCGAGCGGATGCCGCGCCTCGTCTACACGACGCCGTCGAACCAGTTCCCGACCGGCGCCGTGCTGTCGATTTCGCGCCGGCTCGCGCTGATCGATGCGGCGCGCCGGCATCGCGCGTGGATCATCGAGGACGACTACGACAGCGAATTCCGTCACACCGGCGAGCCGATCGGCGCGATGCACGGGCTTGCTCCCGATTCGCCCGTCGTTTATCTCGGTTCGTTCAGCAAGACGATGTTTCCGGCGTTGCGGATCGGTTTTCTCGTGCTGCCCGAGGCGCTGTTGGCCGCCGTGCGGCCGGCGCTGCCGGAGATGCTGCGCGGCGGGACGCGTCACGTGCAGCTCGCGCTGGCCGATTTCATCGAGACCGGCGAGTACGGCCGGCATCTCGGGCGGATGCGCCGGCTGTATCGCGACCGGCGGCGTTTGTTGCTCGCCGCGCTCGACAGCAGCCTCGGCGTGCCGCACCAGGTGGAGGGCGGGCCGTGCGGGCTGCATCTCGCGTTGCGGATGCCGGCGCGCTATCGCGACCGCGCGATCGTCGACGCGGCCCGCGCGCACGGCATCGGGCCGTTTCCGCTGTCGGGCTTTTCGATCGACGCGGGGCGGGCGGGCAACGGGCTCGTGCTCGGGTTCGGCAATACGTCGGCCGATGCGTTCGAGCCGATGTTGAGGATGCTGTCGGCGCTCGCGGAGCGGGTGGCCGGGAGTTGATTCGTTGCCGGACTTGTGCGGATTGACGAACCGCGCACTTTGTCCGGAACGAACGCCATCGCGGCTCCGCGCCCGCCGCCCCATCCGGCATACGGGTTTCGATTCATCTGTTCGAACAGGCCGCGTGGACTATAAATGGATGCGTGTACCGGTGCTTGTCGGGCGCCTGCGCGTTTCGCGCAGGCCGGCGCCGCGACTGCCGGGGAGGTGCACCGTGGTTTGCCAGACGCTTGCTCGCGCCGTGCTTCGCACCGCGTTGATCGGGGGCGTGCTTGCCGTTTTTTCGCCGCCGCCCGCTGCCGTTGCCGCCCCCCTCGCACCGCCCGCCGCGCCACGCGCGATGAAGCAGCGGGCGCCCGCCGCGCCTTACGCGATGCCGGTCGATTTTCCGGCGATCGTCGACCGCTACGGTCCGGCCGTCGTGACCATCATGGCTGCCGCGCCCGATCAGCAAACGGGCGGTCCGTCCTTCGCGATGCTCGATCCCGACGATCCGCTCGCCGCATTTTTCCGGCACGACGCGCCGCCGCCCGCGCAGGGAGCGCAGGCGCCGCAGACGCCGGCACCCGACACGGCGCCGCGTGCGGTGTCGGGCAGCGGCTCGGGCTTCATCGTCAGCGCCGACGGCCTGATCCTCACGTCGGCCCACGTGGTCGACGAGGCGACCGACGTGACGGTGCGGCTGACCGACCGCCGCGAATTCAAGGCGACCGTGCTGGCCGTCGATCCGCAAAGCGATGTCGCGTTGCTGCGCGTCAGCGCGACGAAACTGCCGTTCGTGCGCATCGGCGATGCGTCGAAGGTCCGCGCGGGCGAGCCGGTGATGACGATCGGCGCGCCGGACGGGGCGGGCAACACGGTCACGGCCGGCATCGTCAGCGCGACGTCGCACCGGTTGCCGGACGGCAGCACGTTCCCGTTCTTCGAAACCGACATCTCGCCGAATCCCGACAACTCGGGCGGCCCCGTGTTCAATCGCGCGGGCGACGTGATCGGCATCGCGGTGCAGGTCTACACCGGCAACGATCGCTACGCGAGCATGACGTTCGCGATTCCGATCGCATTCGCGGCAAAGGTGCGCGCGCAGTGGCAGGCGCAACAACAGGCACAGATGCAGGCGCAACAGGTTCAGGCGTCCGCGCCCGGGGCGTCGTCCGGCAACGCGTTCGGCGTCGACGTGCAGGACGTCGGCGTCGGGCTGGCCGCGGCATTCGGGCTGCCGCGCCCGGCGGGCGCGCTCGTCAACGGCGTCGCGCCGGGCTCGCCGGCCGCCGCGGCCGGTCTGAAGCCCGGCGACGTGATCGTGAAGTTCGGCGACAAGGCGATTGGCCGCTCGGCCGAACTGAACGACCTGGCCGCCGCGCTGCCGCCCGGCGAGAAGGCGCCGCTGCGCGTGATCCGCAACCGCGCGCCGGTGATGCTGACGATCACGGGCGCCGATGATGCGGCCGGGAACGCACCGGCCGCGACGGCGGGCATGGCCGCGCCGAAGGCTGCGGCACGATCGGGCCCGGGGGCGGGCGACCGGGGCGACCGGCTGGGACTGACGATGCACGCGCTGAGCGACGACGAGCGCCGTTCGACGGGGCTCGCGGTCGGGATGATGGTGGACGCGGTGCACGGGCCGGCCGCGAGCGCGGGCATCCAGCCGGGCGACGTCGTCCTGGAACTCAACGACACGCTGCTCGAGACGCCGGACGACGTGCAGTCGCTCGAAGCGAGCGGCGGCAACGTGATCGCCGTGCTGATCCAGCGCAACAACGCGCGGAAGTTCGTGTCGGTGCGCGCGCGTTAGGGCGTTGACGCGGCCGGCGTCGTCCGCCTAACATCGTCCGATATCACGGGCGGTCTGCCCGGCATTCAGGAGCCATTCGGCATGAAAACGGCTTGCTTCATCGTCGTAGTCCACAGGCGCAGGGTCCGGTAGCGGCACCGCGCCGGCACCCATGCGCCCCCGACTCGCTCGGGGGCTTTTTTTTGCATTGCGCACGGCCGTCGGGCACGTGCATGGAGGACATCCGCTTGTCATCGAACCTGCCGATCGATTCCGCCCCGGCGTCGCCGCGACAGGCGACGCTGATCCTGCTGTGCGCGCTCTCGGTGCTGCCGCTGAGCCTGTTCCTGCCGTCGTTGCCGGCGATCGCGCGCGACCTGCGCACCGACTATGCGCTCGTCGCGCTGTCGCTCGGCGGTTACGCGGCGGTGGCCGCGTCGCTCGAGTTCGTGATGGGACCGCTGTCGGACCGGTTCGGGCGGCGGCCGGTCGTGCTGACGAGCGTCGGCATATTCGCGCTCGGTTCGCTCGGCTGCGCGATGGCGGCCGATGTCCGCGTGTTTCTCGCGTGCCGGGTGATGCAGGCGGCGATCACGTCGGTCTACCCGGTGTCGATGGCGACGATCCGCGATACCGGCGGCGGCGCGCGCGCGGCGAGCCGGATCGGCTATGCGGCGATGGCGGCCGCGTTCGCGCCGATGCTCGGCCCGACGCTCGGCGGCGCGCTCGACCAGGCGGCCGGCTGGCGGGCGAGCTTCTGGCTGCTCGGCGCGGCCGGCATCGCGCTGTTCGGCTGGTGCGCGTTCGATCTCGTCGAAACCCATACGCAGCGTTCATCGAGCTTCCGGCAGCAGCTTCGTGCCTATCCGGCGCTGCTGCGCGCGCGCCGTTTCTGGGCCTATGCGCTTTGCATGGCGTTCTCGACGGGCGCGTTCTACGCATTCCTGGCCGGCGCGCCGCTCGCCGCGAAAACGCTGTTCGGCATCCCGCCGGCGGAGATCGGCTTCTGCATGGGGACGATCACGGCCGGTTTCGTCGGCGGCAGCTTTCTGGCCGCGCGCGTCGCGCGCCGCTACGCACTGGCCACGACGATCCTGTGCGGACGCGTCGTCGCGTGTGCGGGGCCGCTGATCGCGCTCGCGCTCGTGTTCGGCGGCGCGACGCATCCGCTCGCGTGGTTCGGCCCGTGCGTGCTGGTCGGCATCGGCAACGGGCTGACGAATCCCGGCGCGCATGCCGGCGCGGTGTCGGTGCGCCCGGAGCTGGCGGGCACCGCGTCGGGGCTGGCCGGTGCGATGACGATCGCCGGCGGCGCCGCGTGGTCGTCGCTGACGGGCGCGGTGCTGACCGCCGGCAACGCGGGTTACGCGCCGCTCGCGATGATGCTGCTGTCGACGGCGATCGCGCTGGCGGCCGCGATCTGCGTGAGGATATTCGATGCGCGGGACGCCGCACGCTGACCGCGGGTGCGGCCCGGTACCGTGGCGCGGTCGATTGGCGGACAATCCGTCGAATACCGGGAGACGATGCACCTTCCGCGAGCCGTATTCGCCGACGCGCGAACGGTGCCTGGGCGAGGAAGCGATGAGCGATTTTTCAGATTTCCAGCGGGACATTGCCGATGCCGCGAGGGCGACCTTCAAGGCGCTGCGGGCGTTGCACCCCGACGAACATTTCTACGCGTTCGCGCTTTATACGGACAGCGGCGCGATGACGGTGGTGCCGGCCGCCAATTCGATCGAGGGGCTGCGCCGGATCCGCGCGCAACGGGCGATCGCGGACGACGATCCGGCGCCGTGGTGCACGTGGGGCTCCGCCGAATGGGCGTACGAGGCGGCGGAGGCCTCGCCGTTCAACGCGATCTGCGGCAGGCTGGCCGACGAAGTGCTGAGCCCGCGGTTCGTCCAGTCGCGATTCGCGGCATTCTCGCGGCAACTGCAGACCGACATGATCGAGGCATTGCGGCTGCTCGACCGCGAGGGCCTGTTCGGTACGGGCGAGGACAGGGCGGCCATCACGCTGTTCGTGTCGATCAGCGACGACGACGCGGCCGAGGCGCTGGAAAACGCGTCGGCGAAAGCGCTGAATCCGCCGGCCGTCGCCGACGCATTCCTGCGCCGTTACGGCTGACCGGCATCGGGATACCGCACGGCGGCCCGGACGGGCGGCCGCCGTGCGTGCCGCATTACGGCTTCGCGCCCACCACGAATTCGAACGTCGCGACGCCGTCGACGCCGCCCGTCACGCGGTCGCCCGGCTGCAGCGCGCCGACGCCGGCCGGCGTGCCGGTGAAGATCAGGTCGCCGGCCTTCAGCTCGACCGAACGCGACACGTAGGCGATGACGTCGGGCACGGCCCAGATCATGTCGGCCAGATCGCCTTGCTGGCGCGTGTCGCCGTTCACGGCGAGCCAGATGCGGCCCGTCGCCGGGTGGCCGGTGGCCGACGCCGCGCGCAGGGCGGTCACGGGGCCCGATGCGTCGAAACCCTTCGCCCAGTCCCACGGGCGGCTCAGCTTCTTCGCCTCGGCCTGCAGGTCGCGGCGCGTGAGGTCGACACCGACGCCGTAGCCCCAGACGTGCGACAGCGCGTCGGCCGGGTCGATCGACCGGCCATCCTTGCCGATGGCGACCACCAGCTCGATTTCATGATGGAGGTCGTTCGTCAGCGGCGGATAGGCGACGGTGCCGCTGGCCGGGACGATCGCGTCGGCCGGCTTCGTGAAGAAGAACGGCGGTTCGCGGTCGGGATCGGCGCCCATTTCGCGGGCATGGTCGGCGTAGTTGCGGCCGACGCAGAATACGCGGCGCACCGGAAAGCGCGCGGACGACTGGTCGACTTCGACGGAAGGACGCTCGGCGGCGTCGATGACATAGGCGGACATCGGATGGCCTCGTTCGGTGGGAAGACGGATACCGGTGCCCGTGCGGCGCACGGGTCGGCATGCGTGCAACGATACCCGACGCGCGGCCGGCCGGATGCGACGCAACTGCGTTTTACCGGGACAAAACTACGTGTCGGCGGCCGCCGGCGCATCGTCGCCGTCCGGGAGCGCGGCGTTCGCGTCGCGGTAGGCCTTCGGCGACACGCCGACGCGCGCCCGGAAGCGCCGCGCGAAATACCCTTCGTCGCGGAAGCCGACCGAGCGCGCGATGTCCGCGATGCGCCGGCTCGTGTGGGCCAGCAGCGATTGCGCGAGCGCGATCCGGCGCTCGGTCACGAGATCGGTGAACGTGCTGCCGGTTTCCTTGCGGATCAGGTGCGCGAGATAGTTCGGCGACAGGAACGCGGCCTCGGCGGTCGCGGCGAGCGTCAGGTCCTCGCGGGTCAGGTTCGCGCGGACGTGCCGCAGCACGCGCGCGAGCGCGTCGCGCCGGCCCGCGCGCTGGGCGCCGCGCTGCGCGAGCTTGTCGAGCGCACCCGCATACTGCGTGCAGACGAGCCCGATCAGCTGCAGCAGATAGCCGCGCAGCAACGTGGTCGAGCCGAACGTGCGCACGCGATCGGTGTCGAGCATGCACAGCGCGAGGCGGCGTGCCTCGTCGAACGTGTCGCCGGTCAGGATGAAGTCGAGATGCTCCTGGAAGCGGAACGGCGTCAGCTCGGGGAAGCGGTGTGCGGGCACGTCCTCGAGATCGAGCGGATCGACGTCGAGATCGGCGCGCAGGAACGCCTGGCTGAAATTGATCACGATGAAATGCGCGCCGTCCGGATGCGGGATCAGGTGCTCGCGGTGCGGCAGCACGAACGCGAGCGCGCCGCGCGGAAACGGCCGCGTGACGCCGCCGATCCGTTGCTCGGTGTCGCCGCCGAGGTTGAACTGGATCTGGAAATACGCGTGCCGGTGCGGCTCGGTGATCGCCTGCCGCGACGCCTGGTCGCGGATGTAGAAGTCGAGCCGGTCGCTGCGTTCGGGCATCCCGTACAGGCGCGGCGGGGCGGTGGAGGGCATGAGGGATTCTGCTGTGGATGACGCGGTTGAGCCGCGATGGTACAGCGAACCGGGCGCGGCCGGAACGTGCGGGCGCGTGGCGGCGCGGCGATCAGGCGTCCGGATGGAAGCCGAGATAGCGGGCGTGCGGCTCCGTGCCGCGGGCGGCGAGCATGCTCGATGCACCGACCGACACGAGCGTTTCCACCGTGGGCGCGCGGTTCGACACCAGCGTCCATTCGATTGCGGCGCCGGTTTCGGCCGGCAACGGGGTGCGCAGGTCGGTCAGCGCGGCGAGCAACGCGGCGGCCGGCGGCGCATGAACCATGAAGCCTTCGTTGACGACGGCCGCGGTGTCGATGCCCAGCGCCGCGCACAGCCGCGCGCGCAACGGCGTCTCGGCTTCGCTCGCCGCGCGCGAGCGTGCGATGGTCTCGTGCGTTGCCGCGTCCACGAGCATGCCGCCGCGGACCAGCGGCGCGTGCCGCCACGCGTCGGGCGGGCATTGCTTGCCGCCGGGCATCAGCGGCACGAACGGATTGACTTCGGCCGGATAGATCCGGCACACGAGCGGGCGTTCGTCGTAGATCCCGCAGCGCAGGTCGTCGCGCAGGTTCGGGCACGGGCCGGCATGCGACGCGGTGAGCACGGCCGTGATGCGCACGGGCAGCGAACCGCTCGTCGCGGGCGTCGAACGCGCGCGCTTGTAGGCAGCGAACGCGTCGCCGGGCTCGGGTTCGACGGGCCACGGCATCGCGTCGCACAGCAGTTCCACGTGGCCGCCGCGTTGCAGCCATGCGATCGCCTCGTCGAGCGTCAGCGGAATGCGCAGGTCGCGGCAGCATGCGCCGCATCCGGTGCAGGCAAAGTCGAGGTCGGTCGAGGTGGTATTCATGAGGGGATGGCGGGGACATCGGGCGGGACGCGAGGCGTGGCGAAGCCGCCGGTGATTGCGTTCATCGGCCGAGCAGCGGTGCCACGCGGCGGCGGAGTTCGGGCACGACTTCGGCGTCGAACCACGGGTGGAGCTTGAACCACGCCTGGTTGCGCGGCGACGGATGCGGCAGCGGCACCACGCCGGGGCCGTAGTCGCGCCACGCGTGCACGGTGTCGGTCAGCGTCGCCTGGCGCGTGTCGCGCAGGAAATGCCGCTGCGCGTACTGGCCGACCAGCAGCGTCAGGCGGATCGACGACAGCTCGGCCAGCAGCCGGTCGAGCCACAGCGGCGCGCACTCCGGGCGCGGCGGGTTGTCGCCGCTCGCGCCGCGGCCCGGATAGCAGAAACCCATCGGCACGATCGCGAAGCGCGCTTCGTCGTAGAAGGTGTCGGCGTCGACGTCGAGCCAGCCGCGCAGCCGCTTGCCGCTCGCGTCGTCCCACGGGATGCCGCTCGCGTGGACGCGTGCGCCCGGCGCCTGCCCGACGATCAGGATGCGTGCGTCGCGATGGGCGCGCACGACGGGGCGCGGGCCGAGCGGCAGGTCGGCTTCGCAGGCACGGCACGCGCGGATTTCGGTGAGCAGCACGTCGAGCGGCGCGCGCGTACGTTTCGGCATCGATTCGGATCGGGGACGGAGTGGTCATGCGGTGTCGCCCGGGCGGTGCCTGTCGGCCGCCGCCGGGTGGCCCGGAGCGGTGTGGCGCGGCCCGGGAGCGCGCCTTCGGCTTCAGGCGCGCGCATTACGCGCGCGACGGGCCCGATGCGCCGCCTTCGGCGACCGCAGCATCATACAACGCGGTCTGCGCGATTGCCGCGGCGATCGCCGCATCGTCGTGCGGGCCGTCGAGCATCCCCCAGCGCCGGTATTGGGACAGGAACCAGCGGCCTTCGAGCGGATCGGGCCGGTTCACGGTACCGCCGTCGTGGAAGCGGATCGGCAGCGGCGGCGTGGCGAACGGCCCGGCGCCGTAGTCGCCGAGCAGGCGCGGCGCGATCAAGCGGGCCGGCACGCCGAGCGCGTCGGGCGACGCGAGCCAGTCGGCGGCCTCGCGGCGATGCGCGGCGCTGTCGAGCCACGCACACGCATCGACGAGCGTGCGGATCAGCGCTCGCGCGGTGGCCGGATACAGCGCGACGAAGTCGCGCCGTGCCGCCAGCACCTTTTCCGGATGATCGGGCCAGATCTCGCTCGTGACCGCGACGGTGCGGCCCGCGCCGCATGCGTCGGCCACCGCGTGCCATGGCTCGCCGGCACAGAAGCCGTCGAGCTCGCCGCCGGCGAGCGCGGCGACCATCTCGGGCGGCGGGATCACGACGCTGCGCACGTCGCGCAGCGGATCGACGCCGTGCGACGCGAGCCAGTGGTTCAGCCACATCGCGTGCGTGCCGGTCGGGAACGTCTGCGCGAGCAGCGGCTTGCGGCCGAGCGTCGCGAACGTGTCGCGCAGGCTGCCGGTGTCGCGGAACGCGTCGGCGAGGCCGCGCGACAACGTGATCGCCTGGCCGTTGCGGTTCAGCACCATCAGCGCGGCCATGTCGGCCTGCGGGCCGCCGATGCCGAGCTGCAGCCCGGTGACGAGGCCGTACAGCGCATGCGCGGCGTCGAGTTCGCCGCTCAGCAGCTTGTCGCGCACGGCGGCCCAGGACGGCTGGCGGCTCGGCTCGAGCGTGAGGCCGTGCCGCGCGCCGAGGTTCAGGCGCTGCGCGACGATCAGCGGGGCCGCGTCGCTCAGCGCGACGAACCCGAGGCGAAGATGGGCGCGTTCCGGCGCGGCGGGAGGTGAGGTATCCATGGCACTCATGACTGGGGTGAGGCGTCGAGCAGTTGGCGCGCGACGTCGACGATGCGCAGGCCCTGATCCATCGCGCGCTTGCGCAGCGCCGCGTACGCATCGTGCTCGGACAGCTTGCGCTGGTCCATCAGCGCGCGTTTCGCGCGGTCGATCAGCTTGCGTTCGGCGAGTTCGCGCTCGACGTCGGCCAGCCGGCGGCGCAGCGCATCGTCGTGCGAGAAGCGTGCGAGCGCGACTTCGAGAATCGGGGCGAGCCGCTCGGCCGACAAGCCTTCGACGAGATACGCGCTGACGCCCGCGCCGACCGCCGCGCGGATCAGCTCCTGGTCGGCGTCGTGGCTGAACATCAGCACGGGGCGCGGCGCGGTCGTGTGCATCACGGCGAGCTGTTCGAGCGTGTCGCGCGACGGCGAATCGGTGTCGATGATCACGACGTCGGGGCGCTGCTCCTCGACGGCTGCCGGCAGGCGCGCGGGTGTCGCGACGTCGTTCAGCATCTCGTAGCCGAGGCGCGCGAGCGCGTCGCCGAGCTCGCCGATCGGCTTGTCGGTGTCGGTAACGAGCAGCACGCGCAGGCGGGGGGGCTGGGCAGGCGAACTCATGAGGCAGGCGACAGGAGCGGTGAAGCCGCGGGGCCGCGCGCGAACGACGCATGCAGGCCGCGCGCGTGGCCGTTGGCGGCGGGAACGGAGAGCGGCCGAAGCCGTGCGAAGCCGCGCATGTCAGGCGGCCCGCGAAAACACCGTGCCGACCGCGGCATCCGCATCCTGCGCGGCGGCTTCGCCGATCGCGCCGCCGACGAGGATCACGGCCGGGCTGCCGAGCCGCGCGGCGTCGATGCCGTGCGCAAGCGTGCCGAGCGTGCCGGTCCAGCGGCGTTCGTCGGGCGTGCCGGCCCATTGCACGGCAGCCGCCGGCGTCGACGCCGGCAGCGCGGCGAGCAGGCCCGACGCGATGCGGTCGATGCGGCTCATCCCCATGTAGATCGCGAGCGTCGTGCCGGTCGCCGCGAGCCGCGCCCAGTCGGGTTCGCCGTGATCCTGGCGGTGTGCGGTGACGAACGTGACGCCCTGGCAGTGCGCGCGGTGCGTGAGCGAGACGCCGAGGCTCGCGGCGGCCGCGAATCCCGACGAGATGCCGCTGACGATCTCGACCGGAATCGCGGCGGCGCGCAGTGTCGCGAGTTCTTCGCCGGCGCGGCCGAACAGCAGCGCGTCGCCGCCTTTCACGCGCACCACGTGCGCGCCGCGCAGCGCGTAGCGGCGCATCAGCTTCTCGATGAATGCCTGCGGCGTGGAGCGGCAGCCGCCGCGCTTGCCGACGCGGATCACGCGCGCCCGCGGCGCGAGTTCGGCGATGCCGGGCGCGACGAGGTCGTCGAGCAGCAGCACGTCGGCGGCGGCGAGTGCCTTTACGGCCTTCAACGTGAGGAGATCGGGATCGCCGGGGCCGGCGCCCAGCAGCGTGACTTTGCCAGTCGTCATGTCGTGTTCCATTGCCGCATGCGTGCGTGCGGCGGTCGATAACGGTCTGCGCGGTGGCGGCGGGCGATCGAAACGCACCGGCATCCGCCGTGCCGCGCACGGGAGGGACGCCGTTGTCCTGGGGGAGCCTGTCCCGAAGGGCGGGCAAGGGTTTGCGGGAACTGCCCACCGGCGCCGTTGCCGGTGTCGCGCACGAGATCGAGCAATATCCGGGCCAACCGGTGCACGGCCCGGCACGCACCGCGCGCGGGCTGCCGCCATGCCGTATCGCGTGCGTCGCGCGCCACGTGTGCGCACCGCGATGTCGCACGGCGACAGTGCTGCAGCGCACCACATCTGTGCCTCGCTGCCTCACCGCGCAGCGTCCGCCGCGCGTCACCGGGCGCCGCATGCCGGCCGGCGAGCCTTGTACGGCGCGGCTGCGGGCCCGATTGGCGGCAACATGGCATGGCGTTTGCGTAAGCCGATTCGGGCGGATCAACGGCGATTCGTCCGCAGTACCGATTACCGACGCGCCCGGCAACGGGCTTCTTGGGCAACGGCGTCCTACGCATCGGGTCTCGACGAGACCGGGTGCGCAGGACGCCGTTTTTCGTTTGGCGGATGACATGACCGACAAAGCTACCCGTATCGATCTCTTCAGCTTCCGCACCGCGCCGATGCGCGCGTTCCACATGACGTGGATGGCGTTCTTCGTCTGTTTCTTCGCGTGGTTCGCATGCGCGCCGCTGATGCCGCTCATTGCACGCGAATTTCACCTGACGGCGGCTCAGGTCGCCAACATCAACATCGCCGCGGTGGCCGCGACGATCGCCGTGCGGCTGCTCGTCGGGCCGTTGTGCGACCGCTTCGGCCCGCGCCGCGTGTATGTCGGCCTGCTGCTGCTCGGCGCGATTCCCGTGTTCGCGGTGTCGTTCACGCACGATTACCTGTCGTTCCTGATCTGCCGGCTCGGCATCGGTGCGATCGGCGCGGGCTTCGTGATCACGCAGTACCACACGTCGGTCATGTTCGCGCCGAACGTCGTCGGCACCGCGAACGCGACGACGGCGGGCTGGGGCAACGCCGGTGCCGGCGCGACGCAGGCGCTGATGCCGCTGCTCGTCGCCGCGGGCCTGATGCTCGGCCTCGGCGAGGATTCGTCATGGCGCGTCGCGCTGGTCGTGCCGGGCGTCGCGATGCTCGTGATGGCCTGGGCGTACTGGCGTTTCACGCAGGACTGCCCGCAAGGCGACATCATCGCGCTGCGCAAGGAAGGCGTGACGGTCGACAGCGGCAAGAAGGGCGGCTGGGCGAGCTTTGTCGCCGCATGCGCGAACTATCGCGTGTGGATGCTGTTCGTCACCTACGGTGCGTGCTTCGGCGTCGAGGTATTCATCCACAACATCGCCGCGCTGTACTACGTCAATCACTTCAGCCTGTCGCTGAAGGACGCCGGTTTCGCGGTCGGCCTGTTCGGGCTGCTCGCGCTGTTCGCCCGCGCGCTCGGCGGCTGGCTGTCCGACAAGATCGCCGCGCGCCGCAGCCTCGACGTGCGCGCGGCGCTGCTGTGCGCGCTGATCGTCGGCGAAGGGCTCGGGCTGATCTGGTTCTCGCATGCGCAAAGCGTCGGCGTCGCACTCGTCGCGATGCTGGCCTTCGGCCTGTTCACGCACATGGCCTGCGGCGCGACCTACGCGCTGGTGCCGTTCATCGACCGCAAGGCGCTCGGCGGCGTCGCGGGGATCGTCGGCGCGGGCGGCAACGTCGGCGCGGTGGCGGCGGCTTTCCTGCTGAAGGGCGTGGGCGACGTGCAGCAGACGCTGAGCCTGCTCGGCCTCGTCGTGACCGCGACCGCGCTGTGCGCGATGGCCGTGCGCTTCAGCGAAGAACACAAGGCACGCGAAGCCGAGCTGCGCGATCGCGCGCTGGCCGCCGCCAACGCCGCGAACTGATCGAGCGAAGGAACCTTCACCATGAAACTCATCGTCATCGGCCACGGCATGGTCGGCCACAAGTTCCTCGAATGCGTCGCGGCGCAAGCGGGCGCGGCGGGCGCGCCGCAGGTCACCGTGCTCGGCGAGGAGCCGCGCCCGGCCTACGATCGCGTGCACCTGTCCGAGTTCTTCGCGGGCAAGTCGGCGCACGACCTGTCGCTGGTCGAGCCGGGCTTCTTCGAGCGTCATCCGCAGTTCGACCTGCGGCTGAACGCGCAGGTCGCGTCGATCGACCGCGCCGCGCATACGGTCACGCTTGCGTCGGGCGAAACGCTCGCGTACGACAAGCTCGTGCTCGCCACGGGCTCGCGCCCGTTCGTGCCGCCGGTGCCGGGGCGCGATCGCGCAGGCTGCTTCGTGTACCGGACGATCGAGGATCTCGAGGCGATGCAGGCGTGCGGCGCGCACGCGAAGCGCGGCGTCGTGATCGGCGGCGGGCTGCTCGGCCTCGAATGCGCGAAGGCGCTGCGCGACATGGGGCTCGACACCCACGTCGTCGAATTCGCGCCGCGGCTGATGGCCGTGCAGGTCGACGACGGTGGCGGCCGGATGCTGCGCGCGAAGATCGAGGCGCTCGGCGTGACCGTGCATACGGGCAAGAACACGCTGGAAATCGTCGACGGCGAGGACGGCGCGCACCGGATGGCATTCGCCGACGGCACGCATCTCGACGCCGACATGATCGTGTTCTCGGCCGGCATCCGTGCGCGCGACGAACTGGCCCGTGCGTGCGGGCTCGACACCGGCCCGCGCGGCGGCATCGCGATCGACGACGCGTGCCGCACGAGCGACGCCGACATTTACGCGATCGGCGAATGCGCGGCCTGGAACGGCATGGTGTACGGCCTCGTCGCGCCCGGCTACGACATGGCGCGCGTGGTCGCGACGCAGCTTGGCGGCGAGGTCGGCGCGGGGGCCGCAGCCGCGTTCGCGGGCGCCGACATGAGCACGAAGCTGAAGCTGATGGGCGTCGACGTCGCGAGCATCGGCGACGCGCACGGCACGACGGCCGGCAGCCGCACCTACCAGTATGCGGACGAGCGCCGCCAGGTCTACAAGAAGCTCGTGGTATCCGACTGCGGCAAGTTCCTGCACGGCGCGGTGATGGTCGGCGACGCGGCCGAGTACGGCACGCTGCTGCAGATGATGCTGAACCGCATCGAGCTGCCCGAGTCGCCCGAATTCCTGATCCTGCCGTCGTCGGACGGCGCGGCGAAGCCGGCGATCGGCGTCGACGCGCTGCCCGCGGCCGCGCAGATCTGCTCGTGCAACAACGTGTCGAAGTCGCAGATCTGCGCGGCGGTCGCCGACGGCGCGACGAGCCTCGGCGCGCTGAAGACGTGCACGGGCGCCGGCACGTCGTGCGGCGGCTGCGTGCCGCTCGTCACGCAGATCATGAAGGCCGAGATGCGGAAGCGGGGCCTCGCGGTCGACAACCATCTGTGCGAGCACTTCCCGTATTCGCGTCAGGCGCTGTTCCACCTGATTCGCGTCGAGCGCATCACGACCTTCGACGAACTGCTCGCGAAGCACGGCCGCGGGCTCGGCTGCGACGTGTGCAAGCCGGCCGTGGCGGGCATTCTCGCATCGTGCTTCAACGAGTTCGTGCTCAAGAAGGCGCACGCGGGGCTGCAGGATTCGAACGACTATTACCTCGCGAACATCCAGCGCGACGGCACGTACTCGGTCGTGCCGCGCATGCCGGGCGGCGAAGTCACGCCGGAAGGGCTGATCGCGGTCGGTCAGGTCGCGAAGAAGTACGGCCTGTACACGAAGATCACCGGCGGCCAGCGCGTCGACCTGTTCGGCGCGCGCGTCGAGCAGTTGCCGTCGATCTGGGAGGAGCTGATCGCGGCGGGCTTCGAGTCGGGGCACGCGTACGGCAAGGCGCTGCGCACGGTGAAATCGTGCGTCGGGTCGACCTGGTGCCGCTACGGCGTCGGCGATTCGGTCGGTCTCGCGATCGACCTCGAGCATCGCTACAAGGGGTTGCGCGCGCCGCACAAGATCAAGTTCGGCGTATCCGGCTGCACGCGCGAATGCGCGGAAGCGCAGGGCAAGGACGTCGGCATCATCGCGACCGAAAAGGGCTGGAACCTGTACGTGTGCGGCAACGGCGGGATGAAACCGCGCCATGCGGAGCTGCTCGCGTCCGACCTCGACCGCGACACGCTGGTCCGCTACGTCGACCGCTTCCTGATGTTCTACGTTCGCACCGCCGACCGGCTGCAGCGCACCAGCGTGTGGCGCGACAACCTCGAAGGCGGTCTCGACTACCTGATCGACGTCGTCGTGCACGACAAGCTCGCGATCGCGGCCGAACTCGAAGCCGACATGCAGCACGTGGTCGACACCTACGAATGCGAATGGAAGCGGGCCGTCACCGATCCGGATACGCGCAAGCGTTTCCGCCACTTCGTGAACAGCGACGCGCCCGACACGACCATCGAATTCGTCGAGACGCGCGGCCAGATCCGGCCCGCGACACCCGGCGAGCGGGCGGGCGGCAAGCGCGTGCCGATTCCCGTCGTGGCCGACAGCGCGACCGAACCGGCAACCGCCTGACCGATATCCGCATCACTTCAAGGAGCCCGTCATGAACGATCGTCTTTCGCCATCCTGGACCCGCGTGTGCGCGCTCGACGACATCGTGCCGAACACCGGCGTGTGCGCGCTCGTCAACGGCGCGCAGGTCGCGGTATTCCACGTCGCGCATGCCGACGGCGGCGTGTTCGCGATCGACAACGTCGATCCGGTATCGCAGGCGGCCGTGATGTCGCGCGGGCTGATCGGCAGCCTCGGCGAGCGCATCGTGGTCGCGTCGCCGCTGTACAAGCAGCACTTCGACCTGCGCACCGGCGAATGCCTGGAGGCGCCCGAGCAGTCGGTGAATGCGTATCCGTCGCGGGTCGAGGACGGTTTCGTATGGATCGCGGCCTGACCGTCCCGGAGCGCGCATGACCGCCACCCCCGTCAAGAGCGTGTGCCCGTACTGCGGCGTCGGCTGCGGAATGGTGCTGCACGTCGAGGACGGCGAAGTCGTCAAGGTCTCCGGCGACGCCGACCATCCGGCCAACTTCGGGCGGCTGTGCACGAAGGGATCGTCGGCGCACGTGGCGCTGCGCCGCTCGGGACGGCTCGACCGCGCGTTCGTGCGCCGCGCGCGCGAGGACGACCTCGTACCGCTGCCGGCGCGCGACGCGATCGCCGAAACCGCGCGCCGGCTGCGCGCGGTGCTCGATGCGCACGGCCCCGACGCGCTGTCGTTCTACGTGTCGGGGCAGATGTCGATCGAGGCGCAATACCTCGTCAACAAGCTCGCGAAGGGTTTCGTCGGCACCCACAACATCGAGTCGAACTCGCGTCTCTGCATGGCGAGCGCGAGCACCGGCTACAAGCAGTCGCTCGGCGCGGACGGCCCGCCCGGGTCGTACCAGGACTTCGATCGCGCGAACCTGTTTTTCGTGATCGGCGCGAACATGGCCGACTGCCACCCGATCCTGTTCCTGCGGATGATGGACCGCGTGAAGGCCGGCGCGAAGCTGATCGTGGTCGATCCGCGCCGCACCGGCACCGCCGACAAGGCCGACCTGTTCCTGCAGATCCGGCCTGGCACCGATCTCGCGCTCGCCAACGGGCTGCTGCATCTGCTGCATGCGAACGGCCGCACCGATGCCGCGTTCATCGACGCATACACGGAAGGCTGGGACGCGATGCCCGCGTTTCTCGCCGACTACACGCCCGAACGCGTGGCCGCGATCACCGGGCTCGCGGAAGCCGACCTGCGCACGGCCGCGCAATGGATCGGCGATGCGCAGGAATGGATGAGCTGCTGGACGATGGGGCTCAACCAGAGCACGCACGGCGTGTGGAACACCAACGCGATCTGCAACCTGCATCTGGCAACCGGCAGGATTTGCCGCGCCGGAAGCGGCCCGTTCTCGCTGACCGGTCAGCCGAACGCGATGGGCGGGCGCGAGATGGGCTACATGGGGCCGGGCTTGCCGGGCCAGCGCTCGGTGCTGTCCGACGACGACCGCCGCTTCGTCGAGGACCTGTGGCGCGTGCCCGCCGGCACGCTGCGCAAGGACGCCGGCAAGGGCACGGTCGACCTGTTCGAGCGAATGGCGGCCGGCGACATCAAGGCGTGCTGGATCGTTTGCACGAACCCGGTCGCGACCGTGCCGAACCGGCGGAACGTGATCGCCGGTCTGCAGGCCGCGGAGCTCGTGATCGCGCAGGACGCGTTCCTCGACACCGAGACCAACCGCTACGCGGACATCCTGCTGCCCGGCGCGCTGTGGGCCGAGGGCGACGGCGTGATGGTCAACTCCGAGCGCAACATGACGCTGATGCGCGCGGCGGTCGCGCCGCCCGGCGACGCGCTGCCCGACTGGCGCATCGTCGCGGAAGTCGCGCGTGCGATGGGCTTCGGCGAGGCCTTCGACTATGCGTCGGCGGCCGACGTGTTCGACGAGATCGTGCGCTTCTCGAATCCGGCGACCGGTTACGACCTGCGCGGCGCGAGCCATGCGGCGCTGCGCGACGGCCCGGTGCAATGGCCGGTCGCGCCGGGCACCGCGCGCGAGCGGCATCCGGTCCGCTACCTGAACGACGGCGTGAGCCAGACGCCGCGCACGGCCGCCGACGGCGGCGATGCGCCGCGCATCGCATTCCCGACACCGTCGGGCAAGGCGCGCTTCTTTGCACGGCCGCACGTCGACCCGGCCGAACTGCCCGACGACACGTTCCCGATCGTGCTGAACACCGGGCGGTTGCAGCATCAGTGGCACACGATGACGAAGACGGGCAAGGTCGCGATGCTGAACAAGCTCAACCCGCGCCCGTTCGTCGAGCTGCATCCGGACGATGCGCGCGCGCTCGGCATTGCGGCGAAGGACGGCGTCGAAATCCGTTCGGCGCGCGGCCGCGCGGTGCTGCCGGCCGTCGTGACCGAACGCGTGCGGCGCGGCAACTGCTTCGCGCCGATGCACTGGAACGACGTGTACGGCGACGACCTGTGCGTCAACGCGGTGACGAACGACGCGATCGATCCGGAATCGCAGCAACCCGAACTGAAATATTGCGCGGTCGCGCTGCGGCGTGTCGACACGGATGCGTTCGCGTCCGCCGATGACGACGCGGCGCAACCCGATGCATGCGCCGACGACGCGGGGCCCGCGCCGGCGCCGGTGCAGGCTGCTGCTTCACAGGAATCCGACATGGCAGACATCGACACTTTCGCGGCCGCGCTCGGCGTCGCCGATCTCGCGCCGCCGCCGTTGACCGATACCGAACGGCTGTATGTGGCGGGCCTCGTCAGCGGGCTGAAGGCCAGCGCCGGCCGGCGCGAGGGCGGTGTGCCGGTGCTGCCGGCCGCCGCGCCGTTGACGCCGCCGGTGCGGCTCTGGCTCGACGGGATGCTCGCGGGCCTGTTCAGCCGCTCGCTGCCTGCGCATGCGCAGGTTACCGCCACCGCTGCGCTGCCGGCCGAGACCACCGCATCCGGCGGCGTGCGGATCGTGCGCACGCGACCGAAGGTCGTGCTGCTGTGGGCGTCGCAGACCGGCAACATCGAATCGCTGACCGACGATTACGCGACGCGGTTGATGAACGCGGGCTTCGAGATCCGCAGCGCGTGCATGTCCGACTATCCGGTCGCGTCGCTTGCCGGTCCGCAATACGTGCTGCTGATGACGAGCACGTTCGGCGACGGCGACGCACCCGACAACGGCAGCGAGTTCTGGGACGCGCTGCGTGCCGGCAGCGCGGCACGGCTCGACGGCGTGCATTTCGCGGTACTCGCGTTCGGCGACCGCAACTACGACCAGTTCTGCGGCCACGGCCGCCGCCTCGACGCGCGGCTCGCGGAACTCGGCGCGGCGCGCCTGTGCGCGCGCGTCGATTGCGACGTCGAATTCCAGCACGATGCCGACCAGTGGCTCGAACGCGTCGTCGCGCGGATCAAGGAGGCCGACGCGGCGCTGCACGCGGTGCCGTCCGGCGGGATGAGCCCGCCGGGGCTGCTGCCGACGAAGGCGCAGCCGGCGCCGTCGAAGCTCGTCGCGAACGTGCGGCTCAATCGCCCGGGCGCCGCGAAGGACACGCGCTACGTGTCGCTGTCGACCGACGGCGCGAACCTCGAATACGAAACCGGCGACGCGCTCGGCGTGTGGCCGACCAACTGCCCGGAACTGGTCGACGAACTGCTGTCGGTGACCGCGCTGAAGGCCGATGCGCCGGTGTCGGTGGCGGGCGTCGGCGAGATCCGCCTCGGCGACGCGCTCGCGCGCCACTTCGACATCACGCGTCCGCATCCGGATACGCTCGCGTTCATCGCGTCGCGCAGCGCGAACGGTGCGCTGAAGGCGTTGCTCGGCGACGATCGCAAGGGCGACCTGAAGCAATGGCTGTGGGGGCAGCAGCTCGCGGACGTGCTGCACGCGTTTCCGGTCGATCTGTCGGGCACGGAGCTGGTCGGCATGCTCAAGCGCATGCAGCCGCGCCTCTATTCGATCGCGTCGAGCCCGAGCGCGCACCGGGGCGAGATTCACCTGACCGTGTCGGCCGTGCGTTATCACAACGGCCGTCGCGCACGCAAAGGCGTCGCGTCGACGTTCCTCGCCGATCGCGCGGACGATGGACGCGTGCCGGTGTTCGTGCAGAAGTCCGCGCATTTCCGGCCGCCGGTGAACGGCGACGTGCCGATCGTGATGGTCGGCCCCGGCACCGGCGTCGCCCCGTTCCGCGGGTTCCTGCACGAGCGGCAGGCGCGCGGCGCGCGCGGGCGCAACTGGCTGTTCTTCGGCGAGCAGCACGCGCAGACCGACTTCTACTACGGCGACGAACTCGGTGCGATGCACGACAGCGGCTTCCTGACGCGGCTCGATCTCGCGTTCTCGCGCGACCAGGCCGACAAGATCTACGTGCAGGACCGGATGCGCGAGCAGGGCGCCGAGTTGTTCGCGTGGCTGGAGGAAGGCGCGCACTTCTACGTGTGCGGCGACGCCGCGCGGATGGCCAGGGACGTCGATGCGGCGCTGAAGGCCGTCGTTGCCGAGCACGGCGGGATGTCGGACGAAGCCGCGAACGACTATGTCGCGCGGCTCGCGAAGGCTCGGCGCTACATGCGCGACGTGTACTGACCGCGCGAGCGGCGGCGCGCCGTCCGGCGCCTGCCGCCCGGCTCGTCATTGCTGCCGTTCCCATGCGCGCGCCTGTTCGGCGCGTACGAATGCTTCCGACGATTCCGGCAGCAGGTTGCGGAACGCGCCGCCGTCGCTGTCGATCACGTCGACCATCTTCGCGATCATTTCCTCCGGGTCGTGCTGTTCGAGCGGGAACGTCAGCCGCTCGGGCGTCACGGTATGCACGGCGGGATCGCGCCAGCGCCGCGTCGTTTCCATCATCCGGTCGTTGAAGCCCGTGCGGTACGGGCCGGGGTTCACGACCGCGACGCGGATCCCGTGCGGCGCCAGTTCCGCCTGCATCGCCTCGGCCACCGCTTCGACCGCGTGCTTCGACGCGCAATACGCACCCGTGAACGGCCCCGTGATCAGGCCCGCGATCGACGACACGAACACGATCTTGCCGTGCCCGCGCGCGAGCATGCCGCGCGCGATCTGCTGCGTGAGTTCGAGCGGACCGAACACGTTGACGTCGAACAGCTCGCGGACGATCTCGACCGGCAGGTCGACGAGCGCACCGGCCTCGCCGACACCCGCGTTGTTTACGAGCACGTCGATGTCGAGTTCCGCCGCGCGGGCGCGATCGTGCGCCGACGTGACGTCGAGCTTGATCGCACGCAGCGCGGCGCCGCGTTGCGCGGCGGCGGCCGTCAGTGCGTCGATTTCGGCGGTGACGCGAACGCCGGCCGTCACGTCGTGACCGCGCGCGGCGAGCCGTAAGGCGACCTCGCGGCCGAACCCGGTGCCTGCGCCGGTGATGAGGATGCGCTTCTGTGTCATGGGCTTACCCTGTGGTTGGGAGGTGGAGCGTTGCCGGAAAGCGGTCGCGGCCGTGTCGCGCGATCGCGGTGTCTTCATCGACGCTGCCGCCCGAGACGCCGATCGCGCCGACGCAGCGCCCGTTGCCGTCGATCAGCGGTTCGCCGCCGCCGAACGTGACGAGCCCGCCGTGACTGTGCTCGATGCCGTGCAGCGGACCGTCGCCCGACATCGCGCCGAGCGCATCGGTCGACGCACGGAAGCGGACTGCCGTCAGCGCCTTGCGCTGCGCGAGATCGATCGCGCCGAGGAAGCAATCGTCGGTGCGCACGAAGGCGAGCAGGTTTGCACCGGCATCGACGATGGCGATGGCGACGCCGTCGACCTGCAGCGACGCGGCGTGCGCGAGGGCCGCGTCGATCGCGTGACGGGCGGCTGCGAGCGGCAGCGCGGCGGTAACGGGTGACATGCGAAGCTCCGGTGAGACGACAGCGTCAGTGTAGGCAGTTGCGGTATATGGGAGAATCCGCATTCCGCTCGAAAGAGTTTCAAGTTTTTCTAATGATGGGCAGACGCGATCCGATGGCCGGGCTGCACGTGTTCATGACCGTCGCGACGGCCGGCAACTTCACGCGGGCCGCCGCCGCGCTCGGCTTGACGCCGGCTGCCGTCAGTCTCGCGATCGGGCAGCTCGAGGGCGAGCTGAACGTGAAGCTGTTCAACCGCAGCACCCGCGGCGTGAGCCTGACGGAAGCCGGGCAGCGCTACTGGCGGCAGACGGAGCCCGCGTACCGGCAGGTCATGCAGGCGCGCGACGAGCTGAAGGACGCGCGCAGCGAGCCGAGCGGCGTGTTGCGCGTGACCGCGCTGCCGCTGGCGCGCTCGCTCGTGATCGCGCCCGTACTCGCCACGTTTCGCGAGCGTTTTCCGAAAGTCCGGCTCGAGATCCGCTACGAGAACGAACTGGTCGACATCGCGAAGGACGGGTTCGATGCGGGAATCCGGCTGGCCGACCGGTTGCAGCCGGGCATGATCGGCGTGCGCATCGCGCCGGCGCTGACGTGTGCGTTGGTCGCGTCGCCCGGTTATCTGGCACGGCATGGCGTGCCGGCGTCGATTGCGGCGCTCGGGCGTCATGCGTGCATCCGGTTCCGTTTCTCGGAAAGCGGACGCCTGCACAAATGGCTGCTGCAAGACGGGCCGCGCGACGTCGACCTCGATCCGGACGGCGTGTTCGTGACGAACGATGCCGACGCGGTGATCGATGCTGCGCGCGCGGGTGTCGGCATTGCATTCGCGTTCATGCGCGAGCGCATCGAGCAGGATCTGCTTGATGGCTCGCTCGTCGAGGTGCTGCCGGGCGTGTGCCGCACACTGCCGCCGATGTGGCTGTACTACGTGAATCGCAAGCACGTGCCGGCCAAGCTGCGCGCGCTCATCGACGTGTTGCGCGAGCGAGACGGCGCGGACGCCGCGTGATTGCCGCAGCGGCCGGCTGACTGCAGCGCTGGCCGAGGCGGCGCATGATGGCGGCTCCAGCCACGAAGCCACGGAGTCGCGTCATGACGGCAGCCCGGTTTTTCCCGATTCGAACCCTTGTGATCGCCGCAGCGCTGGCCGGTGCCGCGACCGGTAGCGCGCCGGCCGTCGGCCAGACGTCGACCGTGCCGGCGGGCTCGGCCGCTGCGACGCCGGATAACGCGATACTCCTGACGGTTTTCCTGAAACACGACCAGGCGCGCCCGCTCGCCGAGCTGAATGCGCAACTCGCGAAGCAGGGGTTCTACAAGGCGTTTCCGCCGCCGGGCGTCGAAGTGGTGAGCTGGACCGTGACGATGGGGATCGGGCAGATCGTCGTGCTGCGGCTGCCGGCGTCGCGGCTGCGCGAGGTCAATCGCGTGCTCGAGGATACGGCGTGGGGCGCCTATCGGACGGAGTTCTATCCGACTTACGACTACAAGGCGATCGCGTTGGGGGAGCGTGAGCGGGGGAGGTGAAGCGTGATCCGGCGTGTCGTGGTCCCGCGATATCGTCCGGTATCGACCGTGTCGAAATTCAGCCGGGAAATGGCCGGAACAGAATTGAGGCGAGTGCCTTTCGATTTTGTCCTGGAGGGAGCCGGGGGATTATGTGTCTTCGTAAATGCATTGCGCATTGAGCGTGACGGAATAACGTGGAATGTTTTGGAGAGAGTCGCCATTTGGTGACATTCTTTAAAAAATAATAGAAATGGCTGCCTGCCGCCCGTCACGTTATCGTGAGTGGGGGCGTCTGTAGTTGACGCGATCATGCGGACAAGGGCGACACGGGACAAAAGTGGTCGTATTGTTGCGGGTTCGGCTTATCGGACCCCGTTTTCTGGTAAGATCCCGCGATTTGAAAAGTATTCACAATGAAGTCGGGGCTGGTGTAAATAAAAAAGAACGCCGATATCGCTTTCTACCGATAAATTTGGCGCAAGGAACGGATTGACCAGTTTGGCGTCGATGTCAAACGGAAATGAATCACACATGATGCGAGAGACCAGAAAATTGCCGCTTGTCGTCGATCTCGACGGCACGCTGACGACGTCGGATACCTTGATGGAATCCGTGATACGCGTCGTCAAGCATCAACCTGCAAACCTGCTGAAATTGCCTTTCTGGCTCGTGGGCGGCCGCGCTGCATTCAAGGGCAAGGTCGCGGAACAGGTTGGTTTTCGGGCCGAGACGCTTCCCTACCGCGAGTCGCTTGTCGATTATCTGGCCCACGAGCGTAAAAGTGGTCGCAAGATCGTGCTGGCAACGGCGGCCCATCGTTCGATTGCCGAGCAGGTGGATGCTCATCTCGGTTTGTTCGACCTCGTCATTGCAACCCATGGCGATACGAACCTGAAAAGCGAGACGAAGCTTGCCGGCATTCGTCAACAAGTCGGCGACGATTTCGTCTACGCCGGAGACAGCAAGGCCGACATCCCGATCTGGGCGAATGCGAAGGGCGCCATTCTGGCGGGCGTCGCCCCCGGTATTGCCGCGGACGTCCGGAGCAACATTCCAGTCGAACGCGAGTTTCCGAACGAGCCTGTCGGGTTCCTGACCTGGTGCAAGGCGTTGCGAGTCCATCAATGGTTGAAGAACCTGCTGCTGTTCGTCCCGCTGTTGACGGCCTTTGCATTCTTTGACGTCGCCAAGGTTGCCACGCTCGTGCTCGCGTTTCTGTCGATGTCACTGGGGGCATCCGCAACGTACATTGCCAACGATCTGTGGGATCTGGACAACGACCGGCGCCATCCGCGCAAGCGCAATCGCGCGTTCGCGAACGGCACGTTGTCGATCGCCCAAGGTATCGGGGGTGCCGCGCTACTGCTCGTGATCGCGCTTGCATTGGCATTCGCGGTGTCGTCCGAGTTTGCGGGAATGTTCGTGCTGTATCTGATATTGACGACCGCATACAGCTGGAGCCTGAAATCCGTCGTGCTGCTCGATGTGGTGGCGTTGTCGCTGCTGTATACGCACCGGATCGTCGCGGGAGCGGTTGCAGCTGAAATCCAGGTCAGCCGCTGGCTTCTCGCGTTTTCCGTGTTTGCCTTTCTCAGCCTGGCGCTCGTGAAGCGTTGCTCGGAACTGGTGTTCCTCCGCCAGAACGGAAAACCCGTATCGGCGGGCCGTGACTATCGTGTAAGTGATCTCGAAGTACTCTGGCCGTTCGGGATCGGCGCGTCGCTTGCCGCGGTGGTCGTGTTCGGCTTGTTTATCAATGCGCCTGAAACGGCCGCCCGTTACACGATTCCCCATCTGCTCTGGTTCGTTCAGATCGGCCTGATCTACTTGTTCGGCCGACTTTGGATCGCAACGGTGCGTGGCGCGATGCACGACGATCCAATCGTCCATATTCTCGAAAACCGGGGTAGTCTCGGCATGCTTTGCGTCATGGTGGCGCTCGTGCTGGCTGCTCACTTTCTGCCCGTGCTGTAAGTAGCGCGGATCCCTATGACGGAAATGAACCGAAACCGCGTGCGGGCATTCTGCCGCTTCGCCATCGTCTACGTGTTGCTCTTCGTGTGCGCCGGTAACATCACCAACAGCATGTTGTTGAAGTGGGGGTTCCGTGACGATCAGAAAGGCGATTTTGCAACGAGCTACAGTCTCGTGGGAATGATGAACGGCGATGCGCCGAAACCCTTTGTCTATCGTTCATCATTTCCGAAAGCCGCGAAATGGATGGTCGAACGCCTCGGGCAAGCCAGGCAGGACAGGCTGTTCAAATCGATCATCCGCCATGATTCGCTGCGCAACGCCTATTTCACGAACGTGCCGGACAAGTATTGGACACCGGTCGTGGCGCTTGTCTATCACCTGACCTACATTGCGATCGTACTGTCGACGCTGCTGGCGCTGTGGATGGTGTACAGGCTGGCCCGGCTGCATGGGTTGAGCTTCGGGCATTCCGTCGGATTTCTGGCGGCGTTCAGTTTCGTTTACCCGCTCACATTTCAGCAGGGCGGCTACTACTACGATTTCTTCGAACTCCTGGGTGTGCTGGCGGCGTGCTACTTCGTATTGACGAAGCGCCTGCTGGCTTGCACGCTGACGATTGCCGTTTTCTCGCTGAACAAGGAGACGTTCTTCCTGGTTCCGCTCGCATTTTTCTTCCTGCATGAACGCGACGTCGCGTTGTCGAGGCGCGTTGCATGGCTGGTTGTGCAATTGGGCATTTGCGCGGTGACCCGGCATTTCGTCATGAGCGGTTATGGCGGGAACGCGGGCGGCTTCGTTGAATATCATATATGGGACAACCTTAAGTTCTGGCTGAATCCGGTGTCCTACTTGTCGTTCTATAACCTCGTCGGCAAGGGAATTTTTACGCCGAGCCTGGAAAACCCGTTGATGCTCGTGCCGCTTGCGGTGTTCTTCCGGGCGGCTTGGCGAGCGACGCCCGCACGTTATCGAGCTTACTTCCTTGCGGCGTTCCTTCCGGTGCTGCTGCTGTTCTGCTTTTTCGGTTATCGGGACGAGGCGCGAAACTTCTCGGTCGTCTTTCCTGCGATCGTGTTGATCGCTCTCCATGGCGCGAATCGGTTCAATGCGATCTTTGGCGGGGGCGCCGGCGAGCCGGACGGCGTTCGTGTCCGGTCCGGTCGTCGGCCCGACGTTGCCACGGTGACGGAGGTCGCGAGATGAATTGGCTGATTGTGATCGCGAGTGGTGCTTTCGGCGGGCTGGCCAGCCTGCTGCTCAGAGTGGCGGCGCTCAAGGGGATTGCGCTTGGCGAGTCGAGCGTATTGCCGTGGATGGTGCGCGGCGCGGCGGTAGGGGCTTATGGTATCGGGTTCGTGCTCTACGCGGTCGCTCTGCGCAAGACTTCGCTCGGCGTTGCGTATCCGACCATGGTTGCGATCTCGATGCTCGTCGTGCTGGGGTTCACGGCGCTGCATGAGCATCTGTTGCGACCGATGCAGGCAGTCGGTGCACTGGTCATCCTGATCGGTGTCTGGATGGTCACGCGTTACGCGTAAATCATAAATGGCCTGGCGTTCGGGGTACCACCGTTGTCGCCACGTGGTACAGACTGCATCACCGGCCAATCGTCGAAGCCGGGATTGCAACCTTTCAAGCGACGGGCGGCACGTCAGATGACCCGGCCCCGTTTCAGCAGCGCCCACTCCCCGACAAATTCGTCCTCGCCCTCCGCGCCCCGTCCGGCAGATTTTTCCCAAATGCATCACAAGTCATTCATCCGATGAAAAAACTGCCCGTGTTCCCGGTATGATGCGCACCTTGCGTTTGTGCGGTGCACGATTTTTATGTGTTGTCAGCTCGCCCGGCGAGCCACAAAAGCGCACAATGCGAACCTGAAAGATTCTGTAATATAAATTCCGTATACTCGTAAGTTCTGATCCAGGCGCCGCCGGGCCCCGTCTTCGGCCGACCGCCCACGCAGAACAACCAGATACGTCGCCGCTTGGCTTGCCTGCGCCGCGACACGCTATGCACCACCACTGAACAATTTATGTCTTCCCGCCACTCTGGTTCGCCCGGCCGCGCCGCGGCGGTGATCGCCCGTGCCCGGGCGTTGATCCGCAACGAGCGCGTGCTGTCGCCGCTGCTCGCGCTCGGCATCGGCCTGCTGCTGATCGTGGTTTTCCAGCATCTGTCGGAATCCGTCGACTACCGGTCGGTGATCCGCCAACTGCGTCACCTGTCCGCCGGCGAGTGGGGCGCGTCGCTCGCCGCGACGGCCCTCAGTTATCTCGCGCTCGTCGCCCGCGACGCGGTCGGCCTGCGCTATGTCGCCGCGAAAGTGCCGCGCGTCGCGCTGTGGATCGGCGCGATCGCCGGCTCCGCGCTCGGTAACGCAACCGGTTTCGGCGCACTGACGGGCGGCGCGGTTCGCGCGCGCGTGTACGGCGTATCGGGCGTGACGCCCGCGCAGATCGGCCGGATGACCGTCTTCACGAGCGGCACGCTGGCGCTCGCGATGGTGCTGATGACGGCGGTCGGCATGGTCTGCGTGCCGGAGGCCCTTGCCGCGATGCTGCACGTGGCGCCCGGCGTGCTCACGTGGACCGGTGCCGCGCTGCTCGTGGTGCTGGCCGCGATGGTCGCGATGTGCGGCCACACCGCGCGCCCGGTCGTCACGCGCTTCAAGTGGCTGTCGTTCGACGTGCCCGCGCGGCGCGATCTCGTCGCGCAGGTCGTCTACGCGGTGCTCGACGTCGTCGCGGCAGGTCTGACGCTGTGGGTGCTGCTGCCGGCCGCGCCGGTCGGTTTCCCGACCTTCATCACCGTCTACGCGGCCGCCTTGCTGCTCGGGATGATCGGCCATACGCCGGGCGGGATCGGCGTGTTCGAAGCCGCGATGGTGTTCACGCTCGGCCGCGAAGTGCCCGCGCACGCGATGGTCGCCGCGCTGATTGCCTATCGCGCGATCTATTTCGGCGTGCCGCTCGTGCTGTCGGCCGGCCTGCTGGCCGGTTTCGAGGGCCGCGCGCTGCGGCGCCGGCTCGTCACGCGGCAGGCCGTGCGCGTGTCGCAGCTCGCACCGGTGTTCCTGAGCCTCGTGACGTTCGCGGTCGGCGGGATGCTGGTGATCTCGAGCGCGACGCCGGCGTTCTGGCATCGGATCGCGATCCTGCGTCATATCGTGCCGTTGTGGGTGCTCGAAGGCTCGCAGGTGATCTGCAGCGTGCTCGGCGTCGCGCTGCTGTTCGTCGCGCGCGGGCTGCTGCGGCGGCTCGACGGCGCATGGTGGATGACCTTCGCGTTGACGCTCGCGAGCCTCGCGCTGTCGCTCGCGAAGGGTCTCGCGTTCGTCGAGGCCGGCGTGCTCGGCACGCTGCTCGTGCTGCTGCTCGTCAGCCGCCGACGCTTCAACCGTCATTCGTCGCTGCTCGCCGAGCGCTTCACGGTGAGCTGGTTCGTGTCGGTGACGATGGTGCTGATGCTGGCCGTGTGGGTGCTGTTCTTCGCGTTCCGCGACGTACCGTACACGCGCGAGCTGTGGTCGCATTTCTCGTTCGATGCGCGTGCGCCGCGCGCGCTGCGCGCGACGCTCGCGGCCGGCGTGTTCGTCGCGCTGTTCGCGCTGTGGCAACTGCTGCGTCCGGCGCCCGGGCGTTTCGTGAAACCCGCGGAGCAGGACCTGATCGACGCGGAGCAGATCATCCGCGCGCAGGAATGCAGCGACGCGGGCCTCGCGCTGATGGGCGACAAGTCCTTCCTGTTTTCCGAATCGCGCCGCGCGTTCCTGATGTACGCGAAGAACGGCCGCACGTGGGCCGCGCTGCACGACCCGGTCGGGCCGCGTGAAGAATGGCCGGCGCTGATCAGCAAGTTCATCGCGCTCGCACACGCGCACAGCGGCCGCGCGGCGTTCTACCAGGTGCGCGCGAACGCGCTGCCGCTGTATCTCGACGCGGGCCTCACGCTGATGAAACTCGGCGAGGAAGCGCATATCGCGCTCGACCGGTTCGACCTGAAGGGTTCGAACCGCTCCCACCTGCGCTACGCGCTGCGCCGCGGCGACAAGGACGCGCTGACGGTCGAGGTGATCGCGCCGGGCGACGTGCCGGCCGCGCTGCCGGCGCTGCGCGACATTTCCGACGGCTGGCTCGATAGCCGCGATGCGCGCGAGAAAAGCTTCTCGGTGGCCGCGTTCCACGACGGCTATCTCGCGACGCAGTCGGTGATGCTCGTGCGGCAGGCCGACAAGCCGATCGCGTTCGTCACGTTCATGACGACCGATCTCAACACCGAGGCGACGGTCGGCGTGATGCGCCATCTGCCGGACGCGTCGCCGTACGCGATGGAGTATCTGTTCACGCAGCTCGCGCTGCATCTGAAGGAAGCGGGTTTCCGCAAGCTGAGCCTGGGCATCGCGCCGTTCTCGGGAATGGGGGCGGCGAAGATGCCGTCGCCGTGGCACCGGCTCGGCCTGATGGTCTGGCGCTTCGGCGGCCGCTTCTACAACTTCCGCGGCTTGCGCGCTTTCAAGAGCAAGTTCGAACCGCACTGGGAGCCGCGTTATCTCGCGGCCTCGGGCTCGGTCGGCGTGTTCGTCACGCTGGCGGATCTGTCATTGCTGGCTGGAGGTCGGCGCTCATGAGTTTGAAGAAGGGAATCGCGCGGGCGGCAGCCGCCTGCGCGGGAATGATGCTGGCCGGCGCCGCGTGCGCCACGCAGCCGGCCGCCGTGAAAGCCGAAACCGTGTCGGGCGGCCGTTATGGGCCCGTTACCGTGACCAAACCGAGCGGGCCGCTGCGCGGATTCGTCGTGCTGTTCTCGCGTGAGGCCGGCTGGAATGCCGCCGATCAGCAGGCGGCCGACGCGCTCGCGAAAGCCGGTGCGATGACGGTCGGCGTCGATACCGAGCGCTACGCGATGAATCTCGCCGCGAAGCAGGAGACCTGCCACCACCTCGACGGCGACGCCGAGGCGGTCAGCCATCAGCTCGAACGTCTCGCGCAGTCGTCGCGTTATTTCACGCCGATCGTCGCGGGCGTGGGCCAGGGCGGCGCGATCGCGAAGCAGATCCTGTCGATGGCGCCGGAGAACACGATCGCCGGCGTCGTGTCGGTCGCCCCGGCCGCAAAGCTCGATCCGCGCTTCAAGCCGTGCCCGCCCGATCCGACGATCGTGCGCCGCGCGATGCCGGGCTTCGTCGAAACGGCGGCCGCGGGCGACAACACGAAGCTGGTCTCGCTCGTCACGTCGCACCTGCGCGACAGCGGTAGCGGCGATGAACTCGACGTGTCGGATCTGCCGCTCGTCGAACTGCCGGCCAAGGGCGGCAGCGACCGGCTGGCGATCGTGATCTCGGGCGACGGTGGCTGGCGCGATCTCGACAAGACGATCGCCGAGGCGCTGCAGCGCGACGGCGTGTCGGTGGTCGGCATCGACAGCCTGCGTTATTTCTGGAGCGAGAAGCCGCCCGCGCAAGTGAGCCGCGATCTCGCACGCGTGATGCGCACGTACATGGCGCGCTGGCATGCAAGCCGCGTGGCGCTGATCGGCTACTCGTTCGGCGCCGACGTGATGCCGTTCGCGTACAACCGGCTGCCGGCCGACCTGCGCGACAAGGTCGCGGTGATGTCGCTGCTCGGCTTTGCGCCGTCCGCCGATTTCCAGATCCGCGTGACGGGCTGGCTCGGAATGCCCGCGAGCGACAAGGCGCTGAAGGTCGCGCCGGAAATCGCGAAGGTGCCGCCGCAGCTCGTGCAGTGCTTCTACGGCGCGGAAGAGAAGGACACGATGTGCCCGGCGCTCGCGAACACGGGCGCCGACGTGATCAAGACGCAGGGCGATCACCACTTCGGCCGCGACTACATCGCGCTCGAGAAGAAGATTCTCGGCGGGTTCGGCAAGCCGGTGGCGGCGCGCTGAACGCTGGCGCCCGCGTTGCCGCGGGCACCGGCCGGAATCCTGCCGGTTCATCGTACGGGCGGCCAGCGTGCCGCCCGTTTCATTTTCCGGCCGCTGCCGCCGTCGCCGCTGTCGCCGCCGTGTCGTGCGGCGGCGTGGCCGTTCTCGCGTCGCGCTGATAAAAGCCCGGGAACCGGTCGAGTTGCCGCCGTGCGGCCGCGATTTCGGTGTCGTCGGCGAGCACCGCGCTCGAAAACCCCGTGCGTTCCATCAGCAACAACTGGTCGACCAGCACCTCGCCGGTCGCGCGCAGGTCGCCGGCGAAGCCGAAGCGCTTGCGCAGCAGGTACGCCTGGCTGTACGCGCGTCCGTCCGTGAACGACGGAAACTGCAGGTCGATGCGGGCGGCTTGCGCGATTTGCGCGGCGAGCGGCGCCAGTTCCTCGTCGTTGCCGATCGTCAGCGTCGCGTCGTCGTGCGGCTGCGTGTCGTCGGCGTGGTCGGCCGGCGTCAGCAGGCGGATGCGTGCGTGTGCGATGGAGGTTTCCTGGTTCATGCGTGCTCCGCCCGGTGGCGCGCGTCGTTCGCGGCGGCCTTGAAGGGTTCCGCGCCGATGCGGCGCACGGTGTCGATGAATCGTTCGCTGCGGCCGTTCGTGTCGATCCGCGCGTCGAGGTACGCGCCGACGATCGCATCGACGACATCGACGATCTCGTCCGCCGAGAACGACGGGCCGATCACCTTGCCCGGCCGCGCTGGGCCGCTCGCGGCGGAGCCGTCCGACCCGCCGAGCGTCACCTGGTACCACTCCGCGCCGTCCTTGTCGACGCCGAGGATGCCGAGGTGGCCGCTGTGATGATGGCCGCACGAATTGATGCAGCCGCTGATGTGCAGGTCGAGGTCGCCGATGTCGTGCAGCAGGTCGAGATCCTGGAAGCGCTCGGTGATCGCGTCGGCGATCGGGATCGAGCGCGCGTTCGCCAGCGCGCAGAAATCGCCGCCCGGGCACGCGATCATGTCGGTCAGCAGCCCGACGTTCGCGCTCGCCAGCCCGATCGCGCGGGCGTTTTCCCACAGCAGGAACAGATCGTCGACATGCACCCACGGCAGCACGACGTTCTGCGTGTGCGTGACGCGCGCCTCACCGGCCGAGAAGCGGTCGGCGAGATCGGCGAGCGCGTCGAGCTGGTCCGGCGAGGCGTCGCCCGGGGCCTGCAGGCGGCGCTTGAACGACAACGTGACGATGCGCAGCGCCGGATCGCGATGCGCGGCGACATTGCGGGCGAGCCAGCGCGCGAACGCCGGATGACGGGCCGCCTGTGCGGATACGCGTGCCTGCGCGCCGGCGAGATCGAGCGTGCGGGGCTTGAGCCGCGGCGGGACGAACGACGCGGCCACGCGACCGAATTCGGCCTGCGGGATCGTGTGCGGGCCGCCGTCGAGGACGACGATCTGGCGGAACTCTTCCTCGACGTCGTCGATGTAGCGCTGCCCCTCGGTCTTCACGAGGATCTTGATGCGTGCCTTGTACTTGTTGTCGCGGCGCCCGTAGCGGTTGTACACGCGGACGATCGCCTCGATGTAGTTCATCACGTGTTGCCACGGCAGGAACGCGCGCAGCAGCGTCGCGATCATCGGCGTGCGGCCCATTCCGCCGCCGATGCTGACGCGAAAGCCGAGTTCGCCCGCGTCGTCGCGCACGAGCTGCAACCCGACGTCGTGCCAGTCGGTTGCCGCGCGGTCTTCGGTCGCACCGGTGATCGCGATCTTGAACTTGCGCGGCAGGAACGCGAATTCGGGATGCAGCGTCGTCCACTGGCGCATCACTTCGGCGAACGGGCGCGGATCGGCGATCTCGTCCGGCGCGACGCCCGCGCGCTCGTCGCACGAGATGTTGCGGATGCAGTTGCCGCTCGTCTGGATGCCGTGCATGTCGACGGTCGCGAGCAGGTCCATCACGTCGGCCGCCTTCGCGAGCGGAATCCAGTTGAACTGCACGTTGGTGCGTGTCGTGAAGTGCGCGCTGCGGGTCGGCAGGCGCGACGTGCCGAGCAGCGCCTGCGCGTCGCATGCGGCGCGGTAGGTGGCGTCGTCGGGCACGTCGTAGTCGCGCGCGATTCGCGCCAGCACGCGAAGCTGCGCACTCGACAGCTCGCCGTACGGCACGGCGACGCGCAGCATCGGCGCGTGGCGTTGCACATACCAGCCGTTCTGCAGCCGCAGCGGCCGGAACGCGTCTTCGCTCAGCGTGCCGTGCTGCCAGCGCTCGAGCTGGTCGCGGAACTGGGCGGCGCGGCTGTGCACGAGCGCCCGGTCGAAATCGGTATATCGGTACATGACGTGATACGCGAGAAGCGCCGCGGCGCGGATTGCGCGCGGCTCGGACAGGCGTTGCGACGGATGTCAGGCAACGGGAGACAGCGTAGGGAACGCGGTGCGGCGGGACAAGCAGCAGAACGGGACGAAAAAGGCGCAGCAGATGGCGCGACACGCAGGCGCCGGCGCGGGAGACCGGGCATGCGGCCATGCCCGCGGCGCGATCAAACGCTGGCGTCGACGACGAGCGCCGGATCGAGCGCGCGGATGCGCTGGTCGATGAAGTAGCCGCCGCCTTCTTGATAGCGCAGGAACAAGCGGCCGCACGAGCGGCAGCGGCTGACGCTGCAGCGGTTGTACGGGAAATGGCGCAGGGCGATCGGTGCGTCGTCCGACGCGTAGCGCGTGCCGGCCGGGTGATGCTCCGCATAGGTCGGCTCGGCGTCGCCGGGCGGCACGAGCGTGGCGATTTCGGTCAGTTGCGCATCCTGCAGCGACAGCGGCAGGGTCGTCCATCCGGCGAGCGACGTCTTCGTGCACGTGCACGATTGCGTGACGTGCGCCGCTTCGGCCGTCAGTTTCAACAGGGCGGCGTGATCGAGGTAAGGCAGTTGGCTCATGGGAGATCGTGAAGGTGCGGCGGGATCCGCAATGTAACCCGCGCGCGGATTGCCTGCATGGCCGCGATGCGCGCGGCATGCACCGCGCGTACCGTGAACGATCAGCCTGCCTTGCGGACCGGCGGCTGCGCGACCAGTTCGCCGAGCACGCGGATCGCACGTTCGATGTCGCGGCTCCACGGATGGCCGAAGTTCACGCGCACGCAGCGCTCGAAGCCGTGCGCGGCCGAAAACAGCGGTCCCGGCGCGACGCTGATGCCGCGAGCGATCGCCTGGCGGTGCAACTCCATCGCGTCGATCGCGTCGGGAAACGCGAGCCACAGGAAGTATCCGCCGTCGGGCCGCACCCATTCGACGCCGGGCGGCAGCCAGCGCCGCAACGCGTCGTCCATCCGGTCGAGCTGAGCGTGCAGCGCGCCGCGCAGCTTGCGCAGGTGGCGGTCGTAGCCGCCGTGCTCGAGATAGTTCGCGATGCCGGCCTGCGCGGGAATGCTGGCCGACAGCGTCGTCATCAGCTTGAGCCGCTGCACCTTCTCGGCGAAGCGGCCGGCGGCGGCCCAGCCGATCCGGTAGCCGGGCGCGAGGGTCTTCGAGAACGAGCTGCAGTGCATCACCAGGCCGTGTCGATCGAACGCGCGCGCGGGCAGCGGATAGTCGGGGCCGAAATGCAGCTCGCCGTACACGTCGTCCTCGATCAGCGGCACCTCGCGCGCCGCGAGCAGGTCGACGAGCGCACGCTTCTTTTCGGCGGACAGCGTGACGCCGGTCGGATTCTGGAAATTGGTCATGAACCAGCACGCGCGGATGGCGTGCCGGTCGAGCGCGTTTGCCAGCGCATCGAGATCGAGGCCCGTATGCGGATCGACGGGAATCTCGACCGCGCGCAGGTCGAGCCGTTCGATCGCCTGCAGCGCCGCATAGAACCCGGGCGCTTCGACCGCGACGACGTCGCCGGGCCGAGTCACGGCCATCAGGCACAGGTTCAGCGCCTCGAGCGCGCCGTTCGTGACGACGATCTCGTCGATCGGCTGCGAGATGCCGGTGGCGAGATAGCGGCGCGCGATCTGCTGGCGCAGCGCCTCGTTGCCGGGCGGCAGGTCGACGACCGTGCTCCACGGGCTCACGAGCCGCGTGGCCTGGGCGAGCGACTTCGCCAGGCGCGGCAGCGGAAACAGCTGCGGCGCGGGGAACGCGGAACCGAGCGGCACGATGCCGGGCTGCGTGGCCGCGTCGAGGACGGAGAACACGAGGCTGCTGATGTCGACCTTGCGCGTGGCGCCGGCGCGGTTCGCGCGGCGCTTCGCGGCGGGGTTCGCCGCCGGCGTGGCGCCCGGCGCGACGTAATAGCCCGAGCGTTCGCGTGCACGGATCAAGCCCCACTGTTCGAGCAGGTAATACGCGCGAAACACCGTCGACTGGCTCACGCCGTGCTGCGCGATGATCTGCCGCAGCGACGGCAGGCGCGTGCCGACGGCAAGGTTGCCGTTGCGGATGTCGTCGGCGATCGTATGGGCGAGGGTTTCGTAGCGTTTCATCGGCGTGGGCGGGGCGCGGCGTCGCCGCGCGCGGGCCGGAGTGGCGCCGCGCCGGCGGGCGCGGGCCATTGTCCGACGGGCGGCCCGAAAAGGAAAGCGCGGGGCACCGGCCGCGCGTTCCGGCAGTGTCAGGCCGCGTTCGGCGCCGCATTCCGCCCGTTCGCACGGCCGCGCAGCGGCGGCAGCGGCTCGACCTTGCCGACGACGAACAGGTACGACAGCGCGCCGACCACGCACAGCGCGCCGGCCGCCGCGAGCGGCACGACGAACGAGCCCTTGGTGATCGACAGCATCACGCCCGTGAAGGTCGTGATGAAGATTCCCGCGAGATTGCCCGCGAAGTTCTGGATGCCGCCGATCGACGCGACGTGCGCGGGCGTCGGCGCGATTTCGCCGACGAGCGTCCACACGTTGGCGCCGGCGAACGACAGGCTGGCATACGCGAGGGCGAACAGTCCGAGGCACGCCCACGTGTTTTCGACGAGCGCGGACAGGGCGATCGACGACGATAGCAGCATCCCGAGCACGAGGCAGGTCTTGCGCGCGGCGGTGGCGCTCCAGCCGCGGCGAAACAGGCTGTCCGACACGTAGCCGCCGAGCCAGCCGCCGGGAATCGCGAGCAGCGCGGGCAGCATGCCCCACGTGCCGAGCGATGCGAGCGAGAAGCCGCGCGACTGCAGCAGGTAGCTCGGGAACCACGTGATGAAGAAGTAGATCGCGAAGTTCAGGCAGAACAGGCCGATCATCATCCCCCACACGGTGCGATAGCGGAACAGGTCGAGCCACGATACGGTCGGGCCATCGGTTGCGGCCGCAACGGCCGGTGCGCCGCGTTGCGCGAGCAGCGCATCGATGGCATCGGGTGCGATCGCGCGGTAGCGTTCGGGGTCGCGATAGACGAACCACCAGGCGAGTGCCCACACGATGCCGATGCCGCCCGTGATCACGAACGACCCGCGCCAGCCGACGATCGAGATCAGCCACGCGACGAGCGGCAGCGACAGCGCGGAGCCGACACGCGAGCCGCTGTCGAAGATGCTGCTCGCGAGCCCGCGCTCGCTGCGCGGGAACCAGTTGAACGCGACCTTCGCGAACGACGGGATCGCGGCCGCTTCGCCGACGCCGAGCATCAGCCGTACGCCCACGAGTTGCGCGAGGCCGCGCGCGGCGCCCGTCGCGACGGTGAACACCGACCACCAGCCGACGGCCAGCGCGAGGCTCACGCGTACGCCGACCTTGTCGATGAACCAGCCGGCCGGCAGCTGAAGGAACGCATAGGTCCAGAAGAACGCACTCAGCACGAGCCCCATGCCGACCGCGTCGAAGCCGAGGTCGGCGCGGATGCTGGGCGCGGCGATCGCGAGGTTCGCGCGGTCGATGAAGTTGATGACGTTGGCCAGGAAGCACATCAGGATCATGGCCCATCGGATGCGTGGCATGCGGTGTCTCCGTGCGGAATGTCGTGACGGGCGGCCGGCGATCCGCTGCGCCGGCTGCCTCGATGGGCGGATTACCGCGACGCGTGCGGCGTGCGGTCGAACTTCGCGAGCGCTTCCCACAGGCCGTTCAGGTAGACCGCGCCGAGCGCCCGGTCGTACAGGCCGTAGCCGGGCTTGCCCGTTTCGCCCCAGATCATGCGGCCGTGGTCGGGGCGCACGTAGCCGGTGAAGCCGGTGTCGTGATACGCCTTCACGATCGCGGCGATGTCGAGCGAGCCGCAGCGCGACAGGTGCGCGGTTTCCTCGAAATCGCCGTTCGCGTCGACCTTCACGTTGCGGATGTGTGCGAAGTGGATGCGGCCCATCGCGCCGAACTCGCGCACCAGCGCCTCGACGTCGTTCTGCGGGCCCGCGCCGAGCGAACCCGAGCACAGCGTCAGCCCGTTCGCGGGCGTGTCGACGATGCGCAGGATCCGCGCGAGATCGTCGCGGTTCTTCACGATGCGCGGCAGCCCGAAGATCGGGCGCGGCGGATCGTCCGGGTGGATCGCCATCTTCACGCCGGCTTCCTCGGCAACAGGGATGATCGCCTTCAGGAAGTACTCGAGGTTCGCCCACAGCGCGGCTTCGTCGACGTCGCGATAGTCGGCGAGCAGGGCCTGCAGCTGTTCGGGCCGGTAGCTCGAATCCCAGCCGGGCAGCGCGATGCCGTCGTTCGGATCGATCCGGTCGACCGCGTCGGTGCTGAATGCGAGGCAGGTCGAGCCGTCGGCGAGCGTCTTCGACAGCTCGGTGCGCGTCCAGTCGAACACGGGCATGAAGTTGTAGCAGACGACGCGGATGCCGGCCGCGCCGAGATGGCGGATCGTCTGCCGGTAGTGGTCGATCAGACGATCGCGCCCCGGCTTGCCGAGCTTGATGTCCTCGTGCACGGGCACCGATTCGACGACTTCGAACCGCAGGCCGGCGCGCTCGATCGTTGCTTTCAGCGTTTCGATCTTGTGCGCGGGCCAGACTTCGCCCACCGGTTCGTCGTAGATCGCGGACACGATATGCGTGACGCCCGGGATCTGGCGGATGTATTGCAGCGAGACCGGATCGGACTCGCCGTACCAACGGAAAGACATCTTCACTGGAGCGGCTCCTGGCTGGCGGTTCATGCACGGACGACCGGGCCGCAGCGTGCGGCCCGGTGCCGGTGAGCGGATTATGATTGGTATGCCAGTTAGGCGGGATAGTGGTTTACCAGTTGTGAGGTTATCGCATGGATAACAGACAGCATCCGCGATTGCGCGGCAGGAAGGACCGACAAGCCGAATCAGGTGCGGGTTGAAATTGGTGTACCATTTTGAGGATCCGGTGCCGCGACGGCGCCGGCCAGCCTGTTGCGAGCCTTTCGATGACCGATCTTTCCAGCCTGCCCGCCAGCCGCGACACCGATGCCGCGGACCGCTCCTATATCGGTCTTGCGCGGCAGATTCACGCGATGGTGGCCGCCGGCGCGTTCGAAGCCGGCGCGCGGTTGCCGTCGGAGCGCAGTCTGGCCGACCAGTTCGGCGTGAGTCGCACGCAGGTGCGCGAGGCGATCATCGCGCTCGAGGTGCAGGGGATCGTCGAAGTGCGGATCGGCTCCGGCATCTACGTGTCCGCGGCCGACGCCGCACGGCCGGTGACGTTCGAGGTGCCGCGCGGCCCGGGGCCGATCGAGACGCTGCGCGCGCGCGGGCTGATCGAAGCGGAAGTCGCGGCGCTCGCGGCGACCGAACGCAAGGACGCCGATCTCGACCGCCTGTTTCTCTCGCTGACGACGATGCGCGAGCAGATGGCCGACAAGGCCGCGTACGACGCGGCCGACCGCCAGTTTCATCTGCGGATTGCGGAGTCGACCGGCAATACGGTGCTGCTGCACATGGTCACGGCGATGTGGGACTGCGCCCGCAGCGATCCGCTGTGGGACAAGATCGAGGAGCACTTTCACTCGACCGCGCTGCGCGAGGCGTCGCAGGAGGATCACCAGCGGATCTTCGCGGCGATCATGGCGCGAGACGCGACAGGTGCGCGCGACGCGATGCGTGCACACCTGTCGCGCGTGATCGCGGAGTTCACGCAGGCCTGGCGCTGACGCGGGTTTCCGCGGCGCGACGCGGGCCGCTGTAGCCGCGCCGCATGCCGCATGTCGCCGCCGTCGCCGGTGCCGGTGCCGGCGAACATGCGCGCCGCGTACGGCTTCTTCCAATTGCGCGACCGTCCGATTTATGGTCTCGTTGCGGGATATCGCATCGACTCGAAAAAGGACAGTCGAATGCAGCCGGGCGATTCACGCGGGGTCCGATTGATCAGGGGAATCGGTGCACGCAAGCGTGCACGCGGCGCCGTGCGCAGCCTGCTCATCATATTGACGATAGGCTTTCTGGCACCCGTCGTGCCGGCGTTCTCCGCCTCTCCCGAAACCGTCAACGACAACGTGCTGCGCGTGCTCGCGTGGCCCGGCTATGCGGACAGCGACATCGTCGGCGCGTTCGAGGCGCAGTTTCGCGCGCGCGTCGAAGTGACGTTCGTCGACTCCGACGAAGCGTTGTGGTCGCGGATGCACAGCGCGTCGCCGCCGCCGTACGACGTGCTGGCCGCGAATACGGCCGAGATCCAGCGTTATGCGCGCGAACGCCTGCTCGCGCCGATCGACCTGCAGCGCATTCCGAACCGGCGGCGCCAGTTGCCGAACTTCCAGCAGGTCGCGACGATCGGCGGGCTCGTGCAGGACGGCACGACCTACGCGATCCCGTTCACGTATTCGTCGATGGGGCTGATCTACGACCGCAAGCAGGTGCCGGCCGCGCCGCGCTCGATGCGCGAGCTGTGGAATCCGCGCTACCGCGGCAAGGTGCTCGACTTCAACAGCGCGCAGCACAATTTCTCGTTCGCCGCGCTCGCGCTCGGCTATTCCGATCCGTTCCGGCTGTCGTCCGCGCAGACGCTCGCGGTCGCGCGCAAGCTGATCGACCTGCGCCGCAACCTGCTGACGTATTACACGCTGCCCGAGGAGGCGACCGCGCTGTTCGTCCAGCATCGCGCGGCACTGATGTTCGGCAACTACGGCACGCAGCAGGTCGAACTGCTGCGGCGCGCGGGCGCGGACGTCGGCTACGTGATCCCGGAAGAAGGCGCGCTCGCGTGGCTCGACTGCTGGGCCGTCACGCGCGGCGCGCAACGCCCCGGGTTGGCATTCGCGTGGATCAACTACATGCTCGAACCGGCGATCGGCGCGCTGCTGACCGAGCGCCAGGGGCTCGCGAATACGCTCGAGCCGCCGTCGGGGCTCGACACCGGGCACCAGCATCTCGTGTGGCTCCAGCCCGTCGAGAACATCGCCCGCCGCGAATCGTTGTGGAGCCGTATCGTGTCGGGCGACCGGCCGGAGCGGTTCGGAAAATGATCCGGCTCGGGCTCGTGTCGAAGCTGTCGGTGCTGTTCGCCTGCATCGGCGTGATCGCGTCCGGCACGACCGGCTACTACGCGTATCGCGCCAATCGCGCGATGCTCGTGCAGGAAGCGCAGCACAGCCTGCTGATGTCGACGCAACTGCTCGGGCAACGCTTCACGACCGCGCTGGCGGATGTTGCCGACGACGCGCTCGTGCTCGCGCAGTTGCCGTCGTCCGCGTTCGTCGCGGGTGACGACAAGCCGGACATCGCACGCCGCACGCGGCTCGAGCAGGTGTACCGGAGCTTCATGACAAATCATCCGGAGTACCTGCAGATCCGCCTGATCGCGAGCGGGCATTTCGGGATCGAACGTATCCGTGTCGTTCGCGATGCGAGCGGCATCGTCGTGCTGCCCGAAAGCGCCTTCCAGGAGAAAGGGCAGTTTTCCTACGTATTCGACACGCTCGCGATGGCGCCCGGCCACATCTACCTGTCACCGATCGTGATCAATCACGAGACGGGATCGCACGAGGCCGAGGGGCTGCCGATCCTGCGCGTGGGGACACCGGTGGTCGACATGTCCGGCCGCACGGTCGGCGCGCTCGTCGTCGACGTCGAATTGTCGCGCGTGTTCGACCGGCTCGAGCGCGACCTGCCGGAAGACTATGCGGTCTATCTCGCGAACGAGTGGGGTGATTTTCTCGTGCATCCCGATCCGGCGCAGACGTTCGGTTTCGACCGCGGCCGGCGCGTGCTGATGCAGGACCGTTTCACCGCCACCCGCGCGTTGTTCGACCACGCTCAAACGAACGTGACGCTCAATGGACTCGCGCAGCCCGACGAGGCGCCGGGCCAGATGTTCGCGTTCGCGCGCACGCCGTTCGGGCACGACGAGGGCAACCGCTTCGTCGTGCTCGGCATGGCGCGCCCGCTCGCGGACGTGCTGGCGCCGGCCGGCGTGCTCGGCGAGCGGATCGTCCGGATGGTGCTCGTGTCGAGCCTGCTGGCGGCGATCCTCGCGATCCTGTTCGCGCGTGCGATCACGCGGCCGCTGCAGACGCTGGCGCGTGCGGCGACCCACGTGTTCGACGATTCGGCCGCCGAGCGGCTGCCGACCGCGCGCGCCGACGAGATCGGCGTACTCGCGCGCTGTTTCGACAGCATGCGCGTCGAGATCCGCACGCAGGTCGCGATGCTGCGTGCGAAGCAGCAGGAACTCGCGCACCTCGCCGGCCACGACCCGCTGACCGCGCTGCCGAACCGCCTGCTGTTCATGGAGCATCTCGAAGCTGCGATCCGGCATGCGGCGGCGGTACGCGAAGGGCTGGCGGTGATGTTCGTCGATCTCGACCGCTTCAAGCAGATCAACGACCAGCACGGGCACTCGGCCGGCGATCGCACGCTCGTCGCGGTCGCGAAGCGGCTGAGCCGTGCGCTGCGCAGCGGCGACATGGTCGCGCGGCTCGGCGGCGACGAATTCATCGTGCTGATCGCGGACGTGCGTTCGCCGGCGGTGATCGGCGACGTCGCGGCGCGCATCCAGATCGTGATGGCCGAGGAGCTGGAGTTCGGCGATCGGCGCGTGGCGGTCGGTGCAAGCATCGGTGTCAGCGAGTATCCGGCCGACGGCGCGTCGGCCGAGGAACTGCTCGTCAAGGCCGATGCGGCGATGTACGCGGCGAAGGCGTGCCCGCAGTGCGTGTGCGTGCGCTATCAGGATCTGGTCCGAGGCGGCGTCGCGACGGACGCAGGCGACCGGGTCGCATCGGGCGGCAGCCGCTGACGATCGGGCGGCGAAACTGGGGCTGCAAACGCGACGAGCCCGTCAGGGACGGGCTCGTCGCATGGCCGCACTGCGCGCGATGCGCGCAGCGGCAGGCTTAGTGGCCGAAGTAGACCGAGTCGTGCGCGCTTTGCGGCTTCGCGGCCGGTGCACCGCCCTGGACGGTCGCGGCCGGCTGTGCGCCGTAACCGCTGTTGTCGGCGCCGCGCACGCGGGCCTGGGCGGCCTGGATGTCGGCCGGGTAGTACGGGCTCGACAGGCCCGGCTTGTAGCCGGCTTGTTCGAGCTGGACCAGTTCGTTGCGCACCTGGGCGCGGGTCACGGTGCTTTGGGCGAATGCGCCGAACGAAGCGGACAGGGCGACAGCGGCAACGACTGCGGAAACGAGCGATTTCATGATGACCTCCGATGTTTATTGGCTTTCCGCGTTCGACACCATGTCGTAAGCGGTTGATTACATCGTAGGCGCCGGTCGACCTAGGGTAAACGTGAGTTTCAGCGAAAGATCGTTGCAGGCGAGGCAATAATTCCGCGAAAAATATCTTCCGTCCCCATTGTGTATTGCCGGGTGTGCAACGGAAAGGCGACCGGGGTGCGGCGTGGATGGCACGTACGGGCGGGCGCCCGGCGGCAGCGGGAAGCGGGAACGGTGCGGGCAGGCTGCGAGGCGGCCGGCTCAGACGTCGTCGTCGATTTCCTTGCGCTCGCGGCGTTCCTCGTTGCCGCGGCGCGCGCGCAGGCGCTGCCGCGACAGGACGGCGATCACCTGCTGGGTCGGCGCGCCGGACGGGAGTTCGTTGCGGATGCGATCGGGCACCATCGGCAGGCCCGCACGCTGCCGGCGCAGCGCCTTGGCGATTGCCCGGCGGCATTCGTCGCCGTGGCAATCCCATTCATCGCGGATTCTCTGGCAATAACGGCATTGTTCCATCCGGACAGTCTACCCGGTCTTCGGGAACCGGGCTGGGCGCCGGGCGGAACGCGTCACGCGCCGGCGGCGGCGAGCGCCTCCGCGTGAGACTGGAAGCGACGGTGTTCTTCCGGCGGAATGAGCGAGCCGCCGGTTGCCCAGATGACGTGCGTGGACGCGCGCATGTCGATCGCGTGGCGGCGCAGGTAGTCCCTGCCGGCCGCCGACCGGGCCAGCCAGCCCGGCCCGCCGACGGCGGCCGCGGCCGACGGTTCCAGTTCCACGCCCGTGGCGCGTTGAACCGCGCGCAACTGCGCGTAGAGCTGCGCGTCGCCGACCGTGAAGACGCCCGACAGTTGCGACGCCATCAGCGGGCTGACCAGATGCGACGCTTGCGCGACCGCCAGGCCGTCGGCCTCGGTCCGGTTGTCGAGCCCGATGTCGTAGACGGACACCGGCGTGCCCGCACCGGCAGCGAGCTGGACGAGCATGCACGGCGCCGCGACGGGCTCGGCGAAAAAGCAGTGCACGTGCTCGCCGAACAGCGCCTTGAGGCCATACGTGATGCCGCCTGGCGCGCCGCCGACCCCGCACGGCAGATGGACGAAGAGCGGATGCGCGGCGTCCACGCGGCGGCCCGATTCGGCGAGCTGCGCGGCCAGATGCCGGGCGCTCGCGGCGTAGCCGAGGAACAGCATCAGCGAGCCTTCGTCGTCGACGAAGTGGCAGCGCGGTTGAGCGCGCGCCTGCGATCGACCCGCGGCGACGGCCTGCGCGTAATCGCCGTCGTGCTCGACCACGCGGACGCCGCGTTGTCGCAGGCGCGCCTTCTTCCACGGCTTTGCGTCGGTCGACATGTGGACGACCGATTCGAACCCCAGCGCGGCGGCCATCACGCCGATACTCAGGCCGAGATTGCCGGTGCTGCCCACGACGACGGTATGGGTGGCGAACAACGCGCGGGCGGCGGCCGACGCGAGGATCCGCCGGTCGCCAGTGGGGGCGATCAACCCGTGTTCGATCGCGATCGACTCGGCGAGCGCGAGCACTTCATGAAAACCGCCGCGCGCCTTGATCGAACCGGCGACCGGCAATGCATCGTCGCGCTTGATGAACCAGGCGCCGTGCGCGTCGTCCGCGTGCGACAACGCGCGCCGCAAGGTGTCCGCCGGCATCAGCGGCGATTCGATCGTTCCCGCCGTGGCCGCGAGCTCGGGAAACAGCTCGGCCATCAGCGGCGCGCAGCGCGCCAGTCTCGCTTCGGCCGCAGCGATGGCGTCGGGTGAGGGCGCGTCCTGCGGCAACGGCCGGCCGGCTTCGGGGTTCAGCCACAGCAGCGGTTGACGGGATTGCAGTCTGGCTAATAGATCGTCGGGTTGAGGTGTGGCGGTCACGGGGCGGCCTTGCGTTCGTTGAGCGAGATTCAGAGCTGGAATGCTACGATTCAAGGCGACCGCGCAAAAGCGCCGATTTCTAATCAATGTATTAGCTGGACTTATACACATGCGACTGGACGGTTCGATCCTCGGTGCGTTGCACTGCTTTGAAACGGCCGGCCGGCTGTTGAGCTTCACGAAGACGGCGCAGGCGTTCAACCTGACGCAAAGCGCCGTGAGCCAGCAGATCCGGAATCTGGAGGACCGGCTGGGTTATCCGCTGTTCGTGCGACAGGCGCGCGGGTTGAGGCTGACGGAGAAGGGCGCGATTCTGCTCGGGACGATGTCGAGTGCGTTCGGCGATATCCAGCGCACGCTTCAGGCGCTCGGCATGTCGGACGCGCCGCTGCGGGTCAGTTGCCTGCCATCGCTGGCATTGCAGTGGCTGATGCCGCGCCTGACCGCGTTTCACCGGCAACAGCCGAACGTGTCGGTGCGTGTGCAGGCCGAGTTCCAGGTGCTGGATCGCGAGGCGATGGAGACCGGCGACATCGACGTGGCCGTGCGCTACGACCCGGTGCAATACGGTCGGCTGCACGCCGAGGTGATGCTCGACGAAATCCTGTTCCCGGTCGCCACGCCGGCGTATCTGGCGCGGCATCCGGCATTCGCCAGCGGCGAGTCGCCGGACGGCGTCGTGTTGCTGCACGATGCCGCACCGTGGGTCGGCGCTTCCGAGTTCGTCGAGTGGCGTACATGGCTGGAGGCCGTCCGGCCGGCGTGGCTCCGGCATCTGGATGGGCCGCAGTTCAATTTTTCCAGCCTGGCGATCACGGCCGCGTTGAACCATCAGGGTGTCGCGATGGGGCGCGCGGCGCTCGTGCACGACGAGCTTGCGAGCGGACGGCTCGTCGATGTGTTCGGCGTGCATGTGCGTGCGCCGGCGCGCTACATGCTGCTGTCACGCAACCCGGACGATCCGCGTACCGCCGCGTTTTCGGACTGGCTCAAGGCCGAATGCGTGCGTTTCGGCGAGGCCCGGTCGAGCGTGTCGCCGAAGACGGGGCGGCCTGCATGAACGATGCCGCCGGATAACTCGATCGGAGTGCGAAGAAATCGACGGTGGTGGTATTGCTGAAAATGACGGTTTCCCGTCCGGCGGCATACGGATGGCTTGCGCATGGACGGGCCCGGTTACCTTATCCGAGCGACCAGATGCCCCAGATCGCGATCAACAGGCCGAGGCCCAACCCGCAGCCCAGCAACACATAGGTTTCCATTTCGTGCCTCTGAAAACGTGGCGGCGCGGATGTCGGCATCGGCGCGCGTACAGCACAGTCGGCAGCGTATCGTCGGCATTGACGGTGGGGGCGATACGCCGGGTCCGCGAATACTACGCCTTGCAGCTTTCAGAACGCATGCGCGATCGATGACGGCGCGCCGCCCGCTATTGCCGGACCGCGCGCGCGTGGTCGCCCTGGGCGACAGGCGAGCCGGGCCGGAACACGCCCGATTTCCAGATCATCTGCGAGGCCGCGACGAGCACGAACAGCAGGACGACCATCCGGAAGATCTTCGGCGACATCTTGTCCCGCAGCGGGCGAACCAGCCACATGCCGGCGATGGCCGGCAGGCTGGCCGCCGCCGAGATCGCCAGGTCGGCGCCGCTCGCATGCGCGGCGCCGCTGAACGTCGTGATCAGCGTGACGATCGACACCACGAGGATGATCGCGATCTGCTTCGTGAACACGCGCCCGGTCGCGCCGGCCGAGATCAGGTAGGTCGCGAGCAGCGGCCCCGGAACCGACGCGATGCTTTCCATCAGCGCGGCGCCAAAGCCGAGCGCGAACCCGACGGGTTTTTGCCACGCTTCCGGCAGGTTGAGTTTCGGCGCGGCGAGCATTAGCGCCGCGGCCACGATCAGCAGCGCACCGGATGCCGCCTGCGCGTGTCCCGGATTGAGCGACAGCAGGATTGCGACGCCGACGATATTGCCGATCACGGTGCCTGCGATCGGCGCGGCGATTTTCCTGGCCGTCGCCAGTACCTGGCCGCCTTCCAGCGCCTGCGGAATGTTGCCGAGGATGATCGGCATCGACAGCAGCAGCACCGCCTGCCGGATCGGCAGGAACTGGCTGAGGATCGGCATCGCGATCAGCGGCACGCCGATTCCCGTGATGCCCTTGGCCATCCCGCCCAGCAGCAACGCAACGGCGATGCCGGCCAGGTCGAGCACGGACAGCGCCTGCAGGCTGGAAACCAGTACACCTTCAGTCAGATTGAAATGAATCATGGCGTGGCATGTCGGGGCCGTTCCGGCAGGTCGCGCCGGCGAGCATGAGCAACGCGGCGGCGTGGTTCAACCGGGCTAATCGACTGCCGCCCGGTGCGCATGCAAGGGCACGGCGAGTCGCGCGGACATCTTACCCGAGCGCTGCCGGCGATGTCCGGCTCGACCGCGGCGTGGCGCGGGCACGGTGTTCCGTACGATGGACGCGATTCAATATAATTCATGAGGAATTGCCGCTTCATGCAGCAAGTACATGTCATGGAAACAAGGAAATCCGATGACGCTAGCCCAGTTGCAGGCCCTGGCGGCCGTAGTCGAACTCGGGTCGCTCACGGCCGCTGCGGACCGGCTCAGCCGCAGCCAGTCCGCGATCAGTCATGCGCTGACCGAGCTGGAGGATCTCACGCAGGTCAAGCTGCTCTGGCGTGACCGGCAGCCGGTCGTCCTGACGGCGGCGGGCGAACGCCTGTGGCCCTACGTCCAGCGCGTCGTCCGTGAAGCGCAGGTACTGCGCCAGCAGTTCAGCCTGTCGCGCGGCAAGCTCGAGGGGCGGCTGGTGGTCGCGTCGCTGCCCAGCGTCTCGCTGGCGTTCGTCGTCCCCGCGCTCGAGGCGTTGAAGGGCCTGCACGAAGGCGTATCGGCGGTGCTGCTCGAAGGCACGGACAGCGAAGTCGAGGGATGGATCGACGACGGGACCGCCGACGTCGGCGTGGTGGCCGGCACGAAGACGTTCGCGCACAACCTGCCGCTGCTCGACGAGGATTTCGTCGCGGTGGCGGCGGACGGTATGTTCGCCGGCCGCAAGCGCGTGTCGGCCAGGCAGTTGTCCGCGGCGCCGTTCATTTTTTCGAAGGCCGGGTGCGGGCCGCTGATCGCGGATTACTTCGCGCGCGGCGGCGCGCCGCTGCGGGCCGCGTTCAACGTGGTCGAGATGCGCACCATTCTGTCGATGGCGGAGGCCGGCATGGGCGTATCGATCGTGCCGCGCATCACGCTCACGTACACGCCGTTCGGCGGCCGCGTGCTGGAACTGTCGCCGCGGCTGCATCGTTCCGTGCGGCTGGCCTGGAATACGGCCGGCAACGCGGTAACCGATGAATTCGTGAAACTCGTCGACGCACAACGTGCGAAGGCAGGGAAGGCGATCCACGCACGCGCGAAAAAGGGCCGATAGCGCGCAGCCGGTGCGATGAACGGCATGCATGGGCAACTTGCATTTTATTCATGCCTATGATTGCCGGAATGCAATACATTGATCGGACCTCGTCATCGTTGCGCCGAAGGAGATTGCCGTGCCGGCCTTGCCCACCCTGTTTGCATTCGGACTCGTGTCGCTCGGCATGGTGCTGACGCCCGGACCGAACATGATCTACCTGGTGTCGCGCTCGATCTGCCAGGGCCGCCGCGCCGGGCTCGTGTCGCTCGGCGGCGTCGCGCTGGGGTTCGTGTTCTACATGCTGTGCGCGGCGTTGGGCATCACCGCGCTGGTGATGACCGTGCCGTACGCATACGACGCGCTGCGCTTCGCCGGCGCGCTGTATCTGGCGTACCTGGCGTGGCAGGCACTGAAACCCGGTGGCCGCTCCGCGTTCCAGGTCCGGCAATTGCCGCACGACAGCCGCGTCAGGCTGTTCGCGATGGGTTTCGTCACGAACCTGGCGAACCCGAAGATCGCGGTGATGTATCTGTCGCTGTTGCCGCAGTTCATGTCGCCGGGCCACGGCAGCGTGCTCGCGCAATCGCTGGTGCTGGGCTGCGTGCAGATCGCGGTGAGCGTCAGCGTGAACGCGCTGATCGCGTGCATGGCCGGTTCGATCGCGGGCTTTCTCGCGGGGCGGCCGCTCTGGGCGTCGGCCCAGCGCTGGTTGATGGGTACCGTGCTGGCCGGACTCGCCGTGCGGATCGCGCTGGAGTCGCGAAGCTAGCGCGCGAAGGCGGGCGCTTGGGGAACGGCCGGCTGCCGGCCGGCCTTGCGCCGATCGCGCCGGGCAGCATCAACCGTGGCAATTGCCTTCGGCCTTCTTGCCGACCCGAACGGGCATGGCCTTGTCGGTGCGTCGGCTGCGCGTCGAGAGCCAGCACAGGATCGATCCGCCGCACACCATCAACGCGCCTTGCCAGAATTCGACAGACAGCGGCGCATGCAGCAGCGTCGCGGCGAGCGCGGCGGCGAGCACCGGCGTGAAGTACGACGCACCGACGATGACCGTCACGTTGCCATGCATGATGCCGGTGTTCCAGGCCGCATAGCCGAACCCCAGCGCCGACGCTGCCAGCACGAGATACAGGACCGCGTGAAAGCTGAACGTCATGCCGCCGCCGCCTTCGATCGCGAACTTGATCCAGAGCACCGCGGCGACCAGCATGAAGAACGGCGTGACGCCGTTCTTGCCGTCGGCGAGGCGCGCCGTCACCGTGCAATAGGCTGCCCAGATCAGCGCGCCGACGAATGCGAGGCCGTAGCTCAGCGGATTGTCCGCGACGTTGCGCAGCATGCCGGCCGGATCGAGGCCGCGGTCGCCGCCGAGCACCCAGCAGATGCCGAGCATCGACAGCAGGACACCCGGCACGACCAGCAGGTTCGCGCGCTGCTTGTTGAATACGATGGCGGCGACCAGCGTGAGGCTCGGCCACAGATAGTTGACCATCGCGACTTCGATCGCCTGCTGCCCGTTGCTGGCATAGCCGATCGACAGCGCGAGGCACAGCTCGTATGACACGAACAGCAGGCCGCCCCAGCGCAGATAGCTTTTCGGGAACCTGCTCAGGTCGGGGAAGCCGATTGAAAACACCAGTAGCACGGACGCCACCGTATAGATCATCGCGGCGCCGCCGGTCGCGCCGAGGCTTTCGCTGACGCCGCGAACGAGCGCGACCACCGAGGCCCATAACAATACCGCGCCGAGCCCGGCGAGCGTTGCCCTGTTCTTGCGTTTCATGCGTCCTGCCTGTTTCAACATGCCAATTCGATTTCGGATGATACGAGGCCGCTCGCGCGCGCCGTCATCGCGCGCGGCGATGCAATGGGGGGATTTCGACGGAACCGCGCATTTTAACAGGGCGATGCCGTTGCGGCGATGCAGCCGGACTGGCGTGTACGGCCGATTCGGGTGCGCGAGTCGATCACGCGTCGCCGATACGCCATGCGGCGCCGATCGCCGACAACGCGCGCCCGATCGAGTCGAGCATCGCATCCCGTGTCGGCCCGAGCGTCGTGACGAGGAAGAATCCCTCTTCGCCGGTCGTCAGGCCGATCAGCGGCCAGCCGGCGGTGTCGCTCCGAACCTCGAGCCGTTGTCGATTGCGATCGATGTCAATGCCGCGATGCGCTTGCCGCAGCGCATTCGCGATGGCATCGAATGCGTTAGCCGACGGGATCGTGTGGATGCGGTATTCGAAACTCATCTTCGTGGGCCGGGGGGCGAGCCGCGCAGTCTAACCCGTGCCGTGGCATCCCGTCCCTCGATGGCCGTGCAACCGGCGCCCGCCACGGCAGGCGCCCCGCACGATCACCGTTCGTGCCGCTTCTTGCTCAGTTCGATCGTTTCGAACAGCTCGTACTGCGCGCTCGGGTGCTGGTCGGCGCCCGGCGCGTGGTAGTAGCGCATCGTGATCGTCGTGTGGCCGCCCGGCTTGCCCGGGTCATGGTCGAACACGGCGATCCCGTAGCCGGTGCCAGTGTCGCGGCGCGCGGACCAGATCGCATCCTCGAGCGCATCGGCCGGCTGGCGCACGAACGTGTTCGGCGCGGTGCCCGGCACCGGCCGGTTCGGCTTCGTGAACACCTTCGCACGCGCAAAGCCGGTCGACGGATTCTCGCCGTACACGTCGAGCGGCGCGCTGGTGCCGCCGCCGCCGAGGATCAGGTGGATCGTGCCGTGGCTCGTGTCGAACCGGGTGCGGTCCGGGTCGTTCGAGCCGACCGGACGCGGCTGCAGCGTCTCGACCACTTCGCCGGTGGTCGCGTCGACGCCCGCGCGGTGATTGCAGCCGCGCACCGGGTAGCTGCGCTCGTAGTCGTGATCGTGGCCGCACAGCACGAGATCGACGCCGTAGCGGTCGAACAGCGGCAGCCACGCTTCGCGAATGCCCTTGTCCGAACCGTTGCCCGTTTTCGACGAACTGAGCGCGTCCTGGTGCATCTGCACGACGATCCAGTCGATGTCGTCGTCATGCGCGGCAAGACGCAGCGTGCGTTCGAGCCAGCGCGTCTGTTCGCCGTTGCTGTAGCCGCGCACGTAGAACGACGTGCCGGGTTCGATCGGCGGGCGGCCCGTGCTCGCAGCCGGCACGAGCGGCGCCGGGCCGCCGACGAACGCGGCGGCGTCCTGGTACACGACATCGTCGGCGTCGAGCGACACGAACAGCACCGAGCTCACGCGGAAGCTGTACCAGCGGCCCGGGAAGTGCGTGCCGTTCTCCGGCAGCGAATAGCGCGCGAGATACGAGTCGAGCCCCTGCGGGCCGTTGTTGAACTCGATCTCGTGATTGCCCGGGCACGGCATCCACGGGCGATTCGCGGCCGACGTCTGGTTGTTGTTGCCGAAATCGCGCCACACCTCGGGCTGGTGCGCGGGGTTCAGGTTCGCGTAGCAGAGGTCGCCGTTCAGCAGGTGGAACAGCGGCTGGAACTGCTCGACGGCCTGCACCGCGAACCGGCTTTGCGGCGACGACAGCACCCACACGCCGTTCGGCGTCGCGAGATCGCCGTAGCTGGTGAAGCGAAACGGCGCGCGGCCGCGCGGCGCCGTCGAGAAATTGGCGGAGAACGGCTGCGCGGCGTTGCCGTCGTTGTCGGCGGTGATCTCGTAGCGGTAGCGCGTATCGGGTTTCAGCCCGTGCACGCGCGCGTGGTACGTGAACACGGTTTCGCCGTTCAGGCCGTCGGTGTACAGGCGCTGGACGCCGTGCACGGTACGCGGCGGCTCGCCGTCGGCGACGATGCGCGCACGCGGATTGACGGCCGGCGCGAGCGACGCCCACGAGATCACGACCTCGGACGCCGGGTCGTTGCCCCACGTCAGGTGGACCTGTTCGGGCGTGCCGTCCGGATTCGACGCGGCGGCGCGCGCGGCTGCGAGGCCGCCGGCGGCGGTGGCGAGGCCGGAGACGCCGGCAAGTTTCAGGAAGCCGCGACGCGATACCGAAGCGGCCGGCTCGTTCGGCTGATCAGGGAGAGTGTCCTGGTTCGACATGGTCGGTGTTTTCGTGGGTGGGGACGCGAGAGGTGGAACCGTGGGGCCGTGCGCGAGCGCGGCCGGGGCATGGGCCGGAAACGAGCGGGATCCCGGTCGCATGCATTGTCGAAGGGCAGTTTTGCCGCGTTGTGACAGCGCCGCAACCCGGCTGGGCGGCAGCCGATACGCGCGATCGCGCGGCGTGGCGTCCGACCCGCGCCGAATCCCGTTCGGTCCGTCTGGAATTTATTTGCGGATTCCGCGACGGAATCGCTTCGCCCGCGCCGTTTAACGCATGAACGGCCGCAACCGGTCGATGCCCGTTACTTCGGAGTCTTTCATGAAACTTTCCGTTCCATTGCGATTTGCCGTGGCCTGCGTGGCCGCGCTGGCGGCATCCGCGTCGTTCGCGCAGGCCGTGATCGTCGCGCCTGTCGCGCCGCCGCCGCCACGCGTCGAAGTGATGCCCGCGCCGCGTGCGGGCTACGTCTGGGACCAGGGGCACTGGCACTGGCGGCAAGGGCGCTACGTGTGGATTCCGGGCCACTGGCAAGTGGTGCGTGTCGGTTATCACTGGGTACCGGGGCATTGGGCCGCGCGCGGGCCGGCCTGGCGCTGGGTGCCCGGCCACTGGGCCTGATGCGTACGACGTCGCGCGGCACGCCGTGCCGGCGCGACGGATTCTTCATGCAACATCATGAGTCGAAGCGATGCCTTTCCGAACCATCGTGATCCTGGCGGCCGCAGCCGTGGTGCTGGCCGGCTGCGTCTTGGTGCCGGCCCGACCGGTGTATTACCGGCCCGCGCCGGTCGTCGTATATTGAGCGCGCTGGCCGCCGGTCGCGCGGCCGGCAGACAGGATCGATATGCCGCGCGAACCGGATGTCGATGAAGCGGACGTGGCCGACGCCGTGTGCGATGCGCGCGGCGTCGACGAACAGTCGGCGTGGCGCCGTCCGGTGATGGCCCGACGCATGCAAGGAGAGCACGACGATGAGCTTCAGCCGGGCGGCGGGTATCCCTGCCGGCACAGGGCGGCGCCCGCGCGCCGCGAGACGGAGCGGGCGGCGTTGAACGATCGCGACGACCGCGATCCGGACGCGGAACTCGTCGCGCGCGTCGGCGCGCGCGATTCATCGGCAGTGCGCGTGCTGGTCGCGCGCAAGCTGCCGCGGCTGCTCGCATTGGCGACGCGCATGCTCGGCGACCGGAACGAAGCCGAGGACGTCGCGCAGGAGACGTTCTTGCGAATCTGGAACCATGCGCCGCGCTGGCGCGAAGGCGAGGCGCGCTTCGATACGTGGCTGCATCGCGTCGTGCTGAATCTCTGCTACGACCGGTTGCGCGGCCGCCGCGAGGAGCCTGTCGATACGCTGCCGGACGTGCCCGACACGCAACCGGAGCCGGCCGCGCATGCGGAGTTGCGTTCGCGCGACGCGCGCGTGCGGCAGGCATTGGCCGCGTTGCCGCCGAGGCAGCGGGAAGCGCTGGTGCTCCAGTACTATCAGGAAATGTCGAATGTGGAAGCGGCCAACCTGATGGGCATCACCGTCGATGCGCTGGAAAGCCTGCTTGCCCGTGCGAGGCGCAACCTGCGCGCGCAGCTGGCCGGCGACCCACCTAGCGAGGACAAGCGATGACACCCGAACGATTTCGTACCATCGTCGCCGCGTACGGCTCCGACGCGCGGCGCTGGCCGGCCGGCGAGCGAGCGGCTGCCGAAGCATGGGCGCAGGCGAACCCGCGCGAAGCGCTGCTGGCGCTGGACGACGCGGCCGACCTCGATGCGTGGCTCGCGTGCGACACGGTCGCACCGCCCGCGCCGTCGCTGGTCGAGCGTATCGTCGCGACGGCGCCCGCGCCGCGGCGCGCGCGCCGGCGTGGCAATGTGTGGTGGTCGGGCGCGGCGTTCGCGGGCGTCGGCCTGGCCGGTGCGCTCGCGGGCGCGGTGGCCGTGTCGATGCTGATGCTCGGCAGCGCGCCGCCGTCACAGCATGAATCGGGCTATCTGACGACGACGTTCGGCGGTCCGAGCATCGATTGGAGCGATGAATGACTGAACGTGGCTGGAAATTCATCCTCGTCGGCTCGGTCGTGCTGAACGTGTTCATGCTCGGCGCGATCGGCGGCGGTGCCTATCAGTGGTTCTCGACGCATCGCGACCTGCATGCGGCGGGCGCACCGGCATCGCGCACCGCGTTGCGTTTCGCGGCGGACGAATTGCCCGAGGCGCGACAGCGCGAATTCGCCGCCGCGTTGAAGGCGGCGCGCAAGACCGGCCGCGATTTTGCACGCGAAGGGCGAGACGGCCGGATCACCGTGCTGGACCTGCTCGCCGCGCCGCAACTCGATCGCGCGGCGATCGACGCCGCGCTCGATCGCACGCGCGCGGCCGATACCGCGATGCGTGCGCAGGTCGAGCGCAGCGTCGTCGATTTCGCGGCGACGCTGACGCCCGACGAGCGTATGAAATTCGTCGACGGGTTGCAGCACAGCGGCAACTGGCGCTTGCCGCCGAAGCTGCAGAAGAAGCCTGACCCGCCGGCGAGTCAGTGAGCCTTGCGTGACGGCGGCGCGCGATCCGCGTGTCGCCGTCACGCGCGCTCGGGCACGTGCAATGCGTGCGCCTTTCCGCTGGCTTGCGTCGTCATCGTCGTTGTTCGTTCATTCGTGACGTGCGCTGCCGTGCGACGAGCCTTCCGCCGGTCACTGCGCCCGCGTTCCCCGATCGATATTTATTTGCGATTCCCGCGACGGATTTCCCGGTGCGCCCGCGTTGAACAGGGGTACGCACCGCGAGAGAGCCCGTCATGGACCACCCGAACGACATTACGCCGGCCGCGATCGCGCTGAACCGCTTCGGTCTCGGCGCGCGCGCCGACGAAGCGCCGCCTGCCGACCCGAAGGCGGCGCTCGTCGCGCAATTCGACCGTTACGATGCGCGGCCCGCCGCGTGGGCCGGCGAGCCCGATGCGGTTGCGCTCGCGACGCGCTTCGCGAACGCGCGCAACACGATGACGGGCGACGACGCGGCTGCGAAACGCGCGACCGCGCAGTCGATCCGGCGTGACGGCTACGACGCGTATCGCAGTGCCGTCACCGCACGCATGAACAGCGCGTTGAACACGTCCACGCCATTCGTCGAACATCTCGTGCATTTCTGGGCGAACCATTTCGCGGTGTCGGTCGACAAGGGGCAGGTGGCCGCATATGCGGGCGCGTTCGAACGCGACGCGATCCGCCCGCACGTGCTCGGTCGTTTCGAGGACATGCTCGTCGCCGTCGAGCAGCATCCCGCGATGCAGGTGTTCCTCGACCAGGCGCGCTCGGTCGGCCCGGACAGCCCGGCCGCGCTGCGCGCCGAGGCACGCAACCCGTCGGCAAGGCGCGGGCTGAACGAGAACCTCGCGCGCGAAATCATGGAGCTGCATACGCTCGGCGTGCGCACGGGCTACACGCAAGCGGACGTGACGGAATTCGCGCGTGCGCTGACCGGCTGGAGCATCGCCGGCGGGCGAGGGCCGCAGCCGGGCGATGCCGCGCCCGGTGCGTTCGTGTTTCGCCCGAAGCTGCACGAACCGGGCACGCGCACGGTGATGGGGCGCACCTACGACCAGCCGGGCGAAGCCCAGGCACGCGCGATCCTGCACGACCTCACGCGTTCGGATGCGACGGGCCGGCACATCGCGTTCCAGCTCGCCCGTCATTTCGTCGCCGACAATCCGCCGCCCGCGCTGACCGACCGGCTGGCCCGCGCGTTCGATGCGAGCGGCGGCGACCTGCCGACCGTCTATCGCGCGCTCGTCGATGCGCCCGACGCGTGGTCGCCGGTCAATCGCAAGTTCAAGACGCCGTGGGAGTGGGCCGTGTCGTCGCTGCGCGGGCTCGGCTGGCGCGACACGGGCGACCTGAAGGCCGCGCCGCTGCTCGCGCAGCTCGGCCAGCCGGTGTGGCGGCCGGGCTCGCCGGCCGGCTACGACGACGTCGCCGCGAGCTGGGCCGCGCCCGACGCGCTCGTGCGGCGCGTCGAGATTGCACAGCGGCTGGCCGCGCGCACGGGCGACCGGCTCGATCCGCGCACGCTCGGCAACACGCTGCTCGCCGGTTCGATGAGCACGCCGACCGCGACCGCACTGTCGCGCGCGGAAAGCGCGACGACATCGCTCGCGTTGCTGCTCGTCTCGCCCGATTTCCAACGGAGATGACCATGGCCCTGTCACGCCGACAATTCCTGAGCGTTGCCGCCGCCGGCGCGGGTGCGATCCTCGTCGCGCCGCGGATCGTGTTCGCGAACGTCGCGACCGACCGCCGCTTCGTGTTCGTGATCCAGCGCGGCGCGGCCGACGGCCTGAACATCGTCGTCCCGTATGCGGAGCCCGCGTATGCGTCGCTGCGCGGTCCGCTCGCGATCGACACGGCGGCAGCAACGCGGCTCGACGGCACGTTCGCGCTGCACCCGTCGCTCGCGCAGACCGCGCAGCTGTACCGCGACGGGCAGGCGCTGTTCGTTCATGCGATCGCGTCGCCGTACCGCGACCGCTCGCATTTCGACGGCCAGAACGTGCTCGAAACGGGCGGCCGTGCGCCGTACCAGGTGAAGGACGGCTGGCTGAACCGGCTTGCCGCGCTGCTGCCCGCGACGCGCGAAAGCGCGATCGCGTTCGCGCCGACCGTGCCGCTCGCGTTGCGCGGCACTGTGCAGGCCGCGTCGTATGCGCCATCCGGTTTGCCGGCCGCGCCGGACGACCTGCTCGCGCGCGTGTCGTCGCTCTACGAGGCCGATGCGCAGCTCGGCCCGCTGTGGCAGTCGGCGATGGACGCGCGCGGCCTCGCCGGTGATGCGCAGGCGCGGCAGGATCCTGCCGGCGTCGGCAAGCTCGCGGCGACGTTCCTCGCGCGCGACGACGGCCCGCGGATCGCGATGATCGAGACGGGCGGCTGGGACACGCACAGCGCGCAGAACGCGCGACTCGCGAACCAGTTGAAAGCGCTCGACACGATGCTTGCCGCGTTGCGCGACGGCCTCGGGCCCGCGTGGCAGCAGACCACGGTGCTGGTCGCGACCGAGTTCGGCCGCACGGCGGCGGTCAACGGCACGGGCGGCACCGATCACGGGCAGGCGTCGGTCGCGATGCTCGCGGGCGGTGCGGTTGCCGGCGGCCGTGTGATCGCCGACTGGCCGGGGCTGCGGCCGGGTGACCTGTACGAAGGGCGCGACCTGAAGCCGACCGCGTCGCTCGACGCGCTGATCGCCGGCGCGGCCGCCGAAAGCCTGCGGCTCGATCCGCGCCGCACCGCATCCGCGCTGTTCGCGGAAAGCGGCGCGACGCGGCCGATGACCGGCCTGATTCGCGGTGCGGCATGACGCGGCCCAGGCCGCGCTCGTCCTCGCTGGACCATGACATAACAGGGAGAATTGATGATGAAGATCCGGACCGTTTCGTTGGCCATGCTGGTGAGCGCGAGTGCCGTGCTGATGTCCGCCTGCGTGGTCGAACCCGTGCGGCCGCCGCAGCCGGCGCCCGTCGTCGAAGTGGCGCCGCCGCCACCGGCGCCCGGTTATCGTTGGGCGAAGGGGCATTACCGGTGGGCCGGCAATCACTGGGCGTGGGTGCCCGGGCACTGGGTGGCCGTGTACTGACCTCGCGTGACGTGCCGAGCGACGGGGAGGCCGGGAAGCGGGGGCGCGTATTGGCGCGGCGGCACGCCGCCTAGTCCCACCCGATCCGGTGTTTCTCCTCCGTTTCGCGATGCCGCCAGTCGTCGTCCGCGTGCAGGTACTGGCTCGTCGTCGTGAGCGATGCGTGGCCGAGGTTGTCGCGCACGAGCCGCAGGTCGACGCGGCCGTCGGCCATGTGCGAGCCCGCGCTGTGACGCAGCCAGTGCGCGGACGCCTGTTCGAGCACGCGCGCCTGGTGGTCGCCGGCTGCGCCGTTCGCACGCAACCGGTCGGCCGCCTGCCGGAATACCTGCTTCACGATCCGGTGCAGCGCCGCGCGCGTGAGCGGCTTGCGTACCTGGCCGGCCGGCAGCACGAGCGGCGTCGGTTCGCCGTCGGACGGCAGCGCCGGCATCCCGTGGGCGCGCCGGTAGCGCGCCAGCTCGGCCATCATCTCGTCGGTGGCCGGCACGAGCCGCTGCCGGCCACCCTTGCCCGTCACGTCGAGCCACCAGCGATCGTGCCCGTTCGCGTCGCGCCGGCAGAAGAACTGGCCCATCGTCGTGTCGGCCGCTTCGGTGATGCGCAGCCCGCCGAGATACAGCAGCGTGAACAGCCAGCGCGCGCGATCCGCATGGAAGCGCGTGCGCGCATCGTCGCGCGGCATCGCGGCGATCGCCTCCTTGACCGACTGCCACAGCGGCTGCCCGAGATGGCGCGTGACGCGCGGCGCGGGACGGCGCTGGCGCTGCCGCGACAACGCGAGCGGATTGCCGGCCAGATAGCCGGCCTGCACGAGCCACGAGAACATCACGTTCAGGATCACCAGCGCCTGCCGCTGGCTGGCCGGCGACAGCGGCCCGTAGAACGGCCGCCAGCGCGGATCGTCGCGCGGATGCTTGCGGCCGCCGTTCGCGCACCACAACTCGGCAGGTGCCGGCGCGAGCAGGAACTGCCGGTAGACGACGAGATCCTCGTGCGTGAGCGACGACAGCGGCTTGCCGCATGCGATCACGGCCCACAGCAGCAGGCGTTCGGCTTCCTTGCGGTAGTTCTGGAACGTGGTCGGCGTGTCGACGAAGCGCGCGAGCCACGCGCGCACGGCGTCGAGATCATGGGTTGCGGCGATCTGCGGATGCGCGTTGCCCGAGCGGTTGGTGCCCGTGCGGCCATCGAGCGCCGCCGGCACGGTCAGCGCATCGATCGGCAGCGGGCGCAGCACGGCGTCGGACGGAACGGGAGAGGGCATGCGAGGGGCGGCGCGTTGCGCGAACCGCGCGGACCTGGCCGGGCGGACGATGGCAACGCGTCAAAGCGTATCGGGAAGCGCCGATGGTACCTGAACGGGGCGCGGCAAAGAAAGCGGCGAGTACCGATCGCGATGATCCCGGTCAGCTGGTCGACCGGGTGACGGGCACGGCCTACAGCGGGCGCCGTTCCCCAAACCACTTCCTGCTGTTCGGCGTCAATAGCAGCAGCGCGGCGATGACCAGCAGGCAATCCGCCAATCGAAGGGTGGAGCCGGGTGCGTGTTCAAGCATCGAGCGCGTGCTGAGTGCGAGGCTGAGCGAGATCCATCCGAGCGTCCACGTTCTGGCCCAGCGCCTTTGACGGCCCAGGTTGAAGAGCAAGATCCCGCCGATCGCGGGAGCGGCGACCATCGGCAGCATCCATGCGATGCCTGCCCAGAACATGGGCTTGACGTGAATCGCAAGGAGTACTTCAGGGTGTCGAATCGTGTCGATTATCCCGCGTGCCGCATTGAAACTCGTGATGCACCACACGACGAAGAGCATCAGCCACGCGCCCAGCGTCGCGCCGGGCATCCGTTCCGCAAAGATCGAACGTCTGATCGTTCGGAGTGCCATCTCGTTTGCCCTCGAATCGGATTGGCCGGCCGATGCGGCGGCTCTTGTCGCCCGCGCCGGTTTCGGCTGTCGGGTTGGCTTGTGCCGGCCGATTATGGGGCCACGCGGAACGAGCATGCAACGTGTTTCAGGCATGCCGGTCGCGGTACAGCGGCCATCGTGCGCGTCACCCCAGCGACAGCCCGCTGTTCAACGACATCCGCACCAGCGTTGCCTGCCGCGTGATGCCCGTCTTCGAAAAGATCGCACGCAGGTACGGGCGCGCGGTGTTCTTGCTGATCGCGAGCGCCAGCACGGTCTCGGCCGGCGTGAGGTCGAACGGCTTGCGCACGACGTCGTGCGGCGTCTGCGACTTGCGCTCGGCATCGCGGATGAAGATCGCGCGCCGGCCCGCGCGGATCGTCCCCGGACCACTCGCTCAACCGTACCGCCCGGATCAGCACGCCGAGAGGGGCTTGCCGGACGGGCGCGACACCGCAATCGCGTGCGCGACCGATAGCGTGATGACACCCGTGCGTTCCGCGCGCACCTGGCGGATCAGCTTCTGCCGCTTGCGGTCCTCCAGCGGATACGACGCTTCGGGCGTGCCGCCGCGCACGCGCGGGCCGTCGCATTCGGCGAAGATCTCGTCCGAGGCAAAATGCGGGTGGTCAGATGCGTTTTGTAAGGTAATTGTGAACTTTCTCGCCGCGCGGGTCGTCTAATCGGCCCTCCAATGCTCCCAGAGGAACCTCAGATGATTCACAAGACCCGAACGCTGCTCGGCGCGGCCGTCATTGCCGGCAGCACGCTCCTCGCCGGATGCCAGACCGACGCGGCCGCCACGGCATCCGGTGCTGCCCGCGCGCCCGACGCCAGGCCCGTGACCAAGACCGTCTACGTCGCGCCGCAGTCCGCGCGCTGCACGGGCGTCGCGCCGATGGAGTGCCTGCAGGTGCGCGGCAGTCCGAGCGAGCCGTGGAGCCTGTGGTACGCCGGCATCGAAGGGTTCGCGTACCAGCCCGGTTACCTGTACACGCTCGAAATCGACGAATACCGCGTCGCGCAGCCGCCGGCCGACGGCTCGTCGATCCGCTGGGTACTCAAGCGCGTCGTCGAACGCCGTCAGGCGAACTGACGGCGGCGTTCATGCCGAGGGCCGCGCCGCCGCACCGGCCGGCGGCGCGGCCGTATCGATCCGCCGGAACACGGCGGACGACAGCAGCGTCACCGCCCCCATGCACGCGAACGACAGCATGAACCCGTGCGCCATCGAGCCCCAACCGGCGGCGAACAGGTTCACGAGCCCGCCGCCGATCGACACGCCCAGGCCCATCGCGAGCATCTGCATCATCGTGAACAGGCTGTTGCCGCTGCCGGCGTCGGCATGCGACAGCCCCTTGAGCGTCACGCCGTTCATCGCCGCGAACTGCATCGAGTTCGCCGTGCCGAACACGATCAGCAGCACGCCTTCCAGCACCGGCGCGGGCCGTGCCGATACCAGCGCGAATCCGGCGATCGCGCAGCCGACGATCGCCGTGTTCACGACCAGAAACGCCGCATAGCCGAACCGCTTCACGAGCGGCGCGATCCAGCGTTTCGCGATCACGCCCGCGATCGCGGCCGGCAGCATCATCAACCCCGACTGCAGCGGCGTATAGCCGAGCTGCACCTGCATCAGCAGCGGCAGCAGGAACGGCACCGAACTCGTGCCGATCCGGCACAGCAGGTTGCCGAGCAGCCCGGACCCGAAATTCGGCTCGCGGAACAGTCCGAGCCGGAACAGCGGCTGCGCGCGCCGCCTCGCATGCGGCAGGTACGCGAGCGCGCTCGCGAGGCCGACCACGGCGAGCCCGGCCGCCCACGCGGCACGATGTGCAGGCATCGGCGGGTCGATCGCGAGCGACAGCGCGATCATCGCGGCCGACAGCAGCGCGCAGCCGACGAAGTCGAACGGCGGCGGCTGCGTCGCCTGGTCGTGCGGCAGGTAGCGCTGTACCGCGATGAAGCCGACCACGCCGACCGGCACGTTGACGATGAACACCCAGTGCCATGAAATCGCCTGTGTGAGCCAGCCGCCGAGCGTCGGCCCGACGATCGGGCCGAGCTGGCCGGCGATCGACACGAACGCGATCGCCGCGACGTACTGTTCGCCCGGCACGCGACGCAGCACGGCGAGCCGCCCGATCGGCAGCAGCATCGAGCCGCCGATGCCCTGCACGGCGCGCGCGACGACGAGCTGGCCGAGCGTATGGGACGCCGCGCAGCCGATCGACGCGAGCACGAACACGAGGATCGCGACCGAAAACACGCGGCGCGTGCCGAACCGGTCGGCGAGCCAGCCGGACGCCGGCGTGAGCATCGCCATCATCAGCGTGTAGGCGACCACGACGGGCTGCATCGCGAGCGGCGACGCATGCAGGCTTTGGGCGATCGAAGGCAGCGCGGTGTTGACGATCGTCGTGTCGAGCGACTGCATGAAGAACGCAGCGGCGACGATCCAGAGCAGCGCGGAGTGTGTGGGTTCCCGGGACATGGCGAAAGGCAGGGTACGACGGCCGGGCCGGCGTCGTGCCGGCCTTCAGGCGTTCGATGGTACCGATTCCGGCGGCTGTCGGGAAGCCGTCCGCGCGTGCCCGGCCCGATGGCCGCGTCCGTCTCCACGGACAAGATGCATGCGCACGCATCGGTATTCACCCTGCCTCGCCATGTGCGGAGTGGCATCGGCGTCGTTTGCGCCCGTTTCGAGGGCACACTTTTGCAACGTTTTTCCAGCGCATTCCTCTGCACACGATTGATCGCCATGGCGACGCGCGTGCGCTGACGGCCGTCCGGCCTCGTTTCACAGGCATCGCGCGATCGGCGTGCAAGACCGTCAATCGCGTCTTTCGGCCTGGCGCTCCGAATACGGATACGTTCCTGAAACATTTTCCCGTCATCGCGACCCGCGTTGCCGCCCGTGCGCGCCGGTCACGCTTTCCCCGCTTCGATTTGCGCCGCATGGCACGTGGCTTGCGGTTGACCCGGTGCCGCCGGTGCAGACGGATTCGCCAGAACGATTGCACATCGGCGGCATGTAACGACATCGAAACAAACCGGGGATCGGATCGGGGCGCGGGGCGTCGTGTGCCGCGACGCAGGCGCCGCGCATGTCGTATCGGTCATGCGCACGGGGCAACGCGTTCCCGATCCGTCGAACAGCAAGCTTGCTTGCAGGGTGTCGTGCCGGGGTTCGCACCGCGCATCGCGACGAAGGCCGCGTGCGGCGGGGCGTCGCGCCCGGCACATGTCGGGGGAGGCGCCCATGAAAACGACAGTGAACCAATGGGCATTCATCGCGGTGGTGTTTGCCGCGAGTGCGCACGCGCAGGAAATCTACCTGCAGGGCGGTACGCAGGGCGTCGGCATCGGTGCGGCCGTCAGCTTCAATTCGATGCTGGGCGCGCATGCGGATTTCAATGCGATCGATCTTTCGCATGACTTCACGGTGGCCGGCAATCGCTATCAGGACGACCTGAAGCTGCGTCAGGGCGGTTTGTACGCGGACATCTTTCCGTGGCGCGGCAGCGGCTTCCGCGCGACGCTCGGGTTGCGCTTCAACGACGACGAGCTTCGCGGCGTGTCGGTACCGACCAACGGCACGTACGTGTTCGGCGGCAAGCGCTATCCGGCGTTGCCGGGGATGTATGCGGTCGCGCAAGCGCGTTATCCGACCGTGATGCCGTACGTAGGAATCGGCTACGGGCACCGGCCGGCGTCGAAAGGGCTCGGATTCGTCGCCGATATCGGCGTCGCGTACGGGATTCCGAAATGTTCGTACTCGCTGTCGCCGGAACTGGCCGCCGCGGCCGGACCGGCGAAGAGCCAGATCCTGGTCGCGAGCGGGCTTGATCAACTGCGACAGGTGATGTCGCGATACCGGTGGTATCCGGTCTTGCAGATCGGGATTTCGTACCGGTTTTAGCGACTTGTTTTGAGAAATCGTAACTAGTGGAAAAGAACCCTTGTGGTTACGGGTTTTTTGCTATTTGCGTTTTATATGCTGATTGCGAGTCAGCCGCCCATGTCGACGTAACTGCGCGCGCCCTGAGCGTGAATCACGGTCGGACATACGCGCCTGCCCCGCGCCTTGCATATCGCGCAGCGGCCGCATGCCACGTTGAACTGCACGGACACCAAGCCGCCCTTCTACAGGTTCGTGACGTCGGAACCGATCTCGACGGCTTCAACGGTGACTTCATGGCGAGGACGAGCGGACTGTCGCGCTGCGATTCCTGCCGTGGGCACCACAGGTTCACGTGGCACGATGAACAGGCTGGCAAAGCGAAAGTCGTTGTCGCCGAGATCAGCGTTGCGTGCGATCCGCACGTAGTTGACGCCGGGCGCGAACGGAAAGACGTCGTTTGTCTCGTAATAGTGAAAGGCTCGACCATCCTCGCCGAGCAGCGCGGGGCTGCCTTCGCGCGAGGCCAATGCGGCGGTGGCGAGCACGCGTTGCCCAATATGCGCCGTGAGCGTCAGATTGACGAACGTGTCCGAGGTCGTCCTCACGTCTGCCAGCAACGGGACAAGGCGGCAGGCGATCGGTGCCGCGGTGCGGTTCGTCACGACGAAGGTCAGATGCTTGCCGACCAGGATCGACTTGCCGATCATCACGTCCGGATAAGCGGCCGGCGAGCCGAGTGTCGACGAATCCGCCAGGCTGAAACCGCAGGTCAAGTCGAGTTCGAGCCCGACGTCGGCGCCATGCAATTCCGCGAGTTGCGACGCGGACGAGTAGTGTCGCAGTGCCATGCCGGCATATGGAACGCTGCGGCCCGAATCCTCGCGACACGTCTTGTCGGAATAGGTGCCCGGTGCGGTCAGGAACGCCGAAACGAAATAACCCGGCTCGAGTTTCGCCGCGTTGCCGGGTGTATACGACTGGATGTAATCCGGGTTGTCGACCAGATCGAGGACGTTGCCGTATCCGTCGGTTGCCGCCGAATAGCGCGTGCCGGTGCCGTCCTGCACCTGCAGCGCATAGAGAAACTGGTTTTCGTTACGGAAGAAGTTCGCCCCCCGCACGGACGCTTTCCAGATGCAGCCGAGACCATCCGTCAACTCGCCCGCCGACTGATTCGCGGCGAACGAGTGCCGAATCGCGAGCAGGCTGCCCGACACGCCGTCGAAGCCGCCGGTGCAACCTTGCGCGTCGATGTGTGTCGATCGGCCTGCGCCGTCGACGAATGTCTGATTCATGCGGACGACGCACGGATCGCCGCCGTAACCGCAATGGCAGATTGCGAGCAGATCCGTCACGTACGACGTGCGAGACGGCAGCGTTGCGTCAGCCGTGCTGCGTACGACGTCGTGCGTGTAGATCTCCATCGAGTTGCGGAAGTCGATCTTCTTCCGGTGCGTAGCCGTGAAGTAGCTCTTCGCCGATTCGAGAAACCTCGCATGACCGAGCGTATAGAAGTTGCGGACGTAGTCGTTCTTTTTGTCCGGATCGGAAAGCGAGTTCAGGTGCCCGGCGAGCACTTTCTGCATGGCATTCTGGTACTGGTAGATCTTCTCGCGCATCTCGCCCAGTGTCGCGGCGACCGTGTCGGGCGCAAGAGAGAGCTGGTCGCGCATCGACAGGTACACGCCGTACATCGAAACCTGCGCGCCGCAGGCGAGTGCGTGCATCGTCAACCCCTGATATTCGGAACCCTTGATCAGGAACATCGGCGTGAGCATCGTGCAACCGCTCCAGAACGCGGCGAACTTCGCGGTGATGGCGTCCACCATCGACGCCGAATAGGGCGGCGAGTTTCTTCGCACGAATTCGACGAGGAAGTGCAAGTCGTCGTTGATGCCCGCCAGCGTTTGACGCATGATCTCGACGTTGTTTTTCGAAATCTCGTCCGTCGCGATGCGACGGATTATCGTTTCCTCATCCGGCCCGCGCTCGAATAGCGTATTCAGGTGGTTGAACAACAGGTTCAACACTTCGCCGACGAGCGGCCCGGCGGCCGGAATGAACGATGCGAGCGCCTTGATCGTGACTTCGCCGAATGCGATGAGCCCCGGCAGGGTATTGGTCGACAACGCTGCATTGACGATATCCACGATTGCGATTGTCGCCGGCTGGTATTGCTCGATCTGGGTCTTGATTTCGCCGAGCTTCATTTTGAAGCCGGGAACCAGCAAGTCGTTTTCATCGAAAGCATGGACGGGCGGGGCGGCATTTCCCTCGAGCCCCGAGGCGATCGCGCGCGATCGGGCCGATGGCGTGCCGTCATCGCCGCCGCACGCGGCGAGCAGCGGCAGCACTGCACTGCATGCGCTGTACATCAGGAAGGCTCGTCGGTCGATTCGAGGTGTCATCGCGTCTCCGTAGGACAGTAACGGTGTCACGTGCGGCCAGTGCAATCGGCGACGAACTGGCGGACGTGCGGGTACCCGGCGTACCGGGGAACGGGAGCGGATGCGGGGAGCGGCGGTTCGGTTGCCGCCTGCGTGCAGAGAGAGGACGTCGTGATTCTCGACCTCGTGAAGTAGGGGAACGGTAGCATATTCATTGTCGAATCGTCAACGAATGTGAACCTTTAAAGTATTTAGTTAAACGAAATGACTGTTGACTACATGGTCGCCAGTTTGTATCCCGCATATTTGACTTATTGAAATTTGTGTAGTGGGTAGTTAAACCTAGCTATGCGATGAGTCGAGCTGTCATCGGTAAAGGCTCGCCACAACAGGGAACAGGGTTGTGCAGTGAGCAACTGGAACGGATGAGCGGCTTCGATTGCATGGCCGATTGCGATGCATGATCAAACGCAGTTCGCGATCTCCGCTGGACTGCGGCGGAGCGCGCTTCGTTCGCAGCGATTTACATGATGAAGTTCCTGCAACCCGTACGAGGGAACACACATTCGTATCGGCAAGCGAGGCGACCGACATCTCCGTACCTTGCTCATACACGGTGCTCGCGCGGTACTCCGAACCGCACCAACCAGACATGACAAGAAGCACGCCTGGGCTCTCGCATCGTAATGCCAGACGACGCGCCAATCGGGCCATGGTTGCGATCGCGAACAAGATTGCATGTGTGATCTGGTCGGCCGGTCGTATCGGAAATCAGTGTGGCAACGTCACCAGCGATGCGTTGGCGAATTGACGAGTTGCGCTCCGGTCGATCCGGGCGAGCAGGGAACCAGGCTCTTATAACGGTCCCTGAGGTCTGCCAGTTGTCGAGGCCCGCACGCGTGGAATTCCGGTTGGGCGCTGGGCGATGCCCTGACGCCGGATGGAGGGACACAATCGACTTCCGTGTCTGTCAACTTCCGTTTGCTGTTGGGAGCAGTCCATGGATGTAGAAAATCGCGTCGCTGATCCCCGTCTTGCGGCAGACCTCCGCGACAGGCGTGCCCCGCGCGGCCTGCCTCGACGCGTATGTGGTCTGCTCTTCGGTGAACTTGCTCTTCTTCACGGCATGACCTCCTGGTCTGAATGACAACGTCATGCCGGAATTTTCCACTGTCAACTGGGACAGTGTTGCGGGCTCGCCTCATTCGCCGAAGCTGTCTCTTCGGCGCGTTTGCGTTGGTGTCGTCACGACGGAGCCGCGGCGCAGGCGGCTGGCGCGCCGCGCTACGGGATAGCGCCGCACGTACCGTTCGCCAGGGCGAGAGGCACGGTATCGGTGTAGACGAAGGACGAGTCCGGAATTGACGCTCTTCAGGCACGTTCGAGCATTTTGATCGCTGCGGCGGCTGCGCCTGCGCGGGTCTCGACATGTAGCTTGCGGAACAGGTGTTCAAGATGCTTGTTCACCGTGCGCGGGGCTATGCCGAGAATGTCGCCGATATCGCGGTTTGTCTTGCCGTGCGACACCCACAGCAGCACTTCGGCTTCCCGTATGGTCAGGCCGAAGCGTTCGGCGAGCGCATTGCAATGCGCCGTGTCGTCTCTTTCCTTGAGGATCACGATCCATTCGCCCGGTTCCGGACCGAGCGTCGCACTGGCCGAGCGACGTATCTGGCCCGTGCTGACTTCGTGCACGGCGTCCCCTTGGGCGCCGCGCGCGAGCCAGTCGATGAACCACATGCGCAGCGGGGCAGGCAGAGTCGGTGGCGCATCGGACCCGCGTGCGTTCTTGGTTTGCCCGGCATCGGCGGGGCCGTCATGCGTAGTCGCGTATGCGGCGATATGATGCGCAGCCTGCGGACTCTGCCACCGAATCGTGCCGTCCGCGCCGACGATCAGCGCCGCGCGTGTGTCGAGCGACAGTGCCGCCTCCGCGTACAACTGCGCACGTGAACGCCGTACGTGGGCGCCGATGCGCGCGCACAACTCCTCGGGCTGCACCGGTTTGGTCACGTAATCGATGCCGCCCACGCGAAAGCCGCGTACGACGTGCTCACTCTCCGTCAATGCGGTCATGAAGATGACGGGAAGATGCTCGTGCCGTCCGTCCTGCTTGATACGCAGGCATGTTTCGAAGCCGTCCATGTCGGGCATCATTGCATCAAGCAATACCACGTCGGGCGTCACGCGCGCGAGGCGTTTAAGCGCATCCTCGCCGGACAGGGCAACGATAACCGTGTAGCCGTGCGCCTGCAGCGTATCGGAAAGAAAAGCGAGGTTCTCCGGCGTGTCGTCGACGATCAGTATCATGGGCCGTTCGTGCAGCCACGCGGCCGGGTTGTCGGCGAGCGGGGAGGCCGCGATGGTGGTGCGTGCGTCACGCGTTCGAGCCGCGCGCGAGTCGGTCAAGTTCATGCTCGAGTTCCCTTAGCTGAAAACGTTCCGCCAACGAGCGCAACGCGTCGATTTGATGCCGCAACTCGGGCCAGGTCTCGCGCGCGGCGTCGAGCTGTTCGATCACGCCCTGTACGTAGCCGACTTCGAGATGCGCATGCAGGTGTTCGATGAGTTCGCGCGGCCACACGGCGAGCGCGAGCGGCTGCGTCGCGGCCGGTGCGTTTGCCGCCGGAAGTGAGCTCGCTTCGGTATCGGACGCAATCCAGTCGAGTGCAAGCAGTTGCGCAAGCTTGTCGAGCAGCAGATTCACCTGCAGCGGCTTGACCAGATAATCCTTGCATCCGGTCGCGCTTGCGCGATCGCGGTCATCGGCGAACGCGTTGGCGGAGAGCAGAACGATGGGCGCGTTCGACAACTGATTCTCGGAGATCAGGCGACTGGTTTCGTAGCCGTCCATCAACGGCATCGAAATGTCCATGATGATGGCGTCCGCCGTGTGCATGGCAAGCCAGCGCAGCGCATCGGTGCCGCTGGCCGCTTCAGCGACATCGAAGCCAAGCGGCGTGAGCAACTGCACGACGATGTCGCGCTGGTCGTCGAGGTCGTCGACGACGAGAATGGTGCGGCGCGCCCCCGTATAGCCGCGAATCGACGCGAGTTCGGTGCGTGTTTCGGCTGCCGTGTCAACGGCGGGGGCGAACAGGCGGACCACAAAGCGCGTGCCATGCCCGACTTCACTGTCCACTTCCAGGCTGCCGCCGAGCGCTTGCGTGAGCAGGCGGCAGATCGTGAGCCCGAGACCGGCGCCGTGATCGTACGCATGGGCTGCTTCACCGCGTTCGAACGGCAGGAACAGGCGCTCCAGTTCGCTGGGCGGGATGCCGGGGCCGGTATCGATCACCTCGAATTTGAGTGTATCGAGCACATGACTCACGCGCAGCGTGATCGTGCCGCTCGACGTGAAGCGGATCGCATTGCCGATCAGGTTGGTGAGGATCTGACTCATGCACTTCTGGTCCGTGCGCACGGTGGCGGGAAGCCGACCGACCGTCTGCACGTCGAATGCGAGTGCCTTTTCGAGCGCCTGTGGCCGCAGCATCGACGTAAGGTGGGCGACGAAATCGGCGAGGGATACCTTGGCAATGTTCAACTGAAGCTTGCCTGCCTCGATGCGCGCGATGTCGAGCAGCCCGTCGACGAGCGCGAGCAAATGCTCGCCGCTGCGATGGATCGTGCGCACGGCGTTGTAGCGCATCGGCGTGAGTTCTTCCTTCGCCTGCAGCAGCAATTGCGCGTAGCCGAGAATGCTGTTCAACGGAGTGCGCAACTCGTGGCTCAAACCGGAGACGTAACGGCTTTTGGCCTGATTGGCCGATTCCGCGGCGGCGGTCGCACGCTTGAGCGCCGCGTCGGTCTTCTGATGCGCGTCGATTTCAAGCATCAGCAATTCGTTTTGCCGCTGCGACTCTTCCTGCGTGACGCGGCGGTTTTCGCGCTCCAGCACGAACCACCAGGCCGCGATGCAGCCCACCAGCGAGAGCGAGAGAAAAATATTCAGGAAGCTACCCGAGAGCGCGCGGCCGATCGATGGTCCGGCGGCGATCATCGAAGTCGCGCTCTGCGACCAGATCAGATAGAGCACGCTGCCCAGCACCGCGAGCATGGCGAGCACGAGGCTCGCATAGTGAATGAGGCGCAGCGCGGCGGGGCCGAGTCGCGCGCCCGGCAGCACGCGGTGCAGCGCGCGGTCGGCCTGCGCGGCGAAGCGCGCGTGCGGTTTGCAGCGGTCGTGGCAGCGCGAGTCGAGCGAGCAGCACAGCGAGCAGATCGTGCCTCCATAGGCCGGGCAGTACGCCGTATCGTCCGGTTCGAAGGTGTTTTCGCAGATCGCGCAGCGCAGCGAGGTGGCGTCGCCGGTCGGTTGCGCGGCACGGGCAATGTAATAGCGCCCGCGCGTGAGTACCGCGAGCACGGGCGCGCACGCGAACGCCGCACCGAACGCGATGAACGACGACATCGCCTTGGCGAGCACGCCGAACAGGCCGCTATGCGCGAGCATCGCGACGGCGGCTGCGATCAGCATCGCACCGACGCCCACGGGATTCACATCGTAGAGATGCGCGCGCTTGAACTCGATATGTCGCGGGCTATAGCCAAGCGGCTTGTTGATGACGAGATCGGCGAACAACGCGCCGATCCACGCAATCGCGATGTTCGCGTAGAGCGACAGCACCTTGGCGATCGCATCGAACACGCCCATTTCCACGAGAAGCAACGCGATCATGACGTTGAACACGAGCCATACCACGCGGCCCGGATGGCTGTGCGTGAGCCGCGCGAAAAAATTGGACCAGGCGAGCGAGCCCGCATAGGCATTGGTCACGTTGATCTTCAACTGCGAGACGATCACGAACAGCGTCATCGCGGGCAGCGCCCAACTCGCGAGCCCCAACGGATCGAGCAGCAGATGATAGGCGACGAGGTACATCTGCGTAGGCTGGGTCGCGTGGCTCGCATCGACCTCGTACTGGAGCGCAATGAAGGCGAGGAATGCACCGCCCAGCATCTTGAGCGCGCCGGGTACGATCCAGCCCGGCCCCGTCGAGAGCAGCGCGAACCACCAGCGCGTGCGGTTCTTCGCGGTGAGCGGCGGCAGGAAGCGCAGATAGTCCACCTGTTCGCCCACCTGTACGATCAGCGCGAACACGACCGTCGATGCTTGACCGAAGGCAATCAGGCTGAAAGCGCGGCCCTGCGGCGCGAAACCCGCGAAGGTGGTCCACTGCGCGACCAGGTCGGGATGGTGCCACAGCACGGCTGCGTAGGGCAGCACGAACAAGACGAGCCACAGCGGCTGCGTCCAGCTTTGCAGGCGGTTGATCAGCGTGATGCCGAACATGACGATCGGAATCACCACGAGCGAACTCACGACGTAGGCGATCGCCAGGGAAATGTGGAAATACAGCTGGAGCGCAAGCGACATGATGGCCGCTTCGAGCGCGAAAAAAATAAACGTGAACACCGCGTACAGCAGCGAGGTGACCGTCGAGCCGATATAGCCAAAGCCTGCGCCGCGCGTGAGCAGATCCATGTCCACGCCGTAGCGCGCCGCGTAATAGCTGATGGGCAAACTGGTGAGCCAGATCAGCACGGACACGGCCGCGATGGCCCAGAGCGTGTTCGTGAAGCCGTAGTTGACGACGAGACTGCCGCCTATCGCCTCCAGCACCAGAAACGACACCGCGCCAATCGCCGTATTGGCCACCCGCAGCTCCGACCAGCGCCGGAACGAGCGCGGTGTGAAGCGCAGCGCGTAGTCCTCGAGGGTTTCGTCGCCAACCCAGGCGTTGTAGTCGCGGCGCACCTTGACGATGCGTTGCGTACCGGGCGCGCCCACTGACGGGTGACTCTGGGACATGAAGATGATCCGAAATGGTGCGAAAGCGGCACGAGCGGGGCGCGAACGGCGTCACGGCGGACCACACCGCTCAGGATCGCCCTGCAATGCAAATTACATTCCAGCACGCGCGCCGGGAATACGTCGATTGACGTATTTCGATCGTCAAATTGGCTTTCTACATTGCGTCCAACCTCGACCCAGCCCGCAGCGACCCGCATCGGGCACCCGATAAGGAGAACGTGATGTCCGCAGACGATCGACTCGATGACGATGCCCGGATGCCTTCGCCACTGCGCCGGAAAATGCTCGGCGGCCTGGCCGCCGCGCCGCTGATGGCGCTGGGCCTGCCGCGCGGCGCGTTTGCGCAAACGCCGCCCACGGCGAAGGTCAATACCACGGGCCTCGCGGTCACGGACACGACGGTGACGGTCGGCCAGCTTCATTCGGCCACCGGCACGATGGCGATTTCCGAAACCGGCTCAATCCAGGCCGAACGCCTCGCCATCGAGCAGATCAACGCGATGGGCGGCGTGCTCGGCCGCAAGGTGCAGATCATTCAGGAAGACGGCGCCTCCGACTGGCCGACCTTCGCCGAAAAATCGAAGAAGCTGCTGGAGAACGACCACGTCGCGGCGGTGTTCGGCTGCTGGACCTCGGCCTCGCGCAAGGCGGTGCTGCCGGTGTTCGAGAAGGATAACGGCCTGCTCTATTACCCGACCTTCTACGAAGGCCTCGAACAGTCGAAGAACGTGTTCTACACGGGCCAGGAAGCGACCCAGCAGATTCTCTGGGCGCTCGACTGGGCCTCGAACACCAAGAAGGCCAAGACGTTCTTTCTGATCGGCTCCGACTACATCTGGCCGCGCACCTCGAACAAGATCGCGCGCCGTCATATCGAACAGCATCTGCATGCGAAGGTGGCGGGCGAGGAGTATTACCCGCTCGGCACCACCGAGTTCGCGTCGCTGATGAACAAGATCAAGCTCGCGCGTCCGGACTGCATCTTCGCGACCGTGGTGGGCGGCTCGAACGTGGCGTTCTACAAGCAGCTCAAGGCCGCGGGCATCACGCCGCAGAAGCAGTTCCTGCTGACGCTGTCGGTGACCGAAGACGAAGTGCTCGGCATCGGCGGCGACAACTTCGCGGGTTTCTATTCGTCGATGAAGTACTTCCAGTCACTCGATAACGAGAACAACAAGAAGTTCGTCGCGGCGTTCAAGGCGCGCTACGGGCAGAAGTCGGTGATCGGCGACGTGACGCAGGCCGCCTATCTCGGCCCGTGGATCTGGAAGGCGGCGTGCGAGCGCGCGGGCAGCTTCGACGTGGACAAGGTGGTCGCGCATTCGGCCGGCATCGAGGTGGCGAACGCGCCGCAAGGGTACGCGAAGGTCGATGCGAACCACCACCTGTGGAGCCGCTCGCTGATCGGCGAAGGGCAGGCGAACGGCCAGTTCAAGGTCGTCGCGCAGTCGGAGCAGCCGATCCAGCCGAATCCGTTCCCGAAGGGCTATATGTAATCCGTCAACCGCAGCGGCGCGGCGGGCCATGATGCCGCCGCGCGAGGAGCGTTCGATGTCCGCTACCGATATTTTCAACATCACGCTGATGCAGGGCTTCGCCGGTCTGAGCCTCTTCAGCGTCCTGCTCCTGATGGGGCTCGGGCTCGCCGTGATCTTCGGCCAGATGGGCGTGATCAACATGGCGCACGGCGAATTCATGACGATCGGCGCCTATACGGTCTACATGTTTTCGTGGTTGTCGCAGAACGTCTGGCACGCGCTCACGCCCGTGTATTTCTTCTTCGCGATTCTCGCGGCGTTCGCGCTGGCCTTCGCGGCGGGCTGGCTCGCCGAATGGGCGCTGATTCGCCATCTGTACAAGCGCCCGCTCGACACGCTGCTCGCCACCTGGGGCCTGAGCCTCGGCATGCAGCAGGTGTTCCGGTCGACCTTCGGGCCGAAGGAGGTGAGTCCGGCGCTGCCCGACTGGCTGATGGGTTCGTGGGAGCCCACGCCCGGCCTCGACATTCCGGTGAGCGGCATGTTCGTGATGGGCCTCGCGCTGCTGATGACGGGCGGGCTGCTGCTCGCGCTTTATCGCTCGCGCTGGGGCTTGCGCGTGCGCGCCACGGTCGCGAACCGGCCGATGGCGAACGCGGCGGGCATCAACACGCAGCGTACCGACCGCATGACTTTCGCGATTGGCTGCGGTATCGCGGGCGTGGCGGGCGCGGCTTTCACGGCCATCGGCTCGACGGGGCCGACGAGCGGCTCGCTCTATATCGTCGATTCGTTTCTCGTCGTGACGTTTGGCGGCGCGGCTAGCCTGCTCGGTACCGTGGCGTCGGCATTCGGCATCGCGCAGATGCAGTCGATCAGCGAGTTCTTTCTCTCGGGCTCGATTGCGCGCGTGCTCACGCTGCTCACCGTCGTGGTGATTCTCATGCTGCGTCCGCAGGGCCTGTTCGCCTCGAAGGTGAGGCGAGTCTAAGCACAGCGGCTCACGTCAGCGCGCGTTCATGCGCAAGCCTCATTCACAGCTTCATTCGTATGGAGAGATGGACATGGAACCCATCCAACCCACGGCGGGCGGCGTATCGCCGCGATCCGGCCCGGGCGCGCCGCCGGCCGGCTGGCGGGCTCGCGCGGCGCGGCTCGACGCGTCGGGCTACGCGGGCATCGTGCTGCTTGCGCTGCTCATCGTGGTCGTGTTTCCGCTCGTGCTCGACACGTTCCGTCTGAACCTGATGGGCAAGTACCTGACTTACGCATTCGTGGCGATCGGCCTCGTGATCGCGTGGGGCTACGGCGGCGTGCTCAGTCTCGGCCAGGGCGTGTTCTTCGGCCTCGGCGGTTACGCGATGGCGATGTTTCTCAAGCTCGAAGCGTCCGATCCGGCCGCCACACGCACGCAGACCACGCCGGGCATTCCCGACTTCATGGACTGGAACCAGCTCACCGCGCTGCCCGCATGGTGGAAACCGTTTCATGGATTGCCGTTCTCGATACTCGCGGTGCTCGTCGTGCCGACGGCGCTCGCGTTCGTGATCGGCTACGCGATGTTCAAGCGGCGCGTGGGCGGCGTCTACTTCGCGATCATCACGCAGGCGGTTGCGCTGATCCTCTCGGTGCTCATCATCGGCCAGCAAGGCTATACGGGCGGCGTGAACGGCATCACCGACCTGCGCACGCTGCTCGGCTGGGACATCCGCACCGATCACGCGAAGCTGATCCTGTACTTCGTGAACGCCGCGCTGCTGATCGGCGCGCTGCTCGCCTGCCGCTACGTTCAGCGCAGCAAGCTCGGCACGCTGCTGCTCGCGATGCGCGACAAGGAAGACCGCGTGCGCTTCTCGGGCTACGACGTCGCCATGTTCAAGGTGTTCGCGTTCTGTCTCGCGGCGATGCTCGCGGCCGTCGGCGGCGCGATGTTCACGCTGCAGGTGGGCTTCATGTCGCCGTCGTTCGTCGGCATCGTGCCGTCGATCGAAATGGTGATCTACGCGGCCATCGGCGGGCGCATGTCGCTGGTCGGCGCGGTGTACGGCGCGATTCTCGTCAATCTCGGCAAGAGCTGGTTCTCGGAGAGCTTTCCGAACCTCTGGCTCTATCTGATGGCGGCGATGTTCATCGGCGTGGTGATGGTGTTTCCGAACGGGCTGGCGGGTCTGTACGAAGAGCATGTGCGCCCGCGCGTGAGACGTCTGCTCGGCGCGGCGAACAAGGAGGCGTGAAGCATGAGCAATACCGACTTTCTGCTCGCGATCGAAGACCTGACCGTGTCGTTCGACGGCTTCAAGGCGATCGATTCGCTCAATCTCTATCTCGAACGCGGCGAGTTGCGCGTGGTGATCGGCCCGAACGGCGCGGGCAAGACCACGCTGCTCGATCTCATCTGCGGCAAGACCAGGGAAACGGCGGGCAGCATCAAGTTCCGCAACGAGGAAATCACGAAGCTCGCGGAATTCCGCCGCGTGCGTCAAGGGATCGGCCGCAAGTTCCAGACGCCGTCGATTTACGAAAACCTGAGCGTGGCGCAGAACCTCGAAGTGTCGTTTCCGCGCGGTCGCAGCGTGTTTGGCGCGCTCGCCTATCGGGAGGACACCGAAGTGGCCGATCGCGTGCGCGACGTGGCCAGTGAAATCGGCCTCGCCGGCGCGCTCGATCTGGAAGCGGGGCTGCTTTCGCACGGCCAGAAACAGTGGCTCGAAATCGGCATGCTGCTGATGCAGGATCCGGAACTGTTGATGCTCGACGAGCCGATTGCCGGCATGAGCGTGCGCGAGCGCGAACTGACCGCCGACCTGCTCGACCGCATCTGCCGCAACCGCTCGATGATCGTGATCGAACATGACATGGCGTTTGTGGAACGCATCGCGCACAAGGTCACGGTCATGCATCAGGGGAAGATCCTCGCGGAAGGGCCGATGGCGCAGGTGCAGGCCGATCCGCGCGTGATCGACGTCTACCTCGGCCACTGAGTCGGCAATCGAACGACAACACGGAGAACACATCATGCTGGAAGTCGACGATCTCGTCGTCAGCTACGGTCAGAGCGAAGTGCTGCACGGCATCGGCTTTTCCGTTGCGCAAGGCGAAAGCGTGGCCGTGATGGGCCGCAACGGCATGGGCAAGACCACGTTGTTCAAGGCGCTGATCGGCATGCTGCCCGCCAATCGCGGCACGGTGCGCGTGGCCGGCGCCGACGTTTCGAAGGACGAGAGCTACCGCCGCGTGTCGAGGGGCATTGGCTACGTGCCGCAAGGCCGGCAGATCTTCGCGTCGCTGAGCGTCGAGGAAAACATTCGGACGGGCCTCGAAAACGCGCAGAGCCAGCAGGTGCCCGACGAACTTTACGCGTTGTTTCCCGTGCTGTTCGACATGAGAAAGCGCAAGGGCGGCAATCTCTCGGGCGGTCAGCAACAGCAACTCGCGATTGCGCGCGCGCTTGCAACCGACCCGAAAGTGCTGCTGCTCGACGAGCCGACCGAAGGCATCCAGCCGTCCGTCATCAAGGACATCGCCAGGGCGCTCAACCAGATTCGCACGAGCCGCAATATCGCCATCGTCGTCTCGGAGCAGGTGTTGAGCTTCGCGCTCGACGTGGCCGACCGCCTGTTCGTGATCGAGGGCGGCCGCTTCGTGCACCAAAGCACGCGTGACGCGGGCGACACCGACCGCATCCGCGAATACCTCTCCGTCTGAGCGCGGCGCGGCGTTCGCGCGCCGCGCCGTATGTCAATCCGCGAACCCAGGAGCCAATGCCATGCCCGAGACTCTCATCAAGGTCGATCTGAACCAGTCGGCCTACGAAAACGAACAGGTACACAACCGCTGGCACCCCGACATTCCGATGGCCTGCTGGGTGAAGCCCGGCGACGACTTCATTCTCGAAACCTACGACTGGACCGGCGGTTTCATCAAGAACGACGACAGCGCCGACGACGTGCGCGACATCGACCTGTCGATCGTGCACTTTCTCTCCGGCCCGGTGGGCGTGCAAGGCGCCGAGCCCGGCGACCTGCTGGTGGTCGACCTGCTCGACATCGGCGCGAAGGCCGACAGTCAGTGGGGCTTCAACGGCTTCTTTTCGAAGACCAACGGCGGCGGCTTTCTGACCGATCATTTCCCCAGCGCGCAAAAATCGATCTGGGATTTTCACGGTGTCTATACGCGTTCGCGCCATATTCCGGGCGTGAATTTCGCGGGCCTGATTCACCCGGGCCTGATCGGCTGCCTGCCCGATCCGAAATTGCTGGAGACCTGGAATGCGCGTGAAACCGGCCTGATCGCCACCGCGCCCGATCGCGTGCCGCCGCTCGCGAATCCGCCGTTCGCGGCCACCGCCCACATGGGCAAGCTCGCGGGCGAGGCGCGCGACAAGGCCGCCGCGCAGGGCGCACGCACGGTGCCGCCGCGCGAGCATGGCGGCAATTGCGACATCAAGGATTTGTCGCGCGGCTCGAAGGTGTTTTTCCCGGTCTACGTGGATGGCGCGGGCCTTTCGGTCGGCGACCTGCACTTCAGCCAGGGGGACGGCGAGATCACGTTCTGCGGCGCGATCGAAATGGCCGGCTGGGTGCACATGCGCGTGAATCTCATCAAGGGCGGCATGGCGAAATACGGGATTCGCAATCCCGTCTTTCAGCCCAGCCCGATCACGCCGACCTATAACGATTACCTCATTTTCGAAGGTATTTCCGTCGACGAGCAGGGTGGCCAGCATTATCTCGACGTCACCACCGCGTATCGCCAGGCGTGCCTGAACGCGATCGAGTATCTGAAGAAATTCGGTTATTCGGGCGCGCAAGCGTATTCGCTGCTCGGCTGCGCGCCGGTGCAGGGGCATATCAGCGGCGTGGTGGATATTCCGAACGCGTGCGCGACCTTGTGGCTGCCCACGCAGATCTTCGATTTCGACATTCGCCCGAATGCCGACGGCCCGATCCGGCACATCCAGGGCGGCGTGGATCTGCCGTGTTCGCCGGATCTCGCGAAGGCGTGAGCGGCACACTGAAATGACGCAGGAAAAGGAGGCTGTCATGCCCATCTACGACTTCGAGTGCGCAAGCTGCGGGCCGTTCTCGGTCATGCGCCGCATCGCGGATCGCGAAAAACCGTGCCGTTGTCCCGAGTGCGGCGCGCAAGGCGGGCGCGTGATCGGCGCGCCATCGCTGGCGCTGATGACGGGGGCGCGCCGCGCCGCGCACGCGACCAACGAGCGTGCCGCGCACGCGCCGCGTCAGTCCGACGACGGGCCGCCGCTGCACCATCGCGCCGGCTGCAGTTGCTGCTCGGGCGGCGCGGCGAAGCTTGCCGGCACGGCGTCGGACGGCCTCAAGCGGCCGGCGGGACGGCCCTGGATGATCAGCCACTAAGGTGTGCCGCGCGCGAGCCGATGCCCGGAAGCAGCGGCCGTCGCGCGCGGCGTCAACGTGTTCGAGGAGGAAGCGTCATGCGACATGGTGATATTTCGAGCAGCCGCGATTGTGTGGGTGTCGCGGTAGTCAACTACAAGATGCCGCGTCTGCACACGAAGGCGGAGGTGCTCGACAACGCGCGCCGCATCGCCGACATGGTGGTCGGCATGAAACAGGGTTTGCCAGGCATGGATCTCGTGGTGTTCCCCGAGTATTCGACCCACGGCATCATGTACGACCGCCAGGAGATGTTCGATACGGCGTCGACGATCCCCGGCGAGGAGACCGACATCTTCGCGGCGGCGTGCCGCAAGGCCAACGTGTGGGGCGTGTTCTCGATCACGGGCGAGCGCCACGAGGCGCATCCGCGCAAGGTACCGTACAACACGCTCGTGTTGATCGACAATCGCGGCGAGATCGTGCAGAAGTATCGCAAGATCATGCCGTGGACGCCGATCGAAGGCTGGTACCCGGGCGACCGGACCTATGTGACGGACGGGCCGAAGGGTCTCAAGATCAGCCTGATCATCTGCGATGACGGAAATTATCCGGAGATCTGGCGCGACTGCGCGATGAACGGCGCGGAGCTGATCGTGCGCTGCCAGGGCTATATGTATCCGGCGAAAGAACAGCAGGTGATGGTCGCGAAGGCCATGGCGTGGATGAACAATACCTACGTGGCAGTGGCCAACGCCACGGGCTGGGACGGTGTGTATTCGTACTTCGGCCATTCCGCGATCGTGGGGTTCGACGGGCGCACGCTCGGCGAATGCGGCGAGGAGGAAATGGGCGTGCAGTATGCGGAGCTGTCGCTCGGGATGATTCGCGACGCGCGGCGTAACATGCAGTCGCAGAATCATCTGTACAAGCTGCTGCATCGCGGCTATACCGGCACGATCAATTCTGGCGATGGCGCGAATGGCGTCGCGGACTGTCCATTCGGGTTCTATCGCGACTGGATCGCGGATCCCGACGCCACGCGTCGCCGCGTCGAAGCGCTTACGCGCGCAACGCCCGGCACGCCGGAGTGCCCGATCGAAGGTATTCCGCATCAAGACTGAGCGCGTGCGTTCCCGGCTTCGTGCGCGCACTTTGCGACCGTGCACCGTGCGCCGATCGACTGTTTCGGGAACCTGTTCGAGGACCACCAGGTGACGCAGCTGACGGGGCAGGGCAACGGGCAGCCGACTCGCGGTTCTACCATGGACATGGCCGACGTGCGGCCGGCGAGCGTCGCGCGCAAGGCGTTCGAGACGCGGATTCGCGACGGGGGCGAGCTGCCGGCGCCGCATCACGTGTTCGAGCCGCGGTAAAAAGACGGGCAGGCCGCCCGAAAACGGGGGCGCATCGGAATGTGCGCCGTCGGCCGGTCACGCCCGCCACGCAAGGCGCACGCGGCGATCGCATGCTGCACTGCATCGAAATGGCTTGACGAAATGGCCACTACGGCGTAGTGTCCATGGTCGAAGTGTTCAAGAAGTTCGATTGCTCATCATTGGCCGCGCTCCGTGCGGCAGTCGTTGGTCTCTCCCTCTTTGATTCTTTCTGTGCCCGTCGCGGGCGCATGTTCAATTATTTGTATTAAGGAAGTATTTGTGGATACCGGTACCGTCAAGTGGTTCAACGAAACCAAGGGCTTTGGTTTCATCTCCCCGGACAACGGCGGCGACGATCTGTTCGCCCATTTCTCGGAAATTCGCGGCACGGGTTTCAAGACCCTGGCCGAAGGCCAGAAGGTCAGCTTCGAAGTGAAGCGCGGCCCGAAGGGTCTGCAAGCGTCGAACATCACGCCGCAGTAAGCCGCAACGGCAGCGGCCGCCAGTCGGTGGCCGTTGCCGGATGGAGTTTCGCGCGAGGCGCCGCCCTGGCGGCGCCGGCGCGTTCCGATGCGCACGACCGATGCATCGCGACATTCACGATGCATCGGTCGTGACGCCTCCCTCCTCGCATGCCTGAACGGCGTGCGACGTAACGCCCTCGCAAAGCGCTCGCCGCTTCGCGAGCGCATCACCGCTTCAACGCATCAACCTGAGCAGACCGCCGCCATGTCGTAGCCGGCGCGGTCCCGACTTGCGCGGCGCTCATCCCGCCGCCGCCACCGACCGCCCGAACGCCGCAACGCGCCGGGCTCCGATCGCAAGACAGGCCTGTGGCCCGTCTGAACGAACCGATCCCCGGCAGCCTGCCGGCGGCCGTCCCGTTACGGGATGCCGCGCCGGGCAGATCGCCGCGGCCGCGGTCTATCACCTTGTCTGGAGGAATTGGTTTGGCAAAAGAAGAACTGCTGGAACTCGACGGAATCGTCGACGAAGTGCTGCCGGACAGCAAATACCGTGTGACGCTGGAAAACGGCGTCGTGGTTGGCGCGTACGCGTCGGGCCGCATGCGCAAGAACCACATCCGGATTCTCGCGGGCGACCGCGTGACGCTGGAACTGTCGGTCTACGACCTCACGAAGGGCCGCATCAACTTCCGTCACAAGGACGCGAATTCCCCGCGTCCGCCGCGAAGCGGCCAGCCGCGTCGTTAAGCGGCCTCGACCGGTGCGGCGCGGCCACTCGCGCACCGGGTCGAAACCCGTCCGGCCACGCGGCCGGACGCACCGGATGAACGACGCGTTGCATGCCGTTCGTCGGTCGCCGGCGGCGCCGTCATGCCGCGGCGGTCCCCACCGCCTTCACCGGCCGCCGCGCGTGCGCAACGCTCAGGCGGCCGCGTCCCGCAGGAAATCCTCGACGATCATCGCGAAGTACGGCGGACATTCCTGCATCGGGTAATGCCCGCAATTCGGTATCGTCACGAGCCGCGCGCCCGGGTGCCACGCGAGAAAGGTCGCCTGCATCGCCGCTGCGTCGATTCCCGGATCCTTGTCGCCGACGATTACCAGAAAGCGCGTGTCGAGCCCGCGGATGTCGTCGACGAAATCCGCGCCCGTCAGCATGTCGAGATACGCGAGTCGGCAACCCGGCGCCACGCGTTCGCGGTTCTGCCGCAACTTCAGGTCGGCCCAGCGCGCCGACAATCCACCCGTCACGAATCGCACGAGCCGCCGAAACGCATCGTCGTCGACCGTCGTGCTCGCGAAGAATGCGCGCGCGTCGGCGCTCAGGCGGTTGCCGGCCGCCGATACCGGACACACGGCGATCGCGCTCTTGATGCGTGACGGCGCATCGGCTGCGAGCCGCTGCGTCGCCATGCCGGTCATCGAATGGCCGATCACGTGAAAGCGCTGCCAGCCGAGACGATCCGCGAGCGCGAGGCAATCGGCGGAAATTTCGTCGACGGTGCATGCGCCGGTCAGGTGGCGGGACGCGCCGTAGCCGCGCAGGTCGACGAACACGTACGTGAAGGCTGTTTCGTCGAGATACGGCAGCGTTGCCGTGTAGTTCGTGTGGTCGCCGAGCCAGTCGTGCAGGACCATCACGCATTCGGGGCCGGCGCCATGCCGCAGGTAGCCGAGCCCGTCGTGGTTGCCGGTCGGGCGGGCGGAGGAGGTGTCGATGGGGTTCATTTCAAGTCGTTTCCGTCTGGTTGGGGAACCAAAACGAAACGCCCTCCCGGCGGACCGGGAGGGCGTCTTGAAAGTGCATCGATCGTATCGGGCCGATCGGCGAAAGTCAAGGCCCGACGTGCCTTTCCGCCCGACACCTCGATGCGCTGCGCATCGGCCCGGCGGTTGTCGTCCGACGGCAGCGACGCGATCACTGACCGATATCGTCGGGCTCGCCTATGCGGCCGGGGGCCGTCCATGCCGCGAGGCGGTGCGCACGACGCTTTACGCGCGGGGCGGCGCGGCCGTACACTCGTCGGCAATTCGCGGCCCGCGCGCGTGGCTTGCCATTCCTTCGGTGGCTTTCAGCGGGCCGACGATCGTGCCAGCCGGACATTCGTCGCGCGACGCCAGGAGGCGCCATGAGTGCAGACGCAGCCCCCGCATCCCCGTCCGTTCAGGACCGCATCCGGCACGTGTTCGTGCTGATGCTTGAGAACCGTTCCTTCGATCACCTGTTTGCACTGTCGGGCATTGCCGGCATCGTCGCCGCGTCGCCGGGCAACAGCAACGCGTACGGCGGCGCGGTCTATCCGTTCGGCGGCGGCGCGCCCGACCGGATGCCGACCGATCCGTGCCACGAATTCACCGACGTGCTCGAACAGCTGTGCGGCGCGGGCGTACCGTTCGTGAAAGGGCAGGCCTATCCGTCCATCACCAATTCGGGTTTCGTGTCGAACTACGCGACGTCGCGTTCCGAAGGCACGCCGCCGCGGCCGGTCGATGCGGGCAAGATCATGCAGGGTGTCGACGTCGCGACGCAGGCGCCGTCGCTTTACGCGCTCGCGAACGCGTTCGTGCTGTGTGATGCGTGGCATGCATCGATGCCGGGGCCGACCTGGCCGAACCGCTTCTTCCTGCATGGCGCGTCGTCGGCCGGGCTCGACCATTCGCCGACCAAGCAGGAAATGCTGGGATGGGACGGGTTCGACGGTTTTCCGTATCCGAAGGGTTCGATCTTCAGCGCGCTCGGCGACGACAACTGGCGCATCTACCAGGACCAGACGGGCGACCCGCTCGGCCACGTGCCGCAGGTCGCGTCGTTGAAGGGCATCAGCTTCTTCGACATCGACGATCTCGCGCATTTCGACGCCGATCTCGCGGCCGGCTACACGGCGCGCTATACGTTCATCGAGCCCGGTTACGGCGACATCGTGCACGGTACCTATCAGAACGGCAGCTCGCAGCATCCGATGGACGGTCTCGCCGGCGGCGACCAGCTCGCCGCGCGCGTGTACAACGCGATCCGCAATTCGCCGGTGTGGAACAGCAGCCTGTTCGTGATCGTCTACGACGAGCACGGCGGCTTCTACGATTCGGTCGGGCCGGGCGCCGCGCCGCCGCCGAACGACGGCGCGCCCGCGACGCTGAACGCGAGCGGCTTCGGCTTCGACGTGTACGGCGTGCGCGTGCCGGCGATCGTGATTTCGCCGTGGGTCGCGGCCGGGCACGTCGATCACACGCCGTATGACCATGCATCGGTCGCCGCGACGCTCGAGCGGCTGTTCGGCCTCGCGCCGCTGACCGATCGCGACCGCATCGCCAACGACCTGCTGGCGCTCGTGACGCCTACGTGCCGGACGGATTGTCCGCAAAGGATCGGAACATGAGTACCACCACCCCGACTCCGGACCCGCGCGATGCGCTGCCCGTGCGCGACGGCACGAGCCTGATCGCGTATCTGCACATCCTGAGGAAAGCGCATGCGGCGCTCGTCGGACAGGAGCAGGCGCATCAACGCTTCAGCGAGATCGTCACGCGCGGGCAGGCGCGGCGGTACATCGAGGAACTGATGCCGGTGCTGCTGCACAAGCGTGCCGAGCATCGGGCGCGCAAGCATGGCGGGAAGCATCGTTGAGCGGGGGAAGCGGGACGTACGGAGAGGCAGAAGGGTCACGCTGCGGCGCTCGATGAGTGCGGCCAGTTCGAACGGCCCGAATCGGGCACGACACTTTTCCCCGCCACATGTTGGTTCGGCGAGCCTGCGCCGACCGGCTGACAGCGTACTGGCGGTAACCGTTGGGTCGTGTCACGTTGCCATTGTCTGCGCGACGTGTTGCGGCCTTGTCCTCCGCCTGGCCACTACCCGTGCCAAGGACATCCGTCGAATGGGCGGATTTTCCCCTCTTGGCACAGTGGTGTCGCGGTCGGCAATGCGGATTTCCCTTAGCCACAATATTGGTTGGCGCTGCTCATGCAGCGTATCGGGGCATTTCCGGTATTTGCATTCCTGCTTAGTACTGGTACTAGCATTTTGTTTGTTTCGAATTGAAAAATAACGATCCAATATCAAAATTAAAAATTAAAGCGATGAATTTGGCGTTGACGAATCGGATGGCAAAAAAATAGAATTCATCGCCGTATCGGTTCTTTCGTGAAAATACTTTGACGAGATTTGTGTGGAGCGGTCGCCGTATTAAAAATCAATGTCGCAAGAGGTCGTTGTGGATATTTTGTAGTCGAGAATTTTCCGGATCTGAAATCTTCAGGTGAAATGGAATTGGCCGACCCATTTGATATGGGTCGGCCATGTTATTCAAATTGAAACGATGGAATTGCTCCCATGGCTGAAAAACAACTGCTTCCTACGGAAACGCAATCGAAAGTCTACCTGGGTCCATCTGCACAACAAAAATGGATGAGACGCGGCGTGCCGCTCAATATCGACGTCGTTTTGCTGACGCATCCGCGCGATCGAGCAGATGTCGTCCGGATGTTTCCATGGGCCGGCATGCTCGATGGGGATGCACTTGCCGACCTGCTCGATTGTCTGCAACCCGTCTACGGCGAGATCATCGAAGCGAAGGACATCAATATCGGCATCCTCTTTTTGCCGATTCTCGCGCAAGACATGATTGATCCGAGAAAGCGTGCATCCAGCCGTAGCCGCATGGAGAAGGAGGGGCTCGACAAGGCGGCGACGATGGGGGCGCGCCATGTCTGCCTGGGCGGATTGACAGGAGCACTGAGCCATTATGGCCGCCGCATCGAAGCGCGCTCGAAGGAACTCGATATCGAATTGACGACCGGCCATGCGGTGACATCGGTATCGATCGTCCGGCAGGTCGACAAGGCACTGTCCGAGTCGGGATTGAATGGGGGCGACGTCGCTCTCGCCGTTCTTGGCGTTGGCAGTGTTGGTGCGGGAGTGGCCCGGCTGCTGGGGCGCTCGTCATCGGCTACGCGACCTGCGGAACTGATCCTCGTCGACACACAGCAACAGCAGGACAGGCTTCGCGCCATTGCAGGCGAAGTGTCGGCATGTTCGTCGATGCGGGTATCGGTCGAGGTGCTTCCGACGCGTCACGCGTTGCCGGACGACAGCCGTTGCTATCGCGATGCCAACGTAATCGTCAGCGCGGTCAGCACACCATCCATTCTCGATATCGATCTCGTGCGCGCGGGCACGATTCTGATCGACGACAGCCAGCCTTATTGTTGGGATCGCGATGCAGCGTGGGCACGCGTGCGGGCACGTGGCGACATCCTTCCCTGCGACGCAGGGCTTGTCGATGTACGCGAAATTGCATACCGATCGTTCTTCCCGTTCGATTTCGCCGACGACGTCGGTCATGGGAGTTCGGTTTCATGGTCGTGCCTTGCCGAGGGGTTGTTGCGTGCCAGTTTGCCGCACCTCGTGAGCAATATCGGTGAGGCCGATGTGACGCAACTGCTCGCGTACGAGCAGGCGTTCGATGACATGAAATTTGGAATCCCGCCGCTCCAATGCGGAAAGCATGTGCTGGATGTTGCTGCGTTCCGCCGATTTCTGCGGGATGCGGCTGGACCGTCCGGCGTGTGGGGAGATCGTTCGTGAAAGCGATACCGATCCACCGCGGATGTAATCGTTGCGGGATGCCGTTGCACTACGACGCGCTGATGAATGGCATCGACGCCGATGAGATGATGGCATCAGGGCTATGCGCACACTGCTCGGGCATGCCATCCGGCCGGCGCGAGGAACCCGGAGCGGATGCCGATCACGAATGGTTGCTTGACGCGATCATTTCGGCAGCCGACGGCGAGCGTACCTGGCGTCACAAGGCCCTTTCGCTCGCGAAACGCCTGCCGATCGTAGGCGACGGCAGTCTCGGGACCGCCGCCGCCATGCTCGATTCGATTCCGCCGCGCAACGAGCGTTCAGTCTATTCCGCGATGGTGCTTTACAGCGGGGGCAAGGACAGCACCTACATGCTGGTTCAACTGGCCGAGAAAGGCTTGAACGTTTGCGCGTGGATGCTGGATCCCGGTTATCAGTCGCCGCAAACGCTCGAGAGTGCACGACGTGTGACCGAGACGCTCGGTATTCCGCTCGTCGTCGAGCGCCCGGATAGAGCGCTTACGGATGCATTGTTCCGAACGGGATTCTCGATCGACGACAACTCGGATGTGGATTTGCAGAAAGGGGCGATGACGTACGGCTCAGCGTGCTGGCCCTGTTTTTCGTTGATTGCTGTCAGTGCGAGCGCTTTCGCGAATCGTCATCGCATTCCGCTCTGTTTCATCGGCACGCAGAAAGGCCAGAACCGGTTGAATCTGGAGGGGGCGGGCGTGTTGTCCGCGCGGGCCTTACCGAAAGTCAACGATCTCGTCGCCAAGTTCGTGCACCCGTTCCGGAAAGCGATTCCGGATCACGCGGCTTTGCTGGACGCAGATCCCGACAATGTCCGGTTTCCGACCGTGCTGGTGCCGTTCTACGAGATCGTGCGTAAGCCTGAGCGGGAGATACAGATCACCCATATCGAGCGATATGGCTGGATCCTTCCGAAAAATACGGGCGCCTGCAGTTCGAACTGCATGATCAACGAGTTGGGTCGGGCGGTCATGCGTTCGAGATTCGGTTTCGACCTGTACCAGGTGATCGACGCGAACGAACGCCGGCTCGGGCACGCCCCGGATGGGGCTGCGTCCGGCTCACCCGATCCGGCCATCGTGCGTCTTGGTGCAACGATGCTCGGTTTGACCGAGCAGGAGACCGACGAACTTGGCGTGAAGATTCAAAAAGGCAACCACGATGCGTAACCTGAGCGAAACCGAGACCTATTCCTTTACCGATCACATCCTGAGCCGCGCCGTCTTCGCGTTGTCGCGCGTCGTGGGAGTGAAGAACATCACGCGACCGTTCTGGAATCGCTGGAGGGCGGCCCTGTTCGATCAGAATACGCTGGATCGATTTCTTGCCGCAATGCACGGCCTTGCGGACTGGCCGACGAAGGGTATGGAATTCCTGCATGGCGAGATTCGACAGGTCGAGGCGATGCTGCCAGGGATGTCCGACGACGAGGCCATTGCGCACTACCGGCGGCTATCATTCCTTGCTCACCTGGTCCAATGGGGATGCCTGCCGCTTTCGGATACGAAGACGATTGCCTATCGGTGGTGTCGTGATTTCTACGTCGAGGCTGAGCGCCGTGCATTTGGTGCGCGATTCACCCGTCTGCGCGTCGACTGGAGACACAATCCGATGTGGGCTAACCTGCATTTGCCGGCCGCCCCGTTATCGTCGGGGAAGATTCCGTTGGTCGTGATCGTGCACGGCATGGATGACGTCAAGGAGGAGCATCTCGCGAGCGAGCTGCTGTTTTCCGAAGCGGGGTTTGCCGTGCTGTGCATCGATGGACCGGGGCAAGGCGAAGCCTTTTTGATAGATGGCACGACGTGGCCGGAAAATTTCGACGACGCGATCGTAGCGGCCGTCGACGCGATGAGCGCCTATCCGCAGATCGATACGGAAGGCTATGCCGTGGCCGGCATAAGTTGGGGTGGCATGTGGGCTTACAAGATCGCAGCAGCCGACCCGCGCGTCGGCGCGATTCTCGATCTGGGTGGCCCAGTCGATGCGCGCGAATTCAACAAGCTACCTTTTTTCCTGAAAAGCAAGTTTTGCCAGATTCTCGGCATAACGTCGCTTGACGACGCACGACATTCTGTCGACTCCTTTTCCATCCGCGACGTCGCGATGCTCGAAAAGATTCGCGCCCGCGTCCACATCGTACACGGCGGCCGCGATCCGCTTGTGTCGGTCGCGGACAAGACATGGCTGCGCGATACCCTGAACGAGCTCGGCCGAACCGACGGTGTCAAGCTGACGTTGTTCGCCGACGGAGACCATTGCTGTACGCAATACGTGACCGAAATCCGGCGTGCGGCGGCCGCCGAGTTTCTCGACGCGTATACGAAGCGGATCGGCGGCCGATGCCAGTCGGACCGTCGCTTGCCGACCGTCTGACGGTCGTCGCATACAACCACGCCACATTCGGCTTCTTCCCTATGGAACGCATCACGCTCATGCCCAGGTGGGCCGGGTACGGCTTCGTTTGCGCGAGCTTCGTCGCCGCGGGCTGTACAAAGTCGCCGGAAACGTATCACGGTTATGTCGAAGGGCAGTTTTCCTATCTGTCGGCACCGTATTCGGGAAATCTGAAGACTTTGCGCGCGACACGCGGCGATCGTGTCGAAGCGGGCACGGTCGTTTTCGAAATCGGTGCGCCGGACCTGGAACAGGCAATCAAGCGTCAGTATCACCAGTGGCAATCGTCGCTGGACGTGCTCGGCGACCTGGAGCAGGGCAAGCGTTCATCGGAAATCGATACGGTGAACGCACAGCTCGAACAGACCCGGGCGAACGCCGAGCTTTCCGCGCAACGGCTCGCCCGCGCGGAAGCCGACTACGCGATACAGGCAATCTCGCTCGATCAGCTCGAACGCGAACGTGCGGCGGCCCGGGTGGACAAAGCACGAGTCAGCGAACTCGCCAGTCAACTGAAGACGGCGCGCCTGCCGGCACGCGACGGTCAACTGCAATCGCAACGACAGAGCGCCGACGCGCAGCAGGCCGAATACGAACGGCTGCAGACGCAATTGCGGCAACTGTCGGTGCAGGCTCCCGGCAAGGGCGTCGTCGTCGATACGTTCTTCACGCCGGGCGAGTGGGTCGTCGCCGGCACCCCGGTGGTGAAGATCCTGGTCGATCTCAATACGAAGGTTCGCTTCTTCGTGCCCGAGGCCGCCCTGGCCAATTTCCGCGTCGGCCGTGTCGTGCGGATCGCATGCGACGGTTGCGAACGCGGCTACACGGCGACGATCAGTCATATCGCGTCGGACGCAGAATATACGCCGCCCGTCATCTACAGCAACGACGCACGCTCGAAGCTGGTGTTTCTCGTCGAAGCGCAGCCCGATACCGTTGCCGCGCGTGGCCTGCCCCCCGGCCTGCCGATCGAGGTGACGCGATGAGTCATGCGATGCCGCTGATCGATGTGCGCGATCTGAACAAGCATTTCGGCACACGGCACGTCGTCAAGAACCTGAGCCTGCAGGTCGGCCGGGGCGAGATATTCGGTTTTCTCGGACCGAACGGCAGCGGCAAGACGACCTCGTTGCGCATGATGTGCGGACTGCTGACACCGGATTCAGGCAGCGGGACCTGCCTTGGATTCGACATCCTGAAGGAATGCCGGGAGATCAAGCGCCGAGTCGGCTACATGACACAGCGTTTTTCGTACTGGGAAGACTTGACGGTGCGGGAGAACCTCGATTTCGTCGCGCGACTGTATGAGATCGACGCGCGAAAGGAACGCGTCGCGCGGATCCTCGCCGAGATGGGCCTGGAGTCGCGCTCGAACCAGCTGACCGGCTCATTGTCGGGCGGCTGGAAGCAACGGGTGGCGCTTGCCGCTGCGCTGTTGCAGTCGCCCGAACTGCTGCTGCTCGACGAACCGACGGCTGGCGTCGACCCGGGCGTGCGCCGGGTGTTCTGGGAGGAATTGCACCGTCTGGCAGCCCGCGGTATTTCCGTGCTTGTCAGCACGCACTATATGGACGAGGCCGAACGTTGCCACAAGCTGGCCTACATCTCGTACGGCACGCTGCTGGCCCACGGCGAGGCCGGTGATCTCGTGCGACGGCATGCGCTCCACACCTGGTCGGTGTCCGGTGGCGACCTCGTCCGGCTGAACGACCGGCTCAAGGGCCGGCCGGGCGTCGAGCAGGTGATTGCATTCGGTCGTGCACTGCACGTATCGGGACGTGACGAGGCCGTGCTTGGAGCGAGTCTCGCAGCAGTTTGCGGCGCGGGTGTCGAGATTCGCAGAATCGAGACGAATATCGAGCACGTCTTCCTGCATTTGATGAAGGGCACATCCGGGGAGTCCGGCTGATCATGATCCGCATCTCGATTTCCCGCTGGTGGAGCATGGTGACGAAGGAGTTCTTGCAGATCCGCCGCGATCGCGTGACGCTCGGGATGATCGCCGTGTTGCCGATCGTGCAGCTGGCGCTGTTCGGTTTTGCGATCAACAGTGATCCCAGGCATCTGCCGACGATCGTGCTCGCCGACGACACAAGCGAATTTTCGCGATCGCTCGTCGCCGGCATGCGCAACACGGGGTATTTCGACGTCCAGGGCAGCCTGTTTTCCGAACGCGCGGCCCGTGACGCGCTGCAAAAGGGCATCGTGCAGTTCGTGGTCAGCGTGCCGCACGACTTCTCGCGACGGCTGGTGCGCAACGAGCATCCGGAAATTCTGGTCGAGGCGGATGCGACCGATCCCGCCGCAACGGGAAATGCGATCGCCGCTCTCAATACGATGACGCAGACGGTGTTGAACAAGGATTTGATCGGAGCCTTGGTGAGAACCGCGCCTCCGCAAGCATTCTCGGCCCGGGTGCACCGGATCTACAATCCCGCCGGCATTACGCAGTACAACATCATCCCCGGATTGATGGGCGTCATCCTGTCGATGACGATGGTCATGATGACGAGCCTCGCGATTACGCGCGAACGTGAACGCGGAACGATCGAGAACATCCTCGCGTCGCCGGCAACCTCGATCGAGGTGATCTGCGGAAAAATCGTGCCGTACATCCTGATCGGGCTCCTGCAGTGCACGATCATCCTGCTGGCGGCCCGGTTCGTGTTCAGCGTGCCGTTTGAGGGCAATCCTGTAACGGTCTACTGCCTCGCATCGTTGCTGATCGTCGCGAACCTGATGGTCGGCATCGCCATATCGTCGGTCGCGCGGAGCCAGTTGCAGGCGATGCAGATGACGTTCTTCTATTTCCTGCCGAGCGTCCTGCTCTCCGGATTCATGTTTCCGTTTGCCGGCATGCCAGGCTGGGCGCGGCTGCTCGGCAACGGATTGCCGCTGACCTATTTCAACCGGGCCATTCGCGGTGTTCTCCTGAAGGGGAGCGGATGGAACGAAATATGGCCCGATGCCGCGACGATGGTCGTGTGCGCTCTGGTTGCAATGACGGTCGGCCTGCTCGCGTACCGCACCACGCTCGATTGAACGACGATGGCACAACGAACCTATCCACGCCGCCGTGCCTGCCGCGCGATTGCGGTTCTGTCGATCGCGGTCGTCATCGTCGCGGGGCAGGGGTGCAGCCATCCTGCGTTTGTCCCCCGATCCACGAGCGACCTGGCATTGCCGGCCACCTTCATGGGGATGAGCGTCCGCTCGACCGATCGCGACGAGGCCGGCATGCCTGTCGAACGCGACCCGCGCTGGTGGCGGCACTTTGGTTCGTCGGCGCTGGATGCGCTCGTCGAGCAGGCGATGCGGGACAGTCCGTCGATACGGAGCGCGGAGTCGCGGTTGATCGAGGCGACGAAGTATCTTGCGGGACAACAGGGTGCCAGTCGCTATCCGCAGGTCGACGTCGGCGCGTCAGCCAAAAGGGAGCAGTTGAATACTGCGGCCGCCGGTCTGCCGATGATTCCCAACCCGTCCCCGTTCATGCTGTACAACACGAACGTGAGCGTTCGATACGATTTCGATTTCTTCGGCGCACAGCGCCATCGGGTCGAGGCGAAACGGTATGAAGCAGCGCTGAGAAGGCATCAGGCCGACGCCGCGCGCTTGACACTGGTCAGCAATATCATCGCTGCGGTGGTCCGGGAAGGGCGGCTGCGTGACGAAATAGACGTGAACGACGCAGTGTTGCGGAACCGGCGAGCCGTTGGGAAGATGCTGCGCGAACGGCATGAAATCGGCAGCGTCGCGCATCGGGAAACGATCGATGGCGATTCGGACGTCGATCGAATCGAAGCGGAACGGGCGGCATTGCATGCGGAACTGCTGAAAATCCGGTTTCAACTCGCGGCCTATGCCGGTGTTCCATCGCCCGAGTCGCTGCCTCGGTTTCGCCTGGACGACTTGCAATTGCCGCAAGACTTGCCGTCGACGGTGCCGTCGGGGCTCGTGCGGCAACGGCCCGACATTCTCGCAGCGGAGGCGCGCCTGCATATTGCCGGCGAACTGGCCGGCATCGCCACGGCCAATCTTTACCCGCGGATCGAACTGGGGGCGAGCATCGGGTCGTCGCCGCTGGCGCTCGGTCAGTTGTTTGCCGGCGGCGCGACGATCTGGAATATCGGTGCCCAGCTTGGCGCACCGGTTTTTCGCGGTGGAGAATTGCGTGCCGCACGGGATGCGGCGATCGCCGCCTACGATGCCACGTTCGAGGACTATCGGACGGTCGTGCTGGGCGCGTTGCAGAGCGTCGCCGATGCGATGACCGAAATCGATCGCGACGTGATCGCGCTGCAAGCGCGTCGAGCGGTCGCGCAACGGCAACGGACCGTTCTGGAGATGACCCGGCGTCAGTTCGAGAACGGCAGTTCGGATCGGCTTCATGTGCTGCGCGACGAGTATGCATATGATCTGGCGCGGCTCGAGATGATTCGCGTTCGTGCGGCCAGGATGGCCAGTACGGTTTCCTTCTTTGCCGCCGTCGGTGGCGATGCGTATCGTCGGGATTGACTGCCCGTGCGCCGAGCGGGCGTCGGAGTGGGTGACCGCCGGGATGCAGGCCGGGCGGTTCCGTCCCGCGTCAATGCCGAGGCGAGACAGGGCAAGGACCTCCGTTACACCATCCCCCCGCGTCAGCGCATCGCGGTCGGGGCGGATCGGCGCGTCCATGATCGGCACGACGAGATCCTCGATGTCGCTCGTGACGACCCACGTATGCCGGGCGTGCGCGGCGACGTCGCGAATCCGCTCGCCGCTTCCGGGATCGACGATCAGCGCGATCGTGTTCTGTTTCGTCATGAGCGTTCCCCGTTGTGGTTACCCGGTCGACACTGTTTCACGCGTACCGGTCAATCGGGACGATACCCGGGCGATTGCGTCACGCATCGCCATTGGCTTAAGATCGACAGGAGTTCATCACACGCGTCCAGCACCAATGAAAAAAAGCATGAGCCTGCGGGTCGCCGTCATCGCCTCGGCTGTTGCGGTATACAGCGTCTACATGCACATCGACCAGCTGATCAGCGGCTGCATGTGGGTCAGGGGCCGTCAGCGCTGCAGTTTCGAAAACAGTGCGAATTTCGAAGGCTGGATGAATCTCGACTTGCTGGTCACGTGCTGCTGGGTCGCCGCGGCGGTGGTGGGCTGGATTTCCGTCGCGCAGGTCGCGAAGAAGCCGGAGTAGCGGCGTGACGTACGTGCCCGATTGGATCGGTACGAAATGTCGGCTTGTCTGGCTGAATCTGTCAATCCGTGACAACGCGTATTCGTCGAGCGGCAGCGGGGGCGCGCTTCGTCCTTTCGAGCGGGTCATGAATCCGTGACCGGTCGATAGCCGGCGCGATCGTGGTGATCCCTGGCGAGAAGCGTTGCATCGCGCGCTGCGCGAAGGGAGGTTCCCATGCAGTTTCCGACGGGATCGGTGGTCGCGCTCAGCTCGGCCTCCGCGACGATGTTCTCGATGGGCATGCTGTTTCTCGGTTACTGGGGATTGCACGAACCGCTGCCCTGGCGGTTCGGCGACTATGTCGTCGTGGTGCTCGCGCTGGCGGGCTTCGCCTGTCTCGCGTGCGTGCCGTTTCTCGCCACCTCGCCGATGAAGACCCCCGGTGACGAGTCGCGGATGCTCGTCGCACGGCGCGCGTTTCTGGGCGGCGCGAGCGCGGTGTGGTGTGCGATCGTCGCGTCGTTGCTCGTGTGACGCGACGGGGCGGAGACAGCGACCGGAATGCCGATGCGCACGCGGTTCGATAAGTCATATATGAGGCGCGGAAACACCGATTTAACGCGGGCATTCCTGCTTTGATTTCCCCGATAGCGTGCACTAGATTCGAAGCGTTCATGTGTCACAGAGCGCGAGGTGGAGCCATGACGCCGTGGGAGATTCAGGGCACCGAAATGATCAGCTGCAATTGCTCATACGGTTGCCCATGCCAGTTCAATGCGCTGCCGACCAACGGCAACTGCGAGGCGATGGGCGCGATTTCGATCGACAGCGGTCACTACGGCGACGTGGTGCTCGACGGCGTCCGGATCGCGGTCGTGTTCCATTGGCCGGGCGCCGTCCACGAAGGTCACGGAAAGTGCCAGCCGATCGTCGACGAACGCGCCAGCCTGGCGCAGCGCGATGCCGTGCTGAAGATCATGACCGGTCAGGATACCGATCCGTTCGCGACGATGTTCTCGGTGTACGCGTCGACGCTGGAGCACGCGTTCGATCCGATCTTCGCGAAGATCGATTTCGACGTGGATGTCGATGCCCGGCGCGGCCGAATTCACGTCGATGGCGTGTTCGACCTCGCGGGCGACCCGATCCGCAATCCGGTGACGGGCGACGCGCATCGCGTGCGAATCGACCTGCCGCACGGTTTCGAATACGAACTGGCCGAGATCGGTTCGGGCACGGGGCGCTCGCACGGCAACCTCGCGCTGAATCTCGACGGCACCTATGCGCAGTTCGCGCGGCTGCACCTGAACAATCACGGACTGATCCGGCATCGCGTCGCGGCATGACTCCGCTCGGCATCTGGCTCGGGCGCGAGCGCGTCATCACGCTGCTCGGCATGGCCGCGCTCGTCGCCGTGTGCTGGTTCTACCTGTGGACGGGCGCGGGTACCGGCATGTCGGCGCTGGAGATGACGACGGTCGCGCTCTTTCCGCATCGGCTCGCGGACGACCCGGGCAGCATGGAGCCGTCGCTGCCGACCGTGATCGTGATGTGGTGGGTGATGATGATCGCGATGATGACGCCCGGTGCGGCGCCGCTCGTGATGCTGTACCGGCGCGTGTTGCGGCATCGCGGCAACGGGGAAGCGGGCTCGGCGTTCACGTCGATGTCGCTGCTGGCCGGTTATCTGACGGCCTGGCTCGCGTTTTCGATCGGCGCGGCGTGGCTTCAGGCACTGCTGCAGCCGGCGGGGTTGATCTCCGCGATGGTGCTGTGGTCGAAGAGCGCGGCCCTTTCCGCGTTCGTGCTGGCGCTGGCCGGGCTCTATCAGTTCTCGCCGCTCAAGCGCGCGTGTCTGCGGCAATGCCGCGCGCCGGCCGCGTTCCTGGTCGCGCACTGGCGTCCGGGCGTCGCCGGCAGTTTCCTGCTCGGTGCGCGCCATGGGGCGTACTGCGTGGGCTGCTGCTGGCTCCTGATGGCGCTGCTGTTCGTCGGCGGCGTGATGAACGTCGTGTGGATTGCCGCGTTGTCGCTGTTCGTGTTTGCGGAAAAGATCCTGCCAGGCGGAGAACGTGTCGGCCGCGCGCTCGGCGTCGTGCTGATCGTGTGGGCCGGCGCGACGTTGCTGGTCTGATCGTCCGCGGCTGGCGCCAGCGGCCGTGCACCGGCCGTGATGGTGCTCGCACCGGCAACGCAGTCGTCAACGGGAGACGATCGATGAAGATCCGCTTTCATGCCGCTGCCGTCTTGTGTGCGGTGGCAACTGTTGCGATGCCGGTATTGGCCGCCGGCGACATGGCCGGCATGGACATGGGCGGCAGGAAGATGGCGGCACCGGACGCCGCGCTGACCGATGCCGAGGTGAAGAAGGTCGACACCGGGCGCGGGATGGTCACGCTTCGGCACGGCGCGCTCGACAACGTCGGGATGCCGGCGATGACGATGGCGTTCAAGGCCGGCGATGCGGTGACGATCGGGGCGCTGCGCGCCGGCGACAAGGTCAGGGTCCGGATCGAGCGCGTGGACGGCGTGCTCACGATCGTGAAGCTGGTGAAGGGTCCGTGACGACGGGCGGTGCGGACAGGTTCGCCGCGGGCCGACGATGCGCGGCCCGGCATGCTTTCGCCATTCATGCTACGTAACGCAAGGCCGATGTTACGTCCGCGTTGCCGGGACGCAGGTGCGGATCGGCAAGGTCGAGCCGGCGCCGAAGCGATGCGCCGTACCCGAACGCGCCGCCGGCAGGTCATCGCGTCCCGATCGAAAGACTGTGAACGGGGCCGACGGAAATGGCACGGTAGATGCTTGATGGAAGGATCGCGCTGAATAGCAGACGGGGGCTTCCATGCAACATCCATTCATCAAGGCGAATGTCGCGTTCGCCGCCATTGTCGCGGCATGCACGCTGGCTGCGTGTGGTGGCGGAGACATCACGGCACCGCCGCTGGCCGGCAACACCATCGGGACGAGTACCAGCGGGACGACCAGCGGTACCAGTGGGTCGAGCGGTTCGAGCAGCGGTGGTACCAGCGGTTCGAGCAGCAGTGGTACGAGCAGCAGTGGCACGAGCAGCAGTGGTACGAGCAGCAGTGGTACGAGCAGCAGCGGCACGAGCAGCAGTGGTACGAGCAGCAGTGGCACGAGCAGCAGTGGCACGAGCAGCAGTGGCACGAGCAGCAGTGGCACGAGCAGCAGTGGTACGAGCAGCAGTGGCACAAGCAGCAGTGGCACGAGCAGTAGCGGCACGAGCAGCAGTGGTACGAGCAGCAGCGGCACAAGCAGTAGCGGCACGAGCAGTAGCGGCACGAGCGGCGCGCCAGGCACGAACGGCATCATCAGCTCCGTCGGCGGGATCGTGATGGACGTGGGCACCACGCTTGCCGGCGTGACCCTCCCCGGCGTCAGCAGGGGCGTCACCGTCGGGCCTGCCGACACGGTGACCGGTGTCGGCACGATCATCAGCCAGACGTCGAACGTCGTGAGTGCCGGTCTCGGCCAGATCGGCATCGTACCGAACCCGGTCGGCACGACGGTCGCCGGCCTCGGCAACATCGTTGCGTCGACCAGCAACCCCGTCAGCGGCCTCAGCGAAACCGTCAAGGCGCTCGGTACCGGCCCGCTCTCGCCGCTTTCACCGCTTACGACACCGATCAGCGGGCTGCTCGACACGGTGTCCAGCGGTTTGAGAACGGGCGGCACGACGCTCGGCGCGGCGTTGTCGTCGGGCCCGGTCCAGCAGGCGACGCAGGCGATCAGCACGGCGATCACGCCGCTCGTGACGACGGCGGGCCAGCTCACGCAGCAGGTCGGCACCGCCACCGGCCTCGGGCAGCCGGTGGCCGGCCTGCTCGGGCAGGTCGGCGCGGCGGTCACGTCGGCCGGATGGAAGGTGAGCGCCGCGTCGCCTCAGCCGCTCGTCGGCGGCGTCGGCACCCTTGTCCGGGCGGTCGGCAACACGGTTACCAACGTGGGCGGCCTCGTGAATCCGGGCGGCGCGAACGGTGCGGTGCCGATCTCCGGGCTGGTGACGAGCGTGGTCGGCGGCATCCCGGCGACCGTGCACGATGGTCCCGCGACCGGCACACCGGCGGGTGGTCTCGCCAATCCGCTTGCGCCGGTGACGTCGCTGGTCGGAGGCCTGCTCGGCGGCCTGGCCGGCAAGTAGCCGGTGTGCGTCGATCGCGGCGGCGGACAGCCGCCCTGTCATTGACGGGCCGGCTGGCGCCACGGGTGACCGGTCGATGGCGTTCGACGCGCGGCCGGTCGTCTGGCCCTGATCGACGCATCATCCGCGCGTGTCGCCGAGCTTCGATGGCGGTCGTGCGAGCCCGCGCGCCGGCACCGGCGTCGACATTATGATCGACGTGCGCGTTTCGCCGTACAGGTTGATGCGTTCGATCAATTGTTCGAGATGGGTCATGCCGATCGCGACGAGCCGCATCACATACGAATCCGCGCCCGTCACGTGATGGCACTCGACGACTTCGGGAATCGTCTCCAGCAGCTTGAGGAACTTCGCTTTCGCCGGCTGCGGCACCGTGATGCCGATCAGCGCGCTCACCGGGTAGCCGGCCGCGGCCGGATTGATCCGCGCCGTATAACCCTCGATGACGCCGGCCGATTCGAGGCGCTTCACGCGCTCTGTCACCGCCGGCACCGACAGGTGTACCTGGCGCGCCAGTTCCGTATAGCTGATGCGGCCGTTGGCCTGCAGCAGCGACAGTACCTTCCAGTCCAGATCGTCCATCGCGGCGGAGTTTTTAAGGTAGAGCCGCCATTTTTCCTTAAAAACCGCATTCAGCGGTGACCGGACTTTCCCTACGATGCCTGTTCAACCCGTGGATGCCACAAGGAGCAGGCGATGCTGTTCATCAAGTCCGTCGTGATGGGGCTGTCGATCGCGGTGCCGGTCGGCCCGATCGGCATGCTGTGCATTCAGCGCAGCCTGAGCCGGGGTTTTCGGGCGGGGTTCGCGACGGGCATCGGCGCCGCGTGCGCCGACGCGATCTACGGCCTGCTCGGCGCGCTGGGCATTGCAGGCATCGTTACCGCGTTCCCGATGCTGACCGTCGGCCTGAAAATCGGCGGCGGCGCATTTCTCGTCTGGCTCGCGTGGACCATCTTGCGTCAGCCGCCGGCCGAGGCGGCGCTGCAGCGCGACCTGCCGCGCACGACCGTGCTGCGGGATTTCCTGACGACGTTCGGCCTCACGCTGTCGAACCCGATGACGATCCTGTCGTTCGTCGGGATTTTCGCGGCGCTCGGCCCGCTGTCGGGCACGCCCGGCAGCTCGGTCGGGCCTGCCGTGGCGTGGATGGTCACCGGTGTGTTCGTCGGCTCCGCCGCGTGGTGGCTGTGCTTGAGCAGCGCGACCGCCGCGCTGCGCACGAAGCTGTCGCTCGCGTTCATGCACGGGCTGTCGCGCGTATCGGCGGCCGTCATCGCGGTATTCGGCGCGGTCCAACTGGTCGCAGGCGCGCGCGCGATGATCTAGGCGTCGTTCGACCGGATGGCGTCGATCGTCGTCCGGATATGGGCGAGCAGTTCGAGCATCACCGTTTTCCGAAAGTACTGGTTCATGCGCGTGCTGACGACGACATCGGCCGGCAACGCGTCGATCGCACGCTGGACCGACAACAGATCGTCGGCGAGCCGAGCCGGCGCATCGGGCGGCCACCGGTCGAGCGCCGTGGCGATTTCGTCCGGCCAGAAACCGAACGCGTCGATGCCGCAGCATCCGGCGACGCAGTTCGTCTCCAGCGCATCGAGCAACGGCATGACCGCGGTCAGATGCGGGTCGATTTCGACCGCGCGCCCCTGGCCGCCCGCCAGATCGCCGACTTCGATCCAGCGATCCTTGCCGATGCTGATGTCGCCCTTGTGCGGTTTTCCGTTCATCGCCGGCTCAATTCAAGGCCCGGAAACGGGCATGCATGAAGCGTGCGATCTCCCGGGTGAGTTCGATATCCTCCGGCGCGCCCATGAACCCGCCGTGCGGCATGCCTTCGAACACATGCAGTTCGGTCGGCACTTGCGCGCGCCGCAACGCGCGGTGCAGGCGAACCGCGTTCGACAGGAACAGGTCGCGCGTACCGCTCTGGATGAACGTCGGCGGGAAGCCGGCCGAGAAATCGCCGAACAGCGGCGACAGATACGGATGCGCGAGATCGGCGCCGTTGGCGTAGAGCAGGTTGTTCGGCATCAGCGACGCCGGCAGCACGACGTCGACGAGCCGGTTGGTCTCGAAGCTGTCGCCGGATTCGGTCAGATCGGCTTCCGGCGACAGCAGGACGAGCGCGGCCGGCAGCGGCAAGCCTTCGTCGCGGGCACGCAGCACCATCGCGGCCGCGAGATTGCCGCCGGCCGAGCGGCCGCCGATGACGATGTTTTCCGGCGCGTGGCGCGCCAGCACGAACGCATAGGCCGCGATGCAATCGTCGAGCGCGGCCGGATACGGATGCTCGGGCGGCATGCGGTAATCGACGCCGTAGCAGCGAACGCCCAGGCGGTCGGCATGCATCTGCGCGCCGGCGCGGCATGCGGCGCCGCCGCCGACGACCAGCGCGCCGCCATGCAGGTCGATGTACGCGCATTCGTCGGAAGCGGCCGCTTCGGGCGTCGCGACGTGCAGGTCCGCATCGCCGGCCCGGATCGTCTCGACGCTCGAACGCAGATGGCCGGCCAGTTGCCCGACCGCGGCTGTGTAATGCGCGTCGGCGGCCGCCTTCACGCGCATCCACGCGTCGACATCGTCCGGCGCGGGCATCACGTGCAGCGCATTCAGCGGCACGCCGTCGTCGCCGACCAGGCGTTGCAACGCGGCTCGCGCTTCGTCGCTGATCGAGGTGGGGAAGGGCACGACGCGGCTCGGCAGCACGACGCCATCGGGTTTGTCGTTCATCGCTTGAATTCCATCAGGCCCGTCATGCGGCCGAAGGCCAGTGGCGCAGCATCACGTCGAGCGCATCGAGGCTGCGCGACCACGATGCGTCGGAATCCGGTGTGCCGTGCGAGAAACCGCCGGCGCCTTCGAGCGTCACGTAGCCCATGAAGAAGCCGCCGAGCAGGCGGATCGCATGGGCCTGCTCGGCTTCCGGCAGGTCGTAGCTGCGCAGCACGGCCGAGGTCATCCTGACGAGCCGCCCGCCCGCGCTTTCGGCGGCGCGCTCGGGGCTCACCGGATGGCGCGCGGCCGCAAAGCGACCGGGGTGTGCGCGCGCATAGTCGCGATAGACGTTCGCGAGCGCGGTCAGCGCATCCTTGCCGGTGCGGCCGGCCAGCGCATCGGCGGCGCGATCGGCCAACTCCTGCAGCGCGAACAGCGCGATCCGGCTCTTGAGATCGTCGAAACTCGGGACATGGGAATACAGGCTGGCCAGCTTGACGCCGAAATGCCGCGCGAGCGCCGCGCCGGTGAGCGGCTCGAAGCCGGTTTCGTCGGCGAGCCGCGCGCCGGCTTCGACGAGTCTGTCTACGGTAATGCCGGCACGCGCCATGACGAATACTATGGAAATTAGTCAAAAAACTAATTCTATTAGTTTTTGCCGCGAAGTCAATTTCCCGTACGGTGCCGGCCATGCCGATCCGCCCCGGCGCCCGCGACGCAGGCGCCGGGGCGACCGGCCGTCAGAACGTGTAGGTGATCTTGCCGAACGCGGTGCGGCCGAGCGTGTTGTAGCCGTACGCGGTCATGTATTGCCGGTCGAACAGGTTCGACAGCGACGCCGACACCGTCAGGTGCGAATTGATCCGGTACGACGCGCGCAGGCTCACCGTCAGGTACGACGGCAGATACGTCGTGTTGGCCGGATCGTCGAACGTCGTGCCGCCGTAGAGCAGCGATGCGCCCGTGCTCAGCGCGTGGAGCTTCAGTTCGTCCCACGTGTGGTCGACGCTGAGGCTGACCGTCTGACGCGGCCGGCGGTTGAGCCAGGTCTGGTTGGTCTCGTCCTGCGGATTCAGGAGGCCGACGGCCAGACTCACCGGCGTCGAGCGGCCGATCGTCCCCTTGTACGACAGGTCGATGCCGCGAATGTGCGAACGGCCGATGTTCATCGGCGAGAACGTTGCCGGGTTGTACGCGATCAGGTTGTTGACGTGCGTGTCGTAGACCGCCGCCGAGAACGTGCCGTACGACGTGTTCGCGTCGAGCGCGGCCTCGACCGACGTGCTGCGTTCCGGGCTGAGGTTCGGATTGCCGTAGCCGGGGTAGTACAGGTCGTTGAAACTCGGCAGGCGGAATGCGTTGCCGTACGACACGCGCGCGGTGTAGACCGGCGTGATCGCCCACGACAGCGCGGCGTTGCCGGTGTTCACGCCTTGCCCGGCGATGATCTCGCGACGCCCCGCGAGGAACAGCGTCACGCTGCCGAGCGTGGCCGACTGATGCAGCGAAAACGCCGAGTCGTTGCGCGTCGGTATGCCGCCGGGCGCGTCGATCGGCAGGAATGCCTGTTCGCGCGTGAAATCGTAGGCGAGCTTCGTTTCGCCCGACAGCGGCAGGCCGAACAGGCGGAACCCGTGCGCCTGATGGGTCAGCGACGTCGACGTGCTGATGCGCTGCGAATTGATCTGGTCGGTCGCGAGGGCCGGATTGTCCGCGTAGATGAACTGGCGGTCGTTCGCATAACCGAACGACTGGTCGAACTGCGTATCGGGCGTGATGTCGAGATGAAATGCGATGCCGGTCGTCAGTTGGTGATCGAGCTCGCGATTCGCATAGCCGCTGTTGTCGTAGGACAGGTCGGAGCGGTGATACAGCGCGAACGTCGAGATCGACCAGTTGTCGCGCGCATAGCCGAGCCGCGCATCGAGATCCTGCGCGTGATACGGATTGCGGCCGGCTTCGTGACCGTAGAAGAAGGGCCGCGTCGCATCGATGCCGGCCGTGTTGTAGTCGTGCAGCCCCAGCGAGTAGGTGACACCGCCGAGCGCGGCCAGCGGCCCTGTCGACGGCAGGGTGCCCGACGTGCGGAACTGCGTGTCGAACGTCTTGTTCGATCCGCCGCCGAACGACACGGTGGTCTGGTTCGGCCGGTTGGCGGCGCGGCGCGTGAAGAGCTGCACGACGCCGCCCATCGCGTTGCTGCCGAATGATGCGGCGGACGGGCCCGAAATCACTTCCACGCGTTCGAACGCGTCGGCCGGCAGGTCGGCCCACGGCGCGATGCCGGTGGTCGGCGAGCCGATCCGGATCCCGTCGATGAACACGGCGACCTGGCTGGCCGACGAGCCGCGGATGCTGACCGACGCGGACGAGCCGGGGCCGCCGCTCTGCGAGACGGTCACGCCCGGCAGCGTCGCGAGCGCCTGCGTGATGCTCGGGTCGGTCGACGACAGCCGGTCGAGATCTTCTCGCGTAAGCACCTGCGTCGACGCATAGCGCCGGTCGAACGATTCGGGCAGGTGCCGCGTGTCGGTCACGCTGATCGTCGGCAGATCGGCGCCTTCCGCGGGCTGGGCGGGCGGCTGGAGCGCGGTATCGCCGGCGGCATGGGCGAGCGGGGTGAGCAGCGCGGTGGCGGCGGACGTGGCGAGCAGGTAACGAAGGTTCATCAGACAGCGAGAGAAAGCGTGTGGCGCGTAGGGCGGTCGCGAGCGAAGGGCGGGCAGGTTGCGCATGCCGACGGCGTGTCGGCGCGACGCTTGCGGCAGGGAAGCGGATTCGGGAACGAAGGACATCTGACGGATCCTGAGGTCGGGTCGTCCATGCAACGGGCGACCGCCAACGGCGGCGCTTGCGCATCGGGACACCCCGCCCGGTGCGGCTGCTGGACCTCGGGTCGATGGCAGGTCTCCTGGCTCGCGGGTCGTCATCCGTGCGGACCTTCCCGGTTTCCCAGTGGCGCGCAGTCGCACGGATTCGCCGCTCACAGTTGCGGGGGCAGCCGCAGATTCGAGTCGTTGCCCGTCCTGCGTTCCCTTTTGATCCCATCCCTGGGAACCATCAGCGCGCAAGGGTAATGGCGTGCGCTCCCGCACGTCAATTGCCGCGCCGCGCGAGGGTGCGAAAAAACGTCATTCTCCGGCAAGCGCTTTCCGAATCCTTTCGCTTGTGTGTTGGTGTCGCGTTTCTCGTCTGATGAATGAATCGGGAGGGGCAAGCGACATGCGAGCCGCGTCGTATCGAACGCGAAACCGTAGGTTGTCCGGCCGACGTCAGCCGGCGCGTTGAACAGCCCGGGCAGCGGCACCGCGTCGTCGCGGCGTGGATCGTCGAGCCGCATGCCGGTCGGTCGCCGCGGTTGCACGATCGGCCAGCCGAACAGCTGCACGCGGAACAGCCCGCACCGACGACATCCTCGCCGCACGCGACCCGTCGCTGCCGGCGTTCTGATTGCCGGCGGGGCCGGGCGCGGCAGCGGCGCCCGGCGCGCGCCGTTACATGTGCGTGCCGGCGTGCGCGCGGCCGCCCGGGTCGCCGCCCCGATCGGGCGGCGTATTGTTCTGATCGATCTTCGCGAGCACGAAGCCGGCGTGCGGCAACGCGCCGGGCGAGCGGTGCATCGCCTGCGCGACGACGTCGTGCGGCGATGCGGCGGGGAAACCGGATGACGTCGCGCCCGGTTGGGCGAACGCCGGAAGGGAGGCGACCGCCAGGGCGGCGGCGACGATCGCGTGCGTGTTCATGGTGGCTCCTTCACGACTGACTGCGCGACTGACTGCGGGCAACGTCATCAGTCTAGGGCGCGAAACTTAACGCGTCGTGAAGGTGCCATGGCGCACGGATGACAGGATGTTCATGTGCGCCGCGACGCTCAGGCCGGCGTCGACACCAGTGCGCAGAAGTTCTCGAGATCGACGTTGCCGCCGCTGATCACGACGCCCACGCGCTTGCCCTGCAGCGCGTCCTTCATCCGTCGCGCGGCGGCGAACGCCAGGCAGCCGGTCGGCTCGACGACAATCTTCATACGGGTGGCGAAGAAGCGCATGCAGTCGATCAGCTCCGCGTCGGTCGCGGTCAGGATGTCGTCGACGTCGCGGCGGAGGATCGGGAACGTCAGGTTGCCGAGGTATTGCGTCTGCGCGCCGTCGGCGATCGTGCGCGGCGTGTCGATCCGCACGATCGCACCGGACCGGAACGATTGCTGGCCGTCGTTGCCGGCTTCGGGTTCCACACCGTACAACTTCGCGTGCGGCGACAGCGCGCGGGTCGACAGCGCGGTGCCCGACAGCAGCCCGCCGCCGCCGAGCGGCGCGAACACCGCGTCGAGCGGGCCGACTTCGTCGAACAGTTCCTTGGCCGCCGTGCCCTGGCCGGCGATCACGTCCGGATGGTCGTAGGGCGGCACCAGCGTGAGCCCGTGCCGTTCGGCAAGATCGCGCCCGATCTGCTCGCGGTCCTCGGTGTAGCGATCGTAGGTCACGACGTTGCCGCCATAGCCTCGCGTCGCGGCCATCTTCGCGGCCGGCGCATCCTGCGGCATCACGATCGTCGCGGGAATACCGAGGATGCGCGCCGACAGCGCGATCGCCTGGGCATGGTTGCCGGACGAGAACGCGACGACGCCGTGGCGGCGCTGTTCGGCGTTGAAACGCGACAACGCATTGAACGCGCCGCGGAACTTGAAGGCGCCCATGCGCTGCAGGTTCTCGCACTTGAAGAACACCTGCGCGCCGAGCGCTTCGTCGATCGTTCGCGACGTCATCACCGGCGTGCGGTGCGCATGGCCTTCGAGCCGGGCCGCGGCCGCGGCGACGTCGTCGTACGTGGGGAGGGTCGGAGAGTTCATGGTTGCTCGAGAGTCGGAAAGGTCAGTCAACTGGAAAGCAGGGCCCCGCGTCACTTCGCGTCGTTGTAGACGGTCGCGCGCGAGACGCCGAGATGCTGCGACACGATCTCCATCGCGCGGCGCACCTCGAGGAAGCCGTCGGCCTTCAGCGTCTGCAGCAGCTCGCGGCGCTGGTCGGTCTTCAACTCGCGCGGCGTCGTCGCGAGGCGCGTCGCGAACGCGTCGATGCGCTGCCGGATCGCGTCCGCCCCGGCCGGATCGAGCGTGTCGACGACGGCCTCGCCGTCCGTGCGGCAGAACTGGTTCAGCATGCCCTGGAAGCCGCGGAACAGCGTGACGTCCGCATTCAGGCACAGCGCGGCCACGTAGCGCCCGGTCGAATCCTTGATGCCGATCGACGTGCTTTTCGCGGTGCGGCCGTCCGCGAAGCGGTTCGGGTAGTTCGCGAGCACCTGCGGGAAATCGTCGTCGGCGATGCGGGCGAGGCCGAGTTCGGTCGCGGGATCGCCGACCGCGCGCCCGGACAGGTTGTTGTGGATCGCGAGGATCGCGTGTTCCGGCGTGCGCAGGTCGTGCACGACGACCTCGGTGAACGGCGCGAACATCTCGCCGAGCCCTTCGGCGATGCGCTGCACCTGTTCGATCAGCGACGCCTGTTCGGACGACGGTGGCGTGCGGCGCGTGCTCATGCGTTTTCCCGGGGCGACGGGGCGTCGGCCGTTTCCGGCCGCGTGATGTCGGCCAGCAGCGGCCGGGCGATCCGCACGTAGTCGGCCGAGTCGAGCACGACCGAGCGGTCGAGGCGGCCCGCGTTGAAGGCGATCTCCGCGTTGCGTTCGACCAGCGCGGGATCGACGACGAGCGTGACGTTCGCGTCGAATACGAACGGCGGCACGGCGCCCATCACGCAGCGCGTGACGGCGGCCGCGACATCGGGCGACGCGAGCGTCGCCTTGCGGCGGCCAACTGCCTCGGCAACCTTGCGGAAGTCGATCTTCAGGTGGCCCGGGATCACGGCGAGCGCGGTCGCGTCGCCGCCGTCCTTGAACGTGCAGAGCATGGCCTTCGCCCCCTGTTCGGGGCGCGTGCCGCGGATCGCGGCGATCACGTCGGATTTACCTTCCGCCGGATGTTCGAGCACGCGGAAACGTGCACCGGACGTATTCAGCAGATCGCACAGCGTGTCGAAAACGGGAGAGTCGTTCATGTCGCTCCGGGCGGGAAGGCGCGCATCGCGGCGCGCGGGGAGCGAGCGTGCCGCTCGCTATCGATGGATTGTCCAAGTATAGACGTTTTGTCATGAGATAGGGCAACAGCGGGTGCGCCCGTGCGGGGTCTTTCTCCAACTGCGAAAGGCCGTTTCGTATTGCGAAATCTCCGCGAAGTTCCCGTCGCGCCGCCTTTCCGCCGCTTGAAAACTTGTTTTGCATCGCAAAATCGATCTGCTATCTCATTGAAAAACAAGGAAAATTTATATCTTATGTCTTATATAAGAGTTGGCCGAAAGCGCGCCGGACAGGATTAATATTGAGTCCATGCAGTTCGCTTCGTCACACGAAGCGGGCACGCTGAACCCTTTACTCAAATGCGCTTCGTTCCCAGGAGATAGACATGTCCCAATATCAAGACGACATCAAGGCAGTGGCTGGCTTGAAGGAGAACCACGGCAGCGCGTGGAACGCCATCAGTCCCGAGTATGCCGCCCGCATGCGTGCCCAGAACAAGTTCAAGACCGGCCTGGACATCGCGAAGTACACCGCGAAGATCATGCGCGCCGACATGGCCGCGTACGATGCCGACCCGGCCAAGTACACGCAGTCGCTGGGCTGCTGGCACGGTTTCATCGGCCAGCAGAAGATGATCTCCATCAAGAAGCACTTCAACAGCACCGAACGCCGCTACCTGTATCTGTCGGGCTGGATGGTCGCCGCGCTGCGCTCGGAGTTCGGTCCGCTGCCGGACCAGTCGATGCACGAAAAGACCTCGGTCAGCGCGCTGATCCGCGAGCTGTACACGTTCCTGCGCCAGGCCGACGCCCGTGAGCTGGGCGGCCTGTTCCGCGAGCTGGATGCGGCGAAGGACGCGACTGCCAAGGCCGCGATCCAGGAGAAGATCGACAACCACGTGACGCACGTCGTGCCGATCATCGCCGACATCGACGCGGGCTTCGGCAACGCGGAAGCGACCTACCTGCTGGCCAAGCAGTTCATCGAAGCCGGCGCCTGCTGCATCCAGATCGAAAACCAGGTGTCCGACGAGAAGCAGTGCGGCCACCAGGACGGCAAGGTCACGGTGCCGCACGAGGATTTCCTCGCGAAGATCCGCGCGATCCGCTACGCGTTCCTGGAACTGGGCGTGGACGACGGCGTCATCGTCGCGCGTACCGACTCGCTGGGCGCCGGCCTGACCAAGCAGATCGCCGTGACGACCACGCCGGGCGACCTGGGCGACCAATACAATGCGTTCCTCGATTGCGAAGAGCTGTCGGCGGATCAACTGGGTAACGGCGACGTCGTCATCAAGCGCGACGGCAAGCTGCTGCGTCCGAAGCGCCTGCCGAGCAACCTGTTCCAGTTCCGCGCCGGCACGGGCGAAGCGCGTTGCGTGCTCGATTGCATCACGTCGCTGCAGAACGGCGCCGACCTGCTGTGGATCGAAACCGAAAAACCGCATATCGCGCAGATCGGCGGCATGGTCAGCGAGATCCGCAAGGTGATCCCGAACGCGAAGCTGGTGTACAACAACAGCCCGTCGTTCAACTGGACGCTGAACTTCCGTCAGCAGGCGTACGACGCGATGAAGGCCGAAGGCAAGGACGTGTCGGCCTACGACCGTGCGCAGCTGATGAGCGTCGAGTACGACGAGACCGAACTGGCCAAGCTCGCCGACGAGAAGATCCGCACGTTCCAGGCCGACGCGTCGCGTGAAGCCGGCATCTTCCATCACCTGATCACGCTGCCGACGTACCACACGGCCGCACTGTCGACCGACAACCTGGCCAAGGAATACTTCGGCGACCAGGGCATGCTCGGCTACGTGGCCGGCGTGCAGCGCAAGGAAATCCGCCAGGGCATCGCCTGCGTGAAGCATCAGAACATGTCCGGTTCGGACATCGGCGACGACCACAAGGAATACTTCAGCGGCGAAGCGGCGCTGAAGGCGGCAGGCAAGGACAACACGATGAACCAGTTCTCGTAATCGCCGGTCCCGCAGCACGACGCCAGCCCTTCGGGGCTGGCTTTTTTTATTCGCTCGATTCCCGCGCCTTGGCCGCGCACGGCCTTCAAGACGTACTGGCTCGTCCACTACATCGATCTGGTCGAAATCGACGAAGCGTCCGCAGCTGTCCATCATGTCAGCCACGTTGCGCTGGAACGGCGACGTTCCGCACGTAGCGGAAATTGTCCGGCGTATCGATCGCGACGCGCGCGTGATGACCGTGCCACACGTTGCGAACGTGCCGCTGCAGCGTGTCGGCTTGCCGGACGAAATCGCGCGCGACGCTGTTCCTCGCGCGTGATGACGTGTCGTATCGCAACGGCGCCGGACTGGCCGTCGACGACGGGATGGCGGCGGGCGCGTATTACCCCGGATTGCCGGGCGCGCCGTTTTGAGCAGGGGCGTGCGCCGGGCATTCGACCGGGATGTTTGTGTGCGCAACCTAATTCAGGGTTTGCCTGAGTAGCGAAAACGCGAATTCGCCGGGCCTGCATGCGCGTTTTTCATGTGCGCGGCCAGCGGGCCATTTGTTCCGTTTTCATCAAACCCTTGCCCGACGGACGTTTCGTGCGATTCGTCCCCGGCTGTGCTCGGACCGGCGCAGCCGGCATGACCTGCCGGCAACGCATGTACCCGCGCATCGTCACAATTGTTTCTTGTTGCAACGCAACGCCCGCCCAATATCGGCGATGGTATGCTGACCGGCATGGAAGTTGTAAGGCAGGTTGCATGCATGGCGAAACTCGCGTTCGCATCTTCTAACGAGACATCACATCCTCTCGCCCGCCTCGCGGCATCGACACGCGCCCCGCGCGCGTGCTCCGCGTCGCGCGTTGCTGCGACCTGCGCGCCGATCGCATCCCTCATCTCGCGGGCTCGCCCGCATCCCCCATCCTCGCCCAATAATCTGGAGACATTTCCATGTCGCAAAACACCATGGCCGAAGCGACGCACGGGCCGCTGATCGCTCCACCGGCTTTCGTCAAACATCGCAAGCTGATCGACTGGGTGTCGCGCATCGCGGCGCTCACGGAGCCCGAACGCGTCGTGTGGTGTGACGGTTCGCAGGAAGAATACGACGCGCTGTGCCAGGCGATGGTCGACCAGGGCACGCTCACGCGCCTGAACCCGGCGAAGCGCCCGAACTCGTATCTCGCGCAGTCGGATCCGTCGGACGTTGCGCGCGTCGAGGATCGCACGTTCATCTGCGCGGCCTCGCGCGACGACGTCGGCCCGACCAACAACTGGATCGAGCCGGCCGAAATGCGCGAGACGCTCAACGGGCTGTTCCGCGGCTCGATGCGCGGCCGCACGCTGTACGTCGTGCCGTTCTCGATGGGCCCGCTCGGCTCGCCGATCGCGCACGTCGGCGTCGAACTGTCCGACAGCCCGTACGTGGCGGTGAACATGCGGATCATGACGCGCATGGGCCGCGACGTATACGACGTGCTCGGCGAGGACGGCGAATTCGTGCCGTGCGTGCACAGCGTCGGTCATCCGCTCGAAGCGGGCCAGCAGGATGTGCCGTGGCCGTGCAACCCGGTCAAGTACATCGTGCATTTCCCGGAAACGCGCGAAATCTGGAGCTTCGGCTCGGGCTACGGCGGCAACGCGCTGCTCGGCAAGAAATGCTTCGCACTGCGCATCGCGTCGACGATGGGCCGCGACCAGGGCTGGCTCGCGGAACACATGCTGATCCTCGGCGTGACGTCGCCCGCCGGCAGGAAGTATCACGTCGCGGCCGCATTCCCGTCCGCGTGCGGCAAGACCAACTTCGCGATGCTGATTCCGCCGCAGGGCTTCAACGGCTGGAAGGTCACGACGATCGGCGACGACATCGCGTGGCTGAAGCCCGGCCGCGACGGCCGCCTGTATGCGATCAATCCGGAAGCCGGCTTCTTCGGCGTCGCGCCGGGCACCGGCGTGAAGACGAACCCGAACGCGATCGCGACGCTGACGAAGAACGTGATCTTCACGAACGTCGCGCTGACGGAGGACGGCGATGTGTGGTGGGAAGGGCTGACCGATACGCCGCCCGCGAAGCTGACCGACTGGCAGGGCAATCCGTGGACGCCGGAGATCGGCAAGGAGACGGGCCGCAAGGCCGCGCATCCGAATTCGCGCTTCACGGCGCCGGCCGCGCAGTGCCCGTCGATCGACGACGACTGGGAGAACCCGGCCGGCGTACCGATCGACGCGTTCATCTTCGGTGGTCGACGCTCGACCACGGTGCCCCTCGTGACCGAGGCGCGCGACTGGATCGAAGGCGTGTACATGGCCGCGACGATGGGCTCGGAGACGACCGCCGCCGCGGTCGGCCAGCAGGGCATCGTGCGTCGCGATCCGTTCGCGATGCTGCCGTTCTGCGGCTACAACGTCAGCGATTATTTCGCGCACTGGCTCAAGCTCGGCAAGCAGCTCGAAGCCGCGGGCGCCACGTTGCCGAAGATCTACTGCGTGAACTGGTTCCGCAAGGACGCGAACGGCAAGTTCGTGTGGCCGGGCTTCGGCGAAAACATGCGCGTGCTGAAGTGGATGCTCGATCGTCTCGAAGGCACGGGCGGCGGCGGCGAGCACGCGTTCGGCGTCTCGCCGGCGTATGAAGACCTGCATTGGGACGGCCTCGATTTCACGCGCGAACAGTTCGACGCGGTGACGTCGATGAACGCGGACGAATGGCGCGAGGAACTGAAGCTGCATGCGGCGCTGTTCGACACGCTGAAGCTGCGTTTGCCCGCTGAAATGACCGACACGATGAAGAAGATCGAAGCGCGCCTCGGCGTGTAACGATCCGGATCGTCGTATCGACGTACCAGCGCTGACGTCCCGCCGCCGGCATGCCTCGCCGGCGGCGGGACGTTTTTGCATCCGCGTCGCTTGCTGCGCGCTGCAATGCGCGACGACTTCGTCGACCGCGCATTGCACGTCGCCGCGCCCCGTGTAGATCGCGACATCGGGCAACCGCGGATGCTCGCGGTCGAGCGGGGTACGTTCCGCGGGTTGCCGGCTCTGTGAACGATCGCCGCGAAACAGTCGGCGACGCCCACGTTCTCGTCGCAGACTATCGCCAGCCTTCAGCCGAGGTCGAGCGCGTTCGTCAGGTCGCCCGGCGGCGTCGCGCCGCGTGCGGCGAACGCGTTGTTGCGCAGGACCACGCCGTCGAGCGGTGCGAGCCCGTGCACGCGGCTGATGAAACGCAGGATCGAGTTCGTGTCGTACAGCGTGTGATCGACGAAGCCCTGCTTCGCGAACGGCGAGATCACGAGCGCCGGAATCCGCGAACCGGGGCCCCAGCGGTCGCCGACCGGCGGCGCGACGTGATCCCACCAGCCGCCGTTCTCGTCGTGCGTCATCACGATCACCGTGTTTTCCCATTGCGGACCGCGCCGGATGTGGTCGATCACGGTCGCGATGTGACGGTCGCCCGATTCGATGTCCGCGTAACCCGCATGCATGTTCAGGTTGCCTTGCGGCTTGTAGAACGTGACGGCCGGCAGGCGGCCCGCGTCGATGTCGGCGATGAAGTGATTGGTCGACGGATCGTCGCCGAGCCCCGCGTCGCGCAGATGCCGGCGGCGGGCTTCGGTGCCCGGCGCATAGTTCGCGAAGTAGTTGAACGGCTGGTGGTGGTACTGGAAATCGGGCACGGTGCCCGTTTCGCGATGCTCGAGCGCGTACTGCCACGCGCCGCTGTACCACGCCCAGTCGACGTTCTTCTCCGACAGGCGGTCGCCGATCGTCGCATAGCCCTGCGGCGGCATCACGCGATGGTCGGCCGGGTCCGCATACGCGGCGTTGCCCGGGTCGGGCGGCGGCACGTAGCTCGGCTGGTACGGCGGCGCCATCGTGTTCACGCCGTAGCCGTCCGGCGTCAGCGGGCCGTCGGCCGCGAACTTCGGCGGGCCGTCGAGCGCGGACGCGGGCGAATCGTCGGCGAGCTTCAGGCGCGTGCCGGCCGGATCGTCGCCTTCGACCTTCGACAGTAGTTTTGCCGCATGCGGGTGCTTGTGCGCGTCCGGATACAGCGGCGGCTGCGCGGAGATCAGGAACATGTGGTTCATCCACGAACCGCCGAAGGCCGCCATGAAGAAGTTGTCGCACAGCGTGTATTGCCGCGCCAGATTCCACAGCCGCAACGAATCGGCCGAGTTGCGGTAATGACCCATCACGAGGCCGCCCGAATCGGCCCACGCGGCGAACTGGTTGTTGCGGCCGGCCGCGATCTGCATCTGGTTCTGGTAGAAACGGTGCCACAGGTCGCGCGTGATCACGCCGTTCGGCAGCGGCCGGCCCTGCGCGTCGGCGATCCGGAACGGCGCGTTCGGCAGCCGGTCGATGTCGCGCTCGGCGATCGCATAGCGCTTGCCGTCCACTTCCTGCGCCTGCGGCACGAGCCCGCCCCAGATCTTCGGCAGCACCGGCAGCGGCGTCTTGCCGTCGCGATCGAGCTGCTGCGCGTGTTCGGGCCGCACGTCGCTGAGCGGGTACTGGACGCCGGGGAAATCGCCGTACAGGTTCGCGAAGCTGCGGTTTTCCGCGTAGATCACGACGATGTGGCGCACGCGCTGACGCAACGCCTCGTCGATGCGCAGGTCGGCGGCCGAACGCGGCGCGGTGCCCGCGGTGGTTTCGCAGCCGCCGAGCGCGACACCGGCGCCGAGCGCGGCGAGGCCGCCGAGCAAGCGGCGGCGGTCGGGGTCGGCGGGAAGGTCGTCGGGGCGATCGGGGGTATCGGTCACGTCGTGGGCTCCTCGATTGGGCGGGTGGGCGGTGTCGTTCTATGCGCGGCGGCGTCGCTCGGGCTGCCGCGATGCGTGACGGGAGGCAATTGCCGGTCGTGGCGCGGAAAGCGCAGGTGACCGAATTGTCATAAAAATGTCACGAATGCGACTATACCGCGCCGAGTGCCGCGAATGAAAGCCGTTTGTCGGACGCGTCGACGCGCGCGGCAGGCGATGCGGGACGCCCGCGCGCGAGCTAGACTGGATTCAGGGGCGGCGCGTCGTGGCGCGGCGTGCCGCCCGGGTGACGATCGCCCGGCGGCGCCGGCCGACGGCGTCGTCGCGGCGTCGTCGATCCGATGCAGCGAGGCGACCCAGCGAGGCGATGATGGTGCGAATGGCCGTCGTGTTCGCACGGCTGCCGATGCCGCGTGCCGGTTGCGCGCGCGTGTCCGCGTGAGCGCACGCCGCGCAACGCACGAGGCCGGCCCGATGTCATGGACAGGAAATTCGACTATCCGGGATTGCTGATCGCGGCGGGCTTCTTCGTGCTGTTCGCTGCGCAGTTGCTGATGCTGCATCCGGCGTCGGCGCCGATTGCATACAGCGATTTCCACAAGCTCGTCGCCGCGCGGCTTGTCGACGATCTCGAGGTCGGCCCCGCGTCGATCTCGGGCACGCTGAAGATGCCGCGGGCCGGCGCGATGCTGCCGGCATCCGAAGCCGCGGCCGTGCAGCAGGCCGGCGCGCCGTGGCGCTTCACGACCAACCGCGTGACCGACGAGCACCTGACCGACACGCTGACCGCCGCCGGCATCCGCTATCACGGCACGCCCGACACGGGCTGGATCGCCGCGCTCGCGTCTTGGCTGCTGCCGCTCGTGCTGCTCGTGTTCGTGTGGAACATGATGCTGCGCAGGCGCGGCGGGCTGCAGGACTTCACGGGGATGGGCAAGAGCCGCGCGCGCGCGTACGTGCAGCAGGAAACCGGCATCACGTTCGACGATATCGCGGGCATCGACGAGGCGAAGGCCGAGCTGCAGCAGCTCGTCGCGTTCCTGCGCAATCCCGATCGCTACCAGCGGCTCGGCGGCAAGATCCCGAAGGGCGTGCTGATCGTCGGCGCGCCGGGCACGGGCAAGACGCTGCTTGCGCGCGCGGTGGCCGGCGAGGCGGCCGTGCCGTTCTTCTCGATCAGCGGGTCGGCATTCGTCGAGATGTTCGTCGGCGTGGGCGCGGCGCGCGTGCGCGACCTGTTCGAGCAGGCGCAGCAGAAGGCGCCGTGCATCGTATTCGTCGACGAGCTCGATGCGCTCGGCAAGGTGCGCGGCGTCGGCCCGATGTCGGGCAACGACGAGCGTGAGCAGACGCTCAACCAGCTGCTCGTCGAGATGGACGGCTTCCAGGCAGGCTCGGGCGTGATCATCATGGCCGCGACGAACCGCCCCGAGATCCTCGATCCCGCGCTGCTGCGGCCGGGCCGCTTCGATCGCCACATCGCGATCGACCGGCCCGACGTGAACGGCCGCCGGCAGATTCTCGGCGTGCACGTGAAGCGCGTGAAGCTCGCGGCCGACGTCGACCTCGGCGAACTCGCGTCGCGCACGCCGGGCTTCGTCGGCGCCGATCTCGCGAACGTCGTCAACGAGGCCGCGCTGCACGCGGCCGAACTCGGCAAGCCGGCGATCGGCATGGCCGATTTCGACGAGGCGATCGACCGCGCGCTGACCGGACTCGAGCGCAAGAGCCGCGTGATGAACGCGCAGGAGAAGCTGACCATCGCGTATCACGAAGCCGGTCATGCGCTCGTCGCGGAAAGCCGCGCGCATTGCGACCCGGTGAAGAAGGTGTCGATCATTCCGCGCGGTGTCGCCGCGCTGGGCTACACGCAGCAAGTGCCGACCGAGGATCGCTACGTGCTGCGCCGGAGCGAGCTGCTCGACCGGATCGACGCGCTGCTCGGCGGGCGTGTCGCGGAAGAGCTCGTGTTCGGCGATGTCTCGACCGGCGCGCAGAACGATCTCGAACGCGCGACCGCGATGGCACGCCACATGGTCATGCAGTACGGGATGAGCGAGAAGATCGGGCTCGCGACGTTCGACGACGGCGAGGCGCGCCAGGGCATGCCCGGTGCGTGGCAGACAGGCGCGGGTCGCTGCAGCGAGCATACGGCACGGATGATCGACGACGAGGTGCGCATGTTGCTGGCCGACGCACATGCGCGGGTGGTCGCGACGCTCGGCGAGCGCCGCGACGCGCTCGAGCGTATCGCGCGACGGCTGCTGCAATGCGAGGTGCTCGAGCGCGACGCGCTGCAGGCGCTGATCGACGGGCGCAGCGAACCGCCGCCGCCGGCAGCAGCGCCCGACGGCGCCGCCGGACCGCGCGGCGATGCGCTCGCGCCGGAGCAGGCGTCGGCGGTCGAGCGCGATTTCGTCGCGTGCGGGCCGCCGCGCGAACCCGAACGCTGAATGCGCGTCGCGGGTCCGCGAACGGTGCATGCCGCTGCGGCGATGCGCCGGTCTTCCTGTTCCCCTTTCCAGACACGGAGCCGCCATGAGCGAGGCGCACGTATCGGTCGATGTCGCGCAGCAGGCGCGCTTTTGCTTCGAAGTCAGGTTTGCCGGCACGACGCCGTCGCCGGTGCTCACCGACGAGCCGCCCCCGCTCGGCGACAGGCGCGGGCCGAACCCGGTCCGGCGGCTGGCCACGGCGGTCGCGAGCTGTCGCGCGGCGAGCCTGCTGTTCGCGCTGAACAAGCAGCACGTCAATCCGCAGCCGATTGCCGCGCATATCGACGTCGCCATGGTGCGGAACGAAGCAGGGTGCGTGCGCGTGGGCGCGATGAACGTGCGGCTGTCGATCGGCAGGACATGGGCCGATCTCGCGGCGGCGACGCGCGAGCTCGATCAGTTCGATGCGTATTGCGTGGTGACCGAGCGCATGCGCGCGGGCATTCCGATTTCGGTCGACGTGTGCGACGCGAACGGTACGACGCTGGAATGCGCGGCGACCAAGGCGTGACGGTGTGTCAGTGCGTCACGATTCGGTCGCGGCCGCGACTTCGGCCGCTTCGGCGAGCGCGTCGAGAAAGCGGGTGCGCCACCAGTGCACGTCGGTCTGGCGCACGATCGCCATCAGCGCCGAGTGACGCTGGCGGCGCTCTTCGAGCGGCATCGTGAGCGCGCGCTGGATCGCTTGCGCGGTGCCTTGCGTGTCGTACGGATTGACGAGCAGCGCCGGCTTCAACTGCTCGGCCGCGCCGGCGAAGCGCGACAGCACGAGCACGCCCGGATCGGTTGCGTCCTGTGCGGCGAGGAACTCCTTCGCGACGAGGTTCATGCCGTCGCGCAGCGGCGTGACGAGCGCGACGCGGCTCGCGCGATAGAGGCCCGGCAGGCGCTTGCGCGCAACCGTGCGGTGAATGTAGCGCATCGGCATCCATTCGAGTTCGCCGTAGTCGCCGTTGATCGCGCCGCACAGGCTGTCCATTTCGCGCCGCAGGTCGTCGTAGGCGCCGAGATTCTCGCGGCTCGGCGCGGCGATCTGGATCAGCGTCGCGCGATCGCGGTTCTCCGGATATCGTTCGAGCAACTGGCGGAACGCATGCACGCGCTGCGGCAATCCCTTCGTGTAATCGAGCCGGTCGACGCCGACGAGCAACTGGCGGCGCGAATATTCGTCGCGCATCCGGTCGAACATGTCGAGGCCGTCGCGATCGCGTGCGAGCGATTCGAATTCGTCGACGTTGATGCCGATCGGGAATGCCCCGGCCGACAACGTGCGGCCGAACGCGCGCAGGCGGCCGTCCGGCAGCCGCGCGGCACCGGCTTCCGCTTCGACGTAATGCTCGAAGTGCAGCAGATCCGATTCGGTCTGGAAGCCGACGAGGTCGTACGCGAACAGCGAGCGCATCAGCCATTCGTGTTCCGGGATCGCGGCCATGATCGGCGGCGGCGGCATCGGGATGTGCAGGAAGAAGCCGATCGGGTTCGTGCAGCCCATCGCGCGCAGCTCGGCCGCGAGCGGAATCAGCTGGTAGTCGTGGACCCAGATGGTGTCGTCGGGCCGCAGCAGCGTGCGCAGCTTGCGCGCGAACAACTGGTTCACGCGCCGGTAACCGTCGGCGAAGCGCCGGTCGAACTGCGCGAGATCGAGCCGGTAGTGAAACACCGGCCACAGCACGTTGTTCGAGTAGCCGAGGTAGTAAGCGTCGTAATCCTGCGGATCGAGATCGATCGTCGCGAGCTGGATGCCGCCGACGTTCTGGATCTGCACGTCGTCGCCGTGCGCCGGCTGATCCTCGTCGCCGCGTAGCCTGCCGCTCCAGCCGAACCATACGCCGCCGGTTTCCTGCAGGCTGTCTTTCACGGCGACGGCGAGGCCGCCGGCCGCGGCTTTACGGGGATCTGCGATGCGATTGGATACGACGACGAGTCGGCTCACCAGCTCTCCTGACGATTGTTGGGGGAAAGGTTCGTGCGGCCGAGGCGCGAGAAGCTGACGCCGCCATCGACGCGCCGTGCGCGATGCGATGGGGCCGCAGTGCGATCGGGCGGGAGTCAGGGCATGCGATTCGCCGTCCGGTCGAGGGTGCTCTTTTTAGGATACTCGTCATTCGCTCGTTTTAAAAGTCTCCATCGACGAGCGGCGCGGGAGGCAATGCAGCGCGATTTCCATGATGGCGGAATGGCCATGCGCACCAGGCGGGCGGGATCGAAACTTGCGCGACACGGCCCATGCGGCGCGCGTCATGCCATGCGGAGCGTCCGTCCGCATGCGTGCCGTGAACGCGCGGCGCGGACCGGCGACGCGCGAAACGGCGTGCGCGTCGTCGTCTCCCGGGCGTATCGGCTATACGGCGGGTTACACGGCGGCCGGTTGCCAGTGACGCATGTCGGCCTCGTGCGCATGTACGCCGTGCGACGTCACATGCGCACCGGACGGCATCCGGAATGCGGCGACCGTTTCGGACAGTTCGCGGCCCTGCGCCTCGAGCGACTTCGATGCGGCCGCGGCCTGCTCGACGAGCGCCGCGTTCTGCTGCGTCGTCTCGTCCATCTGCGTGATCGTCAGGTTCACCTGGTCGATGCCGCGGCTCTGCTCGGCCGAGGCGGCCGCGATCTCGCCCATGATGTCCGTCACGCGCGCGACGGCCTGCGTGACGTCGGACATCGTCTTGCCGGCTTCCCCCGCGAGCGCCGAGCCGTCCTGGATCGTCTGCACCGACGCGGAGATCAGCTCCTTGATTTCCTTCGCTGCCGTCGACGAGCGTTGCGCGAGACTGCGCACCTCGCTCGCGACGACCGCGAAGCCGCGACCCTGTTCGCCCGCGCGTGCGGCTTCGACAGCCGCGTTCAGCGCAAGGATGTTGGTCTGGAAGGCGATGCCCTCGATGATGCCCGTGATGTCGGCGATCTTCGACGAGCTTTGGCCGATTTCCGTCATCGTGTCGACCACGCGGCCGACCACCGAACTGCCGCGCTGCGCGACGTCCGATGCATTCGCGGCGAGCGTGCTTGCCTGTTGCGCATTCTCCGCGTTCAGCCGCACCGTCGACGTGAATTCCTCCATCGTCGCGGCGGTTTCCTGCAGCGACGCGGCCTGTTCCTCGGTGCGCTGGCTCAGGTCGAGGTTGCCCGACGCGATCTCGCTCACCGCGTGCGCGATGCTGTTCGACGAATCGCGCACGCGCCCGACGATGCCGATCAGCCGCTCGTTCATCGTTCGCAGCGCGTCGAGCAGGTCGCGCGTTTCGTCGTTGCCGCTGACCTCGATGCGGCTGCCGAGATCGCCGTTCGCGACCGTGCGTGCGACGTCCACCGCCGAGCCGATCGGCACCGTGATCTTGCGCGTAAGCCACAGACCGCCGGCCACGGCGACCGCAACCGCGATCAGGCAGATGCCGGCCAGCAGGTTGCGCTCCATCGCGTAGCGGTCCGCGAACTGCTGCGCGAGCGCGAGTTCGCGTTCATGCGTATAGGTTGCATACGCATCGGTCGCGCGCACCAGCTGCGCGAGCAGCGGGCGGCAGTTGTCGTCGATGTCGGCGGTCGCCTCGTCCTTCTTGCCGGCCTGCGCGAGCCCGACGATGCGCAGCGCGACGGGCCCGTAATTGCCCTCGATGCGCACGATGTCGCCCACCAGTTCGCGTGCGCGATCGGAGGTATCGGTTGCGTTCGCCATCATGTCCTTGAGCTTCGCGAGACGTTCCTGGACGTCCTTGTGCGCCTGGTTCACTTCGGCGAGTTCGGCTTCGACGTCGGACGGCTTGGTCACGAGCACGAGGTTGCGCGCGGCGATCGCGCGACGGTCGACCGCGGTGCGGATTTGCGCGGACAGGTTCGCCCGCGCGCTGATGCCGTGCATGTAGCGGGAGAACTCGGCGTTCGTATCGGACAGTGCCTTGAGGGCCATGCCCGACACGATCACGACGACCGCGGCGAGCAGGCCGAAGCCGCCAAGGAGTTTTGTCTTGATGCTCATTCTGGCGATTTTCACGTTGTGCCCCTGCGTGAGTAGTTGGCAAATGGAATTTATTGTTCGACCAGATACGGGCTCGTGCCGGCATTAACGGGTATACCGGATGATTCTTTACCCTTCGAAAACCCTGATATTCGTTTTTTTAGCGCTGGAAGCGTTGTCCGGAGGGGATTCTTGATCCAGATCAAAAAAACGCGGATCGCCCGTGATTCAAGGGTTTATACATGGAATTTGAAACCGGTTTTATTGGTGAAACAAGAAACTTCTATTTTATTTGCAATCGTCTGACGATTTTGATTCGATTTACGGGTGAATAACGGAATTTCGTTTTCGGAAAATCGGGGAGAGCGCCGATCCGGGTGTGCGTCGCTTGATTGGCGCAATGGGCGGGTGAACGGAAACGGGCGCGCCCTGCAGGCGCGCCGGAGCGGCCCGCGGCGGACGCCGCGAGCCTTGGGAGGGTCAGAACGTGGTGCGCAATCCGGCCATCACGCTGCGCCCGCCTTCGGGCGCGAAGCCGCGCACGACCGACGTCGAATAGCGGATGTCCTGGTTCGTCAGGTTGTCGCCGCGCAGGTACGCGAGCCAGTGCGTCGGGCCGACGCGGAACTTGTAGGTCAGCATCACGCCGAGCGAGGTATAGCCGTCCGTCGAAAAATCGTTGTCCGGCACGCGATGCTGCGACCACGCGTGCGTGACCTGCGCGCGCGCGCCGAACGGCCCGTAGCCGTAGTCGGCCGCGAGCGTCGCGCGCAGCGGCGCGATGCGCGGCAGCGGCTGGCCCGTGTCGACGTTGCGCGCGTGGGTGTAGTCGGCCGTCAGTTCGAGGTCGACCGTGTGGCCGCGCCGCGAGAACGCGCGCCACTTGCCGTCCAGCTCGACGCCGTAGAACTCGGCGCGCACGCCGCGATAGATCGCCTCGTTGAGCGAGCCGTCGGTGCCGGGCGCGACGGGGTCGCCGTCGTCGTCCACGACGCGGCCGGTGTTGTACTCGGTCAGGTAGTTCGAGAAGCGGTTGTAGAACACGCCGACACTGCCGCGGTTCGGGCCGCTCGCGTAGCGCAGCGACAGGTCGGTCGACACGGCTTTTTCCTTCGACGCATTCGGGTTGCCGATCAGGAACTGGCCGGTCGCATCGTGCGGGCCGTTCGAATACAGCTCGTAGAAGGTCGGCGCGCGTTCGGTGTACGCGACGTTGGCCGCGACCGACCATACCGGCGTCAGCGAGAACAGCGCGCCGGCGGACAGGCTGCCCGCGTTGAAGTCGCGCGGTTGCGCGCCCGCGAATTTCTCGACGCCGGCCGGATCGGGATCGACCTTCACGTGCTCGAAGCGCCCGCCGAGGCTCAGCTTCAGCGCGGGGACGACCTGCCATTCCTCGAGGCCGAACAGCGCGACGCTGTTGGTGCGCGTGGACGGCACGAGCATTTCGTCGCCGAGCGCGGAGAACGTGTTCTGGCCGAACTGCACGCCGATCGCGCCTTCGAACGGGCCGATCTTGCGATGCCGCGCCTCGATGCGCGCCTCGTAGCCGCGATTGCGGAAGGTGGTCGCCGTCTCGCCGTTGTCGACTTCCTTGTGGCGATAGTCGGTGTACGCGAAATCGAACTTCAGCTTCGTAAACGGCCCGCTCAGGTTGCGCACCTCGGATGCGAGCGCCAGGCGTTCCTGGCGCATGCGCAGCCGCACGTCGCTTTCCGCGACGGAACCGTAGTTCGATTCGTAGCCGCTATAGGACAGGCCCGCGAAGCCGTCGGCCCACGTGTACGACGCGCCGACCGCGCCGCCGTGCACGCGGCCGTCGCTGTTCGGCACGCTGCCTTCCGGCTGCGGCGTGTCGGGGCCGTCGATCGCGCGTTGCTGGCTGCTGCGCGCGTAGCCGGGAATCCGCAGCTTGCTGGTTTCTCGGTCGAACGCGTCGACGTGGAACGCGAAGCGGCCGTTGCCGCCTTCGACTTGCGCGGCGCCCGCGCGCACGGAATTCGCGCCGCCGTAGCGCGCGTCGAGCGCACCCGTCACGCCCTGGATCGCTTCGCGCGGAATGCGGTTGTCGATCGTGTTGACGACGCCGCCCACCGCGTTGCCGCCGTACAGGAGCGCGGCCGGGCCGCGCACGATTTCGACGCGTTCGATCGACAGCGGATCCTGCGGCACCGCATGGTCGTACGACAGCGACGACGCATCGTAGGCCGCGACGCCGTTCTGCAGCAGCCGGATCCGGTCGCCGTCCATCCCGCGGATGATCGGGCGGCCGACCATCGGGCCGTAAGTCGTGGTCGACACGCCGGGCAGCCCGTTGAGCGTTTCGCCGAGCGAATCGGCCTGGCGGCGCGTCAGCGCATCGCCGGAAAGCTGGACGGTGGGCGCGATCAGTTCGGTGTCGCCGAGCGGGTTCGCGGTCACGAAGATCGGCGCGAGCGGGGCGGCGGCGGGCGTGCCGGACGAAGCGGGCGCATCGGTCTGCGCGTGGGCGACGGCGGCGAACACCATCAGCGACAGGGACGAGAGCGGGCGAAGCGGTAAGCGAGGGAGGTCGCGCATGGTCGGTGAATCGGTTGGAATCGGATCGGATAACGAGCGATGCGGATCACGTCTGGATACGATATATTGTTGCGTCAATGACGCGCAGTGACCCGTTGAAACATGGCTCGACGAGGCCCGGTCGCTCAACGCGGGATGGCGTCGGGCGGACGAGTTCGCGAAATGATATGTTATATCATTACAAAATCCAAGCTGAACGGCTGTCGTCGCGGGGCTTCAGCCCGATCGCCGGGAGGGCGGCGGCGAGCGGGCGGTGTCCGCCGCTGCGAGCCTCGTCCCCGCTGCGACCGTGGCGAATCCGCGCCGGTCGACGCATCCGTCCCGATGCGTTGACCCGTATCAACGTGCTCCGACGCCGAAACCGGATACTGGGTCGCTCATCGACCAGACAGGAGCAACGCATGACCCAGACCATGAAAGCGGCCGTGGTACACGCGTTCGGCGAGCCGTTGCGCATCGAGGAAGTCCCGATCCCTGCGCCGGGGCCCGGCCGGATTCTCGTCAACATCAAGGCGTCGGGTGTCTGCCATACCGATCTGCACGCGGCGGACGGCGACTGGCCGGTCAAGCCGTCGCTGCCGTTCATTCCGGGCCATGAAGGCGTGGGCATCGTTGCCGCGGTCGGCGCGGGCGTCACGCACGTGCGCGAGGGCGACCGCGTCGGCGTACCGTGGCTCTACACGGCATGCGGCCATTGCGAGTACTGCTGCACGGGCTGGGAAACGCTGTGCCACGGCCAGCAGAACACCGGTTATTCGGTGAACGGCAGCTACGCGGAATACGTGCTGGCCGATCCCGATTACGTCGGCCAGTTGCCCGCGCAGGTGGCATTCGACGAGATCGCGCCGATCCTGTGCGCAGGCGTCACGGTCTACAAGGGCATTCGCGTCACCGATACGCGCCCGGGCCAGTGGCTGGCGATCTCCGGCATCGGCGGTCTCGGGCACGTGGCCGTGCAATACGCGCGTGCGATGGGCCTGCACGTCGCGGCCGTCGACATCTCGCCCGACAAGCTCGCGCTGGCACGGCAACTGGGCGCGCAGCTGACGATCGATGCGTCGGTCGACGACCCCGCGAAAGTGATCCAGAAGGAAATCGGCGGCGCGCACGGCGTGCTCGTCACGGCCGTGTCGCGCAGCGCGTTCGCGCAGGCGCTCGGGATGGTCCGGCGCGGCGGCACGGTGGCGCTCAACGGGTTGCCGCCGGGCGATTTCCCGTTGCCGATCTTCTCGACCGTGCTGAACGGCATCACCGTGCGCGGGTCGATCGTCGGCACGCGGCGCGATCTGCAGGAGTCGCTCGATTTCGCGGCGGATGGCCTGGTGCGCGCGCACATCCACCGCGACCGGCTCGCCAACATCAACGACGTATTCGCGAAGCTGCGGGAAGGAAAGGTCGACGGACGCATCGTGCTGACCGACATGCAGTGAGGCCGTGATCCTGCGCGTGCCGCCGCGCGCCGACCGGCATCGTGCGGCGGCGCGGCGGTCAGCCTCGCATCACGGTGCGAAGAACACGTCGGTGCGGTTCGTCAGGTTGCCCGCGTTGGTCTGCACGAAGAACGGGTGGAACGACGATGACGGGAGCACGTCGAGCCCCTGGTAGTCGCCGATGAAGAATCCTTCGGCGTTGGGGGCGAGCTTCATGTCGAACGGGCCGCCGACGCGCCGCTCGTCGGCGAACGTCGTGCCGCCGTCATGCGAGATCTTGCGCCAGAAGCCGGTCGGCAGCGTCGTCGTGTTGCCGGCCTGCAGATCGCGGAAGTCGTAGTAGGTGACCATCACGGCGCCCGTGTTGTCGACGCGCACCGACGGATTGAACGCGGGGCGCCCGGTCGGCGTGTTCAACTGCTGCGGCGTGCTCCACGTCGCGCCGCCGTCCTTCGACGTCGAGACGGCGATCTCGTCGTACTTGCCGCCGTTGAAGCGGCTGTCCTGCCACACCACGTAGAGCTGCCCCGAGGCCGGATCGATCGCGGGTTCCGGAATGATGTCGCCGGTGCGCACGGGCTCGCCGGTGTTCGGGTCGGTGACGCCGACCGTCTGCAGCCCCGCGATCACCCGTGGCTTCGTCCACGTCGCGCCGTCGTCGCTCGACTGGATGAACGCGACCTTGCCGGCGGCCTTGCTGAACGGCGGTTGGATCAGGTCGAAGAAGTCGTAGAGCGTGCCGCTCTTCGGATCGACGACGATCTGGTTGCCGATCGTCTGCTGACGCGACGGCACGTTGACGATGACTTTCGCGGCGCTCCATGTCTTGCCGCCGTCGGTCGTCTTTGAGAACAGCGTCGGTCCGCGGAACGCTTGCGTATGTAGGTTCGCGTACGGGTTGCCGTTCGGCAGCTCGAGGCGGTCCCACACCGCATAGGCGGTGCCGGCCTTCAAGGGGTTCGCCGTCACCGATTCCTTGTCGTTGAAGAACTGCGTCGTCGGCTCGTCGTTCGCGATCAGCACGGCCGGGCTGCTCCACGTCTGTCCGCCGTCGGTCGATGCCGACGCGGCCACCGCGTTGGCGTTGTTCGACTGGTTGAACGAGATCGATACCGAATACGCGGTGCCGTCCGGCCCGAACGATACCCACGGATCGGACGCGCGCTCGTACTTCAGCCCGCCCGGCGCGCATGCGCTGAACGGCTGCGGCGTGCGGGCCCAGGTCGCGCCCGCGTCGAACGTGTAGCCGGCGACGAGCCCGTGGGCGCCGCCGTTCGACCAGCGGTCCTGCTGCCACACGCCGATCATGTTCGTCGGGTTCGCGGGGTTGACCGCGAGCCACGGCTCGACTTCGGCATTCACGTAGTTGGTGCCGGGGCCGCCGATGGTGCACGCGACGAACGGGCTCGGGCCGGACACGACGACAGGCTCGGCGTGCGCCGCGGCAGCGGCGGCCATCGCCATCGCGGCGGACAGGCGGGTGACAAGCGAAGGGGACACGATCGTGCGTCGCATGGACTGCTCCTCGTTGACGGGCGGTGGCGACGAGATGGCGCGCGCACGGCCACGCGAGCCGGGGCGCGGCGAATCGTGCCGCGCCCGCCGCTGCGTGCCGTTCAGGATGCCGCTTCAGTCATCGCGATCCGCGTGCGCTGGAATCCGCCAGCACATCGGTTAAGACTCCTCTTCATTTTCATTGCTTGTCGGGTGTGCCTGGGAGGTCGACTCGGCGGGAAGGCCGGTCCGGGCATGCGACGAATGTGTCGAGGTGGATTGCAATGTAGGTGATTCGAATGCCGCCCGACAGGCAGTTTTTTGTAACAGTAAGTAGCCGGAAAGCGTTGCCGGCGGCGTGTGCCGGCAACGCAAAATTTGCCGTCGCGACGGCATGGAAATCGAATCGATAACGCGAATCGCAATTGCTTCGATTGATGCCGGTGCGGCCCGGTGACGGACGGGGAGCGCGCCGTTCAGCGCTCGGCCGGAAACCGGTCCTGCAACGCGTGCAGCCAGCGGGCGACGACATCGAGTTCGTCGTCGGAAAACCCGTCGCACAGCTTGCCGTTCAGTTCGCGCAGCAGTACGCGGGCGCGCTTGAGCGCCGCGTGGCCGTCGTCGGTCAGGTACAGCCGCGTTGCGCGGCCGTCGTCCGAGTCGGCGTGACGCGCGATGAGGCCGGCCTTCGCCATGCGGTCGGCGAGGCCCGTCATCGCGGACGGCGCGAGTTGCAGCGCGGCGCCGACTTCGCCGATCAGCGCGCCGTCCTGCTTCGCGAGACAGAACAGCGCGCCGGCCTGCGCGGCGCTCGCGCGCGTCTCGGTTTCGGCCTTGCGGTCGATCCAGCGCTGCACGCGCCGCTGGCCGATGTTCAACATGAAAAAGAGTCGTCGGTCTTCGCTCAAGCTGGGTTCCCGGCTGCAATGGAAAGGGAGGGACGGCCCGCGGTGCGCGGCGTGTCGAGTGCCCGCGCGAGCCAGTCGGCCACGTCGGGCCACAGCACGGTGCCGGGCCGGCTGCGAAAGAAGCCCATGTGCCCGACCGGGCCGCTGCCCGCCGCGTGCGGATCGATCTGGCGGCGTTCGACCTGTGCGCGGGTCAGATAGCTTACCAGCAGGCCGATCGCGGCCGGGTTCGCCCACGGATCGTCGTCGAAGCCGAGCGCGAGAATCGGCAACCGTTGCTTCGCGAAGCGCTCGGCCGCGCCGAGCGTCGGATCGTCGAAGAAATAATGCGGCAGCGTCGTCCAGCGGCTCCATTCGCGGAACACGCCGGCCGGCAGATCCTCGCCGAGCCCGAGCCGCTTGCCGGGTACGTAGCCGAGCAACATGGACGTCAGCGGGCCGAGCACGCGCAGGATCAGCCGCACCTTCACGCGTTCGGCCGCCCGCGCGATCAGCCGCGTGCTGCCCGCATGCGCGGCGACGAGCACCGCCGCGCGCAGGTGCGGCGTCGCGGCGGACAGTCCGATCGCATACCCGCCGACACTGTGGCCGACCGCCAGCAGCGGCAGCCCTTCGTACGCCTGCCGCGCCCATGCGGTCGCGGCGCCGACGTCGAGCTCCATCCAGTCGCGCATGCGCGAGCGCAGCGCGGCCAGGCGCGCGGGCCGCGACGCGCCGATGCCGCGGTAGTTGTAGGTCAGCGCCGCGAAGCCGCGTTCGGTCAGGAAGCGCGCGAAGCCCGCATACAGCCGTTCGGGCACGGCCGTTGCCGGATGGATCAGCACCAGCGCGCGCGGCGCGGCGTCCGGCGACCACAGCGTGCCGCGCAGCGTGTAGCCGTCGGCGGCGGAAAACTCGATGGGTTGGGAGGTCATGGCCGTGCTCGTTCCGGGTAGTTGTTTCGCATACGAAATATAGTCCCGGATTTATTTCGCGCACGAAATATCTATCGAGTAATCATTCGAACGGCGAACGGCGAACGGCGAACGGCGAACGGCGAACGGCGGCGGTCCGGGGCGAGTCCGGTGCGATTGCACTCGCTTCATAAAATATTTGCATCTTTACAAAGAAGAATATTGCGTTTGTCTCATAAAGCAGATCGACGTATCGTCACCGGTTTCATCCGGTCCGCCTTTCGTAGCACTCGGCGGACGACGCGGCGCCGCCTTCGCGGGGCCGCCTGCCAACCTTCCGGGAGATCACGTTGTCGAGCCGAATCGTCATGGCGCTCTTGCTGGCGCTTGCCGCCCAGCCGGGCTTTGCCAAGGACACCGTCACGCTGCGCGTCGGTGAACAGAACTACTTCAACATCCAGGCGTCGATGGAGGCGTCCGGCGCGCTGAAGGACCTGCCTTACACGATCGAGTGGAAGCACTTCCAGGCCGCCGCTCCCGTCGCCGAAAGCCTGAACGGCAATGCGATCGACGTCGGCTTCCTCGGCGATTCCGCGCTGCTGACGCTGGCCGCGCGCGGCGCGCCGGTCAAGGTCGTCGCGGTATCGCGGCAAAGCCTCGACGGCGTCGCGATCCTCGTGCCGAAGGATTCGCCCGTGCGCACCGTGGCCGACCTGCAGGGCAAGACCATCGCCGTCTGGCGCGGCGCGTGGAGCCAGCAGCTCGTGCTGCGCGCGCTCGAACACGCGGGCCTGCGCGCCGATTCGGTCAAGTACGCGTACCTGATGCCGATCGATGCGACCAACGCGCTCGCGAACGGCTCGGTCGACGCCGTGTCGCTGTGGGAGCCGTTCGTCAGCACCCTCGCGCTGCGGCAAGGCGCGCGGACGGTGACGACCGCGCAGGGGTTGATGCCCGCGCTGAGTTTCGTCGCCGCGAACGAGCAGGCCGCATCGGGCAAGCGCGCCGAGATCACCGACTTCCTGCGGCGCGTGGTGGCCGCGCGTCAGTGGGTCGACAGCCATCCGCGCGAGTACGCGGACCTATGGGCGAAGCGCGCGAAGCTCGAACCGGACGTCGCGTACCGCTGGCTGAACAACGCGAAGCAGCGCGTCGGCCCGGTCGACGAAACGGCCGCGAAGGACGCGCAGAATACCGCCGACTTCCTGCACAAGGCCGGCGTGATTCCGGTCGCATACGACACGTCGAAACTGCTCGACCGCTCGTATGCGGGCGCATTCGCGGTGCCCGCGCAGAAGACGGCCGCCGCGCAGTGACCGTCCGGCCATTCCGGCGATTTTCCCGATTCCCGATCGATCCACCCAAGGACATTCCGACATGCCAGTCGACATCATCGGCATGATCACCGCGACGCCCGGCGCGGAGGTCGACGTACCGGGCGGCGCGGCCGTCCAGCCCGATTACGTGCGCCGCTTCGCGCAGGCGCACGAGGCGGCCGGCTTCGACCAGATCCTGGTCGGCCATTTCAGCAACGCGGCGGACGGCTTCATCGTCGCGTCGTTCGCGGCCGCCGCGACCGAGCGCATCCGCATCCTGCTCGCGCATCGGCCGGGCGTGATCGTGCCGTCGGCCGCCGCGCGGCAGATCGCGACGCTCGACGTGTTCAGCGGCGGCCGGCTCGCGCTGAATGTCGTGTCGGGCGGCGACGACGCGGACCTGCAGCGCGACGGCGATTTCGTGCCGCACGATGCGCGCTACCGCCGCACCGGCGAATATCTCGACGTGCTGAAGCGGATCTGGCTGGCCGACGCGCCGGTCGATCACGACGGCACGTTCTACCGGCTGCGCGGCGCGTCGCCGCTCGTGAAGGGCTCGCAGCGGCCGCATGTGCCGATCTATTTCGGCGGGTCGTCGCCGGCCGCGCTGGCGGTCGCGGGCGAGCATGCGGACGTCTACATGACCTGGGGCGAGCCGCTCGAAGCGGTGCGCGAGCAGATCGCGCGCGTGCGGGCCGCCGCCGCGCCGTTCGGGCGTGCACCGCGTGTCAGCGTGTCGTTCCGGCCGATCGTTGCCGATACCGAGGCGGCCGCCTGGGAGAAGGCCGAGGCGATCCGCGCGCGCGTGCGCGCGGCGCGGGTCGCGAACGGCCAGCCGATTGCCGGGCATGCGCCGCAGAATGCGGGCTCGCAGCGGCTGATGGCAGCGGCCGCACAGGGCGACGTGCTCGACGAGCGGTTGTGGATGGGGGTCGCGAACCTGACCGGCGCGCGCTGGAATTCGACCGCGCTGGTCGGCACGCCGGAACAGGTCGCGCGGGCGCTGGGCGCGTATTACCGGCTCGGCGTGTCGACGTTCCTGATTCGCGGGTTCGATCCGCTCGACGATGCGCTGGCCTACGGGCGCGACCTGATTCCGGCGATTCACGCGCATGTTGCGGAACTCGACCGGCATCAGGCAGCCGTGCCGGCATAGACGAACAGCCCGCACATCGAATCGCCCCGGCAGGTCCCTCGCGGCATGCCGGGGCGATTGCATGGGCGGTTCAGAACGACGGCAACCCCGGCGGATTGGTTTCCGCGCGCGCGATCGCCTCGCTCTGCAACCCCCACCGCGCGAGCGCCTGCCCGTAACGACCGCTGCCGATCAGCGCATTCGTCGCGAGCGTCAGCGCCGGTGCGAGCCCGCTGCCGCGACGCGTCGCGATCGCGACATCGGCATTGGCCGGCCAGCCCGCGTTGACGACGCCGACGCGGCGGATCTTGCCGCTGCGCGCGGCCTCGTACGCGAGCGACGCGTTCGGGTTCAGCTCCGCATCGGCGCGGCCCGACAGCAGCGCGACGCGCGCCGTCGCATCGTCGTCGAAGTAGAGCAGTTCGGCCGGCTTCAGCCCCTGCGCGACGTTGCGCTTGCTCCATTCGAGCAGGATGCGCTCCTGGCTCGTGCCGGCGCCGGTGATGATCCGCAGGCCCGCGACGTCCTTCGGCTCGGCGATCTTCGCGATCGGGCTGCCGGTGCGCACGTAGAAGCCGTGCAGCCCGAGCCGGTAGGTCGTGAAGTCGTATTTCTCCTTGCGCTTCTCGGTCACGCCCACGTTCGAGATCACCGCGTCGTACTTGCCGGACGTCAGCCCGAGCGGCCAGTCGGCCCAGGCGATCGGCACCAGCACGAGCGTGCGGCCGAGCGCGTCGGCGACGAGCTGCGCGTAATCGGGATCGGCGCCGACGACGGTGCGCGCGTCGGTCGCGTAGGTCGACACGGGCGGCGCGTGCGGCGAAATCGCGACCGTGAATGCGCCGTCGCGCACCCAGCGGTAGGCGGCCGCCGCGCGGATCGCCGCGTCGTCGCGGTCCGCGCGCAGGCGGCCGGCCTGGCGCGGGTCGAGATCGGCGGTGGCCGCCGCCGCGTGCGCGGCCTGCCACGGCAGGACGGTCGCCGCGGCCAGCGCGGCGGTGATGAACTGGCGCCGGTCGGTCATCGTGCGGCTCCTTGCAGGGGGGACGCGGCGCGCATCACAGCACCCGCGACAGGAACGCGCGTGTGCGCGGATGGGCCGGCGCATCGAGCACGGCGGCAGGCGGTCCGGCCTCGACGATGCGCCCGCGCTCCATGAACAGCACGTTGTCGGCGACTTCGCGCGCGAAGCCGATCTCGTGCGTGACGATCACGAGCGTCGTGCCCGAGCGTGCGAGTTCCTTGATCACGTCGAGCACTTCGTTGACGAGTTCGGGATCGAGCGCCGACGTCGGTTCGTCGAACAGCAGCACCTTCGGACGCAACGCGAGCGCCCGCGCGATCGCGACGCGCTGCTGCTGGCCGCCCGACAACTGGCGCGGGTACGCATCGGCCTTGTCGGCGAGGCCGACGCGCGCGAGCAGCGTGCGCGCGGTGCGTTCGGCATCGTCGCGCGTGACGCCGCCGACGGCAACCGGCGCTTCGATCAGGTTCTCGAGCACCGTCAGGTGCGGGAACAGGTTGAAGTTCTGGAACACCATGCCGACGGCCGTGCGCCGCTTCAGCACATCGCGCTCCTTCAGCTCGTGGAGCACGTCGCCGTCGCGGCGATAGCCGATCAGTTCGCCGTCGATGTCGATGTAGCCGTCGTCGACGCGTTCGAGATGGTTGATCGTGCGCAACAGCGTCGACTTGCCTGAGCCGGACGGCCCGACGATCGCGGTCACGCTGCCGCGCGGCGCGACGAACGACACGTTGTCGAGCACGCGCTGCATGCCGAACTGCTTCGATACACCGTGCACGGCCACTTCGCCGCCGGTGCGCGGCGCGGCGTCGGCAGCGACATCTTCGCGGATAACACTTGCGGCCGGCGCGATCGCCGCCGCGCGGCGCGCCGCGGCACGCCGCCACAGCACGCCGATGCGCGCGAGCGCGAACGTGAGCACGGACGGCGGCGGATTGCGCAGCGCACCACGCGCATAGTGCCGCTCGACCTGCACCTGGATCGCCGACAGCACGGTCAGGATGATCAGGTACCAGACGGTCGCGACCATCAGCAGCGGAATCACTTCGAGATTGCGGCGGTAGATCACCTGCACCGTGTAGAACAGCTCGGGCATCGCGAGCACGTACACCATCGACGTGCCTTTCGCGAGCGAGATCAGGTCGTTGAACGCGGTCGGCAGGATCGCGCGCATCGCCTGCGGCAGCACGATCCGCGTGGTCTGGCGGCCGCGCGGCAGCCCGAGCGCGGCCGCTGCCTCGAGCTGCCCCTGGTCGACCGCGAGAATGCCGCCGCGTATCACTTCCGCGGAAAAGGCCGCGTGGTTCAGCGTGAGGCCGAGCACGGCCGCGAGGAACGGGCTGATCAGGTCGGTGGTCGGCGCCTCGAACCACACGATGTCGGTGAACGGCACGCCGAGCCGCACGTGTTCGTACAGGTAGCCGAGGTTGTTCAGGATCAGCAGCAGCACGATCAGCGGAATCGAGCGGAACAGCCACACGAAGGTCCAGGCGCTGGCGGACAGCAGGCGCGAACGCGACAGCCGGGCCAGTGCGACGAACGCGCCGAGCGCGAAGCCGAACACCGCACCCAGCAGCGTCAGCAGCAGCGTGCGCGCGAGCCCCGACAGCACCGGCGGCGACAGGAACCATTCGGCGAACACCGGCCAGCCCCATTGCGGATTGCCGAGGATCGAATGCAGCGCGATCGCGATCAGCACCAGCGCGAGCACGGTGCCGGCCGTGCGCGACCGGTGGCGCGCGGGCACGATCCGCAAACGCGTGCCGGCGTCGCGCGCGCCGGGGGAAGAGAGCGGCGGCAGTGCGCCGCCGAGATGGGTCGTGTCGCTCATGTCGTTGGAAATCCTCGATTCGTCGGGCAGGGCGCGCCGCGCACGGGCGGCGCGGCGGCGTCAGGCGTGCGCTTCGGCCGCCGTTTCGTGCGGCGCGCCGGGCGCCGCATGGCGGCTTGCCTTGCGCGGCAGGCCGAGGTGGTCGCGCAGCGTCGCGCCGGGCAGGTCGCGGCTGTAGCGGCCGCGCGCCTCGAGCACCGGAATCACGAGTTCGACGAAATCGTCGACGCCCTGCGCCTGCACCGGAAAACCGAGGATGAAGCCGTCGCCGGCGCCTGCGTCGTGCCAGCGGATCAGTTCGTCGGCGACATGCTCGGCCGTGCCGATGAAGTTCGGGCGCGGCGTGGCGACCGCGAGCGCGGTTTCGCGCAGCGACAGGCCTTTCCGCTTCGCGTCGGCCTTGATCCGGTCGGTGGTCGAGCGGAAGCTGTTGCGGCCGAGGTCGCCGAGTTCCGGGAACGGCGCGTCGAGCGCGTACTGCGTGAAGTCGTGGTGATCGAAATAGCGGCCGAGGTACGCGAGCGCCTCGTCGATCGTCAGCAGGTCGCGGATCGCCTGGTATTTGTCTTCCGCCTCGGCGGCCGTGCGGCCGACGATCGGCCCGACGCCGGGGAAGATCTTCACGTCGCCGGCTTGCCGCCCGTGCTCGAGCGCGCTCTGCTTCACGCGCCGCGTGAACGCGGCCGTTTCCTCGATCGACGGCGAATGCGTGAACACGGCGTCCGCGTACTTGCCCGCGAGTCCGATCCCGGTGTCGGACGAGCCGGCCTGGAAGATCACCGGCTGCCCCTGCGGCGAGCGCTGGATGTTCAGCGGCCCCGCGACCTGGAAGAAGCGGCCGTGGTGGTTGAGCGTGTGGAGCTTGTCGCGATCGAAGAAACGGCCGGTCGCGCGGTCGCGCACGAATGCGTCGTCGTCCCAGCTGTCCCACAGGCCCTGCACGACGTCGAGGTATTCGTCGGCGATCTCGTAGCGCAGTTCGTGATCGGGATGCGCCTTGCCGAAATTCCTCGCGGTGCCTTCGAGCGGCGTCGTCACGACGTTCCAGCCCGCGCGGCCGCCGCTGATCGCATCGAGCGACGCGAGCTGGCGCGCGACCGTGAACGGCTCGCTGTACGACGTCGAGATCGTGCCCGCGAGCCCGATCTTCTTCGTCGCGACCGCCAGCGCCGACAACACGGTCAGTGGCTCGAAGCGGTTCAGGAAGTGCGGGATCGACTTCTCGTTGATGTAGAGGCCGTCCGCGACGAACGCGAACGCGATGCCGGCGGCTTCCGCCTTGCGCGCGACGCCGATCGCGAAGTCGAGGTTGATGCTCGCGTCCGGCGGGTTGCTCGGATGCCGCCATGCGTTCATGTGGCTGCCTGCGCCTTGCAGCATCAGGCCGAAGGGGATCGATCGTCGGGTCGTCATGGGAGCGTCACGCGTTCTGGTCAGGGGAGAGGGCGCGGTCGGCCGCGAGGGCCGCCCGCAACGGGGTGGCCGACAGCGCGCCGCCGAGCCATTCGGCCGACGCGAGCCGCGCCGCGTAGTCGGTCACCGGCGAATCGATCACGAATGCATCGACGTCGAGCCGCCGGCTCAACGCGTCGAGCGCGCGGTGGATGCGCTCGGGCGTATCGGCCAGCACGGTCGGGCGCAGTTCGTCGATCCGGTAGTCGGACGCGCCGCTTTGCCGCGCGAATTCGGCGGCCGCCTGCGCGCTGGCGAGGTTGAAGCTCTGCCCGCCCGCGAACTGCAGCTTGAAGATCTTCAGCGGCCCGATCAATTGCTCGGCTTCGTCGCGCGTCGGCGCGGCGACCGCATACAGCGCGACGAGCGGCTTCGTGCCGCCCGCGCCGCGGTATGCATCGAGCGAGCGTTCGAGATTCGCATCGTCGCCGTTGAAATGGCCCGCGTAGCAGAAGCGCCAGCCGTTGCGCGCGGCGAGCGCACCGCTTTCCGGCGAGCCGCCGAGCAGGATGCGCTCGGGCGGTTGCGGCGCCACCGGCATCGCGACCGCGCCGGCGAGCGGATGATCTTCGGCGACGCCCCAGCCGAGAAACGCGTCGAGCTCCGCGAGCTGGCCCGCGAAGTCGGGCTTGCGCGCCTTGTCGTGAAACCACTGCAGCGCGCGTGTGGTCAGCGGCAGGCCACCAGGCGCCTTGCCGATGCCGAGATCGACGCGGCCGGGCGCGAGCGCGGCCAGCAGCTTGAACGTCTCGGCGACCTTGAACGGGCTGTAGTGCTGCAGCATCACGCCGCCCGAGCCGATCCGGATCCGGGACGTATGCGCGAGCAGGTGCGCGACGACGATTTCCGGCGCAGAACTCGCGAAGCCCGGTGTGCCGTGATGCTCGGCGACCCAGAAACGCGCGTAGCCGAGCTGTTCGGCGCGCCGCGCGAGTGTGGTGGTGAAGCGCAGCGCGTCGGCGGCGGTCGCGCCGTCGGCGATCGGACTCTTGTCCAGCAGCGAAAGCGAATAAGACATGATGGGCGTCGTTCCTGCGTGAGCGGGGATGGGCGGTGGTGGCGCGCGGTGTTCAGCTCTTCGGCAGCCCCGGCGGATTCGTGCGTGACTGGTCGATCGCTTCGGACGCGAGGTTCCAGCGATCGAGCACCTGCTGGTAGCGGCCGTTCTTGATCAGCCCGTTCAGCGCGACGGTCAGCGGATCGGCGAGGCCGCTGCCGCGACGCGTCGCGATCGCGATGTCGGCCGTACGCGGCCAGCCGCCGCTGATCGCGCCGACGAGCCGCGTCTTGCCTTGCTGCGCGCTCTGGTACGCGAGCACCGAGTTCACGCTGAACACCGCATCGGCCCGGCCCGACTGCACGGCGACGATGCGCATCGCCTGGTCGTCGTAGTACTGGATCTGCACCGGTTTCAGCCCGTGCGCGACGTTCTCGCGATCCCAGGCGAGCAGGATCTTTTCCTGGTTGGTGCCGGCGTCGGTCACGATGCGCAGGCCGGCGACGTCCTTTGGCTCGCGGATCGCCTGGATCTTGCTGTCGTTGCGCACGTAGAAGCCGACCTGATCCTTGCGATACGTCGAGAAATCGAGCTTCTGCTTGCGTTCCTCGGTGACGGTCACGTTCGAGATCACCGCGTCGACTTTCCCCGATTCGAGCGCGAGCGGCCAGTCGGCCCACGCGAGCGCGACGATCTTCAGCTTGCGGCCGAGGCTGTCGGACACGAGCTGGCCGATGTCGGCGTCGAAGCCGATCACCGTGCGCGCGTCGGTCGCATACGAGCTGATCGGCGGCAGGCTCGGCGCGATGCCGATCGTCAGCGTGCCGGGCTCCGCGAACTTGAACGACGCGGGCACCGCGCGCTCGACCGCCGCGTCGGCCGTGCCGCGCGGACGGCCGCGCTGCTCGGGGCTCAGGTCGAACGTCGCGGCGGCTGCCGCGGCAGCGAAGGCGGTGAGGCCGATCAGCGCGGCGGCCAGCGTGCGCACGGTGCGGGAAGAAAGCGGTACGGCTCGGTGCATGAAAACGTCCTGTGGTGGAAGGCGGAAGGCGAGAAATGAGGTGTCCGGCGCGGCGCCGTCAGCGCGGCAGCACCGGTTCGGGCACGGGCGCCCACAGGTCGGCGAGCGTCGAGGTGCGCGACGGATCGACGAGATCCTTGCCGAAGCGCAGGTGGAAATACGCTTCCGGGTCGATCGACGCATCGAACAGCCGCGTATAGCCGGTGCGGTCGTACAGCGCCCACGCTTCGGGCTGGCGAAAGCCGGTGGTCAGGTAGAGGCGGCGGTAGCCCTGCCGCGCGGCGCGCAGTTCGAGCGCTTCGACGATGCGTCGCGCGAGGCCTTGGCGGCGCAGGTCGGTGCGCGTCCAGATGCGTTTGAGTTCGGCGGTCTGCGCGTCGTAGCGCTTGAACGCGCCGCCGCCGATCGTCTCGCCGTCGCGCAGCAGCAGGACGAATGCGCCTTCGGGCGGCGCGAACAGGTCGGCCGGGTAGCGCGCGAGTTCGTCGCGCGCGGACGCGCGGCTGTCCGGGCGGTATGCGTCGTAACGGGTCGAATACTCGTCGATCAGCGCGTCGATCAGCGGTTGCGCGCGGACGTCGAGCGGCGTCGTGTCGATGATGCGGTCGTTCGTGGCCATGGGCATCGCGAAGGGCGCGCGATGCGGACGTTCCTGGCGGGGTGCGGGCACGCGGCCCGTCCGGTCTGTTCCGTTATCGCGGCGCGGTTGTCGTGATGGCGGCGGTTGCTGCGCATCCTGCGATGCCGAGGGCGCGCCGCCGCCGTTTCGAACACGTTAGCGGCGGGACGGGCAAAGGCGAACGAAGCAATTTCGATAAGGATTTCGCAGGCGGCGTCAGAAGGCTCGCAACCGGCGTGGGGTGGGGCAACCGGGTGCTGCGCGAAGCCACGGCCGTTTGGCGGGTGACCGACGAACAGGAAGGTGGGGGATTTGCCGACAGGAGCAGGTGGCGTTTCGCCGCGATCGGCTTTCCGGGCGCCGATCTTGCCGGTAGTATTGCCCCATGCTCCCGCTATCGCCCGGCTTCTACGGCGCACGGCCAACCCATCCGTGACGAGGGCGGCAAGCTCTTTGAAGGTCAACAAACCGTTTCGACGATACGTGTGGTGGCGTGGGCCGGGACAACGGCATTGACGGGAATGCATCATGGCATCCGAGTGGAAGCACCGCGTCAGACTGTTTGCGCAGCGTTTCTGGCAGCCTACCAGCGCATGCATGACCTGCATGCCGGGAAGCTGGGGCAATATCATGAGCGTTGCCCACTGGACCATTGCCTTTCATACCGGCCTGCTTACCGGACTCCTGGCCGTCCTCCTGACTTTCACGCCCGCGGCGAAACTCTACGCGCACCGATTCGGCAACGCGCTGGTCGTCGGCATCCTGACGACGCTGGGCGACGCGTATTCGCACACGAGTCACTACCGCATCCCCTATGTCGAGCACATCCTGACGGGCGTCATTTCAGGGCTCTTGGCGCTGGCAGCCTCCTATCTCCTCGAAGACCGCGCGCGACGCCTTCGTGCGATTTGGGCGCGCGTTTTCGGATAGCTTGCGCGCCGGCATGCCGAACCTGCCCGGCCGAGCGGAGCGGCGCCGACCTGACGACACGGCTACCTGGCTGCCGTGCCGGTCCGAACGGCGTTCAGGGGCCGCTTGAACATGCGATATTCTTCAATGGCCGTCGCGCGCGGATGATCGGCCAGCGCGCGTGCCGTCCGTCCCTGTACAAGACGTGGCGGCAATACCGGCGCAGCCGAAAGGGCTGACTCAAATCCGGTCATGACCATTCCAACAAGGGCAAAACAATGAGGATTTCGAGCGATGGCCTGACCCGTCCAGCGCGGCTGCTGCGACTCGCTTCATGGGTGATTGCAATCGTCTTCGCCGTTTTTCTGAACATGCTCGGCAGTCTCGTGATTCGCGACATGGCGTTCGCCCCGAGCGGCGGGCCGCCCGTCATCGAGCAATTCGCCGATGCGCCGACGAAAGCGCGCCTGGACGCGGCGCGGCGCGATCTGCAGGCCCGGCGCGACGCGCTCGCCGAGCAGGCGAGCACGATGGAAGTGGCGCGCGGCCGCGCCGCGAAGGCGTACGCGGCCGAGAAGGAAAGCTTCCGCAACTGGCTGGCAACCCGCTCGGCGACGGGAGACAGTGCGAGGGACCCGGACATTCTGGCGAGAACCCGCAAGCTCGATACGCTCCAGGCGGTGGTGACCAACTGGCAGCATCAGATCGACGCGATCGGCGACCAGCAACGGGCACTGGCATCGCGGCAGACTGAAGTCGACACGCAGATCGCCGACGCGGACGCCGCAGCCGAAAAACGCTTCGACGCGGCGACCCGGCATTACGAGTTGCAGGTGTTCGGACTGCGGCTGGCGCTGACGCTGCCGATCCTGCTGATCGCGATCGGGTTGTTCATCCGCTACCGCAACGCGCGCTATTGGCCTTTCGTCTATGGTTTCGGCCTGTTCGCGCTGAGCGCGTTTTTCATCGAACTGGTCCCGTACCTGCCGAATTTCGGTGGCTACGTCCGGGTCCTGGTCGGCATTGTGCTCACGGTATTCGCCGGCCTCTACATGATGAAGGCCTTTCAGCGTTATGCCGAACGCAAGCGGCTCGAACTGCAGCAGGACCAGGGGGAACGTGCACGGACGATCGGATACGAAAAGGCCGTTCGCTCGCTCGAGAAAAAGCGCTGCCCGTCATGCGACAAGCAATGGAATCTCGGCGGCGACGATGCCACGTTCTGCGTGCATTGCGGATTGCGGCTCTTCAACGTATGCGGATGCGGCGGCCGGAATTTCTATTTCTTCCCGCATTGTCATCAGTGCGGTGCGCCGCAGGGAAACGCGTCGCCGGCGTCGTCCGATTGACGGCCGGCATGCGGGCAACCCGCAATCGCAGCGGCGCCGACGCCGGCCGGCGGCTGCTTCGGCGCGCGGCCGACGAGCGTCGCCCCGCGACGGCGTTCAGGCCGCGGCCGCCCGTTGAATCGCGTCCTGCTGATCGCCACCCAGGATATCGACGAGATCGGTCAACATCCGCGCGAGTTCACCGGTCATCAGCGCGACGTCCGAGTCGAAGCGTTCGTCGTCGTTCTGGGCAGTGGGATCCGCGGCTTCCTTGATCACGTCGAGCGGCGTGACACGCTTGATCGTCAGCGACGGTGTCAGCACGAACGAGATCCTGTCGTTCCAGGTCATCGCGAGGCGCATGCATTGCTTGCCGGCCTCGATGTGCCGGCGCATGTCGTTCGTTTCCAGCGCGTGGCCGACGTATCGCACGGTGGCGCCGCCTTCGCCGGTCGAGCGCAGCTCGGCGTCCTGGTCCACGGTGAATCCGCCCGGCGCGTCCCCCGACAGCAGCCAATCCGTCATCGCGGCGACCGGCGACAGCGCCACCTGAACGCCGGCGAGCGGCAACTGATCGATCGATTTGACGAGCAGGCCGCGCACGTCGTCGGCGAGCGCCTGTGCTGCCGCATCGATGACGAGCCAGCCGTTCGCCGTATCGATCCACACGCGGGTGTCGCGGCGAATGGTGAACGCGCGCGGCAGCAGCTCGTCGGTGACCTGCTCCTTGAGTTCGCGCATCTGCTTTCGCCCGACCTTGAAGCCCTGCTGTTCCTCGACTTCAAGCGCCCGCGCCTTGGTCACCTGGTTGACGACGGATGCCGGGAGCAGCTTCTTTTCGGCGCGAAACACCAGCAGCATCTGCCGGTTGATCGAATACACGAGCGCGCCGTCGTCACGCGGCGACGCCCAGCCGTGGCGCTGCATCTCGAGGCTGTTGGCCGGCTGGAACGCGTGGGGCGCCAGCCATTTTTCCATCTGATCGGGGGTAACGGCCCAGGGCGCCGGAAGACGATGAAGCTGAAGGTTCTTGAACCACATAGGTGTACGGGCAAAGCGCGTCATTCTATATGACAGGGACGGCTTCAGCAGTGAGTAGCCGTCATCGCCCTCGACGGAAATGACGGCCGTCGGCCGGCGCGAAGCTGACGGGGGCAGTGCCGCTGGGCGATATGGGCTTCTGCGTCGGCCGCACCCTCAAGCCGCCGCGGATCGTCTTTCGGCTCGGCGAGGTGCGCCAGTCCGAGGCCGTCGAGCACCTGCGCCTGAATCGAGGCCGATTGGGCATTGAGGGCGTCCGTACCGAATGACTGTCCGACGACCCAACGCGGTGGGCGCGTACCGTTTGCTTGTTCGACCAACTGCACGATCGCTTCGGCGACGTCGTGCGGATTCGGCGCGTCGTCGCTCGCGAACAGCGTCATCAGGGTCTCCACCATCTTGTCCGGAATCGCACCGACTTCACCGTAGCCGGGGGCGCGCGCGGCGTCGGAGGGCCGTTGCGCGCTCGCGAAGATATTCGTCGGATAGTTGCTGGGTTGAACGAGAACGACGTCGATGCCCAACGTCGACAACTCGTAACGATAGCTGTCGGTCAGCGCTTCAAGCGCGAACTTCGATGCGCCATAGAGACCGAAGAACGGAAACGTCACGCGGCCGAGTATCGAGCCGATGTTCACGATCAGGCCTTCGCCCTGTTTCCTGAAAGTCGGAAGTACTGCCCGCGACGTTCGCTGGATGCCGAATACATTCACGTCGAAGAGTGCCTGTACCTGCTTCGTCGTGAACGCCTCGGAAATACCCGCCGATCCGATACCGGCGTTGTTGACCAGGACGTCGAGATGCCCGGCATCGTCCAGCACGGAAGCGACGGCGCGCTCGACGGACGCGTCGTCCGTCACGTCGAGTTCGACGACGTGCACGCCTGTTGCCCGAAGGGCGTCGGCATGCGGCCGATTGCGGCCGGCGATGTCGCGCATCGACGCGAATACGCGGTGCCCGGCCGCCGAGAGCGTCTCCGCCGTATCGCGGCCGAAGCCGCTGCTGGCGCCGGTGATCAGAATGGTTTTGGACATGTCGAGTGTTTTCCAGCAAGCAAGGTTAGAGAGCCGCAACCGAATCGGCGTGAGCCTGTCCGATGCGGTTGAGATGAAACGTGCGACGTAATTGGAACCCCAGGCCCTCATACAGCCGAATCGCGGAAACGTTGTCGCTGAATACGTGCAGAAACGGTGTTTCGCCGCGCTGCCCGATTTCCCGCCGCAAGACGTTCACGAGCCGCCCGGCGAGTCCGTTGCCGCGATGCGCGTCATCCACGCAAACGGCGCTGATCTCGACGTATCCGGCGATGCGCATGCGTTCGCCGGCCATCGCAACAAGACGCCCCCGTTCGCGAATGCCGATGTAATTGCCCGTTGCGACGGTCCGCTTGCCGAAAGGTCCCGGCTTGGTTCTCCGGGCCAGTTCGAGCATATCGTTCGCGTCGGCGGCGCCTAACCGAACGATTGCCTCGTTATCGCTCCTTCCCGCATCGAGAGGCGAGGCGACCATTTGATGGATCACGCCCGCCTGCTCTGTTTGAAGTCCGTCGACCGGGCCAATCGGTTCGACGGATAGCAAGGCGAGTTGCTCGCGAGGCCGTAAGAGGGCTTGGAGCGCCCGGTATGCGGCGGGCGTTTCGGCGGCCAGCGCGGCAAAAGGCGCCACATCGGGATGGTATCGACGCGCGAGCGCGTCACCTTGTCCGAGGTGCGCCTGCTTCGTCGTGAGGGCCAACCAGACGGGATGGTCGAGGCCGACAGGTTCCGAACCGCTCATGCTTTTCCCCTTTGCCAGGCAGCTGGAATCTTCGCTGCAACGCTGTGCAGTCTAGGTTTTCCCCGGAAAGCGGGCTATAGTCGTAAATGACATTAATGGATGTGTTTACGACATGAGATTATCCATTCTGGCCCTTGAAGGGCTATTCGACACCGGCCTTACGGTGCTTCTGGATACCTTCGCGATGGCCAATGAACTGGCTGCTGCCCGGGGCTTTGCCGTGCCGCCCTTCGACGTCGGGGTAGTGGGCGTACGCAGACGCGTCCGGACCGCGCACGGACTGTCCATGCTGGCGGAGCCGGCAAGCAGCGTACGCCACGTCGACTGGGTGGTCGTGCCCGCGCCTGGCATCAGACAGCCGGAGCGCCTGATCGAGGCACTGGAGCGTCCGGATGTGCGCGATGCAATGGCGCACCTTCGGGCGTGGCATGCCGATGGCGTCGGCGTCGCCGCCGCTTGCATCGGTACGTTCGTGCTGGCGGAAGCCGGGCTTCTGGATCATCGCGAGGCGACGACCACCTGGTCGCTCTCGCCGTTCTTTCGTCAACGTTATCCGGCCGTGGACCTGAACGATTCGCGCATGGTCGTCGCTGCGGATCGTCTGGTGACGGCAGGATCGGCAATGGGGCATCTCGACCTTGCGCTCTGGTTGCTGCGTCAAGCGAGTCCCGAACTGGCCACGCTCGTTGCGCGTTTCATGCTGATCGACAAGCGTTCGTCACAGGCCGAATACGTCATTCCGGATTACCTTGCGCACGCGGATCCGCTGGTCGCTCGATTCGAGCGATGGGCTCGCGAGAATCTTTCCGTGGGTTTTTCGCTTCAGACGGCCGCCGCCGCCCTGGCCGTCGGGCCGCGCACGTTGCAGCGCCGTACCGAGGCGGTACTCGGGAAGTCGCCCTTGGCGTTTTTCCAGGATATCCGGATCGAACGGGCGCAGCATCTCGTGTCGATGGGGTACGACCTGGAAAGGATCGCAAGCGAGGTCGGCTATGCGGATGCGGCGACGTTGCGGGCGTTGTTGCGCCGCAGGCTCGGCCGTGGGGTGCGGGAGCTCCGGGCCAACAGCCGGCTGGGTCGTTGACCGTGAGGCGTCGACGAAGGCTGGATCAATCTCGAAAGCAATCCTGAATACATCCTGCGCGGTCATGTCCCACTGGGCCCGGTCCCGGGCAAGCTGGTGTCGCGTACGGCCTGAATGAATCCGATGGGCGACGCGTGGCCGTTTGCGCGACGTTTCGCCGATGCATCGTCCCGATCAAAAAGACGGGTGAATTCCATATCGATGGGATGTCGCGATTGTCGCTATTAATGTCATTTATGACTATGGCGAGGGCCTCGTCGCGCGTCTAGACTGCGAAGCATTTCCGGCAACCGCAGATCTGTCCTGCACCTTCAGTCCGACAGGGCCCATCCGATGACACGCTCGCCCGAACTCCACCTGCTGACGCTTACTGCGATCGCGACGTTGCTGATGTGGATCCCCTACATGCTGGCCAGAATCGCGACGCATGGCCTGATGGCGGCCTTGAACAATCCCGACCCGTCCGCTCCGCCCGGCCCGCCGTGGGCAGAACGTGCACGGCGCGCGCATGCGAACGCGATCGAGAATCTCGCCGTGTTCGCCCCGCTCGTGCTGATGTGCGCGATGACGGGGGCGAGCAGCCCGGCGACGGTGTTCTCGGCCAGGCTCTATCTGGGCGCTCGGCTGATTCATTACGTTGTCTACGCCGCAGGCATTCCTGTCGTGCGCACGATCGCTTTCCTTGCCGGCTTCGCGGCGACGCTCACGTTCGCCGTGGTGTTGCTCGGACACGCGAGCTAACCGCCGCCTGTTTGCGTTTTACCCGTTCGCTTCTTTCAGAGGTCACCATGAAATCGACGCCGAGCAATCTCCTCGACACGATTGGCAACACGTCACTCGTCCCGTTGCGCAACGTTGTTCCAAAGAACGGCGCGCGCCTTTTCGTCAAGCTGGAAAGTCAGAATCCGACCGGCAGCATGAAGGACCGGATCGCGCTCGAGATGATCGAAGCGCCCGAACGCGATGGGCGCTTGAAGCCCGGCGGTGCGGTGGTCGAATACACCGGCGGCAGCACGGGCGTATCGCTTGCGCTGGTGTGCGCCGTCAAGCGGCATCCGCTCCATCTGGTGTCATCGGACGCGTTCTCGAGGGAGAAACTGGATCACATGCGTCTGCTCGGCGCGAAGCTGACGCTCGTTCCCAGCGACAACGGCAGGCAAACCGAGAAGTTGACGAAGGACATGATTCGCGAAGCGCATCGAATTGCCGGCGAGACGGGCGCATACATCACTGCGCAGATGGAAAATACCGATCAGCTCAATGCCTATACGAAGATGGCCGACGAGATCTGGGAGCAGACCGGCGGGCGTCTCGACGGCTTCGTCCAGAGTGTCGGTACGGCTGCGTCGCTGCGCGGGATATCGCGGCGCTTGCGCGAACACGATGCACGCATTCGGATCGCCGGCGTGGAGCCGGCCGAATCCGCGGTGCTGTCGGGCGGGGCGACCGGGGCGCACAGGATCGACGGGATCGGCGCGGGTTATGTCGTGCCGCTTTGGCGCGACGGCATCGCCGACGAACTCGAGCGGGTGTCCACGGAGGACGCGAAAGCGATGGCGTTCCGGCTGGCGGCCGAGGAGGGGCTGTTCTGCGGTACGTCGACCGGCGCCAACGTAACCGACGCATTGCGCGTTGCCGAACGGCTCGGCCCGGACGCCACGATCGTGACGATCATGTGCGACACGGGCATGAAGTACCTGAAGTCGTTCGCGCAAACGCTCGCCTGACGGCCATGCATCGGCGCCGCATCGTTTTGCACCGGGCGGCAACCGCCCGCATTCGCGGCGCGGGTCGCGGGCAGGCCATCCGGTATCCGCGACTTCCCCGTGCGCCCGTCGCGTCGATCACTCGACGACACGCGGCGGCGTCGACAACTCCGCCAGCTGAAACATGCAATCCCCCCGCTGCACCTGCGCGGGCACGCGCTTGCACACCACCTCGCCATCGCCCTTGAACCGGTGCAGCACCGGTTCGCGCAACGGCGTATCGGGGAAATGCACCCATGCCGCCGGCTGCCCGGCCTTCACCTGGTCGCCGAGTTCGACGAGCGGCTCGTACAGCCCGCGCTCGTACGCATAGACGAAATGACGATCGCCGTCGACACGCATGAAGCGCGTGACGGTCGGCGGCGCGTCGGGCACGAGCGCGCCGTGCAGCAGGCCGATATAACCGAGGTAATGCAGCAGCCCGTGGCGGCCGAGCCGGATCAGCGACGGATCGGCCATGCCGGCGCCGCCGAGTTCGGTCACGATCGAGATCGCGCCTTGCCGGCGCGCGGCCGACGCCGAATGCACGGGATTCGGCGCATGCAGCAGCGCATTCTGCAACCCGAACGCGACCAGCAGCCCGTTGAGCTTCGCGGCCTCGTCGGCGTCGAGCGGATCGATCGCGAGCATGTTGCCGCCCTGGTACAGCAGCGAGCTGCCGCCCGAATGCAGGTCGACCAGGTACTGCGCGCGCGACAGCAGCGCATGCTCGATGTAGTGGGCGATCATCTGCGTCGGCGTGCCGGTCGGGTCGCCGGGGAAGCTGCGGTTCAGGTTGCCTTCGTCGAGCGGCGACACGCGCAGGCCGGCATCGGCCGCCGGGAAATTCGCCATCGGCAGCAGGATCAGTTGCCCGCTCACCATCTCGGGTTCGATCTCGCGCATCAGTTGCGACACGATGATCTGGCCTTCGTATTCATCGCCGTGGTTGCCGGCCATCACGAGCGCGACCGGGCCGTCGCCGTTGCGGATCGACGCGATCGGGATCGGCAGCCAGCCGTATGCCGAGCGGTGCACGGAATGCGGCAGCCGCAGGTAGCCCGCGTGCTTGCCTTGCGCGTCGAGATCGATTTCGCAGTGAATGGGGTTGCGGTGTGAAGAGGAGGCGGTCATGGCAGCTTCGTTCGATGAACGGAATCTGCCATCTTATCGGGAAACGGCGGTGTGCCGCGCCGAACCTCCACGTGCCCTCAATCGAAATACGGCGCCAGTACCCGTTCGATCCAATCCATGAACGCCCGGACGCGCGGCGACAGATTGCGCCGATGGGCCACGACGAGCGACGCGGCGAGCGGTTCCGGCCGCAGGTCGGGCAGCACTTCCACCAGCGCGCCGCTGGCGACGTGAGTCGCGACCCCTGAATAACCGGCCTGGATCAACCCGATGCCGGCAAGCCCGGCCGCATGATAGGTCTGCACGTTGTTGACCTGCATCGCGCTCGGCAGCGCAAGCGTCGCATAACCGTCGCCGCTCGGATATTCCCAGCCGGCATGCCGGGCGCCGAGCGTCAGCGAGTACTGGACCATCCGGTGGCCGTCGCGGAGCAGGTCGTCGAGCGTATGCGGTACGCCATACCGCGCCAGATAACCGGGACTTGCCGCATTGATCATGCGCAGCCGGCCCAACGGACGGGCGATCAGCGTCTCGTCGACGATCGGACCCAGGCGGATCACGCAATCGAATCCTTCCTGCACGAGATCGACGCGCCGATCGGTGCTCGACAGCTCCAGTTCCAGCTCCGGGTGTGCCGCCATCAGTTGCGGGAGCGCGGGAACCACGACGCTGCGCGCCAGCTCGGTCGGCATGTCGACGCGCAACCTTCCCCGCAGGCGGGCGCCGTCGGCGGCGAACATCGATTGCAGCTCCTGGACGTCGGCCAGCAGGTCCCGTGCGCGCGAATAGAACGCGCGGCCGTCGTCGGTCAGCTGCACGCTGCGCGTGGTTCGATGCAGCAGCGCCACGCCGACGTCGCGCTCGAGTTGACGGATCACCATCGAGACACGGCCTTTCTGGATGCCGAGACTTTCGGCCGCCCGCGTGAAGCTCGTCATTTCGGCGACACGCGCAAAGATCAACAGCGCATCGAGGTTTTGCATTGTTCACTCACGGAGTAACAGAACGTTCAATCGGCCATCATTTATAACTCAGTTGCGACTCAGTAGAGTGCTTTCCGACGTCGTCACCCGACGACGACCTCGATGGAAGGGCACCACCATGACGCAACACGTTTCTCCGGCCAGGACGGCCGTGGTCTACCACTCCGGCTATGGCCATACTCGACGGCTGGCCGCGGCGGTCGCCGAGGGCGCCGGTGCCGTACTCGTCGCGATCGACGCCGACGGCAACATCGCGGAGGACGCGTGGGACACGCTGGCCGGCGCCGACGCGATCCTGTTCGGCTCGCCGACCTACATGGGCGGCCCCAGCTGGCAGTTCAAGAAGTTCGCCGATGCGTCGTCGAAGGCCTGGTTCGACGGCGCGTGGCGCGACAAGATCTTCGGCGGCTTCACCAACAGCGCGAGCATCAACGGCGACAAGCTCAATACGCTCGAATACTTCGTTCTGCTGGCCGGGCAGCACGGCGGCATCTGGGTGAGCATGGACATCAAGCCGGCGAACCTGAAGGCATCGGCACGTGACGACCTGAACCGCATGGGCTCCTATATCGCGCCGATGGCGCAGACGCCGGCCGACGCGTCGCCCGACGAGATGTCGCCGGGGGATCTCGAGACCGCCCGCCGCTACGGCGCGCGCGTCGCGACGATCGCCGGACGGTTTCGGACCGGGCAGCGCTGAGTCATCCGAAGTCCTTGCATGCGCGGTGCGTCCGGCAGGACGCCGCCGCGTTTTTTCAGCCGATCCTGAAGGAAAACGACCATGAAATACAAGCGACTGGGCCGCACCGGCCTGTATGTCTCGGAGCTGTGTCTCGGCACGATGACGCTGGGCGGCAATGCGGATGCCGGCATGTGGGCGGCGATCGGCGCACTGGATCAACGCGACGCGACCCGGCTGATTGCCCGCGGGCTGGACGCGGGAATCAACTTCATCGATACCGCCGACGTCTACTCGTTCGGCCAGTCCGAACGCCTCGTCGGACAGGCGCTGCGGGACATCGGCGTCCCGCGCAACGAGATCGTGCTGGCGACCAAGACGGCCGGCGCGATGAGCCCGAAGCCCAACGACCAGGGCGCGTCGCGCGGCCACATCATGGACGCCGTGCAGCGCAGCCTGGAACGCCTCCAGGTCGACCACATCGATCTTTACCAGATACACGCCAGCGATTCCGTCACGCCGGTCGAGGAGACGTTGCGCGCGCTTGACGATCTGACGCGCCAGGGACTGGTTCGCCATGTCGGTGTCTCCAACTGGCGCGCGGGAAAAATCGGCAAGGCGCTTGGCCTGAGCCAGGGGCTCCATGCGACGCGCTTCGAGACGCTGCAGGCCTACTATTCCATCGCCGGACGCGACGTGGAGCGCGAACTGGTGCCGCTCGCGATCGACGAGCAGATGGGGTTGCTGGTCTGGTCGCCGCTTGCCGGCGGGTTGCTGTCGGGGAAGTTCGGTCCCGGTGCGTCCGCCGAGGACGGCTCGCGACGCAGTCATTTCGACTTTCCGCCGGTCGACCTCGAGCGCGCGTGGCCGTGCGTCGCCGCGATGCGCTCGATCGCCGACGCGCACGGGGTCTCGGTCGCGCGGATCGCGCTGGCCTGGTTGCTGGCGAAGCCGCATGTCACGAGCGTCATCGTCGGCGCCAAACGGATCGAGCAGCTCGAAGACAATCTCGGCGCGGTCGACGTCGTCCTGACCGCGGATGAACTGGCCGGCCTGGACGCCGTGAGCGCGTTGCCGCCCGCCTATCCGGGTTGGATGATCGATCGTCAGGACGCGAGCAGGGTGCCGCGGCCTTTTACGGGCGTCGCGTCGAAATAAGCCGGCACGCCTCGCGGGCGTTCGAGCGGGCGAGGCGACCTCGTTGCTTCGTCAACCGCGACAGGTTCATTTCGATCGACGAGAACGGCAACGCGAGATCGCGCGGATGTTGCAGCGTTGAATGCATGCGGCGCGTGGCGGGCCGCATCCGGGCATCGAATTTCGCGCCGGTCCCTTGTCGCGACAGGGGCCGGCACGTGCGACCGGCTTATCGGCCCGATGTTTCAGCTTCGAGACGTCCTTCTTCCCACAGTGCCCAGAAACGGCTGCCGGCGCGATACGGATTCGCGCGTCGCGTGCCGTGATCGGCGATGCCCTGGCGAAACGCGCCGTACAGTGTCAGCGGCGGATTGTCGACGCAGGCGGCTTCGCGCGCGGCCGGCATGCGGCGCTCGGACACGAGTCGGCGGATCAGCGATGCGCCGTCGATCACATCCAGTTCGTCGATGGTTTCGCTGCGGCTGAGGACTTCGACGGTATTCATGTTGGGTCTCCCTGACAACCTGTTTCCCTGACAGGGAGCAATAAGGGTGCCAACCATGAAAAGCCTTGCACTGCGTCGAACGTGCCGGCTTCTGCCGTCAACATGATGCGCGGCAAGCGGCGATGTTACGGAACATGTCACGTGACACGCGAATGCGCGACGTCACGCGCGAACCCGTCATGCGTTTCGGAATTGACTCATCGGGACGATACGACGGGCAGGGAAAGGACGGTGAGGCGGCGGGCGGCGCAGGCGCTGCCCGGTCAGCTCGCGGCGGCCGGCACCACGCGGCGGCTGCCGCTCGAGTAGAAGCAGTAGATGCCCTTGCCGGCGGACTTCGCGTCGTACAGCGCGCTGTCGGCCTGCCGGATCAGTTCGTCGGGCGAGCCGTGGCCGTCGTCGAGCGCGATGCCGATGCTGATGCCGATGCAGACGGTCTCGCCGATCGACAGCGCGTACGGCGCCGAGACCTGCCGGATGATGCGCGCGGCGAGGACCGAGCACGCCTGCATCGTCGTGTCGTCGATCGCGACGATGAACTCGTCGCCGCCGATGCGCGCCGCGAGCTCGCCAGGCGGCAGCGTCTTGCCGAGCCGCTCGGCGACCTGCGTGAGCACTTCGTCGCCGGCCTGGTGGCCGAAGCGGTCGTTGATCGCCTTGAAGCCGTCGAGATCGAGATACATGACGGCGAAGGCAGGGCCCGGCAGGCGCGGCCGGCGTGCGAGCCGTCGCGTGAGCTCCGCATGCAGTTCGTGGCGGTTCGGCAAACCCGTCAGCGCATCGTGCCGCGCGAGGTGGCGGATATGTTGTTCGGTCTGGCGGCGCGCGGTGACATCCTCCACGATGATCACCGCATTGCCGTCCGGCACGCGATGGCGCGTCAGTTCGAGCTGGCGGCCGTCGGCCAGCGCGATGTCGAACGGCTCCGGTTCGGCGCGGCGCAGCCACGCGTTGCACTGCGCGGCGAGGCCGGCGCCGGAATCGGCCACGGCGTTCGCGCCGAGCGCGGCAACGACGTCGGGCAACGGCGCATCGAGCATGATCTCGCGCGGCGATCCGAACAGCTGCGCGGTGCGCCGGTTCGCGACGATCACGCGGCTGTCGCCGTCGATCATGCACAGGCCGTGCGGCATATAGGTGAGCGCGGCGTCGAAGCGCGCGACGAGTTCGGCGTTGCGCTGGCGTGCGGCGATCAGCGCGACGAGCACGCGGTAGTGTCGCTGGACGACCGTGCGCATCGCGGCGAGGTAGATCACGAGCGGCGGCACCAGCAGCCAGGCGCCCGACCGGTGGGCGAGCAGGGCGCCGACGCCGATCGGCAGCACGCCGAGCGTGACCTGCGTCATCGCGAGCCGCGGCAGCGCCGAATTGCGCGACGCGATCCCGCCGAACACGCCGCCGGCGACCATCACCGACAGCGTGCCGAGCTCGACGTCGACGGCCTGCACGCAGCCCATCACGCCGAGGCCGAGCACGAAGCACGCGACGAGCGAGACGGGCGCGTAGCGCATCGCCCAGTATTCGGCGCGGTCGTCGCCGGCATCGCGCCGCACGGCGTACGCGCGTGCGATCGCGAGCCGCGCGATGAGCAGGCCGAAGTCGGCGACGAGCCAGGCGAGGCACCAGAGCTGCTGCAGCCGAAGCAGGGCGACGGCCGCGACGAAGCTGCTCGCGAGCCCGGACAGCGCCATCGGGCGCACGTCCTCGAACAACGTCACGAGCATCGACGGGCGCAGCGCGGCCGTCACGCGGTGGTTGCCGGAGGGAGGAGTGGCGAGAACGGAGTTCAGGAGGGATGTCCTGACTGCCATGGTCTTTTTACCTCGACACGATGTCGCGATGGCTGGCGGTGCCCGCACGGCACGTGGCGGAAGCACCGGCCGGTGCCGGATGCGCACGACATTACCATGAAAAATGCGCGATGCGGGCCGGCCGGCAGCACCGCGCACCGCGTCGGAGGTGGGGCGTCAGCGCTGCCTGCGAAAGTCTTGCGCATTCGCCGGCGCGCGGGCCGCATCGCTGCGAGCGGAACGATGCATCGCGCATGCTTGCCGCATGCCGCCAGGATGGCCGGGGCCGGAGCGAACCCGCGGTCGACGCGGACGAATGTGCGCCGCGACCGCCCGCCACAGTCCGGCTGAATCCCGTTATAAGAAATTCAATAAGTATTTCATGCGGGAAATACTATAGGCGATATATCTAAAACAATGCCAGAATGCGCGCCGCTCCGAACGTCGCGACACCCGATCGCCGTCCGAGCCGCATCAGGAGGTTCCCCCCAATGAAAAACCACGGCCTGTCACGGCGGGGTTTTCTGAAAGCCAGCGTGCTGGCGGGCGTCGCGGTGTATGTCGCGCCCCTCGGCAGCCGCGCATTCGCGGCGCTCTTCGAAGAAAAACTCCTCACCCCTGTCAAATGGGATAGCGTCACCGGCATCCCCCAATTCCGCATCGACGGCATCGCGAAGGTCACGGGCGCGAAAGTGTTCGCCCGCGACGTGCGCGCCGCCGACATGCCGCACTGGCCGCAGCAGCAGTCGCATGCGCTGATCCTCCGCGTCACGCAGGCCGACCGTGCGTACGAGGGTTTCGACCTGTCGCTGCTCGGCGACGACCTGAAGCCGGACCGCGTGGTCACGGCCGACGATCTCGCGCGCGACGGCGTCGCGTTCCCGGCGTTCTACGGCGACGACATGCTGTTGCCGGCCGGCAAGACGCCCGCGTACCTCGGTCATGCGGTCGCGATCCTCATCTATCACGAATTCGCGCGCTTCCGTTTCGCGAAGAACGCGCTCAAGTTCCGCGACGACGTGATCCGCTACGGCGCGGTCACGGGCCCGCTCGAGCGCGACCCGTGGGGGACCTTCCGCTACGTGCGCGTGGGCGGCAAGACGGCCTATGACGACGATGTCTATTCGAGCCTGAAGGACGCGCCGATCTTCCCGAGCATGATGCGCAAGCACCTGCCGGTGTGGCCGGACGGCAAGGAGCACGGCAAGCTCGACGAGCAGGGCATGTTCCTGGCCGGGCAGATCGCCGGCGAGCTCGACCATCCGTCGGCCGACTGGCTCGTGTTCGAGCGCGAATACAACACACAGTCGGTCGACACGGCCGCGCTCGAACCCGACAACGCGAACTGCTGGTACGACGCCGCGACGCAGGCGCTGCACCTCGTCGTGCCGACGCAGTCGCCGCTCGAAGTGTCGGAGAACGCGGCCGCGATGGTCGCGAAATGCCGCTTCCCGGTGAAGAAGCTGTTCGTGCATCCGTGCTACACGGTCGGCTACGGCTCGAAGGATCACTTCAACGTGCCGTTCTACGGCCTTGTCTGCGCGCTGTACGCGGACGGGCGTCCGGTGCGTTTCGCGAACGATCGCTACGAGCAGTTCCAGACGTCGCTGAAGCGTCACGCGTTCAAGATGCGCTACCGGATCGCGGTCGACCGCAACACGGGCCTGCTGCAGTCGTTCAAGGGCGACTTCGAGGCGAACGGCGGCGGGCGCTCGAACTTCTCGCCGTCGGTCGCGATGGTCGGCGCCACGGCCGCGCAATCGATCTACTACTTCCCGAAGAGCGACCTCGCCGCCGTCGCGATCGCGTCGCGCGCGATCGACGCCGGCTCCGCACGCGGCTACGGCACGCTGCAGAGCATGGCCGCGACCGAGATGGCCGTCGACGAGATCGCCGCGCAGCTGAACATCGATCCGATCGATTTTCGTCTGCGCAACGCGCTGCGTTCGGGGATGAAGAACACGCAGGGGGCGATTCCCGCCGGCGCGCTGCGCGTCGACGAGGTGCTGGAGCGCGCGAGGCAGCATCCGCTGTGGACGCGTCGCGTCGCGCGCAAGGCCGAATTCGAGGCGGCGCACCCGGGCCAGCGCTACGGCGTCGGCTTCGCATGCGTGCAGAAGGATTTCGGCACGGGCGCGGAAGCGTCGTTCGCGAAGGTCGAGTTCGACGAGAACGGCAAGGTGTCGCTGCAGCACACGGCGGCCGAGATCGGCACCGGGATGTCGACGTCGCAGGCCGTCGCGGTCGCGAAATGGCTCGGTCGTCCGGCGACGGACGTGCGTGTGGCCGTGACCGAATGGCCGGACCTGCCGGTCGAGACGAGCGGCGGTCCGTACCTGATGTCGCAGGCCGACCAGGATCGCCTGAGCGCGAACCCGCGCTGGTCGCCGGGCTACGCGTCGCCGTCGAGCGCGACGAACTCGGCGTACTACTTCACGCACAGCACGCGCGAAGCCGCACGTGCGGTGTTCCGCTACGGCCTGTGGCCGGCCGCGATGTCGATCTGGACGCGCGGCCTCGGCGGCGGCCAGGCCGCGCCGTACACGATTCGTATAGAGGACGCGCGCTGGGTCGACGGCAAGCTGACCGCCGACGGCCTCGAGCCGCTGACGTTCGAACAGCTCGCGAAGCAGGCGCATGCGCTCGGCCTGCCGACCGGCGCCGTCGTGCACGTGTTCAATCGCTGGCAGTGGACCGATGCCGAGTTCGAAGTGGGTGGCACGGTTGAACGTCTGCCGATCGACGGGCTGTCGCTGCGTGTCGGCGCGCCGAAGACGGGCGCCGACAGCGGCCCGGTGCCGGGCACCGCCGCGCCGGCCGGCGCGACCGCGATGCACGGCACGCTGGCGCCGACGGCGAACGGTTATCGCGTGCTGGACCGCAAGCGCGTGTTCATCCCGCCGACGAGCCGCAACAACGCGGCCGTCACGTACTACACGGCGGTCGGCACGCTCGTCGAGCTGGCCGTGCATGAAGCGACCGGCAAGGTCGAGCTGCTCACGCACCACTCGATCATGGAATGCGGCAACCAGATCTCGCCGCAGCTCGTGTCGGGCCAGTTGCAGGGCGGCCTCGCGATGGGCATCGGCCATGCGCTGCACGAGTACCTGCCGCTCTACGAGGACGGCCCCGGCAACGGCACGTGGAACTTCAACCGCTATCAGTTGCCGCGCGCGTCGGACGTCGCCGTGTGGACGCAAACGGGCGACGTGCTGCCGCCGCTGTCCGAGACCGATCCGCCGAAGGGCGTCGCGGAAGTGGTGATGATTCCCGTCGTCGGCGCGATCGTGAACGGCATCGCGCACGCGATCGGCCATCGTTTCACCGACCTGCCGGTGACCCCGCAAAAGATTCAGGAGGTGCTCGCATGACGACCGCCCAAACCGCGGCTTCGGCCGCGAGCGCCGGCGCGGCTGCGACCGGCGCTTCCGCACCGGCCGCGGCTTCGGCCGCACCGGCATCCGTTGCCGCCGCGCCGGCTGCGCCGGCCGCCGTCGAGCGGCCGCTCGTCCGGTTCCAGCAGAAGCCGCTGTCGGTCAATATCAACGGCAAGTCCGTCGGCCCGATGCAGGTGCCGGAAGGGCTGATGATGATCGAGTTCCTGCACGAGTACGCGGGTCTCACCGGTTCGCGGCTCGGCTGCGGGCAGGGCATTTGCCACGCATGCGTCGTGATCGTCGACAAGCCGGACGGCACCAGCGAGGAGATGCGCACCTGCATCACCGGCGCGCACTTCTTCCACGGCCGTTCGATCCGCACGATCGAAGGCCACGCGAAGCGCAACGAAGCCGGCGAAGTGGTCGAGCTGTCGCCGGTCCAGCAGAAATTCCTGGAGCACTTCAGCTTCCAGTGCGGCTACTGCACGCCGGGCTTCGTCAACGCGGCGACCGTGCTGATCGAACGCCTGAAGCGCGAGCCGATCGCGAAGGCCGACGTCGAGCGCACGATCACCGAGGCGCTCGACGCGCACATCTGCCGCTGCACGGGCTATGTCCGTTACTACGAAGCCGTCAAGGACGTGGTGCTGACGACGCCGGGACTCGTGAAGGACGCCGCATGAAACGCACATTCGCTTTTCGTGTCGTGCGGGCCGCGGGCCTGCCCGCGCTCGCGGCGGCCTGCGCGCTGCTGCTCGCGGCGTGCGGCGGCCACGACACGCCGGTCCCGAGCGCGGCTACCGGCGCGCCCGGCGCCGACCAGGTCGCGCGCGGCCGCTATCTCGTCAAGGCCGCCGACTGCGCGGCGTGCCACACCGCGAAGGACGGCGCGCCGTTCGCCGGCGGCGCGGCGCTCGAATCGCCGTTCGGCACGTTCTACGGCTCGAACATCACGCCCGACAAGGATCACGGGATCGGCAGCTGGAGCGCGGACGATTTCTACGCCGCGCTGCACGACGGCAAGGCGCCCGGCAAGCGCCTGTATCCGTCGATGCCGTACACGTCGTACCGGCAGCTCACGCGCGCCGATGCCGATGCGATGTACGCGTACCTGATGACGGTCAAGCCCGTCGCGCAGGAAAACCGCGCGCACGACCTGAAGTTCCCGTACAACCTGCGCTTCGGCATGGTCTTCTGGGACATGGTGTTCCTGAAGGACAGCCTGCCGGACGCGTCGGTCGGGCAATCCGCCGACTGGCAGCGCGGTCGCTATCTCGCGGGCGCGCTCGGCCACTGCGCGGAATGCCATACGCCGCGTGCGTTCACGGGCCAGCTCGACGGTGCGAAGCCGTTCGCCGGCGCGGCGCTCGGCCGCGTGGCCGCGCCCGACATCACGCCGGCCGGCCTTGCCGCGCGCGGCTGGACGGGCACCGACCTGCAGACGTTCTTCGGCGTCGGCATCGCGCCGCAAGGCTCGGCGTTCGGCGAGATGTATCCGGTCGTGCACCTGAGCACGCAATACATGACGAAGGACGACCTGCGCGCGCTGTCGGTGTACCTGCTCGGCGATACGCCGCCTGCGCCGCAACCGGTGAAGCCGGTGTCCGCCGATGCCGCGCAGCTTGCGGCGGGCCGCTCGGTGTATCTGGCGGTCTGCGCGGGGTGCCACGGCTTCAACGGCGAAGGCAAGCCGCACGTCGCGGTGCCGATGAACGGCAACTCGACGGTGCGCCAGGGCGATCCGCGCAACCTGCTGGTCGCGATGCTCGACGGCATCGACGAGCAGAAGTTCGCCGGCTTCGAAAACCTGCAGGCGATGCCGGGCTTCGCGCGTACGCTCAGCGACGACGAGCTCGCGCAGCTCGCGAACTACCTGCGCGCGACGTGGGGCGGCCAGCCCGCGAGCGTCACGCCGGCCGACGTGAAGGCGATGCGTTAAGTCGTGCCCGGGGCGGGGCATCGTGCGCGAGGCAGCCGGTTTCCGGCGCTCGCGCGCGATGCCCCGCCCCTTTTCCGGCGGCGTTTCAATAACCGCCGCCGCCGCCCCCTCCGCTTCCTCCCGAGCCGCCATAGCGGCTCATGCCGGGTCCTTGCGACACGCCGCTGCCCGACGACGTACATCCCGCCGACAGGACAAGCATCAGCGCCGCGATCAGCATCGCGGCCAAGGTTGCCGATTTCATCGCGATCTCCTTGCAGCGCGCAGGCTGCCGGACAGGCCGGTTCGCATGAACCACGCGTCTGCGCGATGACGAAACGCGTCGGGCGGGGCGTTTATTCCATGGTTTTTGCCTATCGCCGTGCGCGAAGCGGCCGGATCGACGGCGGCGGGCGTCGCCTTGGTACACTCCGGCACGCCGCCATTCCGATTCCGACTACAAGAACCATGAGTGCTACCGTCGAGCGCCCGCCGCGCCATTCCTCGCGCCTGTCCCGCCGTGCCGTATTCGGCTGTCTGTCGTTTGCCATCGGCGGCCCGCTGGTCGCGTCGCTCGTCTGGCCGGCGGTGATGCTGATCGCATGGTCGCTGATCGACGGCCCGTCATGGCACGTGCTGACAGTCAGCGCCGGCATGGTGCCGCTGATTTTCTTCGCGTCGTTCGTGTTCGGCTACTTCCTGCCGGCGATGGCGACCGGCGGCATCATGGGCGCGATCGGCCCACAGGTCCGGCGGCGCTGGTTCGTGTTGCTGGGCACGATCGTGGGCGCCGGCGCGATGATCGGTTATGTCCTGCTCGTGGCCTGGATGATCAAGGCCGACAAGGTGGGCGACATCAACGCGATCGCGACGCTCGATGCGATCGTGACGTCGGCGGTGATGTCGCACTGGCTGCACCGGCGGCTCGAACGGCGGCGTTGAAGGCGACGTGCCGCGCGACGGGCGCCTGCGCGGTGACGCGCATGAGCCGGGCAAGCCGGACGGCACCACGCGGCCGCGACTGCGGCCGGCGGCGTGCGTTGCCTTCGCTTGGCGCGAATGCCGCCCGCGCGGCGGTGGATCAACGATAGACGAGATCGGCGCGGCGGTTCTGCGCCCACGCATCCTCGTCGTGACCGAGCGCGACCGGCTTTTCCTTGCCGAGGCTGACGGCCTCGAGCTGCGTGGCCGGGACGCCGAGCGTCTGGAGCGCGCTGAACACGGCCTGCGACCGGCGCTGGCCGAGCGCGAGGTTGTATTCGGACGTGCCGCGTTCGTCGGTGTTGCCCTGGATCAGCACGCGGCGCGCGGGATGGCTGCGCAGGTAGTCGGCGTGCGCCTGCAGCAGCGACTGGAACTCGGGCTTCACGGTGTACTGGTCGAAATCGAAGTAGATGCTGCGCTTGGCAAGCGGGCCGTTCGGATTGTCGAGCTCGTCGGCAGACACCGTCGCGACGGCTTCGCTCGAAGGCGTGGGCGCCGCGCCGGCATTCTCGGGCGTTTTCGCCGCGTTGTGGCAACCCGCCAGCAGTACGAAAATTGACAGGACCGCAAATCGGTTCATTTTGCTCATCGTTCGTCTCCAGCGGTTGACTGCGTTGAAAGCGCGGCGCGTGCGGGCTGCACGCAGCTGTCCGGCCGCCATGGCGCGAAAGGGTCGGCTTCGTCGACGTGATGCAGGTTCGTAAGCCGGTGGTGCGCCAGATGAAAGAGTGTTGCGGCCGGAACGCCGAAATACGGCGTCGCTGCAAACAGATTAGGAAAAATGTCACATCGTGACCAGTTTCTTCGCATTTTTTGCGCAAACGCGACAGTCGGGCGGCATTCCTGTTCCCGCCCGCCGCGCGCGGTGAGCCGAGCCACAGCGATCAGGTCGCGCTTTTGTGCGGCCTGATCGCGCGGCTCACGGCGATCGGGCGTGCGGGATGCCGTCCGCCGCCGCCTCGTCAGAACTTGTGCCGCAGCCCCAGCGCGACGACCACCTGGTTGCTGTTCGCCGATGGCGTCAGCGTCCAGACGGTCGCATTGAACGCCGGATTGCCGTTACCGCCGCTCACGCTCTGGTAGACGCCTTCGAGATAGGCGTCCGTGCGCTTCGACAGCGCATAGTCGGCCTGAGCGACGACCTGGTTCCATTTCGGGCGCGTCTGGCCCGTGCGTGTGTCGAAGCGGCCCATCGTGTACGTGTATGCGGCGGCGACGCTCAGCGCACGCGTGACGAAGTAGCGGCCGTCGACCGTGAAGTTGTCGAACACCAGCGATTCTCCCTTCAGCGGTGCGATGTTGCTGCCCTGAAGCACGCCCGTCACGCCGTCGGTGGTCGAGTGCGACCACGCGGCGCCGACCGAGTGCGGCCCGAACGCATAACGTCCGGCCATCGCCCAGATCTGCTGGTTGCCGCCCGTGATCGTCGCCGAGCCGTCGGCCGTGCTCAGTGCGCCGTCCGGGTTCGGCGCATTGCGGTCGCGGCTGATCTTCAGGTAGCCGGCGCCGAGCTTCAACGGCCCGTTCGCATACGACACCCCCGCGCTCCATGCCGCGTTGTTGGAGAACTGGCCGGCCGTGTTCGAGAAGCCGAACATCGCGCCGAACGTCAGCCCGCGGTACGTCGGGCTCGTGTACTTCACCGCGTTGTTGATGCGGATGTTGCGGTTCGAATCGTCGTTGTCGTACGGGTGGACCGCGAGGTTGCCGCCCCAGCCGGGGCCGGACGCGCCGAGCGGCGTCACGAAGTCGAGAATCAGGTCGTACTGGCGGCCGAAGGTGAACGTGCCGGCCGTCTTCGAACTCACGCCGACCCAGGCCTGACGGCCGAACAGGTCGACGCCTTTCTGCGACAGCTTGCCGTTCGTGCCCGAGAAGCCGTTCTCGAGCGCGAAGACCGCGGCCATCCCGCCGCCGAGGTCCTCGCGGCCACGCAGCCCCCAGCGCGATGCGTTCAGTGCGCCGCTCGTCAGCGCGACGGTGCCGCTGCCGGGCGATCCCGCGCCCTGCGTGCGCTGGTTGGTCGCGTAGGTGATCGACGTATCGATCAGGCCGTACAGCGTCACGCTGCTCTGGGCGTGCGCGATGCCCGGTGCGATGCCGGTCAGGCAGGCGGCAATGACGGTCCCCGCGACGCATGCGCCGGCATGCTTGTTCATCTGGTAGGAGTGCATAGGAGTTTTTATCGTTGATCCGGCGCGATGGCCGGCGGGTCGCATCGGCGTACCGGCCGACGGATCGAGCGGCCATTATTGGAGATCGTGCGGCCGTCGATTAAGGCGTTGCACAGGAAAGGTCCTCTGCGAAATCGAATGGAATCTCGGGGGCGGCTGCGGGGATTCAGGCCGGAGCGGGACGTGTGTCGCGGCGTCCGGCGGTTCGAGCCGGGGGCGCGTGATCGTTCGTCGAACGCTTAACGGCGGGCCATCGCCAGCGCGGTGTCGAGGCCGCCATTCCGATACGCGGCCCGCACGGCGCTCGCCCGGGCTTCGAGCGCGTCGGGCGTGAGTCCGCGTCGCAGCCGGACGGTGACGCGCGGCAACGCGGCGAGCTGGTTGCGCAACTGCACGATCGATCGGCAGCAACGGAAGGCCGACGATCGCGCATCGGGGCACGACGCGGCCTCGGCAAGCTCGCCTGCCCATTCGACACCGCGATGGCGCCTGGCTTCGTCCAGATGCGGCAGATAGCGCGCGTCACCCGATAGCGCGATCAGCAGGGCTGCCCAGTGCGCGCCGCGCCATCCGAGCGGCATGTCGCCCGTCAGGTCGGCCGGCAGCGTGTCGTCGAGCACGGACAGGCTTTGCCGGCACAGGGAGTGGAAGTCGAGCGGCCGATAGCGAACCCGCGGGTAGTCGCGCAGCACATGCCCGAGTTCGTAGCCGGCATCGACGGCAGCAGCCAGGAACGATTCGGCCGGCGCAGGGCGGTTCAAGTGCAACGTCGGCACGCACAGGAAAAACCGGCTGATGTCGCCGGGGTGGCAGTGCATCGCGAATGTCGGGCGGGGGCGGCGCAAACCTGCTACTGATCGCCCGACAGCAGCGCGGTGTAACGCCGCTGCATTTCGTCGGGTTCGACCGCTTCGATCGTCTGTCCGATCAATCAGTCGTAACCGAACGGGTCGCGTAGGCCGGAAGCGGCGGCGCCCCACAAATCGTCGAGCGACAGGTGCAGGCCGTAGAGAGCCGATGCCGGTACACCGGTGACGAGCCGGACCGCGCCCGGCCGAATCAGCGCGCCGACGGTCGGTACCGGAACGGCGACGTCCTTGATATACGGGGCCGCCCGTGGGCCGCCGATCACGGCGACGCCGATCGTTCGGCCGGTCTGGTCGGCGGCGTGATCGAAGAGGCGCAACGGATCCGCGTCGAGCCGGATCGCGAGGTGGACCGCGCCGGTCGGCAGCACGCGCTCGCGGCAATGTTCGTTTCGGATCGGAAACGGCGGATACGAGGCCCACACCGAGTCGATGAAGCGCCGCAGATATCCGCCGGGGCGGCGGCTGAGGATCATGGGTTCCCGTGATCGTCGGCGGCACGGCGCGCGGGATGCGCGGCCAAGCCGTTCGGTGCTGATCACGCGGATTCTACTGCGGATGGCGGATGGACGCCGACGTTGTCGGCGTTGCCGGGAGGCATGGATTGACGCCATCGGCGGGAGGCGCGCCGCGGATGCGACGGCGCCTGCGGACGGAGGAAGCCGCGGGTTCGGGCTTGATGCCAGACCGTTCGCGGGAATGTCAGTGCCGCTCGACGAACGGCGGATGCCCATGCGCCCGCGATCCCGAGGCCGGAATCCACCAGGACGAGACGCAAATCCACCGGGAACGGCGAGGGGGCGGGGCAGAATAGGGCGAGCGCGGCGACTGCCGCGCCGGCGTCGGCAGATCGCCGGTTCACGACAATTCCACTACTCTTCACTGCGTTCCCGATGCCCAATATCTTGCGTCGACCCCGGTCGGCACCACGAACGACGGCGAGCGTCGCATTCGTCGCCAGCCTGCTCACCGGATGCGCTGCCGTGACTTCGTCCGCTCCGGCCGATCCTCAGCAGCAGTTCGTTGCCCAGCAGCGAAACGACAACATGCGGTACCTCGATAGCCTCGCGGCGTACAAGCCGTTGTTCGAGAATCCCGGCGGCTATAGTCGCGCGCAAGTGCTGGAAAAGTACGACGCGATGCTCTATCAATACTCGGTCGCCGCGGTGAGCTGGGTGCGCGCGATGTATCCTGCCGCCCGGCAAACGCTGCCGCCCGCTCTTCAGCCGTTGCCCGCGCCGTCCGGGCCGCTCGGTATCGCGGACGTGAACCGGCACTACGAGCATGCGCTCGGCATGAACGTCGGCATGTGGGAGATCAGCATGGCCGCGGATTTCGGCAAGCCGTCGAAACTGGCGGTGCCGAGATATGACGGTCCGGTGCTCTTCATGCCGGTTGCGCCGCCTTTCCCGCCGCTTCAGGATGTTCGCGATCCGCAGTTCGCACGGCTGGTGACCATGACGAAGAAAGTGGATGCCGAGCAGAAGGCGGACCTCGCTCGACAACGTGCGGAGACCGCGAAACAGATGGCGGAGACCGCCGCGAGGCACGCGGCAAACCATCCCCCGGGACCGAATCCGCTCGACTCGATCGATCCGCGGACCGGATTGCCGTATCCGCAGCCGCAGGTAGAGACCCAGCGCTGGTGCACGATGATGGGCAATGGCGTTGGCGGGCGGGTGCCGTGTTGACGCGCGGGGACAAGCGGATGTGAGCGGTCGACTGGAATCGATCAAGCTCGCGCATGCTCGAGGTGATGACGAAATGGGTCAAAAGTCGCCGGTCGCGCACCGGAGGGCGACGCCCGGGCGATTTCACGAATCGTCGCTCGTGGCGTCGTGGATCAAGGCATACCTGACTTCGGGCCGCAGCGAGTGATCGACCAGCCGCTGGCACGGCGCGTGAGCGCCGGCAAACCGCTGTCACCGGTGCTTCATTTCCTCGGCTTCCACCGCGGCGAGCCGTTCCTCGCTTGCAGAAACGGATTCCATGGCTTCGTCGATCGATGCCAATGCAAACTCGCAGGCCAGTTTCGTTTCCTCGAAGGTACGCTCCGGCGCATCATCGTCGCTTGGCGGAGGGGCAAGCATGTCTCCGAGCATCATTGCCAGCTCGGGGGTATCCCATTGCTCGCCCCTTTGCTTTTTCCGCTTGATATAGTGCCGGATTTCCGTGTCCTGCTCCGGCGAGAGTGGGAGATGTCGAAACGTGTTGCTTGGGCTGGCGTCGATCATGATGTTGCTCCCGAGTTTGAAGTCGGCGGGTGACGAAACAGGGGCCTATTTGCCGCAGCGCGCCCCTTGAATTCCCGCGAGGCGCCCTAGCAGCTCGTCCACTTGGAGTTCAAGGACCTTGTTTCGATCAGATTGCCTGCGGAGTTTGTCGAGCCTGACTCGCCAATATGCAGGATCGCTTACAGACGATTTGTTGATGAAGGCGTGCTGTGCTCGTTCAAGCAGCCCGATGGCTCGCCTGATATGGACCAGCTCGCGTTCCACATCGCAGTACCAGTTCATGTTCGCCGCCTTTTGATTAAGATTTGCATCTCGACTTGATGCCCGGCGAGAACACGTGGATTCCGAAAAGCGGTACAAGAACCGGTTCTGTGCGGTGCAGCTGCCGCACGGCGCGACGAGTTGAAGAGATTGGGAAATACGGTGCCCAAGCCATGGCAAGGCCCAAGCTGGAGGGGGGAGTCGGCGGTTCGCGCATACGGCCCGGATGAACCCATCATACGCGTATCGCCGGGCGCGCAACCGTTTTATTTCGGCCGCGACGAGGCGTGCGGGCTCGATGTTTTCTCATCACGTCGAGAGGCGACCGGGCAGCTTCGGCTCGATGTCACGGGCACGCCAGAGCGCGACCATCGCGCGGCGGGCGCGGGTACCTGCAGTCGGCGCGCTTCGAAAATCTGCGTCACCCTGCGCTACCTGTTCCGTGTATAGTGGGTCTCCCCTTGTGGAGTCACCAACATGCCGACATATCCGCTTCTTCTCTACAAGGGGTACGAACTTCATCCTCTTGTCTTCGCCCGCACGTTCATCCGCTTCGACAGGCATTCGCGTTATGCCGAAGGGTATGACATTGCGGTGCGCATATGCCGTCCGTCCTCGATAGCAAGCTCCCCCGCAAGCCGCGTTTTCCGGCTGAACCAGCCGCACACGTTCTCCGATTTCGGAGTGGCACGGCGTGCGGCACGACAGCAAGGCAAGGACATCATCGACGGGAAGGTGAGCGGGGCTTCGGTCGTGGATTTCTGAAAGCGGTCTTTCCCCGTTCTCCCGGACGGGTTCACTCGCCCGTCATACGTCGCTCGAACTGAGCCGGGCTGACGAAGTTCGGCGTCGACCGTCGACGGTGCGGATGGCGGAAGCGCTCGATGTAGTCGAATACACCGGCACGCGCTGCGTCACGCGCGCGATAGACGCGTCGGTTCATGCGCCCGATCTTCGGGGTGCTAACAAACCGCCCACGGCGGCATTGCCCCGGCAACCGCGTCGACGGTTCGTGCTACAGGTAATGGCCGCTTGCCCGAGTAGCGACCGGAAGCCTTGACGGGTGTACCGGGCGGATTCAAACGGTCGTCGCCACACTCAATCGTCGAACTGATTTCGGGTACGCGTCCGGCGCTTCCGCCGGTGTCTTCGGGCATCGCGATCGCGCGTCGATTCAGGCCAACGAGCAAGCCGCCCGTCCCAACGCGCGGTATTCGGCAACATTGGCTGGATATCCGGACGGGCCGGGCGCCAGAGCAGACAAGACGCTCCCGTCGGTTTCCGCGCCGGCCGCCTTTTACGCGTCTTTCAGCCAGGGCATTTCGACGGGCGACACGACCAGTTGCCGGAATTCGCGCTTCAGATCGAAGATGAACCCGACCAGGATCATGGATTCGGCGTAGGGAATCGGAAAGACCTGCGGATTTTCCGGCGTCCGCAGGGGACGCTCGGGCGTGTCCGCTGTCGCCGCGGCGTTCTCGCGCACGCTTTCCAGTTCGTCCGCCATGGGGAAGCCACCGACTTCCAGCACACGGCTGCGCAGATCGCTGAAGGGCTCGACGCGCGCAGCGTCTTCGTGATATTCGGGCACTTCGTAAACGAACCAGGACATTGTCGTCTCCCATGAGAAGGGGCGCTATTCTAACGCCGCGCGACGATCCGGCGAAGATCGGTCATGTCGTGCGATGGCCGCGGGTGCCGCGAGACAGTCCGGCAGAGGCGATTTCTGACGAGGCGGGCCGCTGCCGAGGCGCCGACAGCATGGCGGTCGCGGGGAACCGGCCCGGCACGGCGACCGGTTCCCCGCGTGCAACAGCTCGCACGGCCGCACGGAGCTTGAAGGCCCGGTATCGCGCTCAGCGGACGAGGGCTGCCGCGAAGTCGCGATACGTCCGCAGCGGGCGGCCGAGGATCGCGGTCAGCCGCTCGACATCGCCTGCTTCCGGCACCATGCCGTCGCTGACGTACCGCTCGGCCATCAGCCGCATTTCGTAGGCCATCCATTTCGGCATGAACTGCGCGAAGTTGTGTTCGAACGGGGAGGGATCGTCGCCGCCGTAGGCAATCGGGCGGCCGAGCGTGTCCGACCAGACGGCCGCCAGTTGCGGGCCCGTCAGCGTGTCCGGCCCGACCAGGTTGAGCGTCTCGACCGGCAGCTTGCCGGGCGCGTCGTGGCGGCGGATCAGTTCGAGTGCCGCCACTTCCGCGATGTCGCGCACGTCGACCATCGCGACGCCCTTGCTGCCGATCGGGATCGGGTAGATGCCGTGCTCGACGATCACGTCCTTGACCATCGATTCGTTATCCATGAAATACGCCGGCCGCAGGATCGTCGCGCTGAAGCCCATCTGCTCGATCATCCGCTCGGCGCCGGATTTCACCGCGAAGTGCGGCACGTTCACGAAACGGTCGGCGTGCAGGACGGACAGATAGACGACGCGCTCGATCCCCGATTCGCGGGCGAGGTTCAGCGCGATCAGCGCCTGTGTGAATTCGTCGCCCGCTACGCCGTTGAGCAGAAACAGCGTGCGTACGCCGGAGAAGGCCGTGCGAAGCGCGTCGATGTCGAGCATGTCGCCCTGCGCGACGGTTACCGCGGCGGGGAAGTCGGCTCGGGACGGATCGCGTACCAGCACGCGCACGTCGACGCCGCGATCGACGAGTTGACGGACGACCTGGCGGCCCACACGGCCGGTGGCGCCGGTTACGAGAATGGTCATGATGTTCGCTCCTGGAATTTCGGTTGGGTTGACCTGCCCACGTAAGGTAGGTGATCCACAAACGATCCGGAAGGTGTGGTAAATAGACGTATCGTCTCACTGGTGGAACACATGGACCTCCTTGCGCTCGCCGATTTCAATCTCGTCGCCCGTCATGGCAGCTTCGGCGAAGCCGCGCGGGTGGCGGGGCGCCCGAAGGCGACGCTGTCGCGCCGCGTCGCGGAGCTGGAGAACAGTCTGTCGCTGCGCCTGTTCGAGCGCGGCTCGCGCGGCGTGAAGCTCACGCAGGAAGGGCGCGCGCTCTACGAGCGGACGGGCACGCTGCTCGCGGAGCTCGCGGACAGCGCGTCGGCGATTGCGTCGGGGAGCGAGCGGCCGCGCGGCCGGCTGCGCATCAGCGCGCCGATGCTTTTTTCCCAGTTCGCGATGGGGAAGCTGGTGGCGACGTTCGCGCTGAAATACCCGGAGATCCGGCTCGAGGTGACGACGGAAGACCGGCCCGTCGACATGATCGAGGAAGGGTACGACCTCGTGATCCGCGTGAACCCGGACCCCGACGAAAGCCTGATCGGGCGCGTGTTCCTGCGCGACCGGCTCGTCGTCGTCGCGAGGCCCGAGCTGGCGCGGCCCACCGGCGAGGCACCCGTACCGGCCGTCGTGCGCGGGGGCGACGGCCGGCGCACCGCATGGGACGTCACGGGGCCCGCCGGAGCATCACGCATCGCGATCGAGCCCGTGGCCCGGCTGTCGTCGGTGGCCATGGTGCGCGACACGGTACGTCTGGGACTGGGCGCGGCTTGCCTCCCGGTATCGCTCGTGAGCGGCGATCTGGCCGCCGGCACGCTCGTCATCTGGGGCGACGTACCGGGCCCCGAAATCGCGCTGTGGGCGCTGTATCCGTCCCGGCGATTGCTGAGCGTCCGCGTTTCCGCATTTCTCGATCACCTGAAGGATGCGTTCCCGTCCGGAAAGCCGGAAGAACTGGCTGCCTATACCGAACCGGCGCGGTGAAACGGCGCCGGCCTCGGCTCGCACGCCTTGCCGCACGAGGCGAGCGAGGGATCGTGACGTCCCGCCTCCGTGCGGCGCGACGTTCGGCGGACAGGCGCTGACCGAAACCGGCGAGGCCACGCCGATTGATAACCTTGTTGCATCAATCCTTCCAAAAATCGCACTTATCGTTTGATCGATGCCGGGCGAACATTCGACAAAACGACAATCCACCATCCCCTCCCGCGTATTTCAGGTTTTTCAGGAGACACCCAGATGCACCCCTCGTCCAGCCTTCCGGCCGAACGTTCGAAGGCCGCTGCGATCTTTCGCGTCACGGCCGGCAATTTTCTCGAGCAGTTCGACTTCTTCCTGTTCGGCTTTTACGCCACGCAGATCGCCAATGTCTTCTTTCCCGCGCAAAGCGAGTTCGCGTCGTTGATGATGACCTTCGCCGTGTTCGGCGCCGGCTTCCTGATGCGGCCGCTGGGCGCCATCGTGCTGGGCGCGTACATCGACGAGGTCGGCCGCCGCAAGGGCCTGATCGTCACGCTGTCGATCATGGCCAGCGGCACCATCCTGATCGCGTTCGTGCCGGGCTACGCGACGATCGGCCTGCTGGCGCCCGCGCTCGTGCTGATCGGGCGGCTGCTGCAGGGCTTCTCCGCGGGTGCCGAGCTGGGCGGCGTATCGGTCTATCTCGCCGAGCTGGCGACGCCCGGCCGCAAGGGCTTCTTCACGAGCTGGCAGTCGGCCAGCCAGCAGGTCGCGATCGTCGTCGCGGCGGGCCTGGGCTTCGCGCTCAACCAGTGGCTGAGCGCATCGGCGATCGCATCGTGGGGATGGCGCGTGCCGTTCTTCGTCGGCTGCATGATCGTCCCGTTCATCTTCATGCTGCGCCGCAACCTGGAGGAAACCCAGGAGTTCAAGGCTCGCAAGCATCGTCCGGGCATGAAGGAAGTGTTCGGTACGCTGGTCCAGAACTGGGGCATCGTGATCGCCGGCATGATGCTGGTCGCGATGACCACCACGAGCTTCTACCTGATCACGGTGTACGCGCCGACCTTCGGCAAGACGGTGCTGCATCTGAGCACCGCCGACAGCCTGCTCGTGACGCTTTGCGTCGGTGTGTCGAATTTCGTATGGCTGCCGATCGGCGGTGCGCTGTCCGACCGGATCGGCCGCCGTCCGCTGCTGGTCGGCATGACGATGCTCACCGTCGTGACCGCCTACCCGGCGCTCTCGCTGCTGGCTCACGCGCCGTCGTTCGTCAACATGCTGCTCGTCCTGCTCTGGCTCTCGTTCATGTACGGGATCTACAACGGTGCGATGGTCGTCGCGCTCACCGAAGTGATGCCGGTGCAGGTGCGCGTCGCGGGCTTCTCGCTCGCCTACAGCCTTGCGACGGCCGTATTCGGCGGCTTCACGCCGGCCATCTCGACCGCGCTCATCCACATGACGGGCGACAAGGCCGCGCCGGGCTACTGGATGAGCTTCGCCGCGGTGTGCGCGCTGCTTGCGACTTTCGCGCTCTATCGTCACCGCACGGCGACGCTCACGCCGGCGCATTGATGTCCGGCCCATCCGGAACTTCACTCACACACGAATTCGCATGACCACGACCATGAGAAATCCGCTCCTGAAATTTTGCGTCACCGCGCTTGTCGCCGCCTCGGCGTTTGCTGCCAACGTACAGGCGGCCGAGCTCCACGTGATGAGCTCGGGTGGCTTCACCGCCGCCTACAAACTGCTCGGCCCCCGTTTCGCGGCCGCGACCGGCAATACGCTCGACACCGCGCTCGGCCCGTCGATGGGCCAGGCGCCCCAGGCGATTCCGAACCGGCTCGCGCGCGGCGAGCCCGCCGACGCCGTCATCATGGTCGGCTACGCGCTGGACGAACTGATCAAGCAAGGGAAGGTCATCCCCGGCTCCCGCGTCGAGCTGGCCGACTCGCGCATCGGCATGGTGGTGCGCGACGGCGCGGCAAAGCCGGACATCAGCACCGCAGAAGGTCTCAAGCAGGTGCTGCTGCACGCGAAGTCGATCGCCTATTCGGACAGCGCGAGCGGCGTGTATATCGAACGCGAACTGTTCAAGAAGCTCGGCATCGAGGAGCAGGTGAAGTTGAAGGCGAAGATGATCCCGCGGATTCCGGTGGCGTCGGTCGTCGCGAACGGCGACTATGAAATCGGCTTCCAGCAGGTCAGCGAGCTGCTGCCCGTCCCCGGTGCGACCTTCGTCGGCAAGATTCCCGAATCGCTGCAGTCGGTCACGCGCTTCGCTGCCGGCATCCCCGTCGGTGCGCAGCATCCGAAGGAAGCGAAGGCGCTACTGGACTATCTTGCGTCGCCCGACGTGCAGGCCGACGTGAAATCGACCGGGCTGGATTCCGCATCCGCTCATTGAGCCCGATCGGCGGGAAGGCCTGCGTCAGACCGCCTTCCCGTCACCGCCGGCCGGCATCTGGCGTGGCCGTGTTTTGATCGGGCCCGTCAGGGGAGGCCGGCCCGGCCATGGCGAGCCGCTGCGCCAGGCGTGTCCGATCGCACGCGCCTTCCCACGACGACACGAAGATCACCGCGCAGGCATTGCTGATCACGCTCGTCAGCGCTCGCGCCTCGGACATGAAGCGATCGATGCCGACCAGCAGCGCGACCCCGGCGACGGGCAGGTCGGGCATGACGGCGAGCGTCGCGACCAGCGCGACGAGCCCGCTGCCGGATACGCCGGCTGCTCCCTTGGAGGTAAGCAGCATGATCGCGAGCATCGTCGCGATCTGCGACGCGGAGAGGGGCACGTCGCACGCTTGCGCGATGAACAATGCCGCGAGCGTCAGATAGATCGCGGTTCCGTCCAGATTGAACGAATAACCCGCCGGCAGCACGAGTCCCACGACGCCTTTTTCGCAGCCGAGCGCTTCCAGCTTGACGATCAGACGCGGCAGGACCGGCTCCGTGGACGATGTCGCGAGGACGATGAGCAACTCTTCGCGCATGTAGCGCAGAAGCCGCCACAGCGCGAAACCGTGCAGTCGCGCGAGCGGTGCGAGCACCAGCACGACGAACAGCACGCAGGCCACGTAGAAGGACGCCATCAGCTTCGCAAGCGAGCCGACCGACCCGATGCCGAATCGGCCGACCGTGAACGCCATCGCGCCGAATGCGCCGAGCGGCGCGAGCCGCATGATCATCCCGAGCACGCGAAAGACGACCTGGGCGACACCGTCGATCAGCGCAAGCACGGGCCGGCCGGCCCGCGGATGCGCATTCAGCGAGAAACCGAACAACAGCGACAGCAGCAGCACCGGCAACACTTCGCCTTTCGCAAACGCGCCGAGCATCGTGTCCGGAATCATGCCGAGTCCGAACGCCACGAGGTCGCGCGGCTCCGCATGCTTCGCATACGGAGCGAGGATGCTCGCGTCCAGGTGGTGGACATCGATGTGCATGCCGGCGCCCGGTTGCAGCACGTATGCGGTGACGAGCCCGAACGCGAGCGCGGCGGCGGTCAACAGATAGAAGAGCGCCAGCGCCCGCACGATCGTGCGGCCGATGGCCTTCCCGTCCGCCAGCGACGTGATGCCCGAGACGATCGTGCAAAAGACGATCGGGGCGATGGTCATCTTCACCAGGCCGACGAATGCATCGCTGAGGGGCTTGAGCATCGCGCCCGCCGCCGGCCATGCGTGACCGATGCCGATGCCGAGCAACATCGCGAGCAGAACCTGCACGTAAAGCGATCCAAGCAGTCTGGCCAACCTCACCATCCGTTCCTTCGTGTCTCTCTGTGGTCGTTATGCCGATGCGCCGCTGCTGGCGATACCGCCACGCCTGGCCTCGATGACCATCTGATGGAATGCCTCGGCGGCCGGCGTGAGGGGGCGTCCGCGCCGCTTGACGATGCCCACGCGTCGTTTGACGACCGGTTCGACGAGCGGCACGCTCGTGAGTATAGGGTGGTCATGCCCGGGCATCGCCATCGAAGGCACTGCGGCGACGCCGAGCCCCGCTTCGATCAAGCCGAGCAGGGTCGTCACGTGGCGTGTCTCGCAGACGCTCGGCGTGCGCGGCGCGACGGCAGCCAGCGCCTGGTCCAGCAGCAGACGGTTGCCGGAAGTCTTGTCGACCGACACATAATCGTGCTCGTAAAGCTCGCTCCAGGTCACGCGCTTCTTGCGAGCGAGCGGGTGGTCGCGGCGACAGGCGGCAACGAACCGCTCCTGGAGCAACACCTTGAACTCGATCTCCGCCTCCTGGCTGCCGATGAAACTCACGCCGAAATCCGCCTCGCCGCTGATGACGGCCCCGAGCACCTCGTTGGCGCTTGCATCGAGCAGTTTCACCCTGATGCGCGGAAAGCGCTGATGATAGCGCGCGATGACGGCGGGCAGGAAGTAGTAGGCGACCGACGGCACACAGGCGATCGTCACATGACCCAGGCGGCTCGATGACACGTCGCGAATGCCGAGCAGCGCGGCATCGAGGTCGTCCAGCAGTTGTTCGGCACTCTGCGCGAACACGCGACCGACGGTGGTGAGCGAGACGCTGCGCGTGGTGCGCTCGAAGAGCCGCACGCCGAGCGCTTCCTCGAGCTTGTCGATCCGGCGGCTCAGGGCCGGCTGGGAAATACTGACGGCGTCCGCGGCCTTTCGGAAGCTGCCCGTTTCCACGACGGCGCGAAATGCCTGCAAGTCGGTTAAATCGAAGTTGATCGCCACGCACAAGTCTCCACCACGCTAATGGCGAGCATTGTGCATGATTCCGCTCGCGCCATGCGTGTCCCGCTGTCCACGCGGCAACGATAACGCGGCGCGGCGTGCTGCCCGGCCGCGCCGCGAACCGATCTTCCTTGAGGCGCTTCCTAACTGGCGGATGCGATCAAGGCGCGCTGTTCGGAGCTTGCGGCGCAGTTGATCCGCCATGACCGGTTCGCGATCAAGCTGTTCGATGCGATGGTGAGGAAGATGCGGCACGGTCCACGGAGGTGACGGCAAGGCGTTGCCGGCAGAAAGGGGGCGGTCGCACGGAAAGTGGCGCGGCCGCGGCAAGCGCTCGTTCGAGCCAGCTGCGGGCGCACCGCCGCTTCGCGTCTCCGCGGCGGCTGGCTACGCATCGTATGCGGTTGATAGATCACGCGCTTCTCACGAGATCACGGCTGTCGTGGCGGGGGCCGGTCCACTTTCCACCAGCCCGCTAGCCCTATTTCGCGCCGACAAATATCCCCCATTCTGGAGAGCACCTTCCCACCGCGAGGGGCTAACAGAAAAAAATCGGCTCATTACACTGCGCCCGTCGCATCGCCGAGCAGCCTCGACGCGGCATATACGGAGCGCGGAAGCGTTACGACCGGAAAACGAAAGACCTGGGGGTAAATCGTCATGAGAATGCGTTGGGGGATCATCGCACCCGCCACCTTGCTTGCTGCCACCGCGCATGCGCAGAGCAGCGTGACACTCTACGGCAAGATCGAGGACGGTATCAACTACACGAGCAACGCACGCAGCCACGGAACCGTGCAATTGCAAAGCGGCTATGACTACGGCAGCCGCTGGGGTATCAAGGGCACGGAAGATCTTGGCGGAGGCTACCAAGCGATTTTCACGCTCGAAAGCGGTTTCGACGTCAACACCGGCAAAATGAACCAAGGTGGCCGGGAATTCGGCCGCCAAGCCTTCGTCGGCATCGCGTCGGATCGGTACGGCACCCTGACGTTCGGTCGCCAGTACGATCCGAGCGTCGACATCTTCTCGCCGCTCACCGCCAACGGCAACTGGACCGGCTACCTGTTCTCGCATCCGTACGACAACGACAACACCGACTACTCGTTTCGCGTGAATAACGCGGTCAAGTACGTGTCGCCGGTGTGGCACGGCGTCACCGCGGAGGCGATGTATGGATTCAGCAATCAGGCGGGTGGCTTCGCGAACAACCGCCTGTATGGCGCCGCGCTGCAATACCAGCAGGGCGGGCTGACGGTCGGCGCGTCGTATTTGAAGATCAATCACGCAAGCAATGCCGATTCGACCGGCGCGATCACCGGCGACAATACGTTCGATGCATCGTCGCAGCAGAACATCGGCATCGGCGTGAATTATGCGTTCTCGAACGCGCTGGTGGGATTCACGTATTCGCACGTCGACGTCTACGATCCGACTTCGAACGCGTATTTCACCGGTACGACGCAGCCGGCGGGCGGTGCGTGGAAATCGTGGAAGTTCGACAACTTCGAGGTGAACGGCCTCTATCACTTCACGACCGCGTTCTACATCGGCGCGGCATATACGTACACTCAGGCCCGCGTCGCGTCGACGGTCGGCGCGTTCAATCCGAAGTGGCATCAACTGAGCACGAAGTTGAATTACGACTTGTCGAAACGCACATCGGTATTTGTGGAGGGCGTCTATCAGCATGCGATGAACGCGCACACCGGAACCGACTTCGACTACGCGTACATTCCGGGCGCCGCCGATATCTCGTCAGGCCCGAATCAATATGTCGCGCGTATCGCGCTGCTGCATCATTTCTGACACCAATGCCGTTCGCGGAGTCATGCAGCCTCCGCGCCCCCCATCTCACCCCTCAATCGCCGACACGAGTTCCGGTTCGACAGGAACCGACCGATCTTGCTGCGGCGGGTTACCGACCCGCTGTCGTCGGCGATACACTGCCAACCGCCGCGTGCCGCATCGCGCGCGAAACTGCCTGACGGTGTCCGCATCACGGGCCAAGCGCTCGCCATGACGCGCCCCATCGATCGTCGCTTTCGTGGATCTCCATGCACTGCCGGCCCGGGGCGGTATCGATTCACTTTCGCAGCGGCGTGCGCGATCAAAGCGGCAGCACGGAAGTCTGCTTGATCTTCTGCATCGGAATCTCGGTTTTCACGCTCTGCACGCCGTCGATCCGGGTCAGGTGATCGATCTGGAATTTCCGATAGGCGTCGATATTGGCGGTCACGACGCGCAGCAGGCAATCGCAATCGCCCGCCATCAAGTGGCATTCGAGAACCTGTGGAAGACGTTGGACCACCTCGGTGAAATGGTCGACGGTTTTCGCGTCCTGGCTTGTCAGCCAGATGCGGACGAAGACAGTCAGCCCCGCACCGATCTTCGATGCGTCGAGCAGCGCCGAGTAGCGCTCGATGACGCCGGCCTGCTCCAGCTGCTTGACTCGACGCAGGCACGGCGACGGCGACAAGCCCACCTTCTGCGCCAGTTCCACATTCTGGATTCGCCCGTCTTCCTGAAGCACTCTCAGAATGCGACGGTCCATTTCGTCCAGTTCGATCACGGCCATTGACCCAGCTTGTTCGATTGAGGCACACGATGCCTGAATGTTCGACTTTTGAAGCATTGAATTGCCAAACCGGTTTCATCTTAGGTCGAACACGCAACCGGAAATTATTTTTTCTACGATAAATTTTTGTCCGTAGCAGCCGGAACGGTCCCGCTGCCGATCAAGGAGCAAAAGATGAGCGCCAGTCCTGTCCAGGACTTCGAATTCGAAAGAAATCCTCACCCTGTCGAGGCCGCCGAGCGCACCGCGCTGCTCGACAATCCCGGTTTCGGCCGTGTCTTCACGGACCACATGGTGACGATCCGGTACTCGGCGGAACAAGGGTGGCATCACGCGAAAATCGGGCCGCGCGAGTCGTTTCGATTCGATCCGGCGACGCTCGTGCTGCACTACGCGCAGGAAATTTTCGAGGGCTTGAAGGCCTACCGGTTGCCGGACGGCGGCGCGGCCTTATTCCGTCCCGATGCGAATGCGCGGCGCTTTCGCCATTCGGCCGAGCGGCTCTCGATGGCACCGTTGCCGGAGGCGATGTTCGTCGAATCGGTACGCGCGCTGGTCCGGGTCGATCGTGACTGGATTCCGGCGTTCGACGGGGCGGCCCTGTATTTGCGTCCGTTCATGATCGCGACGGAGGCGGTGCTCGGCGTGAAGCCGTCGCCCGAGTACCTGTACTGCGTGATCGCGACGCCGGTCGGCGCGTACTTCAAGAGCGGCGCGTCGGGCGTGACGCTGTGGGTGTCGGAACACTACACGCGGGCGGCACCGGGCGGCACGGGCGACGCGAAATGCGGCGGCAACTATGCAGCCAGCCTGGCTGCCCAGGCGGAGGCGATCCGCGAAGGCTGCGAGCAGGTGGTGTTTCTGGATGCGGTCGAACGCCGCTGGGTCGAGGAACTGGGGGGGATGAACGTGTTCTTCGTGTTCGACGACGGGTCGATCCAGACGCCGCCGCTGAACGGAACGATTCTGCCAGGCATCACGCGCGCGTCGTTGATCACGCTGGCCCGGGATATGAATTACACGGTGCGGGAGGAGGGCTACACGATCGAGCAGTGGCAGGCGGATGCACGCAGCGGCCGTCTGGTCGAGGCGTTCGCATGCGGCACGGCGGCGGCCGTGACGGCGATCGGCCGGGTGAAGGGCCGTGCGTACGACTTCACGATCGGCGATGGTGGCGCGGGGCCGGTCACATTGCGCCTGAAGGCGGCGCTGCTCGATATCCAGAACGGGCGCGAAGCCGATCGCCACGGCTGGGTGGACCGCGTGTTTTGAGTTCGGCAACGCGGCCCTCACGACTCGCGAGGGCCGTCATGAAAGCCGCGGCCGGCGTTCGGCCGGAAACAGCCGCGCTGCCTCTTGGAATTCTTCGATCATGTCAGCTGTTTCGTTGTCGCGTGCCATTGACCGCCTGTTTATTGTCGACCCCGGTCTTCATCGGCTGCTGGGCGGTGTGCGCGCCGCGCTGGCGAGCTTGCTCGCCGGCGCGTTCGGCATTGCACTGGCGCTTCACCTCGGTTTTGCGATCACCACCGGCGCCGTTGGAATACTTTTTGCGATGATCGCACCGCTTTTCCTGCGTGATGCTCATCGGCTGGACTGGTATGAATCGCTTGCATGGCAGTACGGCGTCGCCTGCGCGAGTTTCGCCGCGGCCGCCGTCGTGAGCGCTTGGCCAGCCGTTGGCAAGGCAGGTTTCGTGCTCGTCCTGTTCTGTTCGATGCTGTGCCAGACCCGGGGGCCGCGCACGATCGGATGCGCGTTCCTGGCGATTGCCATGTACTACCTCGGTCTCTATCTGCATCCGATCGCGCCACAGGTCGGCCGCATGCTGGTGATGTCGATCGCAGGCCTCGCGAGTGTCGTATTCGTCTGCCGGACGCTGTTGCCGATGCATGCGGCGCGCACGCCCCGGCTCATCGCGCGCTCGGTATCGCTGCAAGCGGCATGCATCGCACGGAGTGACGTGCCGGCCGCCGGCGCATTGGACGCGATGGCGCATTTACTGGCGCTGAACGAGGCCGCCATCGCACTCGAGCATCACGCATCGACACTCGATGAAGGCGACGCGCACGCGTTGCACGCCGCGCTCGTCGCATTGGAGATCGCGGCGGCTCGACGCGTGCTGAACCACGATCGGACCGACGTTGCCGCCGCGGCGCTACGCGCCGCGATTGCTCGCTTCGATACCGTAGCCGGCGAAGTGGTGGCGCGCATGACCGTCACACGTCCGCCCGTGACGCCGCAGCGCGCGCCCGTGGTTCCGTGGATCGCCGGATGGCGCACGCTCGCATGGTTGCCGGCGATCCGCGCCGCGGCGGCTGCGTTCGCCGCGATGTTGATCGGCGAGACGCTGTCGTCGGAGCGGTGGATGTGGGCGGTGCTCAGCACATTCGTCGTGTTCTTTGGTACGTATTCGTGCGCGGACACGATCTATCGCGGCGCGCAACGTGTCGCCGGTACGCTCGCCGGCGCGCTCGCGAGCGTACTCGTCGTTGGTGCCATTCATCATGCGAATGCACTCGTGGTCATCGTAATGGGCGTTTGTGTGTTTGCCTGGGCGTACCACATCCTGCATGCATATGGGCGCGGCGTTTTTTTCCTCACGGTGCTGATCGGCCTCGTCTATGCGCAACTGGGGTTCGAGATCGGCCCGCTTGCCGAACTGCGTATCGGCGAGGTGTTGATCGGCTGTGCGGTGTCGCTCGCGGCGGCGATGCTGGTGATGCCGCTGGCGGCGTCGCGCCACATTGCGACGCGCTCGCACAGCCTGTTGGCGGCGCTGCGCGAACTCGTGCACGAACGCGACGACGGCACGCGGCCGGGGACGGCGCAGACGCGCGCGGCCGATCGCCGTTTTCACGAGGTGCGCCTGGCCATCAGGCCGCTGGCCGCGTGGCGCATGCGCCGTGTATCCGGCGATGCGCGACGGTTGTCGGACACGCTGCGCTACTGCTGGCTGTATGGCCGAATCGTAGCGACACGCCTGCCTGTTGATGCCGATGACCCGGTGGTCCCATTCGAGCGGCATGCGCGCGCGGTCATCGTTACACGAATCGATGCGTTGATGCGCGATCTGGATCGCAGCGGCTCGATTCGACTCGATGCGGCCGCGCACGTCGCGCACGGGCCGCTCTCAATGTCCGGTGATCATCCGTTACCGCCCCAGCGGGACCTGGCCCGGCTCGACGCGAAGTTGATCGAACTCAATCGGGTATTCGAGGACGCGCTGTTCGGAAAGAGCCGGGCAAGGAACGATGGTCGGGACAACTGCGGCTCTCGCATCACTCCCCCCTTGCTCGCCGACGCGAGTGCGGGTGCGGCCGGAACCGGCTGATCTCGCCGGGGCGGGGCGCCGACATGCCGTCGTCGGCGGTACCCGCTATCCGCAGATCATTCGGACGATCGTCCAGCGCATTGCCCGGACGGGAGCATTCGCGCGACCGATGTTCTGGTCGCGATACGTCGTTCAAGCATCCGGATCGAGCGCGAGCCGGATCGCATCGCGAGTCCTGCCTCGTGCCACGGCGGCCTGCATCGTGCGGAATGGCTCGATGAATCTCGCGTGGGCATCGAGGCCCAGAGCGGCGAACGGCTTCGAGTTGAGGATCGCAAGCGGATCGCCGCTTTGCACGCGATCGAGATCCGCTGCATCGAACCGCGGTTCGCTGACGGCGAACGGGCGGCCGAGATCGTCGATACCCTTCAGGTAATGCTGAAAGCAAGCCAGCAGCAGTGCTTCACGGCGCATGTCGCCGTTGTGCGCGATCAGTGCCCCGATGGTCTTTTCATGAAACACCGGGATCTTCGACGTGCCGTCGTGCGCGACGCGCAGCAACTGGTCGCCCAGTGCGGCGTTGCGGAAGCGCGCGAGCGTATCTTGAGCATAGGCGCGCGCGGACACGCCGTGCGGCAGCGTGAGGATCGGGCCGACGTCCCGGGTGAGGAAGGTGTCGAGCAGCGCGGCGAGATCGCGATCAGCCATTGCGTCATGGACGAAGCGATGTCCCAACAGAATCGCCGGATAAGCGAGCAACATGTGAGAAGCGTTCAGCATGCGCCCCTTCATTGCCTCGTACGCATGGACGTCGTCGCGCAATTCGACACCCGCGGCGTCGAATGCCGGGCGTCCAGCGCTGAAACTGTCCTCGACCACCCATTGCGAGAACGTTTCGGCAACGACGGGCGCCGTGTCGTCAATGCCTGACGACCGGTTGGCGCGCAGGCGAACCGCGTCCGTCACCTGCGGCGCGATCCGATCGACCATGCTGTTCGGGAACGCGACGTAACGCTCGATCCAGGCAGCGAGATCGACGTCGACCGCACGCGCGAAATCGAGCACCGCGCGTCGTGCGGTATCGCCGTTACCGCGCAGATTGTCGCAGGACATCACGGTGAAGGGCAGTACGTTCGCGGCACGGCGCCGTCTGAGCGCTTCGACGATAAACCCGAACGCGGTACGGGGTGGCCCACCCAGGAGATCGTATGCGACGTCGGGCGCATCGAACCGAAATGCGCCGGTCGTCTCGTCGAGGTTGTAACCGCCTTCCGTGATCGTCAGCGATACGATCCGGATCGCTGGATCGGCAAGCCTGGCCAGTACCGCCTCGGGATCGCTCGGTGCGTGCAGATACTCGATCATGGCACCGATGACGCGCACGGTTGTCGTGCCGTCGCTCGAGAACTCCGTCAGCGTATAGAGGCAATCCTGTGCGCGGAGCGCATCGGCCTTTGCGATCGAGGACCGGCTGTTACCCAGCCCGATTCCGCATATTGCCCAGTTTTCGTGACCGGGCAGATGCAGCAGATGGTCGATGTAGCGCGCCTGATGTGCGCGGTGGAAATTGCCGACACCGATATGCGCGATGCCCGCCGTCAGGCGATGATGATCGTATCCAGGAACGGCGACGTGCGGCGCGGCCCGTCCGATGGTGGCATGGGAGAGCGGCTGGAGCGCGGCATCCTCGCGCTCCAGCATGGAAGCGTTGTCATTCATGATCATGGGGTGTTTCCTGGTCGAGGGAGGTCAGGCGCGCACGCGCAAATCGGGCGTCGCTTCGTGCATCTGTTGCAGCCAGCGTTCGACGAGGGACGGCAGCGCGGCCATGTCGTCGAAAACGACGGACGCACCTGCAGCGCGCAATTTGTCCGTTTGCGTTCGTGCCGCATGCGCGGCGCCCACGAAACCGAGTACGGTCATGCCGGCGGCGATCGCGGCTGCGGTACCCGTCGCGCTGTCTTCGATGACGATGCAGCGTTCGGGCGCGACGTGCATGCGAACGGCGGCGGCCAAATAGACATCGGGGGCGGGCTTCGGCGAGGGCACCTGGTCGGCCGTCAACAATCGTTCGCCGAAAATGTCGGCCAGGCCGATCCGGTCGACCACGCTGCGCACGTAGGAAAGATCGCTGTTGCTCGCGCACGCCTTGACGAGCGGAATGGCGTCGAATGCGTCGCGCACGCCGTCGATGGCCGGCGCATTCACCGCGCTTGCGTGGACGTCCATGCGAATCGCCTCGACCGTGTCGTCGTCGAGAGGCCGATCGACGATGGTTGCGACGGCGCGCAGCAGTTGCTCGGCGCGCATGCCGAGCATGGGGCGCACGACGTCGCGAAGGCCGGCGAGCGCCCACCGGTGCTCGAGGCGAGTCACGATGATGTGTTCGGCGATTGCCTCGCTGTTGACGAGCACGCCATCGCAATCGCTGATGAGCGCATAGTCCGAAAGTCGACGAGTGGCAGTAAGTTCGTTCATGTCGGTTTCCGTGATGGGAGGACGGGATCGATGCGACTGTCTTGACTGGGGGCGATCATGAATGGCGCGGTCCGAAGGTTCCGCGCTTCAATGCGCGCTCGATGTCCTCGAGACTGCGACCGCGCGTTTCCGGCACCATCAAGTAGATGAACACCCATGCGAGCGCGTTGAGACCCGCGTATGCCCACATCGCGCCGCCGACACCGAGCCATTTGGTCACGGTCAGCGCAGTTCCGGTCAGCAGCAGGTTCGAGCCCCACAGCATCGCGGCGTGCGCGCCGGTGGCCTGGTTGCGAATCGCGACGGGATAGATTTCCGCGCCCGTCAGCCAGCCGATCACCTGGATACCGCCGGCGTTGAACACCATGAACGCGATCAGGCACGCGACGATCCACAGTTGCCGCATGGGCGAAACGACGTCGCCGCGCAGCAGGCAGCCAAGCAGGACAAGGCTGGCTGCCGCGACGGGCAGCGTCGCGAGGCTGAGCGTGCGGCGGCCGACATGGTCGACGATCAGCTTGCCGATGAAGGTCATCACGAGATAGGTGACCGCGACGCCGAGTGCGGCCCAGAGCGATGCCGACGCCCCGAATCCCGCGTCGCGCAGGAACGTCGGCGTGTAATAGATCATCATCTCGATGCCGCTGAGCTGGGTGAACGCGGCGACGCCGAGGCCGGCAACGAGGGCGGGGCGTACCCAGGGCTCGCGCATCGTGCGCCAGCCCGATGTTGCGCTGTGCTGTTGTCGCTCGACCACATCCCGGATATCGGCAATCTCGTGCCGGACGGCTGCTTGAGATTCCCGAACCTTCGACAACTCGCCATGCGCGTCGGCGATGCGATCCTGCTCGACGAGCCAGCGCGGGCTGCGCGGCAGTCTGGTCATGCCATACATCAGGATCACCGACGGGACGACGGCGATGCCGATCATCGCACGCCAAGGAAACAGGTCGTTGCCTGCGACGCCGATCAATGCTGCGAGCAGGATGCCGATGCCGATCGATACGTTGAAGTAGGTCACCAGGCGACCTCGCTTGTCCGGCTCCGCGAGCTCCGCGATGTAGGTCGGCACGATCTGCGTCGAGCCGCCGACCGCGAATCCGAGCACGAGCCGCGATGCGGCAAGGGACCACACGTCGGGCGATAGTGCGGCAGCCAGCACGCCGGCCGCATAGATCGCCGAGACGATCGTGATGGTCTTGCGGCGTCCGAGTGCGGCCGACATGCGGGTGCCGGCCAGTGCACCGATCACTGCGCCGAGCAGGATCGCCGCGGCGACGAGCTCTTGAGCGCGGTAGTCGAGCTCGAACTCACGCGCGATGAGGGGCAGGGCGCCCGAAATGATGCCGGTGTCGTATCCGTAGAGCCCGCCGGCGATCGCCGCGATCGATGCGACGGTACGCATGTAGGCGGACGGGGTGGGCCGGGGGCGGGCCGCGGGTGTGCCGGGAAAGGCAGAATCAGAAGCCATGACGGTTTTCCTTGTAATGCGTGCGTCGCGCGGGGTGAACGAACGCGTAACGTGACGACATGCGCCCGCTCCGGTAAAAGGCGCCGCCGCACGAGTGGCAACGCTTCACTGAAGTCGCGGAGCAGGACGGCGCAGACGGACGCTCAGGTGAGCGCGTGGACGTGGCCGGGCGGCATGCCGCCGCGTCGGGCAAATGGAACGCGCCGATAGGGTGGACTTCCGGTTTGTACCCGGGGGGATTGCCTGGTCATGTCGGTCACCGAGTGTGGAAACCGTTCGCGGCCCATCCAAACCGGTTTGGATCGAGGGCGTGACGATTCCTCTGGTTGAGCACGATCTGGAGCCGCACTTTGGAGCAAGGCGCCAGTGTCTCCTCTGGCGCTTCACGGCCTGCGTGGCAGGCGAACGATTCCGCCGTTGCCGGCTGGAGTCGTGAGGGTATTTCGGCGGACCCAACAATGAGGTGCCGAAAAGGGGATGCCAGCCGAGGGAGGCTGGCGGGCTAGGGTCTCGTGGCGAAATCTACAAGGAGCTTGTCGCCCGAGTCATGAACAATTATCCAGAAAAGGAGCAAAAGATCAAGTCTACGAAATCATGTGGGCCACATGCCCGCAATCTGGCGGCAAGCTGTGGGTGAAAGTCGGGGCGGCACATTTCTCGTTGCTCGGCTCGCGGCCGTCGATACCGCCACCTTCGCGGATCTGATCGCACCGATCCGCGCGCGGCGCCTCCGAGGTCATTCCAGACGCCGCTGATCCATGCGTTGAGCATGGGAGGGCGCTGCGGGTGCACGGAGATTTATCCGGTGCTCACGACTTGCTGCGCTGCATCCGCCGCACCTGCAGCCAAACGGCCGATATCAGGAAATAGAGGGCGCCGATCGCCGCGTAGCCTGCGATCTTCACGATCGCGGGCGGCATGGATGCGTGGCTTTGGACAATGAAGAACAAACCGGCCAGCGCTGATTGCGCACCGCTCAGGACCATCACCCACTGCGCGCCGATATGCTTCCAACGACGCACGGCGGTGCCGAGCTGAAGCGCACCGGAGAGAATGGCCCAGATGCCGAACACCGTGAGTACCGCGTGCATGCCAGCATTCAACGCCGCTAATACCGCCAGGGTCGCGACGGCGCTGATCGCGACGTTGACCGCCTGCGTACGATTTGCTGCCGTCCCGCCGCTGCGAGCCAGGTCGACGAAATTGGCGAGCGCGTCCCAGGCCGGATAAACGACCAACAGGATCGCTGCGCAGGCCGCGCTCTGCCGCCCGACGGAAAACGCCAGCGCGACCCAGATCAGCGAGAATATCGCCCTGGAAAAGTAGTACCGTTTCAGCCATCGACCGTCGGCTGGAGCATGGAATTCGGGGCGGCTGTTAACCATTTGTACTCCTTTGTATATCGAATCATCGTGCCGGTCGGCGGGCAGGGGCGCAGCTGACCGGATCTCCAATGCGCCGAGTATCTCAATCGTCGGGGGCTGCCGCTATCGGTCGGATGTCCGATGGTGAAGGTTCGGCGGTTGCCCAGGCCGATGCAGGGTATCTCGCGTATCGACAATGACGGTTGTGCCGTTCAGGTCGGCCCGTCGTTCTCTCGTGCCGGGCGATCTGGCGCAGGCGCGCCGGCGTCCGCCCATCGGTCGCTCAGCGCCGCGATCGCGAAGTAGACGGCACCCATCGCTTCGCAGGAAAGCAGCGCGCCGGCCAGTGCCGTTCGCGCGCCGGCCAAGATCGTTCGCCATGACGTATCGGCATCTCGCCGGCGCGCCACGGCGATGCCGATCCGCAGCACCCCCGACAGCACGGCAAATACGCCGAGCGCCCGGGGCAGGCCGCTCGCCAATGCAACGATGAAGCGCTGACGTTCCGACATGGCGGCCGCCCTCACGGTTCGGTCACTCGCGTGACGGTTGCCTATCCTGGCATCCGGCCGTTCGCGGGGGCCATCGGACAAATAACCGATGGAGCCGGCCAGAACTGACGCATGGCGGCGCGCAACCGCCGTTACTGCGCGTACGAGACGACATCCGTGATGTGCCGATCGGGCGCGATATCGGTGAACGCGTCGATGTCGGCCATGACGTCCGCCGCCTCCGCCGACGCGAACGCGGCGTCCAGCGCGGCCCGATCCGCGAAGCGGCACATCGCCACGACGATCAGTTCGCTGTCCTCTCTGAGGGGAAGAAGGCATCGACATATTCGAGCCCGTACCGTTTCCAGGATTTCTCCACCAGCGGAATGTGTTGCTCGACGTAGTAGCGAACATCGAACCGGGTACCCGCGGCTCGGCGATAGGAAACGACGAAATACATGAGGCCTCTCCAGGTTGGACTGATGCAACGATGAATGTCGAGACGGGCGACTACGGCCGATTGCGTTCAGGGCCGAAGCCCGGCCGGGCGGCCGCCCGCACCGAGGTCGGCGCGGCGGGCGCGCGAGCGAGCGAGATGCCCAGCGCGGCGCCGGCGGCGAGGAACAACGAAATCGAGAGAAGCGCGACGATGAACGCGTGCGCAATGGCGGCCGGATCCTGGCGCGTGCCGAGGACCGTATAGAAAATTCCGCCGATGATCGCGACGCTGAGCGACGTGCTGACCTGCAGCGTCGAACTGGCAATGCCGGCGATCATGCCGGAAAGCGCCGGTGCGACGCGCCCGGTCACCATGCGCATCAGCGTGGGCAGCGCGAGCCCCTGTCCGAAACCGATGACGAACAGCGCGGCGGCGAGCGGGACCGACGCGAGCGGCATCCCGATCGGCGTGGCATCGATCAACCACGCGAGGCCGACGAGCCCGACGACCTCCAGCCCCATGCCGAACGGATTGACGTAAGCGCCGATGACACGTGTGCAGAAAGGCGTCGACAACGGCCCGAGCAGGAACCCCACGCCGAACGGCAAGAACACGAGGCCCGCGCTCAGCGCGTCGACGTGCAACGCGTTTTGCAGATACACCGAAAACAGCAGGAAAAACCCACCGATCGCATACAGCAGCAGCGCGATCAGCAATGCCCGTCCCAGCCCTGGCGCGCGCAGCGCGGCCGGATCGAGCAGCGGTGCGCCGCCGCGGCTGCCCAGCCGACGCTCGTAGCGCCAGAAGCACGCGGCGAGGGCCGGCACCGCGAGCAGCGACACCCATGCCCAGACGGGCCAGCCCGCTTCGCGTCCCTCGATCAGCGGCACGATCAGCGCGCCCAGCGTCAGCATCGACAGCGCGGTGCCGCCGAGGTCGAGCTTGCGCGCATGCTGCGCGCGCGTTTCCTTCAACAGCGGAATCCCGAACAGCACGACCAGAATCGCCAGCGGCAGATTGACGAGGAAGATCGTGCGCCAACCCAGGTTCAGCAGGTTCAGCGAGATCAGGATCCCGCCCAGCGCCTGCCCGACCACGGCGGCGAGGCCGAACACCGCGCCATACAGGCTGAGCGCGAGCGGCTTCTCCGCTTCCGGGAAGATCGCCTGGATCGAGGCGAGCGCCTGCGGCGCCATGATCGCGGCCGTCACGCCCTGCAATGCGCGACCGACGATGAGCGTCCACGGCGAGCTGGCGAGGCCGCACAGCATCGAGGCCGTCGCAAATCCGATCAACCCGAGAAAGAACATGCGACCGCGGCCGAACAGGTCGCCCAACCGCCCGCCGGTGATCAGCGTCACCGCGTACAGTCCGGCATACGACGAAATGACGAGTTGCTCGGCCGACGACGAGGCGCCCAGCTCCGCGCGGATCGACGGCAGCGCGACATTGATGATGAAGAAGTCCAGCGGCGGCAGGAACGCGCCGACGAGCAGGACCGAAAACATCGCCCAGCGACGCGGGTCGGGCGAGACGGGATCATTTTGTGACATCAACGGCTCTCCATACGGAACCGATTGGTTCCAAATTGGGTAAAAAAATTCAGTCGAGGAGGCGCATCGTGCGGTCGACCAGCGCGAGCATGTCGCGCTCGGGTACGCCGGTTTTCCCCAGCACGCGCATGCCTTCGACCTGGCAGACGAGCAGACGCGCCAACACCTGTTCGTCCTGCTCGGCGATCTCGCCGCTCGCCTGGCCGCGGACGATCGCGCCCGCATAGAGCTGCTGCAGGCGCCGGAACATGCGCCCCGTGCGCTCCGCGACATCCGCGTCGCGCGCGGCCAGTTCGGTGGTCATCGCGACCGCGAGGCACCCCCGCCGGCCCGCCTCGCCGACGGACAGGTGCGCATAGCGCAGCAGCGAGTCGCGAATCGCATCCTTCACGGGGCCGGGTTGCGACAGGATGTCCGCGGTCGCCTTGAGCCCGTCGGCCATGTACAGGTCGAGCGCTGCCAGCAGCAGCGCCTTCTTGTCGCCGAATGCCTTGTAGAGACTGCCGCGCGACAAGCCGGTGCCGGCCATCAGGTCGGGCAGGGACGCGCCTTCATAGCCGTGGTCCCAGAAAACGTCCATCGCGTCGCGCGCGGCATCGCCAAGTTCGAATTCGCGGGGGCGGCCCACGCCAGCCGGATTTGCCATCGGTCAGTATCGCAAATGATGCGGTGCTTGAAAGTGGCCTTCATTATATGGACCGATCGGTTCCGATGTCAATGCGCATGTAACGGCAGGGTGCCTGTTCACGCGGACGCTGCGCACCGTCGCGGGGGGCGAAGCGCCGCGTACATCGCATCGTAGGCCTCGCGTATGATCTGCGGTGATCTCCACGATTTTCCGTGTCCATGCCCACGTTCGACGTCGATGCAAACCAGAACACGCTGCGGGTGTTCGATTCGGTAAGAGCGCTCGCGTTCGTCGGCGACCTCAGCATGGGACAGCCGACCGACCATTCATTGCGCACCGGATGGCTGGCGGCGCGACTCGCGCGCGCGGCCGGGCTCGATTCGCAGACTTGCGATACGGTGCGCGAGGTGGCGCTGCTGCGCTGGTCGGGCTGCACCGCGAACGCGGCGGGCTTCGCCGACGTGTTCGGCGACGACATCGCGATCAGGCTGGCGATGCTCGAGGGACGATCCGACTGGGCGGCGCCGCTGGAGGCGCTGGGTGGCGCAGCGTCCGTCATGTTGCCGCTCGCGCAGACTCACTGCGAGGTATCGGGAGAGATTGCGAGCATGTCGGGCCTGTCCGGCATGACGGCAACGTCGCTCCGTCACATCTTCGAAACGTGGGATGGCGCGGGGTTTCCCGCGAACATGGCTCGCGACGCGGTGCCGATGCCCGTGTTTGTGGTCGCGCTGGCGGGCGACCTGGAGGTTTTCGGTCGTACCTATGGCATCGAGCGGGCGCTCGAGCTCATCGAGCAGCGTTCCGACATTCGATATCCGGCCCATCTCGTCGGAACGGCCGTCAGGAACGCAAGCGGCTGGCTGGAGGAGGTCGGGCGTGCGACGCTCGACGATTTCGACGCCGCGCTGATCACGCCCGACATGCAACGGATGACCTCGGCCGAACTGATCGCCGATGTGATCGATCTCAAGTTGCCCTGGATGACGGGCTTTTCGCGTGCGGTCGCGACGACCGCGGCGGCAAGCTGCGAGCGGCTTGCACTCGATCGAACGGCGCAGGCGCGCGTCTACCAGGCTGCGTTGATTCACGGTATAGGCCGTGCCGCCGTCCCCAACGCGGTGTGGAATCAGCGCGAGACGCTGCCGGCCAGCGCGTGGGAAAAGATTCGGCTGGTGCCGTACTGGACGGCGCGCGCCGGCAGGCAAACCGGGGCCCTCGCCGAGGCCGCCGAGCTCGCTTCCCACGCTTACGAGCGGCAGGACGGATCGGGATACTTCCGCGGGGCAGCCGGCCGTGCGTTGACGCTCGAGGCGCGTGTGCTGGCCGCCTCGGTAGCGTGGGTGGCGCTGCGTTCGCCACGGCCCTGGCGCGACGCGCTGTCGGCCGAAGCCGCCAGGCAGGTGTTGCGCGAAGAGGTCGAGCGCGGCCGGTTGAGCAACGAAGCGGTCGATGCGATCGTGGAGCCGGCACCCACGGGCGGACGGTTCGCGAAACGCGCCACGCAGGGGGCGCGGCTGTCGGCGCGGGAGATGGACGTGCTGCGCGTGATCTCGCGCGGCGCGAGCAACAAGGAAGCCGCGCGCGCGCTCGCGATGAGCCCGAGCACCGTGCGCACCCACGTCGAAAGCATGTTTCGTAAGCTCGATTGCTCGACGCGCGCGGCAGCCACACTCAAGGCGTCGGCGATGGGGCTGCTGTAGCGATAGAGCCTTGCCCGGTCGCAACGTATCGTGATTCGGCGATGTCGCCGTCGCGCGAGCGGGCCGCCAGCGCCGGGCGGTCACTCCAGCCGTATCGGTCACTCGACCGATACGCGTGGCATGGGTCGTCGCGTAATCTGGGGCGCTTCGATGGCTTCCCCTTCGGTACGAATGCCGCGACGCGCGCGCTGCCCCGGCACCGTCAACCCCCACCATTCATGAATCTACTGTTGCGTTTGTGCGTTACGTTCCTGCTGAGCCGGCGACGTCGGCGACTGCATGTCCTCGACACCTGCGTCACGCCGTTCCGCGTGTGGCCCAATGACCTCGATGTGCTGCGCCACATGACGAATGGCCGCTACTTCGCCATTCTCGATCTGGGGCGGGTCGATCTGTTGCTGCGCTCGCGCGTGTGGCCGCGCGTCAATGCGCAAAAGTGGTATCCCGTCGTCACGCTCGAGACGATACGATTTCATCGATCGCTGCATTTGTGGGAGCGTTACGACGTCACGACGCGTGTGATCGGTTGGGACGAAAAACATGTGTTTCTGGAGCAGGGGTTCAGGCGTGGCGTGGCGGGGCCGAGGTCGCGCTCGGCGTCGTGCGAACGCGGTTCCTGAAGCGCGGCGGCGGCACCGTGCCGACCGACGAACTACTGGCGCGGATCGGCGTGACCCAGCCATCGCCCGATCTGCCCGAATGGGTCGTGCAATGGAGCCGGGCCGAGGGCGGGATGACGGTGCGTGCGGAATCGGTCCTGCAAACCTGACGCACCGCGATGCGTAGCCGGGTGCGGACATGCTGTCAGCGGTCGCCATGGCCTTCGTCGGCGCCGGCAGTATGGCGGTCGGCGTGGCCGACGACATGATCGTCCCGGGGGCAGGGCAGTTCGGTTGCGGCGCGGTGCATGCGTTCGGCAGCTGGGACACGAGGGTGACCGCCACGCCCCCCAAAGACGCGGACAAGCTGACCATCCGGGTCCTGCTCACGAACCCCTGAGCGTCAACAAAGGCGTCCAGGTGCCGGCGCCGCCTGGCTGAGCCCGTCGAGCGAGTCACCGGCGCGTCTTCGTGAAGACGGCATGGAGTCTCGACACACTGAACGCCGACCTGGCCGCCGCCCCCGACGACGTGATGGCGCGCTATCGGGTCGCTTTCGGGCACGGTGACGGCATGTGGCGGGATAAATCCGCCACCTTCAATACGCGCGAGGGGCTGAGCGTGCTCGACGTCGAAGCGTACCTGCGGCTGGTCGGCCCGCGCTGACGCGTCCCTCGGCGGCCTGCCGCCGTTGTTCCGGCCGGCCGCCTGTACATCGGCTCGGCAGGAGTCCGACCGGGGTCGGTCGTTCGACCGATACCGGCGCGTCGCGGCAATTGCGATCCTTCTCGTCACGCCCATGTCACCACGGCATGGCCCGCGCACCATCCGCAAGGTTACGAGGACGTTCGCTTTGAAGCGCTCGACGATTCATCCGCTGTGGGTTCGTCTTTTCCACTGGCTCAATGCCGCCGCAGTCATCGCCCTGTGCCTGAGCGGCTGGCAGGTCTACAACGCATCGCCGATTTTCAGGACGGTTACGTTTCCGCCTTCCATCACGCTTGGCGGCTGGCTGGGCGGTGCGCTCCTGTGGCACTTCGCGGCGATGTGGATCCTGGCCGGCAACCTGTTCGCCTATCTCGTGCTCGGCATTGCAACCGGGCGGTTGCGCAGGAAGCTGCTGCCGCTCGGCATGCGGGCGGTCTTTTCCGACCTCGCCGCCGCGCTGCGCGGAAAGCTGGGTCATGACGATCCGGCACGGTACAACGCCGTGCAGAAGTTCGCGTATCTCGGCGTGCTCCTCGATATCGGGCTGCTCGTGCTGTCGGGGCTCGCTATCTGGAAACCGGTGCAGTTCCCGGTCCTGCGGACATTGATGGGTGGATTCGACAACGCGCGCGTCGTTCATTTCGTCGCCATGAGCGTGATCGTCGGTTTTTTTGCCGTTCACATCGTGATGGTCGCGCTCGTTCCGCGCTCACTGCTGACGATGATTCGAGGGCGCTGATCATGCATGAGCCAAAACGTTCCCCCCACGCCGATCGCGTCTCGCAGCTCGATGCGGATGCGATCGTCAAGGATGCGCGCAACGCACTCCAGTCGACGCAACGCCGCCTGTTCGGCAAGCGAATCCTCACGCTCGGCGGACTGATGCTGCTTTCCGGCTGCGAGCTGACCGACGACCAGTCAGTGAACACGATGCTGCGCCGCGTGTCGTCGTTCAACGACGACGTGCAGGCGTTGCTGTTCGATCCGCGCAAGCTTGCGCCGACCTATCCGGAGTCGATGATCGCGCGGCCTTTCCCGTTCAATGCGTATTACGACATCGATCAGGTGCCGGACGTGGATGCGGCGAGATATCGGCTCCAGGTCGGCGGACTGGTCAAAGGCAAGCGTGCGTGGACGCTCGACGAACTCCGTGCGCTGCCGCAGGAAAGCCAGGTCACGCGGCATATCTGCATCGAAGGGTGGAGCGCGATCGGGAAGTGGGGCGGCGTGCGATTTTCGGACTTCCTGTTGCGCGCCGGCGCCGACACCACCGCGAAGTACGTCGCGCTGCATTGCGCCGACAACTACTGGACGAGCATCGACATGCCGACTGCGCTCCATCCGCAAACGCTGCTGACGCTCACCTATGACGGCAGTGTCTTGCCGGCGAAGTACGGCTTCCCGATGAAGCTGCGCATGCCGACCAAGCTCGGATACAAGAATCCCAAACATATCGTCGCCATCACGGTGACCAACGCATTCCCGGGCGGTTATTGGGAAAACCAGGGATACAACTGGTTTGGCGGTTCCTGAGCCCTTGGCCCTGGATATCGCGCCGGTGACATTCTCGATCGCAACCTCTTCAAAGGAGCATTCATGTCCATTCGACTCAAACTCGTCGCTTCCGTCGTCGCGGCCACGCTGGCCGGCAGTGCGCTCGCGCAATCCGCTGCGAGCAAGCCCGAGCGCATTCGCGGCGACATCGTCTCGTTTTCCGGCAGCAGCCTGAAGGTACACCGCCGCAGCGGCGAGACCGTGCTCATCAATGTCGCACCGTCGGCCAACGTGAACGCGGTGAAGGCGATTCAGCTTTCCGATATCAAACCCGGTTCCTATGTCGGCGCGGCGGCCATGCCGGGCGAGAACGGCAAGTTGATCGCGAAGGAAGTGCTCGTGTTCCCCGAAGCCGCGCGCGGCATGGGTGAAGGCCACTATGCATGGGATCTCGCCGCGAACAGCACGATGACGAACGCCAGTGTCGATACGGTCGTTCAAGGCACGAGCGGGCGCGATCTCAAGCTGTCGTACAAGGGCGGCAGCAACACGATCACGGTGCCGCCCGACGCACCGGTCGTGACGCTCGTCCCGGCGACGCGCGCCGATTTGTCGACGGGCAAGAAGATCTTCGTCGTGGCCACGCCGGGCAAGGACGGGGCCTACGACGGACGCCAGATCGTGGTCGAGAAGGATGGCGTCGCACCTCCGATGTAAGCCGGCCGCCCGGCGGGCGACACGTCGTTCGCCGGCGTGCAACCCGATCGAACCGATGTGCGAGGACCGGGCGGCGCGTCCGCGATTCCGTGTTCGGGCCGACCGTCACGTCGGCCCGGCGCCATCAATCGAAGTCGGTTGCGATGGACAGCGCACGCCACGCGTCGATGTCCTGGCGGAACGCCTTCAGCTTGCGCTCCGCAATGGCATGAGCGTTCGGCCCGATCGGCAGGTGCAAGGGCGGATCGTCCGAGTCGATTGCCTGAATCATTACCGCGGCGGCTTTGGCAGGATCGCCTGCCTGATGTCCGTCGTTGCTGTCGCGGTAGCTGCGCGCGGAGCCGGCGGTTGCCGCATAGTCGCTGATCTGCTGCCTGGCGACCGCGATCGAGCGCCCCAGGAATTCGGTTCGAAACGGACCCGGCTCGACGATGATCACGCGAATGCCCATCGGTTCGACTTCCTGCGCGAGTGCCTCGGACAGGCCTTCGACCGCAAACTTCGTCGCGTTGTAATAGCCGCGGCCACCCGAACCGGCGATACCGGCACCGGACGACAGGTTTACGATCCTGCCACCTCCGGTGCGTCGCATCAGCGGCAATGCCGCACGCGTCGTCTCGACGAGTCCGAAGACGTTCACATCGAATAACGGCCGGTATTCCTCCGGGGTGCCTTCTTCGATCGCCCCCATGAATCCATGCCCGGCGTTATTGACCAGCACGTCCAACCTGCCGAACGTTTCGGCAGTCAAGGCAATGGCCGCTTGTATCGTCTCCGGCTTCGTCACGTCCAACGCTGCAACACGCAGCGTGTCCGGGTAATGCCGAGCGAGATCGCGTAGCGTTTCCGGCGCACGCGCCGTTGCCACCACGTGGTCGCCGCGCGCGGCCGCCGTGCGTGCGAGATGCAGGCCGAAGCCGCCGGAGCAGCCGGTGATCAACCAGGTTTTGTTCATGCGTTTCTCCTTTCATTCGATGCTGTGGTTCGATTCGCTCGACGGGGCATGCCAACATGCGCGCCGGTGCGGAACCGACATGTTTCCCGTGGAAGCGCTCATGTCTGTTGCGCACGGCGTGCATGCCCGCGAGCAGGCCGCGTCAGCGCATGCCGCCCGACGCAAGGACGATCTCGCCCGTCATCCACCCCGAGTCGTCCGACGCGAGAAACGAAACGATCGGCGCGATGTCCCGCACCTGGCCGATACGGCCAAGCGGTGTCTGGTCCGCGTTCCATGTTTCGAAGTCCGAGCCGATCACCGCGGCAGCATGGGTGCCCTCCGTTTCCACCAGGCCGGGGTTCACGGCATTGACCCGGATGCCGCGCGGGCCGAGCTCCCGCGAGAGCACGCCGGTGATGGCGTCGATGGCGCCTTTCGTGCCGCTGTAGATCGCACTTTCGGCCGGCAGGACGCGCGTCACGTTGGAACCGATGTTGACGATGCTGCTGCCTTTGCCGAGATGCGGCGCCGCGGCCCCGACGACCAGCAGCGGGCCGAGAACGTTGATGTCGAATTGCTCGCGGTAGCGCGCCTCGGTGGTCTCCTCGATTCTGGCGAACTGATAGACGCCGGCGTTGTTCACCACGATATCCAACCGTCCGAAATGGTCGACGGCTACGTTGACGAGCGCCTCGACCTCCGTCTTGTTCGTCACGTCGGCGCGCACCGCCAATGCCTGCCCGCCGGCGGCCTGAATGTCCGCGACGACCTTGTCGGCACCGCTCGCGCTGGATCCGTAGTTGACGACGACCTGTGCGCCGTCGGCCGCCAGCTGGCGCGCGATGCCTGCGCCTATTCCTTTCGATGCTCCCGTCACGATCGCGACCTTGCCCTTCAACTTGTCCATGACTTCACGCTCCGCAGACGTTGGCCCCCGGCGGGGCGGTTCGGTTGATGAAAGTCACCATCGTGAGGCTCACACAATTGTTTGTGAATGGTCGTTCTTGTATATTTGGCGTACATTTTTGAACGACGATCCATCGCAATGGAATGGAGTGATGTCCGGGTCTTTCTGGCGGTCAAGCGGGGCGGATCTTTCGGTGCGGCAGCCCGAAGCCTGGGCGTGAGCCATCCGACGATCGGCCGCCGGATCAAGGCACTCGAGGATGAAGCCGGGCAGGCGTTGTTTCGCAGGACCGCGGATGGGCTCGTGCTCACGGACGCCGGGGATACCGTGCTGAGCCTGGCCGAAGCCATGGAAAACGCGGCGCTGGCCATGGAACGGCGTCTGGCCGGTAATCAAGACCGCCTCGAAGGCATCTTGCGTATATCGTGCGCGGAGTGGTTCGCCGGCTACGTGCTCGCGCCGGTTCTGGCGGAACTGGCGCGCCGTCATCCGGCCGTGGTGCCGGAAGTGATCGCGAGTTACCGATTGCTGAGCCTGTCACGCCGCGAGGCCGACCTGGCCTTCCGGATCGTTCCTTTCACCGAACCGGACATCGTTCAGCGCCGCCTGATGGGCGTTCCGTACGGTCTTTACGGCACGGCCGAAACCGTACGTGCGTTGCGGCATGATCCTGCTTCGGTGGGGTTGATCGTGATGAACACGGCGCAATCTCACTTCCCCGATGTCGCCTGGCTGCTCGACAGGTTCCCTCGGTCGCGGCGTGTCTTCACCAGCACGAGCCGCGCCGTTCAGGCCAGGATGTGTGGGGCAGGCATGGGCATGGCGGTCCTGCCACGGCCGCTGGGCGACGCGACATCGGCACTGCTGCGCATCGAAACGCCGGAGCCGCCACCGTCCAGAGACATATGGGTGGGTTATCACCATGACCTTCGGCATATGGATCGCTTGCGCGCGATGCTCGATATCGCCGATACGATGCTGAGCGAATCCCGGATTCAGATGCCGTAGCGCCAGCTCAATACAGATGTCGCATGTTTCATCGGCCTTTGCGTCATTCAGCGTTGAAGCACCGAGCCTGAAGCAGCAGGGCGCTTGCGTTTATCCACGGGCCTTGGCGGACCGCTGGTTCGATTCCGCTCGAGATGTAACCTGCAGAATTGCGGCATCCATGTCTGCCGCCTGAAACGGCGTGGCTCAGTTCACCCAGGCACGCCCGACGCGCTCGCGGCTGATAAACCTTCGGCGGCCGCTGCCGGCGCGGAATCCACAAGCCAGCCTCCGTCATCAGCTTCCGGACCGTCTCCTTGGCCAGCCGAATGCCGTGACATTCCCAGCGCTTCTCGCAAGCCAGTGTCGGTCCGAAATCGGCGTAGCGATCACGGATGACCGATAGCGCCCGGTCGGCGGCTCCTGGGTCCAGCCGACGGTTGCCGGGCTTCGATCGGTGTCCCGATACCAAACCCGCCGCGCCATGTTCCCGAAGTCGGGCGACCAGCCGGCGAATCTGCCGGGTCGTCAGTTCCAGCCGTTCCGCCGCACGCCACGGCTTGAGCTTGCCATCCGCCACGTCCTGAATGACCTTGAATCGGTCCAGCTCGCGCATCGTCATCGTGATCCGCCCCGTTGCAGCCATCGCAGCCTCCGGCGCCGGACACCCGGCGGCCGGACAGCTTACGCGGCACGAAAGCGGACATTTCAATCTAGCCACTACAATCCAAACTGTCGATAATTCACGTTATGTAAAATCAAATATTGGATGACGGCTACCCCGTTTTCCCGCACGTCCCGACGATCTTCGATCGTGATAAATCCTTCCGACAAAGCGCTTAAGCAATTATCGGGCGCATGCCGTGCATGGCATGCGCCCGGTGACACGCGAAACCTGAAAAAATGCCCGCCGTAGCGGGCACACGCGACACGCGTCAGACGGCCATCACCGTGACCGACTTCGTGACGAGGTACGGCTCGAGCGCTTCCGGCCCGCCTTCCGACCCATAGCCCGAATCCTTCACGCCGCCGAACGGCATTTCCGGCCACGGCGTTGCCGGCTGGTTGATCCACAGCATCCCGACTTCCAGGCGCTGCGTGAGCAGATGCACGTTCGCGAACGAACGCGTGAACGCATAGCCGGCCAGCCCGAACGGCAGACGGTTCGCTTCGGCGATCGCGTCCTCGAGCTTGTCGAAGCCGCGAATCGCCGCGACCGGGCCGAACGGCTCGTTGTTGAACACGTCCGCTTCGAGCGGCACGTCCGCGATCACGGTCGGCGCGAAGAAGTTGCCTTCCGAGCCGATCCGCTCGCCGCCGGTTTCGATGCGCGCACCGACCTTGCGTGCGTTGTCGACGACCGACGCCATCGCGGTGAGGCGGCGCGGGTTCGCGAGCGCACCGAGCGTCGTGCCTTCCTCGAGACCGTTGCCGACCTTCAGCCCTTCCGCATGCTTGACCAGCGCACGCGTGAATTCGTCACGGATGCTGTTGTGCACGAGGAAGCGCGTGGGCGAAATGCAGACCTGCCCTGCGTTGCGGAACTTCGCACCGCCGGCGGCCTTCACCGCGAGCGAGACGTCGGCGTCTTCCGCGACGATCACCGGTGCGTGGCCGCCCAGCTCCATCGTCGCGCGCTTCATGTGCAGGCCGGCCAGCGAGGCAAGCTGCTTGCCGACCGGCGTCGAACCGGTGAACGTGACCTTGCGGATCACCGGGTGCGGGATCAGGTACGACGAGATTTCGGCAGGATCGCCGTACACGAGGCCGATCACGCCGGCCGGCACGCCGGCGTCGACGAACGCGCGCAACAGCGCGGCCGGCGACGCGGGGGTTTCTTCCGGCGCCTTCACGAGGAACGAACAGCCGGTCGCGAGCGCCGCGCTCAGCTTGCGCACGACCTGGTTGACCGGGAAATTCCACGGCGTGAATGCGGCAACCGGGCCGACCGGTTCCTTCACGACCGTCTGCTGCGCGCCGAGGTTGCGCGGCGGCACGATCCGGCCGTACACACGGCGGCCTTCGTCCGCGAACCATTCGATGATGTCGGCGGCCGACAGCACTTCGACGCGTGCTTCGGTGAGCGGCTTGCCCTGCTCCTGCGTCATCAGCTGCGCGATCGCGTCGGCGCGTTCGCGCACGAGTGCGGCGGCCTTGCGCATCGTCGCCGCGCGCTCGTGCGCGGGCACCTTGCGCCACGTTTCGAAACCGCGCTGCGCGGCGGCGAGCGCACGGTCGAGATCGGCGATGCCCGCGTGGGCCACCTTGCCGATCGGCTTGCCGGTCGCCGGGTTCACGACGTCGATCGTCTTGCCGCTCGCGGCGTCGACCCACTCGCCGTCGATCAGCAGTTGCGTATCCGTATAAGTCACGTTAGCCATCCAGACACCCCTACATTGCGTCGATTGAAGGCGCGCTGCCGCGAACAGCCGCGCGCCGGTTGACAGAAAGAGCCAGGCCGCCGGGGCAGGCACGCACCCGGCGGTGTCGACGACAGGCGCGGCCCGCCGTCGTCCCGCATCGCGCCGCGCTCAGTGCGCGGCCGCCGTCGCCTTGCGGAGTTTCGCGACGTCCGCCGCCTGCACGGCCGGCGCGCCGTTGTTCCAGCCGGCGCGCATGAACGTCAGCACGTCGGCGATCTGCTGGTCGTTCAGCTGGTTCGAGAACGCCGGCATCGGATAGGCGGACGGCACACCGCCGATCACGAGCGTGTCGCTGCCGTTCAGCGTCACGTTGATCAGCGACGATGCATCGGCCTCGAGCACGTTCGGATTGCCGGCGAGCGGCGCGAGCAGCGGCGCGTAACCGCGCCCGTCCGCACCGTGGCAATGCAGGCAGTAAGCGTTATACACCTTCGCGCCCGGATCGGCTGCCGGCCGGCCCAGCGCCACCTGCGTCGCCTTCGGATCGTAGCTGTACGGCGGCGCACCGGTGCCGCCTGCGGCCGGCAGCGATTTCAGGTAGCGCGACATCGCGGCCAGGTCGTCGTCCGTCAACGCCTGCGTGCTGTGGTTGATCACGCTCACCATCGAGCCGAACGCGGTCGCGTGACGGTTCGCGCCGGTCTTCAGGAACTGCGCGACCTCGGCCTCGTTCCAGCGGCCGAGCCCCGTATTGTGCTCGCCGGTCAGGTTCGACGCGAACCAGTTGTCGATCGACGCACCCGACAGGAACGCCGAGCCGCGTTCGTCGAGTGCCTTCTCCTGGAAGCCGACACCGCGCGGCGTGTGGCACGACCCGCAGTGCCCGAGCCCCTGCACGAGATAGGCGCCGCGGTTCCACATCGCGTCCTTGTCCGGCTTGTCGGCATAAGGCGTCGAGTCGAGGAACACCATGTTCCACAGCGCGAGCGGCCAGCGCATGTTGAGCGGCCAGGGAATGTCGGACGGCCGGTTCGCCTGCTTGACCGGCTCGACGCCGTGCATGAAGTACGCATACAGCGCCTTCACGTCGTCGTCCTTCAGCTTCGCGTACGACGGATACGGCATCGCCGGATACAGGTTGTGGCCGTCCTTCGCGACGCCCTTGCGCAGCGCGCCCGCGAACTCGGCTTCCGTATAGCCGCCGATGCCCGTCTCCGGATCGGGCGTGATGTTGGTCGTGTAGATCGCGCCCATCGGCGTGACCATCTTCAGGCCGCCCGCGAACGGCGTACCGCGCGGCGCGGTGTGGCACGCAACGCAGTCGCCGGCTTTCGCGAGATAGGCGCCGCGCGCGACGAGCGCGCTGTCGGTCGGTGCCGTTTCCGCGGCATGCGCGATCGTGCCGGCCAGCAGCACGGACAATGCAAGCAGCGATGCGCTGAGCGTGTTCAGGGTGAGGTTTCGCATGGTCGTCCCCTCCCTCAAGCCGTCTTCAGCTGGTTGCCGACCGGCAGCTTGCGCAGCCGCGTGCCGGTCGCCGCGAAGATCGCGTTCGACAGCGCCGCCGCCGTCGCCGCCGTGCCCGGCTCGCCGATCCCGCCCGGCGCTTCGCCGCTCTTGACCAGATGGACCTCGATCGGCGGCGTCTCGTTGATCCGCATCATCCGGTAGTCGGTAAAGTTGCTCTGCATCACGCGGCCGTCCTCGATCGTGATCTCGCCGTACAGCGCGCCCGTGATCCCGAAGATGATGCCGCCCTGCACCTGCGCCTCGATCGTGTTCGGATTGACGACCATCCCGCAATCGACCGCGCACACGGCGCGCTTGACCTGCACCTCGCCGCCGTCCACCGCGACGTCGATGACGATCGAGAAGAAGCTGCCGAACGCGTGCATCACCGACACGCCCCGCCCCTGCCCCTTCGGCAACGACGCGCCCCAGCCGGCCGCCTTCGTCGCGACGTCGAGCACGTTGCGTGCGCGCGGCGTCTTGTCGAGCAGCGCGCGGCGATATTGCACGGGGTCGGTCTTGGTCTGCGCGGCGAGTTCGTCGATGAAGCTCTCGACGACGAACGTGCCCCGGGTCGGCCCGACGCCGCGCCAGAACGCGGTCGGCACGTGGCGCGGCTCCTGGCGCACGTAGTCGACGAGCTGGTTCGGCAGGTCGTACGGCAGTTCGGCCGCGACCTCGACCGCGTCGGGATCGACGCCGTTCTGGAATGCGGGCGGCGCGAAGCGTGCCATGATCGACGAACCGACGATCCGGTGCTGCCATGCGACGGGCTTGCCGTTCGCGTCGAGGCCGGCCGAAATCTTGTCGTAGTAGCACGGCCGGTACATGTCGTGCTGAACGTCTTCCTCGCGTGTCCAGATCACCTTCACCGGCGCGTTGACCTGCTTGCCGACCTTCACGGCCTGGCCGATCATGTCGGTCTCGAGCCGACGCCCGAAGCCGCCGCCGAGCAGATGGTTGTGCACGACGATCTTGTCGGGCGACAGGCCCGTGAGTTGCTGCGCGGTGTCAACCGCGCGCGTCGGCACCTGCGTGCCGACCCAGATCTCGCAGCCGTCGCCGCGCACATGCACCGTGCAGTTCACCGGCTCCATCGTCGCGTGCGCGAGCAACGGCTGTTCGTAGACGGCGTCGACGCGCGTCTTCGCGTTCGCGAATGCCTTGCCGACGTCCCCTTCCTTGCGTGCGACCGCGCCCTTGCCGTTCGCCGCCGCCTGCGCGAGATCCGCGAACAGATCCTTGGTCGACACCTTCGCGCCCGCGCCCTCGTTCCACTTCACGACGAGTGCCGATGCGCCGCGCTTCGCGGCCCACGTGTGATCGCCGACCACCGCGACCGCGTTGTCGACGCGCACGACCTGGCGCACGCCGGGAATCTTTTTCGCGACCGTATCGTCGACGCTCGCGACCGTGCCGCCGAATACCGGGCTGTTCACGATCACCGCGTACAGCATGCCGGGCAGGCGCACGTCGAGCCCGAACTGCGCGGTGCCGTCGACCTTCTCCGGCGAGTCGAGGCGCTTCGCGGGCGTGCCGATCAGCTTGAAATCCTCGGGCTTCTTCAGGACGACGTCCTTCGGCACCGGCAGTTTCGCCGCGGCGTCGGCCAACTGGCCGTACGATGCGCGCCGGCCGCTGGGCGGATGCTGCACTTCGCCGTTCGCCGCGCGGCAGGTGGCCGGATCGACGTTCCATTGTTTCGCGGCCGCCGAGACCAGCAGCGTGCGCGCGGTGGCGCCCGCGCGGCGCATCGGTTCCCACGCATAACGCACCGACGTCGAGCCGCCGGTGAGCTGGCCGCCGAGCAGCGGATCCATGAACAGTTTCTCGTTCGGCGGCGCGTGGTCGAGCGTCACGTTCGACAGCGGCACTTCGAGCTCCTCGGCGATCAGCATCGGCAGCGCCGTATAGACACCCTGCCCCATCTCGACTTTCGGCATCACCAGCGTGACCTTGCCGGCACGGTCGATCTGCACGAACGCGTTCGGCGCGAACACGCCGGGCTGCGCCGGTTCGGCCGCGTCACCGCCGATCACCGAGCGCCGCGCATCGTCGCCCGCCGCCGGCAGGCTGAAGCCGAGCAGCAATCCGCCGCCGGCCGCCGCGCCAAGCGACATGCCGAGTTTGAGGAACGAACGGCGCGACACGCCCGCGCCGGCCCGACCTGCTTCGATCAATCCTCGCGACATGTCAGGCCTCCTTCGCGGCTTGCTTCACGGCCGCGCGAATCCGGTTGTACGTGCCGCAGCGGCAGATATTGCCGGCCATCGCCGCGTCGATGTCGGCGTCGCTCGGGTTGGGGTTCGACGCGATCAGCGCGGTGGCCGCCATCACCTGCCCCGACTGGCAGTAGCCGCACTGGACGACGTCGAGCTCGCGCCATGCCTGCTGGACCTTGTGGCCGGCCGGCGTCGCGCCGACGGCTTCGATCGTCGTGATCTTGCGGCCCGCGACGGCCGCGACCGGCAGGACGCACGAACGTGCGGCGACGCCGTCGAGATGCACGGTGCACGCGCCGCATTGCGCGATTCCGCAGCCGAACTTGGTGCCGGTCAGGCCGACGACGTCGCGCAGTACCCAGAGCAAGGGCATGTCGTCGGGGGCGTCGACCGTGCGGGTTTCGCCGTTGATGTTGAGGGTGACCATTCAGCCTCCGGGCCGGTGTATTGGGGAAGCGGCGCGAACGACGTTGCGCCGTGTTTTCTTCATGTCCGCTGCGCGGTGCGCAACGGATGCCGCGCGGCCCTGATGGGGGCGAGCCGCGTGGGGGTACTGCATCGTTACTCGGCCACGTCGATGCCCGACAGCACCTTGATGACCGGCGGCGCCGTGAACCAGTCGGCCGACTTCACACGGAATTCGCCGAAATACGGGCTCGCGAGGTGCGCGTCGAACGCGGCCTGGTCGTCGTAGATCTCGTACAGGTGCAGGTTCGGCGAGCCGTCCTGTTCGCGGAACAGGTCGTAGCGCCGGTTGCCCGGTTCGGTACGCGTCTTCGCGACCATGCTGCGCAGTTCGGCCTCGGCGGCCTGCGCATGTTCGGGTTTCACGAACAGCGAAGCGATTACGTGAAGCGCCATGTCGTCACTCCTTTGGAAACGGAATCGAGCATGCCACAAGCTGGCGGCGCGCGACGCCAGCGTGCAACGCATGCGGGTGGTCGTACCGCGAGATCAAGCCAGTTCGTCCGGGCCGACGCGCACGACGACCTTGCCGAAATTCTTGCCGGCAAGCAAGCCGATCAGGGCTTCCGGTGCGTCGGCAAGCTCGGGAACGACGTCCTCGCGCGTCTTCACCTTGCCCTGCGCGACCCACTCGCTCATGTCCTTCAGGAATGGCGCATAGCCGGTCGCATAGTGATCGAGGATGATGAAACCCTGCATCCGGATGCGCTTGCGCAGGATCGTGCCCATCAGCGCCGGCACGCGATCGCGGCCGGTCGACACGGCCTTGTCGTCGTATGCCGTGTCGTTGTAATGCGCAATGATCCCGCAGACGGGCACGCGCGCATGGTCGTTCAGCAGCGGCCAGACCGCGTCGAACACCGCGCCGCCCACGTTCTCGAAATAGACGTCGATGCCGTTCGGGCACGCGTCCTTCAGCTTCGCGGCGAACGCCAGATCGCGATGGTCGACGCATGCGTCGAAGCCGAGCGTGCCGGTCACGTACGCGCACTTGTCGGCGCCGCCCGCGACGCCGACCACGCGGCAGCCCTTCAGCTTCGCGATCTGGCCGACCACTGCGCCGACCGCGCCGCTCGCTGCCGCGACGACCACCGTCTCGCCGGCTTTCGGCTCGCCGATCTTCAGCAACCCCGTGTACGCGGTGAAGCCCGGCATGCCGAGCACGCCGAGGGCAAACGACGGATGCGCGAAATCGCGGCCGAGCGGGATCAGGTCGCGTCCGTCCGACAGCGCATAGTCCTGCCAGCCGGCTCCGGCGACGACGAGATCACCTTCGCGGAAGGCAGGCAGGTTCGACGTTACGACTTGGCTGACCGTGCCGCCGACCATCGGCTGGCCGAGCTCGGCAGGCGGCGCGTAGGACGGCGTGTCGTTCATCCGGCCGCGCATGTACGGATCGAGCGACAACCAGATCGTGCGCAGCAGCACCTGGCCGGCGCCCGGCGTCGGCACGTCGCCGGTTTCGGCGCGGAAGTTGTCCGGTGTCGGGGCGCCGACCGGGCGCGAATTCAGGATGATCTGGCGGTTTGTGGTCTTGCTTTGCGGCATGTGGGCCTCCGTCGACAGGAATGAAGGTGCTTCGTGAGCACGATCGGATCAGGGGTGGATCAGCAGAAGATGCGCGCCGGCGTTCACGCCGGCGTGGGCGCACACGGGCGGTTGGGACAATCGGGACAGCGTAACGCGGCGTGAAGCATTCGTCATGCGGATTTGAGTAGACCAGTCGTCTAGAATCAGGGCAAAAACAAGGCGCGCGGAAGCGCGCCCGGTTTACGACGGCGCACCGCCCTGCGCGGCCGGCGGCAGGTTCAGCATGCGCCGCGTTTCGACCATCGCTCTTTCGAGCGGCTGGCGGTTGCGGTGAATCTTTTCCAGCAGCGTCGCGCCCAGCCACAGCTCGTACAGGATCGCGGCCGTGTACGCCGGATCGTCGACCGCGCGCAGCGAGCCGTCGGCCAGCCCGGCCTCGATGCCGCCCGCGAGCCGTTCGATGATCTGGCTCGTGCCGCGTCGCAGCACCGCACGCATCGCCTCCGACAGGTCCGACACTTCCGCGCCGAGTTTCACCGCAAGGCACTTGCCTTCCGGATCGTCCGCGCACTGCGTGTGCAGCCAGTTGCCCCAGTACGTCATCAGGCGCTCGGCGCCGGTGCCGGCCTGCTGCTTGAGCAGGTTGTCGAGATGCGCGAGATAGCCTTCGAAATACGATTCGAGCAGCGCTTCGCCGAATGCCTCTTTCGAGCCGAAGTAATGGTAGAACGAGCCCTTCGGGATGCCCGCCGCAGCGAGAATCTCGTTCAGACCGACCGCCGAAAACCCCTTGTGGAGCATGATCGGCTTCGCGATATTCAGGATGTGCTGGCGAACTTCCGCGCCTGAAGATGCATTCATGATGGCGTATGGTAGCAACGATTAGACCGGTCGTCTAGCGACGTCGAACCGGCATGTTGAGCGGCACTTTACCCGATCCCCGGCGCGCGCCCAATGCCCGGCGGCGCCCCCCCCGCCACGGCGTGCGCGGCGTCACACGGGCGACTCGGTTTCGTCGCAGGCGTTTCATCGATCTCCCGCTTAAATACGCGCGGCGCAAGTGCCGGCGGTGGCCCAACAGCAGCCGGCATTGCACACGTGTGCAATGCGCCGGATCGTCGTTGCCTCCTCTCGAACCCGTGACCAGGAACGCCCCATGACCGCCTCGAAACCCGCTCGCCCGCCCGCGCCGACCCGCCGGCGCTTCATCCAGCGCGGCGCCGCGCTGACCCTGTCGCCGCTCGTCGGCACGCTGGCCGCTTGCGGCGGCGACGGCAACACGACATCCGCGTCGTCGTTGGCCGCGACCGGCGGCGCGAATCCGGCCGCGCGCAGCTACGGCATCGCCGACCGCTCGATCACGATCAACGTCACCAATGCGATCCCGTCGACGTCGCTCGCGTTCGGCAATGCGGCGAGCCAGAGCGGCTCGACGCCGCAGGCATCGCAAGCGTTGGTCGCAACCGGGCAATCGACGGCCGTCCGCGCATCGAACAGCTGGGGCGATTGCACGGGGTCGTTCAGCCTCGCCGGCGGCGACGCGTCGTTCGCGATTGCCTACACGCATCCGTTCGGCTCGCAGCCGACCACCGTCGGCGTCACGCCGTCGGCCGGCTACGTGTCGGGCGCCGACGCCGCGACGTTTCCCGGCCACGACTCGGTCGCGAATCTCACCTTGTATCGCGGCGTCGCGACCGCGAACGGCGCATGGGTCGTCCCGCTCGCGCAACTCGCGACGCCGCCGTCCAACAACTGCCAGGATTTCGCGAACAGCATGTTCGGCAGCAGCGTGCGCACAGCCGCGGCCATCCAGTCTGCGTACCAGGGCACCGGGCCGCTCGGCTATGTGCCGCCTGCCGACTTCACCGGCGGCCAGCTCGCGGGCTTCGTCTCGCAATGGGTGCAGCGCTGGCAGAAAGGCGCGTCGTACACCGTGCTGCCCGGCGCCGATGCGCAGCTCGTCGATGCGCTGAAGCAGTACGTGTCGAGCGCGTCGAACGCCGGCCCGCTGACGATGTGGGTGCCGCAGATCGCGTGGCAGGCCGGCACGGATCCGGCGGTTTTCTCGCTGACGGGCTATCGCGCGTTTCCGTTCGTCGACGCGCAGGGCAACTGGGTCGCGGCGACGTTGTCCGCGTTCCTGACACTGCTGGCGGCCGGTTCGCACCTCGTCGCGATCAGTGCGACGAGCGATCTGCCGGCGGGCGTCACGATGCAGGCGTTCGACAGCTTCATGGGCGCGAGCGGGCTGACGACGTCGACGGATATCGGCAATTCGCACTATGCGTCGGTCGTGAACACGACGGGCCGTTACTACCTGAGCGTCGGCAACGATTTCGCGCCGGTGAACTGCGGGCTGATCCTGTCGTTCCTGTACGGGCGCACCGTGAACAACCTGCTCGCGGGTGCCGGTACGTACAACACGTTCATCCAGCTCGAAGGATGGCAGGCCGGCGGCTCACGTCACAACGCCGACTACGCGACGTATCAGCAGACGCTGTGGAACATCTCGACGTACGGCGCGTCCGCGTACAGCGAGAAGCGCGCGACGTCGATCTTCCTCGCGCCGGCCGGCTGGACGCCGCAGGTCTACCAGACGACGCGGATGATGCCGTACGTCGGCGCCTATGCGCAGTCGAACGGTACGCCGCAGGGCTGGCTGAATACGTCGCTCGTGACGATTCCGGCCGATGCGCCGCCGTTGCCGTCTCGGTATGTGACGAGTTGAGCGGAGTCGGAGCGAGCCGTTTCGCGTTCGAATGCGTTGCGTTGCGTTGCGTTGCGTCGGGGCGGGCCGGCTGCCGGTCGGCGCTCGAGGCGTGCGTCGACATCGGTCGGCACATGCTCGCGGGTAGGCGGTCAACCCGCCGCTTCGCCGGTGCGCTTTCTCGTGCGGGCCTTCCGCTCTTCCCGCTGCGCGGCAGGTGCCGTCTTGACGCCGCGCAGCGGCGCCCGGCGGGCGAGTACCGCCATCTCGCGCCGCAACGTATCCAGTTCCTTGACGCGTGCCGCATCGGTCGCCTGCGCGCCGTCGAGTTGCCCCTGAAGCACGCCGCAACGATGCAGCGCGTCGCCGAGTTGCGTCTGCAGGTCGGCGATGTCCTTTCGGTGCCGCGCATCGCGTTGCTCCATGCGCGATGCGGTCGCGTCGAGTTCCTTTTGCAATCGCGCGGCCGCGAGCCGCTCGCGATCGATCTCCTGAAGCGCCCGTTTTTCCGACGCGCGCAGGCGTTCCTCGGCGCGGCCCGCGTCGTCGCGCAACCGGTCGAGCTGGGTCGTGAAATCCGCACGTGCCTGCGCGAGTGCGCGGTCGGCTTCCGTGTTGTCGGCCTTCAGGCGTTCGATATCCGCTTGCAGCGCTTGCCGCGAGGCTTCGTCGGCCGCCCTCGCCTGCTCCAGTTCCTGAATGCGTACCTGCGCAGCCAGCAACGCAGCCGTGCGTTGCTCCAGCGCGGTTTCGGTGCGGGCCAGCTCGGCCTGCCGCGTCGTGACCTCCGCTTTCGCCGCGGCGCGCTCTGCTTCGACTTCCGCGCGCAGCGCATCAAGCGCGGCAGCGGCATCGGTGCTCGACCGGCTCCATAGTGCGGCGACCAGCTCGCCGGCTGCCGCCTGCAGATCGGCCGGCAAATCGGGATGCTCGATGCGCACGCGGCTCTTCTCCCGCAGCTCGGCCCAGAACTCGCCGAGGACGGCCGTCGGCGTGCTCATGCTGCCCTTGCGGACGAGCTGATACAGGCGGTTTGCCGTAGGCGTGATGCCGAAGCGGAAGAACAGCAGCGCGCAGGCTTCGCGGTAGAGCTCGCGAGTTTTCGGGAAGTCGGCCTTGAGGCGCTCGATTTCGGCGGTCAGGCGTGGTTCGTCGGCAGCGAAGTCGGACATGGCGGTGTTCGTCGGGAATTTTGTAAATAATATAACGTAAACCATTAAATATCCAATCAATCACGGACTTTAATTTGACATTATTTCTATAATGTTGAATTCAATGGGCGTCGCTCTCCTGTTCGATATCGCGGCACATGATCGACTGCCTCGCTTTCGCCTTGCCCCAGGCTGCATGGCAAACACGCTGCTACAGCTGCGCTGGAAAGCCGGCCGCCCTGCCTTGCGGTGTCAACTGAAAAACCGAAGATCGCGGAACCCGGCCGATGCGCGCGCAGTGCAGACCGCTGATGCCGCATCGACTGTCATGGATCTGCCACCGTCGATCGGTAGCGTTCGGGGCTGACCCACGCTATCGACAGACGAATCCGCCATGCAGCGCACGTCTCGCGCCACGCCCCACCTTTATGCGGCCACGTCGCGCGCCCTCGCCGTCAGCCTCGCGATCAACCTGATGCTGCTCGCCGCCGAGACGGCCGCGGCGTGGTCCGCGCATTCGTCGGGGCTGCTCGCGGATGTCGCGCATGCCGCGATCGACCTCGCGGCCGATGCGCTGATCCTCGTCGCATGCCGGCTCGACGCACGCCTGCCGCCGGAGCGGCGTCCGACCTACGAACCGCTCGCGCTCGCGGGCCTCGGCGCGCTGCTCGTCGCGACCGGCGCGCAGATGATCTGGCAGGCGATGAACCGGTTCGATGCGCCGCCCGTCGTGCAGCCGGGTGCGGCGACGCTCCCGCTCGTTGCCGTCACGCTCGTCGGCAAGGCCACGTTGTCGCACTGGATGCTGCGCAAGGCGCGCGAGACCGGTTCCGCGCTGCTCGAGGCAACCGGCTGGCATGTGCGTACCGATGCGCTGTCGTCGTTGCTGGCGGCGCTCGCGATGAGCGCGGCGCTGGTCGGCTTCGCCCGCCTTGACGACGTGGCCGCGCTCGCGATCGGCGCGCTCGTGATCCGCACGGGCGCCGGGTTCGTCCGGCGCGGCTGCGCGCAATGGCCGGCGCTCGTCGGGTGGGCGAATCGATCGACGCGCGGATCGTGAACGCGGCGGGGTGAACGTCCGATACATGCCCTCGGCGGCACGGCATGAAGAAGAGGCTCGCACGGTGCGAGCCTCTTTTGCAGAATGCCGTCGCCACCGCGCAATTCACGATGCCTCGCCCAATGCCGATGGCTTGGCCACTTACCCGAGCGGCACCGCACTTCCGAGCGGAATCCGCATGAGCGTTGCCTGCCGCGTGACACCCGCCTTCGAAAAGAGCGCGCGCGGGTGCGTACGCGCCGTGTGCTCCGGCGCCTGACCGCTCAGCCGGCGGCGCGCGCGCGGGCGAGCGCCGCGAGGTTTCCTTCGCCGAACCCGTGGTGCCCCTGGCGCTGCACGATCTCGAAGAAAATCTCACCGGGCCGGCGCTTCACGAAGGTCTGGAAGAACAGCTTCGGCACGCCGTCGCTGCCGATCTCGCCGTCGACCAGCACCGCACGGCGGCGCAGCGCATCGAGATCGACGCCGTGCCCCGGCAGCCGCGCATCGACGTCGTCGTAATAGCGCGCGGGCGGCTCGATGAATTCGACGCCGTTCGCACGCAGCGCATCGACGCACGACAGGATGTCGTCGGTGGCCAGCGCGACGTGCTGCACGCCCTCACCCGGATGATCGGGCAGATACGCGTGCATCAGCTCGGTGCGCCGCGTGCCTTCCTCGTAGACCGGAATCCGCACCGCGCCGCACGGCGACACCATCACACGCGATTCCTCGGACACATGCCAGTGGGCATCGATTTCGTGGATCTCGCGAAAATGCAGCAGGTCATGGTAGAAATCCAGCCACTCCCGCATGCGCCCGGCGCCGACGGTTTGCGTGAAGTGGTCGACCTGCTGCAGGCCGACGCCGACGCAGTCGAGATCGGTGTGCGCGGTGGCGATGTCGATCGGCCGGAAATCGATGTCGAAGATCGAGATGTCGCCGACGCCGCCGCGCTGGCCGCCCCGCCCGCGCCAGCGGTCGACGAAATACAGGTGCGAATCGCCGATGCCCTGGATCGCCGGGATCTTCAGCTCGCCCACGCCGACCTTTTCACCCTCGAACGCCCACGCGCCGAGCTCGATCGCGCGTTCGAACGCGCGCCGGGCGCTCGCCACCCGCAACCCGATCGCGCAGACGCCCATCCCGTATTCCTCCGCATAGCGCGCGGCGAACGAATCAGGCTCGGCATTGATCAGAAAGTGCATCTGCCCCTGCCGGTACAGCGTGACGTTCTTGCTGACGTGGCGTGCAATCGCCTTGAACCCGAGCTGCTCGAAGCGCTGCGCGAGCGCCTCCGGCACGGGCGCAGCGAATTCGACGAATTCGAGGCCGGCCATTCCGAGCGGATTGGCGGCCGGATCGGCAACGGGCGGCGTATCGCTGGGCAGGGGGTGGGAATTGCCGGGCATTCCAGTCTCCGGGGGCATGCGGTCGATGGGGATGGCGCCCGTCGCGTGCGGCGTGCGCGGCTGATGGTGGACCACGCATCCGCGCCGAACGGGCGAATTGTCGATGCTGCAGATTTTAACCAGATCGTTCACGACGGCACACCCTGGCCGAACGGGATATCGTCACGACGCCTAGTGCAAACCCGAAAAGCGTTCGATAATCGCACGAATTTGAACGATAATCGCGCATTTCGTCCGTTTGGCCAATTGCCGCCATGCGGCGCGCACCCTATTCTCCGTTCACCCATCGACTTCAATGCAGCATCGAACGCGGCGCCGCCACGATTCCACGATGCGCCGTGCCAGGAGACACCGCCATGACCCCAACCTTCGACACCCTCGACGCCGCGGCCGGCGCCCGAGCCCGCAACCAGGCCCGCAAGGCCGCGATCGGCAGCTTCGTCGGCGCCGTCGTCGACTGGTACGACTTCCTGCTGTACGGGATCGTCGCCGCGCTGGTATTCAATTCCGAGTTCTTCCCGAAAGTCAGCCCGACGATGGGCACGCTCGCGGCGTTCGCGACGTTCGGCGTCGGCTTCCTGTTCCGGCCGCTCGGCGGCGTCGTGTTCGGTCACTACGGCGACCGGCTCGGGCGCAAGCGGATGCTGGTGCTGACCGTGATGCTGATGGGGCTGTCGACGGTCGCGATCGGCCTGCTGCCGACATTCGCGACGATCGGCTGGTGGGCGCCCGTGCTGCTGGTGCTGATGCGCGCGATCCAGGGTTTCGCGGTAGGCGGCGAATGGGGTGGCGCGGCGCTGATGGCCGTCGAGAGCGCGCCCAAGCAAAAGAAGGCGTTCTACAGCAGCGGCGTGCAGGTCGGCTACGGTGTCGGCCTCGTGCTGGCAACGGGCATCGTGTCGATCCTGAGTCATACGCTCGGCGAGGCCGCGTTCAAGTCGTGGGGCTGGCGCCTGCCGTTCGTGTTCAGCATCGTGCTGGTGCTGATCGGGCTGTGGGTCCGCAAGAACATGGACGAGTCGCAGGAGTTCGTCGAGAAGGTCGAGCACGGCAATCGCAAGCTTCGCCTGCCGGTGCTGGAAGCACTGACGCGCCATCCGAAGGCGTTCCTGCTGATCATCGCGCTGCGGCTCGCCGAACTGTTCACGATGTATATCGTCACCGCGTTCGCGCTCAGCTATTCGACGACGAACCTCGGCATGTCGCGCGACCTGTTCCTGAACATCGGCCTGCTGGTCGGCGCGGTGAGCTGCGTGACGATCCCGTGCTTCGCGTGGCTGGCGGACCGTTACGGCCTGCGCCGGATCTACCTGATCGGCGCGCTGATCGGGCTGGCGTCCGCGGTGCCGTTCTTCGTCGCGCTGGAGGCGCGGTCGATCGCCTGGATCGTGATCTTCTCGATCCTGTTGGCGAACGCCGCGCACGACATGGTCGTAAGCGTCCAGCAGCCGCTGTTCACCGAGCTGTTCGGCGCCGAGTACCGCTACAGCGGCGCGGGTGTCGGCTACCAGTTCGCGAGCGTCGTCGGCGGCGGGTTCACGCCGTTCATCGCGGTCGGCCTCGTCAGCCTGGCCGGCGGTTCGTGGCACCTGGTCGCAGGCTATCTCGCGGTGGGCTGCCTGATCTCGCTGGTGGTCGCCGCGCGAATGCGCGCGGCGGGGTGAGGGAATGAGTGCGTGGCCGGCGAGCGTCGCCGGCTACGCGCGAACGAGGCGCGGCAGCTGTGCGTAGAGGCGTTCGACGAGGTGCCGGGCGCCTTCGCCGTAATGCAGTTCGCGGTGGCAGTTCGGGCAAACGGCTACTGTGTTCGACACGAGATCGGGGCCCCGCTCCGCTAGTTTGCGGACGTGGTGCGCCTCCAGATACGGCAGCCCGTCGGCGCCCTTGAACGGCGCGGGCTCGTTGCAACATTCGCAAATCCCATTCGCTTGCGCCAACACCCAAGCCTTGACTGCCGGATCGCGGCGAATCTGGGTCACGGTTGCACTGGTGACCGCAGGACTCGCGTTGCCCAAAGGCGGCACAATCTGCGGCTTTTTCAATGCGTCGCGCACGTCGAGTTCGAATTTCACGATTGGAGCGGCCGACCGCTGTTCCAGTTCGTTGATGAATCGCTCGATCAACACGCCATTCGAGCCGACGTTTTTTGCGGGCTTGAGCCCAGGAAGCCATTGACGGCCCATGAGCGCGAGCACATACGAAATGTTTTGCATCCGGTACTCGAATGCTTTCGCCGTGCGATTGAATTGCACGGCCAGCCTGTCGTACACCGCTTTCTTGACGTAGGACTGCCCCGAGCGCTCGCGCTCGAGCATTTTGAGATATTCGTCGACCGACGAGCGAAGTTCGTCAGGCGTCCACGGCCGCCCATCGGCACTCGTAGAAACGTCGTCAGTTGGGAGGGATTGCGGTGTTGGTGTCGACATGAAGGGCCGTGTTAGGAATTCCGGTCTCGATTTTACGAGATAAGAAACCGATCCGATCCCAGTAACATCGGCATGCCAATGTCAGCAGCGGCCAACGTCAAACACCGTCAATCGCGCGCCCGATTCCCCCTTTTCCCCTCTGAACATTCCACGCCACCGGCCGACCAATGGCATCATATGGGCCTACGTCAGTCACCGATACGCCCCCATATCATGTCGAATCTCATCGTCCACGGCGGCACTCCGCTGCGCGGGGACATCAAGCCGTCCGCGAACAAGAACGCCGTCCTGCCGATTCTGTGCGCCACCCTGTTGACCGATCAGCCGTTGCGCCTCGTCGGCGTGCCGGACATCACCGACGTGCGCAAGATCCTCGACATCTTCCGCACGCTCGGCAGCGACGTGTCGGTCGACTTCACGACCGGCCTGCTCGAACTCCACCATCGCAACACCAGGTTCGATCCGGCCGTCCACCGGCTGCCCGAGGCGATGCGCTCGTCGATCATGCTGATTCCGCCGCTGCTCGCGCGCTTCGGCGTCGCGCGCCTCGAGAACGACGTGAAGGGCTGCACGCTCGGCGTGCGCGAGATCGACCCGCACGTCGAGGTATTCGAGCGCTTTGGCGCGCACATCGAGCGCACGCCCGATTCGCTGATCGTTCGCACCGACGGCCCGCTGACGGCCAACGATCACTGGTTCGACTACGCGTCGGTGACGACCACCGAGAACTTCGCGCTGTGCGCGACGGCCGCGAGCGGCACGTCGACGCTGATGAACGCGGCGTCCGAGCCGCACGTGCAGGAGTTCTGCCAGTTCCTCGCGATGATCGGCGTCTCGATCGAGGGCATCGGCACGTCGCGGCTGTGCGTGACGGGCGGCGGCAAGCTCGGCGGCGGCGAGTTCCGCTTCGCCGAGGATTTCCACGAGATCGCGACGTTCCTCGCGCTCGGCGCGATCACCGGCGGCGACATCACGGTACGCAACTCGTCGCCCGAGCATTTCCCGCTGATCGATCGCACGTTCGCGAAGTTCGGCGTCAACGTCACGCACCGCGACGGCTGGTCGCGCGCGGAACGCGACGGCCCGCTGCGCGTGCGCCGGCCGTTCACGCAGAACATCCTGACCAAGGTCGAAGCCGCGCCATGGCCGTACCTGCCGGTCGACCTGCTGCCGATCTTCATCGCACTCGGCGTGCGGGCGGAAGGCAGCGCGATGTTCTGGAACAAGGTCTACGACGGCGCGCTCGGCTGGTCCGGCGAGTTGTCGAAGTTCGGCGCGCACGTGCTGCTGTCCGATCCGCACCGGCTGATCACGTTCGGCGGGCTGCAACTGACGCCGGCACGCGTCGAGAGCCCGTACATCATCCGCGTCGCGATCGCGCTGCTGATGGTCGCCGCGAGCATCGAAGGCCGCTCGGAAATCATGAACGCGCTGCCGATTCGCCGCGCGCATCCGCATTTCGTCGAGAACTTGCGGTCCGTCGGCGCGAACGTCGAGTGGACGAGCAGCGAGTAACGCGCTGAAGCACGCGGCGCGCGCGATTCGGGCGCCGCGTTCACGTGGCGGCTTTGACCGGCCGCCGGCCTCTGCCAGGCCCCCTTCCCGCGTTACTCGCCGCCACTGCAATCGGCGTCGCCGGCGCCCATGTGGTCGAATCCATTGAGCATCACGGCCGTCGTGCCGCGTGCAGGGTTGCTCGGCCGCTTCGCGAGGCGTTCATCGAGCGCGGCCGACGGATACTGGACGCTCGTATCCATCACATTGCCCGGCTGCGACCGCAGTTCCGCCTCGGTCAGCTTGCTTCCCTCCGCACGCGGCAGCCCGAATGCCTTGCGCACCTCCGCTTCGTTCCACGTTCCCTTCAGCGTGACCGTGACCATTTGCAGGTTGCCATGCTCCCAGTCCAGGTCGACCTTCGTCGCGAGCGGATGCACGCTGGCCGCGAGCCGGTCGGGGAACGCCGGGCCTTCGTAGTACGCCTTCGTGTTCTTGCATGCGTCGCCCGCGTTCCGGTACTTCTTGAGCGCGCAATTGAAGCGTTTGTCGCGGTAACCGAACGTCGTTTCGACGTAGCAGCCGAATGCCGGCGACGCCATGCGGGGCCACGCACGGATGTCGACGGCCGGTTTGGGGAGGGTTGCGTCGCCAGTCGCGGGATTCGCCGCGGCAAGCAGCGGCACGGCCGCGGCGAGCGCGGCCAGGGCGGATTCTCGGATTTTCATTGTTCTGTTCCAGTCGGAGCGGCGATTCTAGCGCGGCTTCGCCAGCCCGGTCGATCTGCGCGATAATCGCCCAATTCTGCGCGCTCACCGCGCACACGCGTTTCGCCATCCACCGATGAAAAAGCCCGAGCTCGACCGACGCGACTGGATAGCCGGCCTCGAAAAAGGCCTGATGATCCTCGAAGCCTTCGACAGCCAGCACGCGCGCATGACGCCCACGCAGGCCGCCGCCCGCACGGGCCTCACGCGCACGGCCGCGCGACGCTACCTGCTGACGCTCGAATCGCTCGGCTACGTGTACACCGACGGCAAGCTGTACGGCCTCACGCCGCGCGTGCTGCGGGTCGGCTGGTCGTACTTCGATTCGGCGCGTCTGCCGCGCACGGTCCAGCCCTATCTGCAACAACTGAGCGCGTCGCTGAACGAATCGGCGTACGTCAGCGTGCTCGATGGCTGGGAACTGGTGTTCATCGCGCGCAATGGCGTGTCGCGGGTGATGACGACCGGCTTCGTGCTCGGCGCACGCGTGCCGGCGCCGCTGACGTCGCCGGGGGTCGTGCTGCTCGCCCATCACCCCGATCGCGAGGCCGTGCGCGCGTGGCTCGACGAAACCGAGCTGCCGCCGTTCACGCCGCATACGATCACCAACAAGGCGCGGCTGCTCGAACAGGTGGACCATGCGCGCGACGCCGGTTTCGCGGCGATCGAGCAGCAATTGCAGGTCGGCGTGCGCGGGATCGCGGTGCCGCTGAAGAACCGTCACGGCGAAGTGGTCGCCGCACTGAGCACGAACATGCCGATCGGCGCGGAGACGGCCGACGCAGCCGTGCGGCGCGTGCTGCCGCACCTGCAGGAAGCCGCACTCGCGATGCTCAACGTGCTGTAGCGGCGGGCAGCCCCACCAGCTCCGTCATCCGATCCGCCACCATCGCGGCAGCAGGTCGCGCACTTCGCGCCTGCGATACCGGTCGTCGATCAGGTGCACGACACCTTCGTCGTGCTCGGTGCGGATCACGCGCCCGGCCGCCTGCACGACCTTCTGCAAGCCCGGATACAGGTACATGTAGTCGTAGCCGTTGCCGAAACGCGCCTCCATCGTGCGCCGCATCTGCTCGTTGATGTCGTTGACCTGCGGCAGCCCGAGCGTCGCGATGAACGCGCCGATCAGCCGCTCGCCGACCAGGTCCACGCCTTCCGAAAACGCCCCGCCCAGCACGGCGAAGCCGACGCCGCGCCCGCCCGCGTCGAAGCGCGCGAGAAACGCGTCGCGCTCGCTTTCGGCCATGCCGGGCGCCTGAGCCCATACGGGCACGTCGGGATGGCGCGTTTGCATCAGCGCGACCACGCGCCCGAGGTAGTCGAAGCTGCTGAGGAAACCGAGGTAGTTGCCGGGCCGCGTCGCGTATTGCGCGGCGATCAGGTCGGCGATCGGTTCGAGCGACCGGTCGCGATCGCGCCAGCGCGTCGACACGTGACTCGCGACGCGCACCGTCAGCTGCTCGGCGCGGAACGGCCCGTCGACGTCGAGCCAGCCGGTATCGCTCGGCAGCCCGAGCGTGTCGCGATAGAAATGGAACGGGCTCAGCGTGCCCGAGAACAGCACGGTCGCGCGTGCGGTGTCGTAGCGCGCGGCCAGAAAGCCGGCCGGAATCACGTTGCGCACGCACAGCGTCGACTGGACGCGGCGGCGCCGGCTCGCCGAGGCGACGCCATCGAGCGCCGGCTGGCGCGGCATCGGTTCGCCATGCAGCGTCGCGTCGAAGATCGATGCGCTGTCGAACGCTTCGGCGAGTACGCCGAACTGGATCGCGTCGAAATGAAATCGCAGCAGCGCATCGCCGTTCGCGCGCGGCGCGTCGGTCAGGTGTTCGCCGATCGCCGCGACAAGGTTCTGCACGGCCGACACGATCGGGCCCGGCACGTCCGGATACGCGGCATAACGCTCGGTCTGCGCGCGATTGACCGTGCCCCAGGCACGAGCGAGCCGGTCGAACGCCTTGCGCAGCGCCGCCGGCGCAGCTTCGCGGGCGGCCGCGAACGCGAACGGATCGAGCGACGCGCTGTACATCCTGCGCGCGCGGTCGAGCAGGTTGTGCGCTTCGTCGACGAGCACGCCGACGCGCCACTGGTTCTGCTGCGCGAGCGTATGCAGCATCGCGCTGCCGTCGTAGTAGTAGTTGTAGTCGCCGATCACCATGTCCGACCAGCGCGCGAGTTCCTGCGACAGGTAGTACGGACAGACGTCGTGAGCCCGCGCGGCCGTGCGCACGGTATCGCGATCGAGCAGCCCGGCCTCGATCGCCGCATCGCGCGCGGCCGGCAGCCGGTCGTAGAAGCCTTTCGCGAGCGGGCACGATTCGCCATGGCACGCGCTGTCCGGATGCTCGCACGCCTTGTCGCGCGCGACGAGTTCCAGCACGCGCAGCGGCAGCGCGCGCGTGCCGGCGCCGAGCGTCGTCGCCGCTTCGAGCGCGAGCGCCCGGCCGGGCGTTTTCGCGGTCAGGAAGAATACGTGGTCGAGTTCGCCCTCGCCGCACGCCTTCAGCAGGGGAAACACGGTGCCGAGCGTCTTGCCGATGCCGGTCGGCGCCTGCGCCATCAGGCAGCGCGCGTCGCGCGCCGCGCGATAGACCGAGACCGCCAGCTCGCGCTGGCCGCTGCGGAACTGCCCGTGCGGAAATGCCAGCGCACGCAGCGCCGCATCGCGTGCGGCGCGATGAGCCGTTTCGCGCTCGGCCCAGCCGACGAAGCATGCACATTGCTCGGCGAAGAACGTGGCGAGCGTGCCGGCATCGAGCGTCTCGGTCAGCACGGTCTCGCGCTCGGACACGATGTCGAAATACACGAGCGCGACGTCGATTTCCTTCAGGCCGCGCGCGTCGCACATCAGGTGCGCATAGACCTTCGCCTGCGCCCAGTGCAGCGTGCGGTGGTTGGCCGGCATCGCGTCTAAGCTGCCGCGATAGGTCTTGATCTCCTCGATGCGGTTCGCCACGGGATCGTAGCCGTCCGCGCGACCGCGCACGGTGAGCGTGCCCCACGTGCCCGTCAGCGCGATCTCGGTTTCGTAGCGCGCGCCGCGCTTCGACGTGACCGCGCCGTGGCCGGCGATGCCTTCGAGCGCGGTCGGCGCGGGCGTGAAGCGCAGGTCGAGATCGCCGCGCCGCGCGGTGAACTCGCACATCGCACGCACCGCGACGACGTAGCTCATGCGGACAGCCCCGCCGCTTCCGCGCGCGCCACGCCCTCGCCGGCCCATGCCACGTCGACGACGCGCACCGGCATGCCGTGCGCGACGCAGTAGGCGAGCCAGCGCGTCTGGTTGTCCTGCAACCGGTCGCCGGGGCCTTTCACCTCGATCAGCTCGTAACGGCGCTCATCGGGCCAGAAGCTGACCAGATCGGGCAGCCCGGAGCGGTTGCTGCGGATATCCGCGAGCAGGCGCGTGAACCACAGCCGCAGGTGCTCGGGCGGCAGGCACGCGAGCGCCTCTTCGAGCAGCGCGTCGGTCAGCACGCCCCAGAATACGAACGGCGACTGCAACCCCGCCTTCGTCGCGAAATGCCGGCGGATCGTGTCGCGGTACGCGCCCGAATCGAGCTGCGCGAAACAGGCGTCGAATGCGTCCGCCCGGCGCACGGCGAAATCGGGCGCGTGCAGGTCGGCCGGGCCGCGCTGGAACGGGTGGAAGAACGCACCGGGCACCGCCGCGAACACGGGCTCCCAGCACAGCAGGCCGAACAGCGAATTGATCAGCGTGTTTTCGACGTAATGGACCGGCGCCGCCGGCTGCGCGAGATGATCGCGCACCGCGAATTCGACGCTGACGAACGCGTCGGGACGCGCGAGCACGAGCGTCTCGCGCGGCACGTCGGCCGCGGCTGCCGCACGTTCGACGCGCTGGCCGGCGCGGCGCAGCAGACGCGGCAGCATGCGCTCGACGCGCTGGCGTTCCTCGTCGCTCTCGAAGCGGCCGCGCGCATCGAGCGCCAGCGCGAGCGCGTCGGCGTCGCGCCCGCAGCGCTCGAGCACGCGGATGCGCCGGTGGCGGCTGCCGGGCCACGCGCTGCGCGCATACGCGTCGAGCGCGGCGTCCCAGTCGGCCCGCCGCTCGCAGGTCTGCCCGAGCGCGAACAGCAGTTTCGCGCGACGCGTCGCGAGCCATGGCTGCGCGCAGCCGACCGCATCGATCGCGCGCGTCAGGTCGTCGAACGGCACGTCGTCGGGCCACGCATCGAGCGCGTCGCGGCACGTCTGAAGCGCGAGATACGCGTCGACGTCGCCGCGCTGCTGGAACGCGCGCGACGACGGCGCGATCGGCACGCTTTCGTACTGGAACACGCCGAGATCGGCGAGCACGAACTCGCTCCAGTCCTGATGGAGATTGCCGAAGAACATCAGCCGCAGCCGGTCGCACAATGCGCCGACCGTCACGCGCAGCACACGGTCGCCGGCCTGCGCGCACCACGCGTCGAGCGGCTGCGCGGTGTCGTCGTACATGGCCCGCAGCCGTTCGAGCCATTCGGGCTTGCGCTCGCCCGCATGCGCCGCGAGCGACGGGAAGATGTGCAGCAGGTCGGCCTTGGTCGACAGCGCGAACAGCGCGTCGAGCGTGAGCGCGGGCGCCGGGTCGACCCAGTCGAGCGCGACGAGCGGCGCGGCCGCGTCGAGCGTGCAGCCGATTTCGTCGTACACGAGCTTGCTCGCGCGGAAGTCGGACCCGCTGCGCATCAGCATCCGCACGAGCAGCGCGCGCGACGGCTGCGGCAGCGTCGCGAACTGCCGGACGAACGTGTGCTCGTGCGCGTCGAACAGGTCGTCGTAACGCTCGCCGAGCCAGGCCAGCGCGCGTTCGAAATTGGTCAGGTAGTAAAACGCCGGGGGCGTCGGCGAAGCAGGCGTCACGGAGATCGATCACTGTACGTTTGTACAGGTCGGAATCATATCAAATGTGACGGCCGATGCCGCGTGCGGCATCGGCCCTCCGCGGCCCGGCGCGGTCAGAACTGGTAATTCACCGACATGTCGAACACGCCGTTGGTCGACTGCTGCGTGATCGGGCTGCGCGCCGCGCGGCCGACGAGCTGCTCGAGCGCGCCGTCCATCGTGACGAACCAGTGCTTGTTCACGAACCACACCATCGTCACGCCGACGCCGGCCGACTTGATCCCCGCGCCCGACGAATAGGCCGGCAGCCCGGAGCGCGCGGCGGCGCCCGGGTTCACGCCGAACCAGCTGTTCATGTAGCGCGAGTCGGCGAACGACACGGTCGGCCCCGCGAACCAGAAGAAATTCTCGTTGCTGCCCGGCATCGGCATGTACGCGGAGAAATCGCCGGTCCAGCCGTTCGAGCCGCCGATGCTGCGCCGGACATCCGCACGCAGCACGAGCGGGAAATCCTTCGAGATCACGTAATCGGCCGCCAGTTTCATCACGGGCGCCGCATTGATGTTGTCGAGGCCGTTCAGGTGGCCGAGATCGTCGGCCGAGCGGCGCCCGAGGTCATAGCCGACCGACAGGCTCACGCGCCAGTTCGGCCCGCGCAGCACGTTCGCGCCGAGGCCTTCGCCCGTCGACAGGAAAAACAGGTCGCGGTAGCGGATGTCGACGTTCGGGCCGCCCATCACGCGATAACGATCCGAGCCCGCGTAGCGGGGCTGCAGCGTCATCGCGGCGCCGAGGCTGACCTGCCAGGTCGGAATGTTCGGGTCGAACAGTTTCTGGAGCGGCACGCCCGCCGAGTATTGCCATTCGCCGAGCGGCGAAGGCGTCTGGGCCGACGCGTCGCGGGCGCCGGACGCGGCGAGCGCCGCGAATGCCGAAAGACCGGATACGAACCGGCGGGTGCCGGGTGACAGCAACAGGCGAGCAACTGTGGCCAAGGTGGTCTCCGTCGGTTGCGCGAAACGAACCTGGGGGAAAGCGCATCGCGCGTCGGCGGCGGCACCGGCACGGCAGCGTGCTGCGCGAACGTAGCGTGCGCTGAATTAACGGACATCCTACGCGACACGCGCGCAGACGCAAAGCGCCCGTTGTGCGCGGGCACTTTGCCGGATTCCGGCACGCGCCGGTGTTGGATGGCGGAATCAGAAACGCTCGACGTGATAGTCGCCGGCCAGCGCGGCCGGGCTGCGCGACGACATCATTCGCGAGAAGCCGTCGGCGAGCCGGCCGAGCGCCAGCTGTTTCTGGCTGGCGTCCCAGTGCGTATAAGCGTCGTACGCGGCATCGTCGAACGACACGGTGACGGCGGCCGGGCGGCCGCTGGCGCGAAAGCCGATCTGCAGCACGCCGCCCGGCAGTTCCTCGATGTGATAGCGCAGCGAACGCGATTCGAAATAGCGGCCCAGCACCTGAGCGATCGCGCGCTTGTCGGGTGATTGCACGTGAATGTCCATGACGGTCCTCCTTTTCAGTGTTCGCGCGGCCGGTTGTGGCGCCCCGCTTCCGCCCGGCATCCGCATCGGCGGCGGGTTCGACGGCGGGTCGCCCTGCGGCAGCCCGTCGGGCACGGGCGGGTCGACCGGATCGTCGGGGCCGGGCGGTACCGGATGCGGGTCGACGTCGGGGGTCGTCGGTTCGGGGCGGTGCAGCGTGGATGGCGTCTTCATGTTTCTCCTGCGCGACGGCGCGCGCCTCTCGATGGCGCCGCGAGCGCGCGCAAGCGGCGTGCCCGCTCTTACCCGTCATGCATGCGGCCGCTCAGTCGTCATAGGCCGCCATCACCAGCCACATCATGCGCCCCTCCGCGTTCAGCCGAACCGCGAGCGCGAACGGATCGGACGGCGCGCAATGCGCGACGAGCGCCCGCTGCGCACGCTCGGGGCCGTCGTAGACGGTGTCGTTCAGTTCGCGTACCTCGTCCTTGCCGTCGAACATCCGCCGCTCGGGCCGATAGACCAGCGATTCGCGCTTCCACGCGGCGAATCGCGCGCGCACGCTGGCGAAATCGCCGCCGCAGACGTTCGCGTCGTAACGTATCCTTTCCCTGGTTGCATTCATCACGATGTCCTCTTGTCCATGCGGACGGCACGCGGCTCATGTCCCGCGTGCGCGTCCGGATTCCCCGGCGCGCAAGCGTCGTGCCGTCGGCCCGTCACGGGCACGGCGCTTGCGCGTGCATCCATGACCAAGGAGGTTCGACCATGACCGCTTACGCCACCGGCCGCCGCGACGCCGTGTCACCGGCTGCCGGACCGTTCCGTCTCGCCCCGTCGCGCCCACCGTCCGAAGACAAGACGGAGGAACGCATCGACGAAGGGCTCGAGGAGACGTTTCCGGCCAGCGATCCGCCCGCCGTCGGCGGCGCGACCCGTATCGACCCCGCCAAGCCGTCCGGCAAGCACGAACGTCGCGCGCCGCACGCCCCTTCCCCGCCCCGCGATCACGGCTGACGGCGGCACCCGGCTCGCGATGCGCACCGCCGCATCGGCGGGCCGGACCCATTCGGAGCGATCTGATGAAACACCTCGAACGCAGATGGCATGAGATCAGCGGCGCCGCCGGCGTCGCCGCGCTGGCCGCCATCGAGAGCGCAGTGGTGCTGGCCATCGTCGTCATGACGGGCGTCGGCCACTGACGTGTCGCGCCGCCCGTCGCGGCAGCCGCCGTGGAAGATGTACAAGCGGGCTGGCAAATTTCTCCGTTGCGCGGCCGTCGAGGCCCGGCGCATGCGCAGTGCGCGCGGCACGGCATCTGCTCCCGTTTCGTCCTGCTCACGAAGGAGGCGTTCATGTATCGCGTCAACGAGATCATGTCGCGCGACGTGGTGTGCGTCGCACCGACCGACACGATTCGCCATGCAGCCGAACTGATGCAGCGCTTCGATATCGGCGTGCTGCCCGTTTGCGACGGCACCGAACTCGTCGCGATCGTCACGGACCGCGACCTGGCGGTGCGCGGACTGTCGCACGGCCATGCGCCCGATACGCCGGTGCTGGCCGTCGCATCCGCGCCCGTGCAGTGGTGTGTCGAGGACGACGGCGTCGGCGACGTTCAGCAACGGATGGCCGACGTGCAACTGCATCGCTTGCCGGTGCTCGACCGCGACCGCCGGGTGGTCGGCATCGTGTCGCTCGGCGACATCGCGACACGCGCGGGCGGCCCCGAACGCGACGAGCTGGCCAATACGCTCGAGGACGTGTCGCTGCCGCGCCGGCGCTGACCGCCCGCGGCTTCGACCAGGAGAAGATCGATGACTATGGACAGAGCGTCGCGCGGCGACACGCGCATCGTGGGCGGCGATCGCCGCCCGACCGGCCGCGGGCCGGGGCCTGACGTGATGGCCGCCCGGACACTCGCGGGCGATCGCGTGCTGACGGTCGAAGGTGACGACATCGGCCAGGTGGCGAACATCATGCTCGACGTGCGGGCCGGCCGCGTCGCCTACGCGGTCGTCGCGTCGGGCGGCATGCGCGGGCTCGGCGGCAAGCTGCTCGCGGTGCCGTGGAGCATGCTGGAGCTCGACGTCGAGCGCACATGCTTCGTGCTGCCGGTCGCGACCGAACTCGTGCGCGACGCGCCCGGCTTCGACCCGGACTGCTGGCCCGCGATGGCCGATCCGGACTGGGCCGGGGCGCTGCATGCGTACTACGGCAGTGCGCCGTACTGGCTGATCGAGGAAGGCGAAACGGCACTCGACTCGCCGCCGCACGAGGCGTCGCCGGACGGTCCCGAGGACGCCAAGCGGCGCCGTTGATGCCGGTCAGTGCGCGGCCGCGACGGTCCGTGCGAGTTGCCGCGCGGCGGCCAGATGCGCGTTCAGCGTCGCCAGCGTGCCGGCCGCGAACGCGCGAAGCTGCGGATCACGGCCGTTCCTCGCTTCGGCTTCGTACAGCCGGATCGCCTCCTCATGCGCTCGCGGGCCCGCCAGCGCGACATATGCGGTGTCGAACGCATGGCCCTCCTTCGTCCGCAACGCCGTCACCGCCGGATCGACCAGCATCCGCGCCTGTACCGGTACGCCCTTTTGCGCGCCGAGCTGCCGCAATTCGCCGGCGATGCGGGCGTGATCGTCGATCATCCGGCGCGCGAACGCCTTCACGGCGGGATTCGACGCACGGTCGAGCGCGAGCTGGCTGGCTTGCCGTTCGACCTTGTCGAGCATGCCTGCCTTGTCGACGAACTCGGCATCGATGCCGGTGGGCCGCTGCGTCATGCCGGCCTCGTCGGCGGTCGTGCCGGGGCGGACGACGCCCGGCGCGACCTGTATCGACGACGCGGGCGGCGTCTGCGCGTGCGAATACGCCAGCGCCAGTACGCCGACGGCGGCAGCCAGCGCGAGGGTCACCCGCGGGCGACCGTGCCGTTTTCTCGGGCTCCTGGTCATCCTGACCTCCGTGTGCCGCGACGGAGCGGGCCGGCGCTGCCCGCGCGTCACGTTACTTCCGGCGGATCTGCAGCTTGTCGCTCACCCGCGTACGCCGTCGACGTCGCGCGCCACGCGGATCGCGGTCGCGCGCTGCCGTTCGTCGGGCACGCTGCCCGACAGTTCGGCGACACGATGACGAACCTGGACGTCGATGTCGCCGGACGCCAATCCGCGTTCGGCGACGAGCGCGGCCCTGACGCGGGACGCGAGCGTCGCATCGCGGATCTGGCCGCCGACGGCCGACGCCTGGCTCGCGAGCTTCGCACCGACGCCCTCGTCGGCCGCTGCATGACGGGGTGTCGCGATCCATGAACACGACAGCATCAGCAGGCTCGCGATCGACACGACCGGCCGCATGCGCCGCCGCCGCGCCTGCTTGCTGCCCGCGCCGTTGCACCGCCTGGTTTCCGCTGCATCCATCGATGCCTCCCTCGTTCCGTTGTCGCCGGGCTGCGCTCAGCCGCGCCGTTTCCCGCGCTGCGCATCGTCCGGCGCGACGTCGACGATCACGCTCGCGAGCGTCGGCATGTCGACCGGCTTGCACAGATACGCATCGAAGCCAGCGGCCAGCACACGGTGGCGGTCGGCCTTGCCGGCGTGCGCGGTGACCGCGACGACCGGCAAGTGCCCGCTGCCGCCCGGCAAATGGCGAATCCGGTCGAGCAACCAGAAACCGTCGCCGTCCGGCATCGCAAGATCCGACAGTACGACGCTCGGTGGATGCTGCGCCACCGCGTCGAGCGCGTCGTGCCCCGACTGCGCGGTCGACACCTGCGCGCCCATCGTTTCGAGCGCCGCGGCGAGGCTCGCGCGCGAGGTGGCGTCGTCGTCGACGACGAGCACGCGCTGGCCGTCGAGCGCGACCGAGTCGGGCCCGCCTGCGCGGCGCGCCCGATTCTCGGCCGGGTCGTCGGCGTCCCAGCCGGCCGGCAGCGTGACCGTCACGGTCATCCCGCGTCCGGGGCCGGCGCTCGTCGCGACGACGTCGCCGCCGTGCAGCTGCGCGATGTTGCGCACGATCGACAGGCCGAGCCCGAGGCCGCGCTTCGGCGACGCGAACGCGCCTTCGGGGCGGCTGAAGGTCTCGAACAGATGCGGCAGGTATTCCGGTGCGATCCCTTGGCCCGTATCGGCGACCGACAGCCGCACGCGTTCGCCCGCACGCGTCAGCGATACGGTGACGCGGCCGCCCGCCGGCGTGAACTTGATCGCGTTCGACAACAGGTTCGACAGCACCTGGCGCACGCGCTCGCCATCGGCCGGAATCACGCAGGCGGGCATCGTGTACGCCGCCGACAGTTCGAGGCCGTTCGCCTGCGCGGTTGCAGCGAGCTCGCGCGTTGCATCGCGCACGACGCGCACGAGATCGACCGGCACGCGTTCGAGACGCAGCCGGCCCGTCGCGAGCGACGACGCGTCGAGCAGGTCGCCGACCATGTGCGACAGCGACCGCGCGCTGCGATCGATCGCGTCGATCGCCTGCTCCGCGAGCCCATGCCCGTCCACGTTGCGCAGCACCTCGACCCATCCGTAGATCACGTTCAGCGGTGTGCGCAGCTCGTGCGACACCGTGGCGAGCAATTCATCCTTCAGCCGGTTCGCGGTGTCGGCCTGCGCACGCGCGTCGCGGGCGCCGCGCAACGAGCGCAGATCGCGCCGCTCGCCGCGGCGGCGTTCGCGCGCCTCGCGCAGCGTCATCGACAGGCCCGTGCAGTTGCCCTGCGCATCGACGATCGGCGACGCGGCGAAGGTCGCGCGAAAACGGCCGCCGTCGCGCCGCACGCACAGTACGTCGAGCGGCCCGACCGGCGCATGCAGGTTCGCGAACGTCGCGGGCACCGGATGCCGCCGCAGCCAGCGCGGCGTGATCATCTCGGCGACGTCGCGCCCGCTTGCCTGCGCCGCGTCGAGCCCGAAGAGCCGGCGCGCGGCCGGGTTCAAGCTCGTGATCCGGCGCGTGGTGTCGACGCCGACGATCGCATCGGGCGACGCGTCGACCACCCGGCGCAAGAGGCTGTCGTCGGGATCGCGTGCGAGCGGCGCGGGCTCGCGATGCAGCGGGCGCGCTTCGGTGTTCGCGTCGTCATCGTCGTCGACTGCGTGCAGGCGATCGTTCGCGATCAGCGGCTTCACCGCCGCCACCAGCACGCACTCGACGAAGCTGATCGCGACGAACGCGCCGGCCTGCGCGAGCAGCGTGGCCAGCGGCGCATCGCGCCACCACAGCGTGCCCATCACGGCCACGCTCACGACGGCCGCGGCAAGGCCGCCACCGAACGACGTCAGCCATGCGGCAGCCGCAACCCCCGCATAAAAAGGCAGCGGCGCAAATGGCGCGTGCCCGCCGACGGCGTGAATCGCCCACGCCTGCAGCGCGGACGCCAGCCCGACGGCCAGCACGACCCATGCACCCTGCCGCAACAGCTCATGGGTCAGGGTCTTCATTGCATCCTTGCCTCGCGCCGGTTCCCGTCGTGCGGCGTCGTACCGTTCGGCCATCCGAGATACCGTCGAGCGTGCCGGGCGGGCCCGGAGACATCCGCAAGCCATGTGCCCGGGACGGGCGTGACGCGATGATCCGGCGAGGATGGCGGGACGGTGCATGAGCGCAGGCGGTCCGGCGCCGATGCAGGCTGGCCGCTGCTTCGGCCGAAAGCGGTCGCGACCGCCTTTTTTCATCGGCTTTCTGTAAAAAGGCGCGAGTCCGACCCTCGATCGAGCTGCCTTTCCCGGTGAGCCCGGACACCGATGGGCGAATTCTTCCGTCCCCGTCGCGGACATTGGAAATTACTATTCCGCGGCACCTTCGCGGCCGTTTCGCTGTCGATGATAAATATTGCAATGAACGGAACGCGTGATGCCGAATTTCAAAACGGCCCGCCTATACCGATGAATGAAACCGCAAACCGGTCGAAGCAGCGCGCAGACGGCCGCCGGCTGTCCGGCCGGTCCTCCGCGATGCGCACGCTGCTCGGCCGCATCGAGAAAATCGCGCCGACCCGCGCCAGCGTGATGATTGCCGGCGAAAGCGGGGTCGGCAAGGACATCGTCGCGCGCCGGCTGCACGATCTGAGTGCGCGGCGCGACGGCCCGTTCGTGCCCGTGAATTGCGGCGCGATTCCACCCGATATCGCCGAGTCGCAATTGTTCGGGCACGAGAAAGGCAGTTTCACGGGCGCGATCGCGCAGCGGGAGGGCTTTTTCGAGGCCGCGCGCGGCGGCACGCTGCTGCTCGACGAGATCGCCGAGATGCCCGCGGCGCTGCAGGTGAAGCTGCTGCGGGCGATCGAATCGAACGTGATCGTGCGGGTGGGCGGCACCGAGCCGATTCCGCTCGACGTGCGCATCGTGTCGGCCACGCGCCACAACCCGGCCGACGCCGTGCGCGACGGCCGGCTGCGCGAGGACCTGTTCTACCGGCTCGCCGCGTTCGCGCTGTACGTACCGCCGCTGCGCCAGCGCGACGGCGACGTCGAGACGATCGCGCAGGAATTCGTCGACACGCTGAATGCGCGGCACCGCTCGCACAAGCGGCTGACCGACGCGGCGATCGCGGCACTTCGCGCATACTCGTGGCCCGGCAACGTGCGCGAGCTGCACAACACGATCGAGCGTGCGTACATCCTGTCGGACGACGGCATCGACGTGACGCTGCCGAAGCAGCCGATGCCGCCCGACCGCACGTCGGAGGGCGCGATGGCGCTGCCGCTCGGCGCGACGCTGCACCATGCGCAGCAACGCTTCATCGCCGCCACGCTGCGCCACTTCGACGGCAACAAGCCGCGCGCGGCCAAGGCGCTCGGCATCAGCCTGAAAACGCTCTACAACCGGCTCGCGCTGATGCGCGACGGCGGCTGCTCCTGAGCGCGGCGGCGGCGCTTTCCGGCCGCGGTTACGCGACCTTGAACCGCCCGACCGTCGTCGCCAGCGCATTCGCCTGCGACTGCAGCGCGGTCGCCGCGGCGGTCGACTGTTCGACGAGCGCCGCGTTCTGCTGGACCATTTCATCGAGCTGCGTGACCGCGCGGTTCACTTCCTGGATGCCGCGCGTCTGCTCGTTCGCGGCATGCGTGATCTCGGAGATGATGGTCGTCACGTTCGACACGTTGGACACGATCTCGCGCATCGTGTCGCCGGCCTGGCGCACCTGCCCGGAGCCGGCCGACACGCTCGCGACCGTCGATTCGACCAGCACCTTCACTTCGCGCGCGGCCTGCGCGCTGCGTTGCGCAAGGCTGCGCACTTCCTGCGCGACGACCGCGAAGCCGCGGCCTTGCTCGCCCGCACGCGCCGCTTCGACGGCCGCGTTCAATGCGAGGATGTTGGTCTGGAACGCGATCCCGTCGATCACGCCGATGATGTCGCCGATCCGGCCGGACGCTTCCTCGATCTTCTCCATTGTCGCGACGACGTCCGACACGACCACGCCGCCGTGCGACGCGATCCGCGAGGCCGCCGCCGCGCGCTCGTCGGCCTGGCCGGCGGCGGCCGCCGACTGGCCGACGGTCGCGGTGATCTCTTCCATCGACGCAGCCGTCTCCTCGAGGCTCGCCGCGGCCGATTCGGTCCGCGACGACAGGTCCTGGTTGCCCGCCGCGATCTCGTTCGCGGCCGTGCGCACCGATTCGCTCGCGTCGCGGATCTCGCGCATCACGTCGTTCAGCTTGTCGACGAAGCTGTTGAACGAGCGCGCGATGTCGGCGACTTCGTCGCGGCCTTCGGCCGGCAGGCGCTGCGTCAGGTCGCCGGCGCCCGAGCCGATCGCGGCCATCGCCTGGCGGACCTGCGACAGGCGGCGGAACGCGGTCGCGGTGATCGCGCCGATGATCAGCGACGCGACGCCGACGATCACGACCAGCGTGATCAGCGACGCGGTCAGCAGCGAGCGCATGCCGGCCGTCGCCTCAGCCTTGTCGAGCAGCACCAGCGCATACCAGTCGGTGCCCGGCACGGGGCGCGCACGCACCAGCTTCGCGTCGCCGCCGACGCTCACCTCGACGGGGGCCGTCGCGGCCGCGATCGTCGCCGCGCCCGTCGCGCCGAGTTCCGGCGACACGTCGGCGACCGGCTTCAGCGTGAGCTTCGGGTCCGGATGCGCGACGACGTGGCCGCTGCTGTCGACCAGCATCCCGAAGCTCGCGGGCGTCGGGCGGATCGACTTCACGTTGGCGATCACGCTGTCCATCGCGACGTCCGCGGCAACGACGCCCTTCAGCGCACCGTCACGCAGGATCGGCACCGCGAACGTGACGACGAGGTTGCCGGTGCCGGCATCGACGTAAGGCGGCGTGACGACCGGCTTGCCGGCTTGCGCGGCCTGCTTGTACCACGGGCGGCCGGTCGGATCGTAGTCGGGCGGGATGCCGGTCGGGTCGGAGAAGCGGAACGCCTTGTCGGCATAGCCAGCGTAGACGTTCGTGAAGCCGCCGGCCGTGGCCATCTGCTTGAACACCGGCAGCGGATCGGGCGCGAGCGCCGCATCCTGCAGCGACGCGATCATCCGGCTCCGGGTCGCGACCCAGTCGGCGATCCCGACCACGTGGCCGCTCGCGACGGAGGTCAGGTTGCGGTCGATCGCGTCGTCGTTGTACGAGCGCGCGATGAAGTAGTTGATCAGTGTGCTGGCGACGAGCGCGAATACGACAATGGCGACGCACGCGGCAAGGATGCGGGCGCGGATGGACGAAAACATGGCAACGACTCGGTAAGGGAGCGCGAACGCCCGGTGGACGAATTCACCGGGTAAACGGCAATCGCGCCACTTACTTGAGGCCGTTGTGACAATTCAATGAAATGGATGGCGAAAGAGGTGGCAGCTGTCAGCGGATCGTCAGGTTGCGCGCTGCGAAACCGAGGCGGCTGGCCCCGCTTGAAAGCGGTCGAGCGCGATTCGGCCGCGGCCGGCGACGGTCCGTGTCAGCCGCGGCAATCGCCTGTCACAGGCGGACGCTCGGGCGCGGATCGGCTTCCGCCGGCGCCGCGCGGGCCTGCGTGTCGGCGTCGAAATCGTCCCGCTGCCGCATCCGTTCGCGCAGGTTCCGGATCGCGAACACGTGGATGTAGTCGTGCACGCGTGCGCCGGACGACAACACACGCACCTCATCGTCGAGCATCGCACGCAACTGATCCGCGCCGATCGCACGCTGCTCGGCGATTTCCTTCAGTGAATCGAGCAAATTGTCCCTGGACATCGACAGACTCCTGACAGTCGAGGAATAAAGAAACGACGGTACTGGAAGCTTAGACACGGGTCGGCCGCGCGGCGTGCGATGCGCCGGCGCGTGTTTGCGCGCGATCAACGGCACGTTGCGTGCCGCCGTGCCGATCCGTTCCCGAACCGGCCGCGCTTGATTCGCGGCGTAAACGGCCCGCGAACGAGACTGGACGTGCTGCCACGCCACCCCGGGGCGCGACACCGGCGACAGGCGGGCGATGGTCCCCCGCTCGACGCAGATGCACGGCAGACCATAGACCGGCCGAAAACCTGAGTCAAGCGACGCCCGTCACCCGGTTCATTCATCGGAACGAATGAGCCGGATCGACGGCCGGCGGACGAACGGCCAATTGGCCGCGATGCGTGTCAGCGGATTCCGATACGCGCCGCGCAATACCTGACAACGACTTCAGCGCGCGCCGCTTGGCAGCCTGCTGCCGCCACACGATACTGATGCCATGAACAACGCGTTCATGCCGGATCATCGCCCAGCCAGCCATCGAGCGAGGCACGCGGGGCCTGGCGCAGGAGACCAACCATGGCACATCGCAACTTCCCGGGCCGGGACGGCCAGCGGCGCGCGTCGGGCAACGCGCGCGCCCTGCCCGCCCGGACCGTATCGGCCGGCAACCGTCCGTCCGACGATCTCGACACCTTGCTCGCGCTCGCTCGCGAAGCCGGACTGCTCGTCACGCTCGACGGGCAGATCGGCCGCGAAAAGTACCAGAGCGTCGCGGGGTCGATCCTCGCGCTGCAGCGGTTCGCCGCGGCGCTCGGCGCGCGACAGGCGAGCGACGCGCCGGACGAATCGGAGCCGCGCCGCAAGGCTCGCCCCGGCTGGCCGCATGCGAACCGGCTGCGCAGCCGCGCGTGCAACGCATGCGGGCCGATGCACGTCGTGCACCCGCGCTCGCACGTGCGACGCGGCGTCGTCCGCCGGCACGACCTGTGCTCGATTCTTCGCACCACCTGAACACGCCTGCAGTCGATGCACGGCACGCGGCCGTGCGATGGCTGCGCGCCGCGACACTTCCGCCGCGCCTGCTGCCGCCGCATGAATGCGGCGGCGCCGCGCCGGGCTCGACCTTCGCCGCGATCGGCCTCGACATCGCGCGCCCATACGTGCCGTTCTGAACGGCCGCATGCAAAACAATACCTGCGGGGAAAGTGATCCGACGGGGCCAGCCAGGCGGAAAGCGGACGGGGTGCGTGCACCCCGCCCGTCCTCCAAGGCAGCCGCGGGCTGCCTACCCTCGTGCCAGAGAGTTCTCGGTCGGATGACACGCCATGCAGTCGATGGCGCGGCTCCGGAAATGGTTGCGACGATTTGAACGCGCCGTCGACGCGGCCGGCCGGATCGGCGATTTCGATGCTTGTCATGCAGGCATGGCTGTCGTCGCCCATGCACGAAAGACCATCGTCGCGGCCGGTTGTTCCATTACTGTCTCACGCGAAGCGCATGCCGTTTCTGATGCAGGTCAATCGACATCGGCTTCGTGCAAGATGTCGCATCGTTCTTGCCACTCACGCGGCGCCCCGCACGAGCAACACGGGCACCTGGGCAAGATGCGCGACACGGCGTGCGACGCTGCCGATCAGCCAGGCGGCAATGCCGCGCCGGCCATGCGTGCCGATCACCAGCAGCTCCGCTCGCCAGTGCACGGCATCGCGCATCAGTGCATGCGCCACGTCGTCGCTGGTCGGACGCGTTTCGACGATGCCGCGCTTGGTCGGATTCCCGGTCGCATGAAACAGCGGCGCGACTTTCGCGAGCGCCTCCTCGCCCTCCGCACGGTACGCATCCTCGAGCGCACGCACCGGCACGATATCGGTCAGACGAATCGCGCGATCGATCACGTAGGCGGCGTACAACAACGTCGTCGGTGCCGCGAAGCCGAGCCCGACGCGCACCGCGTGCAGCGACGGCTCGCTGCCGTCGACCGCGAACATCAGCCGTTGCAGCTCACCCTCCGACGGCCGGGCGTAGGCAGCCGGTACGATCAGCAGCGCACAGCGCGCACGCTTCGACAGCGTGTCCGACATCGCGCCCTCGACGAGCCGCAGCAGCCCGTGGTGCGGATTCGCACCGACCACCAGCGCGTCCGCCTGCCACGCCGACGTGTCGTTCACCAGCGCATCGGCGACCGTGCCGCCCGTGACCGATGTATCGATGACGGCCTGCTCGACCTCGATGCCGCTGTCGGCAAACAGCGCCGCGATCCGCGCGTTGATGGCGTTCGCTTCGCCGATCATCTCCTCGCGCGCGGAGGTCAGCAGCGCGTCGATGCGCGGGATGTCCGGCAGGACGAGCCGCGGGTTGTCGATCACGCAGACGATGCGCAATCGCATGCCGGGACGCAGCAGCGTGTGCACGTAGCGTGCGGCGGACAGCGATTCGGGCGTGGGATCGACGGCCAGCGCGATCCGCGCGAGCGTCGGGATGGACTGGGCAGGCTGCATGGCGAAGGCCTCCGTGCGTGCGCGGTGCGTGCGCGTCGTCGCGGAACGACGACGGGAGCCTCGCGCGGCAGCGGCGCGCGGCGGCCGGGTGGACGCCGCGGTCGCGGGGATCGGCGGATAGCCACGCGAAGCGCGGACAAGCGATTCGTTCAGCATAGGTCGTCCCGCCCGCCGGTGCATGATCGCGATCAACGATCGCGCGGCTCCCTGCCCCGGCGCTTACGGCTTCGTCGGTATCGAGGCGGCCGGACGGTTCGCGTAGAACAGCGCATACGCGACGCCAAGCAGCACGATCCACACGGGCCCGATCACGAGCGCGACGCGCGTATCGGGCGTCAACGCCATCAGCACGACGACCAGCACGAGAAAACCGAGCGCGACGAACGAACCGAGCGGATAGAACGGCACGCGGATCGGCAGGCGCGCGATCTTGTCGGCCGACAGCATGCGGCGAAAGCGCATCTGCGCGATCAGGATCACGCACCACGTCCAGATCGCGCCGAACGTCGACACCGACGTGAGCCACGTGAACACGTGCTGCGGCGCGAGATAGTTGAGCAGCACGCCGATCAGCAACAGCGCGACCGACACGATCACGCCGTACACCGGCACGCCGTTGCGGTTCACGCGGCCGAGCATGGCCGGCGCCTGACCCTGCTGCGCGAGGTTGTAGAGCATCCGCGCGGTGCTGAACAGGCCGCTGTTGCACGACGACAGCGCCGCGGTCAGCACGACGAAATTGATGATGCCGGCGGCCGCCGGAATGCCGAGCCGCGAGAACGTCATCACGAACGGGCTGCCCTGCGTGCCGATCTGGTCCCACGGATACAGCGACATGATCACGAACAGCGCGCCGATGTAGAAAATCAGCACGCGCCAGAACACCGAGTTCACGGCCTTCGTCAGCGACTTTTCCGGGTTGCGCGCTTCGCCGGCCGTGAGGCCGAGCATCTCGACGCCCAGATACGCGAACATCACGATAGGCAGCGCGGCGATCACGCCGTTGATCCCGTTCGGCATGAAGCCGCCGTGCGACCACAGGTTCGAGATGCCGGTCGCGACCCCGCCGTTGCCGATGCCGAACGCGATCATCAGGCCGCCGCCGATGATCATCAGTACGATCGTGACGATCTTGATCAGCGCGAACCAGAACTCGAATTCGCCATACAGCTTGACCGCGATGAAGTTCACCGAGCCCATCGCCATGAGCGCCGCGAGCGCCCAGATCCAGTTCGGCACGCCGGGGAACCACATGTGCATGTAGACGCCGACCGCCGTGATTTCCGCCATGCAGGTGACGATCCACACGAACCAGTAGGTCCAGCCGGTCAGGTAGCCGGCGAGCGGTCCCAGGTAGTCGCGCGCGTAACGGCTGAACGCGCCGGCGACCGGATTGGTGATCGCCATTTCGCCGAGTGCGCGCATGATCAGGAAGATCGCGATGCCGCCCAGCAGATAGGTCAGCAGAATGGCCGGGCCGGCCGTGCGGATCGCGGTGGCCGAGCCCAGGAACAGGCCGACGCCGATCGTCGCGCCGAGCGCCATCAGGTTGATGTGCCGTTCCTCCAGCCCGCGGTGCAACTGGTCTTCTGGTTGTTTCAAGTCCGTCTCCTGGCAGCCGCGAGCGGGCCGCCGTCATTGTGTCGATGTCAATGCGCGACCATTCATGCCTATTTCGGCAACCGAAAACGAAATAATCTCCGCCGTCATTTTCCGAATGAGAAACGACGCGGATACTGCGTCAATCCGATGGGAATCGCCGCGGATTATCCGTATGCTCCGGAGCAATCCGGAAAACGGATCGGGCCTTTCACGGAATACGCCCGTGCGGCCCGTCTGACGCGGCTGTGCGCGTGGCGGGCGACGACGGGATCAATCGCTTTCGGCGTGAACGGACACGCGTCGAATGTGCGCGATCATGCGCACGCAATATGCAGGCGGGATTATAGGGAGGATCGGAGGTTTCGCGCCAGCCGATTTTCGTAAAAATCGCGGCGCGTGAAATCGGTGGTCGGATTTGAATACGCGCGTCACGGCACGCGCATTATTTCGATAACGTCGCCCGCACCGTATATTCGCCTTCGAGCGCACCGTGATCCGGCCGCACGAAATAACGCGACGAATCGAGATCGGCCGGCAGCGGCTCGACCGGATAACCATGCTTTTCCCACGCATCGAGGCCGCCCTTCAGCGCCCGGATGTTGTGGATCATCTTCTTGCGCTGCATCTTCGCGATCAGACGCTTGGCCGTGGCCTCGTTCGGACACACGCAATAGACGACGATCGGCCGTTTCAGCATTTCCGGGTCGAGCAGGTCCGGCGAATCGAGATCGACCGGCACCGCGCCGGCGATCCGGTACGGCTCGCGCTCGCGGATCGCCTTCGGCCGCGCGTCGAAGATCAGCGGCGGCTCGTCCGACGTCATCATCTCGACGAGTTGCGGCGGCGAGATGCGCACCTGCGCGAGATAGCGGCGGAACTGCACGCGGCGCACCCAGCGGTACAGCAGGAACGTGATGAAGATGGCGAGGAACGCATCGAGGATCGTGCCGCCGCTCGCGCGCACCCACAGCACGAACTGGACGATCTGGTCGTGAATGGCCGCGCCGCCGACCAGCCAGAACGCGGCCCACAGCGATGCACCGGCCAGATCCCAGAACAGGAACACGCCGACGCCGATCGCGGTCGTGCCGAGCAGCGGTGCCGATACGAGGCCGAGGCCGGGCAGGAATTTCGACAGCACCAGCAGCGGCGCACCGTATCTTTCGAATACGTTACGGGCAAAGCGCAGCGTCGTGTCGAGCGACAGCGAGAAGCGCACGAGGCCGTTCAGCAGGCGCCGGCCGCGCGTACGGCCCATGAAGAACCACATCGAATCGGCCAGCATCGTCGCGCCGATCGCCGCCGCGAACATGCTGGCCCAGGACGCCTGCCCCATGGCCGCCATCGTCCCGCCGAGAATCAGCATCGGCACGGCCGGCACCGGCACGCCGAGCTGCGTGATCAACACGCTCGCGAACACGGCCCACGGGCCGAGCGACGATGGAATAGCGATGGGAAAGTGCCACACGGCGGCGCTCCTGGAAAGCATGCGGGCCGCGCGACGGGGGCCGTCGGTACGGCAGTGCAACGGCCACCGCGGCACGTCCGCAGCCGACCACGTGCATCACCGGCATTCTAAACGGGTTTGGCCGCGCTCGCGCGGAACACGCACCGTCGGCACGGGCTTCGCGCCGATGGTTGCACAACCGTGACGGTCACACGTCGGCGCGCGGCGCGAGCCGGGCGACGTGTTCCGCGTAATCGGGAAACGCGGCCGCCAGCGCGGCCGCGTCGGCCAGCTCGAATTCCGCAAACTCGAACCCGGGCGCCACCGTGCAGCCGACGAGCGCGACGTGCTCGGGCGACGCGCAGCGCGCGCCGAACCAGCGCCCGGCCGGCACGACCGCCTGGAACACCGTGCCCGGATGCGTGAGCGGGTTGCCGAGCCGATGAATCGTCAGCCCGTCGCGCGCGTCGAGCACCCACACTTCGATCGGATCGCCCGCGTAGAAATGCCAGACTTCGTCGGAGCGGATCCGGTGCCACGACGAATACGCGCCGTCGCACAGCAGGTAGTAGATCGCGGTCGACGCGGCGCGTGGCGCACCGTCGGCCGGCCGCACGACCGAATCGGTCGCGCGGTAGGTTTCGCGGAAATAGCCGCCTTCGGGATGCGGCTGCAGGTCGAACTGGCGAATCAGGTCGGGGGCGGAGATCGGCATGGCGGATGACGTCGGTAAGGTAGGTAACCGGCATCCGGCGGCCGGCCCGGTTCATCGCCCGTGCGACCGGTTCCAGCCGGATACCCCTGCGTCGTCGCCGCGGCCATGCGCGCGGCGATCGAGCGGACTCCGGTCGATGCTGCCAGAACTGCATGTCGGGATGCAACCGTGCGCGTGCAATCGCGGACATTCGGGTGCGCGCGATGCGCCGCCAAGGACGTCGAGCGTTTCAGCGGACAGACTGCCGGTGCACGCGCGCTGCCGCGTTCCGTTCGCGGCAGCCCATGCAGTTGCGCCGGACCGCGTGCTACGCCGCCGCCGGCGTACCGGGCTCGTCGTGCCGCACCAGCAGCACGGGCCGGTCGGCCGCGCGCAGCAGCGATTCCGCGACGCTGCCGAGCAGCAGCCGGCGCAGGCCGTGCCGGCCGCTCGTGCCCATCACGATCAGGTCCGCGTCGGCTTCGGCCGCCGTGCGCATCAGCACGGTGGCGACATCCTCGCCGTATGCGTCGAGCGCACGCACGGAGCCGGCCACACGCTGCTGCGCGAGCGCCGCTTTCGCGTCGTCGAGCACCGGCGTCACGGCATCGGTCGCGGCCGCATCGCCGTCGTGCTCGGCCGCGAAGCCCGCGTCGACGTCGACGAGTTGAGGCCGGTGCTCGACGACATACGCGCAGGTGACTTCACCGCCGGACGCCGCCGCGATCCGGATCGCCTCGTTCAGCGCGAGACGCGCGCTCGGGCTGCCGTCGAGCCCGACGAAAATCCGCTTGTACATGGTCCGTCCCTCCGACCGGGCACGCGTCGCGCATCGCGCCGCGGCGGCCCGTTATCGCCAGCCGGCCCGGTGCCGGCTGGCCTGCCGAACAGTCTGCCCCACGTGCCGACGCGCCACTTGACGCGCGTCAAGCGCGGCCGGCGGACTCGCTGCTTCACGCCGCCTGCCGCAATTTCAGGTGACCCTATTACAAAAAATGCGTAAACCGCGCACAATTTCATCTCGAAAACAGACGCTACACGCAACCGGTGCGAGTTTTCCCCGGTTTTGCTGCGCTGCCCGAGTGCCCCGGGCAGCCCGAACAACAGTCATGGCCATTGAATGACCGCCAGTGGAACCCCGACGCGTGACGCCCGAGGGCCCACGCGCCTCCCGACCATGTTACGCCAGCCGCTCGCGGCTGGCGTCGTTGCGCTGTGCGCCGGCGCCCTGCTGTCGCTGTGCGTCGCGCTGCTGGTGCGCGAGCAGTGGCAAGGCGCGGTGCATGCGCGCTTCGAACGCCGCACGACGCACGTGAGCGCGATGCTGCGCCACGAGCTGCAGACCGGTGTCGCCGTGCTCGAAGGCGCGCGCGGCGCGTTCGGTCTCGTCCCGGGCATGACGCCCGAGCAATGGCGCCGGTACGCGGAGACGCTCGCTCTCGACAGCGCCCGCTCGCCGGTCCGGCAGATCGGCTATGCGCCGCTGACGCCCGCCGCCCGCGGCGCCCTCGCCGGCGCGAAGCCGTTGCCGGCCGGCCCGCTCGCGGCCGCGGCGCTCAGCGCGCCCGCCTCGAACTCGCCGGTCGTCCGCTTCGGCGCATCCGACGCGGCGCCGCTCACACGCGCGCTGCAGAGCGGCGACATCGCGCTCGGCGTCCACCCGGTCGACGACGATACCTCCCGCGACGCCCGCACGCTGACGCTGTTCCTGCCCGTGACCACCTCGCCGCATGCGGCCGTCACGCCGTCCGGCACGCGCGAAGCCGGCGTCGACGGGGTGCTGTTCGCGGCGCTGAGCCCGCGGCGCCTGGTCGAGCGCGCGCTCGACGCGGAACGCGGAATCGACCTGCGGATGACGGCCGGCGGCGATCCGCGCGCGATCGCCAGCGTCGAGTCGACGACCGACGAAGCGTCGGCATCGCCCGACCTGATGCGGCGCACCGACGTGCTGAATTTCGGCGGCACCGCGCTGTCGCTCGCCTATTCCGCGGACGGCCGCCCGAGCGCGACCGGCGCGCAGCGCGCGGCCGGCACCGTGCTCGCCGCGGGGCTGATCGCGTCGTTCGCGTTCGCGGCGCTCGTCCATGCGCTGCTGCGCGGCCGCGCCGGCGCGGCCGCCGATGCCGGCGCGAGCAGCCGCGGCATCCTCAACGAGGCGCGGATGATGGGCATCATCCGTTCGTCGATGGAAGCGATCATCACGATCGACGAGAAGCAGACGGTCGTGATCTTCAATCCGATGGCCGAGCAGGTGTTCGGCGTGTCCGCGATGGAGGCGATCGGCGCGCCGCTGTCGCGCTTCATCCCCGAGCGGTTCCGCGCCGCGCACGCGAAGCACGTCGACCAGTTCGGCGTGACGGGCGTCTCCGAACGGCAGATGGGCCGCCAGCGCGTGCTGTTCGGGCTGCGCGCGAACGGCGAGGAATTCCCGATCGAGGCATCGATCTCGCAGATCCGCGACGCGTCGGGCAAGCTCTATACCGTGATGCTGCGCGACATCACCGAGCGGCTGCGCGCCGAGAACGCGCTGAAGCAGTCGCGCGAGGAATTGCGCGAGCTGTCGGCGAACCTGCAGAACGTGCGCGAAGAAGAAAAGACGCGGATCGCACGCGAACTGCACGACGACCTCGGCCAGCAGCTCACCGCGCTGAAAATGGACTTGTCGGTCGTCGAGCAGCAATTGCGGATGCCCGGCCGCGCGCAGCCCGACGCGGGCGTGCAGACGCACCTGCAGGGCATGCGGCGGCTGATCGACGCGACGGTCGCGTCGGTGCGGCGCATCGCGGCCGACCTGCGCCCGGTGATGCTCGACGATCTCGGCCTCGTGCCCGCGATCGAATGGTTCGCGAACGATTTCACGAACCGCTACGGAATCGATGTCGAACGCCACATCGAAACGGGCGGCCTCACGTTCACCAGCGCGGGCGCGACCACGCTGTTCCGCATCGTCCAGGAAGCGCTGACGAACGTCGCGCGTCATGCGGACGCGACACGCGTCGCGCTGCGGCTCGACATCGAGGAAGGCTTCTGCGTGCTGCGCGTCGCGGACAACGGCCGCCGCGCGGCCCACGGCGCGCCGGCCCACGAGGACAAGTCGTTCGGCCTGATCGGGATTCGCGAACGCGCACACATGCTCGGCGGCACCGTGACGATCGACACCGCGCTCGCGCGCGGCTTCTCGATTACCGTCGCATTTCCGCTCAGTACCGTTCAACAGGAAACGCTCATCACATGATCAAGGTGCTCATCGCCGACGACCATACGCTCGTACGCGACGGTCTGCGGCACATCCTCCAGAACGCCACCGGATTCGAGGTGGCCGGCGAGGCTTGCGACGGCCCGTCGACGATCGCGCTCGTACGCGCGACGCCCGCGCAGGTGCTCGTGCTCGACCTGTCGATGCCGGGCCGCAACGGCGTCGAGCTGATCAAGCAGATCAAGGACGAGAAACCCGCGCTGCGCGTGCTCGTGCTGACGATGCACGCGGAGCAGCAATACGCGGTGCGTGCGTTCCGCGCGGGTGCGTCCGGTTATCTGACGAAGGAAAGCGCGAGCGCCGAGCTGGTCGGCGCGGTCACGAAGGTGGCGTCGGGCGGCGTCTACGTGAGCCTCGCGATGGCCGAGCAGTTCGCGCAGAGCCTGAACGAGCCGGCCGAGACGCTGCCGCACCAGCGGCTGTCCGATCGCGAATTCGACGTGTTCCGGCGGATCGCCGCCGGCCAGACGCTGACCGAGATCGCGAACGCGCTGTGCGTGAGCGCGAAGACCGTCAGCACCTACAAGACGCGAATCCTGGAAAAGATGCAGATGCCGCACGAAGCGGCGCTGGTGCGGTACGCGATGCGGCACAAGCTGCTCGACGAGACGGACGACGTCTAGCCGGCGTATCGCGGGCCCGGCCGGGCCCGCGCCTGCCCTTTACTTGCCGGGCACCGGGCACGCGAGATCGCCTTCCTCGCAGGACAGATAACCCTTCAGCGTTTCGGTACGCACTTTCGTCAGATCGTCGAGGCAGGTCGATACGACCATCGGATACGCGCTGCCGCCCTCCGCGTTCGCGCTGGAGAAACCGCATTCGGCATCGCGGTAGGCAATCCACGCGCGCTGCGCGTTCACGAGCTTGTCGGCAAGCGGCCGCGCATCGCGCAGGCGCGCGGTGACGGCCTGGTAGGTCCGGTTCAGCTCGCCGTCGGATTTCCTGTACGCGCGATCGGCACATGCCGTCATCGCCACCTGATCCGCCGCGTCCGCACAATTCGCCTGTGCATGGGCGACGTTCGCCAGCAGCGCCAGCGAGCACAACAGACCGGTCAAGACACGCATGGATGCTCCTTGTTGTTCGTTGAAATGCGGAACCCGGTGCCGGGCCGGTTGCCCTGCCGCGCCTCGGCGCGCGGCGACACCGTCCGCGATGCTAGCGCACGCGCAGACGCTTGTCAGCCGGCGCCTTGCATATCGGCCCCGCACGCCTACACTGGAAAATCGATACGCCGTTTCAGGCCGCGCTATCGCATCCATCCCGTCTTCGCTTCCACCGCATTCCTCAGCGCATTTCGCGTTCGCGACGCCGAGCGGGCGTGACGTTTCGTCAGCCGGTTTCCTCCGCCCAGCACAACGCGCAAGCGCCGTCGCTCCCCTGGAGGAAATCATGAGCTATCACCTGGAAGGCCGTCTGCTCGAGGTCTGCAACTGCCGCGTACTCTGCCCGTGCTGGATCGGCGAGGATCCGGATTTCGGCGTCTGCGACACCATCGTCGCGTGGCACGTCGACAAGGGCACCGTCGACGGCGTCGACGTCGGCGGCAACACGATCGCCGCGGTGTGCCGCGTGCCGGGCAACATCCTGCAAGGCAACTGGACGGCCGCGATCTACGTGAGCGACACCGCATCCGACGCGCAGGAGCAGGCGCTCCTCAAGGTCTATACGGGCCAGGCCGGCGGCCCGATCGCCGAGCTCGCGAAACTGATCGGCAAGGTCGTGTCGGTCGAACGCGCGCCGATCACGTTCGATGTCGTCGGCGCCCGCGGCACGCTGTCGATCGGCACCGACTACCACGCGGAACTCGAACCGTATCTCGGCCCGAGCGGCGCGCAGACGACGCTGGCGGATACCGTGTTCTCGACGGTACCCGGCGCCCCCGTGTTCGTCGGCAAGGCGCCCGTCTACCGGTCGAAGAACGCGGCGATCGGCATCGACGTCGATCTGAAGAATCACAACGCGCTGCAGAGCACGTTCCAGTTCGACGCATGAATCGCGGCCGCACGTAACCGACCATGGCCGCGCGGCTGCACCGGCGACTGTTTCCGTTCGTGCTCGCGAGTCTCGTCGGATTCGCGTGGGTCACGCTGTGGGCATGGACGCGCAGCCCGTACGGGCGCTATCTCGAGCACGGCGAGAACGCGTCGTCGTTGCCGTTCAGCACGCTGTGCCGCGCGCTGCCGGGCGGCGCGCTGTGGCTGCCGGCCGCGTTCGACGCGGCCGCCTGGGCGCTGATGATCCTCGCAATGATGCTGCCGACGACGCTGACGCTGTTCGACACGTTCTCACGCGTCGTGGCGGGGCGCCCCGACCGCGCGCGGCTGCTCGCACTCGTCGGCCTCGGCTACGTCGCGGCATGGAGCGGCTTCGGTCTCGTCGCGCATGGCCTGCACGCGCTGCTGCTGGCGGGCGTCGCGCACGTGCCGGCGCTGGCGTGGCGCGGCTGGCTGATCGGCGCGGCCGTCCTTGCGCTGGCCGGCGCGTTTCAGTTCAGCGGACTGAAGGCGCGCTGTCTCGAACGTTGCCGCACGCCGCTCGGTTTCGTGATCGGCCACTGGCGCGGCCGCTCGCCGTTGCGGCACGCGTTCGCGCTGGGCGCCAGTCACGGCCTGTTCTGCGTCGGCTGCTGCTGGGCGCTGATGCTGCTGATGTTCGTCGTCGGTGCGGGCAGTCTCGGCTGGATGCTGTCGCTCGCCGCGCTGATGGCCCTCGAAAAGAACGCCGTGTGGGGACGGCAACTCACCGCGCCGCTCGGTGCCGCGCTGTTCGGCGCGGCCGTGCTGATCGTCGCCGGTCACGCGTGAGGCCCGCGATGCGCCCGCCCGCCTCCGCACTCGCGTCGCACGTGCGGCCGGGCGCACGCGCCGCCGTGCTGACGTCGGTCGCGATGCTTGCGTTCGCATCGAACTCGCTGCTGTGCCGGCTTGCGCTGCAGGCCGGCCGGATCGACGCGGCCAGCTTCGGCACCGTGCGCCTCGTGTCAGGCGCGCTGATGCTCGCGCTCGTCGCACGCGCGGGGGCGCGGCGGGCCGCCCAGCCGGCGGACTGGCCTGCGGCGGCGATGCTGTTCGCGTATGTCGCATGCTTCTCGTTCGCGTACCTGACCGTCAGCGCCGCCACCGGCGCGCTGATCCTGTTCGGCGCGGTGCAACTGACGATGTTCGCGGCCGGCTGGCGCGCCGGCGAACGGTTTGCTCCCGCGGGCTGGGCCGGATTCGGCGCGGCGCTGGCCGGGTTGCTGTATCTGGTCTCGCCGGGGCTCGCCGCGCCGACGCCGGGCGGCGCCGCACTGATGACGGTCGCCGGCATTGCATGGGGCATCTATTCGATACGCGGCCGTCGGACCGCCGATCCGGTCGCGGCGACCGCCGGCAATTTCATGCGGGCCGCGCCGCTGGCACTCGCGTTGAGCGCCGCGCTCGCCGGCCGCCTTCACCTGACACCGGCCGGCATCGCGCTCGCCGTGCTGTCCGGCGCGCTGACTTCGGGCATCGGCTACGTGATCTGGTACGCCGCGCTGCGGCACCTGACCGCGATGCGCGCCGCGGCGGTCCAGTTGTCGGTGCCGCCGATCGCCGCGTGCGGCGCCGTGCTGTTCTTGTCGGAGCAGCCGACCTGGCGTCTCGCGCTCGCGTCGGCCGCGATCCTCGGCGGTGTCGCCGCCGTGCTCGCGAGCCGTGCCCGCCATGCGGGCGCCGGGTCGTGATGCCGATCGGCCGCCCAAATGCAAAACCCGCGCACGGCGGACACCGTGCGCGGGTTCAGCGGAAGCGGCCAGTCCGGCACCCTCGCGGGCGCCTGCCGGCTTAGTGGCCGAAGTACACCGACGAGCGATCGGCGGCGGCCGGCACGACCACGCGCTGGCCCGACTGCGACGTGGCGGCGGCATTCGCGCCGTAGCCCGTTGCGTCGGCTTGCGCGCCGGTGTTTTGCGCTGCGGCGATCTTCGCTTGCGCGGCCTGGATGTTTTCCGGGTAGTTCATCCAGTCGTTCGGGTTGTAGCCGGCCTTTTCGAGCTGGACCAACTCGGCGCGCACTTGCGCGCGCGTCAGCGGCTGTTGGTTCGATTGGGCGAACGAGACGACCGGTGCGGCCACGAGGGCGGCCAGTGCAACTGCCTTGATCAGCGATTTCATGATGCGTTACCTCCAGGATTGTTTTATCAGGCGCTTCGGACTCGGGGTCGTTGCGCATGAGTAGAAGTCTAGGAGTCGCGGCTATCAGGGTAAATACTTAAATCGCAAATTCACTGTTGACGGAAACCGTACAATCTCGCGGGAATAAGCCGATTCATCAGATGATTATCGGCGCTCACGCACCGAATACCTCGATGCGCTGTCCGCCGTGCGCCGGCCGCCCGTCAGCGCAGGCGATCGGTATCCGCCGACGCCATCAGCCGGTCGAACAGCAGCGCCTTCAGGCGGACCCGGTCGCCGTCGGCGGGTTCGCCGAACGCCGTGTGATGCAGCGTCAGCGCCGGCGTCGCCGGATCGGCATGGACGGCGCGCACCGTGCCGTCGAGCGCCAGCAGTTCGACCCGGTCGGCGGCCGCATACGGGAGCAGCACGCGCAACGGCTCGCCGGTTGCGGCGATCGTCCGGTCGACGGCAATCGACAGCCCGTTCAGGCTGATGTCGCGCACCATCCCGATGCCTTCCGCAGGGTCCGCTCCGCCCGCGCAGCAGGCCGCGATCCGCACCGGCACGCGCGGCTCCGCGCGCGTGCGCAGCCGGTCGACGAAGCCGGGAGGCGACAGGATCATGAACGGCGCGGCCCCCGACGCCTGCACCGCCTCGATCGTCGCACCGAAACGGGACACCGCGGCGCGGCCGATCGCGACCGCCTCGATGTCGTCGCCGCGCGCGAATTCCAGCACGGCCGCCGGCTGCGGCTCGACGAACAGCGCGCCCGATGCGGCGACGCCGATCAGCCGGCAGCGCTGCAACGCGCGTGTCGTGCCGACCCGGCGGCGGATGCCGATCGCGGCACCCGCCGACAGTCCCATGCGCGTGGCCGGCGGCATCGCGGCCTGCGCGCGCGGATCGGCGTCGTCGCGACGGCGCATGGGCCGGAAATGGTCGAACAGGAAAGCGTGCTGCGCGGCATCGCGCAGTGTCGTGCCGGCCGGCAGCAGTGCGGCGCCGTCGGCATCGTAGAGATCGAAGCCGAGCGGAACGCCGGCGCGGAGATCGTCGCGCGCGAGTGCGACGTAGTCGGTGGAAAGCCGCATCGGAGAGGCGCGGAGCGACCGCGCGAGCTGTCGTGACAACTTGATTACGGCAGCATCGCGCGAAATCTGAACGGCGTCGTTACTGGGAAGCGCCGCTCGCGTCGGGCGCGGACGGCGCCGGCGGCTGCATCGGCGCGGCGGCAGGCGCCGCACCAAGGCCCGCGCTGCCGCCGCTCGTCGTGCCGGCGCTCGCCGGCGGCTGCACGGGCTGCGGTTGGGACGCGCCCGCCGACAACGCGGCGGCCGATGCGGCCACTTCGGACGCCGGCACCCATTCCTCGACGAGACCGCCGGACGCGGCCTCGGGTGCCGATGCGGCCGACGCATCCGAAGCCGCACCTTCGTCGACCTCGGGCGGACGCTCGATACGCTGTGTCCTGACGGGCGCGGACGCCTTCTTCGATTCGGGCGGGAACCACGTGTCGAACAGGTCCGTCACACGCTCGCGCAGCGACGCGAACCAGCCGGGTGACGGCTCGGTATCGAACTTCGCCTTCGCGTCGACGAGGCGGGCGCGTTGCGCACGCTGGAAGAAATCGCCGACGATCGGCAGCGCGCTGTGCGCGCCCTGCCCCCAGTAGTCGCTGCGCAGCGTCACGCGGCCGTCGTCGAAGCCGACCCACGCGCCGGCGACGAGGCCCGGCTGCATCAGGATGAACCAGCCGTCCGCGTTGTCCTGCGTCGTGCCCGTCTTGCCGGCCACGTCGCCGCGGATCCCGAAACGCGTGCGGATGCTGCCGCCCGTGCCGCGCGTCACGACGTCGCGCATCACGCCGAGCAGCGTCTTGTCGGTTTCGGCGTCGAGCGCCCGTTCGGGCGGCGCCGGCGCGTATTCGGCGAGCACCTCGCCCTGGCGGTTCTCGATGCGCGTGACCATCTGCGGCTCGACGTACAGCCCGCCGTTCGCGATCGTCGCGTAAGACGCGACCATCTCCTTGAGCGTGACCGGGCTCGTGCCGAGCGCGAGCGACGGCACGCGTTCGAGCGGGCTTTCGCGCACGCCCATGTCGCGCGCGAGCCGCGCGACCGCGGCCGGCCCGACCTGCTCCATCACCTGCGCGGTGATCCGGTTGCGCGACAGCGCGACCGCGTCGCGCAGCGTCATCGGCTTGCCGGTCGGCGGCACGTCGTCGTTCGGCCGCCAGATCTCGCCGCCCTTCAGCGGGATCTCGACCGGCTGGTCGATGAACGTGTCGTCCGGCTTCATTCCCTTCGCGAACGCGACACCATAGACGAACGGCTTGAACGTCGAGCCGGGCTGGCGCCGCGCCTGCGCGACGTGGTCGAACGGCTCGCGGGCGAAATCGCGGCTGCCGACCCAGGCGCGGATCTGCCCGTCACGCGGATCGATCGCGAGGAAACCCGCCTGAACGTCGGTCTTCGCCTTGCACAGCGCGCGCATGAAGCCGCGGTCGGCCGCGAGCAGCTTCATCGCGGCCGCGTCGTCCTTGCCGGCGTCCTGCGCGGCCTTGTACTCGGGCGACTCGCGCATGAAGGTGCGGAACACCTCGTTGTCGGTGCCGCAGCCGTCGCGGCCGCTCCATGCGCCGTTCGCGATGCCCTGCAACTGGTTACCCTGCAGCGTGAGCGCCTGCGTCGCCATCTGCTGCAGCCGCGAGTCGATCGTCGTGCGCACGATCAGCCCGTCCGAGTAGATGTTGTAGTCGTTGCGGTCGGCCCACGCGATCAACCACTTGCGCAACTGCTGCGCGAAGTGCGGCGCCGGCCCCGGCGGCTCCTTCTGGCGCTCGAAATCGATGCGCAGCGGCCGGCGCTGCAGCTGCGCGAACTGCGCCGGCGACAGCTTGCCGTACTTCACCATCTGGCCGAGCACCGTATTGCGCCGCTGCAGCGCGCGCTCCGGGTTCAGCACCGGGTTGTAGTAGCTGTTGCCCTTCAGCATCCCGACGAGCGTCGCGCTGTCGAGCACGTCGAGCTCGTCGGCCGACTTGTCGAAGTAGGTGCGCGCGGCCATCTCGACGCCGTACGCGTTGTACAGGAACGGCACCGTGTTCAGGTAGGTTTCGAGGATCTGGTCCTTGCTGTAGACCGCCTCGATCTTCAGCGCGGTGATCGCCTCCTTCACCTTGCGGGTGAGCGTCGGCGCGCGGCCGATCTCGTCCGGATACAGGTTGCGGGCGAGTTGCTGCGTGATCGTCGAGCCGCCCTGGCGGCTGCCGGAGAACGTATGGAGCGCGGCCGATGCCGTGCGCTTCCAGTCGAGGCCGTGATGCGCGTAGAAGCGGTGATCCTCGGTCGCGATCAGCGCGTCGACCATGTGCGGCGAGATCTGCTTGAGCGGCACCCACTCGCGGTTGGACGGCTTGAATTCGGCCAGCAGCTTGCCGTCGGCGGACAGCACCTGCGCCGGCTGGTCGACGCGCGCCTTGCGGATGTCGCCGATGCCCGGCGTGAACGGGATCAGCACGACCACGTACGCCACGAACAGCGCCGGCACGGCGGCGCCCGTGAGGAGCACGCCGCGGCGCGTCGGGTGACGGAGATGGCGCCACGCGGTGGCGGCGAGAGGCTTGACCCGCGCCACGGCGGCAGCCGCGACGGGTTGGGCGCGCGCGACCCATCTGGCACAGAAGGCACGCACTGACGACACGTTTCGGCGATTCACGCGGGTGGAGCTCGGCTGAAAAGGCTGCATCGTACCAAACTCGCGCGGCCCCACGGCCGCGGCGGCGTTGCGCGGGCGCGCGCCGCGCGGCTGCGCCCGTGTTGCGCACGCAAAAAAGGCGCGTGCCCCGCAACGGGAACGACGCGCCAAACCTGGTACGACAACCGGGAAACGGCTCGACGGCGGCTGATCGGCGCCGCCGTTCAGCGCACGAGGAAGCCGTAAGTCAGCGGATCGCGCTCGTCGACGATCCAGTTCGCGAACCCGCAGATGTGCGCACTGCCCTCCACCTCCGGAATCACGGCCGGGATGTCGCCGACCGTCGTTTCGCGCAGCACGCGCCCCTTGAAGACCGTGCCGACGATCGATTCGTTGACGAGCGTGTCGCCGGCCGCGAGCAACCCGCGCTGGTACAGCTGCGCGACACGGCCGCCGGTGCCGGAGCCCGTGGGCGAACGGTCGACCTCGCGATCCGCGAACACGCAGCAGTTCGCCTGCGTCGAGCCCGGATGGCGCGGCGCGTTCGCGATGATCGTGCCGTAGATGTGGTTGATCTCCGGGATTTCCGGATGCACGACCGGGTACTTCGCGTTCGCGGCGGCCTTCACTTCCGCGCCGAAGCGGATCAGTTTCTCGACCGCCGACTCGCGCACCGGCAGGTCGAACGGCGCACCGTCGACGTAGAAATAGAACGCGCCGCCGTACGCGATGTCGCCGGTCACGGTGCCGAACGACGGCGTCTCGACCGACACGTCGCGCTGCCAGATGAACGACGGCACGTTGACGAAGCGCACGGGCCCCGCATGCTCGCCGTCCCACCGGACGAAGGCCTCGATGAAGCCGCACGGCGCGTCGATGCCGACCCGCGTTTCCGGCACCGTGCGCTGCACCCAGCCGAGCTCGACGGCGGCGGTCGACAAGGCGATCACGCCGTGCCCGCAATGGTCGCTGTAGCCTTCGTTGTGCACGAAGATCACGCCGAAATCGGCATTCGGCGAGACCGGCTCGGTCAGGTAGCCGCCGTACATGTCGGCGTGGCCGCGCGGCTCGAACATCAGCGCGCGGCGGATCTCGTCGGCGTGCGCCTTGAGCCACGCGCGGCGCTGGACGATCGTGTCGCCGGGCAGGCGCGGCAGCCCGCTCGTGACGATGCGGAACGCTTCGCCGCCCGTATGGACTTCGACGGTGGAAAGGGATCGGGAAATTTTCATGTCGAATCGGATGCGTTGAAACGAAGGACGGCGGCCGCGCCGCCGTCCGGTGGCAAGCGTGGGCGCCGGTTACTTCGCGTACGGCTCCGGCAGGCCGTTGCGGATCACGTAGACGGTCGTCGGCGCGCCCTTCAGGTCGCCGTTCGCGTCGAACGAATAGGTGCCCGCGACGCCCGCATAGTTCGACTTCGCGAGCTGCGCGATCAGCTTCGCCTTGTCGGTGGTCGTACCGGCCTTGACCATCGCGTCGGCGAGCAGCTTCATCCCGTCGTAGTAGTTGACGCCATAGACCTGCGTATCGGTGTGATAGGTGTCGTGGTACTTCTTCAGGAACGCGCGTCCGGCCGCCGTCTTCTCGAGCGCGACGCCGCCCTGCGCGCAGTAGACGATCGATGCCGCGTCGCCCGCGACCTTGCCCATGTCCGCCGAGCAGATGCCGTCGCCGCCGAGCAGCTTCGCGCGCAGCCCGCGCTGCTTCATCTGCTTGGCCATCGGCGCGCCCTGCGCCGCATAACCGCCGAGGAAGATCACGTCGGGGTTGCCGGCCTTGATCTTGGTGAGGATGCCGAGGAAGTCGGTGGCCGACGAGTTCGTGTACTCCTGGTCGACGATCCGGATCCCGTTCGCCTTCGCGACGTTCATGAACTGCTCGGCAACGCCCTGCCCGTAAGCGGTGCGATCGTCGATCACGGCGGCCGTCTTCGCGTTCAGCGTCTTCGCGGCGAACGTCGCCATCGTGCCGCCGAGCTGTTCGTCGCTCGCGCCGATCCGGAAGATGTTCTTGAAGCCCTGCTTCGTCAGCGCCGGGTTCGACGCGACCGGCAGGATCGGCACGCCGGCAGTCGAGTACACGCGCGACGCGGGGATCGCGACGCCCGAGTTGTACGGTCCGAGCACCGCGACGACGCCCTTGTCGACGAGGTTCTGCGCGACCTGCACGCCGGCCTTCGGGTCGGCCTGGTCGTCTTCGGAAACCAGTTTGAACGTGACGGCCTTGCCGGCGACCTTGATGCCGGCCTTGTTGAGTTCGTCCACGGCGAGCCGCGCGCCGTTTTCGTTGTCCTTGCCGTTCGCGGCCTGCGGCCCGGTGAGCGGCGCCGAATGGCCGATCATCACGACTTCCTGCGCGTGCGCGGAAGTCAGCGCGCCGGCGGCAACGGCCACCGAGAGCGCGGTAACGAGGTGTCGCATGATGTCTCCTGATTGGTTTTGAGTGAAACCAATGTAGGACACACGTGGTCACACCGCAAGCAATTTCAAAATAATTTCGGAATTTTGGTCATATTTAAGACCAGAATGCATTCGCGCGGATTCGTTCTACTTCGGCGCGATGTCGCGCCGCACGCGGCGGATGTGCTGTTCGACGTAGAACGCGGCCGCATCGGCATCGCCCGACACGATCGCCTCGTAGATCAGCCGGTGCTCGGACACGTAGAGCCGGATCCGGCCCGCGTCGTAGATGCCGTCGTCCTTCAGCCGTTTCCACAGCGGCTGGTCCATCGTCTTCGCGACTTCGTCCGCGATCTTCACCATCAGCGCGTCGCCCGTCATCAGCGCGAGCTGCCGGTGGAACAGCCGGTCGCTCTCGTTCCAGAGCGCGCGCTGGTGCGGATCGTCGACGTCGGTGATGGTTTCCATCTGCGCGAGATAACGCTCGGCACCGGGATCGGCGCGGCCATGGGCGGCCGCGAGACGTGCGATCGCGGGCTCCAGGATCAGCCGGACGTCGAGTGTCGACGTCGGGCTGAAGTCGGCCTCGGACGCCATCGGCGCGTCGCCGCGCCGCGCGAGCACGTCGAGCGGCGCCGCGACGACATAGGTGCCCGAATTGCGCTTCGTGAACACCAGCCCTTCGTTCTGCAGCGCGCCGAGCGCCTCGCGCACGGCCGGCCGGCCGACCTGGAACAGCGCGGCGAGCTCGCGCTCGGACGGCAGGCGCGACTCGGCCGCGTAGCGCCCGGCGCGGATTTCGTCGCGGATCTTCTCGGCTACCTGCTCGTAGATCTGCAGCGGCCGGAAACCGCCTTCGATTGATTCGGGACGCGCGGACATCATCGTATGGCTCCTGCCCGGTCGCGGGCGTGGATCTGGAATGGGTTCGCACTATACCGGAGCGGCGCCGGTATCGCGCCACGGCAACCCTTCTGGACAGATATTAGAACCAAAACCGGCTCGACGCTTTATTTTCTGGGTTGCGGGTGCGCCAGAAAGTGGTATAGATTCGATCCACGCTGCCTGGTGTCGCGGTATCCGGCAGCCCCGTGGCGGGCGCGGCATGCGCCCGCCGTCCACGCTCACGACGCATACGACGTACACGATGACCGCCCTTTCCCCGATTCCCGTTTTCGATGCGGCCGACACGGCCGCATTGCTCGACTACCCGGCGCTGCTCGCCACGCTCAGGCAAGCCGTTGCCGAGTATGCGGCGGGCGAGATCGTCAGCCCCGAGCGCCTCGTCGTGCCGCTGCAGGCCGGCGGCGTGATGCTGTCGATGCCGTCGAGCGCGCGCGACCTCGCGAGCCACAAGCTCGTGAACGTCTGCCCCGGTAACGGCACGCGCGGCCTGCCGACGATCCTCGGCCAGGTGAGCGCGTACGACGCGACCACGGGCGAACTGCGCTTCGCGCTCGACGGCCCGACGGTCACCGGCCGCCGCACGGCGGCCGTCACCGCGCTCGGCATCGAGGCGCTGCATGGCGCCGCGCCGCGCGACGTCCTGCTGATCGGCACCGGCAAGCAGGCGGCCAATCACGCGGAAGCGCTCGCGGCGATCTTCCCGGAAGCGCGCCTCCACGTGCGCGGCACGCGCGCCGACAGCGCGGCCGCGTTCTGCGCGGCGCATCGCGCGCAGGCGCCGCGGCTCGCACCGCTCGACGGCGAAGCGATTCCCGACGCGATCGACGTCGTCGTCACGCTGACGACGAGCCGCACGCCCGTCTACCGGGAAGCCGCGCGCGAGGGCCGGCTCGTGGTCGGCGTCGGCGCGTTCACCGCGGATGCCGCCGAGATCGGCGCGAACACCGTGCACGGCAGCCGGCTCGTCGTCGACGATCCGGCCGGCGCGCGCCACGAGGCCGGCGACCTGATCGTCGCGCAGGTCGACTGGCAGCACGTCGCGTCGCTCGCCGACGTGCTGAACGGCACGTTCGCGCGCGGCGGGCCGATGCTGTTCAAGAGCGTCGGCTGCGCTGCATGGGATCTCGCCGCGTGCCGCACGGCGCGCGATGCGCTCGAGGCACGCGGCGCCGGCTGACCGCGTACCGGCATATCGCGGCAACATCGGAGCCGCGCCGGCGGTTTCCCGGACGCGTTGTAGGAAACGCCCTACAACGCGTCGAAGCGGCCTACACGAACTTCCAATTCGGCCGATTTCAATTTCGGCGGCGCAACACGATACTGCCGGCATGAATGCCAGCCTGTCACCCGCCGCGCTCAGGGTGTTTCTCGTCGATCACGCCGTCGCCGTCCGTCAGCGGATCGCGCTGCTCGTCGGCGCGATCCGCGGCGTCGCCGTCGTGGGCGAAGCGGAAGACGGCCAGGACGCGTGGACGCACATCCGCAGTTGCCGGGCGGATGTCGTGATCGTCGACGTGCGGCTCGCGGACGGCAGCGGCCTCGCCCTCATCGGGATGCTGTCGAAGGTCGCACCGCGCATCGTCACGATCGTGCTGACGAATCATTCGGCGCCGGCATTCAGAGAGGCATGCGCGACGGCGGGAGCCGACTACTTCTTCGACAAGACCGTCGAATTCGACGCCGCATGCCGTGTCATCGAATCCCTGGTGCACGCTCGTGTGCACCACCCCTGACGAGCCGGAGTGACTTATGTCCACAGCCACCGCCTGCGCCGCCGACGTCTCCGTCGTACCCCGGCCAACGATTCCGCTGCGCGCGGCCGCGCGCGCCGACGCCGCCAAACATCCGGCCGCACGCTGCTCGGCCTGCGCGATGCGCTCGATGTGCCTGCCGCACCTGACGGCCGCCGAGTACGGCCGCCTCGACTCGATCATCTGCACGACCCGGCACGTTCGCCAGGGTGACGCGCTGTTCCGCATCGACGATCCGTTCCAGAGCATCTATGCGGTGCGCGCGGGTTCGTTCAAGACGGTGATGATGCATCGCGACGGCCGCGAGCACGTGACGGGCTTCCAGATCGCCGGCGAAACGCTCGGGATGGACGGCATCGGCAGCGGCCAGCATTGCTGCGACGCGATCGCGCTGGAGGACAGCGTCGTGTGCATCATTCCGTTCGGCGCGCTCGAAGCCGCCTGCCGCGAGATCAAGCCGATGCAGCACTTCCTCTACCAGATGCTGAGCAGCGAGATCGTTCGCGAATCGAGCCAGATGCTGCTGCTCGGCACGATGTCGGCCGAACAGCGCGTCGCGCATTTCCTGCTGAACCTGTCGTCCCGTTTCGAAGCGCGCGGTTATTCGGCGACCGAATTCAACCTGCGGATGACGCGCGAGGAAATCGGCTGCTATCTCGGGATGAAGCTCGAAACCGTCAGCCGGATGTTCTCGCGGTTCCATCGCGACGCGCTGGTCGAAACGCGCGGCAAGCGCGTGCGCATCCTCGACGCGCACGCGCTCGCGCAGGTCTGACGCGCGACGCCGGATCATCGGCGCAGCGCCGCCCTTGCGCCGCTCGCCTGCCACGCGATCAGCGCCTGCTCGGCCTGGGCGAATGCGCGGCGCAGCGCGTCGTCGAGGTCGTTTCCCGCGCATGGCGGCAGCGGCCTGAGCGCCGCGTCGTGCATCACCAGGTCGAGCCGCACGTCGTACAGCCGCACGCCATCGGTCGCCACGCGCGATTCGATCGCGAGGTGGCAGCCGCCGATCAGCGCGCGGAACCGCTCGAGCCGCACCAGCTGCGCGCCGGCCTCGGCTTCCACCGCGGCGGACCCGGTGAATCCCCGGCAGGCGATCTGCATGCCCACGCCCATCTCCTACTCTCCCGACGGGGCCGCCCGCTCGTCGACCGCCTTGCATGCGCCCGCCCGCACACGATGCGGCGGCACGCGTTTCCCGTGGCGTGGCGCGATTCTGCGATCGCGGCCCGGCCGACAATCCTCCCGCGCCGTCCTGGCGCGGGTCCGTTCATACGTTGAAGACCTGCGACGTCTTCATCTCGATCCAGGTCATGCCGGCGCGCAGCCCTTCGATCATGGCCTCGCGCTCGGTCGGATACGCGTGACTGTGCTCGAACGTATGATGAAACCGCGCGGCACCGGCGCCGTGCTCGACGGACACGCGGCAGCGGAACTCGCCCGATTCGCACGGTCGCGTCTCGACTTCGACCGACCAGTCGCGTTCGTGAATGTTGCCCTGCAGTGTCATGCGCCCTCCTGCGGTATCAGCCTTCGAGCCGGAAGTGGCCGCTGTGCAGCAGCACCGGCCGGCCGCCGATTTCCTCGAGCATCCGTCGCGCCATCGCCTCGATCGCCGGGCGGTGCCCGTCGAATGCGGTCAGCAGGTCGCTTTCGAGCAGCGACCGCGCGCCGAAATGGTCTTCCAGCGCCTCGGCCGTGACCGCGCACTGTACGCAACGTCCGTCGACCAGCGCCGAAAACGCGACGACCAGGTCGCGCGCGCAATATTCGGGCGGCTCGGGCGGAAAAGTGATGTGCATCGGTCGGCCTGTCATCGTCGTGATGGCTCCATGACGAGAGCATAGTGGCGCGCGCGGCCGCGCGCTTGACCCACGTCAAGCGGTCCGCTGCACCGCACGATCCCGGTGCAGCCGCGCGACGCGGCTTCAGCCCGCGTCGGGCTCGATCGCCGCGCCGCGCTGCGCGAGCAGCTCGCGCAGCACGCTGCGGTGGCAATGGCGCTCGTCTTCGCAGTAGCAGCCGATCGAGAACGCCGTGGTGGCCGACAGCGCCGCCAGCAGGTCCAGCACCTTCGCCGGGTCGCCCTGCGCCATCTCCGCGCGAAAGTGGCGCTTGAATGCATTCCATTCGGCGTCGGTTTCGGCGGCCTGTGCCTGGGCAACGAGTTCGGCACTCGGCGACAGCGTCGGCAGCCATACATCATAGTAGTCGCGCGACGCGAATTCCGCCTTAGGTACGCCGCGCGGCGGCCGCCGCACCGTGCCGATCCGCAGCCCCTCGCCGGCCGCGCGCGGCGTGCCGAGCCGGATGATCCGGATGCCCATGTCGCTCCCTTTTCGTGTTGCGTCCGATGCCGCATCGTACCGCCGCACGCGCCGTCGCGTCTGTCTTCCGGCGCACGTTGCCGCCGCGCAAGAAAAAACCGGCTGCCCCCCGCGACGGGGGACAGCCGGCTCATCCTGCGTCGTTCGGTGCGCGCCGGAGCGCGCCGCGCTCAGACGCCGCTCTTCAGCACCTTGCCGATCGCGTCCGCGACGATGCCGACGTTCGAGTCGTTCAGGCCCGCCACGCACATCCGGCCCGAACGCAGGATGTACACGCCGTGCACTTCGCGCAGCGCGTCGACCTGCGATTCGGTCAGGCCCGTGTATGTGAACATCCCGCGCTGCTTCACGTAGCGCGTGAGCGCCTCGCCGCCGACGTGGTCGCGCAGGCCGTCGTGGATCGACTGGCGCATCCGCGCGATGCGGCGGCACATGGCCGACAGCTCCTCTTCCCATTGCTTGCGCAGTGCCGGCGTGCCCAGCACGGCCGCGACGACCTTCGCACCGTAGGTTTGCGGGTTGCTGTAGTTCGAGCGCACGGCGCCGGCCAGCTGGCCGAGCACGCGCTCGGCCGCGGCTGCGTCTTCGCAGACGACGCTCAGCCCGCCCACGCGCTCGCCGTACAGCGAGAAGTTCTTCGAGAACGAGTTCGCGACGAGCGTCGGCACGCCGCGGCGAGCCAGTTCGCGCACCGCGAACGCGTCCGCGTCGAGACCCGCGCCGAAGCCCTGGTACGCCATGTCGACGAACGGCAGCAGCCCGCGCGCCTCGATCACGTCGATCAGTTTCTCCCACTGGCCTTCGTCGAGGTCGACGCCGGTCGGGTTATGGCAGCACGCATGCAGCAGCACGATGCTGCGCGCCGGCAGCGCGTCGATCGCCGCGAGCATCGCGTCGAACTTCAGGCCGCCCGTCGCCTCGTCGTAGTACGGGTAGGTATTCACCGTGAAGCCGGCGCGCTCGAAGATGAAGCGGTGGTTTTCCCAGCTCGGATCGCTGAGCCACACCTGCGCATCCGGGAAATAGCGCTTCAGGAAATCGGCGCCGACCTTCAGTGCGCCCGAGCCGCCGAGCGTCTGCAGCGTCGCGATGCGGCCGGCCGCGCGGGCCGGGTGATCGGCGCCGAACACGAGCGATTGCACGGCGTCGCGGTACGCGGCCAGGCCGACCATCGGCAGGTACGGCTTCGGGCCGCTGTCGCGCTGCAGCGCGGTTTCGGCTTCGCGCACGGCGCCCATCACCGGAATCCGGCCTTCGGCGTCGAAATAGATCCCGATGCTCAGGTTGACCTTCTGGTCGCGCGGATCTTTCTGGAAGTTCTCGTTGAGCGTCAGGATCGGGTCGCCCGGGTACGCGTCGATGTGTTCGAACATGGCTATGTCGGTCTCGTTTGGAAGAATGATCGGTCGTGGCCTGCGTCAGCGTGCGGAGGCGCCGTCGTGCATCGCAAAGCCTGCATTCTTCTGACGGAAGCGATACCCGATCGCGAGCACCGCGAGCCATACCGGGATCAGGTACACCGACAGGCGGAGATCCGGCGTCAGGTACATCACGACGAGAATGCCGGCCATGAATGCCAGGCACAGGTAATTCGTGAAAGGATAGCCCAGACTGCGGAAGGAAGTCTTCTCCCCGGCCGCGCGCTTGGCCTGGCGGAACTTCAGGTGGATCAGGCTGATCATCGCCCAGTTGATGATCAGCGCCGACACGACGAGGCCCATCAGCACCTCGAACGCCTTGCCCGGCATGAAGTAGTTGACCAGCACGCACACGCCGGTCGCGAGCGCCGACGCGCCGAGCGCGGCGAGCGGAATGCCGCGCTTGTTCACCGAGCACAGCACCTTCGGCGCGTTGCCCTGCTGCGCGAGGCCGAACAGCATCCGGCTGTTGCTGTACACCCCGCTGTTGTAGACCGACAGCGCGGCCGTCAGCACGACCACGTTCAGCACGTTGGCGACCACGTTGCTGCTCAGCGCGTGGAAGATCAGCACGAACGGGCTGCCGCCGGTGACGACCTTTTCCCACGGATACAGCGACAGCAGCACCGCGAGCGCGCCGATGTAGAAAATCAGGATCCGGTAGATCACCTGGTTGGTCGCGCGAGGAATGCTGTGCTTCGGATCGTCGGCCTCGGCCGCGGTGATGCCGATCAGCTCCAGCCCGCCGAACGAGAACATGATCGCGGCCATCGACATCACGAGCCCCGACACGCCGTTCGGGAAGAAGCCGCCGTGCTGCCACAGGTTCCGCACGCTCGCCTCCGGCCCCGCGTGGCCGCTCGCGAGCAGCCAGCCGCCGAAGCCGATCATGCCGACGATCGCGGCGACCTTGATGATCGAGAACCAGAATTCCGTCTCGCCGTACGACTTCACGCTCGCCAGGTTGAGCAGGTTGATCGCGACGAAGAACACCAGCGCCGACACCCAGGTCGGCACGCCGGGCCACCAGTACTGCACGTAGATCCCGACGGCGGACAACTCGGCCATGCTGACGAGGATGTACAGCACCCAGTAGTTCCAGCCCGACAGGAAGCCGGTGAAGTGGCCGACGTACTTGTTCGCGAAAAAGCTGAACGAGCCGGCGACGGGCTCGTCGACGACCATCTCGCCGAGCTGGCGCATGATGAAGAACGCGACGATGCCGGCCACCGCATAGCCGAGCAGCACGGACGGGCCGGCCATCTTGATCGTCTGCGCGATGCCGAGGAACAGCCCCGTGCCGAGCGCGCCGCCGAGCGCAATCAGCTGGATGTGCCGGTTCTTCAGCCCGCGCTTCAGGCCGTCGCTCTCGTTACCAGAAACCATGTCTTCTCCACTCTGTCCGCCTCCGCCTGACGCGGTGCGGCGCGCCTCGGTGTGCCGGGCGCTGTTTTACTGTGCCGGCGACCGTTCGTGGGGGCGCCGGGTTGGGGACTGCAATCTTCGCGTGAGGCGGCAACCGATTTGCGTCGGCGTGCCGGCCACACTGGCCGCCGACTCCTCCGCCCACGCCGCGCTGCCGCGGCCGCATACGAAAATCCGGGGTCAGTTTAGCGTCGCGACCGCGAAATCGGGTTGCGTAACCCGCTCATGCAAACCCTACATTATGAGATAAGATTGCATCCAGGAGACGAATGAGGAAACAAAAATGCCTGACCCGGTTCTCGATCGCATCGATCGCCACTTGCTGTCGGTGCTGCAGGAGAACGGCCGCGCGTCGAACCTCGATCTGGCGAAGGCCGTGGGACTGTCGCCCGCGCAGACGTTGCGGCGCCATCGCCGGCTGGAGGAAATCGGCGCGATCCGCCGTTACGAAACCCGGCTCTGCGCCGACACGCTCGGCTTCGGCGTCACCGCGTTCGTGCATGTGACGATGGAGCGCGGGCATATCCGCGATTTGTCGAAGTTCCAGAAACTCGTGTCGGATCTCGCGCAGATCCAGGAATGTTTCTCGGTGACGGGCGACATCGACTACGTGCTGAAAGTCGTCGCGCACGATCTGAAGGGGCTGTCGCGATTCCTGCTCGAGACGCTGATGCGCATCCCCGGCGTGAGCGGCGTGCATTCGAGCGTGTGCCTCGACGAAATCAAGTGTACGAGCGCGATGCCGGTGGAAGCGTAACACCCGCGCGGGCGAGGTGTTCACGCGAAGGTCGCCGGTGCCGCAGGCATCATCATGGTTCCGGCTGCGTCAGGCAGGCGTTGAGCAGCTCGCAGGGCCACAGGCTGCGCTTTCCTGCGCAGCGTAGCTGTCGCAGCATGTCTGTCGTGATCGATATTGCCCGGAAAACGTGTTCGACTGCGGCATCGTGCGAGGGCACCGATTAATGGGACGCCCATCAATCGGTAGCAAATTCCACGAAAAGTCGTACAAGTCTAATAGGCGACTTGTTTCTAATCAGCGATCGTCTTCGATTCCTTAATGCATCAGGAATCGACTATGCAACCCGCCGTAGCAACAGCCAGCGATCCGACCGCTTCCGTCGGATTCGTCATCGCCGCCACATATGGGGCGTAGCCGATGCCGAACCCGTCCACGAAAGTCCGCACCAATGACACGCCGCATTCTCAAAAAACGGTACAGCTCAAAACACTGACATTTCGGGAGCTTTGGAACGCATATCCGAAGAAGGATCCATATGATGACCCGACCGGCGAGTATAAAAATCAATGCGCGATCCGGATGAGCGTAACTTTCCACGCAATCGCGGCATGAAGTCGTTTTCTCAGAAAGTATTGAAGCCCATGCCAGGAAAACGAACGCTCGGACGCCTCATCCTGGATGGGAAGGCAACTGCGACCCGCGCCTACGAACTAGCCGAATGGTCGAAGCTTCGCCCATTCCTTGGCTTGGGCAAGCCGGAAAATATCACCGGACAGGATTGGCAGGACAAGGTAAAAGGCCGAACCGGTATCGTCTATTTCTTCGGTTATTGGCGGCAGGACGGTGATTCGGCTGACGCATTCAGCGGCGGACATATCGATCTGTGGAACAAGGACACGCTCACACCCTCGGCTGCGTCGTTCTGGCGATTTCGCATTGGCGTGCCGTCCATGATTAACCCGCTCGATTATCTTCGGGGCCGACGCGGAAACTGGTACTCGGACCTCGCCAATTCGAACGAAATCCTTTTCTGGGAAGTTGAATGAAACGGCTGGCCGTCACCCTCGGCGGATTCATATGGGGCTTGCTCGTTACCTGGGCATCCCTTTACACGTTCAGCCGAATTCATTGGCCCACTACACCGTCACATTCGACCGGCTGCAACGACATGGAGCACTGCGCTCCTCAGGCGGTATTCGTGGTCGGTCTGCTCGCACTCACGTTGTGGCCCTCGGTCCTCTTTGCCGTCATCAATGCGTTCGCTTATCGGCGCTGGTCGTCGCGTAGATGGGGAAACGTGTTCGTTATGGCTACGCTATTCGTCGTCGTTTTTCATCTCGCGAGCTACGCGGCGCCTGCGCTAGGTCTCTTCAGCTAGGCCGGATCACCGGAGCGGCGCAACGCAGTTTGTGCGCCGCCTCGCCCCGTCAAGCGACAGCCCGTTACATCGGTGCGTGTGACGATTTCGTCTGCAACCGCCTAAACTTGCGACTGTCGTCAATGCTCACCGCACTGCCTCGAACGCACTGATCAACAACGCCCCGCAAGCAATCACCACGCACCCTGCCGCCCGGCGCGGCGTCAGCCGCTCGCCGAGATACACGCGCGCGATCAGCGCCGCGAACACCACGCTCGTCTCGCGCAGCGCCGACACCGGCCCCATCGGCGCCCGGTCCATCGCCCAGATGACGATGCCGTACGCAAGCGCGGCGAACACCCCGCCGCATGCGGCCTTCGCCGTTTCGCCGACCGCCTGCGTCAGCCGCAACGGCCCCGCGCGCAGCCGGTAGTACGCGGCCATCATCGCGCCCGTCAGCACGAACATCCACGCGGTATAGCCGACCGTGTTGCCGCTCTCGCGCACGCCGATCCCGTCGACCACGCTGTACGCCGCGATCGACACGCCGGTCGCGAACGCGGTCGGCAGCACCCTCGCGATCGGATGCGTTGCGCCGCGCCCGCGATCCAGCCCGATCGCCAGGATGCCCGCGCAGATCAGCACGAGCCCGCCTTGCGCGCCGACGTTCAGCCGCTCGCCCGCGAACGCCGCCGCGCCGAGCGTGACGAGCAGCGGCGCGGTGCCGCGCGCGACCGGATACGCGACGGTCAGGTCGCCATGCTCGTACGCGCGCACGAGCAGCAACGTGTAGACGACGTGCAGCACCGCCGACGCGACGACGCACAACCAGCTCGACGCTGAAATGGGCGCGGCGGCCGGCAGGAACAGCAGCGCGAACAGCCCGATCGCGATCTGCAGCACGGTGGCCGAACGCAGCCGGTCGCCGCTGCCGCGGACCAGCGCGTTCCACGCCGCATGGAGGAACGCGGCGCACAGCACGGCAAACAGGACGGGAATCGGCACGATGAATACTCGCAGACGCGCGCCGACGTCGATCGTCGCCGCAGGGCGTTCATCGTATGAATCCGTCACCGGATTGTCAAAAACGTCGGCGTGCGCGGCGGCGCGAACGCGCCCGCCGGCCGTGCGCCGCCCCGCCCGGCGCGGCATCGGCGGCCGCGGCCCGCCGCGCCGCGGCACCTGCCGCGGCGGCCGCACGCGGTCTGCCCCTTTCCGTTCTCTTTCGCGCCTCGTGCCGGCGTAATGGAATCGATACCGCGGTGCAACCGTCACGAAACCACTCCGTCCCCATATCTTCATATGCTGCTGTTTCAATGCGCGTGCTCTCTCACGCGCTCCGCGCCGACCGACACGCCGCGGCGACGGAGCCGCGCCCCACCCTCGAAGACCTTACCTGGAGTTTCCCGATGTTCCGTCAAGCCTTGCTCGTCACCGCCTGCGCAGCCGCGGCGCTGGCGCTGTTCGCCTGCGGCGGCAGCGACGATCCCACGTCGACGCCCGCCGTGTCGTCGCAGGATGCGCTGCAGACCGCCACGCCGATCAAGCACGTGGTCGTGATCTACGGCGAGAACATCTCGTTCGACCACTACTTCGGCACCTATCCGAACGCGACGAACCCGTCGGGCGAACCGGCGTTCACCGCGAAAGCGGGCACGCCGACGTCGAACGGGCTGACGGGCACGCTGCTGACCGCGAACCCGAACTTCACGAACACGGCCAACGGCACCGACGCGGCGAACCCGTTCCGCCTCGACCGCACGCAGGCCGCGACCGCCGACCAGAACCACGCGTACACGGCCGAGCAGCAGGCCGAGGACAACGGCCTCGCCGACCTGTTCCCGAAGTACACCGGCAAGGGCTCGTCCGGCGGCGCCGGCGCGTTCGGCACGAAGGGCCAGGTGATGGGCTACTTCGACGGCAACACCGTGACCGCGCTGTGGAACTACGCGCAGCGCTTCGCGATGAGCGACAACACGTTCACGACGGTCTACGGCCCGTCGACGCCCGGCGCGCTGAACGTGGTATCCGGCCAGACCAACGGGATGCAGATCGTCAAGACGTCGAAGCAGCCGTCGACGCTCGCGGCCAGCTCGTACTACATCAATGACGGCCAGGGCGGCTTCACGATGATCAACGACGTCGACCCGGGCTTCGACGTGTGCTCGAGCACGACCGACCAGGCGATGATGACGGGCAAGAACATCGGCGACCTGCTGAACGGCGCGAAGATCACGTGGGGCGGCTTCATGGGCGGCTTCAACCTGTCGACGACGAACGGCAACGGTACGACGGGCTGCGCGCGCAGCACGGTCGCCACCGCCGTGAACGCCGCGACGGCCGACTACATCCCGCACCACAACTGGTTCCAGTACTACGCGTCGACCGCGAACCCGCAGCACACGCGCCCGAGCTCGGTCGCGGCGATCGGTTCGAGCTTCCAGGCCGACGGCAAGACCGCCGAGCCGGCGAACCACCAGTACGACACGGACGACTTCTTCGCCGCCGTGAAGGCCGGCAACTTCCCGTCGGTCAGCTACCTGAAGGCGCCGGCCGCGCAGGACGGGCATGCGGGCTATTCGGATCCGCTCGACGAGCAGGCGTTCGTGACCAAGGTCGTCAACTTCCTGCAGCAGCAGCCGGACTGGCAGAACACGGCCGTGATCGTCACGTACGACGACTCGGACGGCTGGTACGACCACGTGTACACGGCGCCGACGCACGCATCGTCGGACCCGGTCGACCAGGTCAACGGCGCCGGCAAGTGCGGCACGGGCGGCACCACCGGCGTGAACGGCGCGACCGTGAACGGCCGCTGCGGCCCGGGCGTGCGCATTCCGCTGGTCGTGATCTCGCCGTATGCGAAGCAGAACTACGTCGACCACACGATGCTCGACCAGGCGTCCGTCGTACGCTTCATCGAGGACAACTGGCTCGGCGGGCAGCGCATCGGCGGCGGTTCGTTCGATGCGACCGCGGGCGACCTGCGCAACCTGTTCGACTTCACGTCGAAGCCGAACACGACGCCGCTGTACCTTGACCCGACGCTCGGCACCGCACTGAGCGCCGCACCGGCGATCTGAGCGTCGCCTGCCCGACCGCATGGCCGGCGCCTCGCGCGCCGGCCGTTTCCATTTAACGCGCCGCGTCGAGCGGCGCCCGAGTTCCGATCGACAGCATGACAGCCCGACCCGCGTTCCCCTCTTCCGACGCCTCCGGCACCCCCGCGCCGCGCGCCCCTTCCCGCCTGCCGCGCCGCGCGGCGTTCGTGTTCGGCGCGGCCGTGCTCGGCTACGGCGCGTTCGCGATCGCGTTTCCCGCGCGGGTGCCGGCGGCCATCGGCACCGTCGTCGCCGACTGGACCGGCGCGAACCCGCATCCGGTCGTGCTGCAGCGGCCCGCCGCGCAGCCGCTGTCGGCGGTCGCGCAGCTCGGGCGCGCGCTGTTCCACGATCCGTCGCTGTCCGCGTCGGGCAAGCAGTCGTGCGCGTCGTGCCACAGCCCCGACCACGCGTACGGGCCGCCGAATGCGCTCGACGTGCAGCCGGGCGGCCTCGCGATGACGCAGCAGGGCTATCGCCCGCCGCCGTCGCTGATGTACCTGTACCGCCAGCCGAACTTCAGCATCGGCCCGGATGCCGGCGAAAACGACGCCGCGCCGAGCGTCGCGCAGCAGGCCGCGTCGGCGGCCGGCGTCGTCAAGGCGCAGAAGGTGGCCGGCACGTCGGCCGCGCCGCAGCTCGTGCCGCAAGGCGGGATGTTCTGGGACGGCCGCGCCGACACGCTGCAGCAGCAGGCGTTCGGCCCGCTGCTGAATCCGGTCGAGATGGCGAACGCGAGCATCGACGACGTGGCGCGCAAGCTCGCGCAGTCGTCGCACCGCGCGCAGCTGGTGCAACTGTTCGGCGCGCGCGTGTTCGACAGCCCGCAGCTCGCGGTGTCGGAGGCGATGTTCGCGATCGCGCGCTACCAGGTCGAGGATCCGTCGTTCCATCCGTACAACAGCAAGTACGACCGCTGGCTCGAAGGCCGCGCGCGCCTCACGCAGGCCGAGCTGCGCGGCCTGCGCCTGTTCAACGATCCGGACAAGGCGAATTGCGCGGGCTGCCATCTGTCGAAACCCGGCAAGGACGGGTTGCCGCCGATGTTCACCGATTACCAGTACGAGGCGCTCGGTGCGCCGCGCAACCAGGCGCTTGCGCAGAACCGCAACCCGGCGTTCCACGATCTCGGCGTGTGCGGACCGTTCCGCGACGACCTGAAGGACCAGACGCAGTATTGCGGGATGTTCCTGACGCCGACGCTGCGCAACTCGGCGACGCGCCGCGTGTTCTTCCACAACGGCGTGTTCCATACGCTCGACCAGGTGATGGCGTTCTACAACGAGCGCAGCATCTCGCCGCAGAAGTTCTATTCGCGCGGCGCGGACGGCAAGGTCGACGAGTACGACGACCTCCCGCCGAAATATCGCGCGAACGTCGACGTGACCGACGCGCCGTTCGACCGCAAGCCGGGCGACAAGCCCGCGATGACCGCGCAGGACATCAAGGACATCGAGGCGTTTCTCGGCACGCTGAACGACGAGCCGGCACGGCACTGAACGCCGCTCGGGCGTCGCGCCGCATCAGCGGCGCGCGCGGATGCACAGGAAGGCCGGCGCCAGCGACAGTTCCGCGTGGAGCCGTTCCGACGCCGCCCTCATCTCCGGCAGCGGCTTCGGTTCGACGAACCGGTCGAGCCGCCAGCCGCCGTCGGCGAGCGCATTCAGGATGTCGGCCAGCGGCCGCCGCCAGGCTTCGACGTAGGGCCTCGGCTCGCCGAACCCCGACCAGTGGAAACCGAAGCGTGACGTGTCGAAGTACGTGCCTTCCCCGCGCGTCCGTTCGTCCATCCAGTCGCGCATCGGATGCGCCATCGAGAACACGAGCGTCGCGCCGGGGCGCGCGACGCGCCTGAATTCGCGCAGCGTCGGCGCGAGATCGCGCACGTAGTCGAGCGCGAGCGAGCACAGCACCTTGTCGACCGCATGATCCGGCAGCCACGCGAGCGGCGCCTCCAGGTCGCCTTCCACGATGTCGACCGCGAGGCCGTCGCAGCGCGTTCGCGCGAGCGCGACCATCTCCGGCGTGACGTCGAACGCATGCACGGTCGCGCCGCGGTGCGCCAAGTGTTCGCTGCAGATGCCGGGGCCGCACCCGGCGTCGAGCACCGTCAGGCCGTCGACGTCGCCGAGCAGCGCCAGCGTCGCCGGCCGTTCGTACAGCGCGTTGTGCGCCTTCGTCGGCGCGATGTCCGCGTAGCGTTGCGCGAAGCTCGCATAGGCGCGGCGGCCGGGCGATTCGTTCGGATCGGTCATGCGGCATCCGTCGGCGGAAACTGGGAGTGTCGATTCTGCCCGATCGGACGACGGTTGGCGATCCTGCTTCCCGCCTGCGTTACGACAGGCTGTCGAGCAGCCGGTACCAGGCCACGCCGGCCGCGATATAGAAGCGCTGCAGCCCGTGAAACGGAATCGGCCGGATCGGCGTGACGCGGAACGGCAGCGGCAGTTGCGCGTCGCCCGACAGGTGCGCGGCCAGATGCTTGCCGAGCGTCGTCGCCATCGCGATGCCGCGCCCGTTGTAGCCGAGCGCGATCGTCACGCCCGGCGCCGGCTCGTGCACGTGCGGCATGAAATCCGCGGTGATCGCGACGCGTCCGGCCCAGCGGTATTCGAACCGGACGCCCTTGAGTTGCGGATACAGCAGCGTCGCCGCACGCTCGAGATGGCGCCAGTCGCTCGCCGCACGCGGTTCCGCGAACGGGCCGCGACCGCCCATCAGCAGGCGTCCCGCCGCATCGCGCCGGAAGTACAGCAGCAGGCGCCGCGCATCCGATGCGACTTCGCCGCCGGCGAGAATGTCGCGGCCGAGTTCCGGCGCGAGCGGTTGCGTCGCGACGATGAAGCTGTTCGCGGCGATCACCGACTGGCGCAAGCCGGGCCACAGTCCGTCGGTATAGCCATTGGTCGCGAGCACGACGCGGTCGGCCGATACCGTCGCGCCGCCGGCGGTCGCGACCTGCCAGCGACCGCCGGCACGCGTCAGCCCGACGGCGCGCGTCAGCCCGTGCACGACCGCCCCGCTCGCCTGTGCGGCGCGCACGAGGCCGCGCGTATAGCTGAGCGGCTGCACGCTGCCCGCGCGGCGATCGATCCAGCCGCCCGCGTAGGCGCCGGTGCCGAGCCGGCGCGCGACGTCGTCGCGACCGAGCAATTCGACCGGCGCGCCCCGCGCGGCCCATTGCTGCGCGCGCCGCGCGACCGTCTCGAGCATCGCGGCGGTCGGCGCCGGCTGGATCCAGCCGTGGCGACGCGCGTCGCAATCGATCGCGTGCCGCGCGATCAGGTCGAACACCGTGTCGGCCGCCCCGCCGACCACGCCGGCAAGCTGCTCGCCGGCCTCGTCGCCGAACCGGCGGATCAGTTCGTCGGGATCGTATTTCAGGCCCGGAATCACCTGCCCGCCGTTGCGGCCCGACGCCCCCCAGCCCGGCTGCGCGCCGTCGATCACACGCACGTTCACGCCGCGTTCGGCCAGATGGAGCGCGGTCGACAGGCCGGTGAAGCCGGCGCCGACGATCGCGACGTCGCACGACGCGGACGCATCGAGCGCGTGGGTATCGGGCGCCGGTGCGGCGGTCGCCGCCCACAGCGAATCGGGCCACTGCGTGTCGGGCCATCCGGGTGCCGCGTTCCTTGCACTCATGTTCGATCCGGGTTGGCGGCGTCGTCCGACGCCAGCAGGCGACGCAGGAATTCCTGCGTGCGGGGATGCTTTGGCTGCGTGAGCACGTCGCGCGCGGCGCCGCTTTCGCAGATGGTGCCGTCGTGCAGGAAGCACACGCGATCGGCCACCTCGCGGGCGAACGCCATTTCGTGCGTGACGACCACCATGGTCATGCCGTCGCGCGCGAGCCCGCGCATCACGCCGAGCACCTCGCCGACGAGTTCGGGGTCGAGCGCCGAGGTCGGTTCGTCGAACAGGATCGCCTGCGGCTCCATCGCGAGCGCGCGTGCGATCGCGACGCGCTGCTGCTGCCCGCCCGACAGTTCGGACGGGTATGCGTTCATCCGGTGCGCGAGCCCGACCTTGTCGAGCAGCGCGCGGGCCTGCTCGCGCGCTTGCGCGGCCGGCCTGCGCCGCACGTGGACGGGCCCCTCCAGCACGTTCTCGAGCGCCGTGCGGTGCGCGAACAGGTTGAAGCGCTGGAAGACCATGCCGACCCGCATCCGCAGCTCGTGAATGCGTTTCGAATGCGCATCGACCTTCACGCCGTCGATCGTGATCGACCCTTCGTCGTAAGTCTCGAAGCCGTTGATACAGCGCAGCACGGTCGACTTGCCCGAGCCAGACGGCCCGATCAGGCACACGACCTCACCCTGCTGCACGTCGAGGCTCACGCCCTTCAGCACGGCGTGCTGCTGGAAACGCTTGTGTATCGCATCGATCCGGATCATGTGCTTCTCCTCAGCGAGAGCCGCTTGCCGAGCCGGTTCACGCCGAACATCAGCGGCAGGCCCAGCGCGAGGTACAGCAACGCGACGAGCGTATAGACGCTCATGTTCTGGAACGTCGACGACGCGATCAGCTGCCCGGCGCGCGTGATCTCCGCGACCGTGATCGTCGATGCGACCGATGAATCCTTCAGCAGCATCACGAGCGTGTTGCCGTACGGCGGCAGCGCGATGCGGAACGCCTGCGGCAGCACCACGCGCCGCATGATCATCGGGCCGCGCATGCCGATCGCGTGCGCGGCCTCGATCTGGCCGCGGTCGATCGCCTCGATGCCGGCGCGGAAGTTTTCCGCCTGGTAGGCGGAGTACGCGATGCCGAGGCCGAGCACGCCGGCCTGGAACGCCGACAGCTGGATGCCGAGATCGGGCAGCACGAAATACATGTAGAACAGCTGCACGATGATCGGCAGCCCGCGGATCACGTTGACGACCGTGCTGCCGGCCGTCGCCACGACACGGTTGCGCGACACCTTCAGCAATGCGAGGATCAGCCCGAGCACCGAGCTGAGCACGAACGCGCATGCCGTGATCTCGATCGTGACCACCGCGCCCTTCAGCAGGATCGGCAGGAAATCGATCGCGTTCTGAAAAAACATGAGGTCTCCTATGCGACGGCCTGGCGACGCGCCGCAGTGGGTGCCCGCGACACGCGGGCGATATCGTCCGGGCCTCCCGGACGGGCGCTCAGCTCATGTGCCACTTCTGCAGGATCTGCTGCAGCGTGCCGTCGCTCTTCATCTTGCGGATCGCGCCGTTGAGCTGCTCGAGCGTTGCCGTGTCGCCCTTGCGCACGATGAAGCAGACCTGCCCCTTCACGACGCTCTGGTATTCGGGCACGAGCCGCACCTGACGGTTGACGCCGTGTTCGATCTGGTACGCGACGATCGGCTGGTCGGCGAAGCCGGCCTTGATGCGCCCGAGCGCGACGTCGCGCATGATGTCCGCGATCGAATCGTAGGTCCGGACTTCCTTGAAGATGCCCTTCTTGTTGAGCGCGTCGACGAACGCCGTACCGACCTGCGCGCCGACCACCTGCCCCTTGAAATCGTCCATCGACGTGTAGCGGCCCGGGTCGTCCGCCTTCACGATCAGGCCTTCGCCGAACGAATAGACCGTGTCGGAAAAGTCGACGACCTGCTGGCGCGCCGGCGTCTTCAGCATCGCGGCCGAGATGATGTCGATCTTCTGCGTGGTGAGCGACGGGATCAGCGCCGAGAACACGGTCTGCTGCACGTCGACGCGAAAGCCGGCCGACTGCCCGGCCGCGGTGATCGCATCGACCATCATCCCCTGGATCGAATTGCTCTTGACGTCGAGAAACGTGAACGGCACGCCAGTGGCCGTCGCGCCGACCTTCAGCGTCGGCTCGGCCGCGGCGGCGCCGGGCGATGCCGCGCCGAGCGCGATGCAGGTGGCGAAACCGGCGGCCAGTGCGCCGAACCGCTTGATGAACGAAACCATGGTGCCTCCTTCTCGAATACTTCGGTGCGCCGACTGGTCGCGGATCGACACTGCGACGATGACTCGATCTTAAAACGAATCAAAAATATCGAGAAAAGATTTTTGAGTATCGATATGCGATACGCTATGATGCGTTATCGAATCGATTCGGCCCCTTGCCCATGGAAACGTCGCCCGATCAGTCAAACGACCTGCTGTTCAACCAGTCGCTGGAGAAAGGGCTGAACGTGTTGCGCGCGTTCAGCGCGAAGCGGCGCACGATGACGCTGGCGGAAGTGGCCGACGCCGCGGGCATGACGAAAAGCTCGGCGCAGCGCATGGTCTATACGCTCGAGAAGCTCGGCTACATCCGCAAGCATCCGGTCACGCGGCGCTACCAGCTCACGCCGCACGTGATGCGGATCGGCTTCAACTATCTCGCGGCCGATACGCTGATCGACGTGGCGAATCCGTTTCTGTCGGAGCTCACGAACCTGACCGGCGAAACCACCAACCTCACCGAGCCGGACGAGGACGAGATGGTGTACGTCGCGCGTTTCGTGTCGACGAAGTTCGTGCCGATCCACATGCCGATCGGCAGCCGCATCCCGATGTATTGCACCGGCTGCGGCCGCGCATTCCTGAGCGCGCTGCCGCCCGGCGACGCGCGCGCGCGTCTCGACGCCATGGCGCGCCCGCCGCACACGCCGCGCACGGTCACGGCGCTCGACGAACTGGTCGTGCTGCTCGACGGCGCGCGGCGCGAAGGCTACGCCACCAACCAGGAAGAACTGTTCATCGGCGACATGTCGATCGCGGCGCCCGTGCTCGGCAGCCAGGGGCAGCCGGTGGCGGCCGTGCACGTGGTTGCGCCGACGAGCCGCTGGACCTTCGACGACGCGCGCCGCAAGCTCGCGCCGGCCGTGATCGACTGCGCGCGCGGCATCAGCAATTCGATCAGGACGCTCGAGTAGGGTTCGTGGCGCGGAAGGCGCGGTGTACGACGGCGTTTGATCGTCAGCGCGGCTTCTGCGGCTTCTTGGTCCGATAGGTACCGTTCGGGTGCACACGCGTTGTTTCGCCGCGGCGTCCCGTGCTTTGCCGTGGTACAGATCGACGCACTTCAGGTAGTCGAACTTCACGTCGCCGACATCCGTTTCGACGACCGGATGTCGATAATCCCGCGCCAGATGCTTCGCCACCCGTGCGTGAATGACGTCCGGCGCATGCTCCGAATCGGTACCTGGCCGTCAACTCCTCGTCTGCCCTTCCTCGGCGTTTTCCCCGATCCCGTTCGTCTTGACTCCGCCCGCCGCATCGTCAACACTTCGCCTATCGCAAGTGTGATCACAGATCGCAGATCAAACCCAGGAGAACCCCGCCTTGGCGCCTCGTATCGTCCCGCCCGCACTGAAAGCCATCGAACAGGAAACGATGGCCGACAAGGTCTACCAGCAACTGCGCGAAGCGCTGATGAGCGGCCGTTTCGCGCCCGGCCAGGCGTTGAGCCTGCGCAGCGTCGCCGAGGCGGTCGGTTCGTCGACGATGCCCGTGCGCGCCGCGCTCACGCGGCTGCGCGCCGAGCGCGCGCTGGTCGACGGCCCGAATCGCGCGCTCGTCGTGCCGCCGATGACGCTCGACATGCTCGACGAACTGCGCGACGTGCGGATCGCACTCGAGGGCTGCATCGCCGAGCGTGCGTGCGGACGAATGAGCGACGCGCAGATCGCGGCCGTGCGCAAGACCTGCGAGACGATGCAGGCGCACGTCGAAGCCGGCCGCTCGCGCGCTTACCTGCAAAGCAATTTCGCCTTCCACAGCGCGATCTACGCGCACGGCGCCAGCGAAAGCACGCTCGCGATCGTCGAGAACTTGTGGATGCGGGTCGGGCCGTTCCTGAACATGGTCGCGCTCGACATCCCGCACATGCGGCGCTCGATGGACGCGCACCGCGCGATCGTCGACGCCCTCGAACGGCGCGACGGCACCGGCGTGCGGGCCGGCATCGCGCTCGACATCGGCGGCGCCGCACACGATCTCGCCGAAACCTTGCGGGCCGAACAGGCCCCGCGAACCGTGAACGCAAAGCCGTAGCGGCCGCCCGCCGCGGGCGGCTGCGATCCTACAACATCAACGATGGAGACAACCCGGCATGACAGCTTCCGACCTGCTGAAACCCTATGACGGCCTGCGCGTCCTCGTGACGGGCGGCGCATCGGGCATCGGCCTCGACATCGCCGACGCGTTCGCCGAGTGCGGCGCCCGCGTGCATGTGTGCGACGCGTCGCCAGCCGCGCTGGCCGCACTCGCCGACCGGCCGCCGCGCGCCGGGGCCGGTGCGATCAGCGCGACGCTGGCGGACGTATCCGATCCGGCCGCCGTCGAACGCGTGTTCGACGACGTCGCGGCGACGCTCGGCGGCCTCGACGTGCTGGTCAACAACGCGGGGATCGCCGGCCCGACCGGCGGCATCGACGAGATCGACCCCGTGCAGTGGGAACAAACCGTCGCGATCAACCTGAACGCACAGTTCCAGTTCGCGCGCCGTGCGGTGCCGCTGCTGCGCGACGCGAAACATGGCGGCGCGATCATCGCGTTGTCGTCGGTCGCCGGGCGGCTCGGCTACGCGTTCCGCACGCCGTACGCCGCGACGAAATGGGCCGTGGTCGGCCTCGTGAAGAGCCTCGCGATCGAACTGGGCCCGCTCGGCATCCGCGTGAATGCGATTCAGCCCGGCATCGTGCGCGGCCCGCGGATGCGCCGCGTGATCGACGCACGCGCGCAGCAACTGGGCATCGGTTACGACGAAATGGAGAAGCGCTATCTCGAGAAGATCTCGCTGCGGCGCATGACCGACCCGGCCGAAATCGCCGCGACCGCGCTGTTCCTGTGCTCGCCGGGCGGGCACGGAATCACGGGGCAGGCCATCTCCGTCTGCGGCAACGTCGAAGTGCTGTGACGCACCCGGCATCGTTCACCGAAAGGAATCCATCCGTGGCAAACGCTCGCAAAGTCATCATCACCTGTGCGCCCACCGGCGCGATCCACACGCCGTCGATGTCGCCGTACCTGCCCGTGACGCCGCACGAGATCGAAACGGCCGCCGTCGCGGCCGCCGAGGCCGGCGCGGCGATCCTGCACCTCCACGCGCGCCATCCGTCCGACGGCAAGCCGACCCAGGATCCGGCGGTGTTCGCCGAATTCCTGCCGCGCATCAAGGCGCAAACCGACGCGGTGATCAACCTCACGTCGGGCGGTAGCCCGCACATGACGGTCGACGAACGGCTGCAGCCCGCGCTGCATTTCCAGCCCGAGGTCGCTTCGCTGAACATGGGGTCGATGAACTTCGGGCTGTACCCGATGCTCGAGCGCTTTCGGGAGCTGAAGCATCCGTGGGAACGCGAACACCTCGAGAAGAGCCGCGACCTGGTGTTCAAGAACACTTTCGCCGACATCGAGACGATCCTCACGCGCTGCGGAGCGAACGGTACGCGTTTCGAATTCGAGTGCTACGACATTTCGCACCTGTACAACCTTGCGCATTTTGTCGACCGCGGGCTCGCGAAGCCGCCGTTCTTCGTGCAAAGCGTGTTCGGCCTGCTCGGCGGGATCGGTGCCCATCCGGAAGACCTGATGCACATGCGCCGCACGGCCGACCGCCTGTTCGGCGGCGACTACGTGTGGTCGATCCTCGGTGCCGGCCGCAACCAGATTCCGCTCGCGACGATCGGCGCGGCACAAGGCGCGAACGTGCGCGTCGGACTCGAGGATTCGCTGTGGATCGCGCCGGGCAAGCTCGCGGAATCGAGCGCCGCGCAGGTGCTGAAAATGCGCCAGGTGCTCGAAGGCCTGTCGCTGGAGATCGCGACACCGGCCGAAGCGCGCGCGATGCTCGCACTCAAGGGCGGCGACGCGGTGAATTTCTGACCGCGGGTCGCACCCCGACCCCCGAACCCGCAAGCGCAGTGACAAGGCGCCGGCCCGAGCCGGCCGGCGCCCGGACGCCCATCATCGCCCCGCTCCGTTCGAGCGCCGCCGGCGCGGCTCCGTCGTCTGCCCATCCGCTGCATGCCCCGCAGCGGCATTTGCCGAACGCGGCGCACCGTGCTTGCCGTGCGCGCCGGTTCGCCCTTACCGGAGTCGTCCGCATGTCCACTCATCACGCCCAGGCCCTGCCTTCCGCCGCCGGCGACGCGAGCGCGTCGCTGAACCGGCTGCTGTTCCGCAAACTCATGCCGTTGCTGATCGCCGCATACGTGATCAGCTTTCTCGACCGCACCAACATCGCGTTCGCCAAACATTCGATGGGAGTCGATCTCGGCATTTCATCGGCCGCGTACGGACTCGGCGCGGGGCTGTTCTTCCTGACCTATGCGCTCTTCGAAATCCCGAGCAACCTGATCATGCATCGCGTCGGTGCCCGCTTCTGGATCACGCGGATCATGATCACCTGGGGCGCGCTGTCGATCGCGATGGCGTTCGTCCGCGGCGAGACGTCGTTCTACGTGATGCGCCTGCTGCTCGGGGCCGCCGAAGCCGGGCTGTTTCCCGGCGTGATGCTGTACCTGACGTACTGGTTCGGCCGCGAGGAGCGTGCGCGCGCCACCGGCTACTTCCTGCTCGGGGTGTGCATCGCAAACATCGTCGGCGGCCCGCTGGCCGGCGCGCTGATCGAACTCGACGGCACGCTCGGTTTCCACGGCTGGCAATGGCTGTTCGTCGTCGAAGGGATTCCGGCGATCCTGCTCGCCTTCGTCGTGTGGGCACGGTTGCCGGATCGTCCGGGCACCGCGCCGTGGCTTGCCCCGGAGACCGGACGCGCACTCGAACGCACGCTGGCCGCCGAGCAGGATGCGGGCGTCGGCACGCACGGCGGGCATGCGTTCGGCGCGGCACTGCGCGATCCGCAGATCTGGCTCGCGATCTTCGTGTACTTCTGCCACCAGTTGACCATCTATACGGTGATTTTCTTCCTGCCGGGCATCATCGGCGCCTCGGGACGCTTCTCGCCGTTCGCGGTGGGGTTGTTGACCGCGCTGCCCTGGCTCGCCGCCGCATGCGGCGCCGCAACGCTGCCGCGCTTTGCACGCGAGTCACGGCATGCGCGCCGGATGCTGTGCGCGGGGCTGGTCGTGATGGCGGCCGGGATGGTCGGCGCGGCGCATACGTCGCCGGTTGCGGGGCTCCTGTGCGTGTGCGTGGCCGCATCGATGTTCTTCGTCGTGCAATCGATCGTCTTCACGTTTCCCGCGTCGCGGCTGGCCGGTAGCGCACTGGCGGGCGGACTCGGGCTCGTGAATACGTGCGGGTTGCTCGGCGGCTTCGTCGGGCCGACCGTCGTCGGCGCGATCGAACAGGCCACCGGCAATGCGAAGAACGGGCTGACCCTGCTGGCCGCCGCGCTCCTCGTCGCCGCGTTCGCGAGTCTCGCGTTGCGTCACGGGCACGAACGCCGGGCCGCACGATCGCACGGCTGACGGCGGGCCGGATCCGGGATGGCGAGATGCGGACGGAGCACGCCGCCCGGATCTCGCCCCGCTCGATCAGAACAGATCCATCCGCGCCACACACCCCGCGCCCGAAAACTGGCGCGTCGTCACGACGTATCCCATGACCTCGAGCGCGGGCCCTTTTGCACGAAACGCAGCACGAGGAACCCCGCGCACCGCGCCGCGACACCTCGGCGACCCGGTAAGCGGCGCCGAATCGACACAGACGACGTGGCCCGCCCTCAGCCGCTCGAGCGCGTCAGCGCGCCGTCGTCGCAGGCGCGTTCACGGCGGCAACCGCACTCGCCCGTCGCTCCGCCAGCCGCTGCGCGAACCGGTACGCAACGAGCGAGCCGGCCACGGCCAGCAGCATCGGCACGAGGCTGTCGTGATTCGCGCGCGTGAATTCGAGCAGCAGCACCACGGCCGTGATCGGCATTTGCATCGACGCGGCCAGGAACGCGGTCGCGCCGATCAGCGCACACCCGCCGATCGACGCGCCCGGCCACACGAGGCTCCACAGCCCGCCGAGCACGACGCCGATCAGTGCGCCGTTCGCCAGGCCCGGCGTCAGCAGCCCGCCCTCCGCGCCGGCCCGCAGGCTGCCTGCCTCGATCAGCACCTTCAGCACGAGCAACGCAGCGGCCAGGCCGATCGTCAGCGTGCCGTCGAAACCCAGCGACGCCGGCCCCTTGCCGTTGCCGAGCAGTTGAGGAAACCCCATCGCGAGCACACCGATCACGACGAAATTGACCAGCGCGAACAGGGGCAGCCGCCAGTCTTTCGGCGCGTTCGCCCGCGCGCGGGTCGTGAGCCGCACGAAACCGTATGCGGCGAAACCGAACAGCGGCCCGCAGACGATCGACCACGCGACGAGCGGCGTGCTCAGCACGAACGGCGGCACCGTGTACTGGTGCTCGTTGCCGAGGCCGATCCACGCGACGGCCGCCGCGATCGCCGAGGTCACGACCGCGACGACCAGCGCACGCAGCTCGAACGTGCCGAGCAGCACTTCGAGCACGAAGATCGCGCCGCCGAGCGGCACGTTGTAGACCGCCGCGAGGCCCGCGCCGGCGCCGCACGCGACCATCAGCCGGCAGTCGTCGGGCGTGAGCCCCGCGGCGTGCGCAAACCGCCCTGCCAGCAGCGAACCGATCTCGCGCGGTGCGACTTCGCGGCCCAGCGGCGAGCCGAGCGCAACGGTGACGATCTGCAGCAGCGCGTGAACCGTCGTGCTGACGAACGGCATCCGCGGATCGGCCGCACGCACCGCGCGGCGGATGCTGACGAGCGGCCGGCCATACCGGTAGAGCGCCCACCAGCCGCCACCGGCGACGATTCCGCAGACGGTCAGCACCGCGACCCGGCGCAGCGGATCGGCGCCGGTCACCCCGCCGAGGAAGCTCTCGGAACCGATCACGTGCGCGATGCTGTAGCCGTACGCGATGTGCTGGATCGCATGCAGCAGCAGCGCGAGCAGCATGCCGCCCAGGCCCGCGCCAAGACCGGTCAGGACCGTGACGACGGCCATCCGCGCGAACGGGCTGGCAGGCGGCGGAGAGGATGCGGGAGCGGACGGCAGATCGAGGCGCATGAGGTCGGCGAACGGGATCGAAAGGACGGCGCGCAACACGCGCACCGTCGTCAGGACCGCATCGTAGGCCCGCACCGATCATGAGACAAACGTATTTTTAGCATCGACTCATGCATTCGATGAATACATGCGATCGGACGAGGCCGTGCGCCCCGCCTTCCGCGTCAGTCCGGATACGTCACGCGCTCCGGTTCGCGCCGCATGATCACCTTCCCGTGGCGAACCGACAGCGTGGCCTTCGCCTGCCGGCGCACGGCTTCGTAGTCGCTGTCCGCATCGAGCACCACGAGATTCGCCGGACGCCCGGCCGCGATGCCGTAGCCGTCGCCGAGATGCAGCGCCGTCGCGCTGTGGTCGGTCACGAAGTCGAGGCAGCGCTGCAGGTCCTCGTAACCCATCATGTGGCAGATATGGAGGCCCGCGTCGAGCACGCGCAGGATGTTGCCGTTGCCGAGCGGATACCACGGATCCTTGATCGAATCCTGCCCGAAGCACACGTTGAGCCCGGCGCGGTCGAGTTCGGCGACGCGCGTGACGCCGCGCCGCTTCGGAAACGTATCGAAACGTCCTTGCAGGTGGATGCTCTCGGTCGGGCACGAGATGAAGTTCAGGCCCGCGCGCTTCAGCAGCCGGAACAGCTTCGAGCAGTACGCGTTGTCGTACGAGCCCATCGCGGTCGTGTGGCTCGCGGTCACGCGGGCGCCCATTCCGCGCACGCGCGCGGCTTCGGCGAGCACTTCCAGAAAGCGCGAATGCGGGTCGTCGGTCTCGTCGCAATGCACGTCGACGAGGCAGCCGGTGCGTTCCGCGAGGTCCATCAGGAAGCCGATCGAGCTGACGCCCTGCTCGCGCGTGTTCTCGAAATGCGGAATGCCGCCGACGACATCCGCGCCGAGGTCGATCGCCTGCTCCATCAACGCGCGGCCGCCGTCGAACGATTCGATGCCCTCCTGCGGAAACGCGACGATCTGCAGGTCGATCAGCCCGCGCGCCTCGTCCTTCACTTCCAGCATCGCCTTCAGCGCGGCGAGCGTCGGATCGGTCACGTCGACGTGCGTGCGCACGTGCTGGATTCCGTGGTCGCGCAGCATGCCGATCGCCGCATGCGCGCGCGCTTTCGTGTCCTCGTGCGTGATCGTCGCCTTGCGTTCGGCCCAGCGCTCGATGCCCTCGAACAGCGTGCCGCTCATGTTCCATGCCGGCTCGCCGGCCGTCAGCACCGCATCGAGGTGGATATGCGGCTCGACGAGCGGCGGAATCGCGAGCCGGCCGCCGCCGTCGATATCGCCGGGGTTCGCCGGCGCGATCGGCGCGGATTGCGCATCGATCCGCGCGATCGTGCCGCCGTCGATGCCGATCGTGAACAGGCCGTCGCGGCCGCGCAAGCGTACGTTGAACAGATTCATGTGGAGGCCCCTTGTTGTATGCATGACGCGCGCCGCGCGATTGGCGCCGGCGGCCGTGCGATCCCGGTGACCAGTATGGATGAAAAACATCGATGCGCGCACGCGCCGCGCATGTTGCGTCGGCACGACAGCCGGCCACGGCCGGACGGAAGCCCGGCGTCGGCGATCACGTGAAAACCGCCGGCCTCGCGCGCACGCCGCGCGACATGTCGGTTTTGTGAAGGACTCTTGCCGGATCCGGAAAGGTGCGCTCGCCGCGCCGGCGGCCGCGCGCGCGCAGGGCGTTCCTATACTTGCGCCGAACTTTGGTTTCCCGTCCCACACGCAGGAGCTTCACCATGAAAAAAACCCTGATCGCCGGTGCATGCGCGGCCGCCCTGTTCGCGCCGCTCGCCCATGCGCAGAGCTCGGTCACGCTGTACGGCCTGATCGACGCCGGCATCGCCTATACCAACAACGTGAACGGCGCGTCGCAGTGGCGCATGGCCAGCGGCACGGTCAACGGCAGCCGTTTCGGCCTGCGCGGCACCGAGGATCTCGGCGGCGGCCTGAAGGCGCTGTTCGTGCTCGAGAACGGCTTCAACGTGAACAACGGCGGCCTCGGCCAAGACGGCAAGCTGTTCGGCCGTCACGCGTACGTCGGCCTGAGCCAGGCCGGCTATGGCACGCTGACGCTCGGCCGCCAGTACGACACGATGGTCGACTTCGTCGCGCCGCTGTCCGCGACGGCCGGCGATTTCGGCGATGCGGGCTTCGCGCATCCGTTCGACAACGACAACCTGAACCACTCGCTGCGCATCAACAACGCGGTCAAGTACACGAGCGATTCGCTCGCCGGTTTCAAGGTCGGCGCGATGTACGCGTTCTCGAACTCGACGAACTTCAGCGCCAACCGCGCGTACAGCGTCGCGGCGAGCTACACGAACGGCCCGCTCAAGCTGGCCGGCGCGTACCTGCAGATGAACGGCACGAAGGGCTCGACGAGCGCGAGCCCCGGCGCGACCGATTTGGCCGAGGCAAAGAGCGTGAACCAGGGCGGCTGGTCGATCGGTTCGGACCGCATGCGCGCCTACGGCGGCGGCGTCGGCTACGTGTTCGGCCCGGCGACGGTCGGCTTCGTCTACACGCGCTCGCAGTACGACAACACGGGCTCGTTCGGCGCCACCGGCCAGGTCGCATTCAACAACTACGACGTGAACGTGCGCTACGCGGTCACCCCGGCGGTCAGCCTCGGCGTCGCCTACGTGTACACGGACGCCAGCGTGTCGAATCCCGACAGCAAGCACGGCTCGGATCCGAAGTGGCACCAGGTCGACCTGCAGGCCGTATACAAGCTGTCGCGCCGCACCGACCTGTACGCGGAAGCGATGTTTCAGCACGCGTCGGGCCGCGGCTACCAGGCGTTCATCAACACGTCGGGCGGCGCATCGAGCACGGCGAACCAGGTCGTCGGCACGATCGGCATGCGCACGCGCTTCTGAACGGCGTGATGCCGCGTCGCGCGTGGCGCACGGAACATCGGTTCGTGCGCCACGCGCGATGCGCCGCCAATGTTGTTCCATCTGGAAGGCAGCCTGCCGGGAATCGGGGTTTTTGTGCGTGCGACCGCTACGTAGACTGGCGTCGAAGGCTCGGGTCATGCATCACGCATCGATCCGTCCACCTACCCCGTATTCAGGAGAACCCCGTGAAATCGCTCGTCGTTACCGCCGCCGCTGCCGTCCTGCTTGCCGCACCGGCCCTGTCGTTCGCCCAGCAGGCACAGGCGCCCGTCACGCGCGCGCAGGTGCTGCAGGAACTGATCGATCTCGAATCGGTCGGTTACAACCCGGCGCGCGGTGAAGCCGACAACTATCCGGACGACATCATGGCCGCGCAGCAACGGCTGCAGGCGAAGCGCCTCGCGGAACACAAGGCCGGGCAGGCCGCGTACGGCCCGGCCGGCCAGCCGGCCACCGAATCCGGCGCGGCGGCGAAGCCCGCGCCGTGACGACGCGCCTCGCCCGCGCGAGGGATGTTCCGCGGGCAACGCGCGTCTCGCGCATGCGTGAAGAAGCCGGACAGGACACGGCGCCCCCGTGTGCGCCCGGCGTGCAGGCCTTCAGGCAGCCTGCGGTTCGCGGTCGATCGCGTTCAGCATCTCGACGTCGCGCGCGATCATGCCCGGCACCTGCGCACGCAGCATCTCGACCCAGGTCCGCACCTTCGCATCGACGAAACGGCGCGACGGATACAGCGCGTACACGTTCATCTTCTGCAGGATGTGCGCGGGCAACACGCGCACGAGCGTCCCGTCGCGCAGTGCGTCGATCGCCGCGTACAGCGGCAGCATGCCGATCCCGATGCCGTCGCGGATCGCCAGTGCGAGCGATTCGGCCGTATTGGTCTGCACCGGCCCCGAGACGTGGATCTGCTCGACGCCTTCGGGGCCCTCGAGCACCCACTCGTGCGTCGGGAACGCGGGCGTGCACAGCGTCAGGCACGCATGCGCGGCGAGATCCTGCGGACGGGCCGGCGCACCGTGCCGTTTCACATAGTCGGGCGACGCGCACAGGATGCTGAACGTGGAGCCGAGCAGGTGCGACACGAGTTCCGAATCGGGCAGTGACGACGCGGTCACGACGGCCATGTCGCTGGTGCCGTCGAACAGGTCGGGCATGCGCTGCGACAGCGACAGCTCGATCGACACGTCCGGGAACTGCGCGTGATAACGCGTCAGCGCGGGCAATACGTAGTGGTGACCGACGCTCGCGAAGCTGTGCATGCGCAACACGCCGGCTGGCCGTTCGTGCGCGCAACTCGCTTCTTCTTCCGCACGGTCGACGTCGGCGAGGATCTGGCGGCAGCGCCGCAGATAGCTTTCGCCGGCCGACGTGAGCGCGAGACGGCGTGTCGAGCGATTCATCAGACGGGTGCGCAGCCGCGCCTCGAGTTCCGACACCGCGCGCGACATCGCGCCCGTCGTCGAATTCAGCGATTGCGCCGCGGCCGTGAAGCTGCCCGTCTCGACGACGCGCGAAAACACCCGCATGTTTTGTAGGGTATCCATTCCTGTGAGCAACCTGTAGCGGAACCGCTATTTTCCTCCACTGGATGCGACAGATTGTTACTCCGGCTGCAACTATCGTTTCCCCGGAGCTGCGTTAATGCGCACGCGCCGCACTCCTACAATCGGCGCCTCACCAGTCGAACGGACCCGTTCGGATGCGCCGCGGCCCCGCCCCGGCCCCCTCTTTTCATGAAGCCACCACCTGCGATCGAGCAATCTTCCATCGAACCCGCGCGATGGAGGGCCTGGCTCGAACCGCTCGGCGACGCCGCGCGCGACTGGGCGACCCGCGACGGGCTGATCTGGCTGCATCTCGCGAAAACCGTGCTTGCGGCACTGCTGGCGATGGGCATCGCGATGCGCCTCGAGATGTCCCAGCCGCGCACGGCGATGACGACCGTGTTCGTGCTGATGCAGCCGCTCTCGGGCATGGTGTTCGCGAAGAGCTTCTATCGCGTGCTCGGCACGGCGGCCGGCCTCGTCGCCGCGCTCGCGCTCGGCGGGCTGTTCGCGCAGCAGCCCGAGCTGTACATGGCCGGCATCACGCTGTGGATCGGCGGCTGTATCGCGCTCGCGGTACGCAACCGCCACTTCCGCTGGTACGGCTTCGTGCTCGCCGGCTACACGGCCGCGCTGATCGGCCTGCCGGCCGTGATGACGCCGCAGACGCTGTTCCAGTCCGCGCTCACCCGCGCCGCGGAAGTCGCGCTCGGCATCGCCTGCTCGGGCGCGGTCAGCGCGCTGATCCTGCCGCTGAGTTCCGCGAAGGCGCTGATGCGCTCGCTGAGCGCGCGCCATGCGACATTCGCGGCGTTCGCCGCCGGTGCGCTGGCTGGCGACGTCGCGCGCGGCGATTTCGAGCGGCGCTTCGCCGATTTCGTCGACGACATCGTCGGTTTCGAGGCCAACCGCGCGTTCGCGTCGTTCGAGGATCCGCACATTCGCGCGCGCAGCCGCCGCCTTGCGCGGCTGAACAGCGAGTTCATGAATGCCTGCACGCGGCTGCATGCGCTGCACCAACTCGTCAAGCGCCTGCGCGCGAACCAGTCGGACGCGGTGCTCGCTGCGCTCGCGCCGCACGTCGACGCGCTCGCCCTGCGCTTCGCGGCACTGCGCGACGAGCGGCCGCGCGGCATCACGCCGGCCACCGGCGCGCTGCTCGAACTGCGCCGCTTCCACGGTGCATTGCCGAAGGCCGCGCGCGCGTCGCGCCGAACCATCGAGGAACATGCCGCGGGCGGCCTGCTCGACTTCGATACCGCGATCGAGCTGATGTACCGCTTCATCGGCGAATACCTCGGCTACGCCGATACCTACGCGTCGCTCGACCAGGACGATCACGCGTTCGAGCGCTCCGTCACGCATTACGCAGTGAAGACCAATGCGTTCTTCGTCGGCTTCGCGTTCCTGCGCACGGTAGTGGCCGTCGGCGCGATGAGTGCGTTCTGGATCGCGTCCGAATGGCCGAGCGGCTCGCTCGCCGTGATCGCCACCGCGATCGCGTGCGCGCTCAGCTCGACGTCGCCGCGCGCGCCGAAGTTCGTCGCGCAAATGAGCGTCGGCGCGGCGTTCGCGACCGCCGTCGGCTACGTGTTCCTGTGCTACGTGTATCCGAACATCGACGGCTTCCCGCTGCTGTGCGCGACACTCGCGCCGGTGCTCGGCCTCGGCGCGTTCCTGGCCATGCGGCCCGGCCTGTCCGGCTACGGGATCGGCTTCGCGGTGTTCTTCTGCCTGCTCGCCGGCCCCGACAACGCGATCGCGTATACGCCCGAAGTGCTGATCAACAACGGGCTGGCGATCGTCGTCGCGATGCTCGCGTGCTCGCTCGTGTTCGCGGTCGTCTTCCCGACCCACATGCCGTGGCTCACCGGCCGCATCGCCCACGACCTGCGCCGCCAGGTCACGCTCGCGTGCGAAGGCGCGCCGGTCGGCCTCGCGCAGCGTTTCCAGTCGAGTACGCACGACCTGATGGCGCAACTGCGCACGCTGCTCGTGCGGCGTACCCGGCAGCACCGCGACGCCATGCGCTGGATGCTGTCGACGCTCGAGGTCGGCCACGCCGTGATCGACCTGCGCGACGAGCTGCGCGCGTTCAGTGCCTCGAAACCGCCGCAGACGCTGCGCTGGACCACCTCGATCGACGCGGTGCTGCACGAGCTGCCGCGCTTCTTCGACGACCCGACGCCCGGCCATCACGCACGCACGCTGAAATCGGTGAATCTCGCGATCCGCGCGGCGCAGCACACACTGCAGGCCTGGTACGCGGTGCCCGATGCGCGCCGGAGCATGCAGCGGATCGTCGGCTGCCTGCACTTCATGCGCACCGCGCTGCTCGACAAGGATGCGCCGTTCAACCGGCGCCGCCATTGAGGATCGATGCGTGCGCAACGGGATCCTTGTTCCGGATGGAAATAAGCTCTACAGCCCCGGTGATTAATCTTTAAGCAGTGCGAGCCTATAGTTTCCTCACTGCCAGCGCGACTGGCACTCACCCAGGAGAACCCAAAATGAAGCCGCTGCACCTCGCCCTCGTTGCCCTGTCGCTCACCGCCGCTGTCGCCCACGCACAGCCGGCGCCGGCGGACGCCGCACCGCAACAGGCGAACCGCGCCGAAGCCGTCAAGGCCGCGGGCCGTGTCGATCGTTCGCAATCGAAGCAGGAAGACCCGAACGCCTGTGTCGGCCCGGTCAGCTTCTGCAACATCTACTTCGGCAGCTGAGCATGACGCCGCGTCGTCACGGCCAGGCCCGCATCGCCCGCACGGCATGCATCGCATGCGCGGGCGGACGGCGGTCCGGCCGATCGCCGCATCGCCGCCCCGTTCCACGCCGCTTCGATTGAAGCGGCGCTCGCCGTTTCAGGCGCCGCGCCCCGGCCGCCACCCCACTTCGCGCAACGCATCGAGCAGGCGCGCCTGCCCGAGCCCCTCGACCCGCGCACCGCGCGATTCGACGTCGCCGCCCGCGACCAGCGCATTCACGATCGCTTCCTCCACCGCTTCCGCCGCCGCGACGAACAGCGCGGAAATGTGGTCGTTGTTGACCATCTTCAGATCGGTGGTCGGCGCGCCCTTGCTGCCGTAGTTCGCCGCGGGCAGGCCGTCGTTGCCCGTTGCGAATGCCAGGAAGACGTCGCCGCTCGAATCCTCGGTACCGCCGCCGACGCGTGCGAGCCCGACGCTCGCGCGCTGCGCGAGGCGCGTGCACTGATGCGGCAGAAGCGGCGCATCGGTCGCGAGCGTCACGACGATCGATCCCATGCCCGGCTCGCCTTTGGCGCCCTGGTCGCGGAACGGCGAATGCACGTGCCGCAGCACCTCGCCGACCGGGTAGCCGGCCACCCGCAGCATTTCGCGCACGCCGTAGTTTGCCTGGACGAGCGCGCCGACGGTCCAGCCGCCCGCATCGTTCGCGAGCACGCGCGAGGCGGTGCCGATGCCGCCCTTGAACTCGTGGCAGATCATCCCCGTGCCGCCGCCGACGCCTCCTTCCGCGACCGGCCCCGACTGCGCGGCGGCCAGCGCGCGCTGCAGGTGCGCGGCGCTCACGTGCTGCCCCCAGATGTCGTTCAGCAGCCCGTCGTAGGTTTCCATCACGACCGGCATGCACCAGTACACGCGGCCGGCCGCCGCTGCACGCTCGTTCGCGACGAGCGCGTCGCGCACCGTGCCGACGCTGTGCGTGTTCGTATAGGCGATCGGCGTCGTCAGCAGGCCGGCCTCGCGGATCCATTCGAGCCCCGTCGCGTCACCGTTGCCGTTCAGCACGTGCACGCCCGCGAAGCACGGCGAATCGTGCGCGGCGCCCGCGCGCGGCTCGATGACGGTCACGCCGGTGCGGATCGATGCGTCGCCGTTCTCGACGTTCAGCGTGCAATGTCCGACCCGCACGCCCGGTACGTCCGTGATCGCGTTGAAGCGGCCCGGCGTGCCGAGCCCGATGCGGATGCCGAGATCCCTCGTGCGCATGATGCAGTTCCTCCAGTCTTTCCGTGGTTCGGTATGTCGATGCTGCAAGGTGTCGATCCGACGCTCAGAGCGCGCGGAACGCTTCGCTGTGGCGCGCCCATACCCCGTACATCACGAGTGCGGCGGCCAGCAGCCCCGCGATGATGATCAGGTCGGTCGACTTCGTCGCGGTCGCCAGCGTCGTGTACAGCGTGTAGGCCGCGCCGGCCACCGCGACGAGCGGCGTCACGGGCCACAGCGGCATCCGGTAATGATGCTCGACGTCGCGACGCACGAACCGGCTCGCGAGCGCGGCCAGCCCGACGACCAGGTAGATCAGCAGCAGCAGGTCGACCGTGAACGCGGTCAGCTCGTCGAGGCTCGACACGAACACGAGCCCGGCCGACGGCACCGCCAGCGCGAGCGTCGCGAGCCACGGCGATTGGAGGCGCGGATGGATCGTCGAGAATGCGCGGTTGCAGGCGCGCGACCAGAGTGCATGCCGGCCGCTGCTGTACAGCAGGCGGCCCATCGTGATCACGATCGCGATGATCGCGTTGAACACCGACAGGAAGATCCCGCCGCTGACCACGCGCGACACGGCCGGGTTGCTCAGCGAACGCACCACATAGCCGATCGGGTCGGCACTCTTCGTCAGTTCCGTGAGCGACGGCGCGCCGAGCACGATCGCGGTGAGCGGCACCAGTTCGACGACGAGGATCACGAGCAGCGAATAGATCACCGCCTTCGCGACGTTGCGGTTGCCGCCGCGCAGGTCTTCCGCGAGATACGCGGCCGAGCCGAAGCCGTTGTAGCAGAAGATCGCGGTGCCGATCGCCGGCACGATGGCCGCGAGCGTCGCCGGCACGAGCGCGTTGCCGCTCGCGACGACCGGCGCGATCAGCACGTCGGCGCCGCGATGCGGCGAACCGAAGCCGAGCCCCGCGATCAGCATCAGCACGCCGATCTCGACGACCAGGAACGCGCCGGTGATCCACGCGTTCGTCTTGATGTTCAGCATGCCGAGCAGATAGCTGAGCAGCACGATCGTCAGCGCGACCGACTGGTTGCCGAAGTGCGTGCCGAGCGCGTTGTTCAGGTAGGGCGCGGCGCCGCTCGCGAGCACGGCCGGGATGAACACGCTGACGGACAGCACCGTGATGAAGGTCAGGTAGCCGGGCAGCGTGCCGAATACGCGCTTGGCCATCACGTATTCGCCGCCCGCGCTGCGGTGCGCGGCGCTGAGCTCCGCGTAGCAAAGCGCGAACGCCAGTGCAAGCACGCCGCCGAGCACGAACGACAGCACGGCACCGCTGCCGGCCTGCTGGATCGCGAACGGCGCGATCACGAAGATCGAGCTGGCAGGCGTCACGCCCGATACGGTGATCATCACCGCGTCGCGCACGCTGAGCGTCTGCGACAGCGCGCGCGGCGCGTCTTCCGTTGCAGGCGCCGCTTGCAGGCTACCCGTCGATTCCGACATCATCGCCATTTCGTTCTCCTGTGCTCCTTTGCTGCCAATTTTTGAACACCCATACTCGGGCCCGATTGATTGCGTGGCAGTCTAGGAAGCCAATTTCAGGACCGCTATTCCCCCTTCGTGTTACGCCCTTCCGGTGGTGGTATGGATCGTCTCTTTTCCGAAATCGCGATGCATCAGGCGCTTGGCCGCGCAATCGATCATCTCGGCCAGCCGCGCTTCTGGCGGTTCCTGGTGCTGCTGCTCAACGAAATGGTGCCGTTCGACAACGCGCTCGCGACCGCGGTCGGCCGCGACGGCGTGCCGCTCGTGCTCGACGAATACGACACCGGCGGCACCGACAACGCATCGCCCGTGCCGCTCTACCTGAACGGCGTGTATCTGCTCGACCCGTTCCTGCAGGCCGCGCACGACGGGCTCGCCGACGGCTGCTACCGGCTCGAGGAAGTCGCGCCCGACCTGTTCCGGCAAAGCGAATATTTCCTCAGCTATTTCCGCGATGCGGTCGGCGACGACGAGATCCAGATTCTCGTGCGGCCGAACGCCGATACGCTGCTGTCGCTGTCGCTCGGCGCGGCCGCGCGCTTCGACGTCGAGCCGCTCGGCAAGCTGACGGCCGCGATGCCGTGGGTGCTCGCGGCGATGCGGCAGCACTGGCGGCTGGTGGGCGACGCCGCACGCGCGACGCCCGACGCCGATCTCGGCGCGCGCGTCGAGCAGGCGCTCGCGCGCTTCGGCGCGGGCGTGCTGACCGACCGCGAGATGTCGATCGCGCGCATGGTGCTGCGCGGCAATTCGTCGAAGGCGATCGCCGAGCGGCTGGCGATATCGCCCGAAACGGTGAAGGTGCATCGGCGCCATCTGTACGCGAAGCTCGGGATTTCATCGCAGCCCGAGCTGTTTTCGCGGTTCATCCGGGCGCTCGGGGAAGATGCGGCCGGGTGAACGCCTCGATCGCGGTAGATGGCAACGGGCGCGGAATCGGGCACTATCCGTGCATCGATTCGCGCCGTGATCGGCCGGTGAAGCAGGCACGGAGGTTTCGCCGACCACACGGCCGCCCCGATACAGGAGACCCGATTCATGTCGCTCGTTCCGCTCATCGGACTTGGCTGGCTGCTGCTGTGTGCCGTCAGCGCCGCTTCGATCGTGCTCGTGCCGCCCGTGGTGCTGGCCGCCTGCCTGATGGGCAAGGACGTCTGGTCGATCCTGACGCGCGGCCGGCTGCAGTTCGCATTCCTCGCCTACCTGGGCTCCGCGCCGGTGCCGGCGGTCTTCACGTTCCTGCTCGAAGCCGGCACCACGGCCGGAAACGCCGGCGGCGTGGCATCCGACAGCCTGAACGCATGGAACGCGCGGTGCTTTTTCGTTTTCCTCGGCGCGGCGGCGCTGAGCGGCCTGCTGTTGCTGTGCAGGCCGAAAGACCGGCCGGCGGCACCCGTCGAGCCGTCGCCGCCTGCGCGATAGTCGGCACGCGAACGCCGCGCCATGCCTCCCGCCCCGTTGTCGGGCAGGGGCACGGCCATGCGCGGCATCCTGCTACCGCCACTTCGCGCCGAGTTGCGCGAGCCCGGCGTTCCGCAGATCGTCCGGCAGCATCACCACGCGGAACTCGCAGTCCGCATTCAACATCAGGAACCACGGCTCCGCGAGCGCCGGGATTTGCGACGGGTCGTCCAGATTGACGATCACGACCGCGCCGCGCCAGCCGCTCTGCTCCGTGAAATACACGGCCTCCGGCTTGACCGCCTCGAGTATTCGCGAGATCACGTCGCCGACGCTGCCGTCGCGCACCAGCGTATTGAACGGCTCGTGAGGAATTCGTATGTTGAGAAGCATGCGCATGACCGTCCTCCGTTGGGTCCGCCCGGCCTGGGCCCTTCAAGCATAGGTGCTGCGCGACGCCGCGCCAGGGCGCCGAACACCGTTGCCGGCATGCATTCACGTTCCGACGATTCGACGACACGGCATCGCTCGAACGGTCGTCACTCGCGCGATGCGCGCGTGACCGGCTCGGTCACGCCGGCCCTTGTGCCGAGGCCGCCTCGGCCGTCAGCCCCGGCGACGCGATCGCCAGATGCAACGCCTGCCGCGGCCGCAGCGTCACGTTCAACACCGGTCGCGGCGGCGCCATGCCGGGCGGAACCGACAGCACGTAGCGCTGCAGGAGCATCGCGGCCACCACGGTCATCTCCGTCATCGCCAGATGCTGCCCGAGGCACACGCGCGGGCCGGTGCCGAACGGCATGTACGCGCCGCGCGGCAGCGGCGGCGCGTCGTCGGCGAAGCGCGCCGGCCGGAACGCATGCGGCTCGGGAAACCAGCGTTCGTCGAGATGCATCAACTGCAACGGCAGCATGAACAGCGTCCGCGCGGGAAACTGCCAGGCGCCCAGCGCAACCGGCCGCGATGCGCGACGGCTGATCAGGATCGGCGCCGCCGGGTACAGCCGCATCGTTTCCTCGAGCGTCTGCGTCAGGTAGCGCAATGCCGGGCGCGTGTCGGCGCTCGGCGCGCGGCCGTCCAGCACGCGCACGACCTCGTCCCGCGCGGCAGCCTGCACGTCCGGATGCGCCGCCATGCTCCACGCCCACCAGGTCAACGTGGCGGCGGCCGTCTCGTGTCCGGCCAGGAACGCCGTCATGCATTCGTCGCGCACGGCCTGCAGCGGCCAGACGCGCGCGTCGGCGCGATGCAGCCGCAGCAGGCGCGACAGCAGATCGTCGGGCCAGCCGTGCTCGGGACGGTCGAGACGCACATGCAGTTGCCGGTCGATCAGCCCGTTCAGCACCGCGAGCGCCCGCGCCTTGCCGCGCTTCCACGGCATCCAGTCCGGTGCGCTCACTGGCTGGTAGAACTCGGCATTGGACACGGCGCTCACCGTGCGCACGGCGGCCTCGGCCACGCGCGCATCCTCGCCGATCGCATCGGAAAACATCGTGCGCATGATCACGTCCATCGCGAGCGACGTCAGCGCGCTTTCGATCGGCCAACGCGCGTCGTGCGCGGGCCATTGCGCGAGCGCATGGCCGGCCGTCGCGGCGATCGCCGGAACGAACGCCTGTACCGGCTTCGGCATGAAATTCGGCTGCAACGCGTGCCGCTTGTCGCGCCATGCGTCGCCTTCGGCCACCAGCACGCTGTGCCCGTGTACCTGCGAGAACACGCGGATGCCGCGCTCCCAGCGCACGAGCGCATCGTGATGCGTGACCAGCAGTTCGCGCGCGAGCGCGGGATCGGTCACGGCCACCACGTGCTCGGGCCACATGCGCAAGTGCACGACGTCGCCATGCTCGCGCTGCCAGCCCGCGAGCGTGCCGAGCAGGTCGCGCGACATCGCGCGCAGCAACGACCACCCCGTCAGGCCGGCGCGCGGCCCCGGCGGCCATACGCCGGGCGGGTGAAGCACGGGCGCCGGCGCTGCGGCGCCCGCATGGAAGGGACATGGGGAGGAGGTTCGCGGGTTCATGCGGCGGATTGTCCGAGGCGATGCGGCGGCGGTCTTGAACGCAAACGACATCGACACGCATGCAGGCCGTCCCTATACTCCGGCGTCATGTGCTCCGGCCCGCCCCCGATCCTGCCGCCATGCCCCGATCCGCTCGCGCGCGCGCCGCGCGTGCTGCGCGGCGGCCGCGCGCCGCATGCGCGGCTGTATCCGGCGCCGGCCGCGTTGCAAGGCGCGGTGGTCGCGATCATCTGCCGCGACACGCGCGGCTTCGCGCTGGACGCTGCGCAGCGGCTGACGCACTTCCCGGCGTCACCGCTCGTCTGTCTCGCGTGGTATCGCGCTCTCGACGCGGGGCTCGTCGAGAGCGCGCCCGACGGCCCGCGCTGGCGCGCGTTCGGCGCGTCGGCTACGCTCTCCGGCAGCCAGTCGGCGCCGACCGTCAGTTGGGCGCCGACCACCGGTCAGGGCGGCATCGTCTGCTTCCATGCCGACGCGGCCCGCGTGCTGTTCGGGATCGGGCTGCCCGAGATTCACGACCGCTTCGTCGATGCGCGTATTGCGCTCGACGACGGCTGGCGGCCGCTGCTCGACGCATTGGCCGAGGCGGACGGCGACGCCGCGGCGCTGGCCGCGCTCGACCGCCACCTGGCGCCGCGCTGGCGCGCGCTGCGCGGCGGCACGACGCCGCTGTCGTCGCTGCGCGACGCGGGCCGCAGCTGGGCCGAACGGCTCGCGCTGCAGGCACGCGAATGGCGGCACACGCACAGCGCGCGCCAGGTCGAGCGGCGCATCAAGGCGTACAGCGGGCGTTCGTTGCGCGACTGGCATACGCTGGTGCGCAGCGAAGGCGCGTTCTTTGCCGCGCGGGCGCGGCAGGAAGCCGGCGAGCCGGTCGACTGGGCGGCGCTGGCGCTGGATGAAGGCTTTGCCGACCAGGCCCACCTGAGCCGCGCGACGCGGCGCATCACGGGCTTTGCGCCGACCGAATTCGTGCGGCGCTTCGCCGACGACGAATCGTTCTGGATGTACCAGCTGTGGGTGTAGCCCGCGCCGCCGTGTTCACGAACCGGGTACCCGTGTTCGGCGTACTGCCGTCGGTCGCGCTGCTCGGCAAACCGCTGTCGCCGTCGATACTGGCCGGCGGCGTGCTCGTGATCACGGGCGTCGCGCTGACCAATCGCGCCAGACGCTGACGCGTCGGCGTGCGCCGCGCGTTCGGGGACGGAATACCGGCGCGCAGGCAATCGCCGCGCCGTTGCGCGATGCCTACGCGCGGCCGATATGCCCCCCGATCTTCTCGCAGCCCCGCGCAAAACCGCCTATCGTGAAGAAGGCGCCCCGTTTGCCGCCATGCGATCCCGCGTCAAGCTCGCGAACGGCAACGGCATCGCGTTCCGGCACCATTCATCGCGATCGTCGCGCACGCTTGCCCGTGCGCGCGGTTGCGGCCGCCCACCGGACTATCAGGAGGCACACATGAAAGCCGTGCTGCTCGTCAGCTCCGCTCTGCTCGCCATTGCATCCGCTTCGGCTACGGCCCAGGGTTCCATCACGAAGGAAGAAAACGGCGCGCTCGTCGCCGCCAACGGGATGACCGTCTACACGTTCGACCACGACAAACCCAATGCCGGCACCAGCGCCTGCACGGGCCAGTGCGAATCCTTCTGGCCGCCCTACAAGGCCAGCGCGACCGACGTCCCGGTCGGCCCCTACACGATCGTCAAGCGCGACGACGGCAGCCCGCAATGGGCCTACAAGGGCAAGCCGCTGTACTTCTTCTCGAAGGACATGAAACAGGGCGACCGCAACGGCGACAACTTCAAGAACATGTGGCACGTGGTTGCGCCGTAAGCGTCCTTCCGCCGCCTTCCGCCCGATCCGTGCACAAGCAAAAAAGCCTGCCCCGATCGTCGACCGGGGCAGGCTTCGGCACGTCGCGCCGGCTGCGTGCAGCCGGCTTGCGCGTCAGCGGCTCGACGGGAAGCTGAATACCGTCCCTTCGCGCACGCCGGCCGACGGCCAGCGCTGCGTGATCGTCTTGCGTTTCGTGTAGAAACGCACGGCGTCCGGGCCGTATGCGTGCAGGTCGCCGAACAGCGAACGCTTCCAGCCGCCGAACGAGTGGTACGCGACCGGCACCGGCAGCGGCACGTTGATGCCGACCATGCCGATCTGGATGTTGTCGCTGAAGTAACGCGCGGCCTCGCCGTCGCGCGTGAACAGGCACGTGCCGTTGCCGTATTCGTGCGCGTCGATCAGCGCCATCGCCTCGTCGAGCGACTTCAGGCGGATCACGCCGAGCACGGGCCCGAAGATCTCGTGCTGGTAGATCGGCATGCCGGGCTTCACGTTGTCGAACAGGCACGGGCCGAGGTAGTAGCCGCCGTCGTGGCCGTCGACCTTCACGCCGCGGCCGTCGACGACGAGCGTCGCGCCCGCCGCGACGCCCGCATCGACGAAGCCCGTCACCTTCTCGAAGTGCTGCCGCGTCACGAGCGGGCCCATGTCGACACCCGCGCCGTTGCCCGGGCCGACCTTCATCTTCTCGATCTCGGCCTTCAACCCCGCGACGACCTGGTCGCCCGTCTCGTCGCCGATCGCGACGACGAGCGGAATCGCCATGCAGCGCTCGCCGCACGAGCCGTACGCGGCGCCCATCAGCGCGTTCACCGCATTGCCGATGTCGGCGTCCGGCATCACGACCGCGAAGTTCTTCGCGCCGCCGAGCGCCTGCACGCGCTTGCCGTGCGCGCAGCCGGTCGAGTAGATGTATTCGGCGATCGGCGTCGAGCCGACGAAGCTCACGGCTTTCACGCGCGGGTCGGTCAGGATCGTGTCGACCGCTTCCTTGTCGCCGTTCACGACGTTCAGCACGCCCGGCGGCAGGCCGGCCTCGAGCGCGAGCTCGGCCATGCGCAGCGTCGACGACGGCGTGCGCTCGGACGGCTTCAGCACGAACGTGTTGCCGCACGCGACGGCCATCGGCCACATCCACAGCGGCACCATCACCGGGAAGTTGAACGGCGTGATGCCGGAGACGACGCCGAGCGCCTGGAACTCGCTCCACGAATCGATCGCGGGGCCGACGTTCTTGCTGTGCTCACCCTTCAGCAGCTCGGGCACGTACGTCGCGTATTCGACGTTCTCGATCCCGCGCTGCAGTTCGCCCATCGCGTCGGCGAGCACCTTGCCGTGCTCGGCCGTGATCAGCGCGCACAGCTCGTCGGCATGCTCTTCGAGCAGCGTCTTGAAGCGGCTCATCACGCGCGCGCGCTTCAGCGGCGGCGTGTTGCGCCACGCCGGGAACGCGGCCTGCGCGGACGCGATCGCGGCTTCGACGGTCGGCTTGTCGGCGAGCGCGACGCTCTTGTCCGATTCGCCGGTGGCCGGGTCGAACACCGGCTGGACGCGGTGGCCGCCGTCGACGCGCTTGCCGTCGATCAGGTGGCCGATGGTGGAGGTGACGTTGCTGTCGTGTTTCATCGTTGAGGCTCTTTCGTGAATGCGGTTGTCGCGGGGGCGAGCCGCGGCTCAGTCCACTTCGTTCAGTGCGTCGGACAGCGCGTTGACCAGGTTGTCGATCTCGCGCTTCTCGGCGATGAACGGCGGCGCGAGCTGGATCGTGTCGCCGCCGTAGCGCACGTAGAAGCCCTTCGCCCAGCAGCGCATCGCGATCTCGTACGGACGTCGTGCCGGCTCGCCCGGCAGTGCCGCGATCGTCAGGCCGGCCGCCAGCCCGTAGTTGCGGATGTCCGCGATGTGGCGCTGGCCCTTCAGCCCGTGCACGGCCGCCTCGAAATGCGGCGCGAGATCGCGCACGCGGGCCACCGCGTCCTCCTTCACCAGCAGGTCCAGCGCCGCGACGCCGGCCGCGCACGCGACCGGGTGCGCCGAATACGTGTAGCCGTGCGGGAACTCGAGCATGTACTCGGGGCCGCCCGCGGCCATGAACGTGTCGTAGATCTCCTTCGTCGCGATCACGCCGCCGAGCGGCTGCGCGCCGTTCGTCACCTGCTTCGCGAAGTTCATGATGTCCGGCACCACGCCGAATGCGTCGGCGCCCGTCATCGCACCGGCACGGCCGAAGCCCGTGATGACCTCGTCGAAGATCAGCAGGATGTCGTGCGCGGTACAGATGTCGCGCAGGCGCTTCAGATAGCCCTTCGGCGGCACGACCACGCCCGCCGAACCGGAAAACGGCTCGACGATCACGGCCGCGATGTTCGACGCGTCGTGCAGCGCGATCAGCTCGAGCAGGCGGTCGGCCAGCTCGGCGCCGTGCTCGGGCATCCCGCGCGAGAACTTGTTCTCGGCGAGTTGCGTGTGCGGCAGGAAATCGGCGTCGAGGCCCTGGCCGAACAGCTTGCGATTCGGCCCGATCCCGCCGACCGAGATGCCGCCGAAGTTCACGCCGTGGTAACCCTTCTCGCGGCCGATCAGGCGCGTCTTCGTGCCCTTGCCCTTCGCGCGCCAGTATGCGCGGGCCAGCTTCAGCGACGTGTCGGCGGCTTCCGAACCCGAGCCCGTGAAGAACACGTAGTCGAGGCCGGCCGGCGTCAGTTCCTTGATCTTGTTCGCGAGTTCGAACGATTTCGGGTGGCCGAACTGGAATGCCGGCGCGTAGTCGAGCTGCGCGATCTGGCGGCTCACGGCCTCGACGATCTCCGTGCGGCCGTGACCGAGGCCCGTGCACCAGAGGCCCGACAGGCCGTCGAAGATCTTGCGGCCTTCGGCGTCCGTGTAATACGCGCCCTTGCCCGACACGATCATGCGCGGATCGGCCTTGAACTGGCGATTGGCCGTGAACGGCATCCAGTGCGCGTCGAGCCACGCGGCGTCGGTGCGCAGGTTCGTGTCGTCGTGCTGGGCGGTGGTGATGTCGGTCATGTCGGTCGGCGCGGCGCGCCCCTCTTCCTTGTGATGATGTTGCACATTGTCGGGACGCCAATTAGTCTTTTGAATATCGCAATATCAATGTTCACTTGCTCAACAATGCAAGCAAAGAAACCGAAGAGCCGCGCGCTGCTGGGGCAGCTCAGCGACATGGACCTGCGCCTGCTGCGGGTCTTCAAGGGCGTCGTGCAGTGCGGCGGGATGGCGGCGGCCGAACTGGAACTGAATATCGGCATCTCGACGATCAGTCGGCACGTGAAGGATCTCGAAACGCGCCTCGGCCTGGTGCTGTGCCGGCGCGGCCGCGCCGGCTTCACGCTGACGCCGGAAGGCCAGACGGTGTACGAGGAGACGCTGCGCCTGCTGGCGTCGATGGAAGCATTTCGCAGCAGGATCGACGGCATTCACGACAAGATGGGCGGAGAATTGCACGTCGCCGTGTTCGACAAGACGGCCACCAACCCGCATGCACGCCTCGGCGACGCGATCCGCCAATTCGCCGACGAGGCGCCCGACGTCACGCTGAACCTGCATGTCGCGTCGATCAACGAAGTCGAGCGCGGGATCATCGACGGCAGCTATCAGGTCGGGATCATTCCCGCGCACCGCAATTCGGGCAGCCTCGAGTATGCGGAGCTGTTCGACGAACGGATGCTGCTCTACTGCGGCCGTCAGCATCCGCTGTTCGATGCGCCGCACGGCAAGCTCACGTGGACGACGATCCGCGACCACGCGTTCGCCGGGCTCGGCTTCCATTCACCGAACATGGAGCTGAGTCATCGCGCGAAGCTCACGCGCAGCGCGACCGCGTCGGACCAGGAGTCGATCGCGACGCTGATCCTGTCCGGCCGCTACCTCGGCTTCCTGCCCGACCACTACGCGGAAAGTTTCGAAAACAAGGGGCTGATGCAGCCGATCGCGCCGCACCGGTTCAATTACCGGTGCCGGTTCGTGAGCCTGCTGCGGCGCTCGCCGCGGCCGTCGCGGGCCGCGCTGCTGTTCCAGTCGTGCCTGGAAGCCGCGCATGCGGCCGTGCGGCCGGCGGCGTAGACAGCTCGCGCGGGTCATCCCGGCGAATCCGTTTCCCGGCGGCGGCATCGCATGACGGGCGGACGCGCCGCCCGCCGCCTTGCGTGCATCACGCAGCGTCGCGCTGTTCGACCGCGCGTCCCGCGCGCAGCGTGTCGCGGTTGCGCTTCACGAAATGCGTCGCGACGAGCGCCGCGGCAAAACCGGACGCCGCGCCGACGCCGAGCGCCCAGCGCGGGCCGAGATGGTTCGCGACCCAGCCGGCCACCGGCGCGCCGATCGGCGTGCCGCCGAGCGCGACCGCGAGGCGCAGCGCCATCACGCGGCCGCGCATCGCCGGCTCGGTGGACAGCTGCATCAGGCTGTTGGTCGAGTTCATGAAGGTGATCGCGGCGACGCCCGTCAGCACGAGCGCGGCCGCGAACAGCCAGTAGCCGGGCGCCAGCGCGGCGAACGTGCAACCGAGCCCGAACAGCGCCGCGCCGAACCACAGATGCCCGAAGCGCGGCTGCTCGCGGCGGGCCGCCAGCAGCGCGCCGGACACCGTGCCGACCGCCATCATCGACGACAGGAACCCGAACCCGCGCGCATCGACGTGAAACACGCTGGCGGCCATCGTCGAGATGAACAGCTGGAAGTTGAGCCCGAACGTGCCGATCAGGAACAGCATCACGAGGATCGCCTTCAGGTCCTCGCGGTGCCACACGTAGCGGAAGCCGTCGAGCAGCCCGCCGCGCGAGCGGCCCGCGCGCAGGTTCGCGCGCAGTTCGTCCTCCCGGAGCAGCAGCAGCGATGCCAGCACCGCGAAGAAGCTGAGCCCGTTGGCAACGAATGCCCAGCCCGTGCCGACCGACGCGATCATGAACCCCGCCGCCGCCGGGCCGATCATCCGCGCGGCGTTGAACGACGTCGAATTGAGCGCGACCGCATTCGCCAGCTCGCGATCGCCGACCAGTTCCGCGACGAAGGTCTGCCGCACCGGCGCGTCGAACGCCGACGCACAGCCGAACAGGAACGCAAAAACGTACACGTGCTCGAGCCGTGCGGCGCCCGTGACCGTCAGCATGCCGAGCGCCAGCGCCAGCACGCCCATCAGCGCCTGGGTCGTCATCAGCAGCTTGCGCTGGTCGAAGCGGTCGGCCGCGTAGCCGGTCCACGGCAACAGCAGCAGCTGCGGCCCGAACTGCAGCGCCATCACCGTGCCGACGGCCGACGCGTCGTGATGCGTGAGTTGCGTGAGGACGAGCCAGTCCTGCGCGGTACGCTGCACCCAGGTGCCGATGTTCGACACCAGCGAGCCGATCGCCCAGACCCGATAGTTGAAGCTGCGAAGCGAGCGGAACACGCCCGCCGCCGGCACGCTCATGGCCGCTTCCGGCCGGGCTCGTTGCCGCCGTGCAGGGTGCCGAAGTGCCACGCGAGGAACAGGCCGAGCGCGAGGATGCCGAGCCCGAGCGCCGCGGCGTCGGCCGTGCTTCTCAGATCGAAATCGCCGACGCGGCACACGAGCGCGTAGGCGATCGCGAGGTTCACGACGCCCCACACGACATTCACGGTGGACGACGACAGCCCGCGGCCGGACGGATTCGCGAACGGCGTCTGGAACGGCTCGCCGCGCAGCCCGCTGACGAGATGCGGCACGACGTTCGCGAGAAACGCGCCGCCGAAGAAGTACGACACGAGATGCAGGAGGTTCATGGTCGGGCGGTCCTTTCGGCGTGCGGGCCGAGGCGGTTCACGGGCGGGCGGGATCCTGGAATTCGGCGAGCCGCTGCAGCAGCTTCACGGCAGCGGCGAGCTCGGCCTGTTCCGCCGCCGACAGCTGCGCGTGCAGCGCGCGGAACAGCCAGTCGTCCTTGGCTGCACGGTTGGCCTGCAGCATCTTGCGAAACCCGGGGGTGAGCGCGATCAGCGTCTGCCGGCCGTCGGTCGGGTCGGCCGCGCCGCTGACGGCGCCGAGCGCCTCGAGCGTCGCGACCGTCACGCGCATCGACTGCGGGCGCACGCTTTCGGCACGGGCCAGCGCCGATACGGTAGCCGGGCCGTCGCGGTCGAGCCGCAGCAGCACCGATTTCTGCGATGAAGTGAGGTCGTTCGGATGGGTCTGCTCCCGCATGCGCCGTATCAGCTTGCCGACCGAGATGCGGAGTTCGCCGGCGAGCCCGGCAAGCGGGCGCGCATCGGAGGGGGACGATCGCGTGTTCATGGCGCCACGATATCACATCGGCAGTTTAACTGTACAGTTTAACTGTATATTTCAGGTTGTCAGGATCGTGGGCCCGGCCAGACCCGCGTCGCCGAGAACAGCCGCGTTCCGCCGTGCGAAGCGGCTCTGCGATAATGCTGACTCCCCATTTCCGCTCCGCCTCCCGCCATGACGCAGCCGCCCGCCCCGCCCTCCACCGACCTGCCGCCGATCTCGTGCCTGCCCGGCGACGCGCTGCCGTGGCTGCCGATGAGCGCCGACCTGCCGGGGCTCGCGATCAAGTACCTGCACATCAATGCGGCCGAGGACACGCTCACCGCGCTGCTGAAGATGCCGGCCGGCGGCACGCTGCCGCGCCACCGTCACGACGGCGAGGTGTTCGTCCATACGCTGCAGGGTGCGTGGCGCTACCGGGAGTACGACTGGGTCGCGCACGCCGGCTCGACCGTGCTCGAACCGGCCGGCTCGGTGCATACGCCGGAAACGCTCGGCGCGCCGGGCGAGGACGTGATCACGCTGAACGTGATGCGCGGCGACCTCGTGCTGCTCGACGACGACGGCCGCGAGACCGCGCGCGAGAATTGCCGCGTCGCGCTGCTGCGCCAGCGCAAGCATGCGCGCACCGCACCGGACGACGCCGCGCCGTTCGTCACGCGGTAAGCCAGACAGCCCGGCCGCGCATTACCGAAACCGCCGGAAGAATCGCCGCACGTCGTCGGCCAGCAGATCCGGCTCCTCCATCGCGGCAAAATGGCCGCCGCTCGGCATGTCGGTCCACTGCACGACGTCGAATACGCGTTCGAGCCAGCTGCGCGGCGGCCGGCCGATTTCCTTCGGGAAACGCGCATACGCGACGGGCACCGCCACGCGTTGCCCGGCCGCGAAGCGCATGGGCTGCAGCCGGTTTTCCCAATACATCTGCATCGACGAGCCGATGCAGCCGGTGAACCAGTAGAGCGAGATGCCGGTCAGCAGCGTATCGTGCGAAAACCGCCGCGCGACGTCGCCGTCGCAATCGCTCCACGCGCGGAATTTCTCGGCGATCCATGCGGCCAGCCCGGCCGGCGAATCGTTGAGCGCGACGGCCAGCGTCTGCGGCTTGGTCATGTGCATATGGGCGTATCCGCCTTCCAGCGCGGCCCACTCGCCGCGCTGCGTCAGGAAGGCCTGCTCGTCTCCGGTCAACGGCAACGCCGCGTCGGCCGGCGGCTCGTAACTGCCGGGCAGGTAGTTCAGATGGATGCCGTCCACCCGGTCGGCATGTCGCGCGCCGAGCGCGATCGACACGCCCGCGCCGAGATCGCCGCCCTGCGCACCGAAGCGCCGATAACCGAGACCGGACATCAACGCCGCCCAGCGGTCGGCGACCTGGAATGCCGCCATGCCCGGCGCCCCGGGCGCGGGTGAAAACAGGAAGCCGGGCAACGACGGCACGACGACGTCGAACGCATCGTCGGGATCGCCGCCGAAGGCCGCCGGGTCGCACAGGCGGTCGATCAGCGCGTCGAATTCGAACACGGAGCCCGGCCAGCCGTGCGTGATGACGAGCGGATAAGGTTTCGGTCCCGCCCCGCGCCGGTAAATGAAATGCACGCGCTGCCCGCTTACGTCGGCAACGAACTGCGGCAACCGGTTCAGCGCACGCTCCACCGCACGCCAGTCGAAGCCTTCGGCCCAGTATGCAACCAGTTCGCGCAGCCACGCGCCGTCGACGCCCTGCTGCCAAGGCTCGGCGGGTGTCAGCAGCGGCGGGCGGCTGTCGCGCAGCCGCCGGCGCAGGTCGTCCAGCGCATGGTCGGGTATCGCAATGTGGAACGGCTCGGCGGGCACGGTGTCTCCTCACGAAGGGTGCCGGAGATTTTGCGCGCTTTTCCCGGGCCGCGCTGGCGCCCGCGTCAGCCCGTTTCCCGTTCGTCCAGCCGCGCGTCGCGCCGCATCGCCTGCGGCGGCACGCCGAACCCGCGCACGAACGCCTCGCGCATGTGCCGGCGGTCGCGAAAGCCGTTCTCCTTCGCGATCACGTCGAGCGGATGGCGGCTCTGCTCGATCATCAGCCGCGCGGATTCGAGCCGCAGCCGTTCGATCGCCTTCGCCGGCGACTGCCCCGTTTCGAGCGTGAACACCCGGCTGAACTGGCGCGGGCTCAGGTGGACGGCTTCGGCGAGTTCCTCGACGGTCAGCGCGCGGCCGAGGTTGCGCCGCGCATAGTTCAGCGCGTTCTGGATCCGGTCGGATTTCGGCGCGAGATCGAGCATTTCGGAATGCTGCGACTGGCCGCCGCCGCGGCGCTGGTGCATCACGAGCTTGTGCGCGACCGAGCGCGCGGCGTCGGCGCCCAGGTCCTTTTCCACCATCGCGAGCGCGAGGTCCAGCCCGGCCGTCATCCCGGCCGAGGTCCAGATCGGCCCGTCGACGATGTAGATCCGGTCTTCCTCGACGCGAATCTCCGGGTAGTGCCGCTGCATGTCGCGGCCGAACGCCCAGTGCGTGGTCGCGCGGCGCTGCGCGAGCAGCCCGGCCTCGGCCAGCACGAACGCGCCCGTGCAGATGCCGGCGATCCGCCGCGCGCGCGCATTCGCGCGCCTCAGGTAGGTGACGACGCCGGCCGGCGCCGGCGAGACGAGCGGATCGTTGACGCCCGCGACGATCCACGTATCGACGTCGATCCGCCCGCGCAGCGCGCGCGTCGCGACCGTCAGCCCGAGCGACGAGCGCACGTCGCCGCCGTCGACCGAATAGCTGTCCATCACGTAGAACGGCTCGCGCGTGCCCATGTTCGCGTACTCGAACACCGACTGCGCGGCGAGCGCCATGATCTGGAAGCCGTCGCTGATCAGAAAGCCGATTCGGTGCATGAGGATTCTCCGGTCCCGGGCGCGGTCATCGGCCCGATGTCCTGAATCATACCCATCTACGTCATTTGTGTCGCCGCACTTCGGCGCCAGAATGGCTTCACGCCATCCGGCCATTCCCACCGAAACGGAGCACATCATGACGCAAGCACATCGCGGTACCGCCCTCATTACCGGCGCCTCGTCGGGCATCGGCGCCGTCTACGCGGACCGCCTCGCGCGCCGCGGCTACGACCTGATCCTGGTCGCGCGCAATCGCGACCGGCTGAGCGCCCTCGCCGAGCGCATCACGAACGACACGCAGCGCAGCGTCGAGATCGTCGACGCGGACCTCAACGACCGCGCGGCGCTCGCCGCCGTCGAGGCGAAGCTCAAGCAGGACGCGAGCATCACGCTGCTCGTGAACAACGCGGGCATCGGCACGCATGCGCCGCTGCTCGACAGCGACGTCGACGCGATGACGCGGATGATCGACCTGAACGTGACGGCGCTCACGCGCCTGACCTACGCGGCCGTGCCCGGCTTCGTCGCGCGCGGCGGCGGCGCCGTGATCAACATTTCGTCGATCGTCGCGATCTCGCCGGAAACGCTGAACGGCGTGTATGGCGGCAGCAAGGCGTTCGTGCTCGCGTTCAGCCAGTCGCTGCATCACGAACTCGCCGACAAGGGCGTACGGGTGCAGGCCGTGCTGCCGGGCGCGACGGCCACCGATTTCTGGCAGACGGGCGGCCTGCCGCTCGAGCACCTGCCGAAGGAAATCGTGATGACGGCGCCCGACATGGTCGACGCGGCACTCGTCGGCTTCGATCGCGGCGAACTCGTGACGATCCCGTCGCTGCACGCGGGCGACGAATGGGACGCATACGAGACCGCACGCCGCACGATGGCGCCGCACCTGTCGTCCGATACGCCCGCACCGCGCTACGCGAGCTGATCGATCGCGCCGGCCCCGCGCCGAGCGGGGCCGGCCAACGGATCGAACGCCGGCAAACGTGACGGAACACGGCGATGCCCGGCGACGACTCGACCGACGGTCGCCCGGCGTTCGGCGGCAGGTTGACGGGCCGGCGCGGAACGCTCGATTCGTCTGCGGGAACGCTCTCGCGAATTCGTTCTCCGACGGCACAAATGACCGGTGCCACCCATCGATTCCGACACGCTTGCCACGCATTCCGCGCGACAGTAAGCTCTGCGATTGCAGTCCCCACGCAACCCCGTCCGATCACGAGGGCAATCGTCCGTTGCGGAATTCGACCAGGCGGTTCCGTATGTTCATCACCGAGACCGGCGACGCGCCGGCCGCCGCACGCGATCCCGCCGACAAGCAGCCGGCGCTTGCGGCGCTGCCCGAACTCGTCGCCGTCTGCCGTATTGCGCGTGCGCATGCACGCGCGGCCGGCGCGTTCGTCGCGCGCGCCGGCCGCGGCACGCAACGCGTGCTGGCGGCCGACGGAGCCGTGCCCGACCCGCTTCCGGTCGACTGTTTTCCAGCGCACGTCGAACGCGCCCCGTCCGCCGGCAGACGCTACGTCATACACGACCTGCGATGCGACGACGGCCCGCCGCACGCGCCGCACATCGTCGCGGCCTGTGAGCTGACCGCTGCCGACGGCACGACGCTCGGCACGCTGTGCATCGCCAACGACACCCCCCTGACGCTCGACGGCACGCCATGCGCGCTGCTGCTCGACCTCGCGGTCGTGGCCGAGCGCGCGCTGGCCCGCGCCCTCACGGAAACCGCGTTGCGCGAACGGCTGGCGCGCGTCGAGGAGCACAGCACGCTGACGGCGCTGGCGCTGACCGAAAGCGGCACCGGCGTGTGGGATCGCAACGTGGAAACCGGCGAGATCCATTATTCGCCGGCGTGGAAGGCGATGCTCGGCTACGCGCCGCACGAGCTGAGCAACCGGATCGAGGACGCTTACGAACGCCTGCACCCGGACGACGCCGACGACGTGAAGGCCGCGATGCTCGCCCATTTCGAGAGCCGGACCGACAGCTACGAAGTCGAGCACCGCATCCGCTGCAAGGACGGCACGTACAAGTGGATCCGCAGCCGCGGCAAGGTGATCGCGCGCGACGGCAACGGCCGCGCGCTGCGGATGGTCGGCACGACCACCGACATCACCGCGCTGCGCGAGCTCGCCGAGCGGCTGCTCGACTCGGCCGCGCTCGTCACGGACCTCACCGACCAGGTTCCCGGGCTCGTATTCCAGTTGCGGCAGACCGCCGGCGGGCGCCGCTTCTTCTCGTATGCGAGCGCCGGTGTCCGCGACATCTACGAACTGACGTCCGAGCAGCTCGCCCGCCAGGCGGACACGGTCGAGATGCGGATCCATCCGGCCGACCTGGCCGCCTATCGGCAGTCGCTGCAGGAATCGTCGGTGCACCTGACGCCGTGGCGTCTCGAGTATCGCGTGCTGCTGCCCGGGCAGGGCCTGCGCTGGCGCGAAGGCGATGCGCGCCCGCAGCGCACGATCGACGGCGGCACCGTGTGGCACGGCTTCATCACCGATGCGACCGACCGCAAGCACATCGAGGCCGAATTGCACCGGATGGCGACGACCGACCATCTGACGCAACTGTCGAATCGCCATGCGTTCATGCGGCAAAGCGAAGCGGCGCTACGCGGCGTACGCGCGACCGGCCACGCTGCCGCCGTGCTGATGCTCGACCTCGATCACTTCAAGGCGCTGAACGACCGCTGGGGCCACCCGCTCGGCGACCGCGCGCTGCGGCATTTCGCGCGGCTGCTGCTCGCGGAAACCGGGCCGGACTGCATCGTGGGCCGGGTCGGCGGCGAGGAGTTCGCGATCGTGCTGCCGGGATCGGACCTCGAGACGGCGCTGGCCTTTGCGCGGCGCGTGCAGCAGCGCGCGCGGCAGACGCAGCTCACGCACGAGGACGAGCAGATCGTGCTGACCGTCAGCATCGGCATCGACGCGATGCGGGAATCGGACCTGGGTGCCTACCAGGCGCTGTCGCGCGCCGACAAGGCGCTCTATCTCGCGAAGGAACGCGGCCGCAACCGGATCGAGGTGTATCGGGCGTAGCCGCGGCGCCCGCTTCCGCCGGGAACGGGACGACGGCATCCCGCCGCCGCCCGGTCACGCGGCCTCGCCGTCAAGGCGCGGCGCCGCCCGCACACCCGCCTCGCCGCGCCGCACGCCCAGCAGCATCGCGATCGCGCACGCGGCCAGCAGCGCCGCGATCATCAGCATCGCCGGATCCATGCTGCCGGTTCGCGTACGGATCAGCCCGACGAGCCAGGGCGTGATCATCCCGCTCGACACGCCGATGCTGCTGATCAGCGCGATCCCGCCCGCCGCGCCGGCGCCCGAGAAATACGCGGACGGCACGGCCCAGAACACCGGATGCGCGGCGAAGATCAGCGTCGCCGCGATCGACAGCAGCGCCATCATCGCGACGATGCTCGGCAGGTGCAGCGTCAGCAGCGCGAGCGCCGCCGCGCCGCCGAACGCACAGGCGGCGAAGTGGCGGCGCCGTTCGCGCTTGCGGTCCGAGCGCCGCGCGATCGCGATCAGGCCGGCCGCGCCGATCGCATTCGGCACGACCGACAGCAGGCTGATCTGCACGACGTCGTGAATGCCGAATTCGCGGATCATCAGCGGCATCCAGAACAGCAGCATCAGCAGCGCGGTGGTCAACGAGAAGTAGATGAACGCGAACAGGTACGTGCGCGGTTCGGCCAGCACCTGCCGCAGCGAATGCGGCGCCGGCGCGCCCGTGCGGGCGCGGTCGGCGGCCAGGTCCGCCGCGAGCCGCTCGCGCTCGGCGTCGGACAGCCAGCGCGCGTGCTCCGGCCGGTCGCACAGCCAGAACCACGCGACCACGCCGAGCAGGATCGCGGGCGCGCCTTCGATCGCGAACATCCATTGCCAGCCGTGCAGCCCCATCACGCCGGACATCCCGCGCATGAGCCAGCCCGACAGCAGCCCGCCGACCATCCCGGCCACCGCGACGCCCGCGTAGAAGATCGACAGCACCGACGCGCGCCGCCGCGCCGGGTACCAGTACGTCAGGTAGAACACCACGCCCGGAAAGAACCCGGCCTCGAACAGCCCGAGCAGGAAGCGCAGCACGTAGAAGTGCCTGGCGCTGTCGACGGTGATCATCGCGACCGACACCGCGCCCCACAGGCACATGATCCGCGCGAACGTGCGGCGCGCGCCGAAGCGGCGCAGCAGCGCGTTGCTCGGCACCTCGAACAGCACGTAGCCGACGAAGAACAGCACCGCGCCGAGGCTGTACATCGCGTCGGTCAGGCCAAGATCCTGCCGCATCTGCAACTGCGCGAAGCCGATGTTGCTGCGATCGAGGATCGACACGATGTAGCAGATGAACAGGAACGGCACGATCCGCAGGCCGATACGGCGGTACAGCGCATCGTCGTCGGCCGCATCCGTCGAACCGGCGGCGGACGCGGCGGCCGGTGCGGCGTGCGCGTGAAGAGGGGCTGACATCGATCGTCTCCTCGATGGATTCGGGTGCGGGCGAAGAGGAAGCGCCGGCCGCCGCCGCCCGCGGGCCGCGACCGGTCGTCACGTGCTCAGCCGCGTGGCGCGCTTTCGCCCTTCACGCCGAGCATCAGCGCGGCGCCGCTGGCCACCAGCAGCGCGGCGAGCAGGTACACGGCGAGATCCATGCTGCCGGTGCGCGTGCGGATCATCCCGATCACCCACGGGCTGACGATGCCGCTCGTGATCCCGAGGCTGCTGATCAGCGCGATCCCGGCCGCGGCCGCGTTGCCCGACAGGTAGCGGGTCGGTACGGCCCAGAAGATCGGCAGCGCGGCAAAGATCAGCGTCGCCGCGATCGACAGGCACGCGAGCATCGCGGCGAAGCTGTGCAGGTGCAGCGTCAGCGCCGCGAGCGCGAGCCCGCCGCCGATCGTGCAGCACGCGAAGTGCTTGCGACGCTCGCCGGTGCGGTCCGAGCGGCGCGCGATCAGCACCAGCCCGACCGCGCCGACCGCGTTCGGCACGACCGTGTAGAGGCTCACCGCGACGACATCGGTCACGCCGAAGTCGCGGATCATCAGCGGCATCCAGAAGTTGAGCGTCAGCGACGCGCAGGTCAGCGAAAAATAGATGAACGCGAACAGGTACACGCGCGGGTTCGCGAGCGCGGCCATCACGCTGCGCCCGTCGTGCGCGCTGCCGTGCCCGCGGCCTTCGGCGCACAGCGCGGCGACGCGCGCCTTGTCGTCGGCCGTGAGCCATGCGGCGTCCTGCGGCCGGTCGACCAGGAACGTGAACGCGACGAACGCGAGCAGGATCGCCGGCGCGCCTTCGATCGCGAACATCCATTGCCAGCCGTGCAGCCCGAGCACGCCGCTCATGTCGCGCATGATCCAGCCCGACAGCAGGCCGCCGAGCACGCCGGCCACCGCGACGCCCGCGAAGAACACCGAGATCGCCGCCGCGCGCCGGTTCGCCGGGAACCAGTAGGTCAGGTACAGCACGATGCCGGGGAAGAAGCCGGCTTCGAACACGCCGAGCAGGAAGCGCAGCACGTAGAAGTGCGACGGCTGCGACACGAACATCATCCCGGTCGACGCGAGACCCCACAGCAGCATGATCCGCATGAACGTGCGGCGCGCGCCGAAGCGCGCGAGCAGCATGTTGCTCGGCACTTCGCAGAATACGTAGCCGACGTAGAACACCGCGGCGCCGAGGCCGTACATCGCATCGCTGAAGCCGAGATCGTGCTTCATCTGCAACTGCGCGAAGCCGATGTTGATGCGGTCGAGAAACGACACGACGTAGCAGAGGAACAGGAACGGGACGATCCGCCACGCGATCTTGCGGAACAGTTGCGCGTCGCTGAATTCGGATACCGAAGCCGGCGCATGCGCGTGCGCGAGCGTCGCTCCGGCGGGAAGCGATTGGGGCATGTCTCTCTCCAAACGGGCCGCGCGATTCGCGCGCGCGGCAGTCTCCGAGGGCGTGCGTGCGCCCTGCTTTCTTGTGAGACCGGATCCGGCTGCCGGCACCGCGGCGCACTGCCGCCGCGGATGCCGCAACCGTCGGGGAAACGGCGATGCCTACGTCAGCGCTCGCCGTCGTGTGCCGCTCAGTCCTGCAGCGCGGCCCACATGTCCTTGTCGCGCTGCGCGGTCCAGATGCGCGGATGCGCGATGCCGCTCGCTTCGTCGAAGGCGCGCGACACGTCGAACGGCAGGCAGTGTTCGTAGATGAACACGTGGCCGAACTTCGGGTCCATCGCTTCGCGCGTGAGCGCCATCGCCGCCTTCAGGTCGAGATTGCGCTCGACGGCCTTGCGGCCCTGCGCGAGCAGCGTCGTGACGAAATCCTTCGTGTAGTCGAGGCCCTTGTTCACCTCCGCCGGGTTCAGCAGCGCGGGGCCGCGGCCCGGCACGAGCTTCTCGGCGCCGAGCGCGCGCAGCGCCTCGAGCGTGGCCGGCCACTGTTCGAGCTGCGCATCGCCGCAGTAGCACGCGGCGTCGTACTCGACGAGGTCGCCCGAGAACAGCACCTTCTGCGACGGCAGCCAGACGATCGTGTCGCCCTTCGTGTGACCCGAGCCGACGTGCATGATCTTCACCTCGAGCTTGCCGAGGAACAGCGTGATCTCGCGCTCGAACACGAGCGTCGGCCAGGTCAGGCCCGGCACCGTCTCGACGCCGGCGAACAGGCGCGGGAAGCGTTCGATCTCCGACTTCATGTCGGCCTCGCCGCGCTCGACGATCATCTCGTACGTGCCGCGGCTCGCGATCACGTGCTGCGCGCCTTCGTCGAAATACGCGGACGCGCCGAGCACGCGCACCGCGTGGTAATGCGACAGCACCACGTGCTTGATCGGCTTGTCGGTCACGCTGCGGATCTTCGCGATCAGGTCCTGCGCCATCGCGGGCGTCGCGGTCGTGTCGACGATCAGCACGCTGTCGTCGCCGATGATCACGCCCGAGTTCGGGTCGCCTTCGGCGGTGTACGCGTAGGCGTTCTCGGACAGCTTCGTCCAGGTGACTTTCTTCTCTTCCAGATCGGCTTGGGAGGCGAATGCTTTGGCCATGTTGCGTTCCGTGGCTGCGAGCCATGTGTTGAGGGGAGTGAGCGGATCATCTTCCCGCATCGAATATTTGTCAATGACAAAGTCGCTTGCTATTGTCTAATACGGGTAAACCTGCGGGCTGGCGCGATAAATGGCGTCGGATACCATGCGGGGTTTCGTCAAGGAAGAATCATCGCGTGCAGAACCACGAAGTCAGCGCGGACGATGCGCCGCCCAAGGCGCAGCGCGGCATCCAGAGTGTCGAGGTCGGCGGCCGGCTGCTCGACGCGCTCGCGCGCCGGCGCAAGCCGCTCGGGCTGTCGGAACTGGCCGCGGCGGCCGACCTGTCGACCGCGCAGGCGCATACCTATCTCGTCAGCCTGACGCGGCTCGCGCTCGTGAAGCGCGACGCGATCACCGGCAACTACGAGCCGGGCCCGCTGTCGCTGCGGCTCGGGCTGATGTCGATCGAGCGTCAACCGGCCTACCGCGCGACGCTGCCGCACGCGGTGCGACTCGCCGAAGCCGTGGGCCTGAGCGTCGCGCTGTCGGTGCCGGGCGCGCTCGGCCCGACGATCGTGCGCATCGAGCACGGTGGTTATCCGTTGCATGTGAACCTGCACGTCGGCTCGGTGATGTCGCTCGACACGACGGCGACCGGCCGCGTGTTCCGCGCATTCGGCGAACCCGCGCAGCTCGACGCGATGGCGGCGAGCCAGGCCGGCGCGGGCGAGACGCTCGCGGGCGCCGAGGGCGTGCAGCCGGCGCCGGACGCGGACGTGCAGCAGGCCGAACGCGAGGCGATCCGCGCACGCGGCATCGAGCGCGGCATCGACCGGCCGAGCCCCGGCGTCAGCGCGATGTGCGTGCCCGTCCTCGACGCGCACGGGCGTCTGCAGCTTGCGTTGACGGTGATCGGTTCGAGCGGGTCGATCGATGTCGACTGGCACGGCCCGATTGCGACGGCCTTGCGCGAAGCAGCGCGGCAGGCCACCGCGTCGCTCGGCGCGGAAAGGGCGAACCAGGCCGAACCGCTGCCCGCGCCGGCAGCGGGCCCGGCTCGCGTGCCACCGGCACTGGCCGACGACGCGAAGGCGCAACGCGGGATCAACGCGCTCGACAGCACCGGCGACCTGCTGCTCGCGCTGGTGTCGGCGGGCCGCGCGCTGCCGTTGCGCGATCTCGCGGCGGCAGCCGGCATGCCGGCCGCGAAGGCGTTCCCCCATCTCGTCAGCCTGCAGAAGATCGGCCTGCTGAGCCGCGACGACGCCGGCTGCTTCGACGGCGGCCCGCTCGCGCAGGCGCTCGGCCTGATCGCGATGCAGCGCGTGTCGCCGACGCGCGACGCGGAAGCCGAGATCGTCGCGCTGGCCGCCGCGACCGACATGAGCGTCGCCGCCGCGACGCTCGGCCCGCTCGGCCCGACCGTGATCCGTCTCGAGGAATCGGCACGGCCGCAGCACGTGAGCCTGCAGGTCGGCACCGTGATGTCGCTCGTCAATACGGCGATCGGCCGGCTCTTCGCGTCCGGCATGTCCGAGGACGTGCTGGCCGACCTGCTCGCCAACGAGCCCGTGCGCCTCGCGGGCAGCCGCACCGCGCCGGACGACGCCGCATTCCGTGCGCGGCTCGCGGCGATTCGCGCGGACGAACTCGATTTCGCATTCGACGCGCCGGTGCCGGGCATCGGCACGGTCGCCGCGCCCGTGTTCGATCACACCGGCAGCATCCGGCTCGTGATCGCGATCATCGGCTCGTCGCGCGGCTTCCCGCGCGGGCCGGACAGCGACCTCGCACAGGCGCTGCTCGCCGCGACGCGGCGACTGTCCTGGCGGTTCGGGTGGATCGGCCGGTAATCGCGCCCCGTTTCCCCTACGCTCGACTTCCCCTGTCCCGCTTCCCGCGAAGCCTGGCCGGGACGGCCTCGGCACGCCTGTCCGCGACGCAAACGCGGTCAGACATGCATGTTGCGCGGCAGCAACATAAAGTGTCAGGAATTCTCATATAACGAAATCGCATTTCACAAGGCGGTGATGCTCCGCTATGATTAGGGTTATCCCTAACTCGCCACCTATACGGGGCTTCACCATGCAAACGTCCAACGTCTCCAACCGTTCCACCCAATCCACCGGCTGGCTCGCACGTGTGAGCGAGCTGCTTGCAGAAGCGTGGGCGCTCCACCTCGAGAACTGCGAAATCATCGCGCAAGCACACGCGCGCCTGCCGCGCTGAGCAGGCCGACCGGCCGCCAGCGGCCGCTGCGTCGGGCATCGGAACATGGCGGTGCCGGCGTGGAAACAGGCCGGGCTCGTCCCGGCCGGCCGTGCTCACCGCGCCGCGAGCGTTTGAAGGTCATCTCGAGGCCGCTTCAAGGCCGATAGCCGGCGCACGATTGCGCCGGACCGCCGCCACCGGAAGATTCATCCGTTTTGCGCGCTCGCCTGCGGACTCCGCCGGCGAGCCCTGCCTGTCGGCCCTTTGGCGGTTTTCTCCGCGCCCCGCCCGCAGCCGCACGCGCCGTCGTTTCAACGACGGCCAGCCTCCCTCCGCACCCCATCACACCTGGATCGAAGGCACGTCCTTCATGCAACGCAGCGCGAACATCGAGCGGCTGTGGCGGATGCTCGAAATCCGGTACAGCTTTTCGCGCAGGAAGCGCTCGTAGCCGGCCGTGCCGTCCACCGCGACCTTGATCCAGTAGTCGTACTCGCCGGACACCAGATACGCCTCGAGCACTTCCGGCAGCGCCGCCAGCTCCGAACCGAAACGCGCGAGCGCGTCGTCCTCGTGGCGATCGAGCGTGACTTCGAGGATCACGATGTCCGCGTAGCCGAGCATGCGCTGGTTGACCAGCGCGACGTACCCGTCGATGTAGCCGTCGAGTTCGAGTTGCCGCGTGCGGTTCCAGCAGGCGGTGGTCGACATGCCGATCTGTTCGGCGAGTTCGGCGTTCGACAGGCGCGCGTTTTTCTGCAATGCGCCCAGGATCTTGCGGTCCTGGTTGTCGAGCGTTCTCGGCGTGCGTTCGCGGGTAGCCATGATGAAAAGAATCTTCTACTTAAAATCAGCATTCTAGCTGAACAGGATTCCGGTTTCAGGCCCGTTTAGCCGGAAAACAGGAAGCCTTTTAACCGGGCCGCTTGATACATTTTCACCATGCCTGCTGCCCGGCACGCTCCCCGCGACCACCCCTTCGCAGCGGGACGCACGGCCGCAATCACGAGTTGCGGTGCCGGGCCGCAGGCATGCGATTCCCCGCCGCCCGCACGCCTATCCGACCGCGTGCAGGGCCGGTGCCCGCGGCCCTGTTCCTGCACTCCCGTCATGTCGTTCAAGCTTTATCTGTCGTTCCTCGCTGCTTCCGTCGTCCTGATCTACGCCCCCGGTCCCGTCAACCTGCTCACGATGAACCAGGCGCTGCGCGCCGGCTGGCGCCGCGCGCTGCCGTGCGTGTGGGGCGGCACGCTCGCGGTGCTGCTGCAACTCGCGCTGACCGCGCTGTGCCTGAATTCGCTGGTGCATGTCAGCGCGCATGCCTTGACCGCGCTGCGCTGGGCCGGCGCCGCGTATCTCGTGTGGCTCGGCGCCAGGCAATGGCTCAGCCGGGCGCCGGCCAACGCATCCGCTCCGTCCACCGATGCCGCGGCCGGAGCCGCGATCGCCCGGCAGGACACCGACACCGACCGCGCGCTGTTCTGGCGCGGCGTCGCGACCTCCGGCCTGAATCCGAAAACGCTGCTGTTCTTTCCGTCGTTCTTTCCGCAGTTCATCAGCCCGAATGCCGACTGGAGCCTGAACCTTCAATTCCTGCTGCTCGCGACGACGTTCGCGTTGCTGTTCGCGGGCGGCGTCGCGTCGATGGCGCTGTTCTCGCACCGGCTGAGCCGCGCGCTGCAGCGGCCGACGCGGATGCGCGCGATGAACCGCGTGACGGGCGGGCTGCTCGTCGGAATGGGCGCGATCATGGTCGGGTGGAACTGAACGGCCCGGTCTGCCGGCTTCGTCGCGGCCGCCGTCGAGCCCCGCGAAAAAGCAGCCGCTCGCCGAATGCTTTAGGGTAGCGGCTGGTTCGTTGGACATGCCCGGGCCACCGGGCGACTGAATGAAGCACGTCACTACCCGCCTGCGGCGCCTGTTCGCGCCGATCGGCCTGCACTGGTATCTCGCCCTCCTTCTCGCGCTCGATGCGTTGATGGTGCTGCGCCCCGTCGTCGAGCATGCGCGGCTCGGCCTGCATCACGCGTGGCTCGCCGATGCGCTGAACCTCGTCGACACCGCGGGGCTCGTCGTGCTGCCGCAAGTCGTCGTCGCGGCCGGCCTCGCGGCGATGGCCATCGGCATCGTGCTGCGCGCCCGCGTCGCGTGGGTGCTGTCGATCGTGCTGCTGGTCGCGGCCGCCGCGATCAGCATGCTCGGCGGCTATCGCAGCCACGCGGTGTTCGTCTACACGGCCGTGCTGGTCGTCGCGCTGCTCTATTACTGGCGGCACTTCGACCGCGCGAGCATCGCCGCGAGCAGCCTGTTCGCGTTGCTGAGCATCGTGTCGCTGCTGATCTACGCGACCTTCGGCGTGCTGTACCTCGGCGACGAATTCACGCCGCCCGTCCACGATCTCGCCACCGCCGTCTATTTCTCGATCGTGTCGATGTCGACGGTCGGCTACGGCGACATCGTCCCGCACGCGCCGACCGCGCGGCTGTTCACCGCCTCGGTGATCGTGCTCGGCATCACCGTGTTCGCGACATCGATCAGCGCGGTCGTCGGCCCCGTGATCGGCGGCAATCTGAAACGGATCGTCAAGGGAGGCCTGTCGAACGTGATCCGCAAGCATCATTTCCTGATCGTCGGCGCGACGCCGGTTGCGCACGCAGTACATGACGGGCTGCGCAAGCGCGGCTACGCGGTGACCGTCGTCGTGCCGGCCGGCGTCGAGCACAACTACGCGGCCTCGACCGACCTGATCGTCGGCGACGCGGCCGATCATGCGGTGCTGGAAAGCGCCGGCGCGGCGACCGCGCGTGCCGTGCTCGCGCTGCGCTCCGACGACGCCGAGAACGCGTTCGTCATCCTCGCGATCCGCGAGATCGCGCCGACGGTGCGAACGGTCGCGCTCGTGAACCAGCAGCGCAACCTCGAACGGCTGCGCCTGCTGAAACCCGACATGGTGTTCTCGCCGCAGCAACTCGCGGGCGAACTGCTCGCCAGCACGCTCAACGACGAACCGGTCGACAAGTCGTTGATCTCGCACCTGCTGTTCGGCACGGCCGGCGCCACCTAGCACCGTGCGCCCGTGATCGCCTGATCCGGGCCGGCCGGCATTCGGCCGGTACAATCGCGCGATGTCCGAATTGCTCACTTACGGCGGCCTGTTCGCCGTGTCGATGGTCGCCGCGACCCTGTTCCCGCTCCAGTCCGAAGCCGTGCTCGCGGGCCTGCTGCTCGCCGGGCGCGAACCCGTGTGGGCGCTGGTGCTCGTCGCGAGCATCGGCAACGTCGCCGGCTCGGCGATCAACTGGGCGCTCGGGCGCGGCATCGAGCACTTCCGCGACCGCCGCTGGTTTCCGGTCAAGCCGTCCGCGCTCGCGCGCGCCGAGCGCTGGTACGGGCGCTACGGCCGCTGGTCGCTGCTGCTCAGCTGGGCGCCGGTCATCGGCGATCCGCTGACGATGATCGCCGGCGTGCTGCGCGAGCCGCTGCCGACCTTTCTCGTCATCGTGACGATCGCGAAAGTCGGCCGCTACCTGGCCGTCGCGTGGCTCGTGACGCACTGACCCGCTGACCGGCCGACGCGCGCCACCGACCTCCGGCAACGCCCGTTCGCGGCGCCGCCGGCTTCGTCCCGCTAAAGATTTCGCCGAATCTGCCGTTTTCCTTACGGACTGCGGTGACGCGTGCGTTCCGCCCCTCTCACTCTCCCCACTCAGGATGTTTCATGAGATCGACCCCATTGGGCCGGGTGAGCGTCGGCGCGCGTCTGGCCGCGCTGGCGTGCGTGCTCGTCGCCCTGCTGTTTACCGTGTTCGCGTGGACGCTCGCCCATTTCGCCGGCCAGCAGCTCGCTGAAGAAGCCCATCTGCGGATCGCCGACAAGGAGCAGTCGATCCGCGCGATGGTCGACCTGTTCGACAAGGCCCTGACCGCCGAAGCGAACCGCTCGATGACGCTGTTCGCGAGCTTCCTGCCGGCCGATTTCTCGCTCGACGCGGCCCGCACGGTCGACATCGGCGGCGTCGCCGCGCCGACCCTCCTCGCGGGCGGCCAGCCGCTCGACCTCGACTACGCGATTCCCGACCAGTTCCTGAAGAAAAGCGGCGCGATCGCGACGATCTTCGCGCGCGACGGCGACGATTTCGTGCGCATCACGACGTCGCTGAAGAAGCAGGACGGCGCGCGCGCCGTCGGCACCCGGCTCGACCGCGCCGGGCCCGCGTATGCGCCGCTGGTCGCCGGGCGCAGCTATACCGGCCTCGCGAGGCTGTTCGGCCGGCCGTACATCACGCAGTACAAGCCGGTGACCGACGCGAGCGGCCGCGTGATCGGCGCGCTGTTCGTCGGCCTCGACATCGGCAACGAACTCAAGCTCGTCGAAGACGGCATCCGCTCGCTGAAGATCGGCGACAACGGCTACTACTTCGTGCTCGATGCGTCGCAGGGCCCGTCGCGCGGCACCTTCGTCGTGCATCCCGATGCGGCCGGCCAACCCGCCGACGACACGCGTGCGCCGTATGCGCGGATGCTCGCGGCCGGCCAGGGGCGGCTCGCGTACACGTCGACCGACCCGGCCGCGCACGACAGCGGCCCGACCGCGAAATTCGTGTCGTTCACGACGATTCCGCAGTGGCAGTGGCTCGTCGGCGGCATCGCGCTCGACGACGAACTGCTCGCCGCCATGCGCGCCACCCGCAACCGCTTCCTGATGATCGGCGCGGTGCTCGTCGCGGCGTTCGCGACGCTGTTCGTGATCGTCGTGCGGCGTGTCGTGAGCCGGCCGCTGGAAGCCGCCGCCCGCGCCTCCGAGCGCTACGCGGCGGGCGATCTCAGCGTGCGCATCCGCGACGGCGCGCACGCGCGCGGCAGCGCCGGCAACGACGAGATCGGCCGGCTCGTGCAGGCGGTCGACGGCATCGGCGACGGCCTCGCGCGGATCGTCGCGCAGGTACGCAACAGCTCGGCCGACATCGCGCACGGCACGGTCGGCATCGCGGCCGGCAGCGGCGACATCGCCGCGCGGATCGCGACGCAGGCGAGCAGCGTCGAACAGACGGCCGCCAGCATGGAACAGATCACCGCCGCCGTGCAGCAGAGCGCCGAGCATGCGGCGCAAGCCAACATGCTGGTCGCGGACGCGTCGGCCGCCGCGACGAACGGCGACGCCGCGGTGCAGCGCGTGGCCGCGACGATGGACGACATCGGCCGCGCGACGCGCCGGATCGCCGAGATCACCGGTACGATCGAAGGCATCGCGTTCCAGACCAACATCCTCGCGCTGAACGCGGCCGTCGAGGCCGCCCGTGCGGGCGAGCACGGCAAGGGGTTCGCGGTGGTCGCGGCCGAGGTGCGCGCGCTTGCGCAGCGCAGCGCGGCCGCCGTCAAGGAGATCGACGCGCTGAGCGCCGAATCGTCGACGACGGTCGAACAGGGTTACCGGATCGCGGACGCCGCGCGCGGCACGATGCGCGAGATCGTCGCGCGGGTCGACCAGGTCCGCACGCTGATCGGCGAGATCAGCGCCGCGTCGCGCGAGCAATCGACCGGCATCGAGCAGGTCAACCTCGCCGTCACGCAGATCGGCGACGCGACGCAGCAGAACGCGATGCTGATCTCGGACGCCGAGCGCGCGGCCGTCGCGCTGCGCGACCAGGCCGCGCAGCTGTCGGACGCGGTCAGCGTGTTCCGGCTCGAACGCGACGCGTGACGGACGCCGGATGATCGGGCCCGGCGCCGCGCCTACTTCTTGTCGCCCGCCAGGTCGATCGCCTTGTCCGAGCCGACCGCGTTGCGCAGCTGGAACTTCTGGATCTTGCCGGTCGACGTCTTCGGCAGCTCGCCGAAGCGCACGGCCTTCGGCACCTTGAAGCCCGCCAGCAGTTGCCGGCAATGCGCGACGATCTCCGCCTCGGTGGCGCTCGCGCCTTCGCGCAGCTCGACGAACGCGCACGGCACCTCGCCCCATTTCGGGTCGGGCATCGCGACGACCGCCGCGACGGCGACGGCCGGATGGCGGTACAGCGCGTCCTCGACCTCGATGCTCGAGATGTTCTCGCCGCCCGAGATGATGATGTCCTTCTTGCGATCCTTGATCCGGATATAGCCGTCCGGCATCAGCACCGCGAGATCGCCCGTATGGAACCAGCCGCCGTGGAACGCCTCGTCGGTCGCCTTCGGGTTCTTCAGGTAGCCCTTCATGCAGATGTTGCCGCGGAACATGATCTCGCCGAGCGTCTCGCCGTCGGCCGGCACCGGCGTCATCGTGTCGGGATCGAGCACCGTCGCGCCCGCCTCGAGGTGGTAGCGCACGCCCTGGCGCGCATTGAGCCGGGCGCGGTCCTCGTCGGGCAGTTCGTCCCAGTGCGCCTGCTTCGCGCAGACGGTCGCCGGGCCGTAGACCTCGGTCAGCCCGTACACGTGCAGCAGGTCGAAGCCGATCTCCTTCATCTTCGCGATCACGGCCGGCGCGGGCGCCGCACCCGCGACCATCGCGTGCACCGTGTGGTCGATTCCGGCGCGGAATTCCGCCGGCGCGTTCGCGATCGCGCTCTGCACGATCGGCGCGCCGCAGTAATGCGTGACGCGCTCGCGGCGGATCAGGTCGAACACGGTCTTCGCGTCGAACCTGCGCAGGCACACGTTCACGCCCGCGCGCGCGGCGACCGCCCACGGGAAGCACCAGCCGTTGCAGTGGAACATCGGCAGCGTCCACAGATACACCGCGTGCTTCGGCATGTCCCATTCGAGGAGGTTGCTGACCGCCGCGAGATACGCGCCGCGGTGATGGTAGACGACGCCCTTCGGGTCGCCGGTCGTGCCGGACGTGTAGTTCAGCGCGATCGCGTCCCACTCGTCGGCGGGCGGCGTCCACGCGTAGTCGGCATCGCCGCCGGCCACGAACGCCTCGTAGTCGGTCGCGCCCGCGAACCGCTCGGGATCGGCCGGCATCGCGTCGGCCACGCTGACGATCTTCAGGCCCGGCACCTCGAGCGCCGCGCGATGCGCGAACTCCGCGTACTCGGTGTCGACGATCAGCACCTTCGCCTCGCCGTGACGAAGCATGAACAGCACCGACGGCACGTCGAGGCGCGTGTTGATCGTGTTGAGCACCGCGCCGGCCATCGGCACGCCGAAGTGCGCCTCGACCATCGCCGGGATGTTCGGCAGCATCGCCGCGACCGTGTCGCCGCGCTCGACGCCGGCCCGCGCAAGCGCGCTCGCCAGTTGCTTCGCACGCGTGTAGGTCTCGCCCCACGTGCGCCGCACGTCGCCGTGCACGATCGCCACGCGCTCGCCGTAGACTTCGGCCGTCCGGACCAGGAAGTCGATCGGGGTGAGCGGCACGTAATTGGCGTCGCGGCGGCCGAGTCCGGCCTCGAACATCTGCGTCATGATCCTGTCTCCCGTATTCTGCCGACCGGCGTGCATGCACCCCGGATCGTTTTGATGTGGTTCAATTGCCGACAGCCTAACGGGCGTTATTGTGAGCCGTCTGTCATCGAAACGACAGAGTGCCTTTCGAGCGCTGCGCGTTATCCCTATCCTCGCAAACCCGCACCCATGCACGATCACCCCGTAGCGCCGCCCGACGCGGCCGACCCGCTTCCCGAACCGGGCCCGCTGCCCGCCCTGGCGACGCTGTTCGGCCAGTGCGCGTGGTTCCGCACGCTCGCGCCCGAGCACCAGGCGCTCGTGCTCGCGCAGTCGCACGTCGAGCAATGCGAGGCCGGCGACGTGATCGCGCGCCGGCTCGCGCCGTCCGAATACTGGATCGGCGTGCACCAGGGGCTGCTGAAGCTCGCGATCTTCAACGTGTCGGGGCGCGGCTGCACGTTTTCCGGCGTGCCGTCGGGCGGCTGGTTCGGCGAAGGCAGCGTGATCAAGCGCGAGCTGCGCAAGTACGAGGTCGTCGCGATCCAGCGCTCGACCGTGCTGTTCGTGCCGGTCGACACCTTCCACGCGCTGCTCGATACCAGCCTGCCGTTCACGCGCTTCGTGATTCATCAGCTGAACAACCGGATGGGCGAATTCATCGCGTCGATCCAGAACAGCCGGCTGCTCGACGTCGACGCGCGCGTCGCGCAGGCGCTCGCGCAGCTGTTCAACCCCGACCTGTATCCGGACACCGGCCCGTCGCTGTCGATCTCGCAGGAGGAACTGGGGATGCTCGTCGGCGTGTCGCGGCAACGGATCAACCAGGCGCTGCAGCAGCTCGAGAAGCTCGGCGCGTTGCGGCTCGCGTACAACCAGATCGAGGTCGTCGATCTGCGCGCGCTCGCGCGCTTCGGGATGGAGCAGCTGTGAACGCGGCACGATCGACGAAACCGCCGCCATCGCGACGCATGCCTTCCGTCTGCGGAATCGGCCGACCACCCGCCCGCCCCAACCTGACAGTTCCGCCAGTTTCGCGACAGTAACCCGTTCCACGCCGACGCCTATCATTCGGGTTCCCTTCACCGACGCCTGATCACCGCCTGTCCCGCCGCCTCCATGTGGATCGTCAATCTCGCGCTCAGGCGCCCCTACACGTTCATCGTCATGGCCATCATGATCGTGCTGGCCACCCCGCTGGCGCTGATGCGCACACCGGTCGACGTGCTGCCCGCGATCAACATCCCCGTGATCAGCGTCATCTGGAATTACAGCGGCTTCTCCGCGACGGAGATGACCAACCGGATCACGTCCGTCCATGAACGGATCCTGACGACGACCGTCAACAACATCCAGCACGTCGAATCGACGTCGCTGCCCGGCATCGCCGTCGTGAAGGTGTTCCTGCAGCCGGGCGCCAACGTGCAGACGGCGATCGCGCAGACGGTGTCCTCCGCGCAGGCGATCGTGCGACAGATGCCGCAGGGGGCGACGCCGCCGCTCGTGATCACCTATTCGGCGTCGAGCATCCCGGTGATCCAGCTCGGGCTGTCGAGCAAGACGCTCAGCGAACAGTCGCTCGCCGACATCGCGCTCAACTTCCTGCGCCCGCAGCTGATCACGGTGCCCGGCGTGCAGATCCCGTTCCCGTACGGCGGCCGCACGCGCGTGGTCGCGATCGACCTCGATCCGCAGGCGCTGCAGGCGAAAGGCCTGACGCCGGCCGACATCGTCAACGCGGTGAACGCGCAGAATCTCGTGCTGCCGACCGGCACCGCGAAGATGGGCCCGACCGAATACCGGATCGACACGAACGCGTCGGCCGACACCGTCGCCGACATCAGCAACCTGCCGATCCAGACCGTCAACGGCGCGACGACCTACCTGCGCGAGGTCGCGGCGGTGCGCGACGGCTTCGCGCCGCAGACCAACGTCGTGCGGCAGAACGGCCAGCGCGGCGTGCTCATCTCGATCCTGAAAAGCGGCGACGCGTCCACGCTGAAGGTCGTGTCGGACCTGAAGGCGCTGCTGCCGAAGGTGATCCCGACGCTACCCGAAGGGCTCACGATCACGCCGTTGTTCGACCAGTCGGTGTTCGTCAACGCGGCCGTCCAGGGCGTGATCCACGAGGCGCTGATCGCCGCCGTGCTGACCGCGATGATGATCCTGCTGTTCCTCGGCAACTGGCGCAGCACGCTGATCATCGCGATCTCGATCCCGCTGTCGATCTTCACGTCGCTGATCGCGCTGTCCGCGCTCGGCGAGACCATCAACATCATGACGCTCGGCGGGCTCGCGCTCGCGGTCGGCATTCTCGTCGACGACGCGACCGTCACGATCGAGAACATCGAGCGGCACCTGCATCTCGGCACCAACCTGCACGACGCGATCCTCGAAGGCGCGGGCGAGATCGCGGTGCCCGCGTTCGTGTCGACGCTGTGCATCTGCATCGTGTTCGTGCCGATGTTCTTCCTGACGGGCGTCGCGCGCTTCCTGTTCGTGCCGCTCGCCGAAGCCGTCGTGTTCGCGATGCTCGCGTCGTACGTGCTGTCGCGCACGCTGGTGCCGACGCTCGCGATGCTGCTGTTCCGCCCGCAGCAGGCGGGCACCGGCCCCGACCATTCGACGTCGCGCTTCGCGCGCATCCATCACGCGTTCAATCGCGCGTTCGAGCGGCTGCGTGCGTGGTACATCGTGCTGCTGAGCATCCTGCTGGTGCGCCGCCGCTTCTACGCGATGTGCTTCCTCGGCTTCTGCGTGCTGTCGACGGGCCTGGTTTTCGTGCTCGGCCGCGACTTCTTCCCGAACGCCGATTCCGGCAACATCCGCCTGCACATGCGCGCGCCGACCGGCTACCGGATCGAGGAAACCGCGCGCCTCGCCGACCAGGTCGAGCGCGTGATCCGCGAAACCGTGCCGGCCGACGAGCTCGGCGCGATCGTCGACAACCTCGGCCTGCCGGTGAGCGGCATCAACCTGTCGTACAGCAACGCCGGCACGATCGGTACGCTCGACGGCGAGCTGCTGATCGCGCTGAAACCGGGCCACCGCGCGACCCAGCACTACGTGCAGACGCTGCGCACGCTGCTGCCCCGGCGCTTCCCGGGCGTCGAGTTCTTCTTCCAGCCGTCGGACATCATCACGCAGATCCTCAACTTCGGTCAGCCGGCCGCGATCGACGTGCAGGTGCTCGGCAACGATCTCGCGAGTAACATGACCATCGCGAGCAGCCTGATGAAAAAGTTCAGGCAAATCCCCGGCGCCGTCGACGTGCACGTGCTGCAACGCAACGACGAACCGACCCTGCTGGCCGACATGGATCGTACGCGCATGCAGCAGCTCAACCTCTCCGCGCAGAACGTCGCGCAGAACATGCTGATCTCGTTGTCCGGCAGTTCGCAGACGACGCCGTCGTTCTGGATCAACCCGCGCACCGGCGTGCAGTACCCGCTGCAGATCCAGACCCCGCAATACAGCATCTCGTCGGTCGACGACCTGCTCGGCACGCCGATCTCGGCGAGCGGCCGCACGGGCACGCCGCTGCAGCTGCTCGGCAACCTCGTGCAGGTGCGCAGCACCGCGAACCCGGCCGTGATCACGCACTACAACATCCGCCCCGCGATCGACGTGTACGTGAGCGTCGAGGGCCGCGATCTCGGCGCGGTCGCGGGCGAGATCGACCGCATCGTGGCGGATGCGCGCGCGACGCTGCCGCGCGGCACCGACCTGACGATGCGCGGCCAGATCGAGACGATGCGCACGTCGTATCTCGGCCTCGGCGCGGGCGTCGCGATGGCGATCGTGCTCGTCTACCTGCTGATCGTCGTCAACTTCCAGTCGTGGCTCGACCCGCTGATCATCATCAGCGCGATGCCGGCCGCGCTCGCCGGCATCGCGTGGATGCTGTTCATCACCGGCACGCACCTGAGCGTGCCCGCGCTGACCGGCGCGATCATGACGGTCGGCGTCGCGACCGCGAACAGCATCCTGGTCGTGTCGTTCGCGCGCCAGCGCCTCGCGGCCGGCGCGCCGCCGCTCACGGCCGCGCTGGAGGCCGGCGCGACGCGGATCCGGCCGGTGCTGATGACGGCGCTCGCGATGATCATCGGGATGGTGCCGATGGCGCTCGGTCTCGGCGAAGGCGCCGAGCAGAACGCGCCGCTCGGCCGCGCGGTGATCGGCGGACTGCTGTTCGCGACCGTTTCGACGTTGCTGTTCGTGCCGCTCGTGTTCGGCGGCGTGCATGCGCGGCTGGCCCGCCGACGTGCGCGTCAGGCCGGACACTGACTTTCGTCCCCCCCTACCCGGTTGAATTGGTTGAATTCATGGAAGAGAAACATCACAGCGCCGTCGGCATCCAGGTGGACGAACACGGCATGCATCTGCCGACGCGCACGTCGGTGTCGCGGCGCGGGCGCATCGTCCTGATCGTGATCGGCGTGCTGCTGGCCGCCGGCGCCGCGCGGACGATCGTCGTCAACGTGCTGAACGGCCACCGGCTCGACGCTGTCGCCGAGCAGAACACGCGCCAGTACGTGACCGTCGTGCACCCGGTCGACGCGGCCACCGGCGGCAAGCTGACGCTGCCCGGCACGCTGCGCGGCTTCGTCGAGGCGCCGATCTATGCGCGGGCGAGCGGCTACGTGCTGCGCTGGCAGGCCGACATCGGCACGCACGTGAAGCAGGGGCAAACGCTCGCCGAACTCGACACGCCCGAGTTGAACCAGGAACTCGCGCAGGCCACCGCGCAACGCCAGCAGGCGCAGGCCGCGCTCGCGCTCGCGAAGACGTCGTTCGACCGCGCGCAGCAGCTGCGCCAGCGCGATGCCGTGTCGCAGCAGGAACTCGACGACCGGCAAGGCGCGTTCAACCAGGGCACCGCGAACCTCGCCGCGGCCGATGCGAACATGCGCCGGCTCACCGAGCTGAAGGGTTTCCAGCGGATCGCCGCGCCGATCGACGGGATCGTCACACAGCGCAACGTCGACGTCGGCGATCTCGTCAGTTCCGGCAACGCGGGCCGTGCGCTGTTCACGGTCGTGCAGGCCGACCGGCTGCGCCTGTACGTCCAGGTGCCGCAGGCCTACGCGCAGCAGGTGAAGGTCGGCCAGCACGTGAGCGTCGCGCAGGCCGAGCTGCCGGGCCGGACCTTCGACGGCACGATCACGCGCACGTCCGAGGCGATCGACGTCGCGACGCGCTCGCTGCAGATCGAGATCACGCTGCCGAACCCCGACGGGCGGCTGCTGCCCGGCGCGTACGTGCAGGCCACGCTGCCGATGACGCCGATCGGCCGCCTGCAGGTGCCGGCCAATACGCTGCTGTTCCGCGGCGAAGGCCCGACGGTCGCGACCGTCGATGCGAACGGCCAGGTCCACCTGAAGCAGGTGACGGTCGTGCGCACGATCGGCCAGACGCTCGAAGTCGACGGCCCGCTCACGCCGAACGACCGCCTCGTCGCGAACCCGAGCGACGCGCTCGCGAACGGCGACAAGGTCGTCGTGCAGGCACCGGCCGCGCAGCCCGCCTCCTCCGTCGCGGGAGCGAAGTCGTGATCGCGTCGCGCGCACGCGTGCGGCCCGCGGCGCTCGCCGCCGTCGCGGCGGCAACCGTCCTCGCCGGCTGCACGGTCGGCCCCGACTACCAGCGCCCGGCCGTCGACACGCCGGCCGCCTGGCGGCTCGATCCAGCCGACGCGTACTGGCACCCGGCCGCGCCGGCCCGCGCGCCGCTCGACCCCGCGTGGTGGACCGCGTTCGGCGATCCGCAACTCGACGCACTCGAAACCGACGCGCTGCGCAACAACCAGAACCTGAAGGCCGTGGCCGCGCGCTACGACCAGGCGAAAGCGACGCTCGCGTCGGTCGCGTCAGCCCAGTATCCGGCCGTCGGCCTGACCGCGAGCGGCCAGCGCTTCAAGATCTCCGCCGACCGGCCGCAGACCAACTACGCGACGCAAAGCATGTCGACCGTGCAGAACGACGTCCAGGTCGGCGCGGCCGTCAGCTACGAACTCGACCTGTTCGGCCGCGTGCGGCGCAGCGTCGAATCGGCGCAGGCGACCACCGAGCAGGCGCGCGATGATTTCGCGAACGCGCGCCTCGTGCTGAGCGCCGATCTCGCGTCGAGCTATTTCGCGCTGCGCGAGCTCGATACCGAGATCGACGTCGTCAAGCGGTCGATCGACCTGCAGCAGAAGGCGCTCGACTACGTGAGCGCGCGCCACGACCTCGGTGCGGTGTCGGGTCTCGATCTGCTGCAGCAGCGCGCGCAGCTCGACGCGACGCGCACGCAGGCGCAGTTGCTGATCCAGCAGCGCGCGCAGGTCGAAACCGCGATCGCGACGCTGGTCGGCACGCCGGCCCCCGCCTTCTCGCTGCCCCCGCGCGTGGTGCCGATCAACGCGCCCGCGCTGCCGACCGGCATGCCGAGCGACCTGCTGCAGCGGCGGCCCGACGTCGCGTCGGCCGAGCGCGCGATGGCCGCCGCGAACGCACAGATCGGCGTCGCGCGCGCCGCGTATTTCCCGCGCATCACGCTGTCGCCGGACATCGGCTGGGACGCGACGCGGTTCGCGGGCCTGTTCACCGTGCCGGCGCTGCTGTGGTCGGTCGGCGGGTCGCTCAGCCAGCCGCTGTTCGAAGGCGGCAGGCTGAAGGCCGGCGTCGATTTCGCGCAGGCCGGCTACGTCGCCGCGCAGGCCAGCTACCGGCAAACCGTGCTCACCGCGTTCCAGGAGGTGCAAAATGCGGTCACGGGCCTGTCGGTGCTCGCCGACGCCGCGCAGCAGGCATCGGCGGCCGTCGACGACGCGCGCAAGCTCGTGTCGCTCGCGCAGGACCGCTACGCGGGTGGCCTGACGCCGTTCATCGACGTGCTGACGGCCCAGCAGCAACTCCTGACGAGCGAGCGCCAGGCCGTGCAGATCCAGGGCCAGCGCGCGGCGCTCGTCGTGTTTCTCGCGAAGGCGCTCGGCGGCGGCTGGGACGGCGCCGCGCCGTCCGACGTCGCGGCCGCGGCCCCGCCGCGCGCCGAGAGCGTCGGCCCTTAACCCGATTAGGCGGACAACCCTATGAAAGTCCTGATCGTCGAAGACGAACCGAAAGTCGTCGAATACCTGAAGAGCGGCCTGACCGAGGAAGGCTGGGTCGTCGATACCGCGCTCGACGGCGAGGACGGCGCATGGAAAGCCGTCGAATTCGACTACGACGTGGTCGTGCTCGACGTGATGCTGCCGAAGCTCGACGGCTTCGGCGTGCTGCGCGCGCTGCGCACGCAGAAGCAGACGCCCGTCATCATGCTGACCGCGCGCGACCGCGTCGACGATCGCGTGCGCGGGCTGCGCGGCGGCGCCGACGACTACCTGACCAAGCCCTTCTCGTTCCTCGAGCTGATTGAACGGCTGCGCGCGCTGACACGCCGCGCGCGCGTGCAGGAGTCGACGCTGATCTCGATCGGCGACCTGCGCGTCGACCTGATCGGCCGCCGCGCGACGCGCGACGGCACGCGGCTCGACCTGACCGCGCAGGAATTCCAGCTGCTCGGCGTGCTGGCCCGGCGCAGCGGCGAGGTGCTGTCGAAGACGACGATCGCCGAACTGGTGTGGGACGTGAACTTCGACAGCAACGCGAACGTCGTCGAGACGGCGATCAAGCGGCTGCGCGCGAAGCTCGACGGCCCGTTCGCGGACAAGCTGCTGCACACGATCCGCGGGATGGGCTACGTGCTCGAGGCGCGCGAGGACGGCGACACGGAGCGGCGGGCATGAAACGCTCGATCATCCTGCGACTCTCGGCGATGTTCGGCATCGTGTCGCTGCTCGTGTTCACGCTGGTCGGCTGCGGGCTGTTCGTGATGATGGAGCGCCAGCTGTTCGCCGAGTTGCGCGCGACGCTCGACACGCGCGCCAAGGTCGCCGCGATGATCGTGTCGCACGCGACCACGGCCGCGCGCGGCCGCCTGATGCAGGAAAAACTCGCCGATCTCGAACCGCCCGACGGTTCGACGCATTATCAGGTCGTCAGCGACAACCCCGCGTTCCGCTTCGGCAGCCCCGTCGACGGCGTGCCGCTCGACCCGCCGTTCGGCGCGTTCCAGCGCTACCAGCTCAACGACAGCAGCTACGCGGTGATGACCAAGACCGTCACGCTGCCCGGCGCCGACGAGCGGCCGACGCTGCAGCTGGTCGTCGCGACCTCGTGCGAACGCACGCAGCGGATGCTGCGCCGCTTCGGCTGGACGCTGGCCGCGCTGATCGCGACAGCGACCGTCATCACGCTGCTGCTGAGCCGCGCGGTCGCGCGCTTCGGGCTCGCGCCGCTCGACCGGCTGTCGCAGGACGCGGCGAGCGTGAGCGCGACGAACCGCCGCCAGCGGCTGCAGACCGACGCGCTGCCCACCGAGCTGCGCGATCTCGCGACATCGTTCAACGGCGCGCTCGAACGGATCCAGCAAACCTACGCGCGACTCGAGGCGTTCAACGCGGACGTCGCGCACGAGCTGCGCACGCCGATCAGCATCCTGATCGGCCAGACCCAGGTCGCGCTGACGAGCCGTGACCGCTCGGTCGACCGGATGCGCCAGACGCTGCAGTCGAACCTCGAGGAATTCGAGCGGCTGCGCGTGATCATCAACGACATGCTGTTCCTGTCGCGCAGCGACCGCGGCGAACGCGCGGCCGACCTGAAGGACGTGTCGCTCGCCGACGAGGTGCGGCGCATGCTCGATTTCCTCGAGATCCCGCTCGACGAGGCGCACTTGCACGCCGAACTGCACGGCGATGCGCGCGCGGCCGTCGATCCGTCGCTGTTCCGCCGCGCGATGACGAACCTGCTGATCAACGCGATCCAGCATTCCGCGCCCGGCGCGACGTTACAAGTGACGATCACGCGCCGCGACACGCTCGTCGAGATGGCCGTGTCGAACCCCGGCGAGCCGATCGATCCGGTGCAGCGCTCGCACGTGTTCGAGCGCTTCTACCGGCTCGAGGAAGCACGCGCGAACAGCAAGGAGAACCACGGGCTCGGGCTGTCGATCGTCAAGGCCGTGGCCGAGATGCACGGCGGCGGCGTGTTCGTCGCGTGCGCGGGCGGCGTCAATACGTTCGGCTTCTCGGTGTCGACGGAGCCCTGCGCGGGCGGACCGCTGCGCGCGGGCGACGCAACCGGTGCAACCGGCGTGGTCGACTCCGCCGATTCGCGGCCGGCGCACGCGCCGCGGGCGCTGCACTGAAGTCGGCCGAGCCTGTCGACGTCCGGCCGCCGCCGATCGGCGCTGGCCGGCCACGAACGCGGCCCGGCCCGGGACGCATTACGCGCGCGGCTTGCCGCCCTGCTCGCGCCACGCCCGCGGCGACATCGCGAACCGCTCGCGAAACACGCGGCTGAAATGCGACATGTCGTTGAATCCCCAGCGCAATGCGACGTCGGACACGCGCAGCGCCGCGCATTGCGGATTCGCGAGATCCTGCGCGCACCGTTCCAGCCGCAGGTTCCACACGTAACGCATCAGCGACGTCTCCTCGGCCTCGAACAGCTTGTTGATGTACCGCGACGAAATCCCGATCGACTGCTCGATCAGCATCGGGTTCAGCTCCGGGTCGTGCAGGTGCTCGAGCACATGCCGCTTCACGCGCGTCAGCGTCAACGCCTTCATCCTCGACTGCGCGAGGTCGTTGCGCTGCATGCCCCCCAGCGTCATCGCGATCAGCGAGATCGCGGTATCCGACAACTGCCGCATCTCGTCCTCGGTCACGCTGCGGATCTGCGACGACATCTGCTCGAGAAACGCACGCATGACGCTGCCGACGCCGTCCCCGGTTTGCGTCGGGCACGCCGTGCGGTGCTCCATCCCGACGACGAGCTGGTTCAGGGTCGCGCGGGGAATGCTGACGACGATCTCGCGCCACGACTGGCCGAACTGCAGGTGGTGAGGCCGTGTCGCGTCGTAGATCGCGAAATCCCCGGGGTGCAGCGTGACGATCTTGCCGTCCTGCTCGACCGACTGGCTGCCCTCGAGCATCAAGACCCCGAAATACTTGTCCTCGTACTCGCTGCGCGCCTGGCGATAACGCCGGATCACGGCCTGCTCGCTCGCGTGGATTTCCGAGATTCGCATCTTTTCGCACTTGCGCTGCCGCACCCGGCCGAAGAAATCGGCTTTCTGCACGGCGGCGATCTGCACGTCCGCGAACAGGCGCAGAATCGTCTCGCGCCAGAATTCGATACGCTGGCTGACCGAGCCGTCGATCGGCACCTCGATGGCCGCGTTCGTCCGTTCGTCCAGCGGGCTGCCGGACGCCGGACCGGGCGCGTAGCCGCTTGCGGCGCGCGGGAGAGGACGCATCGTCATGATCGTGCCCTACAGGGGTTGGCAAACACGCAGCCGATAGCGTGCCCGTTCAAAAGCGCCTTGTCCAATCGATGACCGCGCACGCCGCGTTGCCGGTCGAACCGGCACGCGGCGCGGCGGCCGCGCGCTACCGCGCCGTGCATGTCACGCGTACGTCGTCCGACGCCAGTCGGACGACTGTTCATACGCATACGCCACGCGGTAGAGCGTCGCTTCGTCGAAACGGCGCCCGACCAGTTGCAGCCCGATCGGCAGGTCGTCGGCGACCCCGCACGGCAGCGACATCGCCGGATGCCCGGACACGTCGAACGGCGCGGTATTCGCGAGCATCTCGAACGCCCGCGTCAGCGACTCGGACATCGCGCAACCGGGCGCCGGCAGCTTCGACGCGCGCATCGGCACGGTCGGCATCAGCAATACGTCATACGACTGCAGCGCCGCGTCGTAAGCCGATCGCAAGCGCCGCGCGAGGTTCTGGCTCTTCGCGTAGTAGCGCCCGCGATACCGGCTCGTGAAATATTCGCCGAGCAGCATCGTCACCTTCACGGTATCCGGCAACTCGTCGGCGCGCTCGCGCCAGCCCGCGTGGTGATCGATCATGCCGGTCACGTACAGGCCGCCCCAGTTGAAACCGTGGCTGTTGCCCTTCATCATCTGCTGCGTCGCCCCCTCGGCCGCGATCGGCAGCCAGATCGCGGTGCCGGCCGCATGCAGCGGCACCGACACTTCGTCGACGCGCGCGCCGAGCTTGTGCAACCGGTACGCGGCGGCCCGCACGGCCTCGTCGACCACGTTCTCCGAATTCGCGAGCCCGAACGCCTCGCGCAGGATGCCGATCCGCAGTCCCGCGATGCCGTCGCGGATCGCGCCGAGATAATCGGCGCGCGGCGGCAGCGCCCGCTGGCGCGGATCGAGCCCGTCGTCGCCCGCGATCACGTCGAGCAGCAGCGCGTTGTCGAGCACGTTGCCCGTCATCGGTCCCAGATGATCGACGGTCGCCTCGATCGGCATCGCGCCGGTATACGGCACGAGCCCGTGCGTCGGCTTCATCCCGTAGATGCCGCAATAGGCGGACGGGATCCGGACCGAGCCGCCCTGGTCGCCGCCGAGCGCCATGTCGACCTCGCCGCTCGCAACGAGCGCGCCGCTGCCCGACGACGAGCCGCCGGACGAGTGCCCTGCCTTGCGCGGATTGTGCACCGGCCCCGACGCGCTCGTGTGCGAGCCGCCGGAAAAGCAGTAGTACTCGCAGGTCGACTTGCCGGCGATCGTGCCGCCGGCGTCGAGCACCCGCGTGACGACGGTCGCATCGACGTCGGGCACGTAGCCCTCGAACGTGGTCGAGCCATTGCGCATCGGCACGCCGGCGACGCAGATGTTGTCTTTCACGACCACCGTCTTGCCGCGCAGCTTGCCGTCGGCGGCGCCGTGGATCGTGCTCTTGCGCGCCCACGCGCCGTAACGGTTCTCGTCGCCTTCCGGGCGGTAGCCGGGCGTGCGCGGATACGCGACGACGGGCAGATAGTCGGGCAGCGCGTCGATCGCATCGTAGGCGTCGAAGTTCGCCTGCAGCGCATCGTCGTAGTCGGCGAGTTGGCGGGAATCGAGATGAAAGCCGAAGCCGGCTGCAATATCGGACAGTTGTTCGCGAGTCGGGCGTTTGATGGCCATCGACGTTCTCCAGTTCGGTAAGCGGCACCGCCGGCCCCGGCGGTGCCGGCGGGATTCAGCGGGCGATGGCGACGGCGTCGCGCATCATCCCGGTGCGCGGATGGCAGTTCACGTATTCGTAGACCTGATGCTTCGCGTCGAAGACGGAAACCTCGTGATACAGCCGCAGTTTCGACAACCCGGTGACGACGCGGAAGAAGGTGACGAAGATCCGCAGGTGCGTCGGATGGGATTCGGCCCATCGTTCGAGGCGGTCGAGCGAGCGCCAGTGGCCGATGTTGTAGCTCTCGTCGAGCACGTTGCCGTCGAGATCGATCGAGCGCACGTAGCGGTTGCTGTAGCAGCCGACGTCCGTGCCGTTGTCGCGCAGGAAGTCCATTCCGCTGCGCAGCGTCGGCTCGATCTCCTCGATATACAGCCGGCGCTCGTCGTGTTCGGCCGCGCGCCAGTCCTGGCCGGAGCGAATCAGCGCGATGTTGTCGTGCGCCAGCACGACCACGCGGCCGCCGCGGGCCGGATCGCCCTCGACGATGCGCAACTCGCCGTCCGCGCGCATCCAGTCCGTCTGCGAGATCGGGAACCGGTCGCGCATCGATCCCCAGTAACCGTGCTCCTCGATCTCGCCGCTGACGCCGTCCATGATCGCACCGACGCCGGGGAAATCGTTCGTGAATGCGTAGAGCGTCTCGAACTGCTCGGCGCGCGGCGCGACGATTTCCCGGAAGTAGCCGATGCCGTCCGCGAGGCGCGCGTCGGAGGTCCACCATTCGACGAGTGCCGGCGACGCGATCCAGCGCGCATACGCGGCCGGATCGCGCCAGTAGCCGACGGCGATCAGGTTCTCGTAACCCTGGTCGTCGGTGTGTTGCGTCAGATCGAAGTTGTTCGGGCCGTCCTGCACGCCGAAATCGGCGACGATCCGGCGCAACGCGGCCAGCGCCGCCGCGCGCTTGTCGGCGCCGCTGTATTGCACGCCGAAATAGCCCATCACGACCTGGCTCAGGTCTTCGGCGGCCCGGGCGACGTACATCGGGAACGGCGGCTGGTAGTCATCGGCGACGCGGCGCGACAGCGTCCGCGGGCAGACCAGGTGTTTGTCGATGGCGGATTCCATGCATGACCTCTCTGGAAAGGGAATCGGGTGTCGAGGTATCGACGTTGGGGACACGGAGCGACATGCACCGGGCGTATCCCGGCGCATGCGGCCGGTCAGAAGATGTGCGCGTAGCGCAGGCCCGCGAGCACACTGTTCTTCGGGCCGTTGCGCACGCTCAGGTCGGTGCCGAGCTGGATTTGCACCTGATCGGACTTCGTCACGAATTTCGCCGCGGTGAGCCGCAGGCGCGTCGTGCGAAGCGCGTCGTTGTTGTCCGCACCGTCGACGCTCGTTTCACCGCCCCAGAGCTGGGTGATGCCGACCGCGAGCGACGTGCCCGGATCGGGCATGTAACGCACCATCGCCTGTGCGCTGTAGCTCATCCGCTGATGCAGCGTCGCGCCGCTCGCGCCGTACGACGTGTTGTTGCCGTACCAGATCGCGTCGCCGACGAGATCGAGCGCCCACTGCGGCGAAAAGTGCTTGATGTAGGCCGCCTGGAAATCGAGCGACCAGCGGTTGGCGCCGAGATTGAGACCGCGGTTCTGGTCGTAGCTCCCGGTCGGCGCGTAGACGTAGACCGTCGCGGCGACGACGTCCTTCGCGTCGTTGAGGCGGAATTTCAACGGCGCGGTCAGGATCACGTCGCCGACACCGTTCGTACTGCCAAGCGCGCCGGCGTTGCCAAAGCTGCTGATGTGACCGAACGGCAGCAACACCTGCGGATCGATCGTGAGCCTGTCGGTGAGCTGGAACACGTGCAGCAGGCGGGCGATGCCGACATTCGACTGCAGGTCGAAATCCGACGTCCGGTGGCCGTTCGCGTAGTACGCGTTCGTCGCGGAATAGTTGTAGTACAGCACGCCGATCGTCGCGCCGGCCGGATACTGCTCGTAGTCGCCGGGATCGACCTCGACCGCGCCCGCGTAATGCGATGCGACGGCGATCAGCGACAAACCGATCCAGCGCGCGATTCGCTTCAGTTTCATTCTGTTGACGTTGTCCATCATGCTCCTCACCTGGTTGCGCAGACACCGCCACGCTCGACGCACGACGAACGGGAACCGTCGCCGGATGGTGGAATCGCGGGGGTGCTGGCTGACTGTTGTTCCGCCGGTCCATCGGGGATGCCGGCGATTCGCGACATCGAACGGCCGTCGCTTGAGGATGAGAATAGGAAGGCAAAATCCGCAGTTCTGTTTTCCGGCGGAACAAGAAATTGGCTGTGGCGGACCTGCGCTTCCGATGTCATGCAGCGGTCGCAAAACGTGCGCCGGCTGCCACGGTTTTCGTGTCGGGTGCCCCGCCCATTGCCGCCCATTGCCGCCCATCGCCGTGCATCCGTGCGCGCCGGCCCCACGCCGCGCCACGGGGCCGTCTCAGCATAGTTTCCGATCCGTGCCGGCAAAGAACCGTGCTTTTTCTCTTCTTACCCTGCTCGTCGAGCGTGACCGACACCACGCGGCCACCCCCGCCAGGGCCGTCCCGACGCCGTGGCGGCGGTCAACCCGAACCACCACAAGGAGCCCCCACGATGAGTACGACCCCTTCCGCGGAAACGGTCTCGACGCCCGGCGAACGTGCCTGGGCGCTGTTTCGCGTGATGAAAGAGAAGAACCTGATCCCCGACGGCTATATAGAAGGCCTGACCGAGCTGATGTCCACGACCTGGGATCCGGCCAACGGCGCGCGCATCGTCGCGCGTGCGTGGGTCGACCCGGCGTTTCGCGAACTGCTGCTGAAGGACGGCACGGCCGCATGCGCGCAATTCGGCTACACCGGCCCGCAGGGCGAATACATCGTCGCGCTCGAAGACACGCCCACGCTGAAGAACGTGATCGTCTGCAGCCTGTGCTCATGCACGAACTGGCCGGTCCTCGGGCTGCCGCCCGAGTGGTACAAGGGCTTCGAATATCGTGCGCGACTCGTCCGCGAGGGCCGCACTGTGCTGCGCGAACTCGGCACCGACCTGCCCGACGACGTCGTCGTGAAGGTCTGGGATACGACCGCCGAAACCCGCTATCTCGTGCTGCCCGTGCGGCCGGCCGGCAGCGAGCAGATGAGCGAGGAACAACTGCGCACGCTCGTCACGAAGGACGTGCTGATCGGCGTCGCGCTGCCGCGCGCGCACTGACTCGCCCCCGTTTCGCTTTCGTCCTTCATCTCGGAGATCACATATGGACGGCTTTCACGACCTCGGCGGCTTCCAGGGTTTCGGCCCGGTGCCGCATACGATCAACAGTCTCGGCTACAAGCCGGTCTTCAAGGAAGACTGGGAACATCTCGCGTACAGCCTGATGTTCGTCGGCGTGGACCAACTGAAAAAATTCAGCGTCGACGAGGTACGTCACGCGGTCGAACGCATCGATGTACGCCAGCATGTCGGCACGCGCTACTACGAGCGCTACGTGATCGCGACGGCGACATTGCTCGTCGAAACCGGCGTGCTCACGCAGGATGAACTCGACCGCGCGCTCGGTTCGCATTTCCGGCTCGCCAACCCGCCGACATCCGGCGGACGCGCGGCTCCGCCCGACTCGACGCGGTTCGAGGTCGGCGAGCGTGTCGTCGTTCGCGACGAATACGTCAGCGGACACATCCGCGCGCCGGGCTACGTTCGCGGCAAGGAAGGCGTCGTGCTGCACCGGACGACCGAATCGTGGCCCTTCCCGGACGCGATCGGCCACGGCGACACCGGCGCCGCGCATCAGCCGACCTACCATGTCGAGTTCCGCGTGAAGGATCTGTGGGGCGACGCCGCCGACGACGGCTACGTCGTGGTCGACCTGTTCGAAGGCTACCTGGATCGCGCGTCCGGGCCGAGCGCATGACGACGCCGGGGACGCCAGGCGCGCCGGCCGCCCCGGCCCGAGGATTCCGGTCACCGTGCTGTCCGGCTTCCTCGGCGCCGGGAAAACGACGTTGCTGAACCACATCCTGCGCAATCGCGCAGGACTGAAGGTCGCCGTGATCGTCAACGACATGAGCGAAGTGAACATCGACGCCGACGACGTGCGGCGCAACGTCGAGCTGCATCGAGGCGAGGACGAACTGGTCGAGATGAGCAACGGCTGCATCTGCTGCACGCTGCGCGCCGACCTGCTCGAGCAGATCAGCACGCTCGCGCGGCAGCGCCGCTTCGATTATCTGCTGATCGAATCGACCGGCATCTCGGAGCCGATGCCGGTCGCGGAGACGTTTGCGTTTCTCGATCGGGACGGTTTCAGCCTGAGCGAGCTGGCACGGCTGGACACGCTCGTCACGGTGGTCGACGGCGAGACGTTCGAGGACATGATCGCATCGGCCGAACCGGTCGCGCACGACGCGGCGCTCGCGAACGACGGCCATTCCGGCCCGCCGCGCAAGCTGTCGGACCTGCTGCTCGAGCAAGTCGAATACGCGAACGTGATCCTCGTGAGCCGTCTCGACCGGATCGGCCATGCGGGTTTCGACCGGCTGCGCGCGATGCTTGCGTCGCTGAATCCGGCTGCGCGAATCCTGCCGATGCAGCACGGCAAGGTCGATCCGTCGGACGTGCTGGATACCCGGCGCTTCGATCTGCCGGCGCTGGTCGAATCGCCGGGATGGATGCAGCGCATGCAGATCGACGAACGCCCGTCGGAATCGGATGCGTACGCGATCGCGTCGTGGACCTATCGCGAACGTGCGCCGTTTCATCCGGCGCGCCTGCTCGCCTGGCTGCGTCGTCCGTGGGACAACGGCCGGCTGCTGCGCTGCAAGGGTTATGTCTGGGCTGCGCACCGGTATACCGACATCGCCATGCTGGTGCAGACGGGCGGCGCGTTCCAGTGGGGTTACGTCGGGCGATGGTGGCGATTCATCCCGCAGTCGGACTGGCCGCACGACGACTATCGCCGCGACGGCGTGCTGAAGAAATGGGAGGAGCCGGCAGGGGATTGTCGGCAGGAAATCGTGTTCATCGGGCAGTCGGTCGATCACGACCGGTTGCGTCGCGAACTCGATGCGTGCCTGCTGACGGTCGAGGAAATCGATGCGGGCCCGGAGTCATGGCGGCGCCTTCCGGAAGCTGACGCGTTCGACGCGCTCGCGGCGGCCGCCCGTCCGTGACGTGAGACGCGATGCCTTCGGTTGCAACGCCTGCGTCCAACGACTTTCGAGCACCGGTGAGCGCTATACCCGGTTCGGCGTTACCCGAATTCCGGCAGCGCCGCCGAGGGCAGTTTTCTTCAATACCGGCACGCGCGGCTTCTTTAGTCTCGATGCGACTTTGACATTCGCATGGAGGCAATCAATGAGCATGCTGGTTTCGATGGCCGCGTTCGCGCTGGCGTCCTCGATCACGCCCGGTCCCGTCAACATCGTCGCGCTCAGCGCGGGCGCGCGCCACGGTCTCGGCGCAAGCCTGCGGTATGCGGCCGGCGCGACGCTCGGCTTCGTCGCGCTGTTCCTGCTGATCGGCCTCGGGCTGCACGCCGCGCTCGCGCGCTGGCCGATGCTGACGACGGCCACGCAGTGGTCGGGAATCGCGTTCCTGCTCTACCTGGCGCTGCGGCTCGCGCTCGACGACGGCCGGCTGTCGGCCGACCCGGACGTGGCCGGCCCGTCGGCGGCGGCCGGCGCCGCGATGCAGTGGCTCAATCCGAAGGCATGGCTCGCGTGCGTGGCCGCGATGGGCGCGTACGCGGCCGATGGCGACCGTGCACAGGTCTGGCAATTCGCCGCGCTGTATCTGGTGATCTGCTTCGCGTCGATCGCCTGCTGGGCGTACGCGGGCGCGTCGCTGCGGCACCGGCTCGCGAACGCGCGGCGCATGCGCGTGTTCAACCGGTTGATGGCGCTGCTGCTCGCGGGCAGCGCGCTGTTCCTGCTCGACGTGTAGCCGCGCCGCCGGTCAGCGCATCGCGCTGCGGTACTGTCCGGGCGTCGCGGCCGCGATGCGCCGGAACGCGCGCTGGAAATGGGCCTGGTCGGCAAAACCGGCGTCGAGCGCGACTTCGGCGATCGGCCGGCCGCGGCGCAGCTCGGTACGGCCGTACTGGACACGGCGATCGATCAGGAACGCGTGCGGCGTCATCCCGTAGCGCGCGTTGAACGCGCGGATCAGGTACGACGGCGACAGGTCGGCGGCCGCGCAGATCGCATCGAGCGTCACGCCCTCGCGGCAATGTGCCGCGATGTAGTCGGCCGCGCGCGCGAGCTTGGCGTTGTCGTCGCCCGGCCGCGGGTCGGGCGGCTCGCGATCGAGCGCGCCGTGCAGTTGCGTGAAGAATTCGACCGCCGCGCTTTCCTTGCCGAGCGGATCGCCGGAAGGCGACACGAGCGTGCGATAGAAACCGCCAAATTGCGCGAACAGGTCGCCCCGTTCCGTCAATTTCGGCGAAAACCCGCGAAAATCGCCATTCGGATCACGGCCCAGCGCATGCTGCAGCCGTGTGAGCCACGACACGTCGACATAGAGCATCCGGTACGCCCACGCGTCGGGGCCGTGCGGGTTGCACGCATGCACCTGTTCCGGATCGATGATGACGAGCACGCCGCGCCCGACGTGCGCGTGCGTCGCGCCGTTCACGTAGGTACTCGTGCCGCCGACGATCGCGCCCACCGAAAACGTGTCGTGCGTATGTTTCGCGTAACAGATCTCGCGGCCGTCGTCGACAGTGCGCGCTTCGATGAACGGCAGCGCCGCATCGCGCCAGAACGGCGACGGATCGATGGATCGGTTGGCGGTACGGCTCACGCGGCGGGCTCCCGGTTCGGACGGCGAACGCTCACCGTACAAGACTGTGCGGCGCCGCGCAACCTGCGCCCGCCTGCAGGATTCGCGGCGGCAAACAAAAACGAACGGGCTGCCGTCAAACGTGCATTGTGCCCACGGAAATTCCCGTGGGCACAACCCTGCCTCAGCCGACGCCTCGACACTGACGAAGACACGGCTCCCACATGCCCGCGCTTCGCCCGGTGTCGACACGCATTTCCCGTTGCTCCCGCGCTCGAGTCGAGCGGATGAGGTCAGGCCGGAACGTAGATCTTCGGATCCCACCAGTAGTAGCCGAACAGTTCCTGCTTCTGCCCGCCGACGAGCTTGTAAAGCGCGAAGCAAACGCCGAAATACTCGGTGCCGCTGTTCCTGACCGACGAGTCGAAGGTCGCGAACGTGAGCTGCTTCTGCTTGGCCGGGAGGCCATTTCGGGTATGCGATTCCGGATCGGGTTCCACCGCACCGTTGCGGACGACCGTGTTGCAGTTGAACTGGTTGAACACCTGATCACCCTTGTAGTGCTTGATGTCGTAGATGATCACGGCGTCGTCGGAGTTGTCGTAGATCGACACGCCGGTGAACATGATGCGGTCACGCGGGTAGGCGGTGATTTCCAGGTCGGCCGTACCCTGCCCCTTGATGCCGCGCGCGCCGGTGCAAATCATGAACTGGCCATTGTGAGCGATGCCCGTCGGACTGCCCGGGTTCTGGCTCGGAGTCGGGTACGTTCTCTTGACCCATTCCGTGTCGATAACCACGATGATGTTGATGTCCTGCGCGCTTGATGCAAGGGTGACTTCGGAAGCCATGGTTAACCTCCAATCATTCAACGTTGGTAATTGAAATCCGACGACACGTCATTAGTGCGTCACGATCAATATCCTTATTTTGACCAGAACAATCAATTACAACCAATTACACGATAACGATCATTGCAGCCCACAATCAATAATCCAATTTCCGGTAGCAGGAAAATCACAAAAATCAATTACAGCCAATTACACAAGTCGAAGCGCACCCGCGCGCTGCTCACAAACAATATCGCGCGAACACGTAATGGAAGGATCACACCATCCCCGCCAGCACGTTGATTCCACGACCTCGCCAGAACCACCTCCCGCCCCTAAATAAAATACGCGCTACTAAAATAGATCCCCCATCAAACCTGACAGGTACAAAGATGAATATAAATTGACGATACTGAAAGAGCGCATCGCCGATGCGCCATTCGCACCAAACGGGCAATTGACCTACCACGGAGGCATTCCAATGAAAGTCGACCTGGACAGCATCAACCTGGAAAAGACCGCTCAATTCATTCACATTCTTGCGGTTATCGACACGCATTATGTCAAGGCACATTATCCCAACCCGAGCAGGAACGCATCCGCCCCGACGGCCATCACCAGCAATGCCGCGTTCATGCTCAGCAGCCGCCTGCCGGGCGTGAGCAGTTCGGAAGGAACGGGCACGCTGGGCCTGAAGCTGCAGGTTCACGACAGCGTATCCCTGATGGGGACGTCGCTGTCCGACAACTCGGGCGATGCGGCGGTGATCTACGACGTGCGGCACTTCTCGGGGGATCGGGTCTTCAGCCGGTTTGCCGTGCACAACATCGTCGAGGCCGACGCACCGAGCGCCGCGGAAACGCCCGACGTCATCGCGATCTCGGCGCAATCCCAGGCGTTTCAAAGCCTCAATGCCGTAGCAGGTTCTTCCGGATCCGAGAACCTCGGTGCGTGTTTTGCACTTTATACGCGGGATCAAAACAAGAAGACGTTGTTCGGCTACTTCTTCTGGACCTGGCAAGCCACCGCCAGTTGAGGCAAGCGCCCCGGCCACTCGCTCCGAAGCCGGACGGAGGCGATCCAGCCGGCAAGTCTTGCACGGCGCCTGACCGGGCGCCGCCCCTTTCCGCGACAGAACCCGAATGGAGCACCACGTATGACAGCCGATCTTGGAAGCATCAATCTCGACCCGACCGCGCAGCAAATCGACATCCTGGCCGTAATCGACACGGAATACATCAAGACGAGGTACCCGAATCCGAGCAAGCAGCCCGGGGCACCGACCGCCATCGACCATCGCGCCGTACGCCTGCTTTACACCGGGGCACGCGGTGGGGCGATCGGAAATGGCGCCGCTGAATCACGTCTGACGCTGTTACCGGGCGACACCGTTTCACTCAGGGCGGTGTCCCTCTATGGGAACGCGGACGAGGCCGTGCTCGTTTATCAGGTTTCGCACCTCTTCGGCCAGCAGGTTTTCAACCAGTTCACGCAGGACTTCCTTGAAGTGACGGCCGTGCAGCTGAACCCTGAAACGTCCGACGGCCTGCCGCCGCTGAAGAAGTCGCACACTTTCGTCAGCATCGGTGCCAAGGCACGAACGAGCGGGATAGAAACGCTTGGCGCCTGCTTCGGACTCTATACGCTGGAACGAAGTACACAGGAGCTGGTGGGATACTACTGGTGGGACTGGTTCGTCATGTGCTCGTGATATTTGCCTGCCATTGGCGTGCTTCGCAAAGGCTGCGAGCAAGGGGCACGAGACGGACCGGCGGCATCCGCGACATCCGCCAGCGTCGGCTGTGGCGCCGATCCATCCGCACCGGATGCACACATGCCGCCATCGCAGCCCGCAAACGCGTCATTGGCGGGGTTCCCCGCGGGCGAAGCACGCGCGCGATCCCGGTCTCGCGCTCAGCCAACCTGAGCCGACCGGGATCTCGCGCATCCGCGACTCACGAACGGGCAGCGCTTCACGTCCGCATCCGGAGTGTGTGCGTCAACGCCGCCGCCCCACGGGCGGGATGGCCTGTTGCTCGAAATTCTCCTAAGCTTTGAGTTTCGTCCGCCGCGGCACACGCGGCGGTTCCCGTTCACTCCTCTCTCGTCACGCTCATGCACATCGATCTGAAAGGCAAGACCGCGGTCGTCACCGCTTCCACCGCCGGCATCGGGCTCGCGATCGCCGAAGGGCTCGCGCGCGCCGGTGCGCGCGTCGTCGTCAACGGCCGCAGCGACGCGTCGGTGCAATCGGCGCTCGCGCAACTGCGCGCGGCAGTGCCCGGCGCAAGCTTCGAGGGCGTCGCCGCCGACCTGTCCGACGCAGCCGGCGTCGCGCGCATCACGCAGCACACGCCCGAGGCCGACATCCTCGTCAACAATGCGGGCATCTACGGCCTGAAGGCGTTCTTCGAGATCGACGACGCCGAGTGGGAACATTACTTCCAGATGAACGTGATGTCCGGCGTGCGGCTCGCACGGCATTACCTGAAGGGGATGATCGAACGCAATGCCGGGCGCGTCGTGTTCATTTCGTCGGAATCGGGCCTGAACATCCCGGTCGACATGATTCATTACGGGTTCACGAAAACCGCGCAACTGTCGATCGCGCGCGGCCTCGCGAAGCTCGCGGCCGGCACCAGCGTCACCGTCAATTCGGTGCTGCCGGGGCCGACGATGTCGGACGGCGTGCGCGCGATGCTGAAGGAAACGGCCGACGCATCCGGCCGCAGCGTCGACGACGTGGCCGTGGAGTTCGTGCGCAATCACCGCTCGAGCTCGATCATCCAGCGGCCCGCGACGCCCGAGGAAGTCGCGAACCTGGTGGTCTACGTGTGCTCGCCGCAGGCTTCGGCGACGACCGGCGCCGCGCTGCGTGTCGATGGCGGCGTGGTCGATACGATTGCGTAACGGCCGGCGCCCGCGGGCCGCCGCGCACTAGCGCGAAGCGGCCTTGCCCGGCTGGAGCGCGCCCTTGCGATCGGCGTCCATGCAGGTGTCGAAGCCGTACTGCGTGACGACGCCGGCCTTGTCGAACACGACGAAGTACGTCCGGTGATCGTTGCCGTGCTCGATGAAGTAGTTGTAGCAGACGCCGCTGCCGTTACGGACCATCCAGACGCTGCGCGGGTTGCCGGCCGCGCGGACGACATCGGCGCGCGTCGCGCCGTGCCGCGACGCGGCCCGCGCGAGCGGCGTGCGCGAATACGAGAACGGCAGCCACGCGTCGAACCAGGCGCAACCGTGCAACATCAGGCAGCCTGCGGCCAGAGACAGCATCGCTGCGGGACGGGACATCGGAATCAATCGCATGCTTGGGAAAATCTGCTGCGCCATGCCGGCGTGATCGAAAGCCCCATGCTACTCGACCTTTGGGTCCGGATCGAAAAGAAATGTAGAGATCTTTATACGAATCCCTGCAGGTCATGCCCGCGCGCAAGCCCGGTCGTTGCGGCCCGCGCATGCTTGTACGCGCATCGAACCCGCCGCGCCGATGCGTCAAATCGGCACAACGTCGCGCATCGTCACGCGATCCACTCGGCCCACAGCATCGTCAGCACCGTCATCAGCGCGGGGCCGACGAACAGCCCGATCAGGCCGAACGTCTCGGCGCCGCCGAGGATGCCGAACAGCACCAGCAGGAACGGCAGCCGCGTCGAGCCGCCGATCAGCACCGGCCGCACGAAATGCTCGGCGACGAACACGACGACGAAACCGAGCACGGCCACCACGACGGCCCACACCGTCGCACCCTGCACGAACAACCAGAGCGCCGCGCCGCAGAACACGATCGGCGCGCAGAACGGCAGCATCGCGGCAATCGCCGTGACGAGGCCGAGCAGCGCCGCGTGCGGGACGCCGGCCAACGCATACGCGATGCCGAGCAGCGCACCCTCGCCGAGCCCGACGACGACGAGCCCCGTCACGGTGCCGTACACGGCCTTGACCATCCGGTCGATCAGTTCCGCGCCGTTGTGCCCGAACGCGCGCCGCGCGCCCTGCAGCAATGCGCCCGACAGCTTGTGGCCCGCGCGCAGGATCACGAACAGCGTGACGAGCATGAAGCCGAATTCGAGCAGCACATGCGCGACCTTCGTGCCGAACTGCCGCCCGTACGCGAGGAATTTCTCGCTGCTGACGCCGTGCATCGCGCTGGCCGCATGCAGCGGATGGCCGAGATTGGCCTGCCACCATTCGGTGATCTGCGCCGAGCCGTAAGGCAGCCGGCTGACGACGTCCGGCAACGGAATGCCGCTGTCCTGGACCGACTTCAACCACTCGCGCAGGTCGTGCGCCTGCCCGATCGCCTGGATGGTCGCGACCGCGACCGGCAGCACGACGAGCAACGAGATCGCGGCCGTGATGACGGTCGCGATCAGCGTCGGCCGGTCACGGAACAGCCGATGCGATTCGAAGCGTTTGAGCAGCGGCCACATCGCGATGGCGATCACGCAGGCCCATGCGATGGCGGGAATGAAGTCGCGGATGATCCACAGCGCGAGCACCAGCAGCGCCGCATACAGCACGACGCGGGCAATCTGCTGCGCGCGCGGCCGTGCGGCGGAATCGGGAGACGACGGGACATGTGCGCCCATGGCACCTCTGTCGAAATGAAAAATGGCGGTTCGCGCAGGCAACCGGCCTGCATGAACCGCCATTCTATCCATCGGCGCCGGATCGGCGACGCGCAATATGCGCGCGCCGTGTCGTGAAGGCGGCTCAGGCCGCCTTGTCGGCGATCCGGTAACGCTCGAGCCAGTGCGCGTACGGCGCGGGCAGCGTCCACGACGGACGCTCGACGCCGAGCTGCTTGGCCGCGTAGTACGGCCAGTGCGGATCGGCCAGATGCGCGCGGCCGACCATCACGAGATCGAGCTGCGCGTCGGCCACCACGCGGTTCGCCAGTTGCGGCGTGTCGATCCCCCATGCGGACGACACCGGCAGCCCGACCTCGCGGCGCACGCGCTCGGCGATCGGCGCGAGGAACGCCGGGCCCCATGGAATCTGCGCGGCGGGTGTCGAGAAGCCGACCGACACGCTCAGCATGTCGAGCCCTTCCCGCTTCATCCGCTGCGTGAGCGCGATCGACTCGGCGAGCGTCTCTTCGTCACGGCCGTCGTATTCGATCACGCCAAGGCGCGCGGTCAACGGCAGGTGCTCGGGCCAGACCTTGCGCACGGCCGCGAGCGTGTCGACGAGGAAGCGGCCGCGATTCTCCGCCGAGCCGCCATATTCGTCGGTACGGTGGTTCGAATGCACCGAGAAGAAGCTCTGGCCCAGGTAACCGTGCGCGAAGTGCAGTTCGAGCCACTCGAAGCCGAGATCGCGCGCACGCTTCGCCGATGCGACGAAATCGGCCTGCACGCGGGCGATATCGTCGTGCGTCATTTCACGCGGCACTTTCGGCAGGTGCGCGCCGAACGGCACGGCCGACGGTGCGATGGTCTGCCAGCCGCGCGGATCGCCGTCGGCGATATGGTCGTCGCCTTCCCACGGACGGTTCGCGCTCGCCTTGCGGCCCGCATGCGCGATCTGGATGCCGGGTACCGAGCCGGCCGCCTTGATCGCCGCGACCGACGGCGCGAACGCTTCGGCCTGCGCATCGTTCCACAGCCCCGCGCAGCCCGGCGTGATGCGCCCTTCCGGCGACACGGCCGTCGCCTCCGCGATCACGAGACCCGCGCCGCCGCGCGCGATGCCGGCCAGATGCACGTGATGCCAGTCGTTGACGACGCCGTCTTCGGCGACGTACTGGCACATCGGCGGCACCGCGATACGGTTGCGCAGCGTGACATCCTTGAGTTTGAACGGTTCGAACAGGGCAGACATCCACGACTCCTTTGCTTGGTTCTGCAAAACGACAGGGAACGCGCCGCGCGATGCGCACGGCGGAACGATACGGGCCGTCGGCGGGCCGGCCGTGCCCGGCGACGAAACGGGAACGGCGCCGGACCGGCCGGCGCCATGCGGTCAGCGGCGGCCGAGCTTGGCGAGCAATGCCTCGGCAGCGGGCGCCGACGACGCGGGGTTCTGCCCCGTGATCAGCAGCCCGTCGGTGACGACGTGCGGCGCCCAGTCGGCGCTGCGCTCGAATTCCGCGCCGTTGGTCTTCAGCATGTCCTCGACGAGGAACGGCACGACTTCCGTCAGTTCGACGGCGGCTTCCTCGCTGTTGGTGAAACCCGTCGCGCGCTTGCCGCGCACCACCGATTCGCCGGTCTGCGGGTTCTTCACGTGGCGCAACACGCCCGGCGCGTGGCAGACGGCCGCGACCGGCTTGCCGGCGGCGAGCGCGCGCTCGATCAGGCCGATCGAATGCAGATCCTCGGCGAGATCCCACAGCGGGCCGTGGCCGCCCGGGTAGAACACGGCGTCGTAGTCGTCCACCGACACGTCGGTCAGCTTGTGCGTCGACGCGAGCTGCGCCTTGGCTGCCGCATCGGCGTCGAAGCGGCGCGTGGCGTCGGTCTGCGCGGACGGATCGCTGCTTTTCGGGTCGAGCGGCGGTTGGCCGCCCTTCGGCGATGCGAGCGTCAGTTCGACGCCCGCATCCTTGAACGCGTAGTACGGCGCGGCCAGTTCCTCGAGCCAGAAGCCGGTCTTCTTGCCGGTGTCGCCGAGCGTGTCGTGCGAGGTCAGGACAACCAGAATCTTCATGATCGGACACTCCTTCGAAAATGAACGGGGGAACAGGGCCGCGCAACCGGCGATGGCCGGTCGGCGCGGTACGCCTGTCGGTTAGTCAGCGCTGGCGCGTCATCGTGCGATCGATCGCGCCGAATACCACGTCTTTATTAGACCAGTCGTCTAGAAACGAGCCAAATAAAACGACGGCGTCTCGCCGCATGGACAGCATCGCAGCACGAAATGGCATTTTCGCGTCCGTGTCGTCCACGCCCGAATACGTCGTCGCATTCATGAGGCCAGATGATAGGCCGGATTAGACCGGTCGTCTAGAAAAACGGGCATTCGCCCCTGCCGCCGTCATGGCCTTTCCATCACGCCCGATGCCGGACCCGGCCCGGCAACGCGCGCGGGGCCGATCGCGCCCCGCACCGTTCCCGTCCGGCTAGCCGCGCAGCGGGCCGTCGGTGTCGCCGGCCTCGATGGCCGGCGCCTCGAGCCGATGCGCGTGCACGCCGTCGCCCAGCAGCCGCAGCATGAGTTCCGCCAGCGCGCGCCCCGACGCATGCCCGGTCGGCTGCACGACGGCCGTCACGCGATACGGATGCGTGACGTCCGGCGGCACGCCGTCATAAACGATCAGCGACATGTCCGCGCCCAGGCGCAACCCGCTGTCGGCGAGCGCACGGAACGCGCCGCCGCCCGCGATGTTGTTGTCGACGAGCAGCGCCGTCGGCCGCTCGTCTCGCGCGAGCAATGCCCGCATGGCCTGCCACCCGCCATCGTGCGTGAACGGGCACTCGACGAGCAGCGCCGGATCGGGTTCGATGCCCGTTTCGCGCAACGCCGACAGAAAACCGGCGCGCCGCTGTGCGGCGAAATTCAGCACCAGCGGCGCGCTGATCATCGCGATGCGCCGATGCCCGAAGGCGATCAGCCTGCGCACCGCATCGCGCGCGCCGGCCTCGTTGTCGAAATCGAACCACGCGTACGGTTCGGTCGCCTGCGTGCGGCCGTACGCGACGTACGGAAACGCGCTCGATTGCAGGTACGCGATGCGCGGATCGTCGACGAGCGTGCGCGCGACGATCAGCCCGTCGACCAGTTTGCCGTCGACGATCCGCCGATAGGTCTCCAGCTCCGCGTTCGGTCGCGCGGACGCGATGATGAAATCGAGATTGCGCTCGGCGAGCCGCTCGGTCATGCCCGCGACAACCTCGCCGAAACGCGGATCGCCAAGATCGCCCGCACCGAACGGATAAACGATTCCGATCATGTCCGCTCGACCGGTCGCCAGCCGGCGCGCGGTCGGATCGGCCACGTAGCCCATTTCCCGCGCCGCCCGCGCGACGCGTTCGCGGGTTGCCTCGCTGACGTCGTCGTAACCGTTCAACGCGCGGCTGACCGTCGTGCGCGACAGCCCGAGCGCATCCGATAGCGCCTTCAGATTCACCTTCACCGTCGTTCCTCGCCCTTCATGCGCCGCACGGCATGCCGATTTGCGGCAATTGTTTCCTGTCGGTAGTGATTACCGTCAAATAATTATCTTTTGACGTCCAAACCGGTTTGAAATAGCATCCAAACCGGTTTGGACATCGATGCCCACTCAGCCGTTCACTTTCACCTTCCCAGGAAACGACGACGAGATGACATACTTTCCCTTTTTCCGCCCGGCGACGACCCGGCGTTTGCTGCTCGCTGGCGGCGCACTCGCCGCCTTCGCGTCCGTCGCGCACGCGCAGTCCGGCGGCACGGGCGCGCCCATGCCCACGCCTCACTCCCAGCAAGCCTACGATCCCGAAGGCAACTTCACGATGCGCTGGACGCGCGCGGACATCCGCCAGATCGTCGCGCAATCGCACACCGCCGGCGCCGACCGGAACTCGCTGCCGCAAGCGCTGACGATGCCGGACATCCCGCAGGATTTCCCGCTGATCAACTCGAACGTGTGGGTGTGGGACACCTGGCCGCTGGCCGACCTGCGCGCCAACCAGCTCAGCTACAAGGGCTGGGAGGTGATCTTTTCGCTCACCGCCGATCCGCACGCGGGCTACACGTTCGACGACCGTCACGTCCATGCGCGCATCGGCTTCTTCTACCGCCGCGCGGGCATCCCCGCGTCGCAGCGCCCCGCGAACGGCGGCTGGACCTGGGGCGGCCACCTGTTCCCGGACGGCGCAAGCGCCAGGGTGTTCGGCACCGCGCCGATGACCAACAACGCCGAATGGTCGGGCTCGGCTCGCCTCACGCACGGCGACAACGTCAGCCTCTACTACACCGCGACGTCGTTCAACCGCTCGGCGCCCGGCGGCGCCGACATCACGCCGCCGCAGGCGATCATCACGCGCACCGACGGCCACATCCATGCCGACGACAAGCACGTGTGGTTCAGCGGCTTCGACGATCACAAGGCGCTGCTGGAGCCGGACGGCAAGTACTACCAGACCGGCCAGCAGAACACCTACTTCTCGTTCCGCGATCCGTTCGTGTTCACCGACCCCGCGCATCCGGGCAAGACCTACATGGTCTTCGAAGGCAACACGGGCGGCCCGCGCGGCGCACGCACCTGTACCGACGCCGACCTGGGCTACGCGGCGAACGATCCGTACAAGGAGGATCTCAACGCGGTGATGAATTCGGGCGCAGTGTATCAAAAGGCCAATGTCGGCCTCGCGATCGCCACGAACCCGCAACTGACCGAGTGGAAGTTCCTGCCGCCTATCCTGTCGGCGAACTGCGTCGACGACCAGACCGAGCGGCCGCAGATCTACCTGAAGGACGGCAAGTACTACCTGTTCACGATCAGTCACCGCACGACGATGGCGGCCGGCGTCGACGGCCCGGACGGCGTGTACGGCTTCGTCGGCAACGGGATCCGCAGCGACTTCCTGCCGCTGAACGGCGGCAGCGGGCTCGTGCTCGGCAACCCGACCGACTTCTCCGCGCCGGCCGGTGCGCCGTATTCGCAGGATCCGAACCAGAACCCGCGCGAATTCCAGTCGTATTCGCACTACGTGATGCCGGGCGGGCTCGTCGAGTCGTTCATCGATGCGATCGGCCCGCGCCGCGGCGGCACGCTCGCGCCGACGGTGAAAGTGCGCATCAACGGCACGTCGACGGCGGTCGACCGCGCCTACGGAAGCGGCGGGCTCGGCGGCTACGGCGACATCCCCGCGAACCTGCCTGCAACCGGGGCCGGCCACAACGACGGCAGCAGCCAGGTCAATTAGGATAACCAACCACAAAGAAAGCCGGTAAAGCCCGGGGTCGAGGAGGCGCATATCGCGCGTGTCGCGTGTGCGCCTCCCTTTTTTTTCGAACACACGCGCGTGCCGCCGTCGAACGCGGCATGCGCCCCTTGCCCGCTTCGCCCGACGAAGCACGGTACCGCGCATGAATTCGACGTCTTTCCGCCTTACCTTCCGGATCGCCCGGTTGCTGCTCGCCTGCCTGGCGTGCTCGCAGGTCGCCGCCGCCCCGTGCGACGCACCGGCCGGCCAGGGCACGCCGCAATGGCGGCCCGCGCTTCACTACACGCCGCAGCGCAACTGGATGAACGATCCGAACGGGCTCGTCTACGACAACGGTCGTTATCACCTGTTCTATCAATACAATCCGCTCGGCAACGACTGGGGCAACATGTCGTGGGGCCATGCGACGAGCACCGATCTCGTCCACTGGCGCGAAGAGCCGGTCGCGATGCGCGCGAACGCATCGGAGGAAATCTTCTCCGGCTCGATCGTCGCCGACACGCTGAACACGTCCGGTCTCGGCAAACCGGGCCGCACGCCGCTCGTCGCGCTGTATACGAGCGTCTACAAGCCCGGCTCGGGTCACGCACCGGGCGTCCAGGCCCAGTCGCTCGCGTACAGCCTCGACCAGGGCACGACCTGGCAGCCGTATGCGCACAACCCGGTGCTCACGCTCGATCCGGAATCGAAGGAATTTCGCGACCCGAAAGTGTCGTGGTATGCGCCGGGCGGCTACTGGCTGATGACGACGGTCGTCGCCGACGCGCACGTCGTGAAGCTCTATCGCTCCGACGACCTGATCCACTGGAATTTCCTGAGCGACTTCACGCGGCCGGGCGTGCCGCACGACGGCGCGCTGTGGGAAATGCCGGACCTCGTGCCGCTGCCGCTCGACGACGATCCGCAACGCATCAGGTGGGTCATGATCGTCAACGTCAACCCGTGGTCGATCGCGGGCGGTTCCGGGGCGATGTATTTCGTCGGCGATTTCGACGGCCGCACGTTCGTGCCCGACCACATTGCGCCCGCCGGCTCCGATCCCGCGCAATTCCGCTGGGTCGATCACGGCGCGGACTTCTACGCGGCCGGCACGTTCTCGGGCGCGCCCGGCGCGCGGCCCGTCGCGATCGCGTGGATGAGCAACTGGGATTACGCGGCGAAAGCGCCGACTGCGCCGTGGCGCGGCGCGACCACCCTGCCGCGCGAACTGTCGCTGAAGACGATCGACGGCGAACCGACGCTCTTCGTCACGCCGGCCGCCGCATTCGATGCGTGGGCGGACAGCCGGCCCGTCGTGCACGCAGGCGACCTCACGGTCGACTCCGCGACGCGCGTGCTGCCGGCCGCGACGCGCGGCGTGGTCCAGCGCATCACGGTGACGATGGCGCCGCGGCAAGCGGCGCGCGCCGGCCTGATCGTCCGGGGTTCCGCAGACGGGTCGACCGGCACCCGGATCGTCTACGACACGGCGAAACGCACGCTGACGCTCGACCGTTCCCGCTCGGGCGAAACGCATTTCGCCGACAAGTTCAGCCGCGAACACATCGTGGACCTGCCGCTCGAGCGCGGCCAAGTGCGGCTCGAGATCGTCGTCGATCGCGGCTCGGTCGAAGTGTTCGCGAACGGCGGCCGCGTGGCGCTGACCGACCTGGTCTTTCCGCCGCTCGATGCGGACCGCGTCGCCGTGTTCGCCGAGCACGGCCGCGCGACATTCTCCGGGCTCACGGTGAGGCAGCTCGAAGCCGGCGCCTGCGCCGCCCGCTAGGCGCGGTTCGTCTGCTCCGTCCCGCGCGTGGCGGGGCTGTCCGCCCGGGCGCCGCGGCGCCCGGCGAATGGCCTTCGTCGGTGTCGCGGATCAGAGCAGGCCCATTCCGCCCGACGCGATGATTTCCGCGCCGACGATGAACGCCGATTCCGCCGCGCTCAGGTGCAGCACCGTCGACGCGATTTCTTCCGGCGTACCGAAACGACCGACCGGGACAAGGCCCTTGATCTTGTCGGCCGTCTCGTCGAGCGTCGCCGCATCGAGCCCGAGCTTGCCGTACAGCGGCGTCTGCACCGGTCCCGGGCTGACGACGTTCACGCGCACGCCGTGCGGCAACAGTTCCGTCGACAGCGTCTTCGCGAACGAATTGACGGCCGCCTTACTCGCCGCGTACACCGACGAGCCGGGCATCCCGATATGCGCGTTGATCGAACCGTTGATCACGATCGACGCGCCGCGGTTCAGCAGCGGCACCAGCGACTGGATCTGGAAATACGCGCCCTTCACGTTGGCGTTGAACACGAGGTCCCACATGGCCTCGTCGCTGTCGGCGAACGGCGCGAGCTTCGCGACGCCCGCGTTGATGAACACGGCGTCGAGCCGGGCGCCCGCCGTCGCGATCGCGTCGGCCAGCGCGCGCGCCGACGCGACGCTGCCGGCCTCGTTGCGGATCGCCAGCGCGCCTTCGCCGAGCGATTGCCGGGCGGCTTCCAGCGTCTGGGCGTCGCGCCCGGTGATGATGACCCGCGCGCCTTCGGCCGCGAATGCCTTAGCGGCCGCCAGGCCGATGCCGCTGTTGCCGCCCGTGACGAGGACCGTTTTTCCTTCGAAGCGTTGCATGATGTTCTCCTGTGAACCGGTGAGTTGACCGTGAACACAGGATGCGCCCGGCGTGCGGCCTTGCCGTACGACGGGCGCGACGAACATGTTCGAAAACATCGAACATGTTTGGGCGGCCGCTTCAGCCGACGACGTCGATCCCGTCGAGCAGCCGCTGCGCGAGGCGCGGCTCGCGCAGTTGCTCGAGCCACCATTGCAGCGCGCGGCCGTCGCGCTCGCCATGCCACGCCACGTACAGCAGGTTCGGCTCGCGCGGATCGGCCGTCTGTTTCTCGACCAGTTCGCCGCGCGCAAGCAGCGACGTGACACGCCGGCGCGGCACCCAGCCGACCCCGAGCGCGTCGCGCTGCGCGAGGATCTTCGCGCGCATCGACGGCACCGCGAGCACGGGCTGGCCGCCGAGCAGCCCGTACGCACGGCCGGCCGCGCGCCGCGACGAATCGGCGACGACGACCGCGCGATGCGCGCCGATCGCGTCGCGCGTCAGCACGCCGCCCGCGGCGGCCAGCGGATGGCGCGGCGACACCGCGAACACCCATTCCATCGCGCCGAGCTCGAACCATTTGAAGCCGGGAATCGCCGGCGGCTCGTTGGTCGCGCCGACCACCAGGTCCGCGCGGCCGTCGCGCAGCGCTTCCCAGGTGCCGCCGAGCACTTCGTGCGTGAAGCGCAGCGACACGCCGGAATCGAGCGCGTCGAACGCGCGGACGACCGGCAGCAGCGTGTCGAACTCCAGCACCTCGTCGCTGACGATCCACAGCCGGTCCTCCCAGCCGCTCGCGATCTGCCGGACGCGCTGCGTGAGCCGCGCGACGTCCAGCGCCAGCCGTGCCGCCTCGTCGGCCAGCACCTGTCCGGCCGGCGTGAGCTGCAGCCGGTAGCCGCGCCGGTCGAACAGCAGCGCGTCGAACCGCGTTTCGAGCTGGCGCGCCGCGTGCGACACCGTCGACGGCGCCTTGCCGAGCCGCGCGGCCGCACGCGACAGGCTGCCGGTGGCACGGATCGCGTCGAGCAGCGCCAGTTCGTCTTCGGACAGCATGAGGTCGCTCCAGGGGTAAGGGTGTCGTGGATCGTAAGGCAGCGGCGGCCTGCGGTCCAATCGCGCGATGCGGGCGGCGCTCGCGCCGGCACGCTGCCGATCCGTCCGCCGACTTCCGGTATCCTGATCGGCATTGAATCGTCACGATCGAGGTAACCACTGCGATGGACATCGCGATCCGCATCGAAGGCCGTCACGACCTGACGGGGCAGATCTTCCGGCAGCTGCGCACGGCGATCGTCGACGGGCGCCTCGAAGGCGGCGCGCGGCTGCCGTCGACGCGCGATCTCGCGAAACAGCTCGGCGTGTCGCGCAAGACGACGCTCGACGCGTTCGAGCGCCTCGTCGCCGAGGGCTACCTGACTACGCGCGCGGGCGACGGCACGTTCGTCGCGGACGGCCTCGCGCGCGTGCCGCACGCGGCGGCGATGCCGGCGCCGTCGATCGTCGACGCCACGCCGCGTGTCGATGCGGTCGACGCCCGCGCGCTGTGGAACGACCTGCCCGACGCGCTCGCGATGCCCGCGCCGCAGGATGCGCCGGGCTTCGACTTCCGCGGCGGCGTGACCGACAAGACGCTGTTCCCGTTCGACGCATGGCGGCGCTGCCTGCATCACGCGCTGCGCCAGCAGGCGCGCGGCCGCGGCCAGTATCACGACCCGGCCGGCGACCCGCAGCTGCGCGGCGCGATCGCGCGCTACGTCGCGTTCAGCCGCGCGGTCGCGTGCGGCTGGGACGACGTGCTCGTCACGCACGGCGCGCAACAGGCGCTCGACCTGCTCGCGCGTGTCGTCGTGCGGCCTGGCGACGTGGTCGCGGTCGAGGATCCCGGTTATCCGCCCGCGCGCGCCGCGTTCGCATCGCTCGGCGCGACCGTGATCGGCGTACCGGTCGACGCGCACGGCCTCGTCACCGGCCGCCTGCCCGACGAAACCCGGCTCGTCTACGTGACGCCGTCGCACCAGTTCCCGCTCGGGATGCCGATGACGCTGGAACGGCGCATCGCGCTGCTCGAATGGGCGCAGCGCCGCCGCGCGGTGATCATCGAGGACGACTACGACGGCGAATTCCGCTTCGAGGGCCGGCCGGTCGAATCGCTGAAGAGCCTCGACCGCACGGGCCTCGTCGCGTACGTCGGCACGTTCTCGAAGACGATCTTTCCCGAACTGCGGATCGGCTACGCGATTCCGCCGCGCGCGCTGCGCGGCGCGCTGGCCAAGGCGAAGCAGATCGTCGACTGGCACACCTGCACGCTGACGCAGGCGGCGCTCGCGCGCTTCATGCTCGAAGGCGATTTCGCCCGGCACCTGAAGCGCGTGCAGAAGCACTACGACGCGCGACGCAAGATGCTGATCGCGCATCTGCGCGGCGAACTCGCGCCGTGGTTCGACGCGATCGTGCCGACCGCCGGCATCCACCTCGCCGCGCACCTGAAGCCGGGCCTCGACGAAGCGGCACTGGTCCGCGCGGCGCGTGCGCAGGACATCGGCCTGTACGGAATCTCGGCGTTTCACGTCGGCGTGCCGGTGCGCGCGGGGCTGCTGTTCGGCTATGGCGGGATCGACGCGCTGCGCATCGACACGGCGCTCGCGAAACTGGCCGGGCTGCTCGGCGCGGGCGGGGCCGGCGGACCATCACTGGTTACCTGAATTTCCACGGAATTGGCTATTCAAGCAGGCCAGTCGGTTTCGTAAAGTGGGTCCTGTCGCGCCGCCCCGGCGCCACCCACCAAAAGGACCTGCCATGCAACCGCGCCTGAACTTCTATACCGCCAGCCCGAACGCCATCAAGGTGATGCGCAACGCCGAGGACTTCATCGCGAAGAGCTCGATCGAGAAGCCGCTCGCCGAACTCGTCCGCCTGCGCGCGTCGCAGATCAACGGCTGTGCATTCTGTGTCGACATGCACACGACCGACGCGCGCAAGGGCGGCGAAACCGACCGCCGTCTCGCGACCGTCGTAGTGTGGCGCGAAACGCCGTTCTTCACCGAGCGCGAACGCGCGGCGCTGGAATGGACCGAGGCGCTGACGCTGGTGGCCGACAACCACGTGCCGGACGCCGTCTGGGAAGCCGTCAAGCCGCACTTCACCGACGAGGAACTGTTCGACCTGTCGATGCTGATCGCGACGATCAACACGTGGAACCGCTTCGCGATCGCGTTCCGCAAGATGCCCGAGTAAGGAACCGGCAATGACCCGCTCCCCGCTCCATCGCACCGTTCTGGGCGCCGCGCTCGTGCTCGGCGCCGCGCTGCCGGCCGCCGCCTTCGCGCACGATGCCGGCGACAGCGTTCACGCGATCATGCAGCAGGCCGTGCCCGAAGCGCCCGGCAAGCGCGTCGTCGTCGCGACCGTCGACTATGCGCCCGGCCAGGCGTCCGCCCCACACCGGCACCTCGGCTCGGTGTTTGCCGTCGTGTCGAAAGGCGAAGTGCTGTCGCAGGTGAACGACGGCCCGCTGCGCCGCTACCGCGCCGGCGAGGGCTGGTACGAGGCACCCGGCTCGCGCCACCCGGTGTCGCGCAACGCAAGCGCGACCGAGCCCGCGCAGCTCGTCGTGTTCGGCCTGACCGGCGAGCACGAACCGCTGAAGTCGCCGATCGATCGGTAACCCCTTGGCGGGGCGCGTGCGCTACCGCTGGCGCGCGCCCGCTCGCCCTTTCCCCGTTAACTGCTCCCTACATGCCACCGGCGGCGCACTGCGTGCCGCGACGTGGCGCCCCGCGCGTCCGTGGCCGGATTCGACGCACGCCTGATCGAGATCAAGGGCGGCGAAAACCCTTCCTTGAAATTAACTAACTCATCAATTAGCGTCGATTTCATGAACGCGAAAGCCACCGTCGCCAGGCCGCGCGGGCGCCGCCCGTCGGTGGACGATTTCGACCTGCGCGGCCATATGCTCGACGTCGCGATCGCGTTGTTCGCCGAGCGCGGCATCGCCGCGACGACGGTCGCGCAGATCGCGGCGGCCGCCGGCGTCACGTCGGCGATGGTCCACTACTACTTCACGAACCGCGAGCAGTTGCTCGACGCGATCGTCGAGGAGCGGCTCGCGCAGGTCATCGCGTTCGTGTGGCGGCCGACCGAACCGCGGATCGAGAACGATCCGTTCGCGCTCGTCGCCGAACTCGTCGACCGCTTCTTCGACGTCACGCACCGCATGCCGTGGCTGCCGTCGATCTGGCTGCGCGAGATCGTCCACGAAGGCGGGTTGCTGCGCGAGCGGATGGTCCGGCGCATCCCGCTCGACCATATCGGCGGCTTCGCCGAACGCATTCGCGCCGCGCAGCAGGCCGGCACGCTGAATCCGGCGCTCGAACCGGCGTTCCTGTTCCACTCGATCATCGCGCTCGTGATGCTGCCGCTCGCCACCGCGAAGCTGTGGCACAGCGCGCGCGGCCTGCCGCCGATCGACCGCGACACGTTGCACCGGCACGTGCGCGCGCTGCTCGGCTCGGGCATGCAGCCGCCCGCGGCCGCGCCGCGCGCACGCGGCCCGTCGCCGCGGAGGCCATCGTGAACGCGACCCGCTCGCGCCTGCCGGCGCTGGCCGCCGCGATCGCACTGCTCGCCGGCTGCGAACGCTCGACGGGTAGCGGCACGACCTACCAGGGTTATGTCGAAGGCGAATTCGTGTACCTGTCGTCGTCGCAGTCGGGCACGCTCACGCAACTGGCGGTCGAGCGGGGTCAGGCCGTCGCCGCCGGCACGCCGGCGTTCTCGCTCGAAGCCGTCAGCGAAACGGCCTCGCTGCGCCAGGCGCAGCATCAGCTCGAGGCCGCACGCGCGCAGCTGGCCGACCTGCAGACCGGCAAGCGTCCGCCGGAAATCGCCGTCACGCAGGCGCAGCTCGCGCAGGCCAGCGCACAAGCTGCGCGGGCCGCCGCGCAACTCGCGCGCGACGAACGCCAGTACGCGGCCGGCGGCCTGTCGAAGCAGCAACTCGACGATTCGCGCACGGCCGCGCAGACGACGGCCGCGCAGATGCGCGAGCTGCAAAAGCAGGTCGACGTCGCGCGCCTGCCGGGCCGCGCGCAACAGGTCGCCGCGCAAGCCGCACAGGTCGACGCCGCGCAGGCGGCCGTGGCCGAAGCGCAATGGAAGCTCGACCAGAAGCGCGTTGCCGCGCCGGGCGCCGGACGCGTGTACGACACGCTGTACCGCGTCGGCGAATGGGTGCAGGCCGGCAACCCGGTCGTGCAGATGTTGCCGCCGCAGAACCTGAAGGTGCGCTTCTTCGTGCCGGAAGCGGCCATCGCCTCGCTCGCGCCGGGGCACACGGTCGCGATCCATTGCGACGGCTGCGCGGCCGACGTGCCCGCGCGCATCACCTATGTGTCGAGCGAGGCCGAATACACGCCGCCCGTGATCTACAGCAACGAGAGCCGCACCAAGCTCGTGTTCATGATCGAGGCGCGCCCCGCCGCCGCCGATGCGCCGAAGCTGCATCCGGGCCAGCCCGTCGCCGTGAGCGTGCGATGAACGCGCCGCCCGCCCCGTACGCGATCGACGTCGACCGGTTGAACAAGCGGTTCGGCGACAAGCACGTCGTGAAGGACGTGTCGCTGCGCGTCGCGCGCGGCGAGATCTTCGGTTTTCTCGGACCGAACGGCAGCGGCAAGACGACGTCGATCCGGATGATGTGCGGATTGCTCACGCCGGATGCGGGCAGCGGAACCTGCCTCGGCTACGACATCGTGCGCGACAGCGCGCAGATCAAGCGGCGCGTCGGCTACATGACGCAGCGCTTCTCCTACTGGGAAGACCTGTCGATCCGCGAGAACCTCGACTTCGTCGCCCGCGTGTACGGGATGCGCGACCGCAAGGCGGCCGTCGCGCGCGCGCTCGACGGGCTCGGCCTCGCGAGCCGCGCCGACCAGCTCACGGGCGCGCTGTCGGGCGGCTGGAAGCAGCGCCTCGCGCTGGCCGCGTGCATGCTGCACGAGCCCGAGCTGCTGCTGCTCGACGAGCCGACCGCCGGCGTCGACCCGGCCGCGCGCCGCGATTTCTGGGAGGAGCTGCACCGGCTCGCCGCGCGCGGGATCTCGGTGCTCGTCAGCACGCACTACATGGACGAGGCCGAGCGCTGCCACAAGCTCGCGTACATCGCGTACGGCGAACTGCTCGCGCAGGGCACGTCGGCCGAGATCGTCGCATCGCAAGGGCTTGCGACCCGCGCGATCGCCGGCGAGCACCTGACCGAATTGTCCGCGCGGCTGCGCACGATGCCGGGCGTCGACCAGACGGTCGTGTTCGGCTCGGCGCTGCACGTGAGCGGCCGCGACCGCGCGCGGCTCGACGCGACGCTCGAACAGGTCGCCCGCGATACGCCGCTGCAGGTCGTGCCGATCGACACCGGGCTCGAGGACGTGTTCATCTACATGATGGGCCGCGCGTCCGCGCCGCCCGGCCGGGTGTCGCCATGAACGCGTGGGCGGGCCTGCGTGAATCGTTCTCGGTCGCGCGCTGGTGGAGCATCGTGCTGAAGGAGTTCCTGCAGCTGCGCCGCGATCGCGTGACCTTCGCGATGATCGTCGGCGTGCCGATCATCCAGCTCGCGCTGTTCGGCTTCGCGATCAACACCGATCCGAAGCACCTGCCGACCGCCGTGATCGTCGCCGACGGCAGCCCGTTCGCGCGCAGCTTCATCGCCGCGATGCGCAATTCCGCGTACTTCGACATCGTCGACACCTTGCCCGACGAGGCGGCCGGCCGCCGTGCGCTCGCACGCGGCGACGTGCAGTTCGTGCTGAGCGTGCCGGCCGATTTCTCGCGGCGGCTGCTGCGCGGCGAGCGCCCGGCGCTGCTGGTCGAGGCGGACGCGACCGACCCCGTCGCCACGGCGTCGGCGATCGGCGCGCTGCCGGGCCTCGTGCAACCGGTCGCCAACAAGGACCTGACGGGGCCGCTCGCGCACCTGAACGGCCGCCCGGCCGCGTTCGACGTCGTGCTGCACCGGCTGTACAACCCGGAAGGCATCACGCAGTACAACGTCGTGCCGGGCCTGATGGGCGTGATCCTGACGATGACGATGGTGATGATGACGGGTCTCGCGATCACGCGCGAACGCGAGCGCGGCACGATGGAGAACCTGCTCGCGACGCCCGTGCGGCCGCTCGAGGTGATGACGGGCAAGATCGTCCCGTACGTGCTGATCGGGCTGATCCAGGTGTCGATCATCGTCGCCGCGTCGCGCTTCGTGTTCGACGTGCCGTTCGTCGGCGGCGTGTTCGCGCTGTACCTGTCGGCACTGCTGTTCATCGCCGCGAACCTGACGGTCGGCATCACGCTGTCGTCGCTCGCGCAGAACCAGTTGCAGGCGATGCAGCTCGCGGTGTTCTACTTCCTGCCGAACATCCTGCTGTCGGGTTTCATGTTCCCGTTCGCCGGCATGCCGAAGTGGGCGCAGGTCATCGGCAACCTGCTGCCGCTCACCTACTTCAACCGCCTCGTGCGCGGCATCCTGCTGAAAGGCAACGGCTGGGCCGACCTGTGGCCGTCCGTGTGGCCGGTCGCGCTGTTCACCGTCGTCGTGATGGGCGTCGCGCTGCGCTTCTACCGGCGCACGCTCGATTAGGCCGCATGCGATGACACCGGCCCCGCATCACCCCTTCCGCACTGCCGCCGGCTGCGCATTGGCCGCCGCGGCGCTGCTCGTCGCCGGATGCGCGGTCGGGCCGGACTTCCGCCCGCCCGCCGCACCGGCCGCGCGGCAGTACACGCGCGGCGAGCTGCCCGCGACGACGGCCGCCGCCAGCGGCCCGGCCGGCGACGCGCAGATTTTCTCGTCGGCCGACCACACGCCGCGGCGCTGGTGGACACGGTTCGGCTCCGAACCGTTGAACCGGCTCGTCGACACCGCGTGGCAAAACAGTCCGACGCTCGCCGAAGCCCGCGCGCGGCTCGACGAAGCGCGGCAGAACCATGCGGCCGAAGCCGGCGCGACGATGCTGCCGCGTGTCGACGCGAACCTGTCCGCCACGCGCGAGCAAGTCGATACCACCGCGTTCGGGCTGCCGGCCAACGTGCCGAACCCCGGGCCGTTTACGCTGTACGACGCGTCGGTCAGCGTGTCGTACGCGCTCGATGTGTTTGGCGGCAACCGGCGCGCGCTCGAAGCACTGCGTGCGCAGGTCGACTATCAGGCCTACACGCTCGACGCCGCACGGCTGACGCTTGCGGGCAACGTCGTCGCCACCGCGATCCTGCGCGCCTCGCTCGCGCAACAGGTCGCGCTCACGCGGCAGCTCGTCGACGCGCAGGCGCGGCAGTTGCGCATCGTCGAAGCGCGTTATGCGGCAGGCGGCGTGTCGCAAGCCGACGTGCACGCGCAACGCGCGCTGCTCGCGCAGACGCAGGCGTCGCTGCCGCCGCTCGCGGCCCGCCTCGGGCAGGCCGGCCACCGGCTCGCGATCCTGCTCGGCGCGGCGCCATCGGATGCCGTGCTGCCCGAACTCGCGCTCGATGCGCTGGCGCTGCCGCGCGCGCTGCCCGTCGCGCTGCCGTCGACGCTCGCCCGCGAACGACCCGACATCCGCGCGGCGGAAGCCGTGCTGCATCAGGCGAGCGCGAACGTCGGCGTGGCCACCGCGAACCTGTATCCGCGTTTCTCGATTTCGGCGGGAATCGGTTCGGAGCGCACGCGCATCGCGGATATCGTCGGCGGGCTCAATGTATGGAATGTCGGCCTCGGTCTCACGCAGCCGCTTTTCCACGGCGGCGAACTGCGCGCGAGAAAGCGCGCGGCGGAGGCGGCCTACGACGCGGCATTCGCGAGTTATCGGGAAACCGTATTGCTGGCGCTTCAACAGGTGGCCGACGCGATGCGCGCGGTCGAACACGATGCGGCCGCCTTGCAGGCGCGGGACACGGCCGCACGGGAAGCGGCCGCCACCCATGCGATTGCCGGCGACCGCTACATGGCGGGCGGGATCGGCACGTTCGAGCTGCTCGATGCACAGCGGCAGGCGCTGCAGACGGCGCTCGACCGCACGCGCGCGCAGGCCGACCGGCTGGCCGATACGGCGGCGCTGTTCCAGGCGCTGGCGGGGAACTGGACGGACGAGACGGTGAAATGAACGAGACGGCAGCACCCATGAAAAAACCGGCCCGAAGGCCGGTTTTTTCGTACCGCATGCCGCAAGCGGCGCTCGCGCGCCGCGCGACATCAGAAGCGGTGGATCAGGCCGACGCCGACGCCGATCTGGTTCTGCTTCGAACCTGCGCCCACGCCGTCGCCGATCGACGTCGTGGCCACCTGGACGCCGCCAGTCTTGCTCAGCGTGTTGCCGCTGGCGTGCTGGTAAGCCTCGACCGCGTACAGGCCCGTGCGCTTCGACAGGCTGTAGTACTGCGACAGCGTGACCTGGTGGTACTTGGCCGAGCTCGTGATGCCGTTCGACTGCGTTGCCGCCGTGTACGAGTAGCCCGCCGCGAAGTCCCACTGAGCCGCTGCCTTCCAGTGCAGCACGGCGCCAGCCGTGTTGAAGATCGCCGTGTTGCGGAACGACGAACCGACGCCCGGCGTGTACTGGACGTTCGAGTACGACGCCGAAATGTCCCATGCCGGCGTGAACTGGTAGCCCGCCGTCACGGCGACACGTTGCTGCGATTGCGCGGTCGCGTAGCCGTTGTTGATCGACGAGACTGCCGGCTGGTTGCCGTCGCCCGTTGCCGTCAGGCCGTTCTGGACCGTCGAGTTCGCGCCCCACGCGCCGCCACCCAGCGTCGCGTTGTTGACCTTCTGGTAGCCGACCGCGATGCCTGCCGGGCCGTTCAGGTACTGGATCGCCGCGCTCCACGTCGAGCCGCGGTTCGTCGCGCCTGCCACGCCGCCGAACGAGTACGAACCGCCGACCGTGAAGCCGTAGAACTTCGGCGACATGTAGACGAGCGAGTTGTTCGCGCGGTAGCTGGTATCCAGCGAATCGATATCGCCCGGGTGCGCGCCGTAATAGCCGGTCAGCCAGGTCGTCGGGCTGTACGGCGACAGCAGCGTGTAGTACGCGGTGTACTGGCGGCCGGCCGTCAGCGTACCGTACGTGGCGTTGGTCATCCCGACCCATGCCTGACGCGTGAAGATGCCGTTGGTCCACTGCGACGAGCCGTTAGCCGTGTTGACGCCGGCTTCCAACTGGAAAATCGCCTTCGTGCCGCCGCCGAGATCTTCGCTGCCCTTCAGGCCGAAGCGGCTGCCTGCCCACACGCCCGTGGACATTTGCACCTTCGAGTGACCACCCGAGACCGCGCCGGTGCTCGACGAGTTGTTCTGCCAAGCGATACCGTTGTCGACGATACCGTACAGGGTCACGCTGCTCTGGGCGTGGGCGGCGGTAGCGGCTGCAAGGCCCACTGCCGTCATGGCGAAAGCGACGCGCTTTTTCATTGATTCTCCGTCCTCAAAGAATGATTTCTTTTCTGGTGTGGTTTTATGACTGACACATGTGCGAGTACATGCCGACGCGATTCTGACGGATTACCAATCGTTTCCCAACATGTGCAGTCGGTCATCGTATGATCGACGCAACGCGCGGGTTCACCAAGCGGTTACATAACACCTGAAAACGCTTACGCGGTGGGCCTTTCCGGCATTTCCCGGTGAAAACCCTAGCTTTACATTTTTACTGGTGCAACACGACCGTCCGATGTTGTCAGACGCCTTCGGCAAAAAATCATCTTACAAATGCGCGATCGCAGCTGACGCCGCGATTCACGCCGCCGCGCAGGATCGCTGACGTTCATGACACCCATGTTTCGCGAAACGAAATCATGAAAACGTTTCAGTTCGTGTGGGGAAAATCGGACAGGACGGGCCCGGCGAACGCGGGCCGAAGGGGATGCCGGCGCGCCGCGCCGGCGCGTGTCAGCGCGATGCCGGGCCGGCGAGCCGCGCGGCCACCGCGTCCGCCAGCGCGGTCGTGCGCGCCCGGATCGCCGCGTTCGAACCGACCAGCGCGAGCGACGACGCCATGATCCGGTAGATGCGCTTTCTCGGCACCTTGGCCTGCTTGGCCGGATCGAGCCAGGCATCGTGGCCGGCCAGCAGCTCGAGCGTTTCGAGGCCGATCATGATCGGCCACAGGCACGCGAGCCGCAGCCGCACGAAACGGCGCGGGATCGCGAGTGTGTACCGGCAGGCGTCGCGATACTGGTCGAGCGTCACGCGCAACAGGTCGACCAGCACGCCGCGCGCGCGCGCCGACGCGTCCGGTTCCATCAGGTCGGCCACGCTCACCCCGTGCGCGCCCAGCACGTCGTCAGGCAGATAGCAGCGGCCGATGCGCAGGTCCTTCGCGCAGTCGCGCAGGATGTTGGTCATCTGCAGCGCCTTGCCGAACCGGATGCCCTTCCCGCGCATGTCCGGCAGGTCCCAGCCGCGCGCGGCGCGCGTGTGCGCGCCCGTCATGTCGGTCCAGAACTCGCCGACGCAGCCGGCGACGAGGTACGTGTAGCGGTCGAGCGCGTCGCGCGTCGGCAGCGACGCGACCTGCCCCGACTGCTCGTCGGGGAACGTGCGCAGGTCGAATTCCATCCCCGACGTGAGCGTCGCGACGACCTTGCGGATCGACGCGCGATCCGCATCCGGCTGCGCGCGCAACAGCGCGAGCATCGGCACCATCGAGCCGAGCAGCACATGCTCGTGCGAATCGGTCTGCATCCGCGTCACGTCCTCGAGCGCGCGCGACAACGCCACGCCGTCGCCGAGGCGCTCGATCTCGTCGCGCAGGCCGGTCAGCAGCGCCGCACGGCGATCGGGCGCGACGAGCGCGGTGTCGGCGATCGTGTCGGCCGCGCGCGCGAGCAGGTACGCGAGGCCGACCGGGTCGCGCATGCCGTCGGGCAGCACGCGCAGCGTCAGGTAGAAGGAGCGGGAAACGTTCTTCAGCAGGTCGCCGAGCAGGAAGGCGGAATCGGTTCGAGTCGTCATGGGTCGGGGAAAATCGGCCGGCGCGGGCCCCGGACGCCCACGGGCGCCGGGCGCCCGCGCCGGCCGCGAGTCGCCGCATCGTCGCGTCAGGCGGGCGTCCGCCCCGGCGCGGCGATGCAAAATTCCCGCAAGTTTAGTGCATCCGGCGCGCGGGCCGCCGGCGGCGGCCGGATCGCGGCGCCCGCCAGGCCATCGTCGACGCCCCCGCCACGCGCATCGCGACCTGAAAAAGCAGAATGGAAAGGTCGAAGTAATACATATGTAATTATTCGGTGCGACGATCGCGCACCGCTCGATCCCGTGTGGCACGGCCCCCTGCCGCGCCGACGGACCGACCGCCCCTTTTCCGACTCCCGTTTCGAAGGTTCATCGACATGCTCTTCAAGCGCCCGACCTCTCCGCGCTACGTCCCGTTCGCCTGTGCCGCCGCGTTCCTGCTCGCCGCGTGCGGCGGCGACGATCTGACGCGCGATCCCGCCCAGCCGATTTCCGCGAAGGTCCAGGTGGTCGGCCATCGCGGCGCGAGCGCGCTGCGCCCCGAACACACGCTGGCGTCGTACCGCAAGGCGATCGAGGACGGCGCGGACGTGATCGAGCCCGACCTCGTGTCGACGCGCGACGGCGTGCTCGTCGCGCGCCACGAGAACGAGATCTCGGGCACGACGAACGTGTCCGCGCTGCCGCAGTTCGCGAGCCGCAAGGCGACCAAGACGATCGACGGCGCGCAGCTGACCGGCTGGTTCACCGAGGATTTCACGCTCGCCGAACTGAAGACGCTGCGCGCACGCGAGCGCATTCCGCAGGTGCGCCCCGCGAACACCGCGTACAACGACCAGTTCGAGATCCCGACGTTCGACGAGATCGTCGCGCTTGCGAAGCAGATGTCCGCGCAGACCGGCCGCACGATCCACCTGTATCCGGAAACCAAGCATCCCACCTACTTCCAGTCGATCAATCTGCCGCTCGAGGACCGTCTCGTCGACGCGCTGCTGAAGGATACCTACACGTCGCGCACGGCGACCGTCTACATCCAGTCGTTCGAGGTCGCGAACCTGAAGACGATCCGCAACCGGATCAAGTCGACCCAGCCGAACTGGAAGCTCGTGCAGCTGATGGACGAAGCCGGCCAGCGCCCGTACGACTTCGTGAAGGCGAACGACAAGCGCACCTACGGCGACCTGTCGACGCGCGACGGCATGCGCGAGATCGCGACCTATGCGAACGGCGTGGGGCCGTACAAGACGTCGATCATCGCGGTCGCCGCGGACGGCACGCTGCAGCAGCCGACACCGTACGTGCGCGACGCGCACGAGGCCGGCCTCGTCGTGCATCCGTACACGTTCCGCCCGGAGAACAACTTCCTGCCCGCGTCGCTGAAGGATGGCGGCACGCCGGCCACGCGCAACACGGCGGGCTCGGTGCGCGAGATCCAGGCGTACCTGCGCGCGGGTATCGACGGCTTCTTCACCGACGATCCGGCCGTCGGCCGCACGGCCGTCGATACGTTCAAGCGCTGACACGCGCGAACCGGGCGCGGCGCGCCCGGTCGCACCGTATCGGTCAGATCACGTTGAAGTGGTGCGTGCCGTCCCGCTTCAACTGGTCGACCAGCCCGTATTCCCAGTCGAGATACGCCTGCATCGCGGCGGCCGCATTGTCGGTGCCTTCGTACGGGCGCCGGTAGCGGTCGACGCGCGGCGACGCGAGACGCGTCTCGCCGCTTTCGAGCGGCAGTCCGGCGTCGATCCACGCGGCCGTGCCGCCGGTCAGCACCGAGATGCCGGCCGACGCCGGCAGCAGCGCGCGCGCATCGTCCGCAGCGAACCGCGCCAGCAGGCTCGATCCGCACGTGAACACATAGCGCTTCGCCGGCGGGATCGCGGCAAGCGCGTCACGCAACTGCGCACGCACGGCGAACCACGCGCCCGGAACATGGCGCTTCACGTAATTCGCGCTGGCCGTCACGTCGACGATCGCGAGTTCGCCGGGCGCCGCTTCCTTCAGCCAGCCCGCGAGCGTCGCGGGCGACACCTCGGTCGCGGGCGGCGTCGCCGGCACGTCGCGCGGCGGCTGGCCGCGCTCGCCGAACGCCGCCGCGCCGGCCGGTTCCACGACGCGCACGTCCCAGCCCATCTGCGCGAGCCACGACGCGGTCATGTCCGCGCGCACGCCGTCGTCGTCGGCGAGCACGATCCGCGCGCCGCGCACGGCCGCGTGATGATCGGTCTCCTGCACGAGCTGGCCGCCCGGCGTGCTCAGGAAGCCCGGCAGGTGGCCGGCCTCGTATTCCTCCGGCGTGCGCACGTCGAAGCGGTACAGCGTGCGACCCGGCTCGTCGAGCGCCGCGACGTCGGCCAGCGCGATCCGCGGCACGCCGGCGCGTTCGGCCACCGCCCGGGCGGCCTGGCGCGCTTGCGCGCGCTGCGTCGCGTCGATCTCGTCCGGAAAGCGGCGCGCCGCGCCATGCTCGAGCGTCTGGCCGGCCAGCGTCCAGCCGATCGTGCCGTTGCGCAGTGCCGCGACCGGATTCGGCAGCCCCGCGTTGACGAGCGACTGCGTGCCGATGATGCTGCGCGTGCGGCCCGCGCAGTTGACGACCACCTGCGTCGCCGGATCCGGCGCGAGCGCGCGCACGCGCAGCACGAGCTCCGCGCCCGGCACGCTCGTCGACGTCGGAATGGTCATCGTCTGGTATTCGTCGAACCGGCGCGCATCGACGATCACGACGTCGGCCTTCGCATCGATCAGCGCCTGCACCTCCTGCGCCGAAAGCGACGGCGTATGACGCTCGGCCTCGACCCATTCGCCGAACGACTTGCTCGGCACGTTCACGTCGATGAACAGTTCGCCGCCCGCGGCCAGCCAGCCGGCGAGACCGCCGTCGAGCAACCGCACGTCGGTGTAGCCGAGCTGCGCGAGCTTCTCGGCCGCGCGCGGCGCGAGATCCTCGCCGCCCGCTTCGCCGAACACGACGATCGGCGTATCGCGGCGCGGAATCCGCGTCCACGCGTCGAGTTCGAGTTTCGACAGCGGAAAATTGGCGGCCCACAGCGGATGGCCCTGCGCGTACGGATCTTCCTCCCGTACGTCGATCAGCGCGAGCTCGTCGCGGGCCAGCAGCCGCGCGCGCACCTCCTGGTACGACGCGACGGGAAAACGGGAAAGGGAATCGGCGGATTGCGTCACGATGTCTCTGAAAACGTTGAAGTCGGTGAAAAAAGCGAAACGGGTCGATCCGGGTGCTGCCGGCGCATGCCCGCACGGGCCGCGCCGACGGGCTCCGCGTCAGGCATTCGAATAGCCCGACACGAAAGGCTTCACGGTGCCGTCGTCCAGGAACACGGCACGCTCGACCTTGCCGATGTTCGCGCCGTACACGTGGATGCTGATCGACACGCGATCGGCGAACGCGTTGGTCACGCGATGCACGTCGCCGATGCGCGGCGACACGGCTTCGACCTCGCCCGGCGCCAGCCGCACGGCGTCGCCGGCCGGCACCGGCTTGCCTGCCGCGTCGAACCGGTAAGGCTGCGAGAACTCGCCGCCGCGCAGCATCCCGATCAGCCCCCACACCGTGTGGTTGTGGATCGGCGTCGTCTGGCCGGGCCCCCACACGAAGCTGACGACCGAGAACCGCTCGTCCGGGTCGAGATGCAGCAGGTATTGCCGATAGCGCTCGGGATCGGGCTGCGCGAACGCGTCGGGCAACCAGTCGTCGTGTTCGACGAGGGCGGCGAGCAGCGCGCCGCCCTCGTCGAGAATGCGCGCCTCGTTCGCGCCGGACGCGAGCAGCGTGCCCAGACCGTCGACGAACGGACGCAGCGGCGTCTGCTGCAACGAAAGCGTACTCATCGGCCGTCTCCTCGAATATGATGCCGAATATGATGGATCGTCATGATGCACCCGAAAGACCATGCAGAACAAACATGAAAATTAGCGATATCGATGCTTTTGCAGCGGTCGTCCGCTGCCAGACCCTGAGCCAGGCCGCGGCCGAGCTCGGGATGACGCAGCCCGCGATCACGCGGCGCGTCCAGAATCTCGAGGAAGCGCTCGGCGTGACCCTGCTCGACCGCAACACGAAGCCGCCGCGCCCGACCGACATCGGCCGGCGGGTCTTCGAGCAGTGTCGCGCGATCCTGCGCGAGGTCGATGCGCTGCGCGAGCTGACGGCCGGCGAGCAGCCGCCCGCCGGCGAATTCCGGCTCGGGCTCACGCAGGGACTCGGCGAACTGATGCTGCCCGCCCTGATCGCCGAACTCGCCGCGCAGTGGCCGGCGCTCGCGACCCAGGTCGCGACGGCCTGGGGCGGCGCGCTCGTCGAGCGCGTCGCGCGCCGCGAACTCGACGCGGCGCTCGTGTTCCTCGCACGCGAGATGGTGCTGCCGGCGCACGTCGAGGGCGAACGGCTGCTGGCCACGCGGCTCGTCGCGGTCGGCCGCAAGGGCGACTGGCCGCGCCGCAGCTACCGGCTCGCCGATTGCCACGCGCGCGGCTGGGTGCTCAATCCCGACGGCTGCGGCTTTCGCGCGGGGCTGCGGCGCGCGCTCGACGCGCAGGGCCTGCCGATGCCGGTCACGCTCGACGCCTACGGCCGCGACCTGCAACTGCAGAGCGTCGCGAACGGCTTCGGTATCGGGCTGATGCCGCTGCCGCTCGTCGAAGGCAGCCCGCTGCGCGACGCGCTCGACATCGTGCCGCTCGCCGATTTCAAGCCGCAGATCGATCTGTGGCTGCTGCGCCGGCACGATGCGGCCCGCTTCGACGCGCCGCTCGCGGCCGTTGCCGCGCATGCGCGCACGGCGTTCGCGGTACCCGAGCAGTCGCACGGCAAGGCCGCTTGATCGGACGGGGCGGCGCCTGCTGCGCGCCGCCCGGTTTCCCTGCGCGGCAACCCTGCCGCGCTCACGCATCGGGTCGACCGCGTTCGGCGTCGTCGCGTGGCGCTGCGCCCGCCCCGGCCGTCGTGTCGCTCGCGCTCGCCGCGTCGAGCGCTGCCCGCCCCGCCGCCACCGCGATCGCGTCGTCCTGCGGCGTATGCACGCGGCTGCACAGCACGTCGCGATAGTGGCGTTCGAGCGGATTGGCGCGGCTCAGCCCATGATTGCCCGACAGCTTCAACGCCTGCTCGACCGTGCGGATCGCGTGCTCGGTCACGGTTCGCTTGACGAGGCCGCTCGTCGTGACCGACGGCGCATTGCCCGCATCGGTGCGCGCGACGAGATCGTCGAGCAGCACGCGGTTCGTGTGCAGCCAGCCCTCGATTTCGCCGACCGCTTCCTGCACGCGCGGCAACGTCGCGAGCGGCGCACCGAGCCCGCTCGGCGCACGCGTCGTCGCGAATTCGACCAGCCAGTCGCGCGACGCCCGCGCGACCGCGTCGTACAGGCTGCCGAGCAGCACGACCATCCACGCCTGCTGGTCGGCCTGCGCGTCGGCATCCGCATGGGTCGCGGCCGACACGGCCCACTCTCCCGGTGCACGCACGTCGACCGCGTGATCGGCCGGCAGCCGCACGTCGTCGAAGACGACTTCGTGGCTGCCCGATGCGCGCAAGCCGAGGTGGTTCCAGCTTTCGATCACGCGGATGCGCTCGCCATCGGCGTCACGGTCGCGCGGCACGAGGAACACGCCGACGCGCGGCTCCCGTTCGTCGGTGCGCGCCCACACGGCCAGCCAGCGCAGTGCCGGAATGCCGGTGCTGTAGAGCTTGTGGCCGGACAGCCGCCAGCCGTCGCCGTCGCGGCGCGCGATGGTGGCCGGCAGCCCGCCGCGCGACGGCGATCCGAGCGCCGGCTCGACGCGCAGCGCGTTGATCAGCGCGCCGTGCGCAACCGCGCTGTCGAACACCGCGCGCCGCACCGGGGCCGGCCAGCGGTTGTCGGCGCGGCCGAGCGCGCGATGCTGCAGATAGGTCATCGTCAGCACCAGCGCGGTCGCCGGATCAGCCCGCGCGATGGCGGCCACGATCCGGCTCGCCCGCGCGAGCGTTGCACCGGCGCCGCCATGCTCGCGCGGCACGACCTGCGCGATCAGCCCCGCGCGATGCAGCCGCGCGAAGTTCTCGTGCGGAAAACGGCCGTCGGCGTCGTTGCGGGCCGCATCGGCGGCCAGGTCGGGCGCGAGGCGGTCGAGCAGCGCGGCGACGCGTGCGTCGTTCGCATCGTCGGCCGGGTCGGCAGGCAGGAGACGCAGCGCAGGCTGCGGTGACGGCGAGGAAGCGGCAAGGCTAGCGGACATCGAGACGGATTCCCTGGGGAGTGCAAACACGGCGCCAACGCGCGCCCGATCATTCACGAGCCCACAGCGTATGCGTAACGCAATCCGGCCCAAACCATGCAAATCTGATATTCAAATCGGGATTGATTATTTCCGTTCCGCATGATCCCGGCGTTAACCTGCGCTCCATTCCTGCCCGGCCGTGCGCCGGGACATCCCCGCACCGGAGACCCAGATGAGCGTCGAATTCATCGGCATGATCCAGAGCCAGAAGCAGTCGGAAATCCACCCGGCGTCCGGCCCCGTGGTCGATCCCGACTACGTGCGCGACTTCGCGCGCGCCCACGAAACGGCCGGCTTCGACCGGATCCTCGTGCCGCACCATTCGACCGGCCCGTCGGCGACGCTCACGATCGCGTTCGCCGCGGCCGCGACCGAGCGCATCCATTTCATGCTCGCGCATCGTCCGGGCTTCACCGCGCCGACGCTCGCCGCGCGGCAGATCGCGACGCTCGACCAGTTCAGCCGCGGCCGGCTCGCCGTGCACTTCATCTCCGGCGGCTCGGACAGCGAGCAGCAGCGCGACGGCGATTTCCTCGACCATGACGCGCGTTATGCACGCACCGACGAATACCTCGGCATCCTTCGGCGGATCTGGACCGAAGCGCAGCCGTTCGATCACGACGGCGCGCACTACCGGTTCACGCAGGGTTTTTCGGAAGTGAAGCCGTTCCAGCAGCCGCATGTGCCGATCTACTTCGGCGGCGCGTCGGAAGCCGCGCTCGCGGTGGCCGGCAAGCACGCGGACGTCTATGCGCTGTGGGGCGAGTCGCTCGACCAGGTGCGCGACCTGACCACCCGCGTGCGCGCCGAAGCCGCAAAGCACGGCCGGCAGGTGCGCTTCTCGGTGTCGTTCCGCCCGATCCTCGCCGCGACCGAAGACGAAGCGTGGGCGCGCGCGCACCGCATCCTCGACGAAACGCGCCGCCTGCGCGAAGCGGCCGGCCTCGGCGCCGGCGGCCCGCAGCAGAGTGAAGGCGCGCGCCGCCTGCTTGCCGCAGCCGATCGCGGCTCGCGCGTCGACAAGCGGCTGTGGACCGAGATCGCGAAGCTCACCGGCGCACGCTCGAACTCGACGGCGCTCGTCGGCACACCCGAGCAGGTCGCCGATGCGCTGCTCGACTACTACGACCTCGGCGTGACGACCTTCCTGATCCGCGGCTTCGACCCGCTGGAAGACGCGATCGACTACGGCCGCGAACTGATTCCGCGCGTGCGCGGCGCCGTCGCCGCCCGCGACGCCGCACGTCGCGCCGCCTGAGCCCAACGGAGCGATACCTCATCATGTCCGCCGTCCTGTCCTCGCCCGTGCGCACCGCATCGGGCCTCGAACTCGCCGAAGCGCCACGCCAGCATTTCTGGTTCGACCCGACCGCGCCGCGCACCGACGTCGCCGCCGAACGCCGCCACCGGCAGGAGCGGCTCGCGGCCGCGTTCCGCCTGTTCGCGCGCTTCGGTTTCGCGTCGGGCCTCGCCGGCCACATCACCGCGCGCGATCCGGAGTTGCCCGATCACTTCTGGGTGAACCCGCTCGGCGTGCATTTCTCGCAGATCAAGGTGTCCGACCTGCTGCTCGTGAATGCCCGCGGCGAGACCGCGATCGGCACGCGGCCGCTGAACAAGGCCGCATTCGCGATCCATGCGGCGATCCACGAAGCCCATCCGCACGTCGTCGCCGCGGCGCACACGCACTCGACCTACGGCAAGGCGTGGTCGACACTCGGCCGTCCGCTCGATCCGCTCACGCAGGACGCATGCGTGTTCTACGAGGATCACGCGCTGTTCGACGATTTCACGGGGATGGTCGTCGATACCAGCGAAGGCGCACGGATCGCCGATGCGCTCGCGAAACCGGACGGCAGCACGCACAAGGGCGTGATCCTGAAGAACCACGGGATCCTGACGGCCGGCCCGACGGTCGAGGCCGCCGCATGGTGGTACATCGCGCTCGACAACGTCGCGCACACGCAGTTGCTGGCGGAAGCGGCCGGCACGCCGCAGCCGATCGATCACGCCACCGCGCGCCACACGCACGGCCAGATCGGCGGCCCCGACGGTGCGCTGCATGCGTTCGACAGCCTGTTCGCGCGCGTCCTCGCCGACGAACCCGACCTGCTCGACTGAGCGCCTTTCCGCAAGACCGGAGACCAGACGATGACCCACACCACCGCACCCGCGCCCGCCGGCGCGCACGACGACAAACGCCGCCGGCTGCTGCGCGCGGCCGGCGCCGCCGCGCTCGCCGCGCCGGCGATCACGCTCGGCCGCAAGGCATGGTCCGCGCCGCCGCTGAAGAAGCTCACGTTCGCGTGGAACCAGAACGCGTTCTGCCTGACGCCGATCGTCGTCGCGCAGGAGCGCGGCTTCTTCGAGAAAAACGGCCTGAAGGTCGAGCTGATCAACTACAGCGGCTCGACCGACCAGCTGCTCGAATCGATCGCGACCGGCAAGGCCGATGCGGCGGTCGGGATGATCCACCGCTGGCTCAAGCCGCTCGAAGCCGGCTTCGACGTGAAGATCATCGGCAGTTCGCACGGCGGTTGCGTGCGGCTGCTCGGCGCGAAGGCGGCCGGCGTCACGACGCTGCAGGCGCTGAAGGGCAAGACGGTCGGCGTCAGCGATCTGGCCGCGCCCGGCAAGCACTTCTTCTCGATCCTGCTCGCGAAGAACGGGATCGATCCCGAGCGCGACATCACCTGGCGGCAGTATCCGGCCGACCTGCTCGGCGTCGCGGTCGACAAGGGCGAGATTCACGCGATCGCCGACGGCGACCCGAACCTCTATCTGCTCGAGAAGCGCAGCAACGGCGCGTACACGGAACTCGCGACGAACCTGTCCGGCGAATACGCGCGCAAGGTGTGCTGCGTGATCGGCGCGCGCGGCGATCTCGTCCGCAACGACCGGCCGTCGGCCGCCGCACTCGCGCGCTCGATCGTGCAGGCCACCGAATACACGCACGACAACCCGAACGAAGCCGCGAAGGTGTTCGCGAAATACTCGCCGAAGATCGACCCCGAGGATCTGCGCAAGCTGTACGCGACGCTCACCTATACGCATCACCCGACCAACGTCGACCTGCAGCAGGAGATCGCATTCTATGCGGACGACTTCCGCCGCATCAGCGTGCTGAAGAAGAGCACGGACCCGCAGCGCTTCGCGCAGCAGGTCTACGCCAACGTACTGGGGTAACGCGATGTCGACGATCGAACACGCTTCCGCCACCCGCACTGCGCCGGCACCTGCCGGCGGCAGTGCCGCCCCGTCCGCGCGCGTCGCCTGCACGGCCTGCGAAGCCACGCAGGCCGCCGAAGCGCGCCGCGCTCGCCTCTGGCCGACCGGGATCGTCGCCGCATTCGCGTGGGCCGCGCTCGGCGCGCTCACGCAACTGTGGCCGAACCGCATTGTCGGCTTCAGCGACTGGGCGTACACCGACACGTTCGGCACGGCCGCGTGGACGATCGCCGCACTGCTGCTCGCCGCCGCGACGCTCGGCCATCTCGTCCCCGCCACGCGCACGCGGCTCGCCCGCGTACGCCCGGCCGGGCCGTGGCTCGTCGCGTTGCCGCTCGTGCTCGCCGCGTGGGAGATCGTCACCGCGAAAACCGGCTGGCTGCCGACGCCGTTCTTCGCGCCGCCGCAGGCGCTGATCGAGGTCTACGTCGACGACTGGCCGCGACTCGCGGGCAGCGCCGGCAATACGCTGAGGCTGCTCGCGCTCGGGTTTGCGTACGGCGTCGCGGTCGGCTTCGCGGTGGGCGTGTCGATCGGCTGGTCGCGCCGGATCGGCTACTGGGTGCATCCGGTGCTGCGCGTGCTCGGCCCCGTGCCGGCCACCGCGCTGCTGCCCCTCACGTTCTACTTCTTCCCGTCGAGCTATTCGGCCGCCGCGTTCCTGATCGCGCTCGCCACCGGCTTCCCGGTCGCGGTGCTCACGTGGTCGGGCGTCGCGAGCGTCAACAAGCAGTACTACGACGTCGCGCGCACGCTCGGCGCGAACGCGCGCTTCCTCGTGCTGCGCGTCGCGATTCCGGCCGCGCTGCCGCACGTGTTCGTCGGCATCTTCATGGGGCTGAGCGCGTCGTTCACGGTGCTGGTCGTCGCGGAAATGATGGGCGTGAAGTCGGGGCTCGGCTGGTACCTGAGCTGGGCGCAGGGCTGGGCGTCGTACGTGAACATGTATGCGGCGCTGATCGTGATGGCGCTGCTGTTTTCCGGGCTGATCGCGCTGCTGTTCGCGGTGCGCGACCGTGTGCTCGCGTGGCAGAAAGGAACCGTCAAATGGTAAGCGCCGCCGTGCTGGACTCCCCCGTTGTTGCCGCACCCGCCGTCACCGCGCCACGCGGCGCGCGCATCGACATTCGCCGCGTGAGCCATGCGTTCGACGGGCCCGGCGGTGCGCTGCCGGTGCTCGACGACGTCACGCTGTCGGTCGCGGCCGGCGAATTCGTCGCGCTGCTCGGCCCGAGCGGTTGCGGGAAATCGACGCTGCTGCGCCTCGTCGCGGGGCTCGACGCGGCACGGCAAGGCCGCATCGCGCAGGACGGCGTGCCGATCGAGCGCCCCGATCCGTCGCGCATCGTCGTGTTCCAGGACCCGACGCTGTACCCGTGGCGGCGCGTGCGCGCGAACGTCGCACTCGGCCTCGAAGCGCGCGGCGTGGCGCGCACCGCGCAGCATCGCGTCGACGATGCGCTCGCGCGCGTCGGGCTGCAGGACTTCGCGAACGTGTTCCCGCATCAGCTGTCCGGCGGGATGGCGCAACGCGTCGCGCTCGCCCGCGCGCTCGTCAACGATCCGCGCCTGCTGATTCTCGACGAGCCGCTCGGCAAGCTCGATTCGCTGACGCGGCTCACGATGCAGGCCGAGCTGACCGCGCTGTGGCAACGCGACGGTTTCTCCGCGCTGCTCGTCACGCACGACGTCGAGGAAGCGCTGTTCCTCGCGCAGCGCGTGATCGTGTTCGGTCCCCGCCCGGCACGGATCGTCGCCGAATTGCACGTCGACCTGCCCTACCCGCGCCATCGCGGCGACCCGCGCCTCGCCGAATTGCGCCACGACGCGCTGCGGCATCTCGGACTCGACGCGAGCTGGTAGATGGCGGGTGCCGTTCGACGTCCGGTCGCCGCCCGGCTCTGGCGCGTGCGATGAACGCACCGCTCTTCTCCAACTGGGCGATCGCGTTCCTGCAACTGCTGTATCGCGCGCAAATCGCGCTGGCACGTGTGCTGCACGCGCTCGGCCTGACGGCGGACGCGGACGGTCAGGGCGCGTGGCCATGGGCGCACCGTATCGCGCTCGAAACGCTGCGCATCGATGCCGGACTGACGCGGCAACTCGCGTTCGCGTGCGCAGCGACGGCACTGGCGGTCGTGCTCGCCTGCATCGCGCTCGTTTCGCGCAGGCGGCGTGTCGCCTCCGCGCTCGCCGCGCTGGCCGTCGCGTGGTTCGCGCCGTGGCCGCCTTCGCCGCTGTGGCTCGCGCCGGCCGTGCCGACGAGCTTCCAGCGCGATCCCGCGCCGTTTTCCGTATCGAGCGTGATGCGCGGCGCGCACCTGTATGCGCAACACTGCGCCGCGTGCCATGGCGCGGACGGCCGTGGCGAAGGGCCGCTCGCGGCCACGCTCGCGCACTGGCCGCCGACCTTTGCCGGCACGCTGCTCGCGCGGCGCCTCGACGGCGAACTGTTCTGGCGCGTGCGGCACGGCACACGCGACGAGCACGGCGCGTCGACGATGCCCGGGTTCGCCGCGACACTCGGCCCGCAGGACACGTGGGCCGTGCTCGACTACCTGAAGGCGCTGGCCGCGGGCAGCGGCGCGCAGGCGGAAGGCGCATGGCCGGTGCCCGTCCCGCTGCCGGCGCTCGACGTGCGCTGCGGCGACGCCGCGCCGCAACCGCTCGATCGCTGGCGCGAAGGCCAGCGCGTGCGGATCGTCGCGCTCGCGCCGGGCGCGACGCCGCCGCCGGAAGACGCGCGCTGGCAAACCTTGCTCGTCACCGAACGCGGCGCGTCCGTCGCGGCGCCCTCGATCGGCACGCGCGCGAACTGCGTCGCGACGACGCCCGATACGTGGCGCGCGTTCGCCACGATTGCCGGCATCGCGCCCGATGCGCTCGGCGGCACGCAACTGCTCGCCGATCGCCGAGGCTGGCTGCGGGCGCGCGCGTTGCCGGGCAGCGCCGGCTGGTCGGATGCCGACCTGCTGTGCCGCTCGAGTGCGGCGGCACGACCGACCGTGCCGGCCGCCGGCGGCGACGCGCTGACCGCCCTGCTGCTGCGCGTCGACACCGAACCCGTGCGCGACGTGCAGGCCGGGCTCCCGCATTGAATCCCTGAACCCGTTCTTCCAACCGAACTCCACGATGAATCCGACCCGACGCCATTTCCTCGCACAGGCGACCGCCCTCGCCACGATCGCCGCGGCGCCTGCCGCACTGCGCGCGCAATCGGGCGCACGGCCGCTGCTGCGCGCCGGCGACCAGAAAGGCGGGCTGCGCGCGCTGCTCGAAGCGGCCGGCGAACTGAACGGCCTCGCGTACGACATCGCGTGGACCGAATTCCCGGCCGCCGCGCCGCTCGCCGAAGCCCTGAACGCGGCGGCCGTCGACTGCGGCCCGATCGGCGACGCGCCGGTGATCTTCGCGCTCGCGTCGGGCGCCCGCATCAAGGTGATCGGCGCGAACCGTTCCGATCCGTACGGCACGGCCGTGCTCGTGCAACCCGACGCGGCGCTGAAAGGCGCGGCCGACCTGAAGGGCAAGCGCATCGGCACCACGCGCGGCTCGATCGGCCATTTCGTCACGCTGAAGGCGCTCGACGCGGCCGGCCTGCCGCCCGATGCGGTGTCGTTCCGCTTCCTGCCGCCGGCCGACACGATGCTGGCGCTCGCCACCGGTTCGATCGACGCATGGGCGACCTGGGAGCCCTACACGGCGCTCGCCGAAACGAGCGGCCGCGCACGCGTGCTGGTCAACGGCCGCGGGCTGTGGTCGGGCCTCAGCTATCTCGCGGCGACCGACGCGGCGATCGCGTCGAAGCGCGACGTGCTGCACGATTTCCTGCGGCGCGTCGTGCGCGCGCAGACGTGGTCGTACCGGCACGTCGACGCGTATTCGGCGGCGCTCGCGCGCATCATCGGCATTCCGCCGGCCGCCGCGAAGCTGCAGTTCGAGCGCCGCAACACGCGCTGGCTGCCGATCGACGCGACGGTGATCGCCGAACAGCAGCGCACGGCCGACTTCTACCTGAAGGCCGGGCTGCTGCGCCAGCCGCTCGACGTGCGCACGACGTTCGATACGGGCTTTCCGCTCGCCTGAACGGCCGCGCGGCAGCGTGCAACGGCCCAAACGGCTTCGGCACGATCTGGCACAATCGCGATTCGACCATCCCGCGTTCAGCCAGCGTCATGCCAGCCATCACCGAACTCTTCGTCTATCCGATCAAATCCTGCGCCGGCATCGCGCTGACGCGTGCGCAACTGCTCGAAACGGGCCTCGCGTACGACCGCCACTGGCTGATCACCGATCCCGACGGGCAGATGATCACGCAGCGCACGCACCCGCGCCTCGCGCTGATCCGCACGGCATTCGACAACGACGCGCTCGTGCTGAACGCGCCGGGCATGCCGGAAATCCGCACGCCGCTCGACGGCGACGCATCGCCCGCGACGCCCGGGATGGCGGCGACCGTCTGGCGCGACACCGTCGACGCGATCGACACGGGCGCCGACACGGCCGCGTGGCTCACCGAATACCTCGGTACGCCGACGAAGCTCGCGCGCTTCGGGCCCGACGCGCGCCGCGGCTGCAACCGCAAATGGACCGGCGAGATCGAAACGCACACGCAGTTCGCGGACGGCTATCCGCTGCTCGTGATCGGGCAGTCGTCGCTCGACGACCTGAACGCGCGGCTCGCCGCGAAAGGCGCGCCGGCGATTCCGATGAACCGCTTCCGCCCGAACATCGTCGTGTCGGATCTCGACGCGTACGAGGAGGATTTCGTCGAACACCTCGACGCCGACGGCGACACGCCGGTGCGGCTGCGCCTCGTGAAGCTGTGCACGCGCTGCCCGATGCCGACGATCGACCAGGCCACCGGCGCGCCCGACCCCGCCTGGCCGCACGAGCCGACCGACACGCTGCAGACCTATCGCGCGAACCCGAACCACGACGACGCGCTGACGTTCGGCATCAATGCGATCGTCGTCGAAGGCGCCGGTGCGTGGCTCGAAATCGGCCAGCCGGTCGAAGCGGAGATCGGGTTCGGCGACTGAGCCGGACCACCGCCCTTTCCCGTCCCGCGTTCTCACGCGCGATCACGCGGCGCGCGGCACCGCCTCGGTCGCCGCCGCCGGTAGCCGGATCGTCACGATCAGTCCGCCGCCGGCCGCATCGGCCAGCGTCACGCTGCCCTGATGCACGCGTGCGATCTCCCGCACGATCGACAACCCGAGCCCCGTTCCCTCGACCGTCTGCGTCTTGCTGCCGCGATGGAAACGCTCGAACACCGCGTCGCGCTCGTCCGCCGGGATGCCCGGCCCGTTGTCGATCACGTCGAGCCGCGCGTGCTCGCCGTCGCGCGACACGCGCACCGTGATCACCGCGTGGTCGCCCGCATAGCGGATCGCGTTGTCGATCAGGTTGCCGACCATCTCGCCGAGCAGATCGGGCTGCCCGAGCACGTCGACATCGGCCTCGTGCTCGAAGCCGAAATCGATGTCGCGCGCCCGGGCGACCGGCGACCAGTCGAGTGTCACGCTGCGCGCGAGCCGGTGCAGTTCGACCGGCTTGTGCGCGACCGCATGGCCGCTGTCCGAATCGAGCCGCGACAGCGACAGCAGTTGCTGGACGATCTTCGCGGCCTGCCGCACCGCGCCGTTCGCACGCCGCAGGTGCCCGTTCGCGCGCGGCTGCTCGTCGGGCCGCAGCGCGAGTTCGACGCCGGCCTGCACGGCCGCGAGCGGCGTCTTCAGCTGATGGGCCGCATCGGCGAAGAAGCGGCGCCGCGCGACCTGCATCCGCTGCGTGCGGCCGATGTACTGGTTGATCGAATCGACGAGCGGCGTGAGCTCGCTCGGCATCGCACCGGTATCGAGCGGCGTCGTGTCGTCCTCGCTGCGCGCGGCCACGGTGGCCGACAGCCGGTTCAGCGGCCGCAGCCCGCGCCCGACGCCGAGCCACACGATCCCGAGCGCGAGCACGACGAGCAGGCCCTCCTGCAGCAGCGACCCGACCAGGATCTCGCGCGCGAGCGCCTGGCGCGCCTCGATCGTCTCGCCGACCATCACCCACACGATGCGCGACTGCGCGGTCGGCACGTCGTGCACCGGGATGCGCAGCGCGGCCATCCGCAACTGCTCGCCGCGATACACGACGTCGTAGTAGCGCGTGACGAACAGTTCGCCGTCGCCCGCGTCGCGTCCCTGCGGCAGCGGCAAGTCCGGGTAGCCGGTGATCGTGTGGCCGTTGTCCTCGCGGATCAGGTAGTAGATCTTGCCTCCGTCGCTCGATTCGAGCATTTCGAGCGCGAGATACGGCAGGTCGACCTCGATCTCGCCGTCGTTGAGCCGCACGCCTTCGCGGATCGACTTCAGCGACGACGACAGCGTACGGTCGAACGCGACGTGCGCGGCGTTCATCGCGCGCTGGTACGTGAGCCACGAGTCGAGCGCGAGCAGCCCGAGCAGCGGCAGCAGCAGCCACAGCGCGACCTGCGTGCGCAGGTTCGGGCGAATCATTCGTCGTTCTCCGCCTTCGCTTCGAGCAGATAACCGAGCCCGCGCAGCGTGACGATCGCGACACCCGTGTTCTCCAGCTTCTTGCGCAACCGGTACACGTAGATTTCGATCGCATCGGCATTGACCGACTCGTCGAGCCCGAAGATCTTTTCCGACAGCGTGTCCTTGTTGATCGCGCGGCCGTTGCGCAGGATCAGCACCTCGAGCACCGAGCGCTCGCGCGGCGTGAGCGACAGCGGCTCGCCCGCGAGATGGAAGCTGCGATCGATGCTGTCGTACGAAAGCGGCCCGCATTCGACGCGCGAATGCTCGTGGCCGAGGCTGCGCCGGATCAGCGCGCGGGCGCGCGCCTCCAGCTCGGTCAGCTCGAACGGCTTCGCGAGATAGTCGTCGGCGCCGAGATCGAGTCCCTTCACGCGGTCCTCGACCGACCCGTGCGCGGTGAGGATCAGCACCGGCACCGGGTTGCGGCGCGCGCGCAGCCGCCGCAGCACCTCCAGCCCGTCGAGCTTCGGCAGCCCGAGATCGAGGATCACCAGCGCGTAATCCTGCGTGCGCAGCACGTGGTCCGCCGCCTCGCCGTCCGCCATGTGATCGACCGCGAAGCGCGCGGCGCTCAGCGCATCGCTCAGCGACTGGGCCAGATTCGGATTGTCTTCGACGAGCAGCACGCGCATGGGGATTCCGGTAAGGTCAGCGACAGGCCGCTACATTACATGATCCTTTCCATGTCGACGCCTCGCGGAAACACGGGTTGCGCGGGGGCCGCCAAGCCGCCGCGCGCGCCGCCGACGGCCGCCGCTCAGCGTTCCGCGGCGGGATGACCGGGCGCCGCGAAGCGCGCATCGCCGGCCGCATGCCGCTCGCGAAGGCCGACGACCACCGCGACGAACGCGACGCTCGCGCCGGCCGTCACGACGATCATCGGGTGCGCGGTGCCGTCCGACAGCCACGCCAGCACGCCGCCGCACGCGGCCGTGATCGCCATCTGGATAAAGAAGAACAGCCCCGACGCGGTGCCGGCGATCTGCGTATACGGCTGCATCACCGCGAACTGGCACGCCGGAATCGCGATCCCGACCGCGATCATCACGACGAACATCGGCACGACCAGCGCGGCCACCGACATCGGGGCGAGCGCGCCGCCGGCCCACAGCATGGCGGCGCCGGCCAGATTCACGGCGGCCGCCGCCGCGATGACCGAATCGGCTTGCCAGCGCCCGCCGGTCCGCGCGAACGCGCTCGAGCCGATCAGGTAGCCGAACACGGTCACGCCGAAGATCGCCGCATAGACCGGGCCGGACACGCCGATCTGCCGCTGGAACAGCGTCGACGATTCCGCGATGAACGGGTAGTACGTGCAGTAAACGAAGCTGATCGCGAGCGAGTAGCGCAGGAAACGTCGCTCGCGCAGCAGGCCGGCGTAGGTCCGCAGGAGCCCGGGGCCCGGCGCCGGCCGCGCGGCCTGTTCGCGCGTCTCGGGCAGCACGCGCAGCACCATCGCGGTCGCGACCAGCCCGCCCGCCGCGAGCCATCCGAACACGCCGCGCCAGCCGAGCCACGCGGCGATCGCGCTGCCGGCCAGCGGCGCGACCACCGGCGACAGCGCCATGCCGGCCGAGATATGGCCGAGCATCGTGGCCTGCGTCGCGGCCGGAAAGCGCTCGCGCACGATGACGCGGCCGATCACCGTGCCGGTGCAGCCGCCGAGCGCCTGAAAGATGCGCGCGACGATGAGGGCCGCGACGCCGCTCGACAGCGCGCACGCCACGCTCGCGACGACGTACACGCACAGACCGCCGAGCAGCACGGGACGGCGCCCGTAACGGTCGGACAACGGCCCCGACACCAGCATCGACAGCGCATAGCCGACCATGTAGAGGGTGAGCGTGAGCTGCAATTGGGCGTCGGTGCCGTGCAGCGCGTCCGCCATCGCGGGCAGCGACGGCAGGTATGCATCGATCGTGACGCGCGGCAGGCACACGACGAGCATCAACAGGAACAACCAGCCCCGCTGGGGCAATGAGCGTGTCTTCATGCGGCAAGTCCGTTTCCGGTCCGAGGAGAAAGGGTCGACAGCAATCTAAGGGGAAAGTGATATAAGCTGAAGGACCATTAAATCGACCACCGACTGGACCACTATGCCGCGAGGCAAAGCCGCGATTCCGCTCGATCTGCCGCGCCCTTCCGGGCTGTCGGCCGGCAGCCCGTCGTCGAAGCAGGAATGCATTGCCGACACGATTCGCGACGCGATCCTGAAGCGCCTGCTGCCTGCCGACAGCCCGCTGCCGTCCAGCCGGACGCTGGCCGTGCGCTGGGACATCGCGCGCGGCACCGTCGAAGCGGCGTACGACATCCTGTGCGCCGAGGGCTACATCGCCCGCACGCGAGGGTCCGGCACGCGCGTCTGCGCGGTGGTGCCGGACAGCTATCTGCGCGCGGCCGCGCAGCCTCGTCCCGGCAACGCACACCGCGAGCCGGCAGGCGGCCCGGACGAGTCCGAATCCGAACACGGCGTGCGCCCGGGCGTCCCGTTCGTCGCGCGGCTCGCCGATCCCGGCCTGATGCCGATGCAGCAATGGAAGAAGGCGCTCGGCGCGAGCCTGCTTGCCGCGACGGCCAACGAGCTCGGCGCGACGCCCGCGCAAGGCGTCGACAGCCTCCGCGACGAAATCGCCGCGTACCTGCGCGAATATCGCGGCATTCCGTGCGACGCCGGCGACATCTTCATCACGACCGGCATCCGCCATTCGATCGACCTCGTCGCGCGCACGGTGCTCGCGCCGGGCTCGACGGTGCTGATGGAAGATCCCGGCTACGTGTCGGCGTGGCAGATCTTCACGATCGCGGGCGCGACCGTGATCGACGTGCCGGTCGATCGGGAAGGCATCGACACGGCGTCGCTGCACCGGCATCCCGATGCGCGTGCCGTCTACGTGACGCCCGCGCATCAGGCACCGCTCGGCGTCACGATCTCGGTGTCGCGCCGGCTCGAACTGCTCGACTGGGCGCAGCGCGGCCGCGCGTGGATCGTCGAAGACGACTACGACGGCGAATTCAGCTACCAGACCGCCCCGCTGCCCGCGCTGAAATCGCTCGACGCGTGCGACCGCGTGATCTACTGCGGCTCGTTCAACAAGACGCTGTTCTCGGGGCTGCGCATCGGCTTCATGGTCGTACCGAAAGCGCTGCGGCCGGCGCTGTCGGCCGTGTGGCATGCGACCGCGCGCGCGGTCGGCGCAGCGCCGCAACTGGCGCTGGCCCGCTTCATCGCCAGCGGCGATTTCGCGAAGCACCTGCGCGCCGCGCGGCACGCGTACCGCCAGCGGCGCGACATCGTGCTCGAGCAGCTGGCGAAGCACGCCGGCGGACGGTTCGCGGTATCCGGCGAGCACGCGGGCTTTCATTTCGTGCTGTGGCTGCCGCCCGGGACGGACGACGCGACGGTTATCGCCCGGGCCCGCGCAGCCGGCATCGCGTTGCAGCCGATCCGCGAATTCTGCCGAAGCGCCCGGCGTGAAGCGGGTGTCGTCGTCGGATATTCCGCGCTGACGGCCGCGCATGCACGGCATGGCGGCCGGATCCTCGGCCAGTTGCTGGCGGCCTCCGCCTAGCGGTCGTTGCGGGCGTTCCCGCGCCTGCCCGGCCCCGCTTCTGTTCCCGTCCGAACCATGCCGCACGCCGCGCAACCCGCGGCGGCCGCCGCCGCGACCTCGGGAAATCCATGACGCAAACGACGCGATTGTGAACGGGAATGAAAGCAGGCTGAAAGTGCCCCGCAATTAACATCCGCGTCACTCGAACAACACCACGCATAACTGGAGGAAGACATGTCGTTTGCACCGAAGCGCGTTGCCGCCGCACTGGCGATCGTCCTGGGCACTGCCGCCGGCGGCGCCGTCGCGCAGGTTCCGGCCGGGTATCCGGGTAATTACCAGGGCGTGATCGACGCCGCGAAGAAGGAAGGCAAGCTGATCGTCTACTCGACGACCGACACGGGCCTCGTGCGCCCGCTGATCAAGGACTTCGAAAGCCTGTACGGCGTGAAGGTCGAGTACAACGACATGAACAGCACCGAGCTGTACAACCGCTACATCAGCGAAAACGCGGCGAGCAGCACCAGCGCCGACGTGCTGTGGAGCTCCGCGATGGACCTGCAGGTCAAGCTCGTCAACGACGGCCTGATGGCGGCCTACGATTCGCCCGAAAGCCCGAACGTGCCGCAATGGGCGCAGTACCAGAAGCAGGCGTACGGCACGACCTTCGAGCCGCTCGCGATCGTCTACAACAAGCGCCTGATCCCCGAGAACGAAGTGCCGAAGACGCGCGCCGAGCTGATCAAGCTGCTCGCGTCGCAACCGGACAAGTTCAAGGGCAAGCTCACGACGTACGACGTCGAGAAATCCGGCGTCGGCTTCAACGCGCTGACGCAGGACGCGCACCTGAACGAGAAGGTCACGTGGGAACTCGTGAAGGCGATCGGCGCGACGGGCCCGAAGCTGCAGTCGAGCACCGGCGCGATGATGGAGCGCATCTCGTCGGGCGAGAACCTGATCGGCTACAACATCATCGGTTCGTATGCGTACGCGAAGGCGAAGAAGGACAAGTCCATCGGATACGTGTTTCCGAAGGACTACACGCAGATCGTGAGCCGCCTCGCCACCATCTCGAAGAAGGCGAAAAACCCGAACGCCGCCAAGCTGTGGGTGGACTACCTGCTGTCGAAACGCGGCCAGACCATGATCGCGAACCAGGCGAACCTGTACGCGATCCGCACGGACGTGACCGGCGAGACGTCGGCCGCGAGCCTCACGAAGGAACTCGGCGATTCGCTGAAGCCGATCCAGATCGGCACCGGCCTGCTCGTCTATCTGGACCAGTCGAAGCGGCTCGCGTTCCTGAAGCAATGGCAGCAGGCGATCAAGAGCTGATCCGCTGACCGGCTCCGGCCGACCCACGGCCGCCCGCCGCACGTCGCGCGGGCGGCCCTTCCCCTTACCGACTTCCTTGAGGCGGCCATCCGGATGGCCGCAGGGGCGAACTCATGCTTTCAACCAGCACCCCCGGCACGGCACCGGCCGCGCCACCCGCCGCCGGCCCGCGCGACGCGATTCCCGCGCTGCCGGTCAACAGCCTGCAGCCGCTCGCCGGCATGCTGCGCTGGATCGTCGTCGCGGTACTCACCATCGCGGTCGCACTGCCGCTCGGCTTCATCCTGTTCCAGAGCCTGCTGTCCGCGCCGTTCTTCGACGCGAACAAGACGCTCGGCATCGACGGCTTCCGTTTCGTCTTCAGCGATCCCGATTTCTGGTCGGCCGTGAAGAACTCGTTCATCATCGCCGGCGGGATGCTGTTCATCTCGATCCCGCTCGGCGGCATCCTCGCGTTCCTGATGGTGCGCACCGACCTGCCCGGCCGTCGCTGGCTCGAACCGCTGCTGCTCACGCCCGTGTTCGTGTCGCCGATGGTGCTCGCGTTCGGCTACGTGGTCGCGGCCGGACCGGTCGGCTTCTACTCGGTGTGGTTCAAGGAACTGTTCGGGGTACAGAACATCCCCTGGAACGTGTACTCGGTCTTCGCGATCACGGTGATCGTCGGCCTCACGCACGTGCCGCACGTGTACCTGTATTCGTCGGCCGCGTTGCGCAACCTCGGCTCGGACGTCGAGGAAGCCGCGCGCGTGGCGGGCGCCCGCCCGTTCCGCGTCGCGCTCGACGTGAGCCTGCCGATGACGATGCCCGCGCTGCTGTTCGCCGGCGTGCTCGTGTTCTTCCTCGGCTTCGAAGTGTTCGGGCTGCCGCTCGTGCTCGGCGATCCGGAAGGCCACCTGGTGCTCGCGACCTACCTGTACAAGCTGACCAACAAGCTCGGCGTGCCGTCGTATCACCTGATGGCCGCGGTCGCCGTGTGCATCGTCGCGATCACGTTCCCGCTCGTGCTGCTGCAGCGCCGCCTGCTGAAGACCGCGAACCGCTTCGTCACCGTGAAGGGCAAGGCCGGCCGGACGACGGTGCTGCCGCTCGGCGTGTGGCGCTGGGTCGCGCTCGCGATCGTCGTGCTGTGGCTGATGCTGACCGTGATCGTGCCGATCTCGGGCATCGTGCTGCGCGCATTCGTGACCAACTGGGGCGAAGGCGTCGCGCTCGCCGAAGTGCTGACGCTGTCGAACTTCATCGAGCTGTTCGAGCAGGACAACCTGGTGCGCGCGATCGTCAACACGCTCGGCATCGGCGTGATCGGCGGCGCGCTCGCGATCGGCTTCTACTCGCTCGTCGCGTTCGCCGGCCACCGCCGCCCCGACTGGGCGACCAAGCTGCTCGACTACCTCGTGCTGCTGCCGCGCGCGGTGCCGGGCCTGCTCGCCGGTCTCGCGTTCCTGTGGATCTTCCTGTTCGTGCCAGGCCTGCGCGAACTGAAGAACTCGATGTGGAGCATCTGGATCGCGTACACGGTCGTGTGGCTCGCGTACGGGATGCGCCTCATCCAGAGCGCGCTGCTGCAGGTCGGCCCGGAACTCGAGGAAGCCGGCCGCAGCGTCGGCGCGACGCGCAGCCGCGTGTCGCTCGACGTGACGCTGCCGCTCGTGCGCTTCGGCCTGCTCGCCGCGTGGCTGCTGATCTTCATGATCTTCGAGCGCGAATACTCGACGGCCGTCTACCTGCTGTCGCCCGGCACCGAAGTGATCGGCGCGCTGCTCGTGTCGCTGTGGGCGACCGGCGCCGTCGACCAGGTCGCCGCGCTTTCTGTCATCAACATCGCGATGGTCGGCGCCGGTCTCGGCGTGGCCCTGCGCTTCGGAGTGAAACTTCATGGATAAGCTCATCGTCGACGACCTGCACCTCAGCTACGGCGCCAATCCGATCCTCAAGGGCGTGTCGTTCGAACTGAAGGCCGGCGAAGTCGTGTGCCTGCTCGGCGCGTCGGGCAGCGGCAAGACCACGCTGCTGCGCGCGGTGGCCGGCCTCGAACAGCCGTCCGACGGCCGCATCCAGCTCGACGACCGCGTGTTCTTCGACGGCGCGAAACGCGTCGACCTGCCCGTCGAGCAGCGCTCGCTCGGCCTCGTGTTCCAGTCGTACGCGCTGTGGCCGCACCGCACCGTCGCCGACAACGTCGGCTACGGACTGAAGCTGCGCCGCGTCGCCCCGGCCGAACAGAAGCGCCGCGTGCAGACCGCGCTCGACCAGCTCGGCCTCGGCCATCTCGCGGAACGTTTTCCGCACCAGCTGTCGGGCGGCCAGCAGCAGCGCGTCGCGATCGCACGCGCGCTCGTCTACAACCCGCCGGTGATCCTGCTCGACGAGCCGCTGTCGAACCTCGACGCGAAGCTGCGCGAGGAAGCGCGTGCGTGGCTGCGCGAGCTGATCGTGTCGCTCGGGCTGTCGGCCCTGTGCGTGACGCACGACCAGACCGAGGCGATGGCGATGTCCGACCGCATCCTGCTGCTGCGCAACGGCCGCATCGAACAGGAAGGCACGCCGGCCGAGCTGTACGGCGCGCCGCGCTCGCTGTACACCGCCGAATTCATGGGCAGCAACAACCGGATCGATGCGCGCGTCGCCGCGATCGACGGCGAATGCGTGACGCTCGCCGGCGACGGCTGGGAACTGCGGGCGCTGGCCCGCGACACGCTCGCGCCGGGCCAGGACGCGCAGGCCGTGATCCGCCTCGAACGCGTGCAGGTCACCGACGGCCCGGGCGCGAACCGGCTGCAGGCCGACCTCGTCACGTCGATGTATCTCGGCGACCGCTGGGAATACCTGTTCCATTGCGGCGACATGCGCCTGCGCGCGTTCGGCCACGTGCCGCGCGCGGCCGGCAAGCACTGGATCGAATTCCCGACCAACGACTGCTGGGCGTTCGCGAAAGCGGGCTGACCCGGTCGCGGCGGCTCACGTGCCGCCGCGCATCCCGCCACGCATGGACCTCCCGTCCGGCGGACGCCTCCCGGTGTCCGCCGCGGGCGGATGCGCGCCTAACCGACTCACCCAACCCACAAGAACCAAGGAGACACCGCCAATGAAATCACGCGCAGAGCGTTCCCTTCGCGCCGCCGTCCTGACCGGATCGGCCGCCGTCGCCGGACTCGCGGCAGGCGCCGCGCACGCGCAGTCGTCGGTCACGATGTACGGGATCATGGATGCCGGCATCGAATACACGAACCATGCGGCGCCCGAAGGCGGCAGTTCGGTCAAGCTCAAGTCGGGCAACAAGAACACCTCGCGCTGGGGCTTGCGCGGCGTCGAGGATCTCGGCGGCGGGCTGAAGGCCGTGTTCCGACTCGAAAGCGGGATCGACCTCGCGAACGGCGCGCTCGACGACGGCCCCGACTCGATCTTCGCGCGCCGCGCGACGGTCGGCCTGAAGAGCAAATGGGGCGAACTGACGCTCGGCCGCAACTACACCGTCACCTACGACTACATGCTGCCGTTCGACCCGATGGGTTACGCGCAGAACTACTCGTGGGCCTCGGCGTCGACGGCGACGGGCGGCCGCAAGGACGGCATGTTCACGCGCTCGTCGAACGCGGTGCGCTACGACGGCGAATTCAGCGGCTTCAAGTTCGGCGCGTTGTACGGCTTCGGCAACGTGCCGGGCAGCGTGAAGACCAGCTCGAAATACGACTTCGCGGTCGGCTACGAGAAAGGCCCGTTCGCGGCGGTCGTCACGTTCGACCGGCAGAACGGCGCGGCCGACAGCGTCACGCCGGCCGATACGGTCAACTATATCCAGGGCGTCCATGCCGGCCTGAGCTACGACTTCGGCAACCTGAAGACGATGGCCGGCTACCGCAACTACAAACGCACGTTCCGCACCACGGCGGCGAACCAGCTGAGCGACACGTACTGGCTCGGCGGGTCGTATCAGTTCACGCCGGCGTTCTCGCTGATCGCGGCCGTCTATCACCAGAACATCAAGGGCGGCAGCGATGCCGATCCGACGCTGGTGTCGATGCGCGCGAACTACGCGCTGTCGAAGCGCACGGTGCTGTACGCGGCCGGCGCGTTCGCGATCGCGAAACACGACCAGAAGGTTGGCGTGTCGCGCGATTTCGCGGGATACGGCACGACCCAGGTCGGCGTCACGGCGGGGATCCAGCAGCGGTTCTGACACCCGGGCCGGCGGACGGCGGCAGTCGGTCGACCGCCGTTCAGCCAGGCCACGCGCGGCGGCATCGCGGCGAACCGCCGGCCGCCGCCGCCCAGCGTGCCCCTCGCGTCACGTCCGGCGCGCTGCGTTTCGATGCGCCGCTCACTCGCCGAGCATCGTGAACACCGGGCGCACGAGACTGTTCGTATCGCCCCAGTGTTCGCCCACGGCCGACAGCGGCACCGTGCGCGTGTCGATCGCGAGGCCGGCCGGCCCGGCCGCGTCGAACACACCGCGCACCGACGCCAGCAAGCGGGGCAGCGACACGCTGCCGATGCCGCTGCCCATCAGTTCGATCGCGGTCGCCCGCAGCACCGCGCCCGGCAGCAGCACGTCCGCGCCGCCGATCGAGCCGATCTGCACGAATCGCAGCCGGCGGCCGTCGGGCGTCGCCTTCGCGGCGGCAAGCAACAGCGTCTGCGCGCTGGCGCCCCACAGATAGTCGAGCACGACGTCCACACCTTCGCGGAAATGCGGTTCGAGCGCGCGTGCCAGATGTGCGTCGTCCTGTTGCAGCGACACGACCGCATCCGCACCGGCGCTCGGCAACGCCTGCAGCGCGGCTGCGTTGCGGCCCGTCGCGATCACCTTCGCGGCGCCGAGATGCTTCGCGATCCGCACTGCCAGCCGCCCCGACGTACCCGTCGCACCGTTGACGAGTACCGTCTCGCCCGCGACGAGCCGCGCGCGCTCGGTCAGCGCCGCCCACGACGACATCCCGGGAATCGCGATCGCCGCCGCCGTGACGTCGTCGAGCGAATCGGGCAGCGGCACGCACCGCGTATCGGGCGCGATCGTGCGCTCGGCCATCGCGCCGAACGGGGCGGGTGCGCCGAAGAAGTAGACGCGCTGCCCGTCGTCGAGACGGCGGCCCACCCCGTCGACGCCGACGACGAACGGATAACGCCCGTCCGACGAGTAATGCGTGCCGGCCGCGCGCGCCTGCGCGAGCCGGCTCAGCGCGGACGCCGTCACGTCGATCAGGCTGTGGCCCGGCATCGCGCGCGGCGCATCGAATTCCATCTGAACGGGACGCTCGCCGGCGCCCGTCACGACTGCTGCTTTCATGGTGACTCCTTGAATCGGGGATCTCGATCGACGGTTCAGCTGCGCATCAGCGTGCGTCGAGCCACGCGCGCAGCGCGGGATCGCGCACTTCCAGCACGTCGAACAGGCCGAGCGCGCGCAGCGCCGGCAATGCGTCGATCGCGTCGGCCTCCGCGCGCGCCCGGTCGGCGGGCTCGGCGTGCGGGTCGGTCAACACGCGCGCGTTGACCAGGAACGCGCCGACGGTCCCCTTGCGGATTGTCGTTCCGCCGGTTTCGATCCGGTCGGCATGGTCGGGAAGCATCTGTTCGGCTCGCATCGCGTCGTACTCCGGTTGTCATCGATGGATGCAGTGTAGGCGTGCGAAGCCGGCCAATCTCCGGTATAACAGCCATTCGATACCGATATCCGGCCATGTCCGATCCGCTTCTGCCCGCCCGATTCGTCACGTCCGACGACGGCCCGTTCGTGGTCGCCGCCGTGCTGTCGCAACGCGACCCGCGCGTGACCGCGCCGCATTCGCATGCGCGCGGCCAGCTTGTCGGCGCGCTGAGCGGGCTGCTGACGATCGGCCTCGATGACCAGGCCTGGGTCGTGCCGGCCATTCACGCGATCTGGATTCCGCCGCATTGCCGGCATTCGTTGCGTTCGTTCGGGCCGATTTCCGGCTGGTCGGCGTTCGTCGCCGAAGCACGCTGCGCGGCACTGCCGGCCGCGCCGCGCGCGATCCGCACGACACCGCTGCTGCGTGAAGCCGTGCAGCGCGCGGCAAGCTGGGGCGATTCGGAACTGGATGCCGCGCAAACGCGCATCGCCGACGTGATCCTGGACGAAATCGCGTCGTCGGAGGTCGAGGCACTGGGACTGGTACGGCCGCGAGACGCGCGGCTGATGAAGATCACCGATGCGCTGGCCACGAATCTCGCGGACAACCGGCGGCTGGAGGAATGGGCCGCATGGGCCGGCATCAGTGCGCGAACGATGAGCCGCCGCTTCGTCGCCGAGACGGGGCTGACGTTCGCGCAGTGGCGTCAGCAGGCCAGGTTGCTGCGGGCGCTGGAGAGAATCGCCGATGACGTGCCGGTGACGACGATCGCGCTCGATCTCGGGTACGACAACGTGAGCGCGTTCATCGACATGTTCCGGCGGGCGTTGGGGACGACGCCTGGACGGTATATGGAGAACGGGGGGACATCGACAATCGACGCACGGTAACAACACGCGACCGGCTTGAAACGTCAAACGATTCGCGGAATCCGGTTCAATTCAGATGATCGTCCGGTAGGCACGCTGCCCTTCGACAGCCGCCCGCATCTCGCGCTCGACGGGCAGATCGTAGCGGACATCGTGGTGTGGGGCATCGCGCGCTCCAAACTGGGGTTCTGGATGGCATGATTTTTTCGCAATAAACGAAAAGTGATATCGCCCTCTATAAACGGTCTGTCCGTTTCGTTCAATACGTGCCGTCGCCCTTCTCCGCGGCCTTGCCCCCCTTCCCCTTGAACTGCGCCGCCAGCCGCTCCGCGCTCCTCGCGAGCAGCGTCGTATCGACCCCGACCGCGACGAACAGCGCGCCCGCGTCCAGATAGCGTCGCGCGGCCGCCTCATCCGCGCTCAGAATGCCCGGCGCCTTGCCGGCCGCCTTGATCATCCGGATCGCGCCGTCGATCGCGGCCTGCACGACCGGGTGGCCCGGATTGCCGAGATGCCCGAGATCGGCGGCCAGGTCAGCCGGCCCGATGAACACGCCGTCGACGCCTTCGACCCGCGCGATCGCATCGATCGCATCGAGCCCCGCGCGTGTCTCGACCTGCACGAGCACGGCCATCTCGTCGTTCGCGCGATGCAGGTAGTCGCCCACACGACTCCACCGCGACGCGCGTGCCAGCGCACTGCCGACGCCGCGCATCCCGTGCGGCGGGTAACGCGTCGCGGCCACGGCCGCGCGCGCTTCGTCGGCGCTCTGCACCATCGGCACCAGCAGCGTCTGCGCCCCGAGATCGAGCACCTGCTTGACGATCACCGGATCGTTCCACGGCACGCGCACGACCGGATGCGACGGATACGGCGCGATCGCCTGCAACTGCGCGAGGATCGTCGGCACCGTGTTCGGCGCATGCTCGCCGTCGATCAGCAACCAGTCGAATCCCGCGCCCGCGACGACCTCGGCGCTGTACGGATTCGCGAGCCCGAGCCACAGCCCGATCTGCGCGTCGCCGCGCGCGAGCGCGGCCTTGAAGACATTCGACGGAATCTGCATCGTTCGCTACCTCACTCGAAATGGCACTGGATCGTCCCGAGCGGGCCGTAGTCGACGCTGAACGTATCGCCCGGCCGCGCCGCACACGGCCGCGTGAACGACCCGCCGAGCACGATCTGCCCGGGTTCCAGCGCGACGCCGAAACGCGACAGCCGGTTCGCGAGCCACGCGACGCCGTTCGCCGGATGGTTCAGCACGCCGGCCGCGACGCCCGTTTCCTCGACCACGCCGTTGCGCGACATGATCGCCGCGACCCAGCGCAGGTCGACGTCCTGCGGCCGCACCGGCCGGCCGCCGATCACGACGCCCGCGTTCGCGGCGTTGTCGGCGATCGTGTCGAACACCTTGCGCGGCCGTTTCGTATCGGGGTCGATGGACTGGCTGCGCGCGTCGATGATCTCGAGCGCGGGCACGACGTAATCGACCGCGTCGTACACGTCGAAGATCGTGCAGTTCGGGCCCGAGAGCCGCTTGCCGAGCACGAACGCGAGTTCGACCTCGACGCGCGGCACGATGAAGCGGCCGGTCGGGATCGTGCCGCCGTCGTCGAAGAACATGTCGTCGAGCAGCGCGCCGTAGTCGGGCTCGTCGATCTGCGACGTGTTCTGCATCGCCTTCGACGTGAGGCCGATCTTGTGCCCCTTCAGCGTGCGGCCTTCCGCGAGCTTGAGGGTCACCCACGCGCGCTGGATCGCATACGCGTCGTCGATCGTGATGTCGGGATGGTCGAGCGAGATCTGGCGGATCTGCGTGCGCTCGCGCTCGGCGTCGTGCAGACGCCGCGCGAGCTGGTCGATGAGGGCGGGTTCGAGCATGGTCGGATCGGGAATGGGGTTCAGCCGGCCCGCTTGTAGCGGGCGTGGATGTTGTTGTGCTTGTACGAGCCGCTTTCGCTGAACTCGGTCAGTTCCATCGACAGCGCGAGGTAGCGTTTCGCGTACAGCTCGGCGAAATGCGCCTTGATCGCATCGAACAGCGCATCGCACGCGGCCTTCTTCTGCGCGTCGGTACGCCCCGAGCCGATCTTCAGCGTCACGTGGACGAAGGCGTCGTCCTCCGTGCCGTCGGCGACGCAGTAGTCCTGCAGTTCGAGCGCGCGCGAGCGGATGCCGCCGGTCGGGAACACGCCGCCCTGCGCGATCAGCGTCGCGTTGATCGTGCGCAGCAGCGCGGGAATGCGCGCGTCGTCGCGGATGTTCGCGGTGTATTCGACGACGATGTGTGGCATGGCAAATCTCCGTTCGGATTCGATTGCTTGGCAGGCGGCAGCGCTCAGGCGAGCGGAAAGATCGCGTTGATCTGCCCGGTGCCCGAACTCGCGAAATAGTCGGTGACGATCTCGACCGGCTTGTCGTAACGATCCCAGCCGAGCAGCCCGAGCAGCATCGCCGTGTCGTGCATCCCGCCTTCGCCGTGGCAATGGAGGTTGTACTCGGGCAGCATCGCGCAGAAGGTCTTGAAATCGCCCTGCTTCCACAGCTCGACCACGCGCAGGTCGACCTGGCGGAAGAATTCGCGGCTGATCTGGTGGATCGATTCCTCGGGGCTGCCGTTGTCGTTGAAGCGGTGCGACAACGAGCCGCTCGCGAGGAACGCGACGTTCGAATCGCTCTTCTCGATCGCCTCGAGCAGCGCCTCGCCGAAGCGGCGGCTTTCGTCGAGCTGATGCCACATGCACCAGCCGGCGATCGACACGACCTTGAAATGCTGGTCGCCGTTCATGTAGCGCATCGGCACGAGCGTGCCGTATTCGAGTTCCAGGCTGTCGATCTCGTGCGCGCGCGTCGCGATGCCGCGCCCGGTGGCCGTCTCGGCGATCAGCCGGCCGAGCGCCGGGTTGCCCGGATACGCGTACGTCATGTCGCGGATGAAATGCGGCAGCTCGTTGCTCGTGTACGTGCCCGAGAACCGCGCGTTGCAGTTCACGTGATAACCGGCATTGACGAGCCAGTGCACGTCCGACACGACGATCGTGTCGACGCCGAGCGCGCGGCAGCGCTCGCCGATCAGCTGGTGGCCGCGGATCGCCGCCTCGCGGCAACCGTGATGCCTGCCGGGCAGTTCCGACAGATACATCGACGGCACGTGCGTGATCTTCGCGGCGAGGGACAGTTTGCCCATCGTTCAGTCTCCGTTTGGTTCGTTATCGCGGCGAAACGACCGTCACACGCCCCAGCGCGGGATGTGGTGCGAACCCATCGAGATGCACACGTTCTTGATCTCCGCGAACACCTCGAAACTGTACTCGCCGCCCTCTCGCCCGGTGCCCGACTCCTTCACGCCGCCGAACGGCTGGCGCAGGTCGCGCACGTTCTGACTGTTCACGAACACCATCCCGGCCTCGATCCCGCGTGCGAGACGATGCACCTTGCCGACGTCCTGCGTCCAGATATACGACGCAAGGCCATACGCGGTGTCGTTCGCGAGCCGCAGCCCTTCGTCTTCGTCCTCGAACGGAATGATGCAGGCGACCGGCCCGAAGATCTCTTCCTGCGCGATACGCATCCTGTTGTCGACGTCGGCGAACACGGTCGGGCGCACGAAGTTGCCGTTGCGCAGATGCGCGGGCAGCCCGGCCGGCTTGTCCGCGCCGCCCGCGACCACGCGCGCGCCTTCCTGCTCGCCGATGCGAATGTAGCCCGTCACCTTCTCCCAGTGCTGGCGCGTGATCATCGCGCCGAGATTCGTGCCCGGATCGGCCGGGTCGCCGACCACCAGGTTGTTCGCGCGGCGCGCGAATTCCTGCACGAAGCGGTCGTAGATCGTGCGCTGCACGAAGATCCGCGAACCGGCGGTGCACCGTTCGCCGTTGATCGAGAAGATCGTGAACAGCGACGCGTCGAGCGCGCGGTCGAAATCGGCGTCGTCGAAGATCAGCACCGGCGACTTGCCGCCGAGCTCCATCGAATACTTCTTGAGGCCCGCGCGCTCCATGATCCGCTTGCCCGTCACGGTGCCGCCGGTGAACGACACCGCGCGCACGTCGGGATGGCGCACGAGCGCGTCGCCGGCCGTCGCGCCGTAGCCCTGCACGACGTTCAGCACGCCGGGCGGAATGCCGGCTTCGAGCGCGAGCCGGCCGAGCTGGTCGGCCGTCAGCGGCGACAGTTCCGACATCTTCAGCACGGCCGTATTGCCGAGCGCGAGGCACGGCGCCGTCTTCCACGTGGCCGTCATGAACGGCACGTTCCATGGCGACACCAGCGCGCACACGCCCACCGGCTGGTACAGCGTGTAGTTCAGCATCTGGTCGTCGACCGGATACGTGCGGCCGTTCATCTGCACGCACACTTCCGCGAAGAAATTGAAGTTCTCCGAGGCGCGCGGAATCAGCTGCTTGCTCGTCTGCGCGATCGGCAGGCCGGTGTCCTGCGTCTCCAGCGCCGCGAGCATCGGCACGTTCTTCTCGATCAGCTCGCCGAGCTTGCGCATCAGCTTCGCGCGCGCCTTCGCGGGCGTGTTCGCCCATTTCGGGAACGCCGCCTTCGCCGCGCGCACGGCCGCGTCGACCTCGGCCTCGCCGCCCGACGCGACGTCGGTGATGACGTCGCCCGTCGCGGGGTTCAGCGTCGTGAAGGTCTCGCGGCTCTCGACTTCGCGGCCGTCGATCCAGTGCTTGATGGTCATGTGCTCTCCTTGGGCGACGGGCTCAGCCGGCGCGATAGTAGTCTGCTTCGCCGACGATCGTGTTCACGAGCCGGCCAATCCCTTCGATCTCGGTCACGACCTCGTCGCCCGGCTGCGTGTCCGCCAGCCCCTCGGGCGTGCCGGTCAGGATCAGGTCGCCCGGCGCGAGCGTCATGAAGCCGCTGATGTGCTCGATCAGCGCCGGCACGTCGAAGATCATGTCGCGCGTGCTGCCGCGCTGCGTCTCGTGGCCGTTCACGGTCGTGCGCAGCATCAGGTCGCCCGCGTCGCCGATCTCGTCGCGGCTGACGAACCATGGCCCGAGCGGCGTGCAGGTATCGCGGTTCTTCACGCGCAGGTTCGGGCGATAGTAGTTCTCGAGATAGTCGCGGATCGCGTAGTCGTTCGCGACCGTGTAGCCGGCCACGTAGTCGACGGCCTGCGCACGGCTCACGTTGCGCGCGGGCCGTCCGATCACGACGGCCAGTTCGCACTCGTAGTGCATGTGCGTCGCATCCGCCGGGCGCACGGTGCGCGACCGGTGGCCGATGAACGTGTTCGGTCCCTTCAGGAAGATCAGCGGCTCGCTCGGCGCCTTGAACGCGAGTTCCTTCGCGTGGTCGGCGTAGTTGAGGCCGAGCGCGAACGTCGTGCGCGGCGCGACGGGCGGCAGCCACGCCACCGCCTCCTCGGCGACCACGCGCCCCGTATCGAGGCGGATCGTGCCGTCGCCGGCCGGTTCGGCCGCATGCAGTGCGCCGTTGTAGATCACGCGCGCCGTCTTCATCGTGCTTCCTCCGCAATCAGCGTATGCCGCAGCGTGCCGATCCCGGCGGCCGAAATCTCGATCGTGCTGCCCGCGCGGGCGCGCGGTGCGCCGCCCGCGACGCCGAGCAACAGCACGTCGCCCGCATCGAACGACATGAACGCGGTCACATCGGCGATCAGTTCGCGCACCGGGCGGATCAGCGTGGCGGTCGACGCGGACACGGCCAGTTCGCCGTCGATCCGCACCGTCAGGCCGATCGCGTCGACGTCGCCGAGCGCGGCGGCCGGCACGATGGCCGGGCCCAGCGGGCAGAAGCCGTCACGGCACTTGAAGCGCACGGCCGGGCGGTAGTAATCGGGGTGCGGCACCGACACGTCGCTCGCGAGCGTGAAGCCGTGCACGTAGTCGAGCGCCTGCGCGGCCGGCACGCGCGTCGCGCGCCGGGCGAACACGACGGCCACCGACGCGCCGATTTCCAGCGCGTCGACGCCGGCCGGCACGACGACGGCGGCGCCGTCGCCCGCATGCGTGTTGGCGGGTTTGATGTACAGGATCGGCGCCTGCGGCGGGCGGCCGTAAGGCGGCGCGTTCACCGCGTCGCCGAGCGCGTCGAGCGCGACGCGCTCGTTGAGCAGTGCGCCATAGACGGTACCGATGGCGACCGGCAACGGCGGCGCCGCGGCGGTCGTGCAAGACAGCTCCATGCGTCATTCCCCTGCCGCGCGTCGCGGCGCATCGTCAATAGTTAATATCTTAAGTAAACAATCGCACGCTGGCAACCTCGATTACCCTGATACGCGAAATCCATCTCCTTCGGCTGTTAAGATTGATACGTCCCCGTCCTTTACCCACCCCGATGAACCGTACGCTCGACCATCGCAACCTGGCCATGCTGCTGCTCGAGGCCCGCGAAACGCTGATGGGTCTGTTTCGCCCCATTCTCAAGGAATTCGCGTTGACCGAACAGCAATGGCGGATCATCCGCGTGCTCGACGGCGAACCGGCGCAGGCGCTCGAGGCGGGACAGATCGCCAGGCGCTGCTGCATCCTGAGCCCGAGCCTCACCGGCGTGCTGGAACGGATGGAGCGCGACGGCCTGATCACGCGCACGCGCGCGCAGGAAGATCAGCGCCGGCTGCTGGTCAGCCTGACGCCGCAAAGCAGGAAGCTGGTGACGGAGATCGGTCCGCGCATCGACGAGCAATACCGGCAACTCGAGTCGCGCTTCGGCGAGGACGGCCTGGAAGACATCTACCGCGCGCTCGACCGGCTCATCGAACTCGGCGGCAACGCATAAGGAAAGCGCCCGCTCCCGCCGCGCGCGGGAACGGGTGCGGCGCGGGCAGTCAGTGCAACGCGCCGCGCATCAACTCGGTCACGGCCACGCCGCGCGACGTGCGCATGCACTCCTCGACGTAATCGATGAACGGCAACGGCTCGAAATCGATTTCGTCGCGCACGCGACGGTTGTCGAACACGCGATCGACCGTCGCGAATTCCCCGCAGCGCTGCAATGCACGGCCGATCACGCGCTCAAGTGCCGGATCGGCCCGCCCGAGCACGTCTCGCACCACGAGCGGCAGTTCCGCCGGCGCACACGCCGCGTAGCGCGGCGCACCCGTCATCCCCGCCGCCTCGTCCATCGCCCGCACGATCTGCGCGACCTGCGGCGCCTCGTCGCCGGCCGACACGTGATAGACGTCGTGGGCGAGCGTCGGCTTCACGGCCAGCAGCATCGTCGCGCGCGCCACGTCGTCCACCGACACGATGTCGATGCGCGTCATCGGCCGCGCGGTGAAGCGACGCGCGGCATGCGCGAGCCGGAACATCCAGAACGAATTCGGCGCGGGCCGCGTGCCGAGCACCGTATGACCGACCACATGCGACGGCCGCACGACGACGAGCGGCAGCCCGAGCGCGCGCAGGCGCTGTTCGGTTTCGGCCTTCGCGTGCAGATAATCGGCCGCGAGCACCGCACCCGGCAGGCCTTCGTCGTCGTGCGCCGGGTCGTTCGCCGCAGCGCCCGCCGCCTGTTCCTGCACGATCCCGCCGCGGCCCGCGTGCGCATAGGCCGTGCCGACGTACACGAAACGCTGCAGGCGCGGCGCGCGCGCGAAGCGTTCGGCGAAATGCACCGCATCGGCGATGTCGGCCTGCAGATGCGCGCCGTCGGCCGGCGACGCATGGCCGGCGCAGTGAATCACGTGCGTCGCCCCGGCGAGGCGTGGCGCATCGGCGCCGTGCCACACGTCGCCGAGCGCGCCGACGATCACGTTCGCATCGGTCAGGCGCGACGCCCAGTACGGCGCAAGCCCCGCGCGCAGCGCCGCCTCGCGCAGCCGCGCGACGGCGTGGCCGCGATCCTGCGCGCGCACGACGCACACGATGCGTTCGAGCAGCCCTGCATTGACGAGCGCCGTCAGCACGGTACTGCCGATGAAGCCGGTTGCGCCGGTCAGCACCAGGCGCCCGACGTTCGCCGCCGCGACCGGTGCGCTGGCCGGCGACACGAGGCTCGTCCGCCAGTTGAGCGACAACGCGGTTTTCCAGATCAGCACGATAGTCTCCTTCGAAGAATCGGCCGGGCGGCGCGGTGCCCGCGGTTGCGGGCCGCGCACGGCTCACCGGCCGGGCCGGGGCTGACGCGGCCCCGGCAGTCCCGATCGGGCGTGCGGCCTGCGATCGCGTCGATCGCTCTCTGGCACGAGATGGCGGCAGCCGCCGCGGACGGGCGTCCGCGGCACAGGATCGGGACCTTCCCAGTGTGGGGCCCGACCGAATGCAAGTCTGTCCCGAAAGTTTCGTGAAAGTGTGCCGATTTGTACGCGATTGTCGGAGTGTGTCGTGCCGGACCCGCCGTCGGCACGACGAAACGTCCGCCCGGTCGGTGTCCCGACTGCGCCATGTCGCATCCGTCGGCACCGTTTCGGTGGCCGGTCGCGCGCGACAGATCGACGCGCCCCGCGCGCGGGTCATCCCATCTCCCGACCGCCTTCGACGCGCCTCTCGACACCGCGATCCCCGCTAACGCCCGTAATGGCAAGTGCCTCCGAAACGACCATGAATCGTCAGACGTCGTTCCATCTGAAACCGGAATGAACTCAATAAGGATTGTTTGAGGATTATCACTTGCGTTTCACACCAGTCTATCTAGACTGATCAAGTCAAAACGGTCGAATGCGTCAATTTTTCAGGAGACGATCACAATGCGCCTCACCATTCGGATTAATGGCAGCGAATCGGCAACCCGGCACGCTTTCGCGGTTCTATGGGTCGATACCGACGAGGGACTGTGGTCGCGCGAGGCACATCAGGGCATCGATCTCCCGGCCTGGGGCAAGGTCCGCGACGTCGAGGGCGCGATGGCGCTCTGCGCGGCCGATGGCGGCAACGCCGTGTGCCAGCTGAAGGGGCTGTCGTTCGGCGCGACGCAGCGCGAACAGGGCCCTGCCGTCCTCGCCGGCGACCACGCCGGTGCATGGCGGCTGCAGGCGGTCGATCGCTGCACGACCCAGCCGGAATACCGGGAATTCATTTCCGTTGCCCGATAGCATTCATCAAGGTAAATCGTCTGCGGTTTTCGGGTTTATTCCGGTATCAGTGATATTCATTTCGATATTCATGATTATCGACGCCCCCTTTCGGGGCGTTTCTCATTTTCGGGCATAAAGAAATAATCGAGGCCCGGGCAATTGATCGCGCTGCGTCGGCGGTCGCGCTCGACCGGCACCCGAATCCGCCTCCCCGGATCGCCCCCCTGCCGAGCATCCCCCCGTTACCTGCCGTGACGTCGGCCGCCCGCTTTCGCCGTGCTTTTTTGCTGCCTTCGTTTTTCATGTCCGGCCAAGTCGCCGTTTTGACGTTTTTTCACGGGGCCGGAACACACTTTCCCCACACGACGTTTACTCATTTATTACAATCGCATTATCCAGACTGATTTGCCGCCGACGGGCGGCCCGAACCGGCCATTGCATGAGCGTGAAAAAGAAGACCCACCCCGCCGATCCGTACGCGGCCGCGACCAAGAATCCGATGCTCGCGTCGCGCCTGCCGATGTGGCGCTCGAGGTTGATCGTGATCGTCGTGTTCCTCGCGTTCGCCGCGCTGATCGCGCGGGCCTTCTGGGTGCAGGTCGCAAACCAGGATTTCTATGTCGGACAGGGCCAGAAGCGCTACCAGCGCACGATCGAGCTCGACGCGATGCGCGGTCGCATCGTCGACCGCAACGGCGCGATGCTCGCGGTCAGCCTGTCGACCTATGAAATCTGGGCGAACCCGAAACAGGTCGCCGATACCGACTACCCGCAGATCGCCAAGCTGCTCGACATGCCGCTCGTCGAGGTGAAGCGGCGTCTGGGCAACGAGAAGACCTTCGTGCTGCTCAAGCGGCAGGTGGACGCCGATACCGCGGGCCGCCTCGACAAGCTCGCGATCGACGGCATCACGCAGATCGCCGATTCGAAGCGCTTCTATCCGGAAGGCGAATCGGCCGCGCACGTGGTCGGCTTCACGAACGTCGAGGACAAGGGCCAGGAAGGCGTCGAACTCGCGGCGAATGCACGCCTGCAAGGCACGTCGGGGCAACGTGAGGTGATCCGCGACCGGCTCGGCCGCATCGTGTCGGATACGCGCCCGCTCGTCCCCGCGCAGCACGGCGCGACGATCGAACTGACGATCGATCGCCGCATCCAGCAGCTCGCGTACAGCCAGCTCAAGGCCGCCGTGATCGAGAACAACGCGGTGGCAGGCAGCGTCGTCGTGCTCGACGCGCAGAACGGCGAGATCCTCGCGCTCGCGAACTACCCGACCTTCGACCCGAACGATCGTGCCCGCCTGACCGGCCAGCAGTTGCGCAACCGCGCGGTGATCGACACGTTCGAACCGGGCTCGACGATCAAGCCGCTCGTCGTCGCGCTGTCGATCGACGAACGCAAGGTCACGCCGAACACGATCATCAACACGTCGCCCGGCACCTACAAGATCGGCCCGGCCGTGATTCACGACACGTCGAACCACGGGTCGCTGACGGTTTCGCAGGCGCTGCAGAAGTCGAGCAACGTCGCGCTCGCGAAGCTCGCGCTGAACCTGCCCGCCGAAACGATCTGGAACAAGTACCAGGAGTACGGGATCGGCCGCGCGCCGGAACTGACGTTCCCGGGCGTGGCGTCGGGCCGGCTGCGCGGCTACAAGCGCTGGCGGCCGATCGAGCAGGCGACGATGGCTTACGGCTACGGCCTGTCGATGTCGCTGCTGCAGATCGCGCAGACCTACACGGCTTATGCGGGCGACGGCACGCTGCACCCGGTGTCGCTGCTGAAGAACGGCACCGATCAGCAGACGATCGACGCGCATCGCGGCCACCGCGTGACGTCGCCGCAAACGGCCGCGTCGATCCGCTCGATGCTCGAGATGGCGGTCGGCGAAGGCGGTACGGGGCGCCGCGCGCGCGTCGACGGCTACCGGATCGGCGGCAAGACCGGTACCGCGCGCAAGCAGGTCGGCGCGACCTATGCAAAGGGCAAGTACCGCGCGCTGTTCGCGGGGATGGCGCCGATGAGTAACCCGCGCCTGATCGTCGCCGTGATGATCGACGAGCCGCGCGGCAAGGGCTACTACGGCGGCACGGTGGCCGGCCCGGTGTTCGCGTCGGTCACGAGCGGCTCGCTGCAATTGCTCGGCGTACCGCCCGATGCGCCGGTCGAGCCCGAGAAGAATGCGCCGGCAAAAGCGGCTGCGCCGCAGAAGACGGTAGGCGCGCCGAAGGCCTCGCCGGCCCGGACGGCTGCCGCGCGGAAACCATCCGCGCCGCTCGAGACGGCCGCACGATCCGGCACGGCCGCGCCGGCGAAGGCTGCCGCAGGCTGACGATGCCGTCCGGGCGATGCCGGATGCGCGTCGCCCCTCCCCGCTTTCATCCCACGTTCCAGGAACGCCCCGCATCATTTGAGGGTTCCCGCCGCGTCCTCCTGCAATATTTGCGCGCCGCAGGCGGCCTTGCCGGTGCGCCCGACTACAACATCCGGCCTACAGCGCGGCCAAGGCCGGGCTGATCAGCGACACGAAATCGCTGGCGATCGAATAGGGCCGCGACGGCGCGCGCGCGAACATCGTGCTGCCCGGCACGGTGAAGACACCCGCGTCGGAAGCGCGCGTGCGGCGCAATCCGCAGGTGTTCGAGCAATCGAGAAAGGGGTATCCGCCCGACGATTTCGCGACGCCCGACGACGTCGCGCAGGCCGCGCCGTTCCTGAGTTCGCCGGCCGCTCGGATCATCACCGGCGTCGCGCTGCCGGTGGGCGGCGGCCTGCTGGCCGGCAATCGCGTGGTGATGGCGCGGGAACCGACGCTCGAGACGTTCTACCGACACCGAAGCCCGCAGGGCCGGCGGCCGCCCGGGCCGCCGCGCGCTGCCCGGTGCGCGGCGCGATGCCGCGCGCCGTCAATGCGCGGCCGCGACCGGCTTCACCATCCGGCCGAGCACGTGCTCGGTCATCCCGCGCGCGAGTTCGGTCTCGCCCATGAACACGGTGCCGACACCCTCGCTGGACAGCAGCGCGGCCTCGTCGCCGCTGTTGGTGCACAGCACGACCTCGAGCGTCGGGTTGAGCGTGCGCGAGATCTCGACGATCTGCCGCACGTCGAACACGTCGGGCAGCGTGACGACCAGCATCCCGGCCCGCGCGATATGCGCCTGCACGAGCACGATCGGCTCGATCGCGTCGCCCGACACGGCCGCGATGCCGTCCGCGCGCAGCTTCTCGACGAGCTCGCGATTCTGCTCGACGACGACATAGGCGATCCCGCGCTCGTCCAGCGCATGCGCGATCCGCGTGCCGACCTTGCCGTAGCCGACGATCACGACCTGCCCGGTCAAGTGGGTCTGCGGCGTCGACATCGGCAGCGCGGCGAGCGGATCGTCGCGCGCCTCGAGCTTGCGCGCGAACGCCGAATGCTTGCGGATCCACACGAGCGCCGGGTCGATCATCGCGAACAGCAGCGTGTTCATCGCGATCGAAATCAGCGCGACCGCCAGGATCAGGCTCTGCCCCTCGGCCGACAAGAGCCCGAGCGCACGCCCGAGCCCCGCGAGAATGAACGAGAATTCGCCGATCTGCGCGAGGCCCGCGCCGACCGTCAGCGCGGTGTTCAGCGGATAGCGGAACGCGATCACGAGCGCGACGGCCGCGAGCGTCTTGCCGACCAGCACGATCGCCGCGACCTCGATCACGTGCAGCGGCTCCTCGAGCAGCACCTTCGGGTCGAACAGCATGCCGACCGAGATGAAGAACAGCACCGAGAACGCGTCGCGCAGCGGCAAGGTCTCATCGGCCGCGCGCCGACTGAATTCCGACTCGCGCATCATCATCCCGGCGAAGAACGCGCCGAGCGCGAACGACACGTCGAACAGCTTCGCCGCGCCGAACGCGATCCCGACCGCGGCCGCGATCATGCACAGCGTGAACAGCTCGCGCGAGCCGGTGCGCGCGACGAGCCACAGAATGCGCGGAAACACGCGCTTGCCGACCACCAGCATCAGCGCGATGAACGCCGCGACCTTCAGCATCGTGACGCCGAGCGTGCCCCACACGCTGCCGCCCGCCGCATGCGTATCGCCGGGCGGCGTGCCGCCGAGCAGCCCCGCGACGGGCGGCAGCAGCACCAGCACGAGCACCATCACGAGATCCTCGACGACCAGCCAGCCGACCGCGATGCGCCCGTTGACCGTCTCGACGAGCCCGCGTCCTTCCAGCGCGCGCAGCAGCACGACGGTACTCGCGACCGACAAGGCGAGCCCGAACACCAGCGCCGCGCCGAGGCTCCAGCCCCACGTGAGCGCGAGCCCGCCGCCGAGCAGCGTCGCGACGGTAATCTGGACGACCGCGCCCGGCAGCGCGATCTTGCGCACCGCGAGCAGATCGCCGAGCGAAAAATGCAGGCCGACGCCGAACATCAGCAGCATCACGCCCACTTCCGCGAGCTGTTGCGCGAGCGACAGGTCGCCGACGAAACCGGGCGTGCCGGGGCCGATCACGATCCCGGCGAGCAGATAGCCGACCAGCGGCGGCATTTTCAGCAGCGACGCGAGGTAACCGAAGATCATCGCGAGACCGAAACCGGCCGCGAGCAACGCAATCAGGCTGACGTCATGAGGCATCCCCCCTCCCAAGCTCTTGTAACTATTTAGTAAGGTTCAAGAGTGAAAGGATAAGGGATGAGGCGGAAGAATGGCGCGCGGCCGCGAAAAATTCACGCGGCCGCGCGCTTTTGCGGGGTGCAACCCCGGCGAAACGACGGGCGCCGCACGTCGCGGCCGGCGCCCTGAAACGGGTCGAACCGGCGGGGCCGGCGCCCCGCCGCCCGCGTCAGCGCGACGCTTGCGGGAACCGCGCGCCCGGCGGCGGCTCCGGCCGCGTCGACGGCACGCTCTTGCGCACCTTCGCGACTTGCGCGGCCGTCACCGGCGCACCCGTGTTGCCCCAGCTCGTGCGCACGAAGTTCGACACGTCGGCGACTTCCTGGTCCGACAGGCGCCAGCCGAACGGCGGCATCGTGAAGGTCGACGGCGCGGTGCGCGTCCCCTCCAGCGCGCTGCCTTCCAGCACGACGTGGATCAGCGAGGTCGGATCGTCCCCCTGCACGACCGGGTTGCCGGCCAGCGCCGGGAACACGCGCGTGTAGCCGTGGCCGTCGCTGCGGTGGCAGGCCATGCAGTTGTCGCGATAGACGGCCGCGCCCGGCTTGCTCGCGTCGCCCGTCTGCAGCGCCTTCGCGGCGGCCGCGTCGTACACGTGCGGCTGCTCGCCCTGCACGCGCGGCGGCAGCGTCTTCAGGTAGCGCGCGATCGCGTTCAGGTCGTCGTCGGTCATGTGCTGCATGCTGTGGCCGACCACGTCCGTCATCCCGCCGAACGCGGCCGTGCGCAGCGTGCGGCCCGTCTTCAGGAACTGCACGATCTCGGCTTCGTTCCACGTCCCCAGGCCCGTGCGCGGCTCGCCGCGCAGGCTCGTCGGCACCCAGCCGTCGATCGCCGCGCCGCCGGCCAGGAAGTCCGGGCCGTCCGCATCGGTCAGCCCGCGCTCCTGCATCGTCGGCGCGCGCGGCGTGTGGCACGCGCCGCAGTGGCCGAGGCCCTGTACGAGATACGCGCCGCGCGCGACCACCGGATCGGTGTACGGCGCCGCATCGAACGGCTTCGGCGCCGGCGCGAACAGCTTGCGCCAGATCCCGAGCGGCCAGCGCATCGACAGCGGCCACACGATGTCGACCGCGCGGTTCTCGTGCTCGACGGGCGCGACGCCGTGCATGAAGTACGCGTACAGCGCCTTCATGTCGTCGTCGGTCAGGCGCGAATACGACGGGAACGGCATGGCCGGATACATCGTGTCGCCGTTCTTGCGCACGCCCTCGCGCACCGCGCGCGTGAAGTCCTCGTAAGTCCAGCCGCCGAGACCCGTCTTCGGGTCCGGCGTGATGTTCGTCGAGTAGATGCCGCCGATCGGCGTGTCGAACTTCAGCCCGCCGGCGAACGGCTTGCCGCCGCTCGCGGTGTGGCATGCGATACAGTCGCCGGCGCGCGCGAGGTATTCGCCGCGCTTGACCAGGCTCGCGTCGGCCGACCGGGCCACCGGTGCAGCCGCCGGGCCGGAAGCCGCGGCGGGCGCCGCCGGTTGCGCGACGGCCGTCGTGCCGGCGAGGCCGAACACGGCCCAGCTCGCCGCGGCCGCCAGGGCACGCGACCACGAGGACATGCGGCGCGTGGCGAGGGAATTCATCGTCCTCTTCATACGGTCACCAGCGGGGCAGGATTTTTCAGGTATTGCTCGCGGATCGCGCGTGCCGACCAGTAGGCCAGCGCCGCGATGATCCCGGTCGGGTTGTAGCCGATGCCCTGCGGCAGCGCGGACGCGCCCATCACGAACACGTTGTGCACGTCCCAGCACTGCAGGTAGCGGTTCAGCACGCTCGTCTTCGGGTCGGTGCCCATGATCGCGCCGCCGACGAGGTGGGTCGTCTGGTAGGCGCGCGAATCGAAGTGCTTGCCGAACTCGCGCGTCGACACGCTGATCGCCTTCGGCCCCATCGCTTCCGCGATCTTCTTCATCTGCCCGGTCACGTATTGCGCCATCTTGATGTCGTTGTCCTTCCAGTCGAACGTCATCCGCAACAGCGGCTGACCGTACGAATCGCGATAGGTCGGGTCGAGGTCGAGATACACGTCGCGGTACGACATGTTGGTGCCGTGCGCGTCCATCGAGATCGTGTGCGCGTAGTTGTCCTTGACGGCCTTCTTCCACGCGGAACCCCACTGCGGCGTGCCGGGCGGCGTCGCGATGCCGCTGATCGGCTTCACGCCGGCCTGGTTCACCCACAGCGGCGAACCGCCGACGAAGCCGAGCGGGCCGTGGTCGAAGTTGTCCGCGTTGAAATCGTCCACCGCGACGCCGTTGCCGCCCGCGCCGATGAACGGATTCGTGTAGGTGTCCTTGTCGAAAAACGCCTTGATCGTCGACAGGTTCTGGTACGCGAAATTGCGGCCCACGACACCCTCGCCCGAGACCGGGTCGTACGGCTTGCCGATGCCCGACAGCAGCAGCAGGTGCACGTTGTGATACTGGAACGCGGCCACGATCACGAGATCGGCCGGCTGGTGCACTTCGCGCCCGGCCGGATCGACGTAGGTCACGCCGGTCGCGCGCTTCTTCGTGTCGTCGAGGTCGACCCGCAGCACGTGGCACTTCGAGCGCAGCTCGAAGTTCGGCGCCTGCTTCAGCGCGGGCAGGATGTTCAGGTTCGGCGACGCCTTCGAGTACATGTAGCACGCGTAACCGCTGCAGTAGCCGCAGAAGTTGCACGGGCCCATCTGCACGCCGTACGGGTTCGTGTACGGGCCCGACGTGTTCGCCGACGGCAGCCGGTACGGATGCAGGCCGAGCGACTTGGCGGCGTCGAAGAAGCGCTGCGCCGAATACGTATTGAGCTGCGCGGGCAGCGGGAAGTTGTCGCTGCGGTTCGCCTCGAACACGTTGCCGTCGCCGACCACCTTGCCGCCGACCTTGTACGCCTGCCCCGACGTGCCGAACACCTTTTCGGCGAAGTCGAAATGCGGTTCGAGCTCGTCGTAGGTCACGCCCGTATCCTGGATCGTCATCCCTTCGGGGATGAACTTCCGGCCGTAGCGCTCTTCATAGTGGCTGCGCAGGCGCAGCTCTTCCGGCGTGATCCGGAAATGCACGCCCGACCAGTGCAGCCCCGCGCCGCCGACGCCTTCGCCCGGCAGGAACGCGGCGAGCTGCCGGTACGGCAGCGCGATGTCCTGCAGGCCGTGGCGGATCGACACGGTCGTCTTCGACAGGTCGAGGAACAGCTTCTTGCGGATGTTGTACGTCAGCTCGTCGATCGTGTTCGGATACGCGCCGTCCGGGTACGTATCGCGATATTCGCCGCGCTCGAGCGCGACGACCTTCAGGCCCGCTTCGGTCAGTTCCTTCGCGAGAATCGCACCGGTCCAGCCGAAGCCGACGATCACCGCATCGACATGCGGCTTTTTCTCTGCGGCCATCAGCTGCGCTCCCCGTTGATCGAGACGGGCCCGTACGGATAGGGCTTGCCGCTCTGGTTGACGAAATCCATGAAGTCCGCGCGTGCGCCCGGAAAGCCGATCATCTTCCACGCGGCCATGTCGTGATTGCCGCCGTGCACCGGATCGCAGAAATAACCTTCGCGCGTGTTCTGCAGCAACTGGCCGAAGAACACGCCGGGCGGGACGTCGTCGATCTGCGCGGCGCCCTTCTCCAGCGCGCCGAGCACGGTGTCGCGCGTCGGTGCGTCGAGATCCGCGAACGCCTTGCCGTGCGCCTTTTCGCAATAACGGTTGACGGCCGCGATGCCGAGCCGGTAGATGTCGCGGGGCACCAGCTTCAACTGGTAGCCCAGCTCGGGCACGCCCTGCTGGAACGGCCCCTGCATGTACCACGTCGCGCCGTGCGCATACGGCGTCTCCATCTGGCGGTCGATGAATTCGGGCACGCCCGATTCGAGCGCGCCGGGGCCTTCGGCGTCGGCCGGGATAAGCCGGTCGACGGCGGCCTGGACGAACGCCCACTCCTTCGCATCGAAGAAGGTCGGCTTGTACGGGGCGCGCTCGGCGCTGGACGATGCGGCGGGCGCGCTGCCGGCCGTCGTCGCGGACGGCGACGACGAGCGCAGGTCGCAGCCGGCGACCGACGCGATCGGCACGAGCGCGACCGACGTGCGCAGGAAACGGCGGCGCGAGTTGGGTTTGTCAGGTGGCGTGGACATGGTCGGATGTTGATCGTTGGGGATCGGCGCCGGCCACGCGCATTCCGCATTCCGCATGCCGCGTGGCCGGCCGGAAGCCGTGCCGCATGCGGCTGGCCGGCCTGTTCTTCATATGTTGCGAACAACCTCGATGCGGGCAACGGCCGCGCGATGCACGGTGACGCCTTCATGCGGCCGCGCGTCGCGCCGGCGACGGCGGCGCGCTGCACGGATCGACCTCTTAACGGACCCTATCGTCAGACAAATAGCGGCCTTTCGACCGGCATCTGCTGCCATCGCCATGACCCTTGTTCAACTTAGGCGCCGCGTTTGCCGACGGCAAGCGCAACGTGCACGACCCTCTTTAGGGCCCGGCGACGAGTGCGGCGAATTATAGCTGGAACCGGTTCCATTGCTACAGGGTTCGATGCAATTCAATGCATCAAAAATCGCAACAATTGAAAAATCTGAAAACCGGAATGCGCAAGGATGCGCGCGATCGCAGGTGGATGAAGGGGGCAGGCAGGCGTTCGTTGCCTGGTGGACGTACCCGGAGAGCTGTCTCTTTCCAGCCACGCGGCACCACGCGACGGCGTCGGAGCGCGCCGTGCTCTGGTAGCCTCCTCCGCTCATGAACACCCGGAAAAACAAATCGCTGGCGCCCGATTCGACCAGCATCAGCAAATATCTGAGCTACCTGCTACGCCACGAGCCGCAGGCGATCGGCCTGCAACTCGATGCGCAAGGCTGGGCCGATATCGGTCGGTTGATTGCCGGCGCCGCCCGTCACGGACACCGGCTCGATCGCGCGACGATCGAAAGCGTCTGTGCAACCAGCGACAAGCAGCGCTTCGCGCTTTCCGACGACGGTCAGCGCATTCGCGCGGTGCAGGGCCATTCGACGCCCGTCGTGCAGCGGCGTTATCCGGCCGCGCAGCCGCCCGAGCGCCTCTATCACGGCACGGCGACGCGCTTCCTCGATTCGATTCGTGCGCAAGGACTGAAACCCGGCGCCCGGCATCACGTGCACCTGTCGGCCGACATCGGGACGGCACGGGCGGTTGGCGCGCGCTACGGCGTGCCGGTGATTCTCGAGGTCGACGCGCAGCGCATGCACCGGCAGGGCCGCACGTTCTTCATTGCCGAAAACGGCGTCTGGCTGACCGACGCCGTGCCGGCCGAATGCCTTGCGCCGATCGATGCGCCCGCGGGTTGAACCGCCCGCCGCTCACCGCGGCCAGAACATCGACGCGATGGACAGCGCCAGCGCCGCGCACAGCGGCGAGTAATACAGCGAGTCCATCCGTGCGAAACGCGACCCGCGAATGCGCTTGAAGAAGCCGACGTAGCGGAAATCGCCGACGGCGCGCACCGCGAAGATCAGTGCGAGCGCAACGACCGCGAACGCGATCGTGCCGGGATACGCGTTACGCCCCAGCCAGCCGGCACGTGCGGCCACCACGCATGCGCCGCCCAGCAGCGCCGCCGCGACGGCAAGCGTGCCGATCACGGTCGGCCGCAGCAGCGGCACGCCATCCAGTTCCGGAATCGCCGCACGCTTGCCGCGCCGCCCGCCCAACGCCCAGTAGACGTGTACGAGCGCGATCGCGCAAAGCGTCGGCACGCTGAAATACGCGCCGGTCATGTCGTTCGTGTCCTTGTCTCGTTGTTCTGCCGGAAGGGTTCCGGCGCGCGGCCCCGGCCCGCGCCACGCATGACGATACCGAAACCCGGCGACGCGTGCATTGCGACCTGCGGTCGCAACCCGTGGCAGCACGTGGTGCGATGCAGTGCGCGTGCCGGTCGCCCGGGCCGGCCGCTTGACTTCCCTTCGCGCGCTACTACCCTGTTATTCCAGTACCGCGGTCGGCACGCCGCAGCATCGTACCGACCGCACGACAACGATAACGAAGGCCATGGAGGCGACTCATGCTGATCGGTGTGCCGAAGGAGATCAAGAACCACGAATATCGCGTCGGCCTCACGCCGGCCGGCGCGCACGAACTCACGCGGCACGGCCATCGCGTGCTCGTGCAGCGCGGCGCGGGCACCGCGATCGGCCTGCTCGACGACGACTACACCGCCGCCGGCGCATCGCTCTGCGACGGCGCCGACGAAGTCTTCGCGCGCGCCGACATGATCATCAAGGTCAAGGAGCCGCAGCCGGCCGAATGCGCGATGCTGCGACGCGGCCAGATCCTCTACGCGTACCTGCATCTCGCGCCCGATCCCGACCAGGCGGCCGCGCTCGTGAAATCCGGCGCGGTCTGCGTCGCGTACGAAACCGTGACGGGCCCCGGCGGCGGCCTGCCGCTGCTCGCGCCGATGAGCGAGGTGGCCGGACGCATGTCGATCCAGGTCGCGGCAACCCACCTCGAAAGCCCGCGCGGCGGCCGCGGCCTGCTGATGGCCGGCGTGCCCGGCGTGCCGGCCGCGCACGTCGTCGTGCTCGGCGCGGGTGTCGTGGGCACCGGCGCGCTGCAGATGGCGGTCGGCCTCGGCGCACGCGTCACCGTGCTCGACAACAACGTCAACCGGTTGCGCCAGCTCGACCTCGTGTTCGCCAACCGGATTTCGACCGTCTGCTCGAATGCGCATACGGTCGACGCAGCCGTGCGCGACGCCGACGTCGTGATCGGTGCGGTGCTCGTGCCGGGCGCATCGGCGCCGCGCCTCGTCACGCGCGACATGATCGCGACGATGCGCAAGGGTGCCGTCGTCGTCGACGTCGCGATCGACCAGGGCGGCTGCTTCGAGACCTCGCATGCGACGACGCATGCCGACCCGACCTTCGTCGTCGACGGCGTCGTGCACTACTGCGTCGCGAACATGCCCGGCGCGGTCGCGCGCACGTCGACCTTCGCGCTGAACAACGCGACGCTCGGGCATGCGCTCGCGCTCGCCGACAAGGGCTGGAAGCAGGCGATGACCGACGATCCGCATCTGCGCGCGGGCCTGAACGTCTGCGACGGGCACATCACGTACGAAGCGGTCGCGCTGGCGCTCGGCCTGCCCTATGTGCCGGCGACCGGCATGCTCGCGTGACCGTGCCGGAATGACATGAACGCACGGCGGGCAGCATGCGTTGCCGCCCGCGTTCATCCCCCCTTCGACCGGCTCCGCTTCGTCCCGCCGCCCTCGCCCATCGTCCGTGCCAGCAGCGGCCGCAGTTGCGCGAGCGTGCACGTGTTCAGCACATCCCGCCGCGTGAGCCAGCCGCGTCGCGCCTGATCGATGCCGTACGCGAGATTGTCGAATTCGTCCGTGCCGTACGCATCGGAACCGATCGCGACCCGCACGCCGGCCCGCGCGGCCTCGCGGCACCAGATGTCGGGCAAATCGAGCCGCCGCGGCTGTGCATCGAGTTCGACGAAGCAGCCGCGCGCCGCGGCCTGGGCAATCATGCGCGGCACGTCGAGTTCGACTGCCTCGCGTTCGCCGAGCATGCGGCCGGTCGGGTGCGCGAGAATCGTGAAATGCGGGTGGTCCATCGCGCGCAGCAGACGATCGGTCTGTGCCTGGCGCGGCAAGTCGAAGTGATCGCGGACGGCTCCGACCACGAGATCGAGCCGGCCGAGCATCGCGTCGGGCACCTCGAGGCTGCCGTCCTCGCGAATACCGGCCTCCACGCCCTTGAGCAGCACGAAATCGTCGAACGACGCATTGATGCGATCGATCTCGTCCAGCTGTCGCGCAAGCCACTCGAAGTCGTGGCGGCCGCCGTCGGCAGGCGGGGCGCGATCGGTGATCGCCAGATATGCGAGCCCGCGCGCACGGGCCGCGTCGGCCATCGCGCGCAGGCCGTCGCGGCCGCCCGACGCGTCGGTATGCGCATGCAGGTCGCCGTGGAGATGCCTGCGTTCGACCAGGGCCGGCAGCGTGCCGGCGCGCGACGCATCGATCTCGCCGCGATCCTCGCGCAGCTCGGGCGGCACCTCGTTCAACCCGATGGCGGCATAGACCGAGGCCTCCGTGTCGCCGGCAATCCGCTCGTCGCCGCGAAACACGCCGTATTCGTTGATCTTCAGCCCGCCGGCCTGCGCGATCCTGCGCAGCGCAATATTGTGCGCCTTCGATCCGGTGAAGTAGACGAGCGCCGCGCCGAACGCATCGACATCGACCACGCGCAGGTCGACCTGCAAACCGTTGGCGAGTACGACGCTCGACTTCGTCTTGCCGTGCGCGAGCACACGCGCCACATCGCCGTGGCCGACGAACGCATCGGCGACGGCGGCCGGGTCGCGTGCGGTGACGAGAATGTCGAGATCGCCGACGGTTTCGCGGCGACGACGAAAACTGCCGGCCGGCACGGCCTTGCCGACGCCCGCGACCGCGCGCAGGCGGTCGAGCAACGGCATCAGCGACCGCGCGGCGTCGGGCAGCAGGAAGCGTTGCGGCTCGCGCTGCAGGCGATCGTCGATCGCTTCGAGCAGATGGGCTTCGGTTTTCGCGCCGAAGCCCGGCAGCTCGCGCACGTGGCCGTTTTTCGCTTCGGCACGCAACTGTTCGAGCGAATCGACGTGCAGCGCATCATGCAGCGCCTTCACGCGTTTCGCGCCCAGCCCCGGCACGTCGAGCAACTCGACGATCGCACCCGGCAACGCATGGCGCAGCGTTTGCTGCAGCTCGCAGGTGCCGGTCGCGGCGATCTCGCGCAGCTTCGACGCAAGATCCGGACCGATCGACGGAATCTTGCCGAGATCGTCGCCGTTCGCGATCATCGTCGGAATATCGCGACCGTAGTCGGCAATCGTCCGTGCGGCGTTGCGGTAGGCCCGCACGCGAAACGGATTGGCGCCCTGGATCTCGAGCATGTCGGCGATCTCGGCGAATACGGCCGCGCACTCGGCATTGTGGATCGGCATGATCGGCGTGGCTCCCCTTCCACGTGGATGGCGCCGCGTACTGGCGCCACGGCGCCTGCCCGCCCGTCGGCATCGCAGGTCGACGCCACCGGGCGCCCGTCCTTCATCGTACGCCCGCTGCGCATCGCGTGCAGCGCCGTTGCGGCCGCGACGTCAGAGGGAAGCGCGCGGGGTCGTCGCGTAGTGCCGCTCGTAGATCGACTGGCAATGCGTGCAGCGCTCGGCGGCCGGGCGCGCCAGCAGCCGCTCGTAGCCCACCGCGCCGTCGCAATCGATGCATTCGCCGTAACTGCCGTCGCGCATCCGCTGCAGGGCGCGGCCGATCGCGCGCAGTTCGGTCAGCCTCATGCCGATCAATGCGTGATCGACGTCGACGAACAGGTCCGCGTTCGCCTCGTCGCCCTCGTCCGGCGCCGCGCCGGCAAGGTCCGCGTAGGATTCCGACGCGCGCTGGTCCTCGCTCGCGCGGATCTCCGCACGCAGCGCCTGCTCGCTCTCGTTCAGCCGCTGTTTCAGCGTCTGCCGTTGTTGTGGGTCGAGCGCCATGGCCGTCTCTCCTGTTCCGGGTTCCGCGCGAAAGCGTACGGCGCGCGGTGTCGCGCCGGTGCGCGGCGAAACTGCGTGACCGCCGTCGCCGCGCGTCCGGATACGCGCCCGGCAGCACGAAGCGCCGGACGCATTCGACGCAGGATAAACCCATTGAACACGCGTGTGTTGACCGGAATCAGCAGGCCGTCCGCACGCCCGAAAATCGGGGACGGATGTGAAACGCGGCGTCGCCGGATTCGTCCGACGCAGACGCCGCCGGGATCGACCCAGCCGTTGCGTCGGACCGCGTCACCGCCCGTCAGGTATCGGCGCGGACGATATCGAGCAACGCGCGCGCCGAGCGCTGCCAGCTGTACCGCCGCGCATGCTCGCGGCCCGTCGTGCGCAGCCGCGCCCGCAGTTCGGGATCGTCCATCACGCGAGCGATTGCGGCGGCGATGTCCGGCGGCGAATAGGCATCGCAGAACAGCGCCGCGCCGCCGCAGACTTCCGGCAGCGAGCCCTCGTGCGACACGATGACGGGGCAACCGCACCGCATCGCCTCGAGCGGCGGCAAGCCAAATCCTTCGTACAACGATGGGAAAACAAAGCATCCGGCGTGCTCGTACAGCGCTTTCAGTTCGCCATCGGTCACGTAACCGGCCCACGTGACGTAGGGATCGTCCTCGCGCAGGCCTGCCTCCCGTACCCCGAATATCTTCGCATTGGCACCGCCCGCGATCACGAAGCGCAACGTCGGGTGCGACGCCCGCATCAACGCGATCGCGGCCAGTGCGCGCACGAGATTCTTTCCCGGCGCGAGCGATCCGACGAACAGCACATAGCCGTCCGTCTCGAGATTCAGGCGCGACAGCACGCCCGGATCGGCGTCGATCCGGTCGATGTGATCCACCGCGCCCGGTACGACCGACAGGCGCGCCGGCGGTACCCCGAGCCGGGCGGCCAGCCGTGCCCGCGAAAAATGCGACACCGTCACGATATGACGCGCGCGCCGCTTCAGGATCGAGAACGCGAAGCGGTACCACAGACGGAATGCGAGCGAATAACCGGCCGGCAGATCGAAGACCGCCGCATCGTGAATCATCAGCAGCTGATCGCGCTTCACCAGCGGGCCGATGTTGCACAGGCTCAACAGGGTTCGTCCGCGCGTCGTGCGCGGCAGCGTCCATTGCTCCCACAGCGCGCCGTGCCGGCGCCCGACGGTCTGCGGCCGTGCGCCGGCCGGCATGGCCGCCGGATCGTGATCGACCGGCACGACGAGCGACGGTTCGTCACCGGCATTCGCGAGGCGCGCGAGTTCGGCCGTCAGTTCGTAGGCCACGCGCTGAACGCCGGTCATGCGCTGCGCCGTGAATTTTCCGTTGATTGCGAGGCGCCGCAACCGCGCGGTTTGCGCGGCGGCACCGACGTCCCGTTCCGCGCGCGCTTCCTGCAGTACCGGTGCGCTGCGCTCCCGAATCGACGTTGACATGATCGTGACTGTTCCGATGGCTGCGGCACGATGAGGCGCCGCCGGACACCCCGCTGAGCGGAATGCTGCTGTGCCGTCAGTGTGTCCGCCGCCGCCGATCCGGTCGGTACGTTCGACCGCACAACGCCCGGCTTTCCGGACGATTCGCCATCCTCAGAAAGCGTTGCGGCCGATGAAGCCGCGCACGACCGTCAACAGGATGATCTTCATGTCGAACCAGAAGCTCCAGTTCTGCATGTAGAAAAGATCGAATTTCACGCGCGCCGCCATCGCCTCGACCTTGCGCGTCTCGCCGCGATAGCCGTTCACCTGCGCCCATCCGGTGATGCCCGGACGCACGCGATAGCGGTACATGTAGCAGTCGATCAGTTGCCGATAGAGGTCGTCGTGTTCGATCGCGTGCGGGCGCGGCCCGACGACCGACATCTGCCCGAACAGCACGTTGAAGAACTGCGGCAGCTCGTCGAGCGACGTGCGCCGCAGGAATGCGCCGACGCGCGTGATGCGCGCGTCGTTGCGCGAGGCCTGCCGCAAGACGCCCGGCTGCGCGCGATGCACACGCATCGTCCGGAACTTCAGGATGTCGAACTCGCGGCCGTCCACGCCCTTGCGGCGCTGCCTGAACAGCACGGGCCCCGGCGACGACAGCTTGACCGCGATCGCCAGGATCGACAGCAGCGGCAGCAACGGAATCAGCACGCCGAACGCGAACAGCCGGTCGAACGCGAACTTCGCCCACAGCTCCGGCGCCGAGCTCGGCGTGGTCGCGAGATTGATCGCCGGCATGCCGAGCACGTCGGTCGCGGAGCGATCGACGACCGCCATCTGCCGCACATCGGGCAGCAGCCGCAGCTCGACGAACTCGTCGCGCAACTCGCGCACGATGCGCTGGATCCGCCATTCGTGCGACATCGGCAACGTGAGCCACACTTCGTCGATCTCGCCGTTGCGGATCATGTCGCGCAGCGTGGCCCAGTCGTCGATCACCGGCACGCCGCCGATGCCGTTCGCGGCGGCCGGTGCGTCGTCATCGAAGACGCATGCCGCCACGAACGGGCCGTTCGGCGCGAGCTGCATCCGCTCGACCGCCACGCGCCCGTATGCCGTTGCGCCGACCACGGCGACACGGCGTTGCCGCGCACGCGGGTCGTTGCGTGTCAGCACGACGGCCAGCAGCGCGGCGCGGCCGAGCAGCAACGCCGCGTCGCCGGCCAGCACCGTGTGCACGAGCCAGCGTGTCGTGACGGTGCCGCCTCGATTCATGATCCACATCGCGGCGGCCACCGTCAGCACGCTCGCGCAGACGACCGCCACCATCGTCTGGGTCAGCACGTGCGCGCCGCCCCGCACCGCCACGCCGCCACGCACGGTGCGCAGGTAGCGCGGCAGCAGCGCCACCGTCAGCACGCACAGCAGCGCGATCGCACCGCGCTGCGCATCGGACAACTCACGCCATGCGAGGCCGGACGCGGCCTGCGCCGCAAGCGCCCCCGCCAGCACGAGCACGACATCGAGCGCCGCGATCGCGGCACGCCGCATCGCATTCGTTCCACCGGACGTCGACTGCATCGTCATGCACCATGTGCCGGGAATCCGCGATGCACCTCCGGCAGGCGCGGGCGAACCGGCGCCGGCCTCGCATTCCCGCGCGCCCCGAGCAACCGGCGATAGTCGGCGCGAATCAGGTCGTAGCATTCGCACGCGTGGTGTTCGAGCCCGTCGCGGTCGAGCACCGTGATGCGGCCGCGGCGCTGCCGGATCAATCCGGCTTCCTGCAGGTTGCCGGCGGCCTCCGTCACGCCTTCGCGCCGCACGCCGAGCATGTTCGCGATCGTCTGCTGCGTGACGGCCAGCTCGTCGCCGTCGATGCGGTCGTGCGCGAGCAGCAGCCAGCGGCTCAACTGCTCGCTGACCGAGTGATGACGGTTGCACAGCGCGCTGCGCGAGATCTGCGCCATCGTCGCCTGGCAGTAGTTGAGCAGCAGCCGGTACGTCTGCGGCGATCGCTCGAATTCGGCACGCATCACGCAACTCGGCACGCGATACGCCATCCCGCCGATGCGCACCTCGACCCGGTTCGACGCCGCGATGCCGCCCACCAGCGTCCCGAGGCCGACCACGCCTTCACGGCCGACCACCGCCACCTCGACCATCGCGCCGTCCTCCATCAGGTGCTGCACCGACATCATCGCCGTCGTCGGAAAATACAGATGGCGCATCGGCTCGCCGACCCGGTCGAGCATGCCGGCCTTGATCCGGACCAGTTCGAGATGCGGTGCGATAGTGCGGATGCTGTCCTCCGGGAGTGCATCGAGGATGGCGTTCGCCGTGTAGCTCGAGTGAAGATGAAGCATGTCTGTATCCCTTTATTGTCCGCACCGCCTGCAGCCGCGTGCACGGAACTCGTTATCGCAATGCGCGTCCGGACGTTGACAACGGTTGCGGCCCACAACCCTGATTCCGACCGACCATCGACTTGTTACCGCCGAATTGAGTCGGCCGCCCCGTTTCGACACGCGAATTCGAATAAGCGATTTACGTGCCAATAGCCGCCCATCCTTAATATATGAATCACACTCGATTTGGATCGCCCGAATATTCGGCCTCGCACCATAAAAAGCGTCTCATTTCCGGACACTCTTCCGGCGACGGACACCGCAATTGATTTGACTGAACAATTCTTCTGCATCGAGCCGGGGCAAACGGATCGGGGCCGCGAAGCTTGTCGTTCAAACACTTACAGCCGATTTTCAATTGTTTCCGTGATGATCGGGACGACGCTTCCCGCCGTCACCGTGCTTCATGCGCTCGTTTGAAACTGTCTCAAAATTGAATCGACTTACGCATTCCGCACTCTGTTACCTGTCGCACATATCGCATGCAAGCAATTGATTCTGATAGACATTCAGGCGAGCCCCGTTTATTTGTCAAATAATGTTCAACGTGCGCCCGATGATTTTCACGTACGATGCACACCGTCATCCGATTGATTCCCGAACAAGATCGAATGACGGACCCGCTCGGCATTCCATTTCCGGATGATTAATTCGACGGAAATGAATCATTAAATCCGCATAACGTTTGCGCTCAGCCAAAATCGTCAAACTTTGCAAGATGACGTAATGTGCAATTGATCGATTTCAGTCGCGTGCTAGCCTTTTCGCAGCATCGTCATTCGATTTTCGATGAACACAAATTCGCACGATCGTGCTGAATCCCGTTTTCACGGGACCGCCACGACGACGCGAGATCGCCACCCTACGAGGATGTGCCGTGACTCTCCAGGCCAACGACGCCGTCGCCTATGCGAACGGCATGATCGAGCTTTCCCACAGCTTCGATGCCAACCGGTTTCTCGCGGCCATCGACCGCGACGAACTCGCCACGCTGGCACCCCACCTGCAGCTCGTTCACCTGAAATCGGGGCAAGTGCTGTGCGAACCCGGTGAAATGCTCACCGCGGTGTACCTGCCGGTCACGACGGCGATCTCGCTGCAGTACGTGTCGTCCGGCGGCATGACGCTGGAGGTGGCGGAGATCGGCAGCGAGAGCGTGGTCTGCGACGACGTGATCGGCGGCAGCGGCCGGATGCCCTGCCGTGCGGTGGCCTGCCGCGACGGCTTCGTCTACCGGCTCGACCGGCGCGTATTCGCCGCCGCGTTCGACGCATCGCCGGTGATCCGCCATCTCGTGTTCGTCTGCGTGCGTCTGCTGATGGCGCAGGTGTCGCAGATCACGTTCTGCAGCCGGCATCACGTGCTGAAACATCAGCTATGCAGATGGTTCCTGCTCGCGTACGACCGCACGCGCAGCATCGAGATCCAGGTGACGCACAGCATGCTCGCGCAGATGCTGGGCGTGCGGCGCGAAACGGTCACGGATGCCGCGGGCGAAATCCAGAAGCTCGGCCTGATCCGGCAATACCGCAGCTCGATCGAGCTTGCCGACCTCGACGGCCTCGAAAGGATGTCGTGTGGCTGCCGCGCGATCGTGCGCGACGAAATGAAGCGCATTCTGTCGGCCGACTCGGGCGTGCCGGCCGCATCGCGCGCGTGATCGACGGACCGGCCCGGCACCGCGAGCACGCCGGGTCAGCCGATTGTAGGGTGGCGAACAGAACGCCGTGCCTGCCAATGGTCTACTGATGCCGGACTGCCGGGGGGACGTCAGCGCACATCGCGCGTCTGCCCGAGCGGACGACACCACGCACGCCGGAGCAGCACGTGAAAAACGAAATCAGAACCATCCTCAAGCACGTCGCCCACCTCGAAGCCGCGATCGATTCGATCGGCGACGGGGACGACCTCTACGAAGCGGGCCTCTCCTCGCTCGACACGATCCAGCTGATGCTCGCGATCGAGAAGCAGTTCAACATCGAGATTCCCGACGAGATGCTGAACCGCAACCTGTTCCGCAGCATCGACGCACTCGCGGACACGATCGCCACCCTGCAACGCACCGAGCATTCCGCATGAGCGCGCCGCTTCCCGAACTCGCGGCCGACAGCGAATCGCATCGGCTCGACGAGGCCGCGCACGCCGTCGCACAGATCGCCGCGCAGCACGCGGATGCGGTCGATCGCGACGCGCGCTGCCCCGTCGAGGCGATCGAGGCAATGCGCGCGCGCCGGCTGCTCGGCGCGATGGTGCCGACCCATCTCGGCGGCGCGGGCGCGTCGCTGGAAGATATCGCGTCGGCCTGCTCGATCCTCGGCCAGGCCTGCGCGTCGTCGGCGATGGTGTTCGCGATGCACCAGATCCAGGTCGCCTGCATCGTCGACCATGCTGCCGACCAGGGCTGGCACAAGCTGTTCCTGCAACAGCTCGTGCGCCACCAGTGGCTGCTCGCGTCGGCGACGTCGGAAGACGGCGTCGGCGGCAACCTGCGCGCGAGCCAGTGCGCGCTCGAAACCGACGGCGGCGGGTTCCGGCTGCGCAAATCCGCGCCGACGATCTCGTACGGCGACTATGCGGACGGCATCCTCGCGACCGCACGCCGCGACGCCGACGCCCCGGCCTCCGAGCAGGTGCTCGTCACGCTGCTGCGCGACGGCTATACGCTCACGCGCCGCGGCGAATGGGACACGCTCGGGATGCGCGGCACCTGCAGCAACGGCTTCGTGCTCGATGCGCAAGGCGCCGCTGTCCAGTGCCTGCCGGTCCCGTTCGCGAAGATCGCCGAAGAAACGATGGTGCCGGTGTCGCACATCCTGTGGGCCGCCGTCTGGATCGGCGTGGCCGGCGACGCGTTCCATCGCGCGCACCAGTTCTTCCGCGCACAGGCGCGCCAGACCGACGGCGCGCCGTCGCCCGCGGCGCGGCGCATCGCCGAATCGCTCGCGCTGATGCAGGCGATGCAGGCCCGTGTCGACGCCGTGCTGCGCCTCCACGCGAACGCGTCGACCAGCTCGTGGTCGGCCAGCATGGCCCGGGCCGCCGAGATCAACACGCTGAAGACCTACGTGTCGACGACCGCGCTCGAAGTCGCGCACCAGGCGATGATGATCTGCGGGATGGCCGGCTACAAGCAAGGCACGCCGTTCAGCATCGGCCGTCACATTCGCGACCTGCTCGCGGCGCCGCTGATGATCAGCAACGACCGCATTGCCGCCAACACTGCGAGCCTGCTGCTCGCGCTGCGTCCTGCGACGCTGGAGAAACATACGTGAACGATCGCCTCGCCGTGCCCTCCGCCGCCTCCACTCCCGCCGACGCGCCGCTCGACCGCGCGGGCGTCAACCCGCTGCGCGACGAACTGATCGACGCGGGCCTGCTGGTCTCGACCGGCATCCAGGGCCTGTTCGGCCGCAGCGAACGATTCGAGCGCGTCGTCGAAGCGCTCGACGCATTCGTCACGCGCGTCGGCGCCGACCAGCAAGCCGAAGTGCTGCGCTTCCCGCCGGCGATGAGCCGCATCGAGTTCGAGCGCAGCGAATACATGAAGAGCTTCCCGCAGCTGGCCGGCAGCGTGCACGCGTTCTGCGGCGACGAACACCAGCACCAGCGCGTGCTGCAGTGCCTCGATCGCGGCGACGATTGGACCGAAAGCCAGAAGCCGACCTACGTCGTGATGACGCCGGCCGCGTGCTACCCGGTCTATCCGGTCGTCGCGCGCGCGGGGGCGCTGCCCGCCGACGGCCGGATCGTCGACGTGTTCTCGTACTGCTTCCGGCACGAGCCGTCGCTCGACCCGACCCGCATGCAGCTGTTCCGGATGCGCGAGTACGTGCGCATCGGCACGCCCGAACAGATCGTCGCGTTCCGCGAAACGTGGATCGAGCGCGGCACGCGGATGATCGAGGCGCTGCGCCTTCCGAATGCGATCGATCTCGCCAACGATCCGTTCTTCGGCCGGGGCGGCAAGATCGTCGCGAACAGCCAGCGCGAGCAGAACCTGAAGTTCGAGCTGCTGATCCCGATCGAGCACGACGACCGTCAGACCGCGTGCCTGAGCTTCAACTACCACATGGACCATTTCGGCCTGCTGTGGAACATCCGCACCGCAACGGACGACGTCGCGCACACCGGCTGCGTCGGCTTCGGCCTCGAACGGCTCACGCTCGCGCTGTTCCGCCACCACGGCTTCGACATCGACGCATGGCCGGTCGAGGTGCGCGACGTACTGTGGGGCGCGCGATGAGGTTCGTCTCCCGCGACGGCGAAGACGCGTCGTTCGAGGACGTGCGCCACCGCGCACGCCACTACCGGCCGCACCCGCTGCACAGTCAGGAGATGGTCTGGAAGCAGACCAACTGCTACGTCGACATGTGGCTCGAGGTGCTCCGGTGGTGGGGCCTGAATCCGTACGCGGCGCTGCCGTTTACGATCGCGCTCGATTTCGAGGGCGACCAGTTCACGTTCTTCAAGTTTCCGCACGACGAACTGGAGCGGCTCTACGGGATCGTCGTGCAGGAACATTCGATCTACGAACCGCTCGACCAGCACATCGAGACCCAGGTCGCGCGCGGCCACCTGATGATCGTCGAGGTCGACGCGTGGTTCCTGCCCGACACGCGCGGCAGCAGCTATCGCACACAACACACGAAGACGACGATCGGCATCGACGCCATCGACCGCGTGAAGCACCAGATCGGCTATTTCCATAACAGCGGTTACTACGTGGCCGAGGATTTCGACTACAACGGGCTCGTCGGCGGCAGTTCGCCGATGACGCTGCCGCCGTACGTCGAATGCGCGAAACGGCGGTTTACGCCGCTCGACGAGCGCGCGCTCTGCGACGCATCGCTCGCCGCGCTGCAGCGTCACCTGCGGCGCCTGCCGGTCGTCAATCCGATCGCCGCCTTCCGGCGGCAGTTGCAGACCGACGCACGGACCCTCGCCGATGCACCGCTCGAGCACTTCCACGCGTACTCGTTCAATTCGGTGCGGCAGCTCGGCGCAAACTTCGAACTGTTCGGCCACTACGCACGCTGGCTGCAGGCCAGCGGCTGCGTCGGGCCGTTCGCCGAGATCCGCGCCGCGTGCGATCGCATCGCGTCGGAAGCGATGGTGCTGGAATTCCGGCTTGCGCGCGCCTGCGCGCGCGGCAAGGAAGAACGCGGTGACTCGACGCTCGAGGCGATCGAGGCCGCGTATGCCGACCTCGTCGCCTGCGCGCGGCAGATCGGCGCGCCGCTGCGACATGTCGCGCCCGTGCGCAGCGACGCGGCGCCCGTGCCGGTCATGCGGTGACGCGCGCGCGAGCCCTGCCCGCGTGGTCGATGCTCGCGACGGCCACGGGCGCCGTGCGGGAACCGTGCGACCTTCCGGCGGATGACGCCGGCTGGATCGCGGCGCCCGTGCCCGGCACGGTCGCGCAGGCGCTCACGCTGGCCGGCCGGGTCGACGATGCGCGCTCGCTCGACGAGCGCGACCACTGGTACCGGATCGAGCTGCGCGGGCACGGGCCGCGCGTGCTGCGCTTCCACGGCCTCGCGACGCTCGCGCAGGCCTGGCTCGACGACACGCCGATCCTCCGCTCCGACAGCATGTTCGTCACGCACGACGTACCCGTGTCGCTCGACGGCACGCACCGGCTGACGCTCTGCTTTCGCGCGCTCGCGCCGCGGCTGCGCGACGCGCGCGCGCCGCGCCGGGCGCGCTGGCGCACGCGGCTCGCCGAGCCGGCCGCGTTGCGCACGGTCCGCGCATCGTTGTTCGGGCACATGCCGGGCTGGTTTCCGCCGGCGGTACCGGCCGGCCCGTGGCGGCCCGTCGAGGTGCTCGATCCGGCCCACGGCCCCGTCCTGGTCGATGCGCGCCTGCAGGCGCGCATCGAAGGCGACACGGGCTGGCTCGACGCGGAACTGGCGTTCGCCGCGCCGCTGCCCGACAGCATCGCCGCGCGGCTGTCGTGCGGCGAGCATCATGCGACGCTGGAACGCACCGGCACCGACCGCCTGCGCGCCAGCGTCGCCGTGCCCAGCGTGCGTCGCTGGTGGCCGCATACGCACGGCGAACCGGCACTCTACGAGATCACGCTGCATATCGGCGACGAACGGCGGCCGCTCGGCTCGACCGGCTTCCGCACGATCGAGGTTGACGGCGGCGCCGACGGCAAGGGCTTCGGGTTGCGCATCAACGGCGTACCGGTGTTCGCGCGCGGCGCGTGCTGGAGCAGCGCCGCCCCGCTCGCGCTGCACGCGGACGACGCGGCCTACGGCCGCCTGCTCGGGCTCGCACGCGACGCCGGCTTCAACATGATCCGCGTCGGCGGCACGATGACCTATGAGGCCGACGCGTTCCACGCATGGTGCGACCGGCTCGGGCTGCTGGTCTGGCAGGACTTCATGTTCGCGAACTTCGACTACGCGCTCGACGATCCCGCGTTCGCGGACAACGTCGATCGCGAGGCGGATCAGTTTCTCGCGCGCCGCGGCGCTTCGCCGTCGCTGGCGGTGCTGTGCGGCGGCAGCGAGATCGCACAACAGGCCGCGATGTCGGGACTCGCGCCGAAGCAGCGCTTCCTCGAGCTGACGGCCGAGCGGCTGGCCGGCCACGCGGCCGCACGCCGCCCCGACGTCCCGTACGTGCCCGATTCGCCCGACGGCGGCGTGCTGCCGTTCACGCCGCGCGAACGCGTGTCGCACTACTACGGCGTCGGCGCGTACCTGCGCCCGCTCGACGACGCGCGCCGCGCCGACGTGCGCTTCGCGAGCGAATGCCTCGCGTTCGCGAACGTGCCGTGCGATGCGACGCTCGCGGAGCTCGGCTGGCCCGGCGTGCACGAGCCGCGCTGGAAGACGGCCGTGCCGCGCGACCCCGGCACGTCGTGGGATTTCGAGGATGTCCGCGACCACTATCTGCGGACGCTGTACGACGTCGCGCCCGACCGGCTGCGGCGCGAGGATCCGGCCCGCTACTTCGAGCTGTCGCGCGCGGTGATCGCCGACCTGATGCGCGAAACGTTCTCGGAGTGGCGGCGCACCGGCTCGCGCTGCGCCGGCGCGCTCGTGTGGCAGTTCCAGGACGTGATGCCCGGAGCAGGATGGGGGGTGATCGACGCCGCGCACCGGCCGAAATCGGCGTGGTATGCGCTGCGGCAAGTGCTGCAGCCAGTCCAGGTGCTGCTCGTCGACGAAGGCTTGAACGGGCTCGACGTGCATGTGGTCAACGAGCACCCGGCGCCGCTGTCGGCGTCGATCGAGCTGGTCGCGCTGCGCGACGGCCGCACGCCGGTCGCGCGGGCCGGCTGCCCGGTGCGGATCGCCGCGCACGACGCGATGCGGATCGGCTCGGCCGACCTGCTCGGCCGTTTCTTCGACTGGACCTATGCATACCGTTTCGGGCCCTGCGAACACGACACCGTTGTCGCGACGCTGCGCACCGACGACGGCACCCTGCTGTCGCAGGCGTTCCATTTCCCGTCCCGCACCCATCCGGCCGTACTGGCGCGCCGCGAACTCGGAATCGAGGCGTGCGTATCGCGCACCGGTGGCACGTGGCATGTCGACATCGACACGCGGCACGTCGCGCGCCACGTGCAGATCGACGCACCGGGCTTCATGCCGCGCGACGACTGGTTCCACCTCGCGCCGGGCACGCCGGCGCGCGTCGCGCTCGTTCCGCTGCAATCGGCCGGGCACAATCCGGCGAGCGACGACGTGCCGCCTGCGGTGGACATCCGTGCAGTGAATGCCGCGCGCGCGGTGCGCGCGACGCACGCCGGTTGATGCGGCGCTCGCGGCCGCCGTGTGCCGCGAGCGTGTTCCATCCCCGCCCGATCGAACCGCTCAGTCGGACGAGCCCGTCCCGCGCGGCCGCTCGATGCCGTACGCCTCCATCCAGCGATACAGCGTCGCGCGCGACACGCCGAGTTCGCGCGCGGAGGCCGCGACGCGGCCGCGCGTGCGCAGCAGCGCCGTTTCGATCGCCTCGCGCTCGATCGACTTGCGGATGTCGGCCACCGACGGCGACGCCGCATCGAGACAGTATTCGAGCTCGAGATCCCGCGCGGTGATCAGCCGCCCTTCCGTCATCACGACCGCACGGCGCACGCGGTTGATCAGTTCGCGGACATTGCCCGGCCAGTCGTGCTTGTACAGCGCGGTGATCGCATCGGTCGAGAAACCGCGCACGCGATGGCGCGCGTCGCCGCGGAAACGTTCGAGCATGTGATGCGCGAGCAGTTCGATGTCCTTGCCGCGCGCGCGCAGCGGCGGCTGGTCGATACGCATCACGCACAGACGGTGGAACAGGTCGGCACGAAAACGGCCCTCCTCCATCGCATCGCGCAGGTCGACGTGCGTGGCCGACACGATCCGGACGTCGACCGGCACCGGATCGCTGCCGCCGAGCCGGTGAATCGAACGCTCCTGCAGAAACCGCAGCAGGCTCGCCTGGCTCTCGTGCGGCAGGTCGCCGATTTCGTCGAGCAGCAGCGTGCCGCCGTTCGCGGCTTCGACATAACCGATCTTGCGCGCGTTCGCGCCGGTAAACGCGCCGCGCTCGTAGCCGAACAACTCGGACTGCAGCAGATGCGGCGGAATCGCGCCGCAGTTGACCGCGACGAACGGGCCGTTGCGCCGTTCCGAATGGCGATGGATCGCGACGGCCGTCAGTTCCTTGCCGGTGCCCGTTTCGCCGAACACGAATACCGGTGCGTCGGTGCGCGCGAAACGCCGCACCGTATCGAACAGCCGCAGCATCGCGCTGCAGGTGCCGACGATGCCCTTCTCCTCCGATTCGAGCTGTTCGCGGTCGCGGGCAAACAGGCACTCCATGCCGTACGCATGGCCGACCGTATCGGCGATCCGCTGATGCGACGCGGGCAACGTGACGTAGTCGAAGCAATAGTCGCGCAACAGCGCGCGCACGTTCGGCGACGCGGTCTGGCCGACGTCGACGAGCGCGACCCACACGACGTCGCGCATCGACGCGCAGGTCGACGCGATGCTGCCGATCGCATCGGCATGGCCGCCGCTGAGATCGAGGATGCCGCAGGTGATTTCGCCGGACGTGTCGCGGAACTCGTTCGCATGCGCGACGACCGACACTTTCCAGTCGCGGCGCGACAATTCCTTTCGCAGCATCACGGAAGGCGACTGCGTCCAGTAGATCAGCGGACGCTGCCCGTTACCGCTCCCCGCGCCGGCGCTCTTATCGCGCGTTATTGGCATATTCATAACGACCCATCACTTTCTTCACTCCGTGACCCGTTCGTGTGCGCCGCGGCCGGCGGCGCATGGCCGCCTTTTCGCGCTGCGTTGCCGCAGTCTTGGCGAAGATCGAATCTGCACACGGCGAGAACCCCCGGAGGTCGAGCCGGATGTGTCACCCGGCCTCGTTGTCATCGAACTCGAACGGAACGCGCGGCTGCGGGAGCCGCGACATTCCGGCTTTGAAGCGACCCGCCGTCAGGCGGGACACGTCGGCAAACGGAACATCCGTCCGCATGTGCGTCGCGTCGTACACGACAGTCGCGCCCGATGCTGAACCGGACGGCGGCCAACCCGCTTGCGGAATGACCGCCGCATGTGATCCGTTCGTGAATTTACACCCCGTTTCGCGATGGTCTTGTTACCAAAAGATAATCCTGAATCAGGCGGTTACGCAGCCGGGTCGCCCCGCGCGACACCCCTTTGGCCACTGAGATTTGATTATCTACGAGCATTCCCGTCAATCAGTGCCAAATACTACTTTTCCGCGAGATTGGCGCCGTCGATTGGATGTGATTTTCATCGAAATCCGAGAAAAAAACCGGCACCGCATTCCATGTACCGCATAATCGTGCGTGCCGCCGGCCGGCCGGGCCGTCTCGGTGCCGCGCGCGGGTCGCCCGACCGTTACATACCGTAATCAACCGGCACGATCGCCGCCCGGGCTCACAGTGCCGTCTCGCCCTGCCGGACCGGCCGGTCGCGCATGCCGTCCACGGCGGATGCGTCGTCGCCCGGCGTGAAACCGGCGGGGCCGGCCATTTCCTCCTGTAACGCAGCATAGCCGTCCATCACGAAGCGCGTAAACTCGTCCCGAAAGCGCGCCGAGCCGAAGAATTCGGCATTCGCGCGACATGCATGCGGATCGATCGACCCGCGCGGCAGCGCTTCGAAACGGGCTAGTGCGTCGAGCAGCGCGTCGACCGTCTGTGCGCGGTAGAACAGCCCCGTTGCGCCGGTGCCCGGCCATGCGCGCACCGATTCGCGCACGCCGCCCTTCCCGTACGCGATCACCGGCGTGCCGCAGGCCTGTGCCTCGACCGGCGAAATGCCGAAATCCTCTTCCGCCGCGAACACGAATGCGCGCGCGCGCTGCAGGTGGTCGTGCAGCACGTCGAACGGCTGGTAGCCGAGCAGCGTGACGTTCGGCCCGGCCAGCGCGCGGATTTTCGCCATCTCCGGCCCGTCGCCGATCACGACGAGGCGGCGTTCGGGCGTACGCGAGAACGCCTCGACGATCAGGTCGATCCGCTTGTACGGCACGAGCCGCGACGCGGTCAGGTAGAACGCGTCCTTGTCCGGGCGCAGCGACAGGTGGTCGACGTCGACCGGCGGATAGATCACCGTCGCGTCGCGCCGGTAGGTCTTGCGAATGCGGCGTGCGATGAAGTGCGAATTCGCGGCCACGCGATCGACGCCGTTCGCCGAGCGCGCATCCCAGTTGCGGATGTAATGCAGGAGCGCCCGCGCGATCGCCGATTTCGGCCCGCGCGCGAGCCCGGCCTCGTTCAGGTACTGGTGCTGCAGGTCCCATGCGTAGCGCACGGGCGAATGCACGTAGCTGGCGTGAAACTGGTCCGGGCCGGTCAGCACGCCCTTCGCGACCGCATACGAACTCGACAGCACGACGTCGTAGGCCGACAGGTCGAACTGCTCGATCGCCAGCGGAAACAACGGCAGGTAGCTGCGGTAGCGCGTGCGCGCGAACGGCAGCTTCTGGATGAAGGACGTGCGCACCGCGCGGCCGCGCAGGCAGTCACGATCCTCGAGGAAATCGACGAGGCTGTAGACGTCGGCCTGCGGAAAGCAGTCGATCATGTGCGCCAGCACGCGTTCGGCGCCGCCAGGCACGACCAGCCAGTCATGAACGATCGCAATCTTCAAGTACCGCTCCCGATTCTTCATTGACGTTCGATATGGGTCAGCCGCGCAACACGGCCCCATGTCGTGCCAATTATCGGAAAGCCCCGCCACGACCGATGTGTGCTATCGCACATTGCGCTGCTGTCGGCGCGCCGGAACCGTCGTGCTGTTCACGGTCCGGTTTGCCGGACTGCGAGCGGGACGACAAACCGGACCGTGAGTGCGCTTTCGAACAGACCGGCGCGCACGCCATCCGCATCATGGTCATCGCCACACCGCACGGAACGAACGCGTCCGTGCGGCACGGCGTGCTGAAGGTTTCACACGAGGACCGCATCATGGAATGGCATTGTTGTGAATTCGAACATCTGAGCGCCGTCGATCTCTATGCAATCCTGCGCGCACGCAACGCCGTGCTGGTCGTCGAGGATGCGCATACCCATCTCGACATCGACGGCAAGGACGCGGGCGCATTGCACGTCTATGCGACCGTGTGCAACGGCGACACGGCGGAAGTCGCGGCCTACGCACGGATCCTGCCCGGCGACGACATCGATCCGGACGTCGTGATCGACAAGGTACTGACGAGCGAAGCGTGCCGCGACGGCGATACGCTCGAGCACCTGCTCGAACGTGCCCTGACCGCCGCGCTGGCCGCGTGGCCGGACGCCGCGCTGCGCATGCACGTTCCCGAGCCGCGCCAGGCGTTCTACAAACGTTTCGGATTCCGCAAGGCATACGGACCGTATCTCGAACAGGGCGCGCCGTTCGTCGGCATGATCCGGCCGGCCGACCGCGCCGCCGGCGCGTTGCGCCAGCTGCTGTCCCGGGCCGTTTCGACCGCCCGGCCCCGAACCGAAGACGCGCGCGCCGACGGCCGCGTACACAACCGGCTGCCCGCCGATACCGGAGCCAACCGATGACCCGCACCCTACGCCCGGTTCCCGAGCCTGACCTGCCACGCATCCTGCCGGTCATCCTCGCCGGCGGTTCCGGCACGCGCCTTTGGCCGCTGTCGCGCGAACAGTATCCGAAGCAGCTGATCGAACTGACGTCGAACGAATCGCCGCTGTCGGCGACCGCACGCCGCCTGAACGGCATCGCGAACGCGGCGCTGGGCGACACGCTGTTGCTGGTATGCGGCGAACAGCATCGCATCATGAGCGCCGCTCAAGTGGTCGACCGTGCGGCGCCCGCGCGCATCCTGCTCGAACCGGCCGCGCGCAATACGGCACCGGCGCTCACGCTCGCCGCGCTCGACGCCAGCGCGCTCGCGGACGATCCCGTGCTCGCCGTGATGCCGGCCGATCACGTGATCGCCGATGTCGGCGCGTTCCAGGACGCGATCGCACGCGCGGCGCGTTACGCGCAGGAAGGCGCGATCGTCACGCTCGGCGTGCTGCCGCGCCGCGCGGAAACGGGCTACGGCTATATCCGGGTGGGCGAGCCGCGGACGAGCCGCCATGGCGGTCAAGGCGGCTATTCGATCGGACGCTTCGTCGAGAAGCCCGACGCGGTGCTCGCCGAGCGCTACCTGCAATCGGGCGACTACTGGTGGAACAGCGGGATTTTCGTCACGCGCGCCTCGGTCTGGCTCAACGCGATTCGCGCGCTGGCGCCCGAGATCCACACGGCCTGCGAGTCGGCATGGCGAGCGGGCGTCGCCGAGGATCCGTTCTTCCGGATCGACGCGGCGGCCTTCGACGCCTGCCCGTCCGACTCGATCGACTACGCGGTCATGGAGCGTCTCGCCGACCACAGCGAACTCGGCATCGAGGGCATCGTGGTGCCGCTTTCGGCCGGCTGGTCGGACGTCGGCACGTGGGATGCGATCTGGGAAATCATGCCGAAGGACGATCACGGCAACGTCGCCCGCGGCCCGATCGTGTTCGAGGACACGCAGGACAGCCTCGTGCGCTCCGAGGGTCGTCTCGTCGCGTGCGTCGGGATGAAGGATGTCGTCGTGATCGAAACGCCCGACGCGGTGCTCGTCGCGAACAAGCACGACGTGCAGCGCGTGAAGAACATCGTCGCGCGCCTGAAGAGCGACCGGCGCCCGCAGGCGAGCGAGCACCGCAAGGTGCAGCGTCCGTGGGGGCACTACGATTCGATCGATCTCGGCGAGCGGTTCCAGGTGAAGCGGATCGTCGTCGAACCGGGCAAGCGGCTGTCGTTGCAGATGCACTATCACCGCGCCGAGCACTGGATCGTCGTGCGCGGCACCGCGAAGGTGACGCGCGGCAACGAGACCTTTCTGCTCAGCGAGAACGAGTCGACGTACATCGCCGTCGGCGAAGTCCATCGTCTCGAGAATCCCGGCCGGATTCCGCTGGAAATCATCGAGGTGCAGTCGGGCAACTATCTCGGCGAGGACGACATCGTGCGCTTCGACGACCAGTACGGGCGCCCCGTCGTCGACACGCTGCCGGAACGGCACGCGGTGTCGAACGTGCAAGTGGTGGAGGGAGACGTCGTCCGCTAATCGCGGGCCGCGCCTGCCGGCGCGTGCATCGAGTCGTCAATCGATGCCGCGCCGCGACGGGCGCGCCTGCCTGAGCGCTTCACGCACGCGCGGCAACGCCGAGGGGTCCGCCCCGACCTTGTCGGCCAATGCTTGCTGCACAACCTGCGCCCCGCACGACCCGGCCTGCGCGCCACCCGAGGGGCAGCCTCCGCCCCCGCCTACCTGCACGGGCATGCCGCCGATCGCGGAGAAGCGGTTGTCCGCGATCCGGTACTGCGATACGTTTCCCCACACGCGAATGCCGGCGAACCGTGCGCGCGACACGCGGTTGCCGATCACGGCCACGCGCGTCACCGAGCCCGACCACGTGCTGACGTCGATCGCGGCCTGCTGCGTGAGCGGGCGCGGATCGGTACGCACGGCCGCGGTCTGGATATCCGAAATCTCGTTGTTCTCGACCAGCACGCCGGACGCGCCGTAAGTCCGGAAGCTGTCCTCCTGCGCGACGAGAATGCCCGCGCTCACCTGCACGTTGCGCACGACGTTGTTCTCGATCGTCACGTCGGCACCGCCGACCACCGTGATGCCGCGCCCCCACGCGTTACCTTCGAGCGAGTTGCCGGTGATCAGCACGTTGCGGCTGAGCACGCCGTCGCCCTGGTAGCTCACCACGGCGATCATGTCGTCGCCGGTGCCGCGCACGAGGTTGCCCTTGACCAGCACGTTACGCGCGCCATGCGTGATGTGGATGCCGTCGGCCAGCGTCGACAGCACCTCGTTGCCGACGATCGCGACGTCCGTTCCGCCGAATACGAAGATGCCGCCACCACCACCGTCGATCGCGTTGTCGAGCACCTGCACGTCGTGCCCCGTCACTTCGATCTTGGTCGACCCGGGCGTGCCCATCCGCGTCGTACCCGTTCCCACCAGCCTGAATCCGGCGATCGTCGTGCCGGTGCCGCGCATCTCGATCGTCTGGTCGTCCGGCACGGTCGCGATCAGCGTCGCGCCGTAGCCCGACAGCACGACCTGCGCCTGCCGAACGACGAGCGAGCGGTCAACGATGTAGCGCCCCGGCGCGAACACGAGTCGCTGGCCCGGCTGCAGCGCATCCAGCGCGCGTTGCAGTGCGTCGGCCTGATCGGCGCCGTCGGGCGCCGGGGCGACACGGGCATCCGGCACGGCCGAGCCGATCGACGTCTGTTCGGTTTGAAATGCCGTCCCAGCGTGGACCGTGACGGTGGGACCGGTGATCATCCACATACCAAGCATCACACAGCAAAGACGGGAACGGCATCGGCGCCCGGTCTTGTGAGTCAAGCCCACGCGTGTCATGCCGGTTGCGGACGCGCCGCCGCGCCGCGCCCAGGCCACGCCGGAAAGCCGGCGATACGCGCGGTGCCAGTGCGCAGCGCAATCAGATAAGCCATCATCGGCACCGCCACGCCGGCGAGCGTACCGAGCACGAGGTGCGTCGCGAGACTGCCGACGCCGACGCGCATCAGCACGATGCGCACGCCGGCCATCACCAGGATATGCATCAGGTAGATCGGCATCGACGCGTAACCGATCGCCGCGAGCCAGCCGGCACGCGCGGACGACGCTGCATGGCGGTATGCAAGCTGCAGCATCAGCGTGATGCCGGCGAACGCGGCGGGAACGGCCCAAATGCTCGTCGCGCTTCCGACGCCGTGCGCGAAGGCGACTGCCGCGACAAAGGCGACCGCCGTCAGCCCGCACATCGCAGGATGGCTGTTGCGTTCGAGCCAGCCCGGCAACGCACGCGACGCGACGACGCCGGCCACGAAGAACGGCCAGTTCATCAGCGCGGTCGACACGATGCCCCATTGCGTCACCGTTCCGATCGCGAGCCCGAGCACCGCGCTTGCCAGGAGCGCACCACGGATGCGCGGCGCCATCGGCACCTGGGGGAACACCGGCACCCATCGTGCAAACAGCCACGCGGCGATCATGCATAGCATCAGCGCGTACAGGAACCAGAACTGCGCGAACGGCCGCCATCCGATCGAGAGCAGGTCTCCGAACGTGAACGGATGATTGGTGCCACGCGACGCCATCGCAATCTGCACGCCGCCTTGCAGGACCGACCACAACAGGTACGGATAGACGATCGTGCGCACTTTCGATCCGATGAACCGTTTCGGCGCGCCACGCAACGAGTGGCAGACGTGCAGCCCGGACAGGAAGAAGAACAGTGGCATGTGAAACGTGTAGATCACGTAGTCGATCCACGCAAACACGGTATCGGGCACGCCGGCCGGCACGAGCCCCGACGAAACGGCGCCGCGCAGGACGTGCCCGTATACGACAAGAATGATGCCGGCGCCGCGGGCGACATCCAGGCTGGTTTCGCGTGCAGTCGTATTCATGTAAAGGTCGATGCCGCGGCCCCGTCCGGGCCCGCTCGCGTGGCGAATGGTCGTGAGAAGCTCCACTCTATGCACGCTCGCCGCGGAATACTGTGGGCTGGACGACAGTTAACCGATGTCGGGCGTGTGCCGGATCGCTGCGCCGCGTACGGCCACGGACGATGTCCGTTCCGGCCGCTTTACGAAGTATCGGAACACGACGACCAGCAGCACGATCGGCACGAAGTCCCGGCCACTGAACAGGTTTGGAATCCGCAGTATTTCCATCAGAGACACGTACAGCACCGCGTGCGCGCAGCACCAGAATCCGCTCCCGCGACGCCACCCCGCGTAGCCGCGCCCGAACACCCAGCCGGCGAACGCCGCGTTCAACAGCCCGAACCAGCCCCACTCGTAGAAGTGGACGAAGATGCCGGATGGATTGTTGAACTCGGGATCGGCATAGCTGTTCAGGAACAGGTCGACACTGTCGCCCGAGTCGAGCCACGGCTGGAGCGTCGCGCCGATCAGCGGAAAGTGCAACAGCCAGTCGAACGTGAACATCGGATGCCCGCTGCCCCAGCCGAGCACGTTGAGGATCCCGGCACCGTTGTTCAGCGACGTCGAGTAGTACAGGCCCAGGCGTTCGAGTGCGAAATCGAGGATGTTGTCGTAGATGTTGATGTAGTAGGTTTCCCACGACCGGTTGTATTCGTTCACGATGAACAGGCCGAGCAGCAGCGGGATCGCCGCGTACGGCCCAAGCGCCAGCAGTCGCAGCCGCTTGCGGCCGAGCCGGAACCGCACGACCATCAGCGCGAACGGCAGCGCAACCTCGATGATCGCGAGCCGCTCCGCGAAGATGAAACTGCGCAACAGCGTCAGTACGACCAGCACGGCCAGGTACGCCTTGTAGCGGTTGAAGCCCTTGACCGGCGTCCTGAATACGTAGAAATAGAGCGCGACGAACGGTGCCGTAGCCTGCGTGAACGAACTCAGGCCCGTGACGCGCCCTTTCAGTTCGATCAGCTCGAACGTGTTCGCCGTGCCGGTGAGGAACGACAGCAGCACGGCCGGATGTGCAAGCACGCCGCTCATCATCACGAGATAGCCGAACAGCGCGAGCGCGAACACGAAATCGAGCACGTGCGGCGACAGCTCGGCCGCTCTGTCGCCTGGCCCCTTCCGGACCTGCGCATCGGTCGTCGCGAACCACGCGGCCGCTGTCAGCACCAGCAGGAACAGGCCGCCCGCAAACGCGGAATACCCGTCGAAATAGATGCGCGCGATCGACTTCTGATCGCCGAGCAGGCTCATCGAAAGCAGCCCGTACAACGGCAGGATGAAGAGCAGCACGAGCCGTGCCGGATCCTCCCACCAGTAACCTGCGTAACCGGCCGCGCGGCCGGTGTGCGCCGCTCCGCCGCGCCTCGCCGGCCGCTGCAGTCGCGCTCGCGAGCCGGCCGCCACTCGTTTGTTCATGATGTCCGTTCCATTGCTTCACGCACATGCGCCTCGCCGGGCGACGCCACGCATCCGCCGCTCAGCGGGCCGGGCCGCGCGCGCCCATTACGCCTGCGTAGCCGGATGCGGCCTGATGAGTGTTCTCATGCGTGTAACCGTAGTCGTACCGCCCCGGCGAGCCCTTGAAGTCGTTCAGGATCACGCCGCGTACGGCGATTTGCGCGTGCTCGAGCCGTCGCGCGCTTTCGTCGAGTTCCGTCAGCGTCGTCACGCCGCTGCGCGCGACGAGAAACACGGTTCCAGCCAGGCGCCCAAGTACCAGCGCGTCGGCCACCGGCAGCAGCGGCGGACCGTCGATCACGACCATGTCGTAATGTGACGCGGCGCGCTCGATCAGTTCGGTGAACGCGGGCTGGAGCAGCAATTCACCCGGGTCGGGCACGACGTTGCCCATCGGCATGAAATCGAGACCGGGCATCGCGTCGCGCTTGAGCGCCTGGTCGAACCCGTGCGTGCCGCCCACGACATCCGACAGGCCCGGCGCACGACTGAAGCGGAACTGCTCGTGCAGTGAACCCTTCCGCAGATCCGCGTCGATCAACAGCACGCGCCGTTTCGCGGCGCCCGCCAGCGACGCGAGATTCGCCGCGACGAACGACTTGCCGACGCCCGTCGTCGGCCCTGAGATCAGCACGATGCGATTCGGCGCGTCGGGCATCGCCAGTTGCAGCGCCGTGCGGAAATTGCGCAGGCTTTCGAGGGCCGCGCCCTCCGGTGCCGTCGGCAGTGACGGCTGGCGCCCGTTGCGCCGCCGCGCGGCCTTCGACGGCGGCGGGTTCTGTCCAGACGGCGGGCTGTGTGGCACCGCCGCGAACACCGTCAGGCCCGTCGACCATTCGATTTCCTCGGCATCACCGATCGTGCCGGCAACGCGCTGTCGCACGATCACGATCGCGGCGCCCGCCAGCAGGCCGAGAAGCAACGACGCGATCACGGCCATCCCGCGATGCGGCCCGGTGGGCGTCTCGGCGATCCTTGCCGCATCGACGATGCGCACCGTTCCGGTCTTGCTAGCCCGCGCGAGGATCATCTGCTGACGCGTGTTGAGCAGGTTCGTATAGAGCGCGGTATCGACGGCCACGTCACGCTGCAGCTGCAGCACGCCCTGCTCGACGGTCGGCAGTTGCTGGATCTGCTTGCGCACCGTGTCGAGCGAGTGTTGCGCATCGGCGAGCTGCGCATCGACGGCCACGACGGCCGGATGCTTGGGCATGAACCGCGTCAGCAATTCCTCGCGGCGCTGCTGCAGCGTCTGCACGCGCGTCTCGATGTCGACCGACTGCTGACGCAACGCGAGCCCTTCATCGCTCGTATTGACTGTGCCGTGCGATGCGCGAAACGCGTTGAAGCGGCTTTCGGCCTTTTCGAGTTGCGCCTTCAGTTGCGGCAGCTGTGCATCCATGAAGCGGATCAGCTTGTCGGCCGCTTCGGACTTGCGCTGCGTGTTCTGCGCCAGATACGCGTCGCCGACCGCATTGAGCACGCGGCTGTCGTGCACGGGATCGGGGCCGTCGAGCGTCACGCCGATCATGTTCGACTGCTTGCCGCGCTCCGAGATCAGTGCGTTCTTCTGCAGCCACGCGGTCGCCTCTTCGTCGCCGTAGCGCGTCAAGTCGAAGCGTGCGCCCGGCTCGCCCGCGACTTCGCGCACGAACACGTCGAGCGGCCCCTGCGGTGTTTCGACGTGCAGTGGTTGGCCGATCCTGCCCTGCCAGACGGGCCCGCTCCTGCCGAGCCACCCCGTGCGCTGCAGCGTATAGGTGCCGCCGTTGCCGACAACGAGTGCGAAACGCTTACCGACGAAACGCTTCGGCACGTCGAAGGTCGGGACGTCGATGCGCTCCGTGCCATACACGTAACCGCCGGGCAGCGGCGACGACAGCCCGTCGGCCGCGTTCACCAGCCGCCAGCCGATGACCGGCAGGTAATGCGGCCGCGCATCGATGGCCAGATTGGTATCGTCGACCGCACGCGCCATCACCGCTCGCGATTTCAGCACCTCGATCTCGGTCGATGCATCGGTTTTCAGGTCGAACACCGAAGACGGATCGCCGGGCGGCGAGTTCGTTTTCGACTCGGTCGGGCTCTGCTCGACCTGAAACAGGATGTCGGTCCGGTAGACCGGGCGCGCGCAGAGCGCATAGAGGGTCCCGGCCAGCGCACCGGCGAGCGCCGTGCACAGAATCAGCCGCCGCCCACCATGGAGCATGGCCCAGTAGCGGCGGTACGGATAGGACGGCCGCAACGTGGGTCCGTCGTGCGGGTCGGGGAGAGTCTGAGCGTTCATACAGGATCGGTCCCGTAGACGCGACGCATCGCGATTATGCGATCCGTCACGAGGTTCACGGCGAAATGGCCTTGGCCGTCAGCGCACCCTGCGCAGACGACGGAATCAGCAAGTTGACGACGCGGCTCCAGCGCACCAGCGACGACGCGTCGACGAACACCACATCGCGGCGCTCGAGCGGGAACCGGTCGGCCAGCGCGAACGACGCCGGCGAGCGTCCGTCGAGGTGATAGACCTGCGGCCGGTTGCCGGGCCCGCGCCGCACCACGAACACCTGCCGCGCATCCGCGGTGTACTGGCTGACGCCGCCCGTGTCGCCGAGCGCTTCGCCAAGGCTCATCCGGCCATCGGTCAGCGTCAGCGTCGCCGGACGCGACACTTCGCCTAGCACGAACACCTTGCTGTCGCTCGCCGCGCGCACGCGCACGAGATCACCGTCCCGCAGCAGGATGTTCGTCGGGTTGATGCCTGCGGCCAGCATCGCCGGAAGGCTCACCATCACGGTCTTGTCGCCGCGCGTCACTGATACCTGCGAGCGGTCGGCCGTCGCGGTAAATCCGCCTGCGCGGTCGATTGCCTCGGGCAGCGTCATCGGCATGTCGTTGACGATCTGCAGCCCCGGAGTGCGTACTTCGCCGTCGAGATAGACGCGCTTGCTGCGATACGCCTGAACGCGCACCGCGATCTGCGGATTGCGCACGTACTCGCCGAGCCGCTTGGTCAGCACCGCGCGCGCTTGCGCCTCGGTCAGCCCCGCCACGTGCACGAGGCCGGCATACGCGAATTGCACGCTGCCGCTTGCGTCCACCGTGTAGCCGGTCGCGACCGAACTCGCGCCCACACCATCGCCGCCGCCCGTCGTCTGGGTCGTCGGCAGGTTCAGTTCGGGGTGATCCCACACGACGATGTTCAGCACGTCGCCGGGGCCAATCACGTAGGGCTTCGGCGTACCGAACAACTGGCGGATTTCGGCGTCGACGTTCGCCTGCTGTGCCGCATGCTGCTGCTCGACGAATGCCGGTGTGATCTCGATCAGGTCTTCGCTCGACACGTTCTGCACGCCGTCGAGGCCGCCCGCGCCCGATGCGTCGGCGCTCACGCGCGCGTTCGCGTCGCGTTCGGCCGGCGGGTGATACGTCATGCCCGGTGAAAGCGCACACGCGCTCAGCGTGCACACGGTCGCCGCCAGCGCCACGTGCGACAGCCAGCGCGTGCGTGACTGCCGCATCGCGTATGTCGATTGCCTTTGCGTCGTCGTTGACATGGTGTCCTTCCGAAACTGTGCGGTAACCCGCCGAATGCGACAGGTTCCGGCATTACGCTTGCCTGCGCGGCTCGCATTGCGGTGCCGCGCGCCCCTCGTCACCGCACGTCTTCCGTACGATTCGTCATGAACTGCTCTTTATCGCTTTCGTCGCTCATCTGCATCCTGTCGGCCGGCATCGCCTGCGCCGCCGATGCCCAATCGTTGCACCCCGACCCGGCCGATACGTCGACCTTCATCTCGCCGAGGGCAGTCTTGCCGGCCCTGCCGATCCCCCGGCAACGTTCCGCCCAGACGGCGACGGTCAGCTCCGCGACGCCGAATTCCGATTCCGCTGCGCCCGGCCTTGCGCTTCCCGGCATCCACGCCGACGCGGAGCCGGAATCGCGTGCCCGCGGGGCGCTGCGCCGGCCGCTCGCGCCGAAGCGGCCGGGCCGCCCGAAAGAGGCCAGCGCACCCGGCGATGGCGCATGGGATACCGGCACGCTGTACGCATCGCCGTACACCGCTTCGCCCTATACGCAACGTGGTGACACGAACTGAAGCCGCCCCGTCGCGCGCCGACGCAATGGCTCGGGCGCCGATACGGGATTGGACACCAGCGCGACAGGCACGTCTGTGATCAAGCCCACCGAAAGCCGATCTTCATACGAACGAGGATCGCACCCCGCTAACCGCCCAGCGTCGCGCGACGCGCATCAGGAACTTCTGACCGACACGTTCGCATAAGGTCGATCGGCCGTGTCGGGTGCCGACGGATTGGCGTCGCGTACTACCATCCAGCCCCAGTCGCCGCTCAACGCCTGCGTGCAGAGATCGATCACGGCGGCGGTTCCCGCAATGCCATACAAGGCGTGGTCGACCTGCGGCATCAGGTGCAGGCGCACGTGGCGCGAGCGCCGAAACGCATGTTCGACCGCGCCGAAGTGACGCCGGACGTCGTCGATACCGGGATCGAGTGCACCGTAGACGAGCATCGTCCGGACGTTGCGTTGCGCAAGTTCGCGCATCACGCCGCGCGGCGTACCGGCGCGCGGCTTCCAGCCGACGCGCGCGGCCGCCGTCTTCACGGGCACGCTGACGCGCGCGATAACGTTGGCGGCCACCGCGCGCAGGATCGGGCGCACGTCGCGCCGTTCGAGGACGAGCCGCTTCCAGCGCCGCCAGTCACGCACCGACAGCCAGTAGCCGCGCACCGAGTTGATCCGCTGCTTCTGCGCCGCTTCGAGCGTGAGCCCGGCCGGCCACACGAAACGCGCGAGGTTGATCGCGATCACGCCGCCGAGCGATACCGTTTTCACTGCCGCATGCAACGCCGCATAGGCGCCCGAACAGATGCCGGCCGCGACGACGTCCGGATGACCGAGCGCGCGCAACCAGTCCGCCGCTGCCGCGACGTCGTCGATCGCCTGCGGCGAATACACGACGCCCGACTGGTCGTCCGGTGCATCGGGCCCGCTGTCGCCGACACCATTCACGTCGATCCGCAACGTCGTCACGCCGGCCCGCGCCAGCGTGCGGGCCAGTCGCACGCCAAAGCGCCCTTCGCCACTGCGTGGATTCGTCGACGTGTTCGCGATCACGAGCGCCGGACCGACCGGCGTGGCAGGCGGCATGTCGGCCGGGCGGCACAGCACGCCAACCAGCCGGCCCGGGCCGACCGCGACGACTTGCTCCGTCATGTCGCCCATGTCGAGCGCAACGGCCGACTCACCACTCCATGCGTGGGCGGCGCGTAGCGGAACGCCGGCAGCGACGCCCCGGCCCGGAGCACGCGCGACGACCCAGTTCACCACCGTGTCGATCGCCGCGTGTGGCAGGTGCGAGCGCGTGCCGTCCAGCATCGTCGTCGGCCATTCACGGAACGGTTCGCACGTCACGTTCACGCCGCGCGCCAGCAGTGCGTCGCGCAACGCCGGTCCGTCGCCCTGCTCCGGCTGGATCAGCAGCATCGCGCCGGGCAGCGCCAGCGCATCGCGCACGACGTCGCACAGATCGACGGCCTTCAGCGCATCGACAAATTCGGCCGGGAAGCGATGTCCGAGCACGTTCATGCACGGTTCGTCGCGATGCGCGGCGCGGGTCGCAGGCGGCATCGTATCGAGCCACTGACGATGCACGAACGACAGCTCGCGCAGGTACGCACGGCCGCGCACGACCGGCGACAGCGCGACCACCGCATCGACGCGCGGCAACGTGCACCGACCTGCAGCGGCCAGCATCGCGAACAGCGCGCCCGCCCGAATGCCGACGAGCGTCACGGTGGTCACGCCGGCTTCGTCCCGCAACAGGTCGATCGCACGATGAATGCTGTCGATGCTGGCGGCATGCCGCCCGGCATCGAGGTCGTCGCCGGGCGAATCGCCGGCGCATGGATAGTTGAACCGCAACACCGTCACGCCCGCACGGGCGAGACGCTCCGCGACGGCCCGCATGAGCTTGTGCGTCCATGCAGCTTCGTGGCCCAGCGATTCGCACAGGATCACGCCCTGCGCCGTCTGTCCTTCGTGCAGCCACCCAACGCAGCTGCCGAACGTTATCGGCTTCACTCGGTACTCCTCGGAGCAGTATTTGTTATTCCGTGCACAACCGTGCCAGCGGCGACACCGGAATACACGATGTCGCGACTCCGGCCGCTGGCCGGTGCTGGCAGGAACCGGCCGCAGTCATCCGCCGCGCCCCTGCGCGGCCCGCTTGCCGTGTTCCATGCGTGTGATTAGATCATTGGGCCCGATCGGGCTTCGGTGCGCCAGCTTACAAATGCATTCATCACCGACACGACGCAACGCCGTGCCCCTTTAGCGATTCGTTCCGTCATGCGAACGGAATCCGCGAACGGTAGGCTCGCGAACAATGCCGCGTTGCTCGCCCCGTATCATGGCCACCATCCGATGTGGCCGTGCCGGCATCGCCGGTCGAAACCGGCACCGGAACGGTTCGCGAATCCTCGCAGCCGGGTCAGCGCCGACCGGCCGCGCATCCGTACGGCTGCACGCAACCCGCCGCCATGCGATACCCAACGGCGCCGACCGAGCGAATGTCAAACCTCAAGAAGAACTTCCTGCTGCTGCTGACGCTGCAGATTTCGATGTATGCGGTGCCGCTGCTGATCGCGCCGCTGCTGACGCACGCACTGGGCCCGGAAGGCTATGGCCAGCTCGCGTTCTCGCTGGCGGTGATCGCGTATCTCACCAACTGCACGAGCTACAGCTTCGACCTGACCGCCACGCCGCGCATAGCACTCGCACGCGACGACCGCGCCGAGCGCTCACGCATCTTCTGGGCGACGCTGTATGCGCAGATCGGAATCGCGGCCATCTGCTTCGTCGTGCTGGTGCTGCTGACCCTGCTGATCGGGCGCTTCGGCGATGACCGCGACCTGCTGCTGATCGGCTTCGGCATGGTGGCCGGCGTCGCATTCACGCCCGGCTGGTATTTCCAGGGCATGGAGAAGCTGCGCGCACTCAGCGTGATCCTGTTCGTCGGCCGGGTGTTGAGCCTGCCCGCGATGTTCGCGCTCGTACACAGCCCGGCGGACATCGATCGCGCGATGATCGTCAACGCCGCTGTGCCGGTGCTATCGGCGATCGCGCTGGCCGTCTACCTGTACTTTCATCGCGAAATCGACTTCGTCCGCGTCGGCGTGGCCGACATCGCCGAATCGCTGAAAGGCGGCTGGCAAGTGTTTCTCGCGTCGACGTCGATTGCGTTCTATGCGTCGACCAACACCGTGTTGCTCGGCTTCGTGTCGGGCAACGTCGCGGCCGGCTACTTCGCGGCCGGCGACAAGCTGATCCGCGCGGCGCTCAGCCTGCTCCAGCCGCTGAAGGCCGCCACCTATCCGCGCATCAACTACCTGATGCGGCATGCGCGCAACGACGCGTTCTCGTTCCTGCGCAAACTGTTCGTCGTACAGGTCGTGATGGTGCTCGGCATCTCGCTCGTGATTTTCTTCGGGGCGCCGCTGGCCGTGCGTATCCTGTATGGCCCGTCGTACGAGCCGACGGTTCACGTACTGCGCTGGATGGCATTCATCCCGTTCATGGCCGGCATGACCGACCTGTTCGGCGTGCAGACCATGCTGCCACTCGGCATGAAGACGGCATTCACGCGTATCCTGATGTCGTCCGGCATCCTGAACATCGTGCTGCTTCCCGTCCTCGCGAAGTACTTTGCGGAACTGGGTGCCGCGGCCGCCGTTCTGCTCGCGGAGGCCGCAGTCGCCGCCGCGCTCGCGGCCGTCGTCTATCGTGCCGGCATTCCGCTGCCCGGCAGTTCCATTGCGCGCCGCTAGCACGCGGCCGCACGATGGCGTGGCACCCGTTCCCCGCGCCGAAATGCCTGAACCGAATTCACGCGGGAGCCGCTCATGGCAGACCTGACCATTGCAATCTGCAACTACAACCACGGCGTCTATCTGCGTGCCGCGATCGACTCCGCGCTTGCCCAGACCGCCAACGACATCCGCGTCCTCGTGGTCGACGACGGTTCGACCGACGACTCCCGCGACATCATCCGCTCGTACGGGGATCGCATCGTGGCAGTCTTCCAGGAGAATTGCGGCCAGGTCGCCGCCTACAACCGCGCGCTGGAGCATGTCCTGACCCCTTACGTGCTGCTGCTCGACGCGGACGACCTGCTCTACCGCGACGCGGCCGCCCGCGTGCTGGCCGCGTTCGCCTCCGGCGACTTCGTGAAGGTGCATTTCCGGCTCGACGTGATGACGCGAGAAGGCATCGCGACGGGCGTCACGGTCCCACAGTCGGGCGTGGCCACCGATTGCGGCCGCCTGCTGCGCGCGGGCTGGCTTTATCCGTCGCCGCCTGCGTCGGGTAACGCATACCGGAGCGACGCGCTCAGGCGCATCTTCCCGGTACCCGTCACGCCCGACAACCTGCACGGCGCCGATTTCTATGCGATCTACGGGATCGCACTGCTCGGTGCCATTCACATGATCGACGCGACGCTCGGCGGCTATCGTGTTCATCGGCCGGCTACCCCTGCCGATAGCGAAGTCAACCGCGACACGGCCGATCTTGCATTTGCCAATGCGGAAGATGCGGCCACGGGTGCGTTGAAGGCGGCGCGCCGATGGTCGACGCTGCGTGCCATTGCCGGCTCGCGGCTTCACGAAGCGCTGCCGGGCGAACCGTTCGACTTCTCGATCGAAAAGGCGCACTTCGCGAGCACGCTGTACCGCGCGCCGCTCGCGCGCCGCTGGCGCTGGTTCCTGTCCGATTCGGGACGCTACTGGCATACCGTGCTGCGCAATCCGTTCTGGCGGCCGTTCAAGAAACTGGCCGTCACCGGCCTGTCTCTCGCGTGCCTGCTGCCATCGTCGACGCTCAGCGACCGCGCGATTCGCTATATCGCGAATCCGCTCGCGCGCGTTCGCCCGACGACCGAACCGCGAACCGCGGCCCGCTAGCGACGGCTGGAGTCAATTCGATGCACGCGCAACGAGACGGGTCTCCTGCACCGCTGCATTGCCGCATGAAAACACCTGTATCCAGGTACTTCTTACCCCGCCATCCGATCCCCATCGGGAACGTTGACCGCCTTTTCCTCCCACCGCTCCACCGCGTCGAAAAAAGATCGTACGTATCGGTACAAACACCGATGCTGTAGTCAAACTACATTCGTACGATTGGTCGCTGCAGAGAATCGCTACATCCGATTCGGCAGTGTCGGACGGTCCGCGTCGCCGTCCTCGATGTTCGATCGGGCCCAAGCGGCCGTAACGATTCCCCGCCCGGCCTGGCATGCCGACGCGCAACCACCCTGCATCGCCAGCCGAATACGTCCGGTGCGAATCCATCGGACGTGCGCAGCTCCAGACATCATTCGAACAACCGGCAATACGATCATGGAGAGCAACATGCGGGACACCCTCTGGCCGGCCGTCGTGCTGGCAGCGACCCTCTGCACCACCGCCTACGCCGGCAACGCCGATTTCAATTCGCAGGGCGACGCGACCGACGCATTCGCGTCAGCCGCCGCGCAGCGGCGCGCCGACCTGCTCGTGCGCAAGATGACGCTCGACGAGAAGCTCCAGTTCATTCATTCGCAATACGAAATGTCCAAGGTGCCGGGCGGCGGTGCCGGCTACATCCAGGGTGTGCCTCGGCTCGGCATTCCCGATCTCAACATGGTGGATTCGGCGACGGGCTCCGGCAGCACCTCGCAGGCCAGCACCACGTTCCCGGCGACGATCGCCGTCGCCGCGAGCTGGGATCGCCGGCTGTCGTACGACTATGGCAAGCAGGTCGCGATCCAGTTGCGCGCGCAAGGATTCGGCATGGGCCTCGCGGGCGGCACCAATCTCGCGCGCGAGCCGCGCGGCGGCCGCCTGTTCGAGTATCTCGGCGAAGATCCGCTGCTTGCCGGCGACCTGCTCGCCGAACGCACGCTCGCCACGCAGCGGCAGAAGGTCATCGCGACGATCAAGCACTACGCCGGCAACGAACAGGAGCACGGCCGGATGGGCGGCAACACGCAGATCGACGAACGCACGCTGCGCGAGCTTTACCTGCTGCCGTTCGAGATCGCCGCGAAGCGCGGCCGCCCCGGCAGCGTGATGTGCAGCTACAACCGCCTGAACGGCACGTATGCGTGCGAAAACCCTCACCTGCTGAACGACGTGCTGAAGAACGAATGGGGCTTCCAGGGCCAGGTGCAGTCCGACTGGGGCGCCGCGCACAGCACCGCGGCCGCGATCAACGCCGGGCTCGACGAGGAAGAAGACGTCGGGCCGACCGTCTACCTCACCCCGGCGGCCGTCAAGCAGGCGATCGCGAACGGCTCGGTGTCGACCGCGCGCCTCGACGACATGGTGCGCCGCAAGCTCGCCGTGATGATCCGCGTCGGCGTGATGGACGATCCGGCCAAGGGCGGCGGCACGATCGATTTCGCGGCCGCGAACCGGTTCGCGCAGGCAGCCGCCGAGCAGTCGATCGTGCTGCTGAAGAACGACGGCAACCAGTTGCCGCTGGCCGCGGCGGCGCTGTCGCGTATCGCCGTGATCGGCGGCCACGCGGATGCGGCCGTGCTGTCCGGCGGCGGCTCCGGCAACACGCGCGATCCGGTTTCGGGTTCGTTCGCGGGCTGCGGCGGCCTGACGTTCGGGTCGTCGACGGGCTGCAGCTGGTGGCGCAATCCGTGGCTGAAGGTCGACGTGCCGATCGTCGCGGCCATTCGCGCGCTCGCGCCGGCCGCGCAGGTCACGTACGCGGGCAACAGCGATCAGCAGTCGCCGTTCCGCGCGTACACGCAGCAGGAGATCGACCAGGCCGCGGCGCTCGCGGGCCGCTCGGACGTCGCGATCGTCGTGGTCGCGCAACCGGCCGGCGAGGATTTCGGCGACCTGCAGAGCCTGAGCCTCGCGAATCCGTCGAACCAGGATGCGCTCGTCGAAGCCGTCGCGCGTGCGAATCCGCACACGATCGTCGTCGTCCAGAGCGGCAATCCGGTGCTGATGCCTTGGAAGGACAACGTATCGGCGATCGTCGAGGCGTGGTATCCGGGCGAAGCCGGCGGCAAGGCGATCGCGAACGTGCTGTTCGGCGCGGTGAATCCGTCCGGCAAGCTGCCCGTCACGTTCCCGGCGCGCGATCAGGACTCGCCGACCTGGGGGCAAAACGGCGCGTTCGACAACGATCCCGTCTACGCGGAAAAGCTGAACATGGGCTATCGCTGGTACGACGCGCGCAACATCAAGCCGATGTTCGAGTTCGGCTACGGGCTGTCCTATACGCACTTCGCGTACTCGGGACTGTCGGTGTCGAGACAATGGGACGGCTCGCTGAGCGTCGCATTCACGGTGCGCAACGACGGGCGTGTCGCCGGCGCGGAAACGCCGCAGGTCTATCTCGGCGTGCCGTACAAGGACGAGCCGCCGAAACGGCTGGTCGGCTGGGAGAAGATCCGGCTGAATCCGGGCGAAGCGCGGCGCGTGCGCGTGACCGTGTCGCCGCGGATGCAAAGCGTGTGGGACACGTCGCGTAACGGCTGGCGGGTCGTCTCGGGCGGGACGGTGTATGTCGGTGCGTCGTCGCGCGATATCCGGCTTCAAGGCAACTGATCGCCGGTGAACCCGCGGGGAGCCGCGTGCCCGGCTCCCCGTCTTTGCCGATCGTTCGAGCGGCGTTACCGGAGCAGCAGCGCCAGCACCGCCGCGAGCGCGGCCATCGCGACGATCGCCGCGGCCACGCCGGCCAGATGCGCGGCAACCACCAGGCCGGCCGGCAATCGCGACCCGATGCCGGCCATCACGCACCACCCGCTTCCAGCGTATCGAGCAACGGCCGCGCCAGGTGCAGGACCTGATACACCGTACCCGTGCCACCCTCGTCCGGTTCGTGCTCCGTGACGACGGCCCGCGTCAGTCGCCAGCGCAGCGGGTCGAGACTGACGACAGCGGCCACCACGCCCTGCCGTGCCGCCGTTTCGCGATTGCGCGCGATCTCTCCTGCAAGCGTCGCGTCGAGGTCGGCATCCGGCGGAATATCGAGGGTTTCCAAACGCGCGAAGCGTCCCGTCGACGCACGGCCCTTGCGAGCCTCGAGCACGACCTGGGTTTCGATCGGCGCGCGCCCGAAGCTGTCCGTCACGACCCGATAGCGGCCGGCCGTCACGAACCGCGCGAACGCCTGTTCGTTACGCCACAGATAAAAAGACGCATAGCCGTTTTCCGTCGCGCCGTAACGGCCGGCCTCGCGCAGCAGGAACCCCTTGAACAGCAGATCGGGCGTGTCGTCCCAGAGCGCGCCGCGTTCGCGCACGCGGTTGCGGATGATGTCGAGGTCGTAGTCCGCCGGCAGGCGGTGCACGTAGTACGCGGTCAGCATGGTCGACTCCTGGCGAAAGCAACGGGTGACATTCAGGAAAACGTGCGAACAGCGTAGAAGACCTTGAATCATTTGAAAAGACGATGGCATCATATTTCAATGATTCGATTCTTAAATGGATGAGTGCGCGATGAAAACGCTCGACATCGAAGCCGTGCAAGCGTTCGTGCTGACCGCCGACCTCAAGAGCTTCACGCGAGCCGCGGAAGCGATGGACACGACGCAATCGGCCGTGAGCCTGAAGATCAAGCGGCTCGAAGAGGGGCTCGGCCGCCGCCTGCTGGAGCGCACGCCGCGGCAGGTCCGCCTGTCGGCCGACGGCACCGCGTTCCTCGAGCCGGCGCGCGAGCTGGTGGCCGCGCACCACGGCGCAATCGGCGCGTTCGGCACGGGCCAGCGGCGGCTGGTGATCGGCGTCAGCCACCATGTCGTCGGCGCCGATCTGCCGATGCTGCTGCGACGCATGAGCGAAGCGGAGCCGACACTCGTGCTGGAGATCCGCGTCGCGGCGTCGCGCGACGTGCTCGATGCATTCGACCGCGGCCAGCTCGACGCGGCCGTCGCGCTGCAGCACGACAGCCGGCGGCTCGACGGCGAGACCATCCTGTCGGAATCGTTCGGCTGGATGGCCGCAGCCGATTTCGAGTACCATCCGCCGCAACCGCTGCGGCTGGCCACGCAGGCCGAACCTTGCAGCGTGCGGCGCATGGCCGTTGGCGCACTGGACGAGGCCGGTGTTCCGTGGACCGAGGTGTTCGTCGGCGGCGGTATCGCGACGATCGGCGCGGCGGTATCCGCGGGGCTGGCCGTCGCGGCGCTCGGGCATCGCGTGGCGCCCGCCGGCACGGTCGACGTCGGAACGCGATACGGGCTGCCGCCGTTGCCGGCGCGCGACGTGGTGCTCCATTCCAGCCTGACCGACGCGCGCGCCCGGCAGGCACTGCGCACGCTCGGCGCGGCGCTGCGGTCGTCGATCGGGGTACGTTGACGTCGCACGCACGGGTGCGTTCCGAACCTCTCACGGGGAAAACCATGCGCCCGCTGCGCGACCGGTTCAACGAGCGCGGGGCCGCCCTTCAGCTATCCACGCGATCGACCTCGGGAGCCCACGGTCGTTCGACGGGCGGCATGCTCGCGCACGGTGGCCATCTTCGTCTGCGTCTTCGTATCCGGCACATCGCCCGAGCCGGGTTTCGACCGCATCGAAATGCTTCGATGCGCACCACGGTAAAATTCCCGTTTCGTCCCGTCCGCGCGTGCAGGTGCCATCCACGTGCGGGCCGATATCCCAGCATCGCCAGGCCATCATCACCTTGACTTCCTTACCTGTTGCTCGCGGCGCATGAGTTACACGCTCGCCACCACCTATATCCGCGAACTCGAGATCCGCAAGAGCCGCTTCATCGGGCTCGCGATCCCGGTCGACGACCGCGATGCCGCGATGCAGGCGCTGCAACGCCTGCGCGACGCGCATCCGACGGCCACCCATGTGTGCTGGGCGCTGCTGGCCGGCGGCCAGTCGGGCATGTCGGACGACGGCGAGCCGTCGGGCACGGCCGGCCGGCCCATTCTCGAAGTGCTGCGCCATCACGATCTCGACGGCGTGCTCGGCGCGGTCGTGCGTTACTACGGCGGGGTGAAGCTCGGCGCGGGCGGACTGGTGCGCGCCTATACGGATGCGATCGCCTCGGCGCTGCTCGATGCCGAGCGCATCGAGCGCATTCGCCAGACGCGGCTCGCGATCGAGATCGGCTACCCGGAGGAGGCGCGCGTGCGCCGCTGGATCGAACAGGCCGGATACGAACTGGTGGACAGCACGTACGGCATGACGGTGAAACTGGTGATCAAGCTGCCGGAAACCGCCGAGGCCGATGCGAGGGCCGAATTGTTCGACCTGACCCAGGGGCGCTCGGGGTTTCCGGACCTGTGACGCGCGGGCAAGGCACCTGCCTTCCCCGCTTTGCCTGACGCTGCCAGGCGCATTCCTGCGTCAGTAAGTATCCGGCACGATCATGTCGTCCGGCGTCGGCCGGCGGATGTAGTCCTCGTGATGCTCGCGCGGCGGCAGGTCGATCGACGGGTGCGGCACCTCGTGATACGGCACCTGGCCCAGCAGATGGTGGATGCAGTTCAGCCGCGCGCGCTTCTTGTCGACGGCCTGCACGACCCACCACGGCGCCTCGGGAATATGCGTGCGCTGCAGCATCTCCTCCTTCGCGGCCGTATAAGCCTCCCAGCGGCGCCGGCTTTCGAGGTCCATCGGGCTCAGCTTCCACTGCTTCAGCGGATCCTGGATCCGCGCCTGGAAACGCACTTCCTGCTCGTGATCGGTGATCGAGAACCAGTACTTGACGATCTGGATGCCGCTGCGCACGAGCATCTTCTCGAACTCGGGTACCGACCGGAAGAACTCCTCGTACTCGTCGTCGGTACAGAAATTCATCACGCGCTCGACGCCCGCGCGGTTGTACCAGCTGCGGTCGAACAGCACGATCTCGCCGCCGGCCGGCAGATGCGCGACGTAGCGCTGGAAGTACCATTGCGTGCGCTCGCGGTTGTTCGGCGCGGGCAGCGCGGCGACACGGCACACGCGCGGATTCAGGCGCTGCGTGATCCGCTTGATCACGCCACCCTTGCCGGCCGCGTCGCGCCCTTCGAAAATGACGACGAGCCGGTGCCCGGTGCTCACGACCCAGTCCTGCAGTTTCACGAGTTCGCCCTGCAGCCGGAACAGCTCGCGGAAATACTGCTTGCGTGCCTCGCGACGCGCCTGCGAAAACAGCAAGTCGTCGCCGTCGTCGAAGCGACGGTCGTCGAGCTCCATTTCGAGTTCTTCGTCGTATGCGTCGACGAGATCTTCCTCGAAGCGGCGCTGACGCGCTTCCATCGAGCTCGAATCGGCAAGGTTGTCGGTCTCGGTGCGGGTATCTTTGTCGCCCATGGGGCCTCCTTCCATCATTGACGCGGCCAAACTTCGCCATTATCCCAGCGTCGCGCGTCAAATTGATGAAAACCGGCCGCCGGGACCGTCAGAAGCGGAAGTTCAGCAGCACGCTGGCCAGCACCGGATTGGCCGAAATATCGAAGGTGTTCGATGCAAGCGTCCGGTTCGGCTGGCTGATGTCGAGCGTGATCTTCGTCCGCAGCGGGATATAGGTGACCATCCCCGTGATCCAGAGCCGGCGCGTGATCTGGTAGCTCGCGCCGACGGTGAACACCGGCTCCCACACGCTCTTCACCTTCGCCGATACATTGGTCCGCCCCGACAGCAGCAGGTCGCCGCCGGCATCCCAGATCCGCTGGAACATCGCCGGGTCGAGCAACAGCGACTGCAGGCTGCCGATGTCCGCGCCTGCCGCGAGCAGCCCGCCGAGCGACGCGAGCTTGCGCTGGAACACGGGGTTCAGGTTCGTGTTCGTGAAGCGCGTGTAGCTGACGCCGATGCCCGCGAACGGCCGGAAGCGATCGTCGCGCTCGCCGAGGTAGTACTTGAACACGACGGACCCGAGCCACGCGCGCGTGGTCGCGAGCGGATTGCTTTGCGTGTTCGCAAGGTCGATCAGCGGAAAACGCCCCTGGACGCCGGCAAAGATGCGCTCGAGCGGCAGCGCGATGCTGCCGTGCCCGCGCAGCGTCAGCACCGGCGGAATGCCCGCGCCGAGTTCGGCCGCCCAGTGCTCCGATAAAAAGTGGGTGAACGTGAACGCCAGCGTGTTCGTATTGCTGAGCGACAGGCTCGACCCGGCGTTCTGGAAGCTGTTCAGCCCGAGCGCGTCGGTATGCGTCGTCACGGGCGTCGACCGGCCGGTCGTCCCGACGAAGTGCCAGCCAAGGCCGACCATGTTGCGGTCGTCGCCCATCAGCTGCTCGAGCAACGGCGGCGCCTGCGCGGCCGGCAGATCGGGCAGCCGCGACGGATCGACCGGATGCAGTTCGTACGGCATCCGGCCGGCGTGGACCACGCCGCCAGCCGATGCGTCATCCGCCGTTGCCTCGCGCGGCGCGGCCGGCGCGCAGCCGTCGTCCGCGCCGTTGTCGTCGAAGCCGATACCGTCAACGCCATCGTCGCGCGCTCCCGCGCACGCGCGCCCCGCTTCACCGGTGCGCTGCCCGAGCGTGATCTTGCGTGCGCTCAACGGGACGGGGTCGAGCGGCGACACGCCGGCCCCAGCGCCATCGCGCCCGCCGCGCGCCGGCCCTGCATCGGTCGCCCACGCGCTCGCGTCGAACCCGTCCGCATCGCCGCCCGGCCAGAAGCCGATCCCGTCGGCACCGGCCTGCCAGCGCGGCGCGGCATCGCCGTCCGGCTGCGGCGCGCCGTGCGCGGCAGCCGCGCACGCGAACAGCGTCGCGCCGAGCCAGCGCGACAACGGACGCACGGCGCCCGGCCGCGCGCGGCGGCGGGTAATGTCGCGATTCGCCATCGGCTCAGGCCGGCACGCCGAACAGGCGCTGGCGGATCCGGTACAGCGGCTCGAACAGCCATTCGAGCAGGCTGCGCCGCTCCAGCACGACGTCGGCCTTCAGCATCATCCCGGCCCGCAGCGACAGCGGCCGCCCCTCGAAGGACGGCGTTCGATCGGCGAGTTCGACCCAGGTCTTGAAGTAGGTCTGCGGCGCGGCCGCATCGCCCGGCAGGTTCAGCTCCTTCGCCGAAAACGCGACCGGCGAGATCGACAACACCTTGCCGCGATAGGTGCCGAACTTCTCGACCGGATAGCTTGCGTACGCAACCTTCACTTCCTGCCCCTTCTTCACGAAGCCGGCCTTCGACGACGGAATGTAGACCTCGGCGATCAGCCCGTCGGCCTGCGCGGGCAGGATCTCGACGACGCGCGTGCCCGGCGGGTCGATCACACCGCCCTGCACGACGTCGAGCCGCACGATCTGCCCGTCGGCCGGCGCGTACAGCACCTGGTTCACGTTCTCGTCGATGTTGTATTCCTTCGCGTTCAGCTCCTCCTGCTTGATCTTCAGTTCCGCGTTCGCGCCGTCGTACTTGCTCTGCATCGTGTCGAGGTCGCCGCGCAGCTTCATCGCGTTCTTCGCGAGCTCGGCGCGGCGCAGCAGCAGGTCCTGGTACGCCTGCCCGGCCTGCAGGTACTGCGTGTTGACCTGGTTGTACTGTTCGAGCGTCACGACCTGCTCGTCGAGCAGCTGCTTCACGCGTGCGCGCCGTTCGCCGTACTCGTCGACGATGCGCTTCTGGTCCTGGATCTGCCGGTCGATCAGCCCACGGCTCTCGCCTTGCGCGGCGATCTGCTGGTTGATCTGCTGCACCGACGACCGGTATTCGAGCCGTGCCGCGTCGATCTGCTGCGTCACCTCCACGCGTTGCCGGTCGAGCGCCGCACGCATGCCCTGCACGTTGTTCGCCTGGCTGACGAAGCTCGTGTCGCGCGTCACCGCCATCAGCCGCTGGCCGGCCTTCACCTGCTGGTCCTTGCCGACGTAGATGTCGCGCACCGCCCAGCCCGGCGGCGCGCCGACGCCGATCAGCCCCGAGCGCGGCGTCAGCATCCCCGACACGCTCTCGGTATTCGCGTAGCTCAGTTCGACGAGCGCCGTCACGAACATCGCGAACATCGCCAGCGACAGGTAGCAGAAAAACCGCATCGACACCGGCACGTCGACGACGCCGTGGATCACGGTGCCGAAAGTGGTGCCGCGCGCGAGCTTGCGCGACGGCTTATGTTCTTGGAGGGCGGAATTCCAGATCGGCATGGGGCAGGCTCGTCAGGCGCGACGCCGCGCGGCCGCATCGAGCAGCGGCGTCGGCATCAGGTAAGGCGTGAAGTGTTCCCAGAAATGCCATTGCTCGGGCTGGCGCACGAGCGCCTGTTCGAGGCGGTCGACGATGCGCTGGTGCGTCGCGCGCACCGGCGATGCGTCGTCGTCCGCCCCGAGCATCGGCGCGAGCGGGCTGGCCGCGAGCCCGGTGAAATGCACCGCGCAGCGATCGCGAAACGGCACGCCCGTCGCATACGCGACGAGCAGCGGAATCCCCTGTTCGACCGCGAGCTTCACGCCGCCGCCGGCCATCCGCACCCAGCGCCCGCCGAGCCGGCAGCGGTTGGTCTTGCCGAACTTGCCGTGCAGGTCGGAAAACAGCAGGAACACGGGCGCTTCGCGCCGCAGGCTCGTGATCAGCCGCCGCAGATGCACGCGCTCCTCGATGTCGATGAACTCGACGTCGCCCGCGCCGTATTCGGCGACGAGCCGCAGCGCATCGTCGAAGAACGCGCCGGGCGCGTCGCGATGCAGGATCACCATCAGCTTGCGGTCGTCGGGAATCATGAAGCGCAGTTTCGTGACGAACAGCATCAGGTTGCCGAAGTGCAGCCCCGCGAGCATCAGCGGGCCGCCGCGTGCGAGCGCCGCGCGCAATTGATCGTCGCCTTCGCACGCCATCCCGTCGATCATCGACTTCATCGACGCGAGGCTGTGCGTGCGCAGCTTGAGTCCGGCGAACTCGGCCTCGAACAGCTCGCGCAAGATCGCGGCCGATACTTCCCGCACGCGCCGCGGATCGTCGTTCAGGTGTGCGCTCAGCATGTAGGCGACCGCGCGTTCGATCGATTCGCGAATGGGCGGAAAGCAGCGCAGGCATGCGCCCGAGCACCAGCGCATCAGCCGCAGCCCGAACGCGGGCGACGTACGCAGCGCGACCGCACGCACCGCGCGGCGCAGCAGGAACGCATACGAGAACGGATTGAGCAGGAAGAGCCGTCCGAGCATCACCGCGCCTCCTCGGCCGCGTGCCACGCGCCGGTCGCGTCGGTCAATACGCCGTCGTGCATCTGGTAGATGCGGTCGACCATCGACAGGATCGACGCGTCGTGCGTGACGAGCACGATCGTGCACGGCAGCGTCAACACGTTGCGGCAGATCTCGTGCGTCGTCGCCTGGTCGAGGTTCGACGAAAACTCGTCGAGGATCAGCAGGCGCGGCTCGCAATACAGCGCCCGCGCGATCAGCAGCCGTTGCATCTGGCCGGCCGACAGGAACTTCTGCGTATCGCCGAGCGGCGTGTCGTAGCGGTGGTCGAGCCGCTCGATCTCGTCGTGGATGCAGGCGAGCTTCGCCGCGTCGAACATCGCGCCGATCCGCGGCGCCGGCGCGAAGTTCGTGATGTTGTCGCGGATCGTCCCGCGAAACAGCTGGTCGGACTGCGTGACGGCCGCGAGATGCTTGCGGTACTGCCGCAGGTTCACTTCCGCGAGATCGACGCCGCCGACGAACAGCGTGCCCGGGTCCGGGCGCACGAGCCCGCAGATCAGGTTCAACAGCGTCGTCTTGCCGCTGCCGGTGCGGCCGACGATCGCGATCTTGGCGCCGGCCGGCACGTCGAGCGCGATGTCGCGCAGGATCGGACGGTTGCCGCCCTTCGGCGTGTACGACAGCGCGCGGATCGACAGCGCGCCGTCGAATCCGCCGACCGGCCGTACGACCGCATCCGGCGCGGGCTCCTCGGTCTCGGTCTGCAGCACGTCGGCGACGCGGTCCATGTGCACCTGCAGCACCTTGCGGCGCACATGGAGCTGGATCGAATCGATGAACTTGTCGGCGAACAGGTTCTTGTACTGGATGAACGCGTAGATCACGCCGATCGTGCTCTGTCCGTGCATCACGAGCCACGCGCCGTACGTGACGATCACGAGTTGCTCGACGTGCACGATCCCTTTCGAGATCGCATCGAACAGCAGTTGCAGCCGCTCCTGCTGGCGCATCGCCTGCAGCTTCTGCGTGAACGCATTGACCCACAGGCTGCTGCGCGCGGTCTCGGCCGACAGCAGCTTGATCGAATGCGCGGAACGGATGTTCTCGATCAGCAGCGCATCGGCTTGCGCGCCGCGCGTGAGGATCTGCGACATCGCGTCCTGCAGCCGCGGCTGGATCGCGAGCCGGCTCAGCGCGAACAGCACCATCCCCGCGAGGCTGATGCCGGCCAGCACCGGGCTGTAGTACAACATCAGCACGAGCGTCAGGGTGCAGGTGACGATATTCAGCAGCCCGCCGACCAGCCCGTCGACGAGAAAGCGCCCGACCTCCGACACCGACGACACGCGCGAAATCGAATCGCCGGTGTTGTGGAACAGGAAATAGCCGATCGGCAGCCGCGCGAGATGGCCGACCATGTTCGCCGACAGCTGCTGCGACACGATGTTGCGCAGGTAGCTCTTGATGTTGCCGACGAGGTTCGCGTACAGCGTGTCGAACAGGAACACGATCGCGAACAGGATCGTCAGCAGGTACAGGATGTCGACGTCGGTCTTCTTCAGCGCCTCGTCGATCGTCAGCTGCACGTACGACGGGCCGAGCAGCAGCAGGAGCTGCGCGGCAACGCCGCCCGCGATGCCGATCGCGAGGCTCTTGCGGATGCCCGTCAGCCCTGCGAGGTAGTCGCGCAACCGGATCCGGTCGGTCGGACCCGCCCGCGTGAAGCCGATGTCCGGATTCAGTTCGAGCGCATAACCGGTGATGTGCGTGAGCGCCTGCGCGAGCGGCAGCTTCGTCTCGCCGAGCGCGGGGTCGACGATGTGCACGCTGCCGTAGCCGACCTTCGTCAGCACGACATAGTGGTTCATCCCCCAATGCAGGATGCACGGCGTCTTGAGCGCGTCGAGTTCTCCCGCGTCGAACTGCAACCCGCGCGCGCGCAGCCCGAGATCGTTCGAGATCTCCATCAGGTCGAAGAACGACAGCCCGGAATCGATCCGCACCGGATAGCGGTTGCGCAGCGTGCGCAACGTCGTTTCGCGCCCGTGCCACGACGCGATCATCGCGAGGCAGGCCAGGCCGCACTCCGTCACCTCGTCCTGCAGGACCGGACGGACTTTGCGCGTATTGAAGAGCATGGTCGGGCACCCGGGGCGCGACGACACGCCGCCCGGGCCTGCCGTGCGGGCCCGTGGCGGGTCGTGCGCGATACGCATGGGCGCAGCCGGCGCACTGCCGGCCGCGGCGGAAGACCGGTGTTACCGGCCGCTCAGCGCGACGAGCCGAGCGACATCCGGAACTGTTCGACGGCGCGGGTCTGGTACTGGGTCATCAGGCCCTGCAGCGTGGTCCCGATCGACTGGTTGACGAGATCGACCGTATAGGCAGCCGAATTGGAGTAAAGCGACGCGCCGCCACGAATCTGGCGGGCCTGTTCTTCCGTGATGTCTCGCATTTGTTGTGGCCTTTATATTGTCGGAATGCCTGCAGCCGTCAGCCAATCGAAAACTCAATGGCCGTTTACTTTATTACGGAGATAATCCGGCACTCCTGCCTCCTGATAATCGCCCGATTCCGAAATAATGCATTCCGGAGTCGCTTAATTGCCACTGCGGCGATCGATTCTTTTCCTTCTGTTTCGCGGCATCTCGCGCGGGGGGCGCCTCCCCGCGCACGGCGGTTACTTGCCGGTGTTGTTGAACGTCTTCGGGTTCTGCAGGTAATTGCCGAGGCTCGGCAGGAACTGGCCGAGCGCGGTCACCACCGGCGCGGCGTCAACGGCGAGGCTGCCCAGCGAGCTGATCGCCCCGCCGCCATGCACATTCCTGACCTGTTCCGTCGTCATGACCTTCATCATTCTCTCCTCGTAAAAAATAAAGATGATGCAAAGAACCTTCATTGAAAGACAAACGGCTTTTAATCCCTAGCGACTTGTTAATCTAATAATCACCGCGATTACCAGCCGAAATCAGGCTATCATGCGGTCGCATCGGAATTCAATGGAGGACACACTCTTACAGTCGCAATTTCCGATGTATGACGGCTAAGCGACATTCATGTTTTTTGAATTTCAATTTCAAAACGTTTAAATCCCGCCGCAATGCGTTGCGGCACGGGCAGGAGACGGAGACGACCATGTTTGAAACGAGGCGCGCGAATGGCGGATCGGCAACGCGGAATGCGGGTATTTCCTTATCAAGATTTCCAACTAGGTGGAATCCCCGACTTGCAACCATGACACTGATCGCTGTAACGGTTATCGGTGCGACCACGAACGCGCACGCGTTCTGCCTCGACACCGCCTACCAGTACGCATCGGTGCACGATCCGCGCTATCTGCAGGCGCGCAGCGAATACGACGCGGCCCGCCAGAAATTCCCCGAAGCGCGCGCGCAGATGCTGCCGCAAGCCGCCGCGCAACTCGAATGGGGGCGCTACGGTACGCATGCGAACCTGTTCGGCATCGACGTCAGCGGCTCGAGCAATGCCGCATACGGTTCCGCCCAGATCACGCAGGCCCTGTTCAACGTGCCCTACCTGTACGACATGCGGCGCGCGACCGAGTACGAGGAATCGGCGAAGCAGAAACTCGAGGTCGCGAAGCAGGACCTGATCCTGCGCGTCGCGAACGCGTGCTTCGACCTGCTGAGCGCGCGCGAGAAACTGCAGTCGGCCGACGACGAGGTCAGCGCGCTGGCACGGCTCGAAAGCGACACGCGGCGCATGGCGCAACTCGGGATGAAGACGATCGGCGACACCGCCGAAATCGAGGCGCGCCGCAGCCTCGCCCAATCCGACGAAGCGCTCGCGCAGACCGACGTCGACGCGCGGCGCGCACGCTACGAGACACTGCTCGGCTCGACGATCGACTTCACGCGCTGGCCCCGGCTCGCGATGCGCGGGTCGTCGCCGCGCATTCCGTCCGGCGACTACGTGCCGCAGGACAACCCCGCGTACCGTCAGGCGTATCGCGACGTACAGGTCGCGCGGCTCGCCGCCAAGCGCGTCGGCGCCGAGCACTTGCCGACCGTCGACCTGTTCGCGTCGTATTCGCGCGGGCTCAACCCGAACCTGCGCGGGCTCACCGATCGGTCCGACTTCCATCAGAGCGCGTTCGGCGTGCAGGTGACGATTCCGATCTTCTCCGGCGGCAGCGTGTACTACCGGCAGGTGGAAGCCGAGCACGTGACCGAGCAATACCGCAACCGGCTGCGCGAGGTCGAGGAGCAACTGGGCACCGATCATCGCGAGGCGCTGTCCGCGCTCGAATCGGTCGGCAAGCGCATCCGCGCGCTGCAGCAGTCGCTGCAGGCCGCGCGGCTCGCGTACGATTCGTCGATGAAAGCGCATCAGGTCGGTTACAGCACGACGTACGAAACGCTGAACCTGCGGCGGGACATCTCGGGTATCCGGCAGAAGCTGTTCGACAGTTACCTCGATGCGCTGAAGCTGCAACTGAAGCTGAAAAGCGTGCTCGGCACGCTCGACGAGCAGTCGCTGATCGCGGTGGACAGCTTTCTCGAAAGCAACGCGGCGAACGACCGGAGCTGACGGCGGTTCGATGCATGCGCGATCTGCCGCGGTTCGAAACCCGCTGGTGTCGCGTGTGCCTCGCCGGCGGGTCCGCTGCGAATGCCGCGGCGGCACCCGACTGGAAAAACCGGCGCGGCGCGGCCGCTACCGCAGAGCGACGAAGCGCTTCGCCGAGGCCTGCGAGAAGCCGCTTCAAGCGGCCAGCATGCAGCCGGAAGGATAATCCCGCATGTCAGCCGGGCGGCGGCAGCACGACCGTGTCTTCCGGCCCGAGCACGCGCCCGTCCTGCGAACGAAGCTCCAGCTTCCTGATCGGCAGTCCGGTTTTCCGGTCGACGAGCAGCACGTGCGCCTCGTCCGGTTCGAAGCAGAAATCCTCACCCCACTGCCGCAATGCGACCAGCAGCGGAAACAGCCCGCGCCCCTTCTCGGTCAGCACGTACTCGTGATGCGCGCCGCCGTCGGCGGCCGGCACGATGTCCATGATCCCGTGCGCGACCAGGTTGCGCAGGCGAGCCGCCAGGATGTTCTTCGCGAGGCCGAGGTTTTTCTGGAATTCGCCGAAACGGCTCAGCCCGTCGAACGCGTCACGCACGATCAGTAGCGACCACCCGTCGCCGATCGCATCGAGCGGGCGGGCAACGCCGCAAAGGGAATCTTCGTGCGTGGTTCGTCGGTTCATCGGTGCGTGCGGTTACGCCGTTCCCTGTGGGCAGGCTGAGCGGCAGTCGTTTTCCATTGAAATGAATGGTTGCAATATAAAACCCGTCCACCCAAAGATCAATGGGGCGAACCCGACTGTTCGCGATCGGCGAACGGCGCGGAGGTTTCGACTCCGATTGGCCTGAGATTCAAGCCGATTGATTCGTCAATCACGCCATCATCGCTTTCCAACGCTTCGCCACGCATCAACGACGACACCCGGCGGCAATCGACCGGATCGCGCTTCTGGTTGCAACTTGAAACCTCATGTCCTACGCTTCCATTCGGTTTCACATTGAAACCAAACTACTCGACTACCGAAGGAGCGTTCGATGATCCGGTCCGATGCCGCGTTCGACGGCACCTTTCCCTTCGCCCCGCATTTCGACGATGCATCCGGCTTCCGGATGCACTACGTGGACGAAGGACCGCGCGACGGCGAAACCGTCCTGTGCCTGCATGGCGAACCTACGTGGGGTTACCTGTTCCGCCATCTGGTGACAACGCTGCGTCCGACGTACCGCGTCGTCGTGCCCGATCACATGGGATTCGGCAAAAGCGCGACGCCGCGGGACCGCAGCTACTGGCTGCAGGACCACATCGACAACCTCGAGCGCTTCGTGCTCGCGCGCGGCCTCGAGCGCATCACGCTCGTGATGCACGATTTCGGCGGCCCGGTCGGCATGGGGCTCGCCGCACGTCATCCGGACCGGATCCGGCGCATCGTGTCGGCGAACGGACCAACGCCGTTCGGCCAGCCCGATCTCGTCGAGCGCCTGAATGCGAATGCTCGCGAGGCGCCGTGGTTCCAGTGGATCATGCGCGCGGCGGCCGACGATACGCTCGAAACGGTGCTCGGTCAGCTCGGCTTCAACATCCTGAGCACGCTGAAGCTGAACGGGTTCGAGAACCACGCGGTCATCACCGACACGTGGATCGCCGCGTACGGAGCGCCGTTCGCGCAACCGGCCGACTGTCTCGGCGCGATCGGCTGGGCCCGCGGCTTTGCCGCCGGCGCGCACCGGTTCGAGGAGCCCGATGCGGCGGCACTGCGCGCGATACGCGGCAAACCCGCGCTCGCGCTCTGGGGAGATGCCGACCGGACGCTCGGCGCGGAACACTTCCTGCCGCTTTTCACCGCGTTGTTTCCGTCCGCGCCCGTCGAGCGGCTGGCGGGCGTCGGGCACTACTGCTTCGAGGATGCGCCCGACGCCATCGCCAAGCGGATCGCCGGCTTCATCCGGGCCACCGCTTGAACGCCGGTCATCGCCGGAGCAAGCTTCGCAACGCGTTTCCTTCCGGCGACCATTCACCGGATTGGATTCTGGTGCGGACACCAATCGCGCCGGGCAATTTTCGGTGCCTGTCGACGACGTACCATTACAGCGGACATCCATTGTCATGCTGGCGTACGTTTAAGGCGACCAGTAGTCGCCGCAAATATAATCGTCCGCTCCGCCCGGAAATATAATCTGTTGTCTTCCGCACCGTTCTCAAAGAAATCACGCCCACCTCGGACTCAAGACGTATCATGAATACTGCTCGCATCCTTTCATTTAATCAAATGAACGGAGTATCGATCTTGAAATCTCGAAAATGAATCGGTGAACTCCATTGCAAGGGTCAATTTTTCCCGTACCGCTCAAACGGTGAATTCAATCGGAATGGCCGCCGATCATTAAAAAAATCTCATTTTAATTCCCGTTGATTAATTGCGATAACAAGGAGTATTCCAATGACAACAGAAATCCCGGCAACCTATATCGTAGGCACGGCAACCGGACTGATTCCGCGCACGCTTTTACAGGAGTTGGTCGACCTTCCGACGAGTGTAAGACGCTTCGGCGTCATGGGCGACGGCGTGACTGACGATACAGCAGCGCTCCAAGTAGCATTCAATGCCGGGACGCCTCTTTATTTCCCTCCCGGCGTCTATCTATACAGCAATACACTGACTGCAACCGCATCGATTATCGGGGCCGGCTGGAATTCAGTTCTCCAGTGCACTACATCGCAAGGCCAAAATGCATCAATATACTGGAAAAACATCAGCAATTTAAAAATCCAGAATTTGCGGTTTTTCTCGAAAAACGCGACCGGATACTATGCCAACGAAAACGCCGGGCCAATCAATTTGGAAGCGTGCAGCCAGTTCGAGATATCCGGATGCCAGATCAACAATGCCGCGAGTCAGGCTATCATGATGCGTGCCTGTGTGAACGGGAAAGTATTCGGAAATACGGTGCTCAATGTCTGGCACGACGGCTTCCATGTTACCGGAGCAAGTTCGGACATTACGATCGTAAACAACGAAGTGATCAATGGTGGCGATGACGCGTTTGCTATTGTCGGATATCAAAGCGATCGTGCCCGCCCCCGCCGCATCATCATTGCAAACAATCGTGTCGATCAGACCAAATATGCACGCGGCATTGCCATTGTTGGCGCTCAAGACCTAACGGTCTCCGGAAACCATATTTATAACTCCCAGTGCGCGGGAATTTATATTGCCTCGGAATCCGGCTATCAAACGTACGGCAACGACAATATAAGAGTAACCGACAACATCCTGGATACGTGCGGCATATCATCCGATATCGTCGCCCGCCCCAACCTTCCGAACGCCCCAAATTCTTACGGAGCGTTGCATTTAACCACAGCCAATGGATCCAACAACTCCAACATTTCAATCATCAACAACACGATCAAGAATTCGGCGGGATACCCGATCTTTTTAGGGGCATCCGGCGGCACCCACATTCAGGTCAACATTTCACAGAACGCGATAGTCAATGGCTGGGATCCGAACAACAAGAACGGATTCACGTTGACGACGATCAGTGCGACCTCGGCATCGACGACGCTGAACTTCGCCAATACCCCGGGTGTCGCGGTCGGCATGACGGCGTGGTATTTCAATGGATCGACGAGCATAGCGATAGGCACGGTCGTATCGGCAGGTGTATCGACAGTCACGCTGAGCCAGAATGCAACCGTACCGAGTGGCGGAATCGTGGTCTTTTCCGGTGTCGGACTGTTCGGTGCGACGATCGTGACAACCGCTTCCACTGCGAGTGCCGCTACGTCGTTGACATTCGCCTCGACAACCGGCGTCACCTATAACGACAACTACGGTTTCGGGTCGCCCGGCAACGAAACGACAGGCGTGTCGATCGGACAAAGCGTCAGCGGGACCAACATCGCGGCCGGCACCTTCGTGACTGGTGTGACGGCGACCTCGGTGACGCTCAGCAAGGCGACGACCGGCACCGTCGCGAGCGGTGCATCCATCGTCTTTACGCCGATGGTCTGCACGACATCTCAAACGATCACGACCTCGGCCGCAGCGGCGGCAGGGACCAATACGCTGACGTTTACACCGTATCCGTCGGCACGCGGCTGTGCGGTGGGACAAGGCGTATCCGGAACGAATATCCCGGTCGGCACTTACGTGACGTCGGTCTCCGGTAACGGAAATGGCCCGACCGTCACGCTGTCCAACAATTTCACCGGCAGCGGAATTGCAAACGGCGCATCCATTACATTCACCGGAACAGGTTCATTGAGCACATCCGCCGGAATCTTCCTGTCTGCCACTAGCGAGTGTATCGTTTCGAATAATCAACTATCCGGTATCGCGAAGGACGGTATTTATTTCGATGGTTCGTGCTCGCATTCTACGGACATTAATAGCAACATTGGAGAAAACATCGGTTGCTGCAACGCATTTGGCTGTCTTATCACGATCGCAACACTCTCGGCAGGGGCATCCCTCAAATTGAGAGGAAATTATCTGGCTCAACCGGTCAATTATCCCCGAGCAGTCGGCAACTTTATTTATGCTGCTTCGTGGAACAACATATCGTGGAATGAAGACAATTTCGCCCAAAACGGGTTTGCCGCTCCCTATGTGCAGATGGATCTCGTTTTTCCGACAGTCGGCGCTTCGCCGTGGACGTTCACGAACAACAACCTGAGCGCGGTCAGCATGTCGATCGCCGGAGGCACCGTCTTGTCAATCAATGTCTCCCGAAACGGGCAAGCCGCCTATGCGAGCGGCTTGACGAACGGAATGATCGATCTCAAGTCGGGCGACGCAATGACGGTGGCCTATACCGTCGCCCCCACTGTCACGATGATTCCGAGACTGGGGCAATAGCACGTACGCGACTGCGGGATTGACGCGGGGGTACAGACCGGATACGACACACCGCGCTCCCACCTTGGGTCTGGATCGACGCAAGTTCCGTTCCGGCAGAACAGCAGCAGTGCGACGGCAACGCAAAATCGCCCGACCCCACTCGGCGTAGTCTGCTCGGTGGGGATCGGGCTCACCGTCTTATCCGCGCCGGACTCTTGCCCGACGTCAAGCGCCGTTCGCGCGACCGCCGCGGCGATCACGCAACAGGCTCCCGTCAGCGAATAACCCGCGTCACACCGCGCCCGCGCGGATCGGCCATCGCTTCCGGCGTCTTGCCGTCGATCTTGATGACCTGGATGTCGCCGCTGAAATCCTGCCCCTTCAGCGTGTAGCCGCGCGCCTCGATCTGCTTCGCGAGCTCGCCTTCGATCGGGTGGTACGGCTCCCAGAAGATCGTGTTCGGCGGCAGCAGCTGGTGATGGAAGCGCATCGCGCCGACCGCTTCCTTCAACGGCATCTTGAAGTCATAGATGTTGTTGATCACCTGGAAGATCGACGTGAAGATGCGAGAGCCGCCCGGCGTGCCGATCACGAGCGACACCTTGCCGTCCTTCGTCATGATCGTCGGCGACATCGACGACAGCGGGCGCTTCTTCGGTTCGATCGCGTTCGCGTCGCTGCCGACCACGCCGAACATGTTCGCGACACCCGGCTTCGCGGAGAAGTCGTCCATCTCGTCGTTCAGCACGATGCCCGTGCCGTCGGCGATCACGCCCGAGCCGAAGTATCCGTTGATCGTGTACGTGTTCGACACCGCGTTGCCCCACTTGTCGACGACCGAGAAGTGCGTCGTTTCGGCCTTCTCCGGCATCGTCGTGCCGAGGCCCGGCTGCACGCTCTTCGTGTCCGACGGCTCCTTCGGGTTGACCTCGGCCGCCCGCTTCGCGATGTAGGCGTCGTCGGTCAACTGCGCGATCGGCACCTTGTAGAAGTCGGGATCGCCGAGATACTGCGCACGGTCCGCGAACACGCGTTTCTCGATTTCCGCGACGAGGTGGATGTACTGCGGCGAATTGAGCTTCACGCCCTCGAAGTCCTGCTTGAGGTCGGCCTTCATCTTCAGCAACTGCACAAGGCCGATGCCGCCCGAGCTCGGCGGCGGCGCGGTGATCACGTCGTAGCCGTTCCACTTCGCCTGCACCGGCTGGCGCCACACCGCACGATACTGCGCGAGATCCTCGGTGGTGATCAGCCCGTTGCCGTCGCCGGTCTTCATCGACGCGGCGATCAGTTCGGCCGTCTTGCCCTTGTAGAAACCTTCCGCGCCGTCGTTCGCGATGCGCGTGAGCACGTCGGCGAGGTCGGGTTGCTTGAAGTTCGCGCCGGCCTTCAGCCCGGAGAAGTATTTGTCGAAGTTGGTCTTGCCGCCGAATTCCTTCGATGCATCGACGCCGCGCTGCGCGAGTTGCTCGTCGACGACGAAACCGTCGCGCGCATAGTGGATCGCCGGCGCGAGCACCTGCTTCCACTTCAGCTTGCCGAAGCGCTTCTGCGCTTCCCACATGCCGGCGACCGTGCCCGGCACGCCGACCGCGCGCGGACCGTACAGGCTCATGCCCTTGACGACGTTGCCGTCCTTGTCGAGGTACATGTCCTTCGTCGCGGCGAGCGGCGCGCGCTCGCGGTAGTCGATGAAGTACGGCTTGCCGTCCTTGTAGATCGTCATGAAGCCGCCGCCGCCGATGTTGCCGGCTTCCGGATACGTGACGGCGAGCGTGAAGGCGATCGCAACCGCCGCATCGATTGCGTTGCCGCCTTCCTTGAAGATCCGCTCCGCGGCATCCGCGCTGTACTTGTCGGCCACCGCGACGGCCGAACTCGTCAGGACCGCCGGCTGCGGCCCTTTCGCATAGGCGGGCGCGTTCGGCATAAACCCGATGCCGGCCATCGTCGCAAGCACGGCAGCGGATGATTTGAAGCGATTCAGCGTAGTCATTGCATGTCCCCCATGTGGATCTCCTTCAGGCAGGAAAGGCACCTGATCCGTCGATGACCGCCGGCGCGCCGGCGGCGATCGGCCGGCTTCGTAGTATAGGGGGACAATAAGGGTCGAACACGCGGCATGCAACGACGGCATGCCGATCGTGTGCGCGCGGTCACATTGCAGCGCCGCGACGGCCAAACGAATCGGTCGAAACGGCATGCGTTGCGCGCCCGATGCACGCCGTCACGCAGCGCGCAAAACCGAAAAGTTGCGAACCTCGCCGCCTGCCACGCGGCACACGCAAAAAAATCTGCAAACGCCCCTCCCGCAGCGCGGGTCGATCTGAGAAGATAGCGCCCCGCTTTCGCACGACATCGCTGTTTCGTTCACGTGCCGCTTCACGTTTGCTTGTCTCGCTCCCTATGGCATCACACAACGCACATCATGCGTCCGGCTTCGCGGCCGGCGTCGCCGCCGCCGTCCTCGTCGCGCAAACCGGCGCCACCGGCCCCTGGCACACCGGCATGCTCGCCGCGTTCGTCGCGGGCGTCGCCGGCGGCACCGCACCCGACTGGCTCGAAGTCGCCTGGTGGACCCGCAAGCGCCGCCTGTGGATCACGCATCGCACCGTCACGCACTGGGGCATCGGCTGGGTCGCGCTGCTTGCGCTCGGATGGCACGGGCTGACTCATCATCCGCATCCGCTGTGGGCCGCACCGCTGTTCGGCTTCGCCTGCGGCGGCGTGATGCACCTGCTCGCCGACTGGCCGAACCCGCTCGGCGTGCCGTGGATCTGGCGGCGTCACTCGCTCAACCTGTGGAACAGCGGGCATTGCGACCTGATCGTCGTGGCCGCCGCCTGGGGCGGCACGCTGTGGCTCGCGCAATCGCTGTGGTCGCGCGCGCCGCTGCTCGAACACTGGCTCGGCTGGCTGCATCGCGTTTAGTTGCAATCCGTCGCCATTCGACGCGAAGAATGGCACGCAACTTTCGGTTCGTTGAAAGCGCGCCGCGAGCCCCCATCTGAAGATGAATCGTCGATAGGCCTGCCCGGCACGCACCCGCGACGTCTGGCACACTGACGATTCGATTCATGCGCGGTTCGCCCGCGCACTCGCACCCCATTTCAACGCTCCGATGGACGTCACCGCTACCCGCCCTGCCGCCCGTGCGCTCGACGTGTTCCACCCGGCCGTGGCCGCGTGGTTCCGCCGCACGTTTGCCGCGCCGACCGGCGCGCAGGCGCTCGCGTGGCCCCACATCAAAGCCGGCCGGTCGACGCTCGTCGCCGCGCCGACCGGCTCCGGCAAGACGCTCACCGCGTTCCTGTGCGCGCTCGACGATCTGGTGCGCGATGCGCTGGCGCACGACGGCACGCTGCCCGATGCCACGCTGGTCGTCTACGTGTCGCCGCTGAAGGCGCTGTCGAACGACATCCACGTGAACCTCGACGCGCCGCTCGCCGGCATCGCCGAATCGCTCGCGCAACTCGGCCTGCCGGTGCCGGCGATCCGCACCGCGGTGCGTACCGGCGACACCACGCAGGCCGAGCGTGCCGCACTGCGCAAGCGCGCGCCGCACATCCTCGTCACCACGCCCGAATCGCTGTACGTGCTGCTGTCGTCCACCTCCGGGCGGCAAATGCTGTCGAACGTGCGCTCGGTGATCGTCGACGAGATCCATGCGCTCGCGTCGTCCAAGCGCGGCAGCCATCTCGCGCTGTCGCTCGAACGCCTCGATGCGCTGGCCGGCCGCGCGCTGCCGCGCATCGGGCTGTCGGCGACGCAAAAGCCGATCGACGCGGTCGCGCGCTTCCTGGTCGGCGGCCCGGCCGATGCGCCGCGCGACTGTACGATCGTCGACACCGGCCACACGCGCGAGCGCGACCTCGCGCTCGAACTGCCGAACGTGCCGCTCGAACCGGTGATGGCCACAGACGTGTGGGAACAGGTGTACGACCGCATCGCCGGGCTCGCCGCCGCGCATCGCACGACGCTCGTGTTCGTCAACACGCGGCGCACCGCCGAGCGCATGGCGCGCCATCTCGCCGACCGGCTCGGCAAGGATGCGATCGCCGCGCATCACGGCAGCCTGGCCAAGGAACACCGCTTCGATGCCGAGCAACGCCTGAAGCGCGGCGAACTGAAGCTGCTCGTCGCGACCGCGTCGCTTGAACTCGGCATCGACATCGGCGACGTCGATCTCGTCTGCCAGGTCGGCTCGCCGCGCGGCATCGCGCCGTTCCTGCAGCGCGTCGGCCGTTCGGGGCACCACGTCGGCGGCGTGCCGAAGGGGCGCCTCTTCCCGCTGTCGCGCGACGAGCTCGTCGAATGCGCGGCACTGCTCGACTGCGTGCAACGCGGCGAACTCGACGCGTTGCGGATTCCCGAAGCGCCGCTCGACGTGCTCGCGCAGCAGATCGTGGCCGAAGTCGCGTGTGCGGAGTGGCAGGAAGACGCGCTGTACGCGAGCTTCACGCGTGCCGCGCCGTACGCAAGGCTGACACGCGAGCGCTTCGACGAAGTGATGAAGATGCTCGCCGAAGGCTTCACGAGCCGTCGCGGCGTGCGCGGCGCGTACCTGCATCGCGACGTGGTCGGCGGCACCGTGCGCGGGCGCCGCAATGCGATGATGACCGCGACCACGTCGGGCGGCACGATCCCCGACATGGCCGACTACGCGGTCCTGCTCGAACCGCAGGGCATCCAGGTCGGCACCGTCAACGAGGATTTCGCGATCGAAAGCGTGGCCGGCGACGTGTTCCAGCTCGGCAACCAGTCGTACCGGATCATTCGCGTGGAAACGGGCCGCGTGCGCGTCGAGGACGCCCAAGGCCAGTCGCCGAACATTCCGTTCTGGCTCGGCGAGGCGCCGGGGCGCAGCGACGAACTGTCGGCGGCGGTCGGCCGGCTGCGCGCGCGGCTCGACGGGCTGTTCGCCGACGGCGACCGGCTGGCCGGCGAAGGCGCCCGCGCCGGTGGGCGCAAGCGTGCGGCCGGCCAGGCCGCGAGCGACGCGAAACCCGATGCGACAGCCGAAGCGGGCACCGCGCTCTCCTCCGCCGAAAGCCGCCTCGCGCCCGCCTTGCGCTGGCTCGTCGACGCGCTCGGCCTGTCGCCGGACGCCGCGCGCCAGATCGTCGACTACCTCGCCCGTGCCCGCGCCGCGCTCGGTGCGCTGCCCACGCAGGACACGCTCGTGATGGAGCGTTTCTTCGACGAATCGGGCGGCACGCAGCTCGTGATCCACTCGCCGTTCGGCAGCCGCATCAATCGCGCCTGGGGGCTCGCGCTGCGCAAGCGCTTCTGCCGCAGCTTCAACTTCGAGCTGCAGGCCGCCGCGACCGACGACGCGATCATCCTGTCGCTGTCGCTCGCGCACAGCTTCGCGCTCGACGACGTGTGGCGCTACCTGCGTTCGGCCAGCGCCGAGCACGTGCTGGTCCAGGCGCTGCTCGACGCGCCGATGTTCGGCGTGCGCTGGCGCTGGAATGCGACGACCGCGCTTGCGCTCCCGCGCTTCACCGGCGGCCGGCGCACCGCGCCGCAACTGCAGCGGATGAAGAGCGAGGACTTGCTCGCGACCGTGTTCCCCGATCAGGTCGCGTGCCTCGAGAACATCGTCGGCGAACGCGAGATTCCGCACCACCCGCTCGTCGACCAGACACTCGACGACTGCCTGCACGATGCAATGGACACCGACGGCTGGCTCGCGCTGCTGCGCCGGATCGAAAGCGGCGCGATCGAGCTCGTCGCGCGCGACCTGCCCGCGCCGTCGCCGCTCGCGGCCGAAATCCTGAACGCGAAGCCCTACGCGTTCCTCGACGACGCGCCGCTCGAGGAGCGCCGCACGCAGGCCGTGCAGTCGCGCCGCTGGAGCGACCCCGAATCGGCCGACGATCTCGGCGCGCTCGACGCCGACGCGATCGACGCGGTGCGCGACGAAGCCTGGCCGCTCGTGCGCGACGTCGATGAAATGCACGATGCGCTGCTCACGCTCGCGTGCATCACCGACGGCGAAGCGCACGCACACGCAGGCTGGCCCGACCTGCTCGCGGCGCTCGCCGAACGCCGCCGCGCGACGAAGCTCGTTACGCCGGGCGGCGCCGTGCTGTGGGTACCGGTCGAGCGGCTCGTGTGCGTGCGCGCGCTGCATCCCGATGCGCGCCCGACGCCGGCGCTCAAGGTACCGGCCGCCTGCGCACAGCCATGGGACGCGGATGCGGCCCTCGTCGACGTGACCCGTGCACGGCTCACGGGCTTCGGGCCGCTCGCGCTCGACGCGATCGCCGCACCGCTCGGCCTGCCGGCTTCGGCGATCGCGACGGCACTCGCTGCGCTGGAGCGCGAAGGCTACGTGATGCGCGGCCGCTTCACGCCCGGCGCGACGACCGACGAATGGTGCGAACGTCATCTGCTTGCGCGCATTCATCGCTATACGGTAAAGCGGCTGCGCCGCGAGATCGAACCGGTCGAACGCGCCGATTTCATGCGCTTCCTGTTCCACTGGCAGCACCTGACACCCGACACGCGCGGCACGGGCCGCGACGCACTCGCGGCCGTGGTCGAACAGCTCGAAGGCTACGAGGCCGCGGCGAGCGCGTGGGAAGACGCGCTGCTGCCCGCGCGGCTGACCGACTACATGGCCGGCGGCCTCGACGAGCTGTGCCGCTCGGGCAAGCTGGTCTGGACACGCATCGGCGCACCCGCACGGGCGGCCGGCACGCCCGTGAAAACGACGCCGATCGTGCTGCTGCCGCGCCGCCATCTTTCCGCCTGGCAGGCGCTGCGCGATCCCGATGCGCAACCGGCGCTGTCGGCACGCGCCACGCAGGTACGCGAGGCACTCGCCGCGCACGGCGCGATGTTCTTCGATGCCTTGCTCGACGACCTGCACATGCTGCCCGTCGAGCTCGAGCAGGCGCTCGGCGAACTCGTGTCGGCCGGCCTCGTGAACGCGGACAGCTACGCCGGCCTGCGCGCGTTGCTGAAACCGGCCGTGAAGCGCGGCGCGACCTATGCACCGCGCACGCGACGCGGCGGCGCGCTGATCGGCGGGATGGACGACGCGGGCCGCTGGGCACTCGTGCAGCGTCACGCGCCGCCGGTCGACGGCCCCACGCCGAAACGCGGGCCGGCCACGACCGATCCCGACGCACTCGAACACATCGTCTGGACGCTGCTGCGCCGTTACGGCGTCGTGTTCTGGCGGCTGCTCGAACGCGAGGCCGACTGGCTGCCGAGCTGGCGCGAACTCGTGCGCGTGCTGCAACGGCTCGAAGCGCGCGGCGAGATTCGCGGCGGACGTTTCGTGGCCGGACTCGCCGGCGAGCAGTTCGCGCTGCCCGAGGCCATCCCGATCCTGCGCGAACTCAGGCGGCAACCGGGCGACGGGCAATACGTGTGCGTGACGGGCGCCGACCCGCTGAACCTCGCCGGCACGCTGCTGCCCGGCGACAAGGTGCCGGCGCTGGCAGGCAATCGCGTGCTGTTCCGCGACGGCGTGCCCATCGCGTCGCTCGTGTCGGGCACGTTCCACTATGCGCCCGACCTGTCGCCCGGCGCGCGCGAGGACGCGCGCCTGCGGCTCGCGCGCCACTGCTGACATCGGCTGACACGCACGTCACACGGACTACTGATCGCCACGCCGCATTGCCGCGATCGTTCCGGTAGCATCGAGCGACTGACCGCGCGGGCTTTGCGCGCGATCACCCGCACACAACAAGCCTTCCGGAGACTGCCGCTCATGTCGTCGCATGCCGATTCGCCCGCCGCTCGTCACGCGGGCTCATTGACCATTTTCCAGGGCGCCGCGCTGTATATCGGCGCCGTGCTCGGCACGGGCGTGATCGCGCTGCCCGCGCTTGCCGCGGAGGTCGCGGGCCCGGCCTCGCTGCTTGCATGGGCCGCACTCGTCGTGCTGTCGGGGCCGCTTGCGGCCACCTTCGCCGCGCTCGGCGCACGTTATCCCGATTCCGGCGGTGTCTCGACCTACGCACGGCGCGCATTCGGCCCGAAAGCCGCGGCCATCGTCGGCTGGTGCTTCTATTTCGCGGTGCCGGCCGGCGCACCGGCCGCCGCGATGTTCGGCGGCGCCTACGTCGCGGCCGTCACGGGCGGCGGGCACACGACGATCATCGTCACGGCCGCGGCGCTGATCGCGACCGTGTCGGCCGCGAACGCCTTCGGCGTCACCGTATCGGGCCGCATGCAACTCGTGCTGTCGGCGCTGCTCGTCACGCTGCTGCTCGCCGCGGTGCTGGCGTCCGCGCCGCATGCGCGCTCCGCGAACCTGCAGCCGTTCGCCCCGCACGGCTGGCTCGCGGTCGGCCAGGCCGCCGCGCTGCTGGTATGGAGCTTCGCCGGCTGGGAAGCGATCACGCATCTCGCGGCCGAATTCCGCCGGCCCGCGCACGACATGCCGCGCTCGGCCGGTATCGCGGTCGTGGTCGTCGGGTTCCTGTACCTGTCGGTCGCCGCCGCGAGCGTGATGGTGCTCGGGCCGTCGGCCGGCGCATCAGGGGCGCCGCTCGCCGAGCTGATCGCGGGCGGTATCGGCGGCCATGCGCAGGTGCTGGCGGCGGCCGCCGCGCTGCTGCTCACGCTCGGCACGATGAACGCGTATTTCGCGGGCGCGGCCAAGCTCGGCGCGGCGCTCGGACGCGACGGCGCATTGCCCGCTTGGCTCGCGCAGGGCAGCCAGGTCGGCGGCGTGCCGCGCCGCAGCCTCGGCGTGATCGCCTTGCTTGCAGCCGTCGCGCTGGCCGCGACGACGCTCTCGGACGTCGGCCCCAAGCCGCTCGTGCTCGTCACGTCCGGATGTTTCGTGATGGTGTACGGGCTTGGCGCCGCGGCCGCGTTGAAGTTGTTGCCGCGCGGCGGGATCGCGTACCGCTGCGCGTGGGTTTCGCTGGTCGCGGTCGCCGGGTTGTTCCTCACGACCGGATGGTATTTCCTGTGCCCGCTGCTGCTCGCGGGCGCTGCGCTGCTTTATCTGCAGGTGACCGCGTCACGCAAATGACCCGGGGCAAGCGGGCCGACGCGTGCCCGCTTGTGGCCGGCCGCCTGCGAAGGGCGCCGTCCCGAACGCCGGGCGCGACGACTTCACGCCGGTCAGGCCGGCACCAGCGCGAAACTGAGCCGCTTGCCGAGTGCGGCGGCCGCGCTCGCGAGCGTCGCCAGCGTGAGGCTCGTGTCGGATTCGTCGAGCAGCCGGTTGAGCGCGGCGCGACTGGTTTTCATCCGCGCCGCCATCGCGGTTTTCGTGATGTGCTGCGCCTTCATTTCCTCGCCGATCTGCCACGCGATCACGCGCTTGATCGCGGTCGCGGTGGCCGCCTCGAGATTGCCTTCCGCCTCGAGGAAGGCGTCGAAATCGCTGCCGATATACGGGTTGTTCGTGGTCGTCATGTCGTACTCCAGTGCAGGGCGTTGCCGGCTGCCCGACCGTCGAGGCGAGGCATTCCGGCGCAACCGGGGAATTCAGGTGGCGTGCGCCAGCGCTTTCAGGCGCGCGACGGTGACGGCAAGATCGTCCGGCGGCGTGGCCCGCGACTGCTTGAAGAAGCCGTGCAACAGGACCATCGTGCCGCCGGAGACCGTGAACAGCACGCGGGCACTCCGCCCCGGCAGCATCACCCGGATCTCCCACAGATCCTTCGCCATCTTCCGGACCAGCGGCATGCCGAGCGGCCAGCCGAGCTGCACGGTCTTGATCTCCTCGCCGATCGCCCTTCGCTCCGCTTGCCCGAGCGCGTTGAGCCATTCGCGCACCGGCTCGTTGCCACGGGCCGTGCGGAAGAACCGCACGCCGAGCGTGACCTGGATCTGCTGTCTCGCCATCGTCTTGTCGCCGATCGTACCAAAAACGGTACGATATGCCAAGCACCATGTGGATCGCTACTGGCCGAATGGCCGATCCGGCCGCGGGAAAACGGATCGCATCGCACGGCCCGTGCAGCCCGACGGATCAATCGCCGTTGCGGGCTGGCTTGCGCGCGGGACGTGGCGCGCGGTGCGCGCCCGCCTCGCCGAACCGCGACCGCGCGATGTCGCGCACCGCGTCGATCAGCGTTCGCGCAACCGGCGACGGCTGCGCATCGGTACGCAGCACGAGCCCGACCGGCTCGTCGGTGCCCGCGGACGGCAGCGGCAGGCGCGCCAGCGCACCGGCCGACAGGTCGTATTCGGCTGCATAGAGCGGCACGAACCAGACTGCGTCGTTCTCGAGCGCCAGCGCGCGGGCGACCGATACCGACAGCACCTCGATGAACGAATCCAGCGGCGGTGCGCCGCATGCGCCGAGCAGTTGCTCGGCCGACTGCCGGATCAGCGTGCCGAACGGCGGCAGCACGACCGGATAGCGTGCGAGTTCGGCAGCGGGCGCCGCGCTCGCGAGCAGCGGATGCCCGGCCCGCACCACCGCGACGAGCGGCTCGTTGTACAACTGCTCGAACGCGAGCCCGATCATCCGCTCCGGCTCCGACAGGCGCCCGATCGCGCACTCGATCGCGCCGGATTTCAGGCGCTCGAGCAGATCGGCGTTCGCGGCCGTCGCGATCCGCACGACGACGCGCGGCCAGCGTGCGGCCAGCGCCTTCATCAGCGCGGGCGCGAGCGAGGCCGCGACGGTCGGCAGCATGCCGATTTCGAGCGTCGCCGCGGCGGCCCCGCCCTCGCGCGCGAGCAGCCCGACGCCTTGCCGCAATGCCAGCACGCAGGCGTTCGCGTGCGGCATGAACAACCGCGCTTCGCGGGTCGGCTGTGCACCCTGCCGGCCGCGTTCGAACAGCTTCACGCCGAGGATCGCCTCCAGTTCGGCGATCGTCTTCGACACGGCCGGCTGCGTGATCGACAGGCTTTCGGCGGCCTTCTGCACGCCGCCCAACTGCGCGACCGCGAGAAAACACTGCAGGTGCCGGAACTTGACGCGGCCGTCGGCGATACGATTATTCATAACGGGCGGTTATGCAGATGACGATGAAATGCCATTTTGCATAACTTTCCGGATAGCCCCAAGCACTCGGCGCGATATCACGTGCCGCGTCGCAGCGCGTGGAACCCCGCCGGCTCCCAGATCCGCTTCGCGATCAGCAGGCCCGTGCCATGCTTCTGCCCGAGCGGCGCGGACGACGATTCCGCATGCAGCGCGGCCGCCTTGTTGCGCAGCCGGCGCAACTCCAGTTCGAGCTCCGCGGCGGCGGCCTCGGTCAGCATCCCTTGCGAGAACGTCATCGTCTCGCCGGCGCCGTCGAAGCGGCTGTCGAGAAAATCGCCGAGCGCATGCGCATGGAAGTACCGGCGGATCGGCCCGCCCGGCAGCCAGTCGAAGTCGCGCGCGACGCGCACGCGAATCCGGTCGCCCGGCAGCAGCGCGACGACGTTCATCCGGTCGAGCATCAGCAGGTATTTCACGCACTCGGCCTTCGTCACCTGATAGGCCGACACGATGTCCTGCACGGTCCAGTAGTTGATCGCGCAGACGGCCACGAGCAGCAGTTTCTCGTCCGACACGAGCAGCGCCTCCTGCTGTTCGGTCAGCACGTGCAGCCGCGGCGCCGATACCGACGCCTCCTGCACGAGCTCGGCCAGCGTATAGCCGAGCAGTTGCGCGATCTCCGCCAGACGCTCCAGCGTGAATCGGCCGCTGGCGAACAGCCGTTTCACGCTCGTCTCGGAGACGTCGAGCGCCCGCGCGACGTCGCGGTAGGTCATGCCCTGCGCCTTCAACTGGCGCTTCAGCGTGTCGATGAGTTGGGCGGTTTCGGTCATTTTGGTATCGAAAAATGATGCTTCAGGTCGAATATTAGGCTACTCGCACAGGCAAATTAACACTTATCGTTACTTGTCCGCATAATCCGCTCCGTCCTGTCACTCGACGACGAAGCCGAAATGACCACCCGAACCGAAACCGCCGCGTACCCACCGCATGACACAGCCCCGCGCGAGGCACGCGACACCGATCGCACGTTGCCGCTTGCGACCGTCCGCACGCTGGCCGCCGGCGCGCATGTCGGCGATCTCGTATTCATCCGCGTGCCGGCAAGGGCGCCGAGCGACGCGGCAGGCACGACGGCTTCGGCGGGTGCGTGGACCAACCGCTTCGGCATCGTCGTCGATACGTCGGGCGACGAACCGGTGATCGCCGAATCCGCTGCATTGGCGTGGACGAAGCTCACGCCGCTGTCGCGCTTCGTCGCCCATACCGAAGGCGGGCGCATCGCGCTGGCGCGCCGTATCGCGGCGCCGTCGGCCGACGCTCAGCGCCAGACGCACGCGATGGCCGAACAGCGCATCGACGCACTGCTCGGCCATCGCTTCAACCCGCGGGTGCGGCGCGGATTCTGCGCGCAATACGTATTCGACGTGCTGGGTGCCGAGCGGACCGCGACGCCGGCCGCGCTGTTGCGCAGCGACGCGCTGTCGCTCGAATTCGACGGGATCGTGTTCGATCCCGCCCGCCGCTGACAACGGGCGCGCTCAGGGAGACCGCATAACGACAAGAACAAACGACAAAAAATAGCGACGGGCTGGCTGGAGGGCCGTGCACGGGGTCGTCATCGACGACGCGAAGCCCGATCGCTTTCATCCGCCGGACAGGCATCCTGTCCGGCGGATTTTTCATGGGCGTGTCGTCCATAACGAATGGTTATGCGTCCGACGAAAAAAGGTCATTTTGCATAACTTTCCGGATTGGCTAAAGTCATGCCATCCACTTTGCGAAAAACCTAACAGGAGACGCCCGATGGATTCCCCCACGATCCTCACGCCGCGCGACTGGCCGTCGCATCCGGCCTATGTCCACCCCGAGTACCGCTCGTCGGTGAAACGCGGCCCGACCCGCCCGCTGATCCCGCTGAAAGAGAAGCTGCGCGACCAGTACGCGCCCGTCTACGGCGCCGAGGATCTCGGCGCGCTCGACCACGACCTGACGAAGAACGCCGTGAAGAACGGCGAGCCGCTCGGCGAGCGCATGGTCGTCACGGGCCGCGTGCTCGATGAAGGCGGCAAGCCCGTGCGCAACACGCTCGTCGAGGTGTGGCAGGCGAACGCGGCCGGCCGCTACGTGCACAAGGTCGACCAGCACGACGCGCCGCTCGACCCGAACTTCCTCGGCGCCGGCCGCTGCCTGACCGACGACGAAGGCCGCTACCGCTTCCTGACGATCAAGCCCGGCGCGTATCCGTGGGGCAACCATCCGAACGCGTGGCGCCCGAATCACATCCACTTCTCGCTGTTCGGCGATTACTTCGGCTCGCGTCTCGTCACGCAGATGTACTTCCCCGGCGATCCGCTGCTCGCGTACGACCCGATCTTCCAGGGCACGCCCGAGGCCGCGCGCGATCGCCTGATCTCGCGCTTCTCGATGGACATCACCGAAGAAGGCTATGCGCTCGGCTACGAATTCGACATCGTGCTGCGCGGCCGCGACGCCACCCCGATGGAGCGCTGAACCATGACGACGCTGAAGCAAACCCCTTCGCAGACGGTCGGCCCGTACTTCGCGTACGGCCTGTGCCCGCAGCAATACGACTATGACCTGAAGAGCCTGTTCACGCCGACGATCGCCGCGGCGCACGCCGAAGGCGAGCACGTGCTGCTGGTCGGCCAGGTGTTCGACGGCGACGGCAACGTCGTCGGCGACGCGGTGCTCGAATTCACGCAGGTGGACAGCGCGGGCCGCTACCCGGCCTCGCGCGCCGACATCGCGGCCTCCGGCTTCACGGGTTTCGCGCGGGTCGGCACGGGCACCGACGCGCAACAACGCTTCGTCGTCGAGACGGTGAAGCCGGGCCGCATCGCCGCCGACGAGGCACCGCACATCAACGTGACCGTGATGATGCGCGGGATCCTCACCCATGCGTTCACGCGCGTGTACTTCGACGACGAAGCCGCGGCGAACGCCACCGACCCCGTGCTGAACGCGGTGCCGGCCGAGCGCCGCGCGACGCTCGTCGCGAAACGCGACGCGCAACCGGGCCGTCCGGTCGTCTACCGCTTCGACATCCGCATGCAGGGGCCTGACGAAACGGTGTTCTTCGACGTTTGACGCTTGCGCCGGCACAGGCCGGCGTCGCACGCAACCGCCCGCCGCGTGGCGCGATACCGACAGGCATCGCATCACGCGGCGTTTTTCATGCGCCGTCGCCATCATTCGATGATGCGTCGCATCGTGGCGCGTGGCGGCCGCGAATGCCTGTTGGCCGTGGCGTCTTGCCCCGACTTCAAACGCGTGATCGAAACGCATGCTGCGACCGCACATGGATCGTCGAACCAACGGGATATCGTTTGCGCGTTATGCGGCGTATCCTTCGTTATCTGCAACGAGCAACAAGGATTAAATCTGAAGAGGCAACAATTACACAGGTAATGCGCGAAACGGCCCAACGGGTTGTTCGCGCATTTTTTTCTGACCGAGTGCCTTTAAACGCGTCCGACCGAATTTGGCGGGCGCGTATTTTTTTGCGGTTGCGGCCGGCTAGCGCCGAATCTCCAGATACCGGCTCGGCGTATCGCCGAGGATGCGGCGGAACGCCGACGTGAACGCGCTTGCGCTCGCATACCCGAGATCGAGCGCGACGCGCGTCACCGGCTGCCCGTCGGTCAGGCGGGCAATCGCCGCGAGCATGCACACCTGCTGGCGCCACGCGGCAAAACTCACGCCCGTCTGCGCGCGGAACTGCCGCGTGAACGTCCGCCGGCTCACGCCCGCGTCGGCCGCGACCTGGTCGAGATCGGCCGCGATCGACGGCGACGCGAACAGGTGCCGGCACACTTTCGCGAGCCTTGCATCGGACGGCAGCGGCGCATGCAGCGACAGGCGCGGCATCGTCGCGATTTCCGCGACCAGCAGGTCCATCAGCTTGCCGGCACGCCCGTCGACGTCGTACAGGGCCGGCAGGTCGATCGCGTCGTCGATCAGTTGCCGCAGCAGCGGCGACACGCCATAGACGCCGCACTGCCCGGGCAAACCGGCCGCCTGCGCGGCATCGGCGGACACGAACGTGTTGAGCATCGTGACCGGCCCGGTCATCGTCATTTCGTGCCGCACGCCGGCCGGCACCCAGCACGCGCGCTGCGGCGGTACCAGCCAGCGCCCGTGCGGCGTCGACACGCTGATCGTGCCGCGCGACGCGAACGCGAATTGCCCGCGCCCATGCGCGTGCTCCGGAAACGTCGTGCCGGCCGCATAGTCGTTGGCGGTCACGACCACGCTCCGCGGAAGGTGTTCGTAGGGATCTAGCAGCGTATTTCTCACGGCCCGAATTCCATCATCAATGACCCGATATCGAAGGCGGGTCGCCTTCGATCGATCTACGATCCGCTCCACCGTTGCGCGACCTCTCGGCCGCAAGACCCGTCGGCCTGATCGGCCGGATTGCAACCTCATCGGAGCGGACATGCCGAATACGTTTCATCGCGTGGGGGAGGGCCCCACCCTGTTCTCGTGCTGCACGGCTGGTTCGGCGACGCCCGCGCATTCGACCCCGTCGAAGCGTGGCTGTCGCGCGAGCATTTCAGTTATGTCTTCATGGACTACCGAGGCTACGGCCGCATGCGCGACGCACGCGGCGACTATACGATCGACGAAATCGCCGCCGACACGCTCGCGCTCGCCGACGCGCTCGGCTTCCCGACCTTCAGCCTCGTCGGCCATTCGATGGGCGGCATGGCGATCGAGAAGATCGCCGCCATCGCGCCCGACCGGGTGCGCGCGCTGGTGCCGATCGCGCCCGTGCCGTGCGGCGGCCTGCCGTTCGACACCGCACGACGCGCGTTATTCGAGCGCGCCGCCGACCACGTCGCCGATCGCCGAACCATCATCGACCGCAGCACCGGCAGCCGCCTGCCCGCCGCCTGGGTCGAGTGGAAAGCCGCGTATTCGGCAGCCTGTTCGTCGGCGCAGGCTTTCGGCGCGTACTTCCGCGCGTGGGCCGATACGGATTTCAGCAGCGAGATCGCCGGTACGCATCCGGTCAAAGTGCTGATCGGCGAACACGATCCGGCGTTCGACGCGGCGCTGATGGCCCGCACCTACCTGCGGCGCTATCCGCTCGCGACCGTCGACGTGCTGCGCAACGCGGGCCACTATCCGATGAACGAGACGCCGCTCGCGTTGGTCGCGGCGATGGAAGCGTTCCTGCTCGCCGCGATGGCCCGCCCCGCCGTCGTCGACTGACCGGCCGCACGCACGCGGCATCGTGGCGGCGCGCATCACCGCAGCATGAACGACATGGCCGACAGGCTGTTCAGCGTGCGCACCACGTGCTCGACCGACGGCCCGTCGAAGCGCAGCGTCACCGCATCGACGCGCTCGAGCGACGGCAGCACGCCGAACAGGTCGGCCTGCGCGGCCGTCTGCACGCGCAGCGTGCAAGCAGCCGGCGCGGGCCGATGGGCACCCGCGTGCCACCCCGCCGACAGCGCGTGCGCGACCGTCTCGCGCGCGGCGGCCGCGATCCGCGCACACGACGCGGAGGGCGTGAGCGTATCACCGCTCGATGCGCCGCCGGCCGTCTTGACCGTCTCGAAACGGGCATCCGGAAACAGCGGCTGCGTTTCCCCGGCGAACACGTCGTCGCCCGTGGCGAGCGCGACGCGCGCGCCATATTCGTGCGCCAGCGCGCCGTACAGCCCGGCTTCGCCGAGCTCGACGCCGTTCAGCCACACCTGCGTGAACGCGAAGCTGTTGATCGTGTGCGCAAGCACGCCGCGCGTCTGCGACTTCGCGTGATAGCCGATCATGAACACGAGGTCGGGCTGCTGTTCCAGGCCCGCCATCATCCCGAGCATGCGCGGCTTGCCGAGCACGACGCGGGCGCGCGCATCGAGCCCGTCGGGCAGCAGGTTGCGATAGCCGCCGTGCGAATCGTTGACCCACACGGCCTGCGCGCCGCCCGCGAACGCGCCTTCGATCGCCGCGTTCGCCTCGGCGGTCATCCAGCGGCGCGCGCGTTCGTACTCCGGATTACCCGCGCGCGTCTGCTCGATGGCGAATACGCCGGCGACGCCCTCGATGTCGGTCGAGATCAGAATTTTCATGACTGGGTCGGATGCCCTTCGTTATTTTCGTTGAACAAGCGGTCGAGATCGGGCACTGCGTCACGCAGCGATTGCCGCACGTGCCCGTCGCGCCCGGCGACCGTCACGGCCTGCAGCAACGCGTCGGCGATCGCGTGCTCGACGCTTTCGGCCGCGGCCATGAACAGCGGATCGAGCGCCGCATCGGCCACGAGAGCCGGCAACGCGATCGTCGTTGCGTCGTGCGCGATCGTGCAGGCCGTCGAGAATGCAAGCGCGATATCGCCGCTGCCGTGGCCGTAGACGGAACCGGTACGCGCCAGCCCCGCGCCTGCGCGGCGCGCGAGGCGCGACAACTGCCGCGCGTCGAGCGGCGCATCGGTGGCCAGCAACAGGATGATCGAGCCCTGCTCGGGCGGCGCCGCATGCGCGGCATCGGCCGCACGCCGTTGCGCGACGACGCGCCCGAGCGGCACGCCGCCGAGCGTCAGCATCGGCAGTCGGCCGAAATTCGCGAGCACGAGCGCACCGACCGTGTAGGGCCGGCCAGCCGCGAACACCACGCGTGATGCGGAGCCGATCCCGCCCTTCAGGTCGAAACACGACATCCCGCGCCCCGCCCCCACCGCACCGCGTGCGACGTCGCGGGAGGCCGTGCGGCACGCGTCGTCGTAATGCGCGGCCGTGACCGCGAATGCCTGGATATCGTTCAGGTAACCGTCGTTGCACTCGAACACGAGCGGATTGACGGTCGACCAGTCGCGGCCGATCCGCGGATTCGCGGCGATCGCCGCACGGATCTGCGCCTGGGCCACCGCGCCGACGCCGAACGTATTGGTCAGCGCGATCGGCGTTTCTAGCGTGCCGAGTTCGTCGACCTGCACGAGCCCGACGCTCTTGCCGAAGCCGTTGATCACGGCGGCCCCCGCCGGCACCTTGCTGCGGTACACGTCGCCCGGATGCGGCTTCACGACGGTCACGCCCGTCTGCACGTCCCCGGCATCGAGCGTGCAATGGCCGACCGTCACGCCCGGCACGTCGGCGATCGTGCCGCGCGGCCCGGCCGGCAACGTGGCACTCCACATCGGCGCCACCCGCATCAGCGGCGCTCCAGCTTCGGATCGAGCGCGTCGCGCAGCCCGTCGCCGAGCAGGTTGAACGCAAGGACGGTCAGGAAGATCGCGAGACTCGGAAAAATGGCGATGTGCGGCGCCGTCACCATGTCCGCGCGCGCCTCGTTGAGCATCGCGCCCCACTCCGGCGTCGGCGGCTGCGCGCCGAGCCCGAGGAACGACAGGCTCGCGGCCGTGATGATCGACGTGCCGATCCGCATCGTGAAGTAGACGACGACCGACGACACGGTGCCCGGCAGGATGTGCCGCACGATGATCGTCCAGTCCGACGCGCCGATGCTGCGCGCGGCCTCGACGTAGGTCATGTGCTTGAGCATCAGCGTGTTGCCGCGCACGAGCCGCGCGAACGCCGGGATGCTGAAGATCGCGACCGCGCAGATCACGTTGACCATCCCGTTGCCGAGGATCGCCACCACGCCGATCGCGAGCAGGATGCCCGGGAACGCGAACAGCACGTCGGCGATACGCATCGTGATGCGGTCCCACCAGCCTTCGTAGTAGCCGGCGAGCAGCCCGAAGAACGTGCCGATCACCGCGCCGAGCGCAACGGAGAAGAAGCCGGCCGCGAGCGAGATGCGGGTACCCGTGACGATCCGGCTGAAGATGTCGCGGCCGAGCGAATCGACGCCGAACCAGTGCACGGCCGACGGCCCCGCGTTCAGCGCGTCGTAGTCGAAATAGTTCTCCGGGTCGAACGGCACGATGTGCGGGCCGACGAACGCCAGCACGACGAGCGCGAGCACGAAGCCGCCCGCGACGAGCGCGACGGTCTGCTTGCGGAACTTGCGCCAGAATTCGCGCCACGGCGTGCGGATCGCGCTCGATGCGGCCGGCGCCGCGGTCTGGACAGTCGCGTTCATGCGCGCCTCACTTGAACCGGATGGTCGGGTTGATGACCGCGTACAGCACGTCGACGGTCAGGTTGATCAGGATGAATTCGAGCGAGAACAGCAGCACGATCGCCTGGATCACCGGGTAGTCGCGCATCGTCACCGCATCGACGAGCAGGCGGCCGAGGCCCGGCCAGTTGAACACGACCTCGACGACGATCGAGCCGCCGAGCAGGAAGCCGAACTGCAGCCCCATCATCGTGACGACCGGGATCATCGCGTTGCGCAGGCAGTGCTTGAGCACGACCATCGGCTCGTGCACACCCTTCGCTCGCGCGGTGCGCACGAAGTCCTCGTTCAGCACCTCGACGAACGACGCGCGCGTGAAGCGCGCCATCACGGCCGCGACCGCCGCGCCGAGCGTCAGCGACGGCAGCACGTAGCTCTTCCACGAGCCGTCCGGCACGACCGGCAGCCAGCCGAGCTTCACCGAGAAGACTTCCATCAGCAGCATGCCGAGCGCGAACGCCGGAAACGAAATACCCGACACCGCGATCGTCATGCCGAGACGGTCGGGCCAGCGATTGCGCCAGACCGCCGACGCAATCCCGATCGCCATGCCGAACAGCGTCGACCACACCATGCTGACGAGCGTCAGCATCAGCGTCGGCATGAAACGTTCGCCGATCTCGGTCGAGACCGGCCGCTTGCTGCGCGTCGACGTGCCGAAATCGCCGTGCGCGATTTTCGCGAAGAAATTCACGAATTGCGCGGGCAGCGGCCGGTCGAGCCCGAGATCGGCACGCACGAGCGCGACCGTCGCGTCGTCGGCTTCGGGGCCAGCCGCGAGCCGCGCCGGGTCGCCCGGCAGCAGGTGCACGAACAGGAACACCAGCACCGCGACGATCGCGAGCGTGGGCAGCAGGCCGAACAGGCGTTTGACGAGGAAATTCAGCATGGGGCACCGATCGAATCAGCGCACCGGCGGCTTGCGCCGCCGGCACCGCGTGGCGGGCAAGCCGCCGTCATTTCACCGAGATTTCGTCGAAGTTGAACGAACCGTCCGGCATCACGTACATGCCGTGCAATCGCTTGTTGCGCGCATAGACGATCTTCTCCTGCACCAGGAAAATCCACGGCGCGTCGGTCCACACCTGCTTCTGCGCGTCGGCGTAAAGCGCGGCCTTCTTCGCACGGTCGGTCGTCTCCAGCGCCTTCGCGAGATCGTCGTCGACGGCACTGCTCTTGTAGTACGCGGTGTTGTAGAGCTTCGGCGGCGCCGATGCCGACGCGAGCAGCGGCGTCAGTGCCCAGTTCGCTTCGCCCGTCGATGCCGACCAGCCGCTGTAGTACATCCGCACCGGCGCGGCTGCCGGATCCTGCGCGCTCTCGACCTTCGCGACCCGCTCGCCGGCCTCGAGTGCCTGCACGCGCACCTTCACGCCGACCTGCGCAAGCTGCTGCTGGACGAACTGGATCAGCTTCTGCGCCGTCGAATGGTTGTACGCGGACCAGAGCGTCGATTCGAATCCGTCCGGATAACCGGCTTCCTTCAGCAACGCACGCGCCTTCGCCGGGTCGTACGGCCAGGGCCCGAGCTTCGTCCCATATTCGACGCCCATCGGCACCACGCCGGTCTGAGGCGTCGCGTAGCCGGCGAACACGACCTTCGCGAGCGCTTCCTTGTTGACCGCGTAGTTCAGCGCTTCACGCACCTTCGGGTTGTCGAACGGCTTCTGCTGCGTGTTCAGCGAGATGTAGCGCTGGATAATCGACGGCGACTCGATCAGCTCGATCTTCGGGTTGCTCTTGAGGTCGCTCGCCTGCTCGAACGGAATCGTGAACGCGAAATCCGCCTCGCCCGTCTTGATCAGTGCGGCGCGCGTGTTGTTGTCGACCACCGGTTTCCAGTCGATGGTGTCGACCTTCGGATAACCCTTCTTCCAGTAGCCGGCGAATTTCTTCACCTTCATGTCGTCGGTCTGCTTCCATTCGACGAATTCGAACGGCCCGGTGCCGACCGGATGCAGCGACACGTCGCGCCCCCACTTCTTCAGCGCGGCCGGCGAGATCATCACCGCCGACGGGTGCGCGAGCGTATTGATGAACGCCGAGAACGGCTCGCGCAACGTGAACCGCACCGTGGTCGGATCGACCACTTCGGTCTTTTCGATCACGCGGAACAGGCCGTAACGCTTCAGCTTGTTCGCCGGGTCGGTCACGCGATCGAAGTTCGCCTTCACCGCGGCCGCGTTGAAGTCGGTGCCGTCGTGGAATTTCACGCCCTCGCGCAGCTTGACCGTGTACACCTTCGCGTCCGGCGACGCCGTGTAGCTGGTCGCCAGGACGTTGACGAGCTTCATGTTTCGGTCGAAACCGAACAGCCCCTCGTAGAACGACTTGACGACGGCCTGCGACACGGTATCGTTCGCGTCGTACGGGTCCATCGTCGTGAACGTCGAGTACACGGCGACCACGACATTCTGCTGCGCGAACGCGGGCACCGCGACCGACAGCGCGAGCGCGCCGGCCCCCGCCGCGAACAGCGCGCGCGGACGGAACATCGGGAACGAATACGGCTTGTTCATCTTGCTGGGCTCCTGTGGATGATTCGGTAACGCGTGGTGGAAATCGCGGCGTGACTGCACCCGCTCGGGATAAAGACGCCGTTGTCTCGCTCGTGCGCAGCTGCGGTCCATATGCAACCTGCCGCGCGCTCAATACGCGCCGCCGACGCGATGCGTCGCGACGTAATGATCGGGGCCGACCGCGACGAGCGGCGCGACGACCGGGTCGTCGCCGATCGCGCGGATCGGGCTCGGGATTTCGTCCGCCGCGAGCTGGCGCGGCGCATGCCGGCGCGCGGGGTCGGCCACCGGCACCGCGCTCATCAGCTTCTTCGTGTACGGATGCTGCGGCGCCTCGAACACCGCGCGGCGCGGGCCGATCTCGACGATCTGGCCGAGATACATCACCGCGACGCGATGGCTGATGCGCTCGACCACCGCCATGTCGTGCGAGATGAACAGGTACGCGACGCCGAGCTCGCGCTGCAGGTCGAGCATCAGGTTGACGATCTGCGCCTGCACCGACACGTCGAGCGCCGACACCGACTCGTCGGCGATCACGACCTTCGGGTTCAGCGCGAGCGCACGCGCGATCGCGATCCGCTGGCGCTGGCCGCCCGAGAATTCGTGCGGATAGCGGCGCGCGGCCTCGGGCGGCAGGCCGACCTTGTCGAGCAGCCAGTCGACGCGCGCCTGCGCCTCGCTGCCGCTCGCGACGCCGTGCACGAGCAACGGCTCCATGATCGAGAAGCCGACCGTCAGGCGCGGGTTCAGCGACGCGAACGGATCCTGGAAGATGAACTGGATGTTCCGGCGCAGCGCCTGCAGGTCCGCGCCCTTCATCGCGCTGATGTCGCGGCCGTCGAATTCGATCGAACCGCTCTGCGATTCGACGAGGCGCAGCAGCGAACGGCCGGTGGTCGACTTGCCGCAGCCCGATTCGCCGACGAGCGCAAGCGTCTCGCCCGCGCGCAGCTCGAAACTCACGCGCTCGACCGCATGCACGTACTGCGACACGCGGCCGAACACGCCACTTCTCACCGGAAAGCGCGTGACGAGATCGCGCACGCGCAGGATCGGCGGCGCGGCGCGATCGACGGGCGGCTGTGCATCGTCGTTCGCGGCGGGCGCCGTGGCCGGCGCCGGTGCCGTCGTGCTCGCGTCCACCTTCAGCAACGGGAATTTCTCGGGCGCGTCGGTGCCCTGCATCGAGCCGAGCCGCGGCACGGCCGCGAGCAGCGCCCGCGTGTAGCGATGCGCCGGCGCCGCGAAGATGCGGTCCGACTCGCCCTCCTCGACCTTCTCGCCGCGATACATCACGAGCACGCGATCGGCCACTTCGGCGACCACGCCCATGTCGTGCGTGATGAAGATCACGCCCATGTTCATTTCGTCCTGCAGCCCGCGCACCAGTTGCAGGATCTGCGCCTGGATCGTCACGTCGAGCGCGGTCGTCGGTTCGTCGGCGATCAGCAGCGCGGGCCGGCACGACAGCGCCATCGCAATCATCACGCGCTGCCGCATCCCGCCCGACAGCTGGTGGGGATAACGCGCGAACACGCGGCGCGCTTCCGGAATGCGCACGAGATCGAGCAGCCTCAGCGCTTCCGCGCGCGCCTCGGCCGCGCTCTTCGACTGGTGCAGCGCGATCGCCTCGCTGATCTGGTCGCCGACCGTGAACACCGGGTTCAGCGACGTCATCGGCTCCTGGAAGATCATCGCGATGTCCGCGCCGCGAATGCCGCGCATCGTCGCGGCGCTCGCCTGCGCCAGATCGACGAGCGCGCCGCCGCGGCGCCGGAACGCGATCCGGCCGCCCGTGATCGCGCCGCCGCCGTGCTCGACGAGCCGCATTAGCGCGAGCGACGTGACCGATTTGCCGGAGCCCGATTCGCCGACGATCGCGAGCGTCTCGCCGCGGTCGACGTGAAACGACACGTTGCGCACCGCGTCGAACGTCGCGCCTTCGCGGCGGAACGTGACCGACAGGTCGTCGACGGCCACCACGCGCTGTTCGGGCAGCACGAGGCCGGATGGGGTTCGGCTCGAAGTCATGCGGGGTTCTCCTCGTGCGATCCGGAATCAGGCCGCATCGTCGCGGTAGATGCCGACGACCGGCGCCTCCCCGACGCGCGCGTAACCGCGGTACATCCCTTCGGTGTTGAACGGCATCGCGACGTTGCCCTGAGCATCGACCGCGATGATCCCGCCGCGGCCAGCCAGGCGCGGCAGCTTGTTCATCACGACGTCGTGTGCCGCGTCGGCGAGCGACGCGCCGCGATACGCCATCTGCGCGGCGACGTCGTGCGCGGTCGCGAGCCGGATGAACATTTCGCCGGTACCCGTCGACGATACCGCGCAAGTCGCGTCGTCGGCATAACAGCCCGCGCCGATGATCGGCGAATCGCCCACCCGCCCCGGCTGCTTGTTCGTGATGCCGCCCGTCGACGTCGCCGCCGCGATGTGGCCGTGCAGGTCGCACGCGACCGCGCCGACCGTGCCGTGCTTGCGGTCCGGATCGAGCGGCTCGGCCGGCTGCGACTTGCCGAACGCGAACGTCGCCGCATCGTGGTCGAGCATCGCACCGGCCGTCGCACGCGCCTTGAGCCACTGCGCATGCCGCGCTTCGGTGTCGAAGTAGCCGGGTTCCGCAAGCTCGAGCCCCTGCGCGGCCGCGAACGCATCGGCGCCCGCGCCGGCGAACAGCACGTGCTCGCTCGCCTCCATCACGCGTCGTGCGGCCAGCACCGGATTGCGCACGCGCGTCGCGCAGCAGATCGCGCCGGCGCCGAGCGTCGCGCCGTCCATGACCGCCGCGTCGAGTTCGTGCTTGCCTTCGGCCGTGTAGACGGCGCCGCGCCCGGCGTTGAACAGCGGGCAGTCCTCGAGCATGCGCACGGCGACGGTGACGGCGTCGAGCGCGCTGCCGCCGTCGGCCAGCACCTGCTGCGCGGCCTGCAGGATCGCGGTCAGTTCGCCACGGTATCGGCGTTCGGTGTCGGTATCCATCGCTTCGCGCAGGATCGTGCCTGCGCCGCCGTGAATCGCGACGATCGCGGGTGAAGTCATGATTTTTTCGGACCGGGGGAAGAAGGGTTGACGGCCGGCAACGCCGCCTGCGGCTGCACGAGCCAAGGCAGCAGGAATTCGGTCATTTCGGCGGCGGATTTCGCGGACCGGTGCGTACGCAGCGCGACCGCGTCGATCAACGCCTCGATCATCGTGAGCACGGCGGCTTCCGACGTGGCGGCGAAACGCCGTTCGGCCTTGACGTACAGGTTCAACGACGCGATCGGCGCCAGCGGCGATTGCGGACCGTCCGAGATGCCGAGCACGCGCGCGCCGCGCGCCGCCGCACGACGGGCCAGCTCGACCGTGTCCTTCACGTAGCGCGGAAACGCGAGCGCGATCACGAGGTCGCGCGAATCGGCCGTGTACAGGCGCCGTGCCGCGTGCGAAGGGCCGCCGAGCAGCGCGAGCGACTGCACGCTGTCATGGCACACGGACAGCCCGTGCTCCATCAGCCCGGCCAGGAACGCGCTCGACCCGGCGCCGAGGATCAGCACGCGCCGCGCGCCGACGATCGCCTCGACCGCGGCCTCGACGTCGGCCGCATCGAGTTGCGCGCGCGTGCTCCCGATGTTCGCGACGGCCTGGTCGAATACCGCGTCGATCCATACCGCGCCGCGTACGCCGGGCTCCTGCTCCTGCGCGGAACGCAGCCGCTCGACCGGCCCGAGCGTCGCCTCGAAGCCGCGCACGAGCGCCGCGCGCATCGCCGGATAGCCGTCGAAACCGAGCGCCTTCGCGAAGCGGTTCGCGGTCGCGATCGACGCATTCACGGCCTGCGCGAGCTCGTCGATCCGCATCGTCGCCGCGCGAAACGGGTTCGCGAGCACGAACTCGCCCATGCGCCGGTGAATCGGCGTCATCAACGGCATCGCCGACGCGATCCGCTCGGCGATCGCGGGTTCGTCGTGAATGGCATCGGGCGGAACGAGAGGCGTCATGCGAAGGGTCGTTGCAAGGATGATGAAAATCAATTTACACAATCCAGATTCCGGAAAGAAATAAATTTTCATCAGGGTTGTCACGCCCCATCCGACGGGCGCCGCGCGTCCAGCCGTCGCACAGCCCCGCCACGCGGGCATTCGGCACGCGCCGCGGCCGTCTTCGTGCGCCGCTGCCGTCCGCTTATCGGGAAAACCCCGATCATGTTCGTTCGAATGCAAATTCACGTTGACCGGATTCGAATTCGAACATAGGATGCTCGAAAATGATCAGTCGTCAGATAACAAAGACGTCAGACGGTCACGAAATGTTCGCTCGAACCGCTTGATTTCGATATAAACCGATGGAAACCGGTGTCCAAGATGATCAGACATCGTACAAATAAGGTGAAAGAGCCGTCCTGATCGGACGGCTCGCATGGTTCAAGGCAGGTGTCGCATGCCCGCCCTGCCCAACAGGAGACAGCAGTGAAAACAGTCAAGGCATTGCGCTGGTGGATCATCGTGCTCGTGTGTCTCGGCACGATCCTCAACTACCTCGCACGGAATTCCCTCGCGGTGCTCGCGCCCGAGCTGAAGCAGGTGTTTGCGATCTCGACGCAACAGTATTCGTACATCGTCGGGGCCTTCCAGATCGGCTACACGATCATGCAGCCGGTATGCGGATTCATCGTCGACCTGATCGGGCTGCGGCTCGGCTTCGCGCTGTTCGCGATGCTGTGGTCGGTGGTCGGCGTCGCGCATGGTTTCGCGTCGGGCTGGTTGTCGCTCGGCATCCTGCGCGGTTTCCTGGGGCTGTTCGAAGCCGCCGCGATTCCGTCGGGGATGAAGGCTGTCGCCGAATGGTTTCCCGATCGCGAGAAGTCCGTCGCGGTCGGCTACTTCAATGCAGGCACGTCGCTCGGCGCCGCGATCGCCCCGCCGCTCGTCGTGTTCCTGTCGATGCGGTTCGGCTGGCAGGCCGCGTTCATGGCCACCGGCGCGCTCGGGTTCGTATGGGCCGCGCTCTGGTACACGCAGTACCGGTCGCCCGCCGAGCATCCGCGCATCTCGCCGCAGGAACGCACGCTGATCCGCGACGGCCAGGCGACGATGCCGCCCGTGTCGAAGCGCCGTATCCGCGACGTCGTCACCGCGCGGCGCTTCTGGGCCATCGCGCTGCCGCGCTTCTTCGCCGAACCCGCCTGGCAGACCTTCAGCTTCTGGATTCCGCTGTACCTCGCGACCGAGCGCCACATGCCGCTCACGCAGATCGCGATCTTCGCGTGGATGCCGTTCCTCGCGGCCGACGCCGGCGGCATCGCGGGCGGCTACCTGTCGCCGTATCTCGCGAAGCGCTTCAAGCTGCCGCTCGTGTGGTCGCGCGTCGCCGGCGTCGCGCTCGGCGCGGTGCTGATGCTCGGGCCCGCGATGATCGGCCTCGTGTCGTCGCCGTACACGGCCATCGCGCTGTTCTGCGTCGGCGGTTTCGCGCACCAGATGATCTCCGCGCTCGTCAACACGCTGTCGGCCGACGTGTTCGATTCCGAGGAAGTCGGCACCGCGAGCGGCTTCGCGGGAATGGCCGCGTGGATCGGCGGGCTCGGTTTCTCGCTGCTGGTCGGCGCGCTCGCCGACAAGATCGGCTACGCGCCGCTGTTCGCGTGCCTCGGCCTGTTCGACATCATCGGCGTGACGCTGCTCGCGGTGCTGATCCGCGGGCAGTCGAAGCAGGAACGCCTGCTCGCGCAGCACGCCTGACATTCGCTCTCACCAGGAATCGTATCCATGACTTCGCTTCTTCATCCGCCCGTGTTCCGCGTCGCCGCCACGCACGCGAACCGCGTGCTGCTCGCGTCCGAAACGGGCGCCACCGTCGAGATCTTCGTGCTCGAGGACGACATCGTGCGGGTGCGCGTGCTGCCCGACGCGACCGCGCGCAACCCGCGCACGTGGACGATCGCGCCGGGCCTCGACGACGTGCCGCTCGACGGGCGCGACCGCCTCGACCTCGACGGCTTCACGCTGCCCGCCTTTTCCCTCGCCGAGGACGACGACGTCCTGTTGGTCGAAACCGCGCAGATCCGGCTCGCGGTACGCCGGCAAGGCGGCCATTGCACGTGGTCGATGCGCGGGGCGGACGGCGCCTGGCGCGTCGCGCTCGCCGACCGTGCGACGCAGGCGTACAACTTCGGCTGGTGGGACGATCGCGCGTATCACTACGTCGCGCGCGAACGCGGCGACAAGGTCTTCGGCCTCGGCGAACGCGCGGGCGAACTCGACCGCACGGGCGCGCGCTTCGAGATGCGCAACATCGACGCGATGGGCTACAGCGCGAAGCATACGGACCCGCTGTACAAGCACATCCCGTTCTACATCACGTGGTCGCCCGACGCGTGCCAGGGCTTCGGGCTGTTCTACGACACGCTGTCGGACTGCACGTTCGACATGGGCCGCGAACTCGACAACTATCACGGCCCGTACCGCTATTTCGTCGCCGAGCACGGCGATCTCGACTACTACTTCATCGCCTCGCCCGACACGCCGCTCGCGGCCGCGCGGCGCTTCACGTGGCTCACCGGGCGCCCCGCGCGCACGCCGAAATGGGGGCTCGGCTATTCGGGCTCGACGATGAGCTACACCGACGCGCCGGACGCGCAGCAGCAGATGAACCAGTTCGTCGAGCAGTGCGACACGCACGACATCCTGTGCGATTCGTTCCACCTGTCGTCGGGCTACACGTCGATCGGCGCGAAGCGCTACGTGTTCAACTGGAATCGCGACAAGTTTCCCGACGCGAAGGGTTTCGTGCAGCATTACCGCGACCACGGCATCCGCCTGTGCGCGAACATCAAGCCGTGCCTGCTGCGCGACCATCCCGCGTTCGACGATGCCGCGAAGCGCGGGCTGCTGATCCGCTCGGCGTCCGGCGAGCCCGCATGGGTGCAGTTCTGGGACGAGGTCGGCGCCTATATCGACTTCACGCAGCCGGATGCGTACCGCTGGTGGCGCGAGCAGGTCACCTCGGCGCTGCTCGACTATGGAATCGAATCGACCTGGAACGACAACAACGAATACGAGATCTGGTCGCCCGACGCGATCGCGCACGGCTTCGGCCAGCCGTTCCCGGCGCGCGAGGCGAAGGTGCTGCAGACGATGCTGATGATGCGCGCGTCGCGCGACGCGCAGCGTGCGCATGCGCCGGCGCGGCGGCCGTTCCTCGTGTCGCGCGCCGGCGGCGCAGGCATGCAGCGCTACGTGCAGACCTGGTCCGGCGACAACTACACGTCGTGGGAAACGCTGCGCTACAACCTGAAGATGGGTCTCGGGCTCGCGCTGTCGGGCGTGTCGAACGTCGGCCACGACATCGGCGGCTTCTCCGGCCCCGCGCCGTCGCCCGAGCTGCTGCTGCGCTGGGTGCAGTTCGGCATCTTCATGCCGCGCTTCAGCATCCATTCGTGGAACGACGACGGCACCGTCAACGAGCCGTGGATGTATCCGGAGATCACCGCGCAGATCGCGTCGCTGATCAAGCAGCGCTACCGGCTGCTGCCCTACCTCTACCACCTGCTGTGGCTGTCGACGACGCGCTACGAGCCCGTGCTGCGACCGACCCTCGCCGATTTCCCCGGCGATGCGCGCTGCTACGACGCCTGCGACGACATGATGCTCGGCGACGCGCTGCTCGTCGCGCCGGTCGTCGATCCCGGCCAGACGGCGCGCACGGTTTACCTGCCGTCCGGCGCGCGCTGGATGTGCTGCGCGAGCGCGCAGGCGTTCGACGGCGGCGCAAGCGTGACGCTGCCCGCCCCGCTCGACACGCCCGTGATGCTGCTGCGCGAAGGCCGCGTGCTGCCGCTGAACGTCGCGGCCCAGCACTTCGGCGCGCGCGGCGACACGCGCGGCTTCCTCGTCGCGCCACGCATCGAGGACGGTGTCGCGTCCGGCGAATGCGTCGAGGACGACGGCGAAACGGAAGCCTGGCGCGACGGCGAATACGGACTGTGGCGGATCGAAACCGGCCGCGAGGCATCCGGCGCGCTCGGCGTGTCGGTGCGCTGGGACGGCCGCCCGGCCCGCCCGGCCGAGCGCGTCGAGATCCTGCTGCCGGCGTCGCTGCAAGGCCCCGTCGCCGTGCGCGGCGCGCGCGTCGAGCAGGATGCGCAGGACGGCGCATGGCGCCGCATCGTCGTCGCGTTCGACGACTGACGCAAGCCCGATCAGGCGGGCCGTTCGCGCGGCCCGCAGTCCGCCACAGAGGAGGCACCCCAGCCTCCCGCCCCGTTGGAAAGATGAAGAGACCTGGAGATCGACAATGAAAGCACCCGTCAACCGTTATGCAATCCTGATTTTATCGGCCGCCTCGCTCGGCACGACCGCCGCCCACGCGCAGAGCAGCGTGACGCTGTACGGCGTCGTCGACGATTCGATCGCGTACGTGAACAACCAGCAGGGCCATTCGAATATCTACATGCGCGACGGCAACCTGTATGCGTCGAAGTTCGGCCTGCGCGGCGACGAGGATCTCGGCGGCGGCACGCACGCGATCTTCGACCTGCAGTCCGGCTTCAACCTGAACACGGGCGCGCAGGCCGCCGCCGGCACGCTGTTCAACCGCCAGGCGTTCGTCGGCCTGCGCAACGATCACTATGGCACGCTGACGGCCGGCCGCCAGTACACGCCCTACTTCCTGTTCGTCGGCCCGTACGCATCGAGCAGCTGGCTGACCGGCGCGACGGGCGCGCATCCGGGCGACATCGACGGCCTCGACACGACGATCCGCGTGAACAACTCGGTCACCTATACGTCGCCGACTTTCTCGGGGCTGTCCGCGAGCGCGATGTACGCATTCGGCGGCATCGCCGGCGCGACCGGCAAGGGCAACACGTTCAGCGCCGCGCTGCGCTATGCGAACGGGCCGGTCGGGATCGCGGCCGGCTACCTCCGGATCAACAGCTCGGGCTCGTCGGCCGGCTTCCTGAACCCGGCCACCGCGGCGTCGGGCAGCTTCGCGGTGTCCGTGCTGAACCAGGGCTACCAGACCGCGAAGGCCGTCGAACAGGTCGCGGCGGCCGGCAACTACACGCTCGGCGACCTCACGATGGGCCTCAACTATTCGAACGTGAAATACCTGCCCGGCAACGGCTCGGCATTCACCGACACGGCCGTGTTCAATACCTACGGCGCGCTTGCCGCGTACCGCTTCACGCCGGCGTTCTCGGTGGCCGGCGCGTTCGCTTACACGCTCGCGTCGAAAGCGAACGGCGTCGCGAGCGCGGCCCGCTACCAGCAGTACTCGCTGAAGGAGTCGTACAGCCTGTCGAAACGCACGACGCTCTATGCGCTGCAGGCGTACACGCATTCGAGCGGACAGACGCTCGGCGCGCAAGGCGCCGGCCACATCGTCGACGCGGCGCCGATCGTGGGCGATTCGCAGCAGCTCACGCCGTCGACCACGCACGGCCAGTTCGTCGGCATGGCCGGCATCGCCGTCACGTTCTGAACCTGCCGGCAGCGCCTCCAGCGCGCTGCCGACGCCCCGGACGATGCGCATTCCGCATGCGCCGTCCGGGCGCCCGATGTCCGGCCGCCGCGCCGTGTTCCCCGTCCCGTCCGCCTGCCGCGCCACGGCGCAGGTTTGCCGGATCGCGCCGATACCTTACAATTCGTCAGATTAATCCCTTCTGCATGCCCCTTCTTGCAGTCCTGACACCGCGGTACACTCGACGCACGCCGTATCAGGGTCCGACGCGCGACACGCGCGCCGGGCGGCGTTGCGCCTCGTTGCGCCCACAACTGGATGCCCGCCATGCCGGATTCCCGTCCCTCGCCCCGCACGACGTTCAAGCCGCAAGTCGTCCTGCCCGCGCTCGCCGTGATCGGCGCGCTGCTCGTCGTGTGCGCGCTGCACCCGAGCGAAGCCGGCGCGTTGTTCTCCGCCGGCCAGCAGTGGGTCATCGCACGCTTCGACTGGTTCTACGTGCTCGCCGTCACCGGCTTCCTCGTGTTTCTCGTGCTGATCGCCGCCAGCGGCTTCGGCAACATCCGCCTCGGTCCCGACGATGCCGAACCCGAATTCAGCTTCGTATCGTGGACGGCCATGCTGTTCGCGGCCGGCATGGGCATCGGCCTCATGTATTTCGGCGTCGGCGAGCCGATGCAGCATTTCCTGAAACCGCCGACCGTCGATCCCGGCACGCCCGCCGCCGCGCGCGAAGCGATGCTGATGACGTTCTTCCACTGGGGCTTCCACGCGTGGGCGATCTACGGGCTGATGGGGCTCGTGCTCGCGTACTTCGGCTTTCGCTACAACTTGCCGCTGACGCTGCGCTCGGGGCTGTATCCGGTGCTGCGCGAGCGCATCGACGGCTGGATCGGTCACACCGTCGACGCATTCGCGCTGGTCGGCACGGTCGCCGGCATCGCGACGACGCTCGGCTACGGCGTGATGCAGCTGAGCGCGGGCCTGCATACGGTCGTCGGCTGGGACACCGGCAGCAACGTATTCCGCATCGGGCTCGTCGCGGTCGTCGTGATCCTCGCGGGCGTGTCGGCCGCGACCGGTCTCGACAAGGGTGTGCGGCGGCTGTCCGAACTGAACCTGCTGCTCGCGTTCCTGCTGCTCGCCTTCGTGGCCGTCGCCGGCCCGACGCTGTTCCTGTTCCGCGCGCTCGTCGACAACGTCGGCCAGTACCTGTCGAGTCTCGTCGACCTGTCGTTCCGCACTTACGCGTATGCGTCGCCGCGCGAGGAAGGCTGGTTCGGCGGCTGGACGATCCTCTACTGGGCGTGGTGGGTGTCGTGGTCGCCGTTCGTCGGGATGTTCATCGCGCGCATTTCGCGCGGCCGCACGATCCGCCAGTTCGTGATCGGCGTGCTGCTCGTGCCGACCGCGTTCAACCTCGTGTGGATGACCGTGTTCGGCAACAGCGCGATCTGGCTCGATACGCACGGCGCGGCCGGCGCGCTTGCGCAGACGGCCACCAACGTCGACGCGCTGCTGTTCCGCTTCTTCGATTTCCTGCCGTTGACGCAACTGCTGTCGATCGCCGCGATCGTGCTGATCGCCGTGTTCTTCGTCACGTCCGCCGATTCGGGCGCCTTCGTGATCGACCAGATCGCGACCCGCGGCAACGCACACTCGCCCGTGTGGCAGCGGCTGTTCTGGGCCGTGCTGCTCGGCGTGACGGCGGCGGTGCTGCTCGTCGCGGGCGGGCTCGGCGCGCTGCAGGCGATGACGCTGATCGCCGCGCTGCCGGTCGCGATCATCATGCTCGCGCTGTGCTACGGGCTGTGGCGCGGGCTCGCGGCCGATCGTGCGCACTATTCGCAGGACGTGGCGCCGGCAACGAGCTTCTGGACCGGCCAGCACTGGCGCCATCGGTTGACGCACATCCTGCGGCAGACGACCGAGGCCGAAGCGCGCCAGTTCGTCGCGGAAACGGTCGAGCCGGCGTTGCGCAAGGTGGCCGCCGAATTGCGCGCGAGCGGCGTCGATGCGCACGTGCAGCGCGACAGCGACGATGCGGTGCGGCTTACCGTGCCGACCGCCGAGCATCGCGACTTCGTGTACGGCGTGCGCGTGACGGCGAAATCCGCGGCGGCGTTTCTCGTGCGCGAGGCGGCCGAGCCCGATGCGGCACGCGAGCACGTGTACGGGATCGTCACGTTCTTCGAGGACGGCCGGCTCGGCTACGACGTCGAATACCTGCGCGGCGACGAGGTGATCGCCGACGTGCTGCGCCAGTACGAACGCTACGTGTCGCTCGCCGCCGACAAGCGCACGCATCTGCTGAGCCGCGCGCCGGGACATGCGACGGAGGCCGAATGAGCACGCACGCGGCTCGCATCGTTTCGCCGTACCGGTCGGCCACGCCCGACGGAGCGTCGCGATGAATGCGCTCCTGCAAAGCCGCTCCGCCGACCTCGTCGCGCTCGGCACGCTCGCGCTGCTGTATCTCGGCGGCGCCTGCATCGCGCTGTGGCGAATCCGCGCGGCCGCAGCACGCGGCAAGATCTACTGGATCGTCTGCATGGCACTGCTGACGGGCGGCGCCGTCGCAATGGGCGGCAACCTGTCGCCCGTGCCCGACACCGGTGAAATGCCGCCCGGTTTCGCGCTTGGCGTCGAGGCGGTCCTGCTCGGCCTCGCGCTGGTGGCCGGCGGTTGCGCGTGGCTGATGCTGCGCGCGAGGAAACCCTGACACGCACCGCGCAGCGCGGTTTCCTCAGGCGTGAACGGCGCCGCGCAAGCGGGCCATGCCGGCACCGATGCGCGTTGCTCCGTTTTATCGCCATCACGCTACGCGGACGGCGCGCGCGCCGTCACGAGCCAGCACGCCGCATCGAAGCGCACCTCGGCGCCGCGCACGTAATGCTCGAACGCGGCACGCACCGTGTCGACCACGCGGCGCCGGGTAGCTTCGTCCGCCTCCAGCAGGGCAAGGCCGACCGGACCCAGCCGGGCGATGTACTCGTCCAGCGCGGCCGCGGGCAGCACGCATACTCTGTCGACCGGCTCGATCTCCACGTCGGCCCAGCCGCTGTCCGCCAGCACCGACACGATCCGCTGCCGGTCGCCGAACGCGAACTGGCCCGGCGCGCCGGGCTGCCGTGCGGGCAAGTTCGGCAGCAGCGGCGCGGCGGCCCGCTCGGCCGTCGTCATGAACGGGTTGTCGGCCGCACCGCGCCACGCGACGACCCGCATCCGCGCGTCCGGCCGCGCCGCCTGCCGCAGGTTCGCGAACGCCCGGACCGGGTCGTCGAAGAACATCACGCCGAGGCGCGACACGATCAGGTCGACGCTCGCGGGCTCGAATGCATGCGTCTGCACGTCCGCGCGCACGAATCGCGCATGCACGCCGCTGCGTTCGGCACGCGCCCGCGCGGCGTCGATCATCCGCGCCGAGATATCGATGCCCGTGCAGTGCGCATTCGCGCCGAGCCGCCGCGCGATCGCGAGCGTGACGGCGCCGGTGCCGCAGCCGACGTCGAGCACATTGCTGCCGGATGACACGGCCTCCGCATCCGCAAGCAACGTCTCGAGCGGCGCGAACATCCGGTCGATCGTTTCCTGCACGTCGACCCACGCGCGCCCCGACGGGCCGTTCCACAGGGCGGACTGCGCTTCGTTGGGCCGGCTGGTTTCCATCGTCGACTCCCTTCTGGTTCGTGAATGATGAACCGGACTGTGCTGCTTCAAGCCGGCTTGAGGTCAAGGCCCGCCGGTATGCGCGCGCCGCCGCATCCTGCTTTTCACATTTCTTACATTCGCGCTGCGTATCGTTGACGGCTTTCCTACGGTGCCTCTCATGCGACGATTCCTCACGCGCACCCTGCTCGTGCGCTGCGCTCCCGTTGTTGCCCTCGCCGCGCTTGCCGCGTGCTCGAATCACATCGATACGCCGGACGATCCGGCCAGCGCCTCGGCCAACGTCCAGGCCGCCTGGGTCGAGATCGGCGAGGCGAACCAGGCGATCGCGCGCGTCATCACGAACTACACGCCCGCGTCGGCCAGCGAGCCCCTGTGCCCGCAACTGACCGTCGACGGCAAGCTGTCGCGCATGGCGCTGCGCGCGGGCGCCGCAACGCCGGCCCAGCGGCCGACCGCCAGCGATCCGGCCGATTCGAAGCCGTCGAGCTTCCCGGTCTCCGTCTGCGAAACGACGCTGCCGGCCGGCGCGCAGGCGGCGAGCGTCGCAGGCCGCACGCTGCCGCTGCCGAAAGCGCAGCCGCAGCGCATCGCGATCATCGCGGACACCGGCTGCCGGATGAAAAAGGCCGACAACGCATGGCAGGCGTGCAACGACGCGACGGTCTGGCCGCTGAACACGATCGCGGCCAGCGTCGCGAAGCTGTCGCCCGATCTCGTCCTGCACATCGGCGACTACCACTATCGCGAGAACGCGTGCCCGCCGGACATCGCCGGCTGCAAGGACAGCCCGTGGGGCTACGGCTGGGATACGTGGCAGGCCGACCTGTTCCGCCCGGCCGCGCCGCTGCTCGCGAAGGCGCCGTGGGTCGTCGTGCGGGGCAACCACGAGGAATGCGCGCGCGCGGGCCAGGGCTGGTTCCGCTTCCTCGATCCGCGTCCGTATGCGGCGGCCCGCTCGTGCGACGATCCGGCCAACGACAACAACGCGAACTATTCGGAACCCTACGCGGTATCGCTCGGCGGCGGCTCGCAGGTGATCGTGTTCGATACCGCGAAGGTCGGCCGCACGCCGCTCAAGACGACCGACGCGCAATTCGGCATTTACCAGAAGCAGTTCCAGACGGTCGCATCGCTCGCGTCGAAGGCCGGCATGACGACGACGATCTTCACGAACCATCATCCGATCCTCGCGTTCGCGCCGATCGCCGGCAGCACGCCCGCGCCGGGCAACCTCGCCCTGCAGTCGGTCATGTCGAGCCTCAACGCGCAGGCGTACTATCCGCCGGGCGTGCATGTCGCGCTGCACGGCCACGTGCACGACTTCCAGGCGATCAACTTCTCGTCCGGACACCCGGCGACGATCGTGTCCGGCAACGGCGGCGACAACCTCGACGTCGCGCTGCCCGATCCGTTCCCGGCCGGCCTGACGCCCGCACCGGGCGCCGTGATCGAGCGGCTGTCGCACAACAACAGCTTCGGCTTCCTGATCATGGAGCGCCGCGCGGCGCCCGCGACGGGCTGGGTGTTCCATGCGTATTCGGCGGCGGGCAAGCTGCTCGCGTCGTGCGACCAGTCCGGCACGACGCTCGCCTGCGACAAGACGGGGTTCATTGCGCCGTGAGTGAAGCCGTCCGACGTAACGGCCGCGTGGTGCGCGGCCGGCAGGCGCTGCGCACGCTTTCCGTCGCCGTGCTCGCCGGCCTGACGCTCGCGGCCCATGCCGCGCCGGCCGAAACGGTACTGCTCCCGGGTGCGCCGCCGTCGCGCGTCGTCGACACGATCGGCACCGGCACGCCGCAGGTGACCGGCAAGATCGATGCGGCCGCCGCGCGCTTCGCGCCCGACCCAATGCTCGTCGCGCTCGGCCGGCGGATCTTCGTCGACCCGCGGCTGTCCGAGCCGCGCGGCCTGTCGTGCGCGGGCTGCCACGATCCGGGCCGCGCATTCGCGCCGACGCTGTCGGCCGCGTCGCTCGCCGGGCCCGGCGTGCCGGAAGGCAGCCGGCCCGGGCGCTTCAGCCAGCGCAACGCGCCGTCCCTGCTCTACGTGCGCTACGTGCCGCGCCGCCACTTCTACCAGGACGACGATGCGCCCGCGCCGTCGCCGTTCGGCGGCCTGTTCGGTGACGGCCGCGCGGATACGCTCGCCGAGCAGATTCGCGGGCCGCTGTTCGATCCGAACGAGATGAACAACCGGTCGCCGGCCGCGCTGCTGCGCAAGGTCAACGCGACGGAACTCGCGGCCGATCTCGCCGCGCGCTTCGGCGCGCCGGTGCGGCGCGATCCCGGGCAACTGGTGCGCGCGCTGGGTTCGGCCGTCGAGGCCTATCTGCAGAGCGACGAGATGGCGCCGTTCACGTCGCGCTTCGACGCGTTCCTGCGCACGCGCACGCCGCTGGCGCCAGCCGAGATGCGCGGCCTCGCGCTGTTCCGGAATCCGGACAAGGGCAACTGCATGACCTGCCATACGCTGTCGGATACGTCGAGCCGCCCGGAACGCTCGCTGTTCACCGATTTCGGCTACGACGCAATCGCGGTGCCGCGTAACCGCGCGCTGCCGGCGAACCGCGACCCGCGTCATTTCGACAACGGGCTGTGTGACACCGCCCGTCGGCTGCGCTGGCCCGAGCCGACGCAGTGGTGCGGCTACCTGCGCACGCCGGGGCTGCGCAACGTCGCGGTCAAGCAGACGTTCATGCACAACGGCGTGTTCACGACACTGCGCGACGCGGTCGCGTTCTACAACACGCGCTCGACCGATCCCGGCTTCTGGTATCACGGCGCCAACACGTTCGACGACGTGCCGGCCGCCTATCGCGGCAACATCAACGTCAACTCGACGCCGATGAACCGCCGGCCCGGCACGCCGCCCGCGCTGACCGATGCGGAAATCGACGACATCGTCGCGTTCCTCGGCGCGCTGACCGACGCGCGCTACACGGCGGTCGCGGCCGCCCAGGCGCCCGCTGCCCGGATGACGCGTACCGCCGCGCCAGCGCGTTGACCCTGGCCGGACGGCCAATCGCACGCGCACCCGCTTGCGGTCACCGCAAACACTGGTTATATTTACAGTACTGTATTTATGAACAGTGAGGTGCGAGATGGAACATCTGGTCCGTATCGTCAACGAAGCCGATCGCCAAGTGCTGGCATGGCTTCGCGCCCAGGTCGGCGATGCCCGCGTCGAGCGCGCGGCTCGCCAGCTCGGGCATACGCGCAAGCCCTTTCCGTCCGCCGTGTGCCGGTATCTGGGCATGAGCGCGCCGGCCACGCTGCGTCAGGCCGACCGGCCGCGCGCCGCACGCGATTTCTCGGTCGGCGATCGCTACCTGTCGCTGATCCGCCAGCACCTCGCCACACATTCGGCCAGCCGATGAAATGGCGGCGGCTTGCCACTGCGGCGTCTCGGCAAGCCGGAGGGCTCGCGTATTCGCCAGTCCGGCCGGTTGCCGCCGCGCCTATGCTGCCGCCGTGGCTTCCCGGACGAGGCGGCCGAGCGTTTCGAACGCCGCTTCGTGCGCCGCATCGAACACGCGCGTGCAGGCCAGCCGGATATAGCCGTCGAAGCGGTCGGAATTCGAGAAGATCGACCCGGGCGCGATCCTGATCCCGCGCGCCAGCGCGGCATCGAACAGCGCCTCGGAGCGCACGCCGTCCGGCAAGGCGATCCACAGCAGCATCCCGCCCAGCGGCTGGTTCATCCGTGTGCCGGCCGGGAAATGTCGTGCGATCGCATCGATCGTCACGTCGCGCTGCACACGCAGTTGCTCACGAAAGCGATGCAGATGGCGGTCGAACGCACCCGAGCCGACGAATTCGGCCGCCACGGCCTGCAACAGCGCGGCGTTGTGCCGACTATGCGCGAACTTCAGCATCCTCACGCGCGCATGCCAGCGTCCCGCACTCATCCAGCCGAGCCGCATCCCGGGAGCCAGCACCTTGTTGAGCGACGGGCAGTAGATCACCGTGCCGTCGCGGTCCCATGCCTTGACCGGCTTGACCGGCCAGGGCGCTTCGACGAGCTCGCGATACGGCTCGTCCTCGATCACGGCCACGCCTTGGCGCGAGCACAGCGCGACGAGCGCGGCCTTGCGGTCGTCGGGCATCACGCAACCGAGCGGGTTCTGCAGGTTCGGCACGACGACCACGGCCCGAATATCCGGATACACGGTCAGCGCCACTTCGAGCGCCTCGATCGATAACCCGGTCGTCGGGCTCGCCGGGATTTCCAGCGCACGCAGGCCAAGGCTTTCGAGCAGCTGGATCAGACCGAAAAAGGCCGGCGATTCGATCGCGATCGTGTCGCCAGGGCGCGCCACCGCGCGCAACGCGAGATTCACGGCATCGACGCCACCGCTCGTCGACATCACGTCGTCCGGCGTCACCGTCACGCCATACGACAGCGCGCGTTTGGCCATCGTCTGCCGGAATTCGGGCGAACCGCCGACAGGCCCCGCGTCGGTAAGCAACGTGGGTTTGCGCCGCAGCAGCCGGATGGCCAGAGCCTGCAGGCGCTCGGCCGGATACAACGTGGCGAGCGCAGATGCGCCGCCGAAATTCAACGCGTCGGGCACCGTGTTCGCGCGATCGATCACGCGCGACACGCGTTCGTGCAGGCCCGCGAACGGCGGCTCGACGCGCAACGGCGGCCCGTCGCTTTCCGGCAGCATGGCGAGCGTGGCCGCCGCGCGGCGCCGCACAAAGTAGCCCGACCGCGGCCTCGCCTCGCACCAGCCCGTATCCTCGAGCCGCCGATACGTCTGCGTGGCGGTCGACAGGCTCACGCCGTGCTGCGCCATGAACGCACGCACCGACGGCATCCGGTCGCCGGGCGACAGCGTGCCGGCCGCGATGATGCGCCGGTAATGCTCGGCGAGCCGTTCGTAAAGCGGCTCGCCGCCCAGCGGTAATGGCGTACGGGAGGTGTCGGTGAAAGGCGTCATCAAACGATCGTGCCCGCGCGGCCCAGCGCGCGCCAGATACAGATCCGCGAAAAAACCGCCGATACAGCCGTACGAAATCGACGCTTGCACCGCAACAGATTCCCGTCCCCTGAATCTGTCGCGCCTGCGCCCGTTTCCCTAACCTGACTGCACGCAATCGCTTCGCCATCGCGAGGCCGCGCAACCGGGAAAAAGGAATCGCCATGCGGACGCAACACATCCGACTCGACGCAGGACAAAGCCACTTTGCGTGGTTCGACAAGGGCAGCCAGGTGATCGTGCTGGACGGCGCGCTCGCGGTCACGTTGCGTCACGACGGGCTCGAGTGGCTGCCCGACGCGCCGCAATACATCCGTCGCGTGCTCGACGAAGGCGAGTGTCTGACGTTCGACACGGCCGGCCACGTGGCGTTGTCGGCCGGCGGGGCCGGCTCGGTCAGTACGACGGTCGTGGCGCCCTCGAGCCCGCGAGGTTTGCGCGCGGCGTGGCGCGGGCTCCTGCGCCGGCTGTCCGGGCGAGTGCGTGGTGGCCGTCACGTGCGCGAGCATTCCTGATATCGGAACCTGCCCCGCCTCGATACGCGGTTGGCAGATCCCCCATCATCGCAGCCGACCGAAGGACGCGTTCGGCTCCATGCCGCCTTGCGACCGCCGCAACCTGCCCGGCATGCGGCGGCGGCCACATCAATGGCCGTTCCGGCGGCGCTCGACCCATTCGAACATCGCCATCCCGGCCAGCATCGCGACGACGAACGCGATCCCCTTGACCGACCCGAAGCCGATCGACACGATCGCGGGCCCCGGACAGAACCCCGCCATCCCCCAGCCGATACCGAACACCGCACTGCCTGCGACCAGGCGCACGGTGATCGCGCGCAGCGCCGGCAACCGGATCGGCAGGCCGAGCCACGACCGTGTCCGGCGCTTCGCCCACGCGAACGCGAACACGGCCACGCCCGTCGCGCCGGCCATCACGAACGCGAGCGACGGATCCCAGCGGCCCGCCAGGTCGAGAAAACCGAGCACCTTCTGCGGATTGGCCATGCCCGACACGATGAGGCCGACGCCGAACAGCAGGCCGGCCAGAAACGCGAATGCTGCCTGCATGTCAGCCTCCCAGCACGTGCAGCCGCACGAAGACGGTCGCGAAACCCGCGGCCATGAAGGTCGCCGTCGCGACCACCGACCGCAGCGCGCCGCGCGACATCCCGCACACACCGTGGCCGCTCGTGCAGCCGCCCGCGTACCGCGTGCCGATTCCGACCAGCAGGCCGGCCGCCAGCAGTTCGGGCCAGCCGGCGTCGACCTGCGGCGTCAGCCCGGCGCCGACGACGTGCATCACGACCGGCGCGACGATCAATCCGCCGACGAACGCGATACGCCAGCCGCGCTCCCCCGAACCCGCCGTCAACAGGCCGCCGACGATGCCGCTGATGCCGGCGATCCGGCCGTTGAACGCGACGAGCCACGCGGCCGCGAGCCCGATCAGCGCGCCGCCGGCCAGCGACAGCCATGGCGTGAAATGAAGCGCATCAAGCTGCATCGCGCTTCTCCTTCGCGGCCGCACCGCAGAACTGCTCGTACAGCACGCCCATCACCGCGATCGCGGCCGCGCTGTCGAGCGAATAGTGAATGTTCTTGCCGTCACGGCGCGTCCGGACCAGCGCGTTGTCCCGCAACACGCCGAGTTGCTGGGACAGCGTCGGCTGGCGGATGTCCAGCCGCGTTTCGAGATCGCCGACGCAGCGCTCGCCCTGCGACAGTTCGCACAGCAGCAGCAGCCGGTCGGGATTCGACAGCACCTTGAGGAGCGCGCACGCCGATTCCGCGGCGGCGCGCATCTGATCGGGCTCGGGCAGCCCGGCGGGAAGCGCGTCGTTCATCGAGGCAGGACATCAATTAAAGAATCAATATTATATCAATCTATATATTATTGACACCTACCGCGTGCCTGCTAACACCCTCGCCGTACACCTTTACCGGTATCGAACCCGTCGATCGCAACGATCAGAAAGCACGGAACCACGATCGAGTGCCTGCGCGCCCGTGCGGCGCCGCAAGTCGGCGGATGGGAGAAAGTGAAGGTCGAGTAATCGGGGCGGCCCGGCGCGAACCGGGCCACCCCGACGCGCAGCGTCACGCGCCGTCGCAGGATGCCGTGCCGTCGAGCATCAGCGTGCCGACCCGCGCGGGCACGAGCGGCGTGCGCGGCACCGGCGGCGTCCAGCCGAACAGCGCTTGCGCGGCCGCGCCGCATACGCGGCCCTGGCACGCCCCCATCCCGCAACGCGACTGCAGCTTCGCAGCCGTCCAGCCGGGCGCCTGCGCGACGGCGCCGAAACACACATCCTCGCAGCGGCACAGCAGCGTCTCCGGCCGCGCGAGCCGGCGAACCGGCTCGCGGATCGCAAAGCGCTCGCGCACGGCATCCGCAAAAGCCTGCCAGTGCGCGCGCCGTGCGATGCGCGCGGCCAGTTGCGCCGTCTGCCCGGTCGCCGCCAGCCCGGCGATCTCGCCTTCGACCATCGCGAGTTCGCTGCCGCCGACGCCCGTGCACTCGCCGGCGGCGAAGCAGCCGTCGCGGCTCGTCCGCTGGTGCGCATCGACCGCCACCGCGCCGTTCTCGATCCGGCAGCCGAGATGGCTCGGCAGCACCGTATTCGGCACGAGGCCGAAACCGCACGCGAGCCGGTCGCAGTCGACGTCGAACGCGCGATCGCCCTGACGGATCCGTACACGTTCGAGCCGCGTGTCGCCGAACGCCTCGACGACGTGCGCATCGGGCCGGTACACGGCCGTGACGAGCTTCGCGGCCTGCGCGAGCTTCGACGGCCAGCGCCACAATCCCGCGCCGAAACCGGCCACGTCGCCCCATGCGGCCTGTTCGAGCACGTGCGACACGCGCGCGCCGGCCTGGCGGGCCGTCGCCGCGCTCGCCAGCAGCAGCGGCCCGCTGCCTGCGACGACCGTGCGCTGCCCGCGCACGTCGAGGCCGTACTTGATCAGCGCCTGCAAACCGCCCGCACCGGTGACGCCCGGCAGCGTCCAGCCCGGAAACGGCAGCAGCAGCTCACGCGCGCCGCAGCAAAGAATCAGCGTCCGGAAATCGAGCAGCAGCCCGCGTTCGTCGTCCTCGAGCAGCAGCGTGCCCGGCTGCGTTTCGGCGACGATGCGCGTCGCCGCGAGATGCGTGACGTTCGGTTGCCGCAGCACGGCGAGCCGTTCGGCGGCGGCCGGCACCGGCGCGGCCGCCGCCCCTTGCCGCCAGATCTGCCCGCCCGCGCGCGGATTGTCGTCGACGATCGCGACCGTCGCGCCGCCTTGCGCGGCGGCCCGTGCGGCCGACAACCCGGCCGGGCCCGCGCCGACGATCGCGACGTCGACGCTCAGTCGTTCCTGTTTCATCGCGTACGCTCCACCTGCATCCCGTCGCGGCACAGCGTCTGGCAAGCCAGCCGGCGCCGGCCGTCGATCGTCATCCGGCATTCCTGGCAGATGCCCATCCCGCAAAACGGCGCACGCGCCGCGCCCGTGCACGACACGCGGGTCGTGTCGTCGCCGCTCGCCGCGACGGCGGCCGCGACGGTCGCGCCGTCGGCCACCGTCAGCGCGCGGCCGTCCAGGTGAATGATCATGAAAGCGCTCCGGCTACGGGGGACGTCGTCAGGAAACGTCCCGGCAAATACGGTTCGACATCGATCGGCGGCCGCTCGCCGGCCATCAGCGCGGCGACGAGCCGCGCGCTGCCCGGCGCGGTCGTCACGCCGAGCCCTTCGTGCCCGACCGCGAGCCACACGCCCGGGCGCGCCGGGTGCTCGCCGAGCAACGGCAGGCCGTCGGGGCTCGCGGAACGGAAGCCCGTCCACGATCGGATGCCGTTCAGGTCGGCCAGACCGGGCAGGTAACCCACCGCGCGGCGCAGCATCCGCGCCAGCACGGGCGGCTCGACACGCGCATCCTCGGTGTCGAACTGGCGCGACGAGCCGATCAGCAACTGGCCGGTCGGCCGCGGCTGCACGTTGAACGCGACCGACGTGCCGTCGCTCGCATGCGCGCTTGCCGCATAACCGAGCTCGACGAGCTGGTGCGACACGTGGCCCGGATAGCGATCGGTAATCAGCAGATGGCCCTTTTTCGGGCGCAGCGGCAACTCGGGCAGCAGCGTGCGCGCCGCAACGCCGTTCGCGACCACTACACGCTCCGCGCGCAGCGTGTCGCCGCTCGCGAGCGTCACGCTCGGCCCGTCGACGGCGACGGCCCGGTCGCGGCGCAACGTGATGCGCGGTGCGCGCTGCAACAGCCAGGTCGCGGTCACCGGCGCGTAGAGAATCGCGTCGCCCGGAACCTTCAGCGCACCGCCGAGCCCCGTGCGCAGCATCGGCTCCAGTCGCGCGAGCGTCGCCGCGTCGATCAGCTCGCCGGCCACGCCGTGCGCGGCAAGCGTCGCCTGCTTCGCGCGTGCCAGATCCATCTCGTGCGCATCGGCCGCGAGCCACAGCGTGCCGCAATCACGGTACGCGCAGCCTTCGGGCATCTCGCCGCTCAACGCCCGCCACAGTTCGATCGAGTAATGGCTCAGCGCAAGCTCGGCCGCGTTGTCGTCCATCGCGACGAGGTGGCCCATGCCCGCGCCGGTCGCGCCGCCGCTCGCATCGTCGACGACCAGCACGCGCAGCCCGCGCTGCGCGAGTTCGTGCACGCACGCCGCGCCGACGATGCCGGCGCCGATCACGACGACGTCGGTCTTCGTGTCGCTCACGACCCGATGCCCCAGCCGAACGGATCGTCTTCCTCGATCAGCAGCGTCGCTTCGGCGCTCAGGTGCGCGCTGCCGCGAATCGTCGGCACGATGCCGCCGTCGGCCTGCTCGTAGCTGGCGTGGAACACGCTGCCGATCACGCTCGCCTGCCGCCACACGACGCCCGGCGCGAGCTTGCCGTCGGCCGCGAGGCACGCGAGCTTCGCGCTGGTGCCGGTGCCACACGGCGAACGGTCGTACGCGAGGCCCGGGCACAGCACGAAGCTGCGGCTGTCGTGCTCGGGATCGTCGGCGAACAGCTCGATGTGGTCGATCTCGCCGCCGTTCGCGCCGGTGATGCCCGCGCGTTCGAGCCCTTCGCGCACGGCCGACGCGTACGCGGTGAGCGCCGCGACGTTGTCGCCGGCAACGCGCTGCCCGTGGTCGCTGATCAGGAAGAACCAGTTGCCGCCCCACGCGATGTCGCCCTTCACGGGGCCATATCCCGGCACGTCGAGCGCGACGCCCTGCGCATGGCGATACGCGGGCACGTTGCGCACGCTGACCGACAGGTCGTCGTGCAGCGTCGCCTCGACGGTGCCGACGGGCGTCTCGATCCGGTGCACGCCGGGTGCGATGCGGCCCAGGTGATGCAGCGTGCGCACGACGCCGATCGTGCCGTGCCCGCACATCCCGAGATAGCCGCTATTGTTGAAGAAGATCACGCCGGCCGCCGCATCCGGCGACACGGGTTCGCACAGCAGCGCGCCGACCAGCACGTCGCTGCCGCGCGGCTCGAGGATGCACGCGGTGCGGTAACGGTCGTGCTCGCGCGCGAGCACGTCGCGGCGCTCGGCCATCGTGCCGCTGCCGAGCGACGGGAAACCGGACACGACGAGCCGAGTGGGTTCGCCGCCCGTGTGCGAATCGATGATCTGGATGCGCTTCATCATGAGCCGTCCGAAGTGGGGAAAGGAGCATAGCTTCCTCCGTCGCGCGTCCGTCCGCTTGTGGCTTTTCGATGAGGACGACGACGAAATCGGCATAGTGCGGCGCGCCCCTCGCGCCCCTGCCGGCCGCTGTGCCGATTTCGTCATTTTGCTCCGCGATACGACTCAAGCGTGATGGGCGTTTGCGCGGCGATACTGGTTGCCACACCGACACCCCTGTCGGCCGACCGATACGAACGTAGGAGATTTCAGTGAGCCGCAAAGCCATTCAGTGGACCGGGGTTTTCCCGGCCGTCAGCACCCAGTTCAAGCCGGACTTTTCCCTCGACATCGACGCCACGCACCGCGTGGTCAAGAACCTGGTGAACGACGGCGTGTCGGGCCTCGTGGTCTGCGGCACGGTCGGCGAAAACACGTCGCTGTCGACGAGCGAGAAGCTCCAGGTGATCGAGGCCGCGCGCGACGCGGCCGGCGGCAAGATCCCGGTGATCGCCGGCATCGCCGAATTCACCACCGAATTCGCGCGCAACACGGTGCGCGAAGCGCAGCGCGTCGGCGTCGACGGCGTGATGGTGATGCCCGCGCTCGTGTACTCGGCGAAGCCGCACGAAACCGCCGCGCACTTCCGCGCGGTCGCGACGAGCACCGACCTGCCGGTGATGGTCTACAACAACCCGCCGATCTACAAGAACGACGTGACGCCCGACGTGCTGATCGCGCTGCAGGATTGCGAGAACATCGTCTGCTTCAAGGATTCGTCGGGCGATACGCGCCGCTTCATCGACCTGCGCAACGCGGTCGGCGATCGCTTCGTGCTGTTCGCGGGCCTCGACGACGTCGTGGTCGAGAGCATCGCGGTCGGCGCCGAAGGCTGGGTGTCGGGCATGTCGAACGCGTTCCCGAAGGAAGGCGAGACGCTGTTCCGCCTCGCGAAGCAAAAGCGTTTCGACGAAGCGCTCGCGCTGTACCGCTGGTTCATGCCGCTGCTGCACCTCGATGCCCGCCCCGACCTCGTGCAGTGCATCAAGCTGTGCGAAGAACTGGTCGGCCGCGGCAGCGCGATCACGCGTCCGCCGCGCCTCGCGCTGCAGGGCGACACGCTCGCCGAAGTGAAGGCGATCGTCGCGAAGGCGCTCGACACGCGCCCGGCACTGCCCGACGTCGGTCTCTGATCGACGCCCCCGCGGCGGCACGCAGGCTTCCCAGGCCGCACGCCGCCGCCTCCGGTCCGGCATTGGCCCGCGGGCCCGTTTGCGCCGGCGCCCGCCCGCGCCGCACGTGAACGGCCCGCGGCCCGCCCCGGTCGTTCGAACCGGGCGACGCCGGCCGGCCGGCGTGCGCGCTGCTCCGTCGGAGCGCGCGCAGCTCGCGCCGGCACCGCCCTTCCCCCAGGAGACAAGCCCATGCCAGGCCAAGGCAACGCTCACCCGTCCGTCCCGCTTTCCCGTTCCGCGGCCCCCGACGCGGGTCACGGCAAATTCAAGAAACAGCTGTCGCTGACCGATCTCACGTTCATCGGTCTCGGCGCCATTTTCGGTTCGGGGTGGCTGTTCGCCGCGAGTCACGTGTCGACGATCGCAGGCCCGGCCGGCATCTTCTCGTGGCTGCTCGGCGGCTTCGCGGTGCTGCTGCTCGGCATCGTCTACTGCGAACTCGGCGCCGCGCTGCCGCGCGCCGGCGGCGTCGTGCGTTATCCGGTGTTCTCGCACGGCCCGCTGCTCGGCTACCTGATGGGCTTCATCACGCTGATCGCCTTTTCGAGCCTGATCGCGATCGAAGTCGTCGCCGCGCGCCAGTACGCGGCCGCGTGGTTTCCGGGCCTGACGGCCGAAGGCTCGAGCGACCCGACGACGCTCGGCTGGCTCGTGCAGGCCGCGCTGCTCTGCTTCTTCTTTTACCTGAACTATTCGAGCGTGAAGACGTTCGCGAAGGCGAACAACATCATCAGCATCTTCAAGTTCATCGTGCCGCTCGCGGTGATCGGCGTGCTGTTCACGTTCTTCAAGCCCGCGAACCTGACCGTGCAAGGCTTCGCGCCGTTCGGCCTGCCGGGCATCGAGATGGCCGTGTCCGCCGGCGGCATCATCTTCGCGTACCTCGGGCTCACGCCGATCGTGTCGGTCGCGAGCGAGGTGCGCAATCCGCAGCGCACGATCCCGATCGCGCTGATCCTGTCGATCCTGCTGTCGACACTGATCTACGTGCTGCTGCAGCTCGCGTTCATCGGCAGCATCCCCACGGCGATGCTCGCCGCCGGCTGGCACGACGTAAGCAAGGCGTTCTCGCTGCCGTACCGCGACATCGCGCTCGCGCTCGGCGTCGGCTGGCTCGCGGTGATGGTCGTCGCCGACGCGATGATCTCGCCGAGCGGCTGCGGCAACATCTACATGAACGCGACGCCGCGTGTCGTCTACGGCTGGGCGAAGACGGGCACGTTCTTCAAGGTGTTCACGCGCGTCGACGAAGCGTCGGGCATCCCGCGTGCAGGCCTGTGGCTCACCTTCGGCCTCGCGATCTTCTGGACGCTGCCGTTTCCGTCGTGGGAAGCGCTGATCAACATCGTATCGGCCGCGCTCGTGCTGAGCTATGCGGTCGCGCCGGTCTCGGTCGCCGCGCTGCGCCGCACCGCGCCCGACCTGCCGCGGCCGTTCCGTGCGAGCGCATTCGGCCTCACCGGCCCCGCTTCGTTCGTGATCGCCGCGCTGATCGTCTACTGGTCGGGCTGGAGCACCGTGTCCTGGCTGCTGGGCCTGCAGATCGCGATGTTCGTCATCTATCTCGCGTGCCGCCGCTGGGTGCCGACCGCGCACCTGAGCCTCGCCGAGCAAGTGCGCTCGTCGGCGTGGCTGATCGCGTTCTATGCCGCGATGATCGTGCTGTCGTATCTCGGCGGCTTCGGCGGCACGGGCCGTCTCGCGCATCCGTACGACACGGCCGTCGTCGCGGCCGTCGCGCTCGTCATCTACTACTGGGGCGCCCGCACCGGCGTGCGTGCCGACAAGCTGCGGCTCGACGACGACGAGGACTGACGCGCCCGCGCCCTTTTCCATGCTCCCCGCGGCCGGGCGCACCACGCCCGGTCCCTGCTTTTTCCGAGGAAAACCATGCAACTCACAGGTCAACTGCTGATCGGCCAGTCCGCCGTCACCGGACAGAACGGCACCCTCCACGCGATCGCCGCCACCACCGGCGAACCGCTCGAACCGGCTTTCGGCGGCGCGAGCCTGCACGACCTGGAGACGGCCTGCGCGCTCGCCGACGACGCGTTCGACATCTATCGCGAAACGTCGCTCGACGCCCGCGCCGCGTTTCTCGACGCGATCGGCCGCCACATCATGGCGCTCGGCGACGACCTGATCGAGCGTTGCGTCATCGAGACGGGGCTGCCGCGCGCACGCGTCGAAGGCGAACGCGGCCGCACGGTCGGCCAGCTCGCGCTGTTCGCGTCGCTCGTGCGCGACGGCGGGTTTCTCGACGCGCGGATCGATCCGGCGCGCCCCGAGCGCAAGCCGCTGCCGCGTGTCGACCTGCGGCTGCGCAACGTCGCGGTGGGGCCCGTCGCCGTGTTCGGCGCGTCGAACTTCCCGCTCGCGTTCTCGGTCGCCGGCGGCGATACGGCGTCGGCGCTCGCGGCCGGCTGCCCGGTGATCGTGAAGGCCCATTCCGCGCATCCGGGCACGTCGGAACGCGTTGGCCGCGCGATCCAGCAGGCCGCCCGCGAATGCGGGATGCCGGCCGGCGTGTTCTCGCTGCTGTTCGACGCATCGCGCGAGATCGGCCAGGCGCTCGTCGCCGATCCGCGCATCAAGGCCGTCGGCTTCACCGGCTCGCGCCGCGGCGGCGTCGCGCTGATGCATATCGCGGCCGCGCGCCCCGAGCCGATTCCGGTCTATGCGGAAATGAGCTCGATCAATCCCGTGCTGCTGTGCCCCGCCGCGCTCGAGGCGCGCCACGAAACGATCGCGCCGCAATTCGTCGCATCGCTCACGCTCGGCGCCGGCCAGTTCTGCACGAACCCCGGCCTGGTGCTCGCCGTCGACGGCCCCGCGCTGCGCGCGTTCGAAGCCGCGGCGGCCGATGCCGTGCGCACGGCGGCCGCACAGACGATGCTGACGCCGCCCATTCATGCGAGCTATGCGCAAGGCGTCGCGGCGCTACGCCATCACGATGCGGTCGAGCTGCTGGCCGAAGGCGTGGAAGGCGGCCGCCATCAGGCCCGTGCGGCGCTGTTCGCGACCTCGGCCGACGCGTTCATCGCGCACCCTGAACTGCGCGACGAAGTGTTCGGTCCCGCATCGCTGATCGTCCGCTGCGCGGATGCCGATACGCTGCATCGCGTGCTGAAGTCGCTCGAAGGCCAATTGACGATCGCCGCGCACCTGGCCGACGGCGACGCGGCGCTGTTCGCCGCGCTGCGCCCGACGCTCGAACGCAAGGCCGGCCGCATTCTCGTCAACGGCTTCGGCACGGGCGTCGAAGTCGGCCACGCGATGGTGCACGGCGGCCCGTTCCCGGCGACGTCCGACACGCGCACGACGTCCGTCGGCGCACGCGCGATCGAGCGCTTCCTGCGCCCGGTGTCGTACCAGGACCTGCCGGATGCGCTGCTGCCGGACGCGCTGCGCGACGGCAATCCGCTGCACGTGCCGCAGCGCATCGACGGCGTGCCCGCGCCGCGCGAGGTGAATCATGACTGAGCAAACCGCCGAAGTCGTCCTGTCGCTCGCTGAAGTCCATGCGCTCGCGCTGCGCGTGCTGACGCACCACGGGATGTCCGACGCGCATGCGCGGGCCATCGCCAGCGTGATCACGCAAGGCCAGCGCGACGAGTGCCATTCGCACGGCGTGTACCGGCTGCTCGTCTGCGTGCGCTCGCTGAAAAAGGGCAAGGTCGATCCGCAAGCCGTGCCGACGCTGCGCAAGCTGTCGTCGTCGATCGTCTCCGTCGACGCGCATCGCGGCTTCTCGCTGCTGAGCTTCGAAACCGGGCTGCCGGTGCTCGTCGAGATGGCGAAGCAGCACGGGATCGCCGCGATGACGATCAACCACTGCTACCACTTCTCGGCGCTGTGGCCCGAAGTCGAGGCGATCGCGGCCGAAGGGCTGGTCGGCATCGCGATGAACCCGAGCCATAGCTGGGTCGCACCGGAAGGCGGCCGCGAACCCGTGTTCGGCACCAATCCGATCGCGTTCGCGTGGCCGCGCCCGGGCGGCGAGCCGTTCGTGTTCGATTTCGCGACGAGCGCGATCGCGCGCGGCGACATCGAGCTGCACGCCAAGCAGGGCAAGGCGATTCCGTCGCACTGGGCGATCGACGCCGACGGCCGGCCGACCACCGATCCGAAGGCCGCGCTGCAGGGCGCGATGCGCACCTTCGGCGGCCACAAGGGCTCGGCGCTCGCGGCGATGGTCGAATTGCTCGGCGGCGCGCTGATCGGCGACATGACGAGCCGCGAATCGATGGATTTCGACGAAGGCGTCGGCGCGACGCCGTGCCACGGCGAGCTCGTGATCGCGTTCGACCCGAAGGTGTTCCTCGGCGACGATCTCGACGCGGGGCTCGCACGCGGCGAACGGATGTTCGAGTCGATCGTCGCGCAGGGTGCGCGGCTGCCGTCGCAGCGGCGCTTCGACGCCCGCGCGCGCAGCATCGCGAACGGCGTGCGGGTTCCGAAGGCACTGTACGACGAGATCCTGACGCTGCTCGACTGACGCCCGGGCACGGGGGCGGCGCGCATTCGTCGTCGACGCGCAGGCGTCTGCGCCGCTTCCCGAACCGGCCAGGCGGGCAGCACGCCGCCGCCCCGCCCGTCGCGCGGCACCGGCCCGTCGCCGGCTCATGGCCGCCACGCCCGCGGCGGCTGTGGGATAATCGATGGGTTTGCCCAGGGCGCAGCTCAAGAGGTTGTTCGCACGGGCGCGAGAGAGGCCTTTATTCCCGTGCCTCCACCCTTTTCCCGCGATCTTTCTTCAGCAACCACAATGCCCACTTACCGTTCCAAAACCTCCACCGCCGGCCGCAACATGGCAGGTGCGCGCTCGCTGTGGCGCGCCACCGGCATGAAAGACGACGATTTCTCGAAGCCGATCATCGCGGTCGTCAACTCGTTCACGCAGTTCGTGCCCGGGCACGTGCACCTGAAGGATCTCGGCCAGCTCGTCGCGCGCGAGATCGAAGCCGCCGGCGGCGTCGCGAAGGAATTCAACACGATCGCGGTCGACGACGGCATCGCGATGGGCCACGACGGCATGCTGTATTCGCTGCCGAGCCGCGACATCATCGCCGACTCGGTCGAGTACATGGTGAACGCGCACTGCGCGGACGCGATGGTGTGCATCTCGAACTGCGACAAGATCACCCCGGGGATGCTGATGGCCGCGATGCGCCTGAACATTCCGGTGATCTTCGTGTCGGGCGGCCCGATGGAAGCCGGCAAGACGCGTCTCGCGAACCCGGTCACCAAGGCCATCGAAGTGAAGAAGCTCGACCTCGTCGACGCGATGGTGATCGCGGTCGATCCGTCGTATTCCGACGCCGAAGTCGCCGAAGTCGAACGCTCGGCCTGCCCGACCTGCGGTTCGTGCTCGGGCATGTTCACCGCGAACTCGATGAACTGCCTGACCGAAGCGCTCGGCCTGTCGCTGCCCGGCAACGGCACCGTGGTGGCCACGCACGCCGATCGCGAACAGCTGTTCAAGCGTGCCGGCCGCCGCATCGTCGAACTGACGCGCCAGCACTACGAGCAGGACGACGAACGCGTGCTGCCGCGCTCGGTCGGCTTCAAGGCGTTCGAAAACGCGATGACGCTCGACATCGCGATGGGCGGCTCGACCAACACGATCCTGCACCTGCTGGCGATCGCGCAGGAAGCCGGCATCGACTTCACGATGAAGGACATCGACCGCCTGTCGCGCGTCGTGCCGCAGCTGTGCAAGGTCGCGCCGAACACGAACAAGTACCACATCGAGGACGTGCATCGCGCCGGCGGCATCATGGCGATCCTCGGCGAGCTCGACCGCGCCGGCAAGCTGCACACCGACGTGCCGACCATCCACGCGCCGACGCTGAAGGACGCGCTCGACCAGTGGGACATCGTCCGCACGCTGGACGAAACGGTCCGCACGTTCTACCAGGCCGGCCCGGCCGGCATCCCGACGCAGGTCGCGTTCAGCCAGAACACGCGCTGGCCGAGCCTCGACCTCGATCGGGCCGAAGGCTGCATCCGCTCGTACGAGCATGCGTTCTCGAAGGAAGGCGGCCTCGCTGTATTGACGGGCAACATCGCACTCGACGGCTGCGTGGTGAAGACGGCCGGCGTCGACGAGAGCATCCTCGTGTTCGAAGGCACGGCGCATGTCACCGAGTCGCAGGATGAGGCAGTCGAAAACATCCTGAACGACAAGGTCAAGGCCGGCGACGTGGTGATCGTGCGCTACGAAGGCCCGAAGGGCGGCCCCGGCATGCAGGAAATGCTCTACCCGACCAGCTACATCAAGTCGAAGGGCCTCGGCAAGGCCTGCGCGCTGCTGACGGACGGCCGCTTCTCGGGCGGTACGTCGGGCCTGTCGATCGGTCACTGCTCGCCGGAAGCGGCAGCAGGCGGCGCGATCGGCCTCGTGCGCGACGGCGACAAGATCCGCATCGACATCCCGAACCGCACGATCAACGTGCTGGTGTCGGACGAGGAACTGGCGCGCCGCCGCGAGGAGCAGAACGCGAAGGGCTGGAAGCCGGCGCAGCCGCGTCCGCGCAAGGTGTCCGCCGCACTGAAGGCGTACGCGAAACTGGTCATGTCGGCCGACAAGGGCGCCGTGCGCGATCTGTCGCTGCTCGACGACTGACGCAACGGGCGCATGCCGGCGATCGGTTGCCGGCCACGCAACCGACCGCAAGCCCGAATCGAAAGCCGCTCTCCGGAGCGGCTTTTTTTCGTCCGGCGCACGGGGAGATCCGCGGCGCCGGCGACGTCAATGACGGAATTCCTCGGGGCCGCCACCGCCCCCGCCACCTCCGCCGCCGTGGTTACCGCCACCGTTTCCGCCGCCTTGAGGCCGCGCGTAACCGCCGCCGCCCCCGCCTCCCTGGCGCACCGGCGGCGGCATCGGCCGCGCCTCGCCACCCGGCGCGGGCTGCGGGCGCACCACGGCCGGCGGCGGGTTGGCGGGACGCGCGTTGCCCGCGCCTCCCGGCATCGGTGAAGGCGCCGGCGCTGCCGGTGGCGGTGTGCGAATCGCGCCGTTCCAGCCGCCGCGTGCGGCCGACGGCCGCGCGTCGTGCACGGGCGGCGGGCCGCCCGGCGCCCCCTGCATCGGCCCGCCCGGCTGCGGACGGCCTTGTCCCGGCGGCATGCCGCCGGGGCCGAGCCGCGGCTCCGGACGATGCGCCCAGCGATCGCGGTCGTGGTACCACGGCCGGTGCCGGTAATAGCGATCCCAGTACGCGGCGATCGCGAATCCCGTCACCGGGACCCCGATGATCGCGCCGTATTCGAGCAACGGTACGTAGCTGCCCTGGTACGGATATTCGAGCAACTGCGCATCGATCCAGCCGCGCACGCCCGGCAGCGCGACGTCGCACCACGAGTAATCGCTCAGGCAGCCGAATACGTCCAGCGCGGTATCGGGCGGGATCTGCGCGACCACCGGATAATCGGGCGCCGGCCCGGCAAACAGCTCGGCCGGCGAATTCGTGTAAGCGCTGCTCTGCGCGTCGGCCATGCCCGGCGCGGCCGCCAGGCCCACCAGGACGACACACAGGCTGCGGACAAACGTATTTCTCATGATGCTCTCCCGCGCGGTGCCGCCGCGCGCCGGCCGATGCCGATCAGTGCCGATGGCCGCCGCCCCAGTGGCCGCCACCCCAATGCCCGCCGCCCCACGGACGATGCCAGTAGCCGCCGCGCCCGCCCCAGTATCCGCCGCCGCCCCAGCGGCCCCAGAAGCCGATCGTGACGGGTGGCCCGTACCAGCCCGGGTAATACGCGGGGGCGTAGTATGGATACGGCGCCGGCACATAGGCCGGCGCGACATATACCGGCGCCGGCGCTTCGACGTAGTCCGGGGTGGCTGGTACCGTGGAAGGGGCCGGACCGGGCGTGGCCGGCGCAACCGGAATTTCACGCTGTGACACCGTCGCGGGCGCCGGTGCGTAATAAGGCGCATAACCGTACGGGCTCGTGTAGTAGCAGCCGCCGAGCGTCAGCGCGGCCAGCGCGATGACGGCAGGCCTCGCGGCGGGAATCGGGTTCATCTCGTGCTCCGGCAGAATCCGCGCGCCGCCGCCGGGCGCGCGCCTGACTCTAGCTTACGTCCCCTGCAGATTTCCGCGCGTATGATCGGTTACTTTTTGTTTCCTGGCCCGGATGGCGCGGGCACGCGGTGTGCTGCTCGTCCGCGGCGCCCACGTTGAAGTTGGCGCAAATGCCCTCAACTTGAACGATGTCAGGCTGACCGGCGCGGACGAGCGTTCGCGAACAACCGGCCACCGCAAACCGGCGAGCTTCGGCCCGCCCCGACAGGAACGCGGCTCGCGCCGCCATCGACATGACTACGCCACGCCCCACTTCCCGGGCGGACACACCGCTCGATCCGATCATCCAGTTGCTGGCGCTTGCCGGCGAACAGGGTTATCTGACACACGCCGACCTCGTCGACGCGCTGCCGCCCGAAAGCGACAGCCCCGATGCGCTCGACGTCGTGCGCGCCGCGCTTGCCGACATCGGCATCGCCGTGCTCGACGAGCCGGCCGCGCCCGCACCGTTCGCCGCCGCGGCGCCGGTCGACGTCGATCGCGACACGCTCGACGAAGGCCGGGCCATGCTCGGCGAACTCGCACGCGGCACGAGTGCGTCGACCGATCCGCTCGCGCTCTACATGCGGCGCATGCAGGCGGTGCCGCTGCTGACGCGCGAAGGCGAAATCGTGCTCGCCCGCGAAATCGAGACGGGGCGCCATCAGGTGCTGCACGCGATCGCGGGGTATCCGGCGGCGGTCGACGCGCTGCTTGCGCGTCACCGGGCAACGGGTGCGGCCGCCGCCACCGGCACGGTTGACGAAGAGGACGGCGACACGCCCGAACCCGCCCGCTACGACGTGCTGCAGGCAGCCGTCTCGACGTTGCGCGACGCGTTGCACGCGCACGGCTTCCGTTCCGACGCCTATCGCGACGCGCGCAACGCCATGGCCGCCCTGCTCGGTTCGCTGCCATGGGCGGCCCCGGCCATCGACGACGCCAGCCGCGCCGTGCACGCGCTCGCGACCGCGCCGCACGACGCCGCGACGGGCGAAGCCGCCCGCTTCGACGCGGTCGCGCGGCGGGCATTGGGGGCCGCGCTGCGCGACGGCCAGCAGAAAGTGCGCGACGCGACGCGCGCGATGCTCGAGGCAAACCTGCGGCTCGTGCTGTCGATCGCGCGCAAGCACATGAACCGCGGCGTCGACCTGTCCGATCTCGTGCAGGACGGTTGCCTCGGCCTGATGCGCGCGATCGAGAAGTTCGAATACCGGCGCGGGTTCAAGTTCTCGACCTATGCGACCTGGTGGATTCGTCAGGCGATCACGCGTGCCGTTGCCGATCGCTCGCGCACGATCCGCGTGCCGGTACACGTCGGCGACCAGTACCAGCGCGTGCAGCGGCATGCGCTGCGCTTTCGCCAGCGCACGGGCCGGCGGGCGACGCCTGCCGAGCTCGCGGCCGAAACCGGCCTGGCCGAGGACAAACTGCGCGCGGTGCTCGCCCTGCCGGCCGAACCGGTGTCGCTCGACACGCCGCTGCCCGACGCGGACACCGGGCTCGTGGAACTGATCGAGGATCAAACCTCGGCCAGCCCGTTCGAGCGACTGGCCGACACCCGCATGCGCGACTGCGTGCGGTCGCTGCTCCGGTCGGTCACGCCGGCCGAGGCCGACGTGCTGAGCCGGCGGTTCGGCCTCGGCGGCGCCGAGCCCGATACGTACGACGCGATCGCGCAGGACGCGGGCATGTCGCGCGAACGCGTGCGGCAGATCGAGAAACGGGCGCTCGCCGCGCTGCGCACGGCAGCCGAGGCCGAGAACGCGCAGTCGTTCCTCGACGCGTAAGCGTAAGCGCACCCGCGCCGCACGGTCGTGCCGCCAACCGGCACGACCGTGCGCTTCGCGCATGTGCTACGTTTGCCATTGACGTGCATCAAGTTTTCTTCGTCGCGTGCCGCGACAATGGTGGAAAAGGCCGACCGGCGCATCGTTCGCCGCGTCCATTCCGTTTGAGCTTCCCCAGGTCCCTCGCCATGCAGACGACCGCCAGCCAAACGTTCGAGGAAAACCGCCACATCGCGACCTGCCTGCGCGAGGCCGCGCAGCGGCTGGCCGACCAGGGCGCGAATCCTTACCGGGTCGCCGCCTACCGCGCGTCGGCCGAGACGGTCGAGGCGCTCGACCGCGATATCCGCACCGTGTTCGAATCCGGCGGCATCGACGCGCTCGGCGCGCTACCCGAAATCGGCACGGGCGTCGCGCAGGCGATCGCCGAGTTGCTGGTGACGGGCCGCTGGCGCCAGCTCGACCGGCTGTGCGGCGACGCCCAGCGCGCGTCCGCGTTCGAAGCCGTGCCGGGCATCGGCCATGCGCTCGCGCTGCGCATCCACGACCTGCTGCACATCGATACGCTCGAGGAACTCGAACGCGCGGCTCGCAACGGCCAGCTCGAAACGATCGCGGGGGTCGGCCCGCGGCGCGCGGCCGGCATCCGCACCGCGCTCGACGACGTGCTGAGCCGGCGCCGGCGCTGGCAGGGTCACATGCAACATGCCGGCCCCGGCACGGAGCCGCCCGTCGAACTGCTGCTCTACATCGACCGCCAGTACCGCCACAAGGCGGCCGCCGGCATGCTGCCGACGCTCGCGCACCGGCGCCTGAACGCGGATGGCTATGTGCCGCCGCCGGTGATGCACATGACCAAGGGCGGCTGGCATTTCACCGCGCTGAGCCTGCATGCCGCGATGCGCACGCCGGAGGCCGACCGCCCGACGGACTGGGTCTCGCTCTATTTCTACGACGCCGTGCAGCGCGAGCACCAGCGCACCGTCTTCACCGAAACGTACGGCTCGCTCGTCGGCAAGCGCATCGTGCGTGGGCGCGAGATGGAATGCCGCGTGTATTACGCGGGATGAGTCAGTCGTCCGAGGTTTCGTCGACATCGAACGCCACGTCGAGCACGGACGCGATCTCGCGACAGGCACGGATGAGCGCGCGTGACCGGCGTTCGGCATGTGCCACGCCGAGATCGAACCACGTCGAATGCGTGACGTATGCGCCGACCGCTCCCCGTTTCGGCACGTCGAACCGGAACGTCACCATGTAGTCGCCGTTCCAGCGAACCGGCATCACCATCGTGAGTCGCAGCCCCGTGATCGCACCGTGGCGAAACCGGAAGCTGTCGTCGCCGACGCGAAACCCCGACCACGCGCCGTCGTCCGACACGAACACGGTCAGCGTTTCGTCCGCCGGCGGCGACAGGCCGTCCGCCGGCGCCAGGTCGGCCGCCCGCACCATCGCCGCGCCCGAACCGTCGCGCCCCGCCTCGACTTCCACGAACGCTTCGATCGCCTGCTTCGCCTTGTCGTAGAAACGACGCGCGACGCCGCTGTGCGCGGCGCCGGCAATCAGAACCAGTTGCTTGAATCGCGCATGCTCGCCGTATCGAAGCTGCACGCCGGGCGCGTCGGCCGCCTCGTCTTCGGGCTCGGCCTCGCGGCCATCGGCGGGTTCGGCCGGCACGGTCGCCCCAGGCTGCCCGCCGGCCCCACGCCGCCGTTTCACCGCCGCGGCGCCCCACGTCAGCAGCATGGTCTGCGCCGCCAGCACCCCCGCCATCGTCGCGCACCCCGCGAGAAACCCGTAATGCGGCCCGACCTTCGATGCCGCATACGCGGCCGGAAGCACATAAAGCACAAGCAATGGCACGAGCAATATCGACACGCGGCAACCCCGTTGTTTTCCGTGTTCGTTTTCGACTTTCGCCGGACTGCGACTGCCACCCGCGCATCGCGCGCGCTCACGGCCTACGCACCGTCCGTCTTCGTGCGACGCGCCGGATGACGATGCGCGGCGATGCGCAGCAGCTTCCGGAACGACGGACATTCGAGGTGGCTCGGCGCCGGGCACACGGCCGCGTGCCGCAGCATGTCGCGCACGGCGCCGAGACGGCGGATCGTGCGGTCGAGTTCGTCGGCCTTGCCGTCGAGCTTCGCGCGATCGATCGCGGGCTGGCCGTCCGTGCCGACCATCGCGAGGATGTCGTCGAGCGAGAAACCGGCCTCGCGGCCGAGCGCGATCAGTGCCAGACGCTCCAGCACCGATTCGTCGTATTGCCGCCGCAGCCCGTGCCGGCCGACCGGAACGATCAACCCTTTTTCCTCGTAGTAGCGCAGCGTCGACGCGGGCAATCCCGAGCGCCGCGCCACCTCGGCAATGTCCAGACGGCTCATGCTTGACCTCAAGTGAACTTGAAGTTGCAAGATAGTGACTCGACTACGCGAACGCAAGCCTGAAACGCCATGAAACCGCCCCGTATTGCGCCGCGCCACGCAACGGCCATCGTACGGGGCGGGTCCCTGGGTCGCGGTGTTCGCGCTCGCGGTGCCGGTCCGTTGAACACCCGGCATGACACGAGCCGCGCCGGGTAGCGCTCGCTCAGCCGGCCGCCGGTGCGCCCGAACGGGCGCCCGCGTCACTCCCCGCCGCAATCGATCAGGTTGTGACGCACGCGTCCGAGCAGCCGCACCAGCGTATCGCGCTCGTCGGACGTGAAGCCGCGCAGCCCGTCGTCGGCGACGGTATCGCCCACTTCGAGCATCTGCGGAAAGATCTCCCGCGCCTTGTCGGTCAACCGGATCACGAACGCGCGGCGGTCGTCGTCGTTCGCGATGCGTTCGATCCAGCCGTAGCTTTCCATCCGGTCGAGCAGGCGCGTCAGCGAGATCGGCGTGATCTCGAGCCATTCGGCCAGCCGCGCCTGGTTCATCTCGCCCTTCCACGTCAGGTACGCGAGCACGCGGCTTTGTGCCCGCGTCAGCCCGATGCGCTTCGCGCGCCGGTCGAACAGGCGTCCGTTCAGGCGAGCCACGTCGGCGATCAGGTAACCGATCCGGTTCTCGTAAGTCTTGTCCATCCGCCGATTATAGGGTCAAGCCGCCGGCGGGCCGCGGCTCGCGCCCAGGCAATAAGTGGCTTTATAATAAGCATGCTTATAATTTGAACCATACCGGATCGCCGCCCACGGCGATCGCCCGACGGAGACACCCGCTTGAACCCCGCCGCCGACGCCCCCGCCTCGCCCGCCCTGAACCGGCCGATGCTGACCCTGTCGATCATGCTCGCCACGCTGATCCAGACCCTCGACAGCACGATCGCGAACGTCGCGCTGCCGCACATGCAGGGCACGCTGTCCGCGTCGCAGGACGAAATCACGTGGGTGCTGACCTCCTACATCGTCGCCGCGGCGATCGCGACGCCGCTCACCGGCTGGCTGTCCGACCGGTTGAGCGTCAAGCGGCTGCTGATCGTGTCGATCGCGGGTTTCACGGTGGCGTCGGCGCTGTGCGGGCTGTCCGAGACGCTCGTGCAGATCGTCGGTGCGCGGCTGCTGCAGGGCGTGTTCGGCGCCGCGCTGGTGCCGCTGTCGCAGTCGATCCTGCTCGACATCAACCCGCGCGAGAAACAAGGCCAGGCGATGGCGATCTGGGGGATGGGCGTGATGGTCGGCCCGATCCTCGGCCCGACGCTCGGCGGCTGGCTCACCGACAGCTACAACTGGCGCTGGGTGTTCTTCATCAACGTGCCGATCGGCGCGTTCGCGCTCGCCGGCGTGATGACCTTCCTGCCGGCACGCGCGCCGCGCCCGCACGTGAAATTCGATGCGTTCGGCTTCGCGACGCTGGCGCTCGCGATCGGCGCGTTCCAGGCCATGCTCGACCGCGGCGAACAGCTCGACTGGTTCGGTTCGTACGAGATCCGCATCGAGGCGCTCGTCGCGGCGCTCAGCTTCGCGTTCTTCCTCGTGCATACGGCGACCGTCGGCAAGGCATCGTTCTTCAAGTCGGAGCTGCTGCGCGACCCGAACTTCGCGACGGGTACGCTGTTCATCTTCGTCGTCGGCGCGGTGTTGTACGCGACGCGCGCCCTGCTGCCGCCGATGCTGCAGAACCTGATGGGCTACCCGGTCGCGACGACGGGCCTCGTCACCGCGCCGAGCGGCGCCGGCACGATGATCGCGATGCTGCTCGTCGGCAGGCTGCTGAAATACGTGGATGCACGGATGCTGCTGCTCGCGGGGCTCGCGATTTCCGCGCTCGCGCTGTGGCAGATGATGCAGTACACGGTCGTGCTGTCCGAATCGGACATCGTGTGGCCGGGCGTGGTCCAGGGCTTCGGGCTGGGGCTCGTGTTCGTGCCGCTGAGCGCGCTGTCGTTCTCGACGCTGCCGCCGGAGTTGCGCGCGGACGGCACGGCCACCTACAGCCTGATGCGCAACATCGGCAGCAGTATCGGCATCTCGATCGTGCAGACGCTGATGACGCGCAACACGCAGGTCGCGCATGCCGACCTCGCGACCCACATCACGCCGTTCGACCCGGCCGTGCAGGCGCTGGCCGGCAGCCGCCTCGACATCGCGCTGCTCGATCGCACGATCAACCAGCAGGCGGCGATGATCGCTTACCTGAACGACTTCAAGCTGATGTTCGTGGCGACGCTGCTGATGATCCCGCTGTTGCTGCTGATCCGCCCGCCGCAGAAAACGGCGAGCGTCGACGTCGCGCACGCGGCGATGGACTGACGGGCGCGCATGCGCCCGTCCGACGCCGCGTCAGACCTTCATCGTGCCGGTCCGCACGTAGCGCTCGTGCCACGACAGCGCCTCGGCGAGCAGGTGCGGCGTGTGCTTGCCGAAGCTCTCGCGCGACGCGCGCTCGAAGTAGTCCTCGAGCATCGGCCGGTAGTCGGGATGCGCGCAGGTCGCGATGATCTTGCGCGCGCGCTGCTTCGGCGACAGGCCGCGCAGGTCGGCCAGGCCCTGCTCGGTGACGACCACCGCGACGTCGTGCTCGGTATGGTCGACGTGGCTCGCCATCGGCACGATCCGCGAGATCGCGCCGCCCTTCGCGGTGCTCGCCGACATGAAGCACGACAGATAGCCGTTGCGCGCGAAGTCGCCCGAGCCGCCGATACCGTTCTGGATCTTCGTGCCCATCACGTGCGTCGAGTTCACGTTGCCGTAGATGTCGGCCTCGATCATCCCGTTCATCGCGATGCAGCCGAGGCGGCGCACGAGCTCCGGATGGTTGCTGATCTCCTGCGGGCGCAGCACGATCTTTTCGCGGAACGTCGCGATTTCGTCGGCGAAGCGCTGCACGGCGGCCGGGCTCAGCGACAACGCGGTGGCCGACGCGAAGCTCAGCGTGCCGTCGTCGAGCAGGTCGAGCATGCCGTCCTGGATCACTTCGGTATAGGCCGTCAGGTTCGAGAAGCCGGCCGAGCTGAGCTCCGCGAGCACCGCGTTCGTGATGTTGCCGACGCCCGACTGCAGCGGCAGCAGGTTTTCCGGCAGGCGGCCGCGCTTCACTTCGTGGCGCAGGAAGTCGATCAGCTGCAGCGCGATCTGCTTCGACGTCGCGTCCGGCGCGGAGAACGCATTGCTGCGATCGGGCGCGTCGGTCTCGACGATCGCGACGATCTTGTCGGCCGGGCAGCGCAGGTACGGCTCGCCGATGCGGTCGTCGCTCTTCGTCAGCGGAATCGGCTTGCGATGCGGCGGCAGCGCGGTGCCGTAATAGATGTCGTGCATCCCGTCGAGGCCGAGCGGCTGGCGCGCATTCACCTCGAGGATCACGTGCTTGGCGCGTTCGAGCCAGGTCTTGTTGTTGCCGATCGACGCGGACGGGATCAGCAGCCCGTCCTCGCGGATGCCCGCGACCTCGACGATCGCGACGTCGAGATCGCCGTACAGCCCGAACCACGCGTACTGCGCGACGTGGCTCAGGTGGACGTCCTGGTAATCGACTTCGCCGCCGTTGATCTTGTCGCGCAGCGTCGGGTCGGACTGGTAAGGCAGCCGCATCGAGATGCCGTCGGTGCGGGCGAGCGCGCCGTCGAGTTCGGGCGCGGTCGACGCGCCGGTCAGCACGTTGATCCGGAAGTCCTCGCCGCGCGCGTGCGCCGCGTCGATATGGGCGGCAAGCGCGGCCGGGACGGCCTTCGGATAGCCCGAACCGGTGAAGCCGCTCATAGCGACGGTCATGCCGGGACGGATCAGCGCGGCGGCTTCGTCGGCGGTGCGGACGAGCGAACGCAGGGCGGGAGCGAGGATGCGTGATGAAGACATGGCAGGTTTCTGACGCTGGGGTCTGTCGTTGACGTCGCGGGGGGTGTCTCCTGAGCGACATGAAGCCCTTGGGGCCGCGCGGGGCGGCCGGCACCACAGGCATGGCCGGAGTATCGCAGAGGCCGTCGCCGCGAAATGTCCGCTGGATGCAAAAGATCCTTGCCGAATATGCCGGGTATCGAACGACCGTTCTGTGACAGTCGATCCGCGCCGCCCGATGCACCCGAAAGGTGCGCGAAAGCATCGGAGCGAATGGCCGGACGACGATCGCCAACCGTCGCGCATCAATCGGCGGATTTCCATTGCAATTCGCCGCCCGATATCGGCAATGGCCGATGAAGTCGCGGCGCGGCCGATTGTCGCCCGATGATGCTTTGCCGGACCTGACGCACGTCAACGTCGCATGCGCTGCGCACGGCTCGCCGCCGCGCGCGAAAATCTCCGCCGCATCGGCCCGCGAGGCCCGCCCGTCCTTGACAGCGGCGTGACGCGAACCACACTGGAAGACGGGCCCGGCGACGCCGCCTGCCGTCCCGATCGGCCGCCCTGTCGCGCATCCGGCTTCGGCCGGCCGATACGTGCAAGACGCGGTAACACTCCCGCATGTCAGGACATTGATCGAATAAAAAGCAACAAATTACAATTCCGTATATATTTCGCCGATGGACCAAAGAAAAACCGCCACACGCGCCGAGCCCCCCTGCCACGCACCTGGGATGCGCGGCTCGCGCGCTCGCTTGTCCGACCGCTCGTCGATACGCCGGTCACCCCGAATCACCTGACTACCCTTCGTCTGCTGATCGGCCTCGCCGGTGCCTGGTGCCTTGCGCACGGCGGCTTCGGCTGGAGCAATGCCGGCGCGTTCCTGATCGTGCTGTCGAACTTCGTCGACCACACCGACGGCGAACTCGCGCGCATCAGCGGCAAGTCCAGCAAGATCGGTCATTTTTACGATCTCGCGGCCGATGCGCTCGTCACGGTCGCGCTGTTCGTCAGCATGGGGCTCGGCATCGTCGCCCAGGGCGGCCAGATGGCCGCGTCGCCGGTGCTGCTGGGCGCGGTGGCCGGTGCGGCCGTCGCGCTGATCTTCTTCCTGCGCATGCGGATCGAATCGATCGCCGGCAAGGCCGGCACCAAGCAGGCGTTCGCAGGCGGCTTCGAAACCGAAGACGTGCTGTACCTGCTGCCGATCGTGACGCTCGTCGACGGCGTCGAGCCGTTCCTGCTCGCGGCATCGATCGGTGCCCCGCTGTTCGCCGCATGGGTCGTGATCGACTGGTGGCGCATCGTCCGCCGTGGCAACGCTCCGCGGAATTCAACCGAAATCCAGGCTTCCAAATGACTCCTAGCACGCGCGACGACTCCGTGCTGAGCCCGGCACGCCCCGCGCCCGTGCGCGCGGCCGCAGCCGACCCCGATCGCACCGTGGCCGACCGCGTCGGCCGGCTCGACCTCGACCGCCTGCGCGGCGACTACACGCGCCAGGGCTCGTTCCTGTACCTCGACACGTTCCTGCCCGCCGACGCGCACGCGAAACTCGCGAGCGCCGCCCGCGCGATGCAGGCCGGCCTGAACCGCAATTACCTGCCCGGCCACAAGCAGGGCGGCAGCGTGAGCCGTCATACGATCGACGAGCAGGCGCCGTACATCGCCGAGCTCTATCGCTCGAAGGCGCTGATCGGCTTCCTCGAGAAAGTCACGGGCGACAAGCTGATGCTGTCGCCGGACGACGATCCGCACGCGTACGCGCTGTATTACTACACAAAGCCCGGCGACCACATCGGCTGGCATTACGACACGTCGTACTACGATGGCCGTCGCTACACGCTGCTGATCGGCGTGATCGACGAATCGTCGTGCCGGCTCGACTACGAGCTGCACACGCGCAACCCGGACGTCGCCGACGAACCGGGCTCGGTGCAGATCGCCGACGGCGGCATCGTGCTGTTCGACGGCGACAAGCTGCGTCACCGCATCACGCCGCTCGGCCAGAACGAGATGCGCGTGTCGCTCACGTTCGAATACGTGACGAACCCCGGCATGCGGCCGTGGAAGCGCTTCATCTCGAACATGAAGGACGCGATCGCGTATTTCGGTTTCCGCCAGGTGTTCAAGCAACTGGCGACGCGACGCACGACCGGGTCATGACGCGCGCGGGCCTCATCCTGCTGTCCCTCGGGACCGCACTCTTCATCGCACTCCTTGCCTGGCAGGGCATCGGCGCGGTCGCGTCCACGTTCCTCGCGGCCGGCTGGGGTCTCGCGCTCGTCGCGGCGTTCCATGTCGTGCCGCTCGTGATCGATGCGACGGCGATCTCCGCCATGTTCCGCCGCGGGCAGCCCGGTGCCGATCTCGGCAACGCGCTGCGCGCGCGCTGGGTCGGCGAATCGGTCAACAGCCTGCTGCCCGCCGGGCAGATCGGCGGCCCCGTGCTGATGGTGCGCCACCTCGCGCAGCGCGGCACGCGAATGGCCGACGCGGCGGCGGCCGTGACCGTCAGCACGACGATGCAGGCGCTTGCCCAAATGGCCTTCGCGTTGATCGGCGTCGCCGCATTCAGCCTGTATGCGACGCACGAGTCGGTCGCGCACCTGCGCACGCCCGCGCTGATCGCGACCGGCGTGCTCGGCGCGCTTGCGTTGCTGTTCTACGCGGCGCAGCGGCGCGGGCTGTTCGGCCGCGGCCTGCGCCTCGCGTCGAAGCTGCTCGGCCCGCGCGACTGGTCGTCGCTGGCCACGCGCGCCGATGCGATCGACGACGCGGTCGGCGCGCTGTACCGCGATCGCGCGAAGGTCGCGAAGACGTTCGCGCTGAGCCTCGTCGGCTGGATCGTCGGCACCGCGGAAGTGTGGCTCGCCCTGCACTTCCTCGGGCACCCGGTGAGCTGGCTCGACGCGCTGCTGCTGGAAAGCGTCGGCCAGGCGATCCGCGGCGCGGCCTTCGCGATCCCCGGCTCGCTCGGTGCGCAGGAAGGCGGCTACCTGCTGCTCGCCCCGCTGGTCGGACTGCCGCCCGACGCGGCGCTCGCGCTGTCGCTCGCGAAGCGCGCGCGTGAACTCGCGCTCGGCCTGCCCGGGCTGCTCTATCTGCATTTCAGTGAAAGAAACTGGCAGCGGCGCCGTGCGCCGCAGCCGCTCGCCGACTGATCGTTCAGATCGCCGGCTTTTTGGTTGGAGAACCCATGCGAGCCATCATTCTTGCGGCAGGCCTCGGCTTGCGCCTGCAACAACCGCCCGAAGCGCAGTTCCCGAAGTGCCTGCTGCGCTTCGACGACGTGTCGCTGCTCGAGCGCCATCTGCGCGTACTCGACGCCGCGGGCGTCGACGAGATCGTGCTCGGGCTCGGCTTTCAGCACGAGAAGGTCGAGCAGGAACTGAAGCGCCTCGGCCGCCAGGCCGAGATCGTGATCAACGACCGCTACGACCTCGGCAGCGTGCTGACCGTGCATACCGTCGCCGATGCGATGACGCGCGGCGGCGACGTGCTGCTGATGGACGCGGACGTGCTGTACGACGAGAACATCCTGCATGCGCTGGTGGCCGATGCCGACCAGGCGGTCGACCGCCTGCTGATCGACCGCGACTTCGAGGCCGGCGACGAGCCCGTCAAGCTGTGCCTGAAGAACGGCGTGCCGGTCGAACTGCGCAAGCAGCTCGCGGTCGACCTCGACTACGACACGATCGGCGAATCGGTCGGCTTCTTCCGCTTCACCGAAGGCACCGCCCGCCGCCTCGCGACGATCGTCGCGGGCTACGTCGACAGCGGCCGCGCGAACCTGCCGCACGAGGAAGCCGTGCGCGACCTGCTGCTCGAAGGCGGCCATTCGTTCGACGTGGCCGACGTCACCGGCTCGCCGTGGATCGAGATCGACTTCCCGAACGACGTCGCCCGCGCGACCCAAGACATCCTCCCCCTGATTCAACGCACGACCGCAGGAGCCGCACGATGAACGCACGCGAACCCAACTTCACCGAATCGCGCAGCGCGCGCCTGCGCCGCATGCTCGTCAGCAGCGACCTCGAATTCCTGATGGAAGCGCACAACGGCCTGTCCGCGCGCATCGTCCGCGAAGCCGGCTTCAAGGGGATCTGGGCGTCGGGCCTCGCGATCTCCGCGCAGTTCGGCGTGCGCGACAACAACGAAGCGAGCTGGACGCAGGTCGTCGACGTGCTCGAATTCATGGCCGACGCGAGCGACCTGCCGATCCTGCTCGACGGCGACACCGGCTACGGCAACTTCAACAACGTGCGCCGCCTCGTGAAGAAGCTCGAACAGCGCGGCATCGCGGGCGTGTGCATCGAGGACAAGCAGTTCCCGAAGACGAACAGCTTCATCGGCGGCGAGCGCCAGCCGCTCGCGGAAATCGACGAGTTCTGCGGCAAGATCAAGGCCGGCAAGGATTCGCAGACCGATCCCGACTTCTCGATCGTCGCGCGCGTCGAGGCGCTGATCGCCGGCTGGGGCATGGACGAGGCGCTGCGCCGCGCGAACGCGTATGCGGAGGCCGGCGCCGACGCGATCCTGATCCACAGCAAGCTGTCGCGCCCGGACGAGATCCTGCAGTTCGCGCGCGAATGGAGCGGCAAGGCGCCGCTCGTGATCGTGCCGACCAAGTACTACAGCACGCCGACCGACGTGTTCCGCCAAGCCGGCATCAGCACCGTGATCTGGGCGAATCATCTGATCCGCGCGTCGGCATCCGCGATGCAGGCGACCGCGCGCGAGATCCACGAAAGCGAAACGCTGATCAACGTCGAGGACCGCGTGGCATCGGTCAACGAGATCTTCCGCCTGCAGGACGCCGACGAGTACTCGGCGGCCGAGCGTATCTACCTGTCGTCGTCGTCGCGCGCGTCGAATGCCGCGATCGTGCTCGCCGCGAGCCGCGGCAAGGGCCTCGAAGCCGTGACCGAAGACAAGCCGAAGGTCATGCTGCCGGTCGCCGGCAAGCCGCTGCTGCGCTGGCTCGTCGACGGCTTCAAGACGCACGGCGTGAACGACATCACCGTGGTTGGCGGCTATCGCGCCGATGCGATCGATACGTCGGGCATCAAGCTCGTCGTCAACGAGCGCCACGCGCAGACCGGCGAGCTCGCGTCGCTCGCCTGCGCGGCCGAACGCCTGACGGGCGACACCGTGATCTCGTACGGCGACCTGCTGTTCCGCAGCTACATCGTGCGCGACCTCGCGGAGAGCGAGGCCGAGTTCAGCGTGGTGGTCGATTCGTCGCTCACCGAGACCAATCAGAGCGTGCGCGACTTCGCCCTCTGCTCGGCCGCCGACGATCGCGGCCTGTTCGGCCAGAAGACCTACCTGCAGCGCGTGTCGAGCGACGTTGCCGCGGGCACGCCGCACGGCCGCTGGATCGGCCTGCTGAACGTGCGCGGCGCCGGTGTCGAGCGCCTGAAGGCGATGCTCGCGACGCTGCAGGCGCGCCCTGATTTCGACACGCTCGACATTCCGTCGCTGCTCAACGAACTGATCGCCGCCGGCGAGAAGATCGAGGTGCAGTACGTGCACGGCCACTGGCGCGGGGTCAACGACCTCGAGGACTTCCGCCGCGCGGGCGACTTCGCGCACGGCCAGACGCCGCTGTCCGAACCGGGCGCCGGCAACGGGGGCGCGCAATGATCGAAGCGGCCCAGTTCGTCGAGGCCGCGCGCGAACGCGGCTTCGACTGGTACGCGGGCGTGCCCTGCTCGTACCTGACGCCGTTCATCAACTACGTGCTGCAGGACCCGACGCTGAACTACGTGTCGGCCGCGAACGAAGGCGACGCGGTCGCGCTGATCGCGGGCGCGACGCTCGGCGGCAAGCGCGGGATCGCGATGATGCAGAACTCGGGACTCGGCAACGCGGTGAGCCCGCTCACGTCGCTGACCTGGACGTTCCGCCTGCCGCAGCTGCTGATCGTCACGTGGCGCGGCCAGCCGGGCGTCGCCGACGAGCCGCAGCATGCGCTGATGGGCCCGATCACGCCCGCGATGCTCGACACGATGGAGATTCCGTGGGAGACGTTCCCGACCGACCCCGAACAGGTCGGCCCGGCACTCGACCGCGCGATCGCGCACATGGACGCGACGGGCCGCCCGTACGCGCTCGTGATGCAGAAAGGCAGCGTCGCGCCGTATGAACTGAAGGCGAACCCGGCCGCCAAGCCGCGCGCGCATGTCGCCGCGCAATCGTCGTCGCGCGCCGTGTCGGCCGATGCATGGCCGACCCGCCACGACGCGCTGCGGCGCGTGATCGCGCACACGCCGGTCGATTCGACCGTCGTGCTCGCGTCGACCGGCTTCTGCGGCCGCGAACTCTACGCGCTCGACGATCGCCCGAACCAGCTGTACATGGTCGGCTCGATGGGTTGCGTGACGCCGCTCGCGCTCGGCCTCGCGCTCGCGCGCCCCGACCTGCGCGTGGTCGCCGTCGACGGCGACGGCGCCGCGCTGATGCGCATGGGCGTGTTCGCGACGCTCGGCACCTACGGCCCGGCCAACCTCACGCACGTGCTGCTCGACAACGGCGCGCACGAATCGACGGGCGGCCAGGCAACCGTGTCGCAGCATGTGTCGTTCGCGGGCGTCGCGGCCGCATGCGGCTATGCGTCGGCGCTCGAAGGCGACACGCTCGACGTGCTCGATGCGACGCTGGCCGCATCGGGCGACGGCGCGCGGTTCGTGCGCGTCGCGATCCGCACGGGCGTGCCCGACGGCCTGCCCCGCCCGACCGTCACGCCGGTCGAGGTCAAGACCCGTCTGATGCGGCACATCGGCGCCACGCAGACCGAAGCACACGTTGAAGGAGCCCATTGATGCTGCTGCTGAACCCCGGCCCGGTCACGCTCACCGAGCGCGTGCGCCGCAGCCTGCTGCAACCCGATCTGTGCCACCGCGAAAGCGAATTCTTCGATCTGCAGGATGAGGCGCGTGCGCGCCTCGTCGCCGCGTACGAACTCGACCCGGCCGAATGGACGGCCGTGCTGATGACGGGCTCGGGCACGGCGGCCGTCGAAAGCATGATCGCGGCGCTCGTGCCGCAGGACGGCAAGCTGCTCGTGATCGAGAACGGCGTGTACGGCGAGCGGATCACGCAGATCGCGACGCAGTACGGCATCGCGCACGACGTGCTGAAGCATGAATGGATGCAGGCCCCGGATCCCGCGCAGATTGCCGCGCGCCTCGACGCGGGCGGCTACACGCACGTCGCGGTGATCCATCACGAAACGACGACGGGCCGCCTGAACGACCTCGGCGCGATCGCGGAAGTCTGCCGCGCGCGCGGCGTGAAGATGCTCGTCGACGGCGTCAGCAGCTTCGGCGCGGAAGCGATCGACTTCGCCGGTGGCGACATCGATGCGGTTGCCGCGACCGCGAACAAGTGCCTGCACGGGGTGCCTGGCGCGGCGTTCGTGATCGTGCGACGCCGCGCGCTCGCGAAGGCTGCAAGCCGTACTTACTATCTCGATCTCGGCCGTCTCGCGAAGCTGCAGGATCAGCGGAACACGCCGTTTACGCCGTCCGTGCATGCGTACTATGCGCTCGTCGAGGCGCTGCGCGAATTTGATGAAGCCGGCGGCTGGCGTGCGCGCCATGCGCATTACAAGGCGCTCGCCGATCAGGCGCAGGCCGGGCTCGCTGCGCGCGGGATGCCGCTGGTGCTGCCGGAAGGCGCGTCGTCGGTCGTGCTGCGCGCGTATCGGCTGCCGCAAGGCGTCACGTACGAAGCGCTGCACGACGGGCTGAAGGCGCGCGGCTTCGTGATTTACGCGGGGCAAGGCGGGCTGTCGAAGGAACTGTTCCGGATCTCGACGATGGGCGCGATTCAGGCGGCTGACGTCGAGCGGTTGCTGGAAGGGTTTACGGCGCTGACGCGTTAAACGGCCGCCCTTTCTCGTCGATCGAAGGCCCGCAAGGGCCTTTTTTCTGGTTCGAGGAATTCCACGGGTGTCGTGCGTCGACCCATCTCGGTCGTACGACGCCGGCCGCTTCCAAAGCACCGCCCCCTCCCGTCGAAAGGAGGGCGAGGACGCCAAACGGCCAGCACCGATGCAACCCTTTGTCATTGGTGCAGGAACTCCAGCACCATCCGGTTGAATCGCTCCGCGTGCTCCCATTGCGCCCAGTGCCCGCAGCGCCCGAACACGGTCAGATCGGCGTTCGGCATCCCCCAAACGAGCCGCAGCCCGACATCCATGGGCACGAAACGGTCATCGCGTCCCCAGATCACGAGCGCCGGCGCCTGAATCTCGTTCAGTCGGTGACCGTAGTCCGGAAACTGCTTCGGATTGGCCGCCAGACTCTTCACGAAATTCTCGAGATGATCGCGCCGCGCGAGCATATTATCGAGCCGCGTCTGCATCAGCTCTTCGGTCATCGTGCTCGCGTCGTAGACGAACACATTGAGCATCTTCTTCAGGTTCTCGAGCGTCGGGGCGCGATACAACCCTTGCAGCAGCTTGATGCCTTCGGTCGGCATCGGCACAAACTGGCTCGGACCGCCCGTGCCGCCGCCCATCAGCACCAGCTTGCCGACGCGCTCGGGATACGACAGCGCGAAGGCCACCGCGCTATGCCCGCCCATCGAGTTGCCGACGAGATGCGCGCGCTCGACGCCGAGCGCATCCAGCACGCCCTTCAGCACGCGCGCGTTGAGGTCGGAGCGAGAGCCGGTACAGACGATCGAATCGCTCTTGCCCCAGCCGGGACAGTCGACGAGGATCACGCGATAACCCGCATTCGCGAACGCGTCCACATTGCGATGGAAGTTCGCCCAGCCGCTCGCGCCCGGACCGGAGCCGTGCAGCAGAACGAGCGCTTGCCCGCCCGCGCCGGTGTCGTTGTAGTGCACACGCAGCTCCCTACCGCCTTCCATCACGTTCATGTACTTGCTGGTCGCGGCTTCGGTATGAATCACGGTGTCAGTCATGTCGATGTCCTTCGTCAGATCGATTCGGTTCCAAGGGTGTGCGAGCCGTTGGTCGACTCGCGCGGAGATTTCGCGACCACGGTGAGCGCACCGAGCGCCGCGATCACGATGAGCGGAATGCTCGAGATCACGAGCATCGACGCGCTCTGGCCTAACGCCAGCAGTTGCCCGGCGATCAGCGGGCCGACCATCGATCCCACCCGGCCAACGGCCACCGCCGCGCCGACACCCGTGCCGCGCACGCGCGTCGGATACGTTGCACCGGCGAGCGCATACAGCACCGACTGCGTGCCGACGAGAAACAACCCCGCCAGCAGGCCGCCCCATGCCATCGACACGCTGCCCGTCGCGCTGGCGAGCGCCAGTAACGCAGTCGCGATGCCCGTGTACATGCCGACCACGACCGGCCGCTTGCCAATGCGATCCATCAACCCCGCGATCACGATTGCGCCGACACCACCGCCGATGTTGAACATCATCTGCACGATGCTCGCCTGTACCGGCGTGAGGCCGCGCGAGAGCACCATCGATGGCAGCCAGTTCATCAGGAAGTACAGCACGATCAGCGTCCCCAGATAGCTGATCCACAGCGAGAGGGTCGTCGCCGCGCGCCCGTCACTGAAGAGCGCGCGCACGATGCCGTCCTTCGACTCGCGGGTCGCGCCCCGGCTTGCCGCGACGAAGTACGTCGACTCCTTCAGGAAAATCGCCAGCAGCGGCAAGGTCAGCAGCGGCCCGATCCCGCCGACATAGAAGATGTGCCGCCAGCCCTCGGCGCCCGGGCTGACGATGCCGATCACTGCCGCGAGCGCCGCACCGAACGGCATGCCGCAGTACATCGCACCGACCGCCGTGCTGCGTCGCCCGGGCGCCGCCGCTTCCGCGCACAGCGCGATCAGGTTCGGCATCGCAGCGCCCAGGCCGAGGCCCGTGAGAAAACGCGCGATGAGCAGGCTCTGCAGATCCCACACCTGAGTCGTTGCAATCGAAAATATCCCGAACAGCGCGACCGACATCATCAGCACGCGCTTGCGGCCAATGCGATCCGCGAGCCTGCCGCCAATCGCCGCACCCGGCAACAGGCCGAGCGCGCCGATGCCGAATGCCCAGCCGAGCTGCGCGACGGCGAGATGGAACTCGTGTGCCATGCGCGGCGCGGCGACGCCGGTGGATTGCAGGTCGAGACCCTCGAGGAGGGCAACCGCGAGGCACAGCCCGATGGTGATGGCGCCGCCGGCGCGCGGGGGAGAAGCCGTTGACGTTTTCATTGATGTCTCCAGGTTGAACGATGCGGCGCTCTTCACGGCGCCTGGCATACGCGTGTGGTTCAGGCGCTGGCTTCGCGCTTCTTCAGATCGAGCGCAACGTCGACGATCATGTCTTCCTGACCGCCCACCATGCGTCGCTTGCCCAGTTCGACGAGAATGTCGACCGCTTTCAGGCCGTACTTCTTCGCCGCGATTTCGGCATGCCGCAGGAAGCTCGAATACACGCCCGCATAGCCGAGCGCGAGCGTTTCGCGGTCCACGCGCACCGGCCGGTCCTGCAACGGGCGCACGAGATCGTCGGCCGCGTCGAGCAGGCGATATAGATCGGTGCCGTGATGCCAGCCAAGGCGCTCGGCCGCCGCGACGAACACTTCGAGCGGGGCATTGCCCGCGCCCGCCCCCATGCCCGCCAGACTCGCATCGATGCGGTCGCAGCCCTCCTCGACCGCAACGATCGAGTTGGCCACGCCGAGGCTCAGGTTGTGATGGGCATGCATGCCCGTGTGGGTCTCGGGGCGAAGCACGGCCTTGAGCGCCTTGAAGCGCGCACGGATGTCGTTCATGTTCATCGCGCCGCCCGAATCGACCACGTACACGCAGGTCGCGCCATAGCTTTCCATCTTCCTCGCCTCGATCGCGAGGTGGTCAGGCGTGGTCATGTGGCTCATCATCAGAAAGCCGACGGTGTCCATGCCGAGGCTGCGCGCATACTCGATGTGCTGCTTCGAAATGTCCGCTTCCGTGCAATGGGTCGCGACACGGACGACACGCGCGCCCGCGTCGTACGCGGCCTTCAGGTCGTGGATCGTGCCGATGCCGGGCAGCAGCAGTGTCGCGATTTTCGCGTGCTTGACCACATCGGCCACCGCCTCGATCCATTCCAGATCACTGTGCGCGCCGAAGCCGTAGTTGAAGCTCGAACCCTGCAGGCCGTCACCGTGTGCGACCTCGATGCTGTCGACCTTCGCCTCGTCCAGCGCGCGGGCAATGTCCTGCACGTTCCGAATCGAATACTGATGACGGATCGCGTGCATGCCGTCGCGCAGCGTCACGTCGGAGATATAGAGTTTCTTGTCCATGATCGGGTGCTCCCTGCTTCAGGCGTTCACAACCGACGCGGCCATGCGTTCGGCCGTTGCCAGCGCGGCGGAAGTCATGATGTCGAGATTGCCCGCGTAGGCCGGCAGATAATGGGCCGCGCCTTCCACTTCGATGAAGATCGAGGTCTTCAGTCCGCTGAAATGGCCGAGTCCGGGAATATGCAACGGCGCGTCGGAGGGGATGTCGTCGAACTGCACGGACTGCTTCAGGCGATAGCCGGGCACATAGGACTGGATGGCAGCGGCCATCTCGCCAACCGACGTTTCGATCAGCGCCCGGTCTGCCGCCTCGGACAGCACATAGACCGTGTCGCGCATCATCAGCGGAGGCTCGGCCGGGTTGAGCACGATGATCGCCTTGCCCTTGCCGGCGCGGCCGACCGCTTCGATCGCCTTCGACGTCGTCTCCGTGAACTCGTCGATGTTGGCGCGCGTGCCGGGTCCTGCCGACTTGCTGCTGATCGATGCGACGATCTCCGCGTAATGCACCCTTGCGACCCGCGACACGGCGGCAACCATTGGAATCGTCGCCTGTCCGCCGCACGTGACCATGTTCACGTTCGGCGCATCGAGATGCGCGTCGAGGTTCACCACCGGTACGCAGTACGGGCCGATGGCGGCGGGCGTCAGGTCGATCACGCGAATGCCGGGCTTGAGCGCGCGCAGGAACGCGTCGTTCTTCACATGCGCGCCGGCCGACGTCGCATCGAACACGAAGTCGATCTCGTCGAACACGGGCAGGCGCGCCAGCCCTTCCACGCCTTCATGCGTCGTCGCCACCCCGAGCCTTGCGGCGCGCGCGAGGCCGTCCGAGGCAGGATCGATGCCGACCATCGCCGCGACTTCGAGATGCCTGCTGCGGCGCATGATCTTGATCATCAGGTCGGTGCCGATGTTGCCGGATCCGATGATCGCGGCTTTGCACCTGGTGTTCTCTGTTGCCATGGGAATGTCTCCGTCCGTCATTCGCTGAAACTGGCGCGCACACTGCCGAGCCCTTCGATATGCGCCGTATAAGTGCCGGCCGCCTTCACCGCGACCATCGGGCCAAGCGCGCCCGTCAGCACGATGTCGCCCGCGCGCAGCGGCGTGCCGAGTCGAACCATCCGGTCCGCGAGCCACGCCGCCGCATTCAGCGGATTGCCGAGGCACGCGCCGCCATTGCCGCGTGACAGGACTTCGCCGTCCTGCGTGAGCGTCATTGCACAAGCGGTCAGCTCGATATCGCGCAGCAGGACCGGGCGGCTGCCGAGCACGAACAGCGCGCTCGACGCGTTGTCCGCGACGGTGTCGAAAAACCGGATGTCCCAGTCGCGGATGCGACTGTCGACCACCTCGATCGCGGCCACCGCATACGCGGTCGCTGAAATCAGATCCGCGTAGGTGTGTTTTTCGGCGGTCAGGTCGCGTTCGAGCACGAGCGCGATCTCCGCTTCGACCTTCGGCTGAATCAACGAGGCGAGCGGCATCGGCTGGCTGTCGCCGTACGCCATCGACGCGAACAACGCGCCGAAGTCGGGCTGATCAACGCCAAGCTGCTTCTGCACCGCGGGCGAAGTCAGGCCGATCTTCCTGCCGACGACGCGCTCGCCGTTCGCCGTGCGCAAGTCGTTGTTGATCTGCTGGATCGCGTAGGCGAGTGTCGCGTCGCCTTCGGGACACGTCTCGCGCAGCGGCGCGATCGTCCGGCGCGAGGCCTGCGCTTCACGCAGGCGCGCGGCCATCGAAAGCATGCTGTTGTCATCCGACATGGTTCTATCTCCTGGAAAGGGCCTGTTCTCGCGCGTGCATCGCGCCGAAGCCGGCGATCCATTCCGGAATCGCGCGGTAGTAATCGATCGAAGCCGCGTAAGGACCGCTCGCCGCAAGTGCACCGAATGCGGCGACCCACGTGCGAATCTCGTGCGCGGACTTGCCTGCATCGCGCGTGATCGCTTCGTTCGTGAGGCCATCGGCTGCGGTGAGTTCACCGCGTTCGAGCCATTCGAGAAACATGTGGTCCCATGCGGGATTGAGCGGATGCAGGCGGCTGTCGCCCGCTGCGAATGCCTTGGCCGCCGCGACGGTGCGGGATTGCCGCGCATCGCGCGACGCCGGTGACGGGTTGCGCCCAGCGATCAGCCGTTCCGCGACGATATCGTCCGCGCCCGCGATTTCCGGCACCGGCGGCTCATGCGAAATGCCGCCCGAGCCGATCAGCAACACGCGCCGGTTCATGCGCGCGACGGTACGGCCGATCGCATCGCCGAGCAGTCGCGCGCGGCGGCACGACGCCATCGGCGGCGCGACCGAGTTGATGAAAACGGGCACCACGGGATAGCGGTCGATGCCGCCCGTGAGTACCTCGAGTGCCTGCGCGCAGCCGTGATCGACCTGCATGCGATACGACACGGCGACGTCGATATCGCTCGCGAGCGTCGCATCGGCAAGCGCGAGCGCCACATCGCGGTCGACGGGCAACGGGCCGGCCGCGCTGCCGAAATCGCCGATGGCCGTCGCGCTCACGCCGATGCAGAACTGCGGCATCACGTCGTAGAAAAATCCGTTGTAGTGGTCAGGCGCGAACACGATCACCAACTCCGGATCGAACGCGTCGACCCGCTCGCGCGCCGCGCGCTGCACCTGCTCGACTTCCGCGACGACCGCCGGCGCCGGATCGAAGTAGCCGTGCAGCGGCGTGTGCGACATGCATTCGAGATGAATCGGCATTTCAGGCCCCTACCAGGTCGGCGGCATGCGGGAACGTCGCGTCGTTGATCGTCGCGCCCGTCGTCACGGCAAGCGACAGCCTTTGCGCAAGCTGCGACACGCAACCCGATACGCTTTGCGGCGAGCACATGCCGGCCACGAAGCGGTCGGGCCGCAACAGCACGACCGATTCCGGCACGCGCGCGAACCAGTCGCGCAGGCGCGAATCGACATCGCCAATGGCGATCACGTCTTCGGGCACGTCATCGTGGAACGCGAGCTGCGGGTCGGGCTTGGCGATCACGAAACACCCCCCAAGCGCGGTCCAGATGCGGCGCGCCTCGGGCGTCAGGCCGAACGTCGGGTCCGAGCCCCATCCCACGATCGCGAAGCGGTTGCCAATCGCATCGTCGAGCCGGACGATGCTGCCATCCACGCGACGCACGCGCGGCTGGATGAACATGCGGCCCACGGGGGTGCCAGCCTCCGCATCGCGGCCATGCACCATCCGCCCGATCAGCGATTCACGTTTCTCGCTCATCAGACCGACCAGCCGCCCGAACGCGCCGTGTCCGCGCTTCGCGATCATGCGCGCGAGCAGCCCTTCGGACCGCGCGCGGCGCGCCAGCAGCACGACACCTTCTTCATAGCGCGGCATCGGCTTGAAGCGCATCTCGACGAAATAGCGCTGCATGGCGGGCAGCACATCGAAGCAGCGCACGAACGCGTCACGCACTTTCGATCCGACGAAGCTCGTCGGCGCGAAGATATCGCCCGCGACTTCCGAGAGGTGGATCATCGAGCGTGCATGGGCGCGCCGCTCCATCGTGTAGGTATCGAGCAGCGTGTCGCGCGCGGTGCCTTTCACGACCATCGCAAGCTTCCAGCCGAGATTGCTCGCGTCGCGAATGCCGCTGTTGTAGCCCTGCCCCTGCCACACCGGCATGATGTGCGCGGCGTCTCCCGCGAGCAGGATGCGCTTGACGCGGAACGTGCTCGCGAGCCGCGCGTTGTGCGTATAGACCCGCTGACGAATGTAGTCGACCTTGTCGGGGTCGTCGACCACCCCGCGCACCAACGCCGCCATGTTCTCCGGCTTCGACAGTTCCTCCTCCGTCTCGCCCGGCATCACCATGAATTCGAAGCGCCGGATCCCGTGCGGCAGCGCCGCCGACACGTACGGACGCCGCGCGTCGCAATGCAGATAGACATGCGGAGAGCCGATCGGGTCGTTGCGCACGTCGATCACGATCCATTGATTCGGCTTCGTGCGGCCTTCGAACGGCACGTCGAGCGTGCGACGCACGAAACTGTTGCCGCCGTCCGCGCCGACCATGTATGCGGCGCGGATCGTCGTCTTTGCACCGTGCGCGTCTGTCGCCTCTATGGTCACACCGCACTCGTCCTGCGCGAAGCTGTCGACGCCGTGGCCAAGCAGCGTCGACACATTCTCGAAACGCTCGAGACCGCCGTACAGAATCCGATCGGCGAGCGGCTGGATGAACGCATTGCGGCGCGGCCAGCCGAACTCGTCGGTGCGCGGCTCGATCGACGCGAAGCACTTCCCTTTCAGCGTGAAGCGCATCCAGTGATTCGGCGTGGTGTGCGGAAGCAGTTCGTCGACCAGGCCGACCGACTGGAATACGCGCAGCGCTTCGTCGTCGAGGCCGATCGCCCGCGGATAGTCGATGATCTGCGCGAGCTTCTCGATGAGGACGACGCGCACGCCCTGCAGGCCGAGCAGGTTCGCGATCATCAGGCCGACCGGGCCCGCGCCGATGATGGCGACATCGGCGTCGATCGAACGATGTGTCGTTTCGTGAGGATGAGCGCGGCCGTTGCCGGCCGCCGGTTCAAAGGCGGGGCGCATGCTTGTCTCCTGACTGGGCTTGTCCGATGTGCTGAACCGACGAAGCGCCTGGCGCTCGATCGTTCAACTTATGCACGCAGTTTATGGAGGGCGGAAAACACCCTCAACAAAATCTCCGGAATGTGCATAGAATGCACATGATTGATTTCAATGGGATTTTTACGTGACAACCTACACGAACGTGCGCGGACTGGCGCGCGGCCTCCAGGTGCTGCGGACGCTGAATGCGATGGAAGACGGGCGTGCAACGAGCCAGCAGATCGCCGATCTGACCGGCCTGCATCGCACCACGGTGCGCCGCCTGCTCGAAACCTTGATGGACGAAGGATTCGTGCGCCGCAGCACGTCGGACGACAGTTTCCGCCTGACGCTCGCCGTACGTTCCTTGAGCGAGGGCTTCACCGATACCGAGCGCATCGCCACCGTGGCGCCGCCGATCATGGGGCAGCTCCTGCAGCGCGTCGCGTGGCCATCCGATCTGACCACACCCGACGGCGACGCAATGATCATCCGCGAGACGACACATCGCTTCAGCCGGCTGTCGTTTCATCGCTCGATGGTCGGGCGGCGTTTGCCTATCTTGCTGACCGCGGCTGGCCGGGCCTACTTCGCGATGTGCCCCGACGAGGAGCGCGAGGATATTCTGGAACTGTTGCGCTCCGGTGCCGGCGGTGAAGAGCAACAGGCGTTCGCGAAAAACGATGCGCTCGTGCGCAAGCTGATCCGACGGGTGCGCGAGGACGGTTTCGGATCGAATCACGGCGACTGGACCGCGCAGGCGAAAATCGGTGCGGTGGCGGTCGCGATCAGCGCGGACGAACGCGTGATCGCCAGCCTCAATGTCGTCTTCCTGTCACGCGCCGTCAGTCTCCAGGATGCCGCTCGCCGCTATGTGCCCGAGCTGCAAAAAGCAGCAGCGGATATTGCCGAAGCATTGCGGCGGGAACCCGCGGCTCGTTCCCGCGCATCAACGTAGTCTCCCAGACAGGCTGAATGGCATGAACGGACGCGCGAATGACGATGTGCCGACCGCGACGGGCGGCCGAGCATGGCTGACAATCGACGCTCTCCCCCGCGCACCCGAATGAGCTTGGAAGAACCCGTTTTTTCATCGAGACCATGAGAATCCATCACTTCGTTCCCTTGCTGGCGCTCGCCGCCGTACCCACCGCCCACGCCGCCGACAGCCAACCTTGCAGCGACGCTGCCGTCACGGCCGTCGCCCGTTGGGCCGGCATCGCGAGCGCACGCATCGCGACGCGCGACGCGAACCGGCTCGTCGTCGCGTCCGCGTGCAAGGTCATGCCGAACGCGCCGGGCACGACGATCGCGGCCGTCGCGTTCGATTCGCTGCCCAAAAGCAAGAATCCGGACGAAAGCGACAAGCTGCAGGTCGTCGCGCTCGTCGAGGGCGACAAGGTCGTCGCGGCCGACAAGTCGGTGGTTCAGGAGGATGCGGCGACCGAGATCGGCGAGAACAGCTATCGCATCGATACGGCGCCGTACCGCCTGTCGCCCGAGGTCCGCGCATTTGGCGTCGTGTTCACGAGCAGCGCGCGCGGGCCGAGCTGTCCGGATGCGGACGCCAGCGAAGAATTGACGCTGTGGGTGCGCGAAGGCAACCGCATCCGCCCGGTGTTCGGCACCAATCTCTACGGCTGGGTCAGCGTCGAAGGTGCGGCGTGCGGTGCCGGCATGGGTGACGCGATCAGCGAGGATGCCCACATGACGATCGCCGTCGAAAAGACCGCCAGCCACGGCTTCGCAGACCTGTCGATCACCGCACGCATCACGAAGAGCCAACGCAAGGACAACGAATACGCCGAGACGGGCAAGCGCACCGCACGCACGATCGTCCGCTACGACGGCAAGTCATACGGCATCGACATGTTCCGAAACTTCTGGTATCCGCCCGCCGCGATGAAGCGCTTCAAGTAACGGCGCGTCAGCCCGCGCCCGCCTACTCCGCCACCTTCGGCCCGATCCCGTCGCCCGACGCGGGCATCCGCAGCGCATCGTCCCGCACACGTCGCGCCTCGCGTGCCGTATAGCGATCCTTCAACCGCAGGAACGGTTTCTCGACGAGGAAGTAGCTGGCCGTCGCGGCCAGCAGCGCCCACACGATGCCGAGCGGAAACGCATGCACGACCGGCAGATCGGGATTCGCGAACGGCTGCTGCCACAGATACAGACTGAACGAGATCGTGCCGATGAACACGACCGGCCGCGCGCGCAGCCAGCGCGCGCACCAGAACTCGCCGCGGAAATTCAGCACGACGATCACGATCGCGATCAACGCGGCTTCGAGCGTCACGCCGTAAGTCGCGTTCCAGAAGCCGCCGAGCCGGTGTTCGGCGAGCGGCATGCCGAGCAGCACGACGATGACGATCGCCGTCACGATGCGCGCCTCGCCTCGCCACGCGCCGATCCACGCTTCGAGCCGTTCCCGGTTGAGCGACGCATAACACCCGATCAGGATCGGATCGACGCCGGTGTGAAGCATCATCCCGAGTTGCCCGCGCAACGCCGGTGCAACGAAATACGTGACGGCGCGCACCAGCGGCACGATCAGGATCAACGCGGCCAGCCAGCGCGTGCCGGCGCGGCGCATGCCGAACCCGAACAGCAGCGGCCAGAACCAGTAGAACTGCTCTTCGAGCGCGAGCGACCAGAAATGACCGAGATACCACGCGCCGTCCGGATGCAGCGCGTTGTCGCCGGTCAGCCCGAACCACGCCGAGTAATTCCACAGATGCAGCGCCGCATACAGCCACTGCCGGCGATCGACGTCGAACCAGCCGGCGAACGCGACGACCGCAACGGCCGCGAGATAGACGTAGCAGGCCGGCCAGATCCGCAGCGCGCGACGCACGTAGAACGACGTCAACGCAATGCCGCCGGTGCGCGCGAACTCGGCGCGCAGCACGTTGGTGATCAGGAAACCGCTCAGGACGAAGAAGATCAGGACCCCGAGCCGGCCGTCGGCAATCAGCCGCAACGGCGCATACCAGCCCGTGTAGCCGCCCGGCAGCACATGTTCGGCGTGCCCGACCACCACCATCGCGACCGCGACGGCGCGCAACCCGGTCAACTGCGTGACGCGATGGTTCATCGGCTCGTTTCCGTTGGCACGGGTTAGAAACAGGAGATGACCGGCGCGCCGACTGGCATGCCGATATGCCGCCGGATTTTGTATGAAAAATATCGGAATGAAATTGCTTCAAAAATCGCCGCGCCGCCAGCTGCGGCCGCACACGTCCGAACGAGCCGGCGCCCGGCGCGGCGAATGGGCATAATGACAAGCCTTGCCCGGCGACGACCGGACCGATGCCCACGCAACGTTTTTGCGGCGCAGCAACATCCGAAGTACCGCCCCCGCACGGATACCGGCCCGCACTCGTCCGCCTCCAGTCGACCCTCATCCGGAGCCTGCCTGTGTACCCACCGATCGAACCCTACGCCCACGGCCACCTCGACACCGGCGACGGCCATCGCATCTACTGGGAGCGCTGCGGCAACCCGGCCGGCAAGCCCGCCGTGTTCCTGCACGGCGGCCCCGGCGCCGGCTGCAGCCCCGACCATCGCCGCCTGTTCGACCCCGAGCGCTACGACATCCTGCTGTTCGACCAGCGCGGCTGCGGGCGCTCGACGCCGCATGCGAGCCTCGAGAACAACACGACGTGGCATCTGGTCGCCGATATCGAACGCCTGCGCGAGATGGTCGGCGCCGAGCAATGGCTCGTGTTCGGCGGTTCCTGGGGCAGCGCGCTGGCGATCGCGTACGCGGAAACGCACCCCGAACGCGTGAGCGCGCTGATCGTGCGCGGCATCTTCACGATGCGGCGCGCGGAACTGCTGTGGTACTACCAGGAAGGCGCGTCGTGGCTGTTCCCGGATCTGTGGGAGGACTTCGTTGCGCCGATTCCGGAAGCCGAGCGCGGTGACCTGATGGCCGCCTACCATCGCCGGCTGACCGGCGACGACGAAGCCGCGAAGCTCGAGGCGGCTCGCGCATGGAGCATCTGGGAAGGCCGCACGATCACGCTGCTGCCCGACCCGGCGCTCGCCGCGCACTTCGCGGACGGCCACTACGCGCTCGCGTTCGCGCGAATCGAAAACCACTACTTCGTGAACGAGGGCTTCGTCGAGGAAGGTCAGTTGCTGCGCGACGCGCATCGCCTCGCCGGCATTCCGGGCGTGATCGTGCAGGGCCGCTACGACGTCGCGACGCCAGCACGCACCGCATGGGAACTGTCGAAGGCGTGGCCGGAGGCGACGTTCGAGATCGTGCCCGGCGCCGGGCACGCCTACAACGAGCCGGGGATCCTCGAAGCGTTGATCGCGGCGACGGACCGGTTCGCCGCGTAGTCCATAGGGTGCAACGCATCGCAGTGCGTGCTGCGATGCCTGCCGGCACACCTAGGCGCCGCCGCGATCAAAGCGCGGCTTCGACGATCGTCCTGCCGCTGATCGCGCGCTCGACAAGCTGCTCGTCGCCGACCTTGCGAATTGCGTCGTCGAGCAGCCCCTCCGGTTCTTCGGTCGCCACCTTCAGCAGGCCCGACAGGCCGCGCGCGTCGAGCACCACCAGCGTCTCCATCGAATCCGCGCGGCTCACGAGCACGCGGCGGAATGCCGGGCCCGCGCCGAAGCTCGCGCAGAGCGAGATCGTCTCGCCGCCGAGCGTGTAGTCGAAGTGCTTGATCATGGTCTGCCGCCGTTGCAAGGAAATGGCGACGCGCGACGGCGCGGCGCCGTGACGTCGACGCACCCGCGCGTGCCGCCGGCGCACCGGACCGGAGTCCGGACCGTCCACCGGCATCACCATGCTAGGCGTGCAGTATTAACGAAGACTTAAACCGGAAACCGCCCTCACGGAAGGCCCGCGTTACGGCGCATCGAGCGGCTCGACCGTCACGCCCACCTTCAGCTCCTGATCCGCACCGCCGCCGCGGATCACGCCGCGCAGCGGCGTGACGTCCGCATAGTCGCGACCGACCGACAGCATCACGTAGTCGTCGCCCGGCGCGCGGTCGTTGGTCGGATCGAGCTGCAGCCAGCCGTTGTCCTCGGGCCATGCCGGGTCGTACACCTCGACCCACGCATGCGACGCATCGGCACCGATCAGCCGCGGTTGCCCGGGCGGCGGCTGCGTGAGCAGGTAGCCGCTGACGTAACGCGCGGCCAGCCCGAGCGAGCGCAGCGCGCCGATCATCACGTGCGCGAAATCCTGGCAGACGCCCTTGCGCAACCGCAGCGCATCGAGCGCCGACGTCGTGATGTCGGTGCTGTTCGGTGTATAGGCGAAATCGGCGTGCACGCGCCGCATCAGGTCCCAGGCGGCCTGCACGAGCGGCCGTCGCGGCGTGAAGCTCGCGGCCGCATAAGCGGCGAGCTCGGGATCGCAGGCGACGTGCGGCGACGCGAACAGGAATTCGCTCGCCGCGTCGTAAGGCTGCCCCGCACGAAACCGCAAGCGGTCGCGCACGGCTTCCCATTCGGTCGCCTGCCTTGCGTCGGGATGCGCGATCGCGGGCGGCGGCTCGCCGCGGGCGCCAAGCGACCACACGGGCGGCGTCACGCGCACCGTGCTGCGGCTGCGCACGAGCAGCGCGTCGTGCGGCTGGTTCAGTGCGAACGACGCGCGCGCGTTGCCGAACGCGTCGATCTCCGTGCAGACCGATTCCGGCACGGGCTCGATGTCGAGCGAGAACGACAGCACCTGCTGGCGCGGCGTCACGAGCGGTTGCAGGCGTGCCTGGTGCTGCGCGGATTCGACGCGCGCCGCGTAACGGTATTCGGTGTCGTGCGTGACACGCAGCAACCGGCCGGGCGCCATGGCGGCCGGCGCGGCTGCCGGTCGTGTCTTGCCTGCACCGGACGGCGCCTTCACCGCGCCTTTCGTCGTCACCATAGCGTCCTGCCCGCCTCGCGCACGTGGCTGAAGTAGCGTTCGCCGATGCGGTTCGACAGTTCCCAGACCGCCTTCACGGTCGTGTCGAGCGCATCGAGCAGTTTGTCGTGCCGGCCGCCGTCAACGGTTTCGCACAGTTCGTGCAGCGACCACGCGGGCACGTCCGGAATCGTCTCGGCCAGCTCGGACAGCGCATAGCCTTCGCTGCGCTCGACCTTCGTCAGCCGGCCGCGCAGCGCCTGCACGACCCAGCCGAGCGAACGCGGATTGTCGGTGTCGAGCACGACGAGCGACAGCAGCGGCGCGACGTCGAAGCCGCGCTGGAAACGCGAGCGGAACGTGATCGTGCTGTCGAACAGTTCGAGCACGAGTTCGAAACCGTCCTGCCGGTGCACGACACCCTCCTCGAAGGCGAACTTCAGCACGCTGCACAGGAAGTCCAGCCGGTCGATCTGCCGGCCGATCGACAGCAGGCGCCAGCCGTCGTCGCGCGTCATGTTGTCGGTCTGCGCACCGGTGATCGCGCCGAGCAGCAGGCCGAGGCGCTCCAGCAGCTGCAGCGCCTCGTTACCGATCTGCTCCTCGGCCTCCGGCTGCCCGGCGCTGTCCGCGAACAGTTGCGTCGCGTCGTCGATCAACCGCCACTGATCGCTGGACAGCCGTTCGCGGATCGCGGCGGCGGCGCCGCGCATCCCGAACAGGCACGACGCGATGCCCGACGTGCGATCGGCGCCGCGCGTCAGCGACGTCGCAAGCGCATGCTGGAACGCGCGCGGCGCGTCGACGGCATTCGGCGCGTCGGCCGCGATCAGGCCCGTGTCGCGGCACAGCGTATCGATCAGTTCCAGATGCGCGGGGCTGTCGACGTCGTCTTCGCCGCGCAGCCTTTCGAGCGCGGCGCGCGCGAGGCGCATCAGGTTGGTCGCGCGTTCGGTGTAACGGCCGAGCCAGAACAGGTTCTCGGCCGCACGGCTCGCGATCGCGCGCGGTCGCTCGACGAGGTCGTCGGGGCCGAGGTGCGTTTGCAGCAGCGTCGTCGAATCGACGATGCCCTCGGTCATCACCCAGGTATCGACGGTGCTGCCGCCGTGCGGCATCGGCGCATTGAACAGCGTGTCGCGCGTGCCGACCCGCGACAGCCCGCCGGGCAGGAGCCGCCAGCGCTGCGCGCCGTCGGCGAGCGCGAACACGCGCAGCAGCAGCGGCTTCGGCACGATGCGTGCGCTGCCGTTGCCCTCGGGCGTGTCGGGCCGCGGCCAGGTCGGCGCCTGCGACAGCGGCAGGTCGGCCTGCACCGTGTAGTGTTCGGGCCGCGCGAGGATCCGGGCGCGCCATGCGGCCAGCTGCGCCTGCGTGAGCCGTGCGCCGATCACCGGCTCGAACGCGCCGCCGGCCTGCACCTCGGGTGGATAGGAGGCCTTCACGATGCCGCGCGCAAGCTGCGGCAGCGCATCGTCGCAGGCAGCCGCCTCGCCGCACCACCACGAATGCACGGCCGGCAGCGTCAACGTTTCGCCGAGCAGCGCTTCGGCGAGGCGCGGCATGAAGCCGAGCATCGCCGGCGATTCGAGGAAGCCCGAGCCCGGTGCGTTCGCGAGCAGCACGTTGCCCGCGCGCACGGCCTGCAGCAGCCCCGGCACGCCGAGCATCGAATCGGGCCGCAGTTCGAGCGGATCGAGCCACGCGTCGTCGACGCGCCGCAGGATGCCGTGCACCGGTTCGAGCCCGCGCAGCGTCTTCAGGAAGACGCGGTTGTCGCGCGCGGTCAGGTCGCCGCCCTCGACGAGCGTGAGGCCGAGATAGCGCGCGAGATACGCATGCTCGAAATACGTCGCGCTGTGCGGCCCCGGCGTCAGCAGCACGATCCGCGAGTTCTTGCGGGCCGGGCTGAGCGACTGCATGCTCTGCAGCAGCGCGCGATAGGCGGACGCGAGGCGCTGCACGCGCAGCCCGCGAAACCCGCGCGGAAAGAGCCGCGACACGATCAGGCGGTTTTCGAGCAGGTAGCCGAGCCCGGCCGCGCCCTGCGTATGCTGCGCGACGATCCGCCACTGCCCGTCCGGGCCGCGCGCGAGATCGAACGCGACGACGTGCAGCCAGGTATCGCCCGGCACGCGCGCGCCGCGCATCGCGCGCAGGTAGCCGGGGTGGCCGGTGACGAGCGCGGGCGGCAGCAGCCCGCGCTGCAGGATGGTCTGCGGCCCGTACAGGTCGGCCAGCGTCGCGTTGAGCAGCCGCACGCGCTGCAGCACGCCGCGCTCGATCGCGACCCAGTCGTCGGGCGTGACGATCATCGGCAGCAGGTCGAGCGACCACGGGCCGGCCGCGCCGTCGCCGGCGCGCTGCTCGTGCAGCTGGTAGAACAGGCCGTTCTCGCGCATGCTCCGGTGCAGCGCATCGGCGCGGCGATCGAGATCGGCCACGCCGTCGCTGCCGATCGACGTAAAGAAGCTGCGCCACGCGGGCGCGAGCGCAGGCGCGATCAGGCCGGCCGCGCTGCCGCGCAGTTCGTCGTAGCGGCCGGCGGCCGCCGGCGCCGCGAGCGCGGCGGCCAGTTCGGCGGCGTCCGGCTGCGCGCCGGTATCGAAAAGCGTGGGCATCGCGTCGAGGGCGGCGAGATGGTCGGTATCAATGGGCGGCACGATGTCGTTCCGTCGTCAGGGTGCGGCCGCGCACGCGCGCCGCCATCGGGGCGGCAAGCCTCGGCGCGCGGCCGCAATCTGCCCGCATCCTAGCATTCCGGCGAGGCCGCCGGGAGATCGCGAGCCGCGCATCGTCGTCCACCCCGTCGTTACTGGATCACGGCCGCCGCAAGTCGAGCGTGAACGGGAATTCGCGGCTCGGCGCGGCAGCCGCGACATCCATCCGCCCCGGCGTATGCCCCATCTCGACGAAGCGTGCGAGCCGGCGGCTCTCGGCTTCGTATGCATTGACCGGGAACGTCGCGTAGTTGCGCCCGCCCGGATGCGCGACGTGATAACGACAGCCGCCGAGCGAGCGCTGCAGCCACGTATCGACGATGTCGAACGTGAGCGGCGCATGCACGCCGATGGTCGGATGCAGCGCGGACGGCGGCGACCACGCCTTGTAGCGCACGCCCGCGACGTACTCGCCGACGGTGCCGGTCGGCTGCAGCGGCAGCGCGCGGCCGTTGACGGTCACGACGTGCCGGTTGTCGTTCAGCCCCGTCACGCGCACCTCGAGCCGTTCGACCGACGAATCGACGTAACGGACCGTGCCGCCGGGCGCGCCCTCCTCGCCCATCACGTGCCACGGTTCCAGTGCGCCGCGCAACGACAGCTGCATGCCGTTCACCGCGATCTGGCCGAACAGCGGGAAGCGGAATTCGAAGTGCGGTGCGAACCACGCCGGATCGAACGCAAAACCGGCCTCGCGCAGTTCGGCCAGCACATCGTCGAAATCCATCTGAAGAAACTCGGGCAGCATGAAGCGGTCGTGCAGCGCGGTGCCCCAGCGCGTGAGCGGCGTCGTGTACGGCGCGGCCCAGAAACGCGCGACCAGGGCGCGCAGCAACAGTTGCTGCACGATGCTCATCCGTGCGTGCGGCGGCATCTCGAACGCGCGCAGCTCGAGCAGGCCGAGCCGGCCGGTCGACGAATCGGGCGAATACAGCTTGTCGATGCAGAACTCGCTGCGGTGCGTGTTGCCCGTCACGTCGATCAGCAGGTTGCGCAGCACGCGGTCGACGAGCCACGGCGGCATGTCCTGCCCGAACAGCAGCTTGTTGCGCTGGATCTCGGCGAACGCGATGTCGAGTTCGTACAGCTGGTCGTTGCGCGCCTCGTCGACGCGCGGTGCCTGGCTCGTCGGCCCGATGAACAGCCCCGAGAACAGGTACGACAGCGACGGATGGTTGTGCCAGTACGCGATCAGGCTCGCGAGCAGGTCCGGGCGGCGCAGGAACGGGCTGTCGGCCGGCGTCGCACCGCCGAGCACGAAGTGGTTGCCGCCGCCCGTGCCGACGTGACGGCCGTCGACCATGAATTTCTCGCTGCACAGCCGCGACTGCCACGCGGCGTCGTACAGGAATTCCGTGTGGTCGACGAGTTCGTCGAAGCTCGCGGCCGGATGGATGTTCACCTCGATCACGCCGGGATCGGGCGTCACCTGCAGCAGCTTCAGCCGCGCATCGCGCGGCGGCGGATAGCCTTCGAGCACGAGCTTCACGCCGAGCGCGTGCGCGGTCAGCTCGATCGCGCCGAGCAGGTCGAGATAATCCTCGAGCGCGGCGAGCGGCGGCATGAACAGGTACAGGATGCCGTTGCGCACCTCGGCGCACAGCGCGGTGCGCGTGATCCACGCGGCCGATTCGAAGCGCTCGGGCCGGCGCTGCGGATCGTGCGCTGACGCGCGCCCGCCCGCGGCCGTGCCGTCGTCACGCCACTGCATGACCGTCTGCGCAGGCGCTTCGCGATGCACGCCGGACAGGTAGCGCGGCGCGTCGGCCGGGCCCGCATAGCGCGCACGGATCGCGGCGGCGTCCGGCAGCGCGCTGCGCGGCGCGAACGGATCGCGTTCGACCAGGTACGGATGGTCGGCGCGCGAGGCCCACGGCAGCGAATCGAGCGGCAGTCGATAGCCCATCGGCGAATCGCCCGGCACGAGATACATCCGCTCGTCACGGAAGAACCACGGGCCCGTCTGCCAGCGCGGCCCGTCGAGACCCGGTGCATCGTCCGTGCGCTTGACCGGCAGCACGTAGCCGACCACGCTGTCGAGCTGCTGGTCGAACACCTTGCGCAGCCGCGCGCGCTCGAGCTCGTCGTCGAGTCGCGAGTCGAACGGATCGACGTTGACGGGCAGCCGGCGCTCGCGCCACAGGTAGTACCAGACATCCTCGTAGCCGGGCTGGATGAATTCGTCGGTCAGGTTCAGCCGCGCGGCGAGCGCATCGATGAAGCGCTTCGCGTCGTCGGTCGTGTACGCGGACGGCTCGCGCTCGTCGGCGAACAGCGACGGATCGTGCCACACGGGCTGGCCGTCCGCGCGCCAGAAGATCGACAATGCCCAGCGCGGCAGCTGCTCGCCCGGATACCACTTGCCCTGCCCGAAATGCAGGAAACCGCCGTCGCCGTACTCGGCGCGCAGCCGCTGCACGAGTTCGGTCGCGTAGCCGCGCTTGGTCGGGCCGAGCGCATCGGTGTTCCACTCGGCGCCGTCGCGATCGTCGATCGACACGAAGGTCGGCTCGCCGCCCTGCGTGAGCCGCACGTCGCCGGCCGCCAGCGCGCCGTCGACCTGCGTGCCGAGCGCCAGCACGGCGTCCCACTGCGATTCCGTATACGGTTTCGTCACGCGCGGCGATTCGTACACGCGCGTCACGGTCATCTCGTGCTCGAACGACACCTCGCACTCGTCGATCAGCCCTTCGACCGGCGCGGCGCTCGTCGGCTGCGGCGTGCAGGCGAGCGGAATATGCCCTTCGCCCGCGAGCAGGCCCGACGTCGGGTCGAAGCCGATCCAGCCGGCGCCCGGGAGGTACACCTCGCACCACGCGTGCAGGTCGGTGAAGTCCACCGACGTGCCGCTCGGACCATCGAGCGACTTCACGTCGGGCGTGAGCTGGATCAGGTAGCCCGACACGAAACGCGCGGCGATGCCGAGATGACGGCACAGCTGCACGAGCAGCCACGCGCTGTCGCGGCACGAGCCGGACGCGAGCTCGAGCGTCTGCTCGGGCGTCTGCACGCCGGGCTCCATCCGCACGAGATAGCCGATGTCGTGCTGAAGCTGCTGGTTCAGCGCGACGAGGAAGTTCACGGTGCCGGCCGGCGTGCGATCGACGCCGTCGAGATACGTGCGGAACAACGGCGACGCGCTCGTCTGCGGATCGCACACGAGATACGGCGCGAGCTCGGTCTTCAGCGCATCGTCATAGCTGAACGGGTATTGCTCGGCGCTCGCTTCGAGGAAGAAGTCGAACGGGTTGTACACCGACATCTCGGCGACGAGATCGATCGTGATCTCGAAGTGCTCGGTGCGCTCCGGAAACACGAGCCGCGCGAGATAGTTCGAGAACGGGTCCTGCTGCCAGTTGATGAAGTGCTGCGCGGGCTCGACCGTCATCGAGTACGCAAGGATCGGCGTCCGGCAATGCGGCGCGGGCCGCAGCCGCACGACCTGCGGGCCGAGGTTGACGAGCCGGTCGTAGCGATAGCGGGTGGTGTGATGCAGCGCGACGTGGATGGACATGGGAACTCGGTTCGGGTTGGGCCGGCCGCGCGCGCCGCGTCGCACTCGACGCGGCGGCCCGGCATGGCGGATTCGGCGAAAGCGTGCGCGGGGTCAGACGAGCTCGGGCGACTGCACGACGCTGATCTCGACGCCGACGGCCGTCGCGCCGAGCCCCGTCACCGGCTGCGCGTCGCGATAATCGAGGCCGACCGCGATGCGCACGTAGCGCTCGTCCGGGCAGCGGTTCATGAACGGATCGAACCCGACCCAGCCGAGCCCCTCCACGTACGCCTCGGCCCATGCATGGCCGGCCGGCTGCTGCATCAGCGCGGCGGCCTGCGGCTGCGCGCCGAGCGCCGGTTGCGGCAGCCCTTGCGATTGCGCGGCATGCGATGCGCCGAGCATCTGCTGCATGCCCTCGCCGCTCTGCAGCGCGAGCGCTTCCTCCTCCTCGACGTCGCCCGCGTTCTGCTTCGCATCGGCGATGCGCTGCATCGCGCTGTCGGCGAGCACGTAGCCCGAGATGTAGCGCGCGGGAATCTTCAGCACGCGCGCGGCCGCGATGAACGCATGCGCATGGTCGCGGCTCGTGCCCTCGCCGCTTTGCAGCGCGGTTTCCGCGTCGACGGGCACGTCGGCGGCCAGGTTCGGCGCATACGCGATGCGGTCGTGCACTTCCGTCATCAGCCAGTGCAATGCGTCGAGGCCGTGCGGCTCGATCGGCAGCGCTTCCGTGAGTTCGCGCACGGTATCGCCCGCCTTCGTGAGCGCGGTCTCGCGCTCGAAGATCCACGGCGGCGCATAGCCCTCCGGATTCCCGAGAATGCCCGCGCGGTCCTGCGTCTCGACGACGCCGGCCGCGACGACGACGATCTCGGCCTTCGCGCCGCGGTCGTGACGCACGAGGTCGATCCGGTTGCCGAGCCCGTCGGCGTAAGACAGCGACGGCTCGACGCCGTCGATCGTGACCTGCCACGCGCGCACCGTCTGCCCGGGGCCGGACTGCGGGCGCAGCCGCAGCCGTTGCAGCGCATGGGTGGCTTGATCGTCGAACTGATAACGCGAAATGTGTCGAATGGCGAGTCGCATGGCAAGTCTCAGTCGAAGTTGTAAGCCTGGGCGATTTCGAGCCCGAGGCTGTTGTTGCGGCCGATGAAGTCGGTCAGGAACTCGTGCAGCCCGCTCTTGAAGATCCGCTCGACCGAGGTATCGGACAGCATTTGCAGGATCTTCGTGGCCGTGTCGTGACACGGGTGTGTCACGCCGTAATCCTTTGCAAGCAGGTTCAGGCTCGACACGACGCGTCCGTAGCAATAACGCAGCGAACGCGGCATGCGGCCGTTCAGGATCAGGTAGTCGGCGATGTTCATCGGCTTGTACTGCACGTCGTACACCCAGCGGTACGAACGGTGCGCGGCGACGCAGCGCAGGATCGTCTCCCACTGGTAGTTGTCGAGGATCGTGCCGACGTGCGATACCGACGGCAGCAGCAGGTGGTACTTCACGTCGATGATCCGCGCGGTGTTGTCCGCGCGCTCGATGAATGCGCCGATCTGCGCGAAATCGAAGATCTCGTTGCGCAGCATCGTGCTGTAGAAGCTGCCGAGGATCAGCGCGGTTTCGCGCTTCACTTCGTCGAGCACGGCCGGCAGCTCGCTCTCCGGCACCGGCTGCGCCAGCGCGCGGCGCAGCGCGAGCCACGCGCCGTTCACGCTTTCCCACGCCTCGCGCGTAAGCGCCGTGCGCACCATCCGCGCGTTCGAGCGCGCGGCCTCGATGCACGACAGCACGCTCGACGGGTTGTCGCGGTCGCGCAGCAGGTAGTCGGTCACCGTATCGGCCGCATACGCGTCGTATTTCTCCCGGTAGCCGTCGTCCGCGCCCGAGCTGACGAGCACCGACGACCATTCGGCCGGCGCGTCGGACGTGCGCGTGAGCGCCATCCGCAGCCCGGCATCGACGATGCGCGCGATGTTCTCCGCGCGCTCGATATAGCGGTACATCCAGTAGAGCCCGCTTGCAGTACGTCCCAGAAGCATCTCGTGTCCACTCCGTCTTCGTTCGGTTCGCGCGCCGGCTGCGGCGCGCGCGGTCGCATCCGGCTCAGTCGGCCAGCACCCAGGTGTCCTTGGTGCCGCCGCCCTGGCTCGAGTTGACGACCAGCGATCCCTCCTTCAGCGCCACGCGCGTGAGCCCGCCCGGCGTGATGCGGATCCGGTCCGACACCAGCACGAACGGCCGCAGGTCGACGTGGCGCGGCGCGAGGCCGGCGTCGGTGAGGATCGGCGTCGTGGACAGCGCGAGCGTCGGCTGCGCGATGTAGTTCGCCGGACGCGCGCGCAGCTTCGCGGAAAACGCCTCGAGCTCGGCCTTCGACGCGCACGGGCCGACCAGCATCCCGTAGCCGCCCGAGCCGTGCACTTCCTTCACGACCAGTTCGTCGAGATGCTCGAGCACGTACTTCAGGCTGTCGGCCTCGCCGCAGCGCCAGGTCGGCACGTTCTCCAGCAGCGCCTTGCGCCCCGTGTAGAACTCGACGATCTCCGGCATGTACGAGTAGATCGCCTTGTCGTCGGCGATGCCGGTGCCCGGCGCGTTCGCGATCGTGATGTTGCCGGCGCGGTACACGTCCATGATCCCCGCCACGCCGAGCACCGAATCGGGGCGGAACGTGAGCGGATCGAGGAAGGCGTCGTCGACGCGGCGGTACAGCACGTCGATCGGCTGGAAGCCCTCGGTCGTGCGCATCGCGACGCGGCCGTCGATCACCTGCAGGTCGCTGCCCTCGACGAGGTGCACGCCCATCTGGTCGGCGAGGAACGAGTGTTCGTAGTACGCGGAATTGTGGATGCCGGGCGTGAGCACGGCGACGGTCGGGTTGTCGGCGTTGCCGCCCGGCGGGCACACCGCGGCCAGCGACTGGCGCAGCATCTGCGGATAGGTCTCGACCGGGCGCACCTTCACCTGCTGGAACAGCTCCGGGAAGAGCTGCATCATGGTCTCGCGGTTTTCCAGCATGTAGGACACGCCGGAGGGCGTGCGCGCATTGTCCTCCAGCACGTAGAACTGGTTCTCGGCGGTGCGCACGATGTCGACGCCGATGATGTGCGTGTACACGTTGCCGGGCGGCCGGAAGTCGATCATCTCCGGGATGAACGCCTCGTTGTGCGCGATCAGGTGCTTGGGCACGATGCCCGCGCGCACGATTTCCTGGCGGTGGTAGATGTCGTCGAGGAAGGCGTTCAGCGCCATCACGCGCTGCTCGATGCCGAGCGAGAGGCGGCTCCATTCGGCGCCCGAGATGATGCGCGGGACGATGTCGAACGGAATCAGCCGCTCGGCGGCCTCCGCGTCGCCGTAGACGGCGAACGTGATGCCCGTCTTGCGGAACACGCCTTCCGCGTCGTGGGCTTTCTGGGCGAGGCTCGCGGGATTCTGCGTGTCGAGCCATTGCTTCAGGCGCGCGTAGGGCGCCCTTACCATGTCGCCGGATTGCAGCATTTCATCGAATGGCTTCATCGATCTTTTCTCCATCGATCGTTTTCCCCGGCATTGCGCATGCCGGACCGGCGTAATGAATGCTTTGCAAGGAACGTGCCTTGCGCTACCCCCCGATATCCCCCCGTTTTTGCGCCGCGCCGGGCACGCCCGCACGGCATCGCGCACCATAACGGTGCATCACCCGGCGCGGCGTGCGCCCGCATGCGCCGCGAGCGCGCACGGCCGATGCTGCGCCGCGTCCTGCAAACATAGTTCCCCCGCGTGTCACGAATGTGCAATCTGCACTGCACAAAAAAATGGCGCGACCGGGCACCGGATCGCGGCAAGGGAGGCGGGCCGGCACGCACACGGCGCAACCGACCCTGGGGAAGTACCGTCTGCGGCACGCCGGGCGTTCGACGCGGTGAACTATCCGGTTAGCCGGGTCCGGCACCTCAACGCTATGTAGCCGTAATCCCGCCGACAACGCTCATGCATATTTCGACTGACACCGATCGAAAAAAAACATCGGACCGCCCCGCGAGGCGCGGTACGCTAGAAAACTGGCGCGGCGCAGCGATGCTGTCGCCTTTCAGGCGCCCGACTATAAAAAGCGAAGATCGAAATGGAAGCAAAGTGGCTGGAAGATTTCCTGAGCCTGGCGGATACCAAGAGCTTTTCCCGGGCCGCACGTCATCGGCACCTGACGCAATCGGCATTCAGCAGACGAATCGCCGCCCTCGAAACGTGGATGGACGCGAAGCTGGTCGACCGGAGCATCAATCCGGTTGCGTTGACGCCGGCCGGCCAGATGTTTCGCGGGCTTGCCGCGGACATCCTGCGCAGCATGTATGCGGCGCGCAATCTCGTGAACGGCTATGACCAGTTCGCGGCCAGCGACCAGGTCGTGCGGTTCGCCGTCGCGCATACGCTCGTGTTCACGCTGTTCCCCGAATGGCTCAAGCAGCTCCATGGCGAAGTCGGCCACGTGACCGCCCGCGTCAACGCGGTCAACGTGCCGGAAGGCGTGCAGCAGCTGGTCGAAGGCGAATGCGACCTGCTGCTCGGCTATCACCATCCGCAGCTGCCGATCGTGCTCGATCCGAACCACTTCCCGTTCGTCAGCCTCGGCATCGAACGGATCCTGCCGGTGTCGACGCCCGACGCGCGCGGCAAGCCGGTGTTTCAGCTGCCCGGCACGCCGGACGCCCCGCTCCCGCTGCTCGCGTATTCGTCGGGGGCGTTTCTCGGCAACATCGTCGAGATGCTGCTGCTGAACGCAACCGAGCCGTATGCGGTGCACCGATGCTTCGAGACGCACATGTCCGAGGCGTTGAAAGGCATGGTCGTGGCCGGGCACGGCATCGGCTGGCTGCCGGAAAGCTGCGTCGCGAAGGAGCTCGCCGACGGCACGCTCGTATGCGCGGGCTCGGGAGACTGGATCACCGAACTCGAGATCCGCCTGTATCGATCGGCGCGCAAGCGCGGGCTCGCGGCCGAGCAGTTGTGGACCTACATCATGAACCGGCCGCGCGCGGCGGTCGAAGGCGCGCTCGATGCCGAACAGGCCGCCGCGCCGACGATGCGCACCGCACGGCGACTCGCCGGCGGCAGCCGCTGATTCCTGCATTCGCGCCGTGCGGGTTCACGGTGCGAATGCGCTTTCTCCAGCCAGCAATCGCCAAGCCCGCCGAAGCCCGTGAACTCCCTGTGCCCGATCTGCAATCGATATCAGACGAAACGCAAACGTTTGCATTCAATATCGTATTTTTTACTGGCACGGCATTACGCCCGAATATTAAGACCGATTTAACGGACGGAAATACCCTGTTACAGAACAAAATAAAAGTTTCCATTTACCTGCAACAACCCAAAATAACAAAAACGTCGCACCCTCTTTTCACGACGCACGACCTGTATCCTGACCTTCATTGTTTCGCGTCGAACACAGCCGCAAGAATTCCTTTTATCAGTCGTTACTTTTCGGCACGAACGTCGATACCTCCGACGTGACTCAATGCGTGCTCGATCATCGCTACCGACCAGCAATAATCATATTCGGCAATATCGACTTTCTTCAGCATTAAACGAATCAGACGAATCCATCGTTATCCTATTTAAATAGGATATTTCCCTTCGTCCCATTCCAGCCACACGCGGTTGTTGATTCAAAAGCCATCGTGTATCAATAGCGTGTCGCAAAAAGAACGCTGCCAAATCTGACTCGGAATAAATGCTCGCCATTGATTCCGGACGGGAGGTTGCAATGTCTTCTTCGTTTCGACTGCCTGCTCGCCCTTTCCTCAGCGTCTTCCTTTCCTCGCTCTGCGTGAACGCGATGGCCGAGGCGCCGGCGTCCGGTCCGGATGCCGGCCGCTACGTGATTTCGTATATCTGCGGCGACGCACGCATCGACGGGACGGCACCGCTTCCTCCCGACGGCCGGCCATACAACCTGGGCGTGTCGTTTGCTTCCGGCCGCACCGGACAACCGCTAGCCAACGTCCAGGTCCGCCTGCGGCGACATGGCCGCGTGCTCGTCGAATTCAACGCCGCGGGATCGCGCTGCCTGTTCAGCGTGCCGGACGCCAGCTACCGGGTCGAAGGGACCTATCAGGGAGCGACCCAGTTCGCGATCGTCGAAACGGGCACGCTCACCACGCAGTTGCGATGGTGAACGCCGCCTGACCCCATCCCGATCGCGTCATCCACCGCAACGCATCGAATCGAGGAGCTTCGAATGACTCGTGCAGAACGACCCGACGGCTCGTCCGCCTGCCCGCCGAAACCCTCCTGGGGTCCTGGAAAGAACGCGGCGCTCAGCTTCGTCGCGTTCGCCGCGATCTTCAGCCTCTTCGCGTATACCGAGCGGGACAAGACCGCCGGCCATGCGAGCGTGACGCACGACATCGCCGGCGCGATCGACGCCGCGGTCGGCCAGTACCGCCAATCCATCGTGGCCGCGCCCGGCCGCGCGAGCGGCGCATCCGTCCCTCCGATCGCGGCCGCGCCTGCATCGACGATTGCGCGACAGGCCGCACCGCTCGCGCGGCCCGGGCCGACTCCCGCGCCGTCCGCATCGACGCCGCGCGAGGTGTCGACCGCGCCGCCGGTCACGCTCGCGGTCGAACCGCCAGCCGCGTCGCGGGTCCGGCCCGGCACCGCCGCCCGACATCGGCAGCCCTACCCTCCACCGCCCGCGGCACTGGCAGCCGATACGCACGGCGCGCCGGCCCATGGCCGCGCCGCCGCACGGTCGCTTGCCGAACATCGCGCACCGCGCGCCGAGAGGCTGGCAGGCACGCGAAGGCGCCTGGATTTCACGCCGAAGGCGCCGCCGTATGGCACCGACGCGGCGCGCATGCAGACGGCGAGCGTCACGCACGAGGCGCTTGAAGGCGCACGTGCGCTGGCGAAGGCCCGCTCGTGCGCGGTGATCGACGAGTGGAACTGCGTGGCGCAAAACGCGAGCCGCGCACTCGCGATCGACCCGACGAACAGCGAATCGCGCGCGTTGCTGGGACAAGCGATCCGCAATCGCCTGTGAGCCGGTCGGAGGCCGCCGGGCCTCGCCGCCCGGGGGGATGACCGCAGGCGACGAGCGTCGTCGGGCGTGCAACCGATGTGATCGTTTCAGAGTGAGGAGACACCGTGGACAACCCTCGGAAACAACCATGCACCACCGTCGCCCCGTCCAACCGGCGGATCCTCCTGCATGCGCCGCTGGTGTTGCTGCTCGTCGCGTCCGGCCCCTGCTTCTCCGCCGAAGGCGACGCGGAATCGGGCGGCGCGAGAGAAATCGCCAGATCCGCGCCGGATGCGCCTGCGCCCGATCGGCAGGCGAGCGTGACGTCGATGGAGATCGCCGCGGATTCGGGCACGCTGCCCCCTCATGCGCCGACCCCGATCGCACAGGCATCGGATGCGTCGATGCAGATCGCGCAGGCACCGAACCCGGCCATGCCGACCACGGTCGTGGTGGACCCGGACGCGCCGCAGCCGGCTGACCAGGGGCCTGGCGCGGCATCGGCCGATACGCAGGCCTCGGTCGCGCAGACGTCGCATGCGCCGATGCGGCTTGCGCGGGCGTCCGGCACCGCGTTTCCGAATACGTCGGCACCGCACGCGCAAACGTCGCATGCCCCGATGCAGCTTGCGCAGGCATCCGACACCGCTCAGGCGAATACGGCCGCACCGATCGCGCCCACGTCGGGCGCCCCGCCGCGGGCCGCACCGACCACAACCGCCTCACCGGCCACCACGCCGACGCTGACCGCCCAGGCATCCGGCACCCCGATGCCGAACGCCCCCACCCCCGTCCCGCAGACGCCCGGCTCGCAACCGCCGCCGTCCCAGACGCCGAACGCACCGACGCCCGGCGCCCAGCTCCCTGGCGAACCGATCCAGCGATCCCAGGGCCCCGACGTCGAAACACCGAACGCGCAGGCGCCGAATCTCCGCACCGCCGATGCCGCGACGGTACGCAACGACGTGTTCGGCCTCGCGGCGAGCGGCGGCGCGATCAAGGCGCTCGACGAAGCGAAAGCCCGGCCCGATGCGTTCTCCGCCGTCGACATCGCGCAACTGGAAGAACTGTCGATTCGCCAGCAAGTGCGCGGCGGACGCGACAAGTCGCGTTCGATGACGAGTTCGGACCGCTTCGACGGCCTCGACAGCGCGCTGCGCGCGGCCGACGACCTCGACAAGCGGATGCCGGCCACGCCGGAATACACGCCGGTCAGGACGGCGCTCGCGGGCGACCGCACGGTCGCCTACGCGGCACGCGGCGACATGAAGACGGCCGTCGCGACGTTCGAGACGATTCCGTCCAGCGCGGAAATCTCGATCGACGCGCTGGCGGCCGTCGGCGACGCCTACCTGTACCTGAGCGAACCGGCCAAGGCGAACGTCGTCTACCTGCGCGCGCTGAAGCAGGCGTCCGCGTCGCCGACCGACCGCGCGACCCGCGGCTTCCAGTACGGCGTGCGCACGCGCGAGATCGAACTGCGCGAAGGCGTGTTCTGGTCGTACGTCGACCAGGGGCGCGCGGCGCAAGCGAAGCAGGTACTCGACGAGATGGGCAAGTCGCTGCCGCCCGTCAAGGAGGTGCGCAACGTCGGCCCCGAGGAAGGCGACTACCTGCGCTACTACCGGCTGCGCGCGCAATACCTGATCTTCACGGGCCATGCCGACGAAGGGATCGCCGCGCTCGAACAGCTCGAGAAGCAGGTGCCGTTCAACGCGGAGATCCGTGCCGCGCATGCCGACGCGGTGTCGGGCCAGTCGCACCCGCGCCAGGCGATCTCGATGTATCGCGCGTCGCTGACCGATCACCCGGACAGCGTCGAGATGCTTGCCGGCCTCGGCCGCGCGTCGCTCACGGCGGACGACTACGCGACCGCGAAGACCGTCGACCAGACCCTGGGCGACACGTTCCCGGACAGCGGCGCCGTGCGCGGCTTCAAGCGCGACTACAAGGCCTATCGCAGCCCCGTGTTCACGACCGACCTGAGCTTCGAGCACGGCAACAGCGCGCTGGCCGACAACAGCTTCACGTCGGACAGTTATGTGTATTCGCAACCGTTCGGCGACAACTGGCGCGTCTTCTCGCACACGTTCTTCGGTCATGCGCAAACCGACGGCGGCAACGTCAGCCGCACGCGCACCGGTGTCGGCGGCGACTACCGGCACGGCCCGCTCACCGTGCAGGGCGAAGTCACGCGCTCGTTCGGCGCGGACGGCCGGACCGGCGGCCGCGGGACGATCGCGTACGCGCTGAACGACTACTGGACGGTCGGCGCCGGGCTCGACACCAACGACAACTCGCTGCCGTGGAAGGCCTATGCCGCGCACATTTGGGGCCGCTCGGCGAACGTCGAGGTCGTGTATCGCCAGAACGACCGCCGCGAGATCAGGCTGAGCTACGGCGTGAGCCGCTACAGCGATTCGAACCTGCACCAGGAGATTTCCGCGACCGGCACGCAGCGCGTGTACACGACCGCGACCCAGCTCGTCAACGTATCGCTGAACCTCGGCACGGACAGCAACACGCGCCAGGACGCGCCCTACTTCAGCCCTGGCCGCGACTACGCGGCCGCGGCGACCGTCATGCACCAGCTGACGCTGTGGAAGAAGGGCGACATGGGGCTGCAGCAACGCGTGTCGGTGTCGGGCGGCGCGTACAACGAGCGCGGCTTCGGCACCAGTCCGCTGTGGAGCGCGCGCCTCGAGCACGCGTGGACGTTCAAGCACGACATCACGCTGACCTACGGCGTCGAAGTCAGCAGCCATGCGTACGACGGCCAGCGCGAGCGCTCCGAAACCGGCTTCCTGTCGGTCAACCTGCCGTTCTAGCAAGGAGAGCGTTCATGCACACCAGACGGACCTTCATGTGCGGATGCCTCGGCACGTTTGCCGCCTGTTCGTTGTTCCCGGGCGTGACGAACGCCAAGATGATCGACCTGCTGCCGCCGTCCGATCCGGCCGACGGCAAGACGTTCCGCGTGATCTGCATGCACGACGTGCGCGACAACCTGATGGCGTCGTTTTCGTCGCCGTCGGCGATGGTCGATCCGTTCGCGGTCGATACCGGCACGCTGACCGCGATCTTCTCGTGGCTGCAAACCAACAACTACCACACCATCACGGTCAGGCAGATCGAGGAGTCGCGGCACGGCGGCACGCCGCTGCCGCCGCGCGCGGTGCTGCTCACGTTCGACGACGGCTACCGCAGCCACTACACGAAAGTGCTGCCGCTGCTCGAGCGCTTCAAGTATCCGGCCGTGATGGGCATCGTCACCGCGTGGATCGACGCGCCGCCGGATGCGCCGATCCGCATCAGCGACAAGATCCAGGTACCGCGCGACTACTTCATGTCGTGGGACGAAGTGAAGCAGGTCGGCCAGTCCCGTCTCGTCGAACTCGGCTGCCACACCCACAACCTCCATCATGGCGCGATCGCGAATCCGCAAGGCAACGAGTTGCCGGCGACCACCTCGCACCTGTACCTGCAGGATCAGCAACGCTATGAAACCGACGCCGAATTCGCGGCACGCGTGCACAACGACCTGCAGACCTGCGTACGGCAGATCCGCGACCACACGGGCGTCGTCGCGCGCTCGATGGTATGGCCGTACGGCGCGGAAAACCAGCCCGTGCGCCAGATCTCGACGTCGCTCGGCATGGACATCCAGTTCAGCCTCGACGCCGGCCCGAACACGCCGGACGTGCCGCTGGACCGGCTGAGACGGGTCCTGATGATGTACGACGTCGACATCGGCGGGTTCGAGCGCTCGATGCGCGAGCCGGCGTCCAACCGCGGCGACGTCGACGTGCCCGAGCGCATCGTGCAGGTCGATCTCGACCAGGTCTACGATCCCGATCCCGCGCGGCAGGAAGCCAATCTCGGCAAGCTGATCGAGCGCATCTACCGGATGCAGCCGAAATCGGTGTACCTGCAGGCCTATGCGGACCCGAAGGGCACGGGCGTGGCCGAATCGGTGTATTTCCCGAACCGGCACCTGCCGATGCGCGCCGACCTGTTCTCGCGCGCCGCGTGGCAGCTCAATACGCGTTCCAACGTGCAGGTGTACGCGTGGATGCCGGTGCTCGCGTTCCGGCCGCCGGCCGACAAGCAGCGCGGGCTCGAGGCCGTCAGCGCCCACGGCGGCGCGCCGGCCCGCGAGAACGGCACGCGCGTGTTCCGGCTGAGTCCGTTCGATCCGGACGCGCGGCTGATGATCCAGCAGATCTACGAGGATCTCAGCAAGCATGCGTCGTTCAGCGGCATCCTGTTCAGCGACGACGCCGTGCTCGACGACTACGAGGACGCGGGCCGGCATGCGCTGCGCATCTATGCGCAGTGGGGGCTGCCCGCCGATATCGGCAAGATCCGCGAGAACCCCGAACTGATGAAGCGCTGGACGCGCCAGAAGTCGCGCTACCTGATCGACCTGACCCGGCAGCTCGAGCAGATCGTGCTGGCCCACCAGAACGTCGGCGACGTGCTGACCGCGCGCAACCTCTTCGCGATGCCGGTGCTCAAGCCCGAATCGGAAGCGTGGTATGCGCAGAACTACGACGACTTCCTCGCCGCCTACGACTACGTCGCGCTGATGGCGATGCCGTACATGGAGCAGGCGAAGGACCCCGAGGGCTGGCTGGACCAGCTCGTGCGGGCCGTGCGCGCGAAACAGCGCGGGCTGCAGCGTACCGTGTTCGAACTGCAGTCGTACGACTGGCGCGCGCACAAGGACGTGCCGGCCGGCACGCTGCTCACGCAGATGCGGCGGCTGCGCAGCGAGGGCGCCGTGAATTTCGGGTACTACCCGGACAACTTCCTGAACGGCCAGCCGGAACTCGACGCGATGCGCGACGTGATGTCGCTGAAGTCGCGCCTCGACCCCACCTCGATCAACGCGCTGATGCAGATGCAGCAATCGCAGGGGACGAAGACGCCATGACCACCCACAGCCTCATCACGCGCCTGCAGGATTTCGTTTTCTACTACCCGTTCTTCATGTCGTATCTGTGGATGATTGGCGGCGTCGTGCATTACTTCCTGCTGGAAGAAGGCCGCACGCTGTCGACCCGGACGATCGCGGCGAGCGGCATCCCGAAGATCTCGATCGTCGTGCCCTGCTTCAACGAAGCCGCGAACGCGCGCAGCGTGATCGGCCACCTGAACGGGATGCAGTATCCGAACTACGACATCATCGCGGTCAACGACGGCAGCCGGGATCGTACCGGCGAGATCCTCAACGCGCTGGCCGTCGAGATCCCGCGGTTGCTCGTGATCCACCACGCGCGCAACGAAGGCAAGGCGGTCGGGCTGACGACCGCGGCGGCCGTGTCGAACGCCGAATACCTGCTGTGCATCGACGGCGATTCGCTGCTCGCGCACGACGCGATCGGCTGGATGCTCGAGCACTTCCTGACCGACCCGGGCGTCGGCGCGGTGACCGGCAACCCGCGCATCCGCACGCGCACGTCGCTGCTCGGCCGCATGCAGGTCGGCGAATTCTCGTCGATCGTCGGGCTGATCAAGCGCACGCAGCAGGTGTACGGCCGCATCTTCACGGTGTCGGGCGTCGTCACGATGTTCCGCAAGACCGCGCTCGCCGACGTCGGCTACTGGAGCTCGGACATGCTGACCGAGGACATCGACATCAGCTGGAAGCTGCAGTGCCGCGACTGGCGCGTCGTGTACGAACCGCATGCGCTGAGCTGGATCCTGATGCCCGAGACGCTCAAGGGGCTCTACCGGCAGCGGCTGCGCTGGTCGAAAGGCGGCATCCAGGTCCTGATGAAATATGCGGGCACGCTCGCGCGGCCGACGCAGATGATGATGTGGCCGCTGTTCGTCGAATACCTGATCGGCATCGCGTGGGCCTATTCGATGTCGTTCATCCTGCTGCTCGCGCTGCTGAACCTCGTCTACCCGCTGCCGCCGAGCTGGCACGTATCGGTCGTGCCGCACTGGCACGGGATGCTGCTGGTCGCGACCTGCATCCTGCAGCTGATCGTCGGCAGCATGATCGATCGTCAGTATGACGAAAAACTCCTGATGTATTTCCTGGACACCATCTGGTATCCCGTTGCTTTCTGGCTGATCAGCATGATCACCACCGTCGTCGCCCTGCCGGCCGTCGTGCTGCGGGGCCGCGGCAAGCGGGCCGTATGGGTCAGCCCCGACCGAGGCATTCAACATGAAAAACGCGCCGATTATTGACCTTTCCCTGCGCACGCCGCGCGAAATGATCACCGAACGCGGCCGCGTCGTCGGCTCCGTGCTGGTCGTCTGGTTCCGCCTCGTGCGGCCGGCGCTGGTCGGAGCCGTGTGGGCATCGATCTGCATCTATACGTACCGCTACCTGCTGCCGTTCAACGAAGCCGAGATGCCGATCGAGCAGATGGTGTTCTACGCGACCTCGATCGCGCTCATCGCGGGCACGATCGTCACGTGGCTGATCGCGGGGCGCGTCGTGCATCCGCTCGCCCACCGGCTGCGCGTGTCGAAGATGCTGCGGCGCTCGGCCAGCGCGAAGGCGCGCTCGGTGCCGTCCACCGCGCTGGCCGGTGCCCGCCGGCGCGGCGCGCGGCGCACGACGCGCATTCTCGTCGCGTCGCATGACGCGAACGGTTCGATTTCCGGCATCGAATGGGTAGCCCACGCGGGGCCGCCGCCCCGCGAGTAAGTCAGCGGAGACGCGCCGCCGCGCACCGGACGCCCCCGTGCCGCGCGGCGCCGCTCCAGACGCCGCGCTGCCATGCATCGCCGGCAGGCCGGCAACTTCTTCTGGACGAGGTGAATCATGTGCGGAATCGTCGGAGCAAGCGGCCTGAACAATCAGGTGCCGCAACTGGTCAATGCGTTGAGCCGGCTCGAGTATCGCGGCTACGATTCGTGCGGCATCGCCGTGCAGGACGACGGCCGCCTGCGCAGCGAACGCACGCTGCGGCGCGTGACGGACCTGCAGGCACGCGTGCTGACGCTCGGCCTGGAAGCGCAGACCTGCATCGCGCACACGCGCTGGGCGACGCACGGCGCCCCGTCGGAAATGAACGCGCATCCGATCATGTCCGGCGACACGATCGCGGTCGTGCACAACGGGATCATCGAGAACCACGACGCGCTGCGCGCGGAGCTGCGGGAGCGCGGCTACACGTTTCGCGGCCAGACCGATACCGAGGTGATCGCGCACCTGATCCACAGCGTCTATCGCGACGACCTGTTCGACGCGGTCGTGCGCGCCGTCAAGCGGCTGCACGGCGCCTATGCGATCGCGGTCCTCAGTGCGCACGAGCCGCAGCGCCTCGTCGCCGCGCGCGCCGGCTCGCCGCTCGTGATCGGCATCGGCGCCGAGCAGAACTACCTCGCGTCGGACTGCGCGGCGCTGGGCGACCTGACCGACCGCTTCGTCTACCTGGAGGACGGCGACGTCGCGCTGATCACGCCGGAACGCATCGCCGTGGTCGACTCCGGCGGGCACGATGCCCGGCGCCCGCTGTGCCAGGTGAAGGCGCGCGAGGGAGACGCCGCGCTCGGCCCGTACCAGCACTTCATGCAGAAGGAGATCTTCGAGCAGCCGAAGGCGATCGACAGCACGCTCGACGGCATCGACACGATCTCGCCGGCGCTGTTCGACGCGACCGACGGCACGCGCGCGCGGCTGTCGAGCGTCAGGAGCGTGCTGCTGCTCGGTTGCGGCACCAGCTACTACGCAGGACTGACCGCGAAATACTGGCTGGAGAGCATCGCCGGCATTCCCGCGCAGGTGGAGATCGCCAGCGAATTCCGCTACCGCGACACGGTCGCCGATCCACGCACGCTCGTGGTCGGCATCTCGCAGTCCGGCGAAACGGCCGACACGATCGGCGCGATCGAGCAGGCGCGCGCGATGGGCCAGGAACTGTCGCTGGCGATCTGCAACGTCGCGACCAGCACGATCGCGCGCAATGCGCCGCTGCGGTTCCTCACGCGGGCCGGCATCGAGCTCGGCGTCGCGTCGACGAAAGCGTTCACGACGCAGCTCGTCGCGCTGTTCGTGCTGACGCTCACGCTCGCGCAACTGCGCGGCCGGCTCGACGCGGCGCACGTCGCGATGCACCTGAAGCAGCTGCGCGCGCTGTCCGGCCGCATCGGCCATGCGCTTGCGCTCGAAACGCAGGTCATGGGTTGGGCCGCGAAGTTCGCGCGCACCGAGAATGCGTTGTTCCTCGGGCGCGGCATCCACTTCCCGATCGCGCTGGAAGGCGCGCTGAAGCTCAAGGAAGTGTCGTACATCCACGCGGAAGGGTATGCGGCCGGCGAGCTGAAGCACGGCCCGCTCGCGCTCGTCACGAGCGCGATGCCCGTCGTCACGATCGCGCCGGACGACCGCCTGTTCCAGAAGCTGAAGTCCAACATGGCCGAGGTGCGCGCGCGCGGCGGACGGCTCTACGTGCTGGCGGGCAGTCAGCTCGAAATCGACGCCGACCGCGACACGCACCTGATCCGCGTGCGCGAGTCGGGCGACCTGCTGTCGCCGATCGTCAACGTGATCCCGCTGCAACTGCTCGCGTATCACGTCGGCTGCGCGCGCGGCGCCGACGTCGACAAGCCGCGCAACCTCGCGAAATCGGTGACCGTCGAATGAAACGGCGCCCGCGCCCGGTGCCTGCGGCCGCGCGATGCGTCGCGGCCGCGCTTTGCGGTGCGTGCGGCATCGGCGCGGCGCCGCCGGCCGCCGTCGCCGCCGCGCCGGTCGTTCACACGGTCACCGTGCAGGCTTCGCCCTCGCCGCAGGCCACCGGCGACCCGCGCCGCTTCATGCACGGCATCGGCGTGGCCGACGCCGGCGACGGCAAGCGCTGGGTGTTCTTCAGCAGCTCGGGCATCGAGCCGCGTGGCGCGTTGCGCGGCGGCAGCTGGCCGCACGACGTGTACGTCGGCGAATGGCGCCCCGGCGAGCCGCGCCTGCTGCACGTTCACACGTTCATCAGCCGCCCCGAGGCGCAGGAACCGGTATCGATCGCGCAAAACGCGCGCGGCGACATCTTCGTCACGTTCGAGGACGGCTGGAAGGCGCCGCAGGAGGTCAGCCAGCGCTACGGCATCTACCGCCGCGACCTGAAGCCGGTCAAGCCCTACCCGAACGACGTCGAGTCGGGCGGCCATTCGGGGCATGTCGCGACGGTCGGCGAACGCTTCGTCGTGTTCTATTCCGCCGACTGGGTCGACGGCGGCGGCGTCGACAATCTCGGTTCCGGCAACGGCGTCTACCTGAAGACCTACGACGCGGCCGGACACGTGCTGAACCACGTCGCGGTCGCGCCGCACCGCCGCGAATGGTGGCCCGTGATCGCGGGCTCGCCGCGCACCGCGCTGCTCGTGTGGCAGAAATTCATCGAAGACAGCACCGACGCGACGCTCGAATACGCGACGTTCGATCCCGTCACGGCGAAGCTCGACATGCTCGGGACGCTGAACGACAGGATCCGGTATTACGTGTACTCGTCGGCCTACGTGCCGGAGATCGACCGCTTCATCGTCGTCACGACGACGGCCGACGATCGCGGCATCGCGATGCTGATCGCGCCGGACGGCCGCCGCACGGCGACGCTCGACTGCCTGCCCGCATCGGTGCGCGAATCCGGCATCGGGGTCGCCGGCACGCATGCGTATGTGCCGACCCGCGACGGGCGGCTGCTGACACTGGCGCTCGGGGCCTCGACGATTACCGCGAGCGGCGTGCAGCGCTCGCCGATTCCGTGGGGCTCGACCGGCATCGCCGGATTCCCGGCCCGCGGGTCGGCCATGCATTTCGTGTCGCTGACGCCGTCGGGCACGCGCGAAGCCGATTTCGAACCCGGGCGCGACACGTCGATGCCGAACGACGCAGCGCGTTGCTCGAGTCATTGACGACAGTCCGGCCCTCGGTCATGTCGTCAGCGCGGGCCGGCCTCGCGCGCCCCTTTCCTCAGCGGAATTCGCCAGCGCCGCGCATAGCGGATAGACTGTCGCCCGATTCCTTCCATCGCCCGCGGCGCCCGACTCCTGCTGCCGCCGGAACGTCCTTTCCCGGAGAACGAATGCTGAAGCGCCAGTGGTTTTCGCTCGTGCTGCTGACGGTTTGCCTGCTCGGACAACGCGCGTCGGCGCAGTCCACGCTCGAACTCGACACCGACGGCACCGCCCGCCCCCTCACCCGGCAGACGCTGCTCGCGCGCCCCGATGCGGCGGACATCCACGTGCCGCGCGACATCGCGTACGGCCGGCCGATGACGTTCCGCGCGGTGCCGTTCGCCGCGCTGCTCGGCGACACGCCGCTGCCGGCCGACGGCGTGCTCGAAACGCGCGCGGCCGACGGCTTCGCCGCGCAACTGCCGCTGGATCTCGTGCGCCCCCACGCCCCAGCCCGCGCCGTCCCGTGGCTCGCGATCGAGGACCCGGCCCATCCGTGGCCGAAGCTGCCCGGCAAGCCGGTCAGCGCCGGGCCGTTCTACCTCGTGTGGCTCGGGCCGGACGCGTCGTCGGTGCGCGGCGAGCAGTGGCCGTACCAGGTCGTGCGCGTCACGATCGAATCGTCGCCGCTCGCGCGCTGGCCGTCGCTGGCCGTCGATCCGGCCTTGCCCGCCGACGATCCGGCCCGCGCGGGCCAGCGGCTGTTCGTCACGCAATGCCTCGCCTGCCACCGGCTCGACGGTGCGGGCAGCAGCCACGCCGGCCCCGACCTGAACACGCCGATGAATCCGGTCGACTACTTCCAGCCGGCCGCGCTGCGCCGCTATATCCGCGACCCGGCGTCGGTACGCGACTGGCCGGGCCGCCGCATGCCGGCCTTTCCGCCCGACCAGCTGAGCGACCGGGAACTCGACCAGATCGTCGCGTATCTCGCGTACCGGGCAAAGCGCAAGGCCGGCCAGTAACGGGCAGCCGGATCATCCAGGGGACGTTGATGACATCACGCGACACGCTGTTCACCATCGCGCCGATCGACGCCGCGCAGACGCACCCGCTCAGGGCGACGATCCTGCTCAACGGCGACCTGAACGCATGCGAGCTGGCCGGCGACCATGCGCCGACGACGCTGCATGTCGGCGTGCGCGACCAGTCGGGCATCGTCGCCGTCGCGTCGCTCTGCGAGGAACCGCGCGACGACGATCCCGCGCAGCCGGCGTGGCGGCTTCGCGGAATGGCCGTCCACCCTGCCGTGCGCGGCATGGGATTCGGACGCGTGCTGGTGCAGGTCTGCGTGCGGCACGCGGAAGAACGCGGGGCCGCGCTCGTCTGGTGCACGGCACGCGAAGCGGCGTACCGGTTCTACGAAAAGCTCGGGTTTGCGGCCGATGGTGCGTTGACGACGATGCCGGGCCGCACCGATACGGCGTTCCACGTGATGCGCCGCTACATCGGCCGGCATTCGCGGTCGGTCTGACGCAACGCGCGCGCTGGCGTCACGCCAGACGAACGCCTGCCCGGCCCGGCGAAACCCTGCCGCCGGGCCGGGCGCGTCACGCTCAGGCTTCCTGCGCGCTTCGCAGCACCGCGCGCAACAGCACGTCGGCGCCCGCCGCCGCCCATTCGGGCGTGATCGCTTCGGCCTCGTTGTGGCTCAGCCCGTCGACGCACGGCACGAAGATCATCCCGGTCGGCGCGACGCGCGCGACATAACACGCGTCGTGGCCCGCGCCGGACACGATATCCATGTGCGACAGACCGAGCGCCTCGGCCGCGTCGCGCACTGCGTCGATGCAGCGCGGCGCGAATGGAACCGGCGGGTACGTGAAGATCTGCTCGATCCGCGCGCCGAGGCCGGACGCGTCCGCCACGCGTGCGAGTTCCGCGCGCAGCGCCGCGTCCAGTTCGTCGAGTACCGCATCGTCGGGATGGCGGAATTCGACCGTGAAGAAGCAGCCGCCCGGCACCGTATTGCGCGAGTTCGGCCGCGCCTCGATCATCCCGACCGTCGCGCGCGCATGCGGCGCGTAACGACGGCCGAGTTCGTCGAGAAACGAGATCATCCGTGCGGCGCCGACCAGCGCATCGCGACGGAATGCCATCGGCGTCGTGCCCGCGTGCGCGTCGACACCGGTCAACGTCACTTCGTACCAGCGTTGCCCCTGCCCGGCCGTCACGACGCCGATCGTCTTGCCGGCCCGTTCGAGAATCGCGCCCTGCTCGATATGCAGTTCGTACGCCGCGTGCACCGGATAACCGCCGACGGGCACCGCGCCCGCATAGCCGATCCGCTCGAGCTCGTCGCCGATCGTCCGGCCCGTGCCGTCGGTACGCGACAGCCCGTATTCGAGCGTATAGACGCCGGAAAACACGCCGGCCGACACCATCGCCGGCGCGAAGCGCGAGCCTTCCTCGTTGGTCCAGATCACGACGTCGACCGGGCGCTCGGTCTCGATGCCCGCGTCGTTCAGCGCACGCACGACCTCGAGGCCGCCGAGCACGCCGTAGATGCCGTCGTACTTGCCGCCCGTCGGCTGCGAATCGGCGTGCGAACCGGTCATCACCGGCGCGGCATCGGGATTCCGGCCGGGGCGGCGCGCGAACACGTTGCCCATTTTGTCGACGCGCACCATGCAGCCGGCCTCTCGCGCCCATTGCACGAACAGGTCGCGCGACTCGCGATCGAGATCGGTCAGCGCGAGGCGGCAGACGCCGCCCTTCGGCGTCGCGCCGATCTGGGCCATCCGCTCGAGCGACGCCCACAGGCGGTCGCCGTCGACGCGCGGTACGTTGACGGTGTTCTCATGCATCGCCGTGCTCCGTAGAACCTTGCAGCGCATAGCGGAAATCGCAACGCTTGCCGCCCTGCATGATCGTGCTCGTGCGCGTGAGCGCGATATCCGGCGCATAACCCTGGATGAAATAGCTGTCGCGCGCGCAGCTGAGCAGGTGCCCGATCTCGCCGAGCCCCATCGCGTGATACATCTCCGCGTAGCGGCAGCGATGCACGTCGTAGTCGTAATGCGTGTCGTCCGCGCGCCGCACCTCGACGTCGAGCGCATCGTCCTTCTCCCACAGCACCTGCAGCGCGATGAACGACTTCACGCTCGTGCCGTCCGGCTCCTGCGCGGCGAACGTGCGGCCCGCGTCGACGGCCGCGCCGCGCACGGCTTCCGCGATCACGGCCTGCGCGCGCTCGGTGCCGAACTCGCGCTTCATGATCTCGTAGATCGGCTTGATGATTTCCGCTTCGATGCGGCGCCGCGCGAGGATCCCGAGGCGCGTGTCCTCGGGTGCGGCGGCGGATGTCGGGCTGGATTCGGTCATGGGGATCGTCTTTGTCTCGTGGGGGTTACTTGGCCGCGGTGCGCGAACCGCCGAGCACGTCGACGACGGCCCACTTGCCGCCGCGCACCTGGTAGATCGTGAAGGCCGGGTCCTTCAGGTTGCCTTCCGGGTCGAACGCGATACGCCCGGTCACGCCCGGCCGGTCGATGGCGCGCACCGCCGCGACGAGCTTCGCCGGCTGCGTCGTGCCGGCCTTCTGCGCGGCGGCGATCAGCGTGGCCGCCGCGTCGTACGCGAACGGCGCATGCAGTTCGATCGGTGCATGAAAGCGTGCCTGGTATTGCGTGTCGAACGCCTGGCCGCCCGGCATCCGGTCGAGCGGCAGGCCCGGTTCGAGCGCCGTCACGCCGTCGCCGTCCTTGCCCGCGAGCGACAGGAAGGTCTGGCTCACGAAGCCGCCCGCGCCGAGCAGCGGCGCATTGACGCCGAGCTGGCGCATCCGGCGGGCGATCGGCGCGGCCTGCGCATCGAGGCCGCCGAAGAACACGAGATCCGCGTGCTTGCCCTTGATCGCGGTCAGCACGCCGCTGAAATCGGTCGTCTTGTCGTTCACGTACTGGCGATCGACGATCGCGCCGCCGTTCGCCTGCACGCCCTTGATGAACTGGTCGGCCAGTCCCGCGCCGAACGACGTGCGATCGTCGATCACCGCGATGCGCTTCGCCTTCAGCGTCTTCACCGCATACGCGCCGGTGAAATTGCCGCCCGCATCGTCGTGGCCCATGATCCGGAACGCCGTCGCGTAGCCCTGCTGCGTGTATTGATGGCCGGTGGACGCCGGCGCGATCTGCGGGATGCCCGCGTCGCGGTACACGCGCGACGCCGGCACGCTGCAGCCCGTGTTCCAGTGACCGACGACGCCGATCACGTGCTGGTCGACGAGCTGCTGCGCCACCGCGACGGCCGTGCGCGGATCGGACTGGTCGTCGGCCGCGACGAGCTTGTAGACGACCGGCTTGCCGCCGATGGTCGGATGCTTGGCGTTCGCGTCGTCGATCGCGAGTTGCGCGCCGTTCTGCAGATCCTTGCCGATCCGCGCGGACGGGCCGGTCAGCGGCGCGGCGAGACCGATCAGGATCGTCTGCGGTGCGGATTGCGCGAACGCGGGAACGGAGGCGACCAGGGCGGCCGCGGAGAATGCGAGACTGGCGGAGAGGAAAGCGATTTTCATGTGTGGAGGATCGGTAGGTCGAATCAAAACATGAAAAATATTAAATATTCAACGCCCAAGCCCCAAATACCCAATTGTTGGATGCTTATGCCGTTTCCGGAACATTAACGTATACGACTGTATATAAAGCATATTTTAATGTTGTCGCTTACCCTGACTTTTCGATAAAATTCGATACATGAAAAATATCGAACAATTACCGCACGATCCGCCGCTGCGCGCGGTGCGCGCGTTCGAAGCGTTTGCGCGTCTCGGGTCGGTCACCGCGGCGGCGGGCGAACTCGACATCACGCCGTCGGCCGTCAGCCATCAGCTGCAACTGCTGGAAGCGTTCATCCAGACGCCGCTGACGGTCCGCGAAGGCCGGCTGCTCGCGCTCACCGACGAAGGGCGCGACTATTACCGCTCGATCAGCGCGGCGTTCTCGGTGCTGCGCAGCGCGACGCGCTTCGTGCGCGACCGCTCGTCGCTGCGGCAGATCACCGTCAGCCTGATTCCGCTGCTCGGCATCGGCTGGTTCATTCCGCGGCTGCACGCGTTCCTCGCCGACAACACGGACGTCGACGTCACGGTGCTGTACGCCCATCACCGCAACTACCGAAGCGACGCGTCGGACCTGTCGATCCGCTTCGGCACCGGCGACTGGCCCGGCTACCGCTGCGAACGGCTGCTGCCGGGCGCGATGGTGCCGATGTGCAGCCCGTCGTTCCTGACGCGCCACGGGCCGTTCCGCACGCCGGCCGATCTCGCCCGGGCGCCGCTCGTGCACGACGAGGATCGCAGCACGTGGGTCAACTGGCTGCAGGGTGCCGGCGTGCGGCACGTGTCGCACGCGGTGGGGCCGATGTTCGAGGATGGGCAGCTCACGCTGAGCGCCGCGCGTGCGGATCTCGGCGCGGCGCTGCTGCGCGCGCCGCTGGTCGAGCGCGAACTGGCGAACGGCGAGCTCGTGAAGCTGTTCGATCACGCGCTCGACGACGGGCGCGATTACTACCTGTGCACGCGCGAGGACGCGGACATGCCGGACGGGGCGCGGCGGCTCGCCGAGTGGCTGAGGAAGATGGCGGGGATCTGAGCGGAACGTGCCGCGCCGGCGGAACGACGCTCGGAATGGTAAAAGCGCTCTTCGACACCAACATCCTGATCGACTATTTGGGCGGCGTGGAATCGGCACGCGTGGAACTGGGCCGCTACGACTATCGAGCGATCAGCACGATCTCGTGGATGGAGGTGCTGGCCGGTACGCCCGCACAGGACGAGGCGCCCATCCGCGCATGGCTCTCGTCGTTTGATGTCATCGCGCTCGACCACACCGTTGCGAATCGCGTCATGACAATCCGTCAGGAGCGGCGCCTCCGCCTGCCCGACGCAATTGTCTGGGCATCGGCACAAGTCAACGGGCTCCTGCTCGTGTCGCGCAACACGAAGGACTTCCCCGCCACCGAACCCGACGTCCGCGTTCCCTACACGCTCTGAGCCGTCGCATACCGCGACACCTTGCCCTCCCGTCGCACCGGACACGATCGCGCGAGACGTTCGTCCAGCGCCCGCGCTCGTCCGCATTCGACAGCCATCCGCCCCGCACTCGACAAGCCGCTCCCACAGGCCCGCACAATCAAGGGCCGGAAGCAGATAGAAAATCCCGATGCCCCAGATTGAAACAAGCAATTTCACAAGCTCCGGGTGAACCCGGATACTGGCAACACTCCACTCACCACTGAAGACAAGGAATTCTCCAGATGCCGATCATCAACACCCAAATCAAGCCGTTCAAGGCAACCGCTTACCACAACGGCGATTTCGTGCCCGTCTCGGAAGAGAACTTCAAGGGCAAGTGGTCCGTCGTCGTGTTCTACCCGGCCGACTTCACGTTCGTCTGCCCGACCGAGCTGGGCGACCTCGCCGACCGTTACGCGGAATTCCAGAAGCTGGGTGTCGAAATCTACGGCGTGTCGACCGACACGCACTTCACGCACAAGGCATGGCACGACACGTCGGACACGATCGCCAAGATCAAGTACCCGATGATCGGCGACCCGACGCTCACGCTGTCGCGCAACTTCGACGTGCTGATCGAGGAAGAAGGAATGGCCCTGCGCGGCACGTTCGTGATCAACCCGGAAGGCGAGATCAAGCTGTGCGAAATCCACGACAACGGCATCGGCCGCGACGCGGGCGAACTGCTGCGCAAGGTGCAGGCCGCGCAATACATCGCGGCGCACCCGGGTGAAGTGTGCCCGGCCAAGTGGACGCCGGGCGCGGAAACGCTGACCCCGTCGCTCGACCTGATCGGCAAGATCTGACGATCGCGCCGCGCGCCTCGCACGAGGCGCGCGATGGCGGGCCGCCGCGGCACGCGGCCCGCACCCTCCTCCGGCACGACGTGCCCGACCAGCATAATCAATACGGAATCCGAAACGCCATGCTCGACGCCAATCTCAAGAACCAACTCAAAGCGTACCTCGAAAAAATCACGCGCCCGATCGAACTCGTCGCTTCGCTCGACGACAGCGCGAAATCGCAGGAACTGCTGGCGCTGCTGAACGAGATTGCGTCGCTGACGGATCGCGTGACCGTTGCGGAACGCCGCGACGACGCCGAGCGCAAGCCGTCGTTCTCGATCGGCGAACCCGGCAAGCCGGCCGGCATCCGCTTCGCCGGCATCCCGATGGGCCATGAATTCACGTCGCTCGTGCTCGCGTTGCTGCAGACGGGCGGCCACCCGATCAAGCTCGACGACGACGTGATCGAACAGATCCGCGCGCTCGACGGCGATTACGCATTCGAGACGTATTTCTCGCTGTCGTGCCAGAACTGCCCGGAAGTCGTGCAGGCGCTGAACGTGATGTCGCTGATCAACCCGCGCATCCGCCACGTCGCGATCGACGGCGCACTGTTCCAGGATGAAGTCGAGTCGCGCCAGATCATGGCCGTGCCGACGATGTTCCTGAACGGCGCGTCGTTCGGCCAGGGCCGCAGCAGCGTGAAGGAAATCCTCGCGAAGCTCGACACGGGCGCCGGCGAACGCGCGGCGAAGTCGCTCGAAAACAAGCCGGTGTTCGACACGCTGATCGTCGGCGGCGGCCCGGCAGGCGCGGCAGCCGCCATCTACTCGGCGCGCAAGGGCATCGCGACGGGCGTCGTCGCCGAGCGTTTCGGCGGCCAGGTGCTCGACACGATGGCGATCGAGAACTTCGTGTCGGTGCAGGAAACCGAAGGGCCGAAGTTCGCGACCGCGCTCGAGCAGCACGTGAAGCAGTACGACGTCGACATCATGGACGTGCAGCGCGCCGACGCGCTGATTCCGGGCGACGTGCACCAGATCCGCCTCGCGAACGGCGCGGTGCTGAAGGCGAGGACGATCGTGCTCGCGACCGGCGCGCGCTGGCGCGAAATCAACGTGCCGGGCGAGCGCGAGTACCGCAACCGCGGTGTCGCGTACTGCCCGCACTGCGACGGCCCGCTGTTCAAGGGCAAGCGCGTCGCGGTGGTCGGCGGCGGCAACTCGGGCGTCGAGGCCGCGATCGACCTGGCCGGCATCGTGAAGGAAGTCACGCTGATCGAATTCGGCGCGCAACTGCGCGCGGACGAAGTGCTGCAGCGCAAGCTGCGCAGCCTGCCGAACGTGACGATCGTCACGCAGGCGCAGACGACCGAGCTGACCGGCGACGGCAGCAAGCTGAACGGGCTCGTCTACAAGGATCTGCGCTCGGGCGACACGCGGCGCATCGATCTCGAAGGCGTGTTCGTGCAGATCGGCCTCGTGCCGAACACCGAATGGCTGAAAGGGACGGTCGAACTGTCGAAGCACGGCGAGATCGTCGTCGATGCGCGCGGTGCGACGTCGGTGCCGGGCGTGTTCGCGGCCGGCGACGTGACGACGGTGCCGTTCAAGCAGATCGTGATCGCCGTGGGCGAAGGCGCGAAGGCGTCGCTCGGCGCGTTCGACCACCTGATCCGCCAGGACGTGGCGCCGGCCGCCGCGCCGCAGCCGCAAGCGGAAGAAGCGGTCGCCGCATAACGCCCTTCGGCGTACCGGATTGTCTCTCTTGGCCCCGCATGCTTTGGTCGGCATGCGGGGTCCTTTTTATTCGGAAGTTGGCGCGGCTACTTGGTTGCGGTCGGATCGCCGTTCGCGGGCGCGGGTGTCGTCGACTTGAAGTTGCTCGATGCACGGACCAGTTGCTCGGTCATCGCGGCGGCGACCGGATTCGCGCCGGACGAATTCCCCCGGCGGGACGAACCGGCGCTTGCCGACATCGACGACATCGGCGGCGGCGGCAACGACGGATCGAGCTTCGCCGATTCCCGGACCAGCGCGGCCGTCTCCGGCGTTTCGGATTTCGTCGCGGCCGGCGCGGCGGCTGCATGGCGTTCGAGGCCGTCGCGCTTGCGCGGCGCACGTTGCGCGTCCTGCGCGGATGCGGCCGATGGAGCGGGTTTGACGGCCGGCGCCGGCGGGGTCGAATCCTGCGCATCCACCGTCACCACGTTGACTTTCGGCAGCGGTGCGGCGGGCTTCGTCACCGGTTGCGGCTTGTCGCTGACGACCGGAACCGCGGGCACGGCCGCAGGCGCCGCGTCGATCCGCGCGGTTTCAGCCGGCGCAGGCGTGGGTGCGGACGGAGGCAGCGCGGCCGCGACCTGTTTCGATGCCGTCGCGGCAGCCGGTGCCGGCGGCGCGATGGCGCCCTGCACCGCATGATCGTTGCTCGCGGGTGCCGCGGCGACCGGCGCGGCCGAATCGCCGATGCCGGCGTCTTCGATCGCACGGTGGTCCGCGCGCAGGAGCATCACGTAGCCAGTGCCGGCCGCGGCTACCAGGAGCGCACCGGCGATCATCAAGGTCTTGCGGGTACTCGTCATGCTTGCTCACCGATCATTTCGACGTGAACAAGCCATCATACGCGGCCGTCGGTCATTGATCCCGCATGAATACATTTGGTTGCATTGATGGCGGCCGAGGGCCGCCGATGCGATGCCGCGCGCCCTATCGTCAGACGGAAAAATGCCTGCTCGTCCCCGTCAGATACAGAAAATTGCAACCGCGATCCCGCCGAACAGCAGCCACTTCACGATGTAGTACACGGTTCGATTCCATGCCTTCAATCGCTTGCCGGCGCGGCGAATCGCATACAGGTACCTGAACGCACGATTGAGGCCGCCCGTGCGATCGCCCGTTTCGTTCGGCGACGCCGCCGCGCGCATCAGCAGTTGCCCGAACGCATCGTTGATGCGCTGCGCCCAGCGATATCTCATCGGGCGGTCGATGTCGCAGAACAGGATCACGCGATCGTGCCCGGTGCGGTTTTCGGCCCAGTGCAGGTACGTCTCGTCGAACATCACGGCCTCCCCGTCCCGCCATGCATACGACTCGCCGTCCACGACGATCCGGCACGCGTCGTCGTTCGGCGTATCGAGCCCGAGGTGGTAGCGCAGCGAGCCCGCGTACGGATCGCGATGCAGCCCGAGTTTCCCGCCCGGCGGCAACTGCGCGAACATCGCCGCCTTGATCGACGGAATCCGCGACAGGATCTCGACCGAGCGTGGACACAGCGCCTGCGCGGACGGATGCGGCGCGTCGTACCACTTCAGGTAGAAACGCTTCCAGCCGTGGCGAAAGAACGAATTGAAGCCGATGTCGTTGTACTCGCCGGACGCCTTGATCCGGCTGGCGTCGCGCAACGCGAGCGCTTCGCCGCGAAACGTGCGCCATTCGCGCCGTAGCACCGCGAGCTCCGGAAAGTGATCCGTATCGAGAAACGGCGTGGTCGGCACCGACGAGAACGCGTAAGAAAAGCAGTTCAGCGGTGCGGTGAAGGTCGAGTGATCGGATAGTTGCCTGAACAACCTGTGCCGAACCTTGCCGCGCCGATGCGTGTACACGACACACGCAACGAACACGATCAACAGGACCCAGCGCATCGATATTTCCCCCGTAAGCTGTTTGCCGAAATTCTAGGTAGGGGAAAAAATTCCTGCACTGACGCGCAGGTCGTGCGGCGTGCGTCGTCACGACGCGGCGCGTTGCCGGATCGACCGTGCCGAAACGCCGAAAGGCCCGCGAATACGGGCTTTTCGGGCCATCCTCGTGCGTATTCGGCATGCCGCCGACGCGCGCGCCGCCGGCGATTATTCCGGAAACGGCAAATCAGTTTGTCGGTCTGCACGCATACCGAACGCGTTCAGCGTCATCGTCGCACGCAAACAGGCAACCGGTGCGCCCCATCCCCGGCATGATTGCGTCGACGGTCGGCAGCACACCGTTCTTGTCGCACGCCGCGCGAGTCATGTTCAGGTCGACCGCCGCGCGGACGGCATGCGAATGTCGCATCCTCGAACGACGGAATTCGCAACAGGGTTTCACCGAGCGCGGGCACGGCATCCGACAAAGCGCGGCATCGTGGGCGGTCAGGCCGACAGGCCCCGGGCGCGCATGCCTGACACGCAGGAACCAGTTCGTGTGAGGGAGACCGCATCGCACTTTTCCGATTGGTTAAACCTGAATTTCGTACTCGTCCCATTAAAAATCCCGCCCCGTTCGATGAAAATCCCAAATCTGATCGGAGTTCGACATATCTGCCCTTCCATACGACGACATTTCGCCGGGAAATCCCCATGAACCTCACGAATCCATTTCATCCTGCCTCGATATCGGCTTGTTCAAGACGTGTATTCCGCCGCGCGTCACTGCCCGTCGTCCTGACGCTCATGGCCGCCTTCGTCACACATGACGCGTTGGCACTCACCCAGGTCACCGCATTCGGCTCGACGCTGAACGTACCGAGCACCACTGCGGCCGGAACGGTCCTGAGTCGCCATGCCATTCCGAAAAATCAGCTTTGCGGCGCGCTTGCCAAGTGCGACGTCTACGCGATCTCGTTATGGCCGAACGGCGGCGGCGCCTTCGCGCCCGGCCCCGATATCGCCACCAACGTCCCCGGCATTTCGGCGCGGCTGCTGATCGGCGGCCAACCCGCCACCCGGGCCGACTACGGATCTGCCGGTATGCCGATTACCGTCTCGTCATCTCTTGAGGTCCAGCTCGTGCGCGATTCGCGGCCGCTTGAGCCCGGCAGCCTTGCCGGCCAGGCCGGCGGAAATCCTTCGTACTTCTATATTTGCACGTCGCCTCGCGGAACATCCACATCCTATTGCGGTTCGTCGTACGACGGTCTTGCGATCGCGCTGGCGGCCAAGGTCAAGCTGGTCAACGGCACCTGCGGCACGCCCACCCAATCCATCACGCTGCCGGGTGCCGCCGCCGCTCAATTCAAAGGTGTCGGATCGACCGGCAACAACGCATCCACGCAGAGCTTCAATCTGCGATTCGAAAATTGCCCGCCGGGCTATACGCGCATCGGTTACACGCTCACGCCGATCGGTGGCGCGTCGTCCACCATTCCCGGTGCATTGCCGCTGCGTGGCGGATCGACCGCAAAGGGTATCGCCATCAAGATCACGGACGCATCCGGATTGCCGGCCGCCTTCGATTCCTCGTTGCGGCTTGGCGCATACTCGTCCTCGACGGGCGGCACCTACACGCTTCCGATGGTTGCCGGCTATGTCCAGACGGAGGCCGTCGTCACGCCGGGCACGGTCATGGGCGCCATGTCCGTCCTGGTCGACTATCAGTAACCGCCTGCGCCTTCACACCCGCGTCTCAAGCCGGACGCGTGATTCGGGGGCGCCGGTTCAACTGCACCTCATTCCGGGAACGGCAAATCGGTTTGTCCGTCTGCACGCATACCGAACGTGTTCAGCGTCATCGCGACGAGTGCGTAGTAACCGAGCAGCGCGACGAGATTCACCACGGTCTCGTGGCCGAAGCGCGCCTGTGTGCGCGCGAACGTCGCATCGCTCACGCGGCGCGTGTCGTACAGCTCGCTGGCGAACGCGTATATCAGTGCGTCGTCGTCCGATTCGAATGCGGGCGCGACGCCCAGCCGGATCGCTTCGGCCGTCGCCGCCGGCACACCGGCGTCAAGCGCGATCGGATGATGGATGTGCCACTCGGCCTGCGAGCGCCAGCGCGCGGCCGTCACGAGAATCGCGAGTTCCGACAGGCGCAGCGGCAGGCCCGTGCGATAGCGGCAGAACGCGCCGAGCTTCTGCGCGTGCTGGGCCAGCTCGGGGCTCGCGATCCAGCCGAGGAACGGCCCGTTCAGGTTGCCGCGCGGACCACTGAGGATGTCGGCCAGCACGGCCTTCTGCTCGTCGGTGGCCAATGCGGGATCGAAAGGAGGCAGTCTGTCTGTCATGGTCGGGATTCGATGAAGTCGGGATTCACGCGCCGGCCGACGCGAGCGCCGCGCCGATCGCGCCGGACAGCCGCTCGACGATCGTGTCGATCTGCGGCGCGGTACTGATGAACGGCGGCGCCACCAGGATGTGATCGCCGTGCACGCCGTCGATCGTGCCACCCATCGGGTACGCCATCAACCCGCGCTGCATCGCTTCGCGCTTGACCGCCGCATGCAGCCTCAGCGCGGGATCGAACGTCGCCTTGGTGTCGCGATCGCGCACGAGCTCGATGCCGACGAACAGCCCGCGGCCGCGCACGTCGCCGACATGCGGATGCGTACCATAATGCTCGCGCAACGATGCACGCAACTGCTCGCCGCGCGCCTTCACGTTGTCGAGCAGTTTCTCTTCGGCGATCACGCGCTGGACTTCGAGCGCGGCCGCGCACGCGGTCGCGTGGCCGAGGTACGTGTGGCCGTGCTGGAAGAAACCCGAGCCGTCGACGATCGTCCGGTAGATGCGGTCGCTCACCAGTGTCGCACCGATCGGCTGGTAGCCCGCGCCGAGCCCCTTCGCGATCGTCAGCAGGTCGGGCGCGACGTCGTCTTCTTCGCACGCGAACAGGTAGCCGGTGCGCCCCATCCCCGCCATGATCTCGTCGAGGATCAGCAGCACGCCGTATTTATCGCACACCGCGCGCATCTTCTTCAGGTACGTGCGCACCGGCGGCACCGCGCCGGCCGTTGCGCCCACCACCGTCTCCGCGACGAACGCCGCGACGTTTTCCGCGCCGAGTTCGACGATCTTCCGTTCAAGCTCGTCCGCCAGACGCTGCGCGTACGCTTCGTCGGTTTCGCCCGATTGCCGGTCGCGGTACGCATAACACGGGCTCACGTGATGCGCTTCGATCAGCAGCGGCAGGAACGGCTCGCGGCGCCATGCGTTGCCGCCTATCGCGAGTGCGCCGAGCGTGTTGCCGTGGTAGCTCTGCCGCCGCGCGATGAAATGCCGGCGCTGCGGCTCGCCCTTCTCGACGAAATACTGGCGCGCGAGCTTCAGCGCGGCCTCGATCGCCTCGGATCCGCCCGACACGAAATACACGTGTTCGAGGCCGGCCGGCGCGGCGTCGACGAGCCGGTCGGCGAGTTCTTCCGCCACGTCGGTCGTGAAGAACGACGTATGCGCGTACGCCAGTTGCTGCGCCTGCCGCTTGATCGCGTCGATCACGCGCGGGTTGCTGTGGCCCAGACACGACACGGCCGCGCCGCCGCACGCGTCGATATAGCGTTTGCCGGTCGAATCGATGATCTCGATGCCGTCGCCTGCAACGGCAACGGGCAAGGTGGCGCGCGGAGCGCGATGGAAAACGGTCGTCATGCGTGGCCTCATGGATCAGGACGCGTCGGGCGCGCGTCCGGACGGCACGATGCGCGTCGCGAAGCGCCGCGTGCCGTGTTGATGAACGGTGAAATCGATTGATGCCGAGCCAATCGCGAACACGGCGGTTGCCAGCGTATTCTCGCCGTCGGGGTCGGCCGGATCGTCACGGTAGATCGGCAGCCCTTGCGGCGCGCGATCGCCGAGCACGCGCCGCAATGCGCGTTCGTCGACCGCGTCGATGCCGGGCATCAGCGTGTCGACGCGGCGCTGGCGGTCGGCCGACGATTGCGTGACGATCTGCGCTTGCGCGTCGCAACCGGGATGCACCAGATGGTTCGCATGGCCCGACAGTCGCGCGACGTCGACGACCGAACAACGCGCGACGCTCGCCTCGATGCTCAGCAAGCGCTCGTCGCCGGTCGCACCGAGCGTGTGATGAAAGCCGCTCGCGCGCGCATGCCCGCGCAGCACGTCGGCCGCCTCGTCGAGCGATGTCGCGTCGAGCACCGCGCGCGCGAGGATCATGCGCGGCACGCCCGTTGCCGGCGTGCGGATGCGCAGATTGTTGATCGTCTGCACGATGCCCGCGCGGTTCGCGGCAAACGTATGGCCCGGCAGCGAACCGGGGTAATAGAAACTGACGAAACCCGGCTTGCCGGCCGGCTGCACGTCGACGAGCAGGCAACGCTCGCGCAGGAACGGATCGCCGTCCTCGTTGTGCGCGATCCAGCGCGTGCCGTCGGCATCGCGCGCGGCGAGCGTCGTACAGCCGTCCGGCGCGTGATGGATCAGTTCGCCGCGGCAGTTCCACAGGAAGACGTCCTCGGCCGGCCAGCCGATGCCCGCCGCGATCCCGTCCAGTTCCGCGACGAGATCGGGGTACGCGGCCAGCGCGGCCTGCCGCAGCGCATCGACGAACGGATGGCCGCGCCAGCCTCGCACGGCCTGCCATGCGCTGCTCTGCCGCATGTACGTGTCGAATACGGGGCGGGCAAGCTCGCCGAGGCGCACGCCGATGTCGAACGGCGCACCGGCGATGACGGGAGAAAGGGAAAGCGGCATGTCGGCCATTTCGGTTTCGTTCAGGACACGTGTTTCAGGAATTCCTTCAGGCGCGGCGTCGGCGGACGGTCGATCAGGTCGACCGGATGGCCGTCCTCGGCAATGCCGCCCTGATCCATAAACAGCAGCCGCGTGCCGACCCGCTTCGCGAAGCCGATCTCGTGCGTGACGACGATCATCGTCATCCCCTCGGTTGCGAGATCCTGCATCACTTTCAGCACTTCGTGGCGCAATTCCGGATCGAGCGCCGACGTCGGCTCGTCGAACAGCATCAGCCGCGGCCGGATCGCGAGCGCACGCGCGATCGCCACGCGCTGCTGCTGCCCGCCCGACAACTCCGACGGGTAATGATTCGCACGCGATTCGAGGCCGACCTTGTCGAGCAGCGCCATCGCCTGGTCGCGCGCGTCGGCACGCGATGCACCGCGCACCTGGATCGGCCCGAACATCACGTTCTCGAGCGCGGTCATCTGCGGAAACAGGTTGAACTGCTGGAACACCATGCCGGCCTCGAGCCGGATGTTGCGGATCGTCGCCGCGTTGCCCCGCACGCTCTGGCCGTCGACGAGCAGCTCGCCGCCGGTGATTTTCTCGAGCGCGTTGATACAGCGCAACATCGTCGACTTGCCCGAACCGGACGGGCCGATCACGACGACCACCTCGCCCGCGTCGATCTTCAGGTCGATATGCTTCAGCACCGGCACGTGGCCGAAGCTCTTCGACACGTTCTGGAATTCGATCATGCTCATAAGATGCGCATCCTTTTCTCGACGATCCGCAGCGTCAGCGTCATGGCGCCGGTCAGCAGCAGATAGATGATCGCCACCGCCGTCCAGATCTCGACCGCCTGGAAATTGCCCGCGATGATTTCCTGCCCCTTGCGCGTCAGCTCGCCGACGCCGATCACGATGAACAGCGACGTGTCCTTCAGGCTCACGATGCACTGGTTGCCGAGCGGCGGAATCAGCCGCCGGAACGCGAGCGGTCCGACCACCTTGAGCAGCACGCGCGGCATCGACAAGCCCATCGCGAGCCCCGCTTCCGTCAGCCCCTTCGGAATCGACAGCAGCGCGCCGCGCACCACTTCCGCGAGATACGCGCCGGAATTCACCGTGATCGCGATGATCGCGGCCGTCAGGCCGTCGATGCGGATATGCGCGAGCAGCGGCAGCGCGAAGTACAGGAACATCACCTGCACGACGATCGGCGTGCCGCGGATCAGTTCAATATAGATCTGGGCGAGCACGTTCATCGCCTTCGGTCCGTATGCGCGGAACATCCCCGCGATCATCCCGACGATGAAGCCGCCCACCAGCCCGAAAAATGCGATGAACACCGTCAACCGGACCCCGTCCATCAGGTCCGGCAACGCCGCCCAGATCGCCGACCAATCGAAATTCACTTGTCGCTCCCCGTTCGAATCAAGACCGGCGCGGCCATCCGGCCGCGCCATGGTGCGCCGTCACGCTCACATCTTCGGCGGCTCGGCACCGAACCACTTCTTGTAGATCTGCGCGTAGCGGCCGTCGGCCTTGATCTTCACGAGCGACGCGTTGACCTTCGGCACGAGCGCGCTGCCCTTCGGGAAGCCGATCCCGTATTTGTCGCCGCTGACCGGCTGGCCGGCGACCTTTACCTTGCCCTTGCCTTCGTTGTTCACGAAGAACAGGACGTTCGGCGTGTCGTGCATCGCCGCGTCGACGCGGCCGGCTTCGAGCGCGAGATAGGCCTGGTCGATGTTGGGGAACTGACGGACCTCCTTCGGCTTCAGGTGCGCCTTGATCCAGTCGATCGTCGCGGTGCCCGTCTTCGCGGCGACCACCTTGCCGTTCAGGTCGTCGATCGACTTGATCGACGTGTTGCCCGCCTGCACCATCGCCGCGAGGCCGCTGTCGTAGTAAGGGGCGGAGAAGTCGATCGCTTTCTTGCGCTCCTCCTTGATCGTCATCCCGGACAGCGCGACGTCGATGTTCTGCGTCTGCAGCGCCGGGATCAGGCCCGCGAAATCCATCGGCTGGATCGTGTATTTCCAGCCCTGGTCCTTCGCGATCTCGGCCCACAGGTCGAGATCGAAGCCGACGTACTTGTCGCCCTGCTTGAACTCGAACGGCATGAAGGACGTATCGGTCCCGACGACGAGCGTCTTGGTATCCGCGTGCGCGATGCTTGCGCCGAGCGCGGCGGCAACCGCGACGGCTTTCAGGAAGGAACGGCGACTCATGGTTTCTCTCCGCATGATTGAGCGATGTGGCCGGCCAGCCGGCCGGCGGGAACGACGACATCAAGCCGCACCGCAACATGCGATGTCGAATTAGACCTTAGTGCAACAAGTGTTGTCAATGGCGATACTACGACAACAAAAAAGTCCGCAACGAATAAATTCATCGAGACAAATCCGGGCCGCGCGGGCCGGATTGATCGGAGGAAACGGGAAAACGGCGGGGCAGGACGCGCCGCCGGATCGCGCCGCCGCGGGATGGCGGCGCATCGGGAGACAATGGCGGCGCCGTGCGGGGCCGGCCGTGCGCGCCAGGCCGGCAACCGCCGGCGCGGCTCAACGCAGGTTGCGGGGTGCGCGGGACAATACCGGACGACGACGCGCCGGTGTCGCGTCGATCACGCCGCCACCCCGCTCGCCTGATGCGACACGAGCCGCGCATACGCGCCCTGCCGCGCCATCAAGTCCGCGTGGCGTCCCGCCTCGATCACGCTGCCCTGCTCCATCACGAGGATCAGGTCGGCATTGCGTACGGTCGACAGCCGGTGCGCGATGATGATCGACGTGCGCTGCGTCATCAGGTCTTCCAGCGCCGCGCGGATCTGCTGCTCGCTGATCGTGTCCAGATGGGACGTCGCCTCGTCGAGGATCAGCACCGGCGCATCCTTCAGGAACGCACGCGCGATCGCCACGCGCTGGCGCTGGCCGCCCGACAGCTGCACGCCGCGCTCGCCGACGCGCGTCGCCAGCCCGTCCGGCAGCCGCGCGACGAAGTCGCCGAGCGCCGCATGGTCGATCGCGCGCCGCACGTCCGCGTCCGACGCGTCGTTCGCCGCGAGCCGGATGTTCGCTTCGAGCGTGTCGTTGAACAGGTAGGTATCCTGCGCAACCAGCGCGATGTGCTGCCGCAGGTCGTCGAGCCGCAGGTCGCGCAGGTCGACGCCGCCGAGCGTCACGCGACCCTGTTGCGGATCCCAGAAACGCAGCAACAGGCTCGCGACCGTCGACTTGCCGGCGCCCGATGCGCCGACCAGCGCGACCGTGCTGCCCGGCGGCACCTCGAAGCTCACGCGGTCGATCGCGGGCACGCCGCGGCCCGGATACGTGAACGACGCCGCCTCGAAACGCACGGCCGGATTGCCGGGCAGCGCGTGCGTGCCGTCCGTCACGGTCACGGGCTCCTTCTCCAGCGCGCGCAAGCGGCGCGTCGACGCGATCGTGTCGGCAAGCTGGCGCGCGACCTGGCCGATTTCGGCCACCGGCATGAACGCGGCCACCGCAACCAGCACCAGCAGCGGCAACGACTCGTGCGGAAACCAGCCGCGTGCGCACAGCAGCGCACCGAGCGCCGCGACGGCCAGCCCGCCGAGCCCGCTCGCGACTTCCAGCGCGGCGCTTTGCGTCGACAGGTCGTCGAGCAGCTTCGCTCGCTGCAGGCGGTACGCATCGACCTCGGCCAGGAACGCTGCGCGCCGGCGCTCGATCGCCTGGAACGCGGTCAGCTCCGCGAGCCCCTGGATCGTTTCGGTCAGGTGCGCGCCGAGCTGGCCGAGCGCTTCGCGCGCGCCGGTGCCGAGCCGGTCGACATCGCGCCGCGCGAGCACCGGCGCGAGCCCGGCCCACAGCAGGAACGGCAGCAGCACGAGCGCAAGCGGCCATGCGACCGACGCGAGCAGCACCAGCACGCCGGCCGGCACCAGGACCGCGACGAACGCGGGCGCCAGCGTGTGCGCATAGAAATACTCGACGGTCTCGACGTCCTGCGTCGCGAGCGAGACGAGATCGCCGGAACGGCGGCGCAGCAGCCCGGCCGGCGCGAGGCGTTCGAGCGTCGCGAACAGCGCGATGCGCATTTCCGCGAGCAGCCGGTACGCCATGTCGTGCGCGAGCCACGATTCGAGCCAGTGCAGCACGGCCGCCACCGGCGCGATCACGAGCAGCGCGACGACGAGCGACGCACTCACGCGGCCGGACGACACCGCACCGACCACCATCGCGCCGATCACCCCGACGCCGATGAACGCGAGCACGCGGCCGATCCCGAACAGCACGGTCAGCACGACCTTGCCCTTCCACGGCCGCACGAAGCGCAGCAGCGTCTGCAACGTTTCCGCCCAGCCGATCGTCGCCGCGTCGTCGTTCAGCGGCCGCACCTGCGGGCCCGACGACGCGCGCGCGGTCGCACCGGCCGCCGCCGACGCGCCGACGGATTCGGCGACCGCCTCCAGTTGCGGCCCCATCAGCCGGCGATACGGGCCGTCGCGCGCGATCAGCGCCGCATGCGTGCCTTCATCGACCACCTGCCCCTGGTCGAGCACCAGGATGCGGTCAGCGCCGATCACGCTGGACAGCCGATGCGCGAGCACGAGCGTCGTCCGCCCGCGCGTGAGCCGGTCGAGCGCCTGCTGGATCAGCGCTTCATTCTCCGCATCGACCGACGACAGCGCCTCGTCGAGCAGCAGGATCGGCGCATCGCGCAGCAGCGCGCGGGCGATCGCGATGCGCTGGCGCTGGCCGCCCGACAGCATGAGCCCGCGTTCGCCGATGCGCGTCGCGTAGCCGTCGGGCAACGCCGAGATGAAATCGTGCGCGTTGGCGGCGCGCGCGGCCGCGATCATGTCCGCGTCGCTCGCCTCGGGGCGGCCGAGCCGCAGGTTGTCGGCCACACTGCCGTCGAACAGCGTCGCATCCTGCGCGACGACGGCGATCATCTCGCGCACCTGGTCGGCGTCGAGCGTGCGCACGTCGTGGCCGCCGATGCGTACCGCACCGCCCTGCGCATCGTGCTGACGCAGCAACAGGCGCACGATGGTCGACTTGCCCGCGCCGCTCGGCCCGACGATGGCGACCGTCTCGCCTTCGCGAACCGTGAAGCTCAACGCCGCATGCGCATCCGCGCGGCGCCCCGGATACGCGAAGCTGACGTCGTCGAACGCGATCTCCGGCCGCAGGCCCGTGACGCGCGGCGCATCGGCGGCCGGCCCCCGGCTGCCCGCGTCGAGCAGCGCATGGATCGCATTCGCCGCCGACTGGCCGATCATCCCCTGGTGCAGCACCGCACGCAGGTCGCGCAACGGCCGGAAGATTTCGCTGCCGGCCATCAGCACGATCAGCAGCGCTTCGAGGCTCATGTCGCCGTGCCGCACGCGCCATGCGCCCACCGCGATCGCCGCGGCCGCGCCCAGGCCCGTGCCGAGATCGGTGAAGAGCCGCGTCAGCAGGCCGAGCGCGAGCACCCAGAACGTGCTGTCGGACAGCGCGCGCGCCTTGGCGGCCAGCTTCGCGCCGAACGCGCTGCTCTGCCCGAACGCCTTCAGCGTCGGCAGGCCCTGCACCGCGTCGAGAAACTCCTCGCCGAACGCCTTGAACGCGGCCGAGCGTGCGAGCGCCGCACGCTTGTCGGCGCGATGCACGAGCTGCGGCAGCGCGAGCGTGACGAGCGCCGCGACCAGCAGGATCGCGGCCGTCGGCACGTCCCACCATGCGAGTACCGCGAAGATCATGACCGGCGCGCAGGCGGCGATCACGAGTTGCGGCAGGTAGACGCCGAAGAAGGTTTGCAGCTGCTCGACGCCGTCGACGACGGCGAGCATCACGCCGCCCGTGCGCTCGCCGCTGAACCACGCGGGGCCGAGCGCGGCGATCCGGTCGAACAGCCGCGCGCGCAGCGTGGCCTGCACGCGCCCGGCCGTATGCTGCGCGAGTACCGTGCGGCGATGATCGAGCCACGCGCGCAGCAGCACGCAGGCCGCCGTTGCAGCGACGGCTTCGCCGATGCTGCGTACCGGCGCACCGGAAAAAACCAGCGCCAGCACGCGGCCGAGAAAGACGAAACGCAGGATGCCGACACCCATCGCGACGAGCCCGAGCGCGACTGCCGCGGCCACCCGCCAGCGCAGTCCGGCCATCATGGCCCATAGTCGTCGGTCGAAATACATGTTGCCTCCAGTCAGTGACGCGTTGCTTTTTTCTTGACCGGATCGAGGCTACCCGCGCCTCCCGCGCGCGGCAAAAGATGATTTTTCAACGGGTGTTGAGTCAACTACAATACCCGGCATGTCGCACCTTCCTCCCCTTAGCGCGCTGCGTGCTTTCGAGGCGACCGTCCGCCTCGGCGGGTTCGCGCGCGCGGCGGTCGAGCTGAACGTGTCGACCAGCGCGGTCAGCCACCAGATCCGCTCGCTCGAGGAAGCGCTGGGTGCACGGCTGCTCGAACGCAGCACGGGCATGGGCGGCATCGGCCTCACGCCGGCCGGCGCCCGCCTGCTGCCGGCCGTCAGCGATGCGCTGTCGCGCCTGACCGACGCCTGCGCGGAGATTCGCGGCACCGCACAACGGCTGACCGTCTCCGCCAACGCGCCGTTTTCGTCGATGTGGCTCGCGCGCCGTCTGGCGGAATTCTCTTCGCTTCATCCCGACACGCCGCTGCATGCCGTCGTGCTCGACGACGAGCCGGATTTCGCGCGCAGCGGCGTCGATCTGGCGATCGTGCACGTGCCCGCGCACCGGCTGCGCGCCGACGACGACATCCTGATGCGGGAAACCGTGTTTCCGGTCTGCAGCCCCGAACTGTTTCCGTACGCATCGGGGTACGTGTGCCGCTCGCGGCTGCTGCAGGAAATGCACGAGAACAGCCCCGAGATCGACTGGCGCAACTGGGCGTCGGAATTCGGCTTGCCGGGCGACTTCGAAACGAAGATCGTCCGTTACAGCAGCTTCAGCCAGGTGATCGGCGCGGCCGTCGGCGGTGCGGGCATCGCGCTCGGCCGCGTGCCGCTGATCGAGCCCGAACTGCGCAGCGGGCGCCTGGTGCCGCTGGTGCCGGGCCTCGCACGCGAGGCGTCGTGGCGCTTCGTGCTGCGCCGCCATCCGTCCACGCGCCACCGGCTGCTCGATCCGTTGATCGGATTCCTGCGCAGCGAAGCGCAAGTGCCGCCGTTCGTCGCAAAGAAGGTTGTGCCCGCATCCAACGACAGTCACGCACGGGGCGCGGGCGGCGCGCCGTAGCGCCGGCATGCGCCGCCGGCGCCCGTGCTCACCGGCCGCTTACGGCGCGGCGAAGAACAGCGCGACGACGCACGCCATCCCGCCGAACCACACGAGCGAACGCAGCGACGCCCAGTTCAGCAGGTACATCAACGCATAGACGACGCGGATCGCGACGAACGCCATCGCGAGCTGGTCGACGCGATGCACGTTCGCGCCGTTGTGCCACGCCACCACCAGCGCGGCCGTGAACAGCGCCAGCGCTTCCCATGCGTTCTGATGCGCGGCCTGCGCGCGAGCGCGCCAGCCTTCGAGCCGGGCCAGGTAATCGCGTGGCGCGCGGTTGTCGTAACCCTTGCGGGCCTTGGCCAGGAACGTCATCGGGAACGGCAACAGCGCCACGATGAACAGGCACAGCTGGGACGTCGTCATAAGTCTCCTCCGTTATGATTACATTGATCAATGACAAGATCGCCGAGAGCTTAGCATTGCGCCGCCCGGTTCGCGCACCGGTTTTCTAGACGGGGGACTCGGCCGCACGGGCCGCGGGCGGCCGCGGCCGATCGGCATGACCGCCAAAATTTCCACCAAATCGGCGACAAATACGTTAATTAAAACTGGTCGAACACCAATAAGATAGCGCTCGACACTGGCTTGGCGCGTTGCGGCGCCAGCCTGCCGTTTCACTCCGCGCCGCCGCGCGCCGAACGACATCGACCCGAGCCATCACCATGCCCCGTCCCATCGTCGCCCATATCCGCCCTGACGCCGTCCGCCACAACCTCGATTTCATCCGCCGCACGGCCGCGCAATCGCGCATCTGGGCCGTGATCAAGGCCAACGCATACGGCCACGGCATCGAGCGGATCTATCCGGGCCTCGCGGCCGCCGACGGCATCGGGCTGCTCGATCTCGACGAAGCCGTGCGCGTGCGCGAACTCGGCTGGGACAAGCCCGTGCTGCTGCTCGAAGGGATCTTCGAGCCGGCCGACGTCGAACTGGCCGATCGCCACCGGCTGACGGTGAGCGTGCATTGCGACGCGCAGCTCGACCTGCTGATCGCCGCGAAGCCGCAACGGCCGATCGACATCCAGCTCAAGATGAACTCCGGCATGAACCGGCTCGGCTACCGGCCCGCCGCGTTCCGCGCCGCGTGGGAACGCGCGGCGAGCGCACCGTCGATCGGCAGGATCACGCTGATGATGCATTTCGCGAACGCCGACGAAGGCCAGGTCGACTGGCAGCTCGACCAGTTCGATGCGACGACGGCCGGCATTCCCGGCGAACGCTCGGTGTCGAATTCGGCGGCCGTGCTGTGGCATCCGCGCGCCCATCGCGACTGGGTGCGGCCCGGCACGATCCTGTACGGCGCGTCGCCGACGGGTGCGTCGCGGCATATCGCCGACACGCCGCTGATGGCCGCGATGACGCTGACGAGCCGGATCATCGGCGTGCAGACGCTGGCGCCGGACGAGACCGTCGGCTACGGCCGCCGCTTCACGGCCGACCGGCCGATGCGGATCGGCGTGGTCGCATGCGGCTACGCGGACGGCTATCCGCGCCACGCGCCGACCGGCACGCCGATCGCGGTGGACGGCGTGATGACGCGTGTCGTCGGCCGCGTGTCGATGGACATGCTGACCGTCGACCTGACGCCGTGCCCGAACGCGGGTATCGGGTCGAGCGTCGAGCTGTGGGGCGATCAGGTGAAGGTGGACGATGTCGCGGAAGCCAGCGGCACGATCGGCTACGAGCTGATGTGCGCGCTCGCGCCCCGCGTGCCGGTCGTGATCGTGCCGCCCGGCGCATCGACCGTGCAGCCGGCCCTGCGGACGGGAAGCTACGGGCGCTGACCGACGTCGACGTACACGCCGCCCGGATTGCGGGCCGCCTCGGGCGGCCCGTTCGCTTTCCGGCGAGCCGCCGCGCGAGTCAACGGGAACGCGCTACGAGCGCCACGCCGGCTTGCGCTTCTCGAGGAACGCGTCGATGCCCTCGCCGGCATCCTCTTCCATCATGTTGCGCGCCATCACGTCGCCCGCATACGCATAGGCTTCGTCGAGCGGCAACTCGCGCTGGCGATAGAACATCTGCTTGCCGTATCGCACCGCGGCCGGGCTCTTCGCGACGATCTCCGCGACCTTGCGCGCGACGGCCGCGTCGAGCGCGTCCTCGGGCACGGCCTCGTTGACGAGCCCCCACGCGGCGGCCGTCGTCGCATCGACGAAGCGCCCGGTCACGAGCATGTCGAAGGCGCGCTTCGCGGTGACGTTGCGGCTCAACGCGACGGCCGGTGTCGAACAGAACAACCCGACGTTGATACCCGATACCGCGAAGCGCGCGGTATCGGCCGCGATCGCGAGGTCGCACGCGGCGACGAGCTGGCAGCCGGCCGCCGTCGCGATGCCGTGCACGCGTGCGATCACCGGCACCGGCAACGCGCGCATCGCGAGCATCACGCGGCTGCACTGCGCGAACAGCGCGCGGTAGTAGTCGAGCTCGGGCCGGCTGCGCATCTGCCGCAGGTCGTGGCCCGCGCAGAATGCGTTGCCCTCGGCGGCCAGCACGACGCAACGCACGTGCGAATCGGCCGCCAGCGCCTCGAACGCATCATGCAGGCTCGCGAGCATTGCCTCGGACAATGCGTTGAACTGCCGCGGGCGATTCAGCCGCAGCGTGACGACGCCGTCGTGCGCATCGCGCAACAGGATTGGCTCGGCAGTCTCTTGATCGGGTTCCATGGTGTTTCGCTCGACGAAGGGCGGCAGGATGCGTTTCGGCACAGACGGGCGGGCGGCGCAACCGCGCGTGCGCGGCCGGTCGATGAAATGGTCCTCCACATTCCGTGTGACGTCCAGTCATGCCCCTTTCGTCATGCCGGCCGCCCGTGCGGCAAGGGCGGCCGTCGCATACGCCATGCATCCAAGCGCCGCGACCGCCCACAGCGCGTCGGTCAAGTCCGGCAACAGTATCGTCGCGGCACCCGCGATGGCCACGCCGAACAAGCTTCCGGCCTGCCGCGCCGCGTTGAGGAACCCTGACGCGACGCCCGCCGCCTCCGCGGGCACCTGTTCGAGCACGGTCGCGATCATCGGCGCGACCGACAACGCGGTGCCGGTACCGAAGGCGGCCATGGCCGCCCAGACCACCAGCCACGGCGCACGCAGCGCGAGCGCGACGGCGATCGCCGGAATGGCCAGCGCCGCCATCCCGAGACCGCTTGCCATCAGCGTGACCGGGCGCACACGGCCATGCAGTTTTCCCGACAACAGGTTGCCGAGCGACAGGCTCAGCGCGAACGGCAACAGCGTCATCCCCGTCTGCCGCGCACTCATGCCGAAGCGCCCGTGCAGGTACAGGCTCAACACGAACAGCAGCCCGAAGTAGCCGACATAGACGAGGCTGCCCATCAGGTTCATCGCGACGAACACGCGATTGCGAAACCACGCGAGCGGCACCATCGGATGGCGCGCACGCCGCTCGACGACGACCAGCATCGCTGCCGCGAGCGCGGCGGCCAGCAGCGCGCAGCGCACTTCCCCCGCGCCGGGGCCGCGCGTCGGCAATTCGATCACCGCGAAACACAGCGCGCCGAGCGCCGCCGCACCGATACCCTGGCCGGCCCAGTCGAACGGGTGCGCATGCCGCGCGCCCAACGCCCGCACGAGCGTTGCCGCCCCGGCAAAGGCGATCGCGCCGGTCGGCACATTGATCAGGAACGCGCTGCGCCAGCCGAAATCGTCGACGAGGATGCCGCCCAGCACCGGCCCCACGGCCACCGCAACCGATGCGATGCCGGCCCAGACCGCAATCGCCCGCGCCCGCTCGGCAGGCACGTCGAAGGTGCCGCGCACGACCGCGAGCGACGCGGGCAAGAATAGCGCGGCACCCATGCCCTGCGCGAAGCGCGCCGCCACGAGGATCGCCACGGACGGCGCAACGCCGCACGCCGCCGATGCGGCGACGAACAGCGCCAGCCCCGCGAGATACACGTGCTTCGCGCCGAACCGGTCGGACAGCGCGCCGCCCGCGAGGATCAACGCGGCGAAGCTGAGCGTATACGCGTCGACGATCCACGCGAGTTCGGCGACCGTCGCGCCGAGGCTCGCGCGCAACGCGGGCAGCGCCACGTTGACGATCGTCGAATCGAGGACCGCCATGAACATGCCGATCGCGACGAGCGCCAGCGTGAAGCGCTGCTCGCGCGCCGTCGGGCGGCTCGCGGCGGCCAGGGGAACGGAAACGGACACGGGATTGCAATCGGACATGACACCTCCAGGCAGATGCCGGGAGTCTAGGAACGGCACACGATGCGGAAAAGTGATAATTTCGCATTTGCCTGATGCAGATCTGCATCACCCGTTCCCGTCCGCCGCCGCCCGCCCGATGACACAATCGCTCCGCATGAACTGGGACAACGCCCGCTTCTTCCTCGCGCTGGCGCGCACCGGCACGCTGCGCGGCGCCGCGGCGCAGTTGAATGTCGATCAGGCGACGGTGGGACGCCGGATCGCCGCGCTCGAGGAGGAACTGTCGGCTCGCCTGTTTCTCCGCACGCCAACCCTCTATGTGCTGACGACCGCCGGCGAAGCACTGCTCGAACCGGCCGAAACGATGGAACGGGCGTCGCTCACGATCGAACGCCGCGTGATGGGGCTCGACGAGCAACTGGCCGGATCCGTGCGGATCGCCACGACCGACTCGCTCGGCAAGCGTTTCGTGGTGCCCGCCATCGCCCGCATGCGGCGCAAACATGCCGGCATCGACGTCGTCTGCGTGACTTCAGCGGAAATCGCCAACCTCACGCGCCGCGAAGCGGACCTCGCGATCCGCACGTTGCGGCCGGAATCGCCGGACCTGATCGTCAGGCGGCTCGGGCATCTCGAAACGGGGATCTATGCCTCGCGCCGCTACCTGGCCGAGCGCGGCGAACCGGTCGCGGGCAGCGCGTTCGACGGGCACGACCTGGTGATGTACCAGCAGCCGGTCGTGCCGACGATGTGGGACGCGCTGTGCGGTGAACCGACGTCGCGCGGCCGCGTGATGTTCCAGACGTCGTCGACGATGATGCTGGTGGAAGCGACGCTGGCGGGGCTCGGCATTGCGGAGCTGCCGTGCTTTCGCGCCGATGCCGAGCCGGAACTGGTGCGTCTGATGACGCGGCGCTGCAATCACTTCGACGTATGGCTCGTCGCCCATGCCGATCTCTACAAGACCGCGCGCGTGCAGGCCGTGATCGAAGCCGTCGTCGACGAATTCGCGACCGCCGCGGCGACTGCCCCGTAACGGGCCGCCCGGGCGTCAGCGCGGCCGATACTCGCCATCCGCGGCAGACCATCGAAACGTCCGGCGCCATTTGCCGCCGCGCTCGCGTAACTGCAGGTCCCGGAAGCCGTCCGTCGAAGTCGGCAGCATGCTCAGCGTATTGCTGCCTTCCGTGATGTCGTGATCGCGCGTGCCGTCGCGATGCCAATCGCCGGCGATATCCCGGTAGAACATCATCGGCTGCGCGAACACGACGCGCAGCGTCTTGCCGTCGATCCGGAACAGGTACAGCGCCTCGAACGATGCGCCACCGCCCGAGTAACCGATCGACCAGCCCGCCCGCACCCCGAACGCCGCATCGCCCGCCCGCAGCGTATACGGCGCGAGATCGAACCGCGACCACCGCTCGGGCCGTAACGCGAGATCACCCGGTCGCGTCGTCTGCTCAAGGTAGTCGGGACTGTCGAGATTCGTGTTGCTCCAGTCGGTCGCCTGCTCGAGCGGCTGTTCGGTACGCGCGACGAGGCGCGGCACGCCGTCCGGACCGCGCTCGAACACGCCCAGCCAGACCCGTTCCTTCTGGTCGTCGGCATCGGCGTGGCGCTCGAACCCTTCACACTCGGTGGGTGCACGAAATCGCAGCGCCTCGCGCGCAAGCTCGTCGGTCGGTGCCGCACAAACGATCGCAACGAACGCACCGGGGCGCTGCGGCCACGGTTTCGCGCCGACCAGCACGACACGCGCAAGCGGCTGGCCCGGGACAAGCTGTGCCACCAGCCCTTCCTTCGTGAAGCCGGGCGGCAGGCGCACACCGAAACCGTCCCCTTCCGGCGCGCCGGTCATGTCGCGCGCATACGCGGCGCGGGTTTCGGGAGCATCGAACGTCCCGGGCACCTGGTCGAGCGAATGCGCCGTACCCGCCGCGTGCGCGGCGAAGCCCGCAAATGCAGCGCCGATCGCGACGAGCCACGGCATCAAGCGAATTGTCATGCTGGAAGAGTCCTGTGAAGTAGCGAGGCGACGTACTGCGATACCGTACATGCAATCGTGTGCGTGACAACCGGATCGGCCCGCGGCCTCATGACGGAATCCATGATGTTCTGCTTGCCGGGTTCGACACGTTTCGGCGCGCGGCGGGTGATCACCTCCGCTTGCGCCCGCTGCGCCATGCGCGCACGCCCGACCACAACTGACCGACGCCAACGACGAAAAAAACCGCGCCCATCCCGCCGATTGTCAGCGCATCGCCCCAGATCGCGCCGAACGTATTCATCCGTGCGGTCATCCTCGGCGCGTCCGGCGCATAGCGCACCTCGACCGTCGCGCCGTCCTGCACGCTGACGTCGCCGCCCTGCGCGTATTCGACATGCTCACCCGCGTGTGTCGTGAACGCGATCTCGGGATGATGCGGGCCTGCGTTCAGCTTGATGACGCGCCCCGGCACGACGACCGACGTGCGCAGGAATTCGCGCGTCGACTGCGCGCCCAGCGTGGCGCCGATCAGCATGCACGTGCCCAGGACGGTAAAGACGATGCCCTTCGCGATCAGCGTCTCGACGTGCTGGGTTGCGGCGCGGCCGGATGCGGACATCATGCGTCTCGCGCTACGGACGCGACTGATGGAACGACACGTCGATCCGCGACTGCGTCTTGCAGCGGTACATCACGCCGCGCCCCGTTTCGTCGGTCACGCCTTCGTATGGCCCGTTGCACCCCGTGACCTTGTACGGCGCGAACGGGATGCGCTTGCCGTCGGTCGGCCGGACCAGCACCGGAATCCGCCCTGTCGGGCCATCGCCGATCATGCGGACGAGCATCATGCGCGACGCATCGATCGGCGCGGCGGAACGCATGTAGATCGTGCGCCCCTGCGCGTCGGTCGCGCCTTCGACTTCGAGTTCCCGGCTGTCCTGGGCGGCGCTCGTATAAAGCGCGAATGCATAGCGCGTGTTCGGCAGCGCCTGTTTCGTCGCGGGATCGTACAGCACGAAATAGCAGCCGTTGACGCCCCTTCCGGCCGTCGCCTGCCCGTCGACCGGTGTGGGATGGCACGTGTAGGACGAACCGTTGCCGACGTCCGCCTGCGGCGCCTGCTGCCCGGTGCCTGCGCATCCGCCGGCCAGCGCGGCCATCAGCGTCACGCATGCGCCGCGCACGCGCGCGGCCTGATCGACTCCGATTTTCATTGGAAGGGATTCCGTTCCCGATTGTTGCAGACGCCGGGCATGCCGCGCGCGATGCGCAGGCACGCCGCCCTCGGCCTCCGGCAGGATACGGACATCGCGGTACGCTGTAAATCGTTGCGCCCGCAATCGCCGCTGCCACATCACTGCCACACCGCTACCCGCCGCTCGCGACGCGCGCGATCGTCTGCCGCAGCCAGATGTGTGCGGCGTCGCCATGCCGGCGCTCATGCCAGTGCTGCGCGAATTCGAACGAATCGATCGGGAACGGCGGGTCGAACACGCGCAGGCGTGCGTCGTCGCGCACGCGGTCGAGGTTGCGGCGCGCGACGGTCAGCACGAGATCGGTACCCGCGATCAGGTCGTTCGCGACACTCCAGAACGGCAGGATCACCGCGATGTGCCGCTCGTGCCGCAGCCGCGCGAGCGCCCGATCGACCTCGTTGTCCATCCCGTCGCGCATCGCGACGAGCGCGTGCGGCCGCGCGAGCCACGCGTCGAGCGCGAGTTCGCCGCGGCGCGGCAGGCGGCTCGCGTCGGCCACGCATGCGAACGACTCCACGAACAGCGGCTGGGCATGCAGGTCGCGCTGCAATGCGGGCAGCACGCCGAGCGCGAGATCGACCTCGCCGTCCATCAACTGCATGCGCATCGCCTCGCGCGTGCCCTGCGACACGATCAGCTCGATGCCCGGCGCGTCGGCGCGCAACGTCTTCACGAGCGCGGGCAGCACGATCCGCGCACCGTAGTCGGACATCGCGATGCGAAAGACGCGCGTGGCCGCGGACGGATCGAACGCCGGCGGCTCGATCAGCGCGCCGAGCCGCCCGAGGACGTCGTTCAGCGGCTCGACCAGTTCGTTCGCGCGCGCGGTCAGCTCGAGCCGGCCCGCGCGCCGCACCAGCAGCGGATCGCCGAAGATCTCGCGCAGCCGCGCGAGCGCGTGGCTCACGGCCGGCTGGCTCCGGTGCAGCCGGAGCGCCGTGCGCGAGATGTGACGTTCGCTCAGCAGCACATGCAGTGTGACGAGCAGGTTCAGGTCGATACGGGCGAGATTATTCATTGCACGAATACATGACATCCGAAAGACGAATTTCCATTCACCATCTTAATGGATGACACTCTTTTCGACATCCTTTCAAGACCGACCAAGATGACGACTTCGCTTTCCTTCGCCACGCTCCCGCTCGCCGTCGCGGCTTTCGTCGCCGGCGCGCTCGTGCCGCTGCAGGGCGGCAGCAACGCCGCGCTCGGGCGTGCGCTCGGCCACCCGCTGTGGGCGAGCGTCGCGTCGCTGACGGTCAGCCTGCTCGCGGTGCTGCCGGTACTGCTGGCGACGCGTGCGCACGCACCGCTCGTCGGCGACGCGCTGCAGCGCCCACTGTGGATGTGGCTCGGCGGCCTCGCGGGCGTGATCTACATCACGCTCGCGCTGATCCTGACGCCGCGGCTCGGCGCGACGACCTTCATCGTCTGCGTCGTCGCCGGGCAGATGCTCGCATCGCTGCTGATCGACCACTACGGGCTGATGGGGCTCGCGCAGCGGCTGGCGACGCCCGGCCGCATCGCGGGCGTCGCGCTGATCTTCGCGGGGATGATCGTCGTGCAATGGCAAACGCCCGCGCCGGTTGCGGCAGGCAACGCGGCGGCCGCGCGGCCCGAGCCGCAGCGTTGACCGCGAAGGTCACGGGCCCGCGGCGGCCGGCCGTGCGTCAGCCCGCGAGCTTCTTCAGCGCGTCGAGCACCGCGTCGCCCTTGAACGGCTTCACGATCCAGCCCTTCACGCCGGCCGCCTTGCCGCGCTCCTTCATCGCCGGGCTGCTTTCGGTCGTCAGCATCACGACGTTGACCGCCGTGTTCGCCAGTTCGCCGCGGATCTTCTCGACCATCGTCAGGCCATCCATGTTCGGCATGTTCACGTCGCTGATCACGAGGCGCACGCCGGGCGTCGCCTTGAGCTTCGCGAGCCCGTCCTTGCCGTCGACGGCCGTCGCGACGTCGAGCCCGTGATTGCGCAGGAAACCCGCGACCTCGTCGCGCACCGTGCCCGAATCGTCGACCACCAGAATCTTTGCCATGTCGTATTCCTCCTTCGTTGTTGCTGACTTCAAAACAGTTCGAGTTCACCCGACTCGACCATCGGTCCGACGTCCTGCACCGATTCGCGGAAATCCTCCGGCGACCAGCTGAGGCTGAACACGAAGCGCTGGTCGAGACAGACGGCGCGCCCCGATCGCGGATCGGTCATCCGGTACTTGAAACAAAGCTGCGGACAGTCGCCGCCGAACGAGATGAACTTCTGCTTGTGGTTGACGACGAGCGGCACCTGCACCGGATGGCGCGCCAGTGCCTCGGCGTCGCCGAGATAGCGGTTCTTGAACGCGCCCCACACGAGGTTCGTCAGTTCGCCGAGCACGCTGTTCACGTCGCGGAAATCCGGCGCGCGACCCTCGCCGCGCGTGCCGCCGATCATGTCGAGCAGCGGCTGCTCGCTCGTCTGCAGCAGCATGTAGCCGCGGCACCACGCGCTTTCGAGCGCGATCAGGCTGAACACCTCGCCGAAGATGATCTGGTCGCGGACGATGCACGGCGTTTCGTGCTCGATCGCCATGCCCGGGAACAGGCTGTCGATGCGCGCCTCGGTGATCTCCGAGATGCCGCGCACGAGCGCGTTCGGATAATCTCGGCCGAACAGGTATTCGTCGATCGCGCGCTCGAGCGGCGTCATGTCGTCCGCGACGTAGGCCGCGCAGGCCACGCGCGCGAGCGCATCGGGCAGTCCGTCGCGCGACGCGAGCGATTCGCGGCGCAGGATGATCGGCAGTTCGGGCCGCAGCGCATCGATCTGCGTGGCGATGATCGCGCTCTCGGCCGGCGAACCGCCGTAATCCTCGGCCAGCAGGATCGCGCCGAGGTCGATGTTCGAGCGCAGCACCTTCAGCAGCCGGCTGCGCCGCACGGTCAGGCCGACCAGGTTGTGCTCGCCGCAGAAGCGCTTGATCGCGTCGGCGTGCGCGCGGCTGTCGTCGAGCACGAGCACCTTGCTGACGGGTTGGTCTTGGGTCATCTCGCGGATTCCTCGTGGTCGGTCAGAACAGTTCGAGCTCGCCGCCGGTATCCACCGCCGCCGTTTCCGGCACCTGGAAATCGACCGGCGCGTTCGCGCACACGCACAGCGTCGCGCCGACCCGCACGTCGCCGTCGAGCGTGAGGTCGTACGCGGCCACGTAATCGGGTGCGAGCACGGGCAGATAGTCGATGCTCGCGCCGCTCAGCAAATACGGCGTCGACATCCCGAGATCGGGGAACGGCGCGGTCAGCGCCTGGTTGATCGCGCCGCAGCACAGGTTCGCGACTTCCATGAACGCTTCGGGCAGCGGCCGCTGGCTGCCCGTGCCCGCCGTCGTGCCGGCGAAATGGCGTCGTGTCGCGTCGTCGTCGCTGAAGCGCAGCGCGAGCAGCAGGCGGAAATGCAAGGCCGAGATCGTCAGTACCGCGACATGCTCGGGCACCTTCGGCGCCGACCGCGACCTCGCATGCACGCGATCGTGCCCGTCGTGTTCGTCGTGCTCGTGGCCGGCGGCCGGCCGGATGTCGCACGCGCCGCCGGACGCGAGCCGCGTGCGCGCCGCGTCGAAAAAGATCCGTTCGAAACCGGCCCTGGCCTGCGCGCTGATCACGCCGCCTCCCCTTCGATGCGCGCGTGCAGCTGCCCCGCCAGCGTCTCGACGGTCGCGAGCGCGGCCGTGATCATCTTGCCGCCGGCCTGGATGTCCTGGAACGTCGCGGCCGTCACGAGATCGTTGCGGTTCAGGCTGTCGCGATAACTGTTCGACAGTTGCTGCGAACGCGCGGCCAGCCCGCGCACCTCGCTCGCGACGATCGAGAAGCCGCGTCCGGCCGAGCCCGCGCGCGCGGCCTCGATCGACGCGTTCAGCGACACGATCGACACGTGCGCGACGATCGCCGACAGCTCCTGGTTCTTCGCGCGCATGTCGTGGTTCTGCGTGGTCAGCGAGATCATCTGCTCGTGCCAGCGCTCGAACGTGCCGGCGAGCCCGCGCAGGCGCGCGGCTTCGTCGGCGATCTTCATCGCATGCTGCGCGAGCGCCGCGCGCTCGGCAAACAGCGCCTGCCGCGCATCACGCTGCGCGCCGGCCACCGACGCCTCGCGCGCCAGCGCTTCCTCGAGCTGCGCCTCGCGTTGCGCCCAGGCGTCGGCTGCCGCCGCGTGCGCGGACACCGCGGCTTGCGCACGCGCTTCGGCCGCATCGAGCGCGCCGCGCAACGTGTCCGCGTCATGTTCCATCGCCGCGACGAGCCGCCCGCGCATCACGCGAAACACGATCGCCGCGGTCACCGCGACGACCGCACCGCCCGCCAGCGCGACGGCCGCCTGAATCATCCACGCCTGCACGATCACGTCGTCACTCCGCCGCGCCGATATCCGCGATGCGCGCCCGCTGCTCGTGCGGCGCGTCGTGCGCGGCGCCGTCGGCCGCGAAGCGCGCCGGCAGCGACACGATCGTCTCGAACGCGCGGTACGGCGCGCCGGCGCGATCGTCGGTGAAGCGCAGCGCGATATTGCCGCCGTCGCGCTTCAGGAAGTTGCGCACCGCGTCCATGCCGACGCCGCGCCCCGACACCTCGGTCACCGTCTGCGCGGTCGAGAAGCCCGGCCGGAAGATCAGCTCGGCGACATCCTCGTCGGACAGCGCCGCTTCGTTGCCGGCCTTGATCCAGCCGCGCTCGCGCGCGATGCCGCGGATCCGGTCGAGCGCGAGGCCGCGGCCGTCGTCGCCGAGCACGAACCACAGCTCGCCGCCGCCCACGCCGACCGCGATGTCGATCGTGCCGGACGCCGGCTTGCCGGCCGCGCGCCGCTCCTCCGACGATTCGATGCCGTGATCGATCGCGTTGCGCAGCAGGTGCATGAACACGTTCTTCAGCGTCGCGGCGATCTCGCTGCGCACGCGCTGGCCGTGGCTGTCGACATGCACGACGGGCGCCGGCTTGCCGAGTTCGGCCGCGAGCGACGGCAGCGACTCGATCACGCCGCCGAGCGCGTCGCCGATGCCCTGCGTGCCGAGCTGGCTCAGCATGCGGCGCACGGCATCGCGTGCCGCGTGCCAGTCGGCCACGTTCGCCGGATCGGCGCCGTCGAGCACGCGCAGGCTTTCGCTGATGTGCGCGCGTTCGACCATCAGGAACTCGGCGCCGCCCTGCGCCGGGTCACCGCTGCGGCCGAGCGTGACCGCGTTGATCGTCGCGTAGTGTTCGACGGCATCGCGCACGCGCGCGAGGTCGTCCATCAGCGCGTCGCGGTTCCACTCGGGGCCGCCGTCCGCGCGGCGCAGCGATTCGTAGGCCTGCTCGGCCTCGTGAACGATGTTCGTCAGGTGCTGCAGGCTGTACGTGCGCGCGTTGCCCTTGATCGTGTGCATGTTGCGGAACAGCGCGGCGACGATCGAATGATCGGCGCGCTCGTGCTGGCGGATCATCCGCTCGTTCTCGCTCAGGAAGCCCTTCGCGCTGTGCACGAAGTCGTGGAACTTGTCCTGGCTGATCGACAGGATCTCGCCGATCATCTCGAGGCGGCGCTGCTGCTCGCCCGCCTGCGCGGTCAACTCGCGGATCTCGGTCACGTCGCGCACGCACAGCATCAGCCGCACGACCGTGTCGGTCTCGTCGGTGATCGCCGACCAGCTCAGGTCGAGCCACTTCTCGCGGCCGTCCGGCATGCGCTTCGCGACTTCGTTGACGAGCAGGTGTTCGTTGAACTCGAAGTTCATGCTGTCCTCGCCGAGGCACGCATGCACGGCCGCATCGACCTGCGAACGCGCGTCGGCGCCGATCGCCGAATCGTCGAACACGAGCGCCATCAGGTCGCGCCCGGCGATGTCGTTCGTCTCGAAGATGGTTTCGAGGTACGCCGAATATTCCGCATGCACGACGCCGCCTTCGACGACGGTCAGGATCCCCTGCTGCATGTTCTGCAGCATCGCCTGGATGTCGGCCGTCTTCTGCTTGAGTTGCGCGGCGTTCTCCTGGATCTTCTCGATCATCCCGTTGAACGCGACGATCGAATGGCCGATCTCGTCCATCCGGCCCACCGGCACGCGGCGCGTGAAATCCTGGCTCGTCGCGATCTCGCTCATCGCCGTCTGCATCCCGATCAGCGGGCGCGTGATCTGGCGATACAGCACGAAGCCGAGCGCGGTCAGCAGCACGATCACCGTGCCGGCGACGCCCGCGATCGCGGTCGCCGTCGTCGCGAGCATCCCGTTCAGCGCGCTGATCGCGTCGTCCTTCTGGCGGTTCTTCTCGACGCGCAGCGTGCCGACGATGCTCTCGAGTTCGTCGCGATACTGCGCGACGTTCGCGAACAGGTAGGCCTGCGCCATCTCGGCCTTGCCGTCCGCCTTCATCTTCACGGTGTCGTCGATCGCCGCGAAATAGTTCGCGGCGCTGTCCTTCGCCTGCGCGACGAGGCCCTCCTGCGCATGGCCGACCGCCGATTTCGCCTGCACGTCGAGTGCGGCGCGCAGCGCGGCCTGCTTCGCCTTCAGCTCGTCGCGCGCCTGCGCGGCCGTGTTCGCGTCGGGCGCGTAGACGAGCGTCATCGTCGCGATCTGAATGTTCTTCACGTCGGCGACGAGATCGGCCGACGCGAGCGCGCTCGGCACGATGCCCTGGGTGACCTGACGCACCTCGGACGCGCTCTTGCGTGTCTGGTACACGGCATAGATGCCGATCGCGGACAGCGCGAAGAACGTCAGGACGACTAGCAGCGTAATGCGATGACGGATGGTCATGAGGCCAGCTCCCCGCAGCGATCCGGCTTCGATCGCCCTTTGGTCTATTGAAAGAATGTGAGCGCCGAATTATCGGGGATGGTGTATGACTGTCCGATGACCGTAAATCAATCGTTCATTGAGGAAATTGCAATGAATAATTGCGTCGGGAAAAGCCTAAAGTTTTTTCCGGATTGGCCGTTAACTTCGCGCCGCCAATGCAGGTATGGCTGCATGATTTGCCGAATTTTTGAAGTGGCGGATATTCATTGTTTTATTCATGATCCGCAAAATCGATTTTATTGAATGCCGGTAAAACGTTTGCGTATTATTTACGAGCCTGTTTGTTTTGGCAGCTCTTGCAATCGAAGCCGCGTTCGCGCCGCAGGTTCGTGAATGTCGAACCGCCACGATCGGCCGTTCAATGTTCGCACGGCCCGGCAAGCCAGTCTTCGAATTGCAGTCGCGGTACCCGCTCGAATTCGCGAACGTTGTGCGTGACGAGCACCAGATGCCGGGCGCGTGCCTGCCCGGCTATCAAGGCATCGTATGGACCGATCGGCGTACCGGCCGCCATCAGGTGCGCACGAATCTCGCCGGCATGCTGAGCATCCTCGACATCGAAGGACACGACCTCGAACTGAAGCGCCTCGACACGCGCGACATTCGCAGCCGCTCGCTGGCTCTTGTACGCGCCGAAATAGAGTTGGTGCGCGACGATCGCCGGCATCCCGAAATCAGCCGGCTGGTACGAACGCAGGCGGCCCACCTTTGAGAACGGCAATCACCGCGTGGGTATCCAGCAGGAATTTCATTCGAACACATCCAGACTCGTGCGCTCCTGCGCGAACGGCTGCGTTGCCGCGGCCGCCTCGAAGTCCGCATCGACCGGGCCGATCAGCGGCGTCAGCCATGCCCAGTCATGCGGCACCGGTTCGAGCACGACCGACGCGCCGTGGCGCCGAATCCGAACCTCGGCCGTGTCGAAACGGAAATCCCTCGGCAGCCGGACGGCCTGCGAGCCGCCATGCTTGAAGATTTTGGCAGTGCCCATCGCCATACCCCCGCGTATCTACAGAATGTATCTATTCCATCTGTGCTTGAGTACGACGAGCCATCCGATCGGCCTGTTTCCGGTCCGTTATCGGGCACGATTTCCCGCTACGGCCCGTACCGGATGCCGCACTGCCGACGATCCGCCGGCAACACGAACCTCGGCCCGATTCATTCCCAACAGGAAACAATCAATCGCCATCCCGGTGATTCCCTCACCGCGCCGGCCGCTCTAGACTGTCGCATCGTTCCCCTTTCCGGACTCACGCGATGACCGACGTCCTGCCGCTGACCACCGACCCCGATTCGGGCCTCCAGTACCGGCTGCGCCCGGCTGCCGGCCGCCCCGCCGCGCGCCTGTTGCTGCTGCACGGCGTCGGCGGCAACGAAACCAACCTGCTGAACGTGGCCAGCGTGATCGATCCGCGCATCGAAATCGCGTTCCTGCGCGGGCCGCTGACGTTCGGCCCCAATCAGCACGCGTGGTTTCCGGTGCGCTTCGGCCCGAATGGCCCCGAAATCGATGCGGCCCGCGCCGACGCCAGCCGTATGCAACTGATCACGCTGTTGCGCGCCTTCCGTGCGCGGGATGGCGCGGATGCCGCGTTGCCGACCGTGATCGCCGGCTTCAGCCAGGGCGGCATCATGAGCGCCGGCGTCGCGCTGACTTCGCCGAACGACGTCAGCGCGTTCGCCGTGCTGTGCGGGCGCATCCTGCCGGAAATCGATCCGCTGATCGCGCCACGCGATGCGCTTCGCCCGCTCCATGCGTTGATCGTCCACGGCCGCTTCGACGACAAGCTGCCGGTCGCCTGGGCCGACACGGCCGATGCGAAACTCACGGCGCTCGGCGTCGCGCACGATACGCGGCTGTACGCGGCCGGCCACGAACTGACGGCGGAAATGGCGGGCGACTTCGGCCGCTGGGTCGGCGAGCGCACCGGGTTGAACTGACCGCACCGGGGACGCCGGCCCGAGCACGGACCGGCGTTCCCGGCGGATGCCGTCACGCGTTCCGCGCGGGATCCGCAACGACGTGCGCGGCTGTGGGCGCGGCAACCGCCTGCTCGCGCAAGGCACCGCGCTTCGTCAGCTTCCAGCCGACCACCAGCGCAAGCACCACGACCGGAATCGTCGCGATCGTCCACGTGCCGCCCGGATAGTCGAACGCCATCAGCACCAGCACGGCGACGAGGAACGCGAGCGTGAGCCACGACGTGAACGGCGCGCCGGGCATCCGGAACGACACGGCCTTCATCTCGCCGCGATTGACCGCGCGGCGGAACAGGATCTGGCACATCACGATGAAACCCCACGTCGTGATGATCCCGAGCGACGCCATGTTCAGCACGATCTCGAACGCCTGCGCCGGGACGATGTAGTTCAGCGGCACGCCGATCGCATTGATCGCGACCGTGATCAGGATCCCGCCGTACGGCACGCCGCGCGCGTTCATCCGCGACACGAAACGCGGCGCCGAGCCGCCCATCGCGAGCGAGCGCAGCACGCGCCCGGTCGAATAGAGGCCGGAGTTCAGGCTCGACAGCGCAGCCGTCAGCACCACCACGTTCATCACCGTGCCGACGTACGGCACGCCGAGCTTGCTGAAGAACGTGACGAACGGGCTTTCGTGCGAGCTGTACGCGGTCCACGGCAGCAGCATCGTCAGCAGCACGACCGAGCCGACGTAGAACAGCGCAATGCGCCACATCACGCTGTTGATGGCCTTCGGCAGCACCTTGCGCGCATCGGCGGTCTCGCCCGCCGCGACGCCGACGAGCTCGATGCTCGCGTACGCGAACACGACGCCCTGCACGATCAGCACGGCCGGCAGGATGCCGTGCGGAAAGATCCCGCCATGGTCGGCGACCAGGTGAAGCCCCGTCGCCTGGCCGGCGACCGGATGGCCGCTCGCGAGGAACACGGCGCCGACCGCGAGAAACACCGCGAGCGTGCCGACCTTGACGAGCGAGAACCAGAATTCCATCTCGCCGAACACCTTCACGCCGATCATGTTCATCACCGACACGATCCCGAGCGCGCCGAGCGCGAACACCCATTGCGGCACGTCGGTGAATACGGCCCAGTACTTCATGTAGATCGCGACCGCGGTGATGTCGACGATGCCGGTCGTCGCCCAGTTCAGGTAGTACATCCAGCCCGCGACGAACGAGGCGCGCTCGCCCATGAATTCGCGCGCATACGACACGAAGCTGCCGCTGGTCGGCCGGTGCATCACGAGCTCGCCGAGCGCGCGCATGATCAGGAACGCGAACACGCCGCACACGAGATACACGAGCGCCAGCGCCGGCCCCGCGCTTTGCAGGCGCCCGCCCGCGCCGAGAAAAAGGCCCGTGCCGATCGCGCCGCCCATTGCGATCATCTGCACGTGCCGCGGCTTCAACTGCTTCGCATAGCCGGCTTCGTGCGACGCGAACATCGCATCGGGATCGGCATGGCGGGAATCCGCGCCGCCGGCCGCATCGGCCGGGCGCTCGCTGGTGTGTTTCATCGAGAGTCTCCGTTGTTTCTTGGTGTGTCGCGCCCCGCTCAGGGGCGCTTTCGGTACGGCCGTGCGCCGGCCGGCGTCAAAGCACGCGCGGCCGGATCAGGGCTTCGGGTTGCAGCGCCTCGTCGAGTTGCGCGGGGGTCATCAGCGCGTGTTCCAGCACGACCTCGCGGATCGATTTGCCGGTGGCGTGCGCTTCGGCGGCGACGGCCGTCGCACGCTTGTAGCCGATGTACGGGTTCAGCGCGGTAGCGAGCGCAACCGAGCGCTCCATCGTTTCGCGCAGCCGCTCGGGATTCGCGGTGATCCCGCTCACGCAGCGCTCCGCCAGCGTCGTGCATGCGGCCGTCAAATGGCTGAAGCTGCGGAACAGCGCGCTCGCGATCACCGGCTCGAACGCGTTGAGCTGAAGCTGTCCGGCCTCGGCCGCGAAGGTCACGGTCAGATCGTTGCCGAACACCTCGAACGCGACCTGGTTGACGACTTCCGGGATCACCGGATTCACCTTGCCGGGCATGATCGACGAGCCGGCCTGAACCGGCGGCAGGTTGATCTCGCCGAAGCCGGCGCGCGGGCCGCTCGACAGCAGCCGCAGGTCGTTGCAGATCTTCGACAGCTTGACGGCGATCCGCTTGAGCACGCCCGACACCTGCACGAACGCGCCGCAATCCTGCGTCGCCTCGATCAGGTTCGGCGCGGTGCTCAGGTCGAGCCCGGTGATGCGCCGCAGCGCGGCCAGCGCCTTCTCCGCATACTGCGGATGCGCGGTGATCCCCGTGCCGATCGCGGTCGCACCGAGGTTGATCTCGCGAATCAGCCAGCCGGCTTCCTGCAGCCGCGCGATGTCTTCCGTCAGCATCACAGCGTAGGTCGAGAATTCCTGGCCGAGCGTCATCGGCACCGCGTCCTGCAACTGCGTGCGGCCGAGCTTCAGCAGCCCGGCGAACGCGTCGGCGCGCTCGGCGAACGCATCGCGCAGCCGCGCCATCGCCTCGAGCAGGTGCTCGACCGCGAAGCACGTCGCGACACGGATCGCGGTCGGATAGACGTCGTTGGTGCTCTGCGCGAGATTGACGTGCTCGTTCGGGTGCAGGTATTCGTACTGCCCGCGCGCGTGCCCCATGATTTCGAGCGCGCGGTTGCAGATCACCTCGTTCGCATTCATGTTGGTCGACGTGCCGGCGCCGCCCTGGATGACGTCGACGACGAACTGGTCGTGCAGGCGCCCCTCGCGAATCTCGACGCACGCGGCGGCGATCGCATCGCGATACGGCCGCGGCAGCAGCCCGAGCTCGCAGTTGGCGTCGGCCGCCGCTTCCTTCACGGCCGCGAGCGCCAGCACGAGGTACGGCAGCGAAGCAATGGTGCGGCCCGTGATGTCGAAATTCTCTTTCGCGCGCAGCGTATGGACACCGTAATAGGCGTCCGCCGGGATACTTCGTTTACCTAAAAGATCCGCTTCGACGCGGAAGCCGCTTTCTGTCATCGTGCCCTCCTGAGTGTCTCGTGCCGCTCGTCGTCCGCCGCTTCCCGACGCGACGGGTTCGCATTCTATGCCTTTGCAAAAACAAGCTCGCTTCTGTATTATCGAAAGCGGTTTTGCGTGGGACGCAACAGCGAGAAGCGAATGAAAAAAGGCGCGAGAGAAACCGGCATCGATCACCTGGGCGCGATGCGTGCGTTCGTGAGAGTGGTCGAAACGGGGAGTTTTTCGGCGGTCGCGAAGGAGATGCACGTGTCGACGTCGACCGTCGCGCGCAAGGTGACGGCGATCGAGGACGCACTCGGCGTCGCGCTACTGCATCGTTCGACGCACAGCGTGACGCTCACCGAGGCCGGCCATATCTACCTGGAACGCGCGGTCACGCTGATCGCCGATCTCGACGACACGCTGCGCGTCGTCGCCGAGCTGAATGCGCAGCCGAGCGGCCCGCTGAAGCTCACCGCGCCGGTCGCGTTCGGCCGCCGCCATCTCGCGCCGCTGGTCGCGCCGTTTCTCGCGCGCTATCCGACCATCCAGCTCGACGTGCGGCTCACCGACAACCACAACGACCTCGTGGCCGGCGGCTACGATCTCGACATTCACGAAGGCGAGAATTACCTGGACAACCTGGTCGTCCACCGGCTGTCGCGCAACGACAGCATCCTGTGCGCGACACCCGGCTATCTCGACCGCTGCGGCCGCCCGGCGTCACCGGACGACCTGAAGCACCACAACTGCCTGCGTTACGTGCATCCGGAAGGCGATCCGCGCTGGGATTTCGTGAACGGCAACGCCCGGCACAGCGTGCTGCCGGCCGGCAATCTCGTCACCGATCATTCCGAGTTGCTGCTCGAAGCGACCTGCGCGGGGCTCGGCATCGCGGAGTTCGAGATCTGGCTGGTGCGCGACCTGCTCGCGAGCGGCCGGCTCGAAGCCGTGCTGCCGCGCTACCGGCTGCAGAACCGGCTGACCGGCGAATACATCTACATCGCGTATCTGGCGAACCGGCGCAGCTCGGCGAAGCTGCGCGTGCTGAAGGACTTTCTCGCGGAACACCTCGCGCAGATCGGCGAGCTGTCGGCGCTGGAGCTGGCGAAGATTCGCGGCGCGCGCACGTAGCGCCCGCGCCCGCGTTCACGTCGGCGCCGGCCGGCAGGCATGTGCCCGCCGCCGCGCACGGCCCGGGTCGCGGGCCGTCGGCAGCGGCGCATCCGCGCCGCTCAGACCGCCTGCAATTCGAACGGGAACGTGGCGTGCCCGAACTCGACGCCCTGCGTGTTGAGCATCCGCGGCCGGTGGAAGCCGGCCAGTTGCGCGCGCTGCGCGTCCGTGCCGATCCGCAGCCGCTCGAGGATTTCGCTGACGACCATGTAGAGCACGTCGAGATTGCCGTCCTCGATCTTCACCGAGATGCCGAGCGCGCCATCCGCGCCGAGCTGCCGCGTGCGTTCCGAGGCGCGCACGCCGATCCCATAGCACGCATCGGCGCCGAGCTTGCCGACCACCTGCCCGTCGAACGCGTTCATCAGCACCGTGCAATAGCGCCCGTCGCCCGCGACGAGTTCCGGATAGGCCGTCATCGCACGATGGATACGCGCCAGCGCGCGGACCCGATCGGTGAGCGCGCCGCCGCCCGCTTCCACCGCGTCCGCACCGTCGGCCAGCGACGCGTAAAGACGCGCGAGGCGATCCAGCGGGAACGCCGGCGTCGGCAGGTTGCACCCGTCGATGCCCCAGTCGACCTCGTCGTCGCGCAACCCGCATGCATCGGCCACCCCATGCTTCACGCGCACCTGCATCGGATGGTCGGGCAGATGGTAGTCGGCGATCGGCGCGCCGATCGCCCGCGCGCCCGCCAGCATCCCGACATGCTTGCCCGAACAGTTGCTGCACACGCCGGTCGGCGTGTAGTCGCGCTTGATCCACGATCGGTACACCGCCTCGGACAGCGGCGGATGGCCGCCGCAACGCAGGTCCGATTCGTGCGCGGCCACCTTCGCGAGCATCGCCCGCGTCCGTTCGATGTGACGCTCCTCGCTGCTGTGCGACGCGCACATCAGCGCGATGTCCGCATCGTCGAAACCGAAGCGCTCCGGCGCGCCCGTCTCGATCACCGACAGCGCCTGCGCCGGCTTGGCGGCCGACCGCGCCAGCGTCATCCGGAACGGATCGCCGAATCGGGCCAGCAGCCTGCCGCGTGCATCGACCACCGCCACATGGGCGACGTGCGTGTTCTCGATCGCGTTGCCGCGGTATGTGACAACCGCTGCGCGTGGGGTCTCCATCGTGTCTTGTCTCCTTGCTCGGGGCCTGATTGCCGGGGCCCGTCCAACCGGTACGGCAGTGTAGCGAGTCGCTGCCGCCGCGCGCCGTCCCGACGATGGAAAGCGGTGTTGCACGCGACGCAAAGGTGATCGCGCCCCCACGAAAGCCTGACCGGATACGTACAACAACCCTTCGATCGTTTACATATTTGATGCCAATCCGTACAATTGCGACCGCAAACGCGAATCATACGCATTTACATTGACATCTTCCGATGTTTCGGCCCGTGCGGCCCACATCGAGAAAACGCACCCGATCACCGAACCTTCCGCTGCTTCCCGATATGCCCGCCCAGTTCAAGACGAGGCCTCGTGCCCTCGTGTCGGCGCTGACCTGCTCCGTTTTCCTGACACCGCTGCTCGCTTCCGCCGCAACCGCACCCGCTACCGTTCCCGCCCCTGCCGCCGACCGGCCCGCGCCGGCCGCCGACGCACCGGCGACGCTGCCGACGATCGCGGTCCAGTCGTCCGCGCTGTCGGACATGCAGGTGAAGCGCTCGCCGTCGTACAAGTTCACCGCGCCGCTGCTCGATACGCCGCGCTCGGTCACGGTGATCCCCGAGCAGCTGATCAAGGAAAAGAACGTCACGTCGTTCGCGGACGCACTGCGCTCGGTGCCCGGCATCACGTTCCTCGGCGGCGACGCGGCCGCGAACCCGTCGGCCGACCGCCCGGTGATCCGCGGCTTCGAATCGCGCAACTCGATCTTCGTCGACGGGATGCGCGACTCCGGGCTGCAGAACCGCGAGACGTTCGCGGTCGAGCAGATCAGCGTGATCAAGGGCCCCGATTCGGTCTATGCGGGCCGCGGCTCGGTGGGCGGCAGCGTCGACATCGTCACGAAGACGCCGAAGAACGACAATTTCATCAACAGCAGCATCGGCTTCGGCACCGACGGCTACAAGCGCGCGACGGTCGACGCGAACCGCAAGATCAACGACACGACGGCCGTGCGGCTAAACGTGATGGGTCACGACGCGAACCAGGCCGGCCGCAACGACGTGTACAACAAGCGCTGGGGCGTCGCGCCATCGATCGTGTTCGGGCTGAACACGCCGACCACGGTCACGGTCAGCTACTACCACATGAACGCGTACGACATGCCGGACTTCAGCGTGCCGTTCCGCGCGTCGGGCGGCACGCCGGTGCCGACCGACCGCGGTCAGTTCTTCGGGCTGAACACGCGCGATTACCGCTACGGGCAGACCGACACCGGCGAAGTACGCGTCGAGCACAAGCTCAACGACGACTGGAAACTGAAGAACACGACGATGTTCGGGCGCACGACGCTCGATTACGTGGCGACGAATCCGCAGATCTCGACCCGGTATCCGGACCGGCTCGGCATGCAGGCCAAGAGCGGCAAGTACGCGACGAACGGCATCGCGAACCAGACCGAGATCACCGGCCGCGCCAACCTGTTCGGCATGCAGCATACGATGACCGCCGGCGTGGAATTCAGCCAGGAGCAGAACCGCTACGAGGGCTACCTCGTCACGGATGCATCGGGCACGAACCTGCGCACCGGCGATATTTGCGTCACGTCGCCCGCGTTCTGCGCGCCGATTTCCGGCGGCTGGAACCCGAACATGCCGTGGACCGGCAACATCGTGCTGAACGGCGACAAGGGTTTCCCCGGCGCGACCACCAACACGCGCACGACCACCGCGTCGGCGTACCTGTTCGATACGGTGAAGCTGACCGAGCAGTGGCTGTTCAACGCGGGGCTGCGCTTCGACCGCTACGACCTGACCGCGAAACAGGCCGGCGCCGCCGACCTGTCGAACACGTCGAACCTGTTCAGCTACCAGTTCGGCCTCGTGTACAAGCCGGTGCGCACCGTGAGCCTGTATGCGTCGTACGGCACGTCGTCGAACCCGCCCGGTTCGAACGGCGGCCTCGGCGGCGGCACCGACCAGATCACCGCGAACAACCAGAACCTGTCGCCCGAGCGCACGCGCAACATCGAGGTCGGCGCGAAGTGGGACGTGATCGACCAGCAACTGTCGCTGACGTCCGCGCTGTTCGACACCGAGAAGACCAACGCGCAGGTCAGCGACGGCCTCGGCCACACGATCAACGCGGGCAAGCAGCGCGTGCGCGGCGCCGAGCTGGGTTTCGCCGGCAACGTGACCGACAAGTGGCACGTGTTCGGCGGCTACACGTACCTGAATGCGGTGACGGTCGATGCGGGCCCCGGCAATCCGGGCGGCTCGGGCCTGCCGATGGTGATGGTGCCGAAGCACAGCTTCACGCTGTGGACGAGCTACGACGTGATGCCGAAGCTGACGCTCGGCGCGGGCGCGACGGTGATGAGCAAGACCTATGCATCGGTGTCGCCGACCGTGAAGAAGTGGACGCCCGGCTATGCGCGCTTCGACGCGGCCGCGACGTGGCGCGTGAACAAGACGATGGACGTGCAGCTGAACGTGCAGAACCTGTTCGACAAGAAGTATTACGCGAGCGCGTACCCGATCTACGCGACGTGGGCGCCGGGCCGCTCGGCGATGGTCACGCTCAACTTCTATCAATGACGCCGCAGGCGGGCGGGCGCGATGCGCCCTGCCCCGCCCTGCTCACCGCGGCAGCGAATGCGTCTTCACGTTCGTGAAGCGCTTCATCGCTTCCTGCACGCCTTCCTCGTACCCGAGCCCCGAATCCTTCACGCCGCCGAACGGTGTCGGTTCGAGCCGCGAGCCCGGCACGTCGCGCACGTTCATGCTGCCGACTTCCAGCTCGGTGACGAAGCGCGTGATGTGGTGGAAGCGGTTCGTGCACACCAACGACAGCGCATGGCCGGTGCCGTTCGACATCCGGATCGCTTCGTCGATGCGCGAAGCGCCGGTGTCGGCCGGACACCCGTTCACGCGAGGTGGTAGCGCAGCCAGAAGGTTTCGCGGCACGCGTTGTCGAACGTCAGCCGCGACGGGCTGATCGGTTGCGCATCGGGATGGTGGAGCACGTCGTAGTCGATCCAGCATTCGGCGCACAGCAGATCGGATGGCGCGCGGTCCTGCTCGACCGAGCGGCGCACGATCGCGCCGTTGTCGAAGCGGTATTCGGTTTCGTCGCGCGTGACCTCGACGTCGTCGTCGGTCCAGCGGTCGTGCGACGTGACATGCGACACGATCGACACCGGGCCCGCGAGCCCGTGGATCGCGGCGACGTAGGAAATGAGCTTGTCCATGGCGAGGCGGCGAACTGGCGGAGAGCCGATTCGCGCAACGCATGCTGCGCAAATCGGCCCGAGCGGCGAGTATAGCCGCGCGCCGAAGACCTTGCCGCCGGCGGGGTTTCGCGCGCTACGCGTCCAGCGCGAGCAATGCGAACGTCGCGAGCCAGTGCTCGCCCATGTAGTCGCCGGCCACGTGCGCGAGCGCGCTCGCGAGATGCCGGTCGGCCGCGTCGAGCAGCTTCACGCGCCGCGCATCGCCCTCCGGCAGCGCGCCGGCCAGCGCGCGCTGGCACCACGCGCGGCTCAGGTTCAGCCCGTCGAGGTGCGCGATCTTGCCGTCGCTGCGGTCGCTGACCGTCGCCGGCTCGAACAGCGTCGCCGGCTCGCCGCGCGCGAGATCGGGCAGGAAGCGCGCGAACCAGCCGTCGAATTCGGCGGCCGGCAGCACGCGCCGCATCAGCTCGGCCTCCATCAGCGCGGGCGACAGGAATTCGTCGCCCGACGGCTCCCACGCCTGGCACGCGACGTCGTTCAGGTGCCAGCGTTTCGCGGTATCGACGATCATCGCCGCGAGCCCGTCGCGCTGCGTGTCGCGCGCGAAGTCGAGCGTGAGCGCCAGCGCGAACGCGGTGTTGAAGTGCGTGCCCACGCGCAGCGGATAGGTCGCCTTCGGCAGGAAGGTCTCGAAGCGCGACACGAACAGGTCGGTGAGCGGCGCGATCGTCTTCGCCCAGCGCGCGGCCTGCGGCAGCGCGCCCTTCAGCGCGAGCCGCTCGAGCTGCGCCGACAGCGCGAGCAGCCACGCCCAGCCGTACGGCCGCTCGAAGCCGCTGTTGTGCGGCAGCGCGAGATACGCGCGCTCGCCGGCGACGTTCGCGTCGGTGAAATGCGCATCGACGGTCGCGACGATGCGCTCGGCCTCCGGCAACGCCGGATAGCGTTCGAGCACGCGCAGCACGAGCCAGTAGCCGTGCACGCACGAATGCCAATCGTAGCTGCCGTAGAAGATCGGGTGCAGCGCGCGCGGCGCCTGCACGTCGTGCGGGCCTGCGAGCGCATGCGTGAGCTTGTTCGGATATTCGCGGGTCAGGTGCGCGAGCGCGAGTGACGCGAATTTCGACGCGAGTTCGGGGGTGAGTCGGTCGGTCATGAGGGTCTCGTCCATCGAATCAGAAGCGGAATGCGAACGCATACATCAGCAGCGTGTTCACGGCGAGCAGCAGCACGGCGGTCGGCCACTGCGCCTTGATCACGCCGTTCTTGTCCTTCAGTTCGAGCAGCGCCGCCGGCACGATGTTGAAGTTCGCGGCCATCGGCGTCATCAGCGTACCGCAGAAACCGCTCAGCATCCCGATCGCGCCGACGATCGCCGGGTTGCCGTGGAACTGGTGGACGATCAACGGCAGGCCGATGCCGGCCGTCATCACCGGGAACGCGGCAAAGCCGTTGCCCATGATCATCGTGAACAGCGCCATGCCGACCGTGTAGGCCGCCACCACCGCGAACGGCGAATCGATCGGCACCCAGTCCTTCACGAGCCCCGACACCACGCCGCCGACGCCCGCGACCGCGAACAGCGCGCCGAGCGCCGCGAGCATCTGCGGCAGGATCGCGGCCCAGCCGACCGCGTCCATCGTATGACGCGCTTCCTTCAGCGCATGCACGGGCGAATCGCGCAGCATCGCGAGCGCGACGACGAACGCGACGATCGTGCCGAGCACGAGCGAAATCAGCGTCACGCTCTTCGGTTCGACGAACGGCACGAGCTTCAGCGCGAACGTGCCGATCAGCGTGACGACCGGAATCAGCAGCGCGGGCAGGAACAGCCGGTTGCCGAAACGCCGCGCGAGCGTCTCGCGCCGCGCGGCCGCCGCGTCGCCGGCTTCGTCGGACTTGCCGCGCCCGAGCTTGCCGGAGCCGGCGATCACCGCCAGCGCGATCGCGAGGCAGCCCGTCACGAAGTGCGGCAGCCGCGCGCCGAGCAGGAACGTGACCGCGTAGATCGCCCAGAACGCGAAATTGACGACGCGGCGCGGGTTCGTGCGATCCGTCAGGTTGAAGTACGCGAACGCGGCGAACATCAGCCCCGCGAGCGTGTACAGCGATTCGAGGCCGATCATCGCGCGCCCTCCTGCTTCACCAGGCCGAAGCCGCGCGTCAGCCGGCGGTCGAGCAGCGCGAGGCGCGTGCAATGGATCAGCAGCGCGGCGATCGCGGTCGGGATCGCCCATACCGACAGGTGCAGCGGCTCGATCGCGATGCCGTTCTGCTCGAGAAAGCCCTTGATCAGCAGGATCGACTGGATCGCGATGAAGATGTCCTCGCCGAAGAACACGGCGACGTTGTCGGCGCCCGACGCATGCGCGCGGATCTGCTGGCGCACCGCGTCGGGCAGCTCGCCGTGCCGGTTGACGGCGGCGGCTTCGGCCATCGGCGCGATCAGCGGCCGCACCATCTGCGCATGGCCGCCGAGCGACGTGAGGCCGAGCGCGGCCGTGGCCTGGCGCAGCACGAAGTACAGCATCAGCACGCGGCCCGTGGTCGCCGCCTGCACGCGCGAGATCATCTGCCGCGCCTGCTCCTTGAGCCCGTTGCGCTCGAGCAGCGCGATCACCGGCAGCGTCAGCCAGATCAGCCCCATGTAGCGGTTTTCGGTGAACGCCTTGCCGAATGCGCTGACGATGTCGACCAGATTCAGGCCGCCCGCCAGCCCGGTCGCGAGCCCCGCGATCGTGACCACCAGCAGCGCGTTGAAGCGCAGCGCGAAACCGATCACCACGATCGGCACCCCAATCAGCACCAGCATTTCCCCTCCTTGTGTCGGATGCGCGGCACCCAGGCAACGCGCTGCCCGCCCGGTTTCGACCGGGCTCGGACGGCGCAATCTAACACGAGACTTTATCGATAAAAAGTCGACAAATTACAGATTCGGGTAAACGTTGAAACCGGCGAACACCGTGCACGCACCCTGTGTCGGCGGTATTTCATCGGAGGAATCGGGCGGCCGGCGCGCGTGGCGGAGCCCATGGCCGCCGACTAAACTGGAAAGCATCGGCAACGGACGGGAGAGCCGCCATGATTGACGTATTCCAGACCATCGGCAGCCGCGCGTTCTCCGCTCATCTGGCGAAGGACGGGATGGTGACGCTGATGGAGCAACGCCACGAAGTCGACCGCGTGACGCTCGCGACGGCCTATGCCGCGCTCGTCGAGGAAGCCGAGCAGGAAAGCGACCTGCGCGACGCGACGGTCGAGGGGATGATGCGCGCGCTGATCCAGGGCTACGCGCGCAGCCATTGACGGCGCGGCCGCGCATCGGCTCGTGCGGCCGGCAGCCCGGTGTGGCCGATCCGGCCCGCTACGCGGCCGGCGTGCCCGCGCCCATGCCGAACCACCGGCCCGCGCGCAGTTGCCGGTAGTCGGCTTGCGTGAAGATCCTCAGCAGGTTGGCGAGCGCGCCGTGACTGGCGCGGTCCAGTTCCGTCATGAAGGCTTCGACCTCGTCGCGGCCGGCAAACAGGATGGTGCTGAAATAGCGCGCGCGCTCCGCGTCGGACAGGTTCGTCGCGCTCAGCTGGTACGGATGGTGAAGTGCCGCGAACAGGAAATAGTAGCGCTCGGCGTCGTCGCGCAGCACGCGCACCGCGTCCGGCTCGACCGGAAAATCGCGGCAGAACGACGCATGTCCGCTCTCGATGAAGATCCGGTACAGCAACCGGCCGGCCCGCTCGATGACGATCGGTGCGTACGGGTCGCGGCTGACGAGTACGGTATCGGGCACGGTCATCAGGCTCTCCTCTTTCTTTTTTGTCGACGCCGGCACGGTAACATGCCGGCTTCCGCACGGCGCGTCGGCACGATCCGTCGCCCCGACATGCACGGCCGGCACCGGGCCGCCGCCCTCAGGCGCCGGAAAACACCGCACCGTCATAGAGCAAAAACACTGAAACGGCGCCATGCGCGAATTTTTCGATTGCCGCCGCTCGCGCCGCATGACAGCATGCGGGCGTCGCCAACCGAAAAGAATTCCGTGCCGTCCGCCCGCCGATGCCGTTCGGCGGCGCCGGACAGGCCATGCTTTCCATGAACCCGGCCCATCTCCAACACTACGAACCGACCGGAGCATTCCGCTTGTGAACATCGGCATCGTCAACGACCTCCCGCTTGCCGTCGAGGCGATGCGCCGCGCGATCGCGCGACGACCCGAGCACCGCGTGCTGTGGGTCGCGACCGACGGCGCGCAGGCCGTCGAACTGTGCGCCGCGCAGCCGCCCGACGTCGTGCTGATGGACCTGATCATGCCGAAGTTCGACGGGATCGAAGCGACGCGGCGGATCATGCGATCCGAACGACCGTGCGCGATCCTGATCGTGACGAGCTGCATCGGCGCGAATGCGTGGCGCGTGTTCGAGGCGATGGGCGCCGGCGCGCTCGACGCGGTCGATACGCCGCGGCTCGGCGCCGGCGCGGCCGGCGACACGACGGCACTCCTGCTCGCGAAGATCGATCAGATCGGCCGGCTGCTCGACGCGCCGGACGGCACGCGCCTCGCCGGTACGGCCGCGCGCGCCGGCGGCGGTCCGCTGATCGCGATCGGTGCGTCGGCCGGCGGCCCGGGCGCGCTCGCATCGATCCTCGGCGGCCTGCCGGCGGATTTCAACGCGCCGATCGTGATCGTGCAGCACGTGGACCGCGCGTTCGCGGAAGGCATGGCGCAATGGCTCGACGGCCAGACGCCGCTCACCGTGCGCGTCGCGCGCGAAGGCGACCGCCCGCAACCGGGCGTCGCGCTGCTCGCCGCGACCGACGACCACCTGCGCATCACCCGCGCCGGCACGCTCGAATACACGCGCGAGCCGGCCGCGACGCCGTATCGTCCGTCGGTCGACGTGTTCTTCAACAGCCTGACCGAGCACTGGTCCGGCCGCGTGATCGGCGTGCTGCTCACGGGAATGGGACGCGACGGCGCGATCGGCCTGAAGGCGCTGCGGATGAAGGGCTACCATACGATCGCGCAGGACGAGGCGACCAGCGCGGTATACGGCATGCCGAAGGCGGCCGCGACGCTCGGCGCGGCGCGCGCGATCCTGCCGCTCGGCCGCATCGCGGGCGAGCTGGCGGCGCTCGCCCGGATCTGAGCCCGATGAACCCGCGCAACACCCATGCCTGCCCTCGCAACACACCGCATCGAACATGACTAGCGACCTGACCCGCCCGCCGGGCAGCCCAACCACGCCGAGCGCCGACGTGCCGGCCATGGTGCTGCTGGTCGACGACCAGACGATCGTCGCGGAAGCCGTCCGGCGCGCGCTCGTCGACGAGGAAGGCATCGACTTCCACTACTGCCCGCGCTCGGACGACGCGCTGACCACCGCGATCGAAACGCGGCCGACCGTGATCCTGCAGGACCTCGTGATGCCCGGCATCGACGGGCTGAGCCTCGTGAAGTCGTACCGCGCGAACGCGGCGACACGCGACGTGCCGATCATCGTGCTGTCGACGCAGGAAGAACCCGTGATCAAGAGCGCCGCGTTCGCGGCCGGCGCGAACGACTATCTCGTGAAGCTGCCCGACCGCATCGAGCTCGTCGCGCGCATCCGCTACCATTCGCGCTCGTACATGAACCTGCTGCAGCGCGACGAGGCCTATCGCGCGCTGCGGCAATCGCAGCAGCAACTGCTCGAGGCCAATCTCGAACTGCGGCGTCTCACGCATTCCGACGGCCTGACCGGGCTGTCGAACCGGCGCTATCTCGACGAATACCTGGCGGCAGAATGGCGCCGCGGCACGCGCGAGCGCAGCGAGCTGTCGCTGCTGATGATCGACGTCGACAATTTCAAGCTGTACAACGACACGTACGGACACGTGTCGGGCGACAGCGTGCTCAAGCAGATCGCGTCGACCATCGAGCGCTGCCTCGGGCAATCGGGCGATCTCGCCGCGCGCTTCGGCGGCGAGGAGTTCGCGGTGGTGATGCCGGCCACGTCGCCGGGCGCCGCGCGGCTGCTCGGCGAGAAGATCCGGCTCGCGGTCGAGGCGCTGCAACTGCGGCACGCGCATTCGTCGACCGGCAACACCGTGACGATCAGCATCGGCGGCGCGAGCATCGTGCCCACGCCCGGCCTGCCGACGACCGTGCTGATCGAGGCGGCCGACCGTGCGTTGTACCGCGCGAAACACGAAGGCAAGAACCGCGTCGAGATCGATTCGTCGCCGCCGCCGCCCGGCGCCGGCGGGTTCGGCGTGCCACGCGACTGAGCCGCCCGTCCGTTTACGCGGCGCCGAGCCGGCGCGCGTAGTCGTTCGGGTCCAGCGGGCGGCTGAACAGGTAGCCCTGCTGCATGTCGCAGCCGATCTGCTGCAGGAACCACGATTGCGCCTGCGTCTCGACGCCCTCCGCCGTCACCTTCATGCCGAGCGAATGCGCCATCGCGACGACGGCCTGCGTGATCGCGACCGAGTCGTGGTGATCGGGCACGCCCGACACGAACGAGCGGTCGACCTTCAGGTTGTGCAGCGGGAAACGCTTCAGGTAAGCGAGCGACGAATAGCCGGTGCCGAAATCGTCGACCGAGATCCGCACGTTCATGTCGGTGAGCGCTTCGAGCATCGGCAGCACGGTATCCGTGTCATTCATCAGCAGTCCTTCGGTAATCTCGAGCTCGAGCGCGGACGGATCGAGCCGCGTTTGCGCGAGACAGCGGCCGACCGACTCGACGAGCCCTTCGTGAAACTGCCGCGGCGACAGGTTGACGGCCAGCATCAGGTCCGGCGCGATCGTGCGGCGCCACTCGGCCATCTGCCTGCAGGCCGTTTCGAGCACCCACTGGCCGATCGCGACGATCAGCCCCGTATCTTCCGCGACCGGGATGAATTCCGCCGGCGACATCGGCCCGAGTTCGGGGCTGGTCCAGCGCAGCAGCGCTTCGGCGCCGACCGTGCGGCCGCTGCGCGCGTCGACGACGGGCTGGTACGCGAGCCGCAGCATGTCCGACGTCAGCGCGCGCCGCAGCGACTGCTCGACCGCGAAGCGGCGCTGCAGCCGCAGGTTGAGCTGCGCGGTGAAGAACGTGAAGTGATTGCGGCCCCGCTGCTTCGCGTCGTACATCGCCGAATCGGCGTTGCGCATCAGCGTGACCGCATCGTCACCGTCGCGCGGCGCGACGCTGATCCCGATCGACACGCCGAGCCAGTACTCGTTGTTCGCGATCGCGAACGGCTTCGCGATCGCGTCGATCACCTCTCGCGCCAGCACCGCGAGGCGCTCGGGATCGTCGCAGTCGTCGACGAGGATCACGAACTCGTCGCCGCCCACGCGCGTCAGCGCGTAGCGACCGCCCGCGCAGGCCGCGAGCCGCGCCGCGACGCTGCGCAGCAGCGCGTCGCCCGCGTCGTGCCCGGCCGTGTCGTTGACCTTCTTGAACCCGACGAGATCGATGAACAGGATCGCGACGCGTGCCGGCCGGCCCGCATCGTGCCCGCCGAACAGCTCGCGCATGCGCTCGGCGAGCCAGCGGCGGTTGTAGAGGCCCGTCAGCGCATCGCGCGTCGCCAGGTAGCGCAGTTGCTGCTGCGCTTCGCGCACGGGGCCGATGTCGTTGAACGACACGAGCACCGAATCGGCCTGCGTCTCGCCCGGCCGCACGATCGGCACCGCGTTGCCGCGCACCCAGATGATGTCGCCGTCCGCGAGGCCGAAGCCGACCGTGTAGTCGAGCATCGGCGTGGCCGTCTCGAGCGCACGCCGGCTCGGCCAGTCGTGCGGCGCAATCGGCGTGCCGTCCTCGCGCAGCTTGCGCGGGATCAGGGTCGACAGCCGGCGGCCGACGAGATCGCCCTTCACGCGCAGCATCCGGCTCGCGCTCGGGTTGCTCGCGATCACGATGCCGTCGCGCGATACGACGAGGATGCCTTCGTTCAGGCTGTTGACGACGAGCCGGTGATGTTCCTCGCTGCGCGCGAGCTGCCGCGCGATCCGGTCCTGGTGTACCGCGAGGCCGACGCTGTTGCCGATGTCGCGCAACAGTTCGGTTTCCTCGTCGCTGGGCCGCCGCGGCCGGCGGTGATAGACGGCGAACGCGCCGAGCACGGCACCCGCGTCGTCGACGAACGGCACCGACCAGCATGCGCGCAGACCCAGCGGCAACGCGACGCCACGGTAGTCGGCCCACAGCGGATCGGTTTCGATGTCCTCGACGGCGACCATCCGGCGCTCGTACATCGCCGTGCCGCACGAGCCGGCCGCGGGGCCGATCGTCGCGCCGTCGATCGCGGCGCTGTACTGCGCGGGCAGCGACGGCGCGGCGCCGACGCGCACGTGCATGCCGTCGGCATCGAGCAGCAGGATCGTGCATGACGCGCCATCGCCGAGCAAAGTCTCGGCGCGCCGACAGACCTCGACCAACAGTTCCGGCAGCGGTGTATTGCGCGTGATCAGCCTCAGCACGCTTTGCTCGGACGCGAGTACTTCCGCCGCGAGACCGAGGCTGTAACGAGAGCTCTGCGGTTCGGTATTCAAGATGAATCCTGCCGTCTGTCCGATCGGGTCTGATGCGCCCGATTCGTTATCGATCCTTCGTGCCGTTTTCGCTCCGGGTTTACGCCGATGCCCGATGCGCCCCGTTTTCGCGCACCGAGCCAGGGTGCGCCGAAATATATTTAACACCAATACGGGACGCCCCGCGCGTCCGTGTGCATCAGGGGTTACGCTCGGTCGCGATGCCGTTCGCGGCCGGCGGTCAGCCTTCCGAAAGGTTCGCGCGTCTGCGAACGCCTCGGGCATCGTCGGTCGTGCCGGCTGCTATCGGACAGCATCGCGGCCGGCCAGACCGCGTTTTCGTATCCGTGATTCAATGTCGACGGAACCGGCGTCGCGCATTCCGGCGGCCCGGCGATAGGTACCCTCATCGAACGACCTTCACTGGATCACCATGACGAACCCTGCCGAAATCAAGGCGCTCGTTTTCGATGTCTTCGGAACGATCGTCGACTGGAGAAGTGGTGTCGCACGCGGCGCCGCCGCGTTCCTGGAGCGCCACGCGCCGACCCTCGACCCGTTCGTGTTCGCCGATGCCTGGCGCGCCGAATACTCGCCGTCGATGGAAGAAATCCGCAGCGGTCGCCGCCGCTACGTGCGGCTCGACGTGCTGCATCGCGAAAACCTGGTCCGCACGCTCGACCGTTTCGGCATCGACGGCGTGCCCGACGCGGACATCGACACGCTCAACCTCGCATGGCACAGCCTCGACCCGTGGCCCGACGCGGTCGCGGCGCTGCACCGGCTGAAGCGGCGCTTCATCATCGCGCCGCTGTCGAACGGCAACATCCGGCTGATGGTCGACGTCGCGAAGCGCGCGGGGCTGCCTTGGGATGCGATCCTCGGCGCGGAAGTCGTTCGCGCGTACAAGCCGTCGCCGCAGGTGTACACCGACACCGTCGACCTTCTCGGCCTCGCGCCCGCCGAGCTGTGCCTGGTCGCGGCGCACAACGGCGATCTCGCGGCCGCGCGCCAGCAGGGGCTGTCGACCGCATTCGTGCTGCGGCCGACCGAGCACGGGCCCGGCCAGACGACCGACCTGCAGGCCGACGACGCGTGGGATTTCGACGTCAGGGACCTGAACGAACTCGCGGACCGGCTCGAGTGCCCGGGTTGAGTGCCCGGGTCGAGTGCCCGGGTCGAGTGCCCGGGTCGAGTGCCCGGGTCGAGTGCCCGGGTCGAGTGCCGGTTGCACGGCACGCCCCTATGCCGCGATCGTGCGGCGCCGCGAGTTGCGCGCCGCATACCGGCGGGCCGGCGTCGGCGGGATCCACAGGCAGATCCGCCACACCGGCCTGAAGCCCCTCGCGCGCTGAGCACGGTGCTCACCCGACGTCACCCCGCCTCCGTTACTTCACCACCGCGCGCCATGCAGTCCGCGCATAGATCAGCAGCAACGGCAGCAGCGCCAGCGCGAACACCATGCAAAGCGCCAGCACCCACACCGGCCATTGCTCCGGGTTCCCGTGCGCCCAGTAGCGGTAAGGCACGCTCAGGAACCCGATTTCCATCAGCAGCGCGCCGAGCGGCACGAGCCCGTTCATCACCGCAGCCATGCCAAAGCGCGCCGCACCGTCGATGTTCTTTCCCGCGCCGTACGCCGCGATCAGGTAGACGAAATACCCGATGATCGCGACCATCAACGCCCCACCGGCCAGCAGGCCGATACTGCGCACGCTGCGTTCATGCAGTTGCGTCGCCCCGGCCGGCAACACGACATCGATCTTCTCGCCGATCTCCGGCATGCCGCCCGAGCGGACGTTGCCCGGCAGCACGACCCGCTTGCCATCCGGCATCACGGCTTCCAGGATCGACGTGTACATGATGCACCGGTAGCGCTCGGTGCGCCCGCTGCTGTCGCGCCGCTCGCAGGTGTCCCACTCGGACTGGTAGGACACGACGGTCGCCTCGTATTTCGGCGACACCGCCAGTTCGCGGAGTTCGTCGCCGATCCAGTACGCGAACGGGAAAAACAGCGACACCAGGCAAAAACACACGAGCCACCAGAACGCGACCGCGCCGCCAGCCCCGCGCTTGCCGCCGGTCTGGCGGCGCACCATGCGCGCGGCGAGCCAGTACGCCGCCACGCCGAATACGGCCACACACACCACGAAAACCTTGCCCGCATGCGTCAAAGCCATCTGCCCTCCCCTTTCTCCCGCGAGCCGGCCCGATTACCGCCGGCCGTTTTTCCATCGATGCCGATCACGTCGCCGCCGTCGCCATCTCGACGAGCGAGCACGCGCGTCGCTATTCCGCCTCGCCGACGAATTTCAACGTCCCCGCTTCGCCCGACAGCAGCGCGCGATTCGCGTCCGCCGCCGCGCGCAGGTAATCCCACAGCGCGGTCACGCGCCGCAGCTTGCGCAGATCCTCGCGGCACGTCAGCCAGAAACACCGCGTGACGACGACATCGTCCGGCAGCACCGGCACGAGCGCCGGCTGCGTGGCCGCCATGAAGCACGGCAGGATCGCGAGCCCGCCGCCTTGCAGCGCCGCGAAGTACTGCGCGATCACGCTCGTCGTGCGCAGCCCGGCCGTCGCGCCCGGCACCGCGCGATCCAGGTACAGCAGCTCGTTGCTGAACGCGAGATCGTCGACGTAGCTGATGAACGTGTGCCGCGCGAGATCGTCCGTGCACGTGATCGGCGCGTGGTGCGCGAGGTAGTCGCGCGTCGCATAGAGCCGCAACCGGTAGTCGCACAGCTTCGTGACCACGTAAGGCCCGCGCTCGGGCCGCTCGAGCGTGATCGCGAGATCGGCCTCGCGCTTGGGCAGGTTGACGAAATGCGGTACGGGCAGCAGGTCGACCGTCACGTGCGGATGTTCGGCGCGAAACTGCGCGAGCTGCGGCGCGAGGAAGAAGCAGCCGAACCCTTCGGTCGACCCGATCCGCACGTGGCCCGACAGCGCCTCGCCCGTGTTCGCGATCTGGTCGCACGCGGACTGCACGGTCGTCTCCATCGCGTCCGCATACGCGACGAGCCGCTGCCCCTCGGCCGTCAGCGTGAAGCCGCCGGAGCGCGACTTGTCGAACAGCAGCGTGCCCATCGCCGCCTCGAGCGCGCGCACGCGCCGCGCGACGGTCGTGTAATCGACGCCGAGCCGCTTCGCGGCGCCGCTCGCGCGCTGCGTGCGCGCGACTTCGAGGAAGAACCGCAGGTCGTCCCAGTTCAGGTTGCCGGAAACCGGCTCGGTGGCATGTCGCATCGGCGAGGGGAAAAGGGGCTGGCGTCTCGGGGGCCGGCCGTCGATATGCATAAATGCACATCCAACCGGTTTCTTTATCGGTACATGATGAATCCGCGCATAACTATACTCGACCCTGACCTGCGGACCATGAGCTGCAGGCAATAAAACCGGAGACACCATGCAGACCCGATCCACCCTCGATGAGCATGCGACCATCGCGACGCCGGCGCCCGAGCGCACCGCGAAGCACTACCTGCTGGCCGGCTGGGCCAGCATGGCCGGCACGACGATCGAGTGGTACGACTTCTTCCTCTACGGCACGGCCGCCGCGCTCGTGTTCAACCGCATCTTCTTCCCGTCGCTGGACCCCGTCGTAGGCACGCTCGCCGCATTCGGCACGTTCGCGGTCGGCTTCATCGGCCGGCCGATGGGCGGCATCGTGTTCGGCCACTTCGGCGACCGCATCGGCCGCAAGTCGATGCTGATGATCACGCTGCTGCTGATGGGCGTGCCGAGCATGATCATCGGGCTGATCCCGTCGTACGACCGCATCGGCTACTGGGCCGCCGCGCTGCTGATCGCGATGCGCTTCCTGCAGGGCATGGCGGTCGGCGGCGAATGGGGCGGCGCGGTGCTGATGGCCGTCGAACACGCGCCGAAGGGCCGCAAGGGGCTGTTCGGCAGCCTGCCGCAGACGGGCGTCGGGCTCGGCCTGATCCTGTCGTCGGTCGCGATGGCCGCGGTCGCCGCGCTGCCGGAAGCCGACATGCTGTCGTGGGGCTGGCGCGTGCCGTTCCTCGCGAGCATCGCGCTCGTCGGCCTCGGCTGGTTCATCCGCGCGAAAGTGCCCGAATCGCCCGACTTCGAGAAGATGCAGCGCCAGGGCAAGGCCGAGAAGTCGCCGGTGACGGCCGCGCTGCGCCGCCATCCGCGTGAAGTGCTGACGATCGTCGGCGCACGCGCCGCCGAGAACACGTGGTTCTACATGGTCGTCACGTTCGCGCTCGCTTACGCGACGCAGCAGCTGCATCTGCCGAAGGCGGAGATGCTGCACGCGATCACGGCCGGCGCCGCGCTGTCGCTCGTCACGATGCCGCTGTGCGGCCACCTGAGCGACCACATCGGCCAGCGCCGGATGTTCGCGATCGGCCTCGTGCTGATGTGCGCGTTCGCCGCGCCGTTCTTCATGATGCTCGGCACGCAGCAGACGTCGTATGCGTGGTGGGCGATCGTGCTCGGCCTCGGCGTCGTGTTCCCGATCCTCTATGCGCCGGAATCGCTGCTGTTCGCGCAGCAGTTCCCGGCGGAAATCCGCTACAGCGGCATCTCGCTGTCGGTGCAGCTGGCCGGCGTGATCGGCGGCGGCTTCGCGCCGATGATCGCGACGTCGCTGCTCAAGGCCGGCGGCGGCCAGCCGCACTACGTGATCGCGTACCTCGTCGGCTTCGGCGTATTCGCGCTCGTGTGTACCGCATTGATGCGTCCGGCGCGCACCTGAGCCTGCCGCCGGCCGCCAGTCGAACCCCTTTCGTCCTGTGCTCCGCCGTGCGTGCACGCGCGGCGGAAGCAGGCGCCCTTTGTCATCGCCCCACCGTTTTCCGGAGAGTTCCATGAACGCCGCAGTTCCCCAGACCACCCTCGCCCTGCCCACCGCCAAGCTGCTGATCGACGGCGCGTTCGTCGACTCGCGAAGCGCCGAATGGGGCGACATCGTCAACCCCGCGACGCAGGAAACGATCGGCCGCGTGCCGTACGCGACGCTCGACGAGGTCGATGCCGCGATCGCGTCCGCGCAGCGCGCGTTCCAGACCTGGAAGACGACGCCGATCGGTGCGCGGCTGCGCATCATGCTGAAATTCCAGGATCTCGTGCGCCGCAATCTCGAACGGATCGCGCATACGCTGACCGCCGAGCAAGGCAAGACGCTGCCCGACGCGCAGGGCGACATCTTCCGCGGCCTCGAAGTCGTCGAGCATGCATGCTCGATCGGCACGCTGCAGCAGGGCGAGTTCGCGGAGAACGTCGCGGGCGGCGTCGACACGTATACGCTGCGCCAGCCGATCGGCGTGTGCGCGGGCATCACGCCGTTCAACTTCCCCGGGATGATCCCGCTGTGGATGTTCCCGATGGCGATCGTCTGCGGCAACACGTTCGTGCTGAAGCCGTCGGAGCAGGACCCGCTGTCGACGATGCAGCTCGTCGAACTCGCGATCGAGGCCGGCGTGCCGCAAGGCGTGCTGAACGTCGTGCACGGCGGCAAGACGGTGGTCGACCGCCTGTGCACGCATCCGGACATCAAGGCGATCTCGTTCGTCGGCTCGACGCGCGTCGGCACGCACGTGTACAACCTCGGCAGCCAGCACGGCAAGCGCGTGCAGTCGATGATGGGCGCGAAGAACCACGCGGTCGTGCTGCCCGATGCGCACCGCGAGCAGTCGATCAACGCGCTCGTCGGCGCGGGCTTCGGCGCGGCCGGCCAGCGCTGCATGGCGACGTCGGTCGTCGTGCTGGTCGGCAAGGCGCGCGACTGGCTGCCCGAGCTCGTCGAGAAGGCGAAGGCGCTGAAGGTCAATGCGGGCCACGAACCGGGCACCGATGTCGGCCCGGTCGTGTCGAAGGCCGCGCATGCGCGCATCACCGCGCTGATCGAAGCAGGCGTGAAGGCCGGCGCGAAGCTCGAACTCGACGGCCGCGACGTGAAGGTGCCCGGCTACGAGCAGGGCAACTTCGTCGGCCCGACGATCTTCTCGGGCGTGACGACCGACATGTCGATCTATACGGAAGAAATCTTCGGGCCGGTGGTGGTCGTGCTCGAAGCCGACACGCTCGACGACGCGATCGCGCTCGTCAACCGCAACCCGATGGGCAACGGCGTGGGCCTGTTCACGCAGAGCGGCGCGGCCGCGCGCAAGTTCCAGAGCGAGATCGACATCGGCCAGGTCGGCATCAACATCCCGATCCCGGTGCCGGTGCCCTACTTCAGCTTCACCGGTTCGCGCGGCTCGAAGCTCGGCGATCTCGGGCCGTACGGCAAGCAGGTCGTGCAGTTCTACACGCAGACCAAGACGGTCACCGCGCGCTGGTTCGACGACGACGCGACGGCCGGCGGCGTGAACACGACGATCGCGCTGCGTTGACCGGGAGCCTGCACATGGAAATCGCATTCATCGGGCTCGGCAACATGGGCGGCCCCATGGCCGCCAACCTGCTCAAGGCCGGCCATGCGCTGACGGTGTTCGACCTCGACGCGCACGCGGTCGATGCCGCGCTACGCGCGGGCGCGACGGCGGCCGGCTCGCCGCGCGAAGCGGCGGCGCACGGCGCCGTCGTGATCACGATGCTGCCGGCCGCGCAGCACGTGCGCACCGTCTATCTCGGCGACGACGGCGTGCTGGCCGGCGCACGCGCCGGCGCGACGCTGATCGACTGCAGCACGATCGATCCCGGCACCGTGCGCGCGGTGGCCGACGCCGCCGCGCAACGCGGCTTCCCGCTCGCCGACGCACCGGTATCGGGCGGCACCGGCGGCGCGCAGGCCGGCACGCTGACCTTCATGGTCGGCGCGGACGGTGCGCTGTTCGAGCGCATCCGCCCCGTGCTGCTCGACATGGGCAAGAACGTCGTGCATTGCGGCGGCACGGGTACCGGACAGATCGCGAAGATCTGCAACAACCTGCTGCTCGGGATCTCGATGATGGGCGTGTCGGAAGCGATGGCGCTCGGTGCGGCGCTCGGCATCGATCCGGCCGTGCTGGCCGGCATCATCAACACGTCGACCGGCCGCTGCTGGAGTTCGGACACGTACAACCCGTATCCGGGCGTGAGCGAGACGGCGCCGGCCGCGCGCGGCTATGCGGGCGGCTTCGCGGCGAACCTGATGCTGAAGGACCTCGGGCTCGCGACCGAGGCCGCGCGGAGCGCGCATCAACCGGTGTGGATGGGCGCGCTCGCGCAGCAGCTTTACCAGTCGATGAGCCAGCAGGGGCTCGGCACGCTCGACTTCTCCGCGTGCGTGAAGCTGTACGAGGCGCAGCCGGCCTGACCCGCACGGCCGACGCCGCACGTGCACCGACCCGCGACGGGCCGGTCCGGCCTCGCGGGTCGGTCTGCATGCCGGGGAAGGAAATGCGGGCGCCGGGCCGGGCGCCGGCGGTGCGACCGGCACCGCCGTTCGTTCAGCCGCGTGGGTTCGAGGCCGTCTCGAAGGTCGGATGGCACTCGAACGCGAGTTCGGAGCGCGCGTCGACACGGCGGCCGCCGGTCAGCGATTCCGTCTTCATGCTCGCGCGCATCCCGCGCTGCGTGCAATAGTTGGTGGCTTCGTTGACGGCCTTCTCGTGGGCGTCGGCCCACGTCGTCGACACGCCGACCGTGCGCGTCGTCACGGTGTACACGTTCGGGTTCGACGTCGCGGTCACGTCGGAAGCGGTCGAACACGCGGCGAGCAAGCATGCGGCAGCCGCGACGGTCAACCATCGCAGGGTTCGAAAAGAGACTGGAATGGACATGGGGGGCAAGCGCACGCCGTCCGACGTGCATTGAGCAACATAGGCGACAGTATGCCTGCCCGATCGCCGGAGATCATGCCCCTTTCAGTGAACACATTGTTTCGAATGGTTAAACGATGGCCGATTCAGGCAAGATTTACAGCCATCGCCAGCGACCGTTTTCGTCGGACAGGTCATTTCGCCCTGCCCGCACGCCGGTCCGGCCGCTCACACCGGTGCGACGGTCAATGCGCGGCCGCCTGGCGGATCCTCGCTGAGGCTTCCGCCAGGTTGCGCCACGCCGGCTGCCCCGGCGCGTAGCGCGCCCGGATGTAGGCGGCCAGCTCGGCCATCTGACGGTCGTCGAAGGCCTCGCCGAAGCCCGGCATGTAGCCGAGATGGTCGGTCGCCGGCTGGGCGATCCCGTGGTGCAGCACGCGCAGCAGGTTGTCCGGCGCCGCCTGGCTGACGCTCGTGTTGAGCCCCATCAGCGGACGCACGCCGAAATGCCCGACGCCGCCCGATTCCGCATGACAGACCGCGCACGCCGCGTCGAACGCGCGGCGACCGTTCTCGAGGCCGAGCGTCGCGACGGTTTCCGCGCCGCGCATCTGGCGGGTCGCCGCGTCCGCGGCGAGCGCGGCATCGACGGGCGGCGACAGCGACGCCAGATAGTGCGCGATCGCCCGGACGTCGTGCTCGGGCAGCGCCGCGAGCCCCGCGACGACCGGCGCCATCGGCCCGGCCGCGACGCCGTGCTGCGCCGAGAAGCCCGTGCGCAGATAGTCGAACAACGCGCCTTCGGTCCACGGCACGGGCGAAGCCGGCGGCGCGACGAGCGGCGGCGCGACCCATCCCTCGGCTTCGCCGCCCGACAGGTAAGCCAGGCCGCCCTTCTCCGCACCGAGCGCGTTGCGCGGCGTATGGCATGCGCCGCAGTGCCCGGCGCCGTCGACCAGATACTTGCCGCGATTCCACATCGCCGAGCGCGCCGGGTCCGGCGCAAACGGCCGCGCGTCGTGATACAGCCAGTTCCAGCCGGCAACGAGACGCCGCCGGTCGAGCGGGAACGGCAGCTTGGTCGGCGGCGGCACGTGCTTCACCGGCGGCTGCGACATCAGGTACGCATAGAGCGCGAGCAGGTCGGGCTCGCTCAGCTTCGCGAACGCCGTATAAGGGAACGCCGGGTACAGGTGCGTGCCGTCGCGCGAGATGCCTTCTCGCATCGCGCGGGCGAACGCCGGATATGACCAGGCGCCGATGCCGGTTTCCGGATCGGGCGTGAGGTTCGTCGTGTAAATGGTGCCGAACGGCGTATCGAGCGCGAGCCCGCCAGCGTTGGTCGCGCCGCCGGGCGCCGTGTGGCACACCGCGCAATCGCCGGCGAGGGCAACCTGGCGGCCACGTTCGAGGGTCGCGGCGCTCCACATCGCGCCGTCCGCGCCGCCGGGCGCAATCGGTGCAATCGGCGCGTGCCCGGGCAGGATCGCGCACGCCAGCCCGAGCAGCCCGCCGACCACACCGCCCGCCCCCGCGCCGGCCAGCCAGCGGCGCCAGCGCGACGCGCGGCGCGGGCCCGCATGCAACCCGCCGGCGGCATCGACCGGCACCGGTTGCGCAAGCGCCGCGCGAATCCGCGCGGCATCGAACGGCGGCGCACGAAAACGCACGCCCGTCGCGTCGTACAGCGCGTTCGCGATCGCAGCCGCGGCCGGCGCGGCCGCCTGTTCGATCCGCCGCGCATCGTGTACGGACAGCTCGCCGTGCGCACGGGGCGCCGCTGCGTCGGATACAGCCAGCTCGAGCGCGATCGCGTCCGGCTGCGCGTCGGCCCCGGTTTCGTCATGCGCGGGACGCGCGGTCAGCCGCGTCCCCATCACGCGCGAAATCGCCGCTTCGATCTGCCACGCGGGCACGCCGACCGTCGACGCGTCGCCCGGCTCGCCGACGCCCTGTCCAGCCACGACGCGCCGCACCGCGACGCCGCCCGTCGCACGGTCGACATCGAGATCGACGACCCAGGCGGACCAGTGCGGATCGCCGTCATGACGGGCGTCGCCGGATTCGGCCGCGGGCTCGCCGTCGAAGGCGAAGCCGCGACCGCTGAGCGTCGACGGCGGGGTCGCGCGGGCCGCGACCGGTGCGCCCCACGCGGCGCGCTCGCTGACCATCCGGATGGTCTCGCGCGGCCCCGCATCCCGCGCGGCATCGAGATGCTGCAGCCGCAGCGCGACCGGGTCGCGCCGCAACGCGCCGGCGAGTTCGTCGACGAAGGATTCGCGGGCAAAGGCGTGCGCGTGGCCGGGAATCGCTGCGCCGGCATCGGCCAGCTCGATCGACGTCCGCGCGTGCCGGTAGACGAACGGCGACGCCGGGCCCGCATCCGCTCGCGCGTCTTCAGCCCCGCGAGCATCGTGCCCATCCGCGCCGGCCGCCTGCGCGCGATAGCGCCAGGCCATCATCCGCCCGTCGGGTGCGGTCTGCGTTTCGATATCGAACGATGCCCGCGCGTGCGCGTCGCCGATCGGCCATTCGTAGCGCGCGCGGTGCGCATGCGAGGCCTCGGCGGCAGTTGCGTCGCGCGTGCCGGGCGCCGCCGCGCGCTCCGGCTGCGCAGGCAGGCGCGCGTCACGCTTCATCGCCGTCTCGCAGATAACGTGCGGCGCGATGCACCGCACGGATGATCTCCAGATGCGTGCCGCAGCGACACAGGTTGAAGCGCAACGCGTCGCGGATCGCCGCGTCGTCCGGCGCGCGGTTGCGTTCGAGCAGCACCTTCGCGCTCATGATCATCCCGTTCAGGCAATAACCGCATTGCGCGGCCTGCTCGTCGACGAACGCGCGCTGGATCGGATGCAGCGCGTCGCGCGAGCCGAGCCCTTCGAGCGTCGTGACGTCGCGCCCGTTCGCGGCGGCGGCCGGCACGACGCACGAGCGGGTCGCCTGCCCGTCGACGAGCACCGTGCACGCCCCGCACTGCCCGAGCCCGCAGCCGTATTTCGGGCCGTTGAGCGCGCAGTCGTTGCGCAGGACCAGCAGCAGCGGCGCGTCGGGTGCGGCCTCGTCGAAGGTATGCGGCGTGCCGTTCACGCGAAACGCCAGCGGCCGCGACGGAGATGCGGGATGGGACATTGAATGGATCCGGAATGCGGCGTGCCGGCCGTGACGGCCGGCGGCGGGCACGGCCGCCGGCTGGCACCCGCCGGCGCGCCCCTGACATATAACACGCCGAAATGCGCACGTACCTGCGCGCCTCGATTCCCGCGCCGGCCAGGCGCCGGCCCGGCGCGGGCACCGTGGATGCGTCAGGCCGCGGCCGCCACGTCGCCGCGCGACGGCGCGACGAGCGGCACGTCGAACACGTCGTAACCGAATACCCACGACGGATCCTCGTTCGTGCGCAGCCACGTATTGTTGTGCGACACGCGCTGCACTTTCGACGCGCGTGCCGCACGGTTCGCCTCGTACAGCGCGAACGCGCCCGCGTAGTCGCCGACGCCGACTTCGTCGAGACAGCGCGCGAGCATCGCGGCATCCTCGATGGCCATCGCCGCGCCCTGCGCCATGTGCGGCTTCATCGGATGGCATGCGTCGCCGAGCAGCACGAGACGGCCACGGCTCCACAACGGCAGCGGATCGCGCTCGAGCAGCGGCCACTTGGTGATCGACGGCGAAACGTCGATCAGGTGCTGGATGTCGGCGTGAAAACCCGCGAACGCCTCGCGCATCTCGTCGCGGCTGCTGTCGACCATCGACACGCCCTCGGGCCACTCGGCCTGCGGCACGCCGGTCACGTAGTAGTACTCGTCGCGCTTCTCGGTCACGTAGTAGACCATCATGTGGCGATCCTCGGACCACCACTTCACGCACATGTCGTACGGCTTGTTGCCGAGCAGCGACGCCGGGAACACCGCGCGGTGCGCGACATAACCCGTGTAGCGCGGCGGTTCCGCGCCGAGCAGATGCTCGCGGATCCGCGAATTCACGCCGTCCGCACCGATCACGATGTCGGCCGTCTCGACGCTGCCGTCGGCGAACGTCAGGCGCACCGCATCGCCGGTGTCCTCGACCGCCGCGAGCCGCTTGCCGAAGCGGATCGTGCCGGGCGTGACCGCCTGCGTCATCAATGCATGGAAATCGCCGCGGTGCACGGTCAGGTAGCTCGCCCCGTACGTCTTGCGCGCGTAGTCGCCGAGCGGGATCTGCGACAGCACGTCGGCCGTCCGCCAGTCGCGGCTGTACCAGCAATCCGGATGCGAACCCATCGTCTCCAGCGCGTCCTCGCAGCCGATGCGCCGCATGATCTTCATCACGTTCGGGCCGAGATGGATGCCCGCGCCGAGGCGCGAAAAAGCGGGCGCCTGCTCGTACAGCGCGACGTCGTAACCGCCGCGCTGCAGCAGCGCAGCCGCGGCCGTGCCGCCGAGACCGGCGCCGATGATTGCGATACGGGGTTTGCTCATGCGGATCTCCTGATCGTGGGCCCGGCGCCGAACACGGCACGGATACGGGCGGATTGAATGGCGTTTATGTAGCGTACACACTCAATTTACTCAGGACAAGCGGATTGTTTGGCGTCTCTATCACATACGGGAAAACACCAATAATTCCTCGAATATCCATCTATACAAACAGGTATGGCAGGCGCAACCTCATTTTGATCCATTGCCATTTTCAAATGTACACACTAGACTTTGCTCGACATCCGGCGATCCCGCACCTGCGTGCCGCCCTCCCTTACCGACACGGAGCCCCCGTCATGAGCAAGACCTACCGCATCGGCCAGATCGTGCCGAGTTCCAACACGACGATGGAAACCGAGATCCCGGCGATGCTGCGGCTGCGCGAAACGATCCGTCCCGAGCGCTTCACGTTCCATTCGAGCCGGATGCGGATGAAGAAGGTCGTCAAGGAAGAACTCGCGGCAATGGATGCCGAATCCGACCGCTGCGCGGTGGAACTGAGCGATGCGCGCGTCGACGTGCTCGGCTATGCCTGCCTCGTCGCGATCATGGCGATGGGGCACGGCTACCACCGCGTGTCGCAGGCGCGCCTCACGAAACACACGGCCGACAACGGCGCGCGGGCGCCCGTGCTGACGAGCGCGGGTGCGCTCGTCGACGCGCTGAAGGTGATCGGCGCGAAGCGCATCGTCGTCGTCGCGCCGTACATGCTGCCGCTGACCGAACTCGTGGTCGACTACATCCGCCACGAAGGCTTCGACGTGCTCGCCTACCACGCGCTGGAGATTCCCGACAATCTCGACGTCGGCCGCCACGATCCGGCGCGCCTGCCCGACATCGTGAAGACGCTGCCGTACCAGGATGCCGATGCGATCGTGCTGTCCGCGTGCGTGCAGATGCCGTCGCTGCCGGCCGTCGCGAAGGTCGAGGCGATGACGGGCAAGCCGGTCGTCACGGCCGCAATCGCGACCACCTACGCGATGCTGCGCGAGCTCGATCTCGAACCCGTCGTGCCGGGCGCCGGCGCGCTGCTGTCCGGCGCGTACTGAGCGCGCCCTTCGAACGGAGTCCCTTCATGTCCTCGACCTTCCTCTACGGCGCGAACATCCGCGCGAACGGCATCCGCCAGCACTACCTGCGCTATGGCGGCACGGCCGGCGCGCGCGCGTCGCGCCCGGCGATCGTGCTGATCCCCGGCATCACGAGCCCCGCGATCACGTGGGGCTTCGTCGGCGAAACGTTCGGCGCGGCATTCGACACCTACGTGCTCGACGTGCGCGGCCGCGGGCTGTCGGACGCGTCGCCGTCGCTCGACTACAGCCTGGATGCGCAGGCGGACGACATCGCGGCGCTGGTCGCCGCGCTCGGCCTGCCGCGCACGAGCCTCGTCGGCCATTCGATGGGCGCGCGGATCGCCGCGCGCGCGACGCGGCGCGGCATCCGCGGGCTCGAATCGGTCGTGCTCGTCGACCCGCCCGTCTCGGGCCCGAACCGCCGCGACTATCCGGGCAAGCTGCCGTGGTACATCGACTCGATGGCGCTGGCCCGCGCGGGCACCGACGCCGACGGGATGCGCGCGTTCTGTCCGACCTGGACCGATGCCGAACTGCAGTTGCGCGCCGAATGGCTGCATACCTGCGACGAACGCGCGGTGCGCGCTTCATACGAGGGATTCCATACCGACGATTTCCACGCGGATGCCGCGCAGCTGGCCGTGCCGTCGCTGCTGATCACGGCCGAGCGCGGCGACGTGGTGCGCGACGACGATGTCGCCGAACTGCAGCGCGCGACGCCGTCGATGCGGCACGTGCGCGTGCCCGACGCCGGCCACATGATTCCATGGGACAACGCGGCGGGCTTCTACGCGGCGTTCGGCGACTTCCTCGGCGCGCCGCTCGCGGCCTGACCGCCCGGCGCCCGCCCCTTTTCTTCACGCCATAACCGGAGCCGACGATGCCCGTCAGCGATACCCAACTGATCGACGCGTGGAAGCAGGTGCTCACGCTGTCGCGCCTCGAACCGGGCCAGACCGTCACGATCCTGACGAGCGCGGCCACCCATCCGCAGACGCTGTCGTGCGCGCTGATCGCGACGCAATCGATGGGCGCGATCGTCAACCGGCTCGACCTGCCGCCGGTGAACGGCGACAAGGCATTCAGCCGCGACCCCCTCGCCTATCTCGGCACGACGCCGCTGACCGGCAACAAGGCCGCGATCGCCGCGCTGCGCGAGAGCGACCTCGTGCTCGACCTGATGACGCTGCTGTTCTCGCCCGAACAGCACGCGATCCTGAAATCGGGCACGAAGATCCTGCTCGCGGTCGAGCCGCCCGAAGTGCTCGTGCGGATGGTGCCGACGCCGGCCGACCGCACGCGCGTGCTCGCCGCCGCGAAGACCATCGCCGCCGCCCGCGAGATGCGCGTGACGTCGGCGGCCGGCACCGCGCTCGTGTGCCCGCTCGGCGAATTCCCGCCGACGGCCGAATACGGCTTCGTCGACGCGCCGGGCCGCTGGGACCACTGGCCGAGCGGCTTCGCGCTGACCTACCCGAACGACCGCACCGCGCGCGGCACAATCGTGATCGATCGCGGCGACATCCTGCTGCCGCAGAAGCACTATGTGACCGAACCGATCGCGCTGACGGTCGAGGGCGGTTATGCGACGCGCATCGAAGGCGGCGTCGACGCCGACCTGCTGCGCGACTACATGGAAACGTTCGCCGATCCCGAAGGCTATGCGATTTCGCATATCGGCTGGGGGCTGCAGCCGCGCGCGCGCTGGTCGACGCTCGGGCTGTACGACCGCGAGGCGACGATCGGGATGGATGCGCGCGCGTTCGAAGGCAACTTCCTGTTCTCGCTCGGCCCGAACAACGAAGGCGGCGGCACGCGCACGACCACCTGCCACATCGACATCCCGCTGCGCCGCTGCACGGTCGAACTCGACGGCGAAACCGTCGTGCGCGACGGCCGCGTGACCGACCAACCCGCCTGACCGACGAGCACTCGACACCATGAACGATCTTTCCCGTCACGCCGAAGCGAACGTGTATCGCCAGCAGGGTTTCGGCACGCCGCTGCCGCCGCACGGCAACATCGGCCTGCTGATCGTCGATTTCGTGGTCGGCTTCGCCGATCCCGCGACGTTCGGCGGCGGCAACATCGCGCCCGCGATCGCACGCACGACGCATGCGCTCGCGCTGGCCCGCGCGCGCGGCTGGCCCGTCGCGCACAGCCGCATCGTGTATGCCGACGACGGCAGCGACGACAACGTGTTCTCGCTGAAGGTGCCCGGCATGGCGACGCTGACCGAGCATCATCCCAACAGCGCGATCGTGCCCGAACTCACGCCCGCGCCGGGCGAACTCGTCGTGCGCAAGACCGTGCCGTCGGCGTTCTTCGGCACGCAGCTGGCGCCGTGGCTCGCGCAGCGCGCGGTACAGACGCTGCTCGTCGCGGGTGCCGTGACGAGCGGCTGCGTGCGCGCGAGCGTCGTCGACGCGATGTCGCACGGCTTCCGTCCGCTGGTGCTCGCCGATTGCGTCGGCGATCGCGCGATCGCGCCGCACGACGCGAACCTGTTCGACATGCAGCAGAAATATGCAGCCGTGCTGCCGCTCGACGACGCGATCGCGGCAATCGATGCCGCACCGGCCCGCACGCGCTGAGTCGCGACCGGTCGCGGGCGGCACCGGCATCGCCCGCGATTGACGCTGCGCTTTTGGCGGCCTAGATTCGCTTCACGCACGCCGCCGCCCGAACGCTCCCCGACGCCACCGCCCGCGGGCCGCGCCGCCCCCGACAGGACACCTCCCCCGTGAACCGCTCCGAACTGCTCGCGCGCAACGGCTGCCTGACCGTGATCCGGCCACCCGCGCCGCCCGTCAAGCCGGCCCCCGGCCAGCCGGGCAGCCTGTCGTCCTACGTGCCGGCATGGCCCGAAGTCTTCGTCGCGATTCTCGACGACGGCCGCATCCTCGCGTTCAACGGCCACGTCGATCTCGGCACCGGCATCCGCACGTCGCTCGCGCAGATCGTCGCAGAGGAACTCGACGTGCCGGCCGCGCGCGTGACGATGGTGCTCGGCGACACGGCCGCGACACCGAACCAGGGCCCGACCATCGCGAGCGCGACGATCCAGATCTCCGCGACGCCGCTGCGCTGCGCGGCCGCGCAGGCGCGCCATGCGCTGCTGGCCCTTGCCGCCGGGCGATTCGGTGTCGATGCGGCGCGCCTGAGCGTCGACGATGGAACGATTTCGGCCGACGGGCAGGCGATCACGTTCGCCGCGCTCGTCGCCACGCGCCGGATCGCGCTAACGCTCGACCTGACTACGCGCACGAAGGACCCCGCGCATTACCGGATCGTCGGCCGGTCATCGCCGCGTGTCGACCTGCCCGCGAAGGCGACCGGCGAGCTCACGTTCGTGCACGACATGCGCGTGCCGGGCATGCTGCACGGCCGCGTCGTGCGGCCGCCGTACGCGGGCCACGACAGCGGCGCATTCGTCGGCACGTCGCTCGTCGACATCGACCGTGCATCGGTGGCCGACGTGCCGGGGCTCGTGGCCGTCGTCGCGCTCGGCGATTTCGTCGGCGTCGTCGCCGAGCGCGAGGAACACGCGATCCGCGCGGCGCGCCAGCTGCGCGTGACGTGGCGGCCGCATCCCGCGCTGCCGCCGCTCGACGATCCGGCCGCCGCCATCGCCGCGGCGCCGGCCGCGCGCCGCGTGCTGCTCGACGAAGGCGACGTCGATGCCGCGCGAACGCAACCGGACACGATCACGCTGTCGCGCACCTATGCGTGGCCGTTCCAGATGCACGGCTCGATCGGCCCGTCCTGCGCGCTCGCCGACTATCGCGAACCGGGCGACGGGCGGATCACCGTCTGGTCCGGCACGCAGAACCCCGTGTCGCTGCGCCACGACCTCGCGACGCTCGTCGCGCGCGACGAAGCCGATTTCGACGTTGTGCGGATGGAGGCGGCCGGCTGCTACGGCCGCAACGGCGCGGACGACGTGTGCGGCGATGCGCTGCTGCTGTCGCGCGCGGTCGGCCGCCCGGTGCGCGTGCAGTTGTCCCGCGCGGACGAGCACCTGTGGGAACCGAAAGGCACGGCCCAGCTGATGCAGGTCACCGGCACCGTCACACGCGACGGCCGCCTGCTCGGCTACGACTTCACGACACGTTATCCGTCGAACGACGCGCCGCTGCTCGCGGCGCTGCTGACCGGCGCGATCGCGCCCGAGCCGCGCGTGTTCGAAATGGGCGACCGCACGGCCGTGTCGCCGTATGCGAGCCCCCATCGCCGCTTCGTCTGCGAGGATCTCGCGCCGCTCGTGCGCGCGTCATGGCTGCGCGGCGTATCGGCGCTGCCGAACTCGTTCGCGCACGACGCATTCGCCGACGAATGCGCGGCGCTGACCGGCATCGATCCGCTCGCGTTCCGGCTGCGCCATCTGCAGGACGCGCGCGCCGCCGAGCTGCTGCAGGCCGTGGCCGACCGCGCGGGCTGGACGCCGCGCGCGCGGCGCCCGCCTCACGAACACGACGGGTCGCGGCACGTGCGCGGCCGCGGCATCGCCTACGCACGCTACGTACACAGCCGCTTCCCGGGATTCGGCGCGGCGTGGTCGGCGTGGATCGTCGACCTGAGCGTCGATCGCGTATCGGGCGACATCCGCATCGAACGCGTGACGGTCGGCCAGGACACGGGCACGATGATCAATCCGGATGGCGTGCGCCACCAGATCCACGGCAATGTGATCCAGGTCTTGAGCCGTACGCTGAAGGAGCGCGTGCGGTTCGCGGACGGCAAGGTCGCGTCGCGCGAATGGGCCGGCTATCCGATCCTGACGTTCGCGGAAGTACCGGACGTCGATGTCGTCCTGATGCCGAGGCAGGGCGAGCCGCCGCTCGGCGCCGGCGAATCGGCGTCGGTTCCGGGCCCCGCCGCGGTTGCCAACGCGTTGTTCGATGCGACCGGCGTGCGGTTCCACGCGCCGCCGTTTACGCCCGAGACGGTGCGCGCCGCGTTGCGCGAAGCCGGCCGGCTGATGCGCGCCGACGAAGCCGGCGCATCCGTCGCGGCGGGCGCGACGTAAGCCGGGCCCGCGCTACCGGCATGTCACGCGTCGCCGTCTTCTTCCATCATCTTGCGCAGCAGGAACTGCAGCGCGACACGTTCGCCCGGATTGAGCGCGCCGTACGTGCGCTCCGTCACCTGCCGCGCGAACGGCACCGTGCGGTCGATCAGCGCGAGGCCGGGCGCGGTCGCGCGCACGAGCAGCTTGCGGCCGTCGTTCGGGTCGGGCAGCACCTCGATCAGCGCGCGCGCCTTCAGACGCTCGACGACGCCACGGATCGTCGCCTGGTCGATCGCGGTCGCCTTGACGATGTCGTTCAGCGAGCACGCCTGCCGCTCCTTGACCGCGCACAGCGTCACGAACTGCGCGGCCGTGAGGTCCGAATCGGGGATCGCTTCCTGAAAGATCGACACGTGCCGCTGATACGCGCGGCGCAGCAGGTGCCCGACCTGGTCGTGAAAGTCGTAGGAATCCTTGGAAGAAGCCATGAACGTGCAGGCCCGTGCCGCGTGTCAATGAAAGACAAGCAGTGTACACCCTCAAATCGGTGCAATCGGCGGGCGGAGCGTTGCGTCATTGCGGTGCATCAGGATTCGCGGCATCGGGCACGCCCCGCTCCCGACGCTCCTCCGGCAGCAGCGGATCGCCCGATCACGGCACCCGCTCGACGGCCGCCGCGCGCATCCGCAGCGGCTGCCGCATGCACACTCGCGCGTGATGGCCGGCTTTCGCGCACACACTGCTTTTTTGAGCGCATACGCACGAATTTCGTGCATGCCGCCGTACCCGGATCGATCTTTTAAGCGCACACTCAACATCGCAAAAAACCGCGTCATAAACGCGGTTTTTCACTCGCAAACGCTTTCCTCCCGGCGGCCGGATTCATGCCTGTTCGATTCGGTATTTTCTAGTGTGTACGCTATTTAATTGCCGTGATATACAGACTCCGGGGCGCAGCGAAAACACCGCGCGCGTCGATCGAGCCACCCATTCATCCGTCACACTCGAACAGGGGCAGTCCCATGTCTACCGTACACCCGAGCGCCGCCGTTTCCGCCGACGACGCGCTGCACGGCCCGCTTTATCGCAAGGTCACGCTGCGCCTCATCACCCTCTTCTGCCCGTGCTACTTCGCGGCCTATCTCGACCGCATCAACATCGGCCTCGCGAAACTCCAGATGCTCGACGCGCTGAAGTTCAGCGACACCGTGTACGGCCTCGGCGCCGGCCTGTTCTTCGGCGGCTACATCCTGTTCGAAGTCCCGAGCAACCTGGTGCTGCAACGCGTCGGCGCGAAGCTGTGGATCGCGCGGATCATGATCACGTGGGGCCTGCTGTCGGGTGCAACGATGTTCGTGCATACGCCGATGCAGTTCTACCTCGTGCGCTTCCTGCTCGGCGCCGCCGAGGCCGGCTTCCTGCCGGGCGTGCTGCTGTACCTGACGCAGTGGTATCCCGATGCGCGCCGCGCGCGGATCGTCGCGCTGTTCATGGTCGGCCTGCCGCTGTCGAGCATGATCGGCAGCCCGATCTCCGGCTGGATCATGCGCGCGTTCGACGGCGTGCACGGGCTCGGCGGCTGGCAGTGGCTGTTCCTGCTCGAGGCGCTGCCGTCGGTCCTGCTCGGCTTCGCGGTGCTGCGCTGGCTGCCCAACAACATCGAATCCGCGCAATGGCTGAACGCCGACGAGAAACGCGCGCTGCGCGCGAATCTCGACGCCGATCCCGCCGGCAACAAGAGCCATGCGCTCGGCAAGGCATTCTCCGATCCGAAGGTGTGGGCGCTCGGCCTGATCGACCTGTGCGTCCTGCTCGGCCTGTACGCGGTGAGTTTCTGGCTGCCGACGATCCTGCGCGACACCGGCGTGAAAGACGCGTATCACATCGGCTGGCTGATGGTGATCCCGAATGCCGCCGCCGTGCTCGCCACGCTGTACTGCGGCGCAAGCTCCGATCGTGTGCGCGAACGCCGCTGGCATATCGTCGTGCCGTTCATGGTGTCGGCCGTCGCGCTGGCGGTCGCGGCCTCGTCGCCGCACGGCACGCTCGGAACGGTGCTGCTGTTCTCGCTGATCAACGCGGGCGCGGCGGCCGCGATGCCGGTCGTCTGGGCACTGCCGTCGACGTTCCTGAAGGGCTCCGCCGCTGCCGGCGGGATCGCATTCGCGTGCTCGATCGCGAACCTCGGCGGGTTCGGCAGCACATACTTCATCGGCTGGCTGCGCGACACGTTCCATTCCCAGAGCGCGGGGCTGTATGGCTTCGCCGCGTGCATGGTGGTCGGCTGCGCACTCGCGCTCGCGTATCCGGCCAGGCTCGTGAACCGCTGACGCATCGCGTCGCCCGCGCGACGCTGTCTTTTTTACAACCGCGCCGGCCGCGCGACCCGCCCCGCCCCCCGCCCCCTCCCGCGCACGCCGCCGCACCGGCGTGCGCCCACGCCGTCATCCAGCGGGATTCCCCGCACAGGCACATCGCTTGCGCCATCCCCGCGTCCGCCTTCCCGGCGGTCGACATCCTTCCCTCAACCGGCGCTGCGCACCGCGCGACGCTTCGCGCGGCGGTCCCGCATCGTCAGCAGGTTCCCTGAACGAGAGGACAACATGAAATCAATACGAACGGTAGCGGCCCTGTGCTCAATCGTTTCCGTGCTTGCGGCGTGTGGCGGCGACGACGCCGGCACCGAACTCGGTATCTCGAAGCCGCAGGCGCGCTTCATCAACGCGGTGCCGGCCGGCCCGAATCTCGACTACTACCTGAATGCGAAAATCGACCAGGCGGGCGTCGCCTACAAGGGCGTGACGCGCTATCACGACATCGACTCCGGTACGCAAAACGCGAGCTACGACGTCTCGGGCACGACGACGACCATCGCCGCTCAATCGTTCGGCGCGTCGAACGGCCACCACTACACGACGATCGCGCTGCCGAGCACGACGTCGCTGATCTCCGTGATCGACGATCCGTACGACAAGGGCCTGCTGTCGGACAAGGCGCGCGTGCGCAGCTTCAACGCGTCGCCGAACGCGCAGAACGTCGACGTGTACGTCGTCCCGCCGGGCACCGACATCACGACGCAAAGCCCGACGATGGCGGGCGCGGCCTACCAGAACGCGGTGCCGGCCACGACGCAGGATTCGACCTACCTGAACGGCGGCAGCTACCAGGTGATCGTCACGACGGCCGGCAGCAAGTCGCCGATCCTCAAGACCGCACCGGTGACCATCAACAACAATGCCGACTGGCTGCTGCTGACGATTCCGTCGGGCGGAGTCGGCGACGTGACGCCGAACGACATTCACGTGCTCGTCGCGCAGGGCAACGACGCCGATACGTCCGCGCAGGAGCTCGGTCCGCAGTAAGGACCGCCGACGGTCGCGGCGGCCGCCGCGACCGCGCCCCGCGCATCAGTCGACGCGCTCGAGACGGATCACGTGCTCGGCGCGCGTACCGTCGCCGTGTTCGACATCGACATCGCCGACATGGCGCACGCGCCAGCCCGGCCGCGTCGCGATCTGCGGCAGGTTGCCGGACGGCCGGCTCTCGATCCCGGCGAGCCCTTCGTCCGGCGTCTCGACTGCGTCGTCCAGCGACGCGTTCGAGTAAATCACGTTGTCCTGAAGTTCCGACGCACCGGTGCGCGCCTCCATGCCCTTGCCGTCGACATCGACCGTGTTGTCGGTCATCGCCATGTTCGCGTTGTCGAGCGTGACGATCCGGCCGGCGGCCCGGCGCACGGGATCGCCGCTGTCGACCGCATGCGCGTCGACGTCGATCGGCGGCAGGCCGGTCGGCATTTTCCCGGCGATCGCTTCCGGCGTCATCGGATGCCGCGCCACCTGCGCGGCCTGGGTCGCGGCATCCGGCATGTCGCCCGCCGCCGGCGTCTTCACCGGGCTCTTCTCGATCTGTTCCCGTTGCTTTTCCGGGGTCGGGTTTGATTCCGCGTTCTGCATCGCACCTCCTTGCCCGGCCCGCCAGCGCCGGCGTCATGCCGTCGCCGCCGGTCCGGAAAGCGCTACAACCGTCCTTGCAAATCTTTCATGCGGCCGGCCACGCGCACGCACGCCGCCGGGCGCCGCACGCAAAAAAAGCGGACGGCACACCCGCACGCAGCCGGCGCGCCGCCCGTCCGGTCAAGCGCTCGTCAGCCGCCGCTGGCGCCGCCCGGCGCGGAGGCCGCGCCCGGCAGGCTCGCGCCGCTGTCGCCGCTGCTGCCGGCCGCTCCGCTGCTCGGCGTGCCCGACGGCGCGGTGGACGGCGCGGCCGACATGCCGCCCGTCGCGCCGGCGTCCGAACTGGCCCCGCCGCCGTTGTCGCCCTTCTTCTGGCAGCCCGCGCCCGCCGCCAGGCCCGCAATCAGGATGCCGGCGAAGACGGCTCGCGATACGTGACGAAATGAATATCGCTGCATGACACCTCCGCTGATGTCGATGTGGATGGAACCCGCTGACCCGCAATTTGCGTGCCGCCGCCCGGCCGCCGCAGCCGCGCGCTCCATTCATTTTTCAAATGACACCCAGCCGAATATTTAATTTCCCATCGTCGCGACCGCCTTCCATACTCGCGAACAAATCCGAGACATAACGTCCACGGCGGCCCGAGCCGGCACGGCGTACCCACGCCGCCGGTTTCGCGCCCCGCACATGGAAGGAGACAACGGCGTGCAACTGGAAGCCACCCACCGCCCGGGCATCGTGCTCGGCGCGGACGACGCATCGCATCGAACCGATCCGGCCGCGCGCGACCCCGCGCTGAGCCCGCGGCTGCACAATCCCGACCTCGCGCCGACCCGGGCCGAAGGCCGGACGTGGGGCCGCTACAGCATCTTTGCGCTGTGGACCAACGACGTGCACAACATCGCGAACTACTCGTTCGCGATCGGGCTGTTCGCGCTCGGCCTGTCGGGCTGGCAGATGCTCGCGTCGCTCGCGATCGGCGCGGTGCTCGTGTACTGCTTCATGAACCTCACCGGCTACATGGGTCAGAAGACCGGCGTGCCGTTCCCGGTGATCAGCCGGATGAGCTTCGGCATCTACGGCGCGTTGCTGCCCGCGATGATCCGCGCGGTGATCGCGATCGCGTGGTTCGGCATCCAGACCTATCTCGCGTCCGTCGTGCTGCGCGTGCTGCTTACCGCGATCTGGCCCGGCCTCGCCGCGTTCGACCAGAATGCGATCCTCGGGCTGTCGACGCTCGGCTGGATCACGTTCGTCGCGATCTGGCTCGTGCAGATCGGCATCCTCACGTACGGGATGGAAATGGTCCGCAAGTACGAGGGGCTCGCGGGCCCGGTGATCCTCGTCACGACGCTGTCGCTCGCCGCGTGGATGTTCAGCCGCACGGGCGGCCATCTCGCGATGTCGATCGGCAAGCCGATGACGGGCGTGAAGATGTGGACGGAAATCTTCGCGGGCGGCTCGCTGTGGCTCGCGATCTACGGCACGCTGGTGCTCAACTTCTGCGATTTCGCCCGTTCGTCGCCGAGCGCGAAGACGGTGCGCGTCGGCAACTTCTGGGGCCTGCCGGTCAACATCCTCGTGTTCGCGACGATCAGCTTCGTGCTGGCCGGCGCGCAGTTCAAGCTGAACGGCCACATCATCCACAGCCCGACGGAGATCATCGCGACGGTGCCGAACAAGCTGTTCCTGGTACTCGGCTGCCTCGCCTTCCTGATCGTGACGGTCGCGGTGAACATCATGGCGAACTTCGTCGCACCGGCCTTCGTGCTCACGAGCCTCGCGCCGCACCGCCTGTCGTTCCGCCGCGCGGGCCTGATCAGCGCGACGATCGCGGTGCTGATCCTGCCATGGAACCTGTACAACAGCCCGATCGTGATCGTCTACTTCCTGTCGGGCCTCGGCGCGCTGCTCGGCCCGCTGTACGGGATCATCACGGTCGACTACTGGCTCGTGCGCAAGCAGCGCGTGAACGTGCCCGACCTCTACACCGAAGCGCCGACCGGCGCCTACTTCTACACGCGCGGCGTGAACCGCAAGGCGCTCGCGGCGCTCGTGCCGTCCGCGCTGATCTCGATCACGCTCGCGGTCGTGCCGGCCTTCAGTGCGATGACACCGTTCTCCTGGCTGCTCGGCGCGGCCATCGCGGGCAGCGTGTACTGGCTGCTGGCCGATCGCAAACGGCAATACGAGGAGCGCTCGGGCGAACCCATCGCGGTCGACTGCGCGCAACACTGACACACACGCACACGGAGCCACCGATGAGAATCCTGGTAGTCAACGTCAACACGACCGAGTCGATCACCGACGCGATCGCCGCGCAGGCGCGGGCCGTCGCATCGCCCGGCACGGAGATCGTCGGGCTCACGCCGCGCTTCGGCGCGGAATCGATCGAAGGCAACTTCGAGAGCTACCTCGCGGCGATCGCCGTGATGGACCGCGTGTCGAGCTACGACGAACCGTACGACGCGGTGATCCAGGCAGGCTACGGCGAACACGGCCGCGAAGGCCTGCAGGAGCTGCTGACGGTGCCCGTCGTCGACATCACCGAAGCGGCCGCGAGCGTCGCGATGCTGCTCGGCCATCGCTACTCGGTCGTCACGACGCTCGACCGCACGGTGCCGCTGATCGAGGATCGCCTGAAGCTGGCCGGGCTCGACGCACGCTGCGCGTCGGTGCGTGCCAGCGGCCTCGCGGTGCTCGAACTCGAGGAGAACCCGGCCCGCGCGATCGAGTCGATCGTCGGCCAGGCGCAGCGCGCGGTGCAGGACGACCGCGCGGAAGTGATCTGTCTCGGTTGCGGCGGGATGGCCGGCCTCGACCGGCAGATCGAGGAATGCACGGGCGTGCCGGTCGTCGACGGCGTATCGGCCGCGGTCGCGCTCGCCGAGTCGCTGGTGCGCCTGAAGCTGAAGACGTCGAAGGTCCGCACGTACGCGCCGCCGCGCCCGAAGCGGATCGTCGGCTGGCCGGGAGCCTTCGCAAAATGACGCCGGGCCGCCGGCCGGCAGTCGCGTCGCGCGCGGTCACGGTATCGCCGGGAGACGGATCGGCATGTGGGACCCGCTAGACCCGACCACCCTGCCGCGCGACGCGGCCGACGCCACGGGCGCGCTCGACGTGCTCGATGCGCGGCTGATGCGCATCCTGCTCGTGCTGCTGACCGAGCGCACCGTGTCGCGTGCGGCCGTGCGCCTGAACATGTCGCAGCCGGCGACGAGCGCCGCGCTCAAGCGCCTGCGCACGCTGCTCGGCGATCCGCTGCTGGTACGCAGCCGCTACGGGATGGTGCCGACCGAGTTCGGAGCGCGGCTGATCGAGCCGCTGCGCAACGCACTGCGCGTGATCGACTTCATCCGCATCCAGCAGCCGACGTTCGACGCACGCACGTCGGTGCGCACCTACCGGATCGGCTGCCCCGACTACCTGAACGTGCTGTTCGTGCCGAAGCTCGTCGCGCTGTTCCGCGAGCGCGCGCCGAACGCGCAACTCGTCTTCCATCCGCTTGGCGACGGTTTCGACGACGAGCGTGCGCTGGCCGACGGCGAGCTCGACGTCGTGATCGACAACCGCCCCGCACGCCGGTCGCGCTTCCGGCAGGACGACCTGTTCGACGACCGCGTCGTGTGCCTGATGCGCGCGACGCATCCGCTCGCGCGGCGCGGCGCGATGACGGCCGCCGACTTCGTGGCGGCGCCGCAGCTGTGCCCGACGCCGTCGTGGCTCGAAGCGTCCGGCGCGATCGACCGGCAGCTCGAACGCGTGGGCCTGCAACGGCGGATCGTCGTCACGCTGCCGCACTTCGAGCTTGCCGCGCACGCGCTCGTCCGCACCGATATGATCCTCACGACCACGTACCGGCTCGCGCGGCACTATGCGAAGCTGCTGCCGCTCGCCGCGATCGCGCTGCCGGCCGAACCGCCGGACATCGTGTACCGGATGACGTGGAACGAAGCGGGATCGTGCGCCGAGGGCGTGAGCTGGCTGCGCGGGCTGATCGCGGAGGCGACGCACGCATGGCTCGAGGCTGAAGCGATGCTGCCGGCGGTCGCGGCGGTCGCCGCCGCCGGCTTGCCCGCACCGCCCGCGCCATCCGAGTCCGAACCGCCGCGACGGCCGCGCGCACGCCGGACCACGCGCTGCCGTACCGAGCGGCAGCCGTTCGTCGCGCGTGTCGCGCGTCATGCGCGTCTCACGACGAAATCGCACTGACGCCATTGACGCATACCTCACGTCGTCGCATCGATGGTGCCCGCGTCGCGCGCTGTCGATCGCATGTCAGACTGATCCTATTTACCCGCCCGGGTCCGCCTTGCACAATGCGGACCGATGAACGGCCATGCGTCGTCTCGCACACCGCCGGCCGCATGCGCTGTCGCCGGCAACATACCGAGGAATCCCCGATGAAAGGCCCCCTGACCGCCATCACGCTTGCGCTTGCAACGCTCGCCAGCCCGCCTGCGACGGCCGACACGCAGGACTGCGCGACGCGCATCCGCGCGCTGCAGACGCAGATCGACTACGCGAAACTGCACGGCAATACGCAACAGGCCATGCGCCAGCAAGCCGCGCTTGACGCGATCGGTGCGAACTGCACGGACGCCGGCCAGCTTGCGCGCGCCGAACGCAAGGTACGCGACGAGCAGCGCGATCTCGCGAAGGCACGCGACGAGGCGCACGAGGCGGAAGCCGCGGTGCGACAAGCGGAAACGCGCGATGACGCGGGCAAGCTCGCGAAGGCGCAGCGCAAGCTCGCCGACAAGCAGCGCAAGCTGCGCGACGCAACGCGTGCGCTGCACGACGCGGAAACCAGCCGCGATGCGCTGAAGCACTGACGAGGCACCGGGCAGCGCGCCCCGTGCGGCGTCATGCACCGTCGCGCATCGGTTGCGCAAGCAACTTGTATGCAACGACGGCCACGCCGAGCGCCAGCACGCCGCTCGCGGTGAGCGCAGCGGCGAACCCGCTCGCGAACGCGACGGGCGCCGCCTTGGCGAGTATGCCCACGGCCGACGGCGGCACGCGGCCGAGTGCCTGCGCCAGGTCGCCGGCCAGCAGGCTCGACATGAACGGCGCATCGGCGAATGCACGCAGGCCGGGTGCGGCGCTCAGCAGCGCGTCGAGCCGCGCGTGCGTGCTCGCTGCCAGCACCGCACCGAGCACGCCGACGGCCGTCACGATCGCCGTGAAGCGCGTCGTCGTGCTGATGCCCGACGCCATGCCCGTGCGGTCCGCCGGGACGCACGCCATGATCGCCTTCTGCGTGTCGCCGTTCATGATGCCGGCGCCGCAGCCCGTCACGAACATGCCGAGCGCGACGAGCCGGTAGTCGCCGCCGGCCGTCAGCGCCGCGGTGACGAGGTTGCCCGCGCCGATCAGCGCGAGCCCGCCCGCCAGCACGCCGCCCGACGACACGCGTGCGGCAAGCGCCGCGCCGAGCGACGGGCCGGCGATCATCGCGAACGCGAACGGCAGCATCCCGAGCCCCGCGTCGATCGCCGACATCCCGAACGCGTTCTGCAGGTACAGCGGCAGGAACGTCATCATCACCTGCGCGCACGCCGCATAACCGAACATCGCGAGCACCGCGCCGACGAAACGCGGCTGGCGGAACAGCGCGAGATCGATCATCGGCCGCGCCTGCCAGCGCTCCGCGCCGATGAACGCCGCCAGCAGCGCCGCGGCAAGGGCGAGCCGGCCGAGCGTCGCGGCCGACAGCCAGCCGTGCGCCGGCGCGCCGATCAGCGCCGCGATCGCGCACGCGAGCGCCGCGCCGAACAGCAGGCTGCCGGCCGCGTCCACGCGTTTCGCGTGCGGATCCCTCGACTCGTCGATCGCGACGCGTGCACCGGCCGCCAGCAGCACACAGACCGGCAGGTTCAGCAGGAACACCCAGCGCCACCCGATCCATTGCGTGATCGCACCGCCGACGAGCGGCGCGATCGCCGTCGCGATCCCCATGCACATGCCCCAGATCGCCCACGCACGCGCCCGTTCTCGCCCGTCCGGAAAACGGTTCGCGATCACCGCGAGCGCGGCCGTCAGCAGCAGCGCGGCGCCGCCGCCCTTCGCCGCGCGCGCGGCGATCAGCCAGCCGGCCGACGGCGCGACGCCGCAGCCGAGCGACGCGAGACAAAAGAGCGCGAGCCCCGCGAAGAGCATCCGCTTGCGCCCGAAGCGGTCGGCGAGCCCGCCGGCCGGCAGCAGGCACGCGGCGAACGCGGTCATGTACGCACTCACGACCCATTCGATGTCGGCGAAGCTCGCATGAAAGCTGCGCGCGATGCTCGGCAGCGATACGGCGACGACGTTCGTGTCGAGCACGATCAGCGAACAGGTCGCCGACGCGACCGCGAGCGTCGCGGCGGCCGGCAGGCGGGCGCCCGCATGCGGGACGGCGGCCGCGCGCGACGCGGGTGAGGACTGGGACATCGGCAACTCCGGAGCAGGATGGACAAGCCGTATGCTAGGCTTGCCCGGTATTGCCTGTCATTGACACTCACATGCTGTTTTGTTGACGAAAATTGCAATCATGGACCGGCTCGAATTCCGTCACGTGCGCGCGTTCCTGAGCGTCGCGCAGCACCTGCATTTCGCCCGCGCGGCCGAAGCGCTCGACATGGCGCCGCCCGCGCTCACGCGGCAGATCCAGGAAGCCGAACGCGTGCTCGGCGTGCGGCTCTTTCACCGGTCGCGCCGCGCGGTCACGCTGAGCGCCGCCGGCGAGGCCTATCTCGCCGAAGCACGCGCCGCATGCGAACACCTGCAGCGCGGCCGCGAACTCGCCGCGCTGGCCGAGCGCGGCGAACTCGGCCGGATCGAGATCGGCTACGTGTCGTCCGCCGTCTATTCGGGCACGCTGCAGCGCACGGTCGGCGCGTTCCGCGCCGCGCACCCGCGCATCGAGCTGAACCTGCGCGAAGTGCCGATGGACGACGTCGCGAACCAGCTCGACACGGGCCGGCTCGACCTCGCGTACGTGCGCCCGCCGCTGCCGCTGCCCGGCGGCCTGCGGATCGTCACGCTGCAGCGCGACGTGTTCGTCGCGGCCGTGCCTGCCGATTCGCGCTACGCGGAAGCGGCGACCGTGCGGGCGGCCGACCTCGCCGGCGCGCGCTTCGCGGTGCCGGAACAGGAGCGCGGCACGCTCGACGTCGCGCGCCGCGGCCGTTTCGCACCGCTGATCGCCGCGCGGCCGGGCGGCTTGCTCGCGGTGCTCGCCTGTGTGTCCGTGAACGGCTGGGTCGCGGTGATTCCCGATGCGCTCGCCGGCTGCGTGTCGCTGCCGGGCGTCGTGTACCGGCCGATCGCCGGCAAGCCGATCGTGTCGGAGCTGGCGCTCGCGCACCGGCGCTTCGAAAAGGCGCCGGCCGTGCGCGCGTTCCTGCGCACGGTCGTGCCGGCCGGGTCGAACGCCGCCTGAGAACGGCGCCCGCACGCGTCGAGGCCGGCCCGGCAGTCGCCGCGCGAATATGCATTGCACGATTCGATGTTTGTCGGCCGGAAACCGATTCCGTAACCTGCCCGGCAGCCGCGCCGCACGAGCGCGGATTACCCAGGACATGCCGCCGATGAATCCCTCTTCCACCGCAGCGCGCCGCCGCGTGCTGCAGCGCCTTGCCGCGCTCGCCGCCGCCCCGCTCGCCGGCGGTATCGCACTGCCGGCCCATGCGGCCGGCGCCGACCTGTCGGGCGTCACGCTCGTGCTCGGCGACCAGGCCGGCGGCCTGCGCGCGCTGGCCGAGGCCGCGCGCGTGCTCGACGGCACGCCCTACCGGTTCCGCTGGGCCAATTTCCAGGGCGCCGCACCGCTGTTCGAGGCCCAGCGCGCGGGCGCGATCGATCTCGCGCCGGCCGGCGACCTGCCGGTGCTGACAGCCGCGCTCGGCGATCCGTCACTGCGGATCGTCGCGACGCGCGTCGGCTCGCCGGCGTCGCTCGGCATCGTCGTGCAGCCCGATTCGCCGGTTCGCGCCGTCGCCGACCTGAAAGGGCAGACCGTCGTCGTGTCGTCGGCGCGCGGCAGCATTTCCCAATACCAGTTGTATGGCGCACTGCGCGAACACGGCCTTGCGCCGCGCGACGTCGACGTGCGCTTCGTGCTGCCCGTCGACGCATTCGCCGCGTTCGAGGCGAAACGGATCCCCATCTGGGCGACCTTCGACCCGTACTACGGGCATGCGGTACGACGCGGCGCGCGCGTCGTCCGGGACGGCAGCGGCATCAATTCGGGGCTCGCTTTCCTCACGTCGCCGATCGAGACGCTGAACGACGCCGCGAAACGCGCGACGCTCGCGGACGTGCTCGCCCGGCTGGCCCGCGCGGGCCAATGGGCACTGGCGCACCCGTCCGACTATGCGAACGTCTATGCGTCGCTCACGCGCCTGCCGCCCGACGCAGCCGCCGACATCGCGCACCGCGCGGCGCTCGCGCAGCGCAGCCTCAGCGGCGCCGACATCGACGTGCTGCAGCGCGTTGCCGACCGCGCGGCGGCGGACGCGATCCTGCCGCGGCGCGTCGACGTCGCGTCGATCGCGATTCGCAACGTGTCTGCTTGACGGCTTTCGACGGGGCCGCGGCATGTCCCGGCCGCGCACGGCGCGCGTGTCGGCTTCCGGACTTGCGTGCCCCCTCCGTACGACCGTCGAGTCGGACGACCTTCCCGCCGTCGTGCACGCAACCGCAACGACTGCGTGCCATGCGCGACATGGTTTCGTCCTGCATCGTCCCGCGATAAGCATAGTTCAAATCGTTTCTTGTCCGCCCCCGTCCCGTCATCGAGAATGATTCGACGGACCGACACGTGTCGCCGCCTCTCCAACGTACTCCTGACCGATCGATTCATGCTCCCACTGCGCCTGCTGCGATCGCTGCTGATCGCGTCCCTCATTACGTTGCCGGCTGCCGCCGCGCATGCCGACAAGCCCACGACCATCCGCATCGGCGTCGCCCAGCAAGGCACCGGCGATCCGCCGACCTTCGGCGGATCGAGCGCCGCCACCGTGCAGTTGCAGCAACTCGTCGAAAAGGAATTCGCCGCCGACGGCATCAAGGTGCAGTGGCTGTTCTTCAAGGGCGCGGGGCCGGCCGTCAACGAGGCGATCGCCAACAAGGCGCTCGACTTCGCGTACCAGGGCGACCTGCCTGCCGTGCTCGCCCGCTCGAACGGGATCAAGACGCACCTGCTGCTCGCGGCCAGCGTGCGCTCGGGCATCAAGATCGCGGTGCCGCCCGACTCGACGATCCGTTCGATCAAGGACCTCAAAGAGCGCCGCGTGTCGATCTTCCGCGGCACCAACCTGCAGCTCGTCGCCGACAACGCGCTCGCGAAGAACGGCCTCGGCGAACGCGACCTGCGCGTGATCAACCTCGACTCCGCCAGCTCGCTCGCCGCGCTCGCGTCGAAAGGCATCGATGCGGCGGTCGGCGACTATCAGCTGTACAAGCTGCGCGACGCGGGGCTCGCGAAGATCATCTACGAATCGCAGAACGACGGCCCGCAGTTGACGCGGCAGACCCACCTGCTCGTGCTCGACGATTTCGAGCGCGCGCACCCGGACATCGTGCAGCGCGTCGTCACCGCGTACGTGAAAGGCGCGCAATGGTCGTCCGACGAGGCGAACCGCGATGCGCTGTTCAAGCTGTGGACGAAAAGCGGCGTGCCGTACACGTCGTGGCAAGCCGACTTTGCGAACCAGCGCCTGAAGGACCGGCTGTCCCCGCTGATCGATCCGTTCGTCGTCGCACGCTACAAGGCCGTCGCGCAGGATGCGCTGAACCTGAAGCTGATCCGGCAGCCGGTCGACGTCGACGGCTGGTTCGAGCCGAAGTATCTCGACAACGCGCTGCGCACGCTGAAGCTCGAAAACTACTGGCCACGTTACGACGCCGCCGGCAAACCGCTTTCCTGACCCGGACCTGCGCCGATGAGCGACACCGCGTTTCCCGCCCTGAGATCCGAGCCTCAAGCGCTCGCCGCGCCGCCGCACCGCGCGGCATTCGTGAAGCGGCTCGCGTGGCAGCTCGCCCCGTGGGTGCTGCCCGCACTGTTGTTCGTGCTGTGGACCGTCGGCAGCGCGCGCGGCTGGATCGCGCCGCAAATCCTGCCGCCGCCCGAACGCGTGTACGAATCGCTCTCCGACCTCGTGACGAGCGGCGATCTCGCGCGCCACACGCTGATCAGCCTGCAACGCGTGCTGGTCGGCTTCGCGGCCGGCACGCTGCTCGGTTTGTCGATCGGCGTCGCGCTCGGGCTGTCCCGTACGCTGGAAGCTTACGTCTTGCCGAGCTTCAACGCGCTCGTGCAGATTCCGGTGCTCGGTTGGTTGCCGTTCCTGCTGCTGCTCGTCGGCGTCGGCGAGCCGCTCAAATACCTGCTGATCGCGCATGCGGCACTCGTCCCCGTCACGCTGAGCACGTTGCAGGGTTTCCGCCAGACACCGCCCGCGCTCGACGAAGTCGCACGCGTGTTCGGCTACACGCGCCGCCAACGCATCGTCCATGTCGTGCTGCCGGCCGCGATCCCGACGCTCGCGACCGGCGTGCGGCTCGCGTTCACGAAGTCGTGGCTCGCGCTCGTCGTCGTCGAGCTCGTCGCCTCGTCGGAAGGGCTCGGCTACCTGATCGTGTACGGGCGCCAACTGTTCCAGCTCGATCTCGTGATGGCGGCCGTGGTCGTGGTCGGCGCGGTCGGCCTGCTGATCAACCGGCTGCTCGACGCGCTCGAGGCGCGCCTGCGCCGCGGCGTGCCGTCCGCGTTTCGCGGTTGAGCCCGCCCGCCCAATCGAAGGAGAGTCACCCGTGCCGCACCCCGCTCCCCCGGCATTCGCGCCGGACGATACGCCGACGCCCGTGCGCCGCCTGCACGCGCCCGACTGGCGCGGCATCGTGCTGCCGCTCGTGGCGATCGCGCTCTGGTGGGCGATCGCTTCCGCGCATCTCGTGAAAAGCGGGCTGCTCGTTAGCCCGTCCGACGTGCTGCGCACCGCATGGGTGCAGGCCACGAGCGGCGCGCTCGGCCGCGCATTGTCCGCATCGCTCGCGCGCGAAGCGTGCGGCTTCGCGATCGGCGCGGCGGGCGGCCTGCTGCTCGGCGCCGCGCTCGGGCTGTCGCGCGTCACCGCACGAATGATCGGCCCGAGCTTCGACACGTTCAAGCAGATCTCGCTGTTCGCGTGGATTCCGCTGATTTCCGTCTGGTTCGGCCTGGGCGACGTCGCCAAGGTCGTGTTCCTGTCGCTCGCCGCGCTGCTGCCCGTCGCCGCGCACACGTGCGACGGCATTCACGCGGTGCCGCGCGCGTATGTCGACGTCGCCCGTGCGCTGCGCTACTCGCGGCTCCAGCTCATTCGCCACGTGATCCTGCCGGCCGCGCTGCCGTCGATCTTCACCGGCCTGTATCTCGGCCTGATCTATTCGTGGCTCGCGACGCTCGGCGCCGAATACCTGCTGGTCGCGGGCGCCGGCATCGGCAACACGCTGATCGACGGCAGCGAGCAGTTCCGCATGGATCTCGTGCTGTTCGGGATCATCGTCGTCGGGATCACCGGCTGGGCGCTGAACGCGATCGCGCGGGCGATCGAGCGCAAGGTGCTGGCCCGCCGCGGCGACCTGCCGCTCTGATATTCCGTCCCCTGTCCGTCACCCCTTTCATCGCCCCGCCATGACGACGCTCGCCTCCGATTCGCTCGACATCCTCCATGTGAGCAAGCACTACACACAACGCGGCACGACGCTCGCCGTGCTCGACGACGTCTCGCTGCACGTACGCGCCGGCGAGTTCGTCACGATCGTCGGCGCGAGCGGCTGCGGCAAGTCGACCCTGCTGCGGCTGGTTGCCGGGCTCGACACCGACTATGCCGGCGAGATCCGCGCCGGCGACGAATACGTGCGCGACACGTCGCTGCAGCGCGGGATCGTGTTCCAGGACCACCGGCTGTTCCCGTGGCTGACCGTCGAGCAGAACATTGCCGCCGCGCTGCGCAACGCACCGCTCGACGCGGCCGCGAAGCGGCGCGCGGTCGCGGAACACGTCGCGCTCGTCGGGCTGAACGGCTTCGAGCGCGCCTTCCCGAACCAGTTGTCGGGCGGGATGGCGCAACGCGTCGCGATCGCGCGCGGCCTCGTGAACCGCCCGCGCGTGCTGCTGCTCGACGAGCCGTTCGGCGCGCTCGACGCGCAGACGCGTGCGCGGATGCAGAACGAACTGCTGCGCATCTGGGAACAGGAGCGCATCACGATGATGCTCGTCACGCACGACGTCGACGAAGCCGTCTATCTCGGCGACCGCGTCGTCACGATGGCGCCGCGCCCGGGCCGCATCGAACGCATCGTCGATGTCGCGCTGCCGCGGCCGCGCCGGCGCGATTCGCCGGAATTCGCGCGGTTGCGCGACACCGTGCTCGCCGATTTCGACGAACACGAACCGCCGCACCGCGACGGCACGGGCGGCAAGCCCGTCGACACGCCGCGCCCGCACCGGATCGGCGAATGGCGGCTCGCATGGTAACCGCGTGACCCGAACGGATCGCTTGGCAGCGCATATCGTTCATCGCAGCAGGAACACTAAGGTTGTGACGATTCATCGGTTCCGGTTCCGCGCAGTCCCTGCTTGAATGGAGACTCGACCGACCCGACTCCAGGAGACTCACGATGTCCGAAGTCCAGCACGCCGCACAACCGTCTTCGCCTGTTTCGCACGCCGCGCCGCGCACGGCCGCCGTTCCGCTTCAGCTTCGCCAGGTCGCCGGCCGGATCGGCGCCGAAATCTCCGGCGTCCGACTGTCGGCCACGCTCGACGACGCGACGTTCGATGCGGTCCAGGCCGCGCTGCTGCGCCACAAGGTGCTGTTCTTCCGCGGCCAGCACCATCTCGACGACACGGCGCAGGAAGCGTTCGCTCGCCGTTTCGGCGACACCGTCGCGCACCCGACCGTGCCGTCCGTCGACGGCAGCGCCCATCTGCTCGAACTCGATTCGGCACACGGCGCACGCGCGAATTCGTGGCACACCGACGTGACATTCGTCGATGCGTACCCGAAGATCTCGATCCTGCGCGCGGTCGTGATTCCGCCGTTCGGCGGCGATACCGTCTGGGCCAATACGGCCGCCGCGTACGCGCATCTCCCCGACCCGCTGCGCGCGCTCGCCGACACGCTGTGGGCGCTGCACACCAACGCATACGACTACGCGTCGACGCATGTCCATGCCGACGACACGCAACTGAAGCGCTACCGCGAAGTGTTCACGTCGACCGTCTATGAAACCGAGCACCCGGTCGTGCGCGTGCATCCGGAAACCGGCGAGCGCACGCTCGTGCTCGGCCACTTCGTCCAGCGGCTCAAGGGGCTGTCGTCGCAGGATTCCGCGCACCTGCTGCAGGTATTCCACGAGCACGTGACGCGTCTCGAGAACACCGTGCGCTGGAACTGGCAGGAAGGCGACGTCGCGATCTGGGACAACCGTGCGACGCAGCACTACGCGATCAACGACTACGGCGATGCGCGCCGCGTCGTGCGCCGCGCGACCGTTCACGGCGACGTGCCGGTCGGCATCGACGGCCGCCAGAGCGTCGTGCTGAAAGGGCCGGGCGCCACGCTGCAGTAACGCCCGTCTCCCGCGGCGGCGGCCTGCGCCGCGCGCCGCCGCACCGTTTCCCACCGAAGATCCGATCATGAGCGTCCCGTCACCGCACCGACACTTGCACGCGCAACGATGTCGGCCCTCCGCCCCGTTCACTTCCGTCAGGAGCGTCGCATGAGCGCCCTACTCGAACCCGCCGCCCAGCCGGTCGACGTGATTCCGCTGTCCGCCCATATCGGCGCGGAAATCCGCGGCGTCGACCTCACCCAGCCGTTGACCACGCCGCAGATCGCCGCGATCCGCGCCGCGCTGCTGAAATGGCGCGTCATCTTCTTTCGCGAACAATTCCTCACGCACGAACAGCACGTCGCGTTCTCCGCGCAGTTCGGCGACCCGACGGTCGGCCACCCGGTATTCGGGCATGTCGACGGCCACCCTGCCGTCTATTCGATCGCGAAACATCGCAAGGCGACACGCTTCGAAGGCGAACCGGTGCGCCGGCCGTGGACGGGCTGGCACACGGACGTGACGGCCGCCGTGAATCCGCCGTGGGCGTCGATCCTGCGCGGCGTGACGATCCCGCCGTACGGCGGCGACACGCACTGGACGAACCTGGTCCGCGCGTACGAGACGCTGTCCGCGCCGTTGCGCGGCTTCGTCGACGGCTTGCGCGGCATTCACCGCTTCACGCCGCCGGCCGGTGCGCGCGCCACCGGCGCGTTCGACGAGGCCGTCGAACGCCGCCCGCTCGTGACCGAGCATCCGCTCGTGCGCGTGCATCCGGAGACCGGCGAGCGCGCGCTGTACGTCAGCCCGAGCTTCCTGAAATCGATCGTCGGGCTGACGCCGCGCGAGAGCCAGGCGCTGCTCGAACTGCTGTGGGAACACGTGACGCGGCCGGAATTCACGATCCGCTTCAAGTGGGAACCGCGCAGCATCGCGTTCTGGGACAACCGCGCGACCGCGCATCTGGCGCCTGTCGACATCTTCGATCTCGACTTCGACCGGCAGCTCTACCGCACGACGCTGACCGGCGACGTGCCGGTCGGCCCCGACGGCCGGCCGTCGGTCGCGCTCGAAGGCTCGCCGGTCGAAACGGCCGCGGCCGTCGCACTCAACTGACCCGACGGATTCGACCGTCCGCTTCCGGCACCGGCGCGCACGCGCGCGCCGGCCGCTTCCCGATCAATCGAGCCACACGCCGTCGAACCGGTGCCCGCCGAGCGGCGAGAACGTCAACCCGTGGACGCGCCGCGAGATCGGCAACGACACGATCGACGTCGCGATCGGCGTGAACGGCACCTGATCCTTGAACACGACCTGCGCCTGCTCGTACAGCGACGTGCGTTTCGCGACATCCGCATTCGAGCGTGCCGCGCTCACGAGCTTTTCGAAATCCTGATTGCACCACTTCGCGAGGTTGCTGCCGTGCACCGCGTCGCAGCCGAGCAGCGTGCCGAGCCAGTTGTCCGGGTCGCCGTTGTCCCCCGACCAGCCGTACAGGATCGCGTCGTGCTGGCCGTCGTGCTTCGCGCGGCGGTTGTATTCGCCCCACTCGTAGCTGACGATCTTCGCGCGCACGCCGATCTTCGCCCAGTCCTGCTGGATCAGCTGCGCCATCAGCTGCGCATTCGGGTTGTACGGGCGCTGCACCGGCATCGCCCACAGCGTCAGGTCGAAACCGTTCGGGAAGCCGGCCTGCGCGAGCAGCGCCTTCGCGGCGGCCGGATCGCGCGGCGCGTCCTTCAGGCGCGGGTTGTACGACCATTGCGCGGGCGGCATCGGGTTCGTCGCGATCGTCGCATCGCCGTTGAACACGGTCTTCACGATCGCCGTCTTGTCGATCGCGATGTCGAGCGCGCGCCGCACGTCGACGCGATCGAGCGGCGGATGCTGCGTGTTGTACGCGACAAAGCCGACGTTGAACCCCACGCCCGAGAACAGCGTCAGCTTCGGGTCGCGCCGCACCGTCTCGAGATCGGCCGGACGCGGGAATGCCGATACCTGGCACTCGCCGGCCACCAGCTTCTGCAGGCGCGCGGCCGGATCGGGCGTGATCGCGAACACGAGGCGCGCGAGCTTCACGTCGTCCGGCTTCCAGTAATCGGGATTCGCGTCGTAGCGGATCAGCGCATCCTTCTGGTACGTGCGCAGCAGGAACGGCCCGGTGCCGACCGGGAACTGGTTGATGTCGGACTCGCGATGGCGCGCGGCAAGCTGCGACGCATATTCGGCCGACAGCACCGACGCGAACGCCATCGCGAGGTTGCGCACGAACACGACATCGGGCGTCTTCAGCGTGAAGCGCACCGTATAGTCGTCGATCTTGTCGATGCGCTCGACGTTGTGGTCGAACCCGAGATCGCTGAAATACGGGAAGCTGACCGGGTAGGCCTTGCGGAACGGATCGTCCGGATCGAGCATGCGGCGGAACGTGAATACGACATCGTCGGCCTGGAACGGCCGCGTCGGCTTGAACCATGCGGTCGTCTGGAATTTCACGCCGCGCCGCAAATGGAACGTGATCGTGCGCTGGTCGGGCGAGACGTCCCAGCTCGTCGCGAGCGACGGTTCGATATCGAGCGTGCCGCGCTTGAACTGCACGAGCCCGTTGTAGATCGTGTACGTGCTCGCGTCGAAATCGGTGCTCGTCGTGTGCTGGCCCGGATCGAAGCCGGCCGGGCTGCCTTCGGTGCAGTACACGAGCGTCTTGCCGGTCGGCGCGGCCAGCGCCGGTGTCGCGGCGCCGGCGAGCAACAGCGACGCGGCGATGCAGCGAAGCGCGGCAACGGCATGCGGGACGCCACGCGCACGACGCGTGGCTGACGAAACGTAAGCGTTCTTCATGGTGACGGAAAGAAAGGATGGCTGTCATGCGAATGACGACCGCCGATCTTCGCGCGCCTCCCGCCGATCGCTTACCAATTAATTCGGCGTTGCTTATCGTTGCCGACGCATCCCGCTGCCCGTGCATGAAAACGTCCACGCGAGCGCCGGCGCGCGATCCGGCGGCCTTTCGCGCCGCCGCCTTCCGGCCCCCTGCAGACTTTCCGGAATGAGCGCATCGTATCGGCTGGTTAACGCCGGCACCGGCGGCGCCGGGATCCGCCCGGCGCCGCCGCACCGCCGCGTCATGGAGGACCCACGATGTCGATCAGCCCCGATACGCTCGCCCGCCCCGTGAAATCGCCGGGCCCCGATCATCCGATCACGGTCGAACCCCATGCGCGGCGCGTGGTGGTCAAGGTGGCCGGCAAGGTCGTCGCCGATACGCGCCGCGCGCTGGTACTGCGCGAGGCCAGCTACCCGGCCGTGCTCTATCTGCCGCGCGAGGACGCCGACCTGTCGCTGCTGCAACGCACCGACCATGCGACCTATTGCCCGTACAAGGGCGACTGCGCGTACTACTCGATTCCGGCGGGCGGCGAACGCTCGATCAACGCGGTCTGGACCTACGAGCAGCCGTACCCGGCCGTCGAGGCGATTCGCGGGCACCTCGCGTTCTATCCGGACCGGGTCGACGCGATCGAGGAAAGCGCCGCCGGCACCGATTGAGCACCGCCGCGCCGCTGATTTGCATATACGCATTCGTTGGTTGGCCACCGGCCGGTGCCGCCGTATCGTCCTGAATCCGGCGCGGGCCGGGCCCGTTGCGTGCATCGCCCGCATCCGGCCCTGCCGTGCGCCGGCCGCGCCGTCCTCGCGCGCGGCCCGTGAACCCGCACGCAGGATGACCCAATGAACGACACCCCGCTCGCAGACATTGAAACGACCCCGGCGAACCCGCGCCGCCGCCGCTGGCTGCACGGCGCGGCCGCCGGTCTGGCCGGGCTCGCGCTCGGCCCGCTCGCGGCCCGGCCCGCGCTCGCCGACGACACCGGCACGCGGCTGCGCATCGGCTTCCAGAAGTACGGCAACTTCGTCGTGCTCAAGGCACGCGGCACGCTCGAGAAGCGTCTGGCGAGCCAGGGCGTCGCCGTGCAATGGCTCGAGTTCCCGGCCGGCCCGCAACTGCTCGAAGGACTGAACGCCGGTGCGATCGACGTCGGCACGGTCGGCGAAACGCCGCCGATCTTCGCGCAGGCGGGCGGCGTCGATTTCGTCTATATCGGCAACGAGCCGCCCGCGCCGCAGGGCGAGGCGATCATCGTGCTGCCCGATTCGCCGATTCGCACCGTCGCGCAACTGCGCGGCAAGAAAGTCGCGTTCAACAAGGGCTCGAACGTCCACTACCTGCTCGTGAAGGCGCTCGAACGCGCGGGCCTCACGTATGCGGACATCCAGCCGATCTACCTGACGCCCGCCGACGCACGTGCCGCGTTCGTGCAGCGCAGTGTCGATGCGTGGGTGATCTGGGATCCGTACTTCGCCGCCGCCGAGCGGCAGCTCGGCGCGCGCGTGGTCGCGAACGGCGACGGGCTCGTGCGCAACACGCAGTACTACCTCGCCGCGCGCAAGTATGCGGCCGCCCACCCGCAGGTGCTGCGCACGCTGCTCGACGAAGTCGACGCGGTCGACCGCTGGGCCCGCGATCACGTGCCCGAGGTCGCCACGCAACTGTCACCGCTCGTCGGCCTCGACGCGCCGACGCTCGAAATCGCGCTCAAGCGCGCCGGCTACGGCGTGCAGCCCATCACCGATGCGACGGTCGCGTATCAGCAGAACATCGCCGACACGTTCAGCACGCTGAAGCTGATTCCGGGCAAGCTGTCGGTCGCCAGCGCACGCTGACGCGTTACGGCGCGGCCGCGGCGCCGATGCGCCGCCATTCGTCGTAGTCGGTGACGAGTCCCGCGTCGTCGACCGCGATATCGGCCGCATACGTGCCGCTCTCGTAGCGATAGCGCCGCGGTGCCGTGCGCGTGTAGCGCTGCTCGCCGCGCACCAGGTCGACATCCGGAAAGCGCAACCACGCCGTGCGGATCACGGCCGCTTCGCCGACGGCGAGCGCGAGCCGCCGGATCGGCAGCGTATTGGTCGACGGGCTGAAACCGAGGTCGATATCGGTCGCACCGGCAAGCGCCGGCGCCTCGACGCCGTCGATCGTCCATTGGCCGGCATCGCAGGCGATGTCCCACTGCTGCCGCGTCGTGCCGGCCCAGCGTGTCACGCGGGCCGAGCGCGTGAGCCAGTCGGCGCCGCATGCGATCGCGTAGTCGACGCGAAACGGCGTGCCGTCGATCGCGCCCGACACCGAACCCGACAGGTCGATGCCCGAGTGCGATTCGGCGAGCCGGCACCATTCGCACGCCTGCCACGTCCGCTCGATCTGCCATGCGACGCAGTGCGTGCGTATCGCTTCGGTCGGTTGCGTCATGTCGTGCTCTCCTGTCGGTCGCGCGCAAGGAAGCCGATTTTCGCTCACGACGCCGCCGAACGCACGCGGCCTCGGCACCGGCCGCCCTCTTGCCGATAGTCACTATCGGCGCCACGCACACCGCCGCACCGCCGCTGCTTTGGTACCATCCGTCGATCGGCAGGAATCGAACCGGAAGACAAAAGGCGCGACTTCATGGATTTGTTGGCGACGATGCGCATCTACGTCAGGGTCGTAGAGCGCGGCACGATGTCCGGCGCGGCGCGGGATCTCGACATGGGCCAGCCGGCCGTCAGCGAACGCATCGAAAAACTCGAAAAGCATCTCGGCACGCGGCTGCTGATGCGCAGTGCACGCACCCTCGCCTGCACGGAGGAAGGCCGCCTCTTCTACGAACGCAGCAAGGCGCTGCTCGAAGCGGCCGAAATGGCGGTCGCATCGGTATCGAAGACGGAAAACGCGCTCGACGGCACGATCCGGCTCGCGGCGCCGCAATGCTTCGGCGAGGTCGTGATGCCGGGTGTGCTGATGCAGATTCGCACCGCCTATCCGAAGCTGCATATTGACCTGGTGCTGAACGACGAGATCGTCGATCCGGTCACCGAGGGCGTCGATATTTCGATCCGGGTCGGCCAGCTGGGCGACGGCGGGTACATCGCGTACGCGCTCGGCGCGGTCGGCCGCGTGCTCGTCGCCGCGCCGTCGTATCTGGACCGGCACGGCCCGATCGAAACGAAGGCCGATCTCGCGCACCACCCGTTCATCCGCGTGAAAGGCGTGTTCGCGAGCGAACAGGTGCCGCTGCAGCATGACGGCGGCGCGGTCGAATACGCGCGGATCCGGACGGTCATGACCACGAGCCACTGGCGCCCGATGTTCGACACGATCGCGGCGGGCGGCGGCATCGGCGTGGTCCAGCAGCCGGCGTGCGCCGACGCGCTCGCGCACGGCCGGCTGGTCCGGCTCCTGCCACGATACGGGGTCCCCGACTTCGCGCTCAACGTGCTCGTGCACGCGCAGCGGCCGCTGCCGCCGCGCGTGCGGGCGGTCGTCGACCTGCTGAAGCAGGCACTCCCGCCGCGGCTCACGCAGCACACCGGTAGCCGTCACCGGCCGCAGGCGGCCGCGCTCACGCCTGCAGCGACTTCCCCGGCTCCTTCACGTGCGCGTCGACCTCCATCTGGTAGAATCGCGCGCTGACGAAACCGAACAGCGTCCAGCCCAGGAACACGCACAGGCCGCCGAGCATCAGCGCCTGCTCGCCCGAGCTGAACAGCGCATAGAAGCTGTACGCGGTGGCGACCATCGCGATCACGTTTGTCACCAGCGCCTTGCCGGGCGGCACCTTCGCGACCTTCTGGATGGTGATCAGCGCGGCCATCGACATCACGTAGGGCACGAGGTTCGTCACGACCGCGAGATCGACGATCTTCTGGAACTGGCTGCTCAGTTCCGGGCTGATCGTCATCAGCGCCAGCACGACCTGCGCGACGAGCAGGATCACCATGCCGACGATCGGCGTGCCCGTGCGCGTCGCCTTCGCGAACACCGGCAGGAAGTAGCCGACGTCCGCCGAGCTCTTGAACACCTGCGCGACCGTGAACTGCCAGCCGAGCAGCGAGCCGATGCACGCGATCACCATCAGCGCGGTGACGATCGTGCCGACGGTCGGCGTGAACATCGTCGCGAAGGCGATGCCGAACGGCGCGTTCGACTTCGCGAGGATCGCGTTGGGCACGATGCCCGCGATCACGTTGGTCGATACGATGTAGAAGATCGCCGACGCGATCGTGCCGCCGAGCACGGCGATCGGCACGTTGCGCTCCGGATTCTCGACGGCGTCCGAGTTCGCGCACGCCGATTCGAGCCCGAGGAACGCCCACAGCGTCACCGCGATCGAGCTGCCGACGGCCGGCCCGAACGGCAGGTTGCCCGGGTTCCATGCCGCGCCCCAGGTCGCGCCGCTGAACCAGAACCAGCCGATCAGCGACACGACGACGACCGGAATGATCACGCCCCACACGGTCACCGAGCCGATCCGGCCGGTGATGCGCGAGCCGCCGAAGTTCGCGACCGTCGTGAGCACGAGCAGGAAGATCGTCCACAGGCCCGTCTGCAGCGGCGACAGCGTCGCATCGAACAGCACGGTGCCGTAGCCGACCGCCGTGACGCCGATCGCGACGTTGGCGATCACGAGCGACAGCCCGTACGTGTAGTTCGCCATGTAGTTGCCGGCCTTGCCGAACGCGTACTCCGCGTAGCCGCCCATCCCGCCCGGCTTGCGGCTCAGCATCCCGCAGCGCGCGAACGCGTAGGCCAGCGCGAGCGAGCCGCCGGCCGTGACGATCCACGACAGCAGCGAGATCGTGCCGACCTGCGCGAGCTTCGACGGCAGCAGGATGATGCCGGAGCCCATCATGTTGACCGCCGTGAGAATGGTCAGCTGCCAGACGTTCATCCGGTTCTTCTGCACGGCCGCCGGGGCCGCGTCGGTCATGCGCGCTGCGTTTTCCATGATGTCGATCCTTCGATGTGGGGCCGCCGCGCGGCCGGTCGCTCGTTCGTTCGGGCGCTCACGCGGTCAAGCAGTACACGCGGTACGTGCCGTCCTCGACTTCCACGCCATGCGTGTCGTGCGCAAAACCCGGGAAACGCCGGTCGTACGCCTCGAGCGCCTTCAGGTAACCGAGCACCGGGCCGCCTGCCGGCCCCGCGTTCTCGCCCGGCATCAAGAGCGGAATGCCCGGCGGATACGGCACGACGCCGGTGGCGACGGTGCGCCCGGCCAGTTCGTCGAGCGTGACCTGCTCGACGCGGCCCTGCACGAGATGCTCGTACGCGCGCACCGGGCTCATCTCCGGCTTCGGCAGGATCGAGAACGCTTCCGACATCAGCCGGGTCGTGCCGAGCTGTTCCATCGCCGCGAACATCGTGTCGGCCAGGTCCTTCAGCCCCATGCCCGCGTAGCGCGCGCCATGCTCCTTCGCGAGCGACGGAATCGCCATGTCGAGCGGCAGGTTCGCGTCGTAGTCGCGCTTGAAATCGCACAGCGCGCTGACGAGCGAGCCCCACTTGCCCTTCGTGATGCCGATCGAGAACAGGAACAGGATCGTGAAGTCGGTCGTCTTCTCGACGACGATCCCGCGCGCGTCGAGATACGCGGTCACGACGCTCGCCGGGATGCCGACCGGCATCAGGCCGCCGGCCGGTGCGACGCCCGGCGTGACGATCGACACCTTGATCGGATCGAGCATGCAGTAGCCGTCCTCGATGTTGCCGAAGCCGTGCCATTGCGCACCGGGGCGCAGCACCCAGCATGACGGGCCGCTCGCGAGCAGCTCGGCCGGCGCGTCGTGGAACGGCAGCGTACGGCCCGTGCGCGCCTCGAGTACCGTGTCGGGCTGCCAGCATTCGAAGAACCAGTCGCCCTTCGCGCCGAATTCGTTGTTCATCCGCGCGATCATCTGCCGGAACGCGACGGCTTCCTCGATCGATTCGTGCGTCAGCGCCGCGCCGCCGGGGCCGTCCATCATCGCCGCCGCGACGTCGTTCGACGCGATGATCGCGTAGTTCGGCGACGTCGACGCGTGCATCATGAACGTTTCGTTGAACTGGCCATGCGGAATCGGGCTGCGGCCGTCGCGCACGTGGATGTACGACGCCTGCGACAATGCGGTCAGCAGCTTGTGCGTCGACTGCGTCGCGAACACCGTGGGCCGATCGGCATGATGGTCGCGCGGGTCGCCGTGCATCGCATGGCGGTCGCGGTAGATCGGGTTGAAACGCGCGTAACCGTACCAGGCTTCGTCGAAATGCAACCGGTCGACGCTCGCGCCGAGCAGTTCTTCCACGCGCGTGACGTTGTAGCAGAGCCCGTCGTACGTCGAGTTCGTGATGATCGCGTGCTTCGGCTGGCGATCGGCCAGCCCGGCTGTGAGCGGGTTCGACGCGATCGCCTCGCGGATCGCCGTCTGCGTGAGACGCTCGGATGCGATCGGCCCGATGATCCCGTAGCGGTTGCGTGTCGGCACGAGGTAGGTCGGGATCGCGCCCGACATCGTCATCGCGTGCTCCGCCGACTTGTGACAGTTGCGGTCGCACAGCGCGATCTGGTCGCGGCTCACGCTCGCCATCAGGATGATGCGGTTCGACGTCGACGAGCCGTTCGTCACGTGATACGTGCGATGCGCGCCGAACACGCGCGCCGCGTAGCGTTCGCTTTCGCCGATCGGGCCCGAGTGATCGAGCAGCGAGCCGAGTTCGCCGACCGAGATCGACAGGTCCGAGCGGAACAGCGATTCGCCGAAGTATTCGAAGAACGCGCGGCCGACCGGCGATTTCAGGAAGCCCGTGCCGCCCGTATGGCCGGGCGTATGCCACGAATACTCATAGACCCGCGAGAACTTCGCGAGCGCGCCGAACATCGGCGGCAGCACGTTCGCGCGATAGCGTTCGATCGCCGCGTGGATGCGGCCGCCGATGAAGTCGGCCGTATCCTCGAGCAGCCACACGAAATCGTCGACCTGCCCCATCACCGCGGACGGCACCGACGATGCCACGCTGCGGTCGGCCAGCAGGAAGATCGGCACGTTGCCGTTGCGCTGCCGGACCGCGTCGACCACGGCCTCGGACGGCCCGTGGCCGTCCACGCCGAGATCCCAGTCGAGCAGCACGCACTGGATCGACGGATCGGAACGGATCAGCATGATCGCATCGTCGGCGGAGGTCGCCGTGAGCACGTCGATGTCGCGTTGCGCGAGCTCCGCGCTCAGCGTACGAACCGCTCGCCCGGTCGCCGTTTCCTGCGTGATCTCGTCGTCGACCAGCAGCGCGCGCATGCCGAGCCGACGAATGCCACCGGCAGAAGTATTCATGATGTTGCCCTCGCGGTTCCGATGCTTCGATTGTTGTGTTGTTCATCTCACGAGCACGCGAACAGCAGGCCACGGTCCGCGGCGTGAGACGCTCGCAATTCCGGTTTGATTCGCCATCCAATTCGGAGCCGACTATGCCATAGATGCCTTTCGGTGAAAAGCTGACGATTCGGTAAAACCATCGGCGCCTTTCAAAACGGATTTCATAATTGAATCATTTTTATGTGCAATGCAGCACGGCAATTCCCGATTATTTGATCCTTCTCATCCTTGAATGACATTGTCGATTCCGGTCGATTGAATTCGCACGCTTTTGTTGCTACGATCGGCTGCACCGGGCACGGCCCGATCGCGGCCGTGCCGCGCCGCGCAAGGCTCCATCGCGCAGCGCGCATTCGGCCTTCGGCATTCGCGGGAGCGTTTCAATCGGCTGCGGCGCATGTCGGATCAGAGCGACGTGCCGGTGCGAATACGGCTCCCGCTTCCGCACATTTACGGGAGAGTTTGCGTGAGCCTGTTGAAAATCGCAGTCGAGCCGGCGCTGATTGGCGCCTTCCTCACCACGCACGAACAGGTCGACGTATTCCAGACCGATTTCACGAATATCGCGGCAGTCGTCGTCGGAATTGATTCGGCACAAAAGGTGCTGAATACCGTCGAAAGAACCGGTTTCGCGATTCCGTTCTTCGTCGCGGTCGAGCCCGACCAGGAAGTGCCGCCGTCGGTGCTGCCGCGCGCGAGCGGCGTGATCCAGCTCCGGCACGGCGGCCGCCACTACTACGGCCGGCAGATTTCCGCCGCCGCCGACATCTACAGCGAGAACCTGCTGCCGCCGTTCTTCAAGGTCATGCGCGAATACGTGCAGCGCGGCTACGTGGAGTTCGACTGCCCGGGCCACCAGGGCGGCCAGTTCTTCTCCAGTCATCCGCTCGGCCGGATGTTCTTCGACTTCTTCGGCGAAACGATCTTTCGCTCGGACCTCTGCAACGCGGACGTCCGGCTCGGCGACCTGCTGATCCACGAAGGCCCGGCGCTGGAAGCGCAGCGCAATGCCGCGCGGATCTACAACGCGGACAAGACCTGGTTCGTGCTGAACGGCACGTCGACGTCGAACAAGGTCGTCACGAGCGCGTTGCTCGCGCCGGACGATCTCGTGCTGTTCGACCGCAACAATCACAAGTCGGTGCACCTCGGCGCGCTGGTGCTGTCCGGCGCGCGGCCGGTGTACCTCGAAACCGCGCGCAACGCGTGGGGCCTCATCGGCGGCGTCGACAGCGCGGCGCTCGACGAAGCGCGCATTCGCGACGCGATCCGCGACGTCGCGCCCGAGCGCGCGGACCTGCCGCGCCCGTTCCGGCTGGCGGTGATCCAGCTCGGCACCTACGACGGCACGATCTACAACGCCCGCGAGATCGTCGACCGGATCGGCCATCTGTGCGACTACATCCTGTTCGATTCGGCGTGGGTCGGCTACGAGCAGTTCATCCCGATGATGCAGGACTGCTCGCCGCTGATGCTGACGCTCGGCCCCGACGATCCCGGCATCTTCGTCACGCAGTCGGTGCACAAGCAGCAGGCCGGCTTCTCGCAAACGTCGCAAATCCACAAGAAGGACAGCCACATCGAAGGCCAGAAGCGCTTCTGCGATCACCGCCGCTTCAACAACGCGTACATGATCCACGCGTCGACGAGCCCGTTCTACCCGATGTTCGCGGCGCTCGACGTCAACGCGCAGATGCACGCGGGCCCGGCCGGCAAGCGTCTGTGGCGCGACTGCGTCGCACACGGTGTCGATACGCGCAAGCTGCTGATGAAGACCTGCCGCCAGATCCGTCCGTTCGTTCCGCAACAGATCGACGGCCGCCCGTGGGCCGACTACCCGACCGAGCAGATCGTCGACGACCTGCGCTTCTTCCGCTTCCACCCGTCCGACACGTGGCACGGCTTCGAAGGTTATGCGGACGACCAGTACTTCGTCGATCCATGCAAGCTGCTGCTGACGACGCCCGGCATCGATCGCGACACGCACGAGTACGCGCCGTTCGGTGCACCGGCGCCGATCCTCGCGCGCTACCTGCGCGAGCACGGCGTCGTGCCCGAGAAAGCCGACCTGTACACGATCCTGTTCCTGCTCACGCCGTCGGAAAGTTTCGGCAAGCTGCAGCATCTGGTCGCGCACCTCGCGCAGTTCGAACGCCATCTCGACCAGGACACGCCGCTGCGCGAAGCGATTCCGTCGCTGTGCGAAGCCTATCCGGAGCTGTACGGCACCATGCGCCTGCGGCAGCTGTGCCAGCGCATGCACGACTTCTACCGCAGCCACGACATGAAGCACCTGCAGAAGCAGATGTTCCGGCGCGCGCAGTTTCCGAAGCAGGTGATGCAACCGCAGGCCGCGAACGCCGAGCTGATCCGCAACAACGTCGAGCTCGTCACGCTCGATCGCATCGAAGGCCGGATCGCGACCGAAGGCGCGCTGCCCTATCCGCCCGGCATCTTCTGCGTGGTGCCCGGCGAAGCCTGGGGCGGCCCGGCACTCGACTACTTCCGGGCGCTCGAAGCCGGGATCAACGCGCTGCCGGGCTTCGAGCCGGAGATCCAGGGCGTGTACCTGCAGACGCGGCCGGACGGCACGAAGCAGGCGTCGGCGTACGTGGTGGCGGCCGACGCCGACGCGTCGCGCGCCTGAACCTGCCGGGCGACCGCACGCTGCGTCACCACGCCTGCCGGTAGATCTCCAGCGCGTCGGTCTCCGTCACCTCGCGCGGATTGTTCACGAGCAGGCGCGTCTGCAGCATCGCATCCGACGCCATGCGCGGCAGGTCGCGCTCGCCGATGCCGACTTCGCGCAGCGTGCGCGGAATGCCCGTCGCGACGATCAGCCGATCGATCTCGGCGATCAGCGCATGCGTGCGCGCTTCGTCGCTGCCGGTCGCCGACGGCGCGACGATCGCCGCGAGTTCCGCGTACAGCGGCGCGGCGGCCGGCGCATTGAAGCGCAGCACATGCGGCAACACCAGCGCATTCGACAGCCCGTGCGGCACGTGGAAAATTCCGCCGACCGGATAGGCCAGCGCATGCACGGCCGCGACCGGCGCGTTCGCGAATGCCTGCCCCGCGAACATCGCACCGACCAGCATCGCCTCGCGCGCGTGCCGGTTGCGGCCGTCGTCGCATGCCGCGAGCAGGTTGCGCGACAGCAGCGTGAGCGCGTGCGTCGCCAGCATGTCGGACACCGGATTCTTCAGCCGCGCGGACGTATACGCCTCGATCGCATGCACCATCGCGTCGATGCCGGTCGCGGCGGTGGCCGCACGCGGCAGGCCGAGCGTGAGTTCCGCGTCGAGGATCGCGACGTCCGCGAACAGGTGCGGCGACACGACACCCATCTTGCGCGCCTCGCCGACCGTCACGATCGACACGGCCGTGACCTCGGAGCCGGTGCCGGCCGTCGTCGGCATCTGCACGAGCGGCAGCCGCGCGCTCGTGACCTTGTCGACGCCGTACATGTCGGCCAGCGCCTGCTGCCGCGGCGCGAGCACCGCGATCAGCTTCGCGACGTCCATCGATGACCCGCCGCCCAGGCCGAGCACGATCTCGGCATCGGCCGCGACGGCGCGCTCGGTCGCTTCGAGCACCACGTGCTCGGGCGGATCGGCGATCACGTCGTCGATCACGGTCACCTGCCAGCCGTGCGCGGCGAGACTCTCCAGCGCGGGCGCGAGCACGCCGCTGCGATGCAGGAACGCATCGGTGACGACGCACAGCCGCGCGAGCGCCGGAAAGCGTTCGCGCAACAGCGCGCCGAGCCGGCGCGCAGCGCCGAATTCGACGATCTGCGTCGGAACGGTACGGAATTGAAACGGGTTCATCGGATGCCTCCCGGTAGCGTCGCCGTGCCGGTGTCCGGCTGCACCATGAAGCGCGATACTTCGCGGCGCTCGAGCAACGGAAAGATCGCACCGATCCCGATCCGCTGGAAATGCGGCGTTTCCCGATGTACGTCGAGGCCGTCCGCCTCGCGGTAGCGCTCGAGGATCACGATGTGGTCGGGATTCTCCGGCGACCGGAAATATTCGTAGTCGAGATTCTTCGGCTCGGCGCGCGTCGCCGTCGCGAGTTCCGCGAGCAGTTCGACCACGCGGCCGCCATTGCCGGGAGACGCGAAGAAGTGCGCGATGACCTGCAGGTAGGGTTGGCTCATGCTGCGCTCCGTGTTTGCGGAAACCTGCCGTGACGGGACGCGCGCAATGCGTCGAACGCGAAGACGCGGCACCGTATCACTGGCTCGTCGTCGCATTGTATTCAATCGGCCATGCGTTCGCAGTACCGCGACCGGGCGCTGAAACCGTCGGGTTCCGCGACGCTTTCAACGCAAGCCGGATCGCAACCGGCCGCCCTTTCCGCCCGCCGACGCCACGGCGGCTACCACGGCACCGTGCGCCCCAGATAGTCGAGGTATTCGAGCCCCGGCCGCGCCCGCTTCGCCAGCAGCACATCGACGAGGCTCGGCACGCTCTCGTCGATGGTCAGGCGCGCCTCGGGCCCGCCGAGCTCGGTGCGCACCCATCCGGGCGCCATCAGCGCCAGCGCACGCCGCGTATCGGCCTGACGCGCCGCGAAGCTGCGCATGAACTGGTTCAGCGCCGCCTTGCTGCCGCGATACACCTCTCGCATCCCGCTGACGTTGTTCGCGACACTGCCCTGCCCCGACGACATCGCGCCGATCAGGCCGTCTTCGGTCACGAGATCCTGCAATGCCTCGATCGTGCGCATCGGCGCCAGCGCATTCGTGATCATCACGCGCACGAATTCGTCGGTCGTCACTTCACCGATCGTTTCACCTGGGTCGTTGGTCGTCCCGGCATTCACGAACAGCATGTCGAAGCGCCGGCCCGACAGGCGCTCGCGCAGCGCGGCCAGTTGCGCGGGCTCGCAGATGTCGAGCGTCTCGATGTCGAGCCGGCCGTCGTACCGGCCCGCGAGGTCGTGCAGCTTCGTGCGTCCCGATCCCGCGCGCACGGTGCCCGTCACGTTCCAGCCCTTGTCCAGGAATGCTTCCGCCATCGCCAGCCCGAGGCCGCGCGAGGCCGCGACGAGCAGGATCGCGGGGATGTTTCGATTCGATTCGGTCGATTGCATGGTGTTCGCCTTTGCGGGGTTGCGTCATGCGCCCACTATAGGCAGACGTCACGGCAGGCGCCAGACGCACCGGATGCAATCCATCGTTGCATCCAACGCCATGTCAGCCGCGCAACGAGCGTATCCTGTCCGGATGGAAGACATCGACCTGAACCTCGTCACCGCCCTCGACGCGCTGCTGTCGGAAAGCAGCGTGACCGGCGCCGCGCGCCGCCTTGGCCTGAGCACGTCCGCGATGAGCCGCACGCTCACGCGGCTGCGGCTGGCCACCGGCGACCCGTTGCTCGTCCGCGCCGGGCGCAGGCTCGTGCCGACGCCGCACGCGGCCGCATTGCGCGATCGCGTGCATGCGCTCGCGAGCGACGCACGCGCCGTGCTGCGGCCGGCCACGGCCGACGTCGACATGGCGACGCTCGCGGCGACGTTCACCATTCGTGCGGCCGCGTCGTTCATGGAAATGCTGTCCGGCCCGGTGGTCGCCGCGCTCGGCGAAATCGCCCCGCACGTGCGTATCCGCTTCGTAGCGAAGCCGGACCGCGATCCGCAGGCGCTGCGCGACGGCACGGTCGACCTGGAAATCGGCAAACGCGGCGACGATGCGCCCGAACTGCACACGCGCATGCTCTTTCACGACTGGCACGTCGCGGTGGCGCGCGCCGGGCACCCGCTGTTCGCGTCGGCCCGGATCACGCCGGCGCGCTACGCGGCCTGCCGTCACGTCATCTCGGCCCAGCTCGGCGATTTCAGCGGGCCGGCCGGCGATTCGGCCGATCGAACCGGCTCGGGCCCGCCCGTGCACGTCGTGGTACCCGGCTACCCCGACGCGATGCGCGTCGCGGCCAGCACCGACCTGATCGCGCTCGTGCCGCGCTCGTGTCTCGGCAACGCCTTCTCGCCGGGGCTCACGGATGCCCTCGGGCTGCGCAGCTTCGAGATCCCGGTTCGCCTGCCGGCCATCCTCGTGTCCGCGCTGTGGCATCCGCGCATGCACGGCGACCCCGTGCATCGCCGTCTGCGCGACGCGGTCATCGCGGTCTGCCAGCGTGCGTATCCGGATTCCCGGGCGCCGCGCGCGACGGCGCGCGGCGCCGGCACCCGCAAGGCCGGCTGACGCGCGGCCAACCCGCTGACCGCCCGGCGCCGATCCAGCCCCTTTCCTCGCTCCGCCGAATCGCCACCAGCGCAGCGCGCGCCGGCGGCGCGGGCGGGGCCTTCGGCTAAAATGCCGCACTTTCCACCTTGTCCGGCCCGCTCGCCATGCAACCCGCCTCCTCCGCCCAACCCGTCGCCCACGGCGCCGACGCCGCCGATGCGGCCCGCGACCTCGTTTACGGCCCGAACGACCGGCCGGCGCCGATGGTCGCGTTCGTCGCCGCGCTACAGCACCTGCTGGCGATCATCGTGCCGATCGTCACGCCCGGCCTGCTGATCTGCCAGGCGCTCGGCGTGCCCAGCCGCGATACGACCCTGATCGTGTCGATGTCGCTGGTGATTTCCGGCATCGCCACCTTCGTCCAGTGCAAGCGCTTCGGCCCGCTGGGCGCCGGCCTGCTGATCGTCCAGGGCACCAGCTTCAACTTCGTCGGCCCGCTGATCGCGGGCGGCAGCCTGATGGTCAAGCAAGGCACGCCGGTCGAGACCGTGATGGCCGCGATCTTCGGCGTCGTGATCGCCGGTTCGTTCGTCGAGATGGGCGTGTCGCGCATCCTGCCGTTCGTGAAGCGCCTGATCACGCCGCTCGTCACCGGCATCGTCGTGCTGCTGATCGGCCTCACGCTGATCAAGGTCGGCCTCATCAGCATGGGCGGCGGCTACGGCGCGATGGCCAAGGGCACGTTCGCGAGCGCGGAGAACCTGACGCTGTCGGGGCTCGTGCTCGGCACGATCATCCTGCTGAACCGCGTGCCGGTCGTCTGGGTACGCAGTACCGCGCTCGTCATCGCGCTCGTGATCGGCTACCTCGCGGCCGCGTTCCTCGGCCGCCTCGACTTCACGGGCATGCACCAGGCCGCGCTGTTCCAGGTGCCGACGCCGCTGCACTTCGGCATCGGCTTCTCGTGGTCGCTGTTCGTGCCGATGCTGATCATCTATCTCGTCACGTCGCTCGAGGCGATCGGCGACGTCACGGCCACCAGCAAGATCTCGAACGAGCCGGTCGAAGGCCCGGTGTGGATGCAGCGCATCAAGGGCGGCGTGCTCGTCAACGGCGCGAACTCGCTGCTGGCCGGCGTGTTCAACACGTTCCCGAGCTCGGTGTTCGCGCAGAACAACGGCGTGATCCAGATCACCGGCGTCGCGAGCCGCCACGTCGGCATCTGGATCGCGGGGATGCTCGTGGTGCTCGGCCTGTTCCCGGTCGTCGCCGGCGTGCTGCAGGCCGTGCCGGAGCCCGTGCTCGGCGGCGCGGCGATGGTGATGTTCGGCGCGGTGGCCGCCTCGGGCATCAACATCCTCGCGGGTGTCCAGCTCGATCGTCGCGCGCTGCTGATCATCGCGGTGTCGCTGGCGCTCGGCCTCGGCGTGTCGCAGGTGCCGGACATCCTCAACAGCCTGCCGCACGCGCTGAAGAACGTGCTGGAATCGGGTGTGGCGACGGGCGGCATCTGCGCGCTCGTGATGAACTGGTTCCTGCCGGAAAAGAAATGACCGGACGCGCCGCAGGGCGACGCGGCGTGCCTGACAGGCGGCGCCGCTGCGCGCGAACCTCGACGCGCCGAACGCGACGTCCGGCCGCCCGCTCCGCCGAAGCGCTGACGTGGAACCGGTCAGGATGACTTGCGGCCTGGCCGGTTGCAGCACGCGCGGCACCCGATGCTTGAGCCGCAGCCGGGTAGCCGGCGCGGCATGGCCCCGACGGCGCCTGGGCGCGCCGGCCAGGACAATCAAAAGTCAAACCCGGTCAGGCCACCTTGGTCGATCGATTCGTGCTGGTTAGAATCACGATATGCCCCAAGTCCCCGCCCCCAACAACGCCCCCGCGGCAACGACCGTCCAGGTCAAGGAACGCGCGACCATCGTCTGCTACCGCGACGCGCGCGTGCTGCTCGTCGCGCGCACGGCGTCACGCTGGGCCTTGCCCGGCGGCACCATCAAACGCGGGGAAACGCCGCTCGAGGCCGCGCATCGCGAGCTGTGCGAAGAAACCGGCATGACCGGCCAGGACCTGACGTATTCGATGCAGTTCACCGGGCTCGCGAAGATCCATCACGTGTTCTTCGCGGAAGTCGGCCCGGACCAGACGCCGCAAGCGAGCAACGAGATCGAGAAATGCAAGTGGTTTCCGATCGACGGTGTCGACGGGCTGCGCGCCAGTATTCCGACGAAGCGAATCGTCGAACTCGTCTACAACCACGAAATCCGCAAGGCGTAAGCGCACCGCGCGCGAGCGTGCGGTCGCCCCGCTCGGGTCGTCGTTCGTGGATCGGCGGCGCGCGAACGCTCAGTGCGTGCGCTGTCTTCGCAATTCGTGCGTGGAATAAACGACGAGAAAGATGCCGAGCATCGCGATGCCGGACGCCATGAAGTCGTTTGCGCTTCCCGCGCCGCGCAGCGACGCCGGGAGAATGCCCAGACTCAATCCTGCCCCAGCAAGAAGCAATCCTGCTGCTACGCCCCAGATCGGTCCGGTGATCTTGTCGGTTTTATTTTTCATACAGCACCCGTCTACAGTCGTGACCTGAACGGCATCGGCAAAAGGCGCCGCGTCTACCCTCAGTGGTTTCACTATAGCCGGAAAATAATTCACTGCGCGTCCGGACATTTACCGATCAAGTTTTACCGGTCGCGACCGCTTGACCGGGAAAATCGTGCCCCGTTCGGCCCGGGGGCCGACAAACGATCCGCGCGCCACCCGGCGCGCCCCTTCCGGTTCGTTCCCGGCGCCAACCAGGCGGCCGCCCGCGGCCCACGTTCCTCGCCCGGCACCGATCGGTCTCACGCCATCGCGCCGGGTGTAATTGCCTGTAATTGCACCGTCGCACCAGACTGCCTAATTTCCACCTGTACCTTCGGCGCATCGATACGGGAAGCCCGCCCGAAGGGTCCGTGAGCGTTTGACCTCGAACCGGCACATGTCCGGCGTAACGCGGTTCGGAAACCCCGCACCTCGACCCGGCCCTCGGTCCGGGGGCGGGGATTCGGGCCGCACCGCGCGCGAATTTCCGCCGGACTCGCATGACACACCACACGTTCTCAACTGGAGATGGAAATGATCAATATTCAGGACTCCCGAGTCATCAAGTACGACAACGACAGGAAGAGCGTCACCGTCTATCGCGATTTCGCGAACACGAATCTCTGGTACATCGTGCCGAAACCCCAGCTCGCCACCCAGACCGTCGACGGCATCACCCTTCCGGCGTTCGCGCTGACCGAGTTCAGGACGAACAGCGGCTCGGCCGGCACGGTGACGTTTACGGCCGAACTCGTGATCGACCCGGAGGCCTACCAGGCCGTGAAGAACGTCCTGGGCCAGGGCATCGAATTCGGCCAGTTCGTGTGGAACGACGCCCAGGCGTTCCTGACGCTGACGCTTCCGTCCACGGCGCCCGATACGCAGCTCAACGTCACGCCGTCCAATTTCGGCAGCAACGCGGCGACGTTCATCATCGACCTGAAGACCGCCGCCGACGTCAAGGCGATTCGCGACATCTTCGACTCGGGCGTCGGCCTGTCGACCTGGTCGATCCAGTATGTCGCCACGACGCTGAGCCAGCTGCCGGCCGTCAAGGCCACCGTGACCTACGACTGCGCGATCGCCGCCAGCTACCAGAAGACCGTCCACATCGACCGCAACGTCTGGGGCAGCGAGACCGGACGGCGCACCACGATCCGCGAATACATGCAGAAGTCCGATTCCGGCAAGGTCGACCTGGCGTGGTCGGTCCAGCCGTCGGACGAGTTCCGGCAACGCGTCCACGACTGGGCGTTCACGACGCTCGAGGGGCTGGTCCAGGCCGCCGCCGACGATGTCGCGCGCCGCCTCGGCGCGAGCGCGGCCGACGATTTCAGCATCAACTCGATCGGCTCGTTCCAGCGCGTCTACCAGGAAAACGAGGTCATCGACTGGACGATCATGCCGCAGGGCTTCCTGCCGACCTTCGACAAGACGGTCTGGAGCCGGCTGGACAAGACGGTCGACAACCGCACGCTGGATGTGTCCGTGACGATGTCGGCCGACCTGAAGAACGCGGGCATCAGGAAGGTCACCGTGACGATCGACTATCCGGGCAAGGGCCAGCCGGAATCCAACGCATTCACCGCCGACACGGCCAATACCTGGCATTACGAATCCAACGGTTTCTTCGGCGCGAACAAGCAATTCGTATCGGAATACACGTACTGGTACCAGGTCGAGCCCGAAGACGGCGATGCCTTCACGTCGCCGCCATTCAAGAGCAGCAGCGACCAGCTCCAGATTTCCAACACCGACCTCGGCTACCAGCAAGCCGAGTTCATCTGCTCGAACATCGCATTCGCATCGGAAAAACCGGGCAACAACGTCGACTTCGTGCTGATCGACTTCACGTACCTGCCGACCGCCGGCTCCAAGCTGTTCGTCGATCAACGCAAGGTCACCAAGAACGCCCAGGCCGTGCAGTTCCGCAGCCACAGCTATCAGCCGAGCGGCGCGAACTACAGCTATGCGGTCACCTACGTGCTGACGAACGGCGACATCATCGTCAACCAGCCGCAGTCGGTGTACCCGGTGGTGAACAGCCAGACCCTGACCGTCTACAGCATGATCGCCCCCGCCGATTTCACGGTCACCGTCATGAACGACACGATTCCGGGGGGTAGTATCGCGCTGCCGGCGATCACCGGCGTCTCGCTGACGACCGGCTACACCGACCAGCCGGACAGCCCGGATCGCCAGACGCACAAGTTCCACGAACTGGGGATCGAGGACTACTACACCGGCACGTGGGAATACCAGGCCGTCAAGCGCAGCACCTCGACCGTCCAGGTCGACGGCACGGTCTATTACCGCGACAAGAACAACACGCGCAAATCCGTCGCGGTCCGCAAGGTGCGCTACGGCAACACGCCGTCGTTCGCACTGGACGTGTTCCCGGTCCAGTTGCCCTTCACGGTGACGTTCGATCCGTCGCTGGTCGACTGGAAGACGTACATCCAGGTCGAAGTCCAGATGTACCGCGCGTCGGGGTCGGGCAAGACCGACATCGACTCCTGCATCTTCAAGCCCACGACGCTGTCGAACGGCACCACGATCCTCCCGTCGCCCTACTACTACACGTTCGCGCGCGAAGTCGATGCGTCGACGGAATTCCAGTACGCGACGACCTACTTCGAAGCCGGGACCAACCGCGGCGTCGAAGGGCCGCAGGGCAGTTACGACAACAACACGCTGGTGCTGCCCCACGATACCAAGGGCGGGACGAAGCCGGTCTATTCGGTACGGCTGCCGGCAAGCGACGTCCTGACCCGCGACCTCGACGAGACCGACAAGGCCGACGAGACCGACCTGGTCTGACCGCCCTCCCGACCGACCCAAGCGCGCGACCATGACAACGCTCACCTACACCGTCAAGCTGGCGACCGAATCCGGCCCCGCATCGCCTCCCGCCCCCCGGCGGGCGACGCTGCTGCTCGAGTTCAAGGATCCGGTACGCAACGCTTACCAGCAAGCGACGCTCGTCCTCGACACCGACACGCCGCGGCGCACGTGGCAGATCGACGTGGCCGCGGCCGACACGGGACAGGCGTTCTACGCCTCGGTGCTCGATTACGAGGCCGGCGAACAGGTCGCGCGCGCTCCGGTCCCCTTCGTCGGCACCGAGGCCACGATCGGCGCCGCCGCCGAACCCGTCTCCGTCACGGCGCTGCTCGACGCGCTCGACTGGACGGCCGTGTCCTCGGTACAGGTCGCCGTCGGGGGACAGTCCCACACCTTCACCCGCGAGCGTCCGTATGCGTGGTGCTTCGCGCTGCCCGGCCCGGGCATCGTCGAATGGGCCGCCGACTACGCGATGACGGACGGCACCCGGCGATCCGGCACGGGCGTGGCCACGCAAGGCATCGCCATCATCCCCGCGCCGCCGGCCGACGTTCGCTTCTCGATCGCCGCCGCCGACGTCGACGCATTCGCGGTGGCCGCCGTCGCGTTGCGCGTGACCGGCTACGACGGCGTGGTCAGGACTGCAGAACTCGCCAAGACGCACCCGAGCGTGACGCTCTCGCTGCCGTTCGCACCGCCGGAACAGGCATGGTTCGTCTACGACTGGACGGTCACCTATACCGACGGCACGCCTGCGTGGACCGCGCCGGCCCGCGCGAGCGACGGCGCGCGGTCGATCGTGCTCGACGATTTCGGCCGCATCCTGCTGGCCAGCGACGCCATCGACTTCGACGTGGTCGAGAAAGTGACGCTGACCTGGCAGTACGACAACCAACCCAAGACGGCCGAGTTGTCCCGCGCGCAACGGTCGGTCCTGCTGCGCCCCGGCCAGGACTACGATCGTGCGCGGCCGCTGGTGGCCGGCCTGACCTATGTGCTGTCCAGCGGATCGACGAACCTCGAGGGCGAGGCCGTGCCGCAGGGCCGCTTCGAGGTGCCCTATCCGCTCAGCACGCGGCTGGTGCGCGTCTTTGCGCCCGGCATGCTGACCACGCCGCCGCTCTACAGCGCGATGCGCCTCACGTCGGTCCAGACGCTCGAACTGGGCTCCGGCTGGCAACTCCAGACCGGCCTGCCGCAGATCAACCTCACCCCGAGCGCGCCGACCTGGGAAACGCGCGTCGCCGCGGTCGAGCCGGAGCGGGTCGTGCTGAGCTTCGCGGGCACGGCAACGCCCGACGGCGGCGGCAGGCCGAAGCCGATCGCGCTGACCCGATCGCCATTCGAGCTGACGCCCGCCGGGCCGGAGATCGCGCTCGCGACGGTCCAGGTATCGGCGCAGTCCGTCTCCTGGGAGCGCTACGTGCGCGTGGAAGCGAGCCTGTGGACCGGCAGCGATGCCGCACGTGAAAACGAACAGACGATCTCGTTCGACCGCAACAGCGCCGATGCGTGGTGGGCCTACCTGCCGCCATCGGGAACCTACGGCCCGTCGTTCCGATGGTCGGCGACCTACTATCCGGCCGACGGCACGTCGCCACAGCACAAGGCACCGACGTCCAGCGACAACCCGCGCCTGTCGCTGCCGCCGACGCTGTCCTGAGCGCGGCCTTCACGCACGAACGCCCACCATGCCCATGGCCGAACTCCACCCGGCAGTGCAGCGAGCGCTGGCGCTGGCGTCCTCGCACGGGACGCCCGCACGCCAGGCCGCGGCGCCCGCGCCGGACGCCGCGCTGCGGCACCTGCTGCGCGACCGTTCGCCGGCGGAACCCACCGCCTGGAACGACAGCAAACTGGGACGCAGCGGCTTTCCGGTGGAAATCTCCATCGCGTTCGGCCGCCCGGAACTGCGCTATACCGTCGAGCCCGCCGGCCCCGACACGCCGCCCGCGCGCCGGTTGAGTCGCGCGGGTGCCGCGATCGCCGCGCTGTCGGACGAGTCGATCGAACCCGCGGACCTCGCGGCGATCGCGTCGTTCCAGGACAACGCGGCGCTCGCCTACGGCGCATGGATCGGCGGCCGGCACGGCGCCGGCAAGCCCCGCTTCAAGCTCTATGCGGAGGTGCCCGGGCGCGGCGCCGAGCACGCGCTGGCCTGGGGCACCCGCCATCTCGGCGACCTGTCGGGCATCGTCCGGCGCGGCGCGTGGCCCGTCATGGCCGGCTGGCAACCGGCGGGCCGGCGCGCCGAGCTCTACCTCCGCACGCGCCGGCTGTTCCGCGCGGACGTGCCGCTGCTGATGGCGGCGGCACGACTCGAGCACCGCGCAGACGAAGTGCTCGGCCTGCTGCAGGATGCCTGCTGCAGCGCGATCGAGGCCGCGCTGCCGGCGGCCGATTTCGGCGTCAGCATCGATGCCGGCCCGGACGGCGCGTCGACGTTCACGCTGTATGCGGTCGCCAACGACCTGTTCGGCGGCGACGGCCGCATCCGCGAAACGGTGCTGCGCGTGGCCGCCGCCCGCGGATGGGACACGCACTTCTATCGCGCGCTCAGCGAACCGCTGGCCGGCGCGAGCGGCTTCGTGACCCGGCACGGGATGTTCGGCATCGTCGTGGCATCGGACCAGCCGGCGACCGTGGCCATCGGACTGACGCCGGACCATCCCGAGACGTCGTCATGAGCGCCGCGTTGCCCGCCCGCGCGAGCCGCGCCCCGGTCCACGCGCTCGATGCGCTCCTCTCCGCGCAGGCGCCCGGCGGCGCGTTCCCGTCGCGCGTGACCGTCGGCGACCGGCGCTACGCGGACGAGAACGCCTTCGTCACGGCCCTGGTCCTCGACGCGCTTGCGCGCCTGCCGGCCGGGACGGCCGATCGCGCGATCGCCCGCGGCCTCGACTTCCTCGAAAGCTGCGCCTCGCTCACCTGCCCGGGCGCGTTCCGTTTCTATCCGCCCGGCCGGATGCCGTCCTGGCTGGGCGTCGACCTGCCCGCGGATGCCGACGATACCGCGCTCGCGCTGACGCTGCTTGCCCGCTTCGGACGGCGCACCGCGGCCGAGGCCTGCGACGCGCTGGAGCGTGTGCTGCATCCGTGGCGGCTGCACTACCGCCCGGAGTCCGCCGATCCGTGGATCGCGCAAGGGGCGTGCCGGACCTGGCTCGACCGCCGTGCGGCCCCCAATCCGGTGGATGCATGCGTGAACGCGAACGTCGCGACGGCGCTGACCTCGCTGGGCGGCGCCGGCCACGCCGCCTGCCGCGCGGCGCGCGACACCGTGCTGGACGCCATCGCGTTCGTCGCGGAGAACCCCGCGCATCGCGCGCGGCTGACCGCCTTTTACCCCGACCTGTGGGAACTCGTGCATGCGCTGCGCCGCGGCGCCCGGCACGGCGTCACCGGTTTCGCGCGCGCGGCCGCGCAGCTGGCCGGGATGCTCGGCCCCCACGCCGGCGCGCAGGCCACGGTCTGCTCGTCCACCGACATGCACTGGCGCTGGACAGCGCCCCTGTTGCAAACGGCGCGCACGCTCACGCGCGACACGCCCTAGCCGTCACCGCCCACCCTTTCACTGGAGAGATCCCATGCCTGGCGTTCATACCGTCCCACCGTCGCTGTCCGCTTCGCTCTACGGCAACGCACCCGATCCGAAATCGGGCCTGCAGGTCAGCACCCGTCTGATGGAAAGCTACGAGATCATCCGCCCGGTCACCGGCGCGAGCGACATCTCGACGTTCCTCAATGCCGCCGGGCGCCTCGATATCTATTCGTCCGGCACCGCGCAGAAGGTCTACCGGATCCGCGCGGACAACCAGTCGGACACCGGCTGGACCGAAACCGACCTCGGCGTCACCGCGAGCCAGATCAGCCCCTGTCTCGCGCGCAGCAACGACTACGACAATCCGAATCTCCTCGGCATCGGCGCCAGCGGCAAGCTGACGCTGAGCCGATGGCAGGACGGCCGCTACGCGCAGGCCGACTGCCAGCCCGCCGGCGCGAAACGCCCGCTCAAGCAGATGCTGTCGACCCGGAATTTCGGCAACGTCTACGTCAACGTCGTGCTCGACAACGACGAAGTCGGCAGCAGCTATCTGCGGCCGGACGGCACCTGGGGGTCGACCGACTGGGTACCGATCCGCAAGAGCCAGGGCAGCCCGGACAACGCCACGGTCAAGCGCATCGCAATGTGCGCGAACGATCCGGTGCAGCAGTCGCTGTTCGCCATCGGTCCGGACAACGCCGTGCTGTTCGCGCAGAGCGACTTCCGCTTCTCCTACTTCACGACGCTCGGCTACAAGAAGGCGATCGACCTCGCCGTCGTGGCCGACCAGGAGAAGCGCCTGAACATCTTCATCGTCGATACCGACTTCGGCATCTGGCAAAAGCGCGAGAAGAAATACAGCACGTCGGGCATCCAGTTCGACGACTGGGTGCTGGTCAGCAACGCGGCGCCGGTCACGGGCCTGCGGGCGGTCATCAACGCAGGCGGCCTGCTCGAGGTCTTCGCGATCGGCAAGGATCAGCGGCTCTACCATACGCGGCAGATCAGCAGCGGGCTCAACAAGGTGAGCTGGTCGAGCTTGTTCGAACTCGGCAACCCGGTGCCCAACACGAAATTCACCGTCGGCCGCAACGCCGCCGGCTACTCGGAAGCGTATTCCGTGTCGTCGGACAGCAGGCTGTACCGCTTCTGGCAGGACCCGAAGACGACCCAGTGGACCAACGAGGAAATCCGCCTGCAGGGCACGGGCGAGATGACGTCGGTGCCGACCCATGCCACCGAGATCACGGTGCTGGACGACGCCGGCCAGCTTGCCGTCAACGCCCGGGTGCAGATCGATGCCGCGTCGATGGTGCCGCTGCGCATCAACGGCCTCTACTACCAGGCGAGCCCGGACTACACGATCCCGGTGCTGTCGGGCGGCGGCGGCAAGGTGGTGATCGAGCGCTTCACCAACAGCCTCGCGAGCCCCAGCTACCACGTCCGCACGCAGTTCATGCAGCCGGGCGAAGGCGTCACCGTGGAGCCGAACGGCGCGCTGCAGGAGAAGATGCACGCGGTCGACACCGACGCCGTCTGGAACGCGAAGACCGCCTCCGGCGCCTACCTGCTGGCCGGGGATTTCCGGACCCGCGAAAACGCCGAGAACGTGGCGAAGATCATGCGCCAGTCGATGTCGTTCGGCATGCCGGCCAACGCGTCGGCCCGGAGCCTGCGCTACCTCGGCGCCAACCGCTCGCTCGTCGGGCTGCGGCATACGACGCGTGGCACGGCCGACCCGTTCGCGCTCGTGCCGGAAGACGTGCCCGCCCAGCACTGGCGGGTGTCGTTCACCGATACCGGCGTGCACTACGACGACCTGACCGCGGACCAGGCCGGCGCCTACCTGTTGCGCTCCCGCGCGCTCGCGTCGTCCGGCGACGAAACCCTGGCGAATGCCGGCTTTCTCGGCATCGACTGGGGCGACATCTGGAACGCGATCAAGAACGGCGTCGGCCGCATCATCGACGGCCTGAAGGAATTCGTCGTGACGACCATCGTCGATCCGGTCACGCGCCTCGTCAACGAGATCAAGGTCGTCTTCAACTTCCTCATCGACGGCGTGACGTACCTGATCGACAAGACCATCAAGCTCTTCCAGCAGGCGTTCGACATCGTCGAGGGCATCTGGAACAAGCTCAAGGTGTTCTTCAAGGAACTGTACGAGTGGCTGGCCTTCTTCTTCGCGTGGGGCGACATCAAGCGATCGGCGGAGGCGACCCGCCATACGTTCGACGCGACCTTCGACTACCTGCTCCTGGCGGTCGAGGCGGTGAAAGGCCAGGTGGCGGCCGGTTTCGACCACCTGCAGACGGAGATCGACAAGGCCGTCAACACGTTCCTCGCGCAACTCGACCCGAAGCTCGGGATCGGCCAGTACGCGGACGACGTCGATCGCCCGGACCCGCGCATCGGCGAGTCGACCAGCCACAACGTGCTGCTCAACGCCTTTTCGGATAACTACAAATCGACGCGCGTGTTGTCCCGTGGCGATGCGCTGGCCGTCGCCGCCGATCCGCTCCAGGGCCTGTGCGAAAAGCTGAAGGCAGTCGCCGACAACTTCGAGTTCGGCCAGGGCAAGAACGCGTTCCACGACGCCGCCGCCTACTTCGAACAGATCGGCCGCACGCCCGATCGCGTGCTCGACCTGCTGTTCGCCGGCACCGTCAAGGTGATGGAGGCCGTCACCCAGTTCGCGTTGAGCGCGGCCAAGGGCCTGGTCCTGACGATTCTCGACCTGGTCGCCGACGTGATCGGCGCGGTCAAGGACCTGTTCGACACCGAATGGGAAATCCCGTTCGTGTCGCAGCTTTACAAGCTGATCACCGGCTCGTCGCTGAGCTTCAAGGTGCGCGACCTGTTCTCGTACGTCGTCGCCATCCCCGGCACGTTGCTGTACAAGCTCGTGAAGCATGAAGCGCCGTTCCCCGACGCCGCGAGCGTCACCCGCTTCAAGTCGTCGTTCACCGCGCAGTGGCTCGCCGAGCAGAGCGGAATCGCGCCGAAGTCCGAGGTTTCGCTGATGGTCAGCGCCGAGCAGAAATCAGCCATCGCGGTCTTCTTCGGCGTATCGGCGTCGGTCTGCATCTTTGCCGCGACCATTCTCGACACCATCGAGATCGCGCTGCAGACCGAGGAGGTCGAGGTCGAGGCGATCGGCACCGGCTCGCTGTTCATGGGCTTCGGCTCCGCGTTCTTCAGCGTGCCGTGGATGATCGCGAGCGACGCGGGCGGCTTCTCGTGCAACGACGGCAAGGGGCTCAACAACCTGCTCTGGCTGTTGAACACCGTCGTCGGGTACGGACGGGCCGCGGCGCTCAAGATCGCCGGCAAGAAGTACAAGATCCCCGCGGAAGTGGATCAGGTCACGGTGAATCTGTGGGGCTGCGCGCGGCTGGCCCTGACGATCGTGTGGGCCGTGAAGAGCGGCGAGGAACTGGATGGCGTCGAAGCGGCGGAGGCGTTCGTCGACACGATCACCGGTCAGGTGTTCCGCTTCCTGGGCGTCAAGGCGGTGGTCGCCGCGACCGAGGGCATCTCGCTCCTCGCGCTGCTCGTGATCGTCGGCCTGGGCGGCATGACGACGACCGCGCTGCATCTGGCCGCGTCGCTGAAATCCGACGAGGCCGTCGCGCGGCGCCTGCCCGCCCAGGCGCTGGCGTGACGCCGGCCGGTCGTCGCGGCACGATCGGGCAGCGCGACGGCATGAAAGCGGCCGCGCGCGGCGGCATCCGGCCCGGCGGGCCGAGGCCGCCGCGCGGCCGCGGTCGACGCGGTGGCGGGCCGTCGTGCCGCGGCGACCGGCCCGTCAGAGAAACAGCAGCGCCTCGTTCAACTCCGTCTCGCGGCTCGGCTGGCCCCGCCAACCCAGTCGAACGGGAACCGAATAGAGCCGTTGCGCGCCGAAGCGCGGCCAGAAATGGCACAGCCCCGGCGCGATCACCTGCACGACGGACAGGCCGAGGTCGGGTCGCGTCTTGTCGACGACGAGCACGTCCATGCCGGCCGCCGCGATGCGCCCGACACCCTGCGCGATCGCAGCCGGCAGCGACGCGGCGCCGATCGGCTGCCACGTCGAGCGGCTCGTGCGGGGCAAATCGGCCGCCGGATACAGGAATCCGGTGTCCGCCAGCTTGCCGCGATCCCACGGGTCCGGCGCATCCGCGGCGACATCGAGCAACTGGTTGACTTCGGTCAGCGCCCGGTTCACTGCGATGGCGCCGTCCGGATGGCAGCCGAAGCCGATCGAGAAGCGCCCGTCCTGCGGATTTTCCGCGAGCGCGGCCACGGTCGGCACCCCGAGGTCGGCGGTGATGTCGAGCGCCCACAAACGCCATCCGAGCGTCGCGTATTCGCGCACGAGCGCGTCGAAATACGGATCATCGAAACTCGACAATTCGATGCCGGGCCGCGCGATCCGGTTGTACCACCAGATCGCGACCGCATCGCGCTCGATCAATTCGAGCATGCCTTGCAGGATCGCCTCGTCGAGGCTCGAGCCCGCCGCGCAGCCGTTGGGGTTGTGCACGCACGCGGCCGGCGCCCGCGCGCTGTCCGGCGTTTCCGCATAGCAGTAGCTCAGCGGCACGAGGTGACGCCGGCCGGTCACGAGCGACCAGGCCGGCGTCCAGTCGATGACGTCGTGCGCCGTGAAGCGCGGCGGCACCTGTTTCCGGACATCGCGGGTCAACGCGTTGATCGCGTCGCGCGCGTCGAATTGCCGTTCGCTGAACTGCTGAAGGGCGTTCACGTGGATCGGGGCGGCGTCGCATGCGGGATCGGCGAGCAGGCTTTCGAGGCTTCCCGTCAGCGTCGCCTCGTCCCCCTGGTACACGCTGCTGAATCGCTCGAGCGCCTCGCACAGCGCGCTCGCGCGGGCCTGATCGTCGGTACGACCCTTGCCGGCGCAGATCCTGTCGAAGCGGTTGCTGCCCGGCACGGCCGCCGGGCACACGAGAAAGCCCGACGCGTAGACCTTGCGCAGACCCGCGTGCCGCTTCGGCATCGGATGCAGGTAAGCGATCGCGCCGCTGACCGGCGAGACCAGATGGGCATGACGCGCGAACACCTGCTGCGGATCGGCGATGCGGTAGCCGCCGTCGGAGCGCGCCAGCGGTTCATGATCGGCGAGACGCGGCGCGCGCGCCGCCTGTTCGCGCATCCACCCGGGATTGCCGCAGCACGGGCATTGCGGACGTTTCAGCACGCGGTGACGCTCGGCGGCCAGCGTGTCGATGCGCTGCGCCACGATATGGGTCTGCGCCCGTGCCGACGCCGCGGGGTTGACGGCGATCTGCTCGACCGTCGCCGCCACGAGCCCCGCCGCGGCAAAGGCCGCCGCACGCGACGCCGCCGGCGGCAGACGCGCCGCGTCGCGGCCGTGATGGCGCGCGAGCAGCGCTTCGACGGGCCGGTTGATGCGAATCCAGTAGCGCACGCATTCGATGCACGGCGCGTCGGCGAGCGCGTCGCCGCCGGCCAGCAACGGTCCGATCAGCGTCTGCACGCCGCCCGTCGTCACGACGAGCAACGCCCCGCCGCGCGCCGCGACGCGGGCGGCGCACGCGGCGAGATCGTCGCGATCGTGCGTATCGGCGATCGCGACGGTCAGCCCGGCCTCCGTCACGACGTCGATGCCGGCTGCGTCGAGCGCGCGCCCGAGCGCCGTATCGTCGGCACCGAACCGCTCGATCGCGACACGCAGTTGCGCGACGTGCCCGCAAGCCGCGTCGCCGTCGAGCCCCGCACGCTCGAAGAAGCCGCGCGCCGCATCGTCGTCGTGCGGCAGGTCCGCGCGCACGTACCCGCGACGCACCAGTTGATCGAGACGCGCGAGCACGTCCCATTCGCCGAACGCACCGGCAAGCGACGTCACGGTCTCCGCGATCGTCATCCGCGCCCGCAGGCACGCCGCGATCCGCACGAAAATCGCGCCGGACAGCATCACGCGCTTGAATTCGTCGACGACGAACAAGGTCTCGGGCCCGGCATCGAGCACGAGCAAATGCGGCTTGAAGCGCAACACGCGCGAAGGGTCATCGAGCATCGTCGGGTTCCATGCGGCGGGGAAACGAACGTCGCGCGGCGCCGGGGCCGCGCGACGGTACACTGCGCGGCCGCGCCGCGTCAGCAGCAGGTGAACAGGTAACTCGGCCCGGCGTCGCAGTAGGCCGCGAGCGCAACGGCCTCCTCGTCGAGGCTCAACGGCTGCTCCGGTATGCCGACCGTCATCACGTTGCGCGGCAGGTGCCAGCTCCCGCCGCCGTTGGCATGGCGCTTCCAGCCATGATCGCCATGGGTCTTGACGACCTCGATGTCGACGATCCACGGACACTGGTAACCGAAGTATTTCGCGAGCGTCTCCAGCGGCCGCTCCAGCAGCTCGTCCTTGAATTCCGGATCCCGCCACGAGAGCGCGATCGCGCGCAGATAGACCTTCTGGAACTCCAGCATCGATTCGAGCGTCGGATTCGCGTTGTTGTTGGCCATGTCGGTTTCCCCGCGGTCATTCCATGATGGTGATGTGGTTCGCGTTGTAGGCGGCCAGCGCCTGCGCGAATTGCGCTTTGTCCGCCGGCGCGGGCGGCAGGTACAGCGTGAGCTTGTTTCTCCGGCCGGCCGTCCAGTCGCCGTTGACGGTCGGCGTCCACTCGGACGATTTCGGCTGCACCTTCAGGTCGAGCCGGAACGGAAAGTGATAGTCGAAATGCTCGCGCAGCGCCTCGATCGGGTCGGCCTCGAGTTCGTCGAGAAACGCCGGCGAATGCCACGCCAGCGCGATCGCCCGGATGACGGTTGCGCGGTATTCCAGAAACTGCTCGTACGTCGGTAGTCGAAGATCCTTGCTCATCTCTCTGTTCTCCTGATGGACGAATGGAACCACTTACGGCAACGACTGCAACAGCGTTCCGGCGAGCCTGGCGACGCGGCCCATGCCCGCCGCTGTTGCAATTTCGACTGCGCGCCGGCACGCGTCCAGCGCGGCCACGCCGCCGCATCGCGGATCGGCCAGGCGCAAGTATTCGCATTTCTTCATCAGCAGTTGCGCTTCGTAATAGCGCTCCCCGGTCGATTCGCACCGTGCGAGGCATTCGTCGATCCGGGCAAGCGCGGCGCCGTACTCGCCGCGCGCGGCATCCAGTTCCGCCAGCAGCGACGCGTAGTAGGTCAGCCCGAGCCGCCCGCCCGATTGCCGCTGCGCGTCGAGATGCTCGACGACACCCGCGCGATCCCCGGTCGCCCACGCGCGAATGATCGCCGCGTAGTGCTCGACCGCGCGCAGCCGGTGAATCTCCGACAGGCGCAGAATCGCGTCCGACAGTGCGAGCGCCGCATCGCGATCGCCCGCAAGCTGGTACGTGCGCGCGAGGTACATCATCGTGACGCCGAGCGTCGGCAAATGGTCGAGGCAGGTCGCGCAATACACCGCGTCGTGCGCCATCGCGAGCGCGGCCCGCGGATCGTCGTCCATGCACCAGCGCACGCTTGCGAGCGACGCCATCGTCCATGCACGCGTATCGAGCCCGAGGATGCGCCGGTGGTTCGCGTCGCGCCGCACGTCGTAGCCCGCGAGCACCGCCTCGAACGCGGCGCGGGCGCGCGCATAGTGACCGTCGACCCACAGGCTCATGCCGCGCATCGCGTCCGCCGCGACCTGAACGCCGGCATCGCCGCGCTCGGTCGCGAGCGCGTCGAGCCGCAAGCCGATCCCGCGCACGGTGGGACGGTCGCCCGCGACGTGGTAGTAGGTCGACAAGGTCCACAGCGCGCTGATCTCGAGCCCCGGGTCGTCGAGCGTCCGCACCTGCCGCAGCAGCAGCTCGGCATGCTCGCGCACCTGCGGGTCCGCCCAGCCGAACCGTGCCATCGTCGCGTGCGTCAGCGTCGTGCGGAGGCGTGCGCTGTCGTGTTCGCGTTGCGCGTAGTCGGCATTGCCGAGCCATTCGAACACGGCTTGCCCGTAGCGGATCGCGTCGTCGTACCGCGCGCCCTCGAGCGCACGGCGCGCCGCGTCGATGCCGTGCGCGATCGCGTCGGCCAGGGCGCCCGCGCGCGCGAAGTGCCCGGCGACACCGAACGTGTGCGCACCGGCGCCCCGATCGGCTTCCGCGATCAATGCGCGGCCGACCCGCGCATGGTTGCCGCGCCGCACGGCGGGCGGCATCGATTCATAGGCCGCGTCGCGGATCAACGCGTGGCGGAATGCATAGAACACCCGATCGCGCCGATGTTGCGCGTACACGATCCGCTCTTCGAGCAGCAGCCGCAGATGCCCGTCGAGCGTGGCCCGATCGTGCGGCGATGCATCGGCGAGCAATTGCGCATCCACCTCGAGCCCGATGGTCGCGGCGAGCTGCGCGGTGTCGCGCGCATCGTCGATCCGGTCGAACGCGAGACCGAGCATGCCGCCGAGACTCAGCGGAAGCGGAAAGGGATCCGTTGCCCGCGGCCCCGCGAGCGCGCCGTCCGCGCCGCTCGTCGTCAACTCGCGCGCGACGGCCTCGATGAACAACGGGATGCCGGCCGTGCGGCGGGCAAGCGGGTCGAGCCAGGCCGGATCGGGCACGCCCTGCCCGAGGTACGCCGACATCAGGCGCTGCGCGTCGGCACGCGGCAGGCGGCGCAGCACCAGGCGCTCGGTCGCGGCGCGCCACCGGCCAAGCTTCTCGGGGCGCGACGTGAAGACGACGGCGAGCGCCGCCGCGCGCGGCGAGCGCTGCAGGTAGGCGAGAAAATCCTCGGTCGCGCGGTCGATCCACTGGACGTCCTCGACGACGAGCAGCACCGGCGCGCCGTTGCCGAGCGACACGATCAACTGTTCGAGGACGTCGAACAGCGCGTGCCGTTCGCGTACGCTCGACCACAGGAACCCCTTCGCATCGCACGGCAGCCCCAGCCAGGTGGCGAGCGCGGCGCGGGCCGCCGCATGATCGCACTCGAGCGGCGCGATCATCGTGTCGATCGCGTCGAGCGCGCCGCCGGCCGGACTGTCGGCGTCGATATGCCAATGCGCGCCGATGAACCGCAGGACCGGAAACAACGCATGATTCTCGCGTTCCGGCAGGCACCCGCAATGCGCGAACGCATGGCCCTGGATCCGCACGGCCTCACACAGCTCGTGCACGAGGCGCGACTTGCCGATTCCCGCTTCACCGACGACGAGCCGCGGCACGCCGTGCGGCGCAGGCTCGCCGCGCATCGCGCGACGGTATCGCGCGAGCGTCTCCTGCCAATGGCGCAACAGCGCGTCGAGCTCGTGGGTGCGGCCGACCATCGGTACCCGCACGCCGGTGTCGAGCGAATCGAACGGCGTATCGGCGCGGCGCTCGCCGAGCAATTCATGGACCGGCTGCGGCAGGAGGCCCGCGCGCGCCAGCCGCAACGCGGTCGGCCGATGGTCGGCATGCCGATCGAGCGCGAGCCGCGCATCGTCGCTGACCAGGATCTGCCCGGGTCCGGCGAGCCTCAACAATCGCGATGCCGCGGCGGGCGTCGATACGCCCGACATGTGCGATGCATGCGCAAGCACCTGCCCGACGTGAATCGCGGCGGCCACTTCGACCCGCCAGCCGTCGCCGCCGCCGAGGCCGCCGGCCGTCGCCGGTACCGGCAGCCGCGCGCGCTCGGCCACCCGCACCATGTCGAGCGCCGCGCGCGCCGCGCGGCGGGCGGGCCGGTCGATGTCGCCCTGCAAGCCGAAATGGAACAGCAGCGTATCGCCGAGCCGCCCGCCCGCGTGCGCGCCGTAGCCGACGGCGATGTCGGCGCACTTGGTCAGCCATTGCTCCTCGTAGCCGTCGAGCAGGTCGCCATGATCGGCTCCCGCGTGGCGTTGCCGGCCCTCCCCGGCAATCGCCACGCAACAGCACAGCGTGGTGACCTGCCGGTACTCGCCGGCCGCCGCGATCGTGTCGCCGCGCGGCGCGAACGGGTGCGGGCGCAGCTGCCGGCCTGCACGGCCGGCGTCGAACTGGCCGACGAGCGCCGCGAAGTTCAGCGCGCGGAACTGCCGCGCCAGTTCGTCGGCCGACGCGGCGCGCTGCTCCGGATTCTTGTTCAGCGCGCGCCGCAGCACCGCGCCGAGCGGATGCGACGCGATCGACGGCGGGAGCGCGACATCCACCGGGCTGAGCTGCTGATAAAGAATGTCGGCCACGCTCGCGCCGTGCATGACGACATTGCCCGTCAGGCATTCGATCACGACCAGGCCCCATGCATAGAGGTCGCTTCTCGGCGTCGGCGGCTCGTTGCGCAGTTGCTCGGGCGCGCAATACGACGGCGAACCGAGCACCTCGGTCGCCAGCGTCGCGGTCTGGCGCGCGACGTCTTCGGCGCCGGGCAGCAATGCGCCGATGCCGAAATCGAGCAGCTTCGCGTGCGGCCCGTCATCGGCGATCGCGATCACGATGTTCTGCGGTTTCAGGTCCCGATGCACGATGCCGCGCCGATGCGCGGCCGCGAGCGCGTCGAGCACTTCCGTCATCAGGCGCCCGGTGTCGACGGCCGACAGCGGCCCCTGCGCCGCGAGCCGGTCGCGCACCGTCAGGCCCTGCACCAGCTCGAATACCGCGAACAGCCGCCCGTCCGGCGCTTCCCCCCGGTCCAGCAGCGCCACGATGTTCGGGTGCCGCAGCGCTTCGCACAGGCTCGTCTCGCGCCGAAAGCGCGCGCGCTGGTGCGCGCGCTCCGACGCGGTCCGCGCCCCATCGTCGCGCATCAGCTTGATCGCGACCGCCTGCCCCGTTTCGCCGCAGGTCGCGCGAAACACCACGCCGTTGCCGCCTTCGCCAAGCAGCGGGCCGAGCCGGTAGTGCCGCTTGCCGGCAAGCTCGGCGAAAGGCGCGACGGGCTGCCGCGATTCGGGCGTGCGGGACACGGTCGGCAACATGGCCTGTTCCCCCGCGTTCACGAGTAATGGACGACCGGGCCCGACACGGGACGAAGTGCGCCGATACGCAGCGCGACGCCCGGCACCGACTGGCATTCGAGATGCTCGCCGCGCATGATGCGGAACGGAAAATCGCCGAAACGGACGCTGCCGCGCCGGCGCTCGACGAGCTGGCTCGCGTCGAGCCCCGGCAGCGCCGCGAACTGGCTCCGCGCGCGGTGAATCTGCACGTTGACATGGGACGGATCGATACCCAGCATGTGCGCCAGCCGGCCGAGGTCGATCCAGCCTTGCGACACGGCGTCGTAGCCGGCCTGCATGTCGGCCGAGCGGGCACGCGCAAGCGTGACGAGGCTGTAGTGATGAGCCCGTTCGCCGAGGTCGACCACGCCGCCGCGCACGTGCAGCAGCATGCGCACGTGCTCTTCGTTGCGGCTGACGAAAAATTCGAGCAGATGCCCCGGCAGGGCGGGATCGGCGGGCGCGGCGAGCATCATCGTCGAGCCGCGGCTCACGAGCGTCACGCACCACGTGCAGTCGCCGCTCGACACTTCGTCGCCGTCATGGAGCGTGCGTGGCGGCAACGTATCGTCGCACAGCCATTCGCCGGCCGCCGACCGGACGATCGTGATCGGCCGCGCGGCACGGGCAGGCAGGGTCTGGCTCGGCGCAAGCACGATCGGCGGCGCGGCGCCGCGTATCGGCCACAGCGTATCGGCCGGATCGTCGAGCGCATCGACGCGCCACGGCGCGGTACCGGCCTGGCCGAACCGGATCACGTCGCCGGGCCGCAGCACCGCGTGCTCGCCGTCGCGCAACGGCACGCCCGATACCGACGTGCCGTTGCTGCTGTGATCGTGCAGTTCCCACAGACCGCCGCTCCAGCGGATATGGGCATGGACCCGGGACACCGATGCGTCCCGGATGACCGTATCGCAGCGCGCGGCATCGCGGCCGAACACGTGATACGCGCGCAGCAGGCACGCTTCCCCGGAAGAATCGTTCTTGAGTATCGCCATGACCGCCCCGTGTCGGATTCACCCGGATCGATGGCGTGACGCATCGACATTGCCGGGCAAGCGATTGATTCACCAATTGCGAACGATGCCGCCTGTTCGCCGCCTCTTCACTTTTCTTGTCGTCTTTCCGTCAAACCGTCGCTCATCCGGAACGTGTCATTTACGTTAATTGAATTATCGACCGCTTTGTTTTTTAGGACCGGGCAACGTGATGAAAATCCTGCCAAATAAAACCACGCACAGCAACCGGAATAATCAGTTCTCGATTTCGGAATGCAACGCCTTACATTGTCGACAGATTTCCGGAAAAGTTGAAGGGTCGAGCAGCGCGGCACGCACGGCGCGACGGCGTTGGCATCCTGTCCGCCCGACGTCCGACAATGCGCCCGGCCAAGCTTGCAAACCCGCGTCACAAAACCGGTCCGATCGGAATCGGGATCAAAATCAGTTTGATAGTTTCTGGAAATCGCACAATCACCATTAGCGTTTTGATTGCGATATTCTTCACTTATTCAATTATCGACGCACACCGCTTCAGTCCACGAAAGATAATCCTGCTTTACAGGCCAGGCCCACGGCAATTCACCCTTCTTTTATTTCGGGATTCGAATCGGAAAAATTCTGCGGACCCGCGACGGCAGGGATGGATTTTCCTCGTTCGCGACAAGCAACGCGTACGCCGCCTTGCCGTCACCGCTTGCTGCTCGGTGCGTGGTTCCCACGAGGAAGATTCAAGACGAGCGAATCAAGACGCGATGCGCCGTGCGGCGCGCACCGATCGCGGGGAATCGCGGTGGCGGAAGGCAGCCAGAGTCGAACTGACCCGGGAGTGTCTGACACCCCCAACCGGGTTTGAAGCCCGGCCGTACCACCGGATACGAATGCCTTCCGTGGGAAAAGAACCCAAGAACAACGAGCGCCTACGCCTGAATACCCACCCAACCGCTGTCAGGCCGCAGGTAGTGAAGATCGCGGTGGAAGCGAGTATACCCAACCCGGTCGAAGAACTCGAGAATCTGGATCGCACGCTTGCGGCCGAGCCCCGTCGCATCACGAAATGTCGCGGCATCGAGCCCGCCGCCGCGCGACGGCGCGAGATGCGCGACCAGCGCCGCCAGCTCGCGCGCGACGTCCGCGTGATAGAACAGGTCGCGCACGACCTGGTGCACGTCGCCGCGCCGCGCGAGCTTGCGCAGCAACGCGCGCACCGCGTCCTCGGCCGCGCCCGTGTCGCGCGCCAGGTCGCGCACCCACGGCGGATCGAAGCGCCCCGCCTGAATCAGCGGCAACAGTTGCCGCGCGAGTGCTTCCTCGCGCGGCTCCAGGCTCACCGAATGCGACGGCAGATGCAGCCACGGCCCGCTGCGCGCGACTTCGCCGCCGGCCACCAGCGCATCGACGAGCGCGCGCCATAGCGCATCGCCGACGAGCGGCGCGGCCATCCGCCGCAGGCGCGCGGCGTCGAGCCCCTGCTCGTCGGGCATGCGTTCGTGATACGTGCGCAGCGTGTCGATCGCCCGCGTCTGCAGCGTGCGCCAGTGCGCATGCGAAATCACCGCGCCGTCGTTCGACGCGGCGTCGCGCTGCCCGATCGCCCGCGCGTCTTCCGGCAACGCCAGCGCATTCGGCGCGAAGCCCGTCAGATGCGTGAGCGTTGCGCGCGCAATGCCGAGCGGAGCCTGCGCGAGCAGCGCATCGAGACGCCCTTCGTCGAGCCACGCGGCCAGCGCATCGAGCCACGCGCGGCGGGCAGGCGTACGACGCTTGCGGGCCGGCCCGAACGGATCGAGCACCCGGCCGCCGCCGACGGTGCGCGTCGCCTGCGGATTACGGACGATGAACCGGTCGCCCGGCAGCGCGAACACCGGCTCGTCGAACACCAGTTGCACGCGCATCCGCTGGCCGGCCGCGAGCGTGTCGCCGTCGAGCAGCGCGACATGGGCGACGCGGTGCAGCGTGCCGAGATGCACGTGCAGCGGCGCCCAGTGCGTGAGCGACAGCCCTGCATCCGCGAGCAGCGTCAGCTCGACGTCCAGACGCGGCGACGTCGCGGCGAGCCGCGCATCGGCGACGGTATCGCCGCGCTCGACGTCGGCCTTGTCGACACCGGCCAGATTCAGCGCGCACCGTTCGCCCGCGCGGCCGATCTCGACCGGCCGGTTCTGCGCATGGATGCTGCGCACACGCGCCGCGCCGCCGGTACGCACGATCGCGAGCGTGTCGCCCGTCGCGACACGGCCCGCGAACGCGGTGCCCGTCACGACCGTGCCCTGCCCCGCGAGCGTGAACACGCGGTCGACCGCGAGCCGGAACAGCCCGTCGTCGCGGCGCGCGCGCCACGCGATCGCCGCGTCGGCCAGGTGACGCTTCAACGCGGCGACACCCGGATCGTCCGCTGCCGTCGCCTGCGTTTCGAAGATCGGCACGCCGGCCAGCGTCGAGTCGTGCAGCCACGCGGCGATCTCGTCGCGCACCTCGGCCACACGCTCGCCGTCGACGCGATCGCATTTGGTCAGCGCGACGGCACCATGCGTGACGCCGAGCAGTTGCAGGATCGCGAGATGCTCGCGCGTCTGCGGCATCACGCCGTCGTCGGCGGCAATCACGAGCAGCGCGAAGTCGATCCCGCACGCGCCCGCCGCCATCGTATGAATCAGCTTCTCGTGGCCCGGCACGTCGATCAGGCCGAGCACGTCGCCGTTGTCGAGCGGCGTATACGCGTAACCGAGCTCGATCGAAATCCCGCGCGCCTTCTCTTCCTTCAGGCGGTCGGTATCGACGCCCGTCAGCGCGCGCACCAGCGTCGTCTTGCCGTGGTCGATGTGTCCCGCGGTCCCGACGATCATGCAGCGGGCCCCGCCAGCGGCGAGCATTGCGCGACGAGCGCCGCTTCGTCGGCGGCTTCGAGGCAGCGCAGGTCGAGCCGCAGCGCGTTGTCCGCGATGCGGCCGATCACCGGACGCGGCCATTCGCGCAGCCGCTTCTCGAGCTGCACGAGCGCACGGCCGCCGCGCTTGCCGTCCGCCGTGCGCACGACGAGCCCGGCGCTCGGCAACTGGTCGACCGGCAGCGCGCCGCTGCCGATCTGGCTGAACATCGGCTCGACCGCCACGTCGAATCCGCTGCCGAGCGCGGCCTGCAATACCGGGCGCACGCGCTCGGCCGCTTCGGCGATCTCGCGCTGCGGCCGCGTCAGCAGACGCAGCGTCGTGAGCCGGTCGCGCAGGAATTCGGGCGCCTGGTACAGGCGCAGCACGGGTTCGAGCGCCGCGAGCGTCAGCTTGCCGACGCGCAGCGCGCGCTTGAGCGGATGCTTCTTGATCTTCGCGATCAGCGCGCGGTCGCCGACGATCAGGCCGGCCTGCGGCCCGCCGAGCAGTTTGTCGCCGCTGAACGTGACAACGTTTGCCCCGGCGGCGACGGTTTCCTGCACGGTCGTTTCATGCGGCAGCCCCCATTGCGACAGGTCGGCAAGCGTGCCGCTGCCGAGATCGACGGCGACCGGCACGCCGCGCTCGCGCGCGAGCGGCGCGAGTTCGGCGAGCGTCGCCTCCTTCGTGAAGCCGCTGATCGCGTAGTTGCTGCAGTGCACCTTCATCAGCAGCGCCGTGCGCGGGCCGATCGCATCCGCGTAGTCGCGCAGGTGCGTGCGATTGGTCGTGCCGACCTCGCGCAGCTTCGCGCCGGCGCGGCTCATGATGTCGGGAATGCGGAATGCGCCGCCGATCTCGACCAGCTCGCCGCGCGACACGACGACTTCCCGCTTCGTCGCAAGCGCCGACAGCGTCAGCAATACGGCCGCCGCGTTGTTGTTGACGACGGTCGCGGCTTCCGCACCCGTCAGTTCGCACAGCAAAGCGTCGACCAGGTCGTCGCGATCGCCGCGGCGGCCCGTGGCGAGATCGAATTCGAGGTTGACGGGCTGCGTGAGCGCGTCGACCACCGCGCGCACCGCGTCGTCGGGCAACAGCGCGCGCCCGAGATTCGTGTGCAGTACGGTGCCGGTCAGGTTGAACACGGCACGCACGGCGCCCGTGCTCTGCGCGGCCAGCGTGCGCGCGAGGGTGGCGGCGATGCGCGGCTCGTCGAGCGGCTCGGCCGCGGCCGGATCGTGCTGCGCGGCGGTGCGCCAGCGCTCCAGTTCGGCGCGCACGGCAGTCAGCACGCGCGTGCGGCCATAGTCCGCGATCAGCGGTTGCAACGGTGCCGACGACAGCACGCGCTCGACGGACGGCACGCGCGCCAGCACCGCATTCAATTCATTCACACCCGGTTCGGTCACGTCGTTGTGGCTCCAGTCTCATGCTTCGCAGTCGGCCGGCGCCGGCGCTCGCGCGCCGCCCCCGGCCCGTGCCGTCAGTCCGCTTCCCGCGCGACGTCCGGCCACAGCAGCGGGTTCGGCGAACTGCGCTGATAGCCGGCCTCGTTCATCAGCAGGTCGAGCGTGAGACTGGCGAGATCGTCCGCCAGCGGCTCGAACTCGTAGTCCTTCTCCTGATAGCCGATCTTGCGATAGGTCTTGCACTCGTCGCACGACTCGGCCTTGACGGCTTCGCTGCCGCCCTCGATCCCGTGGTACGCGATGCCCTTGGTCGAATCGCAGTGCGAGCACTTCGTGCGCACCATGTGCCACTCGGTCGTGCACAGCCCGCACTGCAGGAACCGGTAGCCCTGGTACGGGCCGCCGACCCGCACGACGCTCGCGACCGGATGCGTGCCGCACACGGGGCACAGCCCCGGCTGGTCGAGATACGGGACATCGGCCGGCGTCACGCGGCTCGCGAGGTCCGTCCAGACCACCTGCAGCGCGGCCATCACGAACGGCGCGGTGGCCGGGTCGACTTCGGCGAAGCGCAGCGCGAGGATCGCGTCGGCCTGCGCGTCGAGTTCGGCGGGCGCCATCAGGCGCAACCGGTCGAGCAGTTTCGCGAGCTGCGGATTGACGAGCCCGGCGCCTTCGACGCGGTCGAGCAGTTCGTACAGCACGGCGCGCCAGCGTGCGTCGCGCTCGCCGTCGAGCGCCGGCAAGAGCGGCATCGAGTGCTCCTGCGCACGCGCGATCGCTTCCTTCGACGGCAGCGGCAGGTCCAGCGTCTGCAGCGTGGCATGCTGCGCGTCGGCGACGGTGGCCATCAGCCGCAGGTAGCCGCTGATCGGGTTCAGGTCGGCAAGCTTGCGCAGGCGCGCGGCGCGCGCCGCGAACGCGGTCGCGCGCTCCGGCAGGCGAAAGCGCGGAATGGCCGAATGATCGAGTGCCGAGATCTCGGTCGGTTCGAGAATGCGTTGTGTCACAGAAATGTCTTCCAAAAAAACAAGCGCCGACGCATCGGCGCTTTCGGGCAGTTCCGGCGAAGGCGCGGAGCGGCCCGCCGCGATCGGCGAGGCGCTCCGCTCCAGTGCGTTATTTCACGCTTTCACGGAACCACTTCGGGTGATGCTTGCGGGCCCAGCCCAGCGTGACGGTGCCGCGCACCATCGCGCCGATCGAGCCCTTCACCCACAACGCTGCGTAAATGTGCACGATGATGCTCGCGATCAGCACGAAGGCCGCCACGGCATGCACGACAGCGGCCGCGCGGATCACCCCGATCGGGAAGTAGAACGAGAAGTAGCGCCGCCAGATCACGACTCCCGACAGCAGGAGCAGCAGCAGGCACGCCACCAACGTAAAGAATAGCAGCTTCTGCCCGGCGTTATAGCGCCCGACAGGCGGCAGCTTGTCTTCCTGGTTGGTCAGCACGTCGCCGATCTGCTTCAGCCACTGGCGATCGTCCGCGTCGAGCGTGTTGTGGTGCCAGAAGCGCACGACGAGGATCGCGAACGACACGAACATCACGAGCCCGACGAACGGATGCAGGATCCGCGTCCACTGGCCGCCGCCGAACAGCGCGGTCAGCCAGAACATCGACGGATGGAACAGCGCGAGCCCGGACAGCGCGAGCAGCACGAACGTGATCGCGGTGATCCAGTGGTTCGTGCGCTCGTTCGCCGAGTAGCGGACGATCAGGTTGGGGTCGTCGTGGTTCATTTCGCGTCCTCCTTGATGCGTCGCGCCTCGTCGCGCGCGGCCGATTCTTCCTCTTCGCTCACCTCGTTCGGACCGACCCGGACATAGTGGAAGAACCCGGCAAGCGCGGTCAGCGCGAGGCCGGCGACCGCGAGCGGTTTCGCGATGCCCTTCCACAGCTTCACCATCGGGCTGATCGACGGGTTGTCGGGCAGCCCGTGGTACAGCGACGGTTTGTCGGCGTGGTGCAGCACGTACATCACGTGCGTACCGCAGACGCCCTGCGGGTCGTACAACCCCGCATGCTCGAAGCCGCGCTCCTTCAGGTCCTCGATCCGCTCGGCCGCGTGCTGCTTCATGTCCTCCTTGGTGCCGAACACGATCGCGCCGGTCGGGCAGGTCTTCACGCAGGCCGGTTCCTGGCCGACCGCGACGCGGTCGGAACAGAGCGTGCACTTGTACGCGCGATGATCCTTCTTCGAGATCCGCGGAACGTTGAACGGGCAACCGGTCACGCAATAGCCGCAACCGATGCAGTTCTCCTCGTGGAAGTCGACGATCCCGTTGTTGTACTGCACGATCGCGCCCGGCGACGGACACGCCTTCAGGCAGCCCGGATCCTCGCAGTGCATGCAGCCGTCCTTGCGGATCAGCCACTCGAGGTCGCCCGCCGGGTTCTCGTATTCGGAGAACCGCATGACCGTCCACGAATGCTCGGTCAGGTCGGCCGGGTTGTCGTACACGCCGACGTTGGTGCCGACCTCGTCACGCAGGTCGTTCCATTCCATGCACGCCGTCTGGCATGCCTTGCAGCCGATGCACTTCGATACGTCGATCAGCTTCGCGACGCTCCCGGTCACCGGTTCGCGCACCGTGGGCGGTGGCGTCGTGGTGGCCGAGACGCGCTTGATATCCAGCGATTGCAATGCCATCTCTTTCCCCTTACGCCTTTTCGACCTTCACCAGGAACGACTTGAATTCCGGTGTGTACGAGTTGCCGTCACCCACGGACGGAGTCAGGGTATTGGCGAGATAGCCGGGCTTCGTCAGACCCTTGAAGCCCCAGTGCAACGGGACGCCGACCGTCTGGACCTTCTTGCCGTCGACCGTCAGCGGCTTGATCCGCTTCGTGACGAGGGCGACCGCGATGATGTAGCCGCGCTTGGACGACACCTTCACGCGCTCGCCGTGCGCGACGCCGACTTCCTTCGCGAGGTCTTCGCCGATCTCGACGAATTGCTCGGGCTGGATGATCGAGTTCAGCCGCGCATGCTTGGTCCAGTAGTGGAAATGCTCGGTCAGCCGGTACGTCGTCGCCACGTGCGGGAACTCCGCCGCCTTGCCGAACGACGCGCGGTCGTCCGCGAACACGCGGGCAGCCGGGTTGTTCAGCGCCTGCGGGTTGTTCGGGTGCAGCGGGTTCGCGTCGAGCGGCGTCTCGAACGGCTCGTAGTGCTCGGGGAACGGACCTTCGTTCATCCCCGCGCGGGCGAAGAAGCGCGCCACGCCTTCCGGGTTCATGATGAACGGCCCCATCCCGTTTTCGGGCGGCTCGTCCGCCTTGAAGTCCGGCACGTCGGCGCCCTTCCACGCGCTGCCGTTCCAGCCGATCAGCTTGCGGGTCGGGTCGAACGGCTTGCCGGCGACGTCGCACGACGCGCGGTTGTACAGGATCCGCCGGTTCGCCGGCCACGCCCACGCCCAGTTCAGCGTCTGGCCGATGCCGGTCGGGTCGGAGTTGTCGCGCCGCCCCATCTGGTTGCCGGCCTGCGTCCACGCGCCGCAGAAGATCCAGCAGCCGCTCGCGGTCGTGCCGTCGTCCTTCAATTGCGCGAACGCGGCCAGCTGCTCGCCCTTCTTCACGAGCGTCTTGGCCGGATCCTTCGGGTCGGGCAGGTCGGCGAGCGCCTTGCCGTTGAACTCCATCGCGAGCTCTTCGGGCGTCGGGCTTTCCGGGTTCGCGTACGGCCACGTCAGGTTCACGATCGGGTCCGGATACTTGCCGCCGTCCTTCTGGTACAGCTTGCGCATGCGCAGGAACAGCCCCGACATGATCTCGAGGTCGCTCTTCGCGTCGCCCGGCGGCTCCGCGCCCTTCCAGTGCCACTGCAGCACGCGGCTCGAACTCACGAGCGAGCCGTTTTCCTCCGCGAAGCACGTGGTCGGCAGACGGAACACCTCGGTCTGGATCTTCGACGCATCGACGTCGTTGTAGTCGCCGTGATGCTTCCAGAACTCGGACGTCTCGGTCGCGAGCGGATCCATGATCACGAGCCACTTCAGCTTCGCGAGGCCCGCTGCCGTCTTCACCTTCGACGGTGCCGCCGCGAGCGGGTTGAAGCCCTGGCAGATGTAGCCGTTCATCTTGCCGGCATTCATCAGCTCGATCACCTGCAGCAGGTCGTACTGCTTGTCCAGCTTCGGCAGGTAGTCGTAGCCCCAGTTGTTCTCGGCGGTCGCCGCGTCGCCCCACCACGACTTCATGAAGCTGACGTGGAACGCCTTGTAGTTCTTCCAGTAGCTCAACTGGTTCGGCCGCAGCGGCAGTTGCGTGCGCTTCTTGATGTAGCCGTCGAAATCCTGCTCGGACTGCATCGGCAGCGTCATGTAGCCCGGCAGCAGGTTCGACATCAGCCCGAGGTCGGTCAACCCCTGGATGTTCGAGTGGCCGCGCAGCGCGTTCATCCCGCCGCCGGCGATGCCGATGTTGCCGAGCAGCAACTGCACCATCGCGCCGGTGCGGATGATCTGCGCGCCGGTCGAATGGTGGGTCCAGCCGAGTGCGTACAGCACCGTGCCGGCGCGGCCGGGAACGGCCGTGGTCGCGAGCATCTCGCACACCTTCAGGAATTTCTCCTTCGGCGTGCCGCAGACCTGCTGGACCATGTCCGGTGTATAGCGCGCGTAGTGCTGCTTGAGCAGGTTGTACACGCAACGCGGATGCTGCAGCGTCGGGTCGACCTTCGCGAAGCCGTCGTCGCCGCGCTCGTAGTCCCAGCTCGATTTGTCCGGGTACGCGTGCTTCTCCGCGTCATAACCGGAGTAGATGCCGTCGTTGAACGCGAAATCCTCGCGCACGATGAACGAGAAGTCCGTGTAGTTCTTCACGTACTCGTGCTGGATCTTGTCGTTCGTCAGCAGATAGTTGATGACCCCGCCCAGGAAGACGATGTCGGTGCCGGTGCGGATCGGCGCGTAGTAATCGGCCACCGAGGCCGTACGCGTAAAGCGCGGGTCGACGACGATCAGCCGCGCCTTGCGGTGCGCCTTCGCCTCGGTTACCCACTTGAAACCGCACGGATGGGCCTCGGCTGCATTGCCGCCCATCACGAGAATCACGTCCGCGTTCTTGATGTCGACCCAATGGTTCGTCATCGCTCCACGGCCAAACGTCGGGGCAAGACCTGCCACCGTCGGGCCATGTCAGACACGCGCCTGATTGTCGAATGCGAGCATCCCGAGACTGCGGACAGTCTTGTGCGTCAGGTAGCCGACCTCGTTGCTGCCCGCCGACGCGGCCAGCATGCCGGTCGTGAGCCAGCGGTTGACCTTCGAGCCGTCTTCGGCCGTCTCGACGAAGTTCGCGTCGCGGTCGGCCTTCATCAGCTTCGCGATGCGGTCGAGCGCGTCGTTCCACGAAATCGGTTCCCACTTGTCCGAGCCGGGCGCGCGATACTCGGGGTGCGTCAGGCGGTTCGGGCTGTGGATGAAGTCGATCAGGCTGGCGCCCTTCGGGCACAGCGTGCCGCGATTGACGGGATGGTCGGGATCGCCTTCGATGTGGATGATGCTCGGCTGCGCATTCTTCGCGCCGTCTCCGAGGCTGTACATCAGGATGCCGCAACCCACTGAACAGTAAGGACAGGTGTTGCGCGTTTCGACGGTGCGCGCCAGCTTGTACTGTCGGACTTCGGCAAGCGCTTCGGACGGAGAAAAGCCCATCAGGGCAAGACTCGATCCGGCAAGCGACGTGGCCGTCACCTTCAGGAACTGGCGCCGGGACATTTGTAGCATGGCGGTCTCGGCGTTATTGTGGGGTGGGGTGAAACTGAAAGGAATTATAGACAGTTCAGGCAACTATGATCGAATCCTCGGATCAATACCGAATAATCCGATGAACCACGACGATCCGCGCGCCGCGCACAACCGACCCGTCATGAAACGACAGATCACTTCCGAAGCAACCCGTCTCGCCCAGCAACAGGCCAACTGGGCCCTCACCGCGTTCAAGCGCTTCTCGTCCGACCGCTGCTCCGCGATGGCTGCCGGCATCGCGTTTTTCTCCGCGTTCTCGCTCGCGCCGACGCTCGTGATGGTGATCGCGGTGGCCGGCTGGTTCTACGGCGACGATGCCGCGCGCGGCCAGGTATTCGAGCAGGCGCACCAGCTGATCGGCGACGACGCGGCGGCCAGCATCCAGACCATCGTGCAGAACGCGCACCGCGCGGGCGAGCGCGGCGGGCTGGCCACGCTGATCTCGTTCGCCGCGCTCGCGATCGGCGCGTCGGCCACGTTCGCGTCGCTCAGCGCCGCGCTCAGCGTGATCTGGCCGGCCACCGAGAACCGCTGGTCGAGCATGCTCGGGCTCGTGCGCGTGCGGCTGATCTCGTTCGGACTCGTGCTCGGCGTCGCGTTCCTGCTGATCGTGTCGCTCGTGCTCGATACCGCGATCACGTTCGTCGGCACCTGGCTGCTGGGCAATTCGCCGTATGTGGTCGTCACCAACCTCGTGCAGTTCTTCGTCGGCATCGCGGTGCTCGCGGCCGCGTTCGCGTCGTTGATGAAGTTCCTGCCCGATGCGCGCGTCGCGTGGCGCGACGCCGCGGTCGGCGGCATCGTGTCGGCGATCCTGTTCTCCGGCGGCAAGAAGCTGTTCGCGCTGTACCTCGCGCATGCGGGCACGGCCAGCGCATTCGGCGCGGCCGGATCGTTCGCGGTCCTGCTGATGTGGCTGTACTTCTCCGCGATCGTGCTGCTGCTCGGCGCGGAATTCGCGGCGGCGCGCGGCAACGCGCATCGGCCGGCCGGCGCCGCGGCGGCGGCGGCCGCAGAACCGCAACCCGGTGCCGGCAACGACCTTACGCGCGGCAACTGACGGCGCCCGGCACAACGCACGCCCGCCCCCGCGCGCCCCTCCGCCACCCCGCTGCCCCCGCCGCGCCCTTGCGCGGCGGACCCACGCACCTTGCGTGCCCACACGAACATTGCTGCAACGGCAAACGTTTGCACACCCTCGTTTCCATGACGGAACCCCGCAAAACAGGCACCAGGCCGTCCGGTACATCAACTTTTGAAACAATCGCGACGCAGCAATTGTCAACTGTTTCAAAAACAGGAACAGTCGTTGATGTGCTTGATATATATGGACTTTTTCACGCTGTTACCTTTTCGAGACACTTTATTTTTTAAGCTTTCTTGCGTGTATGGCACTGAGCTATTCTCCAATCCGCAACAAATAACGATGAATCACTTGCGTGGAGAAACTCAACGATGAAGAAACTTGCTCTCTCGACCCTCTCGCTCGCCCTGCTGGGCGCTGCCGGTGCTGCTCAGGCTCAGTCGAGCGTGACGCTCTACGGCGTGATCGACACGTCGATCACGTACGTTCACGGTAACGACGGTCAAGGTAACAATTCGTGGTCGATGGGTAGCGGCAACCTGCAAGGCAGCCGCTTCGGCCTCAAGGGTTCCGAAGACCTCGGTGGCGGCCTGAAGGCGATCTTCCAGTTGGAAAACGGCTTCAACTCGGCATCGGGTGCACTGGGCCAGGGTGGCCGCATGTTCGGCCGCCAGGCTTTCGTCGGCCTGGAAAGCAGCCAGTACGGTACGCTGACGCTGGGTCGCCAGTACGACCCGCTGGTCGACCTGGTTCAGGCAGTCACGGCTGACAACTACTTCGGCAGCGTGTTCGCCACGCCGGGCGACGTCGACAACAACGACAACAGCCTGCGCGTCAGCAACGCGATCAAGTACACGTCGCCGGTCTGGGCAGGCCTGCAGGTCGAAGCGATGTACGCACTCGGCGGTGTCGCCGGCGCAACCGGCAAGGGTCAGACGTGGGCGGCAGCTGCAGCCTACAACAACGGCCCGCTCGGCCTGGCTGCTGGCTACTTCCACGCCAACAACTCGTCGCCGCTGAATGCAGTTGGCCAACGCACCGGCTGGGCCGGCACGTCGGACGCGATCTTCGACGGCTCGGGCAGCTTCATCAACAACGCGTACACGTCGGCATCGTCGATCGGGATCGCGCAAGTCGCCGGCCAGTATGCATTCGGCCCGGTGACGTTCGGCCTCGGCTACAGCAACGCGCAGTACAAGGCTGATGCGAACTCGGGCTTCGGCACGAACCAGAAGTACAACACGGGTCGCGCATTCGTCACGTACCAGGCATCGGCACCGCTGCTGCTGGGCGTCGGCTACATCTACACGAAGGGTAGCGGCCAGACGGACGCCAAGTACCATCAGGTTTCGCTCGGCGCGGACTACTCGCTGTCGAAGCGCACCGACGTCTACCTGGTTGGCGCATACCAGCACGCCAGCGGCCACAACGCCGACGGTACCGATGCGCAAGCGTCGGTCGGCTCGTACGGCATCGCCGGCAAGAGCTCGCAGGAAATCGTCGCGCTCGGCCTGCGTCACAAGTTCTAAGAAGTACGTTTCCGGCGTGCACGGCGTCTCCGACGCCTTGCCGCCGACCTGGAAAGCCAGCCCCGGTTTCGGCCGCGGCTGGCTTTTTTTCGTCCGTCTCCCGCGCGCCGGCAGCCGCTGCACGGGCCGGCGGCCGGAACCCGAGCCCCACGCACGCCGACCGGCCGGCAGCGGCGCCTGACGGCTGCAAAGCGCCGGGAACGCCGTTTGCGGAGCGCCGATCGCCATCCGTTCGCCGAGCGACTATCCTCCGCACTGCCGGCGCCGCTCGTCCGGTGCGATCGCGATGTGCCGCAGCGTGTCGATTTCGGCAACCGTCGTCCGTCGTGTCGATGGCGGCACGCGATTCGCGCGTCGCCCCATTCATACAGGAGATACGCCATGACGATTCAGAAGATCACGCCCTTCCTCTGGTATTCGACGGAAGCCGAAGAAGCAGCGGCCTTCTACGCCGGCATCTTTCCGGATTCGCGCATCGTGCGCGTCACGGCCGTGCCCGGCACCGACGGCACACGGATGGTCGAATTCGAACTGTTCGGCCAGCCGTTCTTCGCGATGAGCCACCCGCGCACGGAGACGTTCAATCACGCGATCTCGCTGCTGGTCAGTTGCGCCGACCAGGCGGAACTCGACCGCTACTGGAACGCGCTGATCGACAACGGCGGCACGGCCGACGCCTGCGGCTGGCTGAGGGATCGTTATGGCGTGTCGTGGCAGATCGTTCCGGAAGCGCTCATCCCGATGATGGCCGACCGCGACCCGGTCAAGGCGGCGCGCGTGGCCGCGGCGATGATGCGGATGGTCAAGTTCGACGACGCCGCGTTGAAAGCCGCCTTCGCGGGCACGGCGGGCTGACGACACCCGCCGGGCTGCGACGCATGCGTGACCGATCGCCGATCGCACGACCGGCATCCGCCGCTACGCCCGCAGCATCGACTCGACGGCCCGCCGTGCGTAGCCGATGAAGGCGGCGAGCGGTTCGCCGGCCGGGATTGCCGCGCCTGCGTCGCCCCCGAGATAGGCGTCGCGCGCGGCGGCCACCACCGGCCGATACGCGTCCGGCAGGCGCGCCAGCACCCATGCCGCGGCAACGTCCTTGGGGGCGATCGTGCCGGTCGCGGCGCTGTACCAGATACGCGCGAGTGCGAGCACCACATTGCACTCGTCGCCGCGCCAGTCCGGCTCGGCGTTCCATTGCGCAACGGTATCGAGCAGCGCGGCGGCGAAATCGCGCGCGGGCACCGGCTCGAACAGCGCGACCGCGGGCGGCCCGGCCAGCGCGACACTGTGCTGCCGCGCCTTCGTCAGCAGGATCGCCAGATCGTGATCGACGAGCGGCGGTTCGACGATGCCGGCCTCGAGATCGCGGCGCAGCCATTCGCCGAACTGCAGTTCGCGCCGCGCCGGATGACGCCACGGCACCACGTCGCCGTGCGCGACGACGGTGACCTCCAGTGCGCGCAAGCCGCCTGCGCCGTGCGGCGGCGCCGACACGGCGAGCAGATCGTGCATCAACGCGTGCCGCACCGTTTCGTCGGGTCGCGCCGCCACCGTCACCAGCAGGTCGATGTCGCTGCGCGGTTTCAAGCCGCCGTCGAGCGCCGATCCGAACAGGTGGATAGCTGCCAGCGTTGCGCCGAGATGCCGCTCGATCGCGGCGCGTGCCGTGCCGACCTGTCCGGCGATTTCGTCCGGGATGAATTCAGTCACGACTGCGTGCGTTGCGATGCACACGCAACGGCCGCGGCGCGAGCGGCGCATGGCCGGGCTGCGGCGAAACCGCGTCCGGCGCCACTGCGGTTCGCAGTTCGCCTTCGGTATCGCGCGTGGGCGGCACGCGATGCAACGCGCGTCGCACGTCGTGGCGCGCATCGTCGCCGCGCCGCCGCTTCGCCGCCGCGCGAGTGGCGCGGCACAATAAAAATCCCCGCACGCTTTCGCGTACGGGGATCGCTGGACTCCGCAACGGCTGCCGACACGTATTCGGCAGTCGTTGCGCGGCATTACGCTGCCGCGTCCTTCAGCTTCTTCAGCGCACGAGCCTTCACGCGCACGCTGGCCGGCTTCGCCGGGAACCAACGCTCTTCGCCCGAGAACGGATCCTTGCCGAAGCGCTTCTTCTTCGCCGGCACGACTTGTGCCGTGATCTTCAGCAGACCCGGCAGCGTGAATTCGCCTGCGCCCTTCTTGTGGACCGAGCCCAGCACGACGTTCTCGAGTGCGGCGAGCACTGCCTTGACCGCCTTCACTTCGACAGCTGCGCGCTCAGCGATGTGCGTTGCGAGCGATGCCTTCGTGAACTTGTCCTTCAGCGGCGTCGGAGCAGCCGGTGCTGCCTTCGCGACAGCCTTCTTGGCCACTACTTTCTTCGCGGGCGCAGCCTTTTTGGCAGCCACTTTCTTGGTCGCCGGTGCGGCAGCCTTCTTGGCCACCTTTTTTGCGGAAGTCGCCATGTTTCTCCTACCAGGTGTGGTCGTTGGATACACGAAGCGTGCAACGCGCGCGCTTCAACGCCGGATTCTACAAGCGCCTTGACGCTTCGTGCAGTACTTTTATGCGTTTTCGCGGGGTTTCCCGCAGGTTTTGTTGCGCGCGACCGACTTCATCGACGCTCGAGCATCAAAAAACGCCTTCACGTATACGTCGGAACGCGAATTACGTTCGATATTTGCGCACCTATACTGGGCACGCTCAATGCCCGGATGCCTCCATGCGCGAAGTCAGATACGTCAAAGGACTCGACGGCCTGCGAGCCCTCGCCGTCATCCTCGTTTTCCTGTCCCACAAGGGCCACGTCCTTGCCGTCGACGTCGGCAAGCTCGGTGTGTGGACGTTTTTCCTCATCAGCGGATTCCTGATCGTCGGCGAGCTGCATCGCAACCGCCAGGCCGTCGAACGCGGCACCATGACGCGCCGCCACGCGCTCGCGCTGTTCCTCGCGAAGCGCGCGCTGCGGATCTTTCCCGTGTACTACCTGCTGCTCGCCGCGCTCGCGATCGCGCACGCGCTGTTCTACCAGCGCGGCGTCAACCTGGGGCTCGCGTGGCACGCGGTGTTCCTGTCGAATTACTGGATCGGTGTCGTGAAGGACGGCTGGCCCGGCTCCACGTCGCACTTCTGGAGCCTCGCGGTTGAACAGCAGTTCTACCTGATCGCGCCGCTCGCGCTGCTCGCGGTACCGGCCGCGCGACACGTCGCGCTCGGCATCGCGGCCGTCGCGCTGTGCGCGCTCGCGCATCTCGCGCTCTACCTGTCCGATGCGTCGCCGGTGCTGATCTACGCGTTTTCCCCGTGGAATTTCGCACTGATCGCGCTCGGCGGCGTCGGCGCGATGGCGCTTGCCGATCGCGGCACGGCCGCCGTGCGTCGCGTGCCGCCCGGCTGGCTCGGCGCGGCCGGCGTCGTGTTCTTCCTCGTGCTGCCCGCGTGCACGACGCTGCCCGACGCGGTCGCGGGGCTCGCGGACCTCGGCCTGTCCGCGTCGCTCGGCGCGCTGATGCTGTGGCTCGTCAGCGAGCCCGACCACCCCGTCGTCGCGCTGCTCGACGGGGGCCCGCTCGTCTATCTCGGCACGATCAGCTACGGCTTCTACCTGTTCCACAACCTGATTCCGACGCGCTTCGGCGTGCTGCCCGCGTCCTTCGCGCACGTGCCGATGCCGGCATTCGTCCGTGAAGCACTGCCCGAGATGCTGCAATTCGCCTTCGCCGTGCTGCTTGCGCACCTGTCCTGGCGCTATCTCGAAAAGCGGCTGCTCGACTTCAAGAAGCCGATCGCCACGATGCTCGCCCGGCACTTCGCCACGCAACCGAGCGCGTCGCCGCGCTGAAGGTCACGCAGACGCGCCTCCGGTCCGACGACGGAAAAACAGCCCCGCCTTCACGCTGCCCGGCGCCCGTCGAGCAGCGGCACGGCGTCATCTCGCGACACCGGCCGGCCCGGCGCCTTCACGCACGTCGTGTGCGTGACGCTCTCGGAACCGCCGACGCATACACCTGGGGTCGGCCCTTCGGCACCGGTTTAAGCCGCGGCGCACCACCGCGCCGGTACCGCGCCCCCGCGCCCCACGCCCGAATCCGGTACGACACACCGCCTTCGCGCACCACGACCGCGCACGCACGTGCGGACGCAAAAAAGCCCCGGCGCCTGAGCGGCCGGGGCCAACGGAACAACCACCACCTGAAACGACGGAGCGCGCAGCGGCCTATGCGACAGCCGCCAGCGCGGGCAAACAGGTACGCAGGTAGGCCTCGAATTCGCGGCTCACTTCCGGATGCTGGAGCGCGAGCTCGACGGTCGCCTTGAGATAGCCGATCTTGCTGCCGCAGTCGAAGCGCGTGCCGAAGTAGCGATACGCGAGCACCTGCTCGTTCGCGAGCAGCGACTGGACCGCGTCGGTCAGCTGCAGTTCGCCGCCGGCGCCCGGCTTCAGCTTGCGCAGATGATCGAAGATCGTCGGCATGAACACGTAGCGGCCGACCACGCCGAGATTCGACGGCGCATCTTCGGGCGCCGGCTTCTCGATGATGCCCGACAGCTTGATGACGTCCTCTTCCCATTCGCGGCCTTCGACGACGCCGTACGAGCGGCTGTCCTCGCGCGCGATCGTCTCGACGCCGATCACCGAGCTGTGATAGTGGTCGAACACGTCGACGAGCTGCTTGAGCACCGGCTGCTCGCCATGCAGCAGGTCGTCGGCGAGGATCACCGCGAACGGCTCGCCGTGCACGAGCTTCTCCGCGCACAGCACCGCATGGCCGAGACCGAGTGCTTCCGGCTGGCGCACGTAGAAGCAGTTGACGTTGCTCGGCTTGATGCCGCGCACCAGTTCGAGCAGCTTTTCCTTGCCGCGCGCCTCGAGTTCGGCCTCGATCTCGTACGACTTGTCGAAGTGATCCTCGATCGCGCGCTTGCTGCGCCCGGTCACGAAGATCATCTCGGTGATACCGGCGTTGATCGCTTCCTCGACCGCGTACTGAATCAGCGGCTTGTCGACGACGGGCAACATTTCCTTCGGGCTCGCCTTCGTTGCCGGGAGGAACCGCGTGCCGAGACCGGCAACGGGGAACACGGCCTTGGTGACTTTCAACATGTTCGCATCCTGATTGCGTTGACTGCGCCGCGTCGACCCGCGACCCGGCGCGATTGTGTTCCGAACGGCATATCGAGAATCGACGGCACGGCCAATTCCACTCCGCTCATTATCGATATGGACGATTGCCCAATGATTCCGAAAAAAATATAATCCCTTCCATTCGGTCGATATTGCCGGACCGAGTACCGATACAGAAACAAATTACCGATTTTCCGGATACAAATTCTTACGATTCGAATTCCTCGATATAGGGCACGCCGCCCCGTTCGAGACCCGGGCGAATCGGTTCGTTCTTCAGCGCCTCCCGGTACGCAGACAGCACGGCCATGACCAGCAGTACTGCAGCGCTCGCGATCCAATGCATGTCCATCTTGCCGCTCCTTGCATCAATCATCTGGAACTTCAAACTATCAGAAAAAAATCGGTAAATAATTGACGCGCCCGCGGAACCGCTTTCAGACCGGGATAAATCCATCATGTGGAAAACCGTTATTTCCGGGCAAGATTTTTTTATTCATTGATCGAATTCTTGCGCATTACGATGGGGTGAAACTTCCCCTCCATCCGTCGCAAGGAATCGAATCGCATGCAAGCTTTCAGCGGATCGTCTCTGGCCGCGCCGCCCGTCACCGATCACAAGGAACACGTGATCGACGCGATGCGCGGCTTCGCGGCGCTGCTCGTCGCCTATTTCCACTGCCGGCAGGTCGTCTGGGTCGGCATGCAGAGCTTCCATCAGGCTTACGGTCATGCCCTGAACCCGGGCGTGATCGCCGGCTACCTGACCTTCCCGTTCGCGTGGGGCTCCGCCGGCGTGCCGATCTTCTTCGTGATCAGCGGCTACTGCATCCACCGCAACGCGGCGCTCAAGCTCGCGGCCAATCCCGCGTACCGGCTCGACGCGCCGAACTTCTGGGTGCGCCGGTTCGCGCGCATCTATCCGGTGCTGCTCGCGGCGCTGCTGTTCACGCTCGCGCTCGACTCGGTCAGCCTGCAGATCGAGCCCGTCAGCCACAAGATCCGCGACGTCGGCATCGTCGCGTTCCTCGTGAACCTGTTCTCGCTGCAAGGCGTGGCCGGCTACACGTACGGGTCGAACGGCGCGCTGTGGACGCTGTCGCTCGAGGTGCAGTTCTACGCGATCTACCCGCTGCTGTTCGCGCTGCGCCGGCGCATCGGCATGCCGGCCGTCGTGGCCGCGATCGCGCTCGTCAACGTCGCGTCGGCGTGGTTGCTCGAACGGCACGACCTGCAGTTCTTCACGTCGTACTGGCTGTCCTGGACGATCGGCGCATGGATCGCCGACGTGCGTGCGCAGCAGGCGCGCGGCGCGGCCGCCCCCGTGCCGTCGCGCGCGTGGTACGCCGCGGCCGCCGTGCTGCTGGCCGCCGGCTGCGGCGCGTTCCATTTCGGCCAGTACGGCGCGTTCCAGCTGTGGTCGGCCGGCTTCGCGTGCTTCCTGTACCGCGCGCTCGCCCGCCCGCCGCGCCCGACGCCGCCGCTGCGCGTGCTGAGCTGGTTCGGCGACTTCAGCTACTCGCTGTACCTCGTCCACCTGCCGCTGTTCGTCTGCCTCGGCTCGGTGCTGTTCCACTCCGAGCTGCAGCTGTCGATCTGGCCGTCGTTCGCGTTCATGGCCGCCGCGATCCCCGTCGCGTACCTGTTCTACCGGCTGTTCGAACGGCCGGCGATGATGTGGTCGGCCAGCTTCAAGCCGACCCGCCCGGCCCGCGTCGTCGCGCCGGGGCCCGAACGGGCCGTCTGACGCAGTCGGCCGGGTATCGGCGCCCCCGTGCGGCGTGTCGCCGTGCGGGGGCGTTTTCATGGCCGGCACGCGGTTGCATGCCGGGGTGTGCGGGGATGGGCAGCCTGCCGCCGTCCGACCGCACCAGGGCCCGCCCATGCCGTTCCCGGCCGGTTTCCGCCGCGCGGCTGCCCCGCTTCATGGTCGCCATCCAGACGCGATCGCCCGGTCTTGCGCGTCATGCGCGCCGCAAACCGCCCGGCCCGGCGCTCGCCGGACCCATCATGCCCGCTGAAAAGCAAAGCCCTCACGCGGCGCACCGCCGCATGAGGGCTCGTTTCCCGCCGGCGCGCGCCGGCAACGGCTACCGCTTCTTCGCCTTCGCGGCCTTCGCCGTATCCGCAAGGATCTTCTCGACGCGCTCCACATAGGTCTCGGTGCCGAAGCGGCGCACCGCCGTCGCGCGCCCGCTCGCGACGAGCCGCTCGCGCAGCGCACCGTCGCGCTTCAGCGTCTCCAGCGCGCTGGCCAGCGCGATCGCATCGCCCGGCTCGCAAAGCAGCCCGTTGTCGCCGTCCTCGATGATCTCGACGACGCCGCCCGCGCGGGCCGCGACGACCGGCCGGCGCGCGAGCATCCCTTCGACGATCACGCGCCCGAACGGCTCCGGCGTGATGGACGTATGCGCGACGACGTCGACCGCCGTCATGCAGGCGGCCACGTCGCGCTGGAACCCGAGGAAATGCACCCGCTCGTCCATCCCGTGTTGCGCGACGAATTCGTGCAGCTGCGCAGCGTATTCGTCCTCGCCGAACAGCGGCGCGCCGACCAGCACCACGTGCATGTCGGGATGCCGTGCGGCGGCCTCCAGCAGCACGTGCTGCCCTTTCCAGCGCGCGAGGCGGCTGAACGAGCCGACGAGCCACGCGTGCTCGGGCAACCCGAGGCGCGTGCGCAGCGCGGCCGGGTTGACGCCTTCCAGCGCGTCGAACGGCTCGGCCGAAATACCGTTGAACACGACGTCGACGTGCTGCGGCGTGAAGCCCGTCAGCGTGCGGAACGCCTGCGCGGACGCGTCGGAGTTCGCGATCACGCGCGTCACGCCGAGCCGTGCGCAATACTTGATCGCCAGCAACTGCTTGCTGCCGAAATGGTCGGTGCTGACGATGTCGCGCAGATGCCAGACGACCGGCTTGCGCGCGAGCCGCCCGGCCAGCGCGGCGACGACCATCGCGCGCTGCGTGTTCGCATAGATCACTTCGGCGCGGCGCGCTCGGCGCGCGACGTCGCGCACCAGCCGCACGAGCTGCTTCACCGCGCCGAACGACACGCCGCCCTGCTTGCGCACGCCGGCGAGCGCGCCCTGGTCGACCACGTCGACACGCGCGCCGATCTCGTCGAGCGCCGCGCGGAACGGGCCGTCGTCGAACAGCAGCACGTCGGCGTTCGCGCGCATGTGCTTCATGATCTCGAGCAGCGACAGCTCGGCGCCGCCGAGCACGCCGCTCTGGTCGAGCACGAGCGTCGCCGGGCCGCGCGCGGCCGGCATCGGTGCGATCGCCGTGCCGCGCTGCGCGGTCGAACCGGGCAGCGCCGCCTCCACGTAGTCGAGGAAACGCCGCCGGAACGTATCGGCGGAGAACCGCTCCGCGTTCGTGCGGCAGGCGCCCGGCGTGAAGCGCTGCGGCGCGCGCTCGAAGTCGTCGACGGCCGCGACGATCGCGTGCGGCGTCTGTTCGTCGAAGAACAGCCCGGTCGGGTTCGGGTTCGACTGCGGGTCGAGCACGGTCTCGAGCGCGCCGCCCTTGCCGTACGCGATCACCGGCGTGCCGCACGCCTGCGCCTCGACGACCGAGATCCCGAAATCCTCCTCGGCCGCGAACACGAACGCCTTCGCGCGCCGCATCCGGTCGTGCAGCACCGCGAACGGCTGATAGCCCATGATCTCGACGTTCGGGCCGGCCTTCGCGCGGATCTTCTGCATCTCGGGGCCGTCGCCGATCACGACGAGCTTGCGCTCGGGCGTGTGCGAGAAAGCCTCGACGATCAGGTCGATCTTCTTGTACGGCACCATCCGCGACGCGGTCAGGTAGAAATCCTCCTTGTCGGCGTTCAGCGAAAACGCGTCGACGTCGACCGGCGGGAAGATCACCGCCGCGTCGCGGTGGTAGACCTTCTTGATGCGTCGCGCGATGAACGCGGAATTCGCGACGAAGCCGTCCACCGCGTTCGCGGTGCGCGTGTCCCAGTTGCGGATGTAGTGGAGAATCATCCGCGCGAGCAGCGATTTCGGCCCGTGCGTGAGATTCGACTGCTCCAGATACTGGTGCTGCAGGTCCCACGCGTAGCGGATCGGCGAATGCACGTAGCTGATGTGCACCTGGTCCGGCCCCGTCAGCACGCCCTTCGCGACCGCGTGGCTGCTCGAGATCACGAGGTCGTACTCGGACACGTCGAGCTGCTCGATCGCGAGCGGCATCAGCGGCAGGTAGCCGCGGTACTTGGTGCGCGCGAACGGCAGCTTCTGGATGAAGGACGTCGTCACCGGCTTGCCGCGCACGAATGCGCGGTCGTCGAGAAAATCGACGAGGCTGAACAGGTCGGCGTCGGGAAAGCACGCGACGATCTGCTCCAGCACGCGCTCGGCGCCGGCATAGGTGACGAGCCAGTCGTGGACGATCGCCACGCGCAGCGCGCGCGACGGCTGCCGCGCGCTGGCGCGCCCGGCCGGCACGGGCCGGCGCAGGGCGGCGACGTCGCCGGCTTCGGCCACGGCGGCATCGGCCGTGGAGAGATTCAATACGGCGTGTTCCGCCAGATCGCGATTCATACGGTTTTCCTCGCATTGAGACGGACAAACAGGTCGCGCACGAGCGCACGCAACCCCGGCGTCATCGTGAGCGACCACGCGACGTTCAGCACCAGTACGACCGCGCACATGCCGATCGACTCGCCGAGCCCCGGCCATGCCTGCGCCAGGAACAGGCTCGCCAGCAGGAAGGCGAGGTGCGCGAGCATGTCGAGCACGATCGCGCGCATCCGGATCGCCGACAGGTACAGCAGCACGCCGTAGTCGACCAGCGCGCGCGCCGCGACGACCACCGCCGCGCCGATCAGCCCGAAGTGATGAATGCCGAACCACAGGCCGCCGACGAAGAACGGCATCTCGACGAGCCCGGCGAATGCCGCACGGGCCGGATTGACCTGCGACTGGATCAGGATCCGCGTCACGCTCGCCTGGCCGACGAGCCACACGCTGATCACCAGCACGCGGCCGACCGGCGCCGAATGCGCGGCGAGATCGGCGCCGACCCACAGCGTGAGGAACGGCGCGAGCGCGAAGATCGCGACGATGCCGACCGGCGTGAACACGCCGTTCAGGAATTCGAGCGACTGGCGCGCGAGCGTGTCGGCATGGTCGCGGCCGACCGCCGACAGGCGCGGGAACAGCGTGCGCACGAGCGCGTTCGGCAGCATGTTCAGGCGCGTGACGAGGTTCTGCGGCACCGTGTAGTAGGTAACGAACTTCGCGCCCATGCCGGCGCCGAGCATCACGCGATCGAGCGTGTCGGCGATCATGCTGGTCGTGCTCGCGATCAGCATCCAGCCGCCGAAGTTGAACAGCCCTTTCGCGGTGCCCCACTGCGGCGGATCGATGCGCCGGATGCCGAGCACCTTGATGCTGGCCTGGCCGAGCATCACCGCCGCGATCAGGCGCGCGACGACGGCCGCCGCGAGCACCGTCTGCAGGTTCGGCGCGATCCACCACGCGGCGCCGAGCGGCAGCAGCTGGAACAGGAAGGTGCCGATCGTCTGGTTCGTGTTGAACACGCCGAACCGCTCGGCGCCGTTGATCGCGCCGGCGAACACCCACGACACGTTCGCGAGCGGAATCGCGAGCGCGAGCCACGGCAACGCGAGATACACCTCGTGCTGCATCGCGGCCGACACCTTCGTGAAGTACGCGGTGTAGACGAACGCGCCGAAATAGATCAGCAGCCCGCCGACGATGCCGGTGCCGAGATTCAGCCAGAACGCGCTCCAGAACACGCGCGCGCTTTCGTCGGCATTGCCGCTCGCGAGCGCCTTGGAGATGTGGTTCTGCGCGGCCATGCTCATCCCGAGATCGAGGATCCCGAAATAGCCGATCAGCGTCCACACGAGACTGACGACGCCATAACGCTCGACACCGAGCGCGTGGATGTAGGCGGGCACCGTCACCAGCGACACGAAGGTCGGCAGGATCAGCCCGATGAAGTTGATCGAAACGTTCTTGAGTATGCCTTTGTCCATGCTTGAGCCTTGAGTGACGTCGACGACGGCGCGCCGCCCGTCACGGTTTCCAGCGATACATGAGCACCTTGCCGCGCGCGTCTTCCTCGACGAACACGAGGTATTCGCCGTTCTCGCGCCGGAATGCGCTGATGCCGAACGGCACGTCGACCCAGCCGGATGCCTTGCCGACCTCGGCGCCCGGGCTCATCACGCCCACTTCCTTGCCGGTGTCCTTGTCGTACACGTGGATCTTGCCGACCGGCTCCACGGTGAAGATGTAGCGGCCCTCGACCGTGATCCCGATCAGGTCGAGGATCGGTTTCGCATCGAGCTGCCACGGCAGCGCGACCGTGTAACGCACCACGGGCGAGCCGGTCGACCACTTGTCGAAGCGCACCAGCACGCGCCCGACTTCCTTGTTGATGCCCGGCTGCGGCGGCGCATCGGCCGTGTAGCCGGTCACGTACAGCGTGTCGGTCTGCGCGTCGTAGATCGCGCGGCGCAGCTGCGTGAACGGCTGCGGCATCGGGTAGGTCGTGACCTTGTCGTACGAGTAGACCGGGTTGCCGGCCTTGTCGAGCCCGCCGTAAGCGAAGCGGTGAATGCCGCGTACGTCGCTCGTGCGCCAGATGTCGCCCTTCGTGTCGACCCACCAGCCCCAGCCGCCCGCCCTCGCCTTGGTCGTCGTGTTGGTCGTGAATTCGTCGGCGTCGAGCCGGCCGTTGCCGTTCGCGTCGCGCCACAGCCAGTCGCCGCCCGGCGGCTTGTTCGGCACCTTGTCGACCGGCCGCGCGCGGCCCGCGATCAGGCCCGACGGAATCGCGACCTCGCCGTCGCGCTTCGCGTCGAAGCGGTAGATCTTCAGGTGATCGGCGTACATGTCGGTCAGGTACAGGAACGTGCGGCCGTCGAGCCGCCGCGCGAGCGGCATGCCGGGATACTGATCGGTGTGAAACACCGGGTCGTCCGGATACTTGAAGCGGTTCGACAGGAAGCCGACGTATTTCCAGTCCTGGCCCGGCGGCTTCGACAGGTCGAGCTCGAAGCGCTTGTTGCCCGTGTACACGCTGTTCGGCCGCGCGGGGTCGAGCCACGCGCCGTCGACGAACAGCAGCCCCTGCACCTGCCAGCGCGGCTTGCCGTCCGGCGTGTAGCTTTCGAGCACCGCGCCGAGCCCGGCGCCGATCGTGTCGTGGCGCGGCCCGATGCCGTTCATCGACACGTAGATGTTGCCCGCGCGGTCGACGCCGACGCCCGTCAGCCCGTTGAAGCGCTGCGGCCCGGGACGCCCCGGCACGGGGCCCGCGAAAATGCCGCCCCGCTCGCCGAACGTGCCGGACTGCGCATAACCCTTGCCGCCTTTCGAGAAAATCAGGATCTGCTGGCGCGGCCCGTTGTCCGCGACGAGCACGCCCCCTTTCGCGTCGACCGCCACGTCCACGGCGTCGGTACCGTCCGGCAGCGCGGGCGCATCGTCGAGCTTGCGGCCGTCGGCGCGCACGTGCACGAGATGCGCGGGCCCGGTCAGCGTATCGGTCAGCAGCCACAGCGTGCCGTCCCCGGCGAGCGCGATGCGGCCCGGCTCGTGCGCGCTCCACGTGCCCTTCTGCTGCATCGTCTCGGCGTCGTAGACATCCACGACGTCGCGCGACGGATTCGTCGCAAACAACGTCTTGTCGTCGGCCGCGAGGCCGCCCACTTCCGCCTTCGCCTCGCCCACTTCCGAGCGCGCGGGGGCCGGTACCTCGTTCATCATCATGAAGCTCGCGGCCATCCGCGCGCGGCCGGCGTCGGCGCGCCCGCCCGGCGCGACCTGCGGCGACGCGCGAAACGGCGCGGGCTGCTTCATGTCGCCGATCGTGCGCCGCGAGATGCCGAACCACTGCTTGCCCTTGTCCGGCCAGATGCCGGGCGACTGCAGGTGACCGCGCTCGTTGCCGACGCCGATCGCGACATACGCGTACTTGCCGTTCACCGCGATGGCATTGCCGCCGAGATTGCCCCAGCCGTGCGTGCCGCCGGCGAAGCCGAGCATCTTCCCGTCCTGGTAGACGCTCGCCTCGGCCCCGCTCTCGTCCCACGGCGCATTCGTATACACCTTGCCGTCAGGCGTCACCGCGATCGCGCGGATGTCGATTTGCGTCCAGCTGCCATCGCCATAGCCGAACGTGTTGCCGATCCACGACGTCGTCGCGGGCAACACCGTTTCGGCCGGCGCGGTGCTCGTCAGCAGCGCCGCGCCTACCGTCATGCCTACCAGAATCAGACGTCGCAATGCGCTTCTCCAGACTTGATGCAACAGCGGCCGGCGCCGCCGCGGATTACCGCCGGCGCGCCCTGCCGCTAAATGGGTTTCAAACGTCGCGATGCAGGTTACAAGCAAAAATAATCACAAGAAATTTGGAAATATTTGGGGATGTTTCTGCCGGAGATATCGAACCGGAACATGCAGTAATCGGCATCCGAAAACGGCAATATCGACCGCCTTGCGCTCGCCACCGCGTAGAAAATGCCGCTCCGCACCGCCTGCCGCGGGCCTCCGGCGTCAATCTTTCATCTCGCGACCGGAATAATCGGCATTTGAATGTTTTCCGTCAGATAAATGGCGCGCGTTTTTTTGCCGATTTCTTTTCCCTAGAATCGATTTCGACTCGATATTTCATTTAAAGGCATGCATTACGTTCACGCATCGGATGTGCGACACGCCGCGGCCCGCGCCGCGCGTCGCAAAGGAGCGGCGCGATGACGGGCACCTCGCGAACCGCCGACCTGACCCCGCCGCAACACGGCCGCATCGTGCAGCTCGACGGGCTGCGTGCGATCGCGGTGGGCGCCGTGTTCCTGCAGCACGCGCTGAAAGCGCCGCTGTGGATGGGCGTCGACCTGTTCTTCGTGCTGAGCGGCCTGCTGATCACCGGCATCCTGCTCGATCGCAAGGCGCGCGGGCAGTCGTACTTCAGCCACTTCTATGCGCGCCGCGTGCGCCGCATCCTGCCGCCGTACGTGCTGCTGCTGGTGGTGTCGACGCTCCTGTTCGGCGCGAGCTGGCTGCCGCACTGGCCGTGGTTTGCATTTTTCTCGACCAACATCGGCCTGTCGCTCGGCAGCATCGGCCACGACAGCCTGAACGTGCTGTGGTCGCTCGCGGTCGAGGAGCAGTTCTACATCTTCTGGCCGTTCGTCGTGCTGTGGTGCTCGGAGCGCGCGCTGCTGTGGGTCGCCGCCGCGCTGGTCGTCGCCGCGCCGGTGCTGCGCGCGATCGCGACGCCGTGGTTCGATTCGTTCTGGCCGATCTACTACCTGACGCCGTTCCGGATGGACCTGCTCGCGGCAGGCGCCTTGCTCGCGATCGTGCTGCGCCGCGACCGGCGCGCGCTGGAGCCGTTCTACCCGCTCGCGATCGTCGGCGCGCTCGTGTCGCTCGCGATCCTCGGCTGGCTGCACCTGTCGTTCCCGCGCTTTCGCGCCGCGAACACGCCGCTGTCGAATGCGGCGCTCTACAGCATCTCGCTGCTGCTGTGCACGTCGATCGTCGTGATCGCGCTGCGCGGGCGCGGCCTCGTGCAACGCGTGCTGACGAACCCGATGCTCGTCTACGTCGGCACCGTCAGCTACACCGTGTACCTGATCCACCTGAGCGTGCTGTATGCGCTCTGGCCGCTGCACCTGAACCGTTTCGTCACGGCCGCGCTCGCGCTGGCGATCACGCTCGCTTACGCGACCCTGAGCTGGTACGGCTTCGAACGGCGCCTGACGCGCGGCCCCGCACGCCGCGCGCTGCCGGCCGCCGCCGGCACGACCGCCTGAATTTCACCATCCATCGTTTCTACCAGGACAACGCCATGAGCCAAACTCGCAAGAAGGCCATCATCACCGGGATTTCGGGCCAAGACGGTGCGTACCTGACCAAGCTGCTGCTCGACAAGGGCTACGAGGTCACCGGCACCTACCGCCGCACCAGCTCGGTGAATTTCTGGCGCATCGCCGAGCTCGGCGTCGACACGCACCCGAACCTCACGCTCGTCGAACACGACCTGACCGACGCCGGCTCGAGCCTGCGCCTGCTCGAACGCACGCAGCCCGACGAACTGTACAACCTCGCCGCGCAGAGCTTCGTCGGCGTTTCGTTCGACCAGCCGGCGACGACCGCCGAGGTGACCGGCATCGGCCCGCTGAACCTGCTCGAGGCGATCCGCGTCGTGAGCCCGAAAACGCGCTTCTACCAGGCGTCGACGTCGGAGATGTTCGGCAAGGTGCAGGCGATTCCGCAGACCGAAACGACCGCGTTCTATCCGCGCAGCCCGTACGGCGTCGCGAAGCTGTACGCGCACTGGATGACCGTGAACTACCGCGAGTCGTACGGCCTGTTCGGCAGCAGCGGCATCCTGTTCAACCATGAGTCGCCGCTGCGCGGCCGCGAGTTCGTCACGCGCAAGATCACCGACACGATCGCGAAGATCAAGCTCGGCAAGGCGACGCGCCTCGAGCTCGGCAACCTCGATGCGAAACGCGACTGGGGCTTCGCGCTCGAATACGTCGAAGGAATGTGGCGCATGCTGCAGGCCGACGAGCCCGACACCTACGTGCTGGCGACCAATCGCACCGAGACCGTGCGCGACTTCGTGCGGATGGCCTTCGCGGCGGCCGGCTACCAGATCGAATGGGCCGGCAAGGGCGAACAGGAGCGCGGCCTCGACGCGGCGACCGGCAACGTGCTCGTCGAAGTGAATCCGAAGTTCTACCGCCCTGCCGAGGTCGACCTGCTGATCGGCTGCGCGGACAAGGCCAAGGCCAAGCTCGGCTGGGCACCGAAGACGACGCTCGAACAACTTTGCCAGATGATGGTCGAAGCGGATTTGACGCGGAACCAACACCATGACACGTTCTGAAACCGGACGCCCGTCGCGCCGTGCGTTCGTCACGGGCCTGACGGGCTTCACGGGCCGCTACATGGCCGAACGCCTGCAGGCGGCCGGCTATGACGTCTGGGGCACGATCGCGCCCGGCGCGCCGCGGCCCGACGATCCGGCGTTCGCGCACTGCACGCTGCTGCCCGTCGATCTGCTCGACGCCGATGCGATGCGCGCGGCCGCGGCCGACGCGCGTCCCGATGCGGTCGTGCATCTCGCCGCGCGCGCGCACGTCGCGCAGGACGAGCCGTCGCAGACCTACGCGGTCAACATCACCGGCACGCGCAACCTGCTGGCCGCGCTCGCGGGCCTCGACCGCCGCCCGTCGGCCGTGCTGCTGGCCAGCAGCGCGAACATCTACGGCAACTCGACGGCCGGCGTGCTCGACGAAACCGTCGCGCCGGCCCCGGCGAACGACTACGCGGTCAGCAAGCTCGCGATGGAATATGCGGCGAAGCTGTGGGCCGACCGGCTGCCGATCGTGATCGCGCGGCCGTTCAACTACACGGGGGTCGGCCAGAGCGACGCCTACCTGCTGCCGAAGCTCGTCGCGCACTACGCGCGCAACGCCCCGCGGATCTCGCTCGGCAACCTCGACGTGAGCCGCGATTTCTCCGACGTACGCGACGTGACGGCCGCCTATCTGAAGCTGGTCGAAGCCGCACCGGCCGGCGAGACGTTCAACGTGTGCTCGGAGCGCGCGTATTCGCTGAAGGAAGTGCTCGCGATGCTGTCGCGCATCGCCGGTTACGTGATCGACGTGACGATCGATCCGCGCTTCGTGCGGCACAACGAGGTGAAAAGCCTGAGCGGGTCGCGCGACAAGCTGCGGCGCGCGGTGGGCGACTTGCCGGTCACGCCGCTCGACGAAACGCTGCGATGGATGGTCGACGCGATGCGCGACACGCCGCCCGCGCACGCCGGCTGAACCGGGCAACGAATCGCACGCGCCGTCGCGTGCGCCGAAACGACAACGGGCCGCTCTTTCGAGCGGCCCGTGTCATTCATGCCGGCCCGGAAACCGGCCGCTCGACTCAGCCCTCGAGGCCGCGCGCCAGATCGGCACGAACGTCGGCTGCGTGCTCGAGGCCGACCGCCAGGCGGATCAGCCCTTCGGTGATCCCGGCCGCCGCGCGCGCTTCCGGCGTGATGCGGCCGTGCGTCGTGGTGGCCGGATGCGTGATCGTCGTGCGCGTGTCGCCGAGGTTGCCGGTGATCGACACCAGCTTCGTACTGTCGATCACGCGCCAGGCGTTCGCGCGCTGCTGCTCGGGCGTGTCGCCCTTCAGCTCGAACGACACGATCGCGCCGCCCGCCTTCTGCTGGCGTTTCGCGAGCGCATGCTGCGGATGCGATTCGAGGCCCGGATAGAACACGCGCGCCACGGCCGGATGCGAATCGAGCCAGCGCGCGATTTCCAGCGCGTTCGCCGATTGCTTCTCGACGCGCAGCGACAGCGTCTCCATTCCCTTCAGCAGCACCCATGCGTTGAAGGCCGACAACGTCGGGCCCGCGCTGCGCACGAACGGGAACACCTTGCCCATGATGAATTCCTTCGAGCCGACCAGCGCGCCGCCGAGCACGCGGCCCTGCCCGTCGAGGAATTTCGTCGCCGAGTGCATCACGACATCCGCGCCGAGCTTCAGCGGCTGCTGCAGCACCGGGCTGCAGAAACAGTTGTCGACGACGAACAGCGCGTTCGCGGCCTTCGCGATCTTGCCGATCGCCTCGATGTCGGCGAGTTCGGTCAGCGGGTTCGACGGCGTCTCGAGGAAGAACATCTTCGTTTCCGGCCGCACGGCTTCCTGCCATGCGTTCAGGTCAGTCGGGTCGACGAAGGTCGTCGTGATCCCGAACTTGCTGAAGATCTGCGAGAACATCCCGAGCGTCGAGCCGAACAGGCTGCGCGAGCTGACCAGATGGTCGCCCGCCTGCAGCGCGGACATCACGACCGACATGATCGCGGCCATCCCCGACGCCGTCGCGATGCACGCCTCGCCGCCCTCGAGCGCCGCGAGACGCTCCTGGAACATGGTGACGGTCGGGTTCGTGAAGCGCGAATAGGTGAAGTAGTCTTCCGAGTTCGCGAAGCGCTCGGCCGCATCGGCCGCGCTCGAGAAGCAGAAGCTCGACGTGAGGAACAGCGCTTCCGAGTGCTCGTTGAAGTCGCTGCGCAGCGTGCCTGCGCGCACGGCAAGCGTGTCGAAGTTGAGGGAGTCGTCCATGTTCCGTTTTCCGTATCCGATGGCCGCGCGCGTCGCGCAGGCCAGATCAAAACCAGGCCAAAAAAACAAAAAGCCCGCTATGCGTCGGCATCAGCGGGCTTCGGTGCGGTACGACAGCGATCGACTCGGGCCGGCTGCCGCCGGCCTTCGCTTTAGCTGTTTTGGGAAGGTGCCCCGCGTCCGCAAGCTGATATCAAATCGACGCAAGGCCACATCCTATCACGCCTCGATACAAGCGTGCGCCGGTGTCACTCGACCGACAGCTGCAGGTTCATCTGCGAACGTTCGGTGTCGCCGGCCGTATCGCGATCGGCCTGCGACGCCGGCGCGAGACGCGCGCGCTCGATCGCATCCAGATACTCGGGCGTCACGTCGCCGGTGATGTAGTTGCCGTCGAAGCACGATGCCTCGAAGCGCTCGAGCTTCGGGTTGATGTCGCGCACCGCGCGGCGCAGGTCGTCGACGTCCTGGTAGATCAGGTGGTCGGCGCCGATCATCTTCGCGACTTCCTCGTCGGTGCGGCCATGCGCGACGAGCTCGCCGCGCGTCGGCATGTCGATGCCGTACACGTTCGGGAACTTCACGGGCGGCGCGGCCGACGCGAAGATCACCGACTTCGCGCCCGCATCGCGCGCCATCTGCACGATTTCATGCGAGGTCGTGCCGCGCACGATCGAATCGTCGACGATCAGCACGTTCTTGTCCTTGAACTCGATGCTCATCGCGTTGAGCTTCTGGCGCACCGACTTCTTGCGCACGGCCTGCCCCGGCATGATGAACGTGCGGCCGACGTAGCGGTTCTTGAAGAAGCCTTCGCGATACTCGACGCCGAGCTTCGCGGCGACCTGCATCGCGGCCGGGCGCGACGAATCGGGAATCGGCATCACGACGTCGATCGGCACGTTCGGCAGCTCGCGCTTGATCTTCTCGGCGAGATAGTCGCCCATGCGCAGGCGCACGTTGTAGACGGGCACGCCGTCGAGGCACGAATCCGGACGCGCGAGGTACACGTATTCGAACATGCACGGATTCAGCGTCGGGTTCTCCGCGCACTGCTGGCTGTGGAAATTACCGGCCTTGTCGATGAAGATCGCTTCGCCCGGCTCCAGGTCGCGCACGAATTCGAAACCGATGCCTTCTACCGCCACCGATTCCGACGCGACCATCCATTCGGTACCGTGCTCGGTCTCGAGCTTGCCGATGCAGAGCGGACGAATGCCGAACGGATCGCGGAACGCGAGCAGGCCGTAGCCGGCGATCAGCGACACGATCGCGTACGACCCCTCCAGGCGGCGATGCACGCCCGAGACCGCCTTGAACACCGACGCCGGATCGAGTTCGAGGCCGGTGGTCGACAGTTGCAGCTCGTGCGCGAACACGTTGAGCAGCACTTCGCTGTCGGAATTGGTGTTGATGTGCCGGCGGTCGATCCGGAACATCTCGTCCTTCAGCTGCTGCCAGTTCGTCAGGTTGCCGTTGTGCGCGAGGATGATCCCGAACGGCGCGTTCACGTAGAACGGCTGCGCCTCGGCCTCGCTCGACGCCGAACCGGCCGTCGGGTAGCGCACCTGGCCGATGCCGTAGGTGCCGGGCAGGCTGCGCATGTTGCGCGTGCGGAACACGTCGCGCACCATGCCGTTCGCCTTGTACATGTGGAAATTGCTGCCGTCCGCCGTCGCGATGCCCGCCGCGTCCTGACCGCGATGCTGCAGCAGCAGCAGGCTGTCATAGATCAGCTGATTGACCGGGGATTGGGAGATAACGCCTACGATGCCGCACATGGCATGTCCTTCAGAATGACAAAAACGGTTCCGTCCTGCCCAGCCGCGTCGTCACACGCGTACGTACTGGGCCATGCCGTCGGGCAGGAGCTGCTTCAGCTCGTGCACGCCCTGTTCGGCGAAAGGACGCAATAGCGCATTGCGCCAGAAATCCTGTTTGGGCAGTTCGGTCAGCCCGGCCGCCGCGACCAGCAGCACCACCAGCACACAGCCGCGGACGAGCCCGAACATCATGCCCAGCGAGCGGTCGACGCCGCCCAGGCCACTGGCCTGCGCGATCCGCGACAGCAGCGCGTTGGCGACACCGGCGACCAGCACGACGCCGATCACGAGCAGCGCGAAGGCGATCACCCACTGCGTCAGCGCGCCGCCCGGCCAATTCGCCGGAATGTACGGCACGACCAGCCCGACGTAGCGGCCCGCGATCACGACCGCCGCAATCCAGCCGATCAGCCCGAATATCTCCGATACGAAGCCGCGCCACGCCCCGCGCAGCGCCGACAACACAATCACCGCCAATACAGCGTAGTCGAAAGCCGTCAGCATCGTGTTACTGCGTCAACCCGGCTTCGCGCACCTTCGCGATCGCGGCGGAGGCCGCCGAGCGATCCGCGAACGGGCCCGCACGCAACAGTGTAGCCGTGCTGCCGTCCGCCTGCTTGCGATGCTCGACATATGCGGGCACTCCCGCCGATTTCAATTTGGTTGCCCACGAACGGGCCGTCGCGTCGTCCTTGAACGAACCGAGCTGCACCGCGAAGCGCGCACCGGCCGGCGATGCCGGCGACGACGCGTCGCCGCTGTCCGGGCTCGCGGCGTCGGCATTCGCGACGGGCGCGGGCTTCGGCGCGGCCGGTTTCGCCGCGGGGGCGGCCGGCTTCGGCGCGGGCTTCGGCGGCGTCACGCTCGCCGTGGTCGTCGTATCGGGTTTCGCGGCCGGCTTGGGCGCGGGCGCCGGTACGGGTGCCGGCGCGGCCGCAACGGCCGTGTCGGATGCCGGCGGTTCGTCATGCGCGACGCCTGCCTGCACGTCGGCCGCATCGTCGTCACGCGGCGCGACCGCCTGGTGCGCGGGCCGGTTCGGGATGTCGATCGCGATGTCGTCCGTGACGGGCTTCGGGTGTGAATCGAGCACCATCGGCAGCACGATCACGGCCGCCACGACGAGCGCGATCGCGCCGACGAGGCGACGGCGCGCGCGTTGCTTTTCTGGAAGGGTCGGATCGAGGAGCAGTGCGTCCGATTCCGGACGCTCGGTGCGGCGCGAGCGGCGCTCGACGCGCTCGGTGGTGCGCTCCGTGCGCACGTTCCGGGAGGTCCCGGTGCGACCGCCGCGCCGCGAGGGCGCGTCGTCGTCTTTTTTGCCGAACGAGAAAATTCCCATGAATGGCTGAGTCCGAAACTGCCCGTCAGTCAGTGTTGCTGCGATTTACGGTAGGCCAGCACGCCGGCAACCGTATGGAAACTGCCGAAAACCACGATTCTATCATTCTCGGATGCTCTTTTTAGTGCATCGCGAAACGCTTCTGCCGGCGACGCGTAACGCGTCACGCTCGAATCGGGCCCCTCCTCCACGCCGGCCTTGCGCAGCGCGGCTTCGAGCTGCTCCGCCGAGGCCGCGCGCGGCAGCGGCAGGTCGGTCACGCACCAGTGGTCGATCTCGCCCTTCAGGTGCTGCAGCACGCCGTCGATGTCCTTGTCGTGCATCGCGCCGAACACCGCATACGTGTACGGGAAGAAGCCCATGTTGCCGAGGTTCTGCTCGAGCACGGCCGCTGCGTGCGGGTTGTGCGCGACGTCGAGCACGATCGCCGGCTTGCCGGGCAGCACCTGGAAGCGCCCCGGCAGCTCGACGTTCGCGAGCCCGAGCCGGATGTCCTGCGCGGACACCGGCAGCACCGGGCGCAGCGCCTCCAGCGCGGCGAGCGCGGCCGATGCATTGATCAGCTGATTCGCGCCGCGCAGCGCCGGATACGCGAGCGCCGGATAGCGCTTCTCGCGGCCGAGGTAGCTCCATTGCTGGCGCTCCGCGCCCGCCTGCGCCTCGTAGCGGAAATCGCGACCGACCAGCCACAGATCGGCGCCGATCGCCTCGGCGTGGTCGATCAGCGTTTGCGGCGCGGCCGGATCGCCGCAGATCGCCGGCTTGCCCGCGCGGAAGATCCCGGCCTTCTCGAACGCGATCTTCTCGCGCGTGTCGCCGAGGTATTCGGTGTGGTCGATGTCGATGCTCGTGACGATCGCGCAATCGGTATCGATGATGTTGACCGCATCGAGCCGGCCGCCGAGGCCGACCTCGAGGATCACCGCATCGAGCCCGCGTGACGCGAACAGGTGCAGGATCGCGAGCGTCGTGAATTCGAAATACGTGAGCGACACGGGCGCGGACAGCGACGTGCGCGCGGCCTCGACGGCCTCGAAATGCGGCAGCAGTTCGTCGTCGGTGACGTTCTGCCCGTTCACGCGGGCGCGCTCGTTGAATTCGAGCAGGTGCGGCGACGTATGGCAGCCGACCTTGTAGCCCGCGCGCACGAGGATCGTCTCGAGGAACGCGCAGGTCGAGCCCTTGCCGTTCGTGCCGCCGACGGTGATGACGGGGCACGCGAATTCGAGCTGCAGCGCCGCCTTGACCTGCCCGATACGGGTCAGGCCCATGTCGATGCCGACCGGGTGCGCGCGTTCGAGGTGCGAAAGCCACGCGTCGAGAGTGGGGAAAGTGCTCATCGGATCAAATCTGGATCGGTACCGCCACTACGCCAAAAAACGAAGCGCGCCGCCTGACGCTGAAGCCAGGCGACGCGCAGAGTTCACAACCTTGCGCCGGTCAAGCCAGCGCGTCGGCCGGCTGTCGCTGCAGCAGCGCGAGCAACTGCGCGATTTCGTCGCGCATCTTGCGACGGTCGACGATCATGTCGATCGCGCCCGTCTTCAGCAGGAATTCGGCGCGCTGGAAGCCTTCCGGCAGCTTCTCGCGAACCGTCTGCTCGATCACGCGCGGGCCGGCGAAGCCGATCAGCGCCTTCGGCTCGGCGATCACGACATCGCCGAGGAACGCGAAGCTTGCCGACACGCCGCCCATCGTCGGGTCGGTCAGCACCGAGATGAACGGCAGCTTCGCTTCGGCCAGCTTGGTCAGCATCGCGGTGGTTTTCGCCATCTGCATCAGCGACAGCAGGCTTTCCTGCATCCGTGCGCCACCCGACGCCGTGAAGCAGATGAACGGCACGTGCTGCTCCAGCGCGTTCTGCGCGCCGCGCGCGAAGCGCTCGCCGACGACCGAACCCATCGAGCCGCCCATGAACGAGAACTCGAAGCAGGCCGCGACGACCGGCAGTGTGTGGATCGCCCCGCCCATCACGACCATCGCGTCGGTCTCGCCCGTCTCGTCCATCGCTTCCTTCAGACGATCGGGGTACTTGCGGCTGTCCTTGAACTTCAGCGTGTCGACCGGCACGATTTCCTGACCGATTTCATAACGGCCTTCCGGATCGAGCAGCCCGTCGAGGCGTTCACGCGCGCCGATGCGCATGTGGTGATCGCACTTCGGGCACACGTGCAGGTTCGCATCCACGTCGTTGCGGTACAGCACGGCCTCGCAGGACGGGCACTTGACCCACAGGCCTTCCGGAATGCCCTTGCGGCTTTTCGGATCGGTCTGCTTGATCTTCGGCGGCAACAGTTTGTCGAGCCAGCTCATCGTATGGTTTCCTGTTCCGTGGCGGGCCGGGCCGACTGGCCCGCCCGCTTCCTGTGTTGTGTTTATCGCGCCGCCTTGCCCGCGCCGTCCAGGGCGGCACGCAGCTCGGCGATGAAGGTCTTCAGCGCGGCGGCGGCGGCGTCCGGCGCAGCGCTCTCGAGCAGCTGCACGAGGCGGCTGCCGATCACGACGGCGTCCGACACTTCGGCCACCGCACGCGCCGTTTCGGCGTCGCGGATCCCGAAGCCGACGCCCACCGGAACCGGCACGCGCGACTTGATGGCCGGGATTTTACCCGCAATGCTCGAAACATCCAGATTTCCCGCGCCGGTCACGCCCTTGAGCGACACGTAATACACGTAGCCGCTCGCGATCTTGCCGACATCGGCGATACGTTCGTCGGTCGACGTGGGCGCCAGCAGGAAGATCGGATCGATCTGCGCGGCACGCATCTTTTCGGCGAATACGCCCGCCTCTTCCGGCGGATAGTCGACCACCAGCACGCCGTCGACACCGGCCGCATGCGCGTCGGCCGCGAACGCGTCGACGCCCATCCGTTCGATCGGGTTCGCATAGCCCATCAGCACGACGGGGGTTTTGGGGTCGGTCTCGCGAAAACGCTTCACGTCGGCGAGCACGCTCTTCAACGTGACGCCGCGCGCGAGCGCGCGCTCCGACGAGCGCTGGATCACGGGGCCGTCGGCCATCGGGTCCGAGAACGGCACGCCGAGCTCGATCACGTCCGCGCCGCCGGCGGCGAGCGCGTGCATGAATTCGACGGTTTTCGCGGGATCGGGGTCGCCGGCCGTGATGAACGGGATCAGGCCCTTACGGCCTTGTTCGGCGAGCGCGGCGAAGGTCTGCTGAATACGGGACATGGCAATTTTCCTGTGTCGATCCGGAGTGGGCGCGTCAGCGCTTGCTCCGGCCCCATACAAAGTATGGCGTTGCGTTCGGCGATGCGGCGGCGCGATTCACGCGCACGCCGGCGCGGCGAGCGCGCTGACGCGCTCGTGCGCGATCGCGCAATAGCTTTCGTTGATCTCGTAGCCGACGAAGTCGCGCCCCTGCCGTGCGCAGGCCACCGCGGTCGTGCCGCTGCCCATGAACGGATCGAGCACGCGGCCGCCCGGCGGGCAGCTTGCGAGCACCATCCGCTCGATGATTTCCAGCGGCTTCTGGGTCGGATGATCGACGCGCTCCGCGTGCTGCCGATGCAGGCGCGAGACCGACCAGACGTCCTTCGGGTTGTAGCCCATCTCCAGCCACTTGCTGCCTTCGAACAGCTTGCGCGAGCGGGCCTTCTTCGTATCGGCGTCGTACGGGATGCGGACCGGATCGAGATCGAAGTAATACGCTTTGGAAACCGCGAAAAAGCCGATGTTGTCGTGCACCGACGTGAAACGGCGCGTCGTGCCGCCCATGCTCGGCACGCGCCGGTCCCAGATGATCTCGTTGACCATCGTGAGCTTCGTCTTCAGGAAACTGAAGATTTCCGGCGCGTACTGCCACGTGCAGAAGATGTACATCGACCCGCTCGGCTTCAGCTTCGGAATCGCGAGCTCGAGCCACTCGCGCGTCCACGCGAGGAAATCGTCGCCCGAACGCTTGTCCGAATCGTTGCCGTAGTCCTTGCCGAGCCCGTACGGCGGATCGGCGACGATCAGGTCGATCGACGCGTCCGGCAGGTGCGCGGCCTCGGTCAGGAAATCGCGGTTATGCAGCTCGATACCGGACGGCAGCGCGCGCGGCGCGGCGGCGGCGGGCTGAACCGCCTCCGCCTCGCTCGCGGCGCCGCCGCCCGGCTCTTCGATCAGGTCACGCATCGGTCGGGGTCAGAGGTCGATGCCCGATCGCTCGGCGACCGTGTGCATGTCCTTGTCGCCGCGGCCCGACAGGTTGACGAGCAGGATCTTGTCCTTCGGCAACGTCGGCGCGAGCTTCACGCCATACGCGATCGCGTGGCTCGACTCGAGCGCGGGGATGATCCCCTCGATCCGGCAGCAGTCGTGGAACGCCTTCAGCGCTTCGTCGTCGGTGATCGGCACGTACTGCGCGCGGCCGCTGTCCTTCAGCCAGGCGTGCTCGGGACCGACGCCCGGATAGTCGAGGCCCGCCGATACCGAATGCGTCTCGATGATCTGGCCGTTGTCGTCCTGCAGCAGGTACGTGCGGTTGCCGTGCAGCACGCCCGGGCTGCCGGCGATCAGCGACGCCGCGTGATGGCCCGTGTCGAGGCCGTCGCCAGCCGCCTCGACGCCGATCAGCTGCACCGATTGATCGTCGATGTACGGATAGAAGATCCCCATCGCGTTCGACCCGCCGCCGACGCAGGCGATCACCGCGTCGGGCTGCCGGCCCGCGAGTTCGGGCATCTGCACCTTGCACTCGTCGCCGATCACGCGCTGGAAGTCGCGCACCATCATCGGGTACGGATGCGGGCCCGCGACCGTGCCGATGATGTAGAACGTGCTCTCGATATTCGTGACCCAGTCGCGCATCGCTTCGTTCAGCGCGTCCTTCAGCGTGCGCGAGCCCGACTCGACCGGCACGACCGTCGCGCCGAGCAGCTTCATCCGGTAGACGTTCGCGGCCTGGCGGCGCACGTCCTCGGCGCCCATGTAGACGATGCACTCCATCCCGAAACGCGCGCAGATCGTCGCGGTTGCGACGCCGTGCTGGCCCGCGCCGGTTTCGGCGATCACGCGCTTCTTGCCCATGCGCTTCGCGAGCAGCGCCTGGCCGATCACGTTGTTGATCTTGTGCGCGCCGGTGTGGTTCAGGTCTTCGCGCTTCAGGTAGAGCTGCGCGCCGCCGAGCATCTCGCTCCAGCGCTGCGCGTGGTAGATCGGCGACGGGCGGCCGACGAAATACTTCAGTTCGCGCTCGTATTCGGCGACGAAGCCGGGATCGTTCCGGAATTTTTCATACGCGTCGCGCAGTTCGTCCAGCGCGTGAATCAGCGTCTCGGCGACGAACACGCCGCCATACGGGCCGAAGTGGCCGCGATCGTCAGGAAGGTTGTACATGATGTCTCTCTCGATCGGTCGGGGCGCCCCGCTTTCGGGGCCACACCGCTTGCATCACCGGGCGTCCGCTTCGCGCACCGCGCGTACGAACGCCGCCATTCGGGCGTGATCCTTCACGCCCTTTGCGCCCGCCACTTCGATGCCACTCGAGACATCGACAGCAAACGGACGCAGCTGGCGGATCGCATCACCGACGTTTTGCGCGCTCAAGCCACCACTCAAAACGGCCCGATGCGCGAGCTCTGCGGGAATAAGAGACCAATCGAAGACCTTGCCGCTACCGCCGTAATCCGGCACCAGGGTGTCGAACAGGAGGCCGCGCGCTTTCGAATAATGAAGAGCCGATTCTACCAAATCGGACGGCTGCGTCGAGGGGCCGACGCGCACCGCGCGCAACCACGGCAGCCGTGCCGCGCGGCCGAGCGCGTCGCACTGCTCCGGCGTCTCGTCGCCGTGGAACTGCAGCATCGTCAGCGGCACGTCGCGCACGACGGCCTCGATCTCGGCCTCGGTCGCGTTCACGAACAGCCCGACCACCGACACGAACGGCGGCGCGAGGCTCGCCAGCTCGGCCGCCTGCGCGAGGGTCACCGCGCGCGGGCTTTTCGGGTAGAACACGAGGCCGATCGCATCGGCGCCGAGCGCCGCCGCGTGCAGCACGTCCTCGGGGCGCGACAGCCCGCACAGCTTGATGCGCGTGCGCGGCGCCAGGCCGGCGGCGGAAGGCGGGGAAGACACGGCTTGATCCGTCATGATTGAGGGTCCAGATCGGCCCAGACGCTGCTCCACGGCACGCTGCCGAGCTGCGCGGGCGGGACGGCGAATTCCGCCGGGTAGCCGACGTGGGCCAGATACAGCCCGTCGGCCATGAACGTGGGCGCCGCCAGGTTGCGATCGCGCCCGGCCAGCACGTCGGCGAGCCAGTCGGCCGGATAGCGGCCGCGCCCGACCGCGACGAGGCAGCCCATCAGGTTGCGCACCATGTGATGCAGGAACGCGTTCGCGCGGAAGCGGAAATGGATGAAATGCCCCGCGCGCCGCACGTCGATCTGATACAGGTGTTTGACCGGCGTCTTCGACTGGCATTCCGACGACCGGAACGACGAAAAATCGTGCTCGCCGATCAGGTGCGCGGCGGCGGCGCGCATCGCGTCGTCGTCGAGCGGCGTGTGGATCCAGCCCGCACGCCCGGCCAGCATCGGCGAGCGCACGGGATGCACGTACAGCGCGTAGTAATAGGTGCGCTCGAACGCCGAGAAACGCGCGTGGAACGTGTCCGGCATCGGCTTCGCCCATTGCACCGATACGGTCGGCGGCAGGAACGCGTTGGTGCCGCGCACCCACGAGAACACCTCGCGTTCGAGCTCGGTGTCGAAGTGCACGACCTGCCCGAGCCCGTGCACGCCGGTGTCGGTCCGGCCAGCGACCGTCGTATGCAGCGGCACCCGCGCGAACTCGGCCAGCGCGTGCTCGAGCCGGTCCTGCACGGTCTTGCCGTGCGGCTGCGCCTGCCAGCCGCAGAACGCCGCGCCGTCGTACTGGATGCCCAGTGCGATCCGCATCACGCCTCGTCCGCCAGTTTCGCGAGCAACGCGCGCGCATCGTCGCGCGTCGCGGTGTCGTTCGCGTCGATCACTTCCTGCAGCAGCGTCCGCGCGCCGGACAAGTCGCCCAGTTCGACGTACTCCGACGCGAGATCGAGCTTGTTGCGCGCGATGCGCGCGAGCTCGTCCGCGGTCAGCGCGGGCAGCGCGGGCAGCGCGGCGCCCGGCGCGGACGGGAGGTCGAGATCGAAATCGAGCTTCAGCGCGCCGAACTGCGCACCGCCGAGCGGCGGCAGCGACGACAGCGCAGACGGGCTGCCCGCGTGGCCGGCGGGCGTTGCCGCGTCCGGATCCCAATCGTACTCGTCGTCCTGGTCGGCCGGATGTTCCGGGGTCGGATGGTTCACGTCAATCGGCGGATGCGATTCGACTTGACCGTTAGTTGCGATTTCATCGATGTCCGACTGCCCTGCCCGCGCGGACAGCTCGTCCGGCGTCAGCGGTGCGTCCTCCGACGTTCGCGGCGGCAACGGCATGTCGAGGCTGTTCAGCGCGCTGATCGCGTTCTGCATCAGCGTCGCGTGCTGCGCGTCGGCCGCCGAAGGCGCGGCAGGCGTGTCGGCCGGCTTGGCAGCGGCCGTTTCGGCCGGTTCTGCGCCGTGCGCAGCCTGAGCCGGCGCCACCTCGTTCACCGGCGCCACGGCCGCTTGCGCGGGCGGCAATCCGGGCTGCTCGTCATGCGGCTTCGTGGCCTCCGGCGCCGACGGTGCATCGGCGACAGCCGGCTCGACCGTTTCGGCCGCGGCGGCAGTCGCCGCGGCAAGATACTGATCCGACGCGGCGTCGCGCGCGACCGGCATCTCGGGCAGGATCGGCAACTCGCGGTCGAGCGACGGCGCCGCTTCGGCCTCCGGGGCCGCGGCAGTACCGGCTGCAGCGGCCACCTCACCCGCATCGCCCGTCTCGCGCCCCTTCCTGCGCTTGCGCCACGCAAAGCCGGCCGCGAGCACGATCACGGCCGCGCCGGCCACGGCGGCCGGACGCCAGTCCATCTGCTCGGTACGGCGCGCCGGCGTCGCGACAGGAGCGGCCGGTCGCGCAGGCGCCGATGCCGATTGCGCCGCGCTGGCGGCGACCGCGGACGCGGCTTCGCTTGCCGCCGGCGCCGCTGCCGACGCACCCGCGTCGTTCGCGGCCGGACGCGGCGCGGCGGGTGCCGGCGCGGGTGCCGGCGCAACGTCGTTCGCGGTGCCCGGCTTGCCGATGCCGTGCTTCTGCAATTCCATCAGCACGCGATTCTTCAGCGCCAGCAACTGCTGCAGGCTCGACGGCCGCGGCTGCGACGCGCCGGTCGCGGGCGCCGCACCGGCCGGCTCGCGCGAACCCGAAACCTGGCTGCCCGGCACCGGCTGGACCGCGGCCTCGCTCGCGGACGGCGGCGCGGACTGGATCGCACCGCTCCATACATGCGGGCCGCTCGCGCCCGCGGCAGGTGCCGCCGGCGGCAGGCTGTCGGCCGTCGACGCGCCGTGTGCCGCCGACGCGCCGACCGAAGCCGACGCCCCCGCGCCCGTCGCGACGCTCGCGCCGCTCACCGGCGCCGCATGAACGGCCGGCGTGGCCGGCGCCGATTGCACGGCCGACCCGGGATGCGGCGCGGACGCGCCATGCTGCGCTTCCGCCGCCCCGCCCGATGCGGCGGCAGGCGCGGACGCCACTGCCGCGGCCGAGGCAGCGGCGGCACTGGCCGGCGCGAGCGCCGCGCCGGTCGCGTCGAGCGCGGGCACGGTCAGCGTCGCGCCGACTTTCAGGCGGCTCGCGTCGCGCTTCATGAATGCTTGCGGATTGGCGTCGAACAGCGCGCGGCCGGCACGCGCGAGCACGCCGGGATCATGCGATTGCGTGGCCGCTTTCGCGATGTCGTTCAGCGACTGGCCCGGCTGGACCGTCACGGTAAGCGGTACGGCGCCGCCGGCGGCGGACGCCGGCAGTTCGACGGTGCCGACGGCCCAGGCCGATGCGGCTGCGCCGAGCGCCAGGATCGCCAGCGCGCCACGCACGGCGCGCGACAGACGGGACTGACGCGGAAACAAGGAAATTCGGGACATCGTGGGCTCTATCGCCGCGCGCGGGCGCGGCTCGGATTCGCGGTTGAAGGCGTCAATAAAGTTGCCGCAGAAATGCAAAAGCGTCGCGCGGAACGCGACGCTTTCGGCGGGTCTGTGCGTCGTAACCGCGTAGTTTACTTCACGCGATCGCATTCGGGCCGAATTCGTCGCCGGCCGGTGCAACCGGGCGCGGCCGCCCGGCGATCGGGCCATCGCGCCGCCCGGGTCCGCATGCCGCGGCCGGCCGCCGGGCAGATCGAACACAGCCGCATCAATGGATGAAAATCATCGCCGCGCCGGGCAGCCCGCGGACGATCAAGACGCGGCAGGCAGTCGACCAGACGCTGCCGAGCATGCGCCGATCCATTCGCACATGAAAAACGCGCCGCGCCAGCCCCGAACCGGGGGCCGACGCGGCGCGTCATCGCGCGCAGTCCGGCCCGCGGGCCGGACATGCTGACAGGCTTACTTGTCGAGCAGGATGCGCAGCATGCGGCGCAGCGGCTCGGCCGCGCCCCACAGCAGCTGGTCGCCGACCGTGAACGCGGACAGGTATTCGCCGCCCATCGCGAGCTTGCGCAGGCGGCCGACCGGCACCGTCAGCGTGCCCGTGATCTTCGCCGGCGACAGGTCGCGCATCGACGCTTCGCGCTCGTTCGGCACGACCTTCACCCAGTCGTTCGCCGACGCGAGGATGCCGTTGATCTCGTCGAGCGGCACATCCTTCTTCAGCTTGATCGTCAGTGCCTGCGAGTGGCAGCGCATCGCGCCGATCCGCACGCACAGGCCGTCGACCGGGATCGAGCCCGGCTCGCCCATGGCCGGCTTGCCGAGGATCTTGTTGGTTTCCGCGCCGCCCTTCCACTCTTCCTTCGACATCCCGTTGCCGAGATCCTTGTCGATCCACGGAATCAGCGAACCGGCCAGCGGCACGCCGAAGTGGCTCGTCGGCATCGCATCGCTGTTCATCGCGGCCAGCACGCGGCGGTCGATGTCGAGGATCGCCGACGCCGGATCGGCCAGCTGTTCCTGCACCGCGCCGTTCAGCGTGCCCATCTGCGACAGCAGCTCGCGCATGTTCTGCGCGCCCGCGCCCGATGCGGCCTGGTAGGTCATCGCCGTCATCCAGTCGACGAGGTTCTCGCGGAACAGGCCGCCGAGCGCCATCAGCATCAGGCTGACCGTGCAGTTGCCGCCGACGAAGTTCTTCGTGCCCTTGACGAGCGCGTCCTTGATCACGTCGAGGTTGACCGGGTCGAGGATGATGACCGCGTCGTCCTTCATCCGCAGCGACGATGCCGCGTCGATCCAGTAGCCGTTCCAGCCGGCCGCGCGCAGCTTCGGGAACACGTCGTTCGTGTAGTCGCCGCCCTGGCACGTGATGATCACGTCGCACTTCTTCAGCTCGTCGACGTTGGTCGCGTCCTTGAGCGTAGTCTCGTTTTTCGCGAACGACGGCGCCTTGCCGCCCGTGTTGCTGGTGCTGAAAAACACCGGTTCGATCAGGTCGAAATCGCCTTCTTCCTGCATGCGCTGCATCAGGACGCTGCCGACCATGCCGCGCCAACCTACGAGACCTACGTTCATGACTAACCCTTTGCTTTGAATGGAGCTTCCCCGCCATTTCCGTCCCCGCGTGACCGCGCGGGGAAACAGGCGGGCACGACGGCGATCAGCGTTTAATGATCGTTTTCGTGGTAATGGTTTTCGTGATGACGATGGCGCGCGCACCCGCACGGGCAGTGTTGCCGTGGAGTTTCAGGACCGGGGAGATCAGGGAAATCAGCGCCATCGTTCGAGTCTACACAAAGCCGGTGGCCCGCACAACGGCCAACCGGGGGCGAACCGGCCGATTTTCCCGGCCTGTTCGCGCCCTTTCTATATTACTGCCGCGTTGCCTTACAGCGCCGCGACCACCGCATCGCCCATCGCCGCCGTGCCGACCTGCCGGCAGCCCGGCGTGGCGATGTCGCCCGTACGGTAGCCCTGTTCGAGCACCGTTTTCACCGCGCGCTCGATGCGATCGGCCTGCTCCGCGCGATTCAGCGAGTAGCGCAGCAGCATCGCGGCCGACAGGATCGTCGCGAGCGGGTTGGCAATGCCCTTGCCCGCGATGTCCGGCGCCGAACCGTGCGACGGCTCGTACAGGCCCTTGTTGTTCTTGTCGAGCGACGCCGACGGCAGCATGCCGATCGAGCCCGTCAGCATCGACGCCTCATCGGACAGGATGTCGCCGAACATGTTGCCCGTGACGATCACGTCGAACTGCTTCGGCGCCTTCGCGAGCTGCATCGCCGCGTTGTCGACGTACATGTGCGACAGCTCGACGTCCGCGTATTCCTTCGACACGTCGATCATGACGTCGCGCCAGAACTGCGACGTTTCGAGCACGTTCGACTTGTCGACCGACAGCAGCTTCTTCGCGCGCTTGCGGGCGGCCTGGAACGCGACGTGCGCGATGCGGCGCACTTCCGGTTCCGAATAGCGCATCGTGTCGAAGCCTTCGCGTTCGCCGGCGAACGGGCCGTCCGGTGCCGCACGCACGCCGCGCGGCTGGCCGAAGTAGATGTCGCCGTTCAGTTCGCGCACGATCAGGATGTCGAGGCCCGCGACGAGTTCCGGCTTCAGCGGCGAGGCATCGACGAGCTGCGGATAGCAGATCGCCGGGCGGAAGTTCGCGAACAGCTCGAGATGCTTGCGCAGCCCGAGGATCGCCTGCTCGGGGCGCAGCGCGCGCTCGAGCGAATCGTACTTCCAGTCGCCGACCGCGCCGAACAGGATCGCGTCGGCTTCCTTCGCGAGCGCCAGCGTCGCGTCGGGCAGCGGATGGCCGCTCGCCTCGTAGCCGGCGCCGCCGACCGGCGCCTGTTCGAGTTCGAACTTCTCGTCGAGTGCGTTCAGCACCTTCACGGCTTCCTTGACGATTTCCGGACCGATGCCGTCGCCGGGCAGCACTGCAATCTTCATGCGAAATTCCTGACTGGGTAGGTTGTATGAGGCAGGCCGGCGAACGCGCCGCTGGCGCGCCCGCCCGAAAGGCACGATCAGCCGACCAGCTTGGTGTTGAGCCACGGCTGCTTCACGAGCCGCTCCGCTTCGAACTGGCGGATCTTGTCCGCGTGGCGCAGCGTGAGGCCGATGTCGTCGAAGCCGTTCAGCAGGCAGTACTTGCGGAACGCGGTGATCTCGAACGGATACTCGCGGCCGTCGCCCGAGCGCACGACCTGGGCGTCGAGGTCGATCGTCAGTTGAAAGCCGTTGAACGCCGCCGTCTCGTTGAACAGGTGATCGACCTGCTGCTCGGTCAGCACGATCGGCAGCAGGCCGTTCTTGTAGCAGTTGTTGAAGAAGATGTCCGCGAAGCTCGGCGCGATGATCGCGCGGAAGCCGTACTGCTGCAGCGCCCACGGTGCGTGCTCGCGCGAGCTGCCGCAGCCGAAGTTCTTGCGGGCGAGCAGCACCGATGCGCCCTGGTAGCGCGGCTGGTTCAGCACGAAGTCCGGATTCAGCGGACGCTTCGAGTTGTCCTGGCCCGGCTCGCCGTGATCGAGGTAGCGCCATTCGTCGAACGCGTTCGGACCGAAGCCCGTGCGCTTGATCGACTTCAGGAACTGCTTCGGGATGATCGCGTCGGTGTCGACGTTCTCGCGATCGAGCGGCGCCACGACGCCGGTATGTACAGTGAATTTTTCCATGATCCGTCTATCCGGTTGAAGGGCCGGCACGCGGCCGGCACACATCGACAAATTCTCGGTGGCGGTGTCAGTCCGCGGCGCGCTTGAGCGCGTTGCCCGCGGCGTTGACGTCCTCGCCGAAGCCGCGGACGGTATTGCAGCCCGCGAGGCCGAAGCCCAGCCCCGCCAGCGCCAGCGCGGCAACCAGCCGCGCGATGACCTTCGTTGCCGTCACGCGTTACCCCAGCTGGCGAATGTCGACGAAGTGACCTTCGATCGCCGCGGCTGCCGCCATCGCGGGGCTCACGAGGTGCGTGCGACCGCCCGCGCCCTGCCGGCCCTCGAAGTTGCGGTTCGACGTCGACGCGCAGCGCTCGCCCGGATCGAGCCGGTCGGCGTTCATCGCGAGGCACATCGAACAGCCCGGCTCGCGCCATTCGAAGCCCGCGTCGGTGAACACCTTGTCGAGCCCTTCGCGCTCGGCCTGCGCCTTCACGAGGCCCGAACCCGGCACGACCATCGCGAGCCGCACGTTCGATGCGATCCGGCGGTTCAGCTTCTTCACGACATACGCGGCCGCGCGGATATCCTCGATCCGTGCGTTCGTGCACGAGCCGATGAAGATCTTGTCGACCTTGATCGATTCGATCGGCGTGTTCGGCTCGAGCGCCATGTAGGCCAGCGCGCGCTCCATCGCGTCGCGCTTGACCGGATCCTTCTCGCGCTCGGGATCGGGCACGCGACCGTCGATCGACGTGACCATTTCCGGCGACGTGCCCCACGTGACCTGCGGGACGATCTCGGCCGCGTTCAGCTCGACCACGCGGTCGAACTGCGCGCCGTCGTCCGACTTGAACTGGCGCCAGTATTCGACGGCCTGATCCCATTCCGCGCCGGTCGGCACGAACGGCCTGCCCTTCAGGTAATCGATCGTCGTGTCGTCCACCGCGACCATGCCCGCGCGCGCGCCGGCTTCGATCGCCATGTTGCAGACGGTCATGCGGCCTTCCATCGTCAGCGCGCGGATCGTCGAGCCGCCGAATTCGATCGCGTAGCCCGTGCCGCCCGCCGTACCGATCTTGCCGATGATCGCGAGCACGATGTCCTTCGCGGTACAGCCGCGCGGCAGTGCGCCCTCGACCTTCACGAGCATGTTCTTGCTCTTCTTCTGCAGCAGGGTTTGCGTCGCGAGCACGTGCTCGACTTCCGACGTGCCGATGCCGTGCGCGAGCGCGCCGAACGCGCCGTGCGTCGACGTGTGCGAATCGCCGCACACGATCGTCATGCCCGGCAGCGTCGCGCCCTGTTCCGGCCCGATGATGTGGACGATGCCCTGGCGCACGTCGTTCATCTTGAACTGCGTGATGCCGAACGCATCGCAGTTCGCGTCGAGCGTGTCGACCTGCAGCTTCGAGACGGGATCGGCGATGCCGTGGCTGCGGTCCGTCGTCGGCACGTTGTGGTCCGACACGGCGAGGTTCGCGCTGATGCGCCACACCGGGCGATGCGTCATCTTCAGCCCTTCGAACGCCTGCGGGCTCGTGACTTCGTGCAGCAGCTGACGGTCGATGTAGAGCAGGGTCGTGCCGTCTTCCTCGGTGTGGACCACGTGGGTGTTCCACAGTTTGTCGTAGAGAGTCTGTGCCATGGGTATGCGGGGTCGTTGTGACTACAAGCCTTGCGGATGAAGTCGATTATGCCACGCAGCGTGCGCCCCGGCTCAGGCCGGGCGCGAAAAAACCCATTAAAAACAGTAGTTTGGCTGGTAGTGCCAATACCTGTATCGGCATTACCCGGCAAAACGGGGCACGCACGATCCGGCGGGCGGCGATCGCGCGGCCGCATCGCCCGGGTCGCGCGCCGCGCCCCGTGGCTGGCGCATCAGCCGTTCGGGTACGCGCGGTTGATCAGGTCGAGCCGCAGCATCGCGAGCTGCATGCCGGCGTTGCCCAGCAGGTAGAGATCGCGCCGCCGCATGGCCGCCATCTGCGCGGACGTGTCGTAGCGCGACGGCAGCGCGAGGCCTGCCGGCACCGCCGCCTGCATCCCCGCCGCATTCGACGCGCGCACGGCGAGCGACGCCTGGTCCGAATGCGTGACGACGCCGACCTTGCCGAGCGCCGCGGCCGCGCCCGCCTGCCTGACGATCGCGGCGGCGACGCCGTCGGGAGTCGGAATCGGGCTGCCGGCGGCGACCGCGGGCGTCGCGATCGACGTCACGCCGGCCGTGAGCCCGTATGTCGACGCGAGCACGCTCGCGACCTCCTGCTGCGCGAAGATCGGTGCCGCGACCTTCTGCCGAAGCTGGAACACGGTATCGGCAATCGCCTCGTTGACGGGGCCCGGTACGGGTGCGGCGGCCGATGCGCCGGCGCGGCTGCCGAAGCTGTATGCGACGATCGTATCGATGGCGGCCGCCGCGACGCTCGGCGGCGTCCACGAGAAAAACGTGTCGAGCAGATAACCGGTTTCGGCGGCGGCGGTCGCGCGATCGTTCAGTTCGTTCGTCAGCTTGCCGAGCATCTGGCGCTGCAGTTCGGCATCCGTGGCCGGCGCGGCGCTCGTGAACACGGGCGTGACGGCCGCGCACGACGCGGCCAGGACGGAGGTGGAAGCCAGGAAATGGCGACGGGTATGCATGGTCATGAGCGTCGATGGGGGATCGGCGGGCGTCAGCCCTTCGGGTAGGCCTGCGTCGTCGCGGTCATCGCGCGCGTCAGCATCTGCGCATACATGTCGTGCACGAGGTAGAGGCTGCGGTTGCGCGTCCACGGCTGGCCCGACTGCGGGTCGTACACCGTCGGCAGCGGCACCTCGGTGACGGCCGCCGCCTTCATGCCCCCCTGTTGCGACGTCTGGATGCAGCGCTTCGCGTGATCGCGATGGCCGACCACCGCGACGGTGCCCATCGCCGCCGCCCCGCCCGCCCGCGACACGGCGACCGCCGCGACGCCCGCGGTACTCAGGTACACGATCGAGCCGTCGTTCGCGATCACCGGTTCGACCGACGACAACACGTCGGCGCCCATCCCGTATTTCGACACGAGAAACCGCGCGATTTCCCATTGCGCATAGACCTTGACGGGCTTCAGCTGGCGGATGCGGTACACGGCGTCCGCCAGCGCCTCGTTCACCGGCCCCGGATCGGGCAGCGCCGCCTGGTTGCCGCCGATGCTCGACGTGTTGCCGCTCGACGCGTTCGGACGGTTGCCGAAGCTGTACGCGACGATCGCACCGATCTGCGCGGCGGCCACGGTCGGCAGGTCCCACGTGAAGCCGACGTCGGACATCGCCGGGACGATCGCGTCGACGGTCGCCGCGTCGCCGAGCTGCGCGTTCAGTTTCGCGGACATCTGCGCGGCCAGCGCGCTGTCGGTGACCGGCGCCGACGTGACGTCGTCGCCGCCGCAGGCGCTCAACAGGGAAGAGGCCGCGACGGCTGGCGCGGCGGCGAGGAATTTTCTTCGGGACGAAGCCGGGGAATGCTGACTCATGTACACGCTACGCCATGATGCGAATGACGACCGTGCGTGAGGACAGGCAGGATCGACGAAATTCGCGGGGTCCAGGGAAAAGGCAATCGGGCAACCGCGCGCGAACCGGCAGCGCGACGTGCCATCGATCGATGCAGCGCGATCCTAGGCGGCGTTGGTTAAATTGCGGTGAAAGTAACGGCCGAATCCGTTCGATCGCCGCGCCGTTTCGCCGATGGACGATCTTGTTTCACCTGCGGCGAGCGAATCGCGCGCCTGTTTCGCCGGTGGAGCGCTCGCGACTGGCGCGGCGTTTCGACATATCGGCACCCGCATTACCATGGCGCAAGCCGCGTTCCCTCACGATCCGGCCCCGGAGCCCGCCACGATGAAGCTCGGCCTGAACGAATCGCTTGCGCGCCTCGACGACGAAGGCACGCTGTTCACGACGCTGTTTCGCCACGGCACGCGCGATGTCGAGCTGTACCGGCCGCACGTCGAGGACGGGCAGACGCCGCACACGCGCGACGAGATCGACGTGATCACAACCGGCGCGTCGCGCTTCGTCGTCGACGGGCGCGAATGCGGCGTCGCGGCCGGCGACACGCTGTTCGTCCCCGCCCACGCGGCGCATCGCCTCGCCGGCTTCTCCGACGACTTCTCGACCCGGGTGTTCTTCCACGGCCCGAAAGGCGGCGAGCGCGCACGCGACGCATGATGCCGCGCACGGCGCTTTTCGTTCGATCGCCTAGACTGTCTATTCGCAACGGGCGGCGCGCGGCCGCCCGGTCGTCACGAGGCCGGCGGCAGCCGGTTCAACGAACAGGACAACAGCATGCGATATGAACTCTATTACTGGCCCGAGATCCAGGGCCGCGGCGAGTACGTGCGGCTCGCGCTCGAGGCGGCCGAAGCCGACTATGTCGATGTCGCACGCGAATCGGGGCGCGGGATGGGCGTGTCGGCGATGATGCGCATGATGGACAGCACGAAGGCCGAGTGCGTGCCGTTCGCGCCGCCGTTCCTGAAGGCGGGCGACGTGGTCGTCGGGCAGACGGCGAACATCCTGCTGTTTCTCGGCGCGCGGCTCGGGCTCGCGCCCGACGACGAAGCCGGCCGGCTGTGGGTACACCAGCTCCAGCTGACCGTCGCCGACTTCGTCACCGAGATCCACGACACGCATCACCCGATCGCCAGTTGCCTCTACTACGAGGACCAGAAGGCGGAAGCCGCGGAGCGCGCGGCCGACTTCATCGAGAACCGGCTGCCGAAATTCCTCGGCTACTTCGATCGCGTGCTCGGGCAGAATCCGCACGGCAGCGGCTACATCGCGGGCACCGCTCTCAGCTACGCGGACCTGTCGATGTTCCAGCTGATCGAAGGCTTGCGCTATGCGTTTCCGAAGGCGATGAAACGCGCGGAGCGGAAAGTCGCGGCGCTCGTCGCGCTGCACGATCGCGTCGCGCGGCATCCGCCCGTCGCGCGCTATCTCGCGTCGGCGCGCCGCATCCCGTTCAACGACATGGGGATCTTCCGGCACTACCCGGAGCTCGACCGGTAACGGCGCCGTTCAATCGCCATATCGATAGCGGCTGCGCATCGCGTCGAGCGGATTGCCGTCGGCCAGCGTGCCGCCGAGGCTGTGGATCACCGCGCTCGCCGCATTGATCGCGGTCTGCACCGCGCCCTCGATCCAGCCGCCCGTAAACGAACAGCAGCAGCCCGCCAGATAGATCCCGCGGTCCGACGACGGATCCGCCGCCGTCTGGAACTGGTAGAACAGCGCCTGCGAGTGGATGTCCTCGCCCGGGTAGTTCAGCTTGAACGCGCCCAGCGCGTAACGGTCCGACAGCCAGTCGTGACTCGTGACGTTGCGCGCGTAATCGTCGTCGAGCGGGCGCAGATGCGCGGCGAACGCCGGCGACACGACGCCGATCTCGGCCACGAGGCGCTTGAACCGCTCGATCTTGTCGGTCAGCGACAGGATCTTGTGCGAATCGTCTTCCCACGTGTAGCTGATCAGCACGACGCCGTGCGCGTCGGGATCGTCGGGCGCGTAGTCGAGGCAGTAGATGCCGCGCGCGAGCGTGTCGGTCTGGATGTTGTGCGGCAGCCCGTGCTTGAGCCAGAACTTGTCGCGGGTCAGCACGAAAAGCTTCGACGAGCTGACCATGTGCGTTTCGTTGATCGCGCGGACGACGTCCGGGGCGAACAAGTTCGCGATGCCCGTCATCCCCATGCCGACCTGCATCGCCCGCGTCGTCGTCGCGACGATCACGCGATCGAACACGCGGGTCGCCCCGTCGTCGAGTGCGAGCGCAAGCGTACCGTCGGGCTGCTTCGTCACGCCGCGCACCGCTGCGTGAACGATGCAGTCGCGCACGCGCACGCCGTCGGCGCCGTCGTCCAGCAGCCCCTGCGCGAGCGCGAAGATGCCGGCCGGGATCAGCCGCTGGTCGACCTCGAGCTCATTGACGACGATCCGCAGGATTTCGAGGAACGACGCCCGATAGACCGGCTGGAAGCCGCCCGACCCGATGCCGAGCGTGCCGAACAGGCGCAGGTCCTCGCTCTTGCGCCAGCGAACGCCGCCGGGCGGCGTCGCGCCGGTGAAGATCTTCACGATCGCCGAATAGAACGACTCGTCGCCGAAGCGGTCGATGTACTGCTGCCAGCCGCACCGCGCATCGTCGTAGCGATGCGCGCGCAGCAGCGCCGTCAGTTCGGCCGGCGCCGGTAGCGACGTGCCGTCGTCGAGCCGCACGCCGTCGCGGATGAACGCGCGCCAGCCGCGGTCGACACGCTCGAACAGCGCCGGCGGCGCTTCGCCGGCCGGCCAGCGGTACGCATGGCCCTGATAGTGAATCTCCGTGTCGACGATGCCGGGATCGGGAAACGCCGATGCGCTGTCGACGCCGAACCGGTCCAGGTAGTGATACAGCGCCGCCTGCGACGGCGGAAAGCGCATCGCGCCCATTTCGGCGAGCAGGTGCGGATGCTCGGGATTGATCGACTGCGTCAGCAGGCGTCCGCCGACGCGCGCCCGGTTCGCCTCGAACACGACGACCTGCCGCGCACCGGCGCGCAGCAGTTCGCAGGCCGCGACGAGCCCGCCGACGCCCGCGCCGACGATCGCGATCCGCGCATCGCGCGCGCTTTCGGCCGCCAGCGTACCGACACGGCCGCCGGTACGGGACAGGAAAGCGCCATAGTCGTACAGCGTGTCGATGTACGGTAGCGTGTGCGGCAGGCGTTCAGGGGCGTTCATGGAATCGGGACCAAACCAGGGAAGGAAACCGGCAGCGCGAGCCCGCGCTCACACGGGCAGGTGGATGCTGCCGAGCGGCGCATCGGCGTTGACGAGGTCGACGCGCTTCACGCGGATGCGCAACGCGTCGCCGCTGACCGCGAGTTCGTGCGTGTACCAGCCGGCAAACAGCGTCTGCTCGTCGCGCCGCGCTTCGACGTAATGGAACGGCGTGCGCAACACGTACACGCCGCGCGCCGGGTCGGCGCGCTCGACGTACGGCTGCTGGAGCAGATGATGGCCGCGGCTCGCCGGCTGCTGCGAGAACGTGCGGCGGCCGGCCAGGCGCTCGATGCGGATGCGCAGCAGCAACCGGTCCTCGTCCATCAGCGCGCCATGCAGCACCGAATCGGGCTGATCCGGCGACAACGGCATCCAGTAGCGCGCGTCGTCCGCGTACAGCGCGAGCCAGTCTTCGTAGCGCCGCTCGTCGAGCAGGCGCGCCTCGCGATACACGAACGCGGCGAGTTCATCGTGAGCAAACGTGCGCATCGGCGGCCTCCTTCGTCGATGCGGGCGCGATATAGCGCAGCCACGCGCGGAACTGGTTGCGGATCTGCAGCTCGCTGGTGCCGTTCGTCTCGGCCGTCGCGTGCATGTGCTCGTGCGGATCGAACAGCCGTCCCACATGCACCCAGTCGCGCGATTGCGTCGCGAGGCCGCGCTGCGCGCGTTCGTACATCTCGAGATCGTCGTGCGCGACGATCGACGTCGGCGCGTTGATCAGCCGGTTGTAGGCCAGCGTGCGCTCGAACATCGAATCGGGTGCGCCCGCAAGACGGAACGACCACGATTCGACCAGCGTGCGGTCGGCCGCGAGCGGCTTGAACACGCGCAGGATCTGGATCGGCCCCTTCACCATCGCGTTCGGGAACAGCACCGTGTTGTGGCGCACCTCGCCGAGAATGCGGGCCGCGCGCGCTTCGCCGTACGCCGCCGTCATCTTCTCGTGGTAGCCGGGAATCGGCGTATAGCGCGCATGGATCGAATCGGCGGTGCCGGTGTGACCGTGCCCGTTGGGCCACACGCGCAGCCCCATCCGCTCGAAGAACGCATGCGGCTGGATGAACGGCTCCAGCAGTTCCACCGCCATCGGCTTCGCGCCTTCCATGCCGTCACGCTCCCAGACGCGCACGGCCGTGCCGGCCGACGACTCGTGCGCGACCATCGGGTGACAGGTGTCGGTCTGGTTCTCGACCAGCATTTTCCAGTTGCACGCATGCACGTACCGGAACACGCCGCCCGCGACTTCGACGCGCCCTTCCGGCGAGCGGTCGACCAGGTTGTCGAGCGACGACAGCGCCGCGCCGAAATAGTCGTGGAAGCCGACGCCCTCCGGGTTCAGCCGACAGAACACGAAGCCCCGATGCTCGTGGGTCGCGCCGACCGCCTGCATGCCCTTGCTCGCCTCGCACGATTCGAAACCGGTCTGGTCGTAGCCGCGCCGCAGCGGAATCGCATGGAGGCTGCCGTCGGTCCGGTAGGACCATGCGTGGTACGGACAGCGAAAGAACGTACCCGTGTTGCCGCACGCGTCGGTCACGAGCTGCGTGCCCTTGTGCGAACACCGGTTGTGCAGCACGCGCACCGATCCGTCGACGTGGCGCACCATCACGACCGGCTCCGCGCCGATCGTCGTCGTCACGTAGTCGCCGGTGTCCGGAATCTGGCTGACGTGGCCGACGTACACCCATGTGTTCGCGAACAGGTGGCGCATCTCCAGTTCGAAGATCCGCGGCGACAGGTAAAGATCCTTGTGCACCTCGGTATCGCGCACGAGCGCCGCCACCCCATCGGTGAACCCGGGCGCCGTCATGCGCACCTCCGGCCGCGCACGCGTTGTTGCCGCGCGCCCTTGCGGCGCGCGGATTCGATTGTTTTTATCGTCATCTCTCAGGTTTCTGCTTGTCGTGCCGCTCGGACTGCGTACGCCCGCCGCCAGGCACGCGGCGGCGGGCGCGGTGGCGACGGTCAGCCCGTCACCGGTGTTTCATGCAGGCGCAGCCAGCCGATGCGGCCGTTCGCGTCGCGCTCGAATACGACGGTCGAACGGCGCACGATGCGCCGCCCCGCTCCGTCGACCTGCGTCTCGCGATAGGCAATCACCGCGCCGCCCTGCCACGCGCTCACTTCGTGCAGTTCGTCGATCGCGATCCGCAGCCCGGGACGCGCGCCGTGGCCGCGCGAGAACAGGACGTCGATATCCGCGAAATCCAGCGCATGCCCCTGCAGCGAAATCATCGAGAAACGCCGCGAAAAACGCGCGATCAGCGGCGCGAGCGCGTCGCGTGACGCATGGCCGGACAACCATTGCTCGATGTCGACGTGCGCGTCGACCACTTCCTGGAAAAACGGGTTGGACGGATTCATTTCGACACTTGCGTACGTTGGGAAACCGGTCGCGCGGCAGGCGCGCGGTGCAGGGCGAGGCGCGCGACGAACGGCAGCGGCAGCAGCGTCAGCAACGCGGCCAGGCCGAAGCACTGCTGGTAAGACAGCCGCGCGTCGTCGCCATGCGTCGACAGCAGGAAATTCAGCGCGCTGCCCAGCACGGCGACGCCGAGGCAGAAGCTCAACTGCCGGTTGATGTTCCACAGCGCGCTCGCGTCGCCCATCCGCGCGGCGGGAACGTCGAGGAACGCCGCGCTTTGCGACGTGCTCGTGCACATGCTGGCGCCGAGCCCCATCGCGACGAAAGCCAGCACGCGCCCGGCCTCGAAACCAGCGAGCGGTGTCGCGAGCAGCACGATGCCGATCGCATCGATCGCGATCCCGCTCATGAACAGCGGCTTCGCGCCCCACTTCGGAAAACAGCGCCGCGTCGTCGCGATCGCGACGAACGACGCGATCGCCCACGGCACCATCAGCGCGCCCGTATGCGTCGCGCTGAGCCCGAGCGCGTTCTGCAGGTACAGCGCCGCGACCAGGTTCACGCCGGTGAACACGCCCGGCACGCACAGATAGACGATCAAGCCGATCCGCAGCAGCGGCTGCGCGACGAGGCGCAGGTCGAGCAGCGGGGCCGCCGCGCGTCGCGCATGCGCGACGTACGCGCCACCGGCGACCAGCGCGACCGACAGCGGCGCGATCGCCAGGCGGCCGCCCCCCGGCTGGCCCGCGAACGTCAGGCCGAGCAGCAGCGCGACCAGCGCCACGGCGCTCAACGCGAGGCCGCGGGCATCGAGCGCCGGCGGACGTTCGCCCGCTGCGTCCGGCGGCAGCCACGCGAACGCGAGCACGCTGGTCGCGGCGGCCAGCGGCACCATGCCGAAGAAGATCGCCCGCCACGACGCGCGATCGACGATCACGCCGCCGAGCGCCGGCGACAAGGCGGGCACGAGCAGCGCGACCATCATCACGATCGACGTCAGGTGGGCACGTGCATCCGGCGGATACGCGCGATAGGCCATCGTCTGCCCGACCGGGATCAGCAACCCGCCGCCGAGCCCCTGGATCAGGCGCCACGCGAGCAGCGCGCCGATCGACGCCGACAGGCCGACACCGACGCTGCCGAGCGCGAACAGCACCAGCGACGCGATCAGCAGCCGGCGCTCGCCGAAACGCCGCGCCAGCCAGGTGCCGAGCGGGATCACGACGGTCAGCCCGAGCACGTACATGTTGCCGATCCACGCCAGCTGCGCGACCGATGCGTGCAGCTCGCGCTGGATCGTCGGATACGCGGCGTTGATGACGAACATGTTGGCGAGGTCGATCGCGAACCCGAGCAGGTAGACGGCGGCGATTTTCGAGCGATCGGTCATGTGGCGGAAGACGAACGAAACGCCGCAGTGTAAGGTTCGACGCGCGCGTCGATAAGACCGTCCGGACGGCAAGACTGGTCGAAAAATTTTGACAATCAGGGCAACATGTCGGTTTTCCGGAAAGCAGCCGACACGCCATGGTGAGTCTCGATCGTTTCGCCGTCTTCCGCGCCGTCGTGGAAGCGGGGTCGTTTACGGCCGCCGCCGCCCAGTTGAATCAGGCCCGGGCCGCGGTCAGCTTCAACATCAAGCAGCTCGAAGCCGAACTCGGCGTCACGCTGTTCACGCGCACGACGCGGCGCGTCGAGCTGACCGACGCGGGCGAGCGCTTCCATGCGCGCTGCCTGCGCGTGCTGGAGGAAGCCGAGAGCGCGATCGACGACGCCCGCAGCGAGCACGGCGGGATGCACGGCGTGCTGCGCGTGACGTCGACGGTCGAGTACGGGACGATGGTGGTCGCGCCCGCGCTGCATGCGTTCATGCAGCGCCATCCCGCGCTGCGCGTGCGGCTCGAGACGCATGCGGCGCAGGTCGACCTGGTGCGGGAGCGCGTCGACGTCGCGATTCGCCTCGGGCGCCTCGAGCAGTTCCAGGACCTGCCCTACCGCGGCGCGTGCCTGGCGACCTACGAAGTGCGGCCCGTGATCGCGCCGTCGCTGCTCGCCGCCGCGGGCCTGTCCCGCATCGACTCGCCCGACGTGCTCGCGCGCCTGCCACAGCTCGGGCATACGCGGCTCGAGCGCATCGCCACCTGGACGCTCACGGACCGCGACGGCAACCCGCATGCCTTCCGGCCCGGCGCCAAGCCGCGCGTCGTCGTCGACAACGCGTCGGTGCTGCGCGTGCTCGCGCGCCAGGGCAGCGGCGTCGCGCTGCTGCCCGAATGGCTCGTGCGCGACGACCTCGCGTGCGGTGCGCTGGTCGACGCACTGCCCGACTACCGGTTTCCGCCGCAGGCCGTCTACGCGTTGTATCCGTCGACCACGCACGTGCCGCAAAAAGTGCGCGCGTGGGTCGACTTCATGAAGGCCTATCTGGCCTGAACGCGGCCGCGGCTCAGGCGGCCGCTGCGCGATCCCGCAGCCGCGCGTCGATCCGGCGGGCGATCGCGAGCAGGCGCCGGTCGCTGCCCCACGGCCCCTCCAGCATGAGCCCGACCGGCAGCCCCGTCCGCGTGGAGAGCCCGGCCGGGATCGACACGGACGGTACGCCGGCGAGTGTCGCCGGCGACGTCTGGCGCACGACGCGCGCGAACAGCGCAGCGCCCTGTTCGGGCGTCATCGCGGCGGTGTCGCCGAGCGACGGCGGCTCGCCCGGCACCGTCGGCATCGCGATGCAGTCGACCGGCGCGCCGAACGCATCGTCGTACCAGTGCACGAGACGCTGCCGGCACACGATCGCTTCCGCATAGGCGTCGGCCTCGACCGGCGCTTCGACGAGTGAGCGGAAGATGCCGCGCACGTCGTCGCTCGCGATCCGTTCGACGAACGTCTCGAACGGAATGCGCAGCCGCTCGGCCGCAAAGCGGCGCCAGTACCGGTTCGCCTCGAACGCCACGATCGGCAGGCCGCAGGCCTCGCTCGCGTCGTGCAGCGGCATCGCCGGCAGCGGCACGAGCGTCGCGCCGGCCGCCACGCACGACGAGAACGCGTGTTCGATGCGGGCCGCAACGCCCGGGTCGAGCGCGTCGAAGTAAGGCGCGCCCGGTACGCCGATACGCAACTGCGGCCATTCCGGCGCGACGGCCACGCTGTCGTCGCGCGTCAGCACGGCGTCGAGCAGCAGCAAATCGTCGATGCCGTGGCCGATCGGCCCGACCGTATCGCGGGTGGGCGACAGCGACAGCACGCCATGCGGCGAATAGCGCTGCGCGGACGGCCGCAGCCCGTACACGCCGCAGAATGCGGCCGGAATGCGCACCGAGCCGCCCGTGTCGGTGCCGAGGCCGAACGGGATGCCGGCCGCGACCGCGGCCGCCGTTCCGCCGCTCGACCCGCCGGCGATGCGCTGCGGATCATGCGGATTGCCGACCGCGCCGAAATGCCCGTTGCCGCTCGTGATGCCGAACGCGAGTTCGTGCATGTTCGCCTTGCCCAGCGGCACCGCACCGGCTTCGAGCAGGCGCCGTACGGTCTGCGCATCGCCGGTTGCGCGATAGCCGCCCAGCGCCGGGCTCGCACCGAGCGTCGGCATCGCGGCGGTATCGAGGTTGTCCTTGATCACGAACGGCACGCCCGCGAGCGGCAGCGCCTCGCCCCGCGCGACGCGGGCATCGATGCGCTCGGCCGTGCGGCGGGCCAGCTCGGCATCGACGTGCACCATCGCATTGAGCGGCGCGATCGCCGCGAGACGCGCGAGCGCGTCGTCAGCGACGTCGACGGCACGCCGTCCGGCCGCGCGCACGGCATCGGCGATCTCGCGCACGCTGGCGCGGGAGGCAAGTGACGGGGAGGAAACGCGGTTCGGCTGGGTTGTCATGTTGTGTGCTGGACGCGAAATCGATCGGGAAACGCGCGGCATGCCACCGGCCCGGGCAGCACGCCGTGCGAATCGCGATGTTATCGCGGCCCGCGGCCGGCCGTCACGCGAGCGGCCCGCCCGCTACGCGCCGCGCGACGACTCGCGCGCATCCGCCGCCCCGTCGACCGCGCGCGCCAGCCACGGCCCGATCTCCATCTCCTCGTAGCGCACGAGCCGGCTCTTGCGTGCGCGGCGATACGCCCACCAGATCGCGACGAACAGCGGAATCCAGACATAGATCGACAGCACTTCCATCCAGTCGATGCGCGCCGCGAAGAACGCCTGATAGTCCTGCCCGAGCGAAATCACGATGCAGATCGCGATCGCGAACAGCGGCCCGAACGGGAACCACTTCGCGCGGTACGGTAACTGGTCGAGCCGGTAGCCCTGCTTCAGGAAACCCTTGCGGAACCGGTAATGGCAGACCGCGATGCCGAGCCACGCAATGAAGCCCGTGATGCCGACCGTGTTCAACAGCCACAGATAGATGCGCTGGTTGTTGGTCAGCGACGTGAGGAAGCACAGCCCGCCGACGGCCATCGTCGCGTACAGCGCGTTGCGCGGCACGCCGCCCGGCGACAGCGTCGCGAACATCGCCGGCGCGCGCCCTTCCGCGGCGAGGTTGTACAGCATCCGCGTCGCCGCGTAGGTGCCGGAATTGCCGGCCGACAGCACGGCCGTCAGGATCACCAGGTTCATCGCGCCGGCGGCAAGCGGGAAGCCCGCATGGCTGAACACCAGCGTGAACGGACTCACGCCGATGTCGGTCACGTCGCTCTTCAGCAGGTTCGGGTCGGTGTACGGCACGAGCAGGCCGATCACGAAGATCGCGAGCACGTAGAACAGCATGATCCGCCAGAAGATCTGCTTCACCGCGCGCGGGATCGTCTTGCGCGGATTTTCCGATTCACCGGCCGCGATCCCGACCAGCTCGGTGCCGAGAAACGAGAAACCCGCGATCAGCGCGACGCTCATCATCGCGTGCACGCCGCCGACGAACGGCGCGTCGCCCGTCGTGAAGTTGCGCCAGCCGACCGGATGCCCGGTGCCGGTATGCCCGCTGCCGGTATGCCCGCTGCCGAGCACGCCGGCCGCGATCAGCAGCCCCGCCGCGATGAACGCGATCACGGTGACGACCTTGATCAGCGAGAACCAGTATTCCGATTCGCCGAAGCCGCGCACCGACAGCGTATTGAGCAGGAAGATCAGCACGAGGAAGCCCGCGCCCCACCCTATGCCCGGCACCGCCGGAAACCAGTAGCGCATCACGATCTGCGCGGCGACCAGCTCGATCGCGATCGTCACGGCCCAGCTGTACCAGTAGGTCCAGCCGAGCGCGACGCCGAAGCCTTCGTCGACGTACTTCTCGCCGTAGATCGCGAACGAGCCCGACACGGGCATCAGCGCCGCCATCTCGCCGAGCCCGGTGACGACGAAATAGACCATGATCCCGATCGCGATATAGGCGGCGATCGCCCCGCCCGGCCCCGCCTGCGCAACCGACGCGCCCGACGCGACGAACAGCCCCGTGCCGATCGAGCCGCCGATCGCGATCATCGCGATGTGGCGGCCCTGCAGACGGCGCTTGAGCGTCGTCCCGGACGGCGCAGCCGTCTCCACTGCCGCTTGCATAGCATCCATAGTGTTCACCCTGATTGGTTCCGGCTTCTTCCGCCAATTTTATTGATTCGGGATGCGAATCGATTGGCCTGGTCATTCGCGTCGAGCCGGGTCCTGCCCGGCCGGGCGCATCACACGACGCTGCGCTTGATCGCCTGCAGTTCGGCCGTCGTCACGATCTTCTCGATCCGGAATCGCGGGCTTTCCAGCCACACGTTGGCGATCCGCCGGTACTCGTCGAGATCCTCGCACGCGAGCCGCACCAGAAAATCGAACGTGCCGCTGACGAGCCAGCAATCGAGCACGGCCGGATTCGCCCGCATTTCGTCCTCGAACGGCGCCTGCGAACGCCCGTGGTCGGCCAGCACGATCTGCGCGATCACGACGATCGGCTTGGTCGCGCGCGGCGCCTTGATCACCGCGCGGTAGCCTTCGATCACGCCGAGCGCCTCGAGCCGCTCCACGCGCGCCTGGCAGGGCCGCGGCGTGAGGTTCACGCGCTCCGACAGCTTCCGGTAGGAAATCCGCCCGTCGGTACGCAGGATGTCGAGGATCCGGAGATCGATCTTGTCGAGCTGCCTCTTCTTGTCGGTCATCCGCGTTCGCTCCGGTCGGTCGTGGCTGGTGCGCGGAACGTGTCCTCGTCCGCGCGGGGCCACATTATCCGGCCGAAGCGGCCGCGCGCCAATCGGCTAGAACCGCAGCGACAGGCAGGTCAGGCCGCCGTCCATCTTGCGGAACTCGCTCGTGTCGATCACGTGCAGCGGCATGCCGAGCGACGCGATCGCATCGTGAACGCGCGGATAACCGGCCGGCGTGATCAGCGTGCCGTTCACGCGCAGCGTGTTGCCCGCGTATTCGTCAGCGGCCGAGACCGTGATCCGGCGATAGCCGGCGAACGCCGGATGCGCGGCCAGCGCTTCGGTCACGAGCAGCGTGTCGTCGCCGAGCGCGTTGACGACCGACTTCAGGTGCAGTCCCGCGCCGACCGGTACCGCCACGACCGAGTAGCCGTAGCGCGACACCAGCGCCTCGAACGCGGCGATGCCTTCGGCGTCGGTGCGGCCCGTCAGGCCGATGTAGAAGCACTTGCCGACCAGCATCACGTCGCCGCCGTCGAGACGGCCGTCCTGCATCGGCAGCAGGTCGCGATGCGCGGCGAGTGCCGCTTCGATATGCACCGTCTCGCCGCGCCGCGCAGGGGCGCCGGGGCGCGTGATCACCGCGAATTCCGGCGTCACGACCGCGACGTCCTCGACGAAGTGCGAATCGGGGAACGCGTCCAGCGGCGGCAACTCGGTCAGCGCGACGCCGAGCGTGCGCAGCGCGTCGCAATACGCATGAAACTGCGTGAGCGTCTTGTCGTAGTCGGGTGCGCCGAGTGCGGCGGTGGTCAGGCCCGCGCCACACGACGGTGCCGGACGGCGAACGATCGCTTGCGTGAATTGCATCGACTCCTCCATGGTCTGCGCCGCACCCTTGCGGCGCAAGGGCCCGCGGCGTTGTGTCCGGACCATTATCGGAAGCCAAATTGCGCAATTCGCGTCGATTTCGGCAGCGCCGACAGCCGATTGCGTCGAATTGCGCGCGGCACGCAGCGGATTCGGCAGAAGGCCGTCACGCGCCGGGCCCGAACCCCATCTGCGCTCGGCCCAGCACCGTCAGGTCGCCTTCGTCGCCACGCCCGTCGAAATCGACCTCGAAATGATCGGCCGGGAAATCGGGCGGACTCTCGCCGCGCACGAACGCGGACCGCTGACGCCGCAGGTATGCGTCGTTCTTCGCGCAGCCCGGCGCGGCCGCGATGTACATCACGTTGCTGTCGCCGCTGCCGCGGTGCGCATCCTCCACCGCATGCACGACGTCGCCGTGCCAGAACACCGCGTCGCCCGGCGCCATGTGCGGGATCGGCACCAGCGCGTCGAGCAGCAGCGCATGCCATTCGGGCCGGATCGACAGCGCGCGGCCGGGACGCGCGCCGCACAGGTCGTCGTCGGCGACGTCGTCCTGCAGCGCGCGCAGCACGACGTAGGCCATCGCGTTCGCGACCGGGATCAACTGCAGCGTGCCGTCGCCGGGCCCCTGCGGCGTCAGCGCGGTCCAGCCCTGGAACGTGCGGAACATCGAACAGACGGCCGGCGACGGAATCTCTTCCACGTCGGGACGGAACGCGGCGTCGAACGGATCGTAATCGCGCCAGCGACCGGCCAGCACGTGCCGGTAGACCTGCCGGAAGTTCGCCCCGAGCCAGCGCTCGACGGAGCCGCCGTCGACGTGCGGCGACAGCCCGAGCGACGTCGAGCCGGGCGGCCGGCGGCGAATCCGGTCCGCATAGGCCGGCACCTGGTCCGGATCGAAATGCATGCGCACGGCATCCGCGTGCCGCCACAGGCGGTTCAGGAACACACGTGCCTGCGTCAGCGCCGGCGACTGGCGCGCGGCCACCTGCGGCTTCGACCAGTAGACGCCGTAGATCTGCGGCTTGCCCGATGCGAGATTGCCGAAATAGCGGTCTTCCGCACGCGCATTCAACCGCTCGGCGAAGCGGTTCGCATCCAGATACGCACCGATCTCGTCGTTCCAGTCGCGCGCCTGATGCGCGTCGAATACGCCGCGAATCACGACCGCGCCGTGCGTGCGGATGGCGGCGATCGCGCGAGGATCGACGGTGCCGCCCGCGATATCCGCGAACGGCACGACCGGGATCACGTCATGGCCGTGCGCGTGCGCGCGGCGGATCGCCTCGACCTGCCGCGCGATGTCGCCCTCCAGTTCGCGAAACGACGCCGCGTAACCGGGCAGGTCGGCGCGCAGCACCCGTTTCGCCGCGCGAATCGCGGCCGGCAGATCGTCAATCGTCAGTTGCATCGTGGTCTCCTCGCTGAAGCGTATCGTGATGTGCTGTCAGCGTACGGCCGGTACGAGGCCGCCATCACCGCTATCCGGTCAACTATCGATACAATTCTGACAACCGCGCGTTACTCCGGACGATGACAGACCACGCAGAGCTTGTTGCCGTCCGGATCGCGAAAATAGGCGCCGTAGTAGTCGCGGTGATAGTCCGGGCGCAGGCCCGGCGGCCCTTCGCAGGTACCGCCGTGCCGCAGCGCGAGCGCATGGCAGCGATCGACGAGCGCGCGGGCCGGCGCGACGAACGCGACCGTGTGCCCGTTGCCCGGTTCGGGCGCGCGGCCGTCGAGCGGCCGGCCGAAGAAGAACAGCGGCCGGTCGGCATCGGCCGGCATCCAGCCCGACCAGCCGTCCGGCTCGCGGAATTTCAGGCGCAGCCCGAGTGCCGCGAACAGCGGCGCGTAGAAATCGTAGGCGCGCGTCGTATCGCTGACGCCGACGCAAACGTGTGAAAACATGGCATCGCTCCGTGGTGACGATTGCGTTCTCGATCATGCCACGACGCGCTACCCGCCCCTACCGGAGGCCGCGATGAAACCGCAGTACGAGCATGTGACGTTCTCGCCAGGCTGTTCGATCCGCGTGTATCACCGCCAGCTCGCGCGCATCCCGTTCGAATGGCATCGCCATCCCGAGTACGAACTGACGCTGACGCTCAACAGCCGCGGCCAGCGCTTCATCGGCGATCACGTCGCGCGCTACGCGGACGACGATCTCGTGCTCGTGCCGCCCAACCTGCCGCATACGTGGTCGTCGAACGCGCGCATCGATCGCGCGGCGCCCGAAGTCGCGCTCGTCGTCTGGTTCGACGGCGACTGGGTGCGGCGGCTGGCAGATTGCTGCCCCGAATACGCGCCGCTGCGCTCGCTGCTGCGTCGCGCGGCGCCCGGCCTGCGTTTCGACGTGGAAGCCGCCCGCGCGATGCGGGCGCGACTGCCGCGGTTGCTCGATCCGTCGCCGCGCGCACGGCTCGCGGCGGCGCTCGACACGCTCGCCGATCTCGCCGAAGCCGGCGGCACGCCGCTCGCCACCGCGCACGCGTATGACCGGCCGGACGGCACGGCACCGTCCGCCGACGCGGCCGCGCCCGAAGCCGAACGCCTCGACCGCGTGCTCGATGCGATCGACCGGCGCTTTCACGAACCGCTGCGCATCGACGCGCTCGCCGCCGCCGCGCACATGTCCGAGCGCACGCTGCAGCGCCTGTTCGTCCGGCATCTCGGCGAAAGCGTCGGCCGCTACCTGCAACGGCTGCGACTCGCGCACGCGTGCCGTCATCTCGTCGGCACCGACTGGCCGATCGCGACGGTAGCCGCGCGCTGCGGCATTCCGAACGCCGCGAACTTCAACCGCCAGTTCCTCGCCGCGCGCGGGATGACGCCGGGCGCGTACCGGCAGTTCTTCAAGCAGCACGGCCACGCCCCCGACGACGACGCGCCGGCACTCGATACCCGCCCGCCCTCGCTGGAGCGCCGCGCCAATTCACCGCACAAATGAAAACACCCCGACGGGCGGACCCGTCGGGGTGTCGTGGCGTTGCGATTGCCCGACGCGAGCGGCCTGCCGGCCGTTCGCGCCGCACACGACTTAACGTGCGTCGATCGGCTTCGCTTCGCGCGGCGTGTCGCCGATGAACAGCTGGCGCGGACGGCCGATCTTCTGTTCCGGATCGGCGATCATTTCGTTCCACTGTGCGATCCAGCCGACCGTACGTGCCATCGCGAAGATACACGTGAACATCGACGTCGGGATGCCCAGCGCGCGCTGGACGATGCCCGAGTAGAAGTCGACGTTCGGGTACAGCTTGCGCGACACGAAGTATTCGTCTTCCAGCGCGATCTTCTCGAGCTGCATCGCGAGCTTGAACAGCGGGTCGTCGTGCAGGCCCAGTTCGTTCAGCACTTCGTAGCACGTTTCGCGCATCAGCTTCGCACGTGGATCGTAGTTCTTGTACACGCGGTGGCCGAAGCCCATCAGCTTCACGCCCGAATTCTTGTCCTTCACCTGCTTGATGAATTCGGGGATGTTGTCCGGCGAACCGATCTGCTCGAGCATGTTCAGCGCGGCTTCGTTCGCACCACCGTGCGCCGGGCCCCACAGACATGCGATACCGGCGGCGATACACGCGAACGGGTTCGCACCCGACGAACCGGCGAGGCGGACCGTCGACGTCGACGCGTTCTGCTCGTGGTCGGCGTGCAGGATCAGGATACGGTCGAGCGCGCGGACGAGCACGTCGTTGACCTTGTACTCCTCGCACGGGTTCGAGAACATCATGTGCATGAAGTTCGCGCTGTACGACAGCGAGTTCTTCGGATACACGAACGGCTGGCCGATGCTGTACTTGTACGCCATCGCGACGAGCGTCGGCAGCTTCGCGATCATGCGGATCGCCGACACTTCACGGTGACGCGGGTCGTTGATGTCGAGCGAGTCGTGGTAGAACGCGGACAGCGCGCCGACCGCGGCGACCAGGATCGCCATCGGGTGCGCGTCGCGGCGGAAACCACGGAAGAAGAAGTGCATTTGCTCGTGCACCATCGTGTGCTTCGTGACGGTGTCGACGAATTCCTTCTTCTGCGCTGCGTTCGGCAGCTCGCCCTTCAGCAGCAGGTAGCAGCTTTCGAGGAAGTCCGCGTTCTGCGCGAGGTTGTCGATCGGGTAGCCGCGGTACAGCAGCTCGCCCTTGTCGCCGTCGATGTACGTGATCGCCGAATTACAAGCCGCCGTCGACATGAAGCCCGGGTCGTACGTGAACTTGCCGGTCTGGCCGTACAGCTTGCGGATGTCGATTACGTCCGGGCCCATCGTGCCCTTGTAGATCGGCAGTTCGACGCTCGGCGAGTTGTCGCTGAACGATAGCGTGGCTTTAACATCAGACGGAGTCATGGCACATCCTCAATCGAAATAAAGAAACGGGATTCGATAACGGGCACAGCGCGTTACACCTTGGCGTTACACGTTGCGCAGCATCTCCAACAGCCGGTGAATATCCGGGCTGTCTAGGTCGCCCTCTGGTTCCTTGCGCGCGAGGAGCAAGTCCATCAGGTCGTTGTCGCTCAGATCGAGCAGGCGCGACAACGCGCCTACGTCTGCATCGGTGAGGTCATGCTCGTATCTGCCGAAGAAACGCTCGAATACGATATCGTTTTCCAGCAGACCCCGCCGCGCGCGCCAGCGAAGGCGCGCGCGACGGTGCGGGTCGGATTGATGCGAATCGTCGCTCATTGCAACCCGGCCTTAAACCGCGCGGCGGACCATCAGTTCCTTGATCTTGCCGATCGCCTTCGTCGGGTTCAGGCCCTTCGGGCAAACGTCGACGCAGTTCATGATCGTGTGGCAACGGAACAGACGGTACGGGTCTTCCAGGTTGTCGAGACGCTCGCCGGTGGCCGTGTCGCGGCTGTCCGCGATGAAGCGGTAAGCCTGCAGCAGGCCGGCCGGGCCGACGAACTTGTCCGGGTTCCACCAGAAGCTCGGGCACGACGTCGAGCAGCTCGCGCACAGAATGCACTCGTACACGCCGTCGAGCTCGTCGCGTTCTTCCGGCGACTGGAGACGTTCCTTCTCCGGCGGCGGCGCGTCGTTGATCAGGTACGGCTTGATCGAGTGGTACTGGTTGAAGAAGTGCGTCATGTCGACGATCAGGTCGCGCACGACGGGCAGGCCCGGCAGCGGACGCAGCACGATCTTCTGCGGCAGGTCGTTCAGGTTCGTCAGGCACGCGAGACCGTTCTTGCCGTTGATGTTCATCGCGTCCGAACCGCACACGCCTTCGCGGCACGAACGGCGGAACGACAGCGTCTCGTCGACGGCCTTCAGCTTCACCAGTGCGTCGAGCAGCATGCGCTCATGCTGGATCTCGAGCTCGTACGTCTGCATGCGCGGCGCTGCGTCCTTGTCCGGATCGTAGCGGTAGACTTCAAAAATGCGTTTTGCCATTTCGGATTCCTTTGACTCGGCTTAGAACGTGCGCGGCTTCGGCGGCACGGATTCGACCGTCAGCGGCTTCATTTGAACCGGCTTGTAGTCGAGGCGATCGCCTTCGCTGTACCACAGCGTGTGGCGCAGCCAGTTCTCGTCGTCGCGATGTTCGTAGTCGCTGTGTGCGTGCGCGCCACGGCTTTCCTTGCGCGCTTCCGCCGACACCATCGTGGCGCGCGCCACTTCGATCAGGTTCTCCAGCTCGAGCGCTTCGACGCGCGCGGTGTTGAACACCTTCGACTTGTCCTTCAGGTGGATGTTGTCCACGCGCGCCGCCAGGCCGGCCATCTGCTCGACGCCTTCCTTCAGCAGCGCCGACGTGCGGAACACGCCCGCGTGCTTCTGCATCGTCGCGCGGATGTCGTTCGCGACGTCCTGCGTGTATTCGCCCGACGTCGACTTGTCGAGCTTGTTCAGGCGCGCCAGCGAGAATTCGCCTGCATCGGCCGGCAGCGGCTTGTGTTCCTTCTGGTTCTTCACGTGCTCGACGATGTGGTTGCCGGCCGCACGGCCGAACACCACGAGGTCCAGCAGCGAGTTCGTGCCGAGGCGGTTCGCGCCGTGCACGGACACGCACGAGCATTCGCCCACTGCGTAGAAGCCGTTGACCGGTTCCTTGTGATCGCGCGACGTGCCGACGACCTGACCGTGGATGTTGGTCGGGATGCCGCCCATCTGGTAGTGGATCGTCGGGACGACCGGGATCGGTTCCTTGATCGCGTCGACGTTCGCGAACTTCAGCGCGATTTCGCGGATCGACGGCAGACGCTTCATGATCGTCTCGGCGCCGATGTGCGACAGGTCGAGCAGCACGTGATCCTTGTTCGGACCGACGCCGCGACCTTCCTTGATTTCCTGGTCCATCGAACGCGACACGAAGTCACGCGGCGCCAGATCCTTCAGCGTCGGCGCGTAGCGCTCCATGAAACGCTCGCCGTTCGCGTTGCGCAGGATACCGCCTTCGCCGCGCACGCCTTCGGTGATCAGCACGCCCGCGCCGGCCACGCCGGTCGGGTGGAACTGCCAGAACTCCATGTCCTGCAGCGCGATGCCCGAACGCGCGGCCATGCCGAGGCCGTCGCCGGTGTTGATGAACGCGTTGGTCGACGCCGCGAAGATCCGGCCTGCGCCGCCCGTCGCGAACAACGTCGTCTTGCCTTCCATGATGTAGACGTCGCCCGTCTCCATCTCGAGGGCCGTCACGCCGAGCACGTCGCCTTCCGCGTCGCGGATCAGGTCGAGCGCCATCCATTCGACGAAGAACTGCGTCTTCGCTTCGACGTTCTGCTGGTACAGCGTGTGCAGCAGCGCGTGACCGGTACGGTCGGCGGCCGCGCACGCGCGCTGGACCGGCTTCTCGCCGTAGTTCGCGGTGTGGCCGCCGAACGGACGCTGGTAGATCGTGCCGTCCGCGTTGCGGTCGAACGGCATGCCGAAGTGCTCGAGTTCGTACACGACGTTCGGCGCTTCACGGCACATGAATTCGATCGCGTCCTGGTCGCCGAGCCAGTCGGAACCCTTGATCGTGTCGTAGAAGTGGAAGTGCCAGTTGTCTTCGCTCATGTTGCCGAGCGACGCACCGATACCGCCCTGCGCGGCCACCGTGTGCGAGCGCGTCGGGAACACCTTCGACAGCACGCCGACCGACAGGCCCGCGCGCGACAGTTGCAGCGCTGCGCGCAAGCCCGAGCCGCCCGCGCCGACGATCACCACGTCGAACTTGCGGCGCGGCAGGTTAGTTTTGATTGCAGCCATTCTTTACACTCTCCAGAGAATCTGCGCGGCGTAGCCCGCACATGCGAGCAGCCAGACGATGGTCAGCGATTGCAGCAGCAGGCGCACACCGACGGGCTTCACGTAGTCCATCCAGATGTCGCGCACGCCGACCCATGCGTGGTAGAAGAGGGAAAGCAGCATCACGAAGGTCGCGAGCTTCATCCATTGCGCGGCGAAGATCGATGCCCAGCCTTCGTACGAAAAATCGTGCGCGCCGAAGAACAGGACGAGCAGAATGACCGTGTAGACCGCCATGATGGTGGCGGTGATGCGCTGCGCGAGCCAGTCGCGCAGGCCGTAGTGAGCGCCGACGACGAGGCGCTTCGAGCCGATTCGGTTATTGGCTGCCATTTTCTTAGAATGCTCCGAACAGTTTGAGTGCCATGGCGATCGTCAGCGCGATCGAGACGACAAAGACGACGACGGCCGTCCGCTTGCCGCCTTCCTTCGTGACGGCGTCGTGGTTGACGTCCATCAGCAGGTGGCGAATGCCGGCGCAGAAATGGTGGAAGAAGGCCCACGACAGTGCGAGGACGATCAGCTTGACGATGATGTTGGAGAGGAAAGCCTTGAAGACTTCGAAGCTGAGCTCGGACGTGAGGCTCTGGTCGAAGAGGAACAGCAGGAACGGCAGGAACAAGAACAGCAGCGCGCCGCTGACTCGATGGAGAATCGACAATATCGCCGCCAGCGGCATGCGATATTTCATCGTGATATCGCCGAATCCGATGTTCCGGTATTCCGGCCTCGGCTTTCTTACTGCATCAGTCATGCTAGACCCCTACTATGTTGTCACACTAATCCGCGATTTTAGCGCCTTTTTATATCGCGCTGCAGCGAAAGTCTGCTCTGGATAGTTGCGCGAACACGAACAAAGGCGGCCCGAAACGTGCTTCGCGAGCGTGGGAATCGCGAACGCACTCGGCTTGAGCCGAAGCTGCTCAACTCAAGTCATTCTGATAGTAGTACCCGGTTGTGACATACCAGCCGCGACGCACTTCCACCGGCCGGTCCCCGTATGTATAGGACACGCGCTCGACCGACAGCAACGGGAAACCCGCGGGCACATGCAGCAGGTCCGCCACCGACGGCTCCGCCGCGACCGCGCGGATCTTCTCCGTCGCGCGAATCATCCGCGTGCCGAATTCCGTCTCGAACATCGCGTAGAGCGGCCCCTTGTACTCGCTCAGCCGCTCGAACGTGAGCCCGCGGAACATCGCGCCCGGCAGCCAGATCTCGTCGAGCACCGTCACTTCGCCGTCGAACTCCAGCAGCCGGCGCACCTGCACGACCGGGTCGGCCGGCTTCAGGTCGAGCTGCCGCGCGATCTCCGCCGGCGCACGCAGGCGACGGCATTCGAGCAGGCGGCTCACGTGCGGGTGTTCGGCGCCGTCGTCGGCCAGCAGACGCAGGAAGCGGAACTGCGCGCGATCCTCGTTGTGCGTTGCAACAAAAGTACCCTTGCCCTGCCGCCGGACCACGAGGTTTTCGGCGGCCAGCTCGTCGATCGCCTTGCGAACGGTGCCCTGGCTGACCTTGTAGCGGGCCGCGAGCTCCACTTCGCTCGGAATGATCTCGCCCGGCTTCCATTCGCCGGATTCGAGACTTTGCGTGATCAATGACTTAATCTGCTGGTATAACGGGCTGAACGTCGGCGACGGCGACGCCGCGGGCGAAGGTGCGGGATCGCCCGCGCCCGGCTGCCCTGGGCCGCCTGCGCCGGTCTGATTCGCGGTATTCGCCTGGTTCGATGTCATGGCGCGCATTTCATCACAAACCGCACTTTTTCGTCCACTCAATTTCCGCAAAACATCTGTCTTATATAAGACATATGATACCGTTTGACTTTGCGCGTGACGGCTCCTACACTCCCGGTCGAGCAAGGGTTCGCGGGTGCAACAGCGCGTCCCCGGCTACGTGCCACGGCCGTCTCCAGGTTCACCGCGTCTGCCATCGCGAGTCCTCCGCCCTGCTTCAATGCAACGCTACGCACAACGCGCATAGAATGGCGTTTTCGCTCGCGTCCAACGCTTCATCCGTCCTGGAGATTTTCAATGGCTAAGCCCGCAAAGCGCGTTGCCGTCACCGGCGCCGCAGGTCAAATCGCTTACTCCCTGCTGTTCCGCATCGCGAACGGCGACCTGCTCGGCAAGGACCAGCCGGTCATCCTGCAACTGCTCGACCTCCCGCAAGCCCAAGCCGCCGTCAAAGGCGTCGTGATGGAACTCGACGATTGCGCGTTCCCGCTGCTCGCGGGCGTCGTGATCACCGACGATCCGAAGGTCGCATTCAAGGATGCCGACGTCGCGCTGCTGGTCGGTGCACGTCCGCGCTCGAAGGGCATGGAGCGCAAGGACCTGCTGTCGGCGAACGCTGAAATCTTCACGGTTCAGGGCGCCGCGCTGAACGAAGTCGCGAGCCGCGACGTGAAGGTGCTGGTCGTCGGCAACCCGGCGAACACGAACGCCTACATCGCGATGAAGTCGGCGCCGGATCTGCCGAAGAAGAACTTCACGGCCATGCTGCGCCTCGACCACAACCGCGCGCTGTCGCAGCTCGCCGCCAAGTCGGGCAAGCCGGTCGCGTCGATCGAGAAGCTCGCCGTGTGGGGCAACCACTCGCCGACGATGTACCCGGACTTCCGCTTCGCGACCGCCGAAGGCGAATCGCTGCTGAAGCTGATCAACGACGACGTGTGGAACCGCGACACGTTCATCCCGACCGTCGGCAAGCGCGGCGCGGCGATCATCGAAGCGCGCGGCCTGTCGTCGGCGGCGTCGGCGGCCAACGCGGCGATCGACCACGTCCGTGACTGGGTGCTCGGCACGAACGGCAAGTGGGTCACGATGGGCATCCCGTCGGACGGTTCGTACGGCATCCCCGAAGACATCATCTACGGTGTGCCGGTCGTCTGCGAAAACGGCGAGTACAAGCGCGTCGAAGGCCTGGAAATCGACGCGTTCTCGCGCGAGAAGATGGACGGCACGCTGGCCGAGCTGCTCGAGGAGCGCGACGGCGTCGCCCACCTGCTGAAGAACTAAGCATCACGCGCCGGTGCCGGGCGGCCCTCGGGCCACCCGGTTTCGGCCCGGGCCGGCCGGCCGCCGGCCCGGCCGAACGATCCGATCCGCGCACGTTTTGCCGCCCCGCCCCCACGGCGCACCGGCCCAGAACCTGCCCGAATCCGATTTTCTCCACGCTGACACGCTCCCCTGACGTCGAACAGATGGCCGCGCTCACTCCTGCACAAGTGCTGTACGACGGGGCGTCCCCGCCCGCGATCCTGCCCTGCTGCGATCATTACGCGGGCAGCGAAAAGCTGATGCGCAAGTCGCTCGCGCTGCAGGCCGAACTGGGTCCCGTATTCGACATCACGCTCGACTGCGAGGACGGCGCCGCCGTCGGCCAGGAAGCCGCGCATGCGGCGCTCGTCGCCGACCTGCTCGGCAGCGACGAGAACCGCTTCGGCCGCGTCGGCGTCCGGATCCACGACTTTTCCCACCCGCACTGGCGCGACGACGTCCGCATCGTGCTGCGCGCCGCGCGTGCACCGGCCTACATCACGCTCCCGAAGATCGCGGCCGCGGCCGATGCCGCGGAAATGACCGCGTTCATCGAAGGCACGCGCCGCGAGCTCGGCATCGCACATCCGATCCCGGTGGACGTGCTGGTCGAGACGCACGGCGCGCTGGCGCAGGCGGCCGCGCTCGCCGCGCTGCCGACGGTCGGCACGCTGAGCTTCGGTCTGATGGACTTCGTCTCCGCGCACCATGGCGCGATTCCCGATTCCGCGATGCGCTCGCCCGGCCAGTTCGACCATCCGCTCGTGCGCCGCGCGAAGCTGGACATCGCCGCGGCCTGCCACGCGCACGGCAAGACGCCGTCGCACAACGTGACGACCGAGGTGCGCGACATGGGCGTCGTGGCCGGCGATGCGCGCCGGGCGCGCGACGAATTCGCGTTCACGCGGATGTGGAGCATCCACCCCGCGCAGATCCGCCCGATCGTCGACGCGTTCGCGCCGCGCACCGACGAGGTCGCGCTGGCCGCCGAGATCCTGCTGGCCGCGCAGGCGGCCGACTGGGGCCCGACGCGCCACGGTGATACGCTGCACGATCGCGCGAGTTATCGCTATTACTGGTCGGTGCTGCGCCGTGCGCGCGCCACCGGCCAGCCCGTTCCGGCCGAGGCCGCGCCGCTGTTCGGCCCGGCCGCCGCGGGCGGCGCGCCTTGAGCGCGCGCCGCCGGCCGAACCACGCGTTTCATGCATTCGCCGGGACGCAAGCCGGACAGAGGTTTGCGAAACGACAAAAAACGTAACGGAGCCCGAAAACCTGATATCTGCGCGGCCAAATAGGTGAAAATAGCGGCCGCTGCGCGCTTTCGGGGCGCGTGCAGTTTCAAACCGGCCGGCGGTTTCGATTGCCGGCCCTTGTCAACTGATTATCGAAAGGTTCTGACTCCATGAAGAAACTCCTGATCGCTACCGCCATCGGCGCCTTGTCCGCCACGATGCTGGTGTCGGCTCCGAGCGCGTTTGCCCAGGGTACGGCCACCACGACCGCGAAAAAAGCCACGGCCAAGCGCCCGGCACCGGCCAAGCGCATCATCCCGCGCAGCAAGAAGGCGCAGGCGCGCGCAGCGGCCAAGGTCGATCCGGTACCGGACGGCGCGGTCAAGTGGTCCTGTAAGGAAGGCCTGTCGTTCGATCTCGCCGGCGACATGAAGCGCGACCAGGTCGTCACGGTTCACTGGGCGAAGAAGAACTACAAGCTGCCGCGTCAAGCCACGACGACGGGCGCCGACACGTTCTACGATCCGGCAGCAGGCTTCAAGCTGGTCGTGATCCCGACCAAGGCGATGCTGTTCTCCGACGCCAACGGCGGCGAGCGCCTCGCGGACGAGTGCGTGACGCCGGAAATGGCGCAAGGCACGCCGGCACCGACGCAGTCGAACGAACTGAAGCCGGCAACGAACTAAGCGCGTTCCCCTCGGCCCCTCGATGTCCGCCCCGGTCTCCAACGTCCGCCCTGCTCCGGATACGGTACTCGTCGATATCGTCGACTACGTGCTGAACACCGGCATCGACAGCGCGCTCGCGCTGGAGACGGCGCGTCATTGCCTGATCGACACGCTCGGATGCGGACTCGAGGCGCTGTCCTACCCTGCCTGCACCAAGCTGCTCGGCCCCGTCGTGCCCGGCACGATCGTGCCGAACGGCGCGAAGGTGCCCGGCACGTCCTTCCAGCTCGATCCCGTCCAGGCCGCATTCGACATCGGCGCGATGATCCGCTGGCTGGACTTCAACGACACCTGGCTCGCCGCCGAATGGGGCCATCCGTCCGACAACCTCGGCGGCATCCTGGCGACGGCCGACTGGCTTTCCCGCACGGCCGTCGCGGCCGGCCGGAAGCCGCTCCCGATGCGCGACGTGCTGGTCGCGATGATCCAGGCCCACGAGATCCAGGGCTGCCTCGCCCTCGAGAATTCGTTCAACGCGGTCGGGCTCGACCACGTGCTGCTCGTGAAGGTCGCGTCCACGGCCGTCGTCGGCCGGCTGCTCGGGCTCACGCGCGACGAGCTGATCAACGCGGTGTCCAACGCGTTCGTCGACGGCCACGCGCTGCGTACCTACCGCCACGCGCCGAACACCGGTTCGCGCAAGTCGTGGGCGGCCGGCGACGCCACGTCCCGCGCGGTGCGCCTCGCGCTGATCGCGAAAACGGGTGAAATGGGCTACCCGTCGGCGCTCACCGCGCAAACCTGGGGCTTCTACGACGTGCTGTTCGGCGGCAGGCCGTTCCGCTTCCAGCGTCCGTACGGCACGTACGTGATGGAAAACGTGCTGTTCAAGATCGCGTTCCCCGCCGAATTCCATGCGCAGACGGCCGCCGAGGCCGCGCTGCAGTTGCATGCGCGGCTCGCCGCGGCGGGCCGCACGATCGACGACATCGGCCGGATCACGATCCGCACGCATGCGGCCGCGATCCGCATCATCGACAAGCAGGGCCCGCTCGCCAACCCGGCCGACCGCGACCACTGCATCCAGTACATGGTCGCCGTGCCGCTGCTGTTCGGCCGGCTGACCGCCGCCGACTATGAAGATTCGGCCGCGGCGGACCCGCGCATCGACGCGCTGCGCGCGAAGACCGTGTGCGTCGAGGATCCGCAGTTCACGAAGGATTATCACGATCCGGACAAGCGATCGATCGCGAATGCGCTGACGATCGAATTCACGGACGGATCGAAGCTTGCCGAAGTGGCGGTCGAATACCCGCTCGGCCATCGGCGGCGCCGCACGGACGGCATCCCGCTCCTGGTCGACAAGTTCAGGACCAACCTCGCCCGCCGTTTCCCGGCCAAGCAGCAACAAGCGATTCTCGACGTGTCGCTGGACCAGGCAAAGCTCGAAGCGATGCCGGTCGATCAGTACGTCGATCTGTATGTGATTTAGCCGTCATCTACAGGACACGTAGTTTCCTAGCCTTAAACCCAGGAAAATCACCATGGCCCACAATCTCCACAAGACCCTCAAGGAATTCGACAGCGGTTCCGGCAAAGGCAAGTTCTACTCGCTGCCGCAACTCGGCAAGGAGCTGAAGACGAAGATCGAACGCCTGCCGGTGTCGATCCGTATCGTGCTCGAGTCCGTGCTGCGCAACTACGACGGCAAGAAAATCACCGAAGAGCACATCGAGCAGCTCGCGAACTGGAAGCCGACCGCGAAGCGCGTCGACGAGATTCCGTTCGTCGTGTCGCGCGTCGTGCTGCAGGACTTCACGGGCGTGCCGCTGCTCGCCGACATCGCGGCCATGCGCGGCGTCGCCGAGCGTACGGGCAAGAACCCGAAGAAGATCGAGCCGCTGGTCCCGGTCGATCTCGTCGTCGACCACTCGGTCCAGATCGACTACTTCCGCCAGAAGGACGCGCTCGACCTGAACATGAAACTGGAATTCCAGCGCAACAACGAGCGCTACCAGTTCATGAAGTGGGGCATGCAGGCATTCGACACGTTCAAGGTCGTGCCGCCGGGCGTGGGCATCGTCCACCAGGTGAACCTCGAATACCTCGCGCGCGGCGTCCACAAGAAGACGGACGGCGGCGACACCGTGTATTACCCGGACACGCTCGTCGGCACCGACAGCCACACGACGATGATCAACGGCATCGGCGTGGTCGGCTGGGGCGTGGGCGGCATCGAGGCGGAAGCCGGCATGCTCGGCCAGCCGGTGTACTTCCTGACGCCGGACGTCGTCGGCGTCGAGCTGAAGGGCCGGCTGCGCGAAGGCGTGACGGCCACCGACCTGGTGCTGACGATCACCGAAATGCTGCGCAAGGAGAAGGTCGTCGGCAAGTTCGTCGAGTTCTTCGGCGAAGGCACGAAGTCGCTGTCGCTGCCAGACCGCGCGACGATCGGCAACATGGCGCCGGAATACGGCGCGACGATGGGCTTCTTCCCGGTCGACGAAAAGACGATCGACTACTTCGAAGGCACGGGCCGCACGAAGGCCGAAATCGCCGCGTTCGAAAACTACTTCAAGGCGCAGAAGCTGTTCGGCATCCCGAAGGCCGGCGACATCGACTACACGAAGGTCGTGACGCTGGATCTGGCGACGGTCGCCCCGTCGCTGGCCGGCCCGAAGCGCCCGCAGGACCGCATCGAGATCGGCAACGTCAAGTCGACGTTCACCGACCTGTTCTCGAAGCCGGTCGCGGAAAACGGCTTCGCGAAGAAGGCGGACGACCTGGGCACGCAATACACGACGAGCAACGGCGTCGACGTGAAGAACGGCGACGTGCTGATCGCCGCGATCACGTCGTGCACGAACACGTCGAACCCGAGCGTCCTGCTGGCCGCCGGCCTGCTCGCGAAGAAGGCCGTCGAAGCCGGCCTCACGGTCGATCCGAAGATCAAGACCTCGCTCGCGCCGGGATCGCGCATCGTCACCGAGTACCTGACGAAGACGGGCCTGCTGCCCTACCTGTCGAAGCTCGGCTTCGAAGTCGCGGCCTACGGCTGCACGACCTGTATCGGCAACGCGGGTGATCTGACGCCGGAACTGAACGAAGCGATCACGAAGAACGACATCGTCGCGGCAGCCGTGCTGTCGGGCAACCGTAACTTCGAAGCGCGCATCCACCCGAACATCCGCGCGAACTTCCTCGCGTCGCCGCCGCTGGTCGTCGCGTACGCGATCGCCGGCAACATCACGCGCGACCTGATGACGGAACCGGTCGGCAAGGGCAAGGGCGGCCGCGACATCTATCTCGGCGACATCTGGCCGACGAGCGAGGAAATCCACGCGCTGCTCAAGTTCGCGCTCGACCCGAAGAAGTTCGAGGACAACTACTCGAAGCTGACCAAGAAGGGCGACCTCTGGAGCAAGATCGAGGGCGAATCGGGCCAGGTCTACGACTGGCCGAAGTCGACGTACATCGCCGAGCCGCCGTTCTTCGGCAACGACTTCTCGATGGAGCCGGCCGCGTCGATCCCGACGGTCAAGGGCGCGCGCGCGCTGGGCATCTTCGGTGATTCGGTCACGACCGACCACATCAGCCCGGCAGGCTCGATCAAGGAAGACTCGCCGGCAGGCAAGTGGCTGAAGGAAAACGGCGTGCAGAAGGCCGACTTCAACAGCTACGGCTCGCGCCGCGGCAACCACGACGTGATGATGCGCGGCACGTTCGCGAACGTCCGGATCAAGAACCTGATGATTCCGGCGAAGGCGGACGGCACGCGCGTCGAAGGCGGCCTGACGATCCACCAGCCGAGCGGCGAACAGCAGTCGATCTACGACGCGGCGATGCAGTACGTCGCCGCCGGCACGCCGACCGTCGTGTTCGCGGGCGAAGAGTACGGCACGGGCTCGTCGCGCGACTGGGCCGCGAAGGGCACGCAACTGCTCGGCGTGAAGGCCGTGATCGCACGCAGCTTCGAGCGGATCCACCGCTCGAACCTGGTCGGCATGGGCGTGCTGCCGCTGCAGTTCAAGGGCGCGGACAGCGTCCAGTCGCTCGGCATCACCGGTGAAGAGACGTACGACATCGAAGGCCTCGGCGACGACTTCAAGCCGCAGCAGGACGTCACGCTCGTGATCCACCGCAAGAACGGCGAAACGCAGCGCGTGCCGGTGCTGCTGCGCATCGATACGCCGATCGAAGTCGACTACTACAAGCACGGCGGGATCCTGCCGTTCGTGCTGCGCTCGCTGCTCGCCGCGTAAGCGCCCTGCCTTTGCAGGTGCCGCAGCCGCCTCGCGGCGGTTGCGGCCGATTTGGATGCCCGACCTCGTGTCGGGCTTTTTTTGCCTGCGCGCTGCGCCGCCCTACGCCGCCTTGCTGCCGCGCGCCTTCGCCGCCGCGCCCCGCGCGTTCTTCTTCAGATGCGCGCGGTTGTATTCGATCGCCGCGCGCACGAGGTTCTTCAGCGCCCGCTTGTCGACCCGGTCGCCTTCGAACAGATCGATCGCGCGTCGCGCATTGCCGTCGAGGCCGTCGTTGAACAGCTTGTCGGGATCGGGGAGCTGCGCGCCGTGCATGAAGGTCAGCTTCACCTTGCCCTTGTGCGCGTTCGCAACCGCGATCATCCCGTCGCATGACCAGACGGGGCTGCCCATCCACTTCCATTCCTCGACGATGCCCGCTTGCGCAGCGAGGATCGTCTGGCGCAGGTCGGCGAACGTCTTGCCGCGCCAGTCGGTGATACCGGCGATCAGCGCATCGATGCGCGCCGACGGTGTGAGGTCCGCGGTACTCATGCGCGGACCTCCGTGCCTTCGTCGGGGCCCGCCAGCACCTGCTCGAGCGACGCGAAGAACCGGACCCAGCCATGCTGCGCGCCACGGTACGCCTGCTCCTGATCCGTGCGGAACCCGACCTGCTCCATGCGCAGGTGCGTGCCGGCCGGCGTCGGCGTGAGCGTCCACGTGACGACGCTTTCGAGGCCATGCGCGGCCCACGTATAGGACAGCGTGCGCGGCGGCTCGATCGTCAGGACCGTGCAGTCGACCGAGCCCCAGTCCGCCCGGAAGCTGAATGCGCGCCCCGCGACGGGCTCGAAGTCGCTCTTCATCAGCCACGCCTCGATCAGGTGCGGTTGCGTCAGCGCACGCCAGATCTTCTCCGGCGGATGAGGCAGTTCGCGGTCGACGACGACGGCGCGCGTTTCGGTAGTGGCTTGGTTCATTACTGATCCATCCTTTTGAGCAGATCTTCGAGGGCGTCGAACCGGCTCTGCCAGAAACCTGCCATCTGGCTCGTCCAGTCGATCAGCGGGGCCAGCGCCTGCGGCTGCGCGCTGTAGTGCGTCTGCCGGCCTTCGTGACGGTCGTTCACGAGCCCGGCCTGCTTCAGTACACCGAGGTGCTTCGACACGGCCGGCTGCGAGACGCCCGCATGGGCCGTCAGCGCGGCAACCGTCAGCTCGCCCTCCTCGCACAGCCGCTCGAAAAGCGCGCGGCGCGTCGGATCGGCAAGCGTCCTGAAAAGCATGTCGTGAGCGTTCTGCATGTCGTTCCAAAATCCATAACCCATCGGTTATTGATTGAAGGATATCCGCGGATTGCAGCGCGTCAAGGCGGGATTTCGCGAGCTGTGTCGTTCGATCCTGCCGGTGCGGGCGGCCCGCCGCACCGGCTCGCGCCCGCCGCCAAATTCGAATAACCCCTCTAATCCACGATTGCGACACGCGATCCGAAAGGCGCCTGCAAGACTGCCCGACAGGCTGTTCCACAGTTCGAGAAACGTTTGTGCACGGCCCGCCCCGTTCGTGTGCATCCGCGCATCGGTTCCTGACAGGCCGCTTCCATTGACCACATAGTGCGACTCGGCGCGCAACGACGGACACGCAAACGACATGCATGCACGCGCCCGTCCACTCCGCGATCGCGCATGTTCCGAAGCGACGACGAACGACTCGTGCGTGCGAACGTCGCCCGTTGCCAGGCCATCGTGCGGCGAACCGGTTCCGTTCGCCGAGCGGGCCATCGGCCGCGCGCACGAGGCGGCGCGCGCGTGCGGCCGCCCCGATGTCAGAACTGACAGCTGCGGAAAATGGCAGCTACCCGAACGACACCGACGCCCTACGCTCGTCACCGCTCGCGGCCCCACAAGGGCCGGGGGTTCCAGTAACGTCGCTTCTCCTAAAAAGGACTCCCGATGAAAAGGAACACCTGGTTTGCCCTTCCCCTTCCGTCGCCCCGCCGCCTCGCGTGCGTGGCGCCGTTCGTGTTCGCCGCCGCCGCGGCGCACGCGACGACGGATTGGGTCGATACTCATACCAAGGCCTTTCTGACCGGCCCGCAGTTGATGGCCCGCAGTGCGGCGCCGTCGCTCGAACTGGCAGCCGGTGAAACGACCAACGTCGTCGTCAGCCTGAAGCTGCGCAATGCCGCGCAGCTCAAGCAACTGGCGCGCGACGTGAACCGGCCCGGCAGCGCGCATTACCGCCAGTACCTGACGCACGAGCAGTTCCTCGCCGACTACGCGCCGACCGATGCACAGGTGAAGTCGGTGGTCGACTATCTGCACAAGAGCGGCTTCGTGAACGTCGAGGTTGCGCCGAACCGCCTGCTGGTCTCCGCCAGCGGCACGGCCGCCACGGTGAAGACGGCGTTCAACACGTCGCTCGTGCACTTCGAGTACGCCGGCCGCTCGGGCTTCGCCAATGCGTCGACCGCGCAAGTGCCGCGGGCGCTCGGCGACGTCGTCGGTTCGGTGCTCGGGCTGCAGAGCGTCGCGCGGGCGCGGCCGATGCTGCGCATCGGCAACGTCGCGAAGCCGCAGGCGCTCGCGGCCGGCACGGCGACGGGCCATTATCCGAAGGAATTCCCCGGCCTCTACAACGCCACCGGCGTGCCGACCGCGGCCGGCGTGACCGTCGGCATCATCACGATCGGCGGCGTGTCGCAGACGCTGCAGGACCTGAAGCAGTTCACGTCGAGCAACGGCTACGGCACGGTATCGACGCAGACCGTCAAGACCAACGGCTCCGGCGGCAGCTACACCGACGACCAGGACGGCCAGGGCGAATGGGACCTCGACAGCCAATCGATCGTCGGCTCGGCCGGCGGCCAGGTCGGCAAGCTCGTGTTCTACATGGCGGACCTCAACGCCTCGGGCAACACGGGCCTCACGCAGGCGTTCAACCGCGCGGTATCGGACAACACCGCGAAGGTGATCAACGTGTCGCTGGGCTGGTGCGAAACCGATGCGAACGCGGACGGCACGATCGACGCCGAAGAGCAGATCTTCACGACGGCAGCCGCCCAGGGTCAGACGTTCTCGGTATCGTCGGGCGACGAAGGCGTGTACGAGTGCAACAACCGCGGCTATCCGGACGGCGCGAACTACACGGTGTCGTGGCCGGCTGCGTCGCCGCACGTGCTCGCGATCGGCGGCACGACGCTCTACACGACGTCGGCAGGCGCGTTCTCGAACGAGACCGTGTGGAACGAAGGGCTCGACGGCAACGGCAAGCTGTGGGCGACGGGCGGCGGCGTCAGCACGATCCTGCCCGCACCGTCGTGGCAGTCGGGCAGCAACCGCCAGCTGCCGGACGTCTCGTTCGACGCCGCGCAGAGCACCGGCGCGTACATCTACAACTACGGCCAGTTGCAGCAGATCGGCGGCACGAGCCTCGCCGCGCCGATCTTCACGGGCTTCTGGGCGCGCCTGCTCGCGGCGAACGGCACGGGCCTGGGCTTCCCGGCCGGCAACTTCTACGCGGACATCCCGTCGCACCCGTCGCTCGTGCGTTATGACGTCGTGTCGGGCAACAACGGCTATCAGGGGTATGGCTATACCGCCGGCACCGGCTGGGATCTGACCACCGGCTTCGGCAGCCTGAACATCGCGAACCTCAACCAGCTGATCAAGTCGGGCGGGTTCTGAGCGATGCATGAAGGCCGGTGCGCGGCGGCGTTTGCCGCGCGCCGGCTCGTTACTGTCCCGTACGCTGTTCCGCCGGCTGCGCCGGCACGCGTTCCGGCGCGGCCGGCACCCCCGCGCGATGCGACGGCGCAAACAACCGCAGCCCGCTCGCGACACTCGCCGCGCCGGCGAACCCCGCGCCGAGCATCAACGCCAGCGTCGGCCCGTGACGCCCCGCGATCCCGAACGACAGCGCCACCAGCGCCGCGCCCGTTGCCTGCCCGATCAGCCGCGCCGTCGCGATGATCCCGCTCGCGCCGCCGCTGCGCTCGGGCGGCGCGCTCGACATCAGCGCCTTCAGGTTCGGCGACTGGAAGAAGCCGAAGCCCGCGCCGCACAGCATCATCCGCCAGCCGATGTCGACGACGCTCGGCGACATCGGCAGCGCGGCGAGCGACACCATGCCCGCGCTCAGCAACGCGAGCCCGATCGCGCCGAGCAGGCCGGGCGGATAACGATCCGACAACCGGCCCGCGATCGGCGCGGCGAACGCGACGATCGCCGACCACGGTGTCATCAGGAAACCCGTCTCGACCGCGCTGCGATGCAGGACGGTTTCGAAATAGAACGGCAGCGACACGAATGCCAGCCCCTGCGCGGCGAACGCACACACGGCCGTCAGTGCGGACAGCGTGAACACGGGCCGGCGAAACAGGTCGACCGGCAGCATCGGCGCCGGGTGCCCGGCCTGGCGGCGGATCAGCAGCCAGCCGAACGCGAGCGCAACCGCGGCCGACGCGAACACGATCGAAAGCGGCCCGCGCTGCGCGAATTCGCCGAGCGCGAAGATCAGCGACGCGAACGTGATCACGTTGAACAATGCGGCGACCGGATCGAACGCATGCTTGCCGCGCGCCGTCTGCGGCAGCGACGGAACCGCCACGGCGAGCGCAATCACGCCGAGCGGCACGTTCACCGCGAACAGCCACGGCCACGCGGCGACCGACAGGATCAGCGACGCGATCGTCGGCCCCACCGCGAACGACACGCCGACGACGAGCGCATTGAAGCCGACGCCGCGTCCGAGCCGGTGCGCGGGAAACAGGCCGCGGATCAGCGCGACGTTGACGCTCATGATCGCGCTCGCGCCGAAGCCCTGCACGATCCGCGCGGCCGTCAGCATCGGCAGCGTCGACGCGAGCGAACAGCCGAGCGAGGCGAGCGTGAACACCGCGAGCCCGGCGATGTACACGCGCTTGTGGCCGACGATGTCGCCGAGCGACGCGAACGGCAGCAGCGTCGCGACCATCGCGAGCTGGTACGCGTTGATGATCCATACGGAAGCGGCCGGCGACGCATGCAGGTCGGCGGCGATCGCGGGCAACGCGGTGTTCGCGATCGCGGTGTCGAGCGTCGCGAGCGCGACGGCCAGCAGCACCGCGGACATCGCGCGCCAGTTGACGGCCGGCTCATGGGCGCCGGCGGGGGAAGCGAATTCGGACAAGATGAGGCTCGGCTGACGAGCGACGCACGGCGTCGCGGATTGAGCGGCGCGGCAACCAACGCGTGCTCCCTGCGCAGCAAACGGAACGCGCGGCACCGCGAACCGTATTGTTGCAGAGCCGCATCGAACGTGCAGGCAACCGCTTCGTCAGTCAGTCAAACGAAAGCTTCGGCGCACCAGGCCGGCTACGTGAGCCTCGTCGGGCACGCAACGCGCGGCGGCGCGCCGGCCGTTGCGTGCGGGCATCGTTACGATACCGCGCGCCGTGCATTGCGCCCGCGCAGCCATTCGAGCGCCAGCAGCAGGCTCGTCGAAAAGATGATCAGGATCGTTGCGAGCGCAGCGATCGTCGGGCTGATGTTCTCGCGGATACCGGTGAACATCTGGCGCGGCAGCGTGGTCTGGTCCGCGCCCGCGAGGAACAGCGTGACGACCACTTCGTCGAACGACGTCGCGAACGCGAACAGCGCGCCCGACATCACGCCCGGCGCGATCACCGGCAGCGTCACGCGGAAGAAGGTCGACACCGGATTCGCGCCGAGCGACAGGCTCGCGCGCACCAGGTTCTGGTTGAAGCCCTGCAGCGTCGCGGCGACCGTCGTTACGACGAACGGCACGCCGAGCGCCGCATGCGCGGCGATCAGGCCGGTGTACGTGTTCGCCAGCCCGAGCGGCGCGAAGAACAGGTACATGCCGACGCCGACGACGACCACCGGCACGATCATCGGCGACAGCAGCACGGCCATCAGCAATCCCTTGCCGCGGAAATCGGCCTTCGTGAGACCGATCGCCGCGAGCGTGCCGAGCACGGTCGCGACGACGGTGGCCGACGGCGCGACGATGAAGCTGTTCTTCGCGGCCATCCGCCACTCGTCCGATGCGATCAGGTTCTCGTACCAGCGTGTCGAGAAACCCGGAATCGGATAGACGAGGAACGTGCTCGACGAAAACGACAGCGGCACGATCGCGAGCACCGGCAGGATCAGGTACAGCAGCGTCAGCACGACGAGCACGCGCAGCGCGACGTACCACGCGCGCTCGACGAACGACATGTGCGGCGCGAACAGCGGCCTGGCGAGTTTCATGGTCCGAATCCCCTTCCCGTTTCGTAGTGCGCGGCGCTCAGCCGAGGCTCACGTTCGTGCGCGTGAAGCGCCCGTACACGGCGTACAGCACGAGTGTCGCCGCGAGCAGCAGCCCGCCGAGCGCGCACGCCATGCCCCAGTTGATCGTCACGTTCGTGAAGTACGCGACGTAGTAGCTGACCATCTGGTCGTTCGGCCCGCCGAGCAGCGCGGGCGTGATGTAGTAGCCGATCGCGAGGATGAACACGAGCAGCGCGCCCGCGCCGACGCCCGGATAGGTCTGCGGCACGTACACGCGCCAGAACGCGGCGAACGGATGGCTGCCGAGCGATACGGCCGCGCGCTGGTAAGTGGGCGGGATCGACTTCATCACGCTGTACAGCGGCAGGATCATGAACGGCAGCAGGATGTGCGTCATCGAGATGTACACGCCGACGCGGTTGAACAGCAGCGTCAGCGGGTGCGAGATCAGCCCGCTGCCGATCAGCGCCTTGTTGATGAGCCCTTCGCTCTGCAGCAGCACGATCCACGCGGCGACGCGCACGAGCACCGAGGTCCAGAACGGAATCAGCACGAGGATCATCACGAGGTTCGCGCGCCGCTCCGACAGCGTCGAGATCCAGTACGCGAGCGGATAGCCGAGCAGCAGCGCGAACAGCGTGACGGCGATGCCGATCACGAACGTACGGCCGAAGATCGCGAGATAGATCGACTGGTCGGGATCGGCCTGCACGACGTGGCCGAAGCCGTCCTGCTTGTGGTCGAGCGCGGCGAGCAGGTAGAACGGCGACACCTGGCTGCCGTTCTTCGCGATCGCCTGCCAGTATGCGACGTCGCCCCAGCGCGAATCGAGGTCGACGAATTTCTCGCGGGTCTGCGCGGGCGTCAGCGCCGCGCCGTTGTCGCCCTTCAGCGGCATCGCGCGCGCCGTCTTCGCGACGAGCGAGCGATAGCCGGGAATCTCGGTGTTCAGGCGCCGCGCGAGCGCACCCATCGCCTCGCTGTCGGCCACCTTCGTCATGTCGGCCGCGAGCGCGACATACGCGGCGTCGGCCGGCGGCGCCTTGCGGTCCCAGCCCGACAGCGCGGCGACCGTATTCGGCAACGCGGTCGCGATCTCCGGGTTCTGCACCGCGCGCGTGAGCAGCGTGCCGATCGGCACGACGAAGATCAGCAGCAGGAAAATCGCGAGCGGCGCGACCAGCAACAGCGCCATCGTGCGCTTGCGGGCCTCGGCGGCCTTCAGCTCGCGCTTGAGCGCGGCGGTCGACGGCGAGGAAGGCGCGATCGTCATCGTATTCAACGGTTCTCTCCGGCCGGGCACGTTCCGGCGGAATGCCGCGCGACACGATCGACGCGTCGCGCGGCCGGTTGCATCAGGACACCTTTCAGGAAGCCTGACCGGTTACTTCGTCGCCCATGCCGCGAAGCGCTGCTCGAGCTCGTCGCTGTGGTCGGTCCAGAAACCGATGTCTTCCAGCACCGCGTTCTTGCCGTTGGCCGGCGAGTTCGGCAGGTTCGCGAGCGTCTTCGCGTCGAGCGACTTGATCGCCGCGACGTTCGCCGGGCCGTACGCGATGTGCTGCGCATAGGCCTGCTGCGGCTTCGGCGTCAGCGAGTACGCGATGTACTGCTCGGCGAGCGCCTTGTTCGGCGAGCCCTTCGGAATCGCCCAGTAGTCGAGGTCGTAGATGCTGCCGTTCCACACGACCTTCAGGTTCTTGCCTTCCTTCTGCGCGGCATCGATGCGGCCGTTGTACGCGGTCGACATCACGACGTCGCCGGCGACGAGGAACTGCGGCGGCTGCGCGCCGGCTTCCCACCACTGGATGTACGGCTTCAGCTCGTCGAGCTTCTTGAACGCGCGGTCCTGGCCGGCCTTCGTGCCGAGCACCTTGTACACGTCCTTCGTCGCGACGCCGTCGGCCATCAGCGCGAATTCGAGGTTGTAGCGGGCGCCCTTGCGCATCCCGCGCTTGCCGGGGAATTTCTTCACGTTCCAGAAATCGGCCCAGCCGGTCGGCGCCGACTTCAGCTTGTCCGCGTTGTACGACAGCGCGGTCGACCACACGAAGAAACCGACGCCGCACACCTGCGGCGCTTCCGGAATCAGGTCGGATTTCTTCGCGATCTTCGACCAGTCGAGCTTCTCGTACAGGCCTTCGTCGCAGCCGCGGTTCAGGTCGCCCGATTCGACTTCGACCACGTCCCAGTTGACGTGCTTCGCCTCGACCATCGCCTTCACCTTCGCCTGCTCGCCGTTGTACTCGACGGCCGTGACCTTGTTGCCGGTCGCCTTCTCGAACGGCTGGTTGAACGCGACTTTCTGCGCGTCGCCGTTCGCGCCGCCGAAGTTGACGACCGTGAGTTCCGCAGCCGATGCCGATGCACCGACCGCGATCAGTGCCAGCGCGAGTGCCGTGCGGCGTGCAGTAAAGCTTGCTCGTTTCATGATGGTTCCTCTCCTCTCGTGGTGGAAATGGGCTTTGTTGTTGACGACGTGCTGCGGAAAAGCGGGGAAACCGGGATCACGCGAACACGCGCAGGTGTTCGGGCGAGAACGCGAGCGAGACCGGCGCGCCGGGCGAGAACGCGTCGAGCGCGCCCGTGCCCAGCGGCACCTTCACGAAGCATTCGTCCTGGCCTGGCAGCGCACAACGCATGCGCACGTGATCGCCGAAATAGATGAGGCTGCGCGCTTCGCCGCTCAGGCGGTTCGCGGCGGCGCCGTTGGCGTGGCCGCTGGCCGCGAGGCTCATGCGTTCGGGGCGGATGCACGCGACGGCCGACGCGCCCTCGGCGGCTTCGCCGATATGGCGGCCGACGAGCTTCGTGCCGTCGTCGAGCCGGAATTCGCAGAATTCGCCGTCGACGCGTGCGATGGTGCCGCGCAGCCGGTTGCTGTCGCCGATGAAGTTCGCGACGAATTCGTTGCACGGCGATTCGTACAGGCGGTCCACGGTGTCGAGCTGCTGCACGATGCCCTTGTCGAACACGGCGACGCGGTCGGACATCGTCAGCGCCTCGCCCTGGTCGTGCGTCACGTACACGAAGGTCACGCCGAGCTTTTCGTGCAGCGCCTTCAGTTCGTACTGCATGTGTTCGCGCAGCTGCTTGTCGAGCGCGCCGAGCGGCTCGTCCATCAGCACCAGCTTCGGCTCGAACACGAGCGCGCGCGCCAGCGCAATGCGCTGCTGCTGGCCGCCCGACAACTGCGCCGGATAGCGTTTCGCGAAGCGCTCCATCTGCACCATCTTCAGAGCGTGCGCGACGCGCTCCGCGCGTTCGCCGGCCGGCAGCTTGCGCACGGTCAGCGGATACGCGACGTTCTGCTCGACCGTCAGGTGCGGGAACAGCGCGTAGTTCTGGAACACCATGCCGATGTTGCGCTTGTGCGGCGGCACGTTGTTCAGCAACTCGCCGTCGAGGCGGATCTCGCCGCCGGTCGGGAATTCGAAGCCGGCCAGCATCATCAGGCAGGTGGTCTTACCCGAACCCGACGGCCCGAGCAGCGTCAGGAATTCCCCTCGGTGGATGTCGAGGTCGAGCGATTTGACGACCAGCGTTTCCCCGTCGTAGGTCTTCCGCACGCCGCGAAAGCTGACGATCACATCATCGGACTTCATCGTGGCTGTCCCCTTGCTTCGCGACAAATGATTTTGAGATGCGAGCCACTATACGGTGCGCACGGTTCTATACTAGGGAACCATTTCAATATTCCAAGTAGGACCACTTTGGATACCGTGATCGTCGCCGACTGGCTCTCCGGCCGTCTCGACCGCAGCTCGCCGGAGCCGATGTACCGGCAGTTGCTGCAGCTGATGCAGCAGGCCATCCTGACAGGGGAATTAGGGCCAGGGACGAAACTGCCGAGTTCGCGCACGCTCGCGGGCGACCTGTCGATCGCGCGCAATACCGTGCTGCACGTGTACGACCAGCTGACGGCAGAAGGCTACGTGCTGACGACGACCGGCAGCGGCACCTATGTGGCCGACACGCGGCCTGACGCCGCGGCGATCCATGCACCGGGCGCGGCGCCGCCGCCATCGGCCGCCGACGGACTGCCGCCGCCGGACGCGCAGGGCAGCCTGTCGACGCGCGGCCGGCAGTTGATCGCGCACGCGGGCGTATCGCGGCGCCAGTGGGGTGCGTTCATGCCGGGCGTGCCGGACGTGTCGGAATTCCCGAGCCGCACGTGGAGCCGCCTGCAGGCGCGGCTGTGGAAGGAAGCCAATCCCGAGCTGCTGACGTACGCGCCGGGCGGCGGCTACCGGCCGTTGCGGCGCGCGCTTGCCGACTACCTGCGCGTCGCGCGCTCGGTCAAATGCTCGCCGGACCAGGTGATCATCACGACGGGCATCCACCAGTCGATCGATCTCGCGGTGCGGCTGCTGTCCGACATCGGCGATCGCGCGTGGGTCGAGGAGCCGTGCTACTGGGGCGTGCGCAGCGTGCTGCAGGCGGCCGGCCTCGCGCTCGCCCCGGTGCCGGTCGACCAGGAAGGGCTCGACCCGCGCGCGAGCGACATGCAGCATCCGCCGCGGCTCGTGCTCGTCACGCCGTCGCACCAGTACCCGCTCGGCATGGTGATGAGCCTCGCACGGCGCCGGATGCTGCTCGAATACGCGCGCCAGCACCGCTGCTGGATCATCGAGGACGACTACGACAGCGAATTCCGCTACGGCAGCCGGCCGCTCGCGTCGCTGCAGGGGCTCGACGACGGCGGCCGCGTGATCTACGTCGGCAGCCTCGGCAAGATGCTGTTCCCGGGGCTGCGGATGGGCTACATGGTCGTGCCCGAACATCTGGTCGATACGTTCCGCACCGGGCTGTCCGAGCTGTACCGCGAAGGCCAGCTGATGCAGCAGGCCGTGCTCGCCGAATTCATCATGGACGGTCACCTCACCTCGCACGTCAGACGAATGCGCACCCTGTACGGCGAGCGCCGGCAACTGATGATCGACGCGATCCGCACGCGCTTCGGCGACGCGCTCCCGGTGATGGGCGACGAGGCCGGCCTGCATCTGGTGCTCGGCCTGCCCGACGCGTGCGACGATCGCGCGGTCACGCAGAGCGCGTTCGACGCGGGCGTGATCGTTCGGCCGCTCACGAGCTACTACAGCAACCTCGACACCGCGCGGCAGGGCCTGCTGCTCGGCTATGCGTGCGTCCCGCACGAAAGCATCGGGCCCGCGTTCGACACGCTCGCCGATACCATCGAGCAACATCTGCCGCGCGACATCACACGCGCCGCATAAGGCCGCATAAGGCCGCATCAGACCGCCCCCACCCAGGGCCGCCCGCGTCATTGCATGCTGCCGGCCCCGCGATCGAGCGATGCCGCGCGCACGGCTTCGCCGGGCTTCGTGAACACGCGTTGCCGCAAGGCGGCGATCCGCGCGTCGCGGTCCTGCGGCGACAGGCCGGCCGATTCGATCTGCGCGCGCTGCGCCGCATAGTCCGCGTAGCGGCTCTGCCACGACGCGTCGTCCTGCTGCATCTGCGCGACGCGCGCGGCGGCCTCGGGGCCGAGCGTCTGTGTCAGCTGCGCGCGCATTGCGTCGGGTGTCGCGCCGCGCTTCTGCAGTTGAACGATCTGGTCGATCGCGGCGCGCTGCCGGTCGATCCGCTGCTGCGCCGCCCGCTCGTCGGCCGGCATCTGCTGCTCCAGCGCCGCGAGCCGCTCGGCCTTCTGCGCATCGGTCAGCGAGCGATCCTGAGTGATCTTCAAGCGTGCGAGGTCGTAGCGCTGCCGCCACTGCTCCGCGCCGAAGAACGGCTGGCTCCAGTCGCCGAGCGTGCGATACGCGATCGACGCACGCTGATCGAGCGCGAGCTGCAGCGCGCCCAGGTCGGACTTGTCGACCGCGCCGGCATCGCGCAGTTTCGCGAGCGCATCCAGATACGCGCGATAGCGGTGCCACACGTCGAGCGCCTCGGCCTGCGCCGCCGTGCCGTCGAGCTGCGCGGCGATTTCACGCGCGACGAACGCATCGAGCGCGGTCGCGCTCAAATCGCTCTGCGCCGTCAGGCAATAGTCGAAGAAATCGCGCACCGCGCGCGACTTCGCGAGATGGCCGCCGGCGTCGAGCGGCAGCCGCGGCGCGCTGGAACCGGCCAGCGACGGCGGCAGGCCCGAGCTCGCCGGCACGGCCGCCTGCGGCGAGGCGGCAGCCGCGCCCGTCACCGCCGCGTCCGGTGCGTCACCGGCGGCGACCGCCCCTTGATGCCGGCCCGCTCCGCTCCACATCGCGACGGCGGCGATCGCCGCCAGCCCCACGACACCGTAGACCGCTGCGCGCCGCGCCAGCGGCGCGCGCCCTTCACGTGCCGTCATCGATTACACGCCCGCGCGCTGCAGCCGGTTCGCATGCGTGCGGATCACCGCGACCGGATCTTCCGCATACGCGCCGCGCACGCCGAGCAGCTGGTTGATCTCGTCGATGTGGTTCCACTTGTAGCTCGTGCTCAGCACCTTGCCGTACAGCGCGCTGCACTTCGACACGAGCCCGTCGTTCTGGCCCGACCCGCGGTTGATCATCACCGTGCCGGTGCCGAACAGGGCAAGCGTCGACAGGTCGAGCGCGTTTGCGGGATCGACGAGCGGAATGGTGCTCGTGTCCGTCGCCCCCGTCACGCCGAGCACGGAAAGCGTCGGCTGGATCGCGGTACCGGCCCACGAATACAGCAGATGCGTGTTGCCGCCGACCGTTTCCGTCGGTGCGCCGGTCTGGCAGCTGCCCGGCGCGCCCAGGCCCGCGCTCGGATAGTTCCGGTTGTAGGTCGCCGCCTGCGCGGTCGTCAGCGTCTTCAGCGACGCGAGCGCGTCCTGGTTCGTGTTGTGACTGCTGTTCGTCAGGATCCCGAACACATTGACGAACGCGGCGATCACCGTCGACGACAGCCCGGTCGGATCGTACGCGAGCACGCTCTGCACGAAATCCGCGAATTCCGAGCCGCGATGCGGCGTGCCGATCGTCGTCACCGACGCGACGAGATCGGGCGCGACGGCCGCGACATAGCGCGAGGTCAGCCCGCCCTGGCTGTGACCGACGAGATTGACCTTGGTCGCCCCCGTCGCGGCGAGCACCGTCTTCACGTAGGCGAGCAGCTGTTCGCCGCGGCCGTTCGGGCCGTCGTCGCTCTGGAAGCCGGACAGGTTCGCGACGTAGACGGTCGCGCCGTGCTGCTGCAGATCCTCCTGGATGCCGTACCAGTACTCGAGCACGCCGGCGTACTTGTCGGTGCCCGTGAGCCCGTGCACGAGGATGATCGGATAACGCGTCGCCGCGTAGTTGTCGGCGGGCGCGGTCGCCGCCATCGCCGAGCGCGTCGTCGCGAGTGTCGTCAGCGCGGTCGTCGCCGCGAACGGTGCGACGCTCATCGCGCATGCCACTGCCCCTGCCATTACCCTGGAACGCATCGATCTGGCCATGCATGTTCTCCTGATTATTGTGCTGCCGGTGCGAATGACACCGGATCGACACGCACGCCGCATCGCGCGCATCGTGTGCGTCGAATGCGGGAGTGAATCACGAGTCGCGAACGTTTGCGCCCTGACTAGATACGGTTCTCTAATCGGTTGACGCGCCCCGCCCGTTCGGGCGGGGCCGCGTTTACGCGCAGGCATGCTGCAATGCACACGCGCCGCGCGCTACAGCTTCGCGCTCACGCGCACCCACGCGGTCCGGCCCGGTTCCATCACCGGCGCGTTCGCCGGATAGCCGAAGCCCGCGTTGCCGGCAAGGTTCAGATGTTCGGTGTAGGCCTTGTTCAGCACGTTGTCGACGCCGACCGAGACCTGCACGGTCTTGCTGACGTTGTATTGCGTGTGCAGCGACAGCACGCCGAATCCGGCGCTCGGGCCGAAGTCCTTGCCGACCACGTTGCCCTCGTTCGGCGCATAACGATGCTGCGGCGCAACGATCCGCCACAGGCCGCCGGCCGACCATGCGCCGCGCGTGTATTCGAGCCCGATGCGCGCCTCGAGCGGCGGCATCTGCGGCAGCGGATCGCCGCTCGCCACGTTGCGCCCCCACGCATACGCGAGCGACGTCTCGACGCGCAAGGGCGCCACCGGCCGCCACGACACGCCCGCTTCCCCGCCCATGATCTGCGCGTTGACGTTGGTCGCCTGCGTGGTCGCGCCCATCATGCCGGCCGCGTAGTTGAACAGGATGAAGTCCTGCACGTAGCCCGCGTACGCCGACACCCACACGTCGAACCGGTCGCTCTTGTACTGCGCGCCGATGTCGACCTGCGTGGTCTTCTCCGGCTGCACCGCCGAGAACGCGTTGACCGAACCGGCCGGCCCGCGCGTCGCGGAGAACAGTTCCCAGTAGTCGGGATAACGCTCGGCATGACCGATCCCCGCGTACCACGTGACGGGCAGCGACGCGAGATCGCGCTCGTAGCGCACGAAGCCGCTCGGCAACACGCGCGAGCGATCGTCGTCGAAGGTCGGGTTCGGCTTGCTCATCATCATCCCGCTCTTCATCGCGCGCTTGTCGCGAGCGCCGGCGTAGTCGATGCGCGCGCCGCCGATCACGCGCGACACTTCGCTCGCATACCACGTCAGCTCGCCGAACGCGCCCGCGTTCCACATCGTCGCCTGCGCGTCCCACGGCTGGTCGCGGTAGTTCTGCTGCCCCATCGACGAGCGCGAGTCGAGCCGGTTCGATTGCGCGTCGACACCCGTCACGAGCTTGAAGTCGTCGCCGAAACGGAACGTCGCGGCCGCGCGCGCCCCGACCGTACGGCGCCGCACGTCGGCCGCCATCCGCATCGGCATGCTGCTCGACGGGTCGGGCTGCCGCAACGTGTAGTTGTCCATCACGTGATCGGCTTCGTTGTAGTACACGCGCGCCTCGATCCGGTCGAGCACGTCGCCGAGGTGGCGCTTGTCGAACGACAGCCCGAACGTCTCGCGGCGGAAATGCGCACCGTCCATTCCGCGGCCCGCGTAACGCGCATAGCCGTCGCCGGTGCCGGCGGTCAGCTCGACACGCGTGTGGTCGTCGGGGGTCCAGCCGAGCGCCGCGTCGGCGTTCCACTTGTCCCACTGCGACGGCACCGTGTTGCCGTTGCCGTCCTTGTAGTCCTGCGAATGCGCGTGGTTCGCGCTCACGCGGCCGTAGACGTCCGGCGTGCCGGCCGTCAGATCGAGGTTCTGGTCGTTGCGGCCGAACGATCCGCCGACCAGGCTGCCGTCGAAGCGCATGCCCGGCCGCTCGAAACGCGGCGTCACGCGCTCGAACAGCACGGTGCCGGCCGATGCGCCGGGACCGTACAGCACGGTCTGCGGCCCTTTCACGACGGTGACCTTGTCGTAGCTTTCCGGCGCGATGTACGACGTCGGCGCATCCATCCGGTTCGGGCATGCGCCGAGCGTCGGCATGCCGTTCGCCAGGATGTTCAGCCGCGAACCGAACATCCCGCGCAGCACGGGGTCGCCGTTCGTGCCGCCGCTGCGGATCGACGTGAAGCCGGGAATCGTCTTCAGGTAATCCGCGCCGTCGCTGGCGGGCAGCGGCTGGCGCGGCGCCTTCGGATCCGTGACGACGACGAGCGGCGTCGACAGCGGCGACGCGACGACCTCGACGGGCGGCAGCGGCGCGGCCGACTCGTTCACGGGCGCGACGTCCGCACGCGCCGTTTCGGCTGCCGCGGCAGTCGCGGCAGTCGCGGCAGTCGCGGCCAGCGCGCCGACGGCCAGCGAAGGCACGGCAAGTTTCAACATTCGCGGCACGCGCCGCGCACGGGTATTGCGTGGCGCCCGCGGCGCACGCAACTGGAAATGGGTCATGATCGAAAGCCCGAGTGACGCCCTCCACGCGGCCGCGACGGGCCGCACGGATATCGGCGGGAGTAGGAACGGAGAACAGCGCGTCAGGCGCGCTCGGGCGGTGCGCGTGGATACGCGCGCGGATAGCGGTCGGCGCGCGCCGCGACGACAGGCGGCGCGGCGGCGGAAACGGAAACGGCGGGAACGGAAGCGAACGACGCGGCGGCAGGCGCGCCGAGCGCGGGGCTATGAGCGAAGAAACCGCAGTAGCCGCACGCGTCGAGATGCAGCGCATGATCGTGCATGCCGCGCGCATCGGACGGCCGATGCGCGCCATGCTCCGTACTGCAGACGATTGCGTCCGGCGTGGCCGCCTGCGCGATGCGCCACTGCGACACCAGCGGCGCCGCGATCGCGATCCAGATCGCGAGCACGCCGAGCCAGGCGGTCAGGTGACGATGTCGATGCAGCATGCGCAGCGGCGAGTAAGCGGAATGTAAAAGCAGCCGAGATGTTACAGAATGTTCACCGCGATGGCCAGTCACCCATGCCGGTAAACGGAGCGGGGGCGCATGGTTGTCGACACAACCATGCGCCCCCGCCTGCGAGACGCGCCACGCATGAGGCGATCAGGGCGCCATGCGCCGCAGCACGTCGTCGCGCCGGATGAAGTGGTGGTACAGCGCGGCCAGCGCATGCAGGCCGATCACGAAGTAGAACGCGTTGCCGATCAGTTCGTGCGCTTCCTTGATCGTCGGCCGCAGCGCCTTATCGGGGCCGACCAGCGTGAACGACACGCCGAGCCAGTCGAGCGACACCGGCTTGCCGCCCAGGTTGATCATCATGATGCCGAGCAGCGGCTGCGCGAGGATGAACACGTAGAGCGCGACATGCGCGAGCTTCGACAGCCAGCGCAGCAGCGCCGCCTGCGGCACCGCTTCCGGCACGCGGCTGACGACGCGCCACAGCACGCGCAGCACCGACAGCACGAGCACGAACGTACCGGCGGTGAGGTGCACGTTCATCCAGAACGCGCGGCTGTCGCTGCCCTTCGGGCCGCGGATCTCGATGGCCAGGTAGGCCAGCGCCACCAGCACGAAGATGGCCCAGTGGAAGAAGATCGCGGGCGAGCTGTAGCGCGTCTGTTTCGCGAGGATGTTTCTCATGCGTCGTCTCGTGTTGTATGCGGGGAGGCGCGCGGGCGGCAAGCGGCCCCGCGCCCGACAAAGCTTTCGCGATTGTAGCCGCACGGGCGTCCGGTTTTACGCGGCGCGGTCAAATATCCGACGAATCGCCGGCGCGCCCCTCATATGGAAAGTCCGCATCGCGCACGCAAACGGCTGTGGCACGATGAAGCTTTGGTGCGACGGCGCGCGGGCATCATGAGCAAGGCGTTCTTCGTTGCGGCCTATCGGCTGACCGCCGCGTTGCTCGCGGTATCCACCACGCTACACAGCGTCGCCGACTACTGGCGCCTGCCGGACTTCCATCTCGGCAACTATCTCAGCTACTTCACGCAACTGAGCAGCCTCTACGCGGCCGCGATGCTGGCCGCGGGACTCTGGCGCATCGCCCGCCCCGGCTCGGCCCGCTACGAATCGATGCGCGGCGCCGCCGTGCTGTACGTGCTGATCACCGCGATCGTCTACGAACTCCTGCTGGCGCGGCTCGATGCGCTGCGCCATGTCACGCCTGCGTTCAACAACTGGGTGCTGCACCGGATCGTGCCGCTCGTGATGCTGTGCGACTGGCTGTACGTGGAACCGCGCCGGCCGATCGCGCGAAGCAGCGCGTTCGCGTGGCTCGGTTTTCCGGTCGTCTATCTCGGCTATACGCTCGTGCGCGGCGCGTTCGAGAACTGGTATCCCTACCCGTTCGTCGATCCGCGGCCGCACGGCTACCTGCCGGTCGCGATCCAGTGTTCGCTGATCGCGCTTGGCGCGGCGGCGCTCGCGCTGGGTATCCGCTGGCTCGGCAACCACGCTAGACAGTCCGGTACCGCGACGCTCGGGGAAGGATGAAGGCGGGAGCGTGTGCGCCGCCCGGCGCACACGGGGTCATGCAGGCCGTCAGCCGCCGTTGCGCGGCAGGAAGTTCATCGGATCGACGACCTTGCCGTTCTGGCGGACTTCGAACTCGAACGTCGATCGACCGCTCGCGTCGGTGCCCATCTCGGCGACCGGCTGGCCCTGGCGAACCGCGTCGCCTTCGTTGACGAGCAGCTTGCCGTTGTGCCCGTAGGCCGTGATGAGGCCGTTGTCGTGCTTCAGGATCACGAGCGGGCCGTATGCCTTGACGCCGGACCCGGCGTAAACCACCCGCCCGTTCGCCGCGGCCCGCACCGAGTGGTCGGGCCCGGACGCGGCGATCACGACGCCGCGTGTCTTGCCGGCCGCGAACGGCGTCGCGACGACGCCGGTTGCCGGCCACGCGAGCGAGCCCGGCGCGGCCGCGGCGGGCGGCTGCCCGGGCGACGGCGCGGCGGACGGCGGCGCCACGCGCAGCACCTGGCCGGGCGACACGGCGTCGGTCGGCGCCATGTGATTCCAGCTGGCCACGTCCTGCACGCGTTGCCCGTAGGCACTCGCGATGCCCGCGAGCGTATCGCCCGGGTTCACGCGGTAATAGCCGGCGATCACGCCCGGCGTCGCAGCCGACATCGGGGTCGACTGGCGCGCCGGTTGCCAGTTGTCGGTCCACGGCGTCAGCGTACAGCCCGACAGCGCGACGGCGGCAGCGACGAGCGCCGCCTGCGGCAACCAGCGCGTCAGCGCATCGTGGATGGGAATAGTTTCTCTCAAGGGTCCTCCCGGATTTGCGTCGCGACGCCGCCCACCGCCCCCCGGTGCGCGACGCACGATGTCCGGCCGGACGGCCGGACCAATCAGTATCCGACCGCTCGCGCGGCCGTCAGTTTCCACAGCGGAACGTCCGCGCGAAGGGGCTCACCGGCCCCTTTTTCGCACTTTCCAGTGTCGTCCCGACCGGCAAAGATACCATTTGTCGCGGTCAGGACCGCGTCGGCTGCCGGTTCCGGCAACAATCTTGCAGCGCCGCACGGGCGTGGCGGCGGCCTGCGAGCCGCGCCGGGCGGGCCGTCCGGCGGGCTTCAAGCGGGCTTCGGGCGGGTTTTCCACCCGCGCCGCCGCATGCGCAGCCCATCCCGTCGCCGTCACATTCCCCGCTTCGATCGCCGCCTATACTCGGTGATGCAGCGCGATCCAATGACAACGAGGAGCATGACAATGAACAACGCGACGTTTCTTTCCGTGCAGCTCGACGCCGACGATTTCGCCGGCTCCAGCGGCCTGGTCGAATTGCTCAACCGGCACCTGCTGTTCGCGACCGATGTCGCCGAAGCGGCCGATGCGCTCGTCCAGCTGGCGAGCGTCGCGCACATGACGGGCGCCACGCGCCACAGCGTCGAGCTGCCGATCCTCGCGATCGAACGGCTGCGCGACGCACTCGACACGCTGAGCGGCTACGACGAAACGTGGCTGCAGGTGCTGGAACCGGCCGAAGCGCTGTTCCGCGATATCGGGCGCGGCCGCCGCCCGCTGCATTGAGCGCCGGCGCGTCACGCGCCGCCAATGAAAACAGCCCGCCGTTCCGCATGATGGAACGACGGGCTGTTTGTACTACAGAGGGTCGGATCCGGCCGCCGGGGCGGCCGCACCATTAACGACCCTTGTAGACCGGTGCGCCGTCAGCGATACGCTTGACTTGCCAGCCGGTCTTTGCAGCAGCCGGAGCGCCCGATTCTTGCGCGGCGGCCGGTTGCGCGCCGTAGCCGGTCGTGTCGGCAGCGGCAACGTTTTGTTGCGGGTTCAGACGTGCTTCGGCAGCCTGGATGCCTTCCGGGTAGTTCGTGCGGTCGCTGCCCAGCTTGTAGCCGGCCTGCTGGACGGCGACGAGATCGGCCTTCACCTGTGCACGGGTGACGGGCGCGTTTTGGGCAAACGAGACAGCGGGAACGGCGAGGACAGCAGCTGCGGCGAACGTTGCGATCAGCGATTTCATGATTACCTCCGGGATTTTTTTGCTCCGCCGCACACACCATGTCTGCAGCGATGGAACAGAGTTTAGTCCCGGCAGCACCTAGGGAAAACCATGAAAGAACGAAAACACTGTTTCCCCGGAGCCAACAATATCGGCATCCGGGATAGAAAAACCCTATTCAAAGAATAGATTTTCGCAACAATGCCGCCCCCGCGCGCCGGTTACGACCAGTTCGCGTGGAAGCTGCCCGGCTGGTCGGTACGCTCGAACGTATGCGCGCCGAAGAAGTCGCGCTGCGCCTGCACGAGGTTCGCCGGCAGCCGCTCGGAACGGTAGCTGTCGAAGTACGCGACCGCCGACGCGAACGCCGGGACCGGCACGCCGGCCTTGACCGCGGCGACCACGACGTCGCGCAGCGCCGTCTGGTAGTTCGCGGCGATGTCCTTGAAGTACGGGTCGAGCAGCAGGTTCGCGAGCGCCGGATCCTTCGCGTAGGCGTCGGTGATCTTCTGCAGGAAGCGCGCGCGGATGATGCAGCCCGCGCGGAAAATCTTCGCGATCGTCCCGAGATCGAGGTTCCAGCCGTACTCTTCCGACGCCGTGCGCAGTTGCGCGAAGCCCTGCGCGTACGAGATCACCTTGCTCAGGTACAGCGCGCGGCGCACCGCTTCGACGAACGCGGCGCGATCGCCGTCGAACGGCGCGGCGGCCGGGCCCGACAGGATCTTGCTGGCCGCGACGCGCTCGGTCTTCAGCGACGACAGCACGCGCGCGAACACCGACTCGGTGATGAGCGGCAGCGGCACGCCGAGATCCAGCGCGTTCTGGCTCGTCCACTTGCCGGTGCCCTTCTGCGCGGCGCGATCGAGGATCACGTCGACGAGGTGCTTGCCGGTCTCCTCGTCCTTCTTGCCGAAGATCTTCGACGTGATCTCGATCAGGTAGCTGTCGAGTTCGCCCTGGTTCCATTCGGTGTACACCGCGCCGAGTTCGTCGTTGGTCAGGCCCGCGACGTCCTTCAGCACCGAGTAGCTTTCGGCGATCAGCTGCATGTCGCCGTATTCGATACCGTTGTGGACCATCTTCACGTAGTGGCCCGCACCGTCCGGGCCCATGTACGCGACGCACGGCTCGCCGTCCGACGGCGCCTTCGCGGCGATCTGCTTGAGGATCGGCTCGACGAGGTCGTACGCGTCGCGCTGGCCGCCGGGCATGATCGACGGGCCGCGCAGCGCGCCCTCCTCGCCGCCCGACACGCCGGTGCCGATGAAGTGCAGGCCCGACTGCGCGAGTTCCTGGTTGCGGCGGATCGTGTCGGTGAAGTGCGTATTGCCGCCGTCGATCAGCACGTCGCCCTTCTCGAGCAGCGGCTTGAGCGACGCGATCGTCGCATCGGTCGCCTCGCCGGCTTTCACCATCATCAGGATCCGGCGCGGCGTTTCCAGCGACGCGACGAATTCTTCGAGCGTATAGGTCGGCACCAGGTTGCGGCCGGGGAATTCGGCGATCAGTTCGTCGGTTTTCTCGCGGCTGCGGTTGTACACCGACACCGCGTAACCGCGGCTCTCGATATTGAGTGCGAGATTGCGGCCCATCACCGCAAGTCCGATCACACCGATTGCTTGTTTGCCCATTAGTCAATTCTCCGGAAAAAACGGGGCGCGACCCGAACCGGGCCGCGCGCACAGGCGAAAGGATAGTGGAAACCCGGCGTCGATGCGCGCCGGCGTGTCATTGCTCCGCGTGCGGCAACCGCCGGAACACGACGCTCAGGTTGTTCGCCGGCATCTCGACGACCTCGATACAGTCGAGCCCGCGATCGAGGCCGAGCGCGACGACGGTCTCGAGATCGCGCACGCCCCACGACGGGTCGCGGCTGCGCAGCTGCAGGTCGAATGCCTCGTTCGACGGCGCCGTGTGCCGGCCTTCGCGGCGGTACGGACCGTACAGGAACAGCACGCCGCCCGGCCGCAGCAGCCGCGCCGCGCCCGCGAACAGCGCTTCCGTGCAGGCCCACGGAGAAATGTGAATCATGTTGATGCAGACGATCGCGTCGAGCATCGCGACCGGCCACGATGCCTCGCGCACGTCGAACGCCAGCGGCCCGGCGACGTTCGCGAGGCCCGCATGCGCGATCCACGCGGCGATCGAGTGCCGCGCCTGTTCGTCGGGGTCGCTCGGCTGCCAGCGCAGGCCCGGCAACGCCTGTGCGAAGTGGACGACATGCTGGCCGGTGCCGCTCGCGATTTCGAGCACGCTGCCGCTCGCCGGCAGCACGCGGCGCAATACGTCGAGGATCGGCCCGCGGTTGCGTTCGGCCGCGGGCGCCAGCAACCGCGCGGCGGGATCGGACGAAGACGGGGCGCCGGTCACGATGCATGCTCCACGGGGTTGCCGCCAAGCCCCAGACGGGCCGTCAGTGCGTCGAGCGCCGGCGCGCAACGCGCCTCGACCTTCAGCGTCAGGATCGGATCGGCGCGCGTATGGCCGAGATTGAGCGCGGCGACCGGCTTGTGCCGCGCCTGCGCCCACACGCAGAAGCGGTAGCCGGAATACACCATCAGCGACGAACCGACGACGAGCAGCGCATCGGCCGCGTCGAGCGCCTGCGACGCCAGCGCCACGCGTTCGCGCGGCACGTTCTCGCCGAAGAATACGACCGCCGGCTTCAGCAAGCCGCCGCATGCGGGACAGGCCGGCACCCGGAACGTGTCGAGCGCGGCCCATTCGAGGTGCGCGTCGCCGTCCGCGGCCGGCTCGGCCTGCGCGCCCAGCAGGTCGGGATTGTCGGCCTCGAGCACCGTCTGGATCGTCGCACGCGCATGGTGTGCGCCGCATTCGAGACAGGTCACGCCGTGGATCCCGCCGTGCAGTTCGATCACGTCGTCGCTGCCCGCGCGCTGATGCAGGCCGTCGACGTTCTGCGTGACGAGGCGCTCGATCCGGCCCGCGCCGCCGAGCCGCGCCAGCGCGGCGTGCGACCCGTTCGGTTGCGCGCGGCCGACGACGGGCCAGCCGATCATGCTGCGCGCCCAGTAACGCCGCCGCGCGGCATCGGAACCGAGGAATTCGTGAAGCTGGATCGGCGGCGAGCGCATCCACTGGCCATTGCGGTCGCGATAGCCGGGAATGCCGGAATCGGTGCTGATGCCCGCGCCGGTCAGCACGAGCAGGCGCGGATGCCGCTCGACGAACGCGTGCAGCGCGTCGAGCGCGGCCGGGTCGACGCCGGCGGTTGAGGAGTCGTGCAAGGCTGTGTCGTTCATGTTGGCAACGCGTGATCGGGCGCGCGGGCCGGCCGTGCGACCGCACGAGCGGCCCGCGCGCCAACACATGATACATAACGCCGCCCGATCCGGCCGGCGGCCCCGGGCGCAAAACCGGCGCACAAAAAAAGACGCCCATTCGCCGCTCGGCGATGGGCGCTTCAACAATTGATCCATCGGGGTAGTGGATCAACTGACAGCACAAAGTTGCGACGTCCGCCATGCAGCCACCGGCGAACGCTTCCCCTGGACTACGCGTGTTCCACGATGCTGCGCCGCGTCGCGCCACCGGCGCTTCCGTGCGGTCCGGGTCAGGTCCGCCATACCGCAACGCGCGGCGCGCGAACGCATCCGCCACGCGACGACTTGCGTTGCGCGACGGCATGACGGTCCGGGATCCAGGCCGGGGGCCATCCGCATGCATTCGGGGCTCATCCCCGACGGCCGACCGTCGCCGGTCGGCCTCGTGCATCCCGCGTGCACGTCGTCGTTCAGAACGAACCCGATTGCTCGGATGGAACGGAAAGCCGCGCGCTCACGTCGCCGCACGTAACGGCGAAGCGAATACCCTGGCAGGTCGGCGATTCATGTTTGCAACACGCCACGTTGCGATTCGGTCTCTTTTCATTCTCTTGTCCCCGTCTCCGATGCGTCCGACCTACTGAAGCGATCGCCGGGCCGACTACGCCCCCGCGATCACACTCACGGCCCCTACAGATATGCAAGGAGCGCACCATGCTTCGCGCGGCAAGGCCGCGCGGGCACCTGCAAGGCGGTCCGAAAGGATCGCGCACCGTCAGGAAGCGCGAACGTTTCGAAACTGAAACGCCCGCCGGCACGGGGCGATGGCCGGCCTTGCGCGTGGTCGCGCTGCAGCGGGCACCCGGGCGGGGACCGGCGCGTTGCGTCCGCGCGCCGCGGACAATCGTCCTACCATCGTCGCGCCCCGGCCTCGCTCGACGCGGCGTGACGCTGCGAATCGCGTAGCGCCGCGGACGCCGCACGCCGCATGCCGCATGCCGCACGGCTCGCGCGTTGCGCAAACACGCTAGCATTCGGACACGGAACGCCGCGCGTCCGCTTTTGCATCGCCCTCGAGGATCCGCCATGACCACGCCCGCCCCTGCCCGCCCCGACGTCGCTCGTCGCGTCTTTTCGGACGGACGGTTATCGATCGGCCTCACGCTGCCGCTGCTCCGCAGCGGCCGTATCGTCGCCGACTTCAACGAGCAGCTCGAACTCGCCGAGCTGGCCGATACACTCGGCTTTCGCGCACTGTGGATTCGCGACGTGCCGTTGAACAGCGCCGACTACCCGGACCCGGTCGGCCATCTCGACCCGTGGGTGCTGCTCGGTGCACTGGCATCGCGCACGCGGCGGATCGCACTGGCAAGCGGCGCGATCGTACTGCCGCTGCGACATCCGCTGCACATCGCGAAAGGCGCGCTGTCGGTCGCGACGCTGTCGGGCGGACGTTTCATCCTCGGGCTCGGCTCCGGCGACCGGCCGCCCGAATACGCGGCGTTCGGCATCGACGCGGAAACGCGTCGCGACCGCTACCGCGCACACTGGGAGGTCGTCGCGGCCGCGCTGGGCATACCGTCACGCGTGCTGCCCGACCAGGCGCCGCCCGACGCCCCCGAATTCACGCTGCTGCCGAGCGGCGACGATGCGGTGCCGATGCTCGCGGTCGGCTCGGGCGGACAAAGCGTCGACTGGATCGCGCGACACGCGATCGGCTGGATGACGTACCACCGCGATCCGGACACGCAGCGCGCCCGCCATTCGATGTGGCGCGCGGCGGTCGACCGGCTTCCCGCGCCGGAATTTCGCGCGTTCGGCGTGTCGATGCGGCTCGACCTCGCCGCGGACCCCGATGCGCCGGCCACCGCGCTGTCGCTCGGCTACGCAACCGGGCGCCGTGCGCTGGTCGACATCCTGCAGGACATGCGTGCGGCGGGCACGCATCATGTCACGCTGAACCCGGGATCGGACCGACCCGTGCGCGAGGTCATCGAGGAAATCGCCGAACACGTGCTGCCGGTCTTTCACGACGAACATGCCTGATTCATCAGGAAACCGAATTTATCCGATGCGTCGCACATGATCGGGCGAATGCGCACGTGGCAGGGGATTGCCCGTGCCCGACGGCAAACGGGCGTGACAGGCATCTTGCGATTCGGCAAGCCGTGCCCGCCCGATTGCCGGACCATCTGGAGCCGGCACCGGAGATTTGCCTGCGCGAGCGCACTGCAAACGCCCGCGCCGCCTTGGGGATGCCCGATTCGAATCGTCGTCGACGGAACTATTCGCGTCCGGCCGCGATCATGTTAACTTCCGTCCATCGTTCAGCCCGGCGGGCCGCGCCCCGATGCGCACCCGCATGCCCACTCCATGCGACATTTCCTCCTCGGCTGGCTGCTTGCCGCCGTCGTGTCGGCCGCCCATGCGGCCGCCCCCGCTCCGGCCGCCGCTTCGGCCGCTTCCGGCACCGCGCCCGCGCTGACGCCGCAACAGGCCCAGCAGGCACTCAATGTGCTCGAAAACCCCCGCGATCGCGCGCAGGTCGAAACGACGCTGCGCGCGATCGCAGCCGTCGGCGTACTGAGTGCGCCCGCGGCCACCGCCAGCAATGCGGCCGCGGCGAGCAGCGCATCGGCCGCCGCGGTCCCGACCGCGCTCACGTCGAACGGGCTCGCGTCGATGCTCGTTCGCCAGGGGGCGCACTGGACCACCGAAATCGGCAGCGCGCTGAAGGAATCGTTGCACTCGCTGCTCGATGTCGGCTCGGTCGGCAACTGGTGGCATGACAGGCTGGTGCGCGCCGACGCGCGCGCCGAGCTCACGCACGCGGCCTGGACCATCCTCGCCGTGCTCGTGCCCGCGCTCTTCGTCGAATGGCTCGCGAGGCGGTTGCTGCGGCGTGCGCTGGCTGCGGTCGCGGCGCGGCGCGCCGGCCCATCGCGTACCGCCGCGCCCGATTCCGTCCCGCCCGACGACGACGCACCGCCGGACTCATCCGCCCCACCCGATGCCACCGACGCTGCCGAAGCCGCGCCGCCTTCATCCCACGGTCAAGGCGATGCGCGGCGTCACACCACGCTGCTGCACCGGATGCCGCGCGCGCTCGTCAGCCTGGGGCTGCGCGCGGTGCCGCTGCTCGTGTTCGTCGGCGTCGCGAGCCTGGCGATGTCGCTGCTCGGCGATACGGGCGCGCCGATCGAATCCGCGCTCGAAGCGCTGATCGACACCTACGTGATCTGCCGGCTCGTCACGATCGTCAGCCGGCTGTTCTTCCAGCCCGACGCGCGACAGCTGCGGCTGCTGCATATCAGCGACGCATGGGCCGATTTCGCGCAGCGCTCGATCGCGCGGATCGTGATCGTGGTCGGCGCCTGCACGGCCGCGGTCGAGATCGCCGCAAGCTTCGGCCTCAGCGAAGCCGGCCACGTCGCGCTGCTGAAAGCCGTCGCGCTCGCCGGGCACGTGATGATCTCGGTGCTGATCCTGCAGTGCCGCCGGCCGGTCGCAGCAAGGATCCGCACGGCCGGCGCCGACCGCCCGACCTTCGCCGTGGTCGCCAATGCGCTCGCGGACGCCTGGGCCCCCGTGTCGGTCTTCGTCGTGATGGCGCTGTGGTTCGTGTGGGCGCTCGACGTCCACAACGGCTACCGCGTGCTGATCACGCTCGGCGGCCGCTCGATCGCCGTGATGATCGGCATGCGGATGGTGTCGATCGTCGTGTTCGGCGCGCTCGCGCGGCTGTTCCAGCGCCGCGACGAGGACCGCACGCTCGTCCATCTGCACGCATACCGCTATTACCCGCTGCTGCGCCAGATCGTATCGGGCGCGATCGGCGTCGTGACCCTCGTGCTGTTGCTGCAGATCTGGGGCGTGCCGGTCTTCCGCGCGTTCGGGACGGGCACCATCGGCCACCGCCTCGCGTCGGCGCTGGTGACGATCGCGATCGCGGCGATCGTCGCGCTCGTCGTCTGGGAAGCCGCGAACATCGCGATCGAGCGCCGCCTGCAGCGCTGGACGCGCGAAGGCAACCTGGTGCGGGCGGCACGGCTGCGCACGCTGCTGCCGATGCTGCGCTCGCTGCTGTTCGTGATGATCGCGCTCGTCGTCGTGCTGACGGGCCTCAGCGAACTCGGCGTGAACATCGGCCCGCTGCTGGCCGGGGCGAGCATCTTCGGCGTCGCGCTCGGCTTCGGTTCGCAAAAGCTCGTGCAGGATTTCATCACCGGGATCTTTCTGCTGATGGAAAACGCGATGCAGGTCGGCGACTGGGTCACGCTCGCCGGCGTGTCGGGCACGGTCGAATACCTGTCGATCCGCACCGTGCGGCTGCGCGCGGGCGACGGGTCGCTGTATACGATCCCGTTCAGCTCGGTGACGACCGTCAACAATACGAATCGCGGGCTCGGCAACGCGGCCGTCAAGGTCAGCATCGCGTACGGCGAGGACATCGATCGCGCGATCGCGACGCTGAAGGAAATCGGCGCCGCGTTGCGCGACGATCCGACGTACCGCGACGGCATCCTGTCGGACTTCAGCTACTGGGGTATCGACCAGGTCGACGGTGCGGCGCTCGCGCTGGCCGGACAGATGCAGTGCACGGACTCGGCGCGCTGGAGCGTGCAGCGCGAATTCAACCGGCGGATCGCGGAGACCTTCCGCGAGCGCGGGATCCAGATCGCCAATCCGCAGCGCAGCCTGGTTGCCTATGCGGACGGAACGCGGCCTGCCGGCAGCGATGAAGGCGACCACACCACCGACGACATCACCGCGCCCGACACGCCGCCCCGGCCGCCGTCGCCCGGCAACGGGGGGCGCAAGCCGGGTTGATCGCTCAACGCGCGGCGGGTTTCTTCACGCGCGCCGTCTTTTTCGCCGCAGGGCGTGCCGTTCCCGGTTTCGCCGCGCGTTTCGACGCGGCGGCACCCGGCGCGCGCTTCGCGGCGCTTTCCGGCCCGGCCGCCGGCGCGTCGCGCTGCACGTGCCATTGCTCGAGCAGCACGCGCGTCTGGTCGGCGATCGTCTCGATCAGCAGCGCCGCACGCTCGCCCTCGAACGCGTCCCACTCGAGCAACTGCAGCGCCGAACGCTGCGCGATGTGGAATACCGTGAGCTGCCCGAACAGGCTCAGCGCGCGCAACCGCGTGACGGGATCGTCGGCCGGCCGCCCCGAAATGCGGCCGATCAGCGCGGCGCTCACGTCGTTCAGCGGCTTGCGCATGCGCGACATCAGGATTTCGCTCGCGCTCGCCGGCTCCTGGCCGCCCTGCTCGCGCGCAAAGAACATGCGCTGATTCATCGTCTTCGGCGCGGTGAACATCCGGTCCGACAGGGCGCGCAGCAACCCGATGAACGCATCGATCAGCACGTCGATCTCCGCGTGCGCATCGAGCATCGCCCATGCATGGCCGACCGCGGGCGCGAACACCTGCCAGCCGGTCTCCGCGATCGTCTCCACGCACGCGCGGTACACGCCTTCCTTGTTCTCGAAGTAGTACTGCAGCGCCGGCGCGTTCACGCCCGCCATCGCGGCGATCTCGCGCGTCGACGCGCCCGCGAACCCGCGTTCGCCGAACAGTTCGATTGCCGCCTCGATGATCCGCTGCCGCGTTTCGTCCCCGCGCGCGTAGCCGCCTGCCGACGTGCGGCGCAGCTTCTTCGCTTCGTTCATGCCTTCCTCGTCGTTCGATCGATCGATATTCTACTTGACACAATTTTATCAACTGGAATAATTCTTCCACTTGGAATAAATTGGATCCCGCATGTCGACGCCGCAAGACCCGCCCCAGCACCCGCCACAGAAAGCAGATCGTCAGGAAAACGGAACAACGCCGCGCAACGGAAACGGCGGATCGAAGCGGCGCATCCTGCTCGCCGTCGCCGTGCTCGCCGCCATCGGCGGCGCCGTCTGGCTCGGCCGCTGGTGGACGGTCGGCCGCTTCATCGAAAGCACCAACGATGCGTACCTGCAGGCGGACAGCATGACCGCCGCGCCGAAAGTCGCGGGCTACGTGACCGACGTCTATGTCCGCGACAACCAGGCCGTGAAGGCCGGCGATCCGCTCGTGCGGCTCGATGTCCGCCAGTACCAGGTCGCGCTCGCGCAGGCGCTGGCCACCGTCGACGCCCGCCGTGCGGACATCGCGCGCGCCGAAGCCGACATCAGCCAGCAGCGTGCGAATCTCGAGCAGGCCGACGCGCAGGCGAAGGTGTCCCGCATCAATGCTCAGCACGCCAGCGACGAATACACGCGCTATGCGCCACTCGCGGCAACCGGCGCCGAAACGCACGAACGCGTCGCCGACCTGAAGAGCACACGCGACCAGGCCGCCGCGACGCTGGCCGCGAACAACGCGTCGATCGCTGCCGCGCGCACGCAGATCGCGTCGTTCACCGCGCAACTCCAGCAGGCGCGCGCGCAGCTCGAGGCCGCGCAGGCCAGCGCCGCGCAATCGCAGCTCGATCTCGACAACACGATCGTGCGCAGCACGCTCGCCGGCCGCGTCGGCGATCGCACGGTACGCGTCGGCCAGTACGTGCAGCCCGGCACGCGGCTGCTGACCGTCGTGCCGGTCGACTCGATCTATCTCGTCGCGAACTTCAAGGAAACGCAGATCGGCAACATGCGCATCGGCCAGCCCGTGTCGCTGCATGTCGACGCACTGCCGGACGGCACGTTGTCCGGCGTCGTCGACAGCTTCGCGCCCGGCACCGGCGCGCAGTTCGCGCTGCTGCCGCCGGAAAACGCGACCGGCAACTTCACGAAGATCGTCCAGCGCGTGCCGGTGCGCATCCGCCTGGACTCGAACGCCCGCGCGCAGCGCATGCTGCTGCCGGGGCTGTCGGTCACGGTCGACGTCGACACGCGTTCGGCCCGCGACGAGCAGCGCCATGGCTGATACGTCCGCCACGATGCCCGCGCCGCCGCACGAAGGCCGCGCAAGCGTCACCGACTGGATCGCGGTCGCGGCCGGCGCGCTCGGCGCGCTGATGGCCACGCTCGACATTTCGATCACGAACTCCGCGTTGCCGCAGATCCAGGGCGAAATCGGCGCGACCGGCACCGAAGGCACCTGGATCTCGACCGGCTACCTGATGTCGGAGATCGTGATGATCCCGCTCGCCGCGTGGCTCACGCGCGTGTTCGGGCTGCGCAATTTCCTGCTGACGAACTCCGCGCTGTTCATCGCGTTCTCGATGATGTGCGGCTGGTCGCACTCGCTGCCGATGATGATCGCCGGCCGGATCGGCCAGGGCTTCACGGGCGGCGCGCTGATCCCGACCGCGCAGACGATCATCCGCACGCGGCTGCCGCTGTCGCAACTGCCGGTCGGGATGACGCTGTTCGGCCTGATCGTGCTGCTCGGGCCGTTGTTCGGCCCGGTGCTCGGCGGCTGGCTCGCGGAAAACGTGAGCTGGAGCTGGTGCTTCTTCCTGAACCTGCCCGTGTGCCTGCTGCTGATGGCGCTGCTGGTGTTCGGACTGCCGTCGGACCGCCCGCACTGGAGCGCGTTCTTCAACGCGGACTGGCTCGGCATCTTCGGCCTCGCGATCGGCCTGAGCTCGCTCACCGTCGTGCTCGAGGAAGGCCAGCGCGAACGCTGGTTCGAATCGCAGATGATCGTCACGCTGAGCATCGTGTCGTTGGCCGGGATGATCCTGATCGCGCTGTCGCAACGCTTCGCGACACGGCCGATCGTGCGGCTGTCGCTGATGCGCAACCCGCGCTACGCAAGCGTGATCGTGATCGTGTCCGCGGTCGGCGCCGGGCTGTACGGGGTGTCCTACCTGCTGCCGCAGTTCCTCGCGATCGTCGCCGGCTACAACGCGGAACAGGCCGGCGCGATCATGCTGCTGTCGGGGCTGCCGGCCTTTCTCGTGATGCCGATCCTGCCGCGCCTGCTCGGCAAGGTCGATTTCCGCATCCTCGTGATCTCGGGGCTGCTGCTGTTCTGCCTGAGCTGCATGCTCGACATCAGCCTGACCGCGCAGAGCGTCGGCCACGACTTCGTGTGGTCGCAACTGATCCGCGGCGTCGCGCAGATGCTCGCGATGATGCCGCTCAACCAGGCATCGATGGCGGCCGTCGCGCGTGAAGATTCGGGCGACGCGGCCGGGCTCTACAACATGGCGCGCAACCTCGGCGGTTCGATCGGCCTCGCGATCATCGGCACCGTGATCGACCGGCGCACGACCTACCATACAGCCATGCTCCGCGAATCGGTGACCGCCAACTCGCTGATCGGACAGGACCGGCTGTCCGCCTATGCGGCCAACTGGTTCTCGCACACCGGCGACCTCGCGTATTCGAACCTGCGCGCGCTCGGACAACTGGCGCAGCAGATCCAGATCCAGGCCGTCGTGATGACCTACTCCGAAACCTTTTATCTGCTGGGCCTCGCGCTGCTCGCCTGCGTGCCGCTCGCGCTGCTGCTGAGAACGCCGCGCGGGCCGCAACCGATGTCGTCCGGCCATTGAACCGTCTTACGCGATGAAACCCTTCTTCCCGCCCCGCCGCCCCGCACTCACGCTGTGCGCGGCCGCGTGCCTGCTCGCCGGCTGCACGGTCGGCCCCGACTATCGCGGCGCACCCGCCGCCCCCGATGCGCCGACGTTCGTGCGTGCGCCTGCCGCCGGCGTCGACACCGCCGCGCCCGCCCCGAGCGCGTGGTGGCGCGCGCTGAACGACCGTCAGCTCGACGAGCTGATCACCGCCGCGCTCGTCTTCAACCCCGATCTGCACGCGGCCCAGGCACGCTTGCGTGCATCGCGTGCACAGCTCTCGCAACAGCGTGCGGCCCAGTTGCCGAAAGCGTCGGCCACCGCCGCGGCCGTCCGCATGCGCGAACCGGATATCAGCGCGCTCGGTTCGCTGCTGCCGTCGAACGGCTCGAACCCGTCGGGCGGCACGTCGCCGTCGCTGGGCGGCTCGGGCCCGCTGCAGCTCTATTCGGCGGGCTTCGACGCAACCTGGGAAATCGACCTGTTCGGCGGTACGCGCCGCGCGGTCGAAGCCGCGTCCGCACAGGCCGAAGCAGTGGATGCCGACCTCGCCGATACACAGGTGTCGATCGCAGCCGAAGTCGCCAATGCGTACGTCGACCTGCGCGACCAGCAGCAGCGGCTTGCGCTGTCGCGGCAAACCGCCGGGTTGCAGCAGAAGATGCTCGAACTCACGCAGCAGCGCCGCGCGCGCGGCGTCGCGGCCGATGCGGACATCGAACGCCTGAAGACGCAGGTCGAGAACACGCGCGCGTCGCTGATCCCGCTCGACGCGCAGGTGACGGAGTCGCTCGACCGGCTCGCGATCCTGACGGGCCGCGCGCCCGGCGCGCTCGATGCCGCGCTGTCGAGCGCGGATGTGCCGCTGCCGACGCTGCCCGGCAACGTCGCGATCGGCGATCCGGCCACGCTGCTCAAGCAACGCCCCGACATTCGCGCGGCCGAGCGCCGGCTCGCGTCGAGCAATGCGCAGATCGGCGAGCATGTGGCCGACTATTTCCCGAAGGTGACGCTGCTCGGCGATCTCGGCTTCAGCGCGGCGGACCCGGGGCACCTGTTCCGCAAGCAGAATTTCACGTGGGTCGGTGCGCCGTACCTGCAATGGAACATCCTCGACTTCGGTCGCACGCGCGGCGCGGTACGGGCAGCCGAAGCGTCGCGCGACGAAGCGGAAGCGAATTATCAGAAGGCCGTGCTCGGCGCATTACAGGATGCCAACACCGCATTGCAGCGCTATGGACACCAGCGCGAGCACGTCGTCGCCTTGACGAAGGTGCAGACATCGGCCGTGCATTCGCGCTCGCTGATGGACGAGCGCTATCGTGCGGGCGTCGCGTCGATGATCGACCTGCTCGATACGCAACGCGAAGCGCTGTCCGCGCAGCAGAACGTGATTGCCGGGCAAGCCGAACTGATCAAGGACTACGTGTCGGTGCAGAAGAGCCTTGGGCTCGGCTGGCAGGCAAACGCAGGGTGACGGCGCCGGCGCGCGTGACGCACGGTCGCCGCATCACGCGTGCCGCAACAACCCATTGCGCGCGCAACAATACCGGGTCGGGTCGGGTCGGGTCGTCCGCAACGAGCGGGCCCGCGCCGCTTCGACACCGCGGCTATCGAAAACATATCGAATATCAATTAGCCAATCATCTGACGATATCTTCTAATTCAGTCGGCTTCCCCACCACCGATCGGATTCAAGGAGTTCCATCGTCATGTCCTCATCCTCTCATCGTGCGCTGCGGCACGCAGTCGCCGCGATCTGCGTTGCCCTCTCCGCTTCCCCGTATGCCGCCGAACTCACGCGCGACACGGGCGCGCCCGTCGGCGACAACCAGAATTCGCAGACGGCCGGCCCCGCCGGCCCCGTGCTGCTGCAGGACTCCGCGCTCATCGAGAAACTGCAGCGCTTCGATCGCGAGCGCATTCCGGAACGCGTCGTGCATGCGCGCGGCACCGGGGCATTCGGCGAGTTCGTGCCGAGCGCCGACATCTCCGACCTGACGAAAGCGAAAGTCTTCACGCCCGGCACCCGCACGCCGGTGTTCGTGCGCTTCTCGACCGTGATGGGTTATCGCGGCTCGCCCGAACAGGCACGCGATCCGCGCGGCTTCGCGGTGAAGTTCTATACGCAGCAGGGCAACTGGGACATGGTCGGCATCAACTGGCCCGTGTTCTTCATTCGCGACGGCATCAAGTTCCCCGACTTCGTTCACGCGAACAAGCCGAGCGCCGTGACCGGCGTGCAGGACCCGAACCTCGCGTTCGACTTCTTCGCGCACACCCCCGAAGCGACCCACATGCTGACGATGCTGTACTCGGATGCCGGGATGCCCGACTCGTACCGTCGCATGGACGGCTTCGCGGTGCACGCGTTCAAGTTCGTCAATGCGCAGGGCGACGTGCACTACGTGAAGTTCCACTGGAAGAGCCAGCAAGGCGTGCACGGCCTGCGTCCGCAAGAGATCGCCGCGTCGATCGGGCACGACTGGAACATGATGACGAACGACCTGTACGGCGCGCTGAAGCAAGGCGATTTCCCGAAGTGGGATCTGTACGTGCAGGTGCTCACGCCGAAGGACCTGAACCGCTTCGACTTCGACGCGCTGGACGATACGAAGGTGTGGACCGGCGTACCTGAACGCAAGATCGGCACGATGACGCTCAATCGCGTGCCCGACAACTACTTCCAGTCAACCGAGGAATCGGCGTTCGCGCCGTCGCGGCTCGTGCCGGGCATCGAGCCGTCCGAAGACCGGATGCTGCAGGATCGCCTGTTCGCGTATGCCGACACGCAGATGTACCGCCTCGGCGCGAACTACATGGACCTGCCGATCAACCGCCCCGTCGTGCCGGTGGTCAACAACAACCAGGACGGCAAGATGAACTTCGGCGATCGCAAGGGCGAGGTGAACTACGAGCCGTCGACGCTGAACGAGCTGGCGCAGGATCCGCAGTACAAGTCGGTCCGCACGCCGCTCAGCGGCACGACGCAACAGGAAGCGATCCACAAGAAGCTGTTGTTCCGTCAAGCCGGCGAGTACTACCGCAGCCTGTCGCAGCAGGACAAGGACGACCTCGTCACCGCGCTGTCCGGCGATCTCGGCCAGGTGAAGAACGCGCATAACCAGTACGCGATGCTGTCGTACTTCTACAAGGCCGATGCCGACTACGGCACGCGGCTCGCGCAGGCCGTTCACGCGAACGTTCAGCAGGTGCAGTCGCTTGCGGCGAAACTGAGCGACAACTGATCGCGCGACGCCGGTCGCAGCCTGGCGTGCGCGGGAGCGCCGCGCACGCCGGCCCGATTTCTTCATCAGGACACCCTCATGCGATCAGAACGTTTCACCCATGCGGTTCGCGTGGCGACGACGGCGCTGGCGCTGGCCGCGATCGCCGGCTGCGCGCACCTGCCCGACCGGCCGGCGTACGGCAAGGCCGATCCCGCCGCACTGCGCCGCTATGACGGCGACTGGTTCGACGCCGCCCGCGTCGGCCGCGTCGACATCCTGCGCGCGTTGCACGACGCCGGGTATCCTGTCGACACTACCGACAGCCGCGGCTTTACGGCCGTGATACTCGCGTCGTACGACGGCCAGCCCGCCGCACTCGACTACCTGTTGTCGGCCGGCGCCAACGCGTGCATCGGCGATCGACACGGCAATACGGCGCTGATGGGTGCGCTCTTCAAGAACGAACCCGACATCGCCCGCCGCCTGATCGACACACGCTGCCCGATCGACCAGACGAACGGCGCCGGCGAAACCGCACTGGGGTTCGCGACGCTGTTCAATCGCTTCGAACTGATTCCGCTGCTCGTCGCGCACGGCGCGAATCCGAACCATGTCGACCGGCGCGGCCAGTCGCTGCTGCAGCTCGCGCTGACGCACGACAACACCGATGCCGCGGATGTGCTGCGTAAAGCCGGTGCCAGACCGTAGCGCGACTACGCGTCAACCGTCTGAACCATGCGAGCGCACCGTGCTATGGTGCCGTTGGTTTCATCGCACGGAGACAGGAAAATGCTGAATCGCTTCGCCATTGTTCTGGTTGCCGCCGGCGCGGCAACCAGCCTCGCGGCAACGGCCGCGGGCACCCAACCGGACAGCGCCAATGCGTATCGCCAGCTGCGCACGCGGCTCTTCGCGGGCGTGACGGTCACCGCGATCTTCTCGCCGAACCAGTGCCAGAACGCGCAGCAAGCCGCAACCCGGGCACCCGTACCCACCGTATCAGGCGGTTTCGCGATACGCGATTTCATGGAAGTCGGCGGCAATACGCTCGCGTTCGCCAACCAGCACCTGACCGTCCAGCCGAGCGGCGCGACGGTGCTCGAGCTGATCCAGTATCGCGTGATGCAGGACGAAAGCGCGACGGTAACGGTGCGCTCGCTTTCGCCCACGACGTACCAGCCCGTCGCGCCGGCCCAGGTGTTCCAGTGCACGCTCGGCGACGGCCTTCGTTTCGCCAATGCCTGGCGGGATCGCGACTGACGCTGGGAATGCGTAGCAAATGCGAGAATTCGTGTAAAAACAAAAGGAGTACTACGAAATTTGGATAGCGCACGGATAGGAGGAGCGATTCGTGCGCGGCCTTTCAACACGTCGATAACGATCGTCATCTTCGCGGCCGGCGCGAGTTCCGCCAGTTCGAGGTTGTCGCCGCGCACCGCATTCAGCAGCATCCGCTCGCGCCCCGCCGCCTGCGCGACATCCAGCCGCCGTGGGCGCGGCAGCCTTGTCGTCGCGAGCCGGTGCAGCCGCGCCGCCTCGTCACTCCATTCGCCCAGCGCCCCGCCGGTTCGGTCCTCACGAACCGGCGCAAGCCATCGCGCGCATCGAGCCCGAACACCGCGGCGTCCGACTGGCCGTCAAACTGCCGTGTCTTTCGGCTGACGGCCAGCGTAGCTCGCCAGGCCGCGATCGCTCCTCGTTGACTGCGTCAACGTGCGGATTGCCGGCACCACCGCACGCAGGATACCGCCCCGCCCCCATTCGTTCGACCGTCGCGACGCACGCCCCCTCTTTTCGGTTCCTTTCGCCGGCTCCATCGAATCTCCATCTTTCCGCATAAAAGACGCCAACTAATCCACGCACACTCCGCTCCGTCAAAGCAGGCAATGGACTGCCTGCATTTCCTGGAGTCGCCATGAAGAATCAGAAACGATGCTGCTACAGCGCGGTATGCGCGCTGACGGCGGCAGTACTGGCGGGGTGCGGACCCGCCGAACAGCAGGCCGCCGCACCGGCCATCCCGGTTGCGGCGATGACGCTCGCGGCCGCGCCCCTCGACGTGAGCGAAGACCTGCCGGGCCGCGTCGCGGCCGTGCGGATCGCCGAGATCCGCCCGCAGGTCAGCGGCATCGTCCAGCGCCGGCTGTTCGAACAAGGCACCGAGGTGCGCGCGGGCCGGCCGCTGTTCCAGATCAATCCGGCGCCGTTCAAGGCCGATATGGACACGGCCGCCGCGTCGCTGCAGCGCGCGCAGGCCGCGCTCGAACGCGCGAAGGTGCAGACCGCGCGCTTCAAGCCGCTCGTCGAGGCCGATGCGATCAGCCGCCAGGTGTACGACGACGCCGTGTCGCAACGCGACCAGGCCGCCGCCGACGTCGCGCAGGCCCGCGCGACGCTCGCGCGCCGCCAGCTCGACCTGAAATTCGCCACCGTGGAGGCGCCGATCGCCGGCCGCATCGACCAGGCGCTCGTGACCGAAGGCGCGCTGGTGTCGAGCACCGACAGCCAGCCGATGGCGCGCATCCAGCAGATCGACCAGGTCTACGTCGACGTGCGCCAGCCGGCCGCGTCGCTCGAATCGCTGCGCGGCGCGCTTGCCGCGCAGCCGGGCGCGACGGGCAACGGCCTGCCGGTCGACGTGCTGCGCGACGACGACACGCGCTTCGACGTGAAGGGACGCATGCTGTTCTCGGGCGTCAACGTCGATCCGGGCACCGGCGACGTGCTGCTGCGCGTGCTGGTCGACAACCCGAAACGCCAGCTGCTGCCGGGCATGTACGTGCGTGCCCGCATTCCGCGCGCGCACTACGCCAGCGCGGTGATGGTGCCGCAACAGGCGGTCGTGCGCGCGGGCGGCAAGCCGCAGGTGTGGGTGCTCGACGCGAAGGGCACCGCGCATCTGAAGGCCGTCGAGGTCGGCGAGCTGACGAACCGCAGCTACCGCATCAAGTCGGGCCTGCAGGCCGGCCAGAAGATCGTCGTCGAAGGCATGGAACGCCTGATCGACGGCGCGCCGGCCGCCGCGACCGACTGGAAGTCGCCCGACGCGGCCACCACCGCGTCCGCGCACTGAGTCACGAGGAGCCACCAGTCATGGCTGAATTCTTTATCCGACGCCCGGTGTTCGCGTGGGTGATCGCGCTCTTCATCATCCTGACGGGGCTGATCGCGATCCCGCAACTGCCGGTCGCGCGCTACCCGTCGGTCGCGCCGCCGTCCGTCACGATCACCGCGAACTACCCGGGCGCCACGCCGCAGACGATGAACGACGGCGTGCTGAGCCTCATCGAACGCGAACTGTCCGGCGTCAGGAACCTGCTCTACTTCGAATCGTCGGCCGATACGTCCGGCTCCGCGCAGATCACCGTGACGTTCAAGCCTGGTACCAACCCGGAGATGGCGCAGGTCGACGTGCAGAACAAGATCAAGTCGGTCGAGCCGCGCCTGCCGGCGGCCGTGCGCCAGAACGGGCTGATCGTCGAATCGGCGTCGTCCGGCTTCCTGATGCTGATCGGCCTGCGCTCCGACAACGGCCGCTTCGACGAAGGAGCGCTCGCCGACTACATGGCGCGCAGCGTGTCCGAGGAACTGCGGCGAATCGACGGTGTCGGGCGGGTGCTGCAGTTCGGCTCCGAACGCGCGATGCGCATCTGGGTCGATCCGCAGAAACTGATCAATTTCGGCCTGTCGATGAGCGACCTGACGACCGCGATCGGCCAGCAGAACGTGCAGATCGCGCCGGGCAGCCTCGGTGCGCTGCCCGCGCTGCCGGGCCAGCGCGTGACAGTGCCGCTCATCGCGCAGGGCCAGCTCACGACGCCGGAGGAGTTCGCGAAGGTCGTGCTGCGCGCGAACGCGGACGGCTCGAAAGTCGTGCTCGGCGACGTCGCACGCATCGAACTCGGCTCGCAGAACTACACGTTCGTGAGCCGCGAGAACAACAAGCCGGCCACCCTCGCCGGCGTGCAGCTCGCACCGGGCGCCAACGCGGTGAAGACCGCGGACGCGATCCGTGCGCGCATGGCCGAACTGAGCAAGTCGATGCCGTCCGGCATGACCTACTCGATTCCGCTCGACACGTCGCCGTTCGTGAAGATCTCGATCGAGAAGGTGCTGCACACGCTGCTCGAAGCGATGGTGCTCGTGTTCCTCGTGATGTACCTGTTCCTGCAGAACGTGCGCTATACGCTGATTCCGGCCATCGTCGCGCCGGTCGCGATGCTCGGCACGTTCACGGTGATGCTGATGACCGGCTTCTCGATCAACGTGCTGACGATGTTCGGCATGGTGCTCGCGATCGGCATCATCGTCGACGATGCGATCGTCGTCGTCGAGAACGTCGAGCGCCTGATGGCCGAGGAAGGATTGTCGCCGAAGGACGCGACCTCGAAGGCGATGAAGGAAATCACCGGCGCGATCATCGGCGTCACGCTGGTGCTGACCGCGGTGTTCCTGCCGATGGCGATGGCGAGCGGCTCGGTCGGCGTGATCTACCAGCAGTTCACGATGTCGATGGCCGTGTCGATCCTGTTCTCGGCGCTGCTGGCGCTGACGCTCACGCCGGCCCTGTGCGCGACGATGCTCAAGCCGCTCGAACCGGGCCATCACGAGAAACGCGGCTTCTTCGGCTGGTTCAACCGCCGCTTCGATCGCCTGACGAAATGGTACGAGACGCGCGTCGGCCGCCTGGTCGGCCGCACGGGCCGGGTGATGCTGGTGTTCGTCGCGATCTCCGGCGCCCTGGTGTTCGGCTTCCGCAGCCTGCCGTCGTCGTTCCTGCCGGACGAGGACCAGGGTTACTTCATCACCAGCTTTCTGCTGCCCGCGGACGCTACCGCCGAACGTACGCACGACGTGGTCGAGACGCTGGAGAAGCATCTTGCTTCGCGTCCGGCAATCCAGTCGAGCATTTCCGTGATCGGCTACGGCTTCTCGGGGCAAGGTCCGAACGCGGCGATCAACTGGTCCGTGATGAAGGACTGGAAGAACCGGGGCGGCGCGTCGACCCTCGAGGAAGGCATGCTCGCGCAGCAAGCGATGGCCGGCGTGACCGAAGGCACGGTGATGAGCCTGCTGCCGCCGGCGATCGACGAACTCGGCAACAGCTCCGGCTTCTCGATGCGTCTGGAAGACCGTGCCAACCAGGGCGCGGCGGCGCTCAAGGCGGCGGAAGTCAAGCTGCTCGAACTCGCCGCGCAAAGCAAGGTCGTGGCGGGCGTGTACCCGGACAGCCTTCCTGCCGGCACGAGCATCCGCCTCGAAATTGACCGTGCGAAGGCGCAAGCGCTCGGCGTGTCGTTCACGACGCTCAGCGACACGCTGTCGACCGCGATGGGTTCGACCTACGTGAACGACTTCCCGAACGCGGGCCGCATGCAGCAGGTGATCATCCAGGCCGACGCGCCGGCGCGCATGCAGATCGACAACGTGATGAAGCTGTACGTGCGCAACGCGGCCGGCGGCATGGTGCCGCTGTCCGAAGTGGTTCGCCCGGTATGGGCCGAGACGCCGCTGCAGATGGTGCGCTTCAAGGGCTACCCGTCCGCGCGGATCTCGGGCAACGCCGCACCGGGCCAGTCGAGCGGCGCGGCCATGGCCGAGATGGAGCGTCTCGCCGCGCAACTGCCGCCGGGCTTCGCGGTCGAGTGGACCGGCCAGTCGCTGCAGGAACGCCAGTCGGCGTCGCAGGCGCCGATGCTGATGGTGCTGTCGATGATCGTCGTGTTCCTCGTGCTCGCCGCGCTGTACGAAAGCTGGTCGATCCCGCTGTCGGTGATGCTGGTGGTACCGCTCGGCCTGATCGGCGCGATCGGGGCGGTGCTGCTGCGCGGCATGCCGAACGACGTGTTCTTCAAGGTCGGGATGATCACCGTGATCGGCTTGTCCGCGAAGAACGCCATCCTGATCGTCGAATTCGCGAAGCAGCTGCGCGAGGAAGGCAAGGGGCTCGTCGAAGCGGCCGTGCAGGCGTCGAAGCTGCGCCTGCGCCCGATCCTGATGACCTCGCTCGCGTTCGGCCTCGGTGTCGTGCCGCTGATGATCGCGACCGGCGCCAGCGCCGAAACGCAGCACGCGATCGGTACCGGTGTGTTCGGCGGCATGGTGACCGCCACGGTGCTGGCCATTTTCTTCGTCCCTGTTTTCTTTGTGTTCGTGACGAGCATCCAGGAGCGCATCGGCGCATGGCGGGCTTCCCGCAAGCAGCCGGCCGCCCCGACTCACGGACAGGAAGGTTGATGCCATGCGATTGCTCATTCTCCCCCTCGTCCTCGCCCTGTCGGCCTGCTCGCTCGCGCCGACGCTGGTCAAGCCCTCGATGCCGGCGCCGACGGCCTACACGGCCGCCGCCGCCGCCGCCGACCTCCAGGCCAACGCCGCCGATCTCGGCTGGCGCACGATGTTCGGCGATCGCCGCCTGCAGCGGCTGATCGAGCTCGCGCTCGAGAACAACCGCGACCTGCGCGTCGCGGCGCTGAACGTCGAGGCCGCCGAAGCGCAGTACGGCGTCCAGCGTTCCGCGCGCCTGCCGTCGATCGGCGCCGGCGCGAGCTTCACGCGCCAGCGTACGTCGGACGACACGCAGTCGAGTCCGCCGCTGTTCGGCACGACGCAGAACCAGTACGGCGTGAACGTCGGCATCAGCGCGTTCGAGATCGACCTGTTCGGTCGCGTGAAGTCGCAGTCGGATGCGGCGTTTGCGCGCTACCTCGCAACCGATCACGGCCGCCGCGCGGTGCAGATCTCGCTGGTCGGCGGCGTCGCGGACGCGTACTTCGCGGAACGCCTCGCGCAGGAGCAACGCCAGTTGTCCGAGCGCACCCTCGCCGACTGGCGACAGTCGCTCGACCTCGCGCGCCGCCTGAAGGATGCGCATCAGGCGAGCGGCGTCGACATCGCACAGGCCGAAGGCCAGGTCGCGAGCGCCACGGCCGATCTCGAAGCGCGCACGCGCGCCGTCGAGCAGGCACGCAACGCATTGCGCCTGCTGGTCGGCACCGATTTGCCGAAGGATCTGCCGGAGCCGGTGCCGCTTCAGCAGCAACCGGTGATGACGCAACTGCCGGCCGGGCTGCCGTCCGAACTGCTGTTCCGTCGTCCTGATATCCAGCAAGCCGAACAGAATCTCGTCGCCGCCAATGCCGATATCGGCGCCGCACGCGCAGCGTTCTTCCCGCGCCTGTCGCTGACGTCGTCGATCGGCTTCCTCAGCCCGGCGATGGGCAGCCTGTTCGACGGCGGACAACGCACGTGGAGCTTCGCGCCGCAGGTCACGGTGCCGATCTTCCAGGGCGGGCGCCTGCGCGCCGAGCTGCGTCTCGCGGAAGTGCGCAAGTCGAGTGCCGTCGCCGAGTACGAACGCTCGATCCAGACCGCGTTCCGCGAAGTAGCCGACGGTATCGCCGGGCGCGAGACCTTCGGACGGCAGATCGACGCGCAGACGCGCGTGGTCGGCTCGGCCGAGCGCCGCACCGACCTGTCGAACCTGCGCTATCGCGCGGGTGTCGAGGGGCGGCTGGAACTGCTCGACTCGCAGCGGCAGCTCTACTCGGCACGGCAGGCGCTGCTCGACCTGCGTCGCAGCGAGCTCGGCAACGCCGTTGCACTGTACAAGGCGCTCGGCGGCGGCCTGACGGACAAGGACGTCGCACCGTCGGCGAGCGTGGTGCAGAACTGAACGAACGGCGCCGCTCCATCCCGCGCGGCAGCGGGACGGAACGGCGCGATCCGGCCCGGCAACGGGCTGCCCCGATTGTTCGACATCGCACGGCGAACCCCATGACGAATTCCCTGATACTGATTGCAGAAGACGAACCCGATATCTCCGACATCCTCGATGCATACCTGACGCACGACGGCTTTCGCACCTACCGCGTCGCCGACGGGCAAGCGGTGCTCGACGTACAGCCGCACCTGAAGCCCGACCTGATCCTGCTCGACGTGAAGATGCCGCGGGAAAACGGCTGGAACGTGCTCACCGAGCTGCGGCGGCGCGGCAACACGCCCGTCGTCGTCCTCACCGCGTTCGACCGCGACCTCGACCGGCTGCAGGCGCTGCACGCCGGCGCGGACGACTACATCGTCAAGCCGTTCAACCCGGCCGAAGTCGTCGCGCGGCTGCGCGCGATCCTGCGCCGGTCGGCCGCGCCACCGGCTGCGCTCATGTTGCGCGTCGGCGACCTGGAGATCGACACCGACAGCTATCTGGCCCGCGTGCGGACGGATTCCGCCGAGATACCGATCACGCTGACGCTGACGGAATTCCGGCTGCTCGCTCACATGGCGCGATCGCCGAGCCGCGTGTTCACGCGCGGCGAACTGCTCGATGCGTGCATGGCCGACGTGAGCGCGCTGGAGCGCACGGTCGACAGCCACATCTGCCGGCTGCGCAAGAAGCTCGAACAGGCCGGCGCACCGGGCATGCCCGAAGTGATGCGCGGTGTCGGCTACCGGCTGCGGGGCCTGCAGTGACGTTGCCGGCGAAGCCCGGCCGGCAAATCGGACAGGCGATCGGCCTGGACGCAATCGTCGCCGTGCTGACCGCCTGCACCGTTGCCTTCCTGCTTTACGCGTCGCGTCACCCGGCGGCATTCCCGCACGATGCAGCGGCTGGCACGATGACCGGCAGCGCGTCCACTTACCTGATGCTCGCGACGGTGCTGTTCGTGTGCCTGCTGGCCGCCGCGTTCGACCTGTTCCGGCAGATGCGCCGTACGCTCGCGGCACCCGACGCGATGGCCGCCGACACCGCCCGCATCGCCGCCGGCGATCGGTCGGCGCGTGCGATTTCCCGCGACGGCTGCATGTCCGGCCTGTCGCGCTTCATCGAGGACTTCAATGCGATGACCCATCAACTGAAACATCTCCGGGCACTCGAAACCCGGCTCGAAGCCATCAAGGGGCTCGTCGACGAAGCCGACGCATCGTCAAGCGACGCGCTGCTTCACCATGTCGACGACCTGTTCCGGTTCGTCGACGACCTTCAGGTTGCCGAACGGCCGGAGGGGTTGACGCTCGACCTGTGCTCGACGGCGCTCGACCGCGAAATCGCCGGTGCCATCGATTCGGTCCGCGAAGCGTTTCGTGAAGCGGGGTTCGTCATCGATCTGACGACCGACGCAACCGTCGTGACCTGCGACGGCGCGCGCATCCGGCAGGCCGTTCTCGCGCTGCTCGACGACCTGCGGTGCCATTCCGCGCCGGCCACGCTGAAGCTCTTCGTCGAAGATCGCGCCGCGGGCGCCGTCGTCCGGATCGAAGACGAAGGTTCGCGACGATTCGTCGAATCCGGGCTCGGCGTGTTCGTCGCGCGCGCGATCGTCCAGGCGCACGGCGGGCAGTTGCGCCATCTCGCCTCGCCCCGCGGCAATGCCGTTCTCGAATTCGACCTTCCGCGGCACCCGCCGGCCATTCGAGCGTTTCCTCGATAGCAACCGGCCATTACGAAACGAATCGGAAATGATCGACGAATCGATTCCGGCATTACCTTCCTTGTCGGTTTCGAGCATTACAAAATGCCGTCGATCTTTTCAAAATCATTGCGCTTTATTCGGTTTAATTTTGTTTCATATAATCAAAAAAAGTTTGACACTGCGCTTTCGTTCTTGATAACTTCCGATGCAAGCAATCTGACGGATTGCTCACCACGCAATCGATTCCGCTCTACGTTTTTTCGCTTCCGCCGCACCGCAGTGCTCGCCGCCGGCTGATTTTCTCGCACACCGGCGCATGCAATATCCCGATGCATCTCATTGGACGGCTGTCATCCGGCAGCGGGCCGAAGGATCGAATCAAATGAGCAGGACAACGAAACTGTTGCTCTAGCAATCCCGCCCGCATCCAGTCCGGCGCGGCTGCCTCGCAGCGCGACGCAGCCCTCCCGTTATCGCGTTTTCCGTATTTCGCCCCCGGAGCAAACCCATCTCTCCGGATCGGGTGAAAGGCCCTGTCGCGTCCGTGCCATCCGCACGCATGCGGCAGCAAGCGGCGGTGCACGATCCGCACCGCTGTCGACCGTTGTTGTTCGTGCCGTTCGATGTTCAACCGGAGGGGTAATTCAAATGAATCAGGTTGCAGACAAGAAACACAAGCACATTCGCATCGTCAAGCTCGCACTCGCCGCCGCGGCATTCGCTTCGTTCGGCATGGCGACCGCCCATGCCGCACCGGCGGCAGGCTGGACGGAAACCCGCACCAAGGGATTCCTGCCGCTCGTGCAGCAGAGCGAAGCCGGTACCGCCGGCGCGCCCGCCGCGAGCACGGCCGCCGCCGCCGCGTCGGCCATCGAGATGGCGCCCGGCGAATCGGTCGACATCGTGCTCGGCTTGAACCTGCGCAACGAGGCGCAACTCGACCAGTACCTGCGCGATCTGCATACGCCCGGCTCGCCGCACTACAGGCAGTTCCTCACGCCGGCGCAGTTCGCCGCGCAATATGCGCCGACCGACCAGCAGGTCGCGTCCGTCGTCGCGCACCTGCGCAAGGAAGGTTTCGTGAACATCGTGGTCGCGCCGAACCGCCTGCTGGTATCCGCGTCCGGCACCGCGGCGACCGTCAAGTCCGCATTCCGCACGACGCTCAAGCGCTTCACGCGCAACGGCCGCAGCGTCTATGCGAATACCGATGCCGCGCAAGTGCCGAACGCGATCGGCAACATCGTGGGTGCGGTGCTCGGGCTGCAGAACGTCGAGCTGATGCATACCGGTGCGGGCAGCAAGCCGCAAGGCAACACCAGCAACCTGACGATTCCGGCCGGCGCGTCGGCGGTGCCGCACAACCCGACCGAGTTCTCGTCGATCTACGGCGGCGACGGCGTGCCGAACGCGTCGCAAACCACCGTCGGCGTCATCTCCGAAGGCGACCTGTCGCAGACGGTGAGCGACCTCAATACGTTCGCGGCGAACAACGGCCTCGGCACGATCGCAAGCGCCATCGTGAAGACCGGCCCGTCCGGCAGTTCGTACACCGACACCGACGGCACCGTCGAATGGAACCTCGACAGCCAGTCGATCGTCGGCTCGGCAGGCGGTGCCGTGAAGCAGGTCGTGTTCTACGTGGCGCCGTCGATGACGCTCACCGCGATCACCGCCGCCTACAACAAGGCCGTGACCGACAACGTCGCGAAGGTGATCAACGTGTCGCTCGGCGTGTGCGAATCGTCCGCCAACAGCACGGGCTCGCAGGCCACCGACGACACCATCTTCAAACAGGCGGTCGCGCAGGGGCAGACCTTCTCCGTGTCGGCCGGCGACCACGGCGCGTACGAATGCGCGAGCGGCACGCCGTCGCGCTCGACCTACACGGTGAGCGAACCGGCCACGTCGCCGTACGTGATCGCCGTAGGCGGCACGACGCTGTTCACGAATACGTCGACCAACGCGTACAACAGCGAGATCGTCTGGAACGATCCGAGCTGGCAGCCGGGCACGGTGTGGTCGACGGGCGGCGGGTACAGCAAGTACGAGGCCGCGCCGACGTGGCAGTCGTCGACCCTGACCGGCTCGACCAAGCGCGCGCTGCCCGACGTCGGCTTCGACGCCGACCTGCGCACCGGCGCGATTCTCGTCGTGAACGGCCAGACCTCCGACACGCTGTGGGGCTCGGGCTACCTGAACAACGAAGGCGGCACGAGCCTCGCCGCGCCGATCTTCACGGGCATCTGGGCGCGGCTGCAGTCGGCCAACAACAATGCGCTCGGCTTCCCCGCGTCGAGCATCTACAAGTACTTCCCGTCCAACGCAGCGTTGCTGCACGACGTCACGTCCGGCAACAACGGCAGCGGCACGTACGGCTACAAGGCGAAGGCCGGCTGGGACGCGACGACGGGCTTCGGCAGCGTGAACATCTCGAAGCTGAATACATTCATCCAGAGCACGTCGGACTTCGCACGCTGATGCGCCGATGACCGACGCGGTTCCGCGTGCGCGTCGTTGCGCGCGCCCGGGACCGCACGCAACCGCGTAAAAGCCCGCGACAGGTGCAAGCCGTCGCGGGTTTTCTGCATTCCGCGTCAGCTCGCGAAGCGGCATCGGGCGGGACGATACGCGCGCCGACCTTGCAATCGTTGCGCCAGCAACTTTCAGGTTCCTTACCCGCCGGGTGCCCGCCCGCTTACGGACCGCAAGGTACACACTGTTACACAACGCTCCGACAACTTCCGCGCGTGTCGTGCGTTTAACCGAATATGACGATTCGTCGCGGGACTTCCATCATGCGAACACGATCTTGCCGCCTGCGCCGGCCGCTGCCGCCGGCGCAGGCGCGGACGATCGCGGCACGGTGCTCAAGCCGATCGCGCAGCCCGCGTGCCTGCCAACGCTGCCTCCACACCGAACGGACAACAACATGAACAACACACGTGCACACCGCCCCGTCAGGACGTTGATCGCTTCGTCCCTCATCGTGTCGCTGCTCGGCCTGTCGGCCTGCAACAAGAACGGCGACGGCAGCCCCGCCGCACCGGCGAGCGACGCGAGCGCGGCCGCGGCCGCGCAGCCGGCCTCGACACCCGTTGCCTACACGCCGCCGAGCGCCGACCAGCTCTACCAGATGGTCGCGCCGATCGCGCTGTTCCCCGACAAGCTCGTCGCGCTGGTGCTGGCGGGTGCGACGTATCCGGACCAGGTGAGCGCCGCGAACAATTGGGTCACGCAGAATCCGGCATTGAAGGGGCAGGCACTCGCGGCGGCCGCCGATGCGCAGCCGTGGGATCCGTCCGTCAAGGCGCTGACCGCCTTCCCCGCGGTGCTGTCGCAGATGGCGTCGAACCCGGTCTGGACCACGTCGCTCGGCCAGGCGTACTACAACGATCCGACCGACGTGATGAACGCGATCCAGGTGATGCGCCAGCGCGCCCACACGTCCGGCCATCTCCGCTCGGGCGGCCAGATACGCGTCACGCAAGTCGCGCGGGCCGCGCCGACCGGCTATACGCCGGCCACCGACGCGCCCGTGGGGTACGCCGGGCCGGCGATCGTGCCGCCGCCCGGGCAGGCAATCGAGATCGAGCCCGCGCAGCCGGATATCGTGTACGTGCCGTCGTACAACCCGACCGTCGTCTACGGCGAGCCGGTATCGGCCTACCCCGGCTACGTTTACCGGCCGCCCGCATACAGCACCGGCGAAGTCGTGGCGGCCAGCGTGATCACGTTCGGCGTCGGCATCGCCGTCGGCGCCGCGATCTTCGGACACCACGACTGGGGCTGGCATGCGTGGGGCGTGAACTGGGGGGCACCGCATCCGGAAGGCCCGAGGTGGAACGACGGGTGGCAGCGCCCGGCCGTGGTGTACAACCACACCACGTACGTGACGAAGTCGACCACCGTGATCAACAACATCACCAACATCCGCAACACGCGCATCACGAACAACTACGGCGGCAACGTCACCACCAACAACACGACGATCGAACGCAATGCCGCACAGCCGGGTGCCGAACCGATGCGCGGACAGGCCATGGCGCCGCGCGCGGGCGCAGCGCCGATGACGATGCCGCACTTCGGCGCGAACGACGCGCGCCCCGGCACGCGACCCGCGCCAGAAGCATTCGCGCAGAACCGTGCGAATGCGCCACATGCCGTGGCACCGGCGCAGCATCCGTCCGGCACGACGCACGACGAGCGGCAGCAGGCGATGCAACAGGAGCGTGCAGCCGCGCAGGAAAATCATGCGGCAGCACAGCAACAACAACGCGAGGAAATGCAACAGCACAACGCGGCGCAGCAACGCGAAGCGCTGCAGCAACGCAACGAAGCGCAACAACAGGAACGCGCGCAGGCCCAGCAACGTAACGAAGCGCAGCAACAACACGCGGACGCCCAGCAACGCAACGAAGCGCAGCAGCAACGCGCGGATGCCCAGCGACGCAACGAGGCTCAGCAGCAGCAACGCAAGGAGATGCAGCCGCACGCCGAAGCGCCGCTGCAGGAACACGCGGCACCGCGCCCTCGGCAACCGGCAACCGAGCACGCGGCGGCACCGCATCCGCACCCGCCCGAGTCCCACCCGCAGCATGAGTCGCACGAGCATCATCCGGGGTAAGTCCCGCCGACGGTAGCGCGAATGCCGCGCTGCCGTCGGGCGATCCGCCGATCAATCGGCCCAGCTCCGCACGTAGTCCGGCACGGGCACGCCGCCGTCCGCATGCACGGGCGTGCCGCGCGCCGTCTTCAGCGGCAGTATTCCGGTCCACACCGCAAACGCCAGATCCTCGTCCTTGTCGGACGGCAGCGAATCGCTGATTTTCACCGCCGCTTCGTCCATCGCAATCCGCAGCACACTGGTCGCATTGATTTCCTTCGAATTGCCCGGCCGCGCTTCATGCCTGCGGCCGGGCGCGATCTTGTCCATCAAGGCGTCCAGCGCCGCGCGTTTTTCCGCACCGTCCTCCACCGCGTCGAACCGCCCGTAGATCACCGCGGACCGGTAATTCATCGAATGGTTGAAGGCCGACTTCGCCAGCACGAGGCCGTCGAGCAACGTGATCGCGACCGAAGCCTGCACGCCCGCCGACAGCGCCTTGATCATCCGGCTGCCATTCGATCCATGAATATAAAGGTCGTCGCCCCACTGCCAGTGCGCGGTCGGGATGCAGTGCGTGTGCTCGCCGTCGCCGAACGCGATATGGCAGACATAGGCCTCGTCCACGATGCGGTGGAGCATCGCGCGATCGTGACTGGCCAGCTCGGACAGGCGGCGAATGGTGGTCAGCGGCGAGGAAGAAATGGCGGTCATGATTTTCATATATTCGGACTACAAAGTTAATCAAATCGGTATCGTGAGGCGTTGACGCCCGCATGTACGGCCGCCGGGCGCGTCGACAGCCGCGCGTCAAATCGATCACAATACGCACGTGCAATACGCTCGACGATCGCAGGAACGCCCCGCGCGCCGGGGCACATCGCAAGAACGTGAACGATACGATGCGCGTGGCATCTTCAAAAGAACCAGCACAACGGAAATTTCTGGAACCAGCCCATGGATCTCGCGCTGCTCATCTCGTCGCGCTCCCGGCAGGACGGCACGACTCGACACAGCCAGCAGGAAGCGCTGTACCGGAGCCTGCGCGCACTGCTGCTCGACGGGCATCTTCCCCCCGGCACGCGGCTCGTATCGACGCGCGTGCTCGCGGCCGAGCTGGGCATTGCCCGTAATTCGGCGGTCTATGCGTACGAGCGCCTGGCGGAAGAAGGCTTCGTGGCCGCCACGCGCAACGGCACGATCACGCTATGGGACGGATGCGGCCGGGCAGGCGCCACGCATGACGACGGCTCGCCGTCAGTGCAACTGTCGGCGCGCGTGCACGGGCTGGAGAGCGCCGATCCCGAGCCCGAACGCATGCTGCCGTTCGTCCCCGGCCTCCCGTCACTGGACGAATTCCCGGTTGCGCAGTGGCGTCGTTGCATCGAGCGTACGTGGAAAACCATCAAGCCCGCGCAGCTCGCGTATGGCCCGGTCGAAGGGCTGCCCGAACTCAGGCGCGCGGTGGCCGCCTACATCCGCGTGTCGCGCGGCGTGCGCTGCGACACGGGCCAGGTATTCATCACCGACGGCACGCAAGGCAGCCTCGAATTGTGCGCGCGCATGCTTGCGAATCCCGGCGAATACGGCTGGCTCGAGAATCCCTGCTACAACGGCGCCCGGACGGCCTTCCGGTCGACCGGCCTGAATCTCGTGCCGATCGAGGTCGATCACGAAGGGATGGCGCCCACCGACGAGCAGTGGCGTAACCAGCCGCCCCGGCTGATCTATACGACGCCCTCGCATCAATACCCGCTCGGCGCGCTGATGAGCCCGGAACGGCGTGCAACGCTCGTCGAGCATGCACGCGCGTGCGGGGCATGGATCATCGAGGACGACTACGACAGCGAGTTCCGTCACGGCGGCCAGCCGCTGCCCGCGATACAGGGCCTGCATCCCGACGCGCCGGTCTGCTATCTCGGCACGTTCAGCAAGACGATGTTTCCGGCGCTTCGGCTCGGCTTCATGGTCGTGCCGCCGGCCCTCGTCGAGCGCTTCACCCGGACGCTGCGCGAGCTCGTCCATCGCGGTCATTCGGCCGATCAGCTCGCGATGGCCGAATTCATCGACACCGGCCTCTTTGCACGGCATCTGCGCACGATGAAGTCGCGTTATGCCGACCGGCGCAGCCGCCTCGAGGCGGCCCTCGCGCGCCACCTCGGCACCGTGTTGAGCGTGCGTGACAGCCCGGGCGGCATGCATCTGTCGGCGGATCTCGCGGCGCCGCTGCACGACGCCGAAGTCGCGCGCGCCGCCTCCGCGCATGGCCTGCTGCTGCAGCCGCTGAGCAGCTATCGCGTCGGCGAGGGCCGCGCGTACAACGGCTTCGTGCTCGGCTATTCCGGGCTGGACGACGCGACGATCGAAACGGCGACGACGCAGTTCGCGGCCGTCATCGAACGATTCGGCCGCCCGCGCCGCTGAGCGGCGCTCACAGTTGCGATTCGATCGGAAACAACCCCAGAAACCAGACTTCCATTCGTCGCGCCGCTGAAACCTCCGGCTCGTGATCGATCTCGGTGACCTTCCCGTCCGCATCGGTCTGGATCCACTTGAGCCGCCCCTGCCCGGCCGCATCGGTGCGCGACTCGACACGCCACGCGATCCGGTCGAGTCGCGCTTCGAGATCGTTCGCCACCTGGGACGCAATCGCCGGGCTCTCGCAGTAAACGCCGATCTCCGTATTGAGGTTCAACGAGCGCGGATCGAGATTCATCGATCCGATGAAAATGCTCGTGTGATCGAACACGTAGGTCTTTGCGTGCAGCGACGCGCGCGACGAGCCGATGATGACCTGCTTCGAAATGCTCTTGTCGCCCGACGGCCGCCGCTCGTAGAGCCGCACGCCGGCCTTCACCAGATCGCTTCGATAATGCCGGTAGCCGGCATGCACGGCCGCCACGTCGGTCGACGCAAGCGAGTTGGTCAGCACCGTCACGCGCACGCCGCGCGCCGTGAGCGCCCGCAATCGTTCGACGGCCTCCTTGCCCGGCACGAAATACGGCGACACGATCAGCAGGTCGTGCCGAGGCTGCAATGCAAGCGCACGCAGCTGCGGCATCAGGTGTCCGTCGGCGTCCTTCGGCGCATGCGCGATCTTCGACGGATCGTCGTACAGCACCGTCGCGTGCCCCCACGACAGTTCCGTGCCCTGCCCATGCACGATCTGGTCGAGCCGCTGCCGGGCCTCGAGCACGTACGGATTGTCCTCCATCGCCCGCAGGTAGTCGCGCAGCCGTTCGCGCTCGCGATCGAGCCCGCCCGGCGCCGCATCGTGCCCGACCAGCGCATCGATCGGATACGCGTACGGAGAATTCCAGAACGTATCGAATTCGGTCGAGATGTCCTTCACGGCCGGACCGTGGACGACGACGTCGAGATCGCCGAACTCCAGCATCGACGATGCGCCGAAGTACTCGTCGCCGATATTGCGGCCACCGACGATCGCCACCTGGTTGTCCGCGATCATCGCCTTGTTGTGCATGCGCCGGTTGACGCGCGCGAACTCGAACACCGTGCCGATCTTCTTGAACCGGCGCGTGGCCACCGGATTGAACAACCGGATCTCGATGTTCGGATGCGAACTGATCTCGAGCAGCTTGCGGTCGTCCGCGTTCGTGCCGAGATCGTCGAGCAGCGCGCGCACGCGCACGCCACGATCGGCCGCGCGAATGACCGCATCGGCCAGTTCATGTCCGGTCAGGTCGTCGTGCCAGATGTAGTACTGAAGATCCAGCGACCGGTCGGCCCGGTCGGCCAGCAGCACGCGCGCATCCAGCGCATCGACCGGATCGGTCAGCAGATGGAACGCATCCTGCCCGGGATGGGCGCTGGCCTGCTGCTGGAACGCCGCGCCCAGGCGAGTGTGTTCCGTATCGGTGAACGCATGCGTCGGCGCGCGATCGGCCTGCGGCGGAAGGCTGGCGCACGCAACGAGCGCCAGCAACGAAAGAATCGCACCCCACGAACGCAGCATGGTCATGATGACCGTCCCCACTCCCGGCGAAGTCTGTTTTTCTGGTCGCCGGATGACTCACGGCGCGGGTCGGCCGTCCGTTGCGCGACGCGTATCGCGCACGGGCCGTGCCGCGCCACAGCATACTTCGATTGCGATCGGTACTGCACCATTTCCGTGTTTTCCGCCGGTCATGTCGCCGAACCGCCGACCGTCCGAATCATGCCGCTCAACCTGCCGCGAGATATCGCTGCGGCGATTCGCCGGTGATCCGCCGGAACATGACGATGAACGCGCTCGCGCTGCGATACCCGAGATCCTTCGCCACCTGTGCAACCGACTGGCCGAGCGCGAGGCGCGTGATCGCTTCCGCGACACGCATCTGCTGCCGCCAGGCCACGAACGTCAGCCCCGTCTCGGCATGCAGCCGGCGCGCGAGCGTACGGCCGCTGGCGCCGAATTGCTCGCCCCAGAAGTCCAGCGTGAGATCGCTCGCGGGGTCGTTCATCATGTGCTCGCACAGCTTGAGCAGGCGTTCGTCGCGTGGCAAGGGCACACCAGGCTCGGCGAGGCTCGGCGTTTCCGCGAGCACTTTCATCAGCAACGACGCGGCCAGCCCGGCGCGGCTCGTGGCCGTATAAGTATCCGCCCCGTCGACCACCGTGAGCGCGAGCTCCCGCAGCAACACCGACACGGCGATGACCGCCGGTTCTTCCCAGGACCACGGAAACACCTCGGGCTCCACATAGACGCTGCATAGCGCGGTGTCGCCCACGGCGTGCAGTTCGTGATCGACGTCCGACGGCAGCCACACCGCCCGCGACGGCGGGAGTGTCCATGTGCGGGCCGGTGTGAGCACGCGGACGACGCCCTTGGCTGCAAAGACGAGCTGGCCATGACGATGCTGATGCCAGGCAACGCGTTCGCCTTGACGGTAATTCACGAGGGTGGCGGCCACTTCGCGCGGCAGCGGCACCCGCGCCAGCGGATAGCGCTTGAGCAGGAAGGCCTTCATCGGAGACGGTCGAAAGGAGGTGAGCCATGATATTTCAAATTCACCAAATTTTGTCAAAAAATCGATATCGAGTGTCTACCTTTCGGCGGCTTGAGGCATTAATCTCCTTATCCATCAATGGTCACGGCCAAATCCCGTCCGACATATTTAATACGTCTCATTCTCATGTATGAGACACGACACATGCAGCTTGCACGTCCGCACGAACCTTCCGCCACTTATGCCTCTGATTGCCTCATTGATCCGCTACTCACGCTGGCTGCTGCCGGTCGCGTTGCTCGCGAGTCTCGCGAGCGGCTTCGCGAACGCGGCGCTCGTGGCCCTCATCAATCAGGCGTTGCAAGCGTCGGGCGCACAACTGATGCACCTGGGCATGCGCTTCGTGCTGCTCGCCGCGCTGGTACTCGTGACGCGCATCGGCTCGCAGGCGCTATTCATGTATCTCGGTCAACGCGTCAAGGCGCAACTGCGCATGCAGACGATCGGCCGCATTACCGCCGCGTCGTTCCGCGATCTGGAGCGCTGCGGCGCGGCCCGCGCGATGGGCGCGCTGACCCAGGATCTCGACAGCATCGTCGTGTTCTTCGTGAGCCTGCCCTCCATGGCGATGCAGGGCGCCGTGATCGTCGGGTGTCTCGCGTACCTCGGCATGCTGTCGCTGCCGATCCTGGCGGTCGCATTGGGCGTGCTCGGGGCAGGCACGCTCGGCACGCAGCTGGTGAGCACCCGCGCGCTGCGTCATCTGCGCGCATCGCGCGACCGCGAGGACAAGCTGCTGAACCGGTTTCGCGCGTTGTTCGACGGCGCCAAGGAACTCAAGCTGCATCGCGCGCGTGCGAACGCGTTCGTCTGTAGCGAGCTCGCACCGCACGTGGAGGCGGTGCGCGTGCAGCGCACGCGCGGTTATGTGCTGCACGCGCTCGCGGCAAGCTGGGGAAATTTGCTGCTGTTCGGCTTCGTCGGCCTGACGACTTTCGTGCTCGCGCATCTGTTCGGCGCCGACGCGCACGTCATGTCGGGCTACGCGCTCGTGTTCCTCTATCTGATCATGCCGGTCGAAGGGCTGCTCGCGGCGCTGCCGTCGCTCAACTCGGCACGCGTTGCGTTCGAGCGCATCGGCGAGCTCGAGGCGGCGCTGCCGGCCGAACCAGGCAATCACGCCGATTCCGCCACCGCACCGGCCCCGGCCGAGGGATTCTCGCGCATCGTGTTCGAGGGTGTCGAACATCGTTATGTGCGCGAAAGCGACGATGGCCTGTTCACGCTCGGGCCCATCGATCTGACCTTCGACGCGGGGGAACTCGTGTATCTCGTCGGCGGCAACGGCAGCGGCAAGACCACGCTCGCGAAGCTGCTCGTCGGCCTTTACGCGCCCGAGCGCGGCCGTCTGCTCGTCGACGGCGTCGCCGTGGACGACGCGACGCGCGCCGCGTATCGACAGCGTTTTTCGGTGGTCTTCAGCGATTTCCATCTGTTCGATTCGCTGCTCGGCCTGACCGGCGAACGCGAAGGGATGGCACGTACGTTGCTCGTCGCGCTGCAACTCGACCACAAGGTGCGCATCGAGCACGGCACGTTCTCCACGCTCGCCCTTTCGCAAGGTCAGCGCAAACGCCTCGCGCTGCTGGTCGCATTCCTGGAGGATCGACCGTTCTATGTCTTCGACGAATGGGCGGCCGATCAGGACCCGGCCTTCAAGGACGTGTTCTATCGCACGCTGTTGCCCGCGCTGAAGGCGAACGGCAAGACCGTGCTGGTCATCACGCACGACGATCGCTACTTCGATCTTGCCGACCGGCTCGTCAAGCTCGAGAACGGGCGAATCGCCGCGATTACCGCCGACACGGACCATGCGCGGCGTACGGGCGGCAACGACATGGCGAGCGCGGCATGAGCCCAATCGTGCGCGACGAAGCAGCCCGCTCCGCATGCGGCAACACCGGCCCTGCCGCGACGTTCTCGCTCGAACGCGTGTCGTACGTCGCCAGCGGCCGTCCCCTGCTGCAATCGATCGATCTCGCGCTCGAACCCGCATGCGTGACCGGACTGGTCGGGCACAACGGTTCGGGCAAATCCACGCTCGTCAAATTGCTCGCTCGTCAGCTCGCCCCCACTGCCGGCACGATTCGCTACGCGGGCAAGCCGCTCGCCGGCTGGGGCGCACGCCAGTTCGCGCGTCAGGTCGCGTATTTACCGCAGCAGACGCCGCCCACCGACGGTATGACCGTGCACGAACTGGTCGCCCTCGGGCGTTATCCGTGGCATGGCGCACTCGGTCGCTTCGGGGAAGAAGACGCCGCGCACGTCGAGCGCGCGATGCGTGCAGCGGATGTGCTCCGTCACGCCGATCGTCCCGTCGACGTCCTGTCGGGCGGCGAGCGTCAGCGTGCATGGCTGGCGATGCTGGTCGCACAGGACTGCCGCTGCATGCTGCTCGACGAACCGACGTCGGCGCTCGACCTCAACCATCAGCTCTCCGTGCTCGAACTCGTGCGCACGCTCTGCGCGACGAGGGCGATGAGCGCCGTCGTCGTTCTGCACGACGTGAACATGGCCGCGCGGTTCTGCGACCGTATCGTGGCGCTGCGCGAGGGCCGTCTGCTGATGCGCGAGCGCGCCGCCGACATCATGAACCCGGTGCACCTCGAATCGATCTACGGCGTGCCGATGCGCGTGAGTGCCGATCCGGTCAGCGGGCGGCGCCTGGGGTTTCCGGCATGAACCTGCTCGTTGCGAATCCGCGCCGCCGGCAACTGCTCGTCGCGCTCACCGCGCTCGCCGGCTCAGGCCCATGGTTCTCCGCGCCATGCGTCGCTGCCGCGGTCACGCGGTTCCCGCATCGCATCGTGGTGCTCAACTGGGAACTCACGGAAACGCTGCTCGCACTCGGGCGCGCGCCCGTCGGCATTCCATTGCCCGACTGGTATGCGAGCGGCATCGTGACGCCGCCGTTGCCGCCCGGCGTCGCCGATGTCGGCCTGCTCTATCAGCCGAATTTCGAGGTGCTGCTCGCGCTCGCGCCGGATCTCATCATCGTCACGCCGGCGCATGCCGCGTTGATGACGCCGCTGCGACGCATCGCGCCGACGCTCACGCTCGGCACATACATGAGCGCTGCACGGCCTCTCGAGGTGCTCTGCGACGAAACATCCGCGATGGGGCGAGCGATCGATGCGCCGCTACGCGCCACCGAGCTGATCGCCGCCGCGCAACGGGAATTCGCGTCGGTGGCCACCCGGATCGCGAACACCGGGGCTCACCCGGCGCGAGCCGTGATCGTCGCCGAAGCACTCGACGAGCGACATTTTCGCGTCTATGGCACGGGTAGTCTGTTCGACGACGTGCTCGCGCGCATCGGTGTCGACAATGCCGCCCATCCTCGCGACGCGGCGAGCCGAACGGTCGCCACGCCGTGGCGCACCTCCGTCACCGGCTCGGCCGCCGTCTCGCTGGAACGCCTGTTCGATGTCCCGCACGCGGACATCCTGCTGATCGGTCCGCTGCGCGCCGCCGTGCGTGCCGCGCTGAACGAGAGCCCGTTGTGGCGTGCGCTGCCTGCCGTGCGCGAGAAACGCGTCGCAGTCCTGCCGGTGATCGCGGCCTTCGGCGGACTGGTGTCGATGCACCGCTTCGCCGCGGCCGTCTCGATCGCACTGGCCACACTGGAGCAAGGCGGAGGCGGCCTTGCGTAATCTCGTGCTGGCCGGACGCATCGCGCGGACAAGCGATCGGCGCCTGGCGCTGGTCGGCGCCATGGCCGTACTCGCCGCGTGCCTCACCGCCACGGACGTGCATCGCGCACTGGCGAGCGCATCCTTGTGGCGCGCGCTCGCGGCCACCGCAGACACGCAGGACGTGGGGGCCCTGCTCGTCCACTACAGCCTGCTGCCGCGCGTCGCGATGACCCTGCTGTGCGGCGCCGCACTCGGTCTCGCGGGCGCGCTGATGCAACAGGTGCTGCGCAATCCGCTCGCGGAACCCATGACGCTCGGGGTGTTCCCCGGCGCGTATCTCACGCTGTCTGTCGCGACGATCTGGATGCCCGGCTGGTTGGCCATGGGTCGAAGCACGCTGGCGCTGGCGGGCGGCGCGGCCGCGATGCTCGTCGTGTTCGCGCTGGCATGGGCGCAACGTATGTCGCCGCTCGGCGTGATCCTCGGCGGCATGGTCGTGAACCTGTACTGCGGCGCGATCAGTCTCGCGATCTCGGTGGTGCATTTCGACCGGCTTGCAGGCTTGCAGATCTGGGGGGGCGGCGCGCTCGACCAGAACGGCTGGCAACCGACGCTGCATCTGGGCATGCAGCTCGCCGCCTGCGCGGGCGCCGCCGCACTGCTCTATCGTCCGCTGAGTCTGTTCGACGCAGGCGACACGACGGCGCGCCATCTTGGTGTCGCGGTCGGATGGGTGCGCGGCGCTGCGTTGTTCGTCGCGGTCGCGCTCACGGCGTTCGTGGTCGCCGAAGTGGGCGTCATCGGCTTCATCGGCCTGGCCGCGCCGTTGCTGGCCCGCCTGGCCGGCGCGCGGCAATTGCGCGCGCGGCTCGTGTGGTCACCGCTCACCGGCGCGGCGCTGCTGTGGCTCACCGATGAAATCGTGCGCACGGCCGCGCGGGCCGACATGTTTTCCGCGCACGTGATCGCGACCGGAAGCGCGACCGCGATCGTAGGCGTGCCGCTGCTCGTCGGGTTGCTGCCGCGTTTGCGCACGCGGCCCGATGCGCATACTGCAGCAGCCCCCCGGCATGAGCGTCGCGCGCCTCGCGCGATGGCGCTGGCGTGGGTCATGCTGCTACCGCTCGCATGCGTGCTGTCGCTGGCGGTCTCTCGCGGCCCCGCCGGCGCGAGCGTCGCCACGCTCACGCAAATCGAAAGCCTGCTGTTCTGGCGCGTACCCCACCTCGTCGCGGCGCTGGCGGCGGGCGCTCTGCTCGCCGTCGCGGGAACACTGCTGCAACGCATGAGCGCGAATCCGATGGCGAGTCCCGACGTGCTCGGCGTGGGTTCCGGCGGCATGTTCGGCATGGTTGCCGTACTGTTTCTCAGTCACCACCTTGTTCCCGCCGCACTGGTGGCAGGGTGCGTGGCCGGCACGTTCGCGACGTTGGTGCTGCTCGTCTGGTTCGGACGGCGCGCGCGATTCGCGCCCGAGCGCCTGCTGCTCGTCGGGCTGTCGATCAGTGCGCTGTTCAACGCGGTAGTCGGCGCGCTGATGTCAAGCGGCGATCCGCGCGCGGGCGTGCTCGTCGATCTGCTGATCGGATCCACCTACTACGTCGCGCCCGACATCGCCTGGAGCGTCGCGGCACTGGCGCTCCTGACGCTCGCCGTTGCACCGCTGACCAGACGCTGGCTCGCCGCTCTTGCGCTCGGCACCGACGTCGCGGCGAGCGTCGGCGTGCCCGTGGGTCGCGCGCGCTTCGCGTTGCTGCTGCTGGCGGCCATGTCAACGGCGGCGGCTACCGTGATTGTCGGGCCGTTGTCGTTCGTCGGGCTGATCGCGCCGCATATCGCTCGGTTTTCCGGTGCGCGCCGCCCCGTGCCGCAGCTTTATCTGGCCGCAACGCTCGGCGCGCTGCTGATGGTGACGGCGGACTGGCTCGGGCGGCAGATCGCTTTTCCGCAGGAAATCGCGACCGGCCTCGTCGCCACGCTGCTCGGCGGACCGTGGCTCGTCGCGCTCGTGATGCTGCGCGGGTTGCGGCGGTAATTGCGTCACGGGTCGCGGGATCGACCACGATGTCGGTCCGGAAGTTATTCAGTAGTGCATTGATTTACAGATAGACGAGGCATCTCAGATGCCCGTCGATAACGATCGTCCCCCCATTTTTCAACCCGCCGCTGGCGGGAGGAAGCAGTTCGACATTTTTCAACATCGGGATGATCAACCATGACAACGAGAATAGACCACCCGCGCGCACGGCGCGCGACGACGGGACGATGCAGCGGTGCCCCGCTCGCCTTTTCGGCGCTGTGCCTCGCCTCCTCGTGGGCGCACGCGCAAGGCACGCCGGCCCCGGCCGGCGACATGCTGCCCGCCTTGACGGTGGTGGGCACAAGGGACGCCGATGCGACCACCGAAGGCAGCGGCAGCTACGCTGCGAAGTGGGCCACCATCGGCGGAAAAGTCGCGCAATCGATCAAGGAGACGCCGAACTCGGTCTCGGTGCTCACGCGCGAGCGGATGGACGACCAGAACGTCACGACCATCCAGCAGGCGTTGCGCTCCGTGACCGGCGTCAGTTCGATCGACTACGGCGACGGTACCGCGTACTTCCGCGCGCGCGGCTCGCAGCTCGGCATTGAATTCGACGGGGTCCCGACACTGAGCGGCCTGCAGTACCAGTTGCAATTCGATCTGGCGATGTACGACCGCGTCGAAATCCTGCGCGGCCCGGCAGGCTCGATCGATGGCATGGGTGAGCCGGGCGGCGTCGTCAATCTCGTGCGCAAGCGCCCACAGGATCAGTTCCACCTCGCCACGGAAACACAGGTCGATTCGTTCGGCAGCGTGCGCCAGATGATCGACGTCACCGGGCCGCTGAACAAGGACGGCACGCTGCGCGGACGTGCCGTTCTCGTGGGCAGCACCGGTATGCAATCCATCGAGCGCACGCGCAGCAAGGAGGCGATGGCCTATGGTGCGCTCGATTGGGACCTCACGCCGCGCACGACGCTGTCGCTCTCGGGCGGCTATCAGGTCTCGCCGATTTCCGGCATCGATTACGGTGCGGGCGGCGTGCTGAACAGCACGCGTACCGCGCTCACCGGGCGCGTGCCGAGCGAATATACGCGGAACTTCAGCCCGAGCTGGAACTACGCGTACACCTCGTTGCAAGAGGTCAACGCCAACCTCGTGCATCGGTTCGAAAGCGCGTGGCAAGCCTCGACCACGCTGTTCTACCGCCACGAACTCTCCAAGGCCTACTACGCGTACTCCGGCCCCGGCGCAACCGCAAACGGCCTCGCGCGTTTCGGAGACCAGCGGCAGCGCACGAGCTACGACTGGTTCGGCGCGGACACCAATGTGTCCGGCCCGGTCTGCCTCTGGGGGCAAACGCATACGCTGACCATCGGCGCGAACTACGCGGTGATGACCTCGGGCGCGCAGTCGGGTTACCGCGCGTTGAGCGGCCCGTACGGGGGCGCCTACAGTCTCTACGATCCCAATGCGGTACCCGCCGTGGACGTACCGTACACGTTCGGCACCAATCACCGCACCGTGCAATACGGCGTCTATGCGCAGGCGCGCATCAAGCTCGCCGCGCCGCTGACGCTCGTGCTCGGCGGCCGCGAGGCGTTCCTGCAAGACCGCACGCAGTCGACGTTGCCGAGCGTCGCGGACTGGACGACCAACGCGCAGGTCAATCATCGCTTCCTGCCGTCCGCCGGCTTGCTGTGGGACATCGTGCCGTCGCTGACGGCCTATGCCAACTATGCGCGTTTCCTCGATGCGCAAACGCAAGGCACGTACTCGGGGCCGGGCCTGCCGCCGCGCTCGGGAGAGCAGTATGAAGTGGGCATGAAAAGCAGCCTGCTCGATGGCCGCCTGAATGCGAACGCCGCGCTGTTCCGCATCAACGACGACAACCGTGCCGTTGCCGATCCTGCCCATCAGTTCTATTACGTATCCGCAGGCAAGGCACGCAATCAGGGTATCGAACTCGAACTCACCGGCCAGCCGACGCCGGACTGGAATCTCTATGCTGGCTACACGTATCTGAACGCCCACTACGAGAACGATTCGCCCGATCTCACCGACGGCACAGATCCGAAGCATCTGTTCAAGCTGTGGACCCGATATACGCTCTCGCAAGGCCCGTTACGCGGATTCTCGATCGGGGGCGGCATGCTCGCGCAAACGCGTATTTCGCGTGGCGTCGAACAGGGTGGCTATGCGGTTTTCGACGCACAAGCGGGATATCGTTTCAACAAGCACGTGACGGCGTCGCTGCAATTGAATAACGTGTTCAATCGCAGGTACTACATTCGTCCGCCCAGCACCTATTACAGCGTATTCGGCGACGCGCGCAACGTGATGTTGACGGTGCGCTCGGATTTCTAGGCGCCGCCTCGGGGCCAATCCGTCACGCCACGGACGGCCCTATCGTCCGATAGCCGTCGCTCGGGCGCCGAGCATGGCCGCACCGGACTCACGGCGATTCGCGAAGCTGGCACAGGTCCGGGGGCAACAGATAACGGGAAAAATCCACCGGCCGCCCTCGCTTGCCCTGTCACTGTCCATGGAATCCCCTGGACACCGCAGGAAACAAAAAACCCGCGAAGCCTTATGGCATCGCGGGTTTCGAGACTTCCTCGGACAACGTTGGAAGCGAATCTGGTGGGCCCGGCGGGGTTCGAACCCGCGACCAATCGATTATGAGTCGACTGCTCTAACCGCTGAGCTACAAGCCCCGGTGAATGACGACGCGTGCTACACGCGACCCCGGCAACGAAGCCGGGCCGGCATTGTAACAACAAAGGAGACAAACGCCACCGGCATCACGCGGATGCCGGCGGCGTTCGCAGGAGAGACGCTGGAAATCAGTTCCCTTCGAGGAACGACTTCAGCTTGTCGGAACGGCTCGGGTGACGCAGCTTGCGCAGCGCCTTGGCCTCGATCTGACGGATCCGCTCGCGGGTGACGTCGAACTGCTTGCCGACTTCCTCGAGCGTGTGGTCGGTGCTCATCTCGATACCGAAACGCATCCGCAGCACCTTCGCCTCGCGCGGCGTCAGCGAATCGAGCACATCCTTCACGACGTCGCGCATGCTGGCATGCAGCGCTGCATCCGCCGGCGCGACCGTGTTGTTGTCCTCGATGAAGTCGCCGAGATGGGAATCGTCGTCGTCGCCGATCGGCGTTTCCATCGAGATCGGCTCCTTCGCGATCTTCATGATCTTGCGGATCTTGTCTTCCGGCATCTCCATCTTCTCGGCGAGCGTTGCCGGATCCGGCTCGAGACCGGTTTCCTGCAGGATCTGCCGCGAGATGCGGTTCATCTTGTTGATCGTTTCGATCATGTGAACCGGAATACGGATCGTGCGCGCCTGGTCCGCGATCGAACGCGTGATGGCCTGACGGATCCACCACGTCGCGTAAGTCGAGAACTTGTAGCCACGACGGTATTCGAACTTGTCCACCGCCTTCATCAGGCCGATGTTGCCTTCCTGGATCAGGTCCAGGAACTGCAGGCCGCGATTCGTGTACTTCTTCGCGATCGAGATCACGAGACGCAGGTTCGCCTCGGTCATTTCGCGCTTCGCCTGGCGCGCCTTCAGTTCGCCGGCCGCCATCTGGCGGTTGGTTTCCTTCAGGTCCTTCAGCGGCAGCACGACACGCGCCTGCAGGTCGAGCAGGCGCTGCTGCTGTTCGCGGATCGCCGGGACGTTACGCGACAGCACCGCGCTGTACGAATGGCCTTCGGCGGTGATCTTCTCGGCCCAGTCGAGATCGGTCTCGTTGCCCGGGAAGCGTGCGATGAATTCCGAGCGCGGCATGCCGCACTTGTCGACGACGATGTGCAGGATCTGACGTTCGACCTGACGCACTTCGTCCACCTGCGCACGCAGCGTGTCGCACAGGCGCTCGACGGTACGCGCGGTGAAGCGGATCGTCATCAGTTCGGTCTGGATCGTTTCCTGCGCCTTCAGGTAGGCCTTCGACTTGTAGCCTTCCTTTTCGAACGCGCGGCGCATCTTGTCGAACCACTCGCTGATCTGCGAGAACTTCTCGAGCGATGCGCGCTTGAGGGCTTCGAGCTGGGCGGCGTTCGCCGATGCCTGCGCGGCACCGTCGTCTTCCTCCTCTTCCTCTTCTTCCTCTTCCTCTTCGGCTTCCTCGTCCTCGTTCTCGATCGCTTCCGCTTCCTTCGCGGAGAAACCGTCGGTATCGGCGGAGTCCGACGCATTCGGATCGAGCAGGCCGTCGACGAGTTCGTCGACGCGGATCTCTTCGTTCGCGACGCGTTCGGCCATCGCGAGGATGTCGGCGATCGTCGTCGGGCACGCGGAGATGGCCATCACCATGTGGCGCAGGCCGTCCTCGATCCGCTTCGCGATCTCGATTTCGCCTTCGCGCGTGAGCAGCTCGACCGTGCCCATTTCGCGCATGTACATCCGGACCGGATCGGTCGTGCGGCCGAATTCCGAATCGACGGTGGACAGCGCGACTTCCGCTTCCTCCTCGACTTCATCGTCCGACGACGCAGCGGGTGCGTTGTCGTTCAGGAGCAGCGTTTCCGCGTCCGGCGCCTGCTCGTAAACCGCCACGCCCATGTCGTTGAACGTGCCGATGATGCCTTCGAGGGCTTCGGTCTCGGTGAAGTTGTCCGGCAGGTGGTCGTTGATTTCGGCGTACGTCAGGAAGCCGCGCTCCTTGCCGAGCTTGATCAGCGCGCGCAGTTTCACGCGGCGCTCTTCGAGCTCCTCGGCCGTGCCCGGCGTGCTCGTCGCGAACGCTTCCTTCAGCAGCGCCTTTTCCTTGGCGCGACGATCGCGCACCTTGGATTTGCCCGGAGCAGCCGCGGCTGCGGCGGGCTGCTCGTCGCTCTGATTTGCGTCGTCTTCGACGGATACTTCGTTCAGCTTTTTGGTCATGGAGTTCGCCGTACCGGCTATATCGACTCGCGGCTGCTGGACGACAGCCGGTTGAACCGTGGGTGCATGAGTAGTACGTACTGCCGTTTCGTCCGCGTCGGCAGTCGTGTCCCTTGCGCTTTTCGCACTTGCCCGCTTCGCCGCCGGCTTGGCCGGCCCGGAGTCGGGTCTCGCGGCAGCCCGTGTTCTGGCTGCCGGTGCCGGCGCAGCCTGAGCAGTGCCGGCCGCGGTTTTCTTTCCTGCTGGGGCTGACGTGGCTGAAGACGTTGTCCCGGAGGAAGAAGCAGACTTGGCCGCTGTGACCTTCTTGGTCGGCTCCGTCGAGCCCTTGCCTGTTGCTTTCTTTCCGCCTGTCGTCTTTGCCATCGCGAATCTCGCCTTTGCTTGGAAAACAAACCGCTGGAAACCTTATATTATAGCACGCTGGGGAGCCCTCTCTAAGCGCCCCGGCCGCCTACAGCCCGAGCCGACGTTTCATGTCGGTTCGCTGCTGGTTCAATTCCGTCAATTCGGCCAACTCCTCGGGTGTGAAGGTGGATTGCCGCGCCAGCCGGTCAAGCCGGTCGCAGCAGGCGTCATAACGCATCTTGAGCACCGCCGCCTGCAGCTCCTCCCCCGCGATCCGTTCCTGCTCACGCTGCCGCTCGGGCACCGTCTCGTCTGCCGGATTCTGTAACAGCAAATCGCGGACGTTTTCATCATAGTCCAGAATTTCGCGGAAGATTTCCTCGTAAGTCGCCCCGTTCGAGGACGTCCGCAGGACATCCGACAGCAACCGGAACTCCGCGCCGTCGCCCAGCGCGCGCGCATGGTCGACGACTTCCGCGAACAGCTCGCCGATGCGCGGCAAGGTGCGCAGGGTCGCAATCTGCTCGTCGTCGAGCTGCGACGCGATGCGCGGATGCATCACCAGCGTGCGCAGTGCGCGCTTTTCGCTGTCCGTCACGCGGCGCCGCTCGCTGCGCGCGGGCGCCTGGCGCGGCGGCGCCGCGATCCGCGTATCGACGTCGGACAGCGCCGCGACCTCTTCGAACGGAATATCGAGGCGGTCCGCGAACATGTGCATGATCTGCGCGCGCAATGCGTTCGCGGGAAGCGCCTGCAGCAGCGGCTTCGCATCGAACAGCGCCTTCGCGCGGCCTTCCGGCTGATCGAGCGCCTTGCCCGAAATTGCTTCGTTCAACAGAAATTGTGACAGCGGCATCGCGCGCTCGACCTGCTCGGAGAACGCTTCGGCGCCGAACTCGCGCACATAGCTGTCCGGATCGTGCTCGGTCGGCAGAAAAAGGAACCGGATCGTGCGGTTGTCGCCCGCATGCGGCAGGCAAGCCTCGAGCGCGCGCCGCGCCGCCCGCCGCCCGGCCGAATCGCCGTCGAAACTGAAAATGACCGTGTCGGTCTGGCGCAGCAGCTTCTGCACGTGAATCGGCGTGCACGCGGTGCCGAGCGTCGCGACCGCGTTCGGGAACCCGAGCTGCGCGAGCGCGACGACGTCCATGTAGCCTTCGACGACCAGCACGTACTTGCGCTCGCGAATCGCGAGCCGCGCCTCGAACAACCCGTACAGCTCGCTGCCCTTGTTGAACAGCGGCGTTTCGGGGGAGTTCAGGTATTTCGGTTCGCCGCTGCCGAGCACGCGGCCGCCGAAGCCGATCACCTGTCCCTTCACGTTGCGGATCGGGAACATGATCCGCTCGCGGAACCGGTCGTAGCGGCGCGCGACGCCCTGCGCGTCGGTCTTCTCGCTGACGATCACGAGCCCCGACTCGACGAGCGACTCGTCGCGATAGTCCGGGAACGCGGCTTCGAGGTTCTGCCAGCCGTCCGGCGCGTAGCCGAGGCCGAAACGCGCGGCGATCTCGCCGGTCAGGCCCCGATTCTTCAGGTACTGGATCGCGACGGTCGCACCGCGCAACTGCTTGCGGTAGTAGTCGCACGCGGCCGTCATCGCATCGGACAGCGCGGTCGCGACCGATTTCGACACCGGCGCCGGATAGTCGCCGCCACCGCCCCCGCCGCGCATCGACGGCTCGTGCGGCACGGTCAGCCCGACGGACTGCGCGAGTTCCTGCACGGCTTCCGGGAACGTGAGCCCCGCGTGCTCCATCAGGAAGCCGATTGCCGTGCCGTGCGCGCCGCAACCGAAGCAGTGATAGAACTGCTTGGTCGGGCTGACGGTAAACGACGGGCTCTTCTCGTTATGGAACGGGCACAACCCCATGAAGTTGGCGCCGCCCTTCTTGAGCTGCACGTACCGACCCACCACGTCGACGATATCGACGCGGTTCAGCAAGTCCTGCAGGAACGAATGCGGAATCACCGTGGGATCGAACGAAAAAAGACAATACGACGCCCGGCGCACGCATCGCTGGGCGCGCCGGGAACGGGTTTTACTTCGTGAGCGCGGCCTTGACCTGCGCGGAAACGGCCGTCATGTCGGCACGACCGGCGAGCTTGCCTTTCAGCACGCCCATCACCTTGCCCATGTCCTGCGGACCGGCTGCGCCGGTTTGCGCGACCGCCGCCTGGACTTCGGCCGCCACTTCGGCGTCCGACAGTTGCGCGGGCATGTAACCGCCCAGCACGGTCAGCTCGGCCTGCTCCTTCGCGACGAGGTCGTCGCGGCCGGCGGCCTGGAACTGGCTGATCGAATCCTTGCGCTGCTTGATCATCTTGTCGATCACGGCCGTGATGCCCGCGTCGTCGAGCGTCACGCGATCATCGACCTCACGCTGCTTGATCGCGGCCATCAGCAGGCGAATCGTCGCCAGGCGCTCGCTTTCCTTCGCGCGCATCGCGGCCTTCATGTCTTCGCTGATCTGCTCTTTCAAACTCATCTTTCACCCGGGATGGAAACGTGAATCCGACGCCCGTGAACGGGCGTCAACACAAAAACCCGCTTGGGACAGTGTCTCAAGCGGGTTGCTCGAATCCGGCATCGGCGACTCGCCGCCTGATCGGCTGTGCGATCGCACCCGATCGCACGGAGTCGCCGGTGCGCCGCTCAGCGAACCGCGCGGCGCCCAATCGTTCAGTACAGCTTCTTCGGCAGCGTCTGGCTGCGAATCCGCTTGTAATGACGCTTCACCGCAGCGGCCTTCTTGCGCTTGCGCTCCGCGGTCGGCTTCTCGTAAAACTCGCGCGCGCGAAGCTCGGTCAGCAGACCATTCTTCTCGATCGTGCGCTTGAAGCGACGCATTGCAACTTCGAACGGCTCGTTCTCTTTAACGCGAATGATCGTCATGATCCGACACGAATAAAGGTTTGCAGGGAAAGACTACCGAGTATAGCAGAGCGATTGTTCAAAGGCACGGGGCTTGGTCCCGCTAAAACCAGGCTGGCCGGCCCGTCAGGTGCCGCGCGCATATTCCGCCGCGGCCTGCCCGGCCGCCGTGCCGGACGCCCACGCCCACTGGAAGTTGTAGCCGCCGAGCCAGCCCGTCACGTCCACGGCCTCGCCGACGAAGAACAGCCCCGGCACGCGCGCGCTCATCATCGACGCCGACGACAGCTCCCGCGTATCGATCCCGCCCTTCGTCACCTCGGCCTTCTTGTAGCCTTCGGTGCCGTTCGGCGTCAGCGTCCAGCCGGCGAGCGCGTCGCCGATCTGGCGCAGCGTCTTGTCGGGCAGGTCCGCGAGCCGCGCGTCGGCCGCGATGCGATGCGTGTCGAGCCATGCATGCGCGAGGCGCGACGGCACCCAGTCTGCCAGCAGCGAACCGATCTGGCGCTTCGACGTGCGCTTCGCATCGAGCAGGTCGGCCACCGTGTCGCGCTGCGGCAGCAGGTCGACGCGGATCGGGTCGCCGGGCTGCCAGTAGCTCGAGATCTGCAGGATGCCGGGCCCGGACAGGCCGCGATGGGTCAACAGCAGATCCTCGACGAATTCGCCGCCGCGCTTCCTGTCGCCGGTCGACACGCGTACCTCGAGCGACACGCCCGACAGCGCCGCGAACGGCTCCCAGTCCTGCGGCGCGAACGTCAGCGGCACGAGCGCGGGCCGCGTATCGACGAGCTTGTGGCCGAACTGCTTCGCCAGCCGGTAGCCGAAGTCGGTCGCGCCGATCTTCGGAATCGACAGGCCGCCCGTCGCGACGATCAGGGCGCGCGCACCGATCGCGCCGGCCTGCTGCGTGTCGAGCACGAAGCCGTCGGCCGGCGCGTGGCGCACCGCATCGACGACGACGGGCCGGCGCCACGCGATGCCGCCCGCGTCGCACTCGTGCTTCAGCACGTCGATGATCGCGTCGCTGCCGTGGTCGCAGAAGAGCTGGCCCTTGTGCTTTTCGTGCCAGGTCACGTGATGGCGCTTGAGCAGCCCGAGGAAGTCGCGCGGCGTATAGCGCGCCAGCGCCGAGCGCGCGAAATGCGGATTCGACGACAGATAGTTGTCGGGGCCGGCGTACAGGTTCGTGAAGTTGCAGCGGCCGCCGCCCGAGATGCGGATCTTCTCGGCGAGCCGCGGCGCGTGATCGATCAGCACGACGCGGCGGCCGAGCTGCCCGGCGACCGCGGCGCTCATCATCCCGGCGGCGCCCGCGCCGATCACGGCGATGTCATAGGTTTCCATGGCGCGGATTGTACCTGCCCGGCATCGGGCCCGGGCCGCCGCCTGCGCCGGCCGGCCCTCGCCTGCTATACTTTCCGGTTACGTTGACCTTCCCGCGGCGCGCCCGACACCGCGCGCCCTGCCCGCACCCATGCTCGTTCTCGGCATCGAAAGCTCCTGCGACGAAACCGGCCTCGCGCTCTACGACACGCAGCGCGGCCTGCTCGCGCACGCGCTCCATTCGCAGATCGCTATGCACCGCGACTACGGCGGCGTCGTGCCCGAGCTCGCGTCGCGCGACCACATCCGCCGCGCGCTGCCGCTGCTCGAGGAAGTGATGGCGCAAAGCGGCACGCGCCGCGACGACATCGATGCGATCGCGTTCACGCAGGGCCCCGGCCTCGCCGGCGCGCTGCTGGTCGGCGCGAGCATCGCGAATGCGCTCGCCCTCGCATGGAACAAGCCGACCGTCGGCATCCATCACCTCGAAGGCCACCTGCTGTCGCCGCTGCTCGTCGACGCGCCGCCGCCGTTTCCGTTCATCGCGCTGCTGGTATCCGGCGGCCACACGCAGCTGATGCGCGTGACCGACGTCGGCGTGTACGAGACGCTCGGCGAAACGCTCGACGACGCGGCCGGCGAAGCGTTCGACAAGACGGCGAAGCTGATCGGCCTCGGCTACCCGGGCGGCCCGGAAGTGTCGAAGCTCGCCGAGACGGGCACGCCGGGCGCGGTCGTGCTGCCGCGCCCGATGCTGCATTCGGGCGATCTCGACTTCAGCTTCAGCGGCCTGAAGACGGCCGTGCTCACGCAGATGAAGAAGTTCGAGGCGGCGAAGCTGGAAGGCGAAGCACTCGATCGCGCGAAAGCCGATCTTGCGCGCGGCTTCGTCGACGCGGCCGTCGACGTGCTCGTTGCGAAGTCGCTCGCCGCGCTGAAGCAGACCCGACTCAAGCGCCTCGTGGTCGCGGGCGGCGTCGGCGCGAACCGCCAGTTGCGTGCGGCATTGTCGGCCGCCGCGGCCAAGCGCGGCTTCGACGTGCACTACCCCGATCTCGCGCTCTGCACCGACAACGGCGCGATGATCGCGCTCGCGGGCGCACTGCGGCTCGGCCGCTGGCCCGAGCAGGCGAATGCGGACTACGCATTCACGGTGAAGCCGCGCTGGGATCTCGCGTCGCTCGCCCGCTGACTCCCCGCAACGCGACACCGCACGCAAGACAACAAAAAGGCCGCTCGTTCGAGCGGCCTTCTTCATGGCGCGACAAAAAGACGCGGCGTCATGCAGCCTGACGCTTGTCGCGCTCGATCAGCGCGTACGCGCTGTGATTGTGGATCGACTCGAAGTTCTCGGCCTCGAGCACGTAGGCGGCCACGCGCTCGTCCGCATCGAGACGCTGCGCGACGTCGCGCACGAGATCCTCGACGAACTTCGGATTCTCGTAGGCGCGCTCGGTGACGAACTTCTCGTCCGGACGCTTCAACAGGCCCCACAGTTCGCACGACGCCTCTTCTTCCGCGATACGGATCAGCGCCTCGACCGGCAGGTCGGCTGCAAGCTCCGCATCGATCGTCACATGCGAGCGCTGGTTGTGCGCGCCGTACTGCGAGATCTTCTTCGAGCACGGGCACAGGCTCGTCACCGGCACGAGCACCTTCAGGAACAGGCGCGTGTCGCCGTTGCGGCTTTCGCCCGCGAGCGTCACTTCGTAGTCGAGCAGGCTCTGCACGCCCGACACCGGCGCCGTCTTGTTCACGAAGTACGGGAACGTGACCTCGATGCGGCCGGCTTCGGCTTCGAGCTTCTCGAGCATCGACGCGAGCATCGCGCGGAAACGCTCGACCGTCAGCGGCGCGCGGTTCTCTTCGAGCAGCGCGACGAAGCGCGACATGTGCGTGCCTTTCTGGTCGGCAGGCAGGCGAACGTCGAGGTTCCAGACACCGACGGTCGGCTGCACGTCGCCGCTTTCGGTGCACACCGTCAACGGATGCCGGACCGCCTTCACGCCCACGCGCTGAATCGGGATCTGACGGGTATCCACCGTGCTCTGCACGTCGGGCATCACGAAGGCGGGATTCATCTGGTTCATCTTGTTCAATCCTTGTAAGCCGCGCGTCCGACGACGCGCACGCCGCGTCATGCGGCAGCCGGAAAAGCAACATGGGCCCGCAGGCCCATGTTTTCCGCATCAATGAAGACCGGTTGCGCCAGTCGCACCGGCACCGCCCACGGGCGGCGCCAGCTTATGCGACGCGCTTCGCCTGACCGGCGACATCGGCCGCCGGGCTCAGAAAGCGTTCGCGAATCGATTTCGCGATGCCCGCGCCGTCGAGGCCGCATTGCGACAGCAGCTTCGCGGGATCGCCGTGATCGATGAACAGGTCAGGGAGGCCCAATTGTAGTACGGGTCGGATAACCCCACTCTCCATCAGGGCTTCCACGCAGGCCGAGCCCGCGCCCCCCATCACGCAACCTTCCTCGACCGTGACGAGGTAGTCGTGCGTTTCGGCGAGCTCGCGCACGAGCGCCGCGTCGACCGGCTTCACGAAGCGCATGTTCGCGACCGTTGCGTCGAGCTCCTCGCCCGCCGCCAGCGACGGTGCGACCATCGTGCCGAATGCGAGGATCGCGACGCGCTTGCCTTCCGGCTGCGACGTGCGGCGACGCACTTCGCCCTTGCCGACCGGGATCTCGGTGAATTCCTTCACCGTCGCCACCCCGGTGCCCGCGCCGCGCGGATAACGCACCGCGGTCGGGTTCGGCTGCTGCAGCGCCGTGTGCAGCATCTGGCGGCATTCGTTCTCGTCGGATGCCGCCATGATCGTCATGTTCGGGATGCAGCGCATGAACGCGAGATCGTACGCACCCGCGTGCGTCGCGCCGTCCGCGCCGACGAGGCCCGCGCGGTCGATCGCGAACACGACCGGCAGGTTCTGCAGCGCGACGTCGTGAATCAGCTGGTCGTATGCCCGTTGCAGGAACGTCGAATAGATCGCGACGACCGGCTTAAGCCCTTCGGTTGCGAGGCCGCCCGCGAACGTCACCGCGTGCTGCTCGGCGATGCCGACGTCGTAGTAGCGATCCTTGAAACGCTTCTCGAACTCGACCATGCCCGAGCCTTCGCGCATCGCGGGCGTGATGCCGACGACGCGCGTATCGCGCTCGGCTTCATCGCACAGCCATTCGCCGAACACCTGCGTGTAGGTCTTCTTCGCGGGCGTGGTCGACGGCTTGATGCCTTCGGCCGGGTTGAACTTGCCGGGACCGTGATAGAGCACGGGATCGGCTTCGGCGAGCTTGTAGCCCTGGCCTTTCTTCGTCACCACGTGCAGGAACTGCGGGCCGCGCAGTTCGCGGATGTTCTGCAGCGTCGGGATCAGCGAATCGAGATCGTGACCGTCGATCGGGCCGATGTAGTTGAAGCCGAACTCCTCGAACAGCGTGGCCGGCACGACCATGCCCTTCGCGTGCTCCTCGAGCTTGCGCGCGAGTTCGAGCACCGGCGGCGCCACGCTCAGCACGCGCTCGACACCGGCACGCGCGGCCGCATAGAAGCGGCCCGACATCAGGCGGGCGAGATGACGATTCAGCGCGCCGACCGGCGGCGAGATCGACATGTCGTTGTCGTTCAGGATCACGAGCACCTTCGCATCTTCCGACACGCCCGCGTTGTTCATCGCCTCGAACGCCATGCCGGCCGTCATCGCGCCGTCGCCGATCACGGCGATCGAGAAGCGGTCGTCGCCGTTCAGCTGGCTGCCGATCGCCATGCCCAGCGCGGCCGAGATCGACGTGCTCGAGTGCGCGGTGCCGAACGTGTCGTATTCGGATTCGCTGCGGCGCGGGAAGCCCGAGATGCCGTCCTGCTGACGCAGCGAATGCATCTGGTCGCGGCGGCCCGTCAGGATCTTGTGCGGGTAGGTCTGGTGGCCCACGTCCCAGACGATGCGATCGTTCGGCGTGTTGAACACGTAGTGCAACGCGATCGTCAGCTCGACCGTCCCGAGGTTGGACGACAAATGGCCGCCCGTCTTCGACACGCTGTCGAGCACGAACGCACGCAGTTCATCCGCGAGCGGTTGCAGTTGGCGACGATCGAGGCGGCGCAAATCCGCCGGATCGTCGATGGTTTTCAGCAAGTCGTACATCGTCGTTCCATTGTAGGAAATCAAACGCGCCCGCATTCTATTGCACGCACCGTAGCGTGTGCGCGGCGGCGGGCTTTCGCGTCAGCTGACCCGGTTCACTACCAGGTCGGCAAGTTCGGCGAGACGCTGTGCGCGTGCGCCGAACGGTTTCAGCGCGTCGTGCGCTTCGGCGCGCAGCTGCGCTGCCAGCTCGCGCGACGCCTCGAGGCCGAGGATCGATACGTAGGTCGGCTTGTCGTTCGCCGCGTCCTTGCCGGCCGTCTTGCCGAGCGTCGCCGAATCGGTCGTGACGTCGAGAATGTCGTCGACGACCTGGAAGGCCAGACCCACGGCCCCCGCATAGACGTCGAGCGCGGCCATCGTTTCCACCGACGGCGTCTCGCCGGCCAGCGCGCCCATCCGCACGGCCGCGCGCAGCAGTGCGCCGGTCTTCATCCGGTGCATCGTTTCGAGCTGTTCGCGCGTCAGCTTGAGGCCGACGCTCGCCAGGTCGATCGCCTGCCCGCCCGCCATGCCGATCGAGCCGCTCGCAAGCGCCAGTTCACGCACGAGCGCGGCCTGCTGCACCGGCGACAGCGCCTCGGCGTCGGTCAGCGCGACGAACGCCTGCGACTGCAGCGCGTCGCCGACCAGCAGGGCCGTCGGCTCGTCGTACTGCACGTGCACGGTCGGCTTGCCGCGGCGCAACGCATCGTCGTCCATGCACGGCATGTCGTCGTGCACGAGCGAATAGACGTGGATCATCTCCAGCGCCGCCGCCGCCGCATTGCGTGCCGCTTCCGTCGCGCCGGTCAGTTCGCCTGCTGCATGGCACAGCAGCGGACGAACCCGCTTGCCGCCACCGAGGACCGCGTAGCGCATCGCCTCGTGAAGTTTCGCGGGCATCGCGGTATCGGCGGGCAGATAGTGGCCGAGTGCGTTCTCGACACGGTCAAGCACGGACCGCATCCATTGTTCGAATGTCATAGATCGTCGTCTTCGCCGTCCGTGGCGGCCGTTCCGGACGAAAGCGGCTTCAGCGTCGCGCCGTCGAGCACGCGAACCTGCTGCTCCACTTTCTCGAGCTGCTGTTGGCAAAACGCAACGAGGGCCGCACCGCGGCGGTATGCCGTCAGTGAATCCTCGAGGCTCAACGCGCCGCCTTCCATCCGGGCAACCAGCGTCTCGAGTTCCGCGAGCGCCATCTCGTAATTGTCCGGCAACGGTTCGGTGCCATTGCCGGGCGGCGTGGCGCCTGGGGATGCGGTTTTCGCCATGGACGAGGTGTCAAATTTCAAAACAAGTCGGACATTCTACGGCAAAAGAGAATTTTCCGACCTGCCGTCGTGGGCACCCCGGTACATATTCCGGCCCCATCTCCGACGCACATTGTGCGCCTCCCGCGGGTCGCCCGACAAAAAATTGACACAAATCAGGCACTTAATCCTAGCCTTGCGAGGCGAACCGGGTATAATTCCCCGTTTCCCTAAATCGATTTTTCGATGGTTGGGTTGTTCACTGCTTTCACGCTAACACCGGGAGTGGGAATGTCCAATCTGAGCGATGCGCTTCAGTTGAAGTCGGCCCACAGCCAGCTTCCAGTCACTGCATATTTCGATGAGGCGCTACTCGAGCGCGAGATCGAAACCCTCTTCAAGAAAGGACCTCGTTACGTCGGGCACGAATTGATGGTGCCCGAGGCGGGGGATTATTTCGCGCTGCCGTCCGAGCAGGAAGGCCGCGTGCTGGTCCGCAACCAGACGAACCAGATCGAACTGCTGTCGAACGTCTGCCGCCACCGTCAGGCGATCATGCTCAACGGGCGCGGCCGCACGCAGAACATCGTGTGCCCGCTGCACCGCTGGACGTACGACCTGGAAGGCGAGTTGCTCGGCGCACCGCACTTCCCCGACAAGCCGTGCCTGAACCTCGGCAAGAGCCCGCTGCAAAACTGGCAGGGGCTGCTGTTCGAGGCCGAAGGCCGCAACGTCGCGCGCGATCTTGCCCACCTCGGCACCAAGCATCACTTCGACTTCTCCGAGTACCACTTCGATCACGTCGAAGTGCACGAGTGCGATTACAACTGGAAGACGTTCATCGAGGTCTACCTTGAGGATTACCACGTCGTCCCGTTCCACCCGGGTCTCGGCAGCTTCGTGTCGTGCGACGACCTCAAGTGGGAGTTCGGCGACTGGTACAGCGTGCAGACGGTCGGCGTGCACAACGCGCTCGCGAAACCGGGCAGCGCGACTTACCAGAAATGGCACGAGCAGGTGCTGAAGTTCCGCAACGGCGTGCCGCCGGAGTTCGGCGCGATCTGGATGGTCTACTACCCGGGCCTGATGATCGAGTGGTACCCGCACGTGCTCGTCGTGTCGTGGCTGATCCCGCGCGGCCCGCAGAAGACGACCAACATCGTCGAGTTCTATTACCCCGAGGAAATCGCGCTGTTCGAACGCGAATTCGTCGAGGCCGAGCGCGCCGCCTATATGGAAACGGCCGTCGAGGACGACGAGATCGCCATGCGGATGGACGCAGGCCGCCGTGCGCTGATGGCACGCGGCGAGTCGCAGGTCGGCCCGTACCAGAGCCCGATGGAAGACGGCATGCAGCACTTCCACGAATTCCTGCGCCGCCACCTCGGCGACCTCTGACGGCCGGTGCGGCGCCTTGACGCCGCATGGTATCCGGCAGACGAAAAGACGGGCTTCGGCCCGTCTTTTTTTGTTTAGACTTGGAGTGTCAGGCCAATTGCACTCCAGGGAGTCGTCATGCCACACACTCATTACACCACGCTCATCTCCGCCGCCAACCTCGCCGAGCGCCTGGCCGCGGCGCCCGGCAGCGTCGTCCTGTTCGACTGCCGCTTCGATCTCGCCGATCCCGGCGCAGGCGAAGCGGCCTATGCGGCCGGCCACCTCCCCGGCGCACACTACCTTCATCTCGACCGCGACCTGTCGGGCCGCAAGACCGGCACCAACGGCCGCCATCCGCTGCCGACCCGCGACGCATTCGCCACGCTGCTCGCCAGCCGCGGCGTCAAGCAAGGCCAGCAGGTAGTCGCATACGACGCGCAAGGCGGCGCGTATGCGGCGCGCCTGTGGTGGCTGCTACGCTGGCTCGGCCACGATTCGGTCGCCGTGCTCGACGGCGGCCTGCAGGCCTGGGAAGCAGCGGGCCAGCCGCTGACGGCCGACGTGCCGCAACCGGCCGCCGGCGATTTCCGCGCGGCAGCGCCGCTCGAATCGACGGTCGACGCGGCAGCCGTGCTCGCGAACGTGACGTCGCCCACGCGCATCGTGATCGATGCGCGCGCACCGGACCGCTACCGCGGCGAAAACGAAACGATCGATCGTGTCGGCGGCCACATCCCCGGCGCGCGCAACCGCTTCTTCAAGGACAACCTGAATGCCGACGGCCGCTTCAAGACCGGCCATGAATTGCGCGAAGCGTTCTCGACCGTACTGGCCGGCACCGAGCCGAACCGCGTGATCCTGCAATGCGGCTCCGGCGTGACCGCGTGCCACAACGCGCTGGCGATGGAGGTGGCGGGGCTGCACGGCGCATCGCTGTACCCGGGCTCGTGGAGCGAATGGAGCGCCGATCCGTCGCGGCCGATCGCCACCGGCCCGACACCGTAAGCACCGGCGTCACGCAGCAATGACGAAGCGGCGGCATGGGCCGCCGCTGCTCGTTTACATCACGCCGTACTTGTGGAACCACGCGATCGCGCGCTTCCAGCCGTCCTCGGCATCGCCCTTGACGTAGCTCGGCCGGTAGTCGGCGAAGAACGCGTGACCGGCATCCGGATACACGACGATCTCCGATTCGCGCGCGAGCTTCGAGTCGCTCGCCTGGATCGCCTTGCGCATGTCCGCGAGCGACGCCTGCGTGATGTTCGTATCCTTCTCGCCGTACAGCCCGAGTACCGGCACCTTCAGCGACGACGCATGATCGACCGGGTTGAACGGCGTCATCTCGTCGGTCTTGCCCTCGACGAAGCCATACCATGCAACGGCCGCGCGCACGTGCGGATCGTGCTCGGCATAGAGCCACGCCTGGCGCCCGCCCCAGCAGAAGCCCGTCACGCCGAGACGCGTCAGGTCGCCGCCGTTCTTGCCGGCCCACGCCACCGTCGCATCGAGATCCTCGGTGACCTGGCGGTCCGGCACCTTGCTGATGATGTGGTCGTACAGCTCCTTCATCGTCGGATACTTCGCCGCATTGCCCTGCCGCGCGAACAGGTCGGGCGCGATCGCAAGATAACCGAGCTTCGCGAAACGGCGGCAGACGTCGGCGATATGCGCGTGCACGCCGAAGATCTCGTGGATCACGATCACGACCGGCAGGTTCGTCTTGTCGGCCGGTTGCGCGCGATAAGCCGGCACGCTCGCGTCGCCCGAGCGGATCTCGACGGTGTCGACGTCCAGCCCGGCGCTGTCGGTCGTGACCGTCTGCGCCGAAACGGGCAGCACGGCCGCCGCGAAGGTGCCGCCCAGCGCGGCCTGCATGAACTTGCGGCGCGAGAACGGAACGTGGGGGACCAGGCTGTCGACTTCGGGTTTCAACATGAATGCACTCCTCGATTGGGCGCCGCCGTCACGATTCCGGATGCGTATGACGGGGCATCGCGCCGGCGCACGGCGCGGACGTCGCGGCGGTGGGCACCCCCGCCGCGGACGGAAACCCGGACAAGATGCCCAATAATCCGTTGTCGCGTCAACTGTCAGATGTGTAAGACTCGATTACGACGTGTTGCGTCGACCGCCTCGATCCCCACGCACAAGCCCGCTGGTGGCCTGTCGGATCATCGCCCGGCCCGTCGCCTGCCGGCCGTCGCGACTCGCCGGATGCTTGCCGATTGAAAAGAAAATCCCGCGGGCGATGCCGTCGCCTCCTGCAAAAACAACGGGCGGGGAACCTGCGCGACGCGCACGCTACCCGCCCGACCCGCGCGAACGCGCGATCAGTGCAGCTTGACGCGCGGCAGCGTCGTGCGCCGCAGCCAGTGCGCGACCGTGTCGAGGATCATCCGCGGATAGCCGTGCAGCGCCGCGATGTGCAGCCGGTACAGCGACATGTACATGAAGCGCGCGAACAGCCCTTCGATCAGCATGTTGCCGCCGATCAGCCCGCCCATCAGGTTGCCGACCGCGCTGAAGTGGCCGAGCGACACGAGCGAGCCGAAATCCTTGTACGTGAACTCGGGCAGCGGACGCCCTTCGAGCCGGCAGCCGATCGCCTTCAGCAGGAAGCTCGCCTGCTGGTGCGCAGCCTGCGCGCGCGGCGGCACGTTGCGTTCGTTGCCGGGCCACACGCACGCCGCGCAGTCGCCGAGCGCGAACACGTTGTCGTCGGTGAAGGTCTGCAGCGTGCGGCGCACGTCGAGCTGGCCGAGCTTGTTGACCTGCAGGCCGTCGAGATGCGACAGCACCGACGGCGCCTTGATGCCGGCCGCCCAGACCGTCAGGTCCGCACGCACCGCCTTGCCGCTCGCGGTATGCACGAACCCCGGCGCGACCTCGGTCACGCGCTCGCCGAGCATCAATCGCACGCCCAGCTTCTCGAGCAGTTCGGCCGTCGCGGTCGACACGCGCTCCTGCAATGCCGGCAGGATCCGCGGTCCCGATTCGATCAGCACGATGCCGACGTCGTGGCGCGGATCGAGCTTGTGCAGCCCGTACACGGACAGCACCTGCGCCGTGTTGCGCAGTTCCGCGGACAACTCGACGCCCGTCGCGCCGCCGCCGACGATCACGACCTGGATGCGCGGCTCGGCCGTTTCGCCCGGGGCGGTCGGCGCAGGCGCCTGGTGTTCGGCGCGCATGCACGCGGCGATCAGCCGCTTGCGGAAGCGCTCGGCCTCCCCGACCGTATCGAGCGCGATCGCGTTTTCCGGTGCGCCCTGCACGCCGAAGAAGTGGGTCGTACTGCCGATCGCGATCACGAGCGTGTCGTATTCCAGCTCGCGCGCCGGCAGCAGTTCCGCGCCGTCGCTGTCGTTGAGGGGCGACAACGTGACGCGCTTCGCCGTGCGGTCGAGCCCGGTGAGCTCGCCCTGCTGAAACTCGAAGCCGTGCCAGCGCGCCTGCGCCGCGTATTCGAGCTCCTGCGTGAACGGGTCCATGCTGCCGGCCGCAACCTCGTGCAGCAGCGGTTTCCAGATGTGGGTCGGATTGCGGTCGACGAGCGTGACAAGCGCACGCGCGGGACGATTGCCGCGCGCGCCGTAACGGTCGCCGAGCCGCGTCGCCAGTTCCAGGCCGCCCGCGCCTCCGCCTACGATGATGATCCGATGCATCTGATTCCCCCTTTGCGATTCGAAACTGCTGCCGCCGGGCAAAGCCAATGCGATGCATTCGCGCCGCCCGGTGGATTAACCGGTTCGGACACCATCGTTGTGCAGTTCGAAGCACTTCGATGCGACCGACCGGAACGCGGGGCGCGCGGCCCCGCGTCAATGACATGACTGACATGCATTGTCCGGGAGCTTGCGCGTTGACCACAAGCAAACCATCTCGATATTCAGCATCCCTGCAACAATATGCCGCGGGAAACGCGAACCGCACGGGGGTGCGTCAGTGTGCCTCTTCCCAGTTCGCGCCGGCACCGACCTCGGCGACGAGCGGCACCTTCAGCTTCGCGACGCCGCACATCATTTCCGGCAGTTTCTCGCGCACCAGCGACAGCTCGTCGTCGGGCACCTCGAGCACCAGTTCATCGTGCACCTGCATGATCATGCGCGACGCGAGCTTGTCGCGCGTGAGCCAGTCGTCCACCGCGATCATCGACAGCTTGATCAGGTCGGCGGCCGTGCCCTGCATCGGCGCGTTGATGGCCGCGCGCTCGGCCGCCTGGCGGCGCGGGCCGTTGCCGCCGTTGATTTCCGGCAGCCACAGGCGGCGGCCGAAAACGGTTTCGACGTAGCCCTTTTCCTTCGCCAGCGAGCGCGTGTCCTCCATGTACTGCGCGACGCCCGGGTAGCGGGCGAAATAACGGTCGATATAGAGCTTCGCCGCGTCACGCGTGATGCCGAGGTTCGACGCGAGGCCGAACGCGCTCATCCCGTAGATGAGCCCGAAGTTGATCACCTTCGCGATCCGGCGCTGGTCGGAATTGACCTCCAGCGGCGTCACGCCGAACACCTCGGCGGCCGTCGCACGGTGGATGTCCTCGCCCTGCGAGAACGCGCGCAGCAGCGACGCGTCGCCGGAGATATGCGCCATGATCCGCAGTTCGATCTGCGAATAGTCGGCCGACACGATCCGGTGACCCGGCGACGCGATGAACGCCTCGCGGATGCGCCGGCCTTCGGCCGTGCGCACCGGAATGTTCTGAAGATTCGGGTCGTTCGATGCGAGGCGGCCTGTCACCGCGACGGCCTGCGCATAGTTCGTGTGCACGCGCCCCGTCGAAGGGTTCACCATGCGCGGCAGCTTGTCGGTATAGGTCGACTTCAGCTTCGACAGCCCGCGATGCTCGAGCAGCAGCTTCGGCAGCGGGTAGTCCTCCGCCAGCTTCTGCAGCACCTCTTCGTCGGTCGACGGCGCACCGCTCGGCGTCTTCTTCACGACGGGCAACTGCAGCTTCTCGAAGAAGATCTGCCCGATCTGCTTCGGCGAGCCGAGATTGAATTCGCCGCCCGCCAGCTCGTACGCCTGCCCCTCGAGCTCGATCAGGCGCGTCGCGATTTCGGTGCTCTGCGCGTGCAGCCGCGCATCGTCGATCAGCACGCCCGTGCGCTCCATCTTGCGCAGCACGCGCGAGACCGGCATCTCGATCTCGCGATACACGCGCTCGAGGCCCGGCTCGCGCGCGACCTGCGGATACAGCACGTGATGAAGCTGCAGCGTGATGTCCGCATCTTCGGCCGCGTATTCGGCGGCTTGCGCAAGCGCCACTTCGTCGAAGCCGATCTGCTTCGCCCCCTTGCCCGCGACGTCTTCGTACTTGATCGTCTTGACGCCCAGATGACGCAGCGCGAGGCTGTCCATGTCGTGCGTGCGGTGCGATTCGACGACGTACGATTCGAGCAGCGTGTCGTGCTCGATGCCGTTCAGTTCGATGTCGTAGTTCGCGAGCACCTGCGCGTCGTACTTCAGGTGCTGGCCGACCTTCTTGCGGTCGGCCGATTCGAGCCACGGCTTCAGGCGCGCGAGCACCTCGTCGATCGGCAGTTGCTCGGGCATGTCGGGGCCGCGGTGCGCGACCGGCAGATACGCGGCCTTGCCCGGCTCGACCGAGAACGACAGGCCGACGAGGCGCGCGAGCATCGGGTCGAGCGCGGTCGTCTCGGTGTCGAACGCGGTCAGCTTCGCGCCGTTGATCTTCGCGAACCAGGCGTCGAACTGCTCCCAGGTCTGGATCGTGTCGTATTCGCGCACGATGTCGGCCGCCACCACCGGTGCCGGCTCGCCTTCCGGCGCATCGGCGCCGCCGCCTTCCGCCGGCGCGCTGTCGACTTCGCGCAGCCAGGTCTTGAAGCCGTAGCGCGCGAAGATGTCACGCATCATGTCGCGCGCTTCGCCGTCGCTCTTCAGCGACGCTTCGATCGACTCGAGATGCGGCGCGAGATCGCAGGCCGTCTCGACGGTCACGAGCTTGCGGCCGAGCGGCAGGAAATCGAGCGCGCGGCGCAGGTTGTCGCCGACCACGCCCTTGATCTCGCCCGCGTGCTCGATGACGCCGTCGAGGCTGTCGTATTGCGCGAGCCATTTCACGGCCGTCTTCGGCCCGCACTTCTCGACGCCGGGCACGTTGTCGACGGTATCGCCGATCAGTGCGAGGTAGTCGATGATGCGCTCGGGCGGCACGCCGAACTTCGCGATCACGCCGTCGCGGTCGAGCGTTTCGTTGGTCATCGTGTTGACGAGCGTGACGCGGTCGGTCACGAGCTGCGCGAGATCCTTGTCGCCGGTCGACACGATCACGTTCATCCCGTGCCGCTCGGCTTCGCGCGCGAGCGTGCCGATCACGTCGTCGGCCTCGACGCCTTCGACCATCAGCAGCGGCCAGCCGAGCGCGCGCACCGCGCCGTGGATCGGCTCGACCTGCAATGCAAGATCGGGCGGCATCGACGGACGGTTTGCCTTATAGTCGGCATAAAGGTCGTCACGGAACGTCTTGCCCTTTGCATCGAACACGCAAGCGCTATACTCTGCACTGACTTCCTTGCGCATACGGCGCAGCATGTTGATGATTCCGTAGAGCGCTCCGGTCGGCTCCCCGCCAGGGCCACGCAAATCAGGCATCGCATGGTAAGCCCGATACAGATAGCTCGAACCGTCAACCAATAGCAGGGTCTTACCTTCCAGATTTCGTTCTTCAGGCATTATGAACAAGAGAAAAGTGATTCCGAGTCTGCGTTCGCTCGCAGATCAAGAACGCGCGACGGCCAAGAAGGCGCGCGCATCGTGGCAGATGTTCACGATTATGGCAGAGTTTATCGAGGCGACCGAGTACCTGTCGGAGATCCGCCCGGCTGTCAGCATCTACGGTTCTGCCCGCCTCAAACCCGACACGCCGCACTACAAGCTCGCGGTGCAGATCGCGCGCAAGCTGTCCGACGCCGGCTTCGCCGTGATCTCCGGCGGCGGCCCCGGCATCATGGAAGCCGCGAACAAGGGCGCGCACGCCGGCAAGGCGCCATCGGTCGGGCTGAACATCGAGTTGCCGCACGAGCAGGCCGGCAACCACTACCAGGACATCTCGCTGCGCTTCCGCCACTTCTTCACGCGCAAGGTCACGTTCGTGAAGAACTCGGATGCGGTGATCGTGATGCCGGGCGGCTTCGGCACGCTCGACGAGCTGTCCGAAGTGCTCACGCTGATCCAGACGAAGAAGTCGCGCCTCGTGCCGATCATTCTGGTCGGCAGCGAGTTCTGGAAGGGGCTGCTGCAGTGGTTCCGCGACCAGCTGATCCCGATGGGCCTGATCAATCCGGACGACATGGATCTGATGCAGGTGATCGACGATCCCGACCAGGTGCTCGACGCGGTGCTCGCGTTCTACGAGGACAGCGGCGAGGAAGAAGGCTCGGACGACGACGGTCATCCGCCGCGGCCGGAAGAAGACCGGATGTTCTATCTGTAACGCATCCTTGGCAGCCGCCGGCCCGACGGCCGGCGTGCGGTTCGCCACGCGGCAGGCGGCGCCTCGGCTGCCTGCCGCGTGTCAGTTTGTAACGCACCGTTAATCCCGCTTTGCGGCCGCGTGCCGCCGAATGTCAAATTCGCACGGCCCGCGTGCCACGTTGCGGAGCGCCTGTCCGCACCCGCGGCTCGCCATTGTCAAATGGCGCTGGCGCATACCCGCACCCCGCCGCTGCCGGCCGGCAACCCTCCGTAACAAACCCGTCTCGCCTTTTCCGTCGCGTGCCCGCACACTGCATTCTGTCGGCGCGGCGTTCCCCCCGGTGGAACGATCCCCCTCGCTTCCATCGCGTCGTGCCGGCCTCTTTACAACGACATCACGGAAAAGAACATGCAACGCTCGCTGATCGCCCTCGCTTTCGCCGGCCTCGGCCTTTCGCTGTCCGGCCTCGCCCATGCCGTCAACGTCGACGTCAACATCGGCACACCCGCGCCGGTCGTCGTCGCGCCCGCGCCCGTCGTGGTCGCCCCGGCGCCGGCGGTCATCGTCGGCTGGCACGGCGACCGCTACTGGGACGGCCGCCGCTACTGGGAACGTCGCGAGTGGGAAGATCACCAGCGCTATCGCGGTCATGACGATCGTCGCGGTTATCACTGCCCGCCGGGACACGCGAAAAAGGGCGAGTGCTGAGCGACACTGCACGTTCACCCGCTACGCACGGCCGTCCGCGCGCTTCGCCGCCGGGCGGCCGTTTGATTTTCGGCAGCCGATATCGCATGAGGCCGAATGGTAGGATTGCCCTCGTCCAGGGCCCCTTCCGCCACTCATGCCGCTCATCCGAATCTGGGCCGTCGACTACGCCCTCGCGTCCGGCATCGCCGCGCCGACCGACATCCTGACGGCGGCCAACCATCTCGCGTCGTCGATGCCGCCCGGCCACGCGGCCGCGCCGTTCCGCTGGCGCGTCGAATCGGTCGATGGACGGCCCGTGCGCACGGCCTCCGGCCAGCTCCTTCCGGTCGACGGCGCAATCGACGGCGGCAGCCGCGCCGACGCGATCTGGCTCACGGGTCCGTTCGTCGCCGATCTCGACCGGCTGCTGGACCGGCCCGCACCGCTCGCCCCGCTGCTCGATGCACTGCGCCGGCAACACGCGCGCGGCACGCTGATCGCGACGTACTGCACCGGTGCGTTCCTGCTCGCGGAAGCCGGATTGCTCGACGGCCGCGTCGCCACGACGCACTGGTCGAAAGCCTCGAGCTTCCGCGCGCGTTATCCGGACGTGGCGCTACGCGCGTCGGACGTCCTGACCGAACAGGATGGCATCCTGTGCGGCGGCGCCGTCACGTCGTACCAGACTCTCGCGCTGCGGGTCGTCGACAAGCTGGCGAACGCGCGCCTGGCCGCGTCCGTCGCCCGGCTCATGCTGATCGACGTGAACCGCGACTCGCAGGACTCGTTCATCGACCTCGACCGGATGGGCCACCATCGACACGACGATCCGGCCATCGCGCGCGCGCAACGCTGGATGGAAAAGCATCTGCGCGAGCCGTTCAGCCTCGCGCGGTTGAGCGACCACGTCGCGATGAGCGAACGCACGCTGCATCGCCGCTTCCGGGATGCGGTCGGCGCCCCGCCGCTCCGGTATCTGCAGACGCTCAGGATCGAAGTCGCGAAGCGGCTGCTCGCGGAAACGAAGCTCGCGATCGATGCGGTGTGCGAACGCGTCGGGTACGCGGACATCAGCGGTTTCCGGCAACTGTTCAAGCGCGAAACCGGCATCTCTCCCGGCGAATATCGTCGTCGTTTCGCGCGCTAGCCCGACTGGAACGGGCGCGGGACACGCTGTCGGGAATGGCATCGTCGAATGGCAGTTTCGCCACTTCGCGCGTCGGCATGCGGTTCATACACTGGATTCACGTCGCCGGAACCGGAGCGACGCCGCCTCCACCGAACCAGGACACCGCCATGCCGATGATCGACGTCACCCTCCCCGAAGGGGCACTCGCGCCGCACGCCGAAGCGCAACTGATGAACGAGCTGACCGGGACACTGATCCGTCACGAAGGACTCGATCCCGACGATCCGCGCGTGCGGGACGTGACCTGGATCTTCGTCCATCGGCCGGCGGCCGTATATCGCGCCGGTGCCGTCGCGCCTGCGCCGCTCTACCGGATCGTGCCGACCGTGCCCGAAGGACAGTACACGGACGCCGCGCGTGCGGCGCTGATCGCCGACGTGACCGCCGCCGTCGCACGCGCGGAAGGTGCGGCGGTCGACGCCGTCGCGACACGCGTGTGGGTCTTTCCAACGGAAATCGACGACGGCTGCTGGGGCAGCCGCGGCACGGTGCGTCGCCTGCCGGACATCATGGAGTATTTCGGTGGCACGACATTGCGGGCGCTCGGGGAACGACGCCTGGCGACCAAGCGGCGCGCGGATGCGGGCCGGGTCGTCGATGCCGTGCGCGATTCGATGCGGGAAACGGATCGGAACGGGTTTCACGAACCGGCTGCCGGCGTCGTGTGCTGACGGCGGTTGGCAGAAGGAAAGCGGCCGTGCCCCGGTAGGCGGTTGCGTCGACCATCGCGACGCGCATCCTGGCCGGGGCCGGCATTTACGTCACTGAAACGCCACTTCCGCAAAGCTCCGCAGCTTGCGGCTATGCAGCTTGTCGAGCCCGTTGGTCCGCAGGATCTCCATCGCCCTCACGCCGATCTGCAGATGCTGATCGACCTGCCCGCGATAGAACGTGTCGGCCATGCCGGGCAGCTTCAGCTCGCCGTGCAGCGGCTTGTCCGACACGCACAGCAGCGTGCCGTACGGCACGCGGAAGCGGAAGCCGTTCGCGGCGATCGTCGCGCTTTCCATGTCGAGCGCGATCGCTCGGCTCTGCGACAGCCGCTGCACCGGCTCGCGATGATCGCGCAGTTCCCAGTTGCGGTTGTCGACGCTCGCGACCGTACCCGTGCGCATCACGCGCTTCAGTTCCGCGCCCTCCAGCCGCGTGACGTCGGCCACCCCGCGCTCGAGTGCGAGCTGCACTTCGGCCAGCGCCGGAATCGGCACCCACAGCGGCAGGTCGTCGTCGAGCACGTGATCCTCGCGCACGTAACCGTGCGCGAGCACGTAATCGCCGAGACGCTGCGTGTTGCGCAGCCCCGCGCAGTGGCCGAGCATCACCCACGCGTGCGGACGCAGCACCGCGATGTGATCGGTGATCGTCTTCGCGTTCGACGGACCGACACCGATGTTGACCATCGTGATCCCGCTGCCGTCCGCGCGCTTCAGGTGATAGGCGGGCATCTGCGGCAGGCGCGGCGGCGCGGCGCCCTCGGACGGCTCGCTGCCGAGGTTCGCGTTGTACGTGACGACATCGCCCGGCTCGACGAACGCGCTGTACTGGCTGCGGTAGGCGCGCACCTCGGGATCGTCGCTTTCCGTCATCACCGTGCGGCCCAGCTTCACGAATTCGTCGATGTAGAACTGATAGTTCGTGTAGAGCACGTAGTTCTGGAAGTGCGTGGGCGACGTCGCCGTGTAGTGACGCAACCGGTGCAGCGAGAAATCGACGCGCGCGGCCGTGAACAGCGCGAGCGGATGCGGCTCGCCCGGCGCCGGCTCGAACGTGCCGTTGACGATACGGTCGTCGAGATACGACAGGTCGGGCGTGTCGAAGATGTCGCGCATCGCGAGCAGGCGGTCGCGGTCGAGCTCGCCCTCGAGATGGATGCCTTCCGGAAACGCGAAATGAATCGGAATCGGCTGCGACGACACGCCGATCTCGATCTTGACATGATGGTTCTTCGACAGCAGGCGCAACTGCTCGCGATAGTAGTTCGCGAAGAGATCGGGGCGCGTGACCGTCGTCTCGAACACGCCCGGGCCCGCGACGAAACCGTACGAGCGGCGCGAATCGACGTGCGTGTTGACGTCGGTGCGGATCCGCACGAACGGATAACACGCGCGCACGTGCTCGGTAATCGGTTCGTGGCGGCGATAGCGCGCGAAGGCGTCGCGCAGGAAACCGGTATTCGTGTCGTAAATCGCGGACAGCCGCGCAACGGCGGCGATCGGGTCGTCGAAAGCCTCGACCGACGGGCTGTCGGGCGACAGCACGCGGTGCCGGCGGCTCAAATCGTTCTTCATTTTCATCACCTCGTCTGATCGAACGACATTACCACGGAACCCGGTCACCCTTGTGGCCGGCCCTGCGCACGCCAAGGCCGGATGGCGCGCAGTATTTGCTAAAATCGGTAGGTTCACTGGAGACTCATCATGAAGCCGCTCATTCTCGTCGTCGCTGCCGCCGCGTTTGCCGCCGCCAGCGCCGCTTACGCCGCCGGCGGCACGCCTGACGCCGACGCGCAGGCCCGGGCCGAGGCCAACGAGGCCGCCGGCCTGCCCGATCTCCGCAAGATCAACCGGCCGGGCGCCGAAGTCACGTCGAAAGTGGACTTCGCGGACATCCGCCGCACGCCGAGCTTCCACGAAAAGAGCAAGAACGGCACCGAGGTCACCGAGTACCGCGACCGCGGCAAGCCGGTCGAGATCGACGTGAAGTCGAATTTCGGCACGCGCTACCAGATGAGCTCGACGCCGGACACGTCGCCGAAGCCGCACGACGCGGGCATCCCGATCACGCGGCTGCCGTCGCTGAATCTGCGCTACTGATTCCGTGGCCCGCCGCATCGTTCGCGGCACGCCGCCTCCCTTCACCTGCTGTCGCGACGCACGCCGCCCGCGTGCCGACACCCTGACCTGACGCATCCCGCATGGCCGTTTTCACTGCTGTTTCCGACTCCGATCTCGCGCAATGGATGCGCCACTACGAACTGGGCGACGTGCTTGCGTTCCGCGGCATTCCGTCCGGTATCGAAAACAGCAATTTCTTCCTGACGACGACGCGCGGCGAGTACGTCCTCACGATCTTCGAAAAGCTCTCGGCGCAACAGCTGCCGTTCTACCTCGACCTGATGCGCCACCTGGCCGGCCACGGCGTGCCGGTGCCGGACCCGATTCCGCGTGACGACGGCGCGTTGTTCGGCGAGCTGCACGGCAAGCCGGCCGCGATCGTCACGAAGCTCGACGGCGCGGCGGAACTCGCGCCGGGGGTCGAACACTGCATCGAGGTCGGGCAGATGCTCGCGCGCCTGCACCTCGCCGGGCGCGACTATCCGAACCACCAGCCGAACCTGCGCAGCCTGCCGTGGTGGCAGGAAAACGTGCCGGCGATCGTGCCGTTCATCACCGACGCGCAACGCGCGCTGCTCGAAGGCGAGCTCGCGCACCAGGCGGCCTTCTTCGCGTCGGACGACTACGCGGCGCTGCCGGCCGGCCCTTGCCATTGCGACCTGTTCCGCGACAACGTGCTGTTCGCGCACGCGGCGCCCGGCACCGGCCACGACGTGCGGCTCGGCGGCTTCTTCGACTTCTATTTCGCCGGCTGCGACAAGTGGCTGTTCGACGTCGCGGTGACGGTCAACGACTGGTGCGTCGACCTCGCGACCGGCGTGCTCGACGCTGCGCGCGCCGATGCGCTGCTGCGCGCGTACCAGACCGTGCGACCGTTCACGGCCGAGGAGCGGCGCCACTGGAGCGACATGCTCCGCGCGGGCGCGTACCGCTTCTGGGTATCGCGCCTGTACGACTTCTACCTGCCGCGTGCGGCCGAAATGCTCAAGCCGCACGACCCCGGTCATTTCGAACGCATCCTGCGCGAGCGCATCGCGCATACGCCCGCGCTTCCCGAGATCCAAACCGCATGCAACTGATCGAAGTGCCCGCCAAAACGGGCTATGTCTGGTTCCGTCAAGGCGTCTGGCTGTTCCGCCGGAATCCGCTCGCCTTCATCACGCTGTTCTTCACGTACCTGCTGGCGATCACGCTGGTGTCGATGGTGCCCGTGATCGGCTCGGCGCTGCCGCTGGTCTTCATCCCCGGCATCGCGGTCGGCTTCATGGCCGCGTGCCGCGACACGGTGGCCGGCAAACCCGTGATGCCGACGATCCTCGTCGACGGCTTCCGCTCGTACGGCACCGTCGCGACCCAGCGGCTGCTGGTGCTCGGCCTGATCTACGTCGCGTCGATGGTGCTGGTGTTCGCCGCTTCGTCGTTCGTCGACGGCGGCGCGCTGTTCCACGTGATGATGGGCGCGGCCGACGAAGCCAGCGCGACGCCGGAATCGCTGGCCGCGCAAGGCACGCTCGGCGCGCTGTTTTTCGCGACGCTGCTCTATCTGCCGGTCGCGATGCTGTTCTGGTTCGCGCCGGTGCTGGTCGCATGGCATGACGTGCCGCCCGCGAAGGCGCTGTTCTTCAGCGTCGTCAGCTGCTGGCGCAATCGCGGCGCGTTCGTCGTGTACGGCATGCTGTGGTTCGCCGTCGCGCTCGGCACGTCGCTCGCGCTGTCGCTGCTGCTGCAGGCGCTCGGCGCCGGCGCCTACGCGCTGACGATCATGATGCCGGTGACGATCATCATCGTCACGATGCTGTACTGCTCGTTCTACGCGACCTATCGCGGCTGCTTCGGCGTGCAGGAGCCGGGCGCGCCGACGGCCACGTCGGGCCGCTGACACCCCTGGCCGGCGCACGGCGCCGGCCGGCACGCCGTTCATCGCGCCGGGTCGCCACCCCGGCGCACCGCCGATCTCCCCTTTCCCGCCTCCACTACCGGCAAACCCTCGCCGGGCGCCCCCTGTTCAATGCGATTTTTTGCGCGCAAAATAATTTGTGTACAAATTGTTTGCGCGTCTACCGCGCCCTTCGACTCATGGACCGCCTACCCGCCCTGCCCCAGACGCTCGACGAGCAACTGTGCTTCGCGCTGTACTCGACTTCGCACGCGATGACGAAGGCGTACAAGCCGCTGCTCGACAAGCTGTCGCTGACCTATCCCCAATATCTGGCGATGCTCGTGCTGTGGGAACGCGACGACATCGCGGTGAAGGACATCGCCGCGCGGCTCGATCTCGACCCGGCGACCGTCACGCCGCTGCTCAAGCGGCTGGAGGCGCTCGGTTACATCGAACGCGTGCGCAGCGCAGCCGACGAACGCGTCGTGAACGTGCGCGTCACGCCGCAGGGCCGCGCACTGAAGGATCGCGCACGCTCGGTGCCCGCCGATCTCTTTTGCGCCATGCAGCAGACGCCCGAATTCCTGATCCGGCTGCGCGCCGACCTCCAGCAGTTGCGCGACGCGCTGTCGGCCGCCAACGAACGCTGATACGCGCACGCCGACCGACCGGCCCGGCGCTGCCGGGTTTTTCTTGCAAATTTCATTTGCACACTAATGATTAGTGTTCTATATTTTGTGCGTGGCCGGCGACATCCCGTTTGACCGGACCGCTTTTCCTCTTTTCCCGACAAGGAGCTGCACGATGAACATTCTGTACAAGACCAGCGCCACGAGCACGGGCGGCCGCGACGGCCGCGCGGTTTCCGCCGACAACAAGCTGGAAGTGAAGCTGGCCGCGCCGCGTGAACTCGGCGGCACGGGTGCGGAAGGCACGAATCCGGAGCAGCTGTTTGCCGCAGGTTACTCGGCCTGTTTCCTGAGTGCGATGAAATTCGTCGCCGGCCAGAACAAGCAGGCGCTGCCGGCCGATACGCAGGTCACGGCGGAAGTGGGTATCGGCCCGAACGACGCCGGCGGCTTCGGGCTCGACATCGAGCTGCGCGTATCGCTGCCCGGCCTCGACAAGGCCGACGCGCAGGCGCTGGTCGAAAAGGCCCACCACGTGTGCCCGTATTCGAACGCCACGCGCAACAACGTGCCGGTGCGCCTGACGGTCGTCTGACGCGACGCAGGACCGCCCACGCAAAAAGGGCGCGTGCGGCCACTTGCCGCACGCGCCCTTTTGCGCGATTCGTCGAAACGGCGGGCCAGCGTGCCCGCCTGCGCTGCTTAGCGCGAGCCGATCGAGTACGGGCGATTCATCGCCGCTTCGCGATCGATCTTGCGCATGCGGAATTCGAGATCGTAGATGTCGGTGGCATCGGCCAGGTACGCGTCGGCGCGCTCTTTCGCGGCCTTTTCGGCGTTCTTGGTCAGCATCAGGAAGAGGTGGCTCAGCAGGTACATGGCGATCTCGCTTTCAATGGTCTTGGACTAGGGTTTTCCCGAATTATAGGGAAAACCCTATGCTTTGGCCAGCGTTGCTTAGACGATGCGTCGTTCGGTCGCCACAGTCCGTTGATTCGCCTCGAAAAAAGCCCAGATCATCGCGCTCGCATCGGGGCCGACCGCCGCATGAAACGCCACGGCGTCGTCGCCGCCGGCCCACGCATGATCGAGCCCTTTTACGTGACAAAGCCGCACGACCGGCTCGCCGTCGCGGCAGACGTCGGTGATCTGCGCGCCTGCTTCGCGCGTCTCGACGCGCTCGCCGCCGCGCAGTGCGCCGCGGGCATCGGCCAGCCCGTTCAGGCGCATGAACTGCACCGTCAGCTGGTCGGCGTTCTTCGGCGCGACGACGTGATCGCCGTCGCCCTGGACGATCAGGGCGGGCATGCCGGGATACGCGGCCACATCGACCAGGGCGTCGATCACCGCGGCCGGGTTCTGCCGCAGGCCGCGCCGCATCACGTCCATCGCCGTGATGCCGGAATTCGCCTCGCCGAGCGCGGGGCCCGAGTGCAGCGCCACCGCCGCGAAGCGGTCCGGATGGTGCAGCGCAAGAAGCGACGCGAGCCCCGCGCCGGCCGACAGCCCCGCCACGTAGACGCGCGACGCATCGAAACCGTGTTCGTCGACGAGCGCATCGACCAGCGACGCCACCGCGTTCGCCTCGCCGCGGCCCGCGCGGTCGGTATCTTCATACCAGTGCCAGCAGCCGTGCGCGTGCGCCCGCAGCGACTGCTCCGGATACAGCACCGCGAAACCGTGCTTGTCGGCCAGCAGGTTCATCCGCGTGCCCTGCACGAATTCGTCGACGGACTGCTGGCAGCCGTGCAGCATCACGACGAGCGGCATCGCGCCGCGCCGGCGGCCGGGCGGCACGTACAGGCCGTACGCGAGATGCTGGACGAGGCGCCCGAGCGCGGGCGCCATCGGGTATTCGCCGCGCGTCCACTCGCCCGCCGCCCATGCGGCGGCACGCGGGCGCACGCGCGATTCGCGTGGCGGGGACAGATCGGATGCGGCGGGAGAAGCCGCAGCCTCGAGTGCGTCGCGTGTGATGCGCTGTGCATCGCGCGCCGCGCGCTTCGCGGCCGGAGAGAGCATGCGTTTCATGCCGCCCAGCCACACCTTGGTCAGACTTTTGGTCATCGATCGGGCTCGCAGTCAGGAAAAATAGGGGCACCATGAAGGCGCCGCAACGGATGCATCGTTCGACTTTGTGCAATGCACCATAACATTGTTTCCAGGATTTTTCCTGCATGCGCATCGTTCCCGGCGGCGCAAAAAACGGGCCGCATGCACATGCGGCGCTATACTGGGGTTTCGCCGCTTGTATCCGTTGTAGTCGTTCTTCCAGGCTCGCGCGTTGATTTAAGCATTCTCCCCGCCTTCGTCCGTCCCCTTCCCGATGTTCGACCTGTCGTCTCACCTGTGGATCATGATCACCGCGTTCGGCGGCGCCGGCCTGACCTTGCCGCTCGCGATCACGATCGCCGTCTGGCTGGCGCTCGGTTACTCGTGGCGGCGCGCGGCCGCATGGCTCGCCGTGCTGGCGGCCGCGATCGGCGTGGTGGCGCTCACGAAGATCGCGTTCCTCGGCTGGGGCATCGGCATCCGCGCGTGGGATTTCACGGGGTTCAGCGGCCACGCGATGCTGTCGACGTCGGTGTATCCGGTCGCGATCTTCCTCGCGCTGATCCGCACGCGCACGCCGGTGAGAATCGCCGGCATCGCACTCGGGCTCGCGGCCGGCATCGCGGTCGGCGTGTCGCGCGTCGCACTCGACGCGCATTCGCCGTCCGAATCGATCACCGGCTGCATCGTCGGCGCGATCGCCGCGCTCGCGTTCGTTGCCGGGTCGTGGCGCGCGGTGCCGCACCGCTGGTCCGTGCCGGCGGTCGTCGCGAGCCTCGCGATCGTCACCGTCGCGCTGCACGGCATCACGGTGCCGTCGCATCGCTGGGTCACCAAGGTCGCGCTGCAACTGTCCGGCCACGAGCGCCCGTTCGTCCGCGCGCGCTGGAAGGCCAACCCGAACTACCATCCCGCGTCGCAGCCGTCGTCGCTGCAGCGCACCGAATCGTCGGCGCACGCGCTGCGCACGTGACGGGCCGCCCGGCCGCCCCGTTCCAGGTCTGACCATTTCATGCGCGCCGTCGCATGAGCGGTATGTCGAGCGTTATAACCCGCCCTATATTACGATTACGGTTTCCACCCATTCAAAAACGAATCCGCCATGCGCCCGACCGTCCGTCCGCTTCGCCGCACCCTGCTCCGCCTGCTGCCGATCGCCACGCTTGCCGCCGCCGGCATCGCGTTCAGCGCGCCCGCTTCCGCCGCCGACGAACTGGTCGTATCGGCGGCCGCCAGCCTGACGAATGCATTCAAGGCCGTCGGCGAGGCGTACGAGAAGCAACACCCGGACACCAAGGTGCTGTTCAACTTCGGCGCGTCGGACGTGTTGATGCAGCAGATCGCCAAGGGGGCGCCGGCCGACGTGTTTGCGTCGGCCGACCAGAAGGCGATGGATCGCGCGGTGGACGAAAAGGTGATCGCGCCCGGCACGCGCCGCGATTTCGCGGCGAACTCGCTCGTGCTGATCGTGCCGGCGGACAGCCGCACGGCGGCACCGGCGTCGCTGAACGACCTGACGGCCCCCGGCGTGAAGCGCATCGCGTACGGCGACCCGGCATCGGTGCCGGTCGGCCGCTACACCGAAGGCGCGTTGCGCGCGGCCGGCGTGTGGGACGCCGTCAGCGCGAAGGGCGTACTGGCCGCCAACGTGCGCCAGAGCCTCGACTACGTCGCGCGCGGCGAGGTCGACGCGGGCTTCGTGTTCGGCACGGACGCCGCGATCATGCCGGGCCGCGTGAAGGTCGCGCTGACGGTGCCGACCAGGACGGCCATCACCTACCCGATCGCCGTGGTGAAGGACAGCCGGCACGCCGCGCAGGCGCAGTCGTTCATCGACTTCGTCGCGTCGCCGCAGGGCCAGGCCGTGCTGTCGACGTTCGGCTTCAAGCCCGCGGGCAAGTGAGCGGCGCGCGATGCAAGACGCCTGGGTACCGCTGCTGCTGTCGCTGAAGGTTGCCGGCTGGGCAACCGCGCTCGACATCGTGCTCGGCGTCGCGGCCGCGTTCGTGCTCGCGCGCTGGCGCTCGCCGCTGCGCGATGTCGTCGATTCCATCCTGACGCTGCCGCTCGTGCTGCCGCCGACGGTACTCGGCTATTACCTGCTCGTGCTGCTCGGCCGGCGCGGCGTGTTCGGCGCGTGGCTCGACGATCTCGGCATCGAGCTGGTCTTCACGTGGCAAGGCGCGGTGATCGCGTCGATGGTCGTCGCGTTTCCGCTGATCCTGAAGTCGGCACGCGCCGCGTTCGAGGGTGTCGATCCGCATCTCGAGCGCGCCGCGCGCACGCTCGGGCTCGGCGAGGTCGCGGTGTTCTTCCGCGTGACGCTGCCGCTTGCCACGCGCGGCATTCTCGCGGGCGCGCTGCTCGCGTTCGCACGCGCGCTCGGCGAGTTCGGCGCGACGCTGATGATCGCGGGCAACCTGCCCGGCCGCACGCAGACACTGTCGGTCGCCATCTACGCGGCCGTGCAGGCCGGCGACGACCACACGGCCAACTTCCTCGTGCTCGTGACGTCGATCACCTGCATGCTCGTGCTGCTCGCGACCGGCTGGCTCGTGCCGTCGCGCGCCCGACGGAGCCAGCCGACATGAAGCGCATGCGCCGTCCGTCTCGCTCCGCGGCCCGATCGTTGCGGCGGAGGCCCGCATGAGCCTCGTCGTCGATATCCGCAAGACCTACGCAAACGCCGAGCGCCGCTTCACGCTCGACGTGTCGTTCACCGCGACGACGCAGCGCGTCGTGCTGTTCGGGCCGTCCGGCGCGGGCAAGAGCATGACGCTGCAGGCGATCGCCGGACTGCTGTCGCCCGACGAAGGCGCGATCACGCTGAACGGCGAGGCGCTGTTCGACGCCGCGCGCCGCATCGACGTGCCGACCCGCGACCGCCGCGTCGCCTACCTGTTCCAGGACTACGCGCTGTTTCCGCATCTGAACGTGCGCCAGAACATCGCGTTCGGGCTCACGTCGGGGCTGCGCAATCCGCGCGCGAAGACGGTGCCGCCCGAGGTCGCGTACTGGCTGCGCGCGTTCGACCTGGAAACGCTCGCGGGGCAGTATCCGTCGCAGCTGTCGGGCGGGCAGAAGCAGCGCGTCGCGCTGGCGCGCGCGCTGGTCGCGCAGCCGCGGATCCTGCTGCTCGACGAGCCGTTCGCGGCGCTCGACGGCGCGATGCGCCAGCGCATGCGCCACGAGCTCGCCGAGCTGCAGGCGCGGCTCGATATCCCGATGGTGCTGATCTCGCACGACCCCGACGACGTCGCCGCATTCGGCGACCAGGTCGTGCAGTTGAGCGAAGGACGCGTGCAGGCGGCCCCGCCGCACGCCGGGTGGCCGACGCGCGTCAGCTGAGCGCGCGAGGCCGTGGTCGCGGCAGGCGGGTGGGCGCCTGAGAGAAGCCGCGCGGCGCGGCACCGGCTGAAAACGGAAACGAAGTCGGTGCCGTGCACGTGCCGTGCGACGCCGGCTTCGCCCCGTCCGTCGCGCGATCTTCGACGCGCGCCGCCCGAGCCGCTGCGTCAGCCCGTCACCGCGAGAATCACGCTCGACGCCTTGAACAGCGCGATCGCCGGCCGGCCCGCGTCGAGTTGCAGCGCCGCGACGCTGTCGTGGGTGACAACCGCCGTCAGCGTCCCGCCACCGTCGAGCGCCAGCGTCACCTCGCTGTTCACCGCACCCGCCACGACGGCTTCCACGCGGCCCCTCAGCTGGTTGCGCGCGGACACCTTCAGGTCGGGCCCGTCATCGTCCACCGCCAGCACGACCCACGACGCCTTCACCAGTGCGCAGGCCTCCGCGCCTTCGCGCAGGCCGAGCGCCTCGGCGCTTTCGTGCGTGAGCACGGCAACGACCGGCTGCCCGCCGGGCAGCGTCAGCGTCACCTCGTCGTTGACCGTGCCGCGCACGATCGACGCAACCTTGCCGAACAACTGGTTGCGCGCGCTGGTCTTCATCCCGATCCGGCCGATCAGCGCCCAGTCGACGTCGAAACCGGCGACGGCCGCGCTCGCGGCCTCGATGAAGCGGCGATGCTCGCGCTCGATCGTGCGGAACGCGGCGATCAGCGACGTCGCGCGCGGCGTCAGCGTCGTGCCGCCGCCGCCCTTGCCGCCCGTCGAACGCGCGACGAGCGGTTCGCCGGCAAGATTGTTCATTGTGTCGACCGCATCCCACGCGGCCTTGTAGCTAAGGCCGACGGCCTTCGCCGCTCGCGTGATCGAACCGGTGTCGCCGATCGCCGCGAGCAGCGCGATGCGCGTTGCGCCGCCGAGCGTCTGCTCGCCGGCGCGCAGCCACAGCTCGCCGCCCAGTTCGAGCGGTTCGGCGGATGGGGAAGCGTGCGGTGCGTCGGTCATCGGGCGGCGTATGGGAAACGGGCGGTCATTATAGTCAGCGCGCCGCTCGGCCCGGCTTGCCGTCGAGCTTCGGCGGCCGCAGGCCGGCCAGCAGCGCCTCGGCGTCGCGCGCCGCGCGCTGTTCGAGCGCCGCGCCATAGCCGCGCACGAAACCGAGCTGGTACGGCGGCGCGCCCAGTTGCTCGAGGTGATGCAGCGCGACCATCGCGTCGTTCGCTTCACCGAGCACGCTCTGCACGCGCGTGAGCGTCTTGACCGTTTCGCTGCGCGTGCGGCGCGACGCCAGCGACGCGAAGAATTCGAGCGCATAGCGCAGCCGCTTCGCGTCGATCCGCACCTGGTGGCGCGCGGCCGTATCGAGCGACGTGAGCGACGGCGACGCATAGAGATGGCCGAACAGCCGGCGCACGCGCTTGGCCGCATGCCGCCGCAGCGGCGGCGCATCGCCGCCCTCGGCTGCCGGCAGCGCGAGCGTGCTCAGCCATTCGAGCCAGCCGAGCGTCAGCCGCGCGTAGCGGGCCGAATGCAACGCCTGACGCAGCTCGACACGCGCGGTCGTCGACTGCGCGCGTGCCGCGTCGAGCGTGCCGTCCCAGTCGCCGTCGCCGCCGTCGGCCGCGATCAGCGCGGGCAGGCTTTCGGTCGAAAACACGTCCCAGTCGCGCACCGTGCCGAGCAGCCCGGCGAGCCAGCGCAGGTCAACGCCGAGCGTGTCGCGCCACTGGCGGTCGGCAAAACGCGGGAAGAAGCGCATCAGCGTGCGCAGGCGGCGCAGCGCGACGCGCATCTGGTGGACGAATTCGGGATCGTCGCGCTCGAGCACGCCGCCCTCGTTGCCGAGCCACTGCGCGGTGATGTCGCCGGACAGCGCGAACAGCGCGGCGCGTTGCGTGCGGATGCCGGTCAGGTCGACCGGTTGCGCCTTGACCAGCCCGCCGGCCACCGGGCCGCCCGCGCAGGCGCGGTCGATCACGCTCGTCAGTTGCACGAAGGCGGGCCACGCGCCGCTCAGCTCGCGCGCCGCGGCAAACAACGCGTGCAGCGCGGCCGTGCGCGCGGCGACGGTTTCCCAGTCGGGTGCGGCAAGCCGCAACTCGACGTAGCGGCGCGGCGGCTCGCCGCCGCCGGACAGCGTGATGTCGTCGAGCGTCATCTCGACCACGACGCCGCTGTCGTCGGCCCACCGCCCGCGTCGCCGTTCGCTGACGAGGCGCAGCGCCGGCGCATCGGGCTGCTCGCCCGCCGCCGGGGGCGCGGCAGCGTCAGGCGCGACGCCGTCGACTTCGTCCGTCGGTGCATCGGCATCGGCGGCGGCCGTCGCCACGGGTACGGGCAGCGGCATCGCGACGACGATGCCCGCATGTTCCGCGTCGAACAGTTCGCGCGCGGTGACGCCGGGCGCGAACGCCTTCGTGCGCGACGCGACGACACGCCTGCCGTGCGCGTTCGATTCGACCCAGGTCCACCAGTTGGCGCCGGGGCTCGCCTCGGCCTCCTCGATCCGGCACGGCTCGATCGTCACGCGTTCGTGGCCGCGCCGCATCCGCACCTGCGGGCAGATCCGCCACGCACGCACGAGCTCGGCGCCGAAGTCGCGCTGCGTGCCGCGGGCGCGACCCGCGGGCTTGACCGGCCACCCTTCCAGCGACAGCGACAACACGATTTCCAGCACACGCGACATGAAGGCTCCTGCACAAGAAGAATCGCCGGCGCATCGACCGCGCCGGCGTCGCCCGTGAAGCAGCTTCCATAGTACACGCCGTCAAATCGTGCCGGCGGCGATCTGGCCCTGTCGCCTGTCGGATATCAAACGGCGTATTGCGCGAGGCCGTTGCCGAACGACCAGTCCTCCTTCAGCACCTCGACGAGACTGATGAATACGTCCTGCTGGCGCACGCCGGGCTGCTGCGAGAGGTTCTCTGCGATCGTCCGGTACAGCGCCCGCTTCTGCTCGAGGGTGCGCGTGTTGTTCGCGGTGATCTGGATCATCACGAGATCGTCGCTACGCTCGATGTCGAGGTAATGGCGGCCGTACACGAAGTTCTCGGCCGCATGCTCGGTCACGACCATGAAGATGTCGTCCTCGGGCACGTTGAAGGTCTGCATCAGCGCGCGATGCACGCCGTCGACGAGCGCCGCGCGGTAGGCGGCCGGTTTGCCTTCGCGTACGGCGATACGGGTGAATGGCATGGTCCTGCTCCTGTCGGTGAAGTTGACGTGGAAGAAACGGAAACACGACATCAGGTTAGGTGCGCCGAACTATAATGAACAGTCATTGACGGATATTTCATTCATTTACACTTGAAATGAAAGTACTCGATCTCGATGCGGTCCGTGCATTCGTGCTGGTCGCCGATCTCGCCAGCTTCACGCGCGCCGCCGATGCGCTCGGCACCACGCAATCGGCCGTCAGCCTGAAGCTGAAGCGCCTGGAGGCCCACCTCGGCAAGCCGCTGCTCGCGCGCACGCCGCGCGTCGTCAAGCTGGCGGCCGACGGCGAGAACTTCCTGCCGGCCGCCCGCGCGCTGCTCGACGCGCACGAGCACGCGCTCGGCGCGATTTCGGCCGGTACGTATCGCCTGTCGCTCGGCGTCAGCGAGCACGTCGCGGTGCCCGACCTGCCGGCGGTGCTCACGAGCCTGCACCGGCAGGACCCCGGGCTGTCGCTGGAAATGCATCTCGGGACGTCGACGAACCTGCTCGCGCAATACGACGAACGCCGGCTCGACGCGGCGATCGTGCGGCACGAGCCGGGCGAGGATCCGCCGCGCGAAGACGGCACGCTGCTGTTCACCGAACCGCTGGCCTGGCTCGCCGCACCGGACTGGGCACCGCGCGCGGGCGAGCCGCTGCCGCTCGCGGTGCTGGCCGGCCCGTGCGGCGTGCGGGCCGCCGCGCTGCGCGCGCTCGACCGTGCGGCGCGGCCGTGGCGCGAACGCTTCATCGGCGGCGGCGTCGCGGCGGTCACGGCGGCGGCCGCGGCCGGGCTCGCCGTCTGCCCGCTCGCGCGGCGCGTCGCACCGCGCACGCTGGTCGACGTCGGCGCGAAATTCGGGCTGCCGCCGCTGCCGCAATCGCAGGTCGTGCTGTATTCGCGCGTACGCGACGCCCGGGCCGCGGCCGCGCTGCACCGGTTCGCCGACAGCCTTGCAATCTCGGCGTAAACTAGCGGGTTTCGCCGTCCGCAATCTCCAGAAGAATTCCGATGAAGCCCGAAGCCCGCCAGCACCTCCGCGCCAACCTGCTGATGCTCGCCGCCGCCGCGATCTGGGGCTCGGCTTTCGTCGCGCAGCGGCTGAGCCTCGACGTGATCGGGCCGTTCCTGTTCACCGGGCTGCGCTTCCTGCTCGGCGCGCTGGTGCTGGTGCCGCTGCTGATGCTCAACGCGGCGTCGCGCGCGCAGTGCGCGGCGATCCGCCGCGAACCGGCGTTGCTGCTGCCGGGCGTCGTGCTCGGCGGGCTGCTGGCGGTATCGATCTCGCTGCAGCAATTCGGCCTGCAATACACGCGAATCGCCAACGCCGGCTTCATCAGCTCGCTGTACGTCGTGATCGTGCCGCTGATGGGCGTGTTCGCGCGCCACCGGATCGGCGCGGGCACGTGGTTCGGCGCGCTGCTCGCGGCGATCGGCCTGTATTTCCTCAGCATCGACGAGCATTTCTCGGTGCTCTACGGCGACTGGTTCCAGCTCGCGGGCGCCGTCATCATCGCCGCGCACGTGATGGCCGTCGGCCATCTCGCGAAACGGCACGATCCGCTCGTGCTCGCGTTCCTGCAGTTCCTCGTGTGCGGCATCGCGTGCCTCGCGGTCGGCGTCGCCGTCGAGCCGGTCAGCGTCGCGATGCTGCGCGGCGCGCTGCCGACGCTGCTGTACGGCGGGCTGCTGTCGGTCGGCGTCGGTTATACGCTGCAGGTCGTCGCGCAGCGCGACGCGGCGCCCGCGCACGCGGCCGTGATCTTCAGCATGGAAGGCGTGTTCGCGGCGCTCGCCGGCTGGGCCGCGCTCGGCGAAACGCTGACGCTGCGCGCGCTCGTCGGCTGCGCGCTGATGCTGGCCGGCCTGCTCGCCTGCCAGTTGCTGCCGAACGGCGACGCCCGGAAAAAGGACGAGGACGCGCTGCCGGCGTGACACGCACCGTCCCTATAATGGCGATTCGCGTGACTTCCACGCCAACCGTTTCCGACAGGCCAGCTCCGTGACGTCCACTTCCGTCGATCCCGCCGCCGACCTGCTGCGCGAACGCGCAGCGCATTACGCCGCCCAGGCGGCGCTGTTCCTGCGCGATCAGGCGCTCTCCACCGCGTCGCATGACCTGCGCAGCCCGCTCAACGCGATGCACAGCTGGGCGTACGTGCTCGAGCGCCAGCTCGCCAATGCCGATCCAAACCTGCAGCGCGCGCTCGCGGGCATCCGCACGGGCATCGACCAGCAGGTTGCGCTGATCGACGACGTGCTCGACGCGCCGCGCGCGGAAACCCGCACGCTCGCCCTCGAGCCGCGGCCGTTCGCGCTGCGCGCGCTGCTCGACGACACGCTCGCGCTCGTACGCGCGACACTCGCCGACGCGCGGCAGGTCGCGCTCGACGCGACGCTGCCGGACGACGGCGCGCCGTCGCTGTCCGCCGACCGCGAGCGCATCGCGCAGGCGCTGTGGACGATGCTGACGACCGCCGTCGAAGCCAGCGCCGCCGGCTCACGCGTGACGTTCGAATGCGCGCGCGACGGCGCCCGGTTCACCGCGCGCGCCGCCTGCACCGTGAATGCCGCCGCCCTCGCCGATCCCGCGCAACCGCACGCGTTCGAGGCGTTCGCCCGGCGCGAGATGCTGCGCGAGCGCGACGCGAAGCGGGTCGCATGGACCCTCGCGCTGTGCCAGCGCGTCGCGCTCGCGCACGGCGGCACGTTCTCGCATACCGCGTTCGCCGACGGTGCGGCGGCCACCCTCACCTTCTCCGTCCCCTGCGAGGCGCCGGTGTAAGTATTCGGCCGTCCAGTACATTACAAATTCCTTTCCGGCTCTATACTGATGGGCCTGTCATAACCGGAGCGATTCTTTGTTACAGATCTTCGCGCTCATCGGCGCGTTGTTCCTGGTGGCCCTCAACGGGTTCTTCGTCGCGGCCGAATTCGGCCTCGTCAAACTGCGCGCCACGCGCGTCAAGACACTGGCCCGCAAGCACGGCCTGCGCGGGCGCATCCTCGGCATCGTGCACGGCCGCCTCGACGCGTACCTTTCCGCGTGCCAGCTCGGCATCACGCTCGCGTCGCTCGGCCTCGGCTGGGTCGGCGAACCGGCGTTCGCGCAACTGCTCGCCCCGGTGCTCGACCTGATCGGCGTGCAGTCCGAACGCGTCGTGCACCTGATCTCGCTGATATTCGCGTTCTCGCTGATCTCGTTCCTGCATATCGTCGTCGGCGAGCTTGCGCCGAAATCGATGGCGATCCGCCAGTCCGAGAAGGTCGGCCTGTGGGTCGCGCTGCCGCTGTATGCGTTCTACTGGGCGATGTATCCGGCGATCTGGGTGCTCAACTCCAGCGCCAACGCGGTGCTGCGGCTCGCCGGGCTGTCGGCCGACCACGGCAGCGACGCGCACTACTCGACCGACGAGCTGAAGCTGATCCTGCGCAGCCGCCGCAGCACGGCCGGCAATGCCGCCCAACCGGCGCGCGGCACGTACAGCGACGACGAGTGGAACACGCTCGCGCATTCGCTCGATTTCTCGTCGATGACCGTGTCGGACCTGATGCGGCCGGCCCATGAAATGATCGGCCTGCGGCGCGACCTGCCGCTGCCCGACAACATGGAGATCGTCGCGCGGCACCGCTTCAGCCGCTATCCGCTGTTCGAGGATGCGTCGCGCGAACAGGTGAGCGGGCTGATCCACCTGAAGGACCTGCTGCTCGCGCGTCATGCCGGCGCCGCGCTCGAAGACCTGTCCGACTACGTGCGCCCCGTGCAGTACGTGCGGCCCGACACGCCGGCGCTCGACCTGTTCCGCCGCTTCCGCAAGGGCGCGCCGCACTTCGCGCTGGTCGGCAACAAGGGCGAGAAGCCGATCGGCTTCCTGACGCTCGACAACCTGCTCGGCGCGCTGGTCGGCCAGATCCACGACGAGTTCCGCCAGGGCGATGCCGACTGGAGCCGCCTCGACGACGGCACGCTGATGGGCAAGGGCAGCCTGCCCGTCGTGTCGCTCGAGCAGGCGCTCGGCATCGATATCGACGAAGGCCGCGCGGAATCGGTCGGCGGCCTCGTGATCCAGGCGTTGAGCGACCTGCCGACCGAAGGGCAACGCGTGTCGTTCGACCGCTTCGACGTGGTCGTGAAGAAAATGAACGGGCCGCGCATCGTGCTCGTGCGCGTCTATCCGAAGGTCGCGAAAGAGGCCGACGAATGATGGCCCTACAGTGCCGCACGCGATGAACGGCACGGCCGCGCCGCTGCCGCGCTGCTGCGTGATCACGCCGGAACCGGCGTCCGCGTCGGCGGCCGATTGCGCGGCGTTCCTCGACCGGCTGTCGGCCGTGCTCGCGCGCGGCGAAACGCTCGTGCAACTGCGCGTGAAGTCGCTCGATGCGGCCGCGTTCGCGCCACTCGCCGCCGCCGCGCTCGCGCGCTGCGACGCCGCCGGCGCGCAGCTGATGCTCAACGGGCCGATCGATGCAGCCGGCGTGATGCGGCTCGACGGCGCCGGCTGGCATCTCGACGGCACCGCGTTGCGCGCCGCCGCGCAGCGGCCGCTGCCGGCCGGACGATGGGTGTCCGCCGCCTGTCACACGCTCGACGATCTGCTGCTTGCCGCCCGCATCGGCGCGGATTTCGTCACGCTGTCGCCGGTGTTGCCGACGCTCAGCCACCCCGGCGCGGCAACGCTCGGCTGGGCGCGGTTCGATGCGCTGGCCGCGCAGGCCACGATGCCCGTTTTCGCGCTCGGCGGGATGACGCGCACGCATCTCGACGACGCGCGCCGCCACGGCGCCTACGGCATCGCGGGCATTCGCGGGTTCTGGTAAGTCCGGGATCGCCTGCCGCGCAGCCGGGTGCGCATGCGCCCGGCCTTCCAACCCTCACGCCGTCATCCGCTCATGCGTTCAGGTTCGGACGCATGCCGCGCCACGAACCGTCGTCGATACGCCGCGCGTCGTGCGTCAGCGCATAGTGGTTGACGTCGCCCGTGAGCCACGCAACGAGCGAATATGGCGGCAATTCCCCTTCATCGACGCGGTCGCGCGCACGTGCCGGCGTCTCGAACACGACGCGCCCTCGCGGCGCGTGGAACCGCACCGCGTCGGGCGACAGGTTCAATGCGATCGTCAGCGTCTCGTCGTCGGCGAGCCGCCACGACGCGAGCAGCGCGTCGGCATCGCCGTCGCCGTCCGCCTTCAGCGCATGCGCGTCCTGCGGCCGGCAATCGGACAACCGCGGCGCGATCAGCTTCGCGCGCACCGCGAGCGCCGACTGCACGACATGCGCACGATCGGCGTCGCGCGCGGTTTCATCGAAGATCAGCGGAATCTGCGGCGTGAGCAGCGACAGCGCGAGCGCCGCGAGGCCGGACGCCTGCGCGGGGTCGCCCGGGCCGCCGTCGCGCCACGCCCCATCGGACAGCACGAGCGACGTCAGGGCCAGCCCGCTGTCGGCCGCGATGCCCTCTCCCGACGCGGCCGGCTGGAACGCCGCGCCGGCCGCGGTCAGCGCACGCGCGAGCGTGTGGATCGACTGGCGCGCGGAAATGCCTTCGCGGGCCGACGGATCGCGCCCCGTCAGACGGTGCAGCGCGCGTTCGCCGCAGCCGTTCCACTGCGCATCGAAATGGGTATCGGCGAGGTGCGCGGGATGCCGCTCGCTGCCGAGCACGAGATGGATGAGCCGGTCGGCCGGCACGGCCGCGCGCACGCGGTCCGCAATCTCGCGCAGCCACGACACGCCGATCCGGTCGGCCTCGCGCAGGCGCAGCCCGTCGCAACGGTATTCGTCGATCCAGTACAGCGCGTTGTCGCAGAAGAAATCGCAGACTTCCGGATGATCGAGCGCCAGCGGCGCGGCCTGCAGCGGATCGTCGCGCGTATGGAAGAACGGCGCAGCGTAGTGGCGCAGCGCATCGGTGCCGCTGCCGAAGCGCGCGTAGTCGAGTTCCAGCAGCACCGCGAGCCCGTAGCCGTGCGCGTCGTCGATCAGCGCCTTCAGCGCGTCGGGGCCGCCTTCGGCCGCGAGCGGCGCGAACGGCAGGCTGTCGTGCGGCGACGCGAGCAGCTCCAGCGCGGTCACGCCGAGCCGCGCGAGCCGCGGCAGGCGGCGGCGCACGCCGTCGAAACCGCCCACCGCATGCGGCCGGATCGCGTAGAGCGCGATGTCTTCCCATGCACGCCCGCGCCAGAACGTGTTGCGCCACGTGAACGCGCGCGGATCGACGACCTCGCTCGGGCCGTTGAGCCCGTCGGGTTGCGAGCGCGACGCGGGATCGGGAATCGACACGGCATCGTCGAGGCGATAGCGGTAACGCGTACCCGCACCGCAGTCGGCGAAGACTTCGAACCAGTGCGGGCCGGCGGCCGCCATCGGCACGAGCGTCGGGTCGGAGCCGGAATCGAGTTCGAGTTGAACCTGCGTACTGCCCGGCGCCCACACGCGGAAATGCGTGCGCGGTGTCGCGCAGAGCGCGCCACAGGGCTGGGCGCCAAACGGCAAGCAATGAATGTAGTGCTGCGCGTACGGATCGTGCGGACAATCGGACATCATGCGCTCCTCGTGCGTGCCGAGCGGCATGGCCGCGCCCGTGGCGCGGCGCATCGGGGCCCGGCATGCGACGGCCAGGCGGGGGAGAGCACCGAGTATGCGCCGGATTCGCCATCGCGATATACGCTGATCAGACATTTTTAAATGCGAATCGACCCTGCGAAAACGGGCTGGCGGGCCTGGGCCCGCAAGCCGGGTAGTCGGCATACCGGAATGTCTGCCCGCCTTGTTGCGCGGGCCGCGCGCCCCTACGCTCCACGTCATGCTCGCGGACCCGTCGTCCGCCCTCGACCCCAGGAGCCCGCCATGTCGCTTCCCGCCAGTGCCGCGAAATTCGATCCCTCGCGCGCGCAGGACTATGCCGCGCAATCGCGCATCGCGCTCGCCGGCTACGATGCGTGTCACGAACTCACCGCCTGCATGCTCGCGTCGACGATCGGGGCGACCGATGCGCGGATCCTCGTCGCGGGCGCGGGCGGCACGGGCCAGGAAATCTGCGTGGCCGCCGCGCTCGAACCGGGCTGGCAATTCACGGCCGTCGACCCGTCCGCGCCGATGCTGGCGCTTGCGCGTTCGAACGTCGAGGCCGCGGGCTTCGGGTCGCGCACGGCATTCGTCGAGGACGGCGTCGATGCACTGCCCGATGCCCCCGCATTCGACGGCGCCACGCTGATCGGCGTGCTGCATCACGTGCCGGGGGACGCGGCGAAGGCCGCGTTGCTGCACGCGATCGCGCGGCGCCTGAAACCCGGCGCGCCGCTCGTGCTGGCCGGCAACCATCGCCGTTACGCGGACCACCCTCGCTTGCTCGACGCGTGGCAGCAGCGCTGGCGCATGAAGGGCGCCACGCCCGACGCCGTGCGCGTGCAACTCGCGAAGATCCTGCAGGGCGCCGATCCGCCGGCCACCGAAGAAGCCGTGTTCGACCTGCTGCGCGATGCGGGCTTCGATGCGCCGCTGCGCTTTTTCGCGAGCCTGTTCTGGGGCGCGTGGGTCGCGGTGCGGCGCGCATAGCGGTTCGGCACGGCGTGCGACCGGATGCGCGTGCGTGCCGCGCGCGCTGGGTATGATGTCGGTTCCGTCCCCTTCCGGCCTTGACATGCTCACCGTCCATCACCTGAACAACTCGCGCTCGCAGCGCGTGCTCTGGCTGCTCGAAGAACTGGATGTACCGTACGAAATCGTGCGCTACGCGCGCGATCCGAAAACGATGCTCGCGCCGCCCGAACTGCGCGCGATCCATCCGCTCGGCAAGTCGCCGGTCGTCACCGACGACGGCCGCACGTTCGCCGAATCGGGTGCGATCATCGAGTACCTCGCCGAACGCTACGGCAAAGGGCGTCTCGCGCCGCCGCCCGGCACGCCCGAGCGGCACGACTACACGTACTGGCTGCACTACGCGGAAGGGTCGGCGATGCCGCCGCTGCTGCTCAAGCTCGTCGCCTGGCGGATCGCCCAGGCACCGATGCCGTTCTTCGCGCGGCCGATCGCACGCAAGATCGCCGACACGCTGCAGTCGGGCTTCGTCGATCCGCAGATCGCGCTGCATCTCGGCCATGTCGACGGCGCGCTGCAACGCACCGGCTGGTTCGTCGGCGACAGCTTCAGCGCGGCCGACATCCAGATGAGCTTCCCGCTCGAAGCCGCGACCGCACGCGGCGGCGGCAACCGGTATCCCGCGATCGCGCGCTTCCTCGACGCGATCCACGCACGGCCGGCGTACCAGCGGGCGCTGGAGCGCGGCGGCCCGTACGACCTGCTCAAGTAAGCGGCGTCAGCTCAGCAGGCCGGCCGCGACGTTGATCGACAGCCCGAGCACGGCCATGTTGAAGTAGAACGACAGGATCGACTGCGCGAGCACCGAGCGCCGCGCGGAACGGTTCGCGAGCGACACGTCGGCCGTTTGCGACGCGACCGCGATCGTGAACGCGAAATACAGAAAATCCCAGTAATCGGGCTCGGGGTTGCGGTCCGGAAAGCGCAGCGCGCGATCGTTGCCCGGCGAACCGTAATAGAGCCGCGCGTAGTGCAGCGTGAAGATCGTCGGAATCAGGAACCACGCGCCGAACAGCGTCGCAGCCGTGATCGCGTAGTGACTGAGCCCCGCGCTGAAGCCCACGCTCTTGGCCGTGGCCAGTTCGATCGCGATCGCGGCGACGCTCGCGACGGTCGCGGAGCACACGACGGTCAGCACGGTCGTCGCGTTTTCGTCTTCGCGGATCGCGACTTCGCGCACCTTGTGATGGTGCGCGGTGACCATGCGCACCCACATCAGCACGAGATACAGCCAGATCGCGCAATCCCAGCCGATCAGCGCACGCACGGCCGGGCGCAGCGCAAACGGCAGCAGCACCGCGCACAGCACGCCTGCGACGAATGCCGCGACCATGCGCGGCCGGTTGCGTAATACCTGCGGATAAAGCGTCATCGTGTGATTCCGAAAGCGGATGGAAAGGATTCGAACGGCGCGCGGGACGGCCCGTTGCGCCTCGGGTGGGTGCCGTGCCCCGATTATCGCCATTCCCTCGTGACGTGGCGATGGGCAGGAGCGCCTAAGATGAGGGGATGACCGCCACCGCCCCCCTCTGCTGCCACCCCGCGAACGCCGCCGGCCGCGACTTCGTCGTCGGCGACCTGCACGGGTGTGTGGACGTGCTGCGCGCGCTGCTGCACGACATCCGCTTCGATCCGGCCCGCGACCGCCTGTTCTCGGTCGGCGACCTGGTCGATCGCGGCCCGGCCTCCGAAACCGCGCTCGACCTGCTCGACCGCCCGTGGTGCCATGTCGTGCGCGGCAACCACGAGGAAGTGCTGAGCCTCGTGTCGCGCGGCAAGCTGTCGCCCGATGCGTGGCGCGGAATCGGCGGCGACTGGGGCGCCGACCTGCCGCCGGAGCGGCTGCACGCGCATGCGGCGCGCGTCGACGCACTGCCGCTGGTGCGCGTGATCGGCGACGGCCCCGGGCGCTTCAACGTGCTGCATGCGGAATTCTTCGGCTCGGACGCCGACCTCGATGCCGGCAGCTACTCGCACGACGTGCGCGAGCGGTTGATCTGGGGCCGCGATCTCGTCCAGGGGCTCGCCGATCCGGCGCGGCAGGCGGGGCTGTCGCTGACCTGCACCGGGCATACGCCCGTGCGTGCGCCGCAGCGGATCGGTGCGCAATGGTTCATCGACACGGGTGCGTTCGCACCGTCCGGTCGGCTCACGCTCGCCGAGCCGCGTACCGGCGGCACGTGGTCGATGACGCAGGCCGAGGCGCGCGAGCGCCATGCGGGCGACTGGCCGTTGCCGTAACGCGTTCGCGCCTTAGTGCCGGAACGGCTCGCGAAACGGCGAACGCTAGCCGACCTGGTTCAGCTCGAACACCGCGTCGACAACCGAGCCGTTCCAGTTGTATTCGAGATAGGCCGCGTGATGGCAATCGCGCAGCAGCGCGGTGCGAAACGCGGCCAGGCATTCGCCGCGCGGGTCGCGCACCGACGGATAGACGATCCCCGCACCGCCCGCGTTGCGCACCGCGCGGCCGAACGCCTGCCCCGCGCCGTAGTCGAGCGGATGCAGCAAGGCCGGATCGCGCTGCGGCCACGTGCGCACGTCGACCACGCTGCCTTGCGCGATCACCGTGTAGAGCCGCATCTGCTGGCGCATCGGCGGCTCCTTCGTCGCGGCCAGGAACAGCGCGCTGTGGTAGCGCGTTTCGGCGATCGCCGTATCGCGTGAACGGGTGCAGTAGAACACGCCGTAGCTGCCGTCGGAAAAGCGGCTGCCCTGCGGATTCAGGTGCGTGAAGGCGGCCATGATCGGCCCCCAGCCCAGCCCGTAGCGGCGCTCGGCGGGCGGCACGAGATCAAGTGCACCGATTTCGTTGCGGATGCGGTCGTTGGTCAGCGATTCGAGCGCGTACAGCGCGTCGAAATCGTCCGCCGATGCCACGCGGTCGAACAGGTTGATCGCCGGGAAACGGGTGGGGATGACTCGGTAGGCAGGCACCCAGTCGACCGTGGTCGTGGGCCATTGTTGTGTCTCGATCGGCATCGTCACGCCCAGCCACCTCGCATCGCGTCGAGATATTGCCGGACGGCGACCAGATCGCCGACGTTGCCGGCGAGCATCCGGTCGAGTGCGCGCTTGCCGCCGAACGGCGCCGCGTCGTTGGGCCGCTTGACCCATGCGTCGGCCGCGGCGGGCTGCGGCAACAGGATCTGCAGCGCCTTGTAGATGCCGAGCAGCAGCGACAGTCGCTCGAGCGTGTCGCGCGGCAGCCGCGCCGATGCCGGCGCGGCCTTCCACTTGAAGAACGTCGAACGGCCGGGCGATCCGAGCAGCACGATCTGCTCGTCGATCGTCAGTTCCCAGTCGCGCGCGATGTTGAAAAACGCACGCAGGCCGGCCGCCGACATCTGCGCGACCGAGGCCTGCGGCGGGGCGGAATGCGAATCGTAGGCGGGCTGTGACATGATCGTTAGTCTCGAAACGAATTTACTAACAAGATTAGTCCATTTTCGCATTTTTGCAAGGGTCGACACCCGTCGACCGGCGATGGTTTGAGACGAAACGATATTTTTTGTCCATTCTGGACTCTTATTTTATTTTCTGCGTTAATGGCCGTGCGGACACCGCGCCCGGACGCGGCCCGTATCCGTAAGAACCGTGTCGCACAGAACCCGGAAGCACCCGCCAAGGAACGCACCATGAAGAGACTGATTGCCGCTGTTTCGATCGCCCTGCTCGCGGTATCCGCAGGCCCCGCCGTCGCGAAGGACTGGACCACGATCCGCTTCGGCACCGACGCCAGCTATGCGCCGTTCGAGTCGAAGGCGCCCGACGGCAAGCTCGTCGGCTTCGACATCGACCTCGGCAACGAGATCTGCGCGCGCCTGAAGGCAAAGTGCGTGTGGCTCGAGAACGATTTCGACGGGATGATCCCGGCGCTGAAGGCGAAGAAGTTCGACGCGGTGCTGTCGTCGATGTCGATCACGCCGCAGCGCGCGGAGCAGATCGGCTTCACGACCAAGATCTACAACCAGCCGACGCGGCTCGTCGTGAAGAAGGGCTCGCCGCTGCTGCCGACGGCCGAATCGCTGAAGGGCAAGTCTATCGGCGTCGAGCAGGGCACGACGCAGGAGACGTATGCGAAGGCGTACTGGGGCAAGCAAGGCGCGAACGTCGTGTCGTACCAGAACCAGGACGGCGTGTACGCAGACCTGACGTCGGGCCGCCTCGACGCGGCGCTCCAGGATGAAGTGCAGGCCGCGATCGGGTTCCTGAAATCGCCGCGCGGCGCGAACTACACGTTCGTCGGGCCCGAACTCGTCGACGAGAAAGTGCTCGGCATCGGCGCCGGCATCGGGCTGCGCAAGGAAGACACCGACCTGAAGGCGAAGATCGATCGCGCGATCGCCGACATGGTCAAGGACGGCACCTACAAGCGGCTCGCGTCGAAGTACTTCGACTTCGACATCTACGGCGGCTGAAACGGCGTCGCGCGCGTACGGGTACCACTTCCCGTCGCGCGCGTCCGACCGCCCCTCCCCTTTAACCGGATGGCAACGGCACCGCGCGGCTCGCCGTTGCATCGAATGCTGCTCGTCTTGCGTCGCGTGCGCGGCGCGTCACCTCGCACATCGTTCGGATTGCAGATCGATTGATCAAGGAACGACCGGCCACGCGAACGGATGCGGTGCTGCGCGAATCAATAGGCGAAGATCGGGCGCCGCGGTATCGGCGCCCGTGCGCACATGCCCATGCGACTCGGGTTGGCGTGCAGGAAAGTACCGACCCGGCGCGGATGACCGGCAACCAGCCGGATCCGCCTCGCCCCGGGCGCGGAGAGATGGCCTGTCGACGCATGCCGGCCGGCTGCAAGTGCGACGTTCGACCGGCGATGCCCCGCATCACTGCGATCGCGGCCTGCCGGCCGCGGCGTGTGGCGATCGTTCATTTTTCTACCCCGTTTGCAGTGTGATGTTTATTCCGGCAACCGGACCCTGCCGGTGCCCCGACGATCGGCCGAAGACGTTCCGTGCCCGCCGGAACGCGGCTGCCGTGCCGCGCTCCGCCGCCGCATCCCCGCGGAGTGCGTCCAGGCCGCTGGAACCGGCCGGACCTCGCGTCGTCGACTGTCGCACGACACTCTTCGCAAGGAGCGGGCCAGCCGCGCGCGCGCCTGTCCGGGCAAGGGTTTGGCGCGGCCGACAGGCAACCGGAACGGGGGCGGATGGGCGGAAGTTGCGAATCTGAAACATGCGGCGCGCGGCACGCGTCGGACCGGTCGCGGCCCACCCTTGCGGGATAAGGCTGAACAATGGAGCGCGGCGTTTTTACCGACACGTGCCGGCCCGTTCAGCCCGGTTTCCCGCGAGAATTCGCCCGGTTGCCGAGGCGAAATGTTTCATGCGCTTTACATGCCCGTCGGCGGGACGAATCGGCAAGTGCCGAACGGACGATCGCCCGGCGGCACGCGACAATCGCTACGTGCGTGCGGCACCGGCGCCGGCCTCAGCCGACCCGCTGATGCCCCGCGTCGCCGGACGGCGCGCCGTCGTGCCCGCCGTTGTCGCCGTTTCCGCCGTTGTTGTCGTGATCGTTCAGCCCGTGCTCGATCATCATCCGGTAGAGCGTCACGCGCGAGATGCCGAGTTCGGCCGCAGCCTTGTTGATCCGGTGATCGTTGCGCAGCAGCGCATTCTCGATCGCGGTGCGCTCGGCGAGCGCCCTCGCCTGTTCGAGCGTCACGGGCTCGGTTTCGCCGGGTGTGTCGAGCCCGAGATCGTGCGGCGTCAGCAGCCGGCTCTCGGCCATCACGATCGCGCGCCGCACACGGTTGATCAGCTCGCGCACGTTGCCGGGCCATTCGTAGCGACGCATCGCATCGAGCGCGGCCGATGTGAAGCCGCTGATCTTGCGACCGCTGTCGGACTTGAATTTCTGCAGCACGTAGTGCGCGAGGATATCGATGTCCTTGCCGCGCGCGCGCAGCGGCGGCTCGTGGATGCGCAGCACGCACAGCCGGTGATAGAGATCCGCGCGGAAGCGCCCGGCCTCGACCGCACCGTCGAGATCCACGTGCGTGGCCGAGATGATCCGCACGTCGACCGCGATCGATTCCTGCCCGCCGAGCCGCTCGATCTTCCCTTCCTGCAGGAAGCGCAGCAGGCTTGCCTGGCTTTCGACCGGCATGTCGCCGATCTCGTCGAGAAACAGCGTGCCGCCGTTCGCCGATTCGATCCGGCCCGCGCGCCGCTGGTTCGCGCCGGTGAATGCGCCGCGCTCGTAGCCGAACAGTTCAGACTGCAGCAGGTGATGCGGAATCGCACCGCAATTGATCGCGACGAATGGCCCCTTGCCGCGGCCGGAGCGCTCGTGAATCGCGAGCGCCGTCAACTCCTTGCCGGTGCCCGACTCGCCCGAGATGAACACGCTCGCATCGGTCTTCGCGACCTTGCGGATCGTGCTGAACAGCTGCTGCATCGCCTCGCAGTTGCCGATCATCCCGTGTTCGCCGATCGACGCCGCGTAGGCCGCGCCATCGACGCGATCGAGCGCGGCCATCCCGCGAGCATGACCGAGCACGTGCGAAATCCACTCGTAGGGCAGCGGCAGCGTGACGTAGTCGAAACAATAGCTGCGGATCAGTTCGCGCACGGCAGGGCTGATCGTGATGCCGGCCTGCGCGATGGATATCCAGCCGATCGCCGGCTGGCTCAGGCACGCTTTCAGCGCCGGATAGTCGCGCGACGTGAAGCCCGTGAAATCGACCAGCCCGGCCGCGACGCTCATGCCGGAGGTCATGTTCTGCGCGGCGCCGGCCGTCTTCGCGACCGCGATCTCCCAGCCGAGCCCGCGCAGTTGCGCCAGCAGCGGCTCGTCGGGCGTCCGCATGATCGCGAACAGCTTGCGTCCGGCCTCGGGAGCGGTGACGGCTACATCCGTCATCTCGGGCGCCGCCTGCCCGTTTGCGTCGGGTGACCTTGCAACCATCGTTGTTCCCCGCTTGGCGTTGGTATCGTGCGCCGGCTCGCCGCCGTCTCCGACGGACCACGATTGAACCGACATATTGGCCGCATTTCCGTCCGAATAAAATCCCCCCGCGCACGAATCGCGCGCGAGGTGGGCGCCGTCATGAACGGTATATCGATGCGGCAGGCGGGCGACTAGATGGGTGTTATCCCGGTGGCGCGCGCGGCGAGACCCCGAAACAGGCGGGCGCGCCGGGCGCCGAGCCGCGCCGGTGCTGGCGCACGGCGTTTGCGTGCGATGCCGTGCAGACCGGATCGGCAGGCCGGCGCGGGTAGGCGAAAGCGGCCGGCCGGCCACGCATGCGCCCGCGCAACCGGTTCCCGTTGACTTCGGTCAATCGTCATAGGAAGCCGGTTGATGCAGGAACGCAACATGCGCCGCGCGGCGGGTCGTGTCAGCGGCCCGACGCGAGCGATGCCGGCGCGTTCGCGCGGCCGCGCCCGGCGGGCGCGCCGGCCGGTTCGCCGTAGGTGGCGGCGAGCGCGTCGACGCGCGCGAGATGGTGATGGTTGTCGTGATCCCACGGATGGAAGCCCGGCCGGAAAAAGCTCAGCCATTCGCCCGCGATGCGCGGGAACAGGCCGCGGCGCGGCCCGTACAGGAACGCGATCATCCGCAGCATGCCGCGCACGTGATGACCGGCGCCGCGATCGCGCCACAGCAGCGTCGCGTGCATCAGGAACACGGTCGGCCAGAACGTGAGCGTCGTCAGCAGATACACGCCGATGCGGATCAGATAGCGGCGCGGCCCCGGCTTCATCACGGTATTCCACACATCGAACGACACGGCCTTGTGCTCGGTTTCCTCGAGCGCATGCCAGATCCACATCTGGCGGTAGCCTTCGACCGAGCCATCCAGGCGCGTCGGGTCGCGCAGCAGCCAGTCGGCGAGCATCGCCGTGTAGTGTTCCGCCGCGACCGTATGCGCGAGCTGCACCGAGTGCGGCAGCTTGCGCTTCATGAAGGCCAGCACCGTCCAGACGCGCTTGTCGAGCTTGCGCGCGGGCAGGCGGTTCGCCTGCATCAGTTCGTTGTATTCGATGTGCTCGCGCGTGTGCATCGCCTCCTGGCCGATGAAACCGAGCACCTGCTGCTTCAGCACGGGATCGTCGATCCGGTCGCGGTAGTTGCGCACCGAATCCATGAAGAAGCGCTCGCCGGCCGGAAACAGCAGCGACAGCGCGTTGAAGAAATGGGTCACGTGCGACCCGAGGCCATGCCAGTCCTTCGCGCGTTCGACCGGCAGGTCGAAGCGCAGGTCGCGGCGCACCGGCATGATCCCGGCTGCGGTGGCGGAAGCGGCTGACTTCATGTTCATGGTTCTCCTGGTTCCGGCGCGGCGCGGCGCGTCATCCGACGCGGCCGGCGCAGGCCCGGGCGGCGCGTCCCGCGCCGCCAAAATCTTGACATCGACAAATGTAAAGATAGGCCGCCCGCACTGACACGCGCAAGCCGCGCGGTAGATGCGCGCTTCCAAACAGGGCACGGTCGAACAGGCGGAAAAAACGGCGCCCGAACGGCGTGGGGACAAGCCGCGATTCGAACGCGACGTCCGGCCGGCACGCGAGGCATGACGCCCGGCCGCGCCTGCTGTCGGCGACCTGAAAGCCCCGTCGGGCGGGCATTTCGCGGCATCGGACGGATGCCGCACGACGCACCTCGGCCCCTGCAGCCACGCCGATTCATACGCATGGCGCACCCGCGTGGTGCAACCGCGGCGAGGCGGCCCGCGCAACCATTCAAACGCGCGTTCCAATCGTGTTTCGGGCGAGCGCGGCGAGGATGGTCCATCGCCGCTCCCGCACCGCACGCCGCGCCGCGAAAACCACCCGCGCCGGCCCGCGGCGCGCTCGCCTACAATAGCGGTTTTACGCAACCCTCTTTCAGGAGAAGTCATGTCTGTCATCACGACCGAATCGGGTCTCAAATACGAAGACCTGACCGAAGGCACCGGCACGGAAGCGCAAGCCGGCAAGACCGTCAGCGTCCACTACACGGGCTGGCTGACCGACGGCCAGAAATTCGATTCGAGCAAGGACCGCAACGACCCGTTCGCGTTCGTGCTCGGCGGCGGCATGGTCATCAAGGGCTGGGACGAAGGCGTGCAGGGCATGAAGGTCGGCGGCGTGCGCCGGCTGACGATCCCGCCGCAACTCGGCTACGGCCCGCGCGGCGCAGGCGGCGTGATTCCGCCGAATGCGACGCTCGTGTTCGAAGTCGAACTGCTCGACGTCTGATCGCGCACCCGGCCGTTTCCTTCCGATGGAACGCATCGCCTCCCCCGCCATCGCGCTGCGCCGCTACGACACGTGCGAAGCGTCGGACGTGCACGACTTCCACCAGGTCGTGCTCGGCGTCGATGGCGCGATGGTGATGGCGGTGGACGGGATCGGCCAGCGCATCGACCGGCACGCGGCCTGGCTGATTCCGGCCGGCGCGCGCCACGACTACGCGGGCCTCGGCGACAATCGTCAGCTCGTGATCGACCTGCCCGCGGCATCGCTCGCGGTGCCGCAGCGGCTGTTCGACCAGGCGCGCGCCGTATCGATCGACCCGGCGCTGACGTCGCTCGTCGCGCAGGTCGCGGCCGCCGCCGTGCAACACGATGCGCCGGCCGGCGACGCACGGCACGCCGCCGCGCACCGCTTCCAGTGGCAGGCCGCCGCGCGCCTGTGCGACGCGCTGCTCGACGACGCCGGCATCGCCGCGCCCGCGTCGGGCCTCGATTTCGCGCGCATCGACCGCTGGCTGCGCGCACGGCTCGCGGAGCCGCTGCGCATCGCCGATCTCGCCGCGCACTGCGATTACGGGATGCGCCGGTTCCATCAATTGTTCGTCGAAGCTTTCGGCGAAACGCCCCATCGCTACCTGCAGCGGCTGCGGCTCGACGCGGCGGTCGTGCTGCTCGCCGACGGCCGGCATGCGCTCGTCGACATCGCGGGCATGGTCGGCTTCGCGGACCAGAGCACGTTCACGCATGCGTTCACGAAGCGCTTCGGCGTCGCGCCCGGACGCTGGCGCGGCGAACGGCACTGAACGCATCGGCCTCGCCGGACACGCCTCGACGCGCGTAGCAGGAACGACGCCGCCGCGTCGGCCTGCGTATCGACGCTTCACCTCCCGCTGAAACATCGCCCGTCCGCCGCGTCCTACGATGGACGCATGAATACGACCACCCCCGCCTCCGCTTTCCCGCCCGCGCTCGCCCGCGTCGTCGCGACCGTCAGCATCGGTTTCGTCGTCACGCAGCTCGACGTGACGATCGTCAACATCGCGCTTGCGCCTCTCGCGGCGGACCTGCATCTGCCGGTCGCCGGCCTGCAGTGGATCGTCGATGCGTACACGCTCGCGTTCGCGGTGCTGATGCTGTCGGGCGGGGCGCTCGGGGACCGCTTCGGCGCGCGCCGCCTGTACGTCGCGGGCCTCGCGCTGTTCGCACTCGCGTCGCTCGCGTGCGGCGCCGCACGCGCGCCCGCGATGCTGATCGCGGCCCGTGCGTGGCAGGGCATCGGCGCCGCGGCGATGCTGCCCAATTCGCTCGCGCTGCTGAACGACGCGTGCCGGCACGACCCGCACCTGCGCGCGCGGGCCGTCGGCGGGTGGACGGCGGCCGGGTCGGTCTCGATCGCCGCCGGCCCGGTGGTCGGCGGCCTGCTGACCGCCACGTGGGGCTGGCGCGGCATCTTCCTCGTGAACCTGCCGCTGTGCGCGGCGGGGCTTGCCGCCACGTTGGCCTGGGTGCCGGCACGCCGCGCGCAGGCCGCGCCATCGCGCCCGGTCCGCGCGCTCGACCTGCGCGGCCAGCTCATCGCGATCGCGATGCTGACCGCGCTGACCGGCGCCGTGATCGAATGGCGGCCGCTCGGCATCGCGCACCCGGTCGTTGCCGGCGGCTTCGCATTCGCGGCGCTCGCCGCGCTCGCCTTCGTCGCGATCGAATCGCGCACGGCCACGCCGATGCTGCCGCTGTCGCTGTTTCGTCATCGCACGTTCAGCGCGGCCGTGCTGTTCGGGATCTGCGTGAACCTCACGTACTACGGCACCGTATTCGTGCTGGCGCTCTACCTGCAGCGTGCGCGCGGCGAAACGGCGTTGCAGGCCGGCCTGGCGTTCCTGCCGCTGACGGGCGGCTTCCTGCTGTCGAATCTCGCGAGCGGCCGCGTCGTCGCGCGTCACGGCCCGCGACGGCCGATGCTGGCGGGCGCGCTGGTCGCCGCGCTAGGCTACGGGTCGCTGCACTTCGTCGATGCGTCGACGCCGCTCGCCGCGCTGCTCGTGCCGTTCCTGCTGATTCCGTCGGGGATGGGGTTCGCGGTGCCCGCGATGACGACGGCCGTGCTCGCGTGCGTCGCGCCCGAGCGGGCCGGCATCGCATCGGCCGTGCTGAATACCGCGCGGCAAGCCGGCGGCGCGATGGGTGTCGCGGCGTTCGGCGCGCTCGCGGGCGGCGGCGGCGCGCGGCAGGTCGTGGACGGATTGCGGATCGAAACGGCCGTATCGGTCGCATTGCTGGTCGCGGCCGCGCTGCTCGCGACGCGCGTGCGGCCCGATGCGCATCGCGGCGCGGCGCCCGTGCATCGGGCAATGCCGGCGGCCGATTGAACGCGTGTGCTCACGCGTCGCCGGGATCGCGCTGGAGCAGCCGCCGGTAACCCGCGGCATCCAGCGGACGGGTCATGGCGACGCGGCTCCGGTCAACGACGATCGCGACAGTCCAGCCGACCGGCCGCCCGCCGCGCAACGCGCTCACCGCCGGGGCGCGCCCGCTTCGTCGCCGGTCTTCTTCACGACCGTCTCGGCCGCCTTCAAGGGCCGGCCGTCCTCGTGGCGCAGCGCGAGCTTGCGGATCGCACGCCCCGTGCCGCGATCGACCAGCACCGAATGCGGCTCGCCGCGGGCGAACAGGTTCGCCTCGCCCCATTGCCGCAGCATCACGATCACCGGAAACAACCCCTCGCCCTTTTTCGTCAGCGCGTATTCCTGATACGCGGTGCCGTCCGACGCCGGCACGACGTCGAACACGCCGGCGTCCACCAGCATCTTCAGCCGATCGGACAGGATGTTGCTCGCGACGCCGAGGCTCGCGCGGAAATCGCCGAACCGGCGCACGCCGTCGAACGCATCGCGCACGATCAGCAACGCCCAGCGATCGCCGACGATATCGGTCGCCCGCGCCACCGGGCACGGCGAATCCGCAAGACTTTTCTGCCTGGCCATGTTCCTCTCCGCCCTCGTGCCGGCCGCGCGCTCGGCAGCGCCGGCCATCCGTGCGCGGGCCCGTCGCCCGCCGCACAACAAGTTGCATTTTAAAACTACTTTTCCTACACTTCATACCAGTTTTAATTTGCAACTACTTTGCGCAAGGGAACCCATGGAGTCTTCCTGTCATTCCGGCGTCGCGGCATCGAACGTGCCGCCCCGTGCAACGCATGCGGCCGATGGCGGCCGCCTGTCCTCGGCGCGCGTCGCGTGGCTGGCCGTCTGCTGTGCGGCGAGCGTCGCGAACGTCTACTACGCGCAGCCGCTGCTCGATTCGATCGCGCGCGATTTCGGTGTGTCGCAGGCCGCCGTCGGCGGCGTGATCACCGCGACGCAGCTCGGCTGCGCACTCGCACTGCTGTTCGTCGTGCCGCTCGGCGACCTGCTGAACCGCAAGCGCCTGATCACCGCGCAGCTTCTGCTGCTGACGGCGGCCTGCATCGGTGTCGCCGTGTCGCCGACGCGCATCGCGCTGCTCGCGGGGATGGTCGCGGTCGGGCTGCTCGGCACCGCGATGACGCAAGGGCTGATCGCGTGCTCGGCCGCGCTCGCTGGCGCCGGCGAACGCGGGCGCGTGGTGGGCGCCGCGCAAGGCGGCGTCGTGGTCGGGCTGCTGGCCGCGCGTTCGCTGGCCGGCGTCGTCACCGATCTCGCCGGCTGGCGGGCCGTCTACCTCGTGTCGGGGGCGCTCGCGATCGCGATGCTCGCCGTGCTGTCGCGGCTGTTGCCCGACACGGACGCGCCGCGCGAGCGCATCGGTTATGCGGCGCTGCTGCGGTCGATGGTGTCGCTGTTGCGCGATGAACGCGTGCTGCGCGTGCGCGGTGCGATCGCGCTGCTGATGTTCGCGGCGTTCAGCATCTTCTGGAGCGCGCTCGTGCTGCCGCTGAGCGCGCCGCCGCACGCGATGTCGCATACGCAGATCGGCGCATTCGGGCTCGTCGGCGCGCTGGGTGCGGCGGCCGCCGCCCGCGCGGGCCGGCTCGCGGATCGCGGGCGCGGCGAAGCGACGACCGGCGCCGCGCTCGCGCTGCTCGCGTGCGCGTGGCTGCCGCTCGCGTTCGGCGTCACGTCGATTGCGTGGCTGATCGTCGGCATCGTGCTGCTCGACGTCGGCGGGCAGGCCGTCCACGTCGTCAACCAGAGCATGATTCTCGGCGCGCGGCCCGATGCGCACGCGCGCCTCGTCGGCTGCTACATGCTGTTCTACTCGGCCGGCAGCGGGCTCGGTGCGATCGCGTCGACGATGATGTATGCGCGCGCCGGATGGACCGGCGTCTGCGTGCTCGGCGCGGCCGTCAGCATCGCCGCGCTCGGCGTATGGGTCGCGACGCTCAGGCGCGCGTGATGCGCGCCGGTCATCGGGATCGAGCAAAAAAGCCGGCGCACCCGCGTCGGGCGGCCGGCACGCGCACCGGCCACGTGCCTGCGCCGGTCCGGTTTCCTGGTCGGCGCGCCGGTTGCGCGCCGCGAGCGTTCAGCCGGCCGCCTGGATCGCCTCTTCGTACACGCCGGCGACGCGTCGCGCGATCACCGCGTTGTCGAAATGGTCACGCGCGTAGCGCTTGCATGCGGCCTCGTCGGGCAGCGCGATCGTACCCGACAGTGCGCCGCCGAGCCCTTCCGCGATCGCATCGGCGCCCGTCGACGGCAGCACGAGATCGTTCGACAGCCCGGCCACCGCCTCCGGCAGCCCGCCGACCGGCGTCACCAGCACGGGCGTGCCGGACGCGAGCGATTCGACGGTGATCAGCCCGAACCCCTCGAGGGCGACCGTCGGCACGACGCTGACCGTCGCCGCGCGGTACAGCGCCGCGAGATGGTTGTCGGGCACGAAGCCGAGCAGTTTCACGTTGTCCTGCAGCCCGGCGGCGTCGATGCGCTGCTGCAGTTCCTCGCCGATCTTGCCCTTGCCGGCGATCAGCAGCAGCACGTCCGGGTGGCGTTGCTTGACGAGACCGATCGCGTCGATCAGGTCCTCCAGCCCCATGCGCCGCACGAGCCGGCGCACGGCCAGCACGATCGGCCGGTCCTGCGGCAACTGCAGCTTGTGCCGCGCCTCGGCGGGCGTCAGCGGCGTATCGAACTGCGCGGTGTCGACGCAGCCGGGAATCACGCGCACGCGCGACGGATCGATCCCGTAGCGGTTCGTCAGGATCTGGCCAAACGCCTGCGACAGCACGATCAGCCGCGACGAGCGCGTATAGACGGCCTGTTCGAGATAGCGCTTCGCGCGCTGCCCGAGCGACGCCGCGCCCTCGACCTGGCTTTCGTCGGCCCACGGCCCCTGGAAGTGCGACACCTGCGGAATCCCGCGCGTGACGTCGAGCCCCGGAAACGTGTACAGCGCGAAGTGCGACGAGATCACGTCCGGCCGTTCGCTGCGGATCTCGTCGCGCAGCGCGCGCCGCGCGGCGAGCATCCGGCGCGCGAGCGGCTCCGACGCGGGACCGAAGCCCTGGATCGCGCCGCCCGTGTCGTCGGCGACCTTCGGCGAGCCGGCAACGAGCCCGCGCACCTCGACACCGGCCCCCGGCAGCGCGCCGACGAGCGAGTAGTACATCCGGTCGAGGCCGCCCGCGCGTTCGGGGAACCAGTGCATGCCGATTTGCAACGATTTGATCGGCCGGGAAGTTTGGGACATCACGACTGCTCCTGCGTGACTGCATGCTCGACCCGCTCGAAGGCGGACGGCTGCGTGGGTTGACCGATGCGCCGGTAAAGCGCGACGTACTGGGCACCCATGTGCGCCCAGCCGAAACGGGTCATCAGTTCGCGGGCCGCGTCGCCCATCGCGCGACAGGTGTCGCGCGAGGCCGCGAGCGAGCCGATCGCCTGCGCGAGCGCGGCCGGATCGTCCGGATCCTCCAGCACGATCCCGCATTCGCGCGTGATGATCTCCGCGCCGCCCGCCGTGCGCGCAGTGACGACCGGCAAGCCGGCCGCCATCGCTTCCAGCAGCGACAGGCTCATCGCTTCGTAGCGCGACGGAAAGACATACGCGTCGACCGAGCGCATCAGCGTCGGCATGTTTTTCACGAGGCCGAGGAAATGCACGCGCGCATCGATGCCGAGCGCGCGCGCCTCTTCCGGATACGGGCTGCCGGGCAAATAGCCGGCCACCGCCAGATGCACGTTCGCCGGCAGCTTCGTCAGCGCCTTCAGCACGGTGCCGAGGTTCTTGCGCGGCGTGCGCAGGTCGCCGACGAACAGCAGCAGGAACGCGTCGTCCGGCAGCTTGAACGCCGCGCGGTCGGCCTGCGCGTGCGCGAACGCGCTGCCGTCGACGCCGTTGTAGATCACGCTGATCTTGCGGCTGTCGATGCCGAGCCCGGCAATCTCGTCGGCCACCTTCTGCGACACGGCCGTGATCGCGCGCGAACGCCGGTACGCCCAGCGCTCGAGCGTGGTGTTCACGCGCGTATAGACGTACTGGTAAGCCGACCAGATGCCCTTCGTCGGCCCGAACGGATAGTACGGACTCTTGAACCAGCCGCCGTGCACGAAGTGCGCGGTATTCACGTCGGCCTTGATCCACGAGATGAAGCCGTTCACGTGCAGCACGTCGTATTCGCCGCGATGCGCGCGCAGCCAGGCCGCGCTCTTCAGCGCGAACACCTGCTGCTTGACGAGATTCGACGGCCAGAAGCCGCCGACCTTGACGGGCACCCAGCGCACGCGCGGGTCGGCCAGCAGCTCCGGCGCGACATGCGACGCGACCAGCGTGACCTCGTAGTTTTCGGCCAGCGCCGCGCGCGCGATTTCGTAATTGACGCGGCCCTGCCCGTCGTTATGTCGCACGACGTGCGTGACGATCGCGATTCTCAATGGTCGCCTCCCCGTGAACGCGCGGCGGCCAGCAGGCGTTGTGCCTTTTGCCAGTGCGCCGCGGCAAGTATCGAAAAAATGGCTGTGAACATCAGCAGGCCGCCCGTGCCGATCAGCGAGTTCGTGAACACGAGCATCGCGAAGGTCGACAGGCACAGGCTCAGGCACGCGCCGACGAACTTGTCCTTGCGCAGCCGGAATGCCGCGCGCAGCGTGCGGCCGAACAGCATCACGACGCCGGCGAGATACAGCAGCGTGCCGGGCCAGCCGAGCACGAACGGCACGTTCATCACGCCGCTGTCGAAGCTGCCGTACTTGCCGAGCTCGCCGCTGTCGCTCGACAGCTTCGTGGATGCGCCCGTCGCGCCCATTCCTTCGCCGGCGACGTCGGTAAACGCCGTCTGCGCGAAGGTGGCATAGAACTTGTTGCGGTCGTCGTAGCTGCGGTCGTCCTTCAGGTTCGTGATCGACTGCAGGCGCGCGCCGAGACGGTCGGCCACCGGCCCGACGGTCAGGAGCGGCACGCACAGCCCGACCAGCACGACGCCGCTGATGAGGATCCGCATCCGCAGGCGGTTGTTCGACTGCGCGAGCTGGATCGCGAGCGCGATCACCCAGCCGCCCCACGTCGAGCGCACGAGACACAGCGCGAACGACACGAAACCGGCCGCCCCCGCGAACCAGCGGATCTTCTGCGGCGCGGCGAACACGAACACCAGCGCGCCCATGATCGCGAACGCGAACGGCCCCGACGAATTCATCGTGCTGAACACGCGCACGCCGTACGGCACCGGCTCGCCCTGCGAGCCCATGTCGGACCCGATCATCCACAGCACGTCCCACTGCGGCATCACGAAGTACTGCACGACGCCGTACAGGCCCATCACCAGCATGCCCCACATGAACGTGGACAGCAGCACGTCGCGGTACTCGGGATAGTCGCGCGCGTTGACCATGATGTGAAAGCCGATCAGCACCGGGTACACCCAGTTCGCCAGGTCGTAGGTCGCGGCCATCACGCCGCTCGACACGATCCCGACGAGATACGCATACGCGAGCCCGAACAGCATCAGCAGCACGGGAATCCCGCGCCGCTGCGCGAGCACGCGGTAATGCCGGATCAGCCCGAAGCCGGCGATCATCGTCACCGCGAGCGGCGCGACCTGGATCAGGCTCGTCGGCGTGAACGCGCCCTTCGACCAGTCGGCCAGCCGCCGCACCTCGGGGCTCAGGAACCACACCCACCACATGAAGCCGACATAGCGCGCCGGGCTCTTGAAATACAGCCAGAAGCCGACCGCGATGGCCAGCACCGGAAACGCGAGCGTCAGCACCTTGCCCTGATGCACGGCGATCAGCGCGGCGGTGAAGGACCACAGCGCGGCCTGCCCGACCCAGTGCTTCGGCTCGGGAAGCCGGCTGCGCTTGGGCGACGGTGCACGCTCGGCGGCAATCGTACTCATCGATCCGCTCTCACCGCGACGACGGGCGCGAATCGGCGAGCGGCATCGCCAGCCCCGCGGCGGCCGGCGTGCGGCGCCGGCGCAGCATGTCGCGCGTGATCCGCACGTGCTGCTCGGCGAACGCCTGCGTGGTCAGGTCGCGATCGCGCAGGCACGCGGCGGCGGCCCGCGCGCAATCGAGCGCCGCCGCCGGATCGGCGACGAAGCGGTCCGCGGCCTGGCGCATCGCCGGCGCGTCGAACGCCGGCACATACGCGGCCGTATCGTGCGGGAAGTAGTCGCTGAGCCCGCCGACGTTGGACACGATCATCGGCTTGCCGACGGCCGCCGCCTCGAGCATCACGGTGATACCCGACGCATGGAAATTCGGCCGCAACGGCACGACGATCACGTCGGCCCACGCGTACAGCTCATGCTGCTTCGCCAGCCCCGACGCCGAGCCGATCTTCACGTTCGGCGCATGCCACTCGCGCGGCACGCGGCGGCGCGTCGCGAGCCGCACGTCGTAGCGCGCGTCGCCGCCGAACGCGGCGAGGAACGTGCGCCAGTCGCGGTCGCGGTCGTTGCCGATCGCCGCGATCCGCAGCGGCTGGTTCGGTGTCCACTGCCGCGGCTCTGCCGGCGGAAAATCCTGGGTGTTCAGCCCGTAGTAGACGAACTCGGCTTCGCGACCGAGATAACGACGGCACAGCTCGGCGTTGTCGCGCGCCAGCGTGGTCAGCGCGTCGGCGCGCTTGAGCAGCTTGCGGTACAGCCAGCGGCGCGGACCGCCGAAACTGTCCCACTTGTCGAACAGCCACACGCTCTGCGCGAGCAGCAGCGGCCGCTTGCCCCGCGTACCGGCGAGCTTGAGGACCAGCGCCGCCGCCAGATGCTCCTGTTCCGTATGCGTCCAGATCACGTCGGTGTTCAGCAGCGCGGCGCGATTGCGCCACGCATGCACGACGTCGAAGCCGAGCGCCGCCTTCAGCGCGCGGCGTGCAAGGCTGGCGACGCGGTTCTCGCCGCCGTCCTGCGAATAGGTCAGCCGGAACTCGTCGGATTCGGCGTGGTGATAGCCGTACAGACAGCCGATGTTCTCGCCTTTCCGGTAGGTACGCGGATCGGCGCCGTAAAACAGATGGACATGGACGTTCGTTGCAGTCATGCGAGCCCTCCGGGGGTGGCCGCGCGCGAGGCGCGCGGGCCGTTCAAGACGTCACCGACGGCATCGCCGCATGGTGGGGGGCAAGGTTCGCGCGGCGGGCATCGCGCGCGCCACGGCGCACCGCGCGCCAGTGCTCGCGGATCCGCTCGCGCTTCGCCGTATGCAGCGACAGCAGCACGTGCGCGAAGCCCGGGTAGACGCGCGTGCCGACCAGCGTCCACCACCACCATGCGATCTCGCGCCGCAGCGGCGGCAGGTGCTCGCGCAGGATCAGGTGCATGTTGTACGCGCCGTTGCTGATCGCATTCAGCGACGCGGCATCGCGCCGGTCGTCGTCGAAACGCTCGGCCGGAAAATGATCGACCGCGATCGCCGGGTCGTAGACGAGCGTCCAGCCGTCGCGCTGCACGCGCATGCTGAAGCCCATGTCGTTGTGCACCTGCGCACCGGCGCCGCGCAGCCGCGTGTCGAAGCGCAGCCGCTCGATCGCGGCGCGGCGGTAGCTCATGTTCGCGCCTTTCAGCATGTCGACTTCGCGCGCGCCGCCGACGCCGAGGTGATGATTGCCGACGATCTTGCCGGACAGCGTGAGCTGGCCGACGCGTTCGCGCGATTCGTCGAGCACGCGGCCTTTCTCGTGGACCCAGTCGCGCCCGCCGACCGCGCCCACGCGCGGATCGGCCTCGAATACCGCTTCGACGCGGGCGAGCCAGTCGCGATGCGGCGCCGCATCGTCGTCGGTGATGGCCACGATGTCGCCGGTCGCGGAATCGAGCCCCTTGTTCAGCGCGGCGACCTGCCCCGGCACGTCGACCGGCACGACGCGCAGCGGCAGCGCGCCGCCGACCGCCGGATCGGCGAGCCGCTCGTGCGTGGCGTCATCCTCCGGGCGCGCGACGACGATCACCTCGTCGGGCAGCCGCTGCTGGCGCTGCAGCGCCAGCAGGCAGCGCGCGAGGTCGGCGGGACGCCGGTAAGTCGGAACGAGCACGGAAATTTTCATCGATGGTTCTCCAGTCGGCCGGGCGGGCAGCACGCGCCGCCCGCCCGGTTACGCGCCCGACGGATCAGGCGCTCAGGTATTCATGCACGGCCGCATAACCGCGGCCGTAGCCGCGCGCCTTCGGCGGCACGCCGTTGAAGATCCCGCCTTCCAGGTCGACACCCGCGGTGCGCAGGCGCTTGATCGCATCGGCGATCTCGCCTTCGGTATGCATGCCCGAGCGCAGCACGAGGAACGTCGAGCCGGCCATGCGGCCGATGATGGTCGCGTCGGTCACCGCCAGCACCGGCGGCGAATCGATCAGCACGACGTCGTAGCGCTTGCCGAGCCCTTCGAGGTATTGCGGCAGGCGCGACGACATCAGCAGCTCCGACGGGTTCGGCGGACGCGTGCCGGCCGCGATGAACGACAGGCCCTGCACCGGCGTTTCGCGCACGGCATCCTCGAGCGGCGCCTGGTCGCTCAGCAACTCGGACAGGCCCGGCTGCGCGGTCAGGCCGAAATAGCGGTCGAGCAGGCCGCGGCGCATGTCGGCGTCGATCAGCAGCACGCGCTTGCCCGAATGGGCGAGCAGCACCGCGAGGTTGACCGTCAGGAAACTCTTGCCGATGCCCGGCGTCGGGCCCGTCAGCACGATCACGCGGTTCTTCGCGTCCATCATCGCGAACTGCATCGCGGTGCGCAGGCTGCGCAGGCTCTCGACGCTGAGATCCTTCGGACGCAGGCTCGCGAGGATCGGCCGCGCGCGGCCGCCGCCCTTCTCGGCCGCCGCGTCGAGCTTCACCTGCTCGGCGCTTTGCGGCACCAGCCCGTACAGCGGCAGGTTGAACGTGCGCTCGATGCGGTCCGGATCCTCGATGCCCTGGAACAGGTTGCGGCGCAGGAACACCACGCCCGTGCCGAGGATCAGGCCCAGGAACACGGCCGCCGACAGGATCAGCACCTTCTTCGGCTTGACCGGATCGCCCGGACGCAGCGCCGAATCGACGAGGTGGATGTTGCCGCCCGTGCCGGCCTTCTGCACCGACAGTTCCTGCACGCGGTTCAGCAGCAGCACGTAGATGTCCTCGGCGACCTTCGCGTCGCGCTGGAGCTGGACGGCCTTCACTTCGGTGGCCGGCAGGCTGCGGAAGCGGTTGCTGAACTTGTCCTTCTCGCCCTGCAGTTCCGCGAGCTGCTGCTTGGCCGCGATCACCATCGGGTGCGAATCGGTGAAGCGCTGCGCGAGCGACGCGAGCTGCAGGCGCTGCGCGGCGATCTGCTGTTCGTACTGCACGCTGCCTTCGAGGTAGACCTTCGCCTCGTCGCTCGCGTTGATCGAGCCCGACGTGCGCTGGTACTGCGTCAGCGCCGCTTCCGCGCGTTCGAGGTCGGCCTTCAGGCGCGGTTCCTCGCCCTTCAGGAAGTCGAGCATCTTGGTCGCCTCGGCCTGCTTCGCGACCACGTGCTGGTTCAGGTACGACTGCGCGAGCGCGTTCGCGATCGCGGCGGTCTGGTCCGGGTCCTTGCCTTCGAGCGAGATCTGCACGACGCCCGTCTGCTTGCCCTGCTCGGTCACCTGGATGCCGGCCTGGAAGCCGCTGATGGCGTCGAGATCGTTGTAGCGGACCACCGTGAACTGCGTGCCGGGGCGCGCGACGAGCTTCTGCACGAGCAGCGTCACGCCGCCGCCCTGCGCCGCTTCGCCGACATGGCCCGACAGCAGCCGCGTCCCGTTCGGGTCGACCAGCGAATAGGTGCCGTCCGGGCCGGCCGTCAGCGTCAGCTTCTTGCCTTCGAGCGCCGGCACGACGCTGATCGAATCGACGTCGGCGACTTCGCCGCCCCACGCATACGACTTCAGGCCGAGCCACGGCCGCGACGGCACGCCCGCCGTCGCGAGGCGCGCGGCGAGGCTGCCGATCACCGGCAGCGTCTTCGGCGCGATCGAGAAATTCAGCTTGAACTGATCGACCACCGGCGCGACGACGCCGCGGCTCTTGATGATCTCGATTTCCGCATCGGTCTGCGCCTGCTGCGGACCGGTGTTGATCGTCGCGCCGGTCTGCGTCTGCGTGAGCGCCTGCGACGTGTTGTCGTTGCTCTCGACCCGCACGTGGACGTCGGCCTGGTACACCGGCTTCGCCACGTAGCAGTAGAGGCCGGCGAGCGCGACGACCGTCACCGCGATGCCGAGCAGCAGCCAGATGTCGTCCATGATCACCTGGAGCAACTGGCCGAGGACGACGTCCTCTTCCTCGGTTTTCACGGACAGATCCGCGTAGGAGTGTTTCGCTTGCGTGTTCACCATTCGTTCCCGCTTGAGTGGTGCCGGGGCGGAGGCGCCGCCCCGGCGGGCTATCAGCGCGTGATTTGCCGCATGTAGAAGATCGTCTGGATCGTCGGCAGCACCTGCTGCAGCACACGGTTGAACTGCACCGAGCTGGCCGTGCTGACGTAGACGACGTCGAGCGGTTGAAGCGGGAAGCGGCTCGACAGCATCAGCGCATCGGGTTGCGTCATGTCGAGACGGAACACTTCGGGCTTCGTCGGGTTGTCGCGCATCCCGCGCATCACGTAGATCTTGCGCGGGTTCGCGTCGGTGTCGAGGATGCCGCCGCCCGCGGTCAGCGCGTCGGCGATGGTCAGCCGGCCCTTGAGCATCGGCACCGTGACCGGCGTCTTGACCTCGCCCATGATGAACACGCGGCTGTCGCTGCGGTCCGGCACGTTGATGATGTCGCCCGCCTGCAGCATCACGTTCTTGTTGACTTCGCCGCGATCGAGCACGCCGTTCGCGTCGAGCGTGTAGAGCTTGCCGTCGCGGGTCAGGCGCACGCGCTGCAGGTCGGCCTCGTTGGTCGAGCCGCCCGAGCGCGAGATCGCGTCGACGAGCGTCAGCGGCACGTCGCTCATCGCGAGCGGGCCCGGCTGCTTCACCTCGCCCGTCACCTGCACCTTCTGGCTGCGGAACGACAGCACGCGCACGTCGAGCTGCGGATTCTTCACGTAGCGCGACAGGCCGGACGCCATCTCGTCGCGGATCTGCGCGACGGTCTTGCCCGCCACGCGCACCCGGCCGACGAACGGGAAGAAGATCGTGCCGTCGGCGCCCACCGTCTGGCCATACGGATCGGCCTGGCCCGGCAGCGCGGTCGTATACGGCTGCTGCAGCGCGCCCGCGACCGATTGCGTCGTGTTGCCGCCGCTCGAGAACGACTGGCCCTGCGGCGTCGTCAGCTCGGGGTGGTCCCACACGGTGACGCCGAGGATGTCCTGCGGGCCCACGCGATAGGTGTACTGCGACGGGTCGGTGTAACGTCCCGGCGGCAGCGGATGGTCGACCTGCGCCTTCTGCAGCTGGTCCATCACCACTTTGGCGTCGATGTAATGCACCGGATAGGTTTCGGCGGCTTGCTGCCGGCCTTCGTCCTTCAGGTTCGACGAGTCGAGGTAGTTGCCGGGAGCGGTTGCACAGGCCGACAGGAAAGTCGTCAGCGCGACGGCAAGCGCCACCGGGCGCATCGGGCGTTTCAGCATAGTTTCTGTAGCCATCCTTGAACCAGACGTTCGATCAGTGAGTAGCTCTCGCGGTAGTCGGCCTCGGGGCCGCCGTGCGGGTCGGCAATCTCGGCCCCTTCCCACTTGCCGAGCAGGTGGACCTTGCCGCGCGCGAACGGATCGACCGATTCGACGGCCGCGATCTGTCCGCGCTCGCTGACGAGAATCAGGTCGGCGTCGCGCACCAGCCGGCGCGACAGCCGCCGCGAGCGGTGGGTCGTCGCATCGACGCCCCGCTCGGCGAGCAGTTGCCGCATCACCGGATCGATGCCGTCGCCGTCATTCGCGTGCACGCCGGCCGAGTGAAAGGTCGGGCGCGGGCCGCCGCGCGACGCGGCGTGCGACTTGAACAGCATTTCCGCTGCCGGGCTGCGGCAGACGTTCGCGTGGCAGACGATCAGGATGTTCCGGAACATGGCGCCTCGTAACGAGTGACGGGAAACGGGTTACGCACTCGCGCGCGCGGCGCCGGGCACGCGGGCGGCGACGGCCTGGCGCGAGCCCGGCCGGCCGATCGGGTGGTACTCGATGCCCTGCTCGCTCATCGTCTCCGGCTCGTACAGGTTGCGGCCGTCGAAGATCACCGGCGCTTTCCACAGGCGGCCGAGCGCGACGAAGTCGGGGCTCTTGAAGATCTTCCATTCGGTGACGATCACGAGCGCGTCGGCGTCGCGCGCGGCCTGCGCCTCGTCGTCGACGAAGGTCAGGCGCGCCAGCCAGCTCGGGTGATCGGCGAGATCGAGCGCGATCACGCGGCGCGCTTCCTGCTGCGCGACCGGGTCGTACGCGGCGATGCGCGCACCGCGCGACAGCAGCTCGGCGATCAGCTCGCGGCTCGGCGCTTCGCGCATGTCGTCGGTGTTCGGCTTGAACGCCAGGCCCCAGATCGCGAACGTGCGGCCCGTCAGGTCCTCGCCGAAACGCGCGACGATCTTGTCGGCGAGCACGCGCTTTTGCGTCGCGTTGACCGACGACACGGCCTTCAGGATCTGCAGCGCCTGCCCGTGCTCGTCGGCCGTGCGGATCAGCGCCTCGACGTCCTTCGGGAAGCACGAGCCGCCGTAGCCGCAGCCGGCATACAGGAAGTGATAGCCGATGCGCGGATCGGAGCCGATCCCGCGGCGCACGGCCTCGATGTCCGCGCCGAAGCGGTCCGCGAGGTTCGCCAGCTCGTTCATGAACGAGATGCGCGTCGCGAGCATCGCGTTGGCCGCGTACTTCGTGAACTCGGCCGAGCGCACGTCCATGTACAGCGTGCGTTCGTGGTTGCGGTTGAACGGCGCGTACAGCTTCTTCATCAGTTCGCGGGCGCGCTCGCCCGGCACGTCGTCGTCGCAGCCGATCACGATGCGGTCCGGACGCGTGAAATCGTCGACGGCCGCGCCTTCCTTCAGGAATTCCGGATTCGACACGACCGAGAACATCTGGTCGCCGCCGCGCTTCGCGAGCTCGTCGGCAACCGCCGCGCGCACGCGCTCGGCCGTGCCGACCGGCACCGTCGACTTGTCGACGATCACCTTGAAGCCCGTCATGTAGCGGCCGATGTTGCGCGCGGCGGCGAGCACGTACTGCAGGTCCGCCGAGCCGTCCTCGTCGGGCGGCGTGCCGACCGCGATGAACTGCACATCGCCGTGCGCGACCGCGGCCTCGACGTCGGTCGAGAAGCGCAGGCGGCCGGCCGCGCGGTTGCGCGCGATGACTTCCTTCAGGCCCGGCTCGTGGATCGGCACGCCGCCGTTGTTCAGGACGTCGATCTTTGCCTGGTCGACGTCGAGACAGAACACGTCGTGCCCGATGTCGGCGAGACAGGCGCCGGTGACAAGACCTACGTAACCGCTGCCGATGATAGTCAGATTCATGATGTGTCGGACCTCGTGACCAATGATTCGAAATTCGTAAAACCGGAACGCCTGCGCGGCGCGTCAGTACGCGTTGCTGCCGGTAAAGCCTTTCCAGAGCGTCAGCACGACGATCTTGATGTCGAGCCAGAACGACCAGTTCTGCATGTAGTACAGATCGAGCTTCACGCGCCCCATCATCTTCTCGATCTGGTCGGTCTCGCCGCGATACCCGTTGATCTGCGCCCACCCGGTGATGCCCGGCTTGATCCGGTAGCGGAACATGTAGCCCTTGACCAGATCCTTGTAGATGTCGTCGTGCGCGAGCGCATGCGGGCGCGGGCCGACGACCGACATCTCGCCCTTCAGCACGTTGATGAACTGCGGCAGCTCGTCGAGGCTCGTGCGGCGCAGGAACCGGCCGACCGGCGTCACGCGCGTGTCGTTCTTCGTCGCCTGCGTGACTTGCCCGGCCACTTCCTGATGCACCTTCATCGAGCGAAACTTGTAGATCTCGAACTCGTGCCCGTCGATGCCCTTGCGCTTCTGGCGAAAGAACACCGGCCCGCGCGACGTCAGCTTGATCAGGGCCGCGATCAGCACCATCACCGGCGCGAGCGCCGTGAGCGCCGCCAGCGCGAACAGCCGGTCGAACACGAACTTCGGCAGGATCCGCACGTCGGTGATCGGCGACGCCGCGAGGTTGATCGCCGGCACGCCGAGCACCTCGACCACTTCCTGGTTGAAGAACGACAGCGTGCGCACGTCCGGGATGAAGCGGATATTCACGAAGTCGTGGCGGAACACCGTCACGATCTGGTGAATCCGGCGCTCCTCCGTGATCGGCAGCGTGAGCCACAGCTCGCTGATCGCGCGGCTGCGCACCAGCCACACCAGCGATTCGAACTGCCGCTCGATGCGCACGTCGTCGAGCGCCACTTCGCCCGGCGCCTCGCTTTCGTCGTACACGCACACCGGGTTGAAACCGGCTTCCGGCCGCGCCCGCATCTGCGCGATCAGCCGCCGCGCCGCCGGCGTACCGCCGACGATCGCGACCGCCTTCAGGTTGTAGCCGCCGCGACGCAGCTGCCGCAGCACGACGTGCACGCACGTCTTCGAGCCGGCGAGCAGCGCCATCGTCACGAGCGCCCAGTAGCCGAGCCACAGCCGCGACAGTTCGCCCGACTGGTGAAAGCTGAAGCTCATCAGGATGCCCGCGAGCTCGACCACGAGCCACGCGAACGCGACCCGGCCCACCAGCCCGACGAGACGCTTGCCGCGCCACGACTGGTAAATGCCGATGGCCGGAAAGAACACGACGACGAGCAGGCAGTCGAACAGCACCGTCGTGCGCTGCAGGTCGTTGAGCCAGATACTGCCGTCGTGCAGCGCGGCGGCGATCAGCGCCCCCGCTACGACCATCGCGATATCGATGACTCTCGCCAGCACGCTCAACATGTCTGCTTCCTCTTTGAACAGGCGTTTGCCGAACAGCTCCTCGTGCGACCCGTGCCGCACCTTCGATTCAAACGTTGCATGACGCTATTGAAGCGACAAGAAAATCCCCCCTCAAGCGCACAAGTATTTCGAAAAATAATCGGAAATTCTTGCCGCGAACTTTTTGAATTAATTCGGCACGTTTTCCCGAATCGATCTGAAATCGAGAATTTTTCTGAAACTTTCCGTTCGGCGCAATCCCTTTACAGGCAAGCGCCAGCTGCCGGTGCACGGAATTATTTTTTATTTTTTTATTTGCATCCGATGCTAGCGCGGAAAATTTTTCCAGATGAATGCCCGATGAATATCAGGCAATGGGCCCGGTTTTATTGTCGATTTACTTCATGCTACAACGACAGGCACTGACTTCAACCGTGGAGAGTGCCATCATGAATGCTCCGGCCGTGGCAGCCGAAACGCGCCATGCTTCTTCCGCCGCCCCCGCCGCCGGCACGCGCCTCGCGGTGCAACCGGTGATTCTTGCCGGCGGCTCCGGCACACGCCTGTGGCCGATGTCGCGCGAACGTTTTCCGAAACAGCTGATCGGCCTGCTCGGCGATCATTCGCTGCTGCAGTCGACCGCCCTGCGCCTCGACGGCCTCGCGGCCGACCATCCGCTGAACGACGACGTGCTGATCGTGTGCGGCGAGGATCACCGCTTCACGACCGCCGAACAGCTGCGCCTGACGGCCAAGCGCGCGACGATCATGCTCGAGCCGCTCGGCCGCGACACCGCGCCCGCGCTCACGCTGGCCGCGCTGCGGCTCGTCGCCGGCGGCAACGATGCGGTGATGACGGTGATGCCGGCCGACCACGCGGTCGCCGACCTGCCGCGCTTTCACGCAGCGGTCGCGGCCGGCGTGCACTGCGCCGCGCAAGGCAAGATCGCGACGATGGGCATCGTGCCGAAGCACGCGGAGACCGGCTACGGCTACATCCGCGTGGGCGCGCCGCTCGGCGACGCCGCGACCGGCAGCCTCGACGTGCGCCGCCTCGACCGTTTCGTCGAGAAGCCGCACCTCGAACTCGCCCAGCAGTACGTCGCATCGGGCGAATACTGGTGGAACAGCGGGATCTTCATCGTGCGCGCGTCGGTCTGGCTGAAGGCGATCCGCCAGCTCGAGCCGGCGATCTACGCCGCGTGCGAAACGGCCGTCGCCCAGGGCAAGGACGACGGCGATTTCTTCCGTGTCGATCGCGAGGCGTTCGCCGCGTCGCCGTCGAACTCGATCGACTACGCGGTGATGGAGCCGCTCGCGAGCCTGCCGCAACTGTGCGAAAGCGTGGTCGTGCCGCTCGACGCCGGCTGGTCGGACGTCGGGTCGTGGGACGCGATCTGGCAGATCTCGCCGAAGGACGATGCGCAGAACGTCGGCCGCGGCCATGTGCTGTTCGAAGGCGCCGAATCGACTTTCGCGCATTCGGAAAGCCGGCTCGTCGCCTGCGTCGGCACGCAGAACCTCGTCGTCGTCGAAACGCCCGACGCGGTGCTCGTCGCGGACAAGTCGCGCGTGCAGGACGTGAAGAAAATCGTCGGCCGCATCAAGGCGCAACGCGGCGCGGAAGCCACCGATCACCGCAAGGTGCATCGCCCGTGGGGCCACTACGACTCGGTCGACATGGGCGAGCGCTTCCAGGTGAAACGCATCGTCGTGAAGCCGGGCGCGCAACTGTCGCTGCAGATGCATCACCACCGCGCCGAACACTGGATCGTCGTGCGCGGCACCGCGCGCATCACGCGCGGCGACGAAACGTTCCTGCTGTCCGAAAACGAATCGACCTACATCCCGCTCGGCGTCTCGCACCGCCTGGAGAACCCGGGCAAGATGCCGCTCGAACTGATCGAAGTGCAATCGGGCGCGTACCTCGGCGAGGACGACATCGTCCGCTTCGACGATACCTACGGCCGCCAGTGATGCATCAAACGCCCGGGGCGCCGCTTCGACGGCGGCGCCCCGGGGGCCAGGCCCGTTCACACCGACAACGGTCTCGCGAACGTACCCGGGCAAGCACGCGCGGGCGTCGTGGCACACGACGGCCCGCGCCTCGCATCGGCACCGCGATCAGCCGACGCGGTACGCGTACTCGCGACGTTCCGACTGCACCGGATCGTTGCGGCTTTCGGTCAGCGCACCGGTATGACGCTCGGCGATGAAGCGCTTGATGTCGGACTCCGCACGCGACAGCGCCGACAGACCGGCCAGCACCTCGCTTTGCGGCGCGCGCGCCGGCTCGTCGCTCGCGCCGTGGCGATCGATCCACTGGCGCGCCCAGTCGAGCGCGTACTGCTCGGCTTCCTCGGCGTCGGTAAAGCGCGGGCCGATCAGGCCCGAGCGTTCCACGCGCCGGTCGTCCTGCGAGATCTCGGCCCACGCGCGATACATCAGGTTCTGCACCGGCTGCGCGGTGCCGCTGATCGTATAGCCGCGATACGAGTCGACTTGCGGTTCGGCCGCGGCGAAGCTCGCCGACGACACATGCGCATGACGCAACTCCGTCGACGGCGCGCCGGGCACCACGAACGATGCGTCGGACCGGTCGATCACCGCATCGTCCTGCCTCGCGCTGACCGACGCGCCTTCGCCCTCCCAAACGTTTGCCTGAGCGACCGGCAATTGCCACGACTCGGGGTTTTGCCAGAACACGCCGCGCAAGCGATCGTTGTCGGGCACGGATTCCACACGGCGCGCGGGAACCACAGGCACCGGCGGCGGCGGAATATACGCGAACGTGCGCCCGCTGAACTGGGTCAGCACGTCGATCATCTGCAGCAGCGTGCCGTTCGCAAGCCACTCCTCGTAGCGGCGTCGGCACGTCGGCCCGGACGGATAGCGGCCGGGCAGCTTGGACCAGGCTTCACCGGTCGTCAGGATCCAGAGCACCGCATTGGCGACGACGCGCGGTTCGGCGCGCGGACGCCCACGACGATTCAGCCGGATGGGTTCATCGGCGATCAGCGTTGAAAGACGAAACCACTCTTCATCGTTAAGCTCATCGAAGAACATAGTAGATCTCTCCACGCAGCCAGGCCGGGCTGCGATTGGCGGCGCCATTGCGACACTTCGCGTCGCGGGGGCGGCCAGGTTGCACATTATGGTTATCCGGTGTTGTGCATGCCGGCTCGGCACCGCACTTTTACGGTGCCGTGATTCCCGGCAATGGCGCACAAATCACGGTCTCACTCCAATGTGGGAATTTTTGTGCACGAAGCATACCATCCTCAGGGTTTATCTCAATATGACAATGACTTAATGTTACGCACTGAAACAACCTGCCATTGATGCGCAATCCATTTACGCTTGAATTTTTTTGCGAGATCTTTATGCCCGTCGCTGCAAAGGCCCGCCTGGCGGGGCTCTACAGGGTATGAAGAATGGCTTGAAATAACCGGTTACAGGCTGGTCCGACCCTTGCCGGCAACAATCGCCGGAACTGCTGCCTAAAATCGGTAAATCATGGGAAAATTCGTAACGAGAGATTCACGAATCGGTAAATCATTCAATTTCCGTTCGCCGTGATTATCTTCGTACACAATCTTGATATTGTTTCTCTGCGAGTGATGAAAGGGCGGTGACGCGCGATGCACGGTATGTCTCCGCGTGCAAATTCGTGACGCGTGTTACATCTTCGCGGCGACAGCCGGGCAGCCCCCTGTTTCGGGTCGGAATGGAACGGCGGAAACCGGGCGCGCGGGACGCGCGTCGGTCAGCGCAGGTCGCCGGCCAGCGATGCGGTCACGTCCGCGTCGACGCGCTGCGGCGGCATCGTATAGGCAGGATGATCGCAGCCGATCGACAGCGCCGCCCCGCCCTTGAGCGCCGCGCGCATCGGCGCGTCGAGTTCGAAACGCACGAAGTGCACGGCCGACGTCTTCTCGGCGGTGTCGCGCTCGAGATCCTCGTCGGCGATCGCGTAGACGCTCGCATGCCCGTCGACCCGCACGTACACGCGATCCTCGACGCCGATCAGCCGCGCGAGCGCCGCGCGCCGCTCGGCCTCGTGCTCGTATTCGATCTGCATCGTCGCCTTCAGGTTGGTGCCGTCGGGTATCAGCGGCAGATACGCGTCCAGCTCGCCGTCGATGCCTGCCTCGTCGAAGATCTTCTCGATGTGCAGCATCTCCTGGATCTGATAGCGGATCGTCGTCTCGTCCTCGAACAGGAAGCGCAGATGGTTGCCGAGCGCCACCGCGCGGCGGCGCTTGTACGCGACGAGCCGCGCGTGTTCGGCCCGGCGGATTTTCGCGTACGCCTCGAGCGTCAGCAGGGAGTCGCGGGTCAGCGTCATGAGAGGTCCTCGAGGATGGCGGGCGTCGTCAGACGCCGTAGGCGCGGCGCAGCAGCGTGAGCGGATGCGCGAGCGGCGCGGACGGCAGCCCCTTCTCGTCGATGCCCTGCACGATGTGATGGCCGGCCAGCGCGCAGTCGGACGACACGACGTCCGGCCGCGGCTCGGCCATCGCCTTGAACACGGGTGCGCCGATCCGCATCGCGTCCGCATGGAATTCCTTCTTCACGCCGAACGTGCCCGCATGCCCCGAGCAACGCTCGACGACGTTCACGCGCGTATCGGGCACGAGCGACAGCGCGTCGGCGGTCTTGCGGCCGATGTTCTGCACGCGCGCATGGCACGGCACGTGATACGACACGGTGCCGAGGCCGGTCTTGAAATCGGTCTTCAGCAGCCCGTCGCGATGGCGCGCGATCACGTATTCGAACGGATCCCAGAACGCATCGGCCACCGCGCGCACCGCGTCGTCGCCGGGGAACATCAGCGGCAGCTCGCTCTTGTACATCAGCACGCAGCTCGGAATCGCGCCGATCAGCGCGTAGCCTTCGCGCGCATAGCGTTCGAGCACCGGGATGTTCGCGGCCTTCTTCGCGGCCACGCCCGCGAGGTTGCCCTGCTCGAGCAGTGGCATGCCGCAGCAGGCTTCGCGCGCGACGAGTTCGTACGGGATGTCGTTATGCGCGAGGATCGCGAGCAGATCGTGGCCGATGCCCGGTTCGTTGAAATTCACGTAGCACGTCGCGTAGATCGCGACCTTGCCAGGCGTGCGTTCACCGTCGCGCACGGGCGGGTTGCCGGAGCGCTGCGCGGCGCGCCGGAACTTGCGCGGCGCGAACTCCGGCAGCCATGCGTCGCGATCGACGCCGAGCGCCGCTTCGAGCGCGTGGCGGGCGGGCGGCGTGCGGTTCACCGCGTTGACGGCCTGCGTGACGATCGGAATGCCCGCGAAATGACCGAGCGCATCGGTATTCGACAGCACCTTGTCGCGCAACGCCACTTCGCCGCGCCGGTAGCGCGCGGCCTTGCCGCGCAGCATCAGGTGCGGGAAGTCGACGTTCCATGCGTGCGGCGGCACGTACGGGCATTTCGTCATGTAGCAGAGGTCGCACAAATAACACTGGTCGACGACCTTGCCGAACGCTGCCTTCGGCACTTCCTCGATATCGCCCATCGGCGTGTCGTCGACCAGGTCGAACAGCGCCGGAAACGCGCCGCACAGCGACACGCAACGCCGGCACCCGGCGCAGATGTCGAACACGCGCGTCATTTCCGCATCGATCGCGGCCTGGTCGTAGAACGCATCGGACTGCCAGTCGAGCGGATGCCGGGTCGGGGCTTCGAGACTGCCTTCCTTGTGGGGCATGGGGCGCTCCAGCGTGGCGCGCATGCGCGCGAGCGCGCCGCCCGCGCGGCGGGCAGCGATGAACGAACGGCCGGCCGCATGCCGGACGCGCGGCGATGCCGTGCGGCCCGCGGCGGCCCGTCAGTCGACGAGGCTGTCCAGCGCCTTCGTATAGCGGTTCGCGTGGCTGCGTTCGGCTTTCGCCAGCGTTTCGAACCAGTTCGCGATTTCGTCGAAGCCTTCGTCCCGCGCGGTCTTCGCCATGCCCGGATACATGTCGGTGTATTCGTGCGTCTCGCCGGCGATCGCCGATTCGAGATTCAGCCGCGACGAACCGAACGGCAAGCCCGTGGCCGGATCGCCGACCGCTTCCAGGTATTCGAGATGGCCGTGCGCATGGCCCGTTTCGCCTTCGGCGGTCGAGCGGAACAGCGCGGCGACGTCGTTCTGCCCTTCGACGTCGGCCTTCGAAGCGAAATACAGATAGCGCCGGTTCGCCTGCGATTCACCCGCGAATGCGGCCTTCAGGTTCTCTTCGGTTTTGCTGCCCTTGAGTTGAGCCATTTGCGCCTCCGTTCGAGTCGGCGCGGCCGCGTGCGAAGCCGGGCCGATGAAGTATGTGGGGAACGATGCGTGTGCCGGGGCGCGCACATCGTGCTCTTCAATCTAGGCGCTCGCGTTCGCATCCCCCAATAGGCTTTTTCAATGCGCGCGATAGTGTCGGGTGGGGGCGCGGGTGGCGTCGGGACCATGCGTTCGGCGCGCTCCGCGTGGGTCATGCCTCATGCGTCAGGCATCGGTCGCGCGCTTGAGCAGTAATTCGCGTTCGCGCGCGTTGCGCGTCATGTCCGCCGCGCGCCGGAACTCCAGCCGGGCTTCGTCGGTGCGGCCGAGCTTGGCCAGCAGGTCGCCGCGCACGCTCGGCAGCCAGTGATAACGCGCGAGCGCGGGATCGTCGCGCAACGCATCGACGATGTCGAGTGCCGCGGCCGGCCCGAACGCCATCCCCACCGCCACCGCGCGATTCAACTCGACGACCGGCGACGGGGCAACCTCGGCGAGCGCGTCGTACAGCGCGACGATCTGCGCCCAGTCGGTATCCGACGCCTGCCGCGCACGCGCATGGCAGGCCGCCAGCGCGGCCTGCAGCGCATACGGCCCGCGCACGCCGCCGAGCTTGGTCGCCCGCTCCAGCGCCGCGAGGCCGCGCCGGATCAGCAGCGGATCCCAGCGGCTGCGATCCTGATCGAGCAGCAGCACCGGCCGGCCCTGCGCATCGGTGCGCGCATGCATGCGCGACGCCTGCAGTTCCATCAGCGCGACGAGCCCGAGCACTTCGCTCTCGTCCGGCGCGAGTCCGGCCAGCACGCGGCCGAGCCGCAGCGCTTCGTCGCACAGCGCCGGACGCGTCCAGTCGTCGCCGGCGGTCGCCGCATGGCCTTCGTTGAACACGAGGTAGATCACTTCGAGCACCGACGCGAGCCGTGCCGGCCGTGCATCGGCGGCCGGCACCTCGAACGGCACGTGCGCGGCCGACAGCGTGCGCTTCGCCCGCACGATCCGCTGCGCGATCGTCGGCTCGGGCGTCAGGAACGCACGCGCGATCTCGCCGGTCGTCAGCCCGCCGAGCAGCCGCAGCGTCAGCGCGACCCGCGCATCGGTCGACAGCACCGGGTGGCACGACGTGAAGATCAGCCGCAGCAGGTCGTCGCCGATGTCGTCCTCGCTCGCGTCGGCGAGCGCCTCCGCGATGTCGGGGACGACGTGCGCTTCGAGCGCGTCCATCTCGTGACCGAGCTGGTCGCGCTTCGCCGCATGCAGCGACTCCTGCCGGACACGGTCGAGCGCGCGGCGCTTCACGGCCGTCATCAGCCACGCGGCCGGATTGTCGGGCACGCCGTCGACGGGCCAGTGTTCGAGCGCCGCGACGAGCGTGTCCTGCGCCAGTTCCTCGGCCACGCCGACGTCGCGCACCACGCGCGCGGCACGCGCGATGATCTTCGGCGCCTCGATCCGCCAGACCGCTTCGATCGCACGATGCGTCGCCTCAAGCGTCACGACGCCTGCCCCTGGCCCGACGCGTCCAGCGGCATGGCCATCAGCTCCCATGCGTGGCCGTCCGGATCGTCGAACCCGTGGCCGTACATGTTCGGATACTCGCGCGGGGCCTGCGGCGCGGAGCCGCCGGCCGCGAGCGCCTTCGCGACGATCGCGTCGACCTCGGCGCGGCTGTCGCACGACAGGCACGACAGCACCTGCACCTGCGTCGCCGGATCGATGATCGTCTTGCCGGTAAAGGTCTGGAAGAACGACCGCACGAGCAGCATCGCGAAGATCGTGTCGCTGATCTTGATGCAGGCGGCCTGGTCGTTGGTATAGGCCGGCACGACTTCGAAGCCGAGGGCCTGGTAGAACGCCTTCGAGCGCGGCAGGTCGGCCACGGGCAGGTTGATGAAGACCATCTTGTGCATGACGGGTGCTCCCGGTGAAGTTGGATCGACGTGGACGCTCAGGCGCCGGCGCGGCCGACGTGGAGATCGCGGAACCGCTCGACCGCATCGCTCGGCGTGAGGTCGTCGAGTTCGAACAGCGGCCGCACCTCGATCTCGCAATCCATCTCGGCACCGAACGGCGCGGGAAACCGCCGCGTCCATTCGAGCGCCTCGTCGCGCGAACGCACCTGGATCAGCGTGTAACCGGCGATCAGTTCCTTCGTTTCGGCAAACGGCCCGTCGACCACCGTGCCCTTGCCGCCCGTGTAGCGCACGCGCCAGCCGCGCGCGCTCGGCCGCAGCCCGTTCGCGTCGAGCAGCACGCCGGCCCTGGCCAGTTCCTCGTGATAGACGGTCATGGCCTCGACCAGCCGGTTGTCCGGCAACGCGTCGGATTCGCTGACGGCGTTCGCCCGGATCATGATCATGAATCGCATCGTGTACTCCTTGTCGTCGATGGCAGGAGGCGCCCGTTCATCGGGGCCTTATCCGGACGACGGACGAAAGACGGCCGGATCGACACGCGCCGCGACGCATCAGGGTAAATACCGAGTCGCCGTCGTTACAGGAAGCACGGCCCCACCGCCCGAACCTCGACCGTGCACCATTGCGCGGCCGGGCACTGGCGCGCGATCTCGATCGCCTCTTCGCGCGTGTCGACATCGACGAGGAAGAAGCCGCCGACCATTTCCTTTGCCTCCGCGAACGGGCCGTCGAGCAGGCGCGTCTCGCCGTCGCGCACCTGCACGCGCGTGCCGCGCTCGGAGCGCTCCAGCGACTCGACGCCGCGCAGCACGCCGCGCGCCTTCAACGTCTCGGCGAAATCGACCATCCGCGCGTACAGCGCCTGACCTTCGTCGAGCGTGCGCTCGGCGCGCTGTTCGGTCGGTTCGACAATCAACAGCATGTAAGACATGGATTTCTCCTGTGGGGACGGGGCGCGGCAGCGTTCGCCGCGCGATCGGCACGCGGCACCCGATGCGAAAGCGTAACAGCCGCGATGCGGCCGGCCGACATCGTTGGCCGATCGGCACTGGCCTGACGGCCAATTCGGCCGCTTCCTGACATTTTGCCTTCAGGATGCAGGCCCGAACTGTCGGATTTTCTTCCCGAGGACCGCCCCATGTCACGCCTGCCGCCGCTGCTTGCCGTTGCGCTGTTGCCCGCCCTCTTCGTCCGCCCGGCCGGGGCCGCGCTGCCGGTCAGCGCCGGCTGCGGCGGCGCGACCTCGGCGATTGCCGAACTGCGCCGCGCCGGCGGCCCGTCGCCGGCGGCAGGGCACACGACGTCGATCGAGGCCGTCGTCACGGCGGCGTTCGGCGGGGCCGACGGCCTCGGCGGCTTCTTCGTCCAGCAGGCCGACGCGCGGCGCAAGCGCACGCCAGGCGTCCCGGAAGGCCTGTTCGTATACGCGCCGAACGCACGCGCGAACGCCGGCGATCTCGTGCATCTCACCGGCCGGGTCGACGATCGATACGGCCGCACGCAATTCACGCTGACGGGCGGCATCGCCGTCTGCGCACGCGGGCAGACGGTCACGCCCGCCACGCTCACGCTGCCGGTCGCCACGCCGGACGTGCTGGCCGCGCACGAAAGCATGCTGGTGCGCCTGCCGCAAACGCTGACCGTCAGCGACACGCACGAACTCGGCCGCTACGGCAGCGTCGTGCTCAGCAACGGCCGGCTGCGCATCCCGACCCAGGTCGCGCCGCCCGCCGAGGCCGCGGCGCGCGCGGCGGCCAACGCGCGCAACCGCATCGTGCTCGACGACGGCTCGAACCGCCTCGATCGCACGGCAGTCCGCTATCCGCCGCCCGCACTGAGCGCCGCCAACACGCTGCGCGCGGGCTACACGGTGCGCGGCGTCGAAGGCGTGCTCGAGCTGCGCTACGGCGCGTGGCGCCTGCAACCGGCCACCGGTGCACCACCGGTGTTCGACGCCGCGACGAATCCGCGTACCGATGCGCCACGCCGGCATCCCGACGCCGACGTGCGCATCGTGTCGTTCAACGTTTTCAACTACTTCAACGGCGACGGCCACGGCGGCGGATTCGGCGCAGCGGCCGATCGCGGCGCAAAATCACCCGCGGCATTCGCGCGGCAGGAAGCAAAGATCGTCGCGGCGTTGCGCGCGCTGGACGCCGACGTGATCGGGCTGATGGAAATCGCGAACAACGGCCACGGCGACACGAGCGCCGTGCGGCGTCTCGCCACGCAACTCGGCGACGGCTGGCGCGCGGTCGATCCCGGTACCGCGCGGCTCGGCGACGATGCGATCGCGGTGGCGCTGCTGTACGACAGCCGCGCGGTCGAGCCGGTCGGGCGCGCCGCCACCGTCACGCTGGGCGGCCGGCACCGGCCGCCGCTCGCGCAGACATTCCGGCGCGTCGGCGGCACACGTGCGTTCACGGTCGCGGTCAATCACCTGAAGTCGAAGAACTGCCCGAACGCGAGCGGCGCCGATCGCGACCAGTCGGACGGCCAGGGCTGCTGGAATGCGGCCCGCACGCGGGCAGCCGTGCGCGTCGCCGACTGGCTCGCCACGTCGCCGACGGGCGCCGCGGCCGACGGCGTGCTGCTGATCGGCGACCTGAACAGCTATGCGAAGGAAGACCCCGTTCGTGCGCTCGAAGCGCGCGGCTATACGAACCTGGTGGCACGCTTCGTCGGCGATACTGCGTACAGCTACGTATTCGGCGGCGAGGCCGGCAGCCTCGATCACGCGCTCGCGACGCCGGGCGTGGCCGCGCGCGTCAGGGCCGTGCACGTCTGGCACATCAACGCCGATGAACCGTTTGCCCTGCAACCGGTGCCCGATTACAAAACGGTCGCGCATCGGTCGTCCTATTACGCACCCGACGCGTATCGGTCATCAGACCACGATCCCGTCGTCGTCGACCTCGCACTGGGCAACGGCCCGCGAATGCCGGGCGCAGGCACAAACCCTGCTCGCCCGTACGGCGTCGATTAGTGCATTTGCATCAGCCCATCGCCTGCAATGGCACTATTTACCTGGTACCCCGGGCGACGCCATATTTACCGCACATTCACTTCGTATCGCTTTGAGCTGCACGCGTTTCGCCCAATTGAGAATTTTTTTCAATCTTCGCGCGGCCCCGCGTGGCGGGGCTTCCCGGCAATTCCGCCGACGAATTGAAAAATTGTCTCGAAACTCAATCGGGTCAAGTGAATCACATTGGTTGCTGGGATTCGTCTTATCTTCAAATTGGCCTTGAATCGAAGGAGGATAAACATCATGGCGCTCACCGACTCGATCGAACACAAGCTGGACCGCGGCCTCTCCGACATCCGTCGCACCGGCCGGCGCGTGGGACGTACGACACGCTCGGCCGCCCGCGACCTGCACGCGGACGTGACCGACGATCTGCGCGGGCTGGTCGACGAACTGGAAGACCTGTTGAAAAACGATGGCGACGGCGATATCGCCGCCCTGCGCAAGCGCGTGCAGTCCAAGCTCGACGAAGCACGCGGCGCGCTCGACTACGCGTCGGGCAGCGCGGCCGCCCGGCTGCGCGAGTCGGCGGAACGCGTGTCGCAGGTCGTGCACGACAACCCGTGGCAAACCGCCGGCGTCGTGGCCGGTCTCGCATTCGTTGCGGGCCTGCTGCTGTCCCGCCGTTGACCGCGGCCAGCCGCCCCGCTGCCCGCACCGCCCATCTTCAATCAGACAACGAAGGAGAACCGCCATGCAGAAGTCTCTCGCCATGAAGGCCGCCGCCGCCGTGATGCTCGGCAGCCTCGCGCTCGCCGGCTGCACGACCACGCCCGACAAACCCGACAGCCCCGCCGCCAGCGCATCGAAGCGCCAGTCGATCGACGCCAGCGTGAACGCCACGCTGTCGCGCCTCTATTCGACGGTGCCGGGTTCGCGTGAGCTCGTCGCGAAATCGCGCGGCACGCTCGTGTTCCCGAACGTGCTGCAGGCCGGTTTCATCGTCGGCGGCCAGTCCGGCAATGGCGCGCTGCGCGTCGGCGGCAGCACCGTCGGCTACTACAACACGTCGTCGCTGTCGGTCGGCCTGCAGGCCGGCGCGCAGTCGAAGGCGATCGTGTTCCTGTTCATGACGCAGGATGCGCTCGACTCGTTCCGCAAGTCCGAAGGCTGGTCGGCCGGCGCCGACGCGTCGGTCGCGGTCGTGAAGGTCGGCGCGAACGGCGCGGTCGACTCCAACACGGCCACCGCACCGGTCGAGGTGCTGGTCCTGACCAACGCGGGCCTGATGGGCGACCTGTCGGTGAACGGCACCAAGGTGACGAAGCTCAACATCTGACGATGCGGCACGCGGCCTCGGGCCGCGCCCGCTTCCCGGCAGCGCCGCGGCCCCGGCCGCGGCGTTTTCGCATGGGTCACACGCGGCCGCTATGATCGCGGGGCCTTTGCGGGCATACTCCCGTTCGGGCCGCCCCGCGCCGCGCTCCGCCGCGAACCCGTGACGTTCGCGAGCCGATCGCGCGCCGGGCCACGCAATTCAATCAAACGAAGCAACAATCTGCGCGAACGCCACCCATGGATAGCGGACACGATCACCAAAAATTCTTCTATTTCCTGCTGGCCGCGGTCACCGTCGGACTCTGCTGGATCCTCGCGCCGTTCTCCGGCGCCGTGTTCTGGGGCACCATTCTCGCGATCCTGTTCCAGCCCGTGCAGCGCTGGCTCGCCGCGCGCTTCGGCAAGCGGCGCAACCTGGCCGCGCTCCTCACGTTGTCGCTGATCATCCTGATCGTGATCCTGCCGCTCGTGTTCGTCGCCGCGACGCTCGTGCAGGAAATCGCGTATGTCTACCAGGAAATCAAGTCGGCGCCGCCGAATTATTCGCAGTACTTCCAGGACATCATTCACGCGCTGCCGTCGTCGATCCAGCACCTGCTGCAGAAATACGGGTTGACCAACATCCCGGGCATCCAGAAGAAGCTGACCGACGGCGCCGCGCAGATCAGCCAGTTCGCGGCCACCCAGGCGCTCAGCATCGGCCAGAACACGTTCCAGTTCATCGTGAGCTTCGGCGTGATGCTGTACATGGTGTTCTTCCTGCTGCGCGACGGCGGCGAGATCGGCCGCCGCGTGCGCCGCGCGCTGCCGCTCGACGACGAGCACAAGAACCTGCTGCTCGCGAAATTCACGACGGTCGTGCGCGCCACCGTGAAGGGCAACATCGCGGTCGCGCTCGTGCAGGGCGCGCTCGGCGGCCTGATCTTCTGGATCCTCGGCATCGAGGGCGTCGTGCTGTGGGGCGCGCTGATGGCGTTCCTGTCGCTGCTGCCCGCGATCGGCGCGGGCCTCGTGTGGGTACCGGCGGCGCTCTACTTCCTGATGATCGGCGCGGTCTGGAAATGCGTGATCCTCGTCGCGTTCTGCGTCGGCGTGATCGGCCTCGTCGACAACCTGCTGCGCCCGATCCTCGTCGGCAAGGACACGAAGATGCCCGACTGGGTCGTGCTGATCTCGACGCTCGGCGGGATGGCGCTGTTCGGCATCAACGGCTTCGTGATCGGGCCGCTCGTGGCGGCGCTGTTCATGGCGAGCTGGGACATCTATGCACGCTCGGAACAGGGCGAGTGACGCGCGCCGTCAAGGATGACGGATGTTGATGACGACGGGCGCCACGGCGCCCGTTTCGTCATCCGCCGCAACCGTCATCACACCGCCGTACGGGCCGACGCGATACGCGCGCCCCGATACCAGCGGCACGCTTCGATCGTCGCGCGCATCGCGCCACGTGGCGCGTACCCCCGAACCGGCATCCGGCTCGAACGGCGTGCCATCGGCCGCGGCCAGCGTCACCTGCGCGCCCGGCAAGCGCCGGCCGTGCGCTTCGAACCGCAGTGTCGCCACCGCGCTGCCGGTCATCTCCCGCCCTTCGACGAACGCGCCGGACGGCGCATCGAGCGTCACGTCGTAGAGATCGACGAGGGCGCCCGTGAAATGCACGACGCCGTCCGACGTCGCCTGCCCGTTTGCCATCGCACTCGACATGGCCAGCGCGACACCGAGCCCGACAGCGATCCGCTGCACGCCACCCGTACGCGACGCCGTTCGATTGCGCACCGCGCCCGATGCCGATGCCCCCCGTTTCGCGTCGTTTCGCATGTTCCCTCTCCCCTTTCGCGTGACCCAAAAAAAGGCGGCGTGACGCGTCGGTCACGCCGCCTGTCTGCTGGCAATCACTTTAGGGAGAGCGGCCGGGACAATATATGGGACAAGTCCTAAAATACGGCCCGGTTAATCGAACTCACTGTAGTCGGCACCGGTCGCCGGCAACCGGCGACTTGCCTCTCCGCCTCGTCACGCATCCGGATCGACGCGCAGCACGAGCTTGCCGCGATGGTCGCCGTCGAACAGGCGATTGAGCACCTCGGGCGCATTCTCGAGACCATCCGCCACGGTTTCCTCGGCCTTGAGCCGGCCGTCGCGCAGCCAGCCGGCAAGCGTCTGCACGGCTTCGCGGCTCTTGCGGTAGTCCAGGATCAGGAAGCCGCGCATCGTCAACCGCTTCGAGATCAGCACGCCGACGTCGTCGGCCGCGCGGCCGCTGTTGTAGTTCGAGATCACGCCGCACAGCGCGACGCGCCCGCCGATCACCATTCGCGACAGCACTGCCCGCATCACCTCGCCGCCGACGTTCTCGAAGTTCACGTGCACGCCGTCCGGCGTCGCCGCCTTCAGTTGCTGACGGAAATCGTCGGCCTTGTAGTCGACGGCCGCGTCGAAGCCGAGCGTCTCGGTCAGATAGCGGCACTTGTCCGCGCCGCCCGCGATGCCGACCACGCGCGCGCCGTGGATCTTGCCGATCTGTCCGGCGATCGAGCCGACCGATCCGGCCGCCGCCGACACGACAAGCGTCTCGCCCGGCTGCACCGGCGCGATGTCGGTCAGCCCGTAGTACGCGGTCAGCCCGCTCATCCCGCACGCGCCGAGCAGCGTCGGCAGCGGCAGGCCCGACTGCGCGGGCAGCTTCACGAGCTGCGCGGCCTGGTCGGCCGGCACGACCGCATAGTCCTGCCAGCCGACGAGCCCCTGCACGAGATCGCCGGGCGCGAACCCCGCATGACGCGACGCGACCACGCGCCCGATGCCGAGCGCGCGCATCACCTCGCCGATCGCGACGGGCGGCAGGTACTGCGGCACGTCGCTCATCCACACGCGGTTGGTCGGGTCCATCGACAGGTACAGCACGCGCACGAGCACCTCGCCGTCCGCGAGCGCCGGCACCGGCGTCTCGACGAGCGAAAAATGTTCGCGGCCGACGCGCCCCTCGGGGCGTGTCTTCAGCAGCAGTTGGCGGTTCACGGGTGTCGACACGATGTTCTCCTCCAGTCGTTGTGGTTCGGGATGCGCGTCAGACCGCGCACATGCCGCCGTCGATCACGAGTTCGGCGGCCGTCACGAAGCGGCTCTCGTCGGAGGCGAGATACACCGCCGCGTGCGCGACGTCGTCCGGCTCGCCGAGCCGGCGCAGCGGAATGCCGCGCGCGAGCTTGCGCGTCGCGTCGCGTTCGCCGAGCGACTGGAACAGCGGCTCGACGATCCCCGTGCGGATGAACGCCGGGTGAATGGAATTGCAGCGCACGTCGATTTCGCGGCGCGCGCAGTCGATCGCGACCGACTTCGTCAGCGACGCGACCGCCGCCTTCGACGCGTTGTACGCGGTGAAATCCGGTTCGACCTTGAACGCGGCGACCGACGAGATGTTGATGATCGACGCGGGATGGCTCTCGGCCAGATACGACAGCGCATGCTTGCAGCCGAGCACGATGCTCTCGACGTTGATCGCCATCACGCGCCGCCATTCGTCCAGCTCGATCTGCGCGGGCGAACCGATCGAGCCGACGCCCGCGTTGTTGACGAGCACCGACAACCCGCCCATCGCATCGACCGCCTGCGCCAGCAGCGCCTGCCAGCGCGCTTCGTCGCGCACGTCCTGCGTCGCGGCGAACGCGACCGGCGTGGCGTGGCCCGCGTTGAGTTCCTGCGCGAACGCATCGAGCACCGCCGCCTCGGCGATGTCGGTCACGAACACGCGCGCGCCCTGCTCGACCATCCGGCGCGCGATCGCGCGGCCGAGGCCGCCAGCGGCGCCGGTAATGTATGCGCACTTGCCTGCGAGGCGCGATGAAACGGCTGTCATGTGACGGGCTCCTGTCGTGGTTCGTCGTCGCGGAACGCTGCCGCGACGGGTTTTTCCGTGCCTATCCCGGCCGACACGGGCCGGTCGACCGTGCGCGGTCGTGACGACGCACCGCACGGTTTCCGCGAGTATATCGAGATGATCGTGACGCGCATCGGTCAGTCCGGCGGCCTGCCCCGGTTGAACGTCAGCCAGCGTACGCGAATGCCGCCAATCGATGAAATGAATATTCGTTATACCCGGTCATAGGCACCGTTCATGACCTTCGCGCCCCTGCGCGAACGCGCGAGCCGACACGGACGATCCGGCGGGCCGGCCGATGCGCCGATTCGGGGAATGGCAAGGGTGACGTTCCGCGACGCGGGACGCGCAATGGCGCTCGGGACAATCGATCGGGGAACCGCCGGACGAACGCCGGCGGGAAACCGCCAGCCGTCAGAATCCGTCGCCCGACGGCGCGCGCACGAACGCGCAGAGCTGCGGCGAATGCATGTCGATCATCTGCTGGAACGGCGCGCGATGCCCGTACGCGATGCCCGACACGAGCAGCAGGCAAACCGCCGCGATGCGCGGCGAGAACGCGCGCTGCCGCGCGCCGTCGTAGCCGCGCAGGAACACCAGCGCGACCAGCGCGCCGAGCATCCAGCCGACGACGACTTCAGGCAGCGTGTGCGAGTGGTCGAACACACGCGCGACGGCCGTGATCGCGCCGACGGCCAGCCCGGCCGCGATGCCGGGCGCCTTGCCGGGCCGGAACGCCTGCCACAGCATCGACAGCGCAACCGTCCACACGGACGTCGACAGCATCGTATGGCCGCTGATCACGCGGAAATCGAATTGCGGCAGCTCGATGCCGCACCCGGCATACAGGATCTTCGTCGCGCCAACGACGCCCATGCCGGCGGCGAGCAGCATGCCCCAGCGGGCGGCGAGGCGCCAGTCGGCCATCGCCAGCCAGGCCGCGCAGGTCAGCGCGATCGGCAAGGTCAGCGCGGCGTCGCCGATGTTGCTGATTTCACTCCACATAACGGACTTCGGACAACGATGGAAAGGCCGCAGTTTACCGTATGCGCGCCGCGCGGCTGTGTCAGCCTGTGACAGGCTGTATCAGCCCGCGACACCGGTAATCAACAACAGGTTCGTGCCGGTGATGACGACGAACAGCGCCCACGCGGCGACCTGCATCCCGCGGCCGATCGTGTGCTCGCCCATCGTGTCGCGGTCGCTGACCGAGCGGATCAGCGGCCACATCGCGAACGGCAGCTGCAGGCTCAGCAGCACCTGGCTCCACACGAGCAGTTGCCCGACCGACCCGTCGCCGAGCCACAGCACGCCGATCAGCGCCGGCACGAGCGCGAGCCCGCGCGTGATCAGCCGGCGCTGGTAGCACGGGATCTTCGTATGCAGGAAGCCGTCCATGATCACCTGGCCGGCGATCGTGCCGGTCAGCGTCGAGCTTTGCCCCGACGCGAGCAGCGCGATGCCGAACAGCAACGCGGCCGCGCCGCCCGCGATCGGCGTAATCAGCTTGTAGGCCTGCTCGATGTCGGTCACGTTGTGCAGGCCGGTCGCGTGGAACGCCGCACCGGCGACGATCAGGATCGCCGCATTGACGAGCATCGCGACGAACAGCGACACGCAGGTATCGATGCGCACGAGCGCGAGCGTGTCGCGAATCATGCCGCGCGCGCCGCCGACGACATGCCGCGTCTGCACGACCGACGAATGCAGGTACAGGTTGTGCGGCATGATCGTCGCGCCGACGATGCCGAGCGCGAGCACGATCGCGTCCTTGCGGTCATGGCCCGGATCGCCCGGCACGAGCCCGCCGACCACCGCATGCCAGTCGGGCGGCGTGATCGCGACCTGCGCGACGAAGCAGAACGCCATCGTCGCGATCAGCCCGAGCACGATCGCCTCGATCTGCCGGAAGCCCTTGCCCTGCAGGCCGAGCACGATCACCGTGTCGAGCGCGGTCAGCACGACGCCCCACGCGAGCGGCACGCCGAGCAGCAGCTTGAACGCCAGCGCGCAGCCGAGCACTTCCGCGATGTCGCACGCGATGATCGATATTTCGGCGGTGATCCACTGCACGATGCGGCCGAACCGGCCGTAGCGTTCGTAGCTGGCCTGCGCGAGATCCTTGCCCGCGACGAGGCCGAGCCGCGCCGCGAGCATCTGCAGGAAGATCGCCGCGAGGCTCGAGAACGCGACGACCCACAGCAGCGAATAGCCGAACTGCGAGCCGGCCTGGATGTCGGTCGCCCAGTTGCCGGGATCCATGTAGCCGATCGCGACGAGCAGGCCGGGGCCGAAAAAGCGCTTGAGCTTCTGCCAGCGCGGCGCGCCGGCGTCGATCGTGATGCTGCCCTTTACTTCCGACGGGCAGAAAGGGGCGGTGGCGGTAGTGGGGAGGAAGGGCATGGAAACCGGGAATCGAGATCGCGACAGGGCGATTTTACGGGTATCCGTCCCGTTTTCTCGTGCGCGTCGATACACGCGTCCCAACTCGCCCCGTCGCCGGCGCGGTACGCGGCGCCGGAACCCTCGTCCGCCTCGGTCGACATGGTGCCGCGATTCAGCAGCCGGTCCCGCTCGGCGACGCGAAATTCGGTCGGCGAGATCAGCAGGCGCTGCCGAAACAGCTTCGCGAGCCGCTCGCCGCTGCCGAACCCGGTGCGCCGCGCGACCTTGTCGGCCGGCAGCGTCGTGTGGATCAGCATGTGGCACGCACGCTCGAGCCGCACGTGCTGAACGAACTCGGTCGGCGTCACGCCGATCTCCTTCTTGAAGCGCCGCAGGAAATTGCGCTCGCTCATCGCGGCGACCTGCGCGGCGTTCGCGATCGACACGCGGTTCACGCTCTGCGCGCGCAGCCGCTGCGCCGACATCCGGATCGGCGGGCTCGCGCTCAGTTCGCGAAACGCCCACATCGACTGCGCGTAGCGCTGCTCGACCGGCCGCATCATGTTGCTGGCGATCTCCTGCGCGGCGCTGTCGCCGAGGTCGACGCGGAACATGTCGAGCGCGGCGGCGAACACGTCGGTCTCGCCGGCCTGCAACTCGACCGTCGTCGCGCCACGACGCGCCCCCCGGCCCGGCCGCACGTCGATCGACGCCGACGGCCGCCGCGTGGCCGCGAGCGCGGGCAGGTCCATCGCATCGACGATCCAGCGCGCATGCCGTCGAATGTCGGTCAGGCGCCGCTGCAACGCGTCGTCCCAGTTGACGGCCGCGCGCTCGCCGTGAAGATGAAAGAACGCGAGTGCGCGACGGCCATGCTCGTCACCGAGCGGCTCGGCCGCGATTCTCACGCCGGACGACGACTGCAACAGTCCCCCGCTTTCGGATACGTACTTCAGTTGGTAATCCGCACTGTACGCATGCAGGCGATTCGCCAGGTTGAAGGCCTCGCCAAGACGCGCGGCCTGGGCCAACGAAAACCCCGTACTCAAATAGATAACGACCCACCGCTGATCTGCTGCATTCACTGGCCAAGCCCCCGACTTGTTCGACTTCTTCTAATACCGTCGAACTGTCAGGCTTATATTTGGTTTGAATGCGTGCGACAGGACGGCTATCCCGAAATATGAAGCGACGGCATCTTAGCCGAACGGGTAGCGCCTTTGGCACGAAATGGCCGACGTGGACAGCATGATGGCGGATTACTACAGGCTCTCACGTATTGCCGGTATGCCCATGCAGAATCACGCATGCGAGGCACGCATCGTGGCGTGCCGCACTGCGGGCGAAGCCGCACGCGCGTACCGGTCCGAACGGCATCGATACGCATCGAACGTGTTCGATCGGCACGCACGTCACGCACCACACGCGGCGCATCCGTTGCCTGCGCATCCCTTAGAATCGATCCACCGTTCACCACCCCCACCGCGCGCCGTGCCTGCCGATCATCGCCTCGACCTGAACCTGTTTCGCGTGCTCGACGCCGTGTACGTATACGGCGGCATCGGCGCGGCCGCCCGCGCGCTGCATCTCACGCAGCCGGCCGTCACGCACGCGCTCAACCGGCTGCGCGCGCATTTCGACGATCCGCTGTTCGTGCGCCAGGGCAATCGCGTCGTGCCGACCGAACGCACGCGCGCGATCATCGCGGACGTGCAGCTGCACCTGAAGGGCCTGCAACGCACCGTGCGCGATCCGTCGGCCTTCGATCCCGCGACGCTCGACCTGAGCATCGCCGTCGGCATTCGAGACGTGCTGGAATCCATTGCGTTGCCGCGGATCGTCGCGGCATTCGCCGACGAAGCGCCGGGCCTGCGACTCGTGAGCCGCCGTGTCGCGGTGGCCGACATCGAGCGCGAACTCGCGTCGGGCAATACCGACCTCGTCGTCGATCGTCGCGTGCAGACAGGCCCGCGCATCGCCACCGAACACCTGCTCGACGATTCGCTCGTCGTCGCGCTGCGCCGCGATCATCCGCTGGCGGGCGACCCGCTGCGGCGCAGCGACTATTTCGCGGCCCGACATATCGCGGTGTCGTCGCTCGGCGAACCGCAATCGCTCGACGTGCTGCTCGGCAACGACGGGCGCTTCCGCGATATCCGCCTCACCTGCCAGCACTATTTCGCCGCGTGCCAGATCGCCGCGACGGGCGACCTGCTGGTCACGCTGCCGCACACGTATGCGCTGCGGATGGCCGCACTGCTGCCGATCGTCGTGCGGCCGCTGCCGTTGCGGCTCAAGCCGTTTCCGCTGCTCGCGTACTGGCATGAATCGCGCGACACCGATCGCGCGCACCAGTGGGTACGCGAACGCATCGCCGCACTCGTGCGCAGCAGCGCCGGCGCCGCCAACGCATAGCCCAGGCCGGGACGGTATGCTGACGGCTGCGCGCCGTCACGCGGCGCCCGCCTTTTACTTCCCGCTTACCGGAGACTTGCCATGTCGCTCATCCATGCCGCCGCCGTGCTCGACGCGAACGCACCCGACTACGTCGTCCAGCTGCAGGCCGGCACGCACGCGCTGACCGGCGACGAAGCGCCGCGCGAAGGCGGCCAGGATCGCGGGCCGGCGCCGTACGAGTTCGTCCTGGCCGGTCTCGCGCAATGCACGGCCGCGACGCTGCGCATGTACATGCAGCGCAAGACGTGGCCGGCCGTGCGCATCGCCGTGCGCACCGAGCTGCATGCCGATCGCGAAGGCGTGCAGTACGTGCGGCGCGTCGTGACGCTCGACGGCCCGCTCGACGACGCGCAACGCCAGCGTCTCGCGGAAATCTGCGAGAAGACGCCGGTGACGCAGTTCATCAAGCGCGGCACGCGGATCGAAACGACGTTGAACTGATGCACGCGGCGAGCGACACGCGATCGCCGCCCGACATGCAAAACGGGCGGGCCGCGCATGATGCGCGACCCGCCCGTTCATCGATACCGCCGCGCGCTTACAGTCCGAGCGCGGACAGGTCCAGCTTGCCGCCCTTCATCGGCGGACACCAGAAATACGCGCCCGTCAGCGGCCGCGTGAAGCGGAACAGGCCGTCGACGATCCCGTCGTCCGCGCCGCTCATCCTCCGCATCTGCACGTCGAACGCGCGGAACGAGCAGCCGAACGCGACGAAGTAGAGGCCCGCGCGACGCGCGTCCGACCACGGCGAAGAACGGCGCAGCATGAACGCCTCGGGCTCGAAGCTTTCCTGCGCGGTACGCTTCACGTGCGCGAACTCGGGTGCGTCGTCGAGTTCCTCGTTGTCCGAGCGGCGGCGCCCGACGATGTTGTCCATGTCGCCCGACGGAATGCGCTCCATCTGGTCGAAGTCGTGCAGCCATTGCTGCACCGCGACGAAGCTCGCACCGTCGAGCCCCGCCCCCTGCCCCGTGACGATCGCCGCGGCCACCGCGTCGTCGCCTTCCGGGTTCTCGGTGCCGTCCTCGTAACCGGACAGGTCGCGGTCGTTCGAATAGCGGAAACCGTCGACGGCATCCTGCAGCGCAAATGCCGGCGCGAGCGCGCGCTCGATCGCCCGCGCACGCAGCACGATCTCGCCGCGGTCGTCGGCGCGCAGCCAGACCCATACGTCGGCCGGCGTGGCCGGCAGCGTGCGATCCTTCACGGCGAACGCAGGAAAGTCGGTCAGGCCCGGCACCGGACGCCCGAGGTGAGCGGCCAGCGACTGTCCGAAACCGACGACCGTGTCGCGTCCGTCGACGATCTCGCGCAGCGCGGCCAGTGCCGCCGCCACGTTGCCGTCATTCGAAATCGTGAAAGTGAGGTACCGGGCTGCCGTGTCGATCGGAGCCAGGATGCCTTGCTGAACGTCGCTCATCGTTTCCTCAGGAGTGTATCGGGGGTGAATCTGCAAGGGTCGCACCATCGTGCGCCGTGGACGCCGAAGTGTAATCGATGCCCCTGCCGGCCCCTGCGCTGCCGCGCCGCGAGACGCCCGCGAAAGCAGGGCCGAAACCCTGAATACTAACCGTATCGACGCCGCAACGCCGCATTCGTCAGACGTTGCAGCGCGCCGTACACTGCTGATAGAATCTTTTCACGTCTTTTCGGCGTCCTTTCAACGTTCACTTCAGAGGAGGTGCAGATGTTCCGAATGCCAGCCACCTTCTCGAACGTGGTCCCACGGCGCGGCTGATCCAGCCCGCCGTCCGCGCCGGCTCCCGAGTTTTCCGCTAACCCGTCCGCCGCGCTTTTCCCGACAGCCCGTTTTTCGCTCCGCCCGCGTTTTCCGCGCGGCCCGGCTGTTGCGTTTTCGACGTTCTCCGAACCGGAAAGTCCCGTCGCGCGATGCGCCGGGCAACGATAAATGACCAGAAAAACCTCCCATCTGGGCGGCCACGCATTCCGGGCCGTCTTCGGCTTCACCCTTCGTTACTGGCGCAAGCAGCCGGCACGCACCGCCACGGTCGCGGGCCTCGCGCTGTTCGCCGCGCTCGCGGACGTCCTCACGCCGCTGTTCGCCGGCCGCCTCGTCGACGCACTGTCGACCGGCCTCACCGACCGTGCCGCCGCGTGGCATTCGGCCCTCGCCGCGTTCGGCATGCTCGCGGCGCTCGGCATCGGCGCGACGGTGCTGCGCCAGGGCGTGTACCTGAACATCATCACGCTCACGCTGAAGATGATGAGCGAGATCGCCGCCGCGTCGTTCCATCGCGTGCAGCGCTTCTCGACCGACTGGCACGCGAACAGCTTCGCGGGCTCGACCGTACGCAAGATCACGCGCGGCATCTGGGCGCTCGACCTGCTGAACGACACGGTGCTGATCGCGCTGCTGCCGTCGGTCACGATGCTGGTCGGCGCCACCGTGCTGCTCGGTACGCACTGGCCCGTGATGGGGCTCGTCGTTGGCGCGGGCTCGTTGCTGTACATCTCGGTGACGGTCGCGGTGTCGCTCGGCATCGTCGCGCCGGCCGCGCGGCTCGGCAACCTGTGGGATACGCGCATGGGCGGCGCGCTCGCCGACGCCGTCAGCTGCAACGCCGTGGTCAAGGCCTTCGGCGCGGAAACGCGCGAGGAAGCGCGGCTCGCGCGCGTGATCGGCAAGTGGCGGCAGCGCACGCGCCGCACGTGGGTGCGCGGCACGTTCAACGGCGGGCTGCAGGGCGCGATGCTCGTCGCGATGCAGGCCGCGATGATCGGCGTCGCTCTGCGGCTGTGGGCGAACGACGAGGCGAGCGTCGGCGACATCGCGTTCGCGCTGACGATGTTCTTCATGCTGCAGGGCTACCTGCGCGACGTCGGCATGCACATCCGCAACCTGCAGCGCTCGGTGAACGACATGGAAGAGCTCGTCGCGCTCGAACGCCAGCCGCTCGGCATCGACGACCGCCCCGACGCGCCGGCCATCCGGATCGGACAAGGCGAGATCCGCTTCGAGCACGTGACGTTCCGCTACGGCAACCATCCGGTGCCGCTGTACGACAACTTCTCGATGCGCATCGCTCCGGGCGAGCGCGTGGGCCTCGTCGGCCACTCGGGGTCGGGCAAGACGACGTTCATCAAGCTGATCCAGCGGCTGTACGACGTATCGGGCGGCCGCATCACGATCGACGGCCAGGACATCGCGCGCGTGCGGCAGGATTCGCTGCGCAGCCAGATCGCGATCGTGCAGCAGGAGCCCGTGCTGTTCCACCGGACGCTCGCGGAGAACATCGCCTACGCGCGCCCCGACGCGAGCCGCGCCGACATCGAGCGCGCCGCGCGTCTCGCCAGCGCGCACGACTTCATCGCCGCGCTGCCGGACGGCTATGACACGCTCGTCGGCGAACGCGGGATCAAGCTGTCGGGCGGCGAACGCCAGCGCGTCGCGATCGCGCGTGCGTTCCTCGCCGACGCGCCGATCCTGATCCTCGACGAAGCGACGTCGAGCCTCGACAGCGAAAGCGAGCTGCTGATCCAGCAGGCGATGGAGCGGCTGATGGTCGGCCGCACGACGCTCGTGGTCGCGCATCGGCTGTCGACGGTGCGCGCGCTCGACCGGCTGCTCGTGCTCGATCGCGGCAAGGTGATCGAGGAAGGCAACCACGACGCGCTGATCCGCATCGAGGGCGGCATCTACCGCCGGCTGTTCGAGCGGCAGGCGCTGGAGCTCGCGAAGGGGCTCGCCGATGCGCCGCGGCGCATGGCGAACGACGCAGCCGGGCCGCTGGGGGAGCCGGCGGAAGCCTGACGCAGCCCGCCGCGCCCCGGCCCGGTGATGCCGGCGGGACTGCCGGGACGGGGCGCCCACGAGATCCGGTTCGAGGTCGTGCCGTGTGCACGGCCTTTTTCATGTCCCCGAATATCGCGGGGCCTCCCCCGAATCGCGCGCGGCGGCACCGCCTCTTGCGGGATCACTTATCATGTCGGCCAGGAAATTAGCGACGAGGGATCGACGATGTTTACAGGAATTGTCCAGGGCGTTGGCGTCATCAAGGCCACCAAGGATCACGGGGAGCTGAGAACGTTCAGCATCGAATTCCCCGAGCGGTTCACCGACGACATCGAAATCGGGGCCAGCGTCTCGGTCGACGGCGTCTGCCTGACGGTGACGACCATCCATTCGCCGACGCTGGTCGACTTCGACGTGATGCTGCCGAGCCTGAAAATCACGACGCTGGCCGATCTCGCGATCGGCTCGCGGATCAACGTCGAACGGGCCGCGAAGGACGGCGCGGAAATCGGCGGGCATCCGCTGTCGGGCCATGTCGACTTCCCGGGCACCATCCTGCACATCGCGACGTCCGAACACAACCGGATGATCCGCATCGGCGTGCCCGCCGAGTTCAAGCGTTATGTGTTCGCGAAGGGCTATATCGCGATCAACGGCTGCAGCCTCACGGTCTCGGACGTGAACCGCGACGAAGGCTGGTTCGATATCTGGCTGATTCCCGAAACGCGCCGCGCGACGACCTTCGATGCGAAGGGCGTCAACGACAAGGTCAACATCGAGATCGAGCGCAGCACGCAGGTGGTCGTCGATACGATCCGCGAAGCGGTCAAGGAAACGCTCGGCGAACTCAACGGCGTCGTCACCGCGCTGCTGGCGGAAAAAGGCATCGACATCGAGGAACTGCTCGCGCGCAACGTCGCGCGGCTGCCGAAGCAGTAAAGCCGCGTGTCCGGTGATCCGCCGGATCACCGGAACCCGGTTTTCGTCGAAGCACACCTCGATCCGGGGTTCCGGTTCGTCAAACGGCACGCTCGAACGGCTTCGACCGCAGCCGCTTGCGCGCCTCACTCCGCCCCGGCCTGTGTCCCCTTGCCCACCGCCACGCGCTGCGCGCGATAAATCCCCGCGTGCCCCGAAAACAGGTACGCGACGACACACGCGACGATCGCATACACGCCGATGTCCGCGCCGAACAGTTCGATCGCCATGATCGTCGACGCGATCGGCGTGTTGGCCGCGCCCGCGAACACCGCGACGAACCCGAGCCCCGCGAGTACCGGCACCGGCAGCGCCAGCACCTGGCCGAGCGCGTTGCCGAGCGTCGCGCCGATATAGAACAGCGGCGTCACTTCGCCGCCCTTGAATCCCGACGCGAGCGTGACGACCGTGAACGCGAACTTGCCCGCGAAATCGTAGAGCGGCAGCGGGCCGTGAAATGCCGCTTCGATCGTCGGGATGCCGAGGCCGAGGTACTGCGGCACGTTCAGCACGGTGGCCGCCACCGCGACCAGCAGGCCGCCGAGCACCGGCTGCAGCGGCGCATGGCGGACGACGCGGCGGAACCACGCGGTCAGCGCATGCGTCGCGAACGCGAACAGCCGCCCGACGACGCCGAACGCGACGCCCGCGACGATCGTCACGACCAGCCCCGTCGCCGACACGGCCGGCACGAACGGAATCGCATAGGCCGTGTGATGCACGCCCCACGCGCGGCACACGACGTCCGCGACGATCGCCGACGCGACGCAGGTCAGCAGCGCGTCGTACCGCACGCGCCCGATCGCGAGCACCTCGAGCCCGAACACGGCACCCGCGAGCGGCGTGCCGAACACCGACGCGAAACCGGCCGCGATGCCGCCCATCAGCAGCACGCGGCGATGCTCGCGATCGAGCCTGAACACGTGCGTGATGCGATCGGCCAGCGCGCCGCCCATCTGCACGGCCGTGCCCTCGCGGCCGGCCGAGCCGCCGAACAGATGCGTGACGACGGTCGCGACGAGCACGAGCGGCGCCATCCGCTTCGGCACGAGCGCCTTCGGATCGTGGATCTCGTCGATCAGCAGGTTGTTGCCGCGCGCGACCGACTGGCCGAAACGGTGATAGGTCCAGCCAGTGGCGAAACCGGCGGCCGGCAGCCCCCACAGCAGCCACGGATGCGCGACGCGCGTGCCGGTCGCCCAGTCGAGCGCGATCAGGAACAACGCGGAAGCCGTGCCCGCGAGCGCGCCGAGCAGCGCCGAGAGCGCGAGCCAGCGGCATACGTAGCGCACGGTCGCGAGAAGATCGGAAGAAGTCGTGAAAAACATGATTTCCAGATTCGACGGAACATCAAAACCTGGGCGGCAGAATACCGCATGGACGGCCTGCGACCTCCTGACGACCCAGGAACACGCAGGCATCATCAGCCGGGCAAACCGGCGGTTGAGGGCCGCCCCGCGCGCAACGCGCCGGCAACGGCCGCAGGGAGGCATGCCATCTCCGCAGGCCGCCATTGTACGCGACGCCGCGCATCGCCCGCAATGCGGCCCGCCGCGTGCCGTCAGTCGCGCAGCGGGCGCGTGATGCGCGAGATCAGCTGGGGCGCGATCCGCTCGAGCGGCAGGATCGCCGACGCCGCGCCGATCGCCGCGGCCGCCTTCGGCATCCCGTAGACGGCGCTGGTCGCCTCGTCCTGCGCGATCGTGTAGCACCCCTTCGCGCGCATCGCCTTCAGGCCGAGCGCACCGTCGCGTCCCATGCCGGTCAGCAGCACGCCGAGCGCGTCGCCCTGCCAGCCGTCGGCGACGCTGTTGAAGAACACGTCGATCGACGGCCGGTACGGCGTCTCGACCGGATGCTGCGTATAGCCGAGCACGCCGCGCGGCGACAGGTAAAGGTGATCGTTGGTGGCCGCCAGCAGTACCTCGCCGGCCTGCGGCACGCTGCCTTGCCGCGCGACGCGCACCGGCAGCCGCGTATAGCCGTCGAGCCACTCGGCCATCCCGTACGCGAACGCCTGGTCGACGTGCTGGACGATCACGAGCGCGGCCGGGAAATCGGCCGGCAGCGCGCGCAACAGCGCGGTGAGCGCGGTCGGTCCGCCCGCCGACGCGCCGATCGCGACGAGCGTGGGCTGGCCGCGCGCGGGCGCCGGCCCCGGCGGCACGAGCGCGGCCGTCCGGCTTTCGAGCAGCCGGCCGATCTGGTCGATCTTCGCGAGCAGCGCCTGCGGCGACGCGTCGGTCGACAGCCCGAGCGCGAGGGTCGGCGTGTCGACCGCATCGAGCGCACCGGCTCCCATCGCCTCGTACACCGACGACGTGTTCGCGCTGACGCTCGCCGTGACGATCAGGATCGCGCACGGCGCGCGCGCCATGATCCGGCGCGTCGCCGCGACGCCGTCGACCTTCGGCATCACGAGATCCATCAGCACGACGTCGGGCGGCTGCGCGACGCAGAAATCCACGGCCTCGTCGCCATCGGTCGCGACCCACAGCACGCGGTGGTCCGCGCGCAGCGCGATCACGCGGCGCAGCGCCTCCACGGCCAGCGGCAGGTCGTTGACGATACCGATGTTCATCCGCGTGCACCCCCGATCAGGTCGTGCACGGCATCGAGCAGCGCCTCGTCGTGGAAGCTGCTCTTCGCGAGGTAGTAGTCGGCGCCGGCATCGAGCCCGCGACGGCGATCCTCGTCTCGATCCTTGTACGACACGATCATCACCGGCACGCGCTTGAGCATCGGATCGCCCTTGATCAGCGTGACGAGTTCGATGCCGTCCATGCGCGGCATGTCGACGTCGGTCACGACGAGATCGAACGTATCGCTGCGCACCGCGTTCCAGCCCTCCATCCCGTCGACCGCGACCGTCACGTCGTAACCGCGCTTTTCCAGCAGCTTGCGTTCGAGCTCGCGCACCGTCAGCGAATCGTCGACGACGAGCACGCGGCGGCGGCGATCGGCGAACGCGAGTTGCGGGTCGCGCGTGACCCGCGCAAGCTGCCCGCCGCGCACGAGCTTGTCGACCGAGCGGATCAGGTCCTCGACGTCGACGATCAGCACCGGGTCGCCGTTCTCGAGCAGCGCGCCGGCCGCGATGTTCTGGATCTTGTTCAGGCGGCTGTCGAGCGGCTGCACGACGAGCATCCGCTCGCCGAGGAAACGGTCGACCGCGACGCCGTACAGCTCGGGCTCGCCGCCGACGACCACGACGGCCGTGCTCGTGCGCGCGACGTCGGGTTCGCCCGCGTCGAGCAGCTGGTGCGCGGCGACCAGGCCCGCGCGCCGGCCGTCGAACGGAAAATGCGGCTGCCCTTCGAGCACGTCGATGTCGTCGTGCGCGAGTTCGAGCGTGCGGCGCACATGCGCGAGCGGGAACGCGTACGGCTCGCCGCCGACTTCGACGAGCAGGCTGCGGATCACCGACAGCGTGAGCGGCAGCTGCAGCACGAAGCGCATGCCCGCGCCCGGTTCGTTGAAGATCCGCACCGCGCCGCGCACGCCGCGCACCATCTCCTGCACCGCATCGAGGCCGACGCCGCGCCCCGACACGTCGGTCACCGCATCGCGCATCGAGAAGCCCGGCAGCAGCAGGAATTCGAGCAGCTCGGGGTCGGACAGCCGCGCGGCCGTCTCGTCGTCGGTCAGGCGCTGGCGCACGACGGCCGCGCGCAGCGCGTCCATGTCGACGCCCGGCCCGTCGTCGATCACGCTGACGAGCAGCGAGCCGGCGCTGTGGCGCGCCTCCAGCGTCACGCTGGCCTCGGCCGGCTTGCCGCGCGCACGCCGCGCATCGGGCGAATCGACGCCGTGATCGATCGCGTTGCGCAGCAGATGGCCGAGCGGCGCGTCGAGCAGGTCGAGGATGTCGCGATCGACCTGCGTGCTCTCGCCGACGATCGAAAAGCGCACCTGCTTGCCGAGCGAACGCGCGAGGTCGCGGACGATGCGCGGATACGCGCGCGTCGCGTCGCCGAACGGCCGCATCCGGCACTGCAACGCCTCGTCGTACAGCTGCTCGGCGATATGCGTGCTGCGCCGCTCGAAGCGGTCGAATTCGTCCATGCGCTCGGCCAGCGAACGCTGCAGGTCGTTGAGCATGTGCCGCACTTCGTTCATCGACGCGAGCATGCCCGCGTCGAGATCGTCGGCGAATTGTTCGTACATCAGATCGAGCGAACGGGCCGCGTCGCGCTGCGCGCGCTTCACGCGCAGCATCGATTCGGCGAACGGCTTGAGCCAGCGCGATTCGACCAGCGATTCGCCGGACAGGCTCAGCAGCCGGTTCAGCGTATCGGCCCGCACGCGGCGCATCGCGCCGGCGCCGGCCACGCGGCCGGCCTGCGCCGGATCGGGCGCCGCGCCCGACACCGCGAGCGGCGGCACCGCGGCGCTCGCGCCGACCGGCTCGTTCGCCGCGCCGTCGTGGTCGCGATACGGCATGGCGGGCGGCGGCACCGGCGGCGGCATCCCGGCAGGCGCCTGCATCGTCTGCGCGCCGTCGGCGCCCGCGAGCGCGGCCGCGAACACGTCGATCTCGGTCGACGTGACGGGCTGCGCCTGCGGATCGCCGACGCGCACCAGCAGATCGACGCCGGCGAGCAGCACGTCGACGTGCGTGGCCGTCAGCGAGATCGTGCCGGCCTGCGCGGCGACGAAGCACTCCTCCATCCGCCCCGCGATGTCGACGCCGAGCGGCACGCCGACGATGCGCGCGGCCCCCTTCAGCGAATGCGCGGCGCGCATGCAGGCTTCAAGCGCGACCGAGTCGGGCTCGCCCGATTCGAGCGCGAGCAGCCGCTCGGACAGCGCCTGGGTCTGCGTGCGCGTCTCCTCGCGATACAGCTCGAGCAGCGACAGGTGGCTCAGGTCGTCATCACCGCTCATCGCATGCTCCGTGTCACGGCGTCGAACAGACGGTCGTCGTCGAGCAGGCCCACCGACTTGCCGCGCCACGACAGCACGCCGCGCGACAGCCCGGCGCTCGCGCGCCCGACGGTCGCCGGCACGGGCACCCAGTCGGACGCGCCGTAGCGCAGCACGCCCTCGACTTCATCGACCGGAAACACGACCGGCTCGCCCTGGTGCGCGGCGACCAGCAGCCGCGTGAAGCGGCCGTCGCCGTCGCGGTCGCCGCCCTTGCCGGCATCGAGTCCGAGCAACGCGCCGATCGAGATCGCGATGCGCAGCGTGCCGCGGATGTTGACCACGCCGCGCACGGCCGAATGGCGGCGATGCGGCAGCGAATGGATCGGGCGCGTGCCGGCGATCTCGCGCAGCACGCCGATCGGCAGCGCAAGCCATTCGTCGGCCACGCGGAACGCCAGCGCCGCGTGGTGCGTGTCGCCGTCGTCGCCCGCGCGCGTCGCGCCGAACGCACTGATCCGGCGCGTCGCGTCGGCCATCTCGGCCACGTCGAGCGGGCGCTCGAGCAGCTTCGCCGCGTGATACGCGTAGACCGGACAGTTCAGGCAGCGCAGGCAGTCGTTCAGCCGCTCGCACGAGCGGTCGCCGCGCGTGCCGATCCGGTTCCAGCAATCGTCGACGTCGATCGTCGTGTCGTCAATGGCAGCGGCGGCGCGGTTCATGAATTCCTCTGGTCATCGCGGTGTCGGTCCCGATTCCGTCATCGTGTCAGCCGGCCGAGCGCCGTGCGCGCTCGAGCAGCCATTGCGCGCCCGCACGATCGCCGCCGACGTCGAGCAGCGTCGCGAGATGGGTCAGCGCTTCGTGGTGCGTGGGTCGCAGGTACAGCGCCTTCCGGTAGAAGTCGCCCGCTTCCGCGGCGCGCCCGCGCGCATCCGCGATCAATCCGTTCAGGTAGAACGCATCGGCATGCGGGCCGACGCGCGCCGAGAACTGCGCGAGCACGCGCTCGGCCTCGTCGAATGCGCCGGCGTTCGCGAGCGCCTGCGCATCCTCGAGCGTCGGCGCGACGGCTTCGGCAACCGGCGCGACCGCTTCGGCCGTCGCGGCCGACAGGTCGGCCCGCGCATCGAAGGTGGCCGTGTTCACGGCCGGCGGCGGCACCGCGAACGGCTGACGCGCATCACCCGGCCAGGACGGCGGCGCAACGGCCAGCACCGAGCGCGTCGCGGCGAGCGGCGCGACCGTGAAGCGCTCGGTGCGCCGGTACGGCGCCGCCGCAGCCGCGGCCGCGTCGGCCGCCGTGCCGGCCGGCTCGCGATGAAACGCGAATGCCAGCGGCACGCGCGCCGAGCGCATTCCGTGCCGCATCGCGACGCCCGTTTCGGCCGGCCCGACGAACAGCATGCCGTCGTCGACGAGCAGCGCGTCGAGCGAGCGGATCACGCGATCCTGCGCGTCGCGGTCGAAATAGATCAGCACGTTGCGGCAGAACACGAAATCGTAGCGAATGCCCGTATCCGCGGCCGGTTCGACGAGATTCGCGTGACGAAACTGCACGCAGGCGCGCACGCGCTCGTCGAGCAGCCAGCCGTCGCTGGCCGGGGTGAAGTACCGTGAACGAAACTCCGTCGCCGTGCCGCGAAACGCGTTGCGTCCGTAACAGCCGAGCCGCGCGTACTCGATCGCGCGCGCGCTGAGATCGATCGCGTCGATCGTGAAGCTGGCCGGCTCGAGCCCCGCGTCGAGCAGCGCCATCGCCGCCGAATACGGCTCCTCGCCCGTCGAGCACGGCGCGCTCAGCACGCGGATCACCCGGCCGGGCAGCGCGGCAAGCCGTTCGGCCGCCAGCCGCGCGAGCGTCGCGAACGCCTCGCGGTCGCGGAAGAACCACGTCTCGGGCACGACGAACAGCTCGATCAGCGCGCGCCGCTCGTCGGCCGATGCATTCAACTGCTGCCAGTACGCGTCGAGCGCCTCCGGCGTGACCGGCGGCCGCGCCGCCGACGGCAGCCGCTCGCCGTCCGCCTGCAGCGCATGCACGCGCTCCGTCAGCGCCCGCGTCAGAAAATCGTTGCCGAGCGAATCGGGGTCGATGCCGGTCTCGCGCAACAGCCAGCCGCGAAATCGCGATTCGGACGCTTTCATGCGAACTCCCCCCCGTGGCCCGGCAGGCCATCGAACAGATACAGGCGCGCCACGTCATCGATCAGGTCGGACACCGACACCTGCTGCACGATGCCGTCAGGCGTATTGGCGACGTGCCCGAGCCAGCGCGTGCGCGCGGTCGAGATGCCGCTCGCGTGGAACGCCGCGCGGTCGATCCGCATCGTCTGCGTCGCACGTTCGACGATCAGGCCGAGCGTGCGCTCGACGCCGGCCTCGCCCGCGCGGTAGCGGACCATCACGAGCCGCGTCGAGCGCAGCGCGTGCGCGCGCCGCCCGAGCGCCAGCATCGGCACGTCGATCACCGGCACCGGCTGGCCGGCGCGCATCAACAGCCCGGCGATCCAGTCGGGCGCGCCGGGCACTGCCTTCGTGTCCGCGAGCGGCAGCACCTCGTCGATGCCGGCCGCGTCGAGCGCATAACGCTCGCCGTCGAGCTCGAACATCAGGAACAGCGCCTGCGCGCCGTTCTGCGGATCGGCGCGCGTCACGCGTCGACCTTGAAGCGCGACACACTGGTGCGCAACTGGTTCGCCACCAGCGTCAGGTCGTCGATCGCCTGCGACGACTGGCGCAGCGACTCGGCCGTCTGCTGCGCGGCCTCCGACAGTTGCGACAGCGCCTGCGTGATCTGCTCGGCGCCGTTCGCCTGCGTCTGCATCCCCTCGTTGACCATCTGGAAGCGCGGTGCGAGCGTCTGCACCTCGGCGATGATCTGCGACAGCTGCCCGCCGACCTGCTGCACGTCGAGCATCCCGCGGCGCACCTCCTCGGAGAACTTGTCCATCCCCATCACCCCCGCCGACACGGCCGACTGGATTTCCTTCACCGTCTGCTCGATGTCGTAGGTCGCGACGGCCGTCTGGTCGGCCAGGCGACGGATCTCGGTCGCGACGACCGCGAAGCCGCGGCCGTACTCGCCGGCCTTCTCGGCCTCGATCGCCGCGTTCAGCGACAGCAGGTTGGTCTGGTCGGCCACCTTGGTGATGGTCGCGACCACCTGGTTGATGTTCAGCGCCTTCTCGTTGAGGATCGCGAGCTTCGCGTTCACCGAGCCGGCCGCGTCCATCACGCTGCGCATCGTCTCGCCCATCCGCGTGAGCCCGCTCTGGCTCACGCCGGCGAGCGTCGCCGACTGCTCGGCCACGCCGGCCACCTCGTTCATCGTGCGCAGCAGATCGCGCGAGGTCGCGAAGATCTCGCGCGAGGTCGCGCCGATCTCGGTCGTCGTCGCCGCGGTTTCGTTCGCGGTCGCCTGCTGCTCGCGCGACGTCGCCGCGATCTCGGCCACCGACGTGGTCACCTGCAGCGACGACTGCTGCGCGCGCGCGACGAGTTCGGTCAGCTCGTCGGCCATCCGGTTGAAGCCCGTCTCGAGCGTGCCGAATTCGTCGCGGCGACGCAGGTCGAGGCGGCGCGTGAGGTTTCCGGTGCGCATCACGTCGTGCACTTCCACCAGGCGCGCCATCGGAACGGTCACCGAACGGTACAGCACGTAGCCGAGCCCAAGCGCGGACAGCAGCACGAACGCGAGCGCGGTCGCGAGCACGACCTCGGTGTCCTGCACGGATTCGCGGATCAGCTTCGCGGACTGCTCGGCGAACTTGCGGTTCTCCTGGACCAGGACGTTGGCGTTGCGCACGACCTCGGCCCAGGCCGGTTGCGCCTTGGTGTATGCCGCGACCGCGTCGTCGTGCGACGCGCGGGTCTTCTGAATCGCGTCGCTCAGGAGCGGCAGGTAACGATCGTATGCGCCGCGGAACGCGGCGAACCGCTGCCGGTCGTCGTCGCGGAACGTCGTGGCCTGATAGTCGACCGACAGCGCCTCGACTTCCTTCATCGCGTCGGCGATCTTCGCGAGATCGCGATGCACGCTGTCGGGGTCGGTATCGACGAACGTTGCCTGCTGCAGCAGCATGAACGATTCGTTGACCGAGCCGCGCAGCGATGACGCGAGGTACACGCCGGGCAGCGAGTCGCGCTCGATGCTGATGGCTTCGGCGTTGATCGCGCGCAGTCGCTCGTAGGACACGCCGGCTGTCACCAGCATCAGCACGAACAACACGCCGAAGCTGAGCAGGATGCGATTGCCGAGCGTCAGCCGGGCAGCGCCGATCGTCGGATGCAGGCTTTCATTGGTCGCGCGGGGCGTCACGGTGGCCATGTTCGTTATGGGCTTTCTAAAATCAGCGTTGAAAAAATCCGCGCCCGCCTGCGCGCCGGTCGGCGCGCCACGAGCGCATCGGGGTCGGATGCGGACGACGCGGCGCCGGCAGGCCGCGCCGCGAAATCACCGCTCCGCTTGCGCCGGCAGCCGAAGCGCGACCATGAAGCCGCGCGCCGTATTGCGCATCAGGATCTGGCCGCGATGCCGCGCCGCCGTCGCGCGCACGAACGCAAGCCCGAGGCCGAAGCCGCCGCGCGCCGCGCCGTTCACGGTTTCGAGCTGCACGAACGACTCGGTCGCGGCCGTGCGCTGCTCGGGCGCGATGCCGGCGCCGCCATCCTCGACGCCGATCAGCCAGGCGCCGTCCTCGCTGCTCAGCGTGCAGTGCACGTCCGTGCCGGCCGGGCCGTACTTCAGCCCGTTGTCGATCAGGTTCGCGACCGCGCGCGTGAGCATCATGCGGTCGCCCATCGTCACGCACTCGGTGTCGGGCACGTGCGCGACGACCCGGCAGCCGAGCCCGGCCGCTTTCTCCCACAGCTGGTCGACGGCATCGACCACGATCTCGTTGAGGCTCAAGACCTCGTGCGCACGGCGCTCGGACTGCGCGCGGGTCAGGTGGATGAAGCCGTCGGCAAGCGCCAGCGCACGCCGCGCATGGCCGGCGATGCGCTCCATGATCGCCGGCATGTCGCCGTGTTCGGCGCGGTAGACGTCGAGCAGCGCGAGGATCGACGTCTGCGGGGAACGCATGTCGTGCGACAGGAAATCGAGCGCCTCGTCGCGCTGCCGGGACATCAGGTACGAATTCGAGTGATAGCGGATGCGCGCGGTCAGCTCCATCGCGTCGGGGAGCTTCACCAGATAGTCGTTCGCGCCGGCGATGAACGCCTCGCGCTTGACGATCGGCTCCTCCTTCGCGGACAGCACGATGATCGGCACCCGCGCGGTGCCGGCGTCGGCGCGCCACGCGCGGACGAGATCGAGGCCGTCGATCTCCGGCATCACGAGGTCCTGCAGGATCACCGTCGGCTTCACGTCGCGCGCGACCGCCATCGCCCGGTGCGCGTCGGTACACACGTGCAGATCGATGTCGTGCTCGCTGCGCAGCGCGCGGCGGATCACCTCGCCGACGAACGGTTGATCGTCGACCAGAAGGACCGATAACCCCGATTCAAGGCAATCCAAGGCATTATCACTGCTCGATTCTTTCATAAATACAGTTTCAAACGCCGAATCTCCAATCGATTCTTTCATAGGAGTTGTTTATCCGACTTGGACACTATCTTATTTTGGCGGTTGAAAAACCCGCCTGATTCCGCCGATTTGGCCTGTCGGCACTGCCTTGCGGGGCTTGAGACGCCGATTCCTTCCTCATCGGCGACCGCATTACCTCCGCATTCTTTCTCTCAATAAAGATAACCGGCTGATTCTAAATGAAATTAGAACACAGCATCTATCTCCTTCCGGTTTAGTTTTGCCAAATATGCAGAAAGAGACAGAATCAGATAAATCTGATCATTTCCGGATTCGAAAGACGATAACGTTTGCGAGACCGGCGCCATAAGGCTTGCATGGTCTGCAAGGCTGTTTGCCGGTGGTATTGAGGGCCGGATTCCGACAGGTCGAATCGGCTGGTGGGCGGGAGCAACATCGCGCGGCGGGGAAGGATCGGCCGCGCGCGGTGCAGGGCCGGCAGAACGCCGGCCCGTGGGATGACGGGTCGCGCCCGCTTACCCGCGCGCGTGCTGCGCGGACACTTCCTGCAGGTCGAGATCGCGTTCGAGCGTGTGCAGCATCTCGTCGTGGATGCGCCCCGACCGATGCAGGCGCAACAGTTCGGCACGCCCGGCCCTGATCGCGGCCAGCACGACGTCGTAGTGCGCGGTGCGCACTTCCGCCGGGTACTCGGGTTCGTTCTTCGAGCGTTCGGTCAGCTCCGCGCGATACGTGTACTGCTCGAGCAGGCGCGGATGGATCACGACGCCGTGCTCGTCGCGCACGAGCGGCTGGATCGCCGCGAGCTGCGCGGCCTCGACGTGCGCCCACGTCTGCGGCTCGGTCAGATGGTGCGCGGCGCGCTCCTCGCGCTGCGGCAGGCGCAGCAGCCGGATCAACGGCCCGATCGTCGTGCCCTGCAGCAGCACGGTGACGAGGATCACCGCGAACGACGCGACCAGGATCACGTCGCGGCCGGGCAACGCCTCGGGCAGCGACAGCGCGATCGCGAGCGTCACGACCCCGCGCATCCCGGCCCAGCTCATGATCGTCGCGGCCTTCCAGTCGGGCGCTTCGCCGCGCCGGGCGATCCCGCGCACCGGCCACTTCAGCGCCTCGACCGCGTAGATCCACACGAAGCGCGACACGATCACCGCCGCCAGCACCGCGACCACCGGCGGCACCATCGTGGCGAGCACCTGCTCGAAACCGCCGAGCCGGTGAATCGCGCCGCGCAGCGACAGCCCGATCAGCACGAACACCATCGCTTCGAGCAGGAACACGATGACCTGCCAGAATGCGGTGCCGCGCGTGCGCACGGCGGCCGAGAACACCTCGTGCTGATGCCAGCCGATGATCATGCCGGCCGTGACCGTCGCGATCACGCCCGACACCTCGACCATTTCGCCCGCGATGTACGCGATCCAGCCGGCGATCACCGCGACGGTGATCACGAGATAGTCGTCGTCGAGCAGCTTCAGGAACCACACGACGAGCCGGCCGATCACGAAGCCGACCACCACGCCGCCGAGCCCGAGTTCCGCGAAACGCACGACCGCATGCTCGAGGCTGAACGCACCGGTGAGGGCGGCCGCGACCGCGAAGCGGAACAGCACGAGGCCGGCCGCGTCGTTCAGCAGGCTCTCGCCTTCGAGCAGCACCATCAGCCGGCGCGGCAGCGCGACGCGTTCGAGCACGGCTTTCGCGGCGACCGCGTCGGGCGGCGACACGATCGCGCCGAGCGCGAAGCACGCGGCCCACGGCAGCGCCGGCACGACCCAGTGCACGGCGAAACCGACCGCGAACGTCGTGAAGACGACCGCGCCGATCGCGAGCATCAGGATACCGCCGACGTTACGCTTGAACTCTTCCCATACGGAGAAGTACGCGCCGTCCATCAGCAGCGGCGGCAGGAACACCAGCAGCACCAGCTCGGGATCGAGGTTGATCGGCGGCAGGCCGGGAATGAATGCGATCCCGATACCGCCGATCAGCAGCGCGGCCGCGGGCGGCAACCGCAACCGCTTGGCGATGCATTCGAGCGCGACGATCGCCAGGAATGACAACAGAACCAGCTTGAATGCCGAGACGGGGGACATGAATCGACCTCGTGAAGAATGAATTCGCGCTTTCCGGTGCCGTGCCCCGGTCGGCGGTTTGGCGCGATTACATCACGAGGCGAGGCCCGCAGTCGAGCGCGCGTCGGGCGGCCCGCCGCGCGGCGGTACGCGCGCGATGCCGGACCGATGCGCGCGGCGCAATGAAAACGGCACGCAGGCCGGCCCGATCGCCTGCCTGCGTGCCGTTGCGGACTGACGCCGCGGCCGGCGCGTTACCGGCGCCGCACGACCATCAGCCGCGGTTCGGTCATGTCCTCGATCGCGTAGCGGACCCCTTCGCGGCCGAGGCCCGAATCCTTCACGCCGCCGTACGGCATGTTGTCGACGCGGAACGACGGCACGTCGTTGATCACGACGCCGCCGACTTCCAGTTCATCCCACGCGCGCTGCGCATGCGTGAGCGAATCGGTGAACACGCCGGCCTGAAGCCCGAAGTCGCTGTCGTTCACGCGGGCGAGCGCATCGTCGAAGCGGTCGAACTTCTCGAGGATCGCGACCGGGCCGAATGCCTCCTTCCGGTACAGGTCCTGCTCGTGCCCGACGTTTTCCAGCAGCGTCGCCTCGAACATCGCGCCGTCGACCTTGCCGCCCGCGACGATCTTCGCGCCCGCCGCGACGGCCGCGTCCATCCAGCCCGACAGCCGGCGCGACTCCGATTCGGAGATCATCGGGCCGACGAACGTCGACGGATCCTTCGGGTCGCCCATCTTCAGCGAACGCGTCTTCGCGATCAGCTTCTCGCGCAGCGCGTCGTAAAGATCGGCATGCACGAGGATCCGCTGCACGCCGATGCAGCTCTGGCCCGACTGGTAGTACGCGCCGAACGCGAGACGCTCGACCACGTAGTCGAGCCGGTCGCGCTGATCCGCATCGACGATCGCGGCCGCGTTGCCGCCCAGTTCCAGCACGACTTTCTTCTTGCCCGCCTTCTCCTTCAGTGCCCAGCCGACGGCCGGCGAACCCGTGAACGACAGCAGCTTGAAACGCTCGTCGGTCGTAAACAGGTCGGCGCCGTCGCGATGCGCGGGCAGCACGGAGAACGCGCCCTTCGGCAGGTCGGTTTCCGCGAGCACCTCGCCGATGATCAACGCGCCGATCGGCGTGCGGCTCGCGGGCTTCAGCACGAACGGGCAGCCGGCCGCGAGCGCGGGCGCGACCTTGTGCGCGGCAAGGTTCAGCGGGAAGTTGAACGGCGAGATGAACGAACACGGGCCGATCGGCACCCGCTTCACGTACCCCGTATAACCCTGCGCACGCGCGGAAATTTCGAGGTTGACGATCTCGCCGTCGATCCGCACCGATTCCTCCGCGGCGACGCGGAACGTGTCGATCAGCCGCGTCACTTCGCCCTTCGAATCGTTGATCGGCTTGCCGGCCTCGATGCACAACGCCTCGGCCAGCTCGTCGAAGCGCTCGCGAAAGCGCGCGACGCAATGGTCGAGCACGGCCTGCCGCCTGAAGGCCGGCATCTCGCGCATCGGCTTCGCGGCGGCGACCGCCGCGCCGATCGCCGCATCGATCGCCTTCGCATCGGCCAGCGCGACGCGCGTCGCGACCTTGCCGCTGAACTTGTCCGTGACCTCCAGATCGGTGTTCGCGTAGACGGCTTCGTTGGCGAGGTAGTACGGATAGGTTTCCTTCAACATGGAACGACTCCTTCCGGTGAACGGGGTATTCAGAGCTGTGCCGACAGGCGCTTGATCTCGCGGTTCAGCACGCGCTCGTTGTCCGAGTAATCGATCGGCACGTCGATCACGTGCACGCCCGGCGACGAGAAGCACTCGCGCAGCAGCGGCTCGAGATCGTCGGCCGATTCGACACGATGCCCGTGCGCGCCGTAGCTTTGCGCATACGACACGAAATCGGGGTTCTGCAGCGTCATCGCGTAATCGGGGAAATTCATGTTCTCCTGCTTCCAGCGAATCATCCCGAACGCGTCGTCGCGCAAGATCATCACGACGAGGTCGAGCTTCAGCCGCACGGCCGTCTCGAGCTCCTGCGAATTCATCATGAAGCCGCCGTCGCCGCACACGGCGATCACCTTGCGCTGCGGATGCACGATCTTCGTGGCGATCGCAGACGGCAGGCCGGCGCCCATCGACGCGAGCGCGTTGTCGAGCAGCAGCGAATTCGGCTCGTGCGCACGCCAGTAGCGCGCGAACCAGATCTTGTACATCCCGTTGTCGAGACAGACGATGCCGTCGACCGGCAGCGCGTTGTACAGGTCGTTGACGATCCGCACCGGGTACATCGGGAAGCGCGGATCGTGCTGGCCCTTCTCCAGATGGGCGTCGAAATGCTCCTTGATCATCGCGAAGCGCGCGAAATCCCAGTGCGGCTGCGGCGACATGGCCTCTTTCATTTGCCACACGGCATTCGCGATGTCGCCGACCACTTCGATCTGCGGGAAATAGACGGGATCGACCTGCGCGCCGAGGAAGTTCACGTGGATCACCGTCTTGTCGTCGGTGCGCATGAAGAACGGCGGCTTCTCGATCACGTCGTGGCCGACGTTGATGATGCAGTCCGCATGCTCGATCGCGCGATGCACGAAATCGCCGTCGGACAGCGTCGCATTGCCGAGCCACAGCGGATGGGTCTCGTCGATCACGCCCTTGCCCATCTGCGTGGTGAAGAACGGGATGCCCGTCTTGTCGACGAATTCGAGCAGCATCTTGCAGGTGGTCTTGCGGTTGCCGCCCGCGCCGATCATCAGCAGCGGATGGCGGGCGGCCTGGATCGCGTCGACCGCACGCGCGACCGCTTTCTCCTCGGCCACCGGCCGCCGGCTGTAGCTGCGCGGGATCGGCTTGCCGTCGCCCTCCTCGTGCGCGATGTCTTCCGGCAATTCGAGGTGCGCCGCGCCCGGGCGCTCCTCCTCCGCGCGGCGGAACGCCTCGCGCACGGCCGACGGGATATTGCCGATCGACACGATCTGCCGCGTGAATTTCGTGAGCGGCTGCATCATGTCCACCACGTCGACGATCTGGAAGTGGCCCTGCTTGCTCGACTTGATCGGCTTCTGCCCGGTGATCATCAGCATCGGCATGCCGCCGAGCTGCGCATACGCGGCGGCCGTGACGAAGTTCGTCGCACCCGGCCCGAGCGTCGCGAGACACACGCCGGTGCGGCCCGTCAGGCGGCCGTAGGTGGCGGCCATGAACCCGGCCGCCTGCTCGTGCCGGGTCAGCACGAGCTTGATCTTCGATCGCCGCAGCGATTCGAGCAGATCGAGGTTTTCTTCGCCGGGAATACCGAACACGTACTCGACGCCTTCGGCTTCCAGCGCCTTCACGAACAGATCCGATGCTTTCATGGGGGACTCTCGGTTATGCCGCCTGCCCGGCCTACGGGCGCGCGGCGTACATGACGCGCGCCGGCCTACGGCACGCGGACGCTCTACCTACTGGACACAGACCACGGCACTTCCCGCCGCGCGACGAACGATGCGCGGCGGCGCCCCCGGATGCCGGAGGACGAACGGACCCACCCGTGCACGACGAGCATGCACGAGCGGCAAGGACGTGTTTGATTGTAGACGGATTCGAAAGATTTCGACTTTGGCCGAACGGCCAATCGGCACCCTAGCGAGGCGGACGGCCCTACCGCAGCAGCCGCGAAACGACCTGCCACCGCCCCTTTTTTCTGTGAACCATGGTTGACATACTGCCATCGACGCCCTACCGTGCGCCTACGTTCAGCGCCCGAACCACCGACGTCTTCGACGCCTGGTTTGCCGGCCGGCAGGATCGCGTCGCGAAGCGCCGCATCCAGGCTCGCATCGACCGCCTGTCGATGGGCAACCCCGGCGACCGGAAGTCCGCCGGCTCGCCGGTCGTCGAAATGCGGATCGACCATGGCCCCGGCTATCGCGTCTACTCCGTCCGGCGCGGACCGATCCGGGTCATCCTGCGCTGCGGCGGCGATCAATCGACGCAACAGGCCGACATACGCGCCGCGCACGCGATGCTCGCGCGCCTCGACATGGAATGATCGATGGACAAGATCCGCACCCGACCGTGGGATTCGGCCGAACCCCTGAAAACCGAAGACGACATGGCCGACTACTTCGAGGCCTGCCTGCAGGAGGCCGGCGACGATCCGGCCTTCATCGCGCACGCGCTCGGCGTGATCGCACGCGCACGCGGCATGTCGCAGGTCGCGCGCGATGCGGGCCTGTCGCGCGAAGGGTTGTACAAGGCGCTGTCGCACGACGGCAATCCGAGCTTCGGCACGATCCTGAAAGTCATCAAGGCGCTCGGCCTGCAGCTGCACGGCGCGAAAGCGCACGCATGACAAAAAAAGCGCGTGCCCGGCATCGCGCCCGTTGTGCGGTGCTCGTGGCCGCGCCGGCGCCGCCGTTCAACGGCATGGGCGCGTCAATGCAGCCACCCCGCCGCCCAGCGCGGCACCAGCGACACCAGATACAGCCCGAGCCCGATCAGCCCGCCGACCAGCGTGCCGTTGATGCGGATGTACTGCAGATCCTTGCCGATGTTCAATTCGATCTGCCGCGACATCTCGCGCGCATCCCAGTTGCGCACCGTATCGCGAATGTGGCGCATCAGGAAATCGGCGAAATCCGGCGCCATCTCGTGCACGGCCTTCTCGACATGCTCGTTCAGCGACGCGCGCAGCGCCGGGCTCTCCGACAGCCGCGCGCCGAGCCAGCCGCCCAGCGTCGCGGCCTGCCGGTGCAGCGCCGAATCGGCGCGGGCAAGATCGGCCTTCAGCCACGCGCGCAACTGGTCCCACAAGTCGCGCGCATACTCGTTGAATGCATCGCCGTCGCGGATATAGCGCTTGATCTCCTCGCCCTTCGCGACGAACGCCGGATCGTGCTTCAGCCGCTCGGTCAGTCGCGCGACCGTCCGGTCGAAGCGCTGCCGCAGCTCGTGCTCGGGGTCGGCCGCCACGCCTTCGAGCACGCGGCTCACCGCGCTCGCGAGCATCCGCGCGCCGTTCTCGCCGAACCATTGCGTCGGCATGATCTTCTCGACCTTCGGGTATTGCGTCTTCAGCCATTCGACGATGAAGCCCGCGATCACCTCGCGGTTCTCCTCCTTGTCGAGCACGTCCACCACCTGTTCGATCGCGTCGTCGAGCAGCGCCTGGTGGCGGCCGTCCTTCGTCAGCGTATCGAGGATCGCGCCGGCCGACTGCGACAGGTCGACCCGGTCGAGCACCGCGCGGAACGCGTCGTGCACGAACGTCTGGATCCGCGCGTCATCGGTCATGTCGAGCGCGAAACTCATCAGCCTCGTCACGTAGCCGCCGAGCGCATCGGTGTTCGCCGGCTCGCCGAGCCACGCACCGAGTTTCCGCGCGGGATCGTGCTGGCGGATCTGCGCGGCGAGCGCGTCGGGGCCGAGGAACTTCTCGCGCACGAACACCGCGAGGTTGTCGGCGATCTTGTCCTTGTTCTTCGGAATGATCTCGGTATGGCGCGACACGAACGGAATCGGCACGCGGCGGAACAGCGCGACGACCGCGAACCAGTCGGCGAGCGCGCCGACCATCGCGGCTTCGGCCACGGCCTTGAAGCCGTCGACCCACGGGCCGCGCGGCAGCAGGATCGTCGTGACGAACACCGCGACGGCGGCCAGCAGCAGCCACAGCGCGCGGCGCTTGCTACGTTTCAGTTCGAGGGCTTTGTCTGGCGTCATGGCGGACCGGCGGATCGGCGATGCCGCTAATATCCCCGATTTCGCCGCAACCGACAAACGCGCGGGCCGCGCAGGCGCATGCGGTGCACGCACACCGCGCGCGCCGCCGTTACAGGAATGTCTTCAGGTTCACCGCCGGATCGGCCAGCTTCGCCGGGTCGGGCACCGCCCCTGCCGCGATCAGCCGGCGCGATGCGCCGATGTCGCGCCCGAGGTTCGCCGCGGCCACCGCGACGATCCTGCCGTCGTCGCCAAGCCCGAACACCGTGAACGGCCCGCTCGCCGGATCGCCGCGCACGACGATCGTGCGTTCGCCGCCGAACAGCCCGAGCATCTGCAGGTTGCAGTCGTACTGATCGGACCACAGCCACGGCAGCTCGCCATAGGTTTCGTCGGCACCGAGCAGGTTCGCCGCCGCGACGGCCGGCTGGTTTTCGGCCACCTGCCACGACTCGATCCGTACGTGGCGCCCCAGCAGCGGATTGAAGTGCATCGTCACCTCGCCCGCCGCGAAGATCGCCGGATCGGCCGTACGGCAACCCGCGTCGACGCGTATCCCGTTGTCGACGTCGAGCCCCGCCGCCTGCGCAAGCTCGACGTTCGGTACCACGCCGATGCCGACCACGACGATATCGGCCGGCACGTCGCCGCGATCGGTCTCGACGATCGCGCCGCCGCCCGGCGCGCGGCGGATCGCACGCGGCAGCGTCGCCATCCGGAACGCCACGCCACGCGCGTCGTGCAACCGACGCGCATACGCACCGACCACCTCCGGCAGCGCGCGCTGCAGCAAGCGCGGCGCCGGATCGATCACCGTCACGTCGCAGCCGAGCTGGCGTGCCGCCGCCGCGACCTCGAGGCCGATGAAACCGCCGCCGAGCACCGCCACGCGGCGGCCCGGCGCCAGTCGTGCACGCAACGCACGCGCATCGTCGACCGTGCGGACGTAGTGCGGCACGACGCCTTCGTCGACCGCCCCGCCGAACGTGCGCACGCGCGACCCCGTCGCGAGCACGAGCCGCGCGTACGGCAGCGTCGTGCCGTCGTCGAGCCGTACGCGCAGCGCCTCACGCTCGATCGCGTCGACGCGCGTGCCGTGCCGCAGCTCGATGCGCTGCGCGTCGTACCACGCCGCGTCGCGCACGAACGCACGCTGCTCGCCGCCGTCCGTCAGCAGCGCATCCTTCGACAGCGCCGGCCGGTCGTACGGCAGCGCGCGCTCCGCGCCGATCATCACGATGCGCGCCGCCGCATCGCGCTCGCGCAGCGCTTCAGCCGTGCGCCGCGCCGCATGGCCGGCGCCGACGATCACGAACGGATCAGCCGACATTGACTTCCACCTGCCCGTCGACGATCCGGATCGGATAGGTCCGTACCGGCTCGGTGATCGGCGCGCATTTCGGCGCACCGGTGCGGATGTCGATCAGCCCCTGGTGCAGCGGGCACTCGACGCAGCCGTCCTCCACGTAACCCTCGGACAGCCGCGCATGGCCGTGCGTGCAGAGGTCGTGCATCGCGAACAGTTCGTCGCCGATCCGGAACACGGCGATCGGCTTCTGGCCGGCGACGCGCGCCGCCGGTTCGTCTTCGGAGAATTCGTCGAAAGCGCCGAGCGGATGCCACTCGGCCAGCGTTGCTTCGGTCATGTCGTTTCCTTGCTTCGTCAGATCGGCGTCGCGAGCAGCGTCTGCACGCGCGACGTGTCGTAGATCACCCGCTTGGTCTTGTAGCGCAGCCCGTCGGGCGTGCGCACGACCGTGTCGTAGTACTTGCCGGCCTGGTACACGTTCGACTCGCCGTTGCTGCGCGTCTGCACGACGACGTAGTTGCTCTCGGTGTCGATCTCGCCGTCGCGTTCCGCGACGATCGTCAGGCCCGACGTCATGTGCCGGTACGTGTGCTCCTCGTAGATGTTCGCGTGCCGCAGCGACACCACGCGATCGCGCAGCATCCGCTGGTTCGTGCAATGGACGATCCCGACCGGCAGCCCGAGATCGGCGTTCTCCTTCGGCACGATCTCGTACGTGCAGTCCTCGGTGAACATCTCCGGCCAGTGTTCGAGCCGGTCGTTGTCGAGGTGCCCGATATAGCGGTTCTGGAGCATGTAAATCTCGAACCAGGTCTTCATGTCTTCCGTCATTTTTCGCTCCCGCCTCAATAGCCCATCAGCTTCTGGTAGCCGACCCAGAACTTGCGGATCAGGCTTTCGGTGATCACCGTGTCCTGCTGGTCCGGATTGCCGCGCGACATCTCGATCACCGACGTCGCATCGGCATCGCGTATCGTGCCGCGCTGCACGAGTTCGGTCGCTTCGGTGTCTTCCATCGAGATGTAGCCGGCCGGCCCGACGAGGTTCGCCTGCTTGATGCGCAATGCGCGCAGCTCGGGCGTGTCGTCCGCGTACCCGAAGAAGTGGAAGATCAGCTCGAAGTTGTCGGGACCCTTCGGCAGGATCTGCCGCGCGACCAGCGTGTTGTGGATCTGCTGGATCACGAGCTGCGGGAAGATCGGCTGGATATGGTTGGTGCAGTCCTCGTCGTATTCCGACACGAGATCGAGGATCGATTCGTCCTCGAGATGGAAACCCTCGTCGAACGACCGGATGTTCTGCTGCTTGTACGCGGCCGACGTGTCGTCGTTCGTCTTCGTCACGGTGATGATGCTGTGCAGCCCGTGGTTCGCGTCCGGAATCGAACGCGCCTTCATCCCGACGCGGAAGATGTTGAAGGTCGTATGGAACAGGTGCAGCATGCTCGCGTGATACGGGTCCTTCACGTTCTCCATGTACAGCTTCCAGTTCGACTTCGAATACTGGCGCGTGCAGCCGAGATACTCGATCGGCTTGTGGAAGATCCGGTCGATCCACGGGCGCATCTGCTCGCCGAGATACTCGGGCAGCGGCGCGACGGCGTCGCTGAAGGTCGCGAACACGAGCCCGCGATAGCTGTCGACGCGCAGCTTGCGCAGCCCGTGCTGCTTCGGGTCGAAGTCGGCCGGCATCCCGGTCATCCCCTTCTGGCCGCGCCGGAACGGCACGCCGAGCAGGTTGCCCTGGCTGTCGAAGCTCCACTGGTGATACACGCACGTGTGCGAACTCGCGTTGCCGCGCGACTTGCGGCACACCTGCGCGCCGCGATGCGCGCAGCGGTTCACCCACGCCGAGAGCGTGCCGTCCTCGGCGCGCGTGACGACCACCGGCGTGTCGCCGACGAACGTGCTCTTGAAGTCGCCGGCCTTCGGGATTTCCGCTTCGAGCGCGACGAAGTTCCATGTCGGTCCGCGGAAGATGCGCTCCTGCTCGCGATCGTAGACCGCACGCGAGCTGAACACCTTGTACGGCACGCGTGAGCCGTCGTCGTGCGGAAAGGTCACATCGGATGCGTCGCCGCGCTCGGCGAAAACGACGGGCGATTCTGTCTGCTCCATGTCGGACTCCTTGTCGATCGATTTCGTTGAATGCATGGAGCCGATTTTTGAAAAGCTAATATTCGTCGTCTATCCGGAAAGTGCGATTGCGGCGGCGCAATATCCACTTTCGGCGGATTTCTGCGCTAGCATGACGGCACACGCGACCCAGCGCACGATCGCGACCCATTCGTCGGATCGAAGCGCGCGTCGCCCATACCAAGGCTGAGGCCCATGTCCCCAACGTCGTTCGAGCCGTCCGCGCTGCGCGCGCACCGGCTGTTCGAATCCCGCGATCTCGACGAGACGCGCGAGCGCATCTCGCGCGTGATGCAGCCGCATGCACTGCTGCCGAACGGCCGCGTGCACGGCGCGTCGCACATGGATTTCGTCAAGCTGGGCGGGCTCGGGATCGGCACGATCGCATTCGGCGACGCGATGCGCGTGCAGGTCGACGCGGTCGACGGCTATTACCTGCTGATGTTCTGCCTGTCCGGCCAGGCCGAGGTGCGCGCGATGGGGCGGCAGCTCGGCGTCGACGGCCAGACCGGCGTGCTGTGCGCGCCCGGCGAGCGCTTCGACGCGGTGCTGTCGGCCGATTGCGAGCAGTTCGTGCTGCGCATCGACGCGGCGACCGTCGGCGCGCTGACCGGCGACCCGCGCGCGACGCTCGACCCCGTGCTGCACATCAGCGACGCCGCGCTTTCCGCGTGGCGCCAGCAACTGATGCTCGTCGCGCGATCGCCCGAACTGCTCGAGCGCGCGAACGCGAACCCGCGTGTCGCGTCGCAGCTCGAGCATTTGCTGATCGACCTGCTGATCGAAGGCCATCCGCCGTCGGTGCTGCGCGCGACGCACCGCGACCCCGCGCCGGGCTTCGTGCGGCGCGCGCAGGAGTTCGTGAACGCGCACTATGCGCAGCCGCTGCAGCTCGCCGATATCGTCCAGGCGGCCAACGTGCCCGAACGGACGCTGCGCGACGCTTTCCTGCAGTTCCGCGGCATGAGCCCGATGCAATACCTGCGCGCGACGCGGCTCGACCATGCGCGCGAGCTGCTGCGCGGCGCGGCGGCCGGCCGGCGGATCGCCGAAGTCGCGCTCGATTGCGGGTTTACGCACCTCGGACGCTTCGCGATCGCGTATCGGGAAAAGTTCGGCGAATCGCCGTCGGAGACACTCGACGCGAAGCGGTAGCCGCGACCGCCAGGCTGATCGGCCGGCTGTCGCGCAAGCCGCAACGGCATCGCGCCGCACCGCCCTCGCCCCATTCGGCGGTGCCCGCCCAAACAGACCGTTAGTTGCGATTCATCGCACCCACGGCGGTCATTGCGCCGCCGGCGCGATCATCTCCCGCGCAATCGCGCAGAACGCCGCCGTGGCCGCGCTTTCGCCGTGCAGCCGGCGACTCATGATGATCGGCGACGTCGCGGCCGGCTCCGGCAGCCGCCGGTAGACGACGCCCCGCACGCGCACGCCCTCCACACTCTCCGGCACCAGCGACACGCCGACCTGCGCGGCGACGAGCCCGAGCGCCGTCTGCAACTCGCGTACCTCGTGAACGGCCGCCGGCACGACCGCGCCGTCGCGCAGCGCGGACAGCTGCTGATCGGCGAAGCTCGGCCGCGGCGTGCTCGGGTAGACGATCATCGTCTCGTTCGCGATATCCGCGAGCGTCAGCGGCCGGGCCGGATCGGCGAGCGGATGCCCGACCGGCAGCGCCGCGATCAGCTTTTCCTCGATCAGCGCCTCGCGCACCAGCTGGTCGTCGTCGAAGCGCAGGCGGCCGAACCCGACGTCGATCCGCCCGCCCTTCAGCGCGCCGAGCTGTTCGAGCGTGAACATTTCGATCAGCGACAGCTCGACGTCCGGCTGCGCCTCGCGAAACGCGCGGATCACGTCCGGCAGCGCGCCGTACAGCGTCGACGGCACGAAGCCGATCACGATCCGCTCCGACAGCTGCGCAAGCCGCCGCGTCAGCGGGCCGAGCTCGTCGGCCTGGTCGACGAGGCGCTTCGCCTGCGCATAGAACACGCGCCCCGCATCGGTCAGCTTCAGCGGCCGCGCGCCGCGCTCGAACAGCGGCAACCCGATTTCGTCCTCGATCGCCTGGAGCTGGCGGCTCAGCGGCGGCTGCGTCATGTGCAGCCGCTCCGCCGCCCGCGTGATGTTCATTTCCTCGGCGACGGCGATGAAGTAGCGGAGCTGACGCAATTCCATTTCATGCCTCAAAGGTATGGAAGTAGTCGGAAAGAGTGTTGGACGACGCGGGGCGGGAATTCCTACCATGTGCACCAACAGGAGGAATCGCATGATAGCAACTGCCGCCACCATCGAACGCATCGACACGCTGCTCGTCGACGTGCCGACGATCCGGCCCCACAAACTGTCGGTCGCGACGATGAATTGCCAGACCCTCGTGCTGGTCCGGGTTCGATGCACGGACGGTATCGAAGGCGTCGGCGAGGCGACGACCATCGGCGGCCTCGCCTACGGCGAGGAGAGCCCCGAAAGCATCAAGGTCAACATCGACACCTACTTCGCGCCGCTGCTGCAGGGCATGGACGCGACACGCCCCGGCGCCGCGCTGGCGCGTGCGCGCAAGCTGTTCCAGGGCAACCGTTTCGCGAAGTGCGCGATCGAGACCGCGCTGTTCGACGCACAGGCGCGGCGCCTCGGCGTGCCGCTGTCCGAGCTGTTCGGCGGCCGCCGGACCGATGCGGTCGATGTCGCCTGGACGCTCGCGAGCGGCGACACGCAGCGCGACATCGCGGAGGCCGAAGCGATGCTCGACGCGCGCCGCCATCGTGCGTTCAAGCTGAAGATCGGCTCGAACGCGGTTGCCGACGACGTGGCGCACGTGGTCGCGATCAAGCGTGCGCTCGGCGAGCGCGGCGACGTGCGCGTCGACGTGAACCAGGCCTGGAGCGAAACCGATGCGATCTGGGCCGGCGCGCGGCTGGCCGAAGCCGGCGTGAGCCTCGTCGAGCAGCCGATCGCCGCGACCAACCGCGCGGGGCTCAAACGCCTCACGCAGCTCGCGCAGGTGCCGATCATGGCCGACGAGGCGCTGCACGGCCCGGTCGACGCGTTCGCACTCGCGCAGGATCGCGCGGCCGACGTGTTCGCGGTGAAGATCGCGCAGTCGGGCGGCCTGCAGGGCGCGGCGAGCGTCGCGTCGATCGCCGCGGCGGCCGGCATCGAGCTGTACGGCGGCACGATGCTCGAAGGCGCGGCCGGCACGATGGCGTCCGCGCAGCTGTTCAGCACGTTCGATTCGCTGAAATGGGGCACCGAACTGTTCGGCCCGCTGCTGCTCACCGAGGAAATCCTCGTCGAGCCGCTGCGCTACCAGGATTTCAAGCTGCATCTGCCGGCCGCGCCCGGCCTCGGCATCACCTTCGACTGGGCCCGCATCGAACGGATGCGACGCGACGCCCGCTGATCCCCACACGACAACCGAAACCGGAGACACAGATGAACAAGCAAGCCATCGACGCACTGCTGAAGACCTTCGACGACGCCGCCGAGAAACCCGGCAACCCGCGCGTGCGCGCGATCGTCAACCGGATCGTGAAGGACATCTGCTACACGATCGAGGACTTCGACGTGCAGCCGAGCGAGTTCTGGACCGCGCTGAACTACCTGAACGAAGCCGGCCGCGAATTCGGGCTGATTGCCGCGGGCCTCGGCCTCGAGCGCTTCCTCGACGTGCGGATGGACGAGGCCGAGGAAAAGGCCGGCATCCAGGGCGGCACGCCGCGCACGATCGAAGGGCCGCTGTACGTCGCCGGTGCGCCGGAATCGGTCGGCCACGCGCGTCTCGACGACGGCACCGATCCGGGCCAGACGCTGATCATGCGCGGCCGGGTACTCGGCGAGAACGGCGCGCCGCTCGCGAACGCGCTCGTCGAGGTGTGGCACGCGAACCATCTGGGCAACTACTCGTACTTCGATCAGTCGCAGCCCGCGTTCAACCTGCGCCGCTCGATCCGGACCGACGCCGACGGCCGCTACAGCTTCCGCAGCGTGCTGCCGGTCGGCTACAGCGTGCCGCCGGGCAGCAAGACCGAGCAGCTGCTCGACCAGCTCGGCCGCCACGGCCACCGTCCGGCGCACATTCACTTCTTCGTTTCGGCCGACGGTTATCGTAAGCTGACGACGCAGATCAACATCGACGGCGATCCGCATCTGTGGGACGACTTCGCGTTCGCGACGCGCGACGGGCTGATCCCGCCGGTCAAGCAGGCCGAAGGCGCGGAAGGCAAGCCGTATGGCGTCGACGGGCAGTTCGCGCTGATCGACTTCGATTTCTCGCTGCTCAAGGACAAGCAGCACGTGCCGGGCAGCGAAGTCGAGCGCGCACGCGCACAGGCCTGAGCGCGCACCGCGTTCGACGCATCGATCATTCAAGGAGTGCAGGATGCTGTTTCATGTGGAAATGACCGTTCGTCTGCCGGCGGACATGGATCCGGTCAAGGCGGCCACGCTGAAGGCGGAAGAAAAGGCGATGTGCCAGCGGCTGATGAACGAAGGCGTCTGGCGGCATCTGTGGCGGATCGCCGGGCAGTACGCGAACGTCAGCATCTTCGACGTCGAAAGCGTGCAGCAGCTGCATGACCTGCTGAGCCAGTTGCCGCTGTTCCCGTACATGGAGATGGACGTGCGGGCGCTGTGCCGGCACCCTTCGTCGATCCGGGACGACGATCGCTGAGCCACGATGAATCGCGGCCGTGACCCACGGCCGCGCGATGTACGACACGAGCGGCCGGCGAAGTCTCGCGGGCCGCTCGTGTCGCTTTGCGTTTGGGAACGGTCGTCCGTGTCGCCGCGCACGCGGTGCGCGGCAGCCGTCATGCGGCCAGATGAACCGCGAATCCCGCCTGCCCCGGCGCGATGTCGTCCTTCAGTGTCAGCGCCGGAATCGCGTATTCCCCCGCGTTCTGCCGACGGAACGGAATCGGCGGCGTGGTCCACAGATCGTCGAGACGCCGGCCGAGCGCCGCGCGCGTTTCGTCGAAGCGCGCGTCGTTCATCTTCCCCGTCCGGTAGATCACGAACGGCGGCAGCACGTCGAACCCCGGGTAATACAGCACACCGTGATGGATCGGGAACAGCACGTCGTCGATCGGCCCGTTGATGCCGCGCGGGCTGTAGTGCGACTCCCACCCGCCCGTCGTGACGACCACCATCGCCCGCTTGCCGGTCATCCTGCCTTCGCCGTAGCGATCGCCCCAGTGCGTATCGGAATGCTCGCCGACCCCGTACGCAAAGCCGTATGCATACACGCGCTCGAACCAGCCCTTCATGATCGCCGGCATCGAGAACCACCACAGCGGAAACTGCAGGATCACCGCGTCGGCCCACTTCAGCTTCTCCTGCTCGCGCGCGATGTCGTCGCTTTGCGTGCCCGCCGCGAATGCGCGCTTCGAATCGAGCGACGGATCGAAACGCGCGCCGGGCGCACGGTCGGTCACGTCGTTCGCATCGAATGCCGCCTTCCAGTTCATCGCGTACAGGTCGCTCACCTGCACCGCGTGGCCGGCCGCCTCGAGATGCCCGACGGCAAAGTCGCGCAACGCGCCGTTCAGAGACCGCGGTTCGGGATGGGCATACACGATCAGCACATTCATGTTCGTCACTCCGTCGATTGAATGACTGCAGGATGCGCCTGCCGAAGGTATATTTGAAATGAATTCCTGATATTCCAGGTATAGCCATGGACAATCTCAGACGGCTCGATCTGAACCTGCTCGTCACGCTGGACGTGCTGCTGGCCGAGCACAACGTCACGCGCGCGGCCGGGAAGCTGAACATGTCGCAGCCGTCGGTCAGCGTGCAGCTGCAGAAGCTGCGCGACCTGTTCGGCGATCCGCTGCTGCTGCCGGGGCCGCGCGGGATGCGGCCGACCGCGCGTGCGGAAGCGCTGCGCGAGCCGTTGCGCGATGCGCTCGAAGCGATCGAGCGCGCGGTGGTGCCGGCCACGCCGTTCGATCCCGCGACCGCGACGAACACGTGGCGCGTGGCCGCGACCGACTACGGCGAATCGACGATCGTGCTGCCCGCGCTGAATACGCTGCGCTCGGCCGCGCCCGGTACGCGGCTCGCCGTGGTCGAACTCGTACCGCCGCGCATCGAGCAGGATACCGAACGAAACGGCATCGACCTCGTGTTCCATACGAGCGACGGGTCGCCGGCCGGCATGCGGCGCCTGCCGCTGTTCGTCGAACGCTACGTGCTCATCGGCCGCGCCGGGCATCCGAAGCTGAAGCGGCGCCCGACGCTCGCGCAGTTCGGCACGCTCGAACACGTGATCGTGTCGCCCGACGGCGGCGGCTTCTTCGGCGTGACGGACGAAGTGCTCGCGAGGGTCGGCGCCACGCGGCGCGTCGTGCTGTCGGTACCGCACTTCCTGTTCGTGATGTCGGCCGTCGCGAGCACCGATCTCGTCGCGATGCTGCCCGAGCGGCTGGTGCGCGACGTGCCCGCGTTGCGCGTGGTGGACGCACCGGTCGAGGTGCCCGGCTATGAAATGTCGATGCTGTGGCATGAACGCGTGCATCGCGACCCGGCGCATCGGTGGCTGCGGGAGACGATCGCGGCGGCGGTCTGAACCGGCCCGGTTGCCGGACGGCTGCCGCCTGCTGTCATCGGGGGCTTGAAAGTGCGTCGATCACTGTATATATTTACAGTGTTTCTGCGTCATTTGACCCGAATTCCGTCACCCGAGACGGTCTTTAGTGAGGCGACCATGTTCCAGTCATCCGCATTCGATCCCGAGCAACCCGGCTTCAATCCCGTCCACTTCGAGCGCGCCGCGCGGCAGGCGGTCGTCGATCTTCAGCGTGTCGTCGGCGGCCCCGCACAGCGGGCGCTCGGCTTGCGGCGCCGCAGCCATCCGGCCGCCGTCCGCACGATGAGCTGGCAGGCGCTGCTGAATGTCGAGGAGCTGGCGTTCTCGAACGCCGGCTTCCTGAACCGCAACGATCCGGCCGTCGTCGATGCCTTCATCCGGCTGCGCGACAGCCGGATGGTCGCCGCGGACATCGAGGAAGCCGTCGACTGGAAACGCGACGACGACGATCTGCCCGCCGTCTACCTGATCGTCAAGGCGATGCTGGAAGCGGAAGAGCGCGAGGCGCAACGCGTCGAGATGGAGTGACCGCCGCGACGCGCGGCCGTCCCGTTACAGCCGCGCCGCGAGCCGCGCGCCCTGGTCGATCGCACGCTTCGCATCGAGTTCGGCGGCCAGCTCCGCGCCGCCGATCAGGTGCACCGGGCGCCCGGCCGCCTGCAACGGCGCGAGCAGCGCGCGCTGCGGCTCCTGCCCCGTGCAGAGCACGATCGTGTCGGCTTCGATCAGTTCGTGATCGGTGCGCTGCTCGCCGTACGACACGTGCAGCCCGCGCGCGTCGATCAATTCGTAGTTCACGCCGCCGATCATCTTCACCTGCTTCATCTTCAGCGTCGCGCGGTGAATCCAGCCGGTCGTCTTGCCGAGCCCCTTGCCGAGCGGCGCGGCCTTGCGCTGCAGCAGCGTCACTTCACGCGCGGGCGCGGGGACCTGCGCGCGCGTCACGCCGCCGCGCGTCGCGGCGGGGTCGGTCACGCCCCACTCGGCCTTCCACGCCGGCAGATCGAGCGCCGGCGATTCGCCGTCCTGCACCAGGTATTCGGCCACGTCGAAGCCGATCCCGCCCGCGCCGACCACCGCGACGCGCCGCCCGACCGGCTGCTTGCCCGCGAGCACGTCGATATAGCTGAGCACGTTCGGCCCGTCCTGCCCCGGAATCTTCGGGTCGCGCGGCGCGACGCCGGTCGCGAGCACGATCTCGTCGTAGCCGCCCGCGATCAGGTCGCTCGCGTCGACGCGGCGGTTCAGGTGCAGGTTCACGCCGGTCAGCTCGACCTGGCGGCCGAAGTAGCGCAGCGCCTCGTGAAACTCCTCCTTGCCCGGCACCTGCTTCGCCATGTTGAACTGACCGCCGATCTCGGCCGCGCCGTCGAACAGGTCGACGTGATGGCCGCGCTGCGCGAGCACGGTCGAGCATGCGAGCCCGGCCGGCCCGGCGCCCACCACCGCGATGCGCTTCGGCTGCGGTGCGGGCGTGTATTTCAGCTCCGTCTCGTGGCATGCGCGCGGATTCAGCAGGCACGACGCGATCTTGTTCCTGAACGCGTGATCGAGACACGCCTGGTTGCAGCCGATGCAGGTGTTGATCTCGTCGGCGCGGCCCTGCGCGGCCTTGACGACGAATTCGGCATCGGCGAGCAGCGGGCGCGCCATCGACACCATGTCCGCGCAGCCGTCCGCGAGAATCTGCTCGGCCACTTCGGGCCGGTTGATCCGGTTGGTCGTCACGAGCGGAATGCCGACCTCGCCCTTCATCTTCTTCGTCACCCACGCGAACGCGCCGCGCGGCACCGACGTCGCGATCGTCGGCACACGCGCCTCGTGCCAGCCGATCCCCGTGTTGATGATCGTCGCGCCCGCGCGCTCGACGGCCTTCGCGAGCTGCACGGTTTCGCTCCAGTCGCTGCCGTCCGGAATCAGGTCGAGCATCGACAGCCGGTAGATCAGGATGAAATCGCGGCCGACCGCTTCGCGCGTGCGCTCGATGATCTCGATCGGCAAGCGGATGCGGTTCTCGTACGAACCGCCCCACTGATCGGTGCGCTTGTTCGTGTGCATCGAGATGAACTGGTTGATCAGGTAGCCCTCGGAGCCCATGATCTCGACGCCGTCGTAACCGGCCTCGCGCGCGAGCTTCGCGCAGCGCACGAACGCGCGGATCTGCCGCTCGACGCCGCGCGCGCTCAGCTCGTGCGGCGCGAACGGCGAGATCGGCGACTTGATCTTCGACGGCGCGACCGCGAACGGGTGATAACCGTAGCGGCCCGTATGCAGGATCTGCAGCGCGATCTTGCCGTCCTCCGCATGCACGGCCTCCGTGATCTCGCGGTGCCGCCGCGCGGCGGCCGACGTCATCAGCGTGCCGCCGAACGGCTTGGTCCAGCCGGCCACGTTCGGCGCGAAACCGCCCGTCACGATCAGGCCGACGCCGCCGCGCGCCCGTTCGGCGAAATATTCGGCGAGGCGCGGCAACGTCTTGCGGCTGTCTTCGAGGCCGGTGTGCATCGAGCCCATCAGCACGCGGTTCTTCAGCGTCGTGAAGCCCAAGTCGAGCGGCGCGAGCAGGTGGGGAAAGGAGGTGGTCATGATGGTCGAGCCTATAAGCGATGCTTGCCATCGTAGGCGCGCGCCGCCTTGAGCGTGAGGGGGCAAACAGCCATAATGCTTGTCATTTTCGGCCAAACAGACATGACCTCCCCTCTCGCCAAAGACCGCCTCGGGCTGCGCCGGCCGACGATTCCGGTCGCCTATACGCGCCTGTTACTGCAGGCACTGGCCGCGCGCGGCGTCGACCTGGCCGCCGTGCGCGCCGGCACGGGCCTGCGCGACGCCGTGTTGGCCGAACCGGACGCGCGCGTCGCGCCGGCGCAATGGGGGCGGCTGGTGCTCAATGCGATCGAGATCGGCGGCGATCCCGGCATCGGGCTCGCGTTCGGGCTGCTGCTGAAGCCGACCGTGCACGGCTTTCTCGGCTACGCGACGCTGACCGCGCGGGACATCCGCGAAGCATTGTCGGTCACGCAGCGCTACTTCCGGATGCGCAACCGCCAGTACCGGCTGACCTATGCGGAAGACGATCGTGGCGCGACGCTCGAACTGCACGGCGTGCAGGCGAGCCCCGTATTGCAGCATCACGTGATGTTCGAATTCGTGCTGACGGGGCTCGCGCAGAACATCTCGCAATGGGCCGGGCGCGCATCGCCGCCGATCGAGCTGCGGTTCGCGTGGCCGGAGCCTGCGTATTTCGCGCGCTATCGCGACTCGTTGCCGCCGGTGGAATTCGGTTGCGCGGCGAACGCGCTATGGATCGCGCGCGACGTGCTCGACTGGCCGTTGCCGCTCGCCGATGAAGTCGCGCACCGGCAGGCGCTCGTGCAGGTCGAGCGCGAGTATGCGCAGGTGCGGCAGGAAGAAGGCGACCTGGTCGGGCGCGTGCGCGCGGAGCTGGCGCGCGCAGCCGGCGACTACCCGGGGCCGGAATCGCTCGCCCACGCGTTGCTCGTGTCGACGCGCACGCTGCGGCGCCGGCTGGAGGAAGCCGGGTCGAGCTACCGGCAGTTGCTCGACGAAGCGCGGTTTCGCGACGCGAAGCAGTTGCTCGCGGCGTCGGATCTCGACCTGAAGACGATCGCCGAACGGCTGCAATTCACCGACCCGGCGAACTTCACGCGCGCGTTCCGGCGCTGGGCCGGGCAGACACCGAGCGCGTACCGGGAGGCGGCGGCGGGCGCGGCGCGCGACTGATGCCGGGCCCCGGCACGAGGTGCCGGCCCGCGGTTTCATCGGTATGATCAATGCCAAGCCAAAGCGGCGCCACCGGCGCACTCTCCCGCCCCATGTCCAATCAGACCACGCTGATCGAAGCGACGATCGACCGTATCGATACGAACCTCGTCCGGGTCGAGGCCAGTATCGCGAAGGTGCCGCTTTACCGACTCACGATGCAGAACGTCTGCTACTTCATCGGCGCCGGCGATATCGACGCGGCGGCCTTCAGGCAGATCGATCGATTGAAGCCCGGGATGGCCGTGCGCGCGTGCGTCTTCGACGATCGCGGCCGCCACCGGATCGCGTGGCTCAGAAGCGGCGATCTGGCGATCGCGCCTTACGATGCGCTCGGACAAAAGCGCCGCAACCTGTCGCTGCTGGCATGGGCGTCGTGCCTGTTCATGCTGAGCCTGCTGATCGGCGCGGCTGCGTTCAAAGCGGGCTGGGCGCTCGTCATCGCGCTGGCCGTGCTCGTGAGCATCATCAGCCTGCTGGGCACCCTGCTCGCGATCGCCGGCCTGTCCGAACGGGTCTTCCGGCCCCAGCGGCGCGAGGCCCAGGAAAAGTGGCGAGACGAACCCGCCGGATTCAAGGCGGAACGGAGCAACGGATGACCGATCGTGTGATGCAGATCGCGACCGGCGCCGTGACGTCCGTGAGCCAGAATACGATCCGTACGAAAGTCTGGAGCAACAACCTCGGCTGGACCACGCAAGGCATCGAGGAAATCGTGCTGCAGCTCGACACGTTCGACGCACCGCTCACGGTCAGGACGGACAGCGCGCGAAGCCTGTTCATCGGCGCCGGCGACCGGCTGAATGTTGCTTACGTCCGAAGCCCGGATCGCGCCGCCATCTACGGCATTCGCAACGTCACTGACGGTTCGGTGTATCTCGTTCGCACCGCCGAAGTCGCCGGTGCCCGCACCGACGTATTCGTGACGATCGCCATTCTGGTCGCCATGGCCTTCGTCACCGGCATCATGTCCGCACTGCAACGCAGCACGGACGGCATGCTCGACATGGTGGCGTGGTTCGGCAGCACCGCGATTGGCCTCTTCGTGCTGAGTACGATCCTGCGCACCATGTTCGGCGTGATCGCGTGGCCGGAAATCCGGCGGCTCACGCAGCCCGGCGGCAAACGCGAGATGAATGCCGCCCGGCACGCGCTGTCGCTCACGCATGACGATACGCCGAACATCCGCTTTCTCTGACACGATACGCGCACGACGCGTCAGCCCCCGACGACGATCCGCGCGCCCCCTTCCCCCTCGCCCGCCTCGATCCGCACCTCCCCGGTCGCGGCGGCGATCGCGTCGTACACGTCGTCGCTCACGCACACCACCGGCACCGCGATCGCATACAGTTCGGCCGCCACGATCGCACCGATCGAGAGGATCAAGTCACGCTCCTTCAGCACGATCCCGACCGGCCCCGTGCCGTTGCGCACGGCTTCCGCGAGCACGCTGCTGCTCGAACTCGAGCCCTTCGCGTGCGGCATCACCATCACCTTGCCGGCGAGGCTCGCGCCGGCCTGCGGATGGCCGCGATCGACGATCCTGCCCGCGCCCGAGTCGTAGCCGCCCCAGAAGCTGAGCGGCTTGTCGAGCACGAACGGGCGCGCGCACGCGCTGCCCGGCACGAGCGTGTCGCCCGTCAGACCCTTGCCCACGGCTTCAGTCATCGAATCGCACCTTTCCTTCGTACGCCGAGCGCACGCATTCGCGCATGCTGCCGTACGCGACCGTCACGCCGATGTTCGCGGGCGCATACGACGCCCATTTCCCCGAATTGGTCATCACGAGCCCCGACATCTGCTTCATCACGGGCGTGATGTACGTGCAGGTATCGACGACGATCTGGATGCCGCGCGCGGCGAACTTGCGCGCGAGGCCGGCCTCCTCCAGCTCCCACAGGATGAAGCGGCTCGTGTTCACGTAGAAATCGCACGCCGGCTTGCCGTCGAACGCGTCGAGCAACGTGTCGAGCGTGCGGAATTCAGCCAGCGAGAAATGCGGCGTGCCGAGCGCGACCGCGACGAGGGGATCGCCGGCCGCGCCGTGGTTCAGCGTGCGGCGAATCGCGTCGAGATCGGCCATCGCGACGTCGACCGTGCGTTGCGCCGCTTGCCCGTGCAATGCGACGTCGAGCGTCGGCGCTTCCGGCGTGATGCCCACCGCATGAAACAGCGCGACCGCACCGCTCGACGCGGCGGCCGCGCCGAGTGCCTTGAGTTCGTCCTCGGTGGCGTCCGCCGGCAACCCGACGATCGCCGGCACGACCGCGCCCGCGATCCGGCCGATCAGCAGACCCAGCGCGGCAAAGTAGATGTCGCGCGACGGCAGGCCGGTGAAATCCGGCGCGTTGAACACGAGCCGCGCGGCGCGGTTCGCTTCGACATGGAGCCCCGCATACGGCGCGCGCCCGGTGATCGCGGCGGCCAGGTCGAGAAAATCGCCGTACCGGCTCGTGCGCGCGCCGAGCACCGAGTTCGCGAACACGATCGCATTCGATTCGGCCCACGCAATCTGCTCGCCCTTCGCGGGACGATGCTTCAGCTGATACGGCGCGCACGTGAAGCTCGATTCGCAACCGAGCTGCAGATGCGCATCCATCAGGCGCTGCGCGTCGCGCTGGATCGCGCGGTCGCCGTGGTACAGCTCGGGATGGATCAGGTCGAGCGACCCGACGTTCAGCGTGGTGGGCACCGCGACCTTCGTGCCGGTGTCGACGAAATACTCGACGAAATCGAGGCTCGTCCGGCCGTGGTAAAGACAGCCGTCGATGTGGGCGGACGTGATGTCGATCAGGTGCGGCGCGGACATCACGTGCGCGGTACGCACGACGATCCGCATCGCGCGCGCGACGCCGTCGCCGAAATCCCCGCGCAACATCGCGTCGTCGCGGTCGCTCAACTGCAGCATCGGTTGCTCCTCGTGACTCGTGCCCGGCAGTGCGCCGGCCCGTGTAATCCGTCAGAGGACTCTACAACTGGAAACCAAAACTGTCCAGATCGAGATCGATCCGGACAGTTTCAAAACCACTTTTCGCCAGAAAAGACCACCAAAGCGACCATTGGCTCGAACTCCGCTCCAGTTCGCCTAGCGTTCCGCCGTCAGGCCGAACAGCTCGTCGCGCAAGGCGTTCGCGCGATCGCGGCCGACCTGCGCCTCGTATTCGTCCTGCGCGGCCTGCCACGCGACCCGCGCGCGTGCGAACGTGCGCTCGCCGAGCTTCGTCAGGTGCAGCACATGCGCGCGCGCATCGTGCTCGGACGCGGTCGTCATGACGAAACCGTCGCGCTGCAGCGGTTTCAGCCCGCGCAGCAAGGTCGTCCGATCCATCACGAGCGTCTCGGCGAGTTCGCTCATCAGCTGGCCGGGCCGGCGCGTGAGATTCGCCATGATCGAGAACTGCGCGGGCGTGACGCCAACCGGGGCCAGATGGCGTTCGTACAGTTGCGTGACGAAGCGCGCCGCCTGACGCAGCGCGAGGCAGTGGCACGCCTGGGCAATCGAGGTGTCGTTCATGCTCCGCAATTTATATGTGCATATGCATAAAGTCAATGTACACTCCGCCGTAACGCGGCCGGCTGCCGGCCCTCGCGTCAAGGAGACGGACATGGACTACATCGACAAGCTGCGGATTTTCCGGTCGGTGGTGGAGATGCGCAGCTTCACGCGCGCCGCCGACATGCACGGTCTCGCGCGGCCGGTCGTGTCGCGCGCGGTCGCGGATCTGGAAGCGCGTTTCGGCAGCCGGCTACTGCACCGGACCACGCGCCAGGTGTCGCTGACCGAAACGGCCGAGCGCATCTATGAACGCTGCGCGGCCGTGCTCGACGAACTCGACGCGCTCGAGGTCGAAGCGCAGACGCAGAACCGCGAACCCGAAGGGCTGCTGCGCCTCGTCGCGCACACGACGGCCGCGCTGAACCGCCTCGTGCCGCTGATCGCCGGCTTCAAGAGCGCGCATCCGAAGGTGCGCCTCGACGTCACGCTGACCGAGCGCCCGGTCGATCTCGTCGGCGAAGGCTACGACATCGGCATTGTCGTGCCGTACATGCTGACGAGCGAATCGACCGTCGTGCGGCTGATCGAGCGCATTCCGGTCGTGATCGTCGCGACGCCCGCGTATCTGCAAGCGCATGCGCGCCCCGAAACGCCGGCCGACCTGGCCGATCATCCGTTCGTGCCGATCTCGCCTTCGCTGCGCCGCCCCGCCCTGTCGTTTCGCGTCGACGGCGACCTGCTGACCGTGCCGTTCCGCTTCGACATCTCGTCGAACAGCCCCGTCTTCAACCGCGAAATGGTGATGAACGACTTCGGCATCGGCGTCGTCCCGAAAACGCTCGTCCAGGCCGAACTCGCGTCGGGCGCGCTCGTGCAACTGCTGCCCGACGCCGACCTCGTCGACGCATCCGTCGAGATCAAGCTCGCGTACGCGAACCGCGTGCTGCTGCCCGCGAAGGTGAAGGCGTTCATCGACTACACGGCCGCCTATTGCGACCGCGAAGGCTGGATCGTTCCCGCCGCGGCCTGACCGGGCGCGCGAACGCGCCATGTTGCAGTCGATTGGTACAGCCACGACACCAATCTGATCCCGCCCCGCCCATCGCTTCACGCGATCCTCCGCCCTAACATGTGCACATGCACAAGACCACGCTCACCGACGACGATTGCTTTGCGGTCCGCCAGGCCGCCCGGCGAATCTCGCAGTTCTACGAGCGCTATCTGTCGCGCGCGGGCGTCACGCCGTCGCAGTACAGCATTCTCGCGCTGCTGCGCGACCAGCCCGGCCTCACGATGGCAACCTTGTCGAGCGTGCTGGTGATCGAACGCACCGCGCTGCTGCGCGCGCTCAAGCCGCTCGTCGGCGCGGCGCTGGTGACGGGCCGGATCGAGCCGCCGTGCCGCGGCCAGACGTTCGCGCTCACCGCGCACGGCGAAACCAAGGTCGCCGATGCGCACGTGCACTGGCTCGCCGCGCAGGAAGCATTCGAGCGGTGTTTCGGGTCGGCACAGGCGGCCCGCCTCAGAGACGAATTGTTCCGGATCACGCACAACCTGCCGGAACGCTGATCGACGACTTCCCCGACGGACGGCACGCCGTCTTTCGTTTTGATAAGTGCATATACATAGGTGAATCGATGGAAACGACCCAAGCCGCTGCCGCGTCACGCGAAGCAGCCACAACCGAGCAGCCCGCGAAGCAGCAACGCCGCGTGCCGTGGATGCGAATCGCGGTAGGCGCCGTCGTCGTCGTCGTGGCCGCGGCCGCGCTCGACTGGCTGTTCGTGCTGCGCTTCCAGGAGAGCACCGACGATGCGTACGTCGGCGGCGACGTGACCGTGCTCGCGCCGAAGGTCAGCGGTTTCGTCGACAAGATCCTCGTGACCGACAACCAGCGCGTGAAGGCCGGCGACGTGCTCGTGCAGCTCGACGCACGCGACTACGACGCGAAGCTCGCTCAAGCGAGCGCCGAAGTCGATAGCGCGCGCTCCGCCGTCACCGAACTCGAAGCGAAGCAGCAACTGCAATTCGCGGTGATCGGCCAGCACGCGGCGGACAAGAACGCGTCGTCGGCCGAACTGACGCGTGCCGCATCGGACCGCGTGCGCTACCGCGAACTCGTCAAATCCGACGCCGTATCGAACCAGATCGTCGAGCGCGCCGACGCCGATTACTCGAAAGCCGGCGCGGCCGTCGAACGCAGCGACGCCGCGCTGCTCGCCTCGAAGCGGCAGCTCGACGTGCTCGGCGCGCAGCTCGCCGATGCACGGGCCCGCGTGAACACCGCGCTGGCCGCGCAGCGCGTCGCGGCGCTCAACGTCGAATACACGACGATCCGCTCGCCCGTCGACGGCTACGTCGGCAACCGCACGGGCCGCGTCGGCATGCTCGCGAACGTCGGCGTGCCGCTGCTGACCGTCGTGCCGGCTTCCGGACTGTGGGTCGATGCGAACTTCAAGGAAGACCAGCTGCGCAAGATGCGCGCGGGCGATCGCGTCGACGTGTCGCTCGATGCGTCGAGCACGAAACTGCATGGCCGCGTCGACAGCCTCGCGCCCGCGACCGGCGCGACCTTCAGCGTGCTGCCGCCCGAGAACGCGACCGGCAACTTCACGAAGATCGTCCAGCGCGTGCCCGTGCGCGTGCATCTCGATCCGCAACCCGGTATCGATCACGTGCTGCGCCCCGGCCTCTCCGCGGTCGTGACCGTGCACACCGACCACGCGAACTGAGCGGGAGCCGACGATGACCACCGCGTTTTCCGGCGACCCCGCGTCGCAACCGACGAAGCAGCGCGTATTCGCGTTCGCGCTGATGTGCGTCGGCTTCTTCATGGCGACGCTCGACATCCAGATCGTCGCGTCGTCGCTGCGCGACATCGGCGGCGGGCTTTCCGCGAGCCAGGACGAACTGTCGTGGGTGCAGACGGCCTACCTGATCGCCGAGATCATCGTGATCCCGATGTCGGGCTGGCTGTCGAAGGTGATGTCGACGCGCTGGCTGTTCGTTGCGTCGGCCGTCGGCTTCACGATCACCAGCATGCTGTGCGGGCTCGCGTGGGACATCAACTCGATGATCCTGTTTCGCGGGCTGCAAGGCGCGCTCGGCGCCGCGATGATCCCGACCGTGTTCACCACCGCGTTCGTGCTGTTCCCCGGCAAGCAGCGGCTGATCGCGTCGACGACCATCGGCGCGCTTGCATCGCTCGCCCCGGCGATCGGCCCGGTGATCGGCGGCTGGATCACCGACCAATGGTCGTGGCACTGGCTGTTCTATCTGAACCTCGTGCCGGGCATCGCGGTGGCCGTGCTCGTGCCGCGCTACGTGCATATCGACGAGCCCGACCTGAGCCTCATCAAGCGCGGCGACTATCTCGGCATCGTGCTGATGTCCGGCTTTCTCGGCTGCCTCGAATACGTGCTCGAGGAAGGCCCGCGCAAGAACTGGTTCGGGGACGACGTGATCATCATCTGCGCATGGATCTCCGGCATCTGCGGCTTCCTGTTCCTCGTGCATGCGCTGACCGCGAAGGATCCGATCGTCGACCTGCGCGCGCTCGCCGTGCGCAACTTCGGCATCGGCAGCCTGCTGTCGTTCGTGACCGGTATCGGGATCTTCGTGACCGTGTTCCTGACGCCGCTGTTTCTTGCGCAGGTGCGCGCATTCAGCTCGCTGCAGATCGGCATCGCGCTGCTGTCGGTCGGGGCGTTCCAGCTGGTCGCGCTCTGCGCCTATGCGTTCGCCGCGCGCTTCTTCAGCCTGCGCGCGCTGCTCGTGTTCGGGCTGATCTGTTTCGGCCTCGGCTGCTACCTGTACACGCCGATCACGCACGACTGGGGCTGGCGCGAATTGCTGCTGCCGCAAGCGCTGCGCGGCATCGGCCAGCAGTTCAGCGTGCCGCCGATCGTGACGATGGCGCTCGGCTCGCTGCCGCAGTCGCGGCTCAAATCGGCGAGCGGCCTGTTCAACCTGATGCGCAACCTCGGCGGCGCGATCGGCATCGCGGTGAGCGCGACGATGCTCAACGACCGGCTGAATTTTCACTATCTGCGCCTGAACGAGCACGTGAGCGCCGGCGAACCGCAGATCGCGTCGCTGCTCGATCGACAGGCCGCGTACTGGGGCTCCGTCGCAGGCAATACGCTGAATACCGCGCAGGCCGGGCTCGCGAACCTGCATCGGCTGATCTATCGCGAAGCGCTGACGCTCACTTATGCGGATGCGTATTACGCGCTGTCGCTGTGTTTCGTCGTCGCGCTGCTCGCCGTCGTGTTTTCCAAACCCATTACGTTGAACGCGCCGCCGCCGGACGCGCACTGAGGCCAAGGTCATCATCATGAAAAAGCTACTCGTCGCGCTGGCCGTCAGCGCATTCGCCGCCGGGTGCGCGGTGCAGCCCGCGCAGCATCCGGCGCTGTCCGAATCCGTCCAGACGCTCGCGCCCACCGCATGGGATACCGACGTGCCGCGCGCGGACATCGACGCCGCCGGCTGGTGGGCGCAATTCCACGATCCCGTGCTCGATCAACTGATCGCGACCGTGCTCGACGGCAACCTCGATCTGCAGGCCGCGGCCGAACGCGTGAAGCAGGCACAGGCGCTGACCGTGCAGAAACGTGCGGTGCTGCTGCCCGAACTCGACGCGACCGCGCACGCGTCCGACGCGCGGCAGAACACGCCGCCGCCGCTCGGCTACGTGCGGCAGGCAGGTGCCGGGCTCGCGCTGAGCTGGTCGCCCGACGTGTTCGGCGGCGAACGCCTCGACCTGCTCGCCGCGCAAGCGGAACTCGTCGGGCAGAAGCATGCGGAAGACGCGATGCGGCTCGCGCTGGCGGCCGATGCGGCATCCGCGTATGTCGATCTGCGCTGGGCGCAGCAGGAACTGAAGATCCTGCAGGACAACGCGAGGATTCGCCAGCATGCGCTCGAACTCACGCGCAAGCGGCAGGCGTTCGGGTTGTCGACCGAACTCGACGTGACCCGCGCGCAGAACCAGCTCGATGCGCTCGAAGCGCGGATTCCGCCGACGCAGGCGCAGATCTCGCATCAGCTCAACCTGATTGCCGTGTATTCGGGGCGCACGCCGGAAGCGGTCGACCGGCTCGTGCTGGCGCAGGCCGGGGAGATCCCGGCGCCGCCGATCGGGGCGCCGGGGACGCTGCCTTCGCAGGCGTTGTTGCGGCGGCCGGACGTGCTGACCGCCTATGCGCAGGTCGAACGGCGTGCGGCGCAAGTCGGTGTGGCGAAGGCCGAGCGGTATCCGAAGTTTTCGTTGAACCTGACGGACGGGATCCTGGCCGCGTCCTATCTCGGGTTGCCGACGTTGACCGACAACCTGTTCAGCGCGGCGCTGAGTGCGACGAGCCCGATTTTCAATGCGGGGCGGATTACCGCGGATATCTCGCAGAGCGAAAGCCGGATGCGCGAGTCGGAACTCGGGTTGCGGCAGACGATGCTGCAGGCATTGCGGGAAGTCGAGGATGCGCGCGCGAATCTCGTCAGCTCCGACGAGGCGACACGGAAGCTCGGTAGCGCGCTTTCCGCGTCGGACAAGGCGCTCGGATTGGCGAATCAACTCTACAAGGGCGGTGCGACGGATTTTCTGGATGTGTTGTCGGCGCAGGAGGTGTATCTGCGGGATTCGGATTCGCTCAACCAGGTCAAGCGTGAGCATGCGCTGGCGGCGGTGGCGTTGTATCGGTCGCTGGGGGGTGGGTGGAGCAGGAATGACGCGGCCGGGGAGGTGGAGGCGGTGGCGAAGAACTAGGCGCGATCGCGATACGGTGCCGGCCGCTACATTGGCCGGCGCGCCGTGCATCAGCAGCACGATTCCGGACACTTGATCGACGACAACCCGATCGAGTCAACCGCCATCACGCGATTGCGAATTCGCACATGCCACCGCGACGCGGTCATCCCGCATCGGGCCAACGATAACCGATCACTTCGTTCAGCGGATACGCAAGCTCGCGCACCTCTTCCAGCTGATTGCCACCGAACAGATGCACGTATTCGTCGTCGTGACGCAGATAGAACCCGACATGCCCTTTCCAGCTCGCCGGATCGTCGCGCGTCAGGATCGCGATGCAGCCGTAGACCGGCCGCTCCAGCGGCCGGCCCCATTCGAGCCATGAGCGCGCCAGTGCGGAGCCGGTGCCGCGGAATCCCGCGTGCGTCATGCACCAGTTGACGAAGGACGAACACCAGGAAATCTTGTCGTCGTAGCCGACCAGGTTCGTGTGGTTGTTGTACTCGACGATGCGCGGGTTGATGCTGCCGGGCGGATGGCGGCGGATGCCGAGTTCGGCCAGCGCGACGGCCATCCATGGCGGATGGGCGGCCTCCGGGCTGCGCTCAGGATTGGACAGGGTCACGTCGTTCTCGGGCGAGTGTGATGTGCGTGCAATCTTCGCACGAATCCGAAGGTTGGCAGCGCCACTCACCGACGACGTCGAAAAAGGAAAATCCGGCAGCCCGAACCGGGCGCGCGGATGCAATCGGAAGGTAGAGAATCGATCGCACGCGAGGTTCGGGCGCGCGCTGTTGCGCGCCCGGGTAACTACATGCGCCGGGTGGGCACCACGGCGTTGTGGTTAGCCGCGCGTATCGACCCAGTTGCGTGCCCAGTGTGCCGAGTGCCGCAGTGCCTGCGCTTCACTCTCGAAGTAGTCGAGCGAATAGAACCGGTAGCGGCCTTCCGCGGACGCGCTATCGACGCGCTCGAGCAGCAGGTTGGCTGAAAAACTGCCGTCGGGCAGACGATGCGCCGAGGGCTGGACGGCATAGCCGTTATATCGATGATTTTGTATGTTTTGCATTTCTAATTTTAATAATGTTCGACTGCACGCGTGCCGTGCGAACGTGCACGGATGCGCCGATTCAACGCCATTGCGCGCTGAATCTCAAGCAGTCGGAAAGCGAAAATAAGGCGCTGCGGCCGGAGGGGGAATGAAGTGCAACGAGACGTGTGACGCCGGGTTGGCCGCTGAATGAACAGAAGCAGCCACGAACACGCGCGCCAACTTTAGGAGACCAGGCTCCGTGAGGATGTCGCTGCGACCCGGCGCCCATCGTGGGATGGCCGGGCCCTTCAAACTTTACAGCGGCTGGATGTTGGCCGCTTGCAGACCCTTCGGGCCTTGCTTCGTCTCGAAGCTCACTTTCTGGTTTTCAGCCAGCGTCTTGAAGCCGTCGGCACGAATTTCCGAGAAATGAGCGAACAGGTCGTCGCCGCCGTTGTCCGGCGTGATGAAGCCAAAGCCTTTGCTGTCGTTGAACCACTTGACGATACCGGTATCCATGAAGATTCCTTGAGAAAAAAATAGAGAGATTTGCTCTGTTGAAGAGCGCGTGAAGCGTCAAGGAGGGAGAGGACAACGAATACCGCTGTGGAGAGCGAGCAATTGATGAACAGCAATCGGACTTCTTGGACTTCGATGCACACACTAACCGCCGGGCAGGTGCGCGTCAACAGATAACTTGTAACTGTTTCATCTCGCGATCCGCTTTTCGGGCGAATCGATGTGGCCCCAACCGGCTGCGCGCCTTGGCTGGCCTGGCGCGAATGGCACACGGTCCTCACGCGAATACGCCGATCGGCAACACCCTTCCCGCCGGATGATTTCCGCTCGATCCAACCGTATCATGTCGGTAGCCGCCTCCGATTCCCGCCTGCCATGCGCATCACGCCTCTCCCCCCACTGCAATGCCTCGTCGCGTTCGAAGCCGCCGTGCGGCATGCGAGCTTCACCAAAGCCGCCGCCGAACTGCACCTGACCCAAAGCGCGATCAGCCGCCAGATTCAACAACTCGAGGAATTCCTCGGCCGCTCGCTGTTCGTGCGCGAGCACCGCTCGCTGCGGCTGACGATCGCCGGCGAACAATACGCGGCACAGGTCCACCACCTGCTCACGCAATGCGCGGAAGCCACGCACGACGTGATGAAGCCATACGGCGATCTCGAACTGACGATCGCGTGCTCGTCCGGCGTCGCGGTGCTGTGGCTGACGCCGCGGCTGCCGCACTTTCGCGCCGCGTATCCGAACATCAAGCTGCGCCTGATCGTGCGCGATGCGCTCGCATCGATGTCGCCGGCGGAATTCGACGTCGGCGTCTACTACGTGCGTCAGCAGACGCCGGCCGAATACACCGCGCGCCGGCTGTTCGACGAGGAAGTGTTTCCCGTCTGCGCTCCGGGTTATCTGGCCGGCCGCACGCTGGACGCGGCCGATCTCGCGAACGAAACGCTGCTGCGCCTCGAGGACGGCCAGCGCCAATGGATGTCGTGGTCCGAATGGTTCGACATGAACGACGTCGACCGGCAGAAGGCGCAACCGCAGGACATCACGATCAACTCCTATCCGCAGATCGTGCAGATGACGATTCTCGGCCAGGGCGTGTCGCTCGGCTGGCGCTACATGATCGACGCATGCATCGAAGCGGGCCTGCTCGTGCGCGTGACGGAAGCGTCCGCGAGCCATGGCGGCGGCTATTACGTGATCTCGCCGAACGACCGCGTGCAGAACCAGGCCGCCCGCCTGTTCACGCGCTGGCTGTTCGAACAGGCGGAGCAGCAGACCGCGCCCTGACGCTCCGGGCGCGATGCATGCGTACAGCGCATGCGTGCATGCGAATCTTTCGTTTCAGAAAAAAATCCGGCTGTCCGTAGCATGGGATTCACGCGGGGCAGTCGTCCCGGCTTCTGACAAAGGAAAAGACCATGCAAGGAACGCTTTCCCCGCGCGCCGCGCCTGCCGTCGATGCGGCCGTGCAGCAACGCCGCCGCGCCATCGTCGCGACCGTGATCGGCAACGGCCTCGAATGGTTCGACTTCACCGTCTACAGCTTCTTCGCGGTGATCATCGCGAAGCTGTTCTTCCCGACCGGCAACGAACTGACGTCCGTGCTGCTGACCGTCGCGACGTTCGGCGTCGGCTTCTTCATGCGGCCGGTGGGCGGGATCGTCCTCGGCGTGTATGCGGACAAGGTCGGACGCAAGGCCGCGCTGTCGCTCACGATCCTGCTGATGGCGGCCGGCACGGCGCTCATCGGGATCGCGCCGACCTACGAGCAGGCCGGCATCGCCGCGCCGCTCCTGATCGTCGTCGCGCGGCTGCTGCAAGGTTTCTCGGCCGGCGGCGAGATGGGCGGCGCCACCGCGTTCCTTACCGAATACGCGCCGCCGGAGAAGCGCGCGTATTACTCCAGCTGGATCCAGTCGAGCATCGGCTTCGCGGTGCTGCTCGGCGCGGCGACCGGCACGTTCGTCACGACATCGCTCGACACGCAGGCACTGCACAGCTGGGGCTGGCGGTTGCCGTTCCTGCTCGGAATCATCGTCGGGCCGGTCGGTTACTTCATCCGCAGCCACATCGACGAGACGCCCGCGTTCAGCGCCGTCGAATCGCAGGTGAAGGAAAGCTCGCCGCTGAAGGAGGTGCTGTCCACCTACCCGCGCGAGACGTTCGCGAGTTTCTCGATGGTCATCCTGTGGACCGTCTGCACCTACGTGCTGCTGTTCTACATGCCGACCTATTCCGTGCGCACGCTGCATCTGCCGCAATCGACCGGCTTCGTGGCCGGCATGATCGGCGGGCTGATGATCATGTGCTGCTCGCCGATCGTCGGCCGGCTCGCCGACGTGTGGGGACGGCGCGTGTTCCTGTCCGGCTCGGCGCTCGCGATCCTCGTGCTCGCGTGGCCGATGTTCGCGTGGATCAACCATGCGCCCGGGTTCGCGTCGCTGATCGTGTTCCAGGCCGTGTTCGGCGTGCTGATCGCGACCTATACGGGGCCGATCCTCGCGGCGTTCGCTGAGCTGTTTCCGACCAAGGTGCTGTCGACCGGGCTCTCCGTTGCGTACAACTTCGCGGTGACGATCTTCGGCGGGTTCGCGCCGTTCCTGATCACGTGGCTCATCGCCCGCACGGGCAGCAACATGGCGCCGGCGTTCTACGTGATGCTCGCGGCGGCCGTCAGTTTCGTCGGCACGCGCTTCGTGAAGGATGCGAAGCGTGCGGCCTCCACGACTCGATAAGGATTTTTCCATATGACCATTACCGTGCTGCAAGGCGGCGACGTGCTCGACCTCGAACGAGGCGTGTTGCTCGAACATCATCATGTCGTGATCGAAGGCGAACGGATCGTCGAAATCACCGATCGGCCGGTGGATTTGCCGAATGCGCAGGTGATCGACGTGCGCGGCAAAACCGTGATGCCGGGGTTCATCGATTGCCATGTGCATGTGCTGGCTTCGAATGCGAATCTTGGCGCGAATGCGACGCAGCCGAATATTCTTGCGGCGATCCGGTCGCTGCCGATTCTCGATGCGATGTTGTCGCGTGGGTTTACCAGCGTGCGGGATGCCGGGGGCGCGGACTGGAGTTTGATGCAGGCGGTCGAGACGGGGCTGATTCCGGGGCCGCGGATTTTTCCGTCGGGGAAGGCGTTGTCGCAGACCGGCGGGCATGGGGATTTTCGGCCTCGGGGGGATTTGCTGGAGCCCTGCTCCTGCTGTTTCAGAACGGGGGCGATTGCGCGGGTCGTCGATGGGGTTGAAGGTGTACGGCTTGCCGTGCGTGAGGAGATTCAGAAAGGCGCGACGCAGATCAAGATCATGGCGTCAGGCGGCGTGGCTTCGCCGACCGATCCGATTGCGAACACGCAGTATTCGGAGGACGAGATTCGGGCGATCGTCGACGAGGCCGAGGCCGCGAATACGTACGTGATGGCGCATGCCTATACGGGGCGAGCGATTGCGCGGGCCGTGCGATGCGGCGTGCGGACGATCGAACATGGGAATCTCGTCGATGAAGCGGCCGCGAAGATCATGCATGAGCATGGGGCGTTCGTGGTGCCGACGCTCGTCACTTATGACGCACTGGCCAAACATGGGGCGGAGTTCGGGATGCCGGCGGATTCCATCGCGAAGGTGGCTTCCGTCCAGCAGAAGGGACGCGAGTCGCTTGAGATTTATGCGAAGGCCGGCGTGAAGATGGGGTTCGGGTCGGACCTGCTTGGCGAGATGCATGCGTTTCAGTCTGGGGAGTTTCGGATTCGCGCGGAAGTGCTCGGGAATCTGGAAGCGCTCAGGTCGGCGACGACGGTGGCGGCGGAGATTGTGAATATGCAGGGGCAGCTTGGGGTGGTTGCCGTGGGGGCGATCGCCGACCTCGTCGTGCTGGATGGGAATCCGCTTGAGGATATTGGGGTCGTGGCTGATGAAGGCGCGCGGGTCGAGTATGTGTTGCAGCGGGGGGCCGTTGTGAAGCGGCGTGCCGGCGGGTGTTGATGTGAATTCATGCCGCGACTTCGGCAGGCGCGGTGCGGCCTCACGGACCACGCGGTCGTGACAGTTGTCGAAGACGGCAGTGGGTGTGAGTCACGGCGTTTGCGGCAATGGCCGGGCGGCGTCGCCCCGGCCGGCCGTCGTGTTCATGCGACGCTTGCCTTCCATTCGCCAGAGCCGCATCAAACGGCCCGTGCAGGTGTTATAGCGGCGACGGCCCCCGGCCAGGTTCGTGGTATGGCTGCTCTTGGAGTGCCGGCGCCAGCCATTGTCGATGCCTTATCTGCGTTGCCAGCAAACTCAAAGGTCGGTGGCCCCCTCGGCGCGATCAACACGGTTAGGCGCTACGCTCCTTGCCCTTTGTGTTTCGACTTCCGCCAGAATTCGCTTGCCTACCGCGCCGTAAAAGCGCAGCCCAGTAGAGCAACCGCGGATACGTAACGTGACCGTGCGTAAAAGGAATATCTTTCTTTGAGATGCGCTGATTGCATCCCAGGGTATGGAAATCGCGGGAAGTCGCAAGTTCAAGGGAAAGCCGGGGCGTATCCACAAGTGTTGAGGATAGAGTTCAACGGCCACGGTGAAGCTCGTCCATTTTGCTCGGCATGAAGCCCAGCGATAGGAGCCATTGGAGACTGGCCTCTCGTTCGGGGCATCCCGCCTCGTCTTGTACTGCTCAAGATCCTTCCAGCCGGACAGCCACCGCAACACCTGGAGCCCGGAACCAAAGAAAACAATTGCGACGAAGATAAATCGGATGGTATCGAGCATATTCCGTGGCGTTAGGACGCACCCCCTATGAATCGCTTCGTCGGGTGCAGGTTGCCGACCACTCGTGCAGTGTGGGGACGAAGACTCGCTCGGGCGAGAGGCAACCTTTCTTACCGGGAATTCCCGGCCCCACTAATCGTGATCGCCCGCTTTGCGGATCAAGGATACCCAAATCTTGATGGCGCCGAAGGACCAGAACGGTTCGAACGCGGGCGGTCATGGTCGGCTACTTTCGACCCATTGCCTTCCTTGATCGCGTCGCCAGATGAACGACCGCTTCGGGTTCGCAAGCGAGCGCACGGATACGCTGCAAGTTGACGCATACGTTGCACTGGTGTGTAAGCAGCGACCTTTTTTCCATTTCACTATAATTACTGTGGCAATGCTTTCGCCGGTATATTTTGATGAAAGCATTGCCTAAATCATAAAAAATGCGATTAAAATTTCTTCGGATCGTCTGTCATTTTTGGATAAACGTCAGGCTACCGCGATCGACTGCCATCTGTAGAACATCTGAATATCCACCACGATTATCACATGCTGAAATTTTCAGTACGTTTTCTGCGCGACTAGACCCAAGATATATGTTCGAAATGAAACGCCTTCGCATGCCAAGTGACGCGTTCGTTGGAGCGTCCGCAACATCAACATGAATTAGAAATACAGTATCAAATTGCAAGCCCGCGACATACTCTGGCATGCTAAAAATAAATCTCTTACCTGCATGCCGGAGCTCGGAGGATGGATCACGTCCGGATATTGGAAATATTTTCCCTTCGTACTGCCCGTTGGCGATGGGAAGATATCGATCAAACATTTCCTCGCTTGCACACAAGACCGCGACACGGCGCCCCCCGCCTTTGGCGGAACGGGCTATTGTCACGGCGGAGTCTAGAACACTCTTGAAGAGACTTCTTTCATCCTTAAAAACGGTCAATTCCGGTTTGTGACCATCATCGAGTTGAGGCGTTCCGCTATAGAGATCCCATTCGCCCGGGATATTCAACGCTGGGAACGATGCATCCAAATCCGACAGAAATTCTGCAATTTGAGGGGTATAGCGAAACACCTTGTCGAGTTGTACTAGGTCAGAGTTCTGCAGTCCGCTGGTTGCAGTAAAAATTTGATTACTACCGTCGGAGCTTTGCGTTGCAGCGTCGTTCGGGCTCTGCTTGAGGTCATAAGCCATGAATATTGCAGGCCTTTTTGGCACCCCAGAATCGTCGGTTGTGCGGCGTATCAGCTTGTGGAGAATCTGACGCTCAACTGCTGTAAATAGATGAAGCTCATCAACGAACAATGCGTCGTATCCATTACGACCGCGGACGCTAGCCCATCGATTAGAATCTAAAAAGGTATTAAAGTCGGCTACCATTTGATCGACGCTGAGGGTGTTCATATCGGCAAGAAGGGAGCGGTAGCGTCGATGGATTTCAAGAAGAAAGCGCCGATCTTCTTCCCTAGGTAGATGCATCAACCATCCGGCGCGTTGAGTAGAGTTTTTTGCATACTTCTCTCCGCGTTCCTCACCTGATCTTATACTTTCCGCATCCAAAATACTCGCAAATTCGTTCATTACCTCCGAAATGAACGGCCGATCGTTGCCCTGAGTTGCAGCCTCCCACCGAGTCTTCAACAGCGACGTAATGTCTGAATACTGTGCCCGAGCTATGGGCGATCTGTGCATTTCCTTAAGAACGGACTCAATCAGTTCAAACTGAAGCCTTTTGCCTTCCCGCCCATCCAATGACAATGGCTCTAGATCATCTAGTGCGAAACGCAGATTTTCATACGCGAGATCGTACAGAGTGCGAAGTTCTAGTTTGCAATGCTTTCCCACTCCGGCAAGTAGGCCGACGGTGTCGAGGCTCTCTGTCATCGATCCGACTAGGTCGACGGAGGCTAGGCTGTGTGTGATAAAGCCGAGCTTAGTCACACTCTGATTTTTCTCGGCTTGCTGACCGTCGCGCAAGAACTTGACGACAAGAGACAGTGTTTTGCCCGTTCCGGCTGACCCGCGCAGTCTAACTGGGCCGTCATGTGGTTTGTCAACGAATAGGCGCTGCGCGGTAGTCAACTTGGATGAGTACCATTGGTCCAAGGTCGCTCCTTGCACAAAACCTTGGGGCAGTCTCTCAGCCAAAAGGATCCCCGCCGCCCCATTGTCTTCTTGGACTTTTGCTTCCTGATGGGTTAACACAGCATCGGTTAAGCCAGATAGCGCGGTTTCAAATAATTTCTTTGGTCGCGGCAGCGAAGAAAAGTCGACCGTATCTTCCGTAACGGAGAATGCAAACAATGCATCCACCCCATTTGGTCGCATGTCAAAGTGAAGCCGCGAGTTGCGGTTCCTAATCTTTGGTGAGGCGGCGATTGAGAGCAAACTATGCTCATGGTATTGACGCCATGCGGCAGGAATTTTGACGCTTTCTGTAAAGGTCGCTCGTGCAACAGTTATGATCCTCTCGAAAATAGGTACATTTTCCCGATCTACTGAAAAGACTGTGTCATCGCCCTCAAGATTTACGACAACGATAGGACCACTATCATCGTCCAAACCTTCGTCTATGAGATAAGCGATGTCGTCTATCACCACACGTTTGAGTCCGCTGGCTCCGGTGGGTAGCAGATAGTCAGAGAACCATTGCTCGGATATCGAGAATTGTGAAAATCGAAAGAGCGAAGAGGGGGTGAACACTAGAGCTTTCATTATTTTTTAAGCGCCATAAGTTTGGTGGCCATGTCGTCGATTGCAATATCGCCCAATGCGGTCGTTTCATCTGGAAGCCCAATTCGAGAAAATTGATGAGCGAACAATTGTGCGACCTTGAATTGATATAATGGCGTTAGGCGACAAAGTCGGGCGGCACTAACACTACCCAGTTTGGTCTGAGTCCTTTGCTGGGCAACTCCGGTAAAGCAGCAGGATGCATCCAGCGTGTAAATCCTTCGCATTCTGACGATAAAGCCGATATCTTCCTCCCCTTTTACATCGCTGATGAAGAAGTGACCATCCCCTAAATTCTTCTTGGCTTTTTCAATTTGTTCTTTAAGGTAACGCTTAGCGGTCTTCTCGTCTTTCTCATCTCTCGCAAATTCCGCCAATGTCGAGAGGGATTTAGCCCCAGGTTGCAGGCATCGGTGCAACTTCCGCATTCGGAGAGAAACATCTTCATAAGTTTTAGGCTTTAGTGCGAGTGTTGTCTGAAGCTTATCGGATACCGCATCGGGTTCTTCTGTGACGAGCCAACGGAGAAGATCGTCTTGAGCTGTGGAGTCTAGTTTGCAAAATCTGGCGATCTCGGCCGCTAATTCATTTTTTCGGCTGATAACAAATGACGGGATCCAGAAGCGTGTGAGGTAGTCTGCGAACGAGTATAAAGGCAAAAAGGCTATCGTGCCGTCGATCTTCTTGTGCGCCAAATCGCAGTCGGCGTTTATGACAACGCCAAGGCGAGGAAAATCCTGAGAGGGATCATTACACTCAATGCTTAGGATATCACCTTGTCTTATCTCTTCTTGTTGGCTGCAACGTTGAGTTTCATCCATTGGTCTGCCTGCGAAAATCATTGATTTAGTACGAACGGTTATGCGAGGTGGAGAAAATCAAGAGTCAGATTGTCGTGCGATAGCCTTGAGTACCAGATTGTCGAGCGCCTCAATTTCGACGACGTAACCTGATCGTTGATTACGCGCATTAATTGTTCCCCAAAAATAAGCTTTCAAATAATGGTTAGGGGCTTGGGCCTGTTCGATTTTTTTCATCAGCAAGGCGCCTCCGCCGTAAGCATGAATACGCGACAGAGGTAAGTCAATCGTAAGCGAACGGCCGCCTTCGTTTTCATCGAACTTTTCGCACTCGTCCATGAAATTGATGTATAGCCGCTTCGGCGCGTCTTCGGGCCAAAGCTTGGCGCGTGCGCCACCGTACACGATCCGGCGACCGTTCTCGTCCGGCGTAATCCAATCCGGGCGTAAAACGGCTTGACGATAGCTGAGTGTTTTTCCCTCAATGACTACCTGATGCTCCTTGAGCTCATCGCCTTCATACCGTGCCCAGCAATCGATGAAGCGTTCCAGACGCGACGTACTGGTGTAGCCATCGCGTGCACGGGCACCGCCGCCTGACGATGGATTCGCATCCAGTGGTTCGCGATCTACTGGAGAATTGGTTATCTGTTTGCCGGATGGCGCATCAGCCGTCGAGTCAGAGGTTTTCGGTCGGAATACGTCGATCACGTTGGTCGACTTGGATCGCTCCACCCGAGGGTGCGGATCGCCGTCAGTGTCACCGCCGTTAGCTCGACGCTGCGGATGCCCCTGCACCCAAATGCACGTTTCGAGATGCGGATTTCCGGCCGGCGCTCGAAAGTGAATCTGACGATATTTCTCGGTTTCCTCGATCAACTTGTCATAGTTGACACCTGACACGAGCGGGTTTTTTTCTGCTCGACAAGCATCATCGGAACATCGAAAAATGAATCGCTTTCGGCGATTTTCCGGCAAGGCAAAGTATGCTTTCTGTGCATCGTAGATATCAACGACTTTGCCGAGCTCCGCACAATATGCGTCCAGTATCTCCATCAATCCCCCTTAGCGCCCTAGCGGTTGACCGCCCTAGCTGCTTCAACGGCAACCGCGCGCCAAACTTGAGAAATGAGATGGATGGCCGCTTTGGAGTATGTTGCCGACATCTGAATGTCCGAGCGTTGTCTCTCGCGACCATCGCATGTTGGCCGAACGCAGACAATGCGCCCGACAATCCGGTACCAAAACTGTGCTTCCTATTGAACAATGTCACTCAAGATAAGAATCCGGCGGCGACTTTCGCCACCATCGCAGCAATCACAGTGACAAACACCACCACATCCACCTCAGCCCTTCGATCTGAAAATGCGTTTCATTTCCATAATCGCCACAAATCCGGCACCAACAAGCAAAACGGCTGCCGCAGCCCCACGGCAGCCGTCCTCAGAAACGTCCCAACCCCAAACCCCAAACCACCCCTTACGCATCCACCTTAAAAGCCGAAACCAACTTGGTCAATTCCGCCGCCTGCTGCTTCAAACTCTCCGCCGCGGCCGCACTTTCCTCGACCAAAGCCGCATTCTGCTGCGTCATCTGATCGAGCGACTGCACCGCATCCCCGATCTGATCGATCCCGGCACTCTGCTCCAGGCTGGCCTCGGCAATCTCGCTCATCATCGCGCTCACGCCTTGAACCTGCGAGACAACGTCGCTCATCACCTTCCCCGCCTCGCTCACCAGCCGCGACCCGGTATTCACCGTCCCCGCGCTATGCTCGATCAGCGTCTTGATCTCCTTCGCCGCCTGCGCACTGCGCTGCGCCAGATTTCGCACCTCCGAAGCAACAACAGCAAACCCGCGCCCCTGCTCCCCCGCCCGCGCCGCCTCCACAGCGGCATTCAGCGCCAGAATATTCGTCTGAAACGAAATACTGTCGATCATCACGATGATCTCGGAGATACGCTGCGACGCGTTGCTGATCTGCTCCATCGTCGTCACGACCTCGCCCACCACCTGCCCGCCACGCGCCGCCGTATCCGATGCGCCGTTGATCATCTTCGCGGCCGTCGTCGCCGTCTCGGTGTTATTGCGCACCACGGCCGTGATCTCTTCCATCGACGAAGCCGTCCGCTCCAGGTTGCTCGACTGCCCTTCGGTACGCTCGCTCAGATCCGCATTCCCCGAAGCAATCTGCGCCGACCCGGTCGCAATCGACGCCGACGCCGCGCGAATCCGGTGCACGAGCGTCGACAGCGACGACACGAACCGGTTGAACGCATCCGACAACTGCCCGATCTCGTCCTGGCTCTCGACCGTCATCCGGCGCGTCAAATCGCCCTGACCACTGGCGATCTCCGACAGAAGCGTCGCCGCCCGACGAATCGGCGCGGCAATCGCACGGCCCACCAGCCAGATCACCAGCAGCGCAACCGCGAGGCCCACCACCGCCGCAACCAGCGCCGCGCTGCGAATGGCCCGCGTCACCGGCCCGAGCAATTCAGCCTGCGGTACTTCGACGACCACATACGCATTCAGCTCCGGAATGAACGACGTCGCGATGAAGCGCGCGCCGCCGTCGCCGTCGTAACTGAGGTACGCGTACGGCTTGCCGGCGAGCAGCGTCGACGACGCATCGCCCGGCAGCCCTGGCTGATCCTTCAGGAAATGCTTGCCGTCGATCAGCGACGTATCGCGATGCATCATGAACGCGCCGTCGGGACGCACGAGATACGCGAACCCAGTCTGGCCGATCCGGTAGGCCGAGATGCCCTTCGCAAGCGCATCCACGGACAAGCTCATGCTCGCCGCGCCGATCGGCACGCCGTCGAGTTCCACGCGGCTGTTGATGAACATCATGTAGCCGCCGACGGTCACCTCGCGATCCATGTTCACGTCGAATGCCTTGCCCGACGACAGGAAACGCGTCAGCCACTGATCCTTGTCGGTCACCTTCCGCTGCAGGCCGGCTTCGTTGTAGTAGTTGCCGCTCTTCACCGACACCCACTGCACGGACGCGGCCTTCTGCTCGTCCTTCACGTTCTTCGCGAGCTGGATCCAGTTGCGCGTGCCGGCGTCGGGTTCGCCGTCGGCTTCCCATTGCAGCAGGAACGCATCGCGCGCGAGAATGCGCGACGCGGCGATCGGGCCGGCCATCTGGCGCTGCACGTCGGCACGAATGCCGTTCACGGCGGTCGGCAACTCTTCACGGACGACGCGATCGCGCACCGCGTTGCCGATCAGACGAACGCTGAGCCCGCTCGAAATCGCGACAAACACGAGCAGGCAACTCGTCATGCTGAGAATCAGCTTGTTCTGAATGGAAAGCTTGCGCCAGAAGTGCATGGGGAACCCTCGGTAACCGCTCGGTCTGAGCCAGTTTGGGTTATCGGCATGCACGCGCGGAATCGCATCGCTGATTTCAGATATCGACCATGCGAGATTCGTTATGTTGATGACGGGCGGACATAAGCGTCGACCCATACGCAAGGATCGGATCAGTACGCAACGAAAATCGTGACGCGCCGATTCCTTGCCCTTGATGCGGCGTCGTCCCCCACAACGAGCGGCTGCGTATCGGCCCGCCCGATCGCCGCCAGCCGATGCGGCGCCACACCGCGCTCCGTCAGGTAGCGCACCACACTCCCCGCACGCGCCGACGATAGCTCCCAGTTCGATTCGTATTTGGCGTTGGCAATCGGCACATTGTCCGTGTGGCCTTCGACGAGGATGTCGCCGGTTGCGTGCGCGCTCAGTGCCTGCGCGATCTGGTTCAGCACCGGCGACGAATCGGGCAGCAGGCGCGCATCGCCGACATTGAACAGGATCTTCGCATCGATGCCGATCTCGACGCCGTGCGGCGCCTTCACCAGCGAGATCCGGCCATTCGACTTCAACGAATCGAGCAGCGCGAGCCACGGCGGCGGCGCGGAGTCGGGTTTCACTACGTTGGCAGCACTGGCAGCGCTTCCGGCCTGCCGCGCTAGCGTCTGGAAGCGTGCATCGAGCGCGTTGTATTTCGCGAGCTGCGGCACATACAGCGCAAGAAACAGCACCATCAGCGTCGTGATGAGATCCGCGTACGAAATCAGCCAGCGTCCGGACTGCGCGCCTTCGAGTTCGTCATCGTCGCGATCGGCAGCGGAAGCGCCGTCAGTTCGAGCAGTCATGCGGTCGAGAATCCCGGTTCGTCATATGGCGCTGGCACCTGAACGCGCACACGTCCATCAAGCAAGCGATTCGGCCGCCCGCCCACGCACGTCGCCGGTCAGGCGCGTTTCGATCGTGTGCGGCGACTCCCTGCGCGAAATCGCGAGCAAACCGTCGAGATACAGCTTGCGGAACCGCATCTCGCTGTCGATCTGCGCACGCAGCTTGCCGTACAGCGGCAGGAACACGAGGTTTGCAAACGCGAGCCCGTACAGCGTCGCGACGAACGCCACCGCGATGCCCGGCCCAAGCTGCGCCGGTTCGAGAATATGGCTCGTCACCTGCACGAGCCCGAGCACCGAGCCGAGAATGCCGAACGTCGGCGCATAGCCGCCGGCCTGCTGCCACACGCGCACGGCGGCGAGGCGGCTGCGCTCGTACGCATCGAGTTCGCGCTGCAACGCATCCTCGAGCACGGCGGTCGACACGCCGTTCGCCAGCAGTTCGAGCCCGCGGCGCGCGAATGGATGAATGCCGCTCACGTCCATCGACTCGAACGCGAGCAGCCCGTCGAGCTTCGCGCGGTCGCCCCATTCGAGCAGGTCGGACAGGTTCTTGCGATCGACCTCGCGCGCGCGCACGAACGCGAGCCGCAGTTGCTTCACCGCGTCGAAGAAGCGCGCCCACGTGTTCTGGATCATCACCGCGCCGAGCGTGCCGCCGAGCACGATCACGAGCGCCTCGAACTGGAACAGCATCGAGAAATGACCGCCTTCCAGCGCGAAACCGAACACGATCGCCGCGCCGCCGAGCACCACACCGGCCAGGGTCAACAGATCCATACGCCTCCCCGTCTCATGCATCCGACGACGACGTGGACGCCACCGGCGCCACGCCCGCCGCAGGCGCCTTCGCCGCACGCACGGCATCCAGCACGCGCTGCTCGATTTCCTCGACCTCGATCGGGTCGAGCTTGATCTCGCGGCGCATCACCCATGACACCTCGTTGCGCCGCGCCTCGGTCATCACGGAAAACAGCTTGTCGGCCACCGCGCGATCGTCGAGGTTCGCGATCAGCTTCGCGAGATCGTACGTGTCGAACGCGCTGATCACGTCGAACAACGTGCGCTGGTCGACCCACACGAGATCCTCCAGCGCGCGCACGTCGCCGCCGCGCCGCGCGTTGCGCCGCGAGAAGTACGCAACGCCCTTCTGCTCGACGTAACTGAGCACCTTCGATTTGCGGAACGCGAACACTTCGTCGGCGATCTCGCCGTTCGACAGCTTGTTGAGCAGCAGCGTCTTGTCGACGCCGATCAGCGATTCGAGATCGGCCAGTTCGATGAGTTCGAGTTCGCTGTTGATCGACAGGTCGAGATCGTGATCGGCGACCTGCTGCGCGCGATCGATGATGCGCGCGGCGTCGAACGTGACGACCTGGCGCGCGTCCGACGAAGCCGCGTAGTCGACGGCACCGCCGGCACCGTCGGATTGCGCGGCTTCGATCGTGACGAGATTGAGTTTTTCCATGCGGCGCAGCATCGCGAGCACGTGCGGGCGCGAGTGGCCGGCAATCGCGCGGCATTTGCGGATCACCTCGGCGAGCGGCACGGAAGCTTCGGCGGCATGCGCCTGCATCGGCCGGCGCGCCCATGTATCGCCCGCGTCGCGCGTGTCGGCGCCCGCCATCAGCGACAGCACGTGCGCATACGACAGCACGCCCGGCATGAAGTCGGCATGCGTGTAAGTCGCAAGCTGGTCGTCCTTGCGCTTCACGCGGCGGATCATCGTTCGCACGATATGGCGCAGCAGCGCGGACACGCGCTCGATTTCATCGTCAAGCATGCCGGCCGGCACGACCGTGAGCTGACAGAACGACAGCGCCTTCGCGGTATGCGCGCGCGGCTCGGCCGCGAGCAGCGCCGATTCGCCGAAGAACTCGCCGCGGCCGAGCGTCGCGACGATCACGCGCTTGTCGTCGCAGCGCGTGGACAGCTCGACCTTGCCGTCGGTAATGAGGAAGATGACGGGCTCGCCGGCGAAGCCCTCGGAATAAATGATTTCTCCGGGCGCCGCCGTACGCGTCCACGATTGCTGACGATTCAAGTCGATTCCCCTGCTGCGCTGGTTGTTGCGGACTGCGCGTCGCCCGTCGAAAGCGCGCGATCGCGAGTCGTCCCCGTGACTCGTTTACGTCATTGGGCTCAACATCCTTTAGGGAATTCGTCCTCGTTTCCGACCGAAATCAAGGTAAAACGTTTGCGAGTGGCGCAAGCGCGTCGAATGTTCGTTTCGCCGCTTGCGCGTGTAGTGAAATTGAAAGCGTACGGCGGCCGTGTGCGTCAGAACTCCATGTCGAGTTCGTCGATGTCTTCATGCTCGGCCTTCGCCGCATCGATCCATTCCGCGACGAACGGCTGCGCGAGCACGCGCATGCAGTATTCGGCGATGTCCGGCTCGAGCTTGACGTCGTAGGTCAGGAAGCGCGTGACGACCGGCGCGTACATCGCATCGGCGATCCCGATCTGCGCGCCGAACAGCCAGGGGCCCCCGTACGCGGCGAGGCACTCGCGCCAGATCGTGACGATCCGCTCGATATCGTGCTGCGCGCGTGACCAGATCCGGAAGCCGGGAAAATGCGCGCGCAGGTTCATCGGCAGCGCGGAGCGCAACGCGCTGAAGCCGGAATGCATCTCGCCGCAGATCGAGCGGCAATGTGCGCGCGCATGCCGGTCGTCGGGCAGCAGCCGCGCCTGCGGCCGGATCTCGTTCAGGTACTCGGCGATCGCGAGCGTATCCCATACCTTGCTGCCGTCATGCGTCAGGCACGGCACGAGGATCGACGGCGACAGCAACAGCAGTTCCGCGCGCGACGCCGCATCGATCGGCACGCTGACCGTCTCGAACGCGAGGCCGCTCAGCTTCGCGAGCAGCCAGCCGCGCATCGACCACGACGAGTAATTGCGGCTGCTGATGGTCAGCGTCGTCAGTCCGGTGGATTCCATGTTGCTCCCTGCTGGTTGCCGTTCGTGCCCCTGCACCGAAACGGATGCATCACGCCGTGATCCGCACCACGCCTGTGCGGCCCATTCGCCGAACTGGCGCAGCGCCGCACGGTGTCGCGACACGCATCGCACGCCGGAGCGGTGCGGCCACGCATCGACCGCACCTGCCCGTCGTCTTGCGCCGCCCGCGCCGCCGCGTTTCCGAACCGCGTGCAACGCGCGTGCCAGCCGCATGCTGGCACACGGCTTGCCTCGTTCCTTGCAACGCGGCGCAACGAGCGACGGCCATGAACCTGCTTGCCTATCCGTTTTACCAATGGTCTGCCGAATGCGTGCGCCCGGCGCGCGCATGGGCGGCCGCCACCCGTGCGACGATGTCGCTGTGGCCGCCCTCGACGTCGACGCCGACCGGCCGCATGCTCGACGCGCTGTGCGAACTGCTCGAATGCTGCGCATTCTCGCACCGGCGTCCGCCGTTCGGAATCGAATCGATCGCCGTCGACGGCGACACGGTGCCGATCGTCGAGGAAGCGGCGGCCGTCACGCCCTTCGCGACGCTGCTGCACTTCCGCAAGGCGCGGCCCGTCGCACGCCAGCCGCGCGTGCTGATCGTCGCGCCGATGTCCGGACACTTCGCGACGCTGTTGCGCGGCACCGTGCAGACGATGCTGGCCGATCACGACGTGTACATCACCGACTGGCACAACCCGCGCGACATCCCGCTGACGGCCGGGCGCTTCGGCTTCGACGAATACGTGGCGCACGTGATCGACTTCATCCGCCAGATCGGCCCGGACGCGCACGTGCTCGCGATCTGCCAGCCGACGGTCGCCGCGCTCGCGGCGGTTTCGCTGATGGCGGCCGGCGGCGATCCGGCGCAGCCCGCGAGCCTGACGCTGATGGCCGGCCCGATCGACTGCCGCGTGAATCCGACGAAGGTCAACGCGCTCGCGACGAGCCAGCCGATCGAATGGTTCGCGCGCAACCTGATCAGCGTCGTGCCGGCGGGCTTCGTCGGCGCGCAGCGGTGCGTGTATCCGGGCTTCGTGCAGGTCGGCGCGTTCATGTCGATGAACCCGGACCGGCACGCGGCGTCGTTCGCCGATCTGTACTACCAGCGCGCGAAAGGCGACCCGGCGAAAGCCGACACGCTGCGGCATTTCTACGGCGAATATTTCGCGACGGCCGACCTCACCGCGGAGTTCTATCTGGAAACGGTCGAGAAGGTGTTCCAGCAATACGCGCTCGCGCGCGGGGAGCTGACGGTCGGCGACCGGCTCGTCGAACCGGCGGCGATTCATCGCACCGCGCTGTTGACGGTCGAAGGCGAGAAGGACGATATCTGCGCGGTGGGCCAGACGGTGGCCGCGCAGGAACTGTGTTCGGGGTTACCGTCGTATCTGAAGACGCACCACGTTCAGACGGGTGTGGGGCACTACGGCGTGTTCAACGGCAGCCGGTGGGAAACGCAGATCTATCCGATCGTGCGGGCGACGATCCACGACAACGAGCCGTACGATCGCACCGCGAATGCGGAAGGCGACCCAAGCGGCACCCACTACGTCACGCTGCGCGCCCTGCTCGATGCGCGCGCAACCGGGAGCGACGCAACGACGGAAACACGATCGCATCACGCGCACTGAGCGTGCGCGTCGCCGCAAACGAATCGCCCCGCCGAAGAGGCGGGGCGACGTTTGCTGCGGCGTTCGGACGACGCGCGAGCGAAGGCACTCGCGCGCCGGCACCGCGCGTTACGAGCAGGCCTTGCCGTGCGACGCGTGGTAGCCCTTCGCCTTCGCGTCGGCTTCCGACATGTAGCTGCCGTGCTTCGTCTTGCCGTAGTACTTGTCGGTCGAGCAGTGGTAGACCTTCGTGCTGTCGTTCGCCCATACCTTGCCCGCACCGCCGCCCGGCGCGGCTGCCGTCGTCGCGGCGGCGCTCTTCGCGGGTGCCGTGCCCGATGCCGGCGCGGCGGACGCCGCCGTGGCCGGCGCCGCGGCCGGTGCGCTCGCTGCAGCGGCGGCCGATGCGCCGTACCACGTCTTCACACCCTTGTGGCCCGCACAGGCGCCCTTCTTCGATGCGCCCGAGTAGAACGAGCCGTCCTTGCACAGCCCGGTCGTGCCGGCCGGCGCGCTGGCCGGAACCTGCGCGAACGCACCGATCGACACACCCATGCCGGCGACCAGCGCGGCGATCAACATCGTTTTTTTCATGGTCCTCTCCTGATTTGCCTGAATGATGAAAACGTCCCGGGCATCCCCGGGCAAAGCCACGGTTACCGCACCCAGCGGCACACGCGATGGTGGTGATGATCGAAATGGCACACGCGGTGCGAATGCGCTTCGGCCAGTGCCGGCACGAGCACGGCGCAAGCCAGTGCGGTTGCCGTCAGGATCTTCGCGATGCGGTTCATGGTGAAACTCTCCCGGATAAATCAGCCGGTGATCCGGCTGGTCACTCCTTAACGCCGGTCGTCGACCGGCCGTGCACCGCGCGGCCGCGCAATTGACGATCTTTGACATCGCGTCGCGAATCGGCGCCCGAAGCTGACGAATGTCTTTCTATTCTTTCCGGATCTTCAGCGCCGCAACGGTTTGGAATTCGAAGCAACGTTCCGAAGCGGGAGGCGGGTCGCAGCAGTCCACAGCTCAATAAAAAACCGCCCGAAGGCGGTTGGTCTCGAGCATGCGCCCGGCGCGCGCCGGAAACCCGGCAAGCTATGCGCCCGCCTCGCCCCACGGCGTCGGCGCGGGTACCGCGCACGGCCCGTCGACGTCGATCGACTTGAAATCGGCGGGCCCGACGATCTCCAGGTACTCCATGTCCGGCGAATAGTCGAACAGGTAGTGGACGATCCCCGGCGCCTGGTGCACGCAGTCGCCGGCGGCTACCAGCGTTTCCTGTTCGCCATACATGAAGCGTGCCCAGCCCTTCAGCATGATCACGATATGGAACTCGGCCTCGTGACGGTGCCAGCCGGTGCCCGCCTCCGGTGCATGGTTTGCCCTGACGAGTTGCGCGACGACCTTGCCGTTCGTCGCGGCCGCGATGCCGAGATCGCGGTACAGGAAGAAGTCGCGCAGGCCCTCGCCTTGATAGGCGGTGTCCTGCGGCTTCACGTGGGAAAAAGCGGTGGTGGTCTGCTCGCTCATCGCTGTGCTCCTTCATCGAAAGGATCACGCGTGACAAGCATTTAGCGTTCCAGTTTGCAGCGGCGCGACGCCCGCGTGCGCAGCCCTGCCCGTCAGCAGCGTTTGCGCGATCATCGCCGCGCCGACATTCATGGCGCGTTTCTCAAACTGGGTTGCCGCCTGATCCGCAGGAATACCCGGCATGCAAAGCAGTCTTCGAGAAACCGGCTCTTAGCGTAGCCATTCACCCACCCGGGCGCGATTCGACGCGATCCATCGCGCGACACCCTTCTGCGGATCGGATTCACCGGCGGCACGGATATCGTTCATCAGCGAGCCGAGCGTCTGGTCGTCCATCTTCCATGCACCGAGCCAGCGCGCGACATCCGGACGTGTCTGACTGAAGCCGGCCTTCGCGATTGCATAGATCGCATCGGGTTGACCGAACACCTGCTTCGGGTCTTTCAGGTAGTGCATCGGATACTTCGCCCACACCCAATGCGGATTCCACAGCGTGACGACGATCGGCTGGCGACGCTTTGCCGCGCGATCCAGCGCGAGCAACATCGCAGCCTCCGATGACGGCAACACAGTCGCGTCGAGCGCATAAGCGGTGCGCGCCTCGCCCGTCAGTTTCATCAGGCCGCTGCCAGGTTCGATGCCGAAAATCGTCGGCTTGCCGTCGTGGCTGAACTGGGCGGCATGTGCGTTCAACTGGTCGATGCTGTCGATCGCGACGTAATCGGGCACCGCGAGGCCCAGCTGAGCGCGGGGAAACCACGGGCCGATCTTCTCGACGCGCGACTTGATCGCATCGTACGGCGGGCCGTCCGCGGATGGCAGCCAGACTTCGAACGTCAGATCGAGCTTGCCCTGCGCGACGCCGTTATAGATGATCGCCTTGTCGCCCGACTGCAGCGTGACGTCGTAGCCTTTTTCCGCAAGCAGCGCCTTCCACAGATTCGCGACCGCGATATTCTCGGCCCAGTTGTTCACTCCGATCACCACCGTTCCGTTGCCGGCGGCGTGCGCCGACGCCGAAACCGATAGCGCGAAGAAAAGCATGAACCGCCCGAGTACCGGGCGACGCATGGTGACAATAAACAGGCGGGCAAGCAACGACAGGATCATGAGAAGGGCTCCTATTGAATGGGGAATGCACTGAGGCAAGGCATAACGCGGCCGATGGAACCGGGCGGGAGCGATCGCGCGGACACCGGCATCCGTGGCAACGGTCATCCGTTCGCTCACAGATATATTTATTGCGCCAATTTCGTTTTGACAGCGAGGAATTCCGATAGGGACCATCGGAGAGGCCGAACGATCGCGTCGTTGCGTTGGGCCCGGCTCCCGCGAGGCTACGGGATGCGATGCACGATCATTCAGGCCGGCGACGGCGCGCTCGCCGCGCGGCGGCGCTCCTCGACCATCGTCTCGATCAGCAGAGCCAGATCGTCGGCTGCAGGATTGCGACTGCCGGGTGAGCGCAGCAGCTCGAGATCTGCGGGCGGCAGCGCCGGCAAGCCGTCTTCCATGTCCAGCACGCGCCAGTTCGCGGGCAGCGTGCAGCGGTCGATGATCGTCACCGCCGCACCGTGATTGACGGCGACCTTGATGCCGGTCGGGCTCTGGCTCGTGTAGATCACGTGATACTGCCGCCCGAGTGCCGCCAGTGCCGCGAGTCCACGCTGACGGTAGCAGCATGTTTCCGGAAACAGCGCGAGCGGCACGGACGCGCCGCCCGGTAACACGAAATCGCGATGCGCGGCCCACACCACGTCCTCGCGGCCGAGATGACGCCCACCGCTTTGCGCGCCGTGCCTGACGACCAGTGCCAGATCGAGTTCGCCCGCCTGCAGGCGCTCGATCAGCTCCAGCGACATTCTGCAATCGATATGCGGGCGCGCATCCGGCCGCAGGCGATAGAACTTTTCGAGCAGATCGGGCAACCAGAGCTCCGCGTAATCCTCAGGCAAGCCGAAGCGAATCACGCCATGAGCGCTCGTGCGTTTGAGTGCCGCTATCGCTTCGTTCTGCACCTGAATGATGCGGCGCGCATGGATCAGGAAGTTTTCCCCGTCTCGCGACAATGCCAGACGGCGACTGTCGCGCAGAAACAGGTGCGTTTCCAGCCGCTCTTCGAGCGTACGGATGCGAAGGCTGATCGTCGATTGCGTCCGGTGCATCTGCCTGGCTGCGGCGGTCACACCGCCGCTGTCGACCACCGTGATGAACGCGCGCACCAGTTCTCCGTCGAGCGAGCTGAGTTGAGACCAATCGGGTTCGCTGATGTCAGTCATCGAAATTACTCGTTATCCAAGGGAATTTTTCGATCGAATCATTGACGCATCGATAGGCCGATTGTTGTCGAAAACAATTCAGGCCACAAACGCCTCACCCCTCGAAACTGGAGCCAACCGTGCAAGCAAGCCCGCCTCTCGCCGACGCAGAATGTACTGATCTGAGCGACATCGTCGATACCGACCACTATCCGTTGCATGACCCCGGGCACGCCGGAATGCGCGACCTGCTCGCAACGTGCCGGGCCCAGCTGACCGCCAGCGGCAGCGCGGTGTTGCGCGGCTTCCTGCGCCCCACCGCACTGGAACAGGCGCGCGTCGAAGGGCTCGGCTTCGCGAAAAAAACTTATTTCTCGAGCCGCAAGGTCAATGCGTATTTCACCGCCGACGATCCGTCGTTGCCCGCCACGGATCCGCGCCGCATCTTTATGGATCGCACGAGCGGCTTCGTCACGCGCGACGTGATCCCGGCCGATGCAATCGTTCACCGGATTTACGTGGCGCGTGCGATGAAGCAATTCGTCGCTGCATGTCTCGGCGAAACGCAGATCTGGGAATACGCGGACCCGTACGCCGGACTGGTTCAGAACGTCATGCCGCCCGGCACCGAACAGCCGTGGCACTACGACACCAACGAATTCATCGTGTCGATGATGACGCAGCAGCCCACGGCAGGCGGCGATTTCGAGTACTGCCCGAACATCCGGTCGCCCGAGGGTGAAAACTACGATGCGGTCGGCGCAGTGGTGCGCGGAGAGACGCGCACGCCGATCAGCGTGATTACGCTGCAGCCGGGCGATCTGCAACTGTTCAAGGGCCGTTTCTCGCTGCACCGCGTGACCCAGGTGCGCGGCGACATCGATCGTCACACTACGATCTTCGCCTATTCGAAGAAGCCCGGGGTGGTCGGCCGCCTCGAGCGAACCCGCCAGCTGTACGGCCGCGTATCCGAAATACATCTGGAAGCCGAACAGACACTGGTCCGCGCGGACAACCTGGTCGACTGACGATGCGATTTCCCGATGGGTAGACCCATCCCATTACTTCGCTGTACTGACACTTATAACGTTACCCCTGCCATCATGACGATGCTTCGACCGACTCACCGCCCGGAAGATTGCGAGCCTACCGCCGACGAAATCGCCCAGATCCAGCGCGACCGGCTTGCCGCGGTTCGCCGCGAACTGAAGAAACGCGACCTGACCGCCGCTATCCTGTTCGACCCTACCCACATGCGATACGCCACCGGCTCTCGCAACATGCAGGTGTATTCGATGCGCAATCCCGCACGCTATCTGTTCGTGCCGGCCGAGGGAAAAGTCGTGCTGTTCGAATACGCGGGATGCGAATTCCTGGCCGACGGACTCGATACCGTGGATGAAGTCCGGCCCGCGACCGCGATTTCGTACTACTTTTGTGACGACATGCTGCGTCAGATCACGGAGCGCTGGGCGGACGAGATTGACGATCTGGTTCGCTCGTGCGGTGGCGGCAAGCGGATCGCGATCGAAAGTGCGACATCGGCGGCCGCATTTGCGTTGCAAGCGCGCGGCTATGAGATTTCGGACGCCCAGGAGCCGCTCGAACGCGCCCGTGCAATCAAGGTGCCGAACGAGATCAAGATGATCCGCGCGTCACTGCGCGCGGCGGAAGCGGGTGTGCGCAAGCTCGAGGCCGCCCTCGTGCCCGGCATCAGCGAGAACGAGCTGTGGTCGTACCTGCATCAGCATGTGATCGAGACCGACGGTGACTATGTCGAGACCCGCTTGATAAGCTCGGGCCCGCGCACGAATCCATGGTTCCAGGAAAGCAGCCCACGCAAGATCCAGGCGGGAGAACTGGTCGGGCTCGATACCGACGTGGTGGGCCGCTTCGGCTACTACGCGGATTTCTCGCGCACTTTTCTTTGCGGCGACGGTCCCGCGTCCGCCGCGCAAAAGACGCTGTACCGCCTCGCCTATGAGCAGATCCACACGAACATGGAGAACGTAAGGGCCGGCACCACGTTCCAGGAATTCATCGCGAAGGCGTGGCAGATCCCGCAGCCGTATCGCGCACGCCGCTATTTCGCGCTGGCCCACGGCGTCGGGATGACAGGCGAATACCCGTATATCTGTCATCGCGAGGACAACGATGCAAAGGGCTACGACGGCGTGATCGAACCCGGCATGACGCTGTGCATCGAGAGCTACATCGGCCACGAGGACGGAGGCGAAGGCGTGAAGCTCGAGGAACAGGTCTACGTCCGCGACGACGGCCAGCTCGAACTGCTGTCCGACTACCCGTTCGAGCGCCGCCTGCTCGCCTGAACGCCGCGCGAGACCGATCCCACGGGGCCTTTATGAAGCCGTCTCCTACTTCAAGCGCCCCGACAGAAACTGCCCGAGCCGCTCGCTCTTCGGATTCACGAGAATCTCCTGCGGATCGCCTTCCTCCTCGATCTTCCCCTGATGCAGGAAGATCACGTGATTCGACACGTTGCGCGCGAAGCCCATCTCGTGCGTGACGACGACCATCGTGCGGCCTTCCTCGGCGAGCTTCTGCATCACCTTCAGCACTTCGCCCACCAGTTCGGGATCGAGCGCCGACGTCGGTTCGTCGAACAGCATCACCTCCGGCTCCATCGCGAGCGCACGCGCGATCGCGACGCGCTGCTGCTGGCCGCCCGACAGGTGCGACGGATACATGCCCTCGACGCGCGGCGCGAGCCCGACCTTCTCCAGATACGTGCGCGCGCGTGCGATCGCTTCGTCCTTGCCGATCCCGAGCACGGCCATCGGCGCCTCGATCACGTTCTCGAGCACCGTCATGTGCGCCCACAGGTTGAAGTGCTGGAACACCATCGACAGCTTCGTGCGCATCCGTTGCAGCTGCTTCTGGTCGGCCACGCGCAGCGCGCCGTTGCGGTCGCGGGTGGTCTGGATCGGCTCGCTGCCGATCGTGATCTGCCCCGAGCACGGCTGCTCGAGGAAGTTGATGCAGCGCAGGAACGTGCTCTTGCCGGAGCCGCTCGAACCGATGATGCTGATCACGTCGCCGGCCTTCGCCTTCATCGACACGCCCTTCAACACCTCGTTGTCGCCGAATTTCTTGTGCAGGTTGTCAACGGTAAGCTTGTACATGCTGGGTCCTTCGTTGCGAATCGTGCGGATGCGTTAATGGCTGCGCGGCGCGAGGTACGCGAGCCAGCGCGTCTCGAGCTTGCGGAACGCCCAGATGAGCGTGAACACGACGGCGGCATACAGCACGGCAGCGATGCCGTAGGCCTGGAACGACATGTAAGTCGCCGAATTGACGTCGCGCGTGACCTTCAGGATATCGGGCACGGTGGCGGTGAACGCGAGTGTCGTCGCGTGCAGCATCAGGATCACTTCGTTGCTGTAGCTCGGCAGCGAGCGGCGCAGCGCGGACGGCAGGATGATGCGCGTATACAGCTTGAAGCGCGACATCCCGTAGGCCATCCCGGCCTCGATCTCGCCGGCCGAGGTCGCCTTGATCGCGCCCGCGAAGATCTCCGTCGCATACGCGCATTCGTTCAGCACGAACGCGAGCAGCGTGCAGTTCATCGCGTTGCGGAAGAACGTGTCGAGCAGCACGTGGTCGTGCACGACCTGCAGGCTGTAGATGCCCGTGTAGCACATCAGCAACTGCACGTAGAGCGGTGTGCCGCGGAACACGTACGTGTAGAGCCAGACGGGGCCCGAGATCCAGCGGTTCGACGACGCACGCGCGATCGCGAGCGGCACGGCGAGCGCGAAACCGAGCGCGATCGACACGACCAGCAGCCACAGCGTGATCGCGAGGCCGCTGAAGCGGTAGCCGTCGGAATAGAGATAGCTTTGCCAGTACTGGCTGACGAGTTCGATCACAGTGCGAGCCTCCGGACACCGACGGAATAACGCTTCTCGAGGTGATGCAGCACGACGTTCGACACCGTCGTGATCGCGAGGTAGATCGCGCCCGCAGCCAGCGTGAAGAAGAAGAAATCGAGCGTGCTCTTGCCCGCGTCCTGCGACGCCTTCACGACGTCGGCCAGGCCGATGATCGACACGAGCGCGGTCGCCTTGACGAGCACCTGCCAGTTGTTGCCGATGCCGGGCAGCGCGAAGCGCATCATTTGCGGAAACAGGATGCGATGGAACACGCGCCAGCCGCTCATCCCGTACGCGAAGCCGGCTTCGAGCTGGCCGCGCGGCACCGCGAGGAACGCGCCGCGAAACGTCTCGGTGAAGTACGCGCCGTAGATGAAGCCGAGCGTGATGACGCCCGCCACGAACGGGTCGATGTCGATCTGGTCCCAGCCAAGCATGTCGGTGAAGTTGTTCAGCAGGATCTGGATCCCGTAGAACAGCAGCAGCATCAGCACGAGGTCCGGCACCGCGCGGATCAGCGTCGTGTAGAAGGTGCCGATCGACTTGAGCATGCGGTTCGTCGACAGTTTCGCGCTCGCGCCGATGAGGCCCAGCACGAGCGACGCGGCGAGCGACAGCACCGCGAGCTTCACGGTCTCGACCGTGCCGGCCCACAGCAGCGGGCCAAATCCTTGGAAGATCATATGTGGGGTCCAGAGCGAGGTGGCTGGATTGTCAATAGCCATTAGCCGTGTATCAAACGATATCTGCGCACAACCTGATGCACGCTGCTCATCAAGTCGGACGCATCGCGCGACGCGGGTTGCACCCGGTCACTAACGCGGCGCGCCACAACCGATGCGCGCCGCATGGACGTTCAGCCGCCGTAGACGTCGAACGCGAAGTACTTCTTCTCGAGCTTCCTGTACGTGCCGTCCTTGATGATGTCGGCGATCGCATGGTCGATCTTCGCCTTCAGGTCGGCGTCGTCCTTGCGCAGGCCGATGCCGGCGCCGTTGCCGAGCGTCTTCGGATCGTCGATGTCCTTGCCGGCGAATGCGAAGTTCGCGCCGCGCGGCGTCTTCAGGAAGCCGATGTCCGCCTGCACCGCGTCCTGCAGCGCCGCGTCGAGACGGCCCGACATCAGGTCCTGGTACACGCCGTCCTGGTTCTGGTACGGCACGACCTGCACGCCCTTCGGTGCCCAGTAGGCCTTCGCATAGGTTTCCTGGATCGTGCCCTGCTCGACGCCGACCGACTTGCCCTTCAGCGATTCGGCCGTCGGCTGCAGATTCGCGCCCTTCCTCGCGACGAGGCGCGTCGGCGTGTTGAACAGCTTGTCGGAGAACGCGATCTGCTCGGCGCGCGCCGGCGTCATCGACATCGACGACAGCACGCCGTCGAATTTCTTCGCCTTCAGCGCCGGGATCATCCCGTCGAAGTCGTTCTCGATCCATACGCATTTCGCCTTCAGGCGGGCGCAGATCTCGTTGCCGAGATCGACGTCGAAGCCGACGACCTTGCCGCTTGCATCCTTCGATTCGAACGGCGGGTAGCTGGCGTCGACGCCGAACCGGATCGTCGACCAATCCTTGGCGTGAGCACCGACCGCGATGCAGGCAAGGGCAATACTGAGCGCGAGTTTCTTCATCGTGTTCCTGTCAAAGGCGAACTGGGCCGGGTTCCGGCCGGACTGCCCGCCGCGAACCCTTCCAACCCGGATATGCCCCTTTCGGCGGCGCTCCAAGTTGTACATACAACTTTGCCTTTTTCGGGAAGGTGCCAGCAATCCGTGTTTATCTCTAATTGTCGGCTGATTATGGTCGTGGTCCGGAATTTTCCTTAACTTTCAATTAATTAACGATTACACGATGTTGAATGAAGGCTTTCTCGCGGCAGACTGCCCCAGCCTGGAGCCGCGCGAAACCTGTCTAGACCTCGTGCCGCATGCCGTCCGCTTCCCAACCCGACCAGCCGGTAACCGGACAGCAGCTCCGTCAACGGGTGCCACGGCCGAGGGCGGGGCGCGTCGACGCATCGCGGGGATCGATCCGGGGCCGGCCAATGCCGTTTTTATGCGTTCTTTTCAGGCCCGGCGCGAGTCTATACACCGTATCGTCACCGCGATTCCTAGAATGGGCGTCATGTCAAAGACGAGATCGCCACGCTGCACGGCACGAGGCGACCCGGGGATGCATGCATGAAACCGACCAGAACCGAATCCGCCGCTTCACACGATCTGCTGCCCGTGCGTTCGCGGCGCACGTGTCCCGACGACGACCTCGTGCTGCTGTCGATCCGCGTCGAATCGGACAACCTCGCGGCCGTGCGGCGCCAGCTGCATCGGGCCGTCGGCGCCGCGCTCAATTTCTATACGGCCGTGATCGACCGCCGCACCGGGCGCGCGTGCATCGAGTTCGAAGTCGCGCGATCGCAGGCGTCGCCGGCCATCCTGTCGATCCTGCGCGAACTGCCGGCCGCCGAGTTCGGCACGATCCGCCTGTTGCAGCACTAACCGGCGTTCGCCGCCGCGCGTGACTCGCGTCACGCGCCTTTCATCGATTCGAACGCGCGGATCCGCACGGACCCGCGCGGCGAATCGTCGTTCCCGTCTCGACGGGCCTTTCCAGGAAGCACACGCAATGAAAAAAGCAGTCGTCGGCACCCTCTCCCTCGCGTTCTTCGGCGCCGCCGCGCATGCGCAAGGCAGCGTCACGCTCTACGGGATGCTGGATGCCGGTATCGCCTATACGAACAACCAGTCGGGCAAAAGCGCGTGGCAGCAAGGCAGCGGCCTGCTGTCGAACACGGTCTTCGGCCTGAGCGGCAACGAGGATCTCGGCGGCGGCCTGCATGCGCTGTTCCGCCTCGAGAACGGCTTCAACCTGAACAACGGCACGCAGTCCTACAAGAACACGATGTTCGGGCGCCGCGCGTACGTCGGCCTGCAGAGCGACCGATACGGCGCGCTGACGCTCGGCCGCCAGTACGACGCCGTGGTCGACTATCTCGGCCCGCTCGCGATGGCCAACAACGGCGACGGCAACAACCTCGCGTCGCACCCGTTCGACAACGACAACATCGACGATTCGTTCTACATCGACAACGCGGTGAAATACACGAGCCCGACGCTCGCGGGCTGGCAGTTCGGCGGCCTGTACGGGTTCAGCAACGCGGCCGGCGGCTTCGCGAATAACCGCGCGTACAGCGCGGGCGTGTCGTATGCGAACGGGCCGGTCAGCCTCGGCGCCGCTTACCTGCAGCTCGATCGCGGCGGGCTGACGGCGAGCGGCGCGCTGTCGACCAACGACGGCGCGAACTTCCCGGCCGTGCGCCAGCGCGTGATGGGCGCCGGCGGCAGCTACGCGTTCGACCGGCTGACGGTTGGCGCGCTGTGGACGCATTCGATGTTCGACGAAACGGCCGCGTCGTCGCTGCCCGGTGCACTGAATGCGCTGCGGTTCGACAACTACGAGGTCAACGCGCGTTATACGCTGACGCCGGCCGTCTCGCTCGCGGGCGCCTATACGTTCACCGACGGCCGCTACGACGACGCGGCCGGCAGCCACCGGCCGAAATGGCAGCAGGTGACGCTGATGGCCGATTACGCGCTGAGCAAGCGCACCGACGTGTATGCGGAAACCGTGTACCAGCACCAGTTCGGCGTGCCGTCGGGCGCGACGCTCGGGTTCGCGAACGTGACGGGGCTCGCGGCATCGTCGACGAATACGCAGGTCGTCGCGACGGTCGGCATCCGGCATCGGTTCTGACCGCGCGCCGGCTGTCGCGGGCCGGCCGCTCTGTGCAATCCCGCATGGACGCGCGCCGGCCGAACAGGGATCATTCGGGGCATCCGGGCCGGCGCGTCCGCGAAACCGGTACACTCGGCGCCGGGCGCGCGCCGGATCGGCATTCGGCGGCGGGCCGCTGCCGACTCTGGAATCGTGATCCCATGACCACACCGATCTATCAGGAAATCAAGGACTTCATCCTCGCGCGCATCCATGCCGGCGAATGGGCGGAAGGCGACCAGGTGCCGTCGGAGAACGAGCTTGCGCGCGAATTCAACGTCGCGCGGATGACCGTCAACCGCGCGCTGCGCGAGCTGACGGCCGAGCAGGTGCTCACGCGCACGCGCGGCTCCGGCACGTATGTCGCGTCGCCGAAATACGAATCGACGCTCGTCGCGATCCGCAGCATCTCGGACGAAGTCGCCGCGCGCGGCCACGGTTATCGCGCGCAGGTGCTGCAGGTCGGCGCGGCCGTCGCCGACGCGAAGCTCGCCGACGAACTGCAGCTCGATACCGGCCGCCCGATCTTTCATTCGCGCGTGCTGCATTTCGAGAACGACACGCCCGTGCAGCTCGAGGAACGCTGGGTCAATCCGGCCTGCGCGCCGGAATACGCGCTGCAGGACTTCACGACGACGACGCCGAACCAGTACCTGACGCGCGTCGCGCCGCTGCAGCGCGTCGAGTACCGGATCGAGGCCGCGATGCCCGACGCCGAAACGCGCCGCCACCTGACGATGGACGACCGCGAACCATGCCTGATGCTGCATCGGCGCACGTGGTCGCAGGGATTGGTCGCGTCGGTCGCCAATCTGTGGCACCCGGGCAGCCGTTACCGGTTCACCGGGCATTTCTGATGCCGGTGCGCGGGTTCACCGCGCACCGGCACGCGCCCATCGTTCGATCGCGCTGACGGCCAGCGCCAGACCGTCCTCTTGCGCGATGCGCGTGCCAAGCTCCGTCGCGCGCGCCTGCGTCTCGCTCCGTTCGGCGAACGCAATGGCCCGCGCCAGCGCGGCGGCATCCACGCGCCGTCCCGCCACGGGCGCATCGGCCACGCCGAGCCGCTGCAACCGGTTCGCCCAGAAGAACTGATCGCCCGCAAACGGCACGACGACCGACGGAATGCCGGCCCGTGCGGCCGAATGCGTGGTGCCCGACCCGCCATGATGAATCGCCATCGATACGCGCGGAAACAGCCAGTCGTGCGGCGTGTCGCCGATCACGCGAACGTGTGCCGGCAGCATCGACGCCTCGATGCCGCTCCAGCCCGGATAGAACAGCGCGCGCCGGCCCGCGAGCGCACGGGTCAGCGCGTCGGCCATGGCGGCCCGGTCGAAGCCGGCCATGCTGCCGAAGCCGATGTACACGGGCGGATCGCCCGATTCGAGAAACGCCGACAGATCGCACGGCGGCGCCCACGCACGCCCGTCGACCCGCCATTGCCCGCATGCCCGCACATTCGGCGGCCAGTCGGCCGGGCCTGACAGCAGCGCCGGCGACACGCCATACAGCATCGGATGATCGGTCCACACATGCTTGCGCGGCGGCAACCCGCACACGCCGGCACGTGCCGCGTTCGTCGAGTTCCGGAACGCCTGCCACAACAGCGCATTCACGAACCGATGGCTCGCACGATTCAGCCAGCCCGGCACCTTCCCCGGCGGCAGGAACGGCGACGCGAATCCGGCGGTCGGCGTGATCGGGATCATGCCGGTGCCGATCGCCGGCACGCGGCGATATTCGGCGACCGACAGCCCGACGAACGACGCAAGCCCCGACACGAGGAGCGCGTCGCAGCCGTCCGATGCATCCGCGACTTCGCGCATCCACGCGGCCGTATTCGCATTCGCGATTGCCGCGAGCGCCTTCGACGTGTCGTGGAAGCCGCCGCGCCCGCGCACCGCGTCGGCCAGCGCGCCTTGCGGCGCGATCGCGCGGCGGATCTTGCCGGACAACGGCGCCGACGGCACGCCGAGCGCCGCGGCCGCCCCGAGTGTCGCGGCGTCCGCGAGCAACCGGACGTCGTGGCCGGCGTCCATCAGCGCGCGGCCAAGCGCCGCGAGCGGGCGCGTATCGCCTTCGGTGCCATAGGTGGCGATGACGAGCTTCATGCACGACTCCTTGCACGGCGAAAACGGGGTGGATTCACAAAAATGCACGTCGTATACTAATGTAATTCGTGCATTTTCAGCCAATCCCCCACCATGCCGATTCAGACCGACGATCCGGGCCGCCGCGCACGCAAGCGCATCCAGATGCTCGCGCATCTCGCCGCCACCGCCGCGCGCCTGTTCGACGCGCACGGCTACGAGGCTGTCACGATGGAGCAGATCGCCGCCGAGGCCGATGTCGCGAAGCGCACGCTGTACAACCACTTTCCGACGAAGGAAGCCGTGCTCGCGCACTGGCTCGAAGGCGAACTCGCGCGCGATCTCGCGCCTCTTCAGCGCGACGTCGCGCGGCGCAGGACCTTCGCGTCGCGCATCGGTTGCGTGCTCGACGCATCGGCCGCGTGGTGCGAGCGGCATCCCGCGTACCTGCTCGCGTATCTGCGGCATCGGCTCCTGAGCATCGGGGCGGCCGAACCGGAAAGCGCGGGACAAAATGGCAGCGACATCGCGCGGGTGTGGCAGCAACTGATCGTCGCCGCGCAGCAGGCCGGCGAACTGAACGGCACGCTGCGGGCCGATCAGCTCGCGACGTGGTTCCATCACCTGTATCTCGCGGCGATGCTGCGCTGGCTGACCGTGCCGGGGTTGTCGCTGAAACGGGAGTTTCAGTCGGTCGCGAAGCTGTTCATCGAAGGAGCGGAAGCAAAACGCTGACGGGCCGCGGCCGCCCCGCGTCGTGCGATGTACACACCTTTTTGCGGCGAACACACGCACCGCATGCCAAATTTCCCGCGCGGCAGTATGCTGATGTCGTACGGCAGCGCACTGTGCATAGGGCAATCCCGTAGTCTGCCTGGACTCGCGCCGCCGTCGCGACCGCAATCATGCGTTGCAAGGAGGGTTGTGATGGCTACCACGCATCAGCACTTCCACCTCGAACTACGGCACGCCACCGCGCCGACCTACTTCATCAGTTACCTGTTCCCTGCGTTGCTGTTCGCGTACGAACTGCTGCGCGTCGGCCAGTGGATTCGCGATCACGGGATGCACTTCGCCGCGTTCAAGCAGATGGGCTACGAGTACCTGCTGATGCTGCTGTTCGTCGGGCTGCAGATCGTCGTCGAGGCGATCTTCCTGCTCGGCGCCGCGATGCGCCGCGACAATCGCGACTTCGAGCACCGGCTGCCGAACGTGATCCTCGGGATCGGCTGCTCGATCGCGCTGCTCGCGATCGATCTCGCGATCCAGTTGTCGTTCTGACGTCCGGCGGGCACCCGCCCGCCGGGGGCGGGCGTGCTCAGGCGCCCGCGTCGCGCAGGAGCGTCGCGACGGCGGCCAGGACGTCGTCCGGCCGCTCGCGGTGCGGCATGTGCCCGCATCGAGCGAGCAACAGGAACGACGACGGCCCCGCGACGCGCGCGGCGATCCGCTTCGGATGCACGTCGGAGCCGTATTCGTCGTCCTCGCCGTGAATCGCGAGCGTCGCGCATCGCACGCGCGGCAGTTCGTCGTCGAGACGCCAGTCGCGAAACGCCGGCGACAGCCACGTGTCGACCCACGCGCGCAGCACCCATTCGGCCTTGTCGCCGTGATAGCGCGCGAGCCGGTCGAGTTGCCCCGGTTCGTCGAACTGCCGCGCCGCCTCGCGAATGCCGGCGAGCGTGCGATCCTCGACGAACGCCTGCGCGGCGACCGTCACGAGCGCACGGCAACGCTCCGGATGCGCGGCCGCACAGCCCACCGCCATCCCGCCGCCGACGCTGTGCCCGAACGCGACGAACGCATCGACACCCAGTTGCGCGAGCACCGCTGGGAACGCATGGTCGGCCTCGTCGCGCACGAATGTCGTGCCGAGCGCCCCCGGATGGCGATCCGAGCGGCCGAACCCGAGGCGGTCGTAGGCGATCACGTCGCGTTGCGTCGCGCGGGCGAGCTGCGCGGGGAAATCGCGCCACAGATCGACGCAGCCGAGCGAATCGTGCAGCAGCACGATCGGCGCGGACGCGTCGTGCGCCGCACGCGCACGCCAGCGTTTCGCGAAGAGACGCCCTTGCGGCGTCCCGACGGTCGTCTCCTCGGTCACGATATCGGTCATGGGTCGGTCGTCTGCGTGAAAGCGGCCGCACACCGGCGGCCGCATCGAATCGGGTCATGGTGGCCTGCCGGCGCGCACCGCGTCAAGCAAGCCCCTACCGCCCGCGCGCTCATTCGGGCTGCGGCGGCAGGTACTCCATCTGCGCTTCGTCGTACAGCCGGTAGATCAGTGCCTGCATCGCACGGATGTCCTCCGATTCGTCGAGCATCCGCATGCTCATGATGATCGGCGACACGAGGTTCGGATCGTCGAGCGGCTTGTAGCTGATGTCGTCGCGCTTCAGCCCGTACACGCTGTGCGGCACGACCGACACGCCCTCGCCCATCGCGACGAGGCCGAGCGCGATCTGCAGCTCGCGCGTCTCGTAGATCTTGCGCGGCTGCAAGGCGCGATCGTGGAAGGCCGCGAGCACCTGGTCCGCATAACTCGGGCGCGGCGCCTTCGGGAAGATGATCAGCGTGTCGTTCACGAGATCGTGCAGCGACAGCACGGGCTTCGCGCTGTCGAGCACATGGCCGACCGGCAGCGCGACGATCATCCGCTCCTCGCGCAGCACGACGCGCCGCACGCTCGGATCCTCGTGGCGGATGCGGCCGAACCCGACGTCGATGCGCCCTTCCTTCAGCGCCTTGATCTGGTCCATCGTCGACATCTCGTGCAGGCTCAGCTCGACCGCCGGATACTCGCTGCGAAAGCGCCGGATGATCTTCGGCAGCATCCCGTACAACGTCGAGCCGACGAAGCCGACCGACATGCTGCGCTCGATCTTGCCGACCCGCTTCGTCATCGATTCGAGCTCGGTCGTCTGCGCGAGCAACTGCACCGCGTGCGAATAGAAGAAGCGCCCCGCGTCGGTCAGCTTCAGCGGCCGCGCGTTGCGCTCGAACAGCGGCACGCCGAGCGCCTCCTCGAGCTGCTGGATCTGCCGGCTCAGCGGCGGCTGCGCGATGTGCAGCCGTTCCGCCGCCCGCGTGAAATTCCGCTCTTCGGCCACCGCGACGAAGTAGCGGAGATGTCTCAACTCCATGTTGATGTCTCCCGGACAGCCATCCGGCGCACACCCCGGCCGGACGATGTCGTCACGATACCGCAGGCGGCGCCCGCCGCCACGCGCCGCACCGCGCAAAGCAAAACGGGAAGCCCGCGGGCTTCCCGTCGTTTCATCGCGGTGGCATCGCGATGACGTCGCGACCGCGCATCACACCTCGGTCGCGTAGAGCGCGTCGCGCTGCGCGTCGCTCAGCGTGTCGAGCGGCACGTCCGGCAACCGATAGCAGATCATCGTGCCGTACAGCTCGGCGAGGCAGTTGCTGCCGGCGTCCAGCGCGTAGCCGTCCTCGCCGTCCGGCGCCGGCGGGTACACTTCGCGCCACGCGTTGATCGCGGCTTCGATTCGCACGATGGAAACGGGTCCGGCCTTCCGCTCGGCGGGTGATGCGCTCATGGATTCCTCTGGGTTGCGCGCTCCGCGGGCCAGGCGGCCCGGATGGAACGATGAAAACGCCGGGCATCTCGCCGGCCGCCGCGCGCCGCGCACGCCGGATGCCGATCCGCGCCGCGCGTGTCGCGCCGGCCGGGCCGTGGCCCGGTAGGGTCGGGCAATATAACCGGCTTTGACCCCGTGCAGGCGAAAGCCGGGCAAAAAAAACGGGAAGCACGCGGCTTCCCGTTTCAACGTCCGTCGCGCGGCCGCCTGCCGCGCCCGCGTCAGCCCGCGGTTTCGCGGTTCGCCACCGGCTGGCGCTGCGCGCCGCGGTTCGCGGCGATCCACGGCGCGATCTCCATGTCTTCGTAGCGCACGAAGCGGCTCTTCTTCAGGAACCGGTAGCCGAGCCACACGATGAGGAACAGCGGAATGCCGACGTAGGTCGCGGCGACGCCGGCCCAGTCGATCCGGTTCGCGAGGAACGCCTGGTAATCCTGGCCGAGCGCGATCACGAGGCACAGCACGAACGCGAACAGCGGGCCGAACGGGAACCACTTCGACTGGTACGGCAGCTGGTCGAGCACATAACCCTGCTTCACGTAGCCCTTGCGGAAGCGGTAATGGCTGACCGCGATGCCGAGCCACGCGATGAAGCCCGTCATCCCCGACGTGTTCAGGAGCCACAGGTACACGGTCTTGTCGCCGTACAGCGACGTGAAGAAACACAGCGCGCCGACGGCGGTCGTCGCATACAGCGCGTTGCGCGGCACGCCGCCCCGCGACAGCTTCGCGAAGACCCTCGGCGCGCGGCCTTCGGTCGCGAGGGTGTAGAGCATGCGCGTCGACGCGTACATGCCCGAGTTGCCGGCCGACAGCACGGCCGTCAGGATCACCGCGTTCATCACGCCGGCCGCGAACGCGAGGCCCGCGTGGCGGAACACGAGCGTAAACGGGCTCACGCCGATGTCGGTCACGTCCGTCTTCAGCAGGTTCGGGTCGGTGTAGGGAATCAGCACGCCGATCACGAAGATCGCGAACACGTAGAACAGCAGGATCCGCCAGAACACCTGGCGCACCGCGCGCGGGATCGTCGTGCGCGGGTTCTCCGATTCGCCGGCCGCGACGCCGATCAGCTCGGTGCCCTGGAACGAGAAGCCCGCGATCATCGCGACGCCCATCAACGCCGGCAGCCCGCCCGCGAACGGCGCGTCGCCGATCGTCAGATTGCCCCAGCCGTTGCCCGGCGCGCCCTTCAGAATGCCGAAGATCATCAGCAGCCCGACGCCGATGAACGCGACCACGGTGACGACCTTGATCAGCGCGAACCAGTATTCGGCTTCGCCGAAACCGCGCACAGTGAGCGCGTTGAGCAGGAACATCACGCCGAGGAAGGCCGCGCTCCACCACACGCCCGGCACGTCCGGAAACCAGTAGTGCATCACGAGCTGCGCGGCGACGAGTTCGACCGCGATCGTCACGGCCCAGTTGTACCAGTAGTTCCAGCCGAGCGCGAAGCCGAAGCCTTCGTCCACGTATTTCGCGCCGTAGGTCGCGAACGAACCCGACACCGGCATGAACGCGGCCATCTCGCCGAGGCTCGTCATCAGGAAGTACACCATCAGGCCGATCAGCATGTACGCGACCATCGCGCCGCCGGGGCCGGCCTGCGAGATCGACGCGCCGGACGCGACGAACAGGCCCGTGCCGATCGAGCCGCCGATGGCGATCATCGTCAGGTGGCGCGCCTTCAGCGCGCGATGAAGCTTGGGTGGGTTCGCGGACGAACCGGGTGGGTCGGAATTCGGAATTGCGGACATAAACGAGACGAACGTTGAGCGGGCCGGCATCCGTAGCCGGCGCATGCGGAACCGGAGCGCGGTGCGCGTCCGGCGATGCATTCGATGCGGCCCCGATACGCGTTGCGCGGCGGGCGCCTGCGGCGAAGCGCGGATTCTACCTGATTCGCCAACGGGACCGGTCGGCCCGGCACGCTTGCCAGCGCGGGGAGATGTCGCGCCGTCGGGGCGTTGGCTGCGTCGGCGCGGTCGCAACCGCATGCCGCCCCAAAAACCCACGCGTTACTCGTGGTTATCCGGTTTTTCATTCCGGCCCGAAAGCAGCCAATCCTGTCGCGATCCGCCAAATACCGCGCCGACGCGCAAAATCGACACTTCTTCACTCCATTAATCAGACAAAATGACCTGGTCTGATAATTGATTCAAATCAACCTGCCCGCGCGCGATGCGGTAATGGCGCGTAACGGTTTCGAATCGCCGTTTCCGCATGCATGTTTTGCATGCGCACGCGAAAATCATGATTTCGCGAGATAATGCGGATTAATTCGAAATAATCCGCGCGCGGAACCGCCAGTCACGCGAATATCCGCCGCCCGCCACGCCCGAGGATGAAGTCACTCCCGCTGCCCGCCACGCTGCGCCGCCACACCGCGTCGATCGTGGCACGCGTTCTGTCGCCCCGCGGCGTGCTCGTTGCGGGCATCTTGCTGCTGATGTTCAGTTGGGGACTTTCCACGTCGCTATTAATCGAGGCAAGGCGCGACGCGTATGACCATGCGGTCGAAAATGCGCGCAACCTGATGCTGCTGATCGAGCGCGATATCGCGCGCAATATCGAACTCTACGATTTGTCGCTGCAAAACGTCGTCGACGGCGTCACCGATCCCGAGCTGATGACATTGCCGCCGCGCCAGCGCCACCGGCTGCTGTTCGACCGCGCGGCAACCGGCGAGTATCTCGGCTCGATTTTCGTGATGGATCCGCACGGCAATATCATGATCGATTCGAGTGCGTCGCCTGCCCGGCAAGGCAATTTCGCCGACCGCGACTATTTCGCCGTGCATCGCGACGGCCTCGCCCGCGGCCTCTACATCAGCCGCCCGTACGCTTCCCGGCTGCGCGGCGGCGCACTGACGATCGCGCTCAGCCGCCGGATCACCCTGCCCGACGGCAGTTTCGGCGGCATCGTCGTCGGCACGCTCAGCATCGACTACTTCCGCGCGCTGCTCGACGGCCTCGCGGTCGGCCGGCACGGCAGCGCGGCGATCGTCGAGGACAACGGCACGCTCGTATCGCGCCTGCCGTACGACACCCGCGTGGTCGGCCTCGACTTGCACGACTCGCCGCTGTTCATCGAGTCGCAGCGCAGCCGCATCGGCGAGCTGACCGGCATCGGCGCGATCGACGGCGTCCGGCGCATCTACGTCTACAAGCATCTCGCCGGCCTGCCGCTGATCGTCGACGTCGCACCGGCCGAGCTCGACATCTACGCGTCGTGGCACTACCGCGCGGTCTGGACCGTCGTGCTGATGTGCCTGTTCACCGGATTCATCGCGTGGGGATCGCTCGCGCTGTCGCGCGAACTGAAGCGCCGGCAGGTCGCCGAATCGAAGCTGTACCGGCTCGCGCACACCGATTCGCTGACGGGCCTCGACAACCGCGGCACGTTCGACACGGTGCTCGCGAAAGAAGCGCAGCGCGCGGCACGCAACGGCCGGCCGCTGTCCGTGCTGTTCGTCGACGTCGATCACTTCAAGGCATTCAACGACTACTACGGCCACCCGGCCGGCGACGACGTGCTGCGCCGCGTCGCGCAATCCGCGTCGGGCTGCCTGCGCCGCAACAGCGACCATGTCGCGCGCTACGGCGGCGAGGAATTCGTCGTCACGCTGCCCGACACCGACGCGCAAGGCGCGGCCACCGTCGCCGAAGCCATCCGGTACGCGATCGCGGAGCTCGGCATCGAGCACGTGAAGAGCCCGTACGGGCGCGTCACGGCCAGCATCGGCACCGCGACCACCGCCGACGGCCGGATGAACGCCGCGACGCTGCTGCGTCGCGCCGACGAAGCGCTGTACCGCGCGAAGTCCGGCGGCCGCAACCGCGTGCTGGAAGCGCTGCCGACTCCGGCCGACGCGTGACGTCGCGTGCCGCCCGGCCGCGCCGTGGACAGCCCGCGCGCGTTCGGTTAGCGTGACGTCTGCTGCGCCAGCGGCGTCGCGCCTGCCCGCGCACGCCGCCGTGCGCGTTCCGGCCACCTCCGTTTCGTCATGACCACCCCGCTCCCTACCCGACTGCCGCCCCTGCTGCGCAATGCGCTCCGCCCGCTGCTCGACCCGTATCGCCGCTACCGGCACGCGAAGCTGATCCATGCGGCGCGCGTCGCGCTCGCGATTCTCGTGTCGATCGCGCTGTCCACCGGCCTGAACGTGCCGCACGGCGAGTGGTCGACGATCACCGTGCTGATCGTCGTCGGCGGGCTGCAGCATCACGGCAACATCCGCAAGAAAGCGGCCGAGCGCGCGCTCGGCACGTCGATCGGCGCGCTCGCGGGGCTCGGGCTGATCGTGCTGTATTCCGTCTTGCATGCGCCCGTCGCGATCTACCTGCTGATGGCCGTCGCATGCGGCATCTGCGCGTATCACGCGATCGGCAAGGCCGGCTACATCGCGCTGCTGTCGGCGATCACGATGGTGATCGTCGCCGGGCACGGCGACAACGAGATCGTCGACGGCCTGTGGCGCGCGGTGAACGTGCTGACCGGCATCGCGATCGCGCTGGCGTTCTCGTTCGCGCTGCCGCTCTACGCCACCTATTCGTGGCGCTACAAGCTCGCCGACGCGCTGCGCGCGTGCGCGGCCGTGCATGCCCGGCTCGCGGGCGACCGCCCGGTCAGCGACGACGCGCACCTGAAGGAAATGGCCGCGCTGAGCGCGCTGCTCGTGCAGCTGCGTTCGCTGATGCCGTCGGTGTCGAAGGAATGCGAGACGTCGATGGCGCAGCTCGAGGCGATCCAGCGCAGCCTGCGCCTGTGCATCGGCTACCTGGAGATCCTGTCGAGCGCGGTGCCGGCCCGCGACGACGTGGCGGCCCGCGAATACATGCGCGCCGAGATGAAGGCCGTGAACCGGCGCATCCGCGACACGCTGGTCGGCGCCAGCCGCGCGCTCAAGTTCGGCACGCCGAGCCGGCTTGCGCCGCGCCGCCGGCCGGCCGACCCGCCGCACGACGTGCCGCCGCCGCAGCTGTCCGGCTATGTGTCGATCACGGCCAAGCTGGCCGGCGAAGTCGACCAGTTGCGCGAGAAGCTGCTGGATACCGCGCAGTCGTGGAATATCTGAGGTTCCAGGCGGATTCCGGGTGTCGGGCGGCAGTCTTTCATAATCCTTTCGGAATAATCGACCGGCATTTCCATAACGGCTGCCGCATGTTTCGGTCGATCCGGCCCCGCAAATCGGCCCCGCGACCGGACCCGGCACCGGCGGTTTCAGCCGCGATTTCGCGCCTTTCGGCCTCGCGTTCTCCGTCCGGTTAACCGGCCGTCCGGCCCGCCCGACGGGCCGGACGACGATTCCGCACGAAAATCAGCCCTTGCCCCAACTTCCCGGACAGCCGATACTCGCATATTCCGCGAAATACGATCCCACCGGCTTCAATCCACGGTAATTCCTATGAGCACGATTCTCGAAAGCCTCCCGACCGGCCAGAAGGTCGGTATCGCCTTCTCCGGCGGCCTGGACACCAGCGCTGCGCTGCACTGGATGAAACTGAAGGGCGCCGTCCCGTACGCATACACGGCGAACCTCGGCCAGCCCGACGAAGACGATTACGACGCGATCCCGAAACGCGCGATCGAATACGGCGCAGCCGGCGCCCGCCTGATCGACTGCCGTGCGCAGCTCGTCGCCGAAGGCATCGCGGCGCTGCAAAGCGGCGCGTTCCACATCACGACGGCCGGCGTCACGTACTTCAACACGACGCCGATCGGCCGCGCCGTGACGGGCACGATGCTCGTCGCCGCGATGAAGGAAGACGGCGTCAACATCTGGGGCGACGGCAGCACGTACAAGGGCAACGACATCGAGCGCTTCTACCGCTACGGCCTGCTCGTGAACCCGGATCTGAAGATCTACAAGCCGTGGCTCGACCAGACCTTCATCGACGAGCTCGGCGGCCGTGCCGAAATGTCCGAGTTCATGAACCAGGCGGGTTTCGCGTACAAGATGTCGGCCGAGAAGGCGTATTCGACCGACTCGAACCTGCTCGGCGCGACGCACGAAGCGAAGGATCTGGAAAGCCTCGAAAGCGGCATCAAGATCGTGAACCCGATCATGGGCGTCGCGTTCTGGCGCGACGACGTGAAGATCGCCGCGGAAGAAGTGACGGTGCGCTTCGAAGCCGGCCAGCCGGTCGCGCTGAACGGCGTCGAGTTCAAGGATCAGGTCGAGCTGCTGCTGGAAGCGAACCGCATCGGCGGCCGCCACGGCCTCGGCATGAGCGACCAGATCGAGAACCGGATCATCGAGGCGAAGAGCCGCGGCATCTACGAAGCCCCGGGCCTCGCGCTGCTGTACATCGCGTACGAGCGCCTCGTTACCGGCATCCACAACGAAGACACGATCGAGCAGTACCGCGAGAACGGCCGCCGCCTCGGCCGCCTGCTGTACCAGGGCCGCTGGTTCGACCCGCAGGCGATCATGCTGCGCGAAACCGCGCAACGCTGGGTCGCACGCGCGATCACCGGCGAAGTGAAGATCGAACTGCGCCGCGGCAACGACTACTCGATCCTGAGCACGAAGTCGCCGAACCTCACGTACCAGCCGGAACGCCTGTCGATGGAAAAGGTTGCATCGACGTTCTCGCCGCGCGACCGGATCGGCCAGCTGACGATGCGCAACCTCGACATCACCGATACGCGCGACAAGCTGCGCGTGTATGCGCAAGTCGGCCTGCTGACGCCGGGCGAAGCGTCGGCACTGCCGCAGATCAAGGGCGACGACAAGTAAGCCGTCTCGCTCGACGCCGTGCCGCATCGCTGCATGCGGCACGGTCGGGCAGGCTGCATGTGCGACGCCTCGTCGCGCACGCAGCCTGCCGCCTCCCCTTCCTGCCTGCCCGCCTTCCCTCTCTTTTTACATCGCGCCGCGCGACGCCCTCACGGCACTGCACCGCCACGTTCGTCATGGCAAGCTGCGAGTCGTCCGATTCCTGCCTCGATCCATGACCGCCCTTACCGTCATCCATCTGAACGGCCCGATCAACAGCGGCAAGACGACGATCGGCCTCGCGCTCGCACGCGTGCTGCCCGATGCGTGCTTCATCGACGGCGACGATCACGATGCGCCCGACGACGCGCCGTTGGACGTGCAGTGGGCACTCGCGCTCGAACGTCTCGTCGCGCAGATCGCGGCCGCGCGCGAACGCCATCTGGTCATCGCCTATCCGATCGACGAAGCGGAACACGCGCGGCTGCGCGCCGCCTGCGACGCGCGTGATGCAAGGTTGTTCGTCGTCACGCTAGCACCGCCCGAAGCGATCGCGGCGTCGAATCGCGGCACGCGCGCGCTGACGGACTGGGAGCGCAGCCGGATCGCCGAGATGTATCGCGAAGGCTATGCGTCGCGGCCGTTCAGCCAGATGGTGCTGGACACGGCCGGTACGACGCCCGATGCATGTGCGGCGCGCATCGCGCGGCACGTCGCTACCGTGGCGTCGTAACGCCCATGCCAGCACGCACGCCGCGGTACCGAAACCCGAATGATGCTCGCCGCGGCTCGACGCCATGTGGCGTTGCCATACCCGGATAGGAAAACGTTTACTCTTCCAAGGCTTCTTGCTAGCATCGTTCCCGATCGGCCGCCAAGTGCCATCCGGAAAGCCGATCGCAAGCCTCGTGAAATATCAGCATTCCCCGCTTTGCAGTTTCTGCAGTCGCTTTCGAACCGCACCTGCTTTCTGTGTTTTGGCGTGCTTTCTACAGGCTGTCGACCGCCTTCCCGGCGATCTCATGCCAAAAAAGGAAAACGTTATCCACGACGTGGCACCCAGCCACGGACCATCAGAGAGAGAGACATCATGAAGAACCGGATCATCCCGTGCGTCGCCGCCGTGCTGTCCGTTGCGTTCCTTTCCGCCTGCGGCGGTGACGACCCGGCCAGCCCGGCCGCCGCCGCGCGCCAGCAGGCCACCGTCATGGCGCTCAGTCCGTCGAATCCGCCCGGCTCGAACTTCAACCTCGCACCGTTCACGCTGCAGTTGCCGACCGGCGCGCCCGGCAAGGTCGATACCGTGAGCGGTTCGTCGCTCGCGGGCGGCTACGTGAACCCGACGTATTTCTATACGGACGGCAGCGACGGCTCGATGGTGATGATGGACCCGACGCAGGGCTGGACGACGTCCGGCTCGCTGCATCCGCGCACTGAGCTGCGCGAGAACGCGATCTGGCCGACCTCCGGCACCAACCGGCTGAACGCGACAGTGACCGTCATGCAGGTGCCCGATCACACGACGATCGGCCAGATCTTCCAGGGCACCGGCCCGAGCAAGCCGCTGTGCGAGCTGCAGTTCACGTCCGGCGGGGTCGTCCAGTTGCTGCTCGAAAGCACCAACCAGGGCGGCAAGTCGACGACCACGCCGATCACGACGGTCGGCGTCGGCAAGAAGTTCAGTTATGCGCTGAGCCTGAGCGGCACGACGATCACCGTCACCGCGAACGGCACGACCAGGACCTTCACGATGGATTCGAGCTTCGACGGCGAAGGCTTCTACTTCAAGGCCGGCGACTACGACCAGACGGCGGTGTCCGGTACGCCGCTGACGACGCCCGGCACCGTCGTGAAGTTCCATGCGTTGACGCTCACGCACAGCTGAAGCCGGTCGCGCGTCACGACGCATGAAGCCGGACGGGTACGCGATGCGCACCCGTCCGCCGTTTCGGCGCACCTCGCGCTTACGAGTGGTGCCGCTCACTGACGACTCATTCGACGTATGCATCCGCTTCGGCGAGCCGCCCGACACGCGCGTCGTCGCGCGACGGCTCGCATCGAACCGCCGGCTTCTGTGCGCATCTCGCGCGGCACGACCTCACGCGGCACACCTGCATCGGCATCCGGCAAGGCGACGAAGAGTACGGCGCCTGACGAACGGACACGGCTCGACACGCCACACGGAAGCCGTTCGGATCAACGGCAACCGGACGACGAACGACGGCAAGATCGCGGTGAAGTGGGCGCTCGACGGACACGGAATTCTGATGCACGCGGAACGGGACCTGCGCGACTACCTCGCGGACGGGCGTCTCGCCGTCGTGCTGCCCGATCACGAAATGCCGAGCGCCGATGTCTACGCAGTGTATGCGCAGCGTCACCAGACGTCCGCGCGGATTCGCGCGTTCGTGGATTTTCTGGCGGAAGCGCTGGGGCGGTCGAGAGGCGGATAACGCGCCGGAAGCCGATCCGCCGGCCACTCAGCTCGCGGCGACCAGCGCGACGTGTTCAAGATCGATGCCGGTCGTTGCCGGCGCCGCGCGCACGCTGCTCGCAACAGGCTCACGCGTCACAGCTGCCTCTCGCGCCCGCCACCCTGCCGCCCCCGCCGCCGCCAGCCCTTCATGCTCGTGCGCGGCCTGCACGAAACGCTCGGCGATCCAGTCGACGAACGCGCGCACGCCGGGCGACACATGCGGGCGCTTCACGTAGACCGCCGACACGGCGGCCGGCTCGGGTTGCCAGCACGGCAGCACTTCCCGCAGCCGGCCCGCGTCGATCAGCGGCTGCGCGGCGATGCGCGTCGGCTGGATCAGCCCGAGGCCGTGCACGCCGCAGGCCAGGTACGCCTGCTCGTCGTCCACGCTGACGATGCTGTCGAGCCGGACCTTGCGCACGCCGTCGTCCGCGACGAAATCGAGTTCGGCCGAGCGCTGGCCGGGTACCCGCGCACCGCTGACCGCGCGGTGCGCCGTGAGCGCGTCGAGCGTGCGCGGAACGCCGAAGCGGTCGAGATACGCCGGGCTCGCGCACGTCACGCGTTCGAGCGTGCCGAGCCGGCGCGCGACGAGCGACGAATCGGGCAGCGCGCCCAGCCGGATGCCGCAGTCGACCGTGTCGGCGTCGCGATCGCCCGCGCGCCCGGCCACGCCCAGCATCAGCACGAGATCGGGATGCCGGGCGTGAAACGCGTCGAGCGCCGGCAGCACGATCGCACCGGCCACCGACGCCGGCACCTCGACGCGCAGCGGCCCGCCCGGATGCCGCGCGGCGCCGCGCATGCTGGCTTCGAGCTCGTCGACGTCCGCCGTGATGCTCACGCAGCGCCGGTAATACGCGTCGCCTTCGGACGTCGTCCGCAGCGCGCGCGTCGTGCGCACCAGCAGCGGCGTGCCGAGCGCCGCCTCGAGCTCCTGCACGGTCCGCGTCGCGGTAGCGCGCGAAATGCCGAGCGCCTGCGCCGCGCGTGTAAAGCTGTTCATTTCGACGATGCGCGTGAAGATGCGCATCGCGCGGATCGGATTGTCCACCGGTCACCCCTGCGTGGTTGCGACAGGCCGCGGCGCGCGTGCGCGCACCGTACACGGTTGTCGATGTCGACGAAAGCCGCGCGCCGCGCGGCGGCCGGGTCAGGCGTTCGCCGCGGCGATGCGGCGCGCGGGTTCGGCGAGCAGCCGTTGCGCGAGCGCCAGCGCGTCTTCGCGGCTCGCCGCCGCGTTCAGCGGATAGCCCCAGACCTTCTCGAACGTGCCCGAGAATGCATCGAGCGCGGCACGCCGGGCCGCATCGGGCTCGATCGCGATCATCGCCGGGATCCATTCGCGCGACTGCGCACGGTTGGCCTTGCTCCACTTCGCGAGCTGCTTGCGCATCTCGTGGTCGGTATCGCCGCGATCGTCGCCGGACGGCGCGTCGTCGGTCAGAAGAACGAAGCGTTCGCCGCGCGCCAGCAACGCGTCGAGCTCGGCGATCAACCGGGCCGGTTCGAAGTGCGTCGAACCGCGGTAACGCAGCCAGACGAACGGGAATTCAGTCGTGGTGATTTGCATGTCAACCTCCAGATGAGAACGATTCTCATTTTATGGATCGAGGCCAAACGCGTCATTTCTCATCCCGGCCAACTGCTTTTTCAATCTGGCCAAACCTGCGCATCCGCGGGCGCGGCCGGCGCGTTCAGCGTTGCCGGTCGGTCAGGAATTGCGTCGGCGACTTGCCGGTCGCCTTGCGGAACATCGTCACGAAACTGCTCGCGCTCTCGTAGCCGAGGTCGATCGCGATCTGGTGCACGCGGCGGCCGGTCGTCAGCATCCGCAGCGACAGCGCGACGTGCAGCCGCCGGCGCCAGTCGCCGAGGCTCATCCCGAGCTCCTTCGTCGCGAGCCGTGTGAGGCTGCGCTCGCTGATGCCCGCGCGCCGTGCGAGTTCGGCCAGCGGCGACTTGTCGGCCGGATCGTCGAGCAGATGGTCGATCAGCTTGCGCAGCCGGCGGTCGGTCGGCATCGGCAGGTACAGGTCCTCGACCGGCGCCGCGACGAGTTCGTCGAGCAGCGTCGCCATCAGCCGCCCCTGCGGCCCGTCGACGTCGTACAGGTTCGGAAAGCTCGCGGCCTTCAGCAGCAGTTCGCGCAGCAGCGGCGACACGGACAGCGTGCAGCAGCGCGCGGGCAGGTCGAGCGCGGCGTCGGGTTCGACCAGCACCGCGTAGAAGGTCGCGCCGGCCGAGCCGCGCGCCGCGTGCGGAACATCGCCGGGAATCCACACCGTGCATTGCGGGGGCGCGCTCCACACGCCGCCGTCGATCTCGCAATAGACGACGCCGCTCAGCGTGTAGAGCAGCTGCGCCTGGCGATGGCTGTGCCGCTCCAGCCGCCATTCGGGCTCGACGACCGAGCCGCCGAACACGACGAGCGGACGCGGCACGTGATAGACGTCGGCGTCCGCGGCGGGATGGGTGGTCGGTGGAAGCTCGCGCATGAAACGATAGGCGGTGGAAGAAGCCGGACGCCGTGCCGCACGTCGTTTCGTGCTTATACCAGAAAGGCGCCGGCACGGCCGGGCCGTTCAAGCGCGCGTCAGCGGCCGCCCGCCGAACCGAATACAATGCCCCGATCCCCCGCCGCTGCGCCAACCTGCCGGAGCCGCCATGTTCGACCTGACCACGCTGAGCACTTTCACCGCCGTCGTCCTGGGCCTGTTCCTGATCCCCGGCCCGGCCGTGCTGCTCGTGCTGAGCCGCACCGTGCAGGGCGGGCGCAAGACCGGCATCCTGACCGGCCTCGGCGTCGCGAGCGGCGACTTCGTGCATACGCTGTTCGCGGCCGTCGGGTTGTCCGCGCTGCTGATGACGTCGGCGCTCGCATTCAACGTCGTGAAGCTGGTCGGCGCCGCGTACCTGCTCTATCTCGGCGCGCGTGCGCTGCTGGAAAAACCGTCGGATCCGTCGCTGCCGCAGGTGGCGCCCGTCACGCCGCTCGTCGCGTACCTGCAGGCCATTCCCGCCGAAGTGCTGAATCCGAAGACCGCGCTGTTCTTCCTCGCGTTCATGCCGCAGTTCGTGCACCCGGAGCGCGGCTCGACGTTCGTGCAGTTCGCGGTGCTCGGGCTGATCTTCGTCGTGCTCAGCTCGCTCTATACGACGCTGATCGCGTGCTCGATCCGCCCGCTCGGCCGCGTCATGAAGCGGCTCACGTGGCTCACGCGCTGGCAGGGGAAGATCATCGGGTCGATCTTCATCGCGCTCGGGCTGCGCGTGGCCGTGCAGCAGCGCTGATAAGCACGGCCGCATGACGCCTGCCGACGCGGACCGCCTCTACATCGACCCGCGCCTCGTCGCGGTCTACGACCTGTTCAACGCGGGCGATCGCGACTTCGTGTTCTATGCAGCCGTGATCGGCCCCGCGCCGCAGCGCATCCTCGATCTCGGATGCGGCACCGGCACGTTCGCACGCCGGCTCGCGTCGGCCGGGCACGAGGTCGTCGCGATCGATCCGGCGCCGGCAATGATCGATTACGCACGACGCCAGCCGCGCGCCGACACCGTGCGCTGGCACGCATGCGAACTCGGCAGCCTGCCGCCCGCCGCACCGTTCGATGCGGTCGTGATGACCGGGCATGCGTTCCAGTGCCTGCTGTCCGATGATGAAATCGACGCGACGCTGCGCGGCGTGCGACGCGTGCTCGCCAACGGCGGCCGCTTCCTGTTCGACACCCGCAACCCGCACGTCGCACCGTGGCGCGCGTGGACGCCCGCGCGTTCGGCATGCAGCGTCGAATCGCGCGACTTCGGCCGCGTCGATCTCCATCACGCGGTGCGTGCGGTCGACGACGCGATCGTGACGTTCGACACGCACTACCGCTTCCGCCGCGACGACACGGTGCTGACGAACACGAGCCGGCTGCGTTTCATCGCGCAGCCCGCCCTGCAGGCGCGCGTGTCGGCAGCCGGTTTCGCATCGGCCGAGTGGTGCGGCGACTGGCAACGCGCGCCTTTCGACGAAACGATCAGCGCGGAGATCATCGCGATCTGCCGCGCATGAGCGCGCGTGTGCCGGTGGCGTCAGCCCGCGACCGGTAGCGTGTCCACCGCATACGCATGCCGGATCGTGCGGCCCAGCACCGGATCCTCCAGCTCGATCTCGAACCGCTCGGCCGGCCGGATGCCGCCGATCGCGGCCAGCGTTCCGCACAGCATCGCGGTGCCGTTCTCGAAACGGCCGCCGTGGCGCGCGAACTGCGCGAGCAGATCGTCCGGCGCGCGCATCGCCGTCACCTGGCCTTCCTGATACAGCACGCGCTCGCCGTCGATCGTCGCGTACGCGCGCAGCACGAGCTGATCCCAGTGACCGGCCACGTCGTCGAACTTCCACAGCGTGCTCGCGCACGGCTTGCCGCACATCTGCTTCGACACGGTGATCCCGTATGTCTCGACTTCGCGGTCGGTGTGGTCGGATGCGATGCCGACGAAGGTCTCGCCGCCGGCGCGCACCAGCACGAATTCCGCTTCGCCGCTGCTCTGCCCGCCCGATACCTGGATCGCGGGCGACGGGTCGAGGCGGTCGGCCGCAACGCGGTAGAAAACCGGCGTCGCCGCCGGGCGCCTGACGCCGAGCGCCTCCAGCTCGCGGATGTGCCGCTCCATGGCCGCCGTGTCACGGCCGGTCCAGCCCGCGATCACGAGCGTGTCGATCGCGATCGCGCGCTCGGTGCGGCCGTCGCGACCGTCGATCGCGAACGTAATGGTTTTCATCGAATGCTCCTTGTGGCGGGGCGCGCACGCGTCGCGCGGCGCCGCTCGCCGTGTGTCGTCGACCGGCCGCGCTCAGGCCGGGTCGTAGTAGTGGATCTCGAGCAGCACGCAGCCGCCGTTCGACTTGAACGGGCCGTGCCATGCGCCGGGCGGCCGCACCGCATACGTGTAGCCCTTGAACGGCGTGCCGCCGTTGCCGTGCTCGTCGTTGCCGACGGTCAGGTCGCCCTCGACCAGGAACACCTCTTCCCAGTAGTCGTGCACGAACGGCTTCTTCGTATGCAGCCCCGCCGGCAGGCGCAGCAGGCGCGTGCGGCTGCCGCGCTTGCGCTCGGTATCGAGCGCGCCGGACAGAATCAGCTCCTGTGCGCCGGATGCCGGGTCATACCCTTCCGGCAGCCGCCAGTCGCGCTGCATGTCCAGCGTATGGAATTCGTCGTGAAGCTTGTTGATGGCCATCTGTCTCTCCTGAATGCGATAGCGGGTGAAGTCGGGCACGACGCGTCAAGCGGCGTGCGGCGTCGACCGTTCCTGGTTCAGCGAATAGCTGCCGAGCATCGAATCGACGAGATGCGACGCGCGCTGCCAGTCGTACGTGCGGTATGCGTGGCCCTTCGTGACGAACGACGCGCCGGCGTAGAACAGCTCGTACTGGTTGTGGCGCGACGCGAATTCGGAGCCGACCGCGTCCCATGCGAGCTTGAAGAACTTCACGCGCTCCTCGGACGAACACACCGGCGACTTCTGCGTCTTCTCGATGATGCGCAGCAGGTCGGGGTTCTCGAAATCGCGCACGCTGGACGGCAGCATGATCATTCCGCCGCCCGCGAGCTCGCGCAGCGTGTTGAGCACCTTCGAATACAGCTGCTGCGTGACGACCTGCGAGCCGTACAGCATGTTGCGGTCGGGCACGTAGAAGCCGTTGACGACCGTGCCCTTCGCTTCCATCCCGTAGACCCACGCCTCGACCATCGACGCTTCGGCCGCGAGCTGGCCCAGCGTCTCGCGTACCTGCGGGAACGTGTTCGTGCCGTTGACCTCGGAAATCTTCAGGCCGAGCCCGACGAGAAAGCGCAGCTTCGTCATCAGGCGCACCTGGCACTGATAGTTCTGGTACACGTGCGCGGGCGTCGCATGAAACTGCTTCGCGCACATCGCCGTGTTGCCGGCGACGAAGATCCGTTCCCACGGCACCTTCACGTCGTCGAAGTACAGCACCGCGTCGTTCTCGTCGAAGCGGCTGGACAGCGGGTTGTCGAACACCGACGTCGCGTGCTCCTCGTACGACTTGCGCGACAGGATCTTCATACCCTTCGCGTTCATCGGCACCGCGAACGACAGCGCGTACATCTCGTCGCCTTCGCGCAGCGGCTGGATGCAGCTGCAGAACACCTCGTTCGCCATGATCCCGCTCGTCGCGAGCATCTTCGCGCCGCGCACCGTGATGCCTTCGGCATCCTGATCGACGATGCCGACCGCGAGGTACTTGTCCTCCTGCTCGTGTGCGGCCTTCGACTGGTTCGCCTGCGGATTCACGATCACGTAGGTCAGGAACAGGTCGTTGTCGCGTGCATAACGGTAGTAGTCGCGCAGCGCGCCGGCGCGCGCCGGGTCGTATTGTTCGAACACGTCGGCGCCCATATACATGCCGGAAAGACACGACGCGACGTGGTCGGGCGAGCGGCCCATGAAGCCGTAATGCAGCTCCGACCACGCTTCCAGCGCGGCACGGCGCTCGACGAGTTCGTCATAGGACGTCGGCAGCTGCCAGATCCGGCTCACGCGGTTGCCCGTGCCGGGCGACACGAACGTCATCTTCTCGACGTTCTCGTCGCGCGCCTGGTGGTCGTACAGGCTCGCGTAGCTGCGAATCGAATTGCGGAATGCCGCATGCGCGGTCACGTCGCCGGCCGGCTGGCCGTTCAGGTAGACCTGCCGCCCGTCGCGCAGCGACGCGATGTGCTGAGTCCCGTTCTTGATCATGATGTCCTCCTGGGTGGAATGAATCGTGGGTTGCGTTCACACGGACGGCGCATGCGCGCCGTCGAGCGCGCGGTAGCGACCGCCAAAGAAGATCAGCGGGCGCCCTTCCGAGCGCGCGCGGTGCCGCGTCACGCGGCCGACGAAGATCACGTGGTCGCCGCCGTCGTATTGCGCATAGGGCTCGCATTCGAACGTCGCGAGTGCGTCGGGCAGCAGCACCGCGCCGTCGGCGGGCGCCGCGCCGGCGCGCCAGCCCCACTTGTCGCCGTTCGCCTTCGCGAAACAGTTCGACAGGTGCTGCTGCGTCTCGTCGAGCACGTTGACCGCGTAGCCGTCCGCGCCGGCCAGGTCGCCGAGGCTCAGGCTGCGGCGGTCGACCGAGAACAGGATCAGCGGCGGATCCAGCGACACCGAATTGAATGACGCGACCGTGATGCCGACCGGCATCCCCTCTTTGCGCGGGGCGGTAATCACCGCGACGCCCGTCGCGAACATCGACAACGCGGTACGAAAGCGTCGCTGCTCGTCGGCGCCCGCGCCGGTTCCGGCATGGTTCTCGCTCATCTCGTTCTCCTGGGGTTGCATCGCCGGATTCCGCGGCGGAATCCGACCAACGAATCACTTCAATTTAGCTTTGTGATTTAGCTTTTATTGAATGTAAACACAAAAGCCGGTTCAAGCTGTCGTAAACCCTGATCTTGAAAGCTTTGTTTAAAAGACAACCCTACTGGCGTGATGGATGTTGCGCGACGCCCGCGAATGTCCACGTACACTGCGGCAACCGTATCCTGCGGCTTTAGCGACCCGCGAGAGATCCCGCTTCCCGGAGCCCATTCGATGCCATCCCGCCCGATCTACATGGACTACAGCGCGACGACGCCCGTCGATCCGCGCGTGGTCGACAAAATGGTGCCGTTCCTGCACGAGCAGTTCGGCAACCCCGCTTCGCGCAGCCACAGCCACGGCTGGGACGCCGAGCAAGCGGTCGAGGAAGCGCGCGCGCACGTCGCCGCGCTGCTCGGCGCGGACCCGCGCGAAATCGTGTGGACATCGGGTGCCACCGAAGGCAACAACCTCGCGATCAAGGGCGCCGCGCACTTCTATCAAGGCACGGGCAAGCACCTCGTCACGGTGAAGACCGAACACAAGGCCGTGCTCGATACGTGCCGCGAACTCGAACGCCAGGGCTTCGACGTCACCTACCTCGACGTGGAGGAAAACGGTCTGCTCGATCTCGATGCGCTGCGGCGGGCGCTGCGCGCCGACACGATTCTGGTGTCGGTGATGCTCGCGAACAACGAAACGGGCGTGATCCAGCCGATCGCCGAGATCGGCGCGCTGTGCCGCGCCCGCGGCATCGTGTTCCACTGCGACGCCGTACAGGCGGCCGGCAAGATTCCGGTGGACGTGAATGCACTGAACGTCGACCTGCTGACGGTGACCGCGCACAAGGTGTACGGCCCGAAGGGAATCGGCGCGCTGTACGTGCGCCGCAAGCCGCGCGTGCGCATCGAAGCGCAGATGCACGGCGGCGGCCACGAGCGCGGGATGCGCTCGGGCACCCTGCCGACACACCAGATCGTCGGGATGGGCGAAGCGTTTCGGCTTGCGAAGGAAGAGATGGAGGAAGAAAGCCGCCGCGTCGGCGCGTTGCGCGACCGGCTGCTGGCCGGCCTGTCGACGCTCGACGAGGTTTACGTGAACGGCGACCTGGCGCGCCGGATTCCGCACAACCTGAACGTGAGCTTCAACTTCGTCGAGGGCGAATCGCTGATCATGGGGATCAAGGGCGTCGCGGTATCGTCAGGCTCCGCGTGCACGTCGGCGTCGCTGGAACCGTCTTACGTGCTGCGTGCGCTCGGCCGAAGCGACGAACTCGCGCACAGCTCGATCCGCTTCACGCTCGGCCGCTTCACGACCGAAGCCGAAGTGGACAGCGTGATCGCGCAGGTGCGCGACACGGTCGACAAGCTGCGCGCGCTGAGCCCGCTATGGGACATGCATCTGGAAGGGGTCGACCTCGATACGATCGAGTGGGCCGCGCACTGAGCATGGCCGACGCGTCGCGCCGGCCCGCGGCCGGCGTGCGTCAGCTTTTTTCCTGGCGCGCGATCATGTGCGCGAGATCGAGCGTTGCGCGATCGCCGTTGGTGACGAGGCGGTCGATCACCGAGCACAGCACCTTGAACTCGGTCTTGGTCACGCCCTCGAACAGCACGTTGTTGATTCGCTGCTGGGTGGGCGCCAGCGCTTTCAGCAGCTTCGTGCCGGCCGGCGTGACCGTGACGCGCATCTTGCGCTTGTCGTCCGGGTCCGCCCGCTTGTCGATCAGGCCGAGCTTCTTGAGCTTGCCGGTTTCGATCGTCACGAACGCGCCGCTCAGGTGCAGGTGATCGGCCAGGCGGTTGACGGTCACGACGTCGTCGTGGGACAGGTGCGCGACCGACACGAGCAACGAATACTGGATGCCGGTCAGCCCGGCGATCGAGCCGAAACCGTCGCGGACCGACAGCAGGCGCGCCGCGAACGGCAGCAACCCGTTGATCAGGTGACGAAATTCCGTGTCCGTGCCGTCGATCAGGCAGGCCGGGTTGGTAATGGTCAGAACGGACTCCTCTTGCTGCTTGGCCATGACGTCGACGCTCCGTGCAGTCATGCGAATTTAGCTTTGAAACGAAATTATACGGTAAAGGCACATGCGCTCCCGGCCGGGTCCGGCGACCCGCATGCTGCCCGATTGTCCGGCACCGGAGACTCGATCATGTCCTTTCCGCTTCATCCCGCGACGGTCCGCGCGCTGCTCGAATGTTATCTGCGCGCGAAAGACCTGAACCGTCCGTCACTGATCGCCGACTGCTTCGCAGCCGATGCCGAACTGAGCTTTTCGCTCGCCAGCGACGATATCGATTTTCCGCCGCGCGTGACGGGCGCGGCCGCCATCGCGCGCACGCTGGTCGAGGAATTCGGCGAGCGGTTCGAGCGGTGCCGGACCTGTTACGTCTGCGCGGAGCCGGACGTCGACGCGCATCGCGTCGCCAACATGCCGTGGCTCGTCGTGATGCGGCAGAAGGACACCGGCGCGCTGCGGATCGGGCATGGCACGTACCGCTGGCAGTTCGCGGGCGACGACACCCGCGACGACGCGGCCCGGATCGCCGCGCTGCACATCCACATCGCGCGAATGGACACGATCGACGATCCGCGGTCGTCGAAGCTCGACGGGCTGCATGCGGCGTTCGGGTATCCGTGGCTGCCGGCGCATGCGTTCGCGCGCGGGCTGGCGGATATCGCGGCGGCACACCCGGATTGGGGATTCCTGGCACCGTTTCACGACGCGGCGGCGGCGGCGGCCTGACCGATCGCGCCGGCCGCGCCGCCGCGCGTCATGCCGCGTCAAGCGCCTGCCGCACCGCCTCCCAATCGAGCCCGAACCGCGCGAGATACTTGCGCAGCCGGTCCGCATCGTTCGGTTGCTTCTTGCTCCGCCGCGACACCGCGAACAGCGTGCGCCCCGCCTCCGACAGGCTCGCCGACGCGCGGCACACGTCGAGCACGCGTTCGAGCTGCGCACGGTCGAACAGGTCGAGATCCGCGGCGCGCGCACCGAACACCGCGTCGACGCACGGGTCGGCCGCGCCCGCGTCGCGCGGCGACGACCAGGTGCGCGTCAACCGCTCGACTTCCTGCTCGGCGAGTGCCTCGGTAATCCGCCCCGCATCGGCCAGCGTCGCCATCCGCGTGACCGAGGCCGACAGTTCGCGGAAGTTGCCGGCCCACACCGCGCGCGGGGACGCCGCGAACGCGAGATAGCGCCGCTTCGCCTCCACGTTGAATCGCACCTGCTCGCCCTGCTCGCGGCCGAAACGGTCGAGTTCGAATTCGAGGTTCGGCTCGATGTCCTCGCGGCGCTCGGCCAGTCCCGGCAATTCGTACGTCCACAGATTGATCCGCGCATAGAGATCCTCGCGGAACGTGCCGGCCGCCACCATCTGCCGCAGGTCGCGATGCGTGCCCGCGATCAACTCGAAATCGCTGCTCGCCTCGACGTCCGCGCCGACCGGCAGGAAGCGCTTCTCCTCGATCGCCTTCAGCAGCATCGCCTGCTCGTCGAGCCCGAGTTCGCCGATTTCGTCGAGGAACAGCAGCCCGCCGTCGGCCGCGCGCAGCAGCCCCGCCCGTGCCGACTGCGCGCCCGTGAACGCGCCCTTCACGTGACCGAACAGCGTCGACATCGCCGCGTCGCCGCGCAGCGTCGCGCAGTTGATCTCGATGAACGCCCCCGCGAGCCGATGGCGGCCGCGCTTCAGCTCGTACACGCGCTTCGCGAGAAACGATTTGCCGGCGCCCGTCGGCCCGACCAGCAGCATCGGCGCGCGCGACCGCACGGCGACGCGCTCCAGTTGCTCGATCAGCGCATTGAAGCGCGCGTTGCGCGTTGCGATGCCGGCCTTCAGGAACGACACCGTTTCGTCGCGCTCGCGCGTGAAGCGCTGCGCGATGCGGTTGTAGCGCGACAGGTCGAGGTCGATCACCGATATCGTGCCCGGCCCGCTCGGCCCTTCGTCGGTCCGCTGCGGCGGCCCCGTCTGCACGAGGCGCGCGGGCAGGTAGCGCGCCTCCGCCAGCAGGAACCAGCAGATCTGCGCGACGTGCGTGCCGGTCGTGATGTGGATCAGGTAATCCTCATGCTCGAGGTCGAACGGATACGCGCGTGCGTAGTCGTGCAGCGTCGCGTAGACCTCCTCGAAATCCCACGGATCGTGGATCGTGACCGGCACGAGCCGCACGTCGGTATGCGGCGACAGGCGCGCGAGATCGTCCCGCACCTGGTGGGCGAGACGCGTGTAGCCCGGCGCATGCAGCAGTTCGAGCCGGTCGATCGGCAGGTCGGGCTGCTCGCACAGCGAAATCGTCGGCCGCCATTTGCGGTAACGGCGCGGCGCGCGGCCGCCCTGGTCCAGCACGGTGCCGAGAAAACCGATCGCGACGGTCTTGCGCATTTTTTATCTCATGGGATAAGAAGCGATCCGATTGTATCGGATTTCCATGATGAATCCGCACGCCCGGCATCACCGAAAATCGGTTAATGAAATAAATTCCCATTTGTTTTCAACCACTTGAAAAATTATTCGAGCATCAAGGCAGCCACTGGCACGCTCCTCGCTAAATAGAAGACGCCGGATGTCCCGCTGGCCCGCGAGCCAGGGTTCACACGCCCTGCTGGTGCGCCGCCGCCGAACCTCGTTCGTCGCGGCAGCGCATGCCGCCATGGACAGATGAAGGCAAAGGGGCGCGCGCCAGGATGCCTCGTCCGGGTTCGAATCCCGGAGCGCCCGTCGTTCGGAAGCTCAGTCAGGTGGAGCAGCCGGCGAAAGCCGGCCGGTGGCGGGTTCGAATCCCGCTCGAACCCTGTCCGCAAGGACAGTCTCGTGATGAAAGCAGTACCCGCCGGTGCGGGCCGACAGGCCCGCCGCGCGTCGGACCGGTTGCGGTTCCGCGCGATCGGCCGGGCGGCCGCATGGCCCGCGCGAATGCGCACGACGACGCGATGCAGGATGCGTCACCGTGTGCGTCGGCGCCGGCCAGCGCGCCGTCCGCCCGGTTGCGTCGCACCGCGATCCGCACGATGCGCGATCCGGCGGTCGTTGAAAAAAAGGACAAAAATATGTGGAAGCGTCATGTAGTGAAAAAGAACGAACGCGCGCTGCTGATGAGCGAAGGCGATTTCGTGAAGGTGCTGGAACCGGGCGTGTTCAAGGCCTTCGATCCGTTCAAGCGTCTGTCGGTGCAGACCGCGCGTCTCGACGCGCCGCTCGCCGACACCGCGCTGGCCGACTATCTGCGCCACGACGCGCCCGACGTGCTCGCGCGATACTTCGTCGCGATGGATCTCGCCGACGACGAAGCGGGCCTGCGCTATGAAGACGACGTGCTCGTCGAGATCCTGGCACCGGGCACGCGCCGGCTGTACTGGCGCGGCCTGGCCGCGCATCGTCTCGAACGCGTCGATCTCACGCAGGACAGCATGCTGCCGGCCGCGCTCGTCAAACGCATCGCGCAACCGGCGCTGCGGGCGCGCGGCGTGGCGGGCCTGACGGGCGTGCTGGTGGCGCAGGTGCCGGCGTACCACGTCGGCGTGCTGAAGATCGACGGCAAGATCGAGCGGTTGCTGGACGCGGGTACGTCGGCGTTCTGGCGCTTCAACCGCGACGTCGCGGTCGAACTCGTCGATCTGCGCCTGCAGGCGATCGAAGTCGGCGGGCAGGAAATCCTGACGCGCGACAAGGTTGCGCTGCGGCTGAACCTGTCGGCGACGTGGTGTTACGCGGACGTGCTGCATGCGTTCGGCCAGCTGCAAAAACCGGTCGAGCACTTGTATCGCGAGCTGCAGTTCGCGCTGCGCTCGGCGGTCGGCACACGCTCGCTCGACGAGCTGCTGGAGGACAAGCAGTCGATCGACGCGGTCGTGATCGCGCAGGTGCGCGCCCGTCTCGGCGATTCGGGCGTGGACGTGCGCAGCGTCGGCGTGAAGGACATCGTGCTGCCGGGCGACATGAAGACGATCCTCGCGCAGGTGGTCGAAGCGGAGAAATCCGCCCAGGCGAACGTGATTCGCCGCCGCGAGGAAACGGCGGCCACGCGTTCGCTGCTGAACACCGCGAAGGTGATGGAGGAAAACCCGACCGCGCTGCGGCTCAAGGAGCTGGAAACGCTCGAGCGCGTCGCGGAACGGATCGACCGCATCTCGGTGTTCGGCGGTCTCGACCAGGTGCTGAACGGACTCGTCAGCATCAAGGGCACGTAATGCAGGACACGGCGCGGCACGCGTGTGTCGCGCCGGACAATCGAATGAATCAGGTGAAGCAAATGAGCAACATGGACTATCAGGTGATGGAACTGGCCAACGGCAAGCCGGTGAAGATGTGGACGCAAGGCGTCGCCGTCGAGGACGAAGCGCGCGCGCAGTTGCGCAACACCGCGCAGATGCCGTTCGTCTTCCGCCACATCGCGGTGATGCCGGACGTCCACCTCGGCAAGGGGTCGACGATCGGCAGCGTGATTCCGACGAAGGGCGCGATCATCCCGGCCGCGGTCGGCGTCGACATCGGCTGCGGGATGATGGCCGCGCGCACGACGCTGACGGCGTCGGATCTGCCGGATTCGCTCGCGGGGCTGCGCGGCGCGATCGAACGCGCGGTACCGCACGGCCGCGCGCCCGGGCGCCGCGATCCCGGCGCGTGGGGCGATCGCACGCCGGCCGCCGTGACCGACTCGTGGAAGTCGCTGCAGCCGGGCTTCCAGCGGATCGTCGACAAGTATCCGAAGCTGGAAAAGACGAACCACTACGCGCATCTCGGCACGCTCGGCACCGGCAATCACTTCATCGAAGTGTGCGTCGACGAAGCGGACCACGTGTGGTTCATGCTGCACAGCGGCTCGCGCGGCGTCGGCAATGCGATCGGCAGCCTGTTCATCGAACTCGCGCAGGCCGACATGCGCCAGCACATCGCGAACCTGCCGGACCGCAACCTCGCGTATTTCACCGAAGGCAGCCGGCACTTCGACGATTACGTCGAGGCCGTCGGCTGGGCGCAGGACTACGCGCGGCGCAACCGGCAGGCGATGATGGACGCGGTGATCGCGGCAGCACGCGGCGTGATCGCGAAGCCGTTCGCGCTCGAAGAACACGCGGTGAACTGTCACCACAACTACGTGCAGCGCGAACGCCACTTCGGCGAAGACGTGCTCGTGACGCGCAAGGGGGCGGTGTCCGCGCAGAAGGGGCAACTGGGGATCATCCCGGGCTCGATGGGCGCGAAAAGCTTCATCGTGCGCGGGCTCGGCAACCCGGAAAGCTTCTGCTCGTGCAGCCACGGCGCGGGCCGGACGATGAGCCGCACCGAAGCGAAGCGCCGCTTCACGGCCGACGACCAGGTCAAGGCCACCCAGGGCGTCGAATGCCGGAAGGACGCGGGCGTCGTCGACGAAATCCCGATGGCCTACAAGGACATCGACGCGGTGATGGCGGCCCAGCGCAGCCTCGTCGAAGTGGTGCACACGCTGCGCCAGGTGGTGTGCGTGAAAGGATAGCGCGGTGCGCGGCCGATGGCCGGCGGCCGCGCGCAACGAAACGGAAACGACAATCATGAAAACGGAAAAAAACCTGACGCCCGTGCGCAGCGCGCACCCGGTCGCCCCGGCCGTGCGGGCGCGCGTGATGGCGGAACTCGCGGAAGTCGAGCGTCGCCACGATGTGAGCGTCCTGTTCGCGTGCGAATCGGGCAGCCGCGGCTGGGGGTTCGCGTCGCCGGACAGCGACTACGACGTCCGCTTCGTGTATGTGCACCGGCGCGACTGGTACCTGAGCGTCGAAGCACGACGCGACGTGATCGAACGGCCGCTCGACGACGAACTCGACGTGAACGGCTGGGAGCTGCGCAAGGCATTGCAACTGCTGCGCCGCTCGAATCCCACGCTGCTCGAATGGCTCGACTCGCCGGTCGTGTATCGCGAAGACGCGCGCTGGGCGCCGCGACTGCGGTCGCTGGCGGCGGCGTTCTTCTCTCCGGTGCGCGGACGCCACCACTACCTTGCGATGGCGAAGAAGAACTTTCGTGGCTATCTGCAAGGCGACACGGTGCGTTACAAGAAGTACCTGTACGTACTGCGGCCGCTGCTCGCGGTGCGCTGGATCGACATGGGGCTCGGCATGCCGCCGATGCGCTTCGCGGATCTCGTCGAAGGCACCGTGCACGAGCCGGCGGTGCGCGCGGAACTCGATGCATTGCTCGCACTGAAGATGCGCGCGAACGAAAGCGAGTACGGGCCGCGCCGGCCCGCGATCCACGCGCTCGTCGAGTCGATGCTCGCCGATGCGGAACACGATCGCGCATACAAGCGGCCGTGGGGCGACGTGGCGACGCTCGATACGTTCCTGCGCGACGTGGTCGACAGCCGATGACAAACGAACGGCGCGGTGCCGGCGGGCATCGCGCCGTTCGTCCATCCGCCTGACGCGTCGCCGCGTCAAGTGCCGCCCGTTGCAGCGGTATACTGGATACCGTTCGCGCCACTGCACTCGACCTGCACCGCTTGCTGACGATGCGCTTGCAGTCCGGCATCTTCCGCCCGCCCTTTCCCAGTCGATACGAACCGTCATGTCGCACCGTTTTCCGCTTGCCCTCGCCGTGCTCCTCGCCGTTTCCCCGATCGTCACGCAGGCTCGTCCGCTCGCGCGGCCGCCGGTCGAGCGTGACTTCAAGAGCTGGTCGGTCGTCTGCGACAACGGCAATCGCTGCGTCGCGGAGAGTCACGCCGACGATACCGACGATGCACGCCCCAGCCTGATCCTGCGCGTGACGCGCGATGCCGGCCCCGATGCGCAACCGTCGCTCGACCTCTACGCGTCGGCACCGCTGGACTTGCGTACCGCACGCGTCGACGGCCGCCCGTTCGATGCGGTGCCGGCCCAATGGCATGCCTTCGGCGACCCGAACGACGACCAGGCCCACCCGTTCCGGATCCGCACGAACGATCCGGCAACGGTCGCCGCGTGGCTGTCTGCATCGCGCAATGCACAGGCGCTGAGCTTCGGCGATCCGGCTTCCGCGCACACCGCGCGCACGCCGTTGTCGGGGTTGAATGCCGCGCTGCTGCTGATCGACGATACGCAGGGCCGCGTCGGCACCGTCACCGCGCTGCTGCGCCCGGGCACCCGGCCCGCGTCGTCGGTCCCGCTCGCGCCGGCGCTCCCGCCCGCCGTCACGCCGGCGCCGCCGCCCGTCGCGAACCTGTCGGCCGCCGAACAGCGCCCGCTCGTCGACGCGGTGCTCGCGAAATTCGGCGCCGACGTGAAGCAGTGCGCGGCCGATGTCGAAGACGAAATGTCGGCGAGCGATCGCAGGAAGGCGTCGACCGCCGTCGCGATCTCGGCCGACGAGGCGCTCGTCGCGATCCCGTGCCAGACCAGCAGCATGTATAACCACACCGACCTGTGGTATCGCATTCGCCGCGCCGCACCGTACACGCCGACGGCCATGAACTTCGGCGAGAACGCGAATGCGGGCCTCGATTCGGCGTCTTTCCCGAACGAACTGACCGACGCCGGCTACGATCCGGCCAGCGCGATGCTGTCGAGCAAGGTCCGGTTGCGCAGTGCCGGCGATTGCGGGTCGACCGCGTCGTGGATCTTCGACGGCCGGCGCTTCCAGCTCGCCGACATCGCGACGCACGGCACCTGCAACGGCCTGTTCCAGGACCAGTGGCCGCGCCTGTATCGGCGCGCCGACGCGACCGCAAGCGCGCACTGACGCATCCGGTCACGCGCCGACGATCGAGATCGAGAAGCCGTCCCAGCCCTTCTGCCCGACCGTCTGCACGGCCGTCGTCGTGAGCGCCGGCTCGGCCACGAGGCGTGCGAACCCGTCGCGCACGCCGATCACGTCGGGCTCGCGATTGTCCGGATCGGCCACGCGCCCGCCCCGCACCACGTTGTCGACGACGATCACCGTGCCGGGCCGCGACAGCTTCAGCGCCGCGTCGAGATAGACCGCGTTGTTGTCCTTGTCCGCATCGATGAAGACGAAATCGAACGGCGCCTCGCCGGCGTCGACGAGCCGCGCGAGGCTGTCCTTCGCGTTGCCGACCACCACCGACACGACCGACGCGAACCCGGCGCGCGCGATGTTCTGCGTCGCGACCTTCGCATGCGCGGGGTTCAGTTCGAGCGTCACGAGCGTGCCGCCGGGCGGCAACGCGCGCGCGAGCCAGATCGTGCTGTAGCCGCCGAGCGTACCGACTTCGAGAATCCGCCGCGCGCCGCGGATCGTCGCCAGCAACTGCAGCAGCTTGCCCTGGTTCGGCGCGACGTTGATCGCCGGCAGCCCGGCCGCGTCGCGCGGCGTCGAGCGCGTCGTCCGACGGCACGAGCGTCGCGGAGAAATACGCATCCACCTGGCTCCACCGATCCTGATCCATCGCGCACCTTTCGTCTGCGGAAAAAGGCATTCTATGCGCGACGCTCGCATAAGCAACCCACCATTCGTTCTAAGAACCGCAGCGCACGTGCTCCTATAATCGCCGGACGGCAGGCCCCTCGACCTTCACAACAACAAGCGGAGCACCCATGACCGATCAGACCAAGCCGAACTGGCGCCTCGAAACGATCGCCGTGCACGGCGGTTATCGCCCCGACCCGACCACGCGCGCGGTCGCCGTCCCGATCTACCAGACCGTTGCGTACGCATTCGACGACACGCAGCACGGTGCGGACCTGTTCGACCTGAAGGTCCAGGGCAACATCTACACGCGCATCATGAACCCGACGACGGACGTGCTCGAGCAGCGGATCGCCGCGCTCGAGGGCGGCATCGGCGCGCTGGCGCTTGCATCGGGGCAATCCGCGGTCACCTACGCGATCCAGACTATCGCCGAAGCCGGCGACAACATCGTGTCCGCAAGTTCGCTGTACGGCGGCACCTACAACCTGTTCGCGCATACGCTGCCGCAATACGGGATCACCACGCGCTTCGCCGACCCGCGCGACCCCGCGTCGTTCGAACCGCTGATCGACGCACGCACGAAGGCGATCTTCGCGGAATCGGTCGGCAACCCGCTCGGCAACGTCACCGACATCGCCGCGCTCGCGGACGTCGCGCATCGGCACGGCATTCCGCTGATCGTCGACAACACGGTGCCGTCGCCGTACCTGCTGCGCCCGTTCGAGCACGGCGCGGACATCGTCGTGCACTCGCTGACGAAGTATCTCGGCGGGCACGGCACGAGCCTCGGCGGCGCGATCGTGGATGCGGGCAAGTTTCCGTGGGCCGAACACGCCGACCGCTTCAAGCGGCTGAACGAGCCGGACGTCAGCTACCACGGCGTCGTCTATACGGAAGCGTTCGGGCCGGCCGCGTACATCGGCCGCGCGCGCGTCGTGCCGCTGCGCAACATGGGCGCGGCGATCTCGCCGTTCAACGCGTTCCAGATCCTGCAGGGCATCGAGACGCTGGCGCTGCGCATCGAGCGGATCAGCGACAACGCGCTGAAGATCGCGCGGCATCTCGCGCGCCACGAACACGTCGAATGGGTGAACCATGCGGGCCTGCCCGATCACCCCGACCACGCACTCGTCGCCCGCTACCTGTCGGGCCGCGCGCCGGGCATCCTGACGTTCGGCGTGAAGGGCGGCCGCGACGGCGGCGCGAAGTTCCAGGACGCGCTGAAGCTGTTCACGCGACTCGTCAACATCGGCGACACGAAGTCGCTCGCGACGCACCCGGCCTCGACGACGCACCGGCAACTGTCGCCCGCCGAACTCGCGAAGGCCGGCGTGAAGGAAGAAACGGTGCGACTGTCGATCGGTATCGAGCATGTCGACGACCTGCTCGCCGACCTCGACCAGGCGCTCGCGCAGCTTTGACGCGAACGGGCGTGCCGGCTGGCCGGTGCGCCCTGCATCAAGCCGCTTGACTCTGAAGCGGCTTCAAGGTGTTCAATCCCCGGTTGATGCCGCGGCACAGCCCGGCACGTACGATCCGTGCAATGCCGCTCCCGCGCGGCACGCCGACCGACCGAGAGGCCCCATGACACCGACCGCGAAGCTTGCGCTGCTCACCTTACCGCCCGTGCTGGCGGCCTGTTTCGGCGCGCTTGCGGCCGCATGGCGGGCGCCCGGCCCGAAAACGTCGAGCGTCATCCAGCATTTCACCGGCGGCATCGTGTTCGCGGCCGCGGCGCTCGAACTGCTGCCGCAGGACCGCGCGCATGCGCTGTTTCCGGTCGTCGTCGGGTTCGTGCTCGGCCTCGCGCTGATGCTCGCGATCCGCGCGCTGTCGGGCACGATCGAGGCACGCTTCGAGGACGCGCGGCTGCCCGTGAGCCTGATCATCGTTACCGCGATCGACCTCGTCGTCGACGGCCTCGTGCTCGGCATCGCGTTCTCCGCCAGCGACGAAAGCGGCATCATCCTGACCGTCGCGCTGACGCTCGAAGTGTTGTTCCTCGCGCTGTCGGTCAGCGCGGCGCTTGCCGCGGCAGGCATCGGCCGGACGCTGTCGATCGTCGTACCGGTCGGGCTGGCCGCACTGCTGAGCCTCTCGGCCGTGGCCGGCAATGCGGCATTCGCCGGCCTGCCGGCGAACATCTACGCGGCCCTGCTGGGGCTCGGCACCGTCGCGCTGCTGTACCTCGTGACCGAGGAACTGCTCGTCGAAGCGCACGAGGTGCCCGAAACGCCGTTCGCGACGGCCGCGTTCTTCATCGGCTTCATCGTGTTCTTCCTGATCGAAGGGTCGGTCAAGGCGGGATAAGCCGCGCGCGGCGGCTACCACGTCGTCGCGCCGGCCGGATACGTATCGACGACGCGCGTGCCATTCACGGGCGTGACGCCCTCGTTGCGCAACGCAGTCCACAGGTCGATCGCATGTTCGCGCGACTTGCGGCTGCCGTCGTCGGTCAGCACGTTCAGCGCGATGACCGTGTCGCGCGTCGTCAACTGCAGTTGTTCCTTCAACTTGCGCGACTGATGCGACGCGGTACGGACCTCGCCGAGCACGATACGCCTCTCCGTCGCAGCCGCCCCGCTCCCCGCTTCGGCCGGCACGAACGTCAGCCGCCCGTTGTCGACCTCGCATTGCCCCTGCGTGAACGTTGCCGTCCACGCGCCGGCAGGCACGGCCGCGAATTCGCACCGCATCCGCTCGTTCGCCCGCGGGCCGACGTCGTGGGCGGGCGCGTGCGACAGCGCACGCTCGGGCCAGCCGGCCGCCATCGCAGCCGTCGTCATCAGGCACCCCGCCAGCACGATTCCTTTCGCGATATGACGCATGACTCGCTCCTCTGGCATGACTCGCTCCTCTGCATGGATGAAGCCGGCCGACGGATACGGCCCCGGCCGGCCGTGAATCGTTGATCAAAGCACCGCGAAACCGTTGTCGTGCGCATCGACCATCGGCGCTTTCTCGCCGCGATGCACCGTCGAACGATGGATTTCCCGATTGCGCGCGACAACGGCCGGGCTCGCCGGATAGTCGTGATTCGGGCTCGGGATCACGCCGTCGTGACGCGCGCGCACCAGTTCCCGAACCACTTCCTGACGACTCTTCGGCTGTGCCGACACGGTCTGCGAGAGGGCTGCGGCCGACAGTGCGGCAATGACGGCGACGATCATCGGGCGCGGAATGTTCATGGGGTGTGCTCCTTGCTGAAAAGGCGTGACAGGTGCCTTCACTTTGATCCCGCGCTGGTGCGGATGCGTGATCGCCGCATGACGGTTTCGTCACCATGCGAGCGACTTCTGCATCGCAGTACACATTAAATAATTCGAATGTTCGGGCGTGCATGACACCGCGATGACATTTTTCTCATTTGTCCCTCACCTCCACGATCCGAACGCTTTCCAGAATCGCCAGCGCGATCGCGATATTCCGGGCCGCCGCCGCAAGCCCGGGCACCGGAGTCGAACGATGCGCGAAACGATCATCTTGAACTTCAGGGGAAGCACCATGAAATATCCAGTTCGGCTCGCCATGCTCTCGGGGGCGCTGCTCGCCACTGCCCAACCGGCCCATGCCGCGGAAGTCAGCCTCTACGGCCTGTTCGATACGTCGCTGACCTATGTCTGGAACGCCAATGCCGACGGCAAGAACCTCGTCGGCCTCGGCAACGGCAACCTGCTCGGCAACCGTTTCGGGCTGAAAGGCGCCGAGGATCTGGGCGGCGGCCTGAAAGCGATCTTCACGCTGGAAAACGGCTTCAATCCGAACACGGGCGCGCTCGGGCAAGGCAACCGGATGTTCGGCCGGCAGGCGTTCGTCGGCCTGGAAAGCGCACGCTGGGGCACCTTGACGCTCGGCCGCCAGTACGACGCGCTCGCGGACGTCGCCTGGCCCGTGACCGGCGATTTCTATTTCGGCAGCGTGTACGCGACGCCCGGCGACGTCGACAACTACGACACGTCGTCGCGCACCGACAACGCCGTGAAATACACGTCGCCCGTGATCGGCGGTTTCCAGTTCGTCGGCATGTATGCGCTCGGCGGCGTGGCCGGCAAGAGCGGTGCGGGCCAGACCTGGTCGGCCGGCCTGTCGTACAGCTACGGCCCGCTCGACGTCGCGGGCGGCTACTACTCCGCAGCCAACCGCTCGTCGCTCGAGAACGGCATCCGGACCAGCTGGAACGGCACGTCGGACGGCACGTTCGACGGATCGCTGGTCAACGGCGGCTACCTCTCCGCGAAATCGATCGACATCGCGCGCGGCGCGTTGCGCTACAACTTCGCGCCGTTCGCGGTCGGCATCGATTACAGCAATGCGCAGTACAAGGCCGATGCGATGTCCGCGTTCCGCAGCACGCAGAAATACGACACCGCGCGCGGTTTCTTCAACTTCCAGGCGACGCCCGGCCTGCTCGTCGGCGTCGGTTACAGCTACACGCGCGCCCGCGGCGATACGAGCGCCACCTACCACCAGGTGTCCGCCGGCGCCGACTACATGCTGTCGAAGCGCACCGATCTCTATGCGGTCGGCGCCTGGCAGCGTGCGAACGGCGAACAGCGCACGCTCGACGGCGGCACGCAAACGGCGCAGGCATCGATCGGCTCGTACGGCTATGGCGGCACGCGCACGCAGGGCATCGTCAATCTCGGGTTGCGGCACCGGTTCTGATCGCGGCCGCCATCCTTGCGCGCAACGTGACGGAAATTTCATGTTGCAATCAGGTTCGCGACGCATCGCGCCGCTACGATCGAAGACGTGACGGGCCGCGCCCGTTACCACCCACGCAGCGGGTCGCTGCCGCACGGCACGATCACGCATTAGGCCCGGACTCGCTGAGTGCCGGGCCTCTTTTTGTCGCCAGCCGGACGATCACGGTGCGGGATCGGGTCGCGGGAACAGGCACGGATGCGTTTTCACGTACAGATTCGGATTGCCGCAGCGGTGGCCCGCATAGTCGATCTGCTCGCCCGGCATGAGGTCGGCCGGCACCGCCTTGCGCGCAGCGGTGGGCCTGGCCTCGGTCGTGCCGGAACGTGTCGACACGCAGCCCGCGAACAGCGGGACGATCAGGACTGCGATCAAGGCTAGACGGATGGCGGGACGATGCACTTTTCGGTCCGGAATGAATGTCTGAACAGGACCGCCCGCTTTCCATGCTGCTGTCGCGAACGGCACGCATGCCGCCGGCCACGTCGGCCATCGGCAGGCTTCATGTTCCGCTTCCCGCTCGTCGCGCCCATGACGCGAACATGACGGTTGCATCATGCCGGCCGGATCCCGACGGCACGCTGCCTGCTCGCGCAATCTGACGTTTTTTTCATCTCGCGATCACGATGACGCACGGCCGCTTTCGCATACTGGGTCCATGGTTCGCCACCCGGCGACCTGATCAAGGAGAACACTCGATGAAAACGGCAAAACTCGCAGCACTGTTCGTCACCGCCACGCTGTCGCTCGGCATGGCCACGCAGGCCGCGTTCGCGCAAACGCAACCGCAGGGCAAGAGCCGCACGCAGGTCGTCAACGAACTGAAGCAGGCGCAGCACGACGGCGTCGTGCCGACGGGCAAGACGCAATACCCGCCGACCGGCGAGATCGTCGCGCGCAACAAGGAGCTTCACGGGATTTCGGTGCACGGCGGCGAGAAGAAGCCGCAGACCGACAACCACGACAACCTGACCGCACGGCAATGACGCTCGGCCACACGCGTGCGGGCAGCACGCCGCGCGCGGCCGCCACCGGGCGAACGCGCGAACGTGGCCGCCCGCGCTGTCAGGTGCCGATGGCCGCCGGTCGGTTCGGCTCGGCCGGCCGGCGCGGAAAGCGCAGCCAGAACGTCGTGCGGCGGCCGGGATCGCTGTCGACGCCGCATTCGCCGCCGTGATTGTCCATGATCGACCGGACGATCGCGAGGCCGAGCCCGGTGCCCGACGCGGAATTGTGCCGTGACGGATCGACACGATAGAAGCGCTCGAAGATCCGCCCGACATGCTCGGCCGCGATGCCGGGCCCCGTATCCGACACGGCGATCGTCGTCGCGCCGCCCTGCTCGACGCAATCGATCGTCACGACGCTGCCGCGCGGCGCATAGGTCAGCGCATTGGACAGCAGGTTGCTCAGCGCACGCTGGTACAGCGTGAGGTCCGCGTCGACCCACGCGTGGCCATCGACCTTCACCGTCACCCCCTCGTCTTCCGCAAGCGACTCGTAGTAGCCGGCCACCCGCTCCGCCTCCTCGGCCGCATTCAGGCGCCGCACGCCGATCGACGTGCCGGCCTGTTCCGAGCGCGCGAGAAACAGCATGTCCTCGATCATCCGCGACAGCCGCTGGTATTCGTCGATACTCGACTCGATCACGCTCCGGTATTCGTCCGCGCCGCGCGGCTGCGACAGCACGACCTGCGCGGCCGCCTGCAGGTTCGTGAGCGGCGTGCGCATGTCGTGCGCGAGATTCGACGAGAACTGGCTCAGCCGCGTAAACGACTCGTTCAGGCGTTCGAGCATCCCGTTGAACGCATGCTCGAGTTCCTTCAGCTCGCCGGACGTATCGAGTTCCGGCAGCGGATGCGCGAGCCGGCTCGTCGACATCTGCTCGGCCCGCGCCGCGAACCGCCGCAGCGGGCTCAAGCCGAGCGCGGCGATACCGTAGGCCATCGCGGCGGCGAGCACCACGCCGAACACCTCGATCACGACGATCGTATAGGCATGCGTGCGCAGCAGCAGCAGGTCGGCGCTGCGGTCGTACTGCACCGCGACGCGCACCACCGGGCCACCGGCCCCCGCGCCGGCGAGCGGCACGTTCGTCACGAGGTACTGGTGCCGCGCGCCGAGCGGCGCGATGCCGACCGGCACGCGCCCGGCCTCCAGCGACATCAGCGGTGCATACGGGCGGAAACCGGGCGTGCCGACGAGGCGCGTGCCCATGGCGTCGAAGATCGCGAGATCCATGTTCGGATGGCCGTGCAACTGGTCGATCCAGATGTCGGCGTTGCGCGCGACGTCGGCCGGCGTGCGCACCCCGGCCAGGTGGGCGCCCAGCGCGGCAGACGTGCCGGCCATCTGCTCGGCCGCCGTCGTTTCGACGCGATTGCTCAGCGCCTCGTAGAGCGCAACACCGCTCGACGCGAGGATCACCGACGTCGACAGGATGATCAGCGCGGTCAGGCGTCCGCGCAGCGTACGCGGCAGCAGATGCGCGATCATGCGGCCGCGCCGCCGCGCGCTTCGAGCACGTAGCCCATGCCGCGCACCGTGTGGATCAGTTTCGGCTCGTACGCGTCGTCGATCTTCGAGCGCAGCCGCCTGATCGCCGAATCGACGACGTTCGTGTCGCTGTTGAAGTTCATGTCCCACACTTGCGACGCGATCGTCGCGCGCGGCAGGATTTCGCCTTCGCGGCGCATCAGCAGCCACAGCAGCGCGAACTCCTTCGCGGTCAGCAGAATCGTGTCGCCCTGCCGCGTGGCCTTGCGGCGCGTCAGGTCGAGCTCGAGATCGGCCACGCGCAGCGTGTTCGAGTCGCGCGGCTGGCCGCGCCGCAGGATCGACTTGATGCGCGCGGTCAGCTCGACGAAGTCGAACGGCTTCGCGAGATAGTCGTCGGCGCCAAGCTCGAGCCCCTTCACGCGATCGCCGACATCGTCGCGCGCGGTGAGGAACAGCACCGGCGTCGACTTGCTGCGCCGCAGGTTCTGCAGCAGCGTCCAGCCATCCTGGCCGGGCAGCATCACGTCGAGCACGAGCAGGTCGTACTCCTCGGTCTCGGCCTGATGCTGGCCCGTGATGCCGTCCTCTACCCAGTCGACGACATAGCCGGCCTCGGTGAGACCCTTGCGCAGATACGCGCCCGTCTTCGGTTCATCCTCGACAATCAGAATTCGCATCACGCATGACCCTTGAAGAAACCCAGCCGGCGCAGCACGCCCGCACCGAGGCCGCCGCGAAACGCGGCGCGCCACGACACCGCATGGCTGACGCGGTACAGCACGGGCAGCACCAGCAGCGTCAGCGCCGTGGACGACAGGATACCGCCGATCACGACCGTCGCGAGCGGCCGCTGCACCTCGGCGCCGGTGCCGGTCGCGAACGCCATCGGCAGGAAGCCGAGCGATGCGACGAGCGCGGTCATCAGCACCGGCCGCAGCCGCGTCAGCGCGCCGTCGCGCACCGCGGCGTCGAGCGGCATCCCCTCGTCGCGCAGGTTGCGGATGAACGAGATCATCACGAGACCGTTGAGCACGGCGACGCCCGACAGCGCGATGAAGCCGACCGCCGCCGTGATCGACAGCGGAATCCCGCGCAGCCACAGCGACACCACGCCGCCGCTCAGCGCGAACGGAATGCCGGTGAACACGAGCAGCCCGTCCTTCACGTTGTTGAACATCACGAACAGCAGCACGAACACCATGAACAGCGCGAGCGGCACGACGAGCTTCAGGCGCTCGCTCGCGCTCTGCAGCTGCTCGAACTGGCCGCCCCACGACACCCAGTAACCGGCCGGCACGCGCACGTCCTGCTGCAGCTGCTCGCGCGCATCGGCGACGAACGAGCCGACGTCGCGGCCGCGTACGTTCGCGCTGACGACGACGCGCCGCTTGCCGTCCTCGCGGCTGATCTGGTTCGGGCCCGGCGCGACGTCGATCGTCGCGAGCTCCGCGAGCGGCACGTACGGCGCCGCCGCAATCGGCCCGCTGGCGCCCGCCGCCGGCGCGGGCAGCGCGATCGGCAGCCGCTTGATCGCCTCGATGTCGGAACGCAGCTCGTCGGGCAGCCGTACGACGATGTCGAAGCGGCGGTCGCCCTGGAACAGCGTGCCGGCCTTCTGGCCGCCGACGGCCGCGGCCACCGAGTCCTGCAGGTCGGCGACGCTCACGCCGTAGCGCGCGAGCTTGTCGCGGTCGAGGTTGACGGTCAGCACCGGCAGCCCGGTCGTCTGCTCGACCTTCACCTCCGACGCGCCCGGCACCTTCCGCAGCGCGGCCGCGATCTGCTCGCCGGTCTGGTTCAGCACGGCCATGTCGTCGCCGAAGATCTTCACCGCGACGTCGCTGCGCACGCCCGAGATCAGTTCGTTGAAGCGCAGCTGGATCGGCTGCGAGAACTCGTACGCATTGCCCGGCAGCGCGGCGAGCGCGGCCTCGATCTCGCGCACCAGTTGGTCGCGCGGCTTCTTCGGGTCTGGCCACCGGTCGGCCGGCTTCAGCATGATGTAGCCGTCCGACAGGTTCGGCGGCATCGGGTCGGCCGCGATCTCGGCCGTGCCGGTGCGCGCGAACACGCGCTCGATCTCGGGGAAGCGCGCCTTCAGCGTCTTCTCGATCGATCTCTGCATCTCCACCGACTGCGACAGGCTCGTGCCGGGAATCCGCAGCGCGGAGACGGCCAGGTCGCCTTCGTTGAGGCTCGGGATGAACTCGCTGCCGAGCCGCGTGGCCAGCCCGAGCGTGACCAGCACGATCGCGCCGGCGCCGATCATCACGCGCGCCGGGCGCATCATGAACGCGGCAAGCACCGGTTCGTACGCGCGCCGCGCCCAGCCCATCAGCCGGTTCTCCTTCTCCTCGACCCGCTCGCCGATGAACAGCGCGACGGCCGCCGGGATGAACGTGACGGTGAGCACCATCGCGGCGGCGAGCGCCATCACGACGGTGATCGCCATCGGGTGAAACATCTTGCCTTCGACGCCGGTCAGCGCAAAGATCGGCAGGTACACGACCATGATGATCAGTTGCCCGAAGATCAGCGCGCGGCGCGCTTCCTGCGATGCACCGAACACCTCGGCGAACCGCTCCTCGCGCGTGAGCGGCCGCCCGGCCGCCGCCTGCGCATGCGCGAGCCGCCGCACGCAGTTCTCGACGATCACGACCGCGCCGTCGACGATGATCCCGAAGTCGAGCGCGCCCAGGCTCATCAGGTTCGCGCTCACCTTCGCGTTGACCATGCCGGTGAAGGTCATCAGCATCGACAGCGGAATCACGAGCGCGGTGATCAGCGCGGCGCGGATATTGCCGAGGAACAGGAACAGCACGGCGATCACGAGGATCGCGCCTTCGAGCAGGTTCTTCTTCACCGTCGCGACGGCCTTCTCGACGAGCACGGTGCGGTCGTACACGGGAATCGCCTTCACGCCGGCCGGCAGCGTGCGGTTCACGTCCGCCATCTTCGCGGCGACGGCCTTCGACACCGTCCGGCTGTTCTCGCCCATCAGCATGAAGACCGTGCCGAGCACGACCTCCTCGCCGTTCGACGTCGCGGCGCCGGTACGCAGCTCGCGGCCGATGTCGACCACGCCGACGTCCTTCATCCGCACCGGCACGCCGCCGACGTTGGTCAGCACGATGTTCGCGATGTCGTCGACGGTGCGCGCCTGGCCCGGCACGCGCACCAGGTACTGCTCGCCGCGTTTTTCGATGTAGCCGGCGCCGACGTTGTCGTTGTTGCGTTCCAGCGCGCGCACGACGTCGGCGAGCGTCAGCCCGTACGACATCAGCTTCGCCGGGTTCGGCGCGACGCGGTACTCCTTCACGTAGCCGCCGATCGAGTTGACCTCGGTCACGCCGCGCACGTTGCGCAGCTGCGGCCGGACCACCCAGTCCTGCAATTCGCGCAGGTCGGCCGCCGTATAACGCGTGCCGTCGGGTTTGCGCGCGCCGGCGTCGGCCTCGACGGTCCACAGGTAGATCTCGCCGAGGCCCGTCGACGTCGGCCCCATCGCGGGCGCGATGCCGGCCGGCAGCTTGTCCTTCGCCTCCTGGATGCGCTCGTTGACGAGCTGCCGCGCAAAGTAGATGTCGGTGCCGTCCTTGAAGATCACGGTGACCTGCGACAGCCCGTAGCGCGAGATCGAGCGCGTCTGCTCGAGGCCCGGCAGCCCGGCCATCACGGTCTCGACCGGATAGGTGATGCGCTGCTCGGCCTCGAGCGGCGAATAGCCGGGCGCGGACGTGTTGATCTGGACCTGCACGTTCGTGATGTCGGGCACCGCGTCGATCGGCAGCTTCTGGTAGCTGAACACGCCCAGTGCGGCCACGGCCGCGATCGCCAGCATCACGAGCCAGCGGTGCGCAATCGCAAAGCGGATCAGGCGCTCAAACATGTCGGAATTCCTTGAAACGGGGAACGGTCGCCCGCACCGGACGAGCCGCCCGGCCGGTCACGCGGCGCGCCGGAAAGCGGGCCGCCAGTCGGGCCGCCATCCGCGCAATGGCGCACACATATCGCTCATTCATGTTCGGCGCTCCCCTTGCCGAGTTCGGCCTTCAGCACGAAGCTGTTCGACGCCGCGTATTCCTGGCCCGGCTTCAACCCCTTCAGCACCTCGGTCGCGCGCTCGTCGCGCCGCCCCGTCTCGACGGCCTGCGCGACGAACCCCTTCGGCGAGCGCACGAACACCGACGGCGCGCCGTCGACATCCTGCAGCGCCTCGCTCGCGACCGCGAGCGGTACGCCCTGCTTGCCCGCGTCGACCGACACGTTCACGAACATCCCCGGGCGCCACACGCCGTCCGGGTTCGGCAGCACGACACGCGCGGGCGCGGTACGCGTCTGTTCGCCGAGCAGCGAGCCGACGTATGCGATCGGGCCGCTCGAACGCGATTCGAACGCGGTCGCGCTGACGGTCGCGTCGCGGCCGACGCGCACGTCGTTCAGCCGCTGCGCCGGCACGGCCATCTCGGCCCAGACGGTCGACAGGTCGGAAATCACGAACAGGCTCGCATCCGCGGCGATCGCCTCGCCGGGCGTCGCGTGTTTCTCGACGATCGTGCCCGCGAACGGCGCACGCAGTTCGTAGCGGTTCAATGCCCCCGCGCCGGCCGGCGCATTCAGCGCGGCGAGCTTCTGCCGCGCGTTCTGCACGGCGATCTCGGCCTCGCGCAACTGCACCTGCGCCTGCTGGTAGTCCTGCTCGGCCGAGATGCGCTCCTGCCACAGCGTCCGTTCGCGCGCGTAGGTCGCACGCGCGCCCGACAGCCGGCGCTCGGCCGTCAGCAGTTCGCTGCGGCGGTCGGCCAGGTCGGTGCTGGCGATCACCGCGAGCACCTGCCCCTTCGCGATGTTCTGCCCGAGCGATACCGACACCTGCTCGACGATGCCGGCCACGCGCGGCACGACGTGCGCGGTGCGGTCCTCGTTGAACTTGATCTCGCCCGGCAGCTGGAATGGCGTCGCGATCTGCGCGGGGCCGGCCTTCGCGAGTGCGATCCTCGACGCCGTCAGTTGCGCGTCGGTCAGCGCGATCGCGCCGTCGGCGCGCGCGAACGGGAACGATGCGGCGTCGCTGCCGGCCTTCACGTCGATCGTCGCGTCGAACACGTGCGGCTTCGCGATCGACTGGGCGGACACGAACTTCGGGCCCGACGCGTCGAAACGCAACGGCTCGCGCGTGCGGTCGTACCGCACCAGCGTGCCGGACACGGTGACGCCCTGGTCGGCCGGTTTGCCGTCGACGAACGGATAGACGACGAGCCGCGCGTCGCCGGGCTTTTCCGTCATCACGATCTCGACGGACAGCTTGCCGCGCTTCAGCACGACACCGCCGTGCGCGCCGGCGCCATCGGCCGGCTGCGCGGCTTCGGCGCCCGCGGGCGCCGAAGGGTTGCTCCCGCCGCGTGTAACGGCGAGCGCGCCGATCACGATCCCTGCGCCGCCGAGCACGGCCGCCGCGATAACGAAGATTCTGCTGCGTGACATGATGATCCTTCCGGTAAGAGTGCCGCTTATTGCGCGACGGCCGCGAGCGGCGTGCCGACGAGGCGGCCGATATCGGCGCGGGCCGAATGGGCGTCGGCGAGCGCGCGCACGTATTGCGACTGCCCCTGGAACAGCGTGCGCTGTGCATCGAGCACGTCGAGGAAGCTGAACTTCCCGAGTTCGTAGCCGCGCGACATCGCGTCGAGCGCGACGCGCGCGGCCGGCAGGATATCGGACTTCAGCCGCTGCGCTTCCTGCTCGGCGGCCTCGAAATTCGCGTAGGCTTGCGTGAGCGCCAGCCGCAGGCGCATGCGTTCGCGATCGAGATCGGCATTCGCGCGCTCGGCCTTGTGCGTCGCCTCGAGCAGCGCGCCCTTGTTCGTGTTGAACAGCGGAATCGGGATCGATACGCCGACCACGGCCTGGTTGTCGGGCACGCCGCCCGTCGTCACGCGCTTCACGCCCGCGCTGACCGTCACGTCCGGAATGCGCCTCGCACGTTCGAGCGACACGGCCGCATTCGAGCGCAGCATCTCGGCGCGCGCGATCCGCGCGAGCGGCGCATCGTCGAGCTGCGCGGTCAGCGCGGGCAGCGGCTCGACCGGCGGCACGGTTTCGAGGTCGCCGAGCACGGCGAGCCGGTCGCCGCGCGCTTCGCCCATCACCGCGTTCAGCTTCTCGCGCGCGACGTCCACCTTGCCGCGCGCCGTCACGACTTCGATCTGCACGCCGGCCGCCGCCACCTGCGCCTTCGTCGCCTCGACCGGCGACACCTTGCCGGCCTGCGCGCGGCGCCCCGCGAGATCCGCGGAGCGCGCGGCGATCGCGGCCGATTCCTCGGTGACCTGGAGCTGCCGCTGCGCGGCGAGCAGCCCGTAGAACGCGGCGATCACGTCGGCGCGCACGACCGCACCCTGCTCGTCGAGCGACGCGCCGGCCGACTCGCGGCCGTACGACGCGACGTCGAGCCGCGCGCGGCGCTTGCCGCCCAGTTCGATGGTCTGGTTGATCAGCGCGGTCGACGTACGTTCGTTGCTGCGGAAGCTCTCCTGCAGGAACGACACTTCGGGATTGGGGCGCGCGCCGGCCTGCAGCAGCGCGCCGGCCGACGCATCGACGTCCGCGCGCGCGCCGCGCAGCGCCGGATTGTTCCGGGCCGCGACGGCGAGTGCATCGGAAAGCGTCAACGACGGGGCGGGACGTGCGTCGGACGGCGGTGCGCCGATCGGTGCGGCGCTGCCGGCGGCAGCTGTCGCCGGCGGCGGCAGCGACGGCTGCGCATACGCCGTCGCGGCCATCGCGAAGGCGACGGCCGCGGAGAGAGGGAGCTTGAGCATGTTCGGTTCTGCGGTAACGGTTGCGACCGATGCTACGGTCGGGCCGCAGTGCGAACATGAGGCGAAGATGATATTTCCGTCATGTTGGACGCAGCCGCACGCAGACGCGCGGCGCCCCGCGGGGACGGTGCCCCGTTTTGACGATCGGGAAAGTTCGGTGAGCGCGCGGCGCGACGGCCGCGCGAAAGACTGCGGAGGCTTGGGACTTCGGCACGCGCGGGCCGCCGCCCCGCACGCGAATCAGGTGACGGGTTGTTTCGCGCGCCGGCGTTGCACGAGCCAGTCGAGCAGTTGCCGCCCGTCGCGCTCGCCGAACCAGCGCGCGTGCCCGATCAGGTAGCCGTCGTACGCGATGTCGACGATCGCCGGCGCATCGATGATGCAGCCGAAATACGCGACTTCCGACAGCGCGAACTCCGTATGCACGATCGGCAGCAGCGCGACCAGCGCGGCATACGCGTCGTCGTTCAGCGGTTCGAGCGCTTCGTAACCGTCGAGCAGCGCGTCGATCTGGTCGTACTCGATGCGCCGCGCATCGGCCGGCGCCATCCAGTCGATCGTATTGCGCTCGATCGCGAGCGCGAGGTCCATCACCGCGCACGTACGATCCGACAGGCCGAAATCGAGCACGGTCCGCAACTGTGCGCCGGGGCCCGCCCCGGTCCACAGCAGGTTCGACGCATGCCAGTCGCCGTGCGTCCACAACGGCGGCAACGCGGTCAGCAGCGGCACGAGGCGCGCGTGATACGGGCCGATCGCGTCGGCCACGTCGCCGCGCCAGTCGCGCGAACCGAGTGCACGCACGAGCAGCGGCTGCGCCTCGACCCAGCGTTCGAGCGCGCCGGCCAGATCGGCGGACGACAGCACGCGAAAACTCGACAGCAGCGTCCGTACGGGGCGCGCCGGCGCAGCGTAACCGGCCGAAGCGCGATGCAGCTCGGCCAGCGCGCGGCCGGCCGCGTAGGCGTGCGAAGGATGCATGAACGGTTGCCACGACATCACGCCGCGATACGGATCGACGCCGGGCGCGAGCACGTGCACCTCGTACGTCCACTCGCCGGACGCAAACGCGGTCGCGCCGTCGCGACCGGCCAGCACGTCCACCACGGGGATGCCGCGTTCGCGCAGATGCGCGATGAAGCGATGCTCTTCCTCGAGGCCCGCGACATCGCGCAGGCTCGCATGATGACGCTTGACGAACAATCCGCGCCCGTCCGCCATCCGCACGAGCACCGCCGCCGCGAACTGCCGCGGGCTGTGCCACGTCAGCCGCGCCGGCTCGCCCGCACCATCGATCCGCGCGAGTATGGCCGCCACCTCGTCGTGCGTCATCAGCGGCCAGTCGCGTTCGGCCTGCTCGCCGTCGACGCCGAATTGCGGCGGTGCGACGTCACGCGACAGGGGGCCGTCCGGCTCGAGGGGGAATGACATGAACGACGTTGCTCCGTGGTTGAATCCGTGCGTGAATCAGCGCGCGCCGCCGCCCGGCGCCAGCGCGCCGCCGGCCGCCGCGCGCAACGCGGCGGCGGTCCGGCTCCAGTCGCGCCAGCCGACGACGGCCAGCCCGATGAACAGCGCATAGAGTCCGGCCGTCAGATACAGTTCCTTGAACACGAACATCCCGACGTAGACGACGTTCACGACGATCCACAGTCCCCACGACGCGATATAGCGCCGCGCGGTCCAGTATTGCGCGACGAGGCTGAACGCGGTCAGCGACGCGTCGACGAACGGCAGCGCCGCGTCGGTCCAGCGTGCCATCATGCCGCCGAGCAGCGCGCTGCCGATGACGGCCGCGACCAGGTCGGGCAGCATCTGGCGCGGCCGCACGCCGGTGACGGGCGCGACGTCGCCGGCCGGCGCCGCGCCGCCGCCGCCGGCTTCGCTCGCGCGCTGCGCGAGCCAGCGCTGCCAGCCGTACACCTGCAGCACCGCGAACGCGCCCTGCAGCAGCATGTCCGAATACAGCTTCGCATCGAAGAAGATCCAGCCGTACAGCGCAACAGACGCGAGCCCGACCGGCCAGCACAGCATGCGGCGCTTCGCGGTCAGCCAGATCGCGAGCGCGCTGACGATCACGCCGGCGATTTCGAGTGGGGACATCGTCTGTGCTCTCCTGGTTGGCTGCCGGGGCCGCGCGTCACGCAGCCGGTTCCCGGTCATCAGAAATCATAGGTCAACGACACGCGCGCGGTGCGCGGCGCCCCCGGGAACAGGTACGCATCGCCCTGCTGCTCGCCCGCGTCGCGCCAGTAGAACTTGTTGAACAGGTTGTCGACCGACACGCGCAGTACCGTGCGATGGCCGCCGATCTTCGTCGTATAGCGCGCGCCGAGATTGAACACGAACCATGACGGCACGCGCGCGGTGCCTTCCTCGTTCGCGTTGCGCGCCGCGCTGTACTCGACACCGCCGAGCACGTTCAGCCCTGCCACGCCCGGCACCGCGTAATCCGCATACAGCGACGCGCGCAGCGCGGGCACGTTGATGATCTGGTGCCCTTCGTAGGCCGGCGACCCCGAATCGTACGCGCGGGCGCGGATCGCCGCGACGCTGGCCGTCAGCCCCAGCCGCTCGGTCACGCGCCCGGCCGCGCCGAGCTCGATCCCCTGGTGCCGCTGCGTGCCGCGCTGCACGAACGTGTAGGCGGTGCCCGACGCATCCGGGTCGGCGAACTGGAACGGCTTGCTGATCGAGAACACGGCGGCCGTGAGGCTCAGCCGGTCGAGCCAGTCGTATTTCGCGCCGACCTCGATCTGGTGCGATTCGACCGGCGGCAGGAACGCATACGCATTGGTCGCGCGCACCGGCGCCTGGTCGCCGAGCGACAGCGCCTTGCTGTACGACGCATACAGCGACAGCACGTTGACCGGCTTGTAGACGAGCGCGACCTGCGGCAGGAACACCGAGCGGTCGGTGTGCGTCGTGTCGCCGTCGGGACTGCTCCAGCTGCGCTGGCGCAGCAGCACTTCCTTGCCGCCCGCGAGCACCTGCCAGTGTTCGCCGATGCTGATGCGGTCGAGCCCGAACACGCCGTACTGCCACGAATCGAGCTGCGGATACGACGGCCCGGGCGTATTCGGCGACGGTGCAAACGTGACGTCGGGTCCGTCGATGTTCTCGCTGCCGACATAGTCGTACACGGCGGTCGCCATGTGCACGACGCGACGCTGCACGCTTACGCCGAGCGTCAGTTCGTGCCGCAGCGGTCCCGTCGCGAACTTGCCGGTCGTGACGGCGCGCAGGTCGTCGTTGCGCCGGTATTCGCCGGGGCTGCGGAAGTCGTACACGTCGTAGTCGCCGTTCGCGCCGAAGAAAAACGGCGACGTCGCGCCGGCCGTGCAGCTTGCCGCGTAATAGCAACCGTACGCGAACGCACTGTTGTCGTCGATCATCGTGCGGCTGCGGCCCGCGGCGACGTACGCCTTCCAGTCGTCGTTGAACTGGTAGTCGAAGCGGGCGTTCAGGTTCAGCGCATCGGTCGTCACCGGTTTCGCCCACGGCTGCGTGCCGAGCGCCTTCGACGTCGTCTTGACCGACGGCACGACGGTGCCGCCGAGCAACTGGTAGCCGGGCGCCGAGCGCTGGATCCACTGCTGGAATTCGGCGTTGAGCTGCAGGCTCGCGCGCGGGCTGATGTCCCAGTCGGCGGCGATCGAGCCGAACGTGCGCCGTCCGTTCGTGCCGTCGATGTAGGCGTGCATGTTCTCCTTCGCGGCGTTGATCCGGAAGCCGAACTGATGGTCGGGGCCGAAGCGGCGGCCGAGATCGACGGCCGCCGACGTCGAGCCGCGGCTGTCGACGCCGCCCGTCACGCTCGCGACGTTCGCGGAGCGCTTGGTCACGAAGTTGATCACGCCGCCCGGCGCGACGACGCCGCTGTCGATGCCGGCCAGCCCCTTCAGGATCTCGACGCGCTCCTTGTTCTCGAGCGGCACGTTCTGCTCGCCCGACACCGTCAGCCCGTCGATCCGGATCGCGCTCGCGAGATCGACCGGAAAACCGCGGATCGCGAAGCCTTCGAAATAGCCGACCGGCGCGTAGTCGTTGACGACCGATGCGTCGTTGCGCACGACGTCGCTCAGCCGCTTCGCCTGCTGGTCGTCGATCAGCGCGCGCGTGACGACGTTCACCGACGCGGGCGTGTCGCGCAGCGGCGCGTCGTCGAGCCCGGCCACCGACGCATTGCGCGCGCGCAGCGTGCCGCCGCGCTCGCCGCTCACCGTGATCGCGGGCAGCGTCGCGGTGCCGGCCGCGTCGGCGTCCGGTGCGGGCGCGTCACCCGGTGCCGCGGCGGCCTGCGCCGCGAAAAGCGTGATGCCGAGGCCGACTCCGAGCCCGACCTTGGTGCGCCGCCGCCGTGCGGACGCCGCTGTTGTTCGATTCACCGTCATTGTTCTGGATGGAAAACTCGCCACTCGACCCTGTCGAAACCCGTTACGAAGCTGCGAAGCATGCCCCCGCGGACGCAATCCGCACCGTCACCGGCCGCGTGCGGCGACACGCCATTCATCAGACGAACCGGACGATATGGCACGCACGCATGCCGGTCAGCCAGGAAGACGCGGGATGGGACATCGGATTCAGGTGACGCGCCGGGCACCGACGCAGCCGCCGACGGATTCGTCGGGAGCGGGCGGGCGGCCGGCGGCATCGCGCGGTCGTGTCATGCGGGGGACGCTTCGAACGCCCCGGTGCGGGCGGCGGGCGCTTGCGCCGACCGTTCGTCGGAACGGCGGCCTGCCCGTCGCGCGCGACATCGCGGCGTGGCGCGCATTTTACCCCGGGCGGGACCGATGGCCGTGGAATCGGGCGGAACGGGAGGCGGGAACGGCGGGATGGGGGAAATAGGCTGCGGAGGGCGCGCCGGCGGCGGCGGCGCGATCGCGCCGCGCATCGTGCGCGGCGACCTCGACGACCGGTGCGGTCACGCGCCGGTCGAACGGACGAAAACCGGCGCGGGAATCACGGCCCGCTACCGGTTCGACACCGCTCAGAACCCCTGCATCGTCACGGTCGGATCGACGACGAGATGCACGACGCCGTAGATCACCGCGCCGACCAGCAGCGCAAGCAGGATCGCCACGAACGGCAGCAACGTGAAGTTGGCGTTCGCGAGATCGGTCGCGTGCGACTTGCTGTTGCGCACGCCGAAGAAACTCCACAGGACCAGGCGGACCATGCCGAGCAGTTTCATGATGGGCTCCTTTCATCGAATCGGTTAACGCTATCGTCGATCCGACCGGCATCCGAAAAAAGAAGCAGTTGCGCGCGCTTTTCGCGCAGCAGGCCGTCTGCGGCGGCGTGTCGCAGGGTGCGTCAGCGGTCGAGCACGAGCGGCTCCGCGGCGCCTGGCGCGGGCCGCGCGACGCACAGCAGCGCGCAGCCCGGTTCGACCGGCGCGTCGGGCGCTTGCGCATAGTCGACCGCGCCGGACAGCACGCGCGTCGCGCAGGTGCCGCACGAGCCGGAACGGCATTCGGACGGCACGGCCACGCCCTGCCCCTCGGCGAATTCGAGCAGCGTGCCGTCGGCAGGTGTCCACGCGGTTTCGCGCGCCGTGCGCCGGAACACGACCGGCACGCCCGGCGCCGCTCGCGCGAGCGTCTCGCGCGCCACACGACGCGAGACGCTCGACGGCCCGAACGCCTCGAAGCGGATGCGTTCGTCCGGCACGTTCAGTGCGCGCAGCCCGTCGTACAGGTCGCGCATGAACGCCGCGGGCCCGCACAGGTAGAAGTCGTAGTCGTCGAACGACAGGATCCGCTTCAGCTGCGCGACGTCGATGCGGCCGGCCCGCGCGGCCGAGCGTTCATCAGGATGACTGTCGAACCAGTGCAGCGACAGGCGCGCGTCGGCGGCCGCGATGGCCGCGAGTTGCGCCGCGAACGGCCGGTCGGCCGCATCGCGTGCGCCATGCACGAACACCACGCGGCGCGACGGCGTGTCGTCGACCAGTGCGCGGCGCAGCATCGCGACCATCGGCGTGATGCCGATGCCGGCCGACACGAGCACGGCCGGGCGCGGGCTCGCGAGATCGAACGTGAAGCGGCCGCGCGGCATCTGCGCGTCGAACGTCATGCCGGCCAGCGCATGATCGTGCAGCCACGCCGATACGCGCCCTTCGCGCTTCACGGTGATCCGGTAATGCGCGCCACCCGGCGCATCCGACAGCGTGTAGCTGCGAATCGCCGGCGCATCGCCGCCCGGCAGCGCGACGCGCAACGTCAGGTGCTGCCCGGCTTCGTAGGCCGGCAGCACGCCGCCGTCCGCCGGTTCGAAATGAAACGACCGGATCGCGCGCGCTTCGTCGACGATCTTCGCGATGCGCAACGGCCGCCATGCGGGTGCCGATGCAGGCACGACGGACGGCACCGGGACCGCCTGCGCGGCGCCCGGCGAAGCCGCCGCCGTCGTCGCGAACTGCGGCGCGCGCTCGACCGCCGACCACCGGAACGGCAGCACCGCACGCAGGCGCCGCACTTCCCGCACATGGAACCGCACGACACGCTGCGCGCCGTCGAACGACGCGACGAGCGGCCCGTCCCACACGATCTCCGCGCGCGCGGCGACAACCAGCAAGTCGCCGCTGTCGAAATCGATGAACAGCAGCCCCGCGCGCGGATCGTGCTGCAGGTTGCCGAGCGTGTTGAAGAAGCGGTTGCCGCTGAAATCGGGCGTCGTCAGCGTGTTCGCATCGTCGACGCGCACGAAGCCCGGCATCCCGCCGCGATGCGACACGTCCGCGCCGCGCGCGGCGCCCGCCTCCGCCGACGTGTTCGCGCTCGCGACGAAGAACGTATCGGCCTGCGCGAGCAGCGCGCGGTCGGCGTCGCTCAATGCGTCCGACACGTCGGGCGCGACGGCCGCATCGGCTTCGCGTGCGATGAACGTGGGCTTGCGGCCCTGGATGTACTTCGCGCAGTTGCCGAAGCTCTGCTCGACGGCGATCGTCAGCGCATCGCCATCGACCGCGCGCACGACGCCGTTCACGCGATTGCGCCGCCGCGTATCGAATTCGATCCCCAGCCCGCCGAGCGCCGCGCCCGGTTGCCAGGTACCGGCCAGCGGATCGCCCGGCAGCGCGCGCGCCGCGATGCGCAGCGTGCGCGGGTCCGGCGACGTGACGAAACCCGGCGCACCGGCGCGCAGCGTCGCCCATGGCTGGCCGTGCGCATCGACGCCGCCGAGCACGAAGAACGGCAGTTGCGCGAAGAACGCGCGGTGCTGGTCCGGCATGAAGCGCCGGATGCCGCGCCGGCCGGCCGCACCCGCCGCGTCCGTCACGCCTGCGCGCTGCTGCACGGCAAGCTCGCCCGCGTGAAACGGCACGGTGTCGAGTTCCCAACCCGGTACGACGGCGGTCGGCGCGTTCATCGCATGCTCCTGACTAGGCTTGGTTGAAGGAGAGGTTACGCGGCGAGCAGGCCCGCGCGAGTCGTCGGCATCGCGACGAAGCCCGGCAGCGCCTCGATACGCGCCAGCCATGCGCGCACGTGCGGATACGGTTCGAGCGACACGCCGCCTTCCGGTGCGTGCGCGATGTACGTATAAGCGGCGATGTCCGCGATCGTCGGCTGCGCGCCGGCCGCGAACGGCTTGCCGGCCAGCTCGCGATCGATCACGTCGAGCACCTTCGCGGCCGTGCGCTTGGCGGCCTCCGGATCGAGCTGCGCGCCGAACACGGTCACGAGCCGCGCGGCAGCCGGGCCCGACGCGATCGGGCCGGCCGCATACGACAGCCAGCGCTGCACGACGGCCGCGCCGACCGGATCGTCGGGCAGCCAGTGCGCGTCGCCGTAGCGCTTCGCGAGGTAGACGAGGATCGCGTTCGAATCGGCGATCACGGTGCCGCCGTCGTCGATCACCGGTACCTGCCCGAGCGGATTCAACGCGAGAAAAGCCGGTTCGCGCTGCGCGCCGACCGCGAGATCGACGTCGATGGTTTTGGACGGCAACCCGAGCAGCGACAGGAACAATCGGACACGGTGCGCGTGGCCGGACAACAGGAACGAATAGACGCGGATCGGCGAGGCAGGCTTGCGGGCGGCAGACATGGAAACACTCCGGATTCTCGCGCCGCCGGGAATCGGCGACGAACGGCTCCAGCGTAGCGCTCGCCGTTCGTCGCCAGAAGACGGATAATCGCGGAAACATTATCCTCTTTCATAGGACAATCGACGATGGCCGATCTGCGCGACGTGAACCTGAACCGGCTGGCGATCTTCGTCGCGGTGGTCGAGGCCGGCTCGCTGACGGCCGCGGCCGAGCGGCTCGGCCTCGCGAAGACGGTCGTCAGCACGCACATGCAGCGCCTCGAATCCGAGGTCGGCACGAACCTGCTGGTGCGCACGACGCGGCGGCTGAGCGTGACGGATGCGGGGCGCGTGTTCTACGACGCGTGCCGCGACATCGTGCGCGCGACCGAAACCGCGCTCGACGCGGTATCGTCCGACGCTGGGCCGCTGCGCGGCACGCTGCGCGTGAGCGTGCCGATCGACTACGGCGCTTTGGTCGTCGCACCGGCCGTCGTCGCGTTGCGCGACCGGCATCCGGGGCTCGACGTCGAACTGGTGGCGAACGACCGCGTCGTCGATCTCGTCGCGGACAATCTCGACGTCGCGATCCGCATCGGCCGCCTCGCCGATTCGAACTATCGCGCGGTGCAGCTCGGCACGTACGAGAAATGGCTGGTGGCGAGCCCGGCGTTCGTCGCCCGGCACGGGCTGCCGCGCGATCCGGATGCGCTCGCCGCGCTGCCGTTCGTGATGCTGTCGACGCTGCCGCGCCCGCACACGCTCGAACTCGACAACGCGAACGGCGGCAGCGCGGCCGTCCGCTGTGCCGCACCGGTCGTATCGAACACCGCGACCGCATGCCGCGCGATCGTGCTCGCGGGCGGCGGCTTCGGGTTGCTGACGGATTTCTCGACCGCGGACGACGTCGCGGCCGGCCGGCTCGTGCGGCTGCTGCCCGCGTGGCGCTCGGCACCGGCCGGAATTCATGCGGTGTATCCGTCGACGCGGCTGCCTACGCCGAAGGTGCGGGCGTTCATCGATGCGATGAAGGAGAGGATTGGCGACACACGGCCGGCACGCAAGACGAAACGCGAACGCTAGCGCGCGCCGGTTGCGTGCCCGCGCACGCCATTCATCCGACGAATCACGACGTCCCCGCGATCAGGCGCCGCCATGCACGGCGCTCATGCGCGGCATGAAAACTAATCGATTGTTGGCGCCCCGGATCGACGCCGACAATCCGCTTCATGCCCCCTCGTTTGCGGTACGGGCCACTCACCCTCCCAATCGGCACGTCACGATCCATGAACCGCCAAGTCCCTCTTCCCTGCATCGCCGCGGCCCGCACGGCCCCGCCGGCACCGTCCCTTGCGCGCCCCCGCACTTGCGGCGAAGCACTCGTCGGCCTGCTCGAACGTTACGACGTCGAATGCGTGTTCGGCATTCCCGGCGTGCATACCGTCGAGCTCTATCGCGGGCTCGCCGAGTCGTCGATCCGCCATGTGACGCCGCGCCACGAACAGGGCGCCGGCTTCATGGCCGACGGTTATGCCCGCGTCACCGGCCGGCCGGGCGTCTGCTTCATCATCACCGGGCCCGGCATGACCAATATCGCGACCGCGATGGCACAGGCCTACGCGGATTCGATCCCGATGCTGGTGATCTCGAGCGTCAACGCGCGGCGCGAGCTCGGCAGCGGCGACGGCCGCCTGCACGAGCTGCCGTCGCAGCGCAACGTCTTCGCGGGGCTCACCGCGTTCTCGCACACGCTGCTGGACGCGGCCGACCTGCCGCAGGTCCTCGCGCGCGCATTCGCCGTCTTCGAAAGCGCGCGGCCACGGCCCGTGCATATCGAGATTCCGCTCGACGTGATCGTGATGCCGGCGCCCGCGCTGCCCGCCACCCCGCCCGCGCTGCCCGCGCGCCCCGCGCCTGATGCCGGTGCGCTCGCGGCGGCCGCGGACCTGCTCGCCCACGCACGCCGGCCGCTGATCCTGGCGGGCGGCGGTGCCGTGCAGGCGGCAGCCGAATTGCGCGAACTCGCCGAACGCCTGCACGCGCCCGTCGCGCTGACGATCAACGCGAAGGGCCTGCTGCCGCCCGGCCATCCGCTGCTGATCGGCTCCACCCAGTCGCTGCCGGCCACCCGCGCGGCGATCCGCGATGCCGACGTGGTGCTCGCCGTCGGCACCGAGCTCGGCGAAACGGATTACGACGTCACGTTCGACGGTCGCTTCGCGATCGACGGACGGCTGATTCGCATCGACATCGATGCGCAGCAGCTGATGCGCAATGCCCGCGCGGAGATCGCCATCGCCGGCGATGCGCGGCTCGCGCTCGGCACGCTGTCGACCCGTCTGCACGAAAAACCCGCGCCGACACCGGAAGCCGGCTGGGGTGCCTCACGCGTGGCGGCCGTGCGCGCCGAGATCGCGTCCGGCCACGACAGCCACGTGCGCGCGCAGGCGCGACTGATCGACACGGTCGTCACGACGCTGCCGGGCGTGATCGTCGCCGGCGATTCGACGAGCCCCGTCTACGTCGGCAATTTCACCCACGACGCGCCCGCGCCGCGCAGCTGGTTCAACTCGTCGACCGGCTACGGCACGCTCGGCTACGGGCTGCCCGCCGCGATCGGCGCGAAGCTCGCCGCGCCGGCGCGCCCGGTCGTCTGCCTGATCGGCGATGGCGGCCTGCAGTTCACTTTGCCGGAGCTCGCGAGCGCGGTCGAGGCCCGCCTGCCGGTGATCGTGATCGTCTGGAACAACCGCGGTTACGGCGAGATCCGCAAATACATGATCGCGCGCGACATCACGCCGGTCGGCGTCGATCCGTACGCGCCCGATTTCGTGGCGCTCGCGCGCGCCTTCGGCTGCGCGGCGCACGCGGCCGCGACGCCCGCCGCACTGGCCGCCGCGTTGCGCGACGCCGCCGCGCACGCGATTCCGACTGTGATCGAGATCGACGAAGCGGCGTGGTTCGGTCAGGTGCAGCCATGAGTCCGGCCGCCGCGTTTCGTTTCGATCCGCCGCTGCATACCGGGCTCCTCATCGATGGCGTGTGGGGACCCGGCGTCGGCGGCGCCACGCTGCCCGTCGTCGATCCGTCGACCGAAGCGGTCCTCGCGCGAGTCGATGCCGGCGACGACGCGGACGTCGAGCGCGCCGTCCGGGCCGCGGCCCGCGCGTTTCCCCGCTGGAAACGCACGACGGGCACCGCGCGCGCGGCCCTGCTCCGCGCGATCGCACGCGGCGTCGACGCGCACCGCGCGCGGCTCGCGACACTGCAGTCGCTCAACAACGGCAAGCCGTTCGCGGAAGCGGAGATCGACGTCGCCGACGTGATCGCCACGTTCGACTACTACGCCCGCCTCGCCGAACGGCTCGACATGGACGGCGAAACCGAGGTCGCGCTACCCGACGACCACCACCGCGCGTGGATCCGGCGCGAACCGGCCGGCGTCGCCGCGTTGATCGTGCCGTGGAATTTCCCGATGGTGACGACGGCGTGGAAGCTCGCGCCCGCGCTCGCAGCCGGCTGCACCGTCGTGCTGAAGCCGTCCGAGATCACGCCGCTGCCCGAACTCGAACTCGCCGCGATCGCCGCCGCGGCGGGCCTGCCGCCCGGCGTGCTGAACGTCGTGACGGGCACCGGTCACGACGTCGGCGCCCCGCTGAGCGCGCATCCGCTCGTCGCGAAGGTGTCGTTTACCGGCAGCACGGGGGTCGGTGCGCAGGTCATGAAAGCCGCCGCGGACACGATCAAGGGCATCGGCCTCGAACTGGGCGGCAAGTCGTCGATCGTCGTGTTCGACGACGCCGATCCCGACCAGGCGGTCGAGCTGATCGCCGGCGGCGGCCTGTTCAACGCCGGGCAGATGTGTTCGGCGACCTCGCGCGTGCTCGTCGCCGCGCCGCTCGCCGAAGACCTGATCGCGCGTCTCGCGCGGCGGATCGACGCGACCGTCGTCGGCCCGCCGTTCGCCGAGGGCGTGCAGATGGGCCCGCTGACGAACCGTGCGCAATACGAACGCGTGAAGCACTACCTCGCGCAAGGCCGCGCCGACGGCGCGCGGCTGGTGGCGGGCGGCGACGTGCCCGCCGGCCCCGGTTATTTCGTCCGGCCCGCGCTGTTCGCCGACGTGCCGACCGACAGCGCGCTGTGGCGCGACGAAATCTTCGGGCCGGTGCTGTGCGTCCGCACATTCGATACCGAGGACGACGCGATCGCGGCCGCCAACGATACCGAATACGGGCTCGTCGCGACCATCGTCACGCGCGACACGGCACGCGGCAAGCGGGTCGCCGACGCACTCGAGGTAGGCGTCGTGTGGATCAACACACCGCAGCTGATCTATCCGCAAACCTCATGGGGCGGCTACAAGCGCAGCAGCGTCGGGCGCGAGCTCGGTCCGTTCGGGCTGGCTGCGTTCCAGGAGATCAAACAGGTCATGATGCCGGCCCGCTGAGGCCGCCCGGCTCATGCGTTTATCTCATGCCGCGCATGCGGATATTTCGTTTGTTGCGGAAATTTGACCTCCCTACAGTTCATCCACACCCCGCGCCGCCGTTCGGCGACCGGCATCGAACCACCCGGCATCGTTCATCAGGAGACGGCCATGCAACACTTCAAGGCGGGCAGAAGGCAGGTGATCAAAACCCTCGGCACGGCACTCGCCGCATCCGCCCTTCCGATGCCATTCATCAGTACTGCGAAAGCACAGTCGAGCAGTTTCGCGGGAAAGACACTTCGGCTGCTCACGTGGTCTGACGATACCGGCGCGGCCGCGCTGCGCAACATCGCGGAAACCTTCAGCAAGCAGACCGGCGCGCGCGTGATCGCCGACCGTGCGGACGGCACGTCGGGCATGGTCGCCAAGGTCAAGGCCGCCGGCGAGCGGCCGACCTACGACGTGATCACGCTGGCCGGCGTGGGTGCGGCGGGCCTCGCCGACGCGGGCCTGCTCGCGAAGCCGGACCTGAACCGGCTGCCCAACCTGAAGGACGTCGCGCCGCAGTACCGCACGGGCGCGAACGGGTTCGGCATCGGCTACCTGCTGTGGTCGGACGGACTGATCTACAACACGTCGACCATCAAGACCGCACCCGCGAGCTACGAAGCGCTGTGGGATCCGAAATATGCGGGCCGCCTGTTCCTGCCGCCGCCGGAATGGGCCGAGGCGGTCGATCTCGCGATCGTCGCCGCGAAGCTGGCCGGCGGTTCGCAGCAGAACATCGAGCCCGGCTTCCGCAAGCTCGCGGCGCTCAAGGATCGCGTGATGACGCTCGGCGAGAACCCGAACCAGATCGCCGACCTGTTCCGCACCGGCTCGCTCGACATCGGCGGCATCTATTCGCCCGCGTTCTTCCCCGACCAGATCCGCAAACCCGACTACAAGATGGGTGTGACGTACGGGATGAAGGAAGGCTTCGCGACGCAACTGATGTTCACGGTCATTCCGAAAGCGCACCCCGGCGACCTCGATCTGATCCATGCGTTCATCAACCACACGCTCGACGCGGGCGTGCAGGGCCGGATGGCGGCGGACGTGCTGAACGGGCCGGTGAACGCGAAGGCCGTGATCCCGGCGGAAAGCCGCCCGTTCGTGCCGTCGCCGCAGCAGATCGCGGAGAAGGCCATCCTGCACGACGACAAGGCCCTCGCGGCCGTCCAGCCGGCGTGGATCAAACGCTATACCAGCCTCTTCGCGGCCTGACGACATGGCCTCGCTGCCCTCCTCCCGTCACGCGGAGCCGGTCGCCGCCGGCCAGGCCGGCGGCGCTCAGGCCGCCGCCGCGCGGCCCGGCGTGCCGCCGTGGCTGCTGCTCGCGCCGGTCCTCGCGTTCCTCGCGGTGCTCGCGGCCGCGACGCTCACCGTGCTGCGGATGAGCGTCGGTACGCCGGGCGACGAATGGCGCACATTCACGCTGCAGAACTACGCCGATCTCGCCGATCCGTACTTCATGCATTCGCTGTGGCTCACGCTGCGCCTCGCGTTCGAGAGCATGGTGTGCGCGATGCTGCTCGCGATCCCCGTCGCGCTGGCGATGGCGCGCGCCGAATCGCGGCTCGCGCGGCGACTCATGCTCGCCGGCGTACTGCTGCCGCTGCTCGTCAACCTGCTGCTGCAGGGCTACGGCTGGCTCGTGATGCTTGGCCCGGCAGGCTTGCTCAACCGCTCGCTGCTGGCGGCCGGCATCGTCGAACGGCCGCTGCAGCTCCTGTACCGCGAACACGGCGTGCTGCTCGGGCTGATCCAGACGGCATTCCCGCTCGCCGTGCTGCCGCTGTCGAGCGCGCTGCGCGCCGTGTCCCGCTCGTACGACGAAGCGGCCGCGACGCTCGGTGCGACGCGCTGGCAAACGCTGCGGCACGTGACGTTGCCGCTCGCGATGCCGGGGCTCGTGTCGGGGGCGTTGCTCGTGTTCGCGTACAACGCGAGCGCATTCGCGGTGCCGCTCCTGCTCGGCGGCCGGCGCGTGCCGATGCTCGCGGTGCTCGTGCACGACCAGGTCGCGCCGCTGCTGAACTGGCCGGCCGCTTCGGCGTCGGGTGTCGTGCTGATGGGTGCGACGCTGGTCGTGATGGCCGTGTCCCAGCGCCTCGTGCGCGCCGTGCAACATGACGAGGTGACCCGATGAATGCCCTTTCGCCGCGCGCGCCGCTGCCCGGCCGCCTGAGCCGCTCGACCGGCGCGCTCGCGACGCTCGTGCTGTTCGCCGCCGCGATGCCGATCCTGACGATGATCACGATGTCGTTCGGCTCGTCCGGCACGCTCGAATTCCCGCCGCGCGATTTCAGCCTGCACTGGTACCGCGCCGCCTGGCAGACCTTCGTGACCGGCGACGCGGGTAGCGCCCAATCGATGGGCGCCGCGCTGACGACGAGCCTCGTCGTCGCGATCGCGACGATGCTGGTCGCGACCGCGGTGTCGGTGCCGGCCGCCTATGCGCTGTCGCGCTACCGCTTCCGCGGCAAGACGCTGGTCGAACAGCTCGTCGCACTGCCGGTCGTCTATCCGCTCGTCATGCTCGGCCTCGCGCTGCTGCTCGTGTTCAACGCGTTGCCGGTCGAACTCGGGTTCGTGCGGCTCGTCGTCGCGCACGTGATCCTGACACTGCCTTTCACAGTGAAGAACTGCGTCGCGTCGGTCGCGTCGATCGGCCCGGAATTCGAGGAAGCCGCGTACCTGATGGGCGCGAGCCCGCGCCGCGCGTTCGTCGATGTCGTGCTGCCGCTGATGCGCCCGGGCGTCCTCGCCGGCATGCTGTTCGCGTTCATCGTGTCGTTCAACGAATTCACCGTGACGTTCTTCCTGTACAGCGTCGACACGATGACGCTGCCGGTCTGGCTCTACAGCCGCACCGTGTCGTCGCTCGACCCGACCGTGTTCTGTTTCGCGGTGTTCACCGTCGCGATCGATTTCGCGCTGATCTGGATGCTCGAAAAACTCGTCGGCGACAAGGGCGTCGCGCTCTAACGCGCGTACGGCTCCGCCCTCGCCCATCCAAGGAATCCCCATGACCCAGCTCACCCTCCAGAACGTGACGAAGCGCTTCCATCACGCGTATGCCGTCGATCACGTCGATCTGTCCGTACCGGACGGCAAGCTCGTCTGCTTTCTCGGCCCGTCGGGCTGCGGCAAGACCACGCTGATGCGGATCATCGCCGGCCTCGAGACACCGACGTCGGGCACGATCACGTTCGCCGGCCGCGACCTCACGCACGTGAGCGCCAACCGGCGCGATTTCGGCATGGTGTTCCAGTCGCTCGCGCTGTTCCCGCACATGACGGTCGCGCAGAACATCGCGTATCCGCTGCGGCTGCGCAAGACCGCCAAGGCCGCGCAGGCGCGGCGCGTCGCGGAGCTGCTGGAGCTGATCCAGCTTCCGCACTTGGCCGACCGGCTCGTCACGCAACTGTCGGGCGGGCAGCGCCAGCGGGTCGCGATCGCGCGCGCGATTGCCTCTTCGCCGCGCCTGCTGCTGCTCGACGAGCCGTTGTCGGCACTCGACGCAAAGCTGCGCGAGGCGATGCAGGTCGAGATCCGGCTGCTCCAGCAACGGCTCGGCATCACGACGATCATGGTCACGCACGACCAGCGCGAAGCGATGACGATGGCCGACGAGATCATCGTGATGGAGAAAGGCCGCATCCAGCAGGTCGGCCGGCCGCTCGACATCTATCGCGATCCGGTCAACGAATTCGTCGCGGATTTCATCGGCCTCGGCAACATCCTGCCGGTCGCGTGCGATGGCGACGACGCGATCGTGCTGCCCGGCGGGCAGCGGCTCGCGATCCGGCGCGCGCCCGACACGCCGCGCGCGGACGACGCCGTGCGCCTGCTGATTCGCCCCGAGGACGTGTGCGTGCGCCCGATCGCGGTATCGCCGTCCGCACCGAACACGCTCGCCGGCACGGTCACGTTCGTGCGCGACGTCGGTGCATCGATCGAGGCGACGATCGATTGCTGCGGCTTCACGCTGACGGCCGCGACGACGCCACGCGAGACGCCCGACCTGCACGTCGGCATGCCGGTCGCCGCCGAACTGCCCGCGCATGCCTGCAAACTGATCGCCGCACGCGGCGCCTGATGCCCTTTCCCTCCCTCCAGCGCAGCAACAAGGACTTCACCATGAACGCATCGACCCAAGCCCACCGTCTCGTGCGACGCCTGTTCGCCCGCACCGCCCTCTTCTGCGCCTGCACGGCGGGTCTCGCGGCCATCGCGCCGCTCGCCCATGCCGACGCGCTCGACACGATCGCGAAATCGGGCGTCGTGCGCATCGGCGTGTTCGAGGATTACCCGCCGTTCGGTTCGATCGGCCCCGACATGAAGCCGCAGGGTTACGACATCGACATGGCGACGCTGATCGGCAAGGCGCTCAATGCGAAAGTCGAGCTCGTGCAGGTCACCGGCGACAACCGGATGGCGTACCTCGCCGACCGCAAGACCGACATGCTGCTGTCGGTCGGCCAGACGCCGGAGCGCGCGAAGGTGATCGATTTCTCGAATGCGTATGCCCCGTACTATCTCGCGGTATTCGGCCCGAAATCGCTCGCGGTGAAGGGCACCGCGGATCTCGCCGGCAAGTCCGTCGCGGTCGCGCGCGGCACGCTCGAGGACCTGAGCGTGAGCAAGGTCGCCCCGCCGAACGCGACGATCAAGCGCTTCGACGATCCGAACGGCGCGATCGCGGCGTTCCTGTCGGGACAGGCGCAGCTGCTCGTGGTCGGCAACGACGTCGGCGCGACGATCATCGCGCGCCACCCGTCGATCGATCCGGAGCAGAAGTTCTCGCTGTTCAGCTCGCCCGATCACGTCGGCCTGAACAAGAACGAGCCGCGTCTGATGCAGAAGGTCAATGACGCGATCGCCGGCGCGAAGAAGAACGGGACGCTGAACACGCTGTCGCAGAAGTGGCTGCACGCGGCACTGCCGGCCGACCTGTGATGCGCGCCGCGCCCGCCCCGCATGCGCGACGAAAGGTATCGTGATGACCTACGTGTTCGACTTCAGCGATTTCGACCTCTACGCCGGGATGCTCGCGCGCGGGATCGGCGTGACGCTCGGCCTCACCGCGGCCTCCACCGTGCTCGGCGGCCTGATCGGCACCGCCGGCGCGTGGGCCGCGCTCGCCGGCCCGCGCTGGGCGCGGGCGCTCGTCGCGGCCTACGTCGAACTGATCCGCAATACGCCGTTCCTGGTCCAGCTGTTCTTCATCTTCTTCGGGCTGCCCGGGATCGGCGTGCACATCGACGAAGCGCAGGCGGCCGTGCTGGCGATGACGGTCAACCTGGGCGCGTATGCGGTCGAGATCCTGCGCGCCGGCATCGAATCGGTGCCGCACGGGCAGACGCAAGCGGCACGCGCGCTCGGGCTCCATGGCCGGCAGGTGTTCGGCCAGATCGTATTGCCGCAGGCACTCGCGAACGTGTACCCCGCGCTGCTCGGGCAAGTGCTGATCGTGATGCTCGGCTCGGCCGTCGTGTCGCAGATCTCCGTGCCTGACCTGACCTACGCGGCGAACTTCATCCAGTCGCGCAATTTCCGTGCGTTCGAGATCTACATCGTCGTGACCGCGATCTATCTGCTGCTGTCGATCGCGCTGCGCATGCTGCTCAATCGCGTCGCCCGCCGGCTGTTTGCGGGCCGTGCACCGCACGGTGCGGCCGCCGCACCGCGCCGATCGTGCGGCGCCCGCTTCAGGTGGCGCCTGCGCTCCCCTGAAACCGGCCTCCCGACGGAGCGGGCACGATGATCGAATTCACCTTCCAGGATATTGCGTGGAACCTGCTGCTTGCCGCACGTTGGACCGTGCTGCTGTCGCTGATCACGTTCGTTGGCGGCAGCGTCGCCGGGTTCGTGCTGCTCGCGATGCGCATCTCGCCCGTGCCGGCGCTGCGCCGCTTCGTGATCCTGTACATCGCGCTGTTTCAGGGCACGCCATTGCTGATGCAGCTGTTCCTCGGTTTCTTCGGACTGCCGCTGGTCGGCATCGACGTGACACCATGGGTCGCCGCGTCGGTCGTACTGACGTTGAACGCGAGCGCCTGTCTGGCCGACATCTGGCGCGGCTGCGTGGACGCCGTGCCGCGCGGTCAGTGGAATGCGGCGGCCAGCCTCGGCATGACGTGGACGCAACAACTGCGTTACGCGGTGTGGCCGCAGGCATGGAAAATCGCCCTGCCGCCGACCGTCGGTTTTCTCGTGCAGGCGGTGAAGAGCACCGCGCTGACGTCGATCATCGGGCTGACCGAACTCACGAAGACCGGCAACATCATCACCAACGCGGTGTTCAAGCCGTTCCCGATCTACGCGATGGTCGCGCTGCTCTACTTCGCGATGTGCTTCCCGCTCACGTGGTACGCCCGCGCGCTCGAGCGCGGCTACCGCGCCGCGAAGGTACGCTGAACCGGCGCCGCTCGCGCCTGATTACGATGCAGGTATTCCCCATGATTTCCATCAGCAACGTTTCGAAGTGGTACGGCCAGTTTCAGGTTCTCACCGACTGCACGACCGAGGTCAAGAAAGGCGAAGTGGTCGTCGTGTGCGGCCCGTCGGGCTCGGGCAAGTCGACGCTGATCAAGACCGTCAACGGCCTCGAGCCGTTTCAGCAGGGCGAGATCCTCGTGAACGGCCAGTCGGTCGGCGACAGGAAGACGAACCTGTCGAAGCTGCGTTCGAAGGTCGGGATGGTGTTCCAGCATTTCGAGCTGTTCCCGCACCTGTCGATCACCGAGAACCTGACGCTCGCGCAGGTCAAGGTGCTCGGCCGCGGCAAGGACGAAGCGACCGAGAAGGGCATGAAGCTGCTCGAGCGCGTCGGCCTGAAGGCGCATGCGCACAAGTTCCCGGGGCAGCTGTCGGGCGGCCAGCAGCAGCGTGTCGCGATCGCGCGCGCGCTGTCGATGGACCCGATCGCGATGCTGTTCGACGAACCGACGTCCGCGCTCGATCCCGAGATGATCAACGAAGTGCTCGACGTGATGGTCGAACTCGCGCAGGAAGGGATGACGATGATGGTCGTCACGCACGAGATGGGCTTCGCGAAGAAGGTCGCGCATCGCGTGATCTTCATGGACAAGGGCGCGATCGTCGAGGACGACCGCAAGGACGACTTCTTCTCGAATCCGAAATCGGAACGCGCGAAGGACTTCCTCGCGAAGATCCTGCACTGAACGATGCCGCGGTGCGTCGTGCCGGACGACGCGCCGCCCCCCTGCCCTTCCGGTCGCCCGCTCCACATCCGCCTTTCCGATGAGACGACTTCCCTCCTTCAACGCGCTGCAGATATTCGACATCGTCGCCCGACACGGCAGCTTCACGCGCGCCGCCGAGCAGCTGTGCCTGACGCAGGGGGCGGTGAGCCGGCAAATCCTCGCGCTGGAGGCGTTCTACCAGTTCCCGCTGTTCAAGCGCACGCCGAAGGGCCTGACGCTGACGGCGGAAGGCGAATTGCTGTTGCCGACGGTGCGTGAAAGCTTTGCGCGCATCGAAGAGGTGTCGATGCGCCTGTCGCGCCGACGCACCGAGCTCGCGCTGAAGGTGCCGACCTGCGTGATGCAGTGGATGCTGCCGCGGATCATGCGATTTCAGTCCGAGCACCCCGAGCTCCAGGTGCAGATCACGACGACCTGGGGTCATCACGTCGATTTCCGCATGGAACCGTTCGATGCCGCGGTGATCTACGCTCCCGGCGCCGGCCCCGACATGCATGCGATTCCGCTGTTCGAAGAGCGGCTCACGCCCGTATGCGCGCCGGACCTGCTGGAGCGGCAACCGCTCGCGAGCGTCGACGACCTGACCCACCATACGCTGCTGCATCCGACCCGCGATCACCGGGACTGGAAACACTGGCTCGACCATGCGGGCGCACCGCACGTCGACTCGACGCGCGGACTGAGCTTCGAGACGCTCGACCTCGCGACACATGCGGCGCTCGACGGTTACGGCGTCGCGATGGGCGACCGGACGCTCGTCGACGAAAGCGTCGCGGCGCACCGGCTCGTGACTCCGTTCGACGTGTCGCTGCCGACCGGGATGGGCTACTACTTCGTGTATCCGGGCGGGGCCGAACAGCAGTACAAGATCCAGCTGTTCGGCGACTGGATCGCGGGCGAACGCGAGCGCCAGACCTCGGCACTCAACCAGCCGGCGTGAGCCGGCCGGCCGCGCGCAGGCCGGCGCGCGCCGCGATTTCATGGGGAACCACGCCGTCGATTCGTGTCCGCACGGCCAATGTTCATTTATTGAAAAGACGGCCCAATCACGCAAACAGACGACACTTCACTCCGCGTGCCGTGCGGTTACCACCTTGTTTTCATGTTCAGCCTGCCATTGGCGAGGACCGAACACGGCCGGCGCGACGCCATCCGGTCAGCCGATCTCCCGCAACGTCCCCAGCAGCACCTTGCGGCAGCTCGAGATCATCTGCGCCTCCGGATCGCGATACCCGGTGAGCAGCCACGCCGCGCCCACGTTCGTCATCGCCCCCACCAGCGCGAGCCCGATCAGCCGCTGCTCGGTGCGCTCCGCGGGCGTCCCGGCCTCGCCCGGCGCGCCGATCGCCATGATCAGCTTGCCGAAGTCGATCAGCATGCGCTGGTAGGTCATGTCGGTATCCGCGCTCACGCCCATCACCTCGAGCAGCAGCACGCGCGCCGCGCACGGGTCGCGCAGGAACGCGAAGAACGCGGCGAGCCCCGCGTCGACGCGCTCGCGCAGCTCGCCGCCGCGCGCGGCCACCGCCTGCGCGACCGCATCGTGCAATTGCTGCGCGTGGTGCAGGTAGGTGCAGCGCAGCAGATCCTCGGTACTGTCGAACGCCGCGTAGAAATAGCGGTCGTTCAGCTTCGCTTCCTGGCAGATCGACCGCACGGTCGCCTTGCGGAACCCGACCGTGCCGAACACGCGCGTCGCCGCGCCGATCAACGCGCCGCGCCGCTCGGCGGCCCGTACCTCGGGCGCCACGCCGCCATACGACCGGCCCCGTTTTTCCGTTTCGAGTGCTTTCTCCATTCCGCTATTTGACATCAGGACACCCAAAAACTAAAGTGGTGACGACCAACACCACAATAGACGCGCCGCCGACGCAGCGCAAGCGGAACGGGAGGAACGACGGATGAAGGGGTTTTCCGGGAAGGTTGCCGCGATCACGGGCGCCGGTTCGGGCATGGGCCGCAGCCTCGCGGTCGAGCTCGCGCGGCGCGGCTGCGAGGTCGCGCTCGCCGACGTCAACGAAACCGGGCTTGCCGGCACGGCGGCCGCCTGCGCGCGGCACGGCGTGCGCGTGAGCACGCGGCGGCTCGACGTCGCCGACCGCGACGCGGTGTTCGCATGGGCCGATTGCGTGCGCGCCGAGCACGGCAAGGTCAACCTGGTCTTCAACAACGCGGGCGTATCGCTGGCCGCCAGCGCCGAGACCGCGCGACTCGCCGATCTCGAATGGATCGTCGGCATCAACTTCTGGGGCGTCGTGCACGGCACGCAGGCGTTCCTGCCGCACCTGCGCGCGTCGGGCGACGGGCACGTCGTCAACACGTCGAGCCTGTTCGGGCTCGTCGCGATGCCGACGCAAAGCGCGTACAACGCCACCAAGTTCGCGGTACGCGGCTTCACCGAGGCGCTGCGGATGGAGCTCGAACTCGACGGCGCGCCGGTGAGCGCGACCTGCGTGCATCCGGGCGGCGTCGCGACCGGCATCGTCGACGCGGGCCGCGTCGATACCAGCATCCACGCACTGACGGGCCAGGACGAAGCGACCCATCGCCGCCAGGCGAACCGGCTGATCAACGCAACGACGGCCGACGATGCCGCGCGGCAGATCCTCGCGGGCGTCGAACGCAATGCGCGCCGCGTGCTCGTCGGCGCCGACGCGCGCCGGCTCGACCGGATCGCGCGCCTGCTCGGTGCCGGTTACCAGTGGCTGATGCTGCGCCATGTGCGTCGCGCCCGCGCACGCAACCTCGAACGCGCCCACGCTCCGGCCGCGCTCCCGACCACGCCGACCAAGGACCCCGCATGACCTCGACGACGACCGACCGGCGCGACGCGCCGTCCGCCCCCAGCGCCCGCCGCGACGGCAACGACCTCGACGTGCTGATCGTCGGCGCCGGCCTGTCCGGCATCGGCGCCGCGTATCACCTGAAGCAGCGCTGCCCGTACGCGAGCGTGGCCATCGTCGAAGCGCGCGACGCGATCGGCGGCACCTGGGACCTGTTCCGCTATCCGGGCGTCCGTTCGGATTCCGACATGTTCACGCTCGGCTACAGCTTCCGCCCGTGGCACAGCGACAAGGCGATCTCGGACGGCCAGACGATCCTCGACTACATCCGCGACACCGCGCGGGCCCACGGCATCGACAAGACGATCCGCTACGGCCAGAAGGTCGTCGCGGCCGACTGGGATTCGAACCGCGCGCGCTGGACGGTACGCATCGAGCGCACGCAGGACGGCGCGACCGACACGCTCGTGTATACCTGCCGCTTCCTGTTCATGTGCAGCGGCTACTACGACTACGACGCCGGCTACCTGCCCGACTGGGCCGGCATGGACACGTTCGAGGGCGAGCTCGTGCATCCGCAGCACTGGCCGAAGGACCTGTCGTACGCGAACCGGCGCGTGGTCGTGATCGGCAGCGGCGCGACGGCCGTCACGCTCGTGCCGTCGATGGCGGCCGATGCGCAGCACGTGACGATGCTGCAGCGCTCGCCGACCTACATCGTGTCGCTGCCCGCCCGCGACAAGATCGCGAACGCACTGCGCCGCGTGCTGCCGTCGCGGCTCGCCCACCGGCTCGTGCGCGTGAAGAACGTGCTGCTGACGATTTACCTGTACAACGTATCGCGCCGCAAGCCCGAGCAGACGAAGAAGTTCATCATCCGCGCGGCCGGCAAGCAGCTCGGCCCCGACTTCGACGTCGCGAAGCACCTGACGCCGCGCTACATGCCGTGGGACCAGCGCGTGTGCCTCGTGCCGAACGGCGACCTGTTCAAGGCGATCCGCGCGGGCCGCGCGTCGATCGTCACCGACGAGATCGAACGCTTCACGCCGACCGGCCTCAAGCTCAAGAGCGGCCAGCAGCTCGACGCGGACGTGATCGTCACGGCCACCGGGCTGAAGGTGAAGATGCTCGGCGGCGCGCGCGTCACGGTCGACGGCCGCGCGGTCGACCTGCCGGAAACCGTGTCGTACAAGGGGATGATGTACAGCGACGTGCCGAACCTCGCGTCGTCGTTCGGCTACACGAACGCGTCGTGGACGCTGAAGGCCGAGCTGATCGCGCGCTACGTGTGCCGGCTGCTCAACCACATGCGCGCGAACGACTACGACACGTGCGTGCCGCGGCTCGGCGCCGGCGAACTCGGCGACGTGCCGGCCGTCAACCTGAGCTCGGGCTACATCCAGCGCGCGGCCGGCATCCTGCCAAAGCAGGGCCATCACAAGCCGTGGAAATTCCACCAGAACTACGTGCGCGATCTCGCATCGCTGAAGTTCAGCGCGCTCGCCGATTCGGCGATGCATTTCGAACGCCGCGCGAAAGCCGGCACGGCTGCCACGGCGCCGGTTGCCGAACCCGCACTCGAACCCCGTTGAGGCCGACATGACCCCAGTGCTCCATCTGATCCAGAACGTGCTGCTCGGCGTCGTCGCGGTACTCGCCGCGCTCGCGCTGTTCACCGCTTACGTGGCCCGCCGCGTGACGCGCGCGTTTCCCCCCGAAGGCCGCTTCGTCGACATCGGCGGCGACCGCATCCATTACGTCGAATACGGCAACGGGCCGCCGATCGTGTTCGTCCACGGGCTCGCGGGGCAGTTGCGCAACTTCGCGTACCTGCCGCTTGCGCGGCTCGCGCAGCGGCATCGCGTGATCCTCCTCGACCGGCCGGGCGCCGGCCGGTCGTTGCGCGGCGCAGGCTCGCAGGCGAACGTGTTCGCCCAGGCCCGCACGGTCGCCGCGTTCATCGACGCGCTGGGGCTCGACAAGCCCGTGCTGGTCGGCCATTCGCTCGGCGGCGCGATCGCGCTCGCGGTCGGCCTCAACCACGCGGACCGCGTGAGCCGGCTCGCGCTGATCGCGCCGCTGTCGCACGAGCAGACCGAGCCGCCGGGGCCGTTCAAGCCGCTGATGCTGCCGTCGCCGCTCGTGCGCCGCTTCGTGTCGTGGACTTTCGCGATCCCGCTGACGATCCTGACCGGCCGCAAGGCCGTGCGCCAGGTGTTTGCGCCGGAAGCGGTGCCGCGCGACTTTCCGGTCAAGGGCGGCGGCCTGCTCGGGATGCGCCCGCACGTGTTCTACGCGACGGCGACGGACCTGCTGTCGGCGCCGGTCGACCTGCCCGCGATGGAGCGACGCTACGCGGATCTCGCGCTGCCGGTCGACGTGCTGTACGGCCGCGCCGATCCGATCCTGAACTGGCGCGAGCATGGCGAAGCGCTCGCGAAGAAATCGGCGCGCGTCCGGCTGACGGTCGTCGACGGCGGACACATGCTGCCGGTCACGATTCCCGATGCAACGGCCGACTGGCTGCTCGACGTGGCCGCCGCGCCCGCCGAGGTGCCGGCCGAGGTGCCGGCGCAAGCGGCACGGCGCATCGCGTAACGACGAAGCCCGGCCTGATGCCGTGCCGCGCGGCGGACGCTGGCGCGGAATCAGGCCTCGTCGTCGGGGATCGGCAACCCGAGATCCGATATCACCTCGCGCGCGGTCCGGAACGCCTCGACCGCGGCCGGTGCGCCCGCGTACAGCGCGCTGTGCAGCAACACCTCGCGGATTTCGACAAGGCTCGCGCCGTTGTTGAGCGCGCCGCGAATATGCCCCTTCAGTTCCGTGCTGCGGCCGAGCGCCGCCAGCATCGCGCACGTGCACAGGCTGCGCGTCTTCAGGTCGATCCCGCCCCGCTGCCACGTGCTGCCCCACGCGTGCTCGTTCAGCCAGTTCTGCAACGGGCGCGAAAACCCGTCGAGATCGCGCATCGCGCGCTCGACGAACGCCTCGCCCATCACGTCGATCCGCCGCGCCTTGCCATCTTCCCTGTCCTGTTCGCTCATGTCGGTGTCCTGGTTGGAGTCGCGGCCGCTTCGGCGTCGCCGGCGGCCGCGGGGTGTCGTGTCATGTTCGGGGGCCGGACGCGTTTCGTCAAAGACAGGGCCCTCGGTCGGGCGCCGCCCGCGTGACGCGGTGCCGAACGCTACGTAACATCCCGCCGCGCGTTACGTCTGCTTACGGGAACATCACGACGGACACGGCGGCCCCCCTTGCGTGGCCGATGCGCGAAAACGCCGTTACTCCGTTTAAATCGCGCAGATATTCCCGATTCCTGCAACAAAGCGCGGCACCGTTTCGCGAAAGCTGTCGTGGCTCGGAATTTGCAGAGGAGGCTTGGACACACTTCCAATGTCGAGGCCAACATGCACACACTCTTCAAGAAGACGACGGTAACGATGGCCGTCTCCTCGCTGCTCGCGCTGTACGGCTGCGGTTCGGTCGACGGACCGACGACCCCGCCGACGATCAAGCCCAGCACGTCGGGGACGAGCGGCAGTTCGGGGACGTCGGGGACGTCGGGCGGCGGTAGTTCCGGGACTTCCGGTAGTTCCGGCACGTCGGGTAGCTCGGGGACTTCCGGTACGTCGTCGGGGACGTCGGGTACCTCGGGCACCTCCGGCACGTCAGGCACCTCCGGTACGTCAGGCACTTCCGGCACCTCGGGTACTTCCGGCACCTCGGGCACTTCCGGCACCTCGGGCACTTCCGGCACCTCGGGCACCTCCGGTACGTCGGGCACTTCCGGCACCTCGGGTACTTCCGGTACCTCGGGCACCTCCGGTACGTCGGGTACTTCCGGCACCTCGGGTACTTCCGGCACCTCGGGTACTTCCGGTACCTCGGGCACCTCCGGTACCTCGGGTACTTCCGGCACCTCGGGTACTTCCGGTACCTCGGGCACCTCCGGTACCTCGGGTACTTCCGGTACCTCGGGCACCTCCGGCACCTCGGGTACTTCCGGCACCTCGGGCACTTCCGGCACCTCGGGCACTTCCGGCACGTCGGGTACTTCCGGCACGTCGGGTACTTCCGGCACCTCGGGTACTTCCGGCACCTCGGGCACTTCCGGCACCTCGGGTACTTCCGGCACCTCGGGCACCTCCGGCACGTCGGGTACTTCCGGCACCTCGGGCACCTCCGGCACGTCGGGTACTTCCGGTACCTCGGGCACCTCGGGCACCTCGGGCACCTCCGGCACCTCCGGCACCTCGGGCACGTCGGGTACTTCCGGTACCTCGGGTACTTCCGGCACGTCAGGTACTTCCGGCACCTCCGGCTCCGGCGTCACCCCGCTGGGCAATGTCCTGCAGAAATCCGGCAACCTCGTGACGGCGCTCGGCACGACGGTCGCGACCGGCGGCAGTCAGATCGGCGGCGTGCAGATCCCCGGCACGAACCCGACGACGGCCACCAGTGTCGGCAACGCGGTCACGAGCCTCGGCAACGGCGTGCAGGCGCTCGGCAACGGCGTCGCGGCCGGCCTCGGCTCGATCGGCGTGTCGGCGAATCCGCTCGGGCCGACGCTGACGTCGACCACCGGCCTGCTGACCGGCGCCGGCGGCGCGGTCAACAACCTCGGCAACGCGGTGAAGAGCCTCGGCTCGGGCCCGCTGTCGCCGCTGTCGCCCGTGACGACGCTCGTCGGCGATCTCGTCAACACCGTCGGCGGTGCCGTCAACTCGACCGCATCGGGCCTCAACACGGCGCTGAACAGCTCGCCGGTCCAGCAGCTCGAGACCCAGCTCGGCAAGGTGATCAACCCGATCACGAACACGCTGACCGGCGGCGTCACGACGCCGGGCGCCACGCAGACGCTCGGCGGCGTGACGCTGCTCGGCACGCCGCTCAACGGCCTGCTGAGCACGCTCGGCAACGGCCTCGCGCTCGCGGGCTCGAAGGTCGGCGGCGCGACCGACAACCCGGTCGGTGCGGCACTCGGCGGCGTCGTCACGCAGCTCGGCAACACGGTGACGTCGACCGGCGGCCTCGTCCACGACAACAACGCGGGCAGCTCCAGCAGCGGCTCGGGCGGCAGCAACCCGCTCGCCCCGATCACGGGCCTGCTCGGCACGTTGACGGGCGGGCTCGGCGGCAGCTCGAGCGGTTCGGGCGGCACCAGCGGCACGAGCAGCGGCGGCCCGCTTGGCCCCGTCACCGGCCTGCTCGGCTCGCTGACCGGCGCCCTCGGCGGGATCGGTTCGGGCGGCACGAGCGGGACCGGCGGCACCAGCGGCACCGGTGGCGCGGGCCTCGGCGGCCTGCTGGCGCCGGTCACGAACCTCGTCAATTCGCTGACCCCGCTCGGCGCGAGCCTCACGGGCACGGTCACGACGCCGGGCGGCAACGTGACGGGCACCCTCGGCGGCCTGCTGTCGAGCGGCCCGGTCGGCACGCTGACGGGTGCGCTGACGACGCCGGCCGGTTCGGCAGGCGCCACCGGCACGGTCAGCCCCGGCGGCGCGGCCGGCACGGTGACGACGCCGGCCGGCAGCGGCTCCGTGGTCGGCGGCCTGACCGGCAGCTCGAACGGGGGTGCCGCGGGCGGTGCCGGCAACCTGCTGTCGCCGGTGACCAACCTGCTCGGCGGTCTGCTGGGCGGCGGCACCAAGAAGTAAGAAGCAAGCGTCGACGTTTCACCCATCAGAACCACAGGCCAATGGCCGGGCGCGCATCGATACCAAGCCCGGCCGACGGCCGGCGTCACCCGCCAAGCGGGGGCGCCGGCCCTCATCCCCACGAGGATCCGATCATGAATTCCACGCTCGACGGCATCGTCGCCGCCCAAGACCGCCCACCGCGCTCCGCCACGCCCTTCCGCGCCGGCCTGCTCGGCATCACGGCGGGACTCTTCGCGCTGTGGATCACGCGCGACCATCCGACGCTCGACGCGGCCACGCGCGGGGTCATCGCCAGCCTCGCGATCATCGGCACGATCGCGCTGCACGAACTCTTCATCTCGCGCGTCTACCTGCGCCCGAGCGCGGGGCTGTCGCGGCAGGCCGTGCGGCCCCTGAGCATCGCGCGCGTCGCGACGCGGCTCGGCGCGCTGACGTCGATCTACGCGGGCATCGGCGTGATCTACTGGCTGCTGCCCGAATACCACGGCGCGTTCTACCTGCCGTTCTGGTCGCTGCTGCGCTCGCTCGCGCCGTACGTGATCGTCGCCGCACCGTTCTACTTCGCGTGGATGGACCGTCACCAGCGCGAGACCGACGACGCGTACCTGCTGTGGGGCCGCTTCCTGTTCCGCCGCGAGCAGCCCGTGAGCTGGAAGCCGGTGCGCGAGATGCTCGCAGGCTGGGGCGTGAAGGCATTCTTCCTGCCGCTGATGACCGTCTACCTGTCGAAGGACGCCGATCACCTGAGCGCGTCGCTCGCGAACGCGATGCACGCGCCGATGACGATCGCGACCTTTGTGTTCATGTACGACCTGTCGTTCACGATGGACCTGATGTTCGGCACGGTCGGCTACCTGTGCACGTTCCGCATCCTCGACAGCCACGTGCGCACCGTCGAGCCGACGACGCTCGGCTGGGTGGCCGCGCTGATCTGCTACCAGCCGTTCTGGTCGCTGATCTCGAACAACTACATCCGCTACGAAGGCTCGGTGTTCTGGGACAACTGGCTGCTGTCGGCGCCGACGCTGCGCGTGATCTGGGGCACGGTGATCATCCTGCTGCTGCTGACCTACGCGCTGTGCACGATTTCGTTCGGGCTGCGTTTCTCGAATCTCACCAACCGCGGGATCATCACGTCGGGCCCGTACCGCTTCACCAAGCATCCGGCGTACATCACGAAGAACCTGTCGTACTGGATGGTGTCGGTGCCGTTCGTCGAACCGCTCGGCTGGCAGGTCGGGCTCATGCACTGCGCCGGGCTCGTCGCGGTCAACCTGATCTACTACACGCGCGCGAAGACGGAAGAGCGCCACCTGATGCGCGACCCCGACTATCGCGCGTATGCCGAATGGATCGCGCAGCATGGGTTGTTCGCGCGGGTACGGCAGGCGTTCGGGGGGCGGCAGGTGGCGTGATGCATCGATCGGCTACCGGGCGGCGACGCCCGGCAGCCTGCGGCCCATTGTCGCGAAACAACGCCTTTCTCCGCTTTTCATCGCCTTTTTCCGCCCGTCCGATTGCCCGCCTCCGGCACCTCGCGTATGGTGCTGGCCGTCCGCGCACGATCCGTCGCCCGGACACCCGACCGTCGTCCCGCACGACGGCCGTGCGGGCCGTGCCCGCCGCTCACCGTCTCCGCGATGCCGCCCGCCGGCGCCGCGCATTCATGAGGAAAGAGGCGTGATCCACAAAGTCCTGATCCTGTTCGCACTCTGCATCGCGGGCCTCGCCGCGATCGCCGCCGGTTTCCAGCACATCCCCAGCTGATTCGCGGCCCCGGCTCGCTCCGCCGAGCCCGGGGGCCGCACCCGCTCCTGTTCCCTTTTGCGATGAACCCCTTTCTCGAACCGCCCGGGACGGGCGACCTTTGCCATGCGTATCGACGTACAGCATTCCCAGCACGACATCGACGACGAACTCGACACACTCCATGAGCGCCTCCACCAGCCGGGCCATCGCCTGCACGGCCTGCCGGCCGTTGCGCTCGGCCGCTCGGGCCTGATCGTCCGCCACCGCGAAGCGGACGGCGAATACTTCCTGTATGTCGAGGATCCGGCCGCGCGCCAGCTCGCCGGCTACACGGTATTCAACCGTCTTCCGGAAATCCCCCGCCGCGCCGATCGCTACCTGCGCGCGCCGCATACACGGCTGCGCGGCTCGGCGCAACGCAAAGGCCTCGCGACGACGCTGTACCGCTGGGGGCTCGATGCAGGCCTGTGCCTGATCAGCGGCGCGCGCCAGTCGGTCGGCGCCGCGCGGCTGTGGACGGCGCTCGCGCAGGATTACCGTCACGGCTTCGTCGATGTCGAGGGCCGCGCGCTGCGCTATCTCGGCGAAGCCGTCGCCGACGAGGTGCACGGCGCACTGCATACACGCCGGCTGCTGCTCGGCAACGGATGGACGATGACGGAATTCGCCCGGGCGGCCGGGATGAGCGACGCGGAACCGGATCGGCATGATCCCGCGGCGGTTTTCAATGCGGCGCCGCGAGCCGCGCGCATTGGCAACGCACGCCACGCCACCCGCACGCCGATGCGATAATCGGTCCGGCCCGCTCAACGCGGCCGCACACCGCGCGCCAACCGACACGCCCCTCGATGACCACCGATCCCCGAACCGACACCGACCGTCCTATCGACATCGTCGCGCTGTGCGGCAGCCTCCGCGCGCAGTCGTACAACGCCGCGCTGCTCGATGCGGCCGCACTCGTCGCGCCGCGCGGCATGCGCATCGCGCGCTTCGATCGGCTCGGCGAATTCCCGTTGTTCAATCCCGATGCCGAATCTCCGTCGCCGGCCGCCGTGCGCGACCTGATCGATCGCCTGAACGCCGCCGACGGCGTGCTGATCGCAAGCCCGGAATATGCGCACGGCATCACCGGCGTGATGAAGAACGCGCTGGACTGGGTCGTGGGATGCGAGGCGGTCGTGTACAAACCGGTCGCGGTGTTGAATGCGTCGCCGCGCGCGACGCATGCGGACGCGGCGCTGCGCGAAACGCTGTCGGTGATGTCCGCACGCATCGTCGAGCGCGCGTCGATCGCGCTGCCGATCCTCGGCAGCCAGCTCGACGCGGCGGGCATCGCCGCGCATCCGCCGTTCGCGGCGGCACTGGCCGAAGCGCTGCACGCACTCGGCACCGCGATTTCGGAAGGCGAGTCAACGCACTGACGCCGCGCATGCGGTGAAATTCACCGTAGTCCGAAACAATTGGACGTTGCGCCCGTCGACGGACGCAACGTCCGGCCCGGATCATCGTCCCCGATAGATCGGCCGGTCGGCGGTGATCGAGCCCGATTCACTCGTTGCCGTTTCCGCCATCCCGTATCCGCTGGTATCGGCCGTCGACGCACCGGTCGAGCCGATCTTCGTCAACGCTTCAGCCAGCCGTGCCGGGTAATGCGGATCTTCGCCGGTCTGGCGGTATCCGGCCGCGTGCAGTGCGGCCAGTTCGGCGGTAACCCCGGCACGCGTCACGGTGGATTCCGGCGCGGCCCATACGGAAACGGAAGCGGCTGCGGCAACCGTCGCAAGAACATACAGAGCAAGCTTGTTCATTTGAACTCTCCTTGGCATCGACGATGTTGTCGACGGAGAGTGAGTCGCTCCACGCGGGCAAAGATGACACACGCCGACGGAAAAAAGTGGTTCGCCGTGTCGCGACGCGGCCGTCACGCGGCTTGCCCGACCGAATCGGCGTGTTCAACGGAAAACCGGCCCGCTGTCAGATTTCACCGGCTCGCGCGACTACAGGGACGTGGCCGTGCGCCACCCTCTGTTCACGCTCAAAGGGTCCGATATGAAAACCGGAATCGGAATACTGATCGCGTCGCATCTCGCGACGGGCCTCGCGGCATTCGCCGCGGGCATCTACGTGCTGCCGATCCTGACGGCATCGGAAGGCGCGAGCGCCGTCGAACTGCAAGTGGCCGCGGAAAACGCACGCCATACCGGCCGCTTCGAACGTGGCCTGCCGGGCAGCGATGCGCTGCACTGGGCGGACGGCAAGCTGACGGTCACCGATACGTCGATCGCGTTCGAAGGCGACATCGCACCGGGGCCCGACTACAAGATCTATCTCGTGCCGGAATTCGTCGATACCAAGGCATCGTTCCTCGCGATCAAGGCGCGTGCCGCGCGCGTGGGCGACCTGAGGACATTCGGCAATTTCGTCGTGCCGCTGCCCGACGACGTGAATCCGGCGCAATACACGTCCGTCGTGATCTGGTGCGAACGCTTTTCGAAATTCATCAGCGCAGCGCGGTATCAACACGCGGCGGCCTCGGGCCGGCTGTCGATGTAACCGCCCCCCGCCGCGGCGGTGCGCGCCAGTGCGCTAGCGGCTCTTGCTCCGCGTGGCCTTCTTCACCGCCTTCGCGCGCGGCGCTTCCTTCTCGGGTTGCGCGCCGCCGCCGGCGAGATCCTCGAGCCACGCGAGCGCATCGACGTACGACAGGAACTGCTGCAGGTATTCCGGCGACAATTCGCGCATCGTTGCCAGCGACCGGTGCACGAGACTGTTCGAATTGAGCGGCCCCGCGTTGCGCGGCACCTGGTCGAGCGACTCGCGGTATTGCTGCTCCGTGCGGACTTTCGACCACATCGTGCGGAAGTAGTCGACCAGTTCGGGATCAAGCCCGCGCCGGTCGGCCTGCGCATCGCGCGCGAGCCGGTCGACGAGCGCCGCGAGCGCGCCACGCCGGGGCGCAACCGGTGCCGCGTCATCCGTGGCGCGCGTTTCCTCCGCCCGCGCGACGACTGCCGAATAGTCTTCGATCAACGCCGCCAGCCGCGCGTCGAGCAATGCACGCGCGTTTCCGCCGAGCGCGGCCGCACGCCGTTCGAGCGCGTCGATCCGGTGAAAGCGGACGGGATCGAGCCGGTCGGCGTCCTGCTCGCGCCATGCGTCGAGCGTCGCGCGGACGTGCGTCGCGTCGTCCGTCACTTCGCCTTCCCTCCGTTCGATGCCGATTTGCGCGGGACCGGCGCGATCTCCACACGGCGGTTCTTCGCGCGGCCTTCATCGTCCGCATTCGAGCTGACCGGCTGCTCCGAGCCGAATGCGGCGGCAAACACCGACGATGCCGGCACGCCGGCGTCGATCAGCGCACGCGTGACCGTCAACGCGCGCTTGGCCGACAGTTCCCAGTTGTCCGCGAACAGGCGGTTGCCGGCGTGCACCTGCTGATCGTCCGCGAAGCCGCTGATCATCAGGATCTCGTCGCGCGTCTTCAGGTACGCGGCCAGCGGTGCGGCCAGCGACTTCAGCAGGTCGCGGCCCGCCGGCTGCAACTGGTCGGAATTCAGCGCGAACAGCACGCTGCCGCTGATGCCGATGCGCCCGTTCACAAGCGTCACGCGGCCGGCCGCGAGCGGCCCGGCGAGCGCCTGTTCGAGCGACTTGCGCTGCTGCGCCTCGAGCTGGCGCGCCCGCACGGCTTCCTCGAGCTTCGACGTCAACTGAAGCTGCATGCCGATCACGCCGACGAGGATCAGCACGAACGCGCCGAGCAGCACCGACATCAGATCGGCGAACGCGGGCCAAACCGGCGCCGATTGCGCGCCGCCGTCGATTTCGTCGTGCATGCGTTACGCTCCGACGGGCGCGCGCCGGCCGGCGAGCTGCTGCAGGTCTTCGACGATCTGCTTCTGCGACATCATGCTCAGGTCGATTACCTCACGCGCCTGCGCGACGTAGTACTCGAGCTGCTCGTCGCTGCGCGCGAGCGACTTCTCGAGCGCGGCCTCGATGCGCTGCAGGTGGGTCAGCAGCTTGTCGTTCGATTCGCCGAACACCTGCACGGCCATCCCGAACGCATCGCCGAGGCTCGCCACCTCGACGGCGCCGGCCGTGACCTGCGCGGCCACCGAGTCGAGCTTGCGCGTTTCGGCATCGACGGCATCGTTGAAGCGTGCGCCGACGCGATCGAGCAGGTCGGCCGACGTGCTGACGAGCGCGTCGATCGCGGCGCGCTGTTCGGTCGATGCGTGGTTGACCGCGCCGAGCAGCGTTTCGAGCGTCGCGAGCAGGCGGCTGCGCTCCTCGAGCGTCGCGGTATCGCGCACCATGCTGTCGGACAGGCGCTGGCGCAGCTCGGCGACGACGTCGGCCGCGGCCTTCGGCGCCTCCGACGCGGCCTGCACGAGGCGCGCGATCTCGTTGATCGTGTCGCTCGCGTGCACCTGTGCCTGCGCGGTGATGTCGTTCGCGGTGCGGGCCAGCGTGTCGCAGATGTCCTGCTGGCGCGTCGCGGCTTGCGCGCTCGTCTGCGCCCATTCGTCGCGCAGTGCCGCCGCCATCGCGGCGAGCGAATCGTTCCAGGCGGACAGGCGGGCTTCGTCGCGTGCGGCGAGCTGCGATTGCAGACCGGCGTGCGACTCGCGGATCGTCGTCAGCAAATCGTTCGAGCGTTGTTCGAACGTCGACGCCTGTGCGGTGAGGTCACGCGTCGTTTGCGCGAGTGCATCGCAGATTTCCTGCTGGCGGCCGGCGCTGTGCACGCCCGCACGTTGCCATTCGTCGCCGAGCTTCGCGGCCATCGCGGCCAGCGAGTCGTTCCACGCCGACAGACGCTCTTCGTCGCGTGCGGCCAGTTGCGATTGAAGGCCCGTGTGCGACTCGCGGATCGTCGTCAGCAAATCGTTCGAGCGTTGTTCGAACGTCGACGCCTGTGCGGTGAGGTCACGCGTCGTTTGCGCGAGTGCATCGCAGATTTCCTGCTGGCGGCCGGCGCTGTGCACACCCGCACGCTGCCATTCGTCGCCAAGCTTCGCGGCCATCGCGGCCAGCGAGTCGTTCCACGCCGACAGACGCTCTTCGTCGCGCGCAGCCAGTTGCGATTGAAGGCCCGTGTGCGACTCGCGGATCGTCGTCAGCAAGTCGTTCGAGCGTTGTTCGAACGTCGAGGCCTGTGCGGTGAGCTCGCGCGTCGTTTGCGCGAGCGCGTCGCAGATTTCCTGCTGGCGGCCGGCGCTGTGCACACCCGCACGCTGCCATTCGTCGCCGAGCTTCGCGGCCATCGCGGCCAGCGAATCGTTCCACGCCGACAGACGTTCTTCGTCGCGTGCGGCCAGTTGCGATTGCAGCCCGGCGTGCGACTCGCGCATCGCGGCGAGCGCCGCGCCCGAATGGCGCTCGAACGTCGCGGCGGCTTCGCCCAGCGCACGCGCATGCTGGCCGGCCAGCGTCTCGCCGACCTGCTCCTGGCGCGCCAGCGCATCGCGCCACGCATCCGACAGACGGCTTTCGGTGGATTCGAGGCGCGTCGCGACGCTGTCGAGCAGGTCCGACGTGCGCTGCGCGAAGGTATCGGTGAACTGGCCGAGCGTCGTCTGCAACTGACGCGCGACGGCGTCGCCCGCCTGACGTTGTTCGTCGATCGCGCGGTTCCAGACGGCCGTCACGTTGCCGGTGGTCTTCTCGAAGCCGTCCGTCAATCCGTCAAGCTGACGCTGCACGGCGCCCGTCACGGTGTCGCGCAACGCGGCCATCTCCTGCGCGAGCCCCGTCATCGTCGCGGCGACGACCGGCTGCAACGCGGCGCCGGCCACGCGTGCGCTTTCGGCGGCGCTTTCCTTCAGCGCGTCGCCGACGTTCGATGCAAGGCCCGCATACGCGCGCTCGGTCCGGTCGAAAAATGCCTGCTGGTTTTCGAGCTGGCGATCGTGCAGCGCGACGCTGCGCGCTTCGAGCGTCGTCATCATCGTCTGCAGACGGTCGACCAGCGCCGGCATCACGTCGGCCTGGCGCTGCAGCAACCGGAACGATTCGTCGCGCTGATGCGCGGACGAATGCACGCGCAGCGTCGTCGCGATCTTCGCGTCGAGCTGCTGGGCCGCGTCGATCCGCTCACGGCGCAATAGCGCGGACAGCAAGCCGAGCATCGCGGAGGTCGCGACGCCGGCGATCGACGTGCCGAATGCGAACCCGAGGCCCTTCACCGGCGCGATCAGCGATGCGCGGATCGCGTCGAGATCGGTCGCGCTTTCGAGCGCGGCGCCCGTGCCCTTCAGCGTGACGACCATGCCGAGCAACGTGCCGAGCATGCCGAGCAGCACGAGCAGGCCGACGAGGTACGGCGTGAGCGCCGGGCCCGGCAGCGCGACGCGCGCGCCTTCGACACGCGCACGCACCGCGCCGCGCAGGCCCGGGTGCAGCGTGTCGAGCCACGTGTCGAGCTTCGCGGGCGGCTCGGCCAGGCCGGCCACCGCGCGCGACAGCGTGGCGGTCGCCTGGCGGTAGCGCAGCAGTTCCCAGGCGCCGGCGACGTAGCACGCGCCGATCAGCAGCGTGACGGCCGACGCCAGCGGGTTCGACGCGACATAGCCGGCACCGATCCAGCCCACAGCGAGCAGACCGGCGACGAAGACAACGAGATCAAGGCGAATTCTGGACATAGCGTGTTGATTAGCAGGTGCGAAGGGCCGCGAGCAGCCCGTCTACCGTTTGAAAACGGACTTCGAGTTCGGCAAGCAGGATGCTTTGCATCTCGTCGCGAAACGTATCGAGCCATGTGCCGGGCACGATCGCCGCGACGGCCGTGGTGCCGGCCGCCGCGCCGTCATCGGCCGATCCGGCCGGGTCGGCAGCAGCAGCAGCAGCAGCAGCAGCAGCAGCAGCAGATTCGGCGTCGGCCAGCGCCTGCCGTTCCGCGTCGCGCAACCGCGCGAAACGCGCGCCGAGTAGCGCGGGCACCGCGGACAGCAGGCTGCGCTCGCGCGCGCCGAGCACGCGCTCCATGATCGTGTCGAGCGTCGCGAGCCGCGCCATCCCGGACGAGCGCGCGGCGAGCGCGACCCGCAGGCGGCCGCGCAACTGGCCGATCGCGGTCTCCATATCCTGTTGCAGCGTCAGGTAACGCTGGCGGAAGTCCGCGAAATCGGCCGTATCGGCGGCCGGCGGCGGCAGGTCGCCGGGCCGGCGCCGCGCACGCGGCCGGTGGGTGGCCGTGATCGCCTGCGCGAGGTCGTGGCGCACGCGCGCGCAGTCGCGTTCCGCATCGTAGCCGCGCACGCCGGCCGCGACGCCCGGCGGGCTCGCGTTCAGCGCGGACGACAGCGTGATCGCGTCGGTCCAGCCGAGCCATTGGCTCAGCCGGTCGGACAACGTCTGCCGGGATTCCGCGACGTCGGCATCGGCCAGGCGCGCGAGCAGCCGGACGAGCGTCGGACCGCTCAGCGCCGGGCGCGGAGGTGCTTGCACCATGCTGCAAACCGTCAAAAAAGGCAGCAGTTTACACGCCGCCGGGAGGTCGACCGTCAGAATCGGGGAGGCGGCGCCCGTCGGCGCGCCGCGCGGCACGCGCGAACGCCCGCCACGCAAGGCTCGGCGGGCGGCGGAGGGCTCCGGGAGGCAAGTCGGCGGCGGCCCGGCGCGCGGCCGCGTCACGAGAAAAGGCGGGCGTTTCCGGCGACCCGATGCGCATTCGCGCGCCGGCCCCGGCGGTTCGCTCCGGCGGCCCGGCCGACGCATGGCCGGCCGCCGTGCGATGCGGATCGCGAATGAAAGGTCAGATCCCTGCTTTCGGCGCGTTCAGGATCAGCCGCAGCCCGAGCAGCGTGATCGCGCCGGCCGCGATGCGGTCGATCCACTTCTTCGCGCGCAGGTAGAGCTCGCGCGGCCGGCGCGTCGAGAAGCACAGCGCGACGAGCGTGTACCAGCCGAATTCGACGACGAACACGAGCGGCGGCAGCGCGAGATAGCACCACAGCGGCGGATGCTGCGGGAGCAGCGCCGCGAAGATGCTGCCGTACCAGATTGCCGTCTTCGGGTTGCTGAGCTGGGTCGTCAAGCCCGTCAGGAACGACTTGCGCGCGCTGCCGCCGGCCAGCGCCTGCGGATCGTCCATCGCGATCGGCCGGTCGGCGCCGCGCCAGATCTTCGACGCCATGTAGATCAGGTACGCGCCGCCCGCGACCTTGAGGCCCACGTACAGCCATTCGACGGCCTGCAGCAGCGTGTAGAGCCCGGCCAGCGCGACGCCACCGAACACGATGCCGCCGATACCCATGCCGAGCGCGGTGGCCAGCCCGTCGCGACGCGACAGCCCGATCGAATTGCGGGCCACCAGCACGAAACTCGGGCCCGGAATCATCGCACCGAGAAACAACGCGGCCAGGATGGCGAGTACGGCAGCCGATGCAGTCATCGAAGTCTCCTTGTTCAACGACACCGTTTCGCCGGCGCCGGCGTGTCGTTTCCGACGGTCGAGCCGCCGATTCTGGCACGCTTCGCGCATGATCGAAAGCGGCTGCACGCTGCTATGCTGGCCCTCTTTACCGTCATCCCGCCTCGCCGCCATGATCGAGATCCGCGCTCCCCGTTGCGTTCAATTCGATGCCGGGCACCGAATTTCCCTAGCGCGCGCAGCAACCGCGCGACCGGTAACCCTTTCCGCCTTTTGATCCGACCTCCCGCCATGCGTGCTCTCCGCCTCGCTACCCTGATGCTCCCGCTGCTCGCGGGCCTGCCGGCCGCCGCCCGCGCCGCCGATGTGCCGAAGTCGATCGCCGCGCAACTGCCGCCCGGCTACCAGCCGCTGCTCGCGCAAGCCGGGCCGGATCTCGACCACGGGCGGCACAGCGTGCTCGTCGTCGTGCATCGCGCGGTCGATACGCGCGAACAGCCGTCGCCGCGCCCGCTGCTGATCTACGAGGAGCAGGCCGACCACACCTACCGGCTCGCCGCGCGCAACGACGTGGTCGTGCTGCGCGCGAACGACGGCGGCCAGTGCGACCCGTTCGATCCCGAAGACGCCGCCGACAACGGCCTGTCGGTGAAGGGCCGCTATTTCACCGTGCAGAACTTCGTCGCGTGCGGGCAGCACTGGACCGACTACATCACGTTCCGCTACGACCCCCGTACGCGCGGCTGGCTGTTCTCGAACCAGATCGTCACCGAATCGTTCCCGCTCGACGACCAGCCTGACCGCGTCACCGTCACGCGCGCCGACACGCACCGACCGGTGTCGTTCGGCCAGTGGAAGCGCAAGGACTGACACGGGCGCACGCCAACAGGACTACCATAGGCGCTCGCCGTCGCGCGACCGTGCGCCGGCATCGCACGCGGCTCGCCCGCACGCGTTCCCTCGTCGCACCCGCACAGGAGGACGTCATGACGCAACACTTCGACGCGATCGTCATCGGCACCGGCCAGGCCGGCCCGCCGCTCGCCGCGCGGCTGTCGGCCGCCGGCATGAAGGTCGCGATCATCGAGCGCGGCCGCTTCGGCGGCACCTGCGTGAACACCGGCTGCATCCCGACCAAGACGCTGATCGCGAGCGCGTACGCCGCGCAGCTCGCACGGCGCGCCGGCGAATACGGCGTGTCGGTGGGCGGCCCCGTCACCGTCGACATGAAAGCCGTGAAGGCGCGCAAGGACCAGATCTCCGGCCGCTCGAACCACGGCGTCAAGCAATGGGTGCGCGGTCTCGCGAACACCACGGTGTTTCAGGGTCACGCCCGCTTCGAGCGCGCCGACGCCGTGCGCGTGGGCGACGAACTGCTCGAGGCCGGGCGCATCTTCATCAACGTCGGCGGCCGCGCGCAGGTGCCCGCGATGCCGGGCCTCGACTCGGTGCCGTACCTGACCAATTCGACGATGATGGATGTCGACTTCCTGCCCGAGCATCTGGTGATCGTCGGCGGCAGCTACGTCGGGCTCGAATTCGGCCAGATGTATCGCCGCTTCGGATCGCAGGTCACGATCGTCGAGAAAGGACCGCGGCTGATTCGCCGCGAGGACGAAGACGTGTCGCAGGCCGTGCGCGAGATTCTCGAGAACGAAGGGATCGACGTGCAGCTCGACGCGAACTGCCTGAGCGCGCGACGCGATGGCGAGGGCATCGTGGTCGGCCTCGATTGTTCGGGCGGCGGCCGCGAAGTCGCGGGCTCGCACCTGCTGCTCGCGGTCGGGCGCGTGCCGAACACCGACGATCTCGGGCTCGACCGCGCGGGCGTCGGCACCGATACGCGCGGCTACATCGCCGTCGACGAGCAACTGCGCACGAACGTGCCGGGCATCTGGGCGCTCGGCGACTGCAACGGTCGCGGCGCGTTCACGCACACCGCGTACAACGACTACGAGATCGTCGCGGCGAACCTGCTCGACGACGATCCGCGCAAGGTGTCCGACCGCATCACGGCCTACGCGATGTACATCGACCCGCCGCTCGGCCGCGTCGGCATGACGCTCGCGGAAGCGAAACAGACGGGCCGCCGGCTGCTGGTCGGCACGCGCCCGATGACGCGCGTCGGCCGTGCAGTCGAGAAAGGCGAAAGCCAGGGCTTCATGAAGGTGATCGTCGACGCGGACAGCCATGCGATCCTCGGCGCCTCGATCCTCGGCGTGACCGGCGACGAAGTCGTGCACGGCATGCTCGACGTGATGGCCGCCGGTGCACCGTACACGACGATCAGCCGCGCGATGCATATCCATCCGACCGTGTCGGAACTCGTGCCGACGCTGCTGCAGGACCTGCATCCGGTCGAATGACGCGCGGCGCGCGGGGTTTATCAGCTTTCGAAATACCGCGGCCGGTCGATATCGGCCAGCAGCCCCGGCTGCGCGGGTACCCAGTCGAGCGATGCGCGCGTGCGCTCGCTGGTTGCCGGCGCATCCATTCCGGCAAACATCGCGAACCAGCCGAAGTGCTCGGCGGCCTCGGCCGGCGACTTCGCGACGACCGGCACGTTCAGCCGGCGGCCGATTACCTCGGCGATTGCCCGGAACGGCACGCCCGTATCGTCGACCGCGTGATAACGCGCGCCGGCCGCGCCGCGCTCGACCGCGAGCCGGTACACGCGCGCCGCGTCGAGCCGGTGCACGGCCGGCCAGCGGTTCGCGCCGTCGCCGATGAACGCCGACGCGCCCTTCTCCCGCGCAAACGCGATCAGGCGCGGCACGAACGCGTGATCGCCGTCGCCGTGCACGGACGGCGGCAGGCGCACGACCGACGCATGCACGCCGCGTGCGTCCGAAGCGACCGCGGTCGCTTCGGACGCACGCGGATAGGTCGGCGACACCGGCACGTGCGGATCGTCCTCGGTCGCCGCGCGGCCGGGCGCGACGAGCGCGAGCCCCGACGTGACGACCAGCGGCCGCGTCGAGCCCGCGAGCACCGCGCCGATCGTCTCGATCGCGCGGCGGTCGAGTTCGCAGTTCTGTGCGAAGCGCGAGAAGTCGTGATTGAATCCCGTGTGGATCACCGCGTCGGCGCGTTCGGCGCCGCGCGTCAGGCTGTCGAGATCCTCGAGCGACCCGCGATGCACGTCGGCGCCCGCGGCCGCCACCGCCGCGGCCGCCGCATCGGACCGCGCGAGGCCGAGCACCGAATGCCCGGCGGCAACCAGTTCGGCGACGACGGCCGAGCCGACGAACCCCGACGCTCCAGTAACAAAGACACGCATGTTCAGCACCTCCGGATGGAATGGAGGCTTACTATCTGTCGAAGGCCGCACGCGGTGAAGTCGTGACGGTTTACCGGTAAACGAACTAACAGGATATGGCTGACGCCCCCGACAACCTGCTCGGCGCGTACCTGCGGGACCGCCGCGAGAAACTCGACCCGGCCGCGCTCGGGCTGCCGGCCACGCGCCGCCGCACGCCGGGGCTGCGGCGCGAGGAAGTCGCGCAGCGCGCGCACGTGAGCGCCGCGTGGTACACGTGGCTCGAACAGGGGCGCGGCGGCGCGCCGTCGGCCGACGTGCTCGACCGGCTCGCCCGCGCGCTGATGCTGAACGAAGCCGAACGCGAGCACCTGTTCCTGATCGGCGTCGGCCATCCGCCCGAAGTGCGTTATCACGCGCCGGCCAGCGTGACGCCGCGCCTGCAGCACGTGCTCGATTCGCTCGACGCGAGCCCCGCGATCGTGCGCTCGGCGACGTGGGACGTCGTCGCGTGGAACGACGCCGCGGCCGCGACGCTGACCGACTACGCGACGCTGCCGCCCGCCGCGCGCAACATCCTGCGGCTGATCTTCGTCGACGCGGGCGTACGCCACGCCCAGCCGAACTGGGAGCGCGTCGCGCGGTTCGCGGTCGGCGCGTTTCGCGCGGACGTCGCGCGCGGCGGTGCGACGCAGGCCGTGCAGGCGTTCGTCGACGAGATGCGCGCGACGAGCGCCGAATTCGACGCGATGTGGCGCGACCACGATATCCATACGCACGACGAAAGCACGAAGGAGATCCGCCACCCGCAGGCCGGCCGGATCGCGCTCGAATATTCCGCGTTCTCGGTGACCGGCCGCCCCGACCTGAGCCTCGTGATCTTCACGCCCGTGACGCCGGCGGACCGCGCGCGCATCCGGGCACTCGTCGCGGCCCGCGAACGGGCGCGTGCGTTGCCGGTGTCCGCGGCATGACGGCAAGCGGCAAGCAGCCGCCTCCTCTTCAGTCCGCGTCGAATCACCGCGATCCGCACTGATTCCCGGACGAATATTTGATTTTCTCCTCCCGCGGATCGCACCGGATGCCGCTCGACGTGCGATCACGGAAACGGCGCGACATGCCCGAGCGCACGCGCGACGCGCGGCTTCAACGCGCGCCGCCGGCCTCTTCCAGCATCCATGCCGCGAACGCCCGTACCGGCCCTTCGCTCAATTCGAGCGGCTCCGGCAGCACGAGGCAGAAGGTCTTGGTCACCGCCTTCCCGTCCGGCCAGGGCGCGACCAGGCGGCCCTGCTCGAGCTCCGCCGCGATGTAAAGGCGCGGCACCAAGGCCACCCCCAGGCCGGCCAGCGCCGCCTCGATCAGCATCGAATGGAGATCGTACCGGGGGCCGATCGCCGAATTGGTCAGCGCGATGCCGGACGCTTCCGCATACGTCTGCCAGGCATCGGGATTCTGCCGCCGGTGAAGGCGCGGCAGCGCATCCAGCGACGGGCGCTTTCCCGCGCCCTTCAGGAGCGCCGGACTGCAGACCGGCACCAGCACTTCCTCCAGCAGAGGATGCAGGTGCATGCCGGCCCATGCCGGATGGTCGAAATGAATGGCGGCGTCGAAACCGCTGCCCGCGAGCAGGAACGGGTCCATCCGCTCGGCGATATGCACGGTGATGTTCGGGTGCCGCTCCTGAAACCGCTTCAGCCGGGGAATCAGCCAGCGCGTGGCGAAGGTCGGGATCGCGGCGACATCGATACTCGCGCCCTCGACGGGCTGCCCCATCAGATACAGGCTGTCCCGTTCCAGCCGGTCCAGGATCTCACGCACCTGCACCGCGTATCGCGTGCCGTTCGGCGCCAGCTTCACCCGGTTTCCCACGCGCTCGAACAACGTCACGCCCAGAAACGCCTCCAGCCGGCCGATCTGGCGGCTAATCGCGCCTTCGGTGCGGGCCAGTTCGTCGGCCGCGCGGGCGAAGCTCCCGTGCCGGGCCGCCGCCTCGAAAGCCAGGAGCGCGGAATTGCTGGGAATCTTGCGTCGCATGGGGATCTCGCCGATGGGATGGTTTCGATGCCAGCTTGATCAAACATCACTGAAGGCTGATTTTTTGTCGTTATTTACCGCGCAAACATCAGCTTAGCATTACGTCACCGCACTGAACAACGCGTGTTCACCGCACGATACCCCCTCCGTGACGAAGGACGATCCGATGATCTACACCGTGGAATGCAGCTTCGCCGACCGCGACAGCGAAGCCGAATGGAACGACTTTTACAGCCTCGAAAAGCTGCCGGCCCTCATCTCGGTAACGGGTTTTCATTCGTCGCAGCGCTTCAAGGCGATCGGCGACGGTTGCCCCGTCTACCTGGCCGTCCACACGATCGACGGTCTCGACGTGCTGACCGGGGACGAATATCGCCGGAAAGGCGGCGGCAATTTCGCGCGATGGCAGCAGCACATCACCGACTGGCACCGCAATCTGTACAGCGATATCGGTGTCGCACCCGCCGTTGCCGCCGACGAGCTGCTCGTGCTGGGCGAGCGCGGCCCCGAGCCGCTGATCCGCATGGGACTGGCGCCGCTGGCCATGCAGGCCGTCGCGCTGGAGCAGTGTCCGGCGCGCCGCTGGCTCGCCGTCGTGCCGCGGCGCGACGCCGCGCCGGCCGGGTACGCCGCGGCCGGCCTTCATCTTTACGCACCGATCACCGCGCAGCTGACCCACGCAGGCGAACCATGCCGAACGTGACGCTCCATATTCAGGCGGAACGCCTGCCGTCCGACGATGACCTCGCCGCGCTGTCCGGCGACTGCGTCGCGCTTTGCACGGATGTTCTCCACGCGAAACTCGAAAACGTTCACGTGATCTTCATCGCGGTTCGGCACGGATACGGGCATCCCGCATACGCGGAAATCCAGTATCGCGTCGACGCGTTTCGCCAACCCGCGATCATGAACCGGTTCATGGAAGCGCTCGATCACGCGATCGTTCGCCGTACCGGCCTGTCGGCGCGCATCCGCTGTTTCGGCCATGCCGCACCGAATATTCATGCACGAAACTAGCTTGCCTGGAGCAGCCTTGTGTCCACCGTTACCTTTCCCTTTCAGCAAGTCGGCGACTTCACGGTCACGGCGATCAGCGACGGCTACCTGACCGCCAGCCTCGATTTCCTGTCGAATATCGACACGGCCGAGGCATCCCGGATGCAGCGCGACGCCGGGCAGCAGGAACCGTCCGCCATTCACATCAACTGCTACGTGATACGCGGCGCGGGCCGCACGATCCTCGTCGACGCCGGGGCCGGCGGCATCCGGCAATGGGGCGGCCGCCTGATTCCCAACCTGTTGCTGGCCGGCATCGACCCGGCCGCGATCGACACGATCCTGCTCACGCACGCGCATCCCGACCATGTCGGCGGACTGATGAATGCCGCCGGCCACGTGACCTTCCCGCAGGCGGAGCTGGTTGTACATCGGCGCGAAGTCGGCTTCTGGCAGGACGACGCCAATCTGAGCCGTGCCAGCGAGCGGGCCCGCGGCAACTTCCTGATCGCGCGTCAGGTATTCGACGGCTATCGCGACAGGCTGCGTATGTTCGATGAAGGCGAAGTGCTGCCCGGCATCCGCGCGATGCCGCTACCGGGGCATACGGACGGGCACACGGGATACGTCGTCGAATCCGGCGATCGGGGCCTGCTCGTGTGGGGGGATATCGTGCATTTCCCGCACATCCAGATCAGGCGGCCCGATGTGTCGATCGCCTTCGATCAGGACGCGACCGAGGCCGCCACCACACGATCGCGGCTGCTGGACCGGGTCAGCGCGGAGGGGTTGCTGATCGCCGGCATGCATTTGGGAGAAGCGGGGTTCGCACGCGTCACGCGAACAAAAGGGGGATACGGCCTGCTTGACGAGACCGATGCGTGAGATCGCGAACGGAGACGGTCACATCCGGCGCGCGGATCCGCGGTCATGATGCCCGCCGCGATCCGCGCGTGGCGCGGTGCCGCGCCATTCGGCGCGCGGCCGGACACTAGGCCGCGCGTTGCAACAGATCCGCCGCGAACGACTGCGCATGCGCGACGGCTTCCTGCGGGTCGCCGAACACGCCGAGCTGATCCCAGTGCTCTTCGGCCGCGAATGTGCCCTTCACCGCGAGCGCGCGCTGGACGCTCAATTGCGCCGCATACGTACCGTCGTCCAGCGGCCGGGCCGTCGCGACGACCTTGTGCGGCGGGCTCGCCCGCTCAGGCTGAACCAGCTCGGCGTGGCCCACCACCGTGCCGATATCCATCAACTCGTTCCTGGCCTTGCAGTCCGGGCAGTAGAAACACCACCCCGCGTCCTCCTGACGGGCCTTGACCTGCCCGCGCGCCAGCACGGCACGACATTCAACGTTTTCGCAGATGAACGGCATCGCAGCGTCTCCGAAGTTGTTTGACGGAAATCCTAGCATGTCCGTCGGCGGTCAACCATCGGCATGTTTGCCGCGCCGCTCGGGCACGCGCCAGCGTCTTTCGCGTTGCCGCGCCGCGCGTCGGCGGCGTGTTGAACCGGCGCGCGTACTCGCGCCTGGACCGGGACGGTTTTCGTACCCGACACCGAATCCCGCCGCCGCATCGTCGGAGAATCGCTCGCCGAGCACGGCCGCATCGACGTCGTCGTCAACAACGCGGGCCCGACGCCGCTCGCGATACACTGTCCGCCCGACCACCGAAGCGAGAAACTTCCGATGTTGATCCGCGTTGCGACACTGGCCGATGCAGCCGCGCTTGCCGACCTGAAGCGCGAGACGTTTCGCGAAACCTTTCTGCAGGACGGTTTCGGCATCGACTATCCGCCGGACGACCTTGCCGCGTACGAGGCGCGCAGCTACTCGGTCGAAACGATCAGCGCGCAACTCGTCGACCCGCAATGCCGCACGTGGGTGGCCGAAAACGACGACGGCACGCTGGTCGGCTACGCACATGCGGGGCCGTGCAAACTCCCGCATCCGGAAGTCGCGGACGGTTCGGGCGAGATACATCAAATCTACCTTCGCCGCGGTATCCAGGGCACCGGCGCCGGACGCGCGCTGTTCGACGCCGCGCTGCACTATCTCGCCGAGACGCGGCCCGGCCCGATATGGCTGGGCGTGTGGTCCGGCAACGCGAAGGCCATCGCGTTCTACGAGAAGGCGGGTTTCCGGCAGGTCGGCACGTACCATTTCCAGGTCGGTGAATCGACCGACCTCGAATACATCTACCGCCGCTGACCAGCGCCCTCGCATGACAACCGCGCCCCGCCCGCAAACGGCGGGGCGCTTCGCGTTTCGCGTAAACATTTCGTCGCACCTTGCCGGCTGCGCGGCCATCGATGGCGCTGTCAACGACGTATTTCCCTCGTTTCGGGCCGAACGGCACGATTTGAGGGTTCTCGGTAAAATACGCCTCTCCGCGTTTCCGAGTTTCCGCGCTGTCATGCATCGAATTGGATTCTTCATTTGCCGCGGCTACGATGCACTCGACCTTGGCGGCCCGTTGTCGGCCTTCAATCAGGTGGCCACGGCGGCCGGCCATACGCCGTACGACCTTCATGTGATCTCGCCATCGGGCGGCCCGATTCCCGGCAATACGGGCCTTGCGATCGACACGAAACCGATCGGCAGGCGCACGTTCGACACCGTCGTGTTCGTGGGCGGCGACATCGCGCCGATGCAGACATCGGACAATATCGCCGCCGCCAGAAAACTGGCCGCCAGGACACCGCGGGTCGCCAGCGTGTGCACGGGCGCGTTTCTGCTCGCGGAAACCGGCTCGCTGGACGGCTTGAGGGCCGCGACGCACTGGCGATACGCCGCGCTGATGCAGTCGCGCTTCCCTCGCATCAAGGTCGACGGCGACAGCATCTATGTCGTGGACGGCCGCGTCTGGACGTCGGCGGGCATCGCCTCCGGCATCGACCTGGCGCTCGGCATCATTGAAAAGGACATGGGTGCGGAGATTGCACGCGCGGTCTCCAGGCTGCTGGTCGTTCCGTATCGACGACCCGGCGGGCAATCCCAGTTCTCCGCGATGTCGCAGATGGAACCGGAATCGGATCGCATCCGCATCGCGCTGAATTTCGCGCGGGAACATCTGGCGGAAGCATTGCCTGTCGAACGGCTGGCCGAGGCCGCGCGCTTGAGCTTGCGGCAGTTCGGCCGCGCCTTTCGCCGGGAAACCGGCGAAACGCCCGCGAAGGCGGTCGAGCGCTTGCGCGTCGAAGCCGCGCGGCTGCGCCTCCAGGGAGGCAGCGAACCGATCGAACAGATTGCGCTGGCGGTGGGATTCACCGATCCCGAACGGATGCGGCGAGCCTTCATCAAACTGCATGGGCACCCGCCGCAAGCGATTCGACGCGAGAGCCGGTCGAACGCAGCACGCTGATCGACCGCCTGGCCGCTCAGCGCGCTACGGGTTCGACGTCACTTCAACCGGCTGGTGACGCATCGGTACGCGACGCGCCCTGTCGCCTGACCTTCAATGGCCGTCGGTCTTGACGGGCGCGTAATCGCTCCACATGTCGCGATGCAGCTTCCACGCGCCGCCCTGCTTCAGAAAGACGAGCGTCTGCTTCGCGCGGATCTTGAGCTTGCCGTCGTGGTCGCGCACCTCCGCATCCGACACTTCCGTCACGGCCCGATCGCTACCGTAAAACTCGTAGTTGCTGAACGAGACGGTGCCGGGTTTCGATCCGGCATACCCGTTCAAGAAATATTCGACGATCGCGCGGCGCCCCGTGACCTTGTCGCCGCCGGGCGGCAGGAGCGCGCCGTCGTCGGTATAGAGGCGGCCGATCGCTTCATAGTCCCCTCGCGCGAAGGCGTCGGCCCAGCGCGCGTTTTCGGCCTTGATGGCCGCTTCGGGCAGACGTTGCGAACCGCCGGCAACAGCCGGCGCCGTGAATGCGAAAAGGGATACGCACGCTGCAAGCGCGGCTGTATAAAAACGAATCCGTTGCATCGAGTGATTTCCGGTTTGGGCTTGAATTGAAGCGGTTGCCCGATTGGGCGGTGGCGCAGGCAGCGTCGCCTGCGCCTTCATTGACGCCGGCGAATGGCATCGCAAACATGGGCCGAGGCGTTCAACGAACGCCGGGGATGCGCGCGAGCCCCCTGGATGCGCCGGGCAGTTCCTTGTCGACCATCGCGATCACTTCCGGTCGCGCGTCCCTCGGATGACCGGAATGGAACGGCGGAGCGGGATCGTATTCGATCACGAGCTGCGTGAATTCGGCGGCCCGTTGGCCGCGCAGCTTCGCGGCCACGCGCAGCGCGAAGTCGATGCCCGCCGTCACGCCGCCGCCGCTCATGAAGCGGCCGTCGTCGTCTTCGACGAAGCGCTCGGGAACGGGAATGGCGCCGTACTCGGCCAGCTTGTTGACGAACGCCCAATGACACGCGCTGCGCTTGCCGTTGAGCACGCCCGTCGCGGCAAGCACGAGCGATCCGTTGCAGACCGACGTCACGTGTTTCGCGCCTTGCGCCAGACGCCGGATCTGCGCCTGGTACGCCGGGCGCATCGGCGCGCTCAAATCGGACCCGCCGGGAACCAGAATCACGTCGGTCTTCTCGATATCGGCCAGCCGCTCGGTATTGCCGTACACGACGCCGAATTCGAGCGTCACGTTGCCGCCGTCGAGGCTCGCGTAGCGCACGTTCGTATTCGGCAGCCGGTGGAAAATCTCGCTCGGGCCCGCGAAATCGAGAAGCGTCCCTCCGTCGTAATTGACGATCAGGATATTGAGCGGCTCGTTCGGCGCGAGTACGCCGTCGCCGCCGGCCTGCGCGAGCGCGGGCGTGGCGTGTCCGAACAACGCCCCGCCGCCCAGCGCGGCGCCGAGCGCGGCGGCGCCACCCAGCCTGAGCGCATCGCGGCGCGAACGGCCGGCACGCGTGAGTTGATTGACGGACGCCTCGTTATCGCTACTGTCGGTCAAGATGATTTCTCCTTGCACTGCGGCCCCCTGCGAGCGCACCCAGGACGGGCCGGATTGAACAACCGCCACGACGCAAGACGTGGCGGGCGTGAGATCGGGTGGTGAATGCGCCGCGATGACGTGTCGGGCTCCGGCATCGCGCGCCGCGGCCTTAAAGCTGCGACGCACCGCCATCGACGACCAGTTCGGTGCCGACGACGTAGGACGATTCGTCGCTGGCCAGATAGAGCGCCGCGTAGGCGATGTCCTCGGCTTTGCCCATGCGGCCGACCGGAATCGCTTCGGCGAACTCGGCCTTGCGGTCGCGCACCCATTCGTCGGGCATGCCCCATTTGGAGAGCAGCGGCGTGTCGATCGCACCGGGCGCGATCGCGTTGAAGCGGATCTTCCGGTCGAGAAATTCGTAGGACCAGCTGCGGGCAAGCGAGCGCACGGCGGCCTTCGCGGCCGCGGTCAACGAGATGCCATGCTTGCCGGTCTGCGCGACGAACGAAGTATTTAGGATGACTGACGATCCTTCCCGCAAGTGCGGCAGCACCGCCTGAAGCGTGAACACCACGCCCTTGACGTTGATGTCCATGATCTGGTCGTAGAGCGCGTCGTCGATGTCGTTGACCGCGGACGGAAACGCCCAGCCGGCATTGGCGAACACGATATCCAGGCCGCCGAACCTTTCCTTGACGTCGGCGGCGATCGCCCGCATGTCGTCGAGCGAACGGACGTCGCCCTTGAGGACGATCGCCTGCTCGCCGAGCTCGGCCTTCACGCGTTCAAACACGCTATCGTCGCGGCCGGTCACCGCCACGCGGGCGCCTTGCGCAACGAACAGCTTCGCGGTGGCGAGACCGATGCCGCTGGTTCCGCCCGTGATCAACGCCGTCTTGTTCTTGAGCCTCATCTTCCGTTCCTTTTCATGTCGTGATTGATCGGGCCGAAAGCGCGAAACGCGTTCGCGTTCGTGCGCGGTTCCCGGCTTGACCTTCCACTGCAGTATGAAACGCGACGCCCATGGCGCAAAGGTCGTATAACCCTCGAAAAACGCCACTCAATCGGAACGGGCGACGGATCGGGATTTTTCATTTCCGGCGCCTCGGTTGCGCTACGATGCGCTTCATCCTCGACTCAGCGGAAAGACATGAGCACTCGATCCCTCAACGCACGCGCCGTGGTCATTGCCCTTTTCACGATCGCCGGCGCCCCGCTCGCCGCCGGCGCAACGCCGCCCCGGGAAGTCGGCGCGCCGAGCTACGACACCTACAAGTCGTGGTTGGTCGCCTGCGACAACGGCCTGACCTGCGAGGCGAAGGGTTTCGCGAGCGGCGGCGAAACCGGTGCGGACTTGCGCTTCATTCGCGCGGCCGGACCGAACGGCGCGCTCGAAGCGCGGGTGAGCGTGGCCACCGACACCCGTGACGATCTCGGCGATCTGCGGATTGACGGCGCGCCGCTGCAACTGGACGAGTCGGCCTGGCATATCAAGGTCGACCACACCGACAACATCGCAACCTTGTCGACCACGCGGCCGGCCGCCGTCGCCGCATTCGTCTCCCGGCTTCGCAACGGCGCGAAGCTCGCGCTCGGATCGGATGCAAGCACCTACATTCCGCTCGACGGCATGGTCGCCGCCCTCTTGCGCATCGACGAGCGGCAGGGGCGCGCCGGCAGCGTGACCGCATTGATCCGCAAAGGCGCGGCCCCCGCGTCGCAGGTCCCGCCCGCTCCGCCGCTGCCGGTCGTGCCGGCGCGGAAGATCGCCGCGCAGCTGTCCGCGCAGGAGGAAAAGAGCTTGATCGCGCGCACGAAACGTGTCCGGGATGCCAGCACGTGCGAAGAGAATGCGTCGAAGTATCTCGAAGAGGCGGCGTATGCGCTCGACGCCAGAACGGCGCTGGTTTTTCTTCCCTGCATTCAAGGCGCGTACCAGGGATCGTCGGACGTGTTCATCGCCCCGCGCACGGGTGGCGGAGCGCCGGAGCCCGTCAAGCTGAGCGATGCAGAGGGCGGCACGTCGGACGCCTTGCTGTTCGAACCGAACTTCGATCCCGCTACCGGCACCCTGTCGACTTTCGGCAAAGGACGCGGGCTGACCGATTGCGGGTTTCGGGCCGAATGGATCTGGGATGACCAGGCCTTTCGCATGTCGTCCGCGGCCCGGCAGGAAACGTGCGGCGGTGTCGCGCCCGGCGACTGGCCCACGCTCTATCGGTCGCGAAGGAAGTAACGCCACGCTCGCCCGCGACGACGCGCGGCCGCCGACCATCGTCGTGCATACGTCGGCCGCGTTCGCGGAACACGTCACGCGATAGACAGGCATGTTCATCGGCATCATGCGCGGCCGGAACAGGTCGACGAGGACAATCGTCGACGAACCCGCACAGCGTCACCGTCGACTGCGCGTGCGCGGCACCGGCCCGCTGGACAACACACGCTTTGATCGGACGTGAATGGCGCGCGTCGGCAAGCCGACGAAACGGCGACGCGCGACGTGCGTTAGACGGTTTTCCCCGACAGCCCGTGCATCGGCCGCCGCAACGCGGCGTCGAACGGATTGGTACGCGGGCCGATCGCGTCGGCCTGGCGCCGCAGCAGTTCGACGACCATCGGCATGCGGTCGTCGCCGAGGCGCGACGCGAGCGTGCCGACGCTCAACGCGCCGACCGGATAACCGGTGCGATCGAGGATCGGCACCGCGACGCCAGCCATCCCGTCGAGCACGCCGCTGTTGCGGCCCGCGTAGCCGAGTTGCCGCACGCGTTCGATCTCGGTGCGCAGGTACACCTCGTCGAGCACGCCGTAGCCGCGAATGCGCGGCACGTTGAAGCGGATCACTTCCTCGCGTTCGGCTTCGGGCAGGAACGCGAGGATCGCGAGGCTGCCTTGCCCGACGCCGAGCGCGATGCGTCCGCCGATGTCGCCGGTAAACGAGCGGATCGGAAACGGCCCTTCGCACAGGTCGAGACACACGGCGTCGAAGCCGCTCTTCACGAGCAGGAAGATGGTCTCGCCGAGGCTCGCGCACAGCCTCAGCAGTGCGGGACGGCACAGCGTGCGCATGCTGCTCGGGTTGCCGGCCTGCGCGGCGAGCGCGAAGAAGTCGACGCTCAGCCGGTACAGCTTCGACTGCTCGTCCTGTTCGACCATCCCTTCGGCGATCAGCGATTGCAGGATCCGGTGCGCGGTGCCCTGCGTGAGCCCGACGGCCTTCGCCAGATGCGTGACGCGCACGCCATCCTGCTGCATGCCGGCCAGCGCGCGCAGGATCGCGAACGCGCGCTGCAGCATGCCGGTGCCCGGCGCGCCGGCCGCATCGGCGGTGTCCACGTCCGGGCGCGGCGCGCGTGCGGCCGGCGACGTTCCGGTCGAATGGGGTTCCTGCATGCCGGCTCTCCTCGATGATTTCACTGAACGGAATACGGTAGCCGTCATTGTCGTCCCGCCGAAATTCCACGGGCATCCGGGTGTGCACGGGATTGACGCGCGCGTTTCGCGGCTCGGCCACACGCCACCCAACGGAACGATTCGCACGCGATTTCGCCATCCGTTCCATTCAACGGAATTTTTCCGAAATTCCTCCCGTTCAGCAGAATTCGAAATTGACGCGCCGAAATATGGCTGGCTAGAGTCCGCGACATCGGTACACCGGCCACGCGGTGTGCGAACCCGGAGCTTCCCATGTCGTTTCTCACGCTTACGGACCTGACGAAAACCTTCGGCGAACTCACCGCCGTCGCCGACGTCAACCTGTCGGTCGAACAAGGCGAGTTCGTGTCGCTGCTCGGCCCGTCCGGCTGCGGCAAGACCACCACGCTGCAGATGATCGCGGGCTTCGTCGACGTCACGCGCGGCCGCATCGCGCTCGACGGGCAGGACATCACGCACCTGAAGCCGAACCGGCGCGGGCTCGGCATCGTGTTCCAGAGTTATGCGCTGTTTCCGCACATGAGCGTCGCGGAGAACGTCGGCTTCGGCCTCGACATGCGCGGCGTCGACAAAGCCGAGCGCGCCGAACGCATCCGTGCGGCGCTCGCGCTCGTGCGTCTCGACACGCTCGCGCACCGCTTCCCGCGCGAGCTGTCGGGCGGCCAGCGGCAACGCGTCGCGATCGCGCGCGCGGTCGTGATCGAGCCGCCGGTGCTGCTGCTCGACGAACCGATGTCGAACCTCGACGCGAAGCTGCGCGAGGACATGCAGTTCGAGCTGCGCGCGATCCAGCGCAAGATCGGCACGACGACGATCATGGTCACGCACGATCAGTCGGAAGCGCTGTCGATCAGCGATCGCGTGGTCGTGATGGAAGCCGGCCGCATCACGCAGACCGATACGCCGTACCGCGCGTACGAGCGCCCGGAAAACCGCTTCGTGTCGCAGTTCATCGGCAAGGCGAACCTGCTGCCCGGCACGATCGTCGCGCACGACGGCGACGCCATGCGCATCGACCTCGGGCACGACCTCGCCGAGACGGGCCGCACCGCGCACCTGCCGCCGCGCGAGCGCGACATGCGCGTCGGCGATGCGGTGTCGGTCTGCATCCGTCCCGAGAAGCTGCGGCTGTGCGCGCCCGATGCGGGCCGCTTCGCCGCGACCGTCACGAGCCGCTTCTTCCTCGGCAGCCAGTGGCTGTACCGCGTCGACAGCGCGCTCGGCGAAGTGCTCGTGTGCTGCCAGAACGAAGGCGCGGAGCCGCTTTCGGAAGGCGCGCCGGTCGGGATCGACTGGCACAGCGACGCGGTGCGCGTGATGCGCCGGGAGGCCTGAATGGGACAGCCTGTCCGCCCGCTCCCGACCGACGGCGCGCCGGCCGCGCTCGCGGCCGCGGTTTCCGCCGACGCCGTACCGGCACGCGCCGCCGCCGCGCACGCGATGCGCGCGACCTGGCGCGCGCATGCGCCGCTGTGGCTGATGTGCGCGCCCGCGTTCGTGCTGTTCGCCGCGCTCGTGCTCGTGCCGCTCGCGATGACGTTCGTGCTGACCTTCTACCGCTTCGACCCGGCCACCGGCCCGATCGCCGCGTTCCAGTTCGGCAACTACGCGGACGTGCTCGGCTCGTCGTACTTCCACACGATCTTCGCGCGCACGTTCGGCATCGCCGCGCTGACGACCGCGATCTGCGTCGCGATCGGCACGCCGGAAGCATACGTGCTGTCGAAAATGCGCGACCCGTGGCGCTCGCTGTTCCTGCTCGCGATCCTCGCGCCGCTGCTGGTGTCGGTGGTCGTGCGCGCGTTCGGCTGGAGCATGCTGCTGAACACGAGCGGGCTCGTGAACCAGGCGCTCGGGCTCGCCGGCCTCGGGCCGTACAAGCTCGAATACACGACCTTCGCGATCGTGATCGCGCTGGTGCACGTGATGCTGCCGTTCATGGTGATTCCCGTATGGACCGCGCTGCAGCGGCTCGATCCGCAGACCGAGCACGCGGCGCTGTCGCTCGGCGCATCGCCGTTCACGACGCTGCGCCGCATCGTGCTGCCGCAACTGATGCCGGGCGTGCTGTCGGGCAGCCTGATGGTGTTCGGGCTGTCGGCGAGCGCGTTCGCGATCCCCGGCCTGCTCGGCGGACGCCGGCTGAAGGTCGCGGCCACGGCCGTCTACGACGAATTCCTCGGCTCGCTGAACTGGCCGCTCGGCGCGACGATCGCGGTGCTGCTGCTGGTGGCGAACCTCGTCGTGATGCTCACCTACTACCGCGTGCTCGAACGCCGCTACGCGCGCAGCCTCGGAGGCGCATCGCGATGAGAAAGAACGGCCCCGTTGCCCTCGCCTTCCACACGCTCGTGATCCTGTTCGTGCTCGCGCCGCTCGTGATCGTCGTGCTCGTCGCGTTCACGCCCGACGAAACGCTGACGCTGCCGACCCGCGGGCTGTCGCTGCGCTGGTTCCGCGCGATCCTCGACTATCCCGACTTCGTCACCGCGTTCCTCAACAGCGTGAAGCTCGCGTTCGCGTCGGCCACGCTGTCGCTCGCGATCGCGCTGCCGGCGGGCCTCGCCATCGGCCGCGCGGCGTTTCCCGGCCGCGCGTTCCTGAACGGGCTGCTGCTGTCGCCGCTCGTGATTCCCGGTCTCGTGCTCGGCATCGCGCTGCTGCGTTTCTTCGCGTTGATCGGCGCGACTGGCTCGTTCGCCTGGCTCGTGCTCGCGCACATGATCGTCATCACGCCGTTCGTGATGCGGCTCGTGCTCGCGTCCGTCGCGGGCCTCGACCGCAGCATCGAGCAGGCCGCGTGCTCGCTCGGCGCGGACCCGTGGACGACCTTCCGGCGCATCACGCTGCCGATGATCGTGCCCGGCATCACGGGCGGCTGGCTGCTCGCGTTCATCAACAGCTTCGACGAACTGACGATGTCGATCTTCGTCACGTCGCCGCAGACGGTCACGCTGCCCGTGCGCATGTACATGTACGCGACCGAATCGATCGACCCGATGATGGCGTCGGTGTCGGCGCTCGTCATCTTCATCACCGCCGGCGCGATGCTGCTGCTCGATCGCGTGTACGGCCTGAACCGCATCCTGATCGGCCAACACTGATGACGACTTCCGTTTCCCGTTCCACCGACGGCGCACAGTTCGTGCGCCTCGCCGAACGCGAGCGCGCCACCGTCGCGTTCACGCTCGACGGCCGCCCCGCGCAGGCGCTCGCCGGCGATACCGTGCTCACCGCGATCCTCGTCGCGCAGCGCCGCGTGCGCGTGAGCGAATTCAGCGGCCAGCCGCGCGCGGGCTTCTGCCTGATCGGCGCGTGCCAGGACTGCTGGGTGCGCACCGAAGCCGGCGCGCGCGTGCGCGCATGCTCGACGCCGATCGCCGACGGCATGCGGATTGTCACGGCCGCCGGGCCCGCGAGCGGAGACGCATCGTGAGCGCCGGGCTGCAACCGGTGATCGTCGGCGCCGGGCCGGCCGGCGTGCGCGCGGCCGAAGCGCTGGTCGACGCGGGGCTGCGCCCCGTCGTGATCGACGAAAACGCGCGCTGGGGCGGGCAGATCTACCGGCAACCGCCGGCCGGCGGCGCATTCACGCGCGGCAAGCGCACGCTGTACGGTTTCGAGGCGGCCAAGGCCGACGCGGTGCACCGGACGATGGCCGCGCTGCTGCCGCAGGTCGACTACCGGCCGAATACGCTCGCGTGGTCGTGCGGCGCGGGCCGCGTCGACACGCTGCAGGACGGCCGCGAAGTGACGGTGCCGTACTCGCACCTGATCGTCGCGAGCGGCGCGACCGACCGCCTGCTGCCCGTGCCGGGCTGGACGCTCGCGGGCGTGTATACGCTCGGCGGCGCACAGGTGGCGCTGAAGGCGCAGGGCTGCGCGATCGGCCGGCGCATCGTGTTCGCGGGCACGGGCCCGCTGCTTTACCTCGTCGCCTACCAGTATGCGAAGGCCGGCGCGCACGTCGCGGCCGTCCTCGACACGAGCCCGCTGCGCCGCCAGGCCGCCGCCGCGCCCGCGCTGCTGCGCGTGCCGTCGACCTTCGCGAAGGGGCTCTATTACATCGGCTGGCTGCGCGCGCGGGGCGTCGCGATCGAAACGGGCGTCACGCTCGAGCGCGTGCTCGGCGACCGGCATGTGACGGGACTGGCGTGGCGCGCCGCCGGTGACGGCGACGGCGTCCCGCCGCGCCGGCTCGACTGCGACGCGCTCGGCCTCGGCTTCGGCCTGCGGTCCGAAACGCAGCTCGCCGATCTCGCCGGCTGCCGGTTCGGGTTCGACCCGCTCAATCGTGCGTGGCTGCCCGAGCGCGACGCGGCCGGCCGCACGTCGGTGCGCGGCCTGTACGTCGCCGGCGACGGCGCGGGCATCGCGGGTGCCGACGCGGCCGAAGCATCGGGCCGGCGGGCGGCGCTCGCATTGCTCGACGACGCCGGCATCGCGTCGCCGTCGTTATCCGGCAAACCCGACGCGGCAACGCTCGAACGCACGCTCGCACGCATCGGCGCATTCCGCGCGGGCCTCGAAACGGCGTTCGCGCCGCCGGTCGAGCTGGCCGCGCACTGCCCCGACGACACGATCGTGTGCCGCTGCGAGGAAATCGACGCCGGCACGCTGCGGCGCTGCGTCCGCGACGGCGCGGCGACCGAACTGAACCGGCTGAAGGCGCTGACACGCGTCGGCATGGGTCGCTGCCAGGGCCGCATGTGCGGCGACGCCGCCGCGCTCGTGCTGGCCGCCGCAACCGCGCGCCCGCTCGCCGACGTCGGCCGGTTGCGTGCGCAACCGCCCGTGAAGCCGTTCCCGATCTCGGCCGCGCTCACGGGCGACGATGTCGCGGCGATTCCCGACGAGGCGCGCGATGAGTGAGCGCCCGCATTACGACGTCGCGATCGTCGGCGGCGGCCTCGTCGGCGCGTCGGCCGCCCTCGCGCTGACGCGCCGCGGCTTGCGCACCGGGCTGTTCGAACGGCGCGATTGCGGCGCGCAGGCGAGCGGCGTGAACTACGGCGGCGTGCGCTGCCAGGGCCGGCCGGCCGAGCAACTGCCGCTCGCGCTGCGTGCGCGGCGCATCTGGGACCGCCTGCCCGAACTGATCGGCATCGACGGCGAATTCGTCGTGTCGGGCCATCTGCGGCTCGCGCGCAGCGACGCCGATCTCGACGCGCTCGACGCGTACGCGGCGCTCGCCGGCGAACACGGCTTGCCGCTGCAGGTGATGCGCGGCGACGCATTCCGCCGCCGCTACCCGTGGCTCGGCCGCGCGGCGCTCGGCGGCTCGCTGTGCGAAACCGACGGCCATGCGAACCCGCGCCTCGTGTCGCCCGCGTTCGCGCGCGCGGCCCGCGCGGCGGGCACGGACGTGTTCGAGCACACGCCCGTCGACGACGTGCACCACGACGGCGCGCGCTTTCACTTTCAGGCCGGCGGCCGCGCATGCACCGCGACGTGGCTGATCAACTCGGCCGGCGCGTGGGCGAACACGATCGCCGAACGCTTCGGCGAAGCCGTGCCGATGGAGCCGATCTATCCGAACATGTGGGTGACCGAACCGCTGCCGCCGTTCATCACGCACAACCTCGGCGTATACGGCGGCGGCGTGTACGCGCGGCAGGTCGCGCGCGGCAACTGCGTGATCGGCGGCGGGCGCGGCCGCGGCGACGGCGAATTCGGCCAGCCGTCGGTCGATACGACGCGCGCCGTGATGCGCGACGCATGCGCGCTGCTGCCCGCGCTGCGCGATGCGCTGCTGATCCGCACCTGGAGCGGCGTCGAAGGCTGCACGCCCGACCACAACCCAATCATCGGCGCGAGCCGCACGACGCCGCGCCTGCTGCATGCGTTCGGCTTTTCCGGCGGCGGCTTCCTGCTCGCGCCGGGCGTCGGCGACGTGCTCGCCGACCTCGTCACGACCGGCGAAACCGCCACGCCACTCGATGCATTCTCGATCGGCCGCTTCGCACCGCAAACCGCGCCGACCGCCCCTTTCCGTCAAGAGGAGACCCACAAATGAAACTGCTCGGAACGATCGCGGCGGCCGCCGCCCTCTGCCTCGCGGGCGCCGGCGCGCCCGCGTTCGCGCAAACGAAGACGATCTACGTCGGCATGAACGGCGGGCCGATGGAGAAGGCCTATACGAGCCAGGTGCTGCCCGACTTCGAGAAAGCGAACAACGTGAAGGTGGTCGTCGTGCCCGGCACGTCGTCGGACGTGCTCGCGAAGTTGCTCGCGAACCGCAACAAGCCGCAGATCCACGTCGCGTTCCTCGACGACGGCGTGATGGCGCGCGCGGTCAGCCTCGGCGTGTGCCAGAAGCTCGACGATTCGCCGGTGCTGAAGGAGCTGTATCCGTTCGCGCGGATGAAGGACGACGTCGGCGCGGGCGTGCAGCTCGGGATGACCGGCATCGCGTACAACCGGAAACTGTTCACGGAGAAAGGCTGGGCGCCGCCGACGTCGTGGCTGGACTTCGCCGACCCGAAATACAAGGGCAAGGTCGTGTTCCAGTCGGCGTCGAGCAGCACGTTCGGGCTGCACGGCTTCCTCGCGATCAACCGGCTGCTGGGCGGCAACGAGCAGAACGTCGAGCCCGGCTTCAGCAAGTGGGCGAGCACGGTCGGGCCGAACGTCGTCGAGTACATCCCGAACTCGGCGAAGATCTCCGAGATGGTGCAGACCGGCGAAGCCGGCTTGTTCCCGCTCACGCCGACCGGCGTCGGCGACCTGCAGGACAAGGGCATTCCCGTCGCGTACGCGAACCCGAAGGAAGGCCCCGTGCTGCTGCTCGTCGACCTGTGCGTGGTCGCGAACAACCCCGATCCGCAGCTCGCGCAGAAGCTCGCGCAGTTCCTGCTGTCCGCGCCCGCGCAGACGAAGGCGGCCGAGGCCGGCAAGCAGATCCCGACCAACCGCCTCGCGAAGATGCCTGCCGCGATGCAGCAGAGCCTCGGCAACGTCGACGATCTCGTGCGCAAGGTGACGGTGGTCGACTGGGCCGCGATCAACGCGCGCCGCGCGCAGTGGGATACGCGCTGGAACCGGCAGATCGAGCGGTAACCGGCCCCGGCGCGCGGCGGCACGGGACCGCGCGCCGCGACCATCATTTGCGGGAGTGATGACACTCCCCTTTTTCTGCGGATTTGACCGGGACGCGGCGGGCCGACAACACTAGCCCGCAGTGCTGCACGAGACGGCACGCGCCCGCCCCCTTCAGAGTCCGCCATGTACCCGACCGACACCGTGCAATCCCCGAGCGCCGCCCGGCCGCTCGCCGACCGGCAGCTGCGCCGGATCGTCATCGCCTCCGTCGCCGGCAACGCGATGGAGTGGTACGACTTCTTCGTGTACGGCACGGCCGCCGCGCTCGTGTTCGGCCATGTGTTCTTTCCGCCCGGCGCATCGCCGCTCGCGGGCAGCCTCGCCGCGTTCGCGGCGTTCGCGCTCGGCTTCGTCGCGCGCCCGCTCGGCGGGATCGTGTTCGGCCACGTCGGCGATCGTTACGGGCGCAAGGCGTCGCTCGTGTGGACGCTGCTGATCATGGGCGCGTCGACCTTCGCGATCGGCCTGCTGCCGACCTATGCGCAGATCGGGTTGTGGGCGCCGGCCGCGCTCGTCGTGCTGCGCCTGCTGCAGGGCATCGCGTCCGGCGGCGAATGGGGCGGCGGTGTACTGATGATCAGCGAGAACGCGCCGCCGGAGCAGCGCGGCTACTACGCGGCGTGGAGCCAGCTCGGCGTGGGCGGCGGCTTCGTCCTGTCGTCGGCCGCGTTCCTGGCCGCGCAGACGCTGCCGGACGACCTGTTCCGCACCTGGGGCTGGCGGCTGCCGTTCCTCGCGAGCATCGTCATCTTCGCGATCGGCATCTATATCCGCCGCCACCTGCCGGAAAGCCGCGACTTCGAGCAGGCCGGCCAGCGCGGCGCGCACACGCATCTGCCGATCGTCGAGTGCATCCGCCGCCATCCGAAGGAAATCCTGCTCGCGATGGGGCTGCGCGTGGCCGAAAACGGCGGTGCGTACATCTTTCTCGCGTTCTCGCTCGTCTACGGCAAGTACCTCGGCATCCCGAACGGCGTGATGCTGACCGGCGTGATGATCGCGATGATCGTCGAGATGGGCGCGATGCTCGCGTGGGGCCGGCTGTCCGACCGGATCGGCCGCAAGCCCGTGTACCTGATCGGCGCGCTGAGCCTCGTCGCATGCGCGTTTCCGTTCTTCTGGCTGCTCGATACGCGCGCGACGCCGCTCGTCTGGCTCGCGCTGACGGTCGGCACGGCCGTGAGCCACGGCGCGATGATCGGTACGCTGCCCGCGCTCGTCGGCGAGCTGTTCAGCACCGAGGTACGCTACTCGGGCGTCGCGCTCGGGCATGAGGTCGCGTCGATCTTCGCGGGCGGGATGTCGCCGCTGATCGCCACCGCGCTGCTCACGCGCTATCACGCGTCGTGGCCCGTGTCGCTGTTCCTCGTCGCGCTCGGCCTCGTGACCGTCGCGACCCTGTGCGTGATGCGCGAGACGCGCACCCCGCACGCCGACGGTTCACGCGGCGACGCCGCATGATCGCGCGACGGTCAGCGCCCGACGTCGCGCCGCGCGCCGTCGAACGCCGGCGCGAGCCCCAGGTGCTCGAGCAGCCGCGCGAATTCGCCGAGCCGCTGCCGCATGTACGCGGGGACGTCGACGTCCGCATAGTCGTGGAAACCCGCGCCGGTACGCACGCCGTCGCGCCCGGCTTCCATGTTGCGCACGACGCTCGCGGCCGGGGCGAAGCGCGGGCCGATCTCGCCGGCCAGATACCGCGACGCGTAGTACAGGATGTCGCAGCCGCCCCAGTCGATGAATTCGAGCAGCCCGAGCACCGCGAAGCGTGGCCCGAAGCCGGTGCGGATCGCCGTGTCGATATCCTCCGCGCTGGCGACACCCTCCTCGACCATCCGCGCGGCCTCGTTCATCGCGAGCGCCTGGATGCGCGGCACGATATAGCCGGGCGCCGGCCCGCAGATCACCGGCTTCTTGCCGACGCGTCCGAGCAGCGCGGCAAGCATGTCGACGACGGACGGATCCGTCGCGTCGCTGCGGCTGATCTCGACGAGCGGCATCAGCAGCGCGGGATTGAGCCAGTGCGCGTTCAGCATCCGCGCGGGATAAGCAACATGGCGCTGCAGCTCCGTGACGACGAACGTCGACGTGGTCGACGCGATCGTTGCCCGGGCATCGACGTGCTCGCCGAGCCAGCGCAGCGCGTCGGCTTTCGCGTCCAGCACCTCGGGCAGCGCCTCGAACACGACATCGGCGTCACGCACCGCGTCCGCCGCGCCGTCGTGCGAGACGAGTGCGATGCGCGCGACGACCGCTGCGGCCTGCGCGGCATCGATGCCGCCGAGCGCGACCTGCGCGTGCAGCGGCCCGGCGATCCCGTCGCGCGTGCGCTCGCCGAACGCGCGCCAGCCGGCCGCATCGCGCCGCTTGAAGTCGATCAGCGTCACGTCGAGGCCCGCGTATGCGAACACGAGCGCGATCCCCTGCCCCATGCGCCCCGCGCCGAGCACGTGGATGCGCGTCACATCGGCGGCCGCCTTCATGCCGAGTACCCGTTGTCGAGCAGCGCGCGCAGCGCGTCGTTCGACAGCGCGGCCAGCCCGAGCCGCTCCAGCGTGCGGCCTTCCGCGTACAGGTCGCGCTCCGCGACCGCGCTCGCGATGCTCAGCAGCCCCTGCGCGACCGGCGTCGGCACGCCGGCCCGGCGCCCGCACGACACGACGAACGACAGCCCGAGCCGGGTGTCCTCGAGCATGTAGCGATGCGTGCGCAGATCGATCTTCTCGCGCCAGTCGCCGCTCTCGGTCAGCTTGCCGTGCGCGCCGCGCCCGTACATCCACTCGTCCCCTTCGGCCGCGTAGTGATCCGCGAGCGGGAAATGCGGCGCGCGGTAACCGAGCGCCTCGCGCACCGCGATGCGCTCGGCGTCGAGCGCGTTCGTCACGCGGCGGATCGACGGCTGCGTGCCCTCGTTGTGGATGTCCCACGCGTCGAAGTGCTCGAGCGGCCCGGCGTTCATCAGGATCAACGGCGGATGGATCACCGGGCCTGCGTTCATCAGCGCGCCGGACAACGCATCCTCGACCGGCTCGAGCGACGGATAGCCCGCGCGCAGCACGTCGAACGCCCAGCCGGCCGCGCTCGCCGGCAACACGCCGGTCGGCAGGCGCGTCGCATAGGCGCTGATCACCACCTCGTTGTCGCCATGCTTGCGCACGAGATACGGCAGCGTGCCCGTTTCGGCGAACGCGACGCGCGAACGGTTGCCGGCATCGGCCGCCGCGCGCGCGAACACGAAGCTGCCGAACGTGCCCGGCGGCAGGAACACGACCTGGCCGTCCGCCAGCAGCGGCGCGACCTGCGCGGCGAGTGCATCGTGCGACGTGGACGGCAGCGGCACCACGACGAGCCGCGCGCCGCGCAGTGCGGCCGCGAGATCGTCGGTCAGGCGGATCGCGCCGGGCGCATCGCCGAGCGTCACCGCGCGCTTGCCGCGATAGTCGGTCACGTTCAGCACGCCAAGCTCGCGCAGCCGCGCGTGCGGCTCCCGGTCGCGCCGCCACCACGTCACGTCGTGGCCCTTCTCGAGCAGGTCGATGGCCGCCGCATGGCAGCCGTGGCCGCCGCCCAGAACACATACCTTCATTGCCGTCTCCCGGTGATTGAGTGTTTCCGAGACTACGCGGCGGCCCGCGCCGCGTCGCTTCAAAACGCGCAACGACACGCCCGTTCGCGCAACGCAATCGCGGCGCCGCGCATCCCGCCGCGCCCCGGCATCCGCCACGAGGTCTACGAATGGACATCGCCCTTTCCCGCCATGCGCCGAACCGGCTGGGCACGCTGCAGGCGCCCGACGACGTCGAACGCGCGGTCGCGCACCGGCTCGGGCCGCACCGGATGGCCGCGTGCGGCCGCGATCCGTTTCATGCGGAGCTGTACGAAGTGCCGCTGCACCACGGCGCGCTGCTTGAACTCTGCTACGGCCGCGAAACGCACATCGAGTTCGGCGACGACGCCGATCATTTCCTGTTCAGGCTGACGCTCGCCGGCGCGTGCGAGCTGCGGGCCGGCAATGTCGTTGCGCGCGCGGGCCCCGGCGAGCTGACGGTGTCGTCGCCCGCGCGCGCGAGCCGCCTGCGCACGAGCCCCGATTGCCGCAATCTCGTGCTGCGCCTCGAGCGCGGCGCGCTCGAACGCAAGCTGCAGGACATGCTGCAGACGACACTCACGCGGCCGCTGCAGTTCGCGCTCGCGAGCGGCGACACGGGCGCCGCGCTCGTCTTGCCCACCTTCGAATACCTGTGCCGGCTGGGCGCCCGGCCGGGCATCGGCACCGCGTCGCCCATATTCGGCGCGGACCTCACCGCGTGGCTGATGTCGCTGCTGCTCACGCACCTGCCGCATGCGTACAGCGACGCGCTCGCGCACCGTACGCCGCCGCTGCCGGCATACGTGCGCCGCGCGTGCGACCACGTCGATGCGCATCTCGGCGAGCCGCTCGCGCTCGCCGCGCTGGCGGCCGTCGCGGGCGTCGCCCCGCGCACGCTGCAGCACGCGTTCCGCGCGTTCCTGGACACCACCCCCGCCGCGTACGTGCGCGAACGCCGGCTCACGGCCGTACACGCGGCGCTGCAACGCGGCGACGCGCGCAGCGTGACCGACGTGCTGATCGCGCACGGCGTCCACGGTTTCGGCCATTTCGCGAAGGCCTATGCGCGGCGTTACGGCCATGCGCCTTCCGTTACCGCGAGGCAGACACGATGATGCACGCCGCAACCGGCCGCCCGCTGATGCCGGCCCGCCCCGAACCTTCATCGCACGACGCCGACTCGCCCGACGGCTTGCGCGTGCAGGATCTCGATCTCAACCTGTTGAAGACGTTTCGCGCGGTCTACGAGGAGCGGCACGTGGGCCGCGCGGCGCTACGGCTCGGCGTCACGCAGCCGTCGGTCAGCCATGCGCTCGGCCGGCTGCGGCTGATGTTCCGCGACGCGCTGTTCGTGCGCACCGGCACCGGCGTCGAACCGACGCCGCGCGCGCAGCGGCTCGCGATCTCGGTCGACAAGGCGCTCGCGATCCTGCAGGACGTGCTCGACGAAGGGTCGCGTTTCACGCCCGACAGCACGCAGCGCGTGTTCCGCCTGCACATGAGCGATTTCGCGGCGAGCGCGTTCCTGCCGACGCTGCTCGCCGCGTTCGACCGCCGCGCGCCGGGCGCGGTGATCGAGACGCTGCACGTCGACGAATGCCAGCTCAACGTCGCGCTCGAATCGGGGCGCATCGACTTCGCGCTCGGGCATTTCGCCGACGCCTCGAGCCACTTCCAGCGCACCGCGCTGCTGCACGAGCGCTGCGTGCTGCTGATGCCGCGCCGCACCGCGCGGCGCGCCGGGCTGCCCGACGATTTCGTGCTCGACGGCGCCGCGCCCGACGCGCTGCGCTTCGTCGCGGTCACGTCGCATCCGCAGTCGATGCAACTGCTCGAACGGCACGCGCTGATGCCGCGCGTGCGCGCCGCGTTGCCCGATTTCATGGTGGTGCCCGCGCTGCTGCAGCACGGCGATTACGCGCTGATCCTGCCGGAGACGATCGCGATCACGTTCGCCGCGCGGCAGCCGTGCGTGCTGTACGAGATCGCGGGTGCCGGCGAATGGGCCGTCAACGCGTACTGGCACCGGCGCTTCGACGCGGACCCCGGCCATCGCTGGCTGCGCGCGCTGCTGCTCGAGTTGTTCAACATCGGCGAGCAGGCGCCGTTCGACGCATGGCTCGCGCCGCAGCCGCCCGCCTGCGCGTAGCGGCCCGAGCGGGCGCGGCGCGGGCGAGACGCTCAGAACGCCGTGAGGATGCCCGCGACGATCGAGCTGGCGGTGGCGCCCGGCCTGGCGACCGCGACGCCGCCGCCCGCCGCGCCGTTGACGACGAAGCGCGCATGCGCGCCGTTGCGCACCATCGCGGCGCCCGTGTACAGCACCGTGCGCTTCGACAGCGGATAGTCGAACCGGATGCCGTACGAATCGGCGTTGCCGTCGCTGTCCGCGACCTTCCGGTAATGGCCGACGCTCAACAGCAGCGACGCGCGCCCGATCGGCACCGTCGCGCTCAGCTCCATGATGTCGCTGTGCGGATACGCGCTCTGGCTGTCGATCGCGGCCGCGACGTCGGGGCCGCCGCGATGGCGCAGGTACAGCGCGGCGACCTTCACGACGTTGAAGTCGTACGAAATCGCGCCGAGCGTGTAGTTGCCGTTCGCGGCCGGGCTGGTGTCGCCGAGCGCGGAGGCCGCCACGGGGCTGAACTTCTGCTGCATGTAGTCGACGTCGACCGACAGGCCGCCGCGCACGTAGTTGATGCCCGCGCCATACGTGTCGCCGAGCGTCGCCGGCTGCCCGGCCGCGCCGTTGGTGCCGCGCGCGGCCATCGCGCGCAGCATGAAGCCCGCGTAGCGCGGCGACGTGTAGCGCATCGCGTTGCGCACGCGCAGGAACGCGGGGCCGACGAAATTGTTGGTCGCGTTGCCCCACGCGAGCCCCGCGCCGAGGCCCGGCAGGCTGTACGTGACGAGCGTCGTATGCAGGATCGTGTAAAGCTCGCCGAACTGCACGCCGCCGAACGGCCCCGTGATGCCGACCCACGCTTCGCGGCCGAACAGCGCGCTGCCGTTCGACAGCGCGCCGCTGCCCGCGTTGAAACCGTCCTCGAGCTTGAAGATCGTCGCGTAGCCGCCGCCGAGATCCTCGACGCCCTTCAGCCCCCACTGCGACGCCCACAAGTTGCCGCTGCCCATGCGCGCCACATGGTTCGGCCCGGCATTCGCGTATTCGACCGCGGTATCGATGCGGCCGTAGAGCGTCACGCTCGATTGCGCGGCGGCCGGCAGCGCGGCGCAGGCGAGCAGCGCGGCAAGCGGTACGGCAAGCCGGTCGGCCCGCCCGTTCGGTTGGTTCATCTTCGTCGTCCCGTAGAAGTGCCGGCGTCGGTCGGCGCCGCGCCGCGTGGTGTGATGCGCGTTCGCCGCCAACGGCCAACGCTGCCGATCAAAAACGGGCCGAGTCTAGAAACGACAATTTCGGATGTCGACGCAACGCGCGCCATAACGCTTATAGATGCGCCGCATGATGCGCGCGCGCCCCGCCGCACGCGTGCCGCGCGGCGGCCCGTGAGCACGGCCTCGGTGTTTTCTTTATCCGGGTCGGTAAATGTCCGTGTGGCGCCGCTGTCACTCCGCCTATGGCAGCCGAATTTGGCCGACTACGCTGCGTCTCCGATCGTGTCACCCGCACGCTTTCGCGCCGCGACGGCGCCCGGCCCGCAAGGCCGCTGCCGCGCTTTTCCACCGCCCGCTCCTGGAGAATCCGCATGTCCGCATCCCCGGCCCGCGCTGCCGACGGCAAGCGCTATACGTACGAATGGTATGTCGTCGTCATCTGCATGCTCGCGTACGTCTTTTCGTTCGTCGACCGCCAGGTCCTCGTGCTGATGATCGAGCCGATCAAGCGCGACCTGCACCTGTCCGACACGCAGTTCAGCCTGCTCAACGGCTTCGCGTTCTCGCTGTTCTACGCGGTGATGGGGCTGCCCGTCGCGTATCTCGCCGATCGTTACGCGCGCCCGCGCATCATCTCGCTCGGCATCGCGCTGTGGAGCGTCGCGACGGCCGCATGCGGGCTCAGCCAGCAGTTCGTGCAGAAGTTCGTCGCGCGGATGGGCGTGGGCGTCGGCGAGGCCGCGCTGTCGCCCGGCGCGTATTCGATGCTCGCCGACTACTTCCCGAAGGAGAAGCTCGGGCGCGCGATCGCCGTGTATTCGCTCGGCTCGTTCATCGGCGGCGGCGTCGCGTTCCTGATCGGCGGCTACGTGATCGCGCTGCTCAAGCATGCGAGCGCGTTCACGCTGCCCGTCGTCGGGCAGGTGCATGCATGGCAGGTCACGTTCCTGATCGTCGGGCTGCCGGGGATCCTCGTCGCGCTGCTGTTCGCCGCGACCGTGCGCGACCCGCAGCGCAAGGGGCTCGCGCAGGATCGCTCGGGCGCCGTGCGGCGCGTGTCGATGCGCGACTCGCTGCGCTTCGTCGGCACGCATCGGGCGACCTTCTCGTGCCACTACCTCGGTTTCTCGTTCTATGCGATGACGCTGTACTGCCTGCTGAGCTGGACGCCCGCGTTCTATATCCGCCGCTTCGGGATGACGGCCGTCGAAGCCGGCTACACGCTCGGCATCGTGCTGCTGGTCGCGAACACGGCCGGCGTGTTCTGCGGCGGCTGGCTCAACGACTGGCTGCTGCGGCGCGGCCGTGCCGATGCGCCGATGCGCGCGGGCGCGCTCGGCGCCGCCTGCATGGTGATTCCCGCCACGCTGTTCACGCAGCTCGACAGCCTGCCGGCGTCGCTGGCCATGCTCGTCGTCGCGATGTTCTTCGCGTCGTTCCCGATGCCGACGTCGACCGCCGCGATGCAGACGCTCGCGCCGAACCAGATGCGCGCGCAGATCTCCGCGCTGTTCCTGCTCGTGTCGAACCTGATCGCGCTCGGGATCGGCACGACCGTCGTCGCGCTGTTCACCGATCGGGTGTTCGGCGCGCCGGCCGCGGTCGGCCATTCGATGTCGATCGTCAACGTCGCGGCGGCCACGCTCGCGGCGTTGCTGCTCGCCGCCGGCTGCCGGCACTATCGCCGCAGCCTCGATCGCGAACGCGGCCAGGCAGCGGCGCCGCCGCTGCCGGCAGCCGATGCGGGCGACGCGATCGCCGTGCGGTGAGCGCCGTCGCGCCAACCGACCATTATCCGCCCCACTGATTAGGACATTGCTTTTTAATCGATTTGATTTATGCGACGCCCGTCCCTATTCTCGATCGCATGACGGCGCCGTGCCTGCCGCGCCGCGCTCCTCCCACCCCACGGAATTTTCCATGCAAGCGAACCGCCACCAGGTCCGGATCGACGCGCTGATCGACGCGGCGCAGGACATCCGCTGTTTCCGGGTTTCGCGCGTCGACGGCCAGCCGTTCGACGCGTACGAACCGGGCGCCCATATCGACGTCACCGCGCCGTCCGGCATCACGCGGCAATACTCGCTGTGCGGCGACCCCGACGAGCGCGGCAGCTACCTGTTCGCGGTGAAGAAGGAAGCGCGGTCGCGCGGCGGCTCGCGTTCGCTGCACGACGACGTGGCCGTCGGCGCCGAGCTGTCGATCGGCGCGCCGCGCAACCTGTTTCGCCTGACGGACGACGCGAGCGAGCACGTGCTGATCGCGGCCGGCATCGGCATCACGCCGCTGCTGTCGATGGCGTACGCGCTGCACAAGCGCGGCGCGCGCTACCAGTTGCATTACTTCGCGCGCAGCCGCGAGCACGCGGCCTTTGTCGACGCGCTGTCGGCCGAGCCGTTCGCGCCGCACGTGACGTTCCACTACGGTGTCGAGCCCGATACGCTCGCGGCCGAACTCGGCCGCTGCGTCGCGCCGATCGATGCTCGCGCGCATGTCTACACGTGCGGCCCGGGGCCGTTCATGGACGCGGTCGTCGCGGCGGCCGCGACGCGCGTGCCCGACGATTCGATCCATCTCGAACGTTTCGCGGCGGAACCCGTCGCCGCCGAGGCGGGCAAGACCGGCGCCGATCCCGGTCCGGTCGACGGCTTCGAGGTACGGCTGCAACGCAGCGGACAATCGGTGCGCGTGACGCCCGACACGTCGATCGTCGACGCGCTCGCGCGCATCGGCATCGAAGTCGATACGTCATGCGGCGAAGGCGTGTGCGGCACCTGCATGGTGCCCGTCCTCGACGGCGAGCCCGATCATCGCGACCACTGCCTCAGCAAGGCCGAACGCGCGAGCAACACGGTGATCTGCTGCTGCGTGTCGCGCGCGCGCTCGGCGGTGCTGGTGCTCGATCTCTGAGATTCGACGCGCGCGTCGCGGCCGTCATGCGTCGTCGAAACGCTCGACGATCTCGGCGAGCAGCGCACGCATCCATGCGTTGCCCTCGTCCTCGTGGAAATGCTCGTGCCAGTGCATCGTCACCGGTGCGGGCGGCAGCATGACGGGCAGGTCATAGAGGCGGAACGCGTTGTCGCGGTTCAGGATCTGCGCGAGCCGCCTCGGCAGCGTCGCATAGAGATCGGTGACCGACAGCACGCTCGGCAGCGCGACGAAGTGCGGGACTTCCAGCGCGATGTTGCGGCCCACGCCCTGCGCGCGCAATGCGTCGTCGAGCGCGTGATGGCTGTGCTCGACCGACTTCACGTTGACGTGCGCGGCGCGCACGAATGGCTCGAGACCCAGCGCGGCGCCGGCCGGCAACCCGCGCCGGCGGCCCGTCATGCACACGTAGGTTTCCTCGAACAGCACCTGGTGACGCGTGCGCGGCATCAGCTCCGGCAGGTTGCCGATCGCGAAATCCAGCCGGCTCGCCCGCAACGCTTCCTCGATCTCCTCCACCGGCAGCGGCTGCACGCTCAGCGTCACGCGCGGCGCGCGCTCGCGCAGCGCCCGGCAGATCGCCGGCAGGTACGCCATCTCGCCCGCATCCGACAGCGACAGCCGGAACGTGCGCGTGCTGGTGGCCGGATCGAAACGCTCCGCGTAGCGCAGCGCCACGCGCACCATGTCGAGCGCCTTGCCGACGATGCCGGCCAGCTCCAGCGCGACCGGCGTCGGCTGCATGCCCGAGCGCGTGCGCACGAACAGCGGATCGTCGAACAGCGTGCGCAGCCGGCCGAGCGAATAGCTGACGGCCGGCTGCGACAGCGCAAGCCGCTCGCCGGCCTTCGTCAGGCTGCGCTCCTCGACGATCGCCTGGAATACGCGCAACAGGTTCAGATCGAGATGATCGACCGACGTCATTGTAGCCTCCATCATTTGCCGCATTTATTGAACGGCCAATTTTAGATCAATTTGACGGATATGTAGCGGAAGACGAGACTGGGTACTCGATGCCGCGCGCGACGCGGCCCGATTTCGCAGCTCTTTCCCCACGACGACGATGAGCGACATTGCCTACCAGACGATCGACACCCGTGCGCTGCACGGTCTCGTGCAACCCGACCGCATCGCGCCCGCGATGTATCACGACCCCGCGCTGTTCGAAGCCGAGCTCGACCGCATCTTCTACCGCACCTGGATCTGGGTCGCGCACGAGAGCGAGCTGCCGAACCCCGGCGACTTCATCACGACGACGATCGGCCGCCAGCCGGTAATCGTCGTGCGCGACAGGACGGGCGAAATCAACGTGCTGCAGAACCGCTGCCGCCATCGCGGCGCGACCGTGTGCGAAGCGCACAAGGGCAACGCGAAAGGCTTCACGTGCCCGTATCACAGCTGGTCGTACGCACTCGACGGCACGCTGCGCGCGCTGCCGTACGGCGACGGCTACGAAGGCGTGTGCGAGAAAGGCGACCTGCCGCTCGTGAAGCTGCGCGTCGGCGTGTACCAGGGGCTGATCTTCGCGAGCTTCAACGACGCCGTTGAGCCGCTCGAGGATTTCCTCGGCGGCGCGAAGCCGTGGATCGACCTGTTCATGAAACAGGGCGCCGGTTACCCGATCAAGGCGAACGGCGAGCACAAGTTCAAGTTCAAGGGCAACTGGAAGATCCAGCTCGAGAACACCACCGATCTCTACCACTTTCCGGTCGTGCACAAGTCGTGGATGAAGTCGATCGACGACGAGACGGCCGCCGCGATCACGAGCTTCATGACGAGCGAGGACGCGTTCTGCCGCGGGCTCGGCAACGGCCACAGCCTCGCGGTGCTGATGCCCGAGCTGATCGATCTCGACGAAGACGACGGCGCGCCGCTGCCCGAGCGCTTCGCGCCGCTCGCGGCCACGCTCGCCGAACGTCACGCGCCGGACGAGGTGCGCCGCATCGTGCGCTCGCTGATGGGCGTCGGCTTCAACCTGAACCTGTTCCCGAACCTCGCGCTGTCGATGGCGTTCTTCCGCGTGCTGCGGCCGATCTCCGCGAACGAAACCGAGATTCGCCACGTCGCGCTCGCGATGGACGGCGGCCCCGACGAAGCGAACCGCGAGCGGTTGCGGATTCACGAGCACTTCCAGGGCCCGTTCGGCTTCGGCAGCCCCGACGACGCGGAAGCGTGGGAGCGCGTGCAGCGCGGCGCGCATGCGGGCCCCGACGTGCCGATCCTCGTGAACCGCGGGCTGAACCGCGAAACGACCGCCGCGAACGGCGAAAAGACCGCCCATGCGACCGACGAGACCGGCATGCGCGAGGCCTACCAGCAATGGCGCAAGATGATGGAGCAACGATGATGGACGACCGCAACGCCCTCTTTTCCGAGCAGACCTTCGCCCGCGCGGTCGAATTCGTGTGGCGCGAAGCCGAGATGCTCGACCGCCGCGACTACCGCGCCTGGCTCGACCTGTGGGAGCCCGCCGGCCACTACGTGGTGCCGATCGACCCCGATGCGACCGATTTCGCGGCGACGCTGAACTACGTGTTCGACGACCACGACATGCGCGAGAAGCGCGTGCAGCGGATGGTGTCCGGCTATTCGGCCTCGGCGACCGACGCGGCGCGCACGGTGCGCACCGTGTCGCGCTTCACGCTGGAAAGCGGCGGCGCCGACACCGTCGCGCTGAAATCGGCGCAGGTCGTCGTCGCGTACAAGCGCGGCGCCGCGACGCTGTTCGCGGCCGACGTCACGCACACGCTGCACGTCGATGCCGAAGGCGAGATGCGGATCGCGGAGAAGGTCGTGCGCCTGATCGACTCGACCGAAGCACTCAGCGCGATCGGCTTCCTGCTGTAAGCCGCGGCCGGTTCACCGCTGCAAGTGCAAAGGTGAGCCGGCAACCTTCACCTTTCCGGACCACCATGCCCACACTCGAAGTTTTCCTGCCGGCCGGCCATGACGACGCACGCAAGGCCGAGCTGATCGCGCGGCTGACCGGTGCGACCGTCGACGCGATCGGCGCACCGGCCGAATCCGTGCGCGTGCTGCTCACCGAGCTGCCCGCGACGCATGTCGGCCTCGGCGGCCGCAGTGCCGCGGACGGCGCGCCGCCGTCGCTGCCGGTGATCGTCGCGATCCTGATCGCCGGCCGCACCGACGCACGGAAACGCGCGCTGATCGCCGCGCTGTCCGACGCGGGCGCGAGCGTGCTCGACGCGCCGCTTCAAGCCACGCGCGTGATCATCAAGGACATTCCGGTCACCGACTTCGGCATCGGCGGCCAGACCGCGCGGGCGCTGGGACGATGAGCGCGCGCCGCGCGTCGCTGCCCGGCCGCGACGCGACGCGGCGGCTACGCGGGTGCGCCGGCGAGCGGCAACGTCACGCGGCAGTCGAGCCCGCCGCCGCCGGCCGGGCTCGCGGCGATCCGCCCGCCGTGACGCGTGACGATGCTCTTGCACAGCGACAACCCGATGCCGTTGCCGCCGGCTTTCGACGACGAGAAACCGTCGAACAACCGGTCGTGCGCACCTTCCGCGATGCCGGGACCGTTGTCGATCGCGCGCAGCTCCGCATGCCCGGCGAGGTTTGCCGTCGCGAGCGTCAGCGTACGCGGCAGGCGCTCGCAGCCGGCGAACGCCTCGATCGCGTTGAACGCGAGATTCAGGATCACCTGCCCGATCAGCACGCGCTCGCAGCGGATCGGCAGCGGCACGTCGGCCTGCACGAGCGCGACCGTCACGCCGGCTTCCTTCGCGCGCAGCTCGATGAAGTAAGCGACATCGGCAAGGATGTCGCGCAGGTCGGCGACCGCGACGACCGGCTCGCGCTTCACGATGAATTCGCGCACGCTCTTGATGATCAGCGCCGCGTGCTCGGCTTGCCGGTCCGCGCTGCGCAGCCCCCAGATCGCGTCGTCGACGGCGCCGTTGCCGTTCAGCCGCCGCACCGCGCCCTCGATGAAGTTGCGCACGGCCGCGAGCGGCTGGCTCAGCTCGTGCGCGATCACGCTCGCCATCTCGCCCATCGCGTTGTAGCGGCCCGCGTATTCGAGCATCCGCGCCTCCGCACGCCGCGCGTCCTCGATCGCGACTTCGTCGCTCACGTCGCGGAACTGCACGAGCAGCCCGTCGAGATCGCCTTCGATCTCGACCTGCCGGCACAGGATGCGCAGCCAGCACGGCGAGCCGTCGCGCCGCACGATCCGGTAGCGCTGCGGCGCGGACGGGTACGCCGACGGCGCATCGCGCAGTTGTGCGACGAGCCGGTCGCGATCGGCCGCGGAACAGTAGTCGAGCACCGCGCCGAGCGGTTCGTCGGGCGCGAGCCCGAGCACGCGGCGGCCCGATTCGCTGATGAACTGCACGCCGCCGTGCGGCGTCACGACCGCGATGCCTTCGTCGAGATCCTGCATGAACTCGCGCAGCCGCGCCTCGTAGCGGCGCAACTGCCGGCGAACCGCCTCTTCCGCGCTGATGTCGCGGAACTGCACCATCACGACGTCGCGCCCGCGCAGCGGCACGTAGGTGGCGGTGGCCTCGGACAGCATGTCGACGCCCGTACGCGAGCGATAGCACCACTCGTACACCTGCGGCCCGTCGACGAGCGCACGATCCCAGGCACTCACCGCGATCTCGCGCTGGTATTTCGGCTCGGGCCGCGTCATGTCCGGCGCCTTCAGCGGCAGCAACTCCTCGACGGAGAAACCGAGCGCGATGCACGCGGCGCGATTCGCCCACACGATCGCCTTCGTCCGCGCGTCGTGCAGCAGCACGCAGGTCGTCAGCGCGTCGAGCAGCCGGTGGAAATCGTCGTCGTCGGGGAAACTCATGATCGGATCCGGATGAAGGCGCGCGGCATCGCGCGGCCGGAAATCCAACATAGCACCGGCGCGCGCCGATCGCACCTGAAGATTTCTTTAGGCCGGCCCGGAACGTCACCAGTCGCACGGCCCAACGCACCAATTGCTGCGTGTTTTCGGCGTTTCTAGACTGGCTGCATCGTCGTGCCGCAGGTCCAGCCCCGCACGGCACGCATGCCATCCGCATCCGAACCCTTGTCCGCCCAGGAGACAACCATGCCGCAAGCCGCCCTCGCCATCGAACCCGCGCCGTCCTCGCCGTCCGTGGCAGGTTCCGTGGCCGCGCCGTTGTCGCCGCTCGACGCGGTGATCGAGACCGTCGCCGCGCGCCGCGAAGAATTCGACCGTCTGTCGCACGTGCCGCGCGACGTGATCGCGCTGTTCAAGCAGGCCGGCATCTATCGCGCGGGCACGCCGCGCCGCTTCGGCGGCGACGCGCTCGCGCCGACCGCGTTCCTCGACATGATCGAGCGCATCGCGACGGCCGACGGGTCGGCCGCGTGGGTCGCGAGCTTCGGCTCCGCGAACGTCTATCTCGCGGCGCTGCCGCTCGAGACGCAGGCCGAGCTGTACGCGAGCGGTCCCGACCAGGTGTTCGCGGGCGGCCTGTTCCCGGTGCAGCCGGCGCAGGCCGCGCCGGGCGGCTGGCGCGTGAACGGCACGTGGAAATTCGCGAGCGGCTGCAAGGGCGCCGACTGGCTCGGTGTCGGCATCGCCGTGCCGGGCGCACAGGACGCCGCACCGAACAAGCCGCGCACGGCCGTGTTCCGCGCGGCCGACGTCGAGATCGTCGAGAACTGGAACGTGGTCGGCATGCAGGGCACCGGCAGCCACGACCTGCGCATCGACGACCGCTTCGTGCCGGAAGCGTGGACCTTCGTACGCGGCGGCGAACCGACCGTCGACGAGCCGCTGTACCGCTACCCGACCGTCGCGTACGCGGCGCAGGTGCTGGCCGTCGTCAACCTCGGCCTCGCGCGCGCGGCGCTCGACGTCGTGAACCGGATGTCGGGCGGCCGGCAAACGACGACCGGCGCACCGCGTCTCGCCGATCGCGCGTACTACCGCATCGAGCTCGCGAAGGCCGAGGCGCAACTGCGCTCGGCGCGCGCGTTTTTTTACGACGCGACCGACACCGTGTGGCGATCGATCCTCGCCGGCAATCCGGTGACGCCCGAGCAGGTCAGCCTGCTGCGGCTCGCGGCCACGCAGATCGCACGCGAAGGCGCGAGCGTCGTCGAACGCGCGTACCGCCTCGGCGGCACGGCGGCGATCTATCGCACGCATCCGCTGCAGCGGCTGCTGCGCGACGCGATGGTCGTCACGCAGCACGCGTTTCTCGGCGAAGGCAACTTCGACGGCGCGGGTGCGGTGTTCACCGGCGTGACGCCGTTTCCCGGCTATCTGTGACCCGTGTCGACCGAAGCCGTTCCTGAACACGCATGATCGCCGGCCGATTCATGCGCCCCATCGATTCCTCTGGAGAGCCCGATATGTCCGACCCGAATCCGCTGCCGCTGCGCGTCCTGTTCTGCTGCGGCGTGTCGCAGAACTTCTTCGACCTGCCGCGCGAGAAGATCGGCGAAGTGTGGCAGGCGTACGGTGCGATGCTCGCGGCCGTCGAAGCGATGCCCGGCGTGCGCGTGCTCGGCGTGATGGACGACGACCGCCTCGTGGTCGGCCAGGCCGACGGCGCGCCGTGGACGTTCTACATCATGGCCGACGTCGCCGATTTCGACACGACGGTCGCCGTCTGCAACCTGTATCGCACGACGCCCGTCGGCGAATACAACCTGTGGCGCTACGGCAAGATCGAGGCGCGCGTCGGCCGCGCGCTGACCGTGCCGCCGGCCGCGAAGCCCGCGGCGTGAGGCGCGCGATGAGCGACCTGCCGCCGGACCCGATCGATGCGCTCGTGCAGCGCCTGGCCGCGCTCGACGCCGAGCGCGCGGTGCGCGCGACGCTCACGCGCTACATGGCGCTGTGCGACGTGCCCGAGGATGCCGGCGACGGCCCGTCGCTCGCCGAACTGTTCACCGCCGACGCCGTGTGGGAAGGCATCGGCCCGCACTACGCGCGCAAGTTCGGCCGCCTCGAAGGCACCGCCGCGATCGTCGCGATGCTGGGCCGCTACCTGCCGCCCGACCCGCATTTCGCGGCGAACCTGCACTTCCTGACGTCGGAGTCGATCGAGATCGGCGCCGGCAACACGCGCGCGCGCGGCCGCTGGATCATGCTGCAGGCGTCGCGTTATGCGGACGGTTCGGCCGAGCTAATCGCCGCGCGGCTGACCGTCGATTTCGCGCCGGCGGCCAGCGGCTCCGCGTGGCTGATCCGTCATTTCCGCACCGAACGCGTACTCGACGGCCCGTGGCCGCTCGCCGCCGCGCCACGGTCCTGATCCATTCCACCGCTTTCGCGCGATACCGACCATGACAGGCTTCATCGACACCTTCACGCTGGGCGGCCCCGGCCCCACGATCGCGATCAAGGACACGATCGACATCGCGGGCCATCCGACCCGCGCGGCAAGCCGCGCGCTCGCCGACGCGCCGCCGGCCGCACATCACGCGGACGTGGTCCGCCTGCTGCTCGACGCCGGCTGGCAGATTGCCGGCAAGGCGAACATGCACGAGCTCGCGTTCGGCATGACCGGCATCAACGACTACACGGGCACGCCCGTCAATCCGCAAGATGCGACGCGCATTCCCGGCGGCTCGTCGAGCGGGTCCGCGTCGCTCGTCGGGCTCGGCGCCGTCGACGCGGCGCTCGGCACCGACACCGGCGGCTCGATCCGGGGGCCGGCCGCGTGCTGCGGCGTGGCCGGCCTGAAGCCGACGTTCGGCCGCGTATCGCGCCGCGGCGTCGCGCCCGCCGACACGACGCTCGATTGCGTCGGGCCGTTTGCGCGCGATATCCGCACGCTGGCCGCGGTGATGGCCGCGATCGCACCGGGCTTCGATCGTGCACAAGCCGCGGCATCCGTGGCAGGCTTTACCGTCGCGCACGTCACGGTCGAAGCCGATCCGGCCATCGCGGCCGCGCTCGATGCGGCCGTTCGCGCCGCGGGCCTGCACGCGCACGCCGTCGTGCTCGACGACATGTCGGCCGCGTTCGCGGCGGGGCTCACCGTCATCAACGCGGAAACGTCGCGCGCGTTCGGTCATCTGGTCGCGACGGGCCGGCTCGGCGCCGATCTCGACGCGCGCCTGCGCACGGCCGCGACGACGACACCGGCCGCGCTCGCCGAAGCCGAAATCGTCCGCGCACGCTTCACCGCGCAGGTCGATGCCGCGCTCGAGCACGCCGACGTGCTGGTGCTGCCGACGCTGCCCGCGCTGCCGATCACGCTGCAGCAGGCACGCGACGGCGTGTCGGTCATCGCGATGTCGTCGCTGATCCGGCCGTTCAACCTGAGCGGCCATCCGGCGCTCAGCCTGCCGCTGCCGCTCGCCGGTTCGCCGCTGAAGGCCGGCCTGCAGATCGTCGGGCGCAAGGGCGCGGACGAACAGGTCTGCGCGATCGCGGCGCACTTCGAAGCGGCCCTCGCCGCATGAACCACGATACGGGCGCCGCTTCCACCGGCATGCGCCCGCGAACCAGGGAACCACGCACCATGTCAGATCGAGTCGTCCTCGTCACCGGCGCCGCGCGCGGGCTCGGCGCCGTCATCGCCGAGCGCTTCCATGCAGCCGGCTACCGCGTCGCACTGGCCGATATCGCCGCCGACGCCGTTCGCGCGCATGCACGCGACCTCGACCCGAGCGGCGCCCGCGCGATCGCGCTGCCGCTCGACGTCACGTCGAAACGCGATTTCGAAGCCGCGCGCGATGCGCTCGTCGCACGCTGGGGCGCGATCGACGTGCTCGTCAACAATGCGGGCGCCTCGAAGGTCGTGCCGGCCATGGAGATCACGGCCGAGCAGTTCGACCAGGTGATCGACGTGAACCTGCGCAGCGTGCTGTTCGGCTGCCAGGTGTTCGGCCAGTACTTCGCGGCGCGCGGCGCGGGCCGCATCGTCAACATCGCGTCGCTCGCCGGACAGAACGGCGGCTCGGCGACGGGCGCGCACTATGCGGCCGCGAAAGGCGGCACGCTGACGCTGACCAAGGTGTTCGCGCGCGACCTCGCCGCGCAGGGCGTGACCGTCAACGCGATCTCGCCGGGCCCGCTCGACCTGCCGATCGTGTATGAGAGCGTCGCGCCGGAGAAGCTGCGCCAGGTGCTCGCGAGCCTGCCGGGCGGCAAGCTCGGGTCGGCCGGTTTCGTGGCGGATGCCGCCGTGCTGCTCGCGTCGGGCGACGCGCACTTCGCCAACGGGGCGTGCTGGGACATCAACGGCGGGTTGTACATGCGCTGAGCGCGGCAGGCAGGCCTTATCGCGACGACTCCCCGCCGTCGCCCCACACGACCATCACGTCGCGCACAAGCGCGGCGATCGACGTCGCGCCGAGCTTCTCCTTGATGCTCGCGCGATGCACGTCGACGGTCTTCACGCTGATCGACAGGTCCGACGCGATCTGCTTGCTGCCCTTGCCGTCCACGACGCCGCGCAGCACTTCCTTCTCCCGCGCGGTCAGCGCATCCAGCCGCTGGCGCAGCTCGCGGTGGCGCTGGCTCACCGCGTGCCGCTGCTGCGCGAGCCGCAGCGCGCGCTGCACGCGTTCGAGCATCTGCTGCGAGTTGTACGGCTTCTCGACGAAATCGATCGCGCCGTTCTGCAGCGCGCGCACCGACATCGGAATGTCGCCGTGCCCGCTGACGAAGATCACCGGCAACGTCGCGCCGCGCGCATTCAGTTCGGCCTGCACGTCGAAGCCGCTTTTCTCGGGCATCCGCACGTCGAGCACCAGGCACGCGGGCAGGTTCGCGTCGAAGCGCGCGAGAAACTCGCCCGCGTTCGCGAACCCTTCGGACGCAATGCCGACCGATTCGAGCAACCACGCGAGCGACGTCCGCATGCCGCCGTCGTCGTCGACGATGTATACGATCGGTGCGGGTGACGTCGTCATCGCGGGTGTCTCGCTGAATATCGGTATGGGTGTCGCACGCGCCGCGCGACAGGCCGGTGGCCGGCGGGTCGCGCGCGTCGTTCGCTGGGGGTGTGCGGCACATCATAACGAGCCGAAAACCCGCTGAATACCCTTTTGCGTGCCGCACGTCCGCCCAATCGCGCTTTTTTCGCGCGGCGCGGCGCGCATCTAGGTAGAACCTTTAGATGCGTTGGCGGGAACGCCATGTCCATCGTCAATCGTGCGAATGGTCGCCCGCATTTTCGCGACGTACGCTTGGATCATCGTCGGCGATCCGGCGCTGCCTCGACAGCGTGACGCGATCGCCGCCTTCGTCCAACAGGAGCACCCATGTCTTCCACGACCGATATCCCGCGACCGGCACGCGTCGAACCGACCGACACGCAGAAGGCCTTCCGCCAGGCGATGGCCCACCTCGGCGCGGCCGTCAACGTGATCACCACCGCCGGGCCGCACGGCCGCTGCGGGATCACCGCGAGCGCCGTGTGCTCCGTCACCGATACGCCGCCGACGTTGCTCGTGTGCCTGAACCGGTCGAGCGCGATGCACGCGACCTTCGAGCGCAACCGCCACGTCTGCATCAACGTGCTGCCGGCCGAGCACGAGCTGCTCGCGCGGCATTTCGCGGGGCTCACCGACCTGCCGATGGCGCAGCGTTTCGAACTGCCCGTGTGGGATCGGGGCGAGCAGGACGTGCCCGTGCTGCGCGACGCGCTCGCCAGCCTGCAGGGCACGATCGCCGACATGAAGGAAGTCGGCTCGCATTCGGTGATGTTCATCGAGGCGACGTCGATCCGCGTGCGCGACGACGGCGACAGCCTCATCTACTTCAGCCGCGCGTTTCATCGCGTCTCGCGCACCGCGTACGTGCGGTGACGTTCGCGTGATTATGCGGGCGTCCGCAACGCGCGCTGGGCGGCCGCAAGCGCCGCGCCCGCGAACAGCGTCAGCGCCGAATACACGAGCCCGCGCGCGAGCCCCGCGCTGTCCGACACCCAGCCGATCGCGACCGGCCCCGCGATCTGGCCGAATGCGAAGACCGTCGTGAACGCGCTGATCCCCTTCGCCCAGCCGTCGGGCGGCAGGTTGTGCCGCACGAACGCCGTCGTCGACGCGACGGCCGACAGGAACGTCGCGCCGAACAGCACGCCCGACGCGAACGCGGCGGCCGGATGCACGAACATCGCGGGCATCAGCGTCGCGATGCCGAGCAGCGCGTTGAGCACCGCGAGCGCCTGCCCGCCGCGCATCCGGTCGAGCAGCCCCGACCACAGCCGCGCCGACACGACGGTCGCGACGCCGAGCATCACGTAGAACGCGGCGACCACCGTGCCGCTCATGCCCGCGCCGCGCAGCAGCGCGACGATGAACGTCATGTAGCCGATGTAGCCGACGCCGAACAGGCCGTAGCCGGCCAGCGCGAGTCCGAAACGGGCCGCGCGCGCGGTTGCCGCCGGTGCCGTGCCGTCGCGCGGCCTCGCCGGTGCCGCGTGTGCGCGCTCGATGCGATGCGCGGCCGCGATGGCCACCGCCGAGAACAGCGCGCAGGCGAGCGCGAGCGCGAACCACGCGGCCTGCCAGCCGTGCACGCCATGCGTGAGCGTGGCCGGCACGAGCAGCGACGACGCGACGATGCCCCATCCCGTACCGCCGTAATAGAGGCCGAGCAGCAGCCCCGCATCGCGCGGCGACGCCGACGCGAGCCGCGCGGCCAGCACGCCGCCGCTGATGAAGATCAGCGCGCTGCCGATACCCGTTGCGAGCCGCTGCGCGAGCAGCGCGTGCATGCCGGACGTGAGCCCGCAGGTCGCCATCAGCACCACGGTCAACGCGCAGCCGGCCGCCAGCAGCGTGCCCGCGCGCCAGCGCCGCGACAGCAGCGGAAACGCCAGCGCGCCGACCAGGTAGCCGGCCGCGTTCGCGGTATTCAGCGCGCCGGCCTGCGCGAAGGTCCAGCCGAGATCGGCCTTCATCGGCGGCAGCAGCAGCGCATACGAAAAGCGTGCGAGGCCGAGCGCGATCGCGCTGCCGAGCGACAGGCCGATCGCGAGCCGCCACGCGGCCATGCGGTCGGGATCGGTGGTGCCGGCGGCCGGCTGCGTCGGGCCGGCGCGCTCCGGTTGCGGCGCTGCACGCATCGGGTCGTCTCCATCGTTGTGATGCCGTCCTGACGACGGCGCACGCGGCCGCGGCCGTCGCGCAAGATCGTCAGATGGTGCCAGAAAACCGGAGGCATCGCCGCACGCGGGCCCGCGCGCAATATGCGCGTGATACGCGTGCGCGATCGTCTTTCATGAATCACGCAATGCGAAATAATCGACGCCATTGCACGTCGAATTATAAAAAACGGCCGAATGCATTAATCGAACGGAATCCCGATAATTGGAAAATCAGGTCGGTCCCATTATTCTATTTATCGGCCTCCTTTTCCCGTCGACCTCGATAAAATGCCGGTGTTTAGCACTCTTTGGCTAAAAACGTCGCAATGCATTGCATTAACAAAATCGTCAGACTAATATCGACGCCACTTGTCCGGCATTCACGAAATACCGAACAAGGAGCGGCAAGATTTTCTACCGCACTTTCATGTTGAATCACTCATGTTCACCACAGGAGAATTGACATGCAGGACACCCAGCAGATCGAATTGCTTGACTGGATGCAGGAAGACACGCACCCCGAGGCCGTCGACATGATGGTCGAGGACGCCGTGGTGCCGTTCGGCACCGCGCTCTGGCCGGTCTGAGCGGGCCACCCGTTCTCGCGGAAGGGCCTCGGCCCTTCCGCCGCTTCCGGAGATACGCATGCTGAACCTGCACCGCGCGCTCGGGTTTCACCCCGCGCTGCGCGACAAGCTGGCGCGCGGCGAGTCGGGAAAACTGCTGGTCGGCCATGACACCCGCAACCGCGACATCGCGTTGCGCGCGTTTTCCGCCCTGCCTGATTCGCTCGACGCCACGACCCTCTGCCTCGAAAGCACCCCGCCCGCCGACATCGCCGCCGCGCTCAATGACGCCGACCTGTTCGTGCTGCTGTACGACTCGTCGTGCCTGCCGACACCCTCGCCGAGCGGGCCGCCGTTCCTCGCCGCGATCCGCCCCGCGATCGTCGAGCACTGGAGCAAGTCGGTCTTGTTCAAGGATTACGGCCCGCATCTCGACGAAGCCTTCGCCGAATCGCTCGACGACATCGCCGCACGCAACGGCCGGTTGATCGACGCGGCCGCACGCGCGTCACGGATCCGCTTCATCGACGAAGCCGGCAACACGCTGACGGGCTCGCTCGCACCGGACCAGAAATGGACGAGCGTCGACGGCATGGGCAACCTCGACGTCGTGCCCGGCGAGATCGCGACGCACGTGACCGACCTGAACGGCTCGGTCGTGTTCAGCGGCACGTTTCTCGGCACCGTGCCGTTCGCGATCAAGTACAAGGTGGCCGAGCGGCTCGCGACGCTGCGGGTCGAGAACAGCACGATCGTCGATTTCGACACCGACGATGCCGGCTTTCGACGCGATTTCACGACCTATCTCGACCGGCACGCGAACCACCGGCGCATCGAGGAATTCGGCATCGGCACGAACCTCGGCATCCGCGGGCTGTACGGCCGCAACGCCGGGTTCGAGGAACGCCATCCGGGCCTGCATCTCGGGCTCGGCGGCGGCGAAAACGGCAGCCATCACCTCGACCTGATCTTCGCGCGCGGCACGCTCGCGCTCGACGAACGGATCGTGTTCGACGGCGCGTTCGCCGTCTGACGACGGGGCGGCTTGCGGGCTCAGGCTTCGGCGGCGGGCGTGTCGCCGAGCCACTTGAACATCACGAGGCAATCGACGAAGCCGAGCCGCGCGTGGCGGTACGCGCGCGGCAGGCGGCCGACGATCTCGAATCCCAGCTTCCGCCACAGCGCGACCGCGACCTCGTTCGTCGCGACCACCGAGTTGAACTGCATCGCAAGGAAACCGCGCTCGCGCGCGACCTGCTGCGAGTGTTCGCACATCAGGCGCGCGACGCCGCGGCCGCGCGCGGCCTCGCTCACCATGTAGCCGCAGTTGCTCACGTGCTTGCCGGGGCCGGCCGCGTTCGCCTTCAGGTAGTACGAGCCGAGCACCACGCCGTCCTCCTCGGCGATCCACGTGCAAAGCGGCGCGTCGAGCCACAGCACGCGCGCCACTTCCCGTGTCGGCGCGGGATCGAATGCATAGGTTTCCTGAGCGGCGACGATGGCGCGATAGGTCGGCCAGAAGCGCGGGAAATCGTCGTCGGTCATCGGGCGAATCGTGATCATGCGGGTTCTCTCGTGAGGGGGATGTCGGCATGCAAGCGATCGATCGTACCGCGATTCATCGGCGGTCGCCGGCCCGCCGCGCCGCACTGCGATACGCGCCCGGCGGCACGCCGTACCAGCGCTTGAACGCCTGCGAAAAACTCGACAGGTCGCTGAAGCCGAGCCGCTCGGCCACCTCCGCGAGCGACAGCCGCGCATCGCCGAGCAATGTCTCGGCCATCGCGCCGCGCGCCTGCGCGAGCAGCGTGCGAAACGTCGTGCCCTCCTCCTGCAGCCGGCGCTTGAGCGTGCGCGGGCTCGTGTTCATCAGCCGCGCCATGTCCTCGAGCGAGAACGGCGCACCGCCGGCCGTCGAGCCCAGGTACTGGCGCACCATCTCCGACGTGCCCACGCGCGCGCGCCGCGCTTCGACGAGTTGCCCGCACATCTGCTCGCACATCGACACCGTCAGCGGATTCGCATGCGGCAGCGGCCGGTCGAGAAACGCGCGGTCGAACGCGAGGCTGTTCGCGCGCGCCGAGAAGGCCGGCTCGATGCCGGCGATGCGCGGCGCGACGAGCGACGGCGAACGCGCGGCCTGCAGCGTGAAGCGCGACAACGCGAAATCGCCGCTGGCGATTTCCTGCAGCAGCACGGCAGCAGCCGTCATGTCGCGCTCGACGAGGAACCGGCTCAGGTCGCCGTCGAGTTCCGGCGCGCCGAAGTTGAGCACGCCCGTATCGGGCGCCTCGCGGTACGTGATGACGGTGTATGCATACGTGAGCGGCAGGAAGCGCATCGCCAGCGCGAGCGCGTCGCGCCCGGTCGCGCTCGCGATCAGCCCGTAGCCCCACACGCCGTACGCGGAGAAGTGATAGCGCAGGCCGACCTCGAAGCCGAGGCCCTGCGCGCGGCCGAGCGCGCGCAGCAGGTTGCCGGTCAGCCGCAGCTCCTGTGCGGCCGTCACCTCGACCTTCGGATCGTCGAGCTGCGCATCCGCCAGGCCGGTACCGGCCAGCAGCGTCGCGTGCGGCACGCCGCGTTCGTCGCCGAAATCGACCAGCAGCCGGGCGCTGGCCGGACTCCGGGTGAAATCCCAGAAGCTCATGCGGAGAAACCCTCGAAGCGCCGATTTGGCCCAAATACTAAAACAATTGTCCCCAAGCAGCATTGGTGTTTCCCCGTGCGGCCCGCACCATCGGCGTCATCCAGTCGTCACCCGAACGACGCCATCGCCCCAGGAGGAGACACCATGCGACCGAGCCGCCCGACCGATCCCGCCGCCTGCGCCCCCGTGCCGGCGCCCGTCGGCTGATCCATCGACTACCGAACGAAGGAGACGATTCCATGAGCAAGACGTTCGACTACATCGTCGTCGGCGGCGGATCGGGCGGCTGCGTCGTCGCCGGGCGCCTGACCGAGGACCCGGCCGTGACCGTATGCGTGCTGGAGGCCGGCGGCCGCGGCGACGGCGCGCTCGTCAACGTGCCGACCGGCGCGGTCGCGATGATGTCCACGCGCCTGAACAACTGGGCGTTCGACACGGTGCCGCAGCCCGGGCTCGGCGGGCGCATCGGCTACCAGCCGCGCGGCAGGGCGCTCGGCGGATCGTCGGCGATCAACGCGATGGTCTACATCCGCGGCCATCGTGTCGACTACGACGGCTGGGCCGCGCTCGGCAACGAAGGCTGGGGGTACGACGACGTGCTGCCGTACTTCCGCCTGAGCGAGCACAACGAGCGCTTCGACGATGCATGGCACGGCCGCGACGGCCCGCTGTGGGTCAGCGACCTGCGCACCGGCAACCCGTTCCATGCGCGCTACCTGGAAGCCGCGCGACAGGCCGGCCTGCCGCTCACCGACGATTTCAACGGTGCGCGGCAGGAGGGCATCGGGATCTACCAGGTCACGCAGAAGCACGGCGAACGCTGGAGCGCGGCGCGCGCGTACCTGCTGCCGCATCTCGGCCGCCGCGACAACCTGACGGTCGAGACGCACGCGCAGGTGCTGCGCATCCTGTTCGACGGCACGCGCGCGATCGGCGTCGAGGTCCGCCAGCACGGCGAGGTCCGCACGCTGCGCGCGCGGCGCGAAGTCGTGCTCGCGGCCGGCGCGCTGCAGACGCCGCAGTTGCTGATGCTGTCGGGCGTCGGCCCGGGCCGCGCACTCCAGCAGTTCGGCATCGCGGTGCAGGCGGACCTGCCCGGCGTCGGGCGCAACCTGCAGGATCATCCGGATTTCATCTTCGGCTATCGCACGCGCAGCGTCGACACGATGGGCGTGTCCGCACGCGGCGGCCTGCGGATGCTGCGCGAGTTCGCGCGCTTTCGCCGCGAACGGCGCGGGATGCTGACGTCGAATTTCGCGGAAGGCGGCGGGTTCCTGAAAACGTGCGCCGATCTCGCCGCGCCGGACATCCAGCTGCATTTCGTCGTCGCGCTCGTCGACGACCATGCGCGCAAGCTGCATGCCGGCCACGGGCTGTCGTGCCACGTGTGCCTGCTGCGGCCGCGCAGCCGCGGCTCGGTCACGCTGAACAGCGCCGATCCGCTCGCGGCGCCGCGCATCGACCCCGCGTTCTTCGACGATCCGCGCGACGTCGACGACATGGTCGCGGGCTTCCGCATCACGCGCCGGCTGATGGAAGCACCGGCGCTCGCGAGCTGGATCACGCGCGACCTGTTCACCGCGAACGTGACGACCGACGACGAGATCCGCGACGTGCTGAGGCGGCGCACCGACACCGTGTATCACCCGGTCGGCACCTGCCGGATGGGGCACGACGCACTCGCCGTCGTCGATCCGCAACTGCGCGTGCGCGGCCTGCAGGGGCTGCGCATCGTCGATGCGTCGGTGATGCCGACGCTGATCGGCGGCAACACCAACGCGCCGACGATCATGATCGCCGAGAAGGCCGTCGACCTGATGCGCGGCGTGCGCCGCGTGCCGGACCGGCCGCATGCCGGCGAGACCGTCAGGACAGCGACGGATTGCGATTCCGCCCGTGCCGCGCGCGCGGCACACGACGTCATCCAGCCCGAGGAAACCCGCCATGCTGTCGCCTGATCCTTCCCGTTGCGCCGGCTCCGCCGCACCGCTTGCCGCGATCATCATCGGCGCCGGCTTCGCCGGCATCGGCATGGCCGTCGCGCTGCAACGCGCCGGCATCCACGATTTCGTGATCGTCGAACGCTCGCACGACGTCGGCGGCGTATGGCGCGACAACAGCTACCCGGGCGCCGCGTGCGACGTGCCCTCGCACCTGTATTCGTTTTCGTTCGAACCGAATCCGGCCTGGTCCCGCGTGTTCGCGCCGCAGCCGGAAATTCACGCATACCTGCAGCATTGCGCACGCAAGTACGGGCTCGCACGCCACCTGCGCTTCGGCGCCGAAGTCGGGCACGCGCGCTACGACGAAACCGGTGCGCTGTGGCACGTCACGCTCGTCGACGGCACGACGCTCAGCGCCGCCCTGCTCGTCAGCGGCACCGGCCAGTTGAGCCGCCCGGCAATGCCCGACCTGCCCGGCATCGACACGTTCCGCGGCCGCGCGTTCCACTCCGCGCACTGGGATCACGACTATTCGCTCGCCGGCAAGCGCGTGGCCGTGGTCGGCACCGGCGCGTCGGCGATCCAGTTCGTCCCGGCGATCGCCGGCAGCGTGCGGCACCTGACCGTGTTCCAGCGTTCGCCGGCCTACGTGATACCGCGTCCCGACCGCGCGTATCGCCCGTGGGAAAAGGCGATGTTTCGCCGGATGCCGTGGGCGATGAAGCTGCATCGCGCGTGGATCTACACCCGCTACGAATCGCGTGCGATCGCGTTCACGCGCCTGCACGGGCTGATGAAGGTGGCGGTCGGCCGGCCGTTCCGCAAGCTGCTCGCGCGCGACGTGCCGGCCCCCGCGTTGCGCGCCCGGCTCACGCCCGACTACCCGATCGGCTGCAAGCGCCTCCTGCTGTCGAGCGAATACCTCGCGACGATGAGCCGCGACAACGTCGCGCTCGTCACGCAACGCATCCGGCGCGTGACCGAGGACGGCATCGAAACCGTCGACGGCGTCCATTATCCGGTCGACGCGATCGTCTACGGCACGGGGTTCGCGGCAACCGAATTCCTGTCGCCGATGCGCATCACGGGCCGCGACGGGCTCGACCTGAACGACGCGTGGCGACGCGGCGCGCAGGCGTATCTCGGGCTCACCGTGCCCGGCTTCCCGAACTTCTTCATGCTGTACGGCCCGAACACCAACCTCGGGCACAACTCGATCGTCTACATGCTCGAAAGCCAGATCGCGCACGTGATGCGCTGCGTGCGGGCGATGCGGCGCGACGGCGCGCGCGAGATCGACGTCGATACGCGCCGCTACCGGCGCTTCAACGCGCACGTGCAGCAGCGGCTCGCCGGTTCGGTCTGGAGCGGCTGCAAGAGCTGGTACGTCGATGCAGCGGGGCACAACAGCACGAACTGGCCGGGTTTCACGCTGACCTACCGGTGGATCACGCGTGTCGGCGGCATGTCCGCATACCGCTTCACGCGCCCGTTGCCCGAGTCGGCCGCGGCAGCGCACGGCACGGTGATCGCGCCGCCGGCCGGTCGGCTGGAGGCGCTCGCCGCCGCTTCGCTGCGCGGCTTCCTGCGCGTTACGTTCCGGCCGCTGATCGGGCCGCCGTTCGGTGCACGCACGCAGCGCCGCGTCGTCGCGCTGCTGTCGCCGCTGATGCCCGGTGCCGGCGGCACGCTGCGCTATCGCACGTCCGCGCACCACGTGCCGGTCGAAGTCGTCGCGCCGAAACGCGGCGACACGGGTGGCGCGATCCTGTATCTCCACGGCGGAGCATTCTGCCTCGGCGGCCCGCATACGCATCGCGGCGTGACGACGCGGCTCGCGAACGATGCCGGCCTGCCGGTGTGGGTGCCCGATTACCGCCTTGCGCCCGAGCATCCGAGCCCGGCCGCGCTCGACGATGCGCTCGCCGTATACGACGCGATGCGCGCGCAGGGTCATGCGCCGCACCGGATCGTGATCGCCGGCGACTCGGCCGGCGGTGCGCTGGCCCTCTCACTCGCCATTGCGCTGCGCGCGCGCGGCGATCCGGCCGCCGCCGCGCTGCTGCTGATCTCGCCCGTGACCGACCCGGCGCTCGGCGGTCCGACGCTGGCCTCGCGCCGCCGCGACGATCCGATGATCCGGCGCGGCTGGCTCGAACAGGGGCTGCGCTGGTATCACGGCGCCGGCTCGACCGCCGCGCGCGGCCCGCTCGACACCGACCTGCGCGGTCTGCCGCCGATGCTGATTCAGGCCGGCGACCAGGAGGTGCTGCTGTCGGATGCGCAACGGCTGGCGGATCACGCACGCGCGTGCGGCGTGCCGTGCCGGCTGGAGATTCACGCGGCGCGCTGGCACGTGTTTCATCTGCAGGCGTTCTACCTGCGCTCGGCGCGCGATGCGCTGCGCACGCTGGCGGGATTTGCGTCGGCACGGGTGGCCGCGAGCGCGTGACGATCGGGCGGCAATGCGCGGCGAGCCGCGCGTGCGCGGTCGCCTATCTGCGCGTCGCGATGGAATCGCTCGACGATCCCGACAATCGCGCGGCCGGCCTGCCCGCGCTGCGTACGGTCGCGGAAGCCTATGGCGGGCTCGGCGCGGTCGCGGCAGAAGCCGGCATCAGCCGCGAATCGCTGTATCGCACGCTGTCCCCGAACGGCAACCCGACGCGGAAAACCCTGCTCGCGGTGCTCAAGACCGTCGGCCTGCGCCGGTCCGTCGTCCTGGCCCAGCCGGAGCATGCATGAGCGGCGCGCGCCCGCTCACGGCCTGACCATCCACACGAGCAGCATCCCGGCCGGCGCGGCCGTCATCCCCGCCGGCGGACGCTCGATCGTCGGCTCGACCGCCAGCGCCTGCGCGATCGCCGCCGCATCGTCGATCGGCGTCGTGCGCACGATCGTCATCAGCCGCGCCGGCCGGTGCAGCGCCTCGCGATACAGCGCGCCGTACCACAGCGGCCGCATGCCGAGCGCGTCCTCCAGCACGTACGGATAGCGCCACAGCCGCAGCACGAGGCGGCTGTCCGGATGGGCCGGATCGACGCGGACGAACACGCGGCGCGTGCTTTCGCCATGCGTATAGCGCGGCAGTACGGGCAGCGCGTCGGCCGGCGCCTGCGGCAACAGCCAGCGCAACGCGGTGGCCGGCGACCACGGCGTCGCGCGCTGCCAGCCGGCCTGCGCGAGATGCCGGTCGAGCGTGTCCGATGTCGCGCTCCATTGCAACGGCAGATATTCCTCGCGATCGCCGCCGATCTCGGTGCGCCGCATCGGCACGCGCTGCCACCCGCCGTGCAGCCACTGATCGACCGTCATCGCCACCACGTCGCCGACGTGCGGGCGCGCCGCGCGCTCGAGCTGCCATTGCGCGGGAACCGTCCATACGCCGGCCGTCGCGAGCACCACGACCACCGCGACCAGCGCGCCGCGCGGCTGCACCTGCTCGCGCACGCGCCAGTATGCATAGGCGCCGGCGAGCAGCGCGAACCAGGCCAGCCCGAGACTCCAGCCGCCGAGCAGGCCCGACAGCCAGGTGTCGCCAACGTAGAGCCGCGCGAAACCGCCGAGCACGATCCACAGCACGACCGCCGTCACGACCGGAATGCGCCATCGCGCGGGCCGGTCGCGCGTGAGCACCCAGCCGAGGCCGCTGCTCGCGAGGATCGCGAACGCGGCGTCGGCATCGGGCAGCGGCAGGTGCAGCGCGCCGGGCGGCAGGCTCGCGGGCGTCGCGCCCGGCACGCCCGCGCCGAACGCCGGCACGAGCACGACCGCGACACCGACCGTCGCGAGCCACCACGCGGACGTCAGCCAGCAGCGATGGATCATCAGCCAGACGAGGAACGCGGCCGCGACGATCAGCCCCGTGTCGTGCCCGTGCAGCACGGCAAGCGCACTCATCGCGGCGTCGACGGGCGGCGTGCGCAGGTTCTGCAGGAACGCATACAGCGCGATGTCCGCGTGCATCAGCGGATCGTTCGCGACGACATCCCGCACCATCCCCGCGAACAGCCACACGCAGCCGGCGAACAGCAGCGCGAGCACGGGCACCGCGCCCGGCAGGCCGCGCACGTCCGCGATCGCGTCGTGCAGCCGCGCGCCCACCCGCGGCCAGCGGCGCGCGCAAGCGTGCACGGCTGCGACGAGCGCGCGGTGCAGCAACGGCCAGCCGCGCCGCAGCGCGACGCGCACGCCGACCCAGACGAGCACGACCAGCGCGGCAACGACCAGCAGGATCGCGGCGACCCGCACGCTGATCGCCGCGGCCAGCACGGCCGACGCGCCGAACACGATGCCCGGCGCGACGTGTACGGGCGCCCACACGAGCGCCGAGACGACGTTGACCGGATAAAACGACCGCCGCGGCAGCGTCGCGCAGCCGACGACGACCGGCACGACCGCACGCACCGGCGCGAGGAAGCGCGCGAGCACGATGCTCTTCATCCCGTGACGCAGGACGAACTCCTCCCCGCGCGCATAGGCGTTCGCGTAGCCGAGGCGCGCCCACACGTTGCGGATCATCCCGCGGTAGTGCCGCCCGATCTCGTAGCTGATCCCGTCGCCGACCACCGCGCCGGCGGCCGCGATGCCGATCGTCGTCCAGCCGTCGAGCGCGCCCGCGCCGATCAGCGCACCGGCCGCGAACATCACGGCGCCGGCCGGCACGATCGTGCCGATCAGCGCGATCGCCTCGGCGCACGCCGCCACGAACACGATTGCCAGCACGAGCAGCGGATGCGCGCCGATCGCGCCGATCCACACGTGGATCGTGTCGCTCATCGCACGCCCCGCGGCGAAACGGCCCGGCGGTCGAACACCGGATCGGCGATGGCAGGGTGAACGGTCATGGCGAGGTGCGCGCGCTCGCGCCGGCGTGAACGGTCAATCGAACTCGTGCTGCCGCGCATCGACCTCGAGCGGCGCGTCGTGATAGCCGACCGTCGCGATTTCCTGCAGATAGCGCGCAAGAAATGCGCCGATCGAACCGGCGGCCTCGTACTGATGCACGTGACGGAATTCGTGGGTCAGCAGGCGGCGCGTGTCCTGCCCGCGCAGCACGTACACCGCATGGCCGAGCGTCAGGCCGATCGTCCCCGGCGACAGCAGCCCCGTGTCGCGGGCGATCGCGGCCAGCGACGGCGTCTCGGGGAACGGCATGCGATCGACGGTCACCACGCGGATCCGTTCCGGCCGGGCAACGCCCACCGCGCGTGCGTCGTCCGCCTGCGCCGGCGTCAGCGGCGCCCCCTGCGCGATCCCGCGCGCCGCTTCCGCTTCGGCCCATGCGACCGCGGCGGGCAATGCGGACGGCAGGATATCGGCAAGATCGATCATCGCGGGGCTCCCCTGTAGGTGGATTGGCATCGGGCACCAGTTTAGTCCCGAATCGCGGCGGCTCGACGCGCGGTCGGGGCAGCGCGTCGCCGGTCCGGCCCGGGTACGGCAGTCACCCGGGAATACCCTGACCGCCGCGCACGACACGTCGTGCCCTTTCCGGTCGATTATTTCGCTTCAGTACACATTCGTCGATCAGCCATCTCGAAAATTTCCCGAATGAGTACCGTTTTCGAATTCGGCGGAATATATTGGTCAGAAGAACGGCCGCGTCGATAACCAGACATGCAGTTCGCGGCGTCATCCCGAAGAGGGCCGCTAGATGATCAGGGTAATTCTGGCTGACGATCACGCAGTCATGCGGGACGGACTGCGTTACATCCTGGAAATGGCCGGCGGTTTCGAGATCGTCGGCGAGGCAAGCGACGGCTCGGCCACGCTCGCGCTGGCCGAACACGCGGCCGCCGACGTGCTGCTGCTCGACCTGTCGATGCCCGCGCCGACCGGCATCGAGCTGATCCGGATGGTCAAGAGTCACGCGCCGTCGCTGCGCACGCTCGTGCTGACGATGCATGCCGAGGCGCAGTACGCCGCGCGCGCGTTCAAGGCCGGCGCCACCGGCTACCTGACGAAGGACAGCGCGACCGCCGAACTCGTCGAGGCCGTCGGCAAGGTCGCGGCCGGCGGCGTCTACGTGAGCCCGTCCGCGGCCGAAAGCCTCGCGCGCACGCTGCGCGCGCCGGCCCGGACGTTGCCGCACGAGCGGCTGTCCGCCCGCGAGCTCGACGTGATGCGCCGCATCGTCGCCGGCCAGACCGTCACGCAGATCGCGTCCGAACTCGGGCTGAGCACGAAGACGGTCAGCACGTACAAGACGCGGATCCTCGAGAAAATGGAGTTGCCGCACGACGCGGCGCTGGTCCGCTACGCGGTACGCCACGATCTCGATCCTGGCGCCGGCGCCGACGACGCATGACGGCCGCGTCCCGGCTCCCGCCCGCGCCGCCGGAAGACGACGATCCGGACACGTCGCGCCTGTTCATGTCGTCGCTGCCGCCGGGCCGGCGCGAACGGCGCTTCGCGCTCGCGACCGTGCTCGTGTCGGCCGTGATCTTCGCCGCGCTCGCGCCGTTCGCGGGCATGCCGCTCGCGCCGGGCTCGGCGTTCATTCCCGTGTACCAGTCGGCGATCGTCGTCAACGACATGGTGACGGCCGGCCTGCTGCTCGGCCAGTACGCGATCCTGCGCCAGAAACCGCTGCTCGTGCTCGCGGGCGGCTACCTGTTCACGGGCTTCATGGCCGGCACGCACATGCTGAGCTTCCCCGGGCTGTTCGCACCGCACGGCCTGCTCGGCGGCGGCGACCAGACCACCGCGTGGCTGTACCTGTTCTGGCACGGCGGGTTTCCGCTGGCCGTTTCCGCGTATGCGCTGCTGCGCGCGACGCCGCGCGCCCGCCCGATCGCGAGCCCGCAGCGCCGGGCGGCGATTCCGGTGGGGTTCTGCCTCGCGTCGGCGGCCGCCGCGACGGTCGCGCTCGCGCTGCTCGCGACCGCCGGCCACGACCTGCTGCCGCGCATCATGAACGGCAACCGGATGGCCGCGACGATGACGAACGCGATCACGATCGTCTGGGGGCTGAACCTGGTCGCGCTGATGCTGATGTGGCGGCAGCGGCGCCGCCACTCCGTGCTCGACCTGTGGGTGATGACGGTACTCGTCGCGTGGCTGTTCGATATCGCGCTGTCGTCGATGCTCAATCACGGGCGCTACGATCTCGGCTTCTACGCGGGGCGCGCGTACGGCCTCGTCGCGTCCGGCGTCGTGCTGTTCGCGATGCTGTTCGAGAACGGCCGGCTGCATGCGCAGACCGTGCGCGCGCTGGCCGGCGCGCGCTACCAGCATCTGCTCGTCGTGCAGAAGAGCGCGCAGTTGAACGACGCGAACGAACGGCTCGAACAGCGCGTCGCCGCGCGCACCGCGCAACTGAGCGCGTCGAACCGCGACCTGCGGCGCGAAGTCGAGGAGCGCGTGCGCGCGGAGCGGGCGCTGCAGACGTCACGCGAGGAACTGCGCGAGATCGCCGCGATCAGCGCCAGCGCACGCGAAGCCGAGCAGCGCCGCATCGCACGCGAGCTGCACGACGAACTCGCGCAGACGCTCGCGACGCTGAAGAACGATCTCGAATGGCTGATCGACCGCGTGCCGCAGGACGACGCGTTGCTCGCGCGCAAGATCGCGGCGATGCATGCGCTCGCGCGCGGCGCGGTGGCCGCGACGCGGCGCATCGCGTCGGACCTGCGCCCGCTGATGCTGGATGACCTCGGTTTCGCCGCGGCGATGCAATGGCTCGTGGAAGATTTCCGGCACCGTCACGGGATTGCGTGCTCGCTGCGCGTCGAGCCGCCCGAGCTGCAACTCGACGAGCCGTACGCGACGGCCGTGTTCCGCATCGCGCAGGAAGCGCTCGCGAACGTCGCGCGGCATGCGGCCGCGTCGCATGCGGACGTCGAACTCGTGCACGGCGGCGATACGCTCGCGCTGACGATTCGCGACGACGGCGCGGGATTCGATCCCGGCGTGCCGCGCAAGTCGGGTTCGTTCGGGCTGGTGGGATTGCGCGAGCGCGCGTATCTGGTCGGCGGCACGCTGCGGATCGCGACGACGCTCGGCGAAGGCACGACGGTCGACGTCGAGATTCCGCTGACGCACGCGCCCGTCGCGGTCGCGCATGGCGGGAATGGGGGTTCGCGGCCCGATCGCTGACCGGGGCGGCGATGCCGGCCGCCGCATCGATCACGCGTCAGTGGTAATCCTCTTCCCGTTGATGTCGCACCGCGAGAATCGTAACTTGTTCGGCCGCTTCAATCTCGAACAGCAGGACAAAACCCGACGCGCCGAAGGACACGATCAGCTCGCGCAAAAACGGATTTCCATTCTCGATCTTGCGGCATGTGAACGGAAACAGGCGCAGCACGGCAACACCTTGCCCGATCGCGTCCGCGGCGCGCGCCGCCGCATCCACATCACGTTCGAGCAGGGTTCGAAACGTATCTGGAACCGCAATCCGCCCGCCGGTCACACCCGCGCCGCCACCATCCCCCGCTCCGATCGCGTCCATGCGACCAGCGCGCCGATGCCGAGCAGCGCGAGGCACACGATCGGCACGATCATCGGCCCGAACGCGGTGCCCGTCACCTTGCCCGCGAACGGCATCAGGTTCTGGCTGAAGAAGCCGCCGAGGTTGCCGATCGAGTTGATCGCCGCGACGCTCGCCGCCGCCCGCGCGCCGGTGAAATAACGCGGCGGCATCGACCAGAAGCACGGATACAGCAGCGGGATGCACGCGCCGCCCAGCACGAGCGCCACGAAGCGCAGCGGCGTCGACGGCAGCACGAGGCTCAGCAGGAAGCCGAGCGCGCCGAGCGCCGCGACGATCGCGATCGTGCGCAGGATGCTCTTCGCGCGACGCAGCTTCGCCGGCAGCCACAGCAGCAGCAGCACCGCGAGCGCCCACGGCAGCATGCTCAGGAAGCCGTTCGTGCTGCTCGACACGCCGAACGATTTCACGAGCGTCGGCAGCCAGTACGTGACGCCGTACAGCGACGTCGACATCAGCATGTAAGTCGCCGCGAACAGCATCACGCGCGGATCGAGCAGCGCCTTCCACGGCTGGCCGTGCTCGGCCTGCGCCGGCTTCTCGCGCTCCAGCGCGGCCGCGACGATCTGCTTCTCGCGCTCGTCGAGGAACGGCGCTTCGCGGAACGACGCCGGCAGCACGCGGAACACGACGATCGCGACGACCACGGCCGGAATGCCCGTCGCCACGAACACCCATTGCCAGCCCGCGAGGCCCCACACGCCGTTCAGGCTCAGCAGCACGCCGCCGACCAGCGAGCCGAGCATGTTCGCGAGCGCGCTGCCGAGCGTGAAGATGCCAAGCACCTTCGCGCGGTAGCTCTGCGGGAACCACAGCGTCAGGTAATAGATCACGCCCGGGTAGAAGCCGGCCTCGGCGATGCCGAGCAGGAAGCGCAGCGAGCAGAACGCGGGCATCGACGTCGTGAAGCCCATCAGCACCGTGATGAGGCCCCACGTCAGCATGATCCGCGCGAGCCACACGCGCGCGCCGTAGCGATGCAGCGCGAGCGTGCTCGGCACCTCGAACAGCAGGTAGCCGATGAAGAACAGCGACGACGCGAGCCCGAACGCGGCCTCCGTCATCCCGAGGCTGTGCACCATCTGCAGTTTCGCGAAACCGACGTTCTGCCGGTCGATGAACGCGATCAGGAACATCACGACGAGGATGGGCAGCAGGCGCCGCGCCACCTTCGACATGATGCGCTGTTCTTCGGCGGACGCGGGGTCCAGGGTGTCGGTAGCGGTCACTTCATGCTCCTTGCGTGAATCGGTTGCGTATCGGTTGAACCGATGCCCGCGCGCAGCCGTCGCGCGGGCATCGGATGTCTCGTTGAACGGGGGGCGATCAGCCCGACCGGTAATCGTCGAGCATCGGCGCGAACATCTCGTGCCACGCGCGCGGCTTCGCCTTGATCGTGCCGGCCAGGTACAGGAATTCGACGTAGTCCATCAGCTGGTTCGGCAGCACCGAGAAGCGCGTGTCGGGCGCGGCCAGCATGCGCATCACGTCGTCGTGCGACACGCCGACACCCGACGACGCCGCATACAGCGCGGCCGCCGCGCGCGGGTCCTGCGCGATCAGGCGGTTCGCTTCGTCGAGCGCGCCGAGAAACGCGACGGCGAGCGCGGGTTCCGCATCGACGAGCCGCTTCGGCGCGAACACGACGTCGAGCGTCAGCGGGCCGAGCACGTCGACCGAACTCACGACGCGATGAATACCCGGCTGCCGCAACTCGAGCGTCGAGAACGGCGGCGACGTGAAGTGCGCGGTGACGCCGTTCTCGCGGCGGATCAGCGCCTGCATCGCCTGCGGATGCGGCAGGTTCACGGTGATCGAATCGAGCTGCGCGAAATGCCGCGGGCCGAGTTGCCGGCTCGCGACCATCTGCAGCACGACGGCCGACAGCGACGTGCGAATGCCCGGCACCGCGATCCGGTCGGACGGCGCGAAGTCGCGCAGCGACGCCAGGCCCGGGCGGTTCGCGTTCAGCGACAGCGACGTGGTCGACAGCCCGCTGATGCCGATCACCTCGACGTTCGGAATGCCGCGCGCCCGTGCCCACAGTTCGATGAAACCCGGCGCGCCGGCGCCCGCGAAATCGAGCGTGCCGGCCATCATCGCGTCGTTGACGGAATTGCCGCCGTCGAGCAGCACCCAGTCGACCGCGACGTCGCGCACGCCGTGGCGTGCCGCGTGCCGCTCGAACAGCCGCTGCTTCTCCATCACGAGCAGCGGCAGGTACAGCACGCCATAGCCCTTGGAGATCCGCACCGTGCGCGGTTTCGCCCGCACGAGCGACGGTGCGGCGAGCACGCCGAGCCCGGCGGCGATCAATGCGCGGCGGCGTGGCGACATCGTCATGCGCACGCCGCCCCGCGACGGGCGGCACACGGCCGCGCGAAGGCCGCCGTCGCGCCGCGTCGCGCGTTCGTCGCGCCCGTGACATGCTGCATGTTGCCGTCTCCTTGAATATTTCTGGTATTAATGCCGTCCTTGCCTGCTGCTTCCGGCTCGACACAGGTTATCGACCGAGTCTGAGAAAATGCTGACATCCCGGCCCCGGGAAAACCCTATCCACTTACCTGCAAAACGGCACCATGCGCATTCTCGTCGTGGAGGACGATGCCGAAATCGGCGCGGCGATCCGCAACCGCCTGGCGCGGCTCGGCCACGCGGTCGATCTCGAAACCGACGGCGCGACCGCGCACGGGCTGTTGCGCGTCGAGCGTTTCGACCTCGTCGTGCTCGACGCGAACCTGCCCGGCATGGACGGCTTCACGGTATTGCGCCACCTGCGCGCGTCGGGCAGCACGACGCCCGTGCTGCTCGTCACCGCGCGCTCGGCGATCGACGACCGCGTGAGCGGCCTCGGCCTCGGCGCCGACGACTACCTCGTGAAGCCGTTCGACTATCGCGAGCTCGACGCACGCGTGCAGGCGCTCCTGCGCCGCAACAGCGGCCACGCGAACGACGTGCTGACGCTCGGCGGCCTCGTGATCGACCGCAGCAGCCGCCTCGCCGAACTCGACGGCCAGCCGCTGTCGCTGTCGCGGCAGGAGTTCGCGCTGCTCGAAATCCTCGCGAGCCGCCCGCAGCGCATCTTCTCGAAGGACGAACTGCTGAGCCAGCTGTTCAGCTTCGGCAACGAGCCGACCACGAACGCGGTCGAGCAGTACGTGACGCGTGTGCGCAAGAAGTTGCAGGGCAGCTCGGTCGAGATCCGCACCGCGCGCGGGATGGGGTATCAGATTGCGGCGCACTGACTGGTTCCCGAAGACGCTGTTCGGGCGCACGCTGCTGTTCATCGCGCTCGTCGTCGCGACCGGCGCGCTCGCGCTCGCGGCGATCGCGCGCTATTACGCGGGCGTCGCGGCCGAGCGGGCATACGACCAGTTGCTGGCGGGCGCATCGATCCAGGTCGCGGAAAACCTCTACGTGCAGGGCGGCGTGCTCGCGCTGAATCCGCCGGTGGGCGCGCTGTCGACGCTGTCGCGCTACGACCTCGTCTACTACAAGGTCGTCGATTCGCGCGGCGTCGTCGTGGCCGGCTATAACGATCTCGCGAGCCCCGCGACGCTCGCGGCCGCGAAACAGGGCCCCGCGTTCGCGAATGCCGTCTACCAGGGGCACCGCATCCGCACCGCGACGATCGCGCGCTACATGCCCGAGGAAAACACGCCGGGCTGGGCGCTCGTGACCGTTGCGCAGACAACCAACGCGCGCCAGCAGCTGACGAACGACATGAGCATCAAGGTATGGACGCTGATCCTGCTGATGAGCGTGCTCGCGATCGGCGCGAGTGGCCTCGCGATCCGGCGCGGCCTGCGCCCGCTCGCGCAGATCGGCACGATCATCGCCGCGCGCGACCCGGCCGACCTGCGGCCGGTGGCCGTCGACACGCCGAGCGAGATCGACGCGATCATCGGCTCGATCAACGGGTTGATGCACCGTCTCGCCGAACGGATCAACGCGATGCAGCGCTTCATCGCCGACGCCGCGCATCAAATGCGCACGCCGCTGGCGCGGCTCGACGCGCAGATCGAGCTGCTCGACGGCGAATCCGATCCCGCGCGCCGCGCGGCGCGGCTCGATGCGCTGCGCGCGACCTCCTCGGACGTCGGCCGGCTCACCGGCCAGTTGCTCAATCATGCGATGGTGATTCATCGCACCGAAGCCGTGCCGCTGCAGCCCGTCGACCTCGTCGCGCTCGCGAAGGAAGTGCTCGGCCGCACGATTCCGCTCGCGGGCGAACGCGATGTCGCCGTTGCGTTCGCGAGCGACGCGCCGCTGGCGCGGATCGACGGCGACGCGATCAGCCTGCAGGAAGCGCTGTCGAACGTGCTGCACAATGCGCTGCTGCACGGTCACGCGGACGACATCGTCGTGTCGGTCGCGACGACGGGCAACGTTGACGGCGCGGTCACGCTGACCGTGACCGACAACGGCCGCGGGATACCGCGCGAGCACTGGGACGCGGCGCTGCAACCGTTCGTGCGGATCGCGCCGGACGGCAGCGAGCGGCGCACGGGGTCAGGGCTCGGGCTCGCGATCGTGCAGGAAGTGATGAAGGCGCACGGCGGGCGCGTGGGGTTCGCGTTTCCCGATGCGGGCGGGTTCGCGGTGGTGCTGACGTTTCCGCGGGCAGCCGGAACCGGCGCGGAAGAAGCATAAGCCGTCGGATCAGTGCCGTCCCGCGCGCGGCAGACGCTCAGTCGTCGTTGTCGTCGTCGAACCGGTTGCGCTCCGCATGCCGCGCTACCCGTCGATCCAGCTCGTCGTACTGGCGATCGCAGAACAACCGGCACAGCGTATCGACATCCGCACGCGTATCGACGTCGATCGTGTCGACGTGCTGCTCCAGCTTTCCCTTCCCGATTCCGAACAGCCCTTTCTTCATCCGCATGGAGACGACATTCAGCTGGAAGCCGCCTGAACGCGCGTCGCTCAACGCGGTCACCCACAACGCCCTCTGATCGCCGGCATGCTGCAGCACGAGCGCCGGCAACGGGCCTTCCTGCGTCTCGTCCCACTCGGCATGCTGCGCCGCCCACGGGAACGCGTCGAAGGCATGCGTGAACGACGCGTAATCCGTCGCGCCCTGCGGATCCAGTTGCTTGTAATCGTAGCCGACCTTCTGAATCGAATAAGTCAACATGGCGCGGTAGCCCCCGTGGCGTTCGAGATCAGGAAAGCATCAAACTACCTGAGTTTCGGTGTCCGTCATGATTTTCGCCGCGGCTCACGTATGCGCCTTTGCCGCGCGATCGCGCGGATCCTCCAGGTAGCCGCGCGCCAGCCTGACGAGTTCGCGCTTCAGTTTCGGATCGTCCAGCAGCCCGCGCCGGGCCGCATTGTGCACGACGCCTTCGAGCGCGGAAGACAGCACCTGCGCCGTCATGGCATCGGCCTTGACGGGCGCTCGCCCGCGACAGGCGGCAACGATCAGCGCATAGCGGCGCAAGTACGCCGTCTGGAACGCCTCGTACGCGTCCTTCGCGCCCCCCGGATCGGGCAGATCGAGCAGCGCCCGGTGCAGCGACGGGTGATCGCGGTGCGCGGCGATCAGGTCGCCGATCAAGCCTTCGACGAGACGCCCGGCGCTTGCCCGACGGTCATGCGCGCGTTGCAGCACGGCCAGCACGTCGTCGAAATGCCGGCGCCGGATCGCATCGACCAAGGCGAGCTTGTTCGGGAAGTACTGGTACACGGAACCGATACTGACGCCGGCAACCTCCGCGACTTCGTTGGTCGTGAATCCGGCCCACCCGTGCGTATCGAGAACGCGAGCCCCGGCCGTGACGATCACGTCCACGGTCGCACGCGAACGCGCCTGGCGCGGGGCTTTCCGCATCGCGGCGGCGGCATTGGAAACGCGAGTGGACATGCGGACTCCGACCGAAAATAATGGTGCCGAAGCTCACATATTAGGTGAAACCCACGAGGAAACGACCATGAGCGCGAACGCACTCCTGTCCCGCATGCTGCGCTACCAGGCATGGGCGAATGACTACATGCTGGCGGCCATCGCCGGGCTCGACGCGGGGCAACACGCCGAAGCGCGCCATCTCGCGCTGCGGCTGATGAACCATTGCCTCGTCGTCAACCGGATCTTCGCCGCGCATCTGGCCGGCGAGCGCCATGGCTTCGTGTCCGACAACACACCCGACACGCCGGAGCCCGACGCACTGCGTGCGGCCTTCGCGTCGCTCGATCGCTGGTATCTCGACTATGCCGACGCCGCCACGCCCGGAATGCTGTCCGAATCGATTCCGTTCACGTTCACCGACGGCGACAGCGGATACATGACTCGCGAAGAGATGCTGACCCATGTCGTCACGCACGGCGGCTATCATCGCGGCGAAGCCGGACGCCTGATGAGCCAGGCGGCGGCACGCTCGGGGCGAGCCATCGAACTGCCGTGGGACACCTACGCCGTTCACCTGCACCGGACGGAACCCGCGCGCAGGCTGCAGGGAAAAACCGAAGCGGCGAATCCGGCACCCGCAGTGCGATAGGCGGGCGCCAGGCCCGCTACGCCGCCACCGCGTCGCCGCCCAGATACGCATCGCGCACGCGCTCGTCGTCGAGCAGCGCCTTCGCCGGCCCTTCGAGCACGACGCGCCCCGTCTGCAGCACGTACCCGTAATGCGCGATCTCCAGCGCGAGGCTCGCGTTCTGCTCGACCATGAACACCGTCACGCCCTGCCGGTTGATCGCGTCGATCAGTTCGAGCACCTTGTCGACGTAGAGCGGCGACAGCCCCATCGTCGGCTCGTCCATGCAGATCAGCTTCGGCCGCGCCATCAGCGCACGCGCCATCGCGAGCATCTGCTGCTCGCCGCCCGACAGCGTGCCGGCGCGCTGCGTCAAGCGTTCGCGCACGCGCGGAAACAGGTCGAGCACGCGTTCATAGTCGTCGGCCACGGCCGCGCGATCGCCGCGCGTGTACGCGCCCATCAGCAGGTTCTCGCGCACGCTCATGTCGCCGAACAGCCGCCGTGCCTCGGGCACGGCCGCGATCCCGCGCCGCACACGCTGCGGCGTCGCGAGCGCCGTCACGTCGGCGCCGTCGAAACGCACGACGCCGCGCTTCGGCCGCATCAGGCCGAGGATCAGCTTCATCGTCGTCGACTTGCCGCTCGCGTTGCCGCCGAGCAGGCTGACGATCTGCCCGCGGCCGACTTCGACGTTCACGTCGAAATGCACCTGCACCGGCCCGTAGAACGTGTCGAGGTGTTCGAGTTTCAGCAGCGCGTCGGTCATCGTCGTATCGGGTCCGGAAGAAGGCGGGGTCATGCGGCCGCCTGGGCGGTGCGATCGGCCGGTGCGCCGCCCGCATGGCGGCGGCCGAGATAGGCTTCGATCACGCGCGGATCGTGCCGCACGTCGCGCGGCGCGCCCTCGGCGATCTTCACGCCGTTGTCGAGCACCATCACGCGGTCGGACACGCGCATCACGAGTTCGAGCTTGTGCTCGATCAGCAGGATCGTCAGCCCGCGCGCCTTCAGCGACTGGATCAGCTGCAGCATCTCGGCCGTCTCCGTCTCGTTCATGCCGGCCGTCGGTTCGTCGAGCAGCAGCAGGCGCGGATGCAGCGCGAGCGCGCGGCCGATCTCGACGCGCCGCCGGTTCGCGTACGACAGGCTGTGCGCCGGATGATCGATGCGCGGCGTGAGCCGTTCGCCGAACCCGGCGACGATCGCGCGCGCCTCGTCGCGCAGCGCGGCTTCCTCGCGCCGCACCGACGCCGGCCGCACGAGCGCGCGCAGCACCTCGGCGGCCGCACCGAGCGCGGGCCAGCCCGGCCGCGCCGCGCGCAGCCGCGCATGCGCGCCGATCAGCACGTTGTCGAGCACGCTCAGGTTGCCGAACACGCGGCCGTGCTGGAACGTGCGCGCGATGCCAAGCGCCGCGAGCCGTTCGGGCGCCGTGCCCGTGATGTCGCGGCCGTCGAACGTCACGCGGCCCGCGTCGGGCCGGTCGGCCCCCGCGATCAGGTTGAACAGCGTCGACTTGCCCGCGCCGTTCGGCCCGATCACGCTCAGCAGTTCGCCGTCGGCCAGCGTCAGGCTCGCGCCGTCGAGCGCGGTCACGCCGTCGAAGCGGCGCGTCAATCCCTGCACGTCGAGCAAGGGTCGAGTGGTCGTCATCGCATTCCTCTCTTCACACCGTACCGAGCAGGCCCTGCGGCCGGAACCGGACGAGCAGCAGCAGCACGAGGCCGTAGATCAGCATCCGGTAGTCGGCCGCCCAGCGGAACAGCTCGGGCAGCCCGATCAGCGCGATCGCGCCCGCGATGCCGCCGAGCACGTTGCCGAGCCCGCCGAGGATCACCATCGTCAGCGCGAGGATCGACACCTGCGAATCGAAGGTCTGGTGATTGATGTAGCTGTACAGGTGCGCGGCAATGCCGCCGCTCACGCCGGCCGCGACGCCGCCGACGGCGAACGCGATCGCCTTGTAGCGGTTCGGCGCGATGCCGTGCGCGCGCGCGGCGACGTCGTCCTCGCGCACCGCGCGCAGCGTGCGGCCCAGATGCGAGCGCAGCAGCCGCACCTGCACGAGCGCGAACGCGACGAGCACCGCGAACGTGAACCAGTACGCGGCGCGCGCGGTGCTCGCCCACGGCAGCGGCGCGATGCCGGTGATGCCGAGCGGGCCGCGCGTCAGGCCGTCCCAGTTCAGGATCACGAGGCTCACCACTTCGCCGATGCCGAGCGTCGCGATCGACACGTAGTGCCCGCGCAGCCGGAATGCCGGATAGACGAGCAGCGTGCCGAGCACGGCCGTGATGACGCCCGCGCACGGAATCGTCACGGCCGGCGACCAGCCGAGATCCGACGACAACAACGCCGACGCATACGCGCCGATCACGAGCAGCGCCGCGTGGCCGAGCGAGATCTGCCCGACCGTGCCCGCGACGAGCGTGAGGCTCAGCGCGAGCAATCCGTACAGCCATGCATTGGTCAGCGTCTGCAGCACGTACGGCGACGCGCCGAGCCACGGCAGCACGGCCGCCAGCACGATCAGCGCGACGAGCACCGGGCGCGGCACGCGCACGGCCTTCGCGGCCGCGAGGAAGGTGCCCGTCATCGGCTCGGGCGGCAGCGCGCGGTTGGCGCTGAACAGGCCGTTCGGCCGCCACACGAGGAACACGATCAGCAGCCCGAACGCGAACAGGTCGCGATAGCTCGTGCCGAACAGCGCGACGCCGTAGCTTTCGACGAGACCGAGCAGCAGGCTGCCGGCAATCGCGCCCGGCACGTTGCCGAGCCCGCCGATCAGCAGCGCGACGACACCCTTCAGCGTCGCCTGGAAGCCCATCGCCGGATCGATGCTGTTGTAGTACATGCCGACCAGGAGCCCGCTCACGCCGCCGAGCGCGCACGCGATCGCGAACACGGTCTGGTTCACGCGGTCGACGTCGACGCCCATCTGCAGCGCCGCGTCGCGATCCTGCGCGGTCGCGCGCACGGCCCAGCCGAGCCGCGTGAAACGCAGGAAGCCGTACAGCAGCGCGGCCGCCGCGATGCCGATACCCGCGATCAGCAGGTCGAGCGAGCCGAGCGTCGCGCCGGCGATCCGCACATGCCAGTCGGGCAGCGGCGTCGGCACCGCACGCGGGTCCGCGCCGAACGCAAGCTGCGCGAGCTGGTCGAGGATGAAGCTGATGCCGATCGTCGCGAGCAGCGGCGCGATGCGCGCCGCGTGGCGCAGCGGCCGCAACCCGATCCGCTCGATCGCGATGCCGAGCGTGCCGCAGCCGACGACGACCGCCGCCAGCGCGACCGGCAGCGGCAGGCCGAAGCGCGTCAGGCACAGCCAGCCGATGAACGCGCCGACCATGTAGACCGAGCCGTGCGCGAAGTTGATCAGGTGCGACACGCCGAAGATCAGCGCGAGCCCGACCGCGAGCAGCGCGTAGATGTTGCCGACGATGAGGCCGTTGAGCGTGTAGTCGAGCCAGGAAGCCATCACGATGCGTCCGTCACTTGCATGCGGTTCATGCGGAATCAGCGCGCGGCGAGCTGCGGTTTCGCGCCATCCCACAGCGCCCACTGCCCCTGCTTCACGACCAGGTACACGGTGCGCGCGCCGGCCACGCGGCGCGTCTGCGGATCGAAGCGCACCTTGCCGAAGATCACGCTCGGCACGTCGCTGACCTTCGCGAAGCCGTCGTGCGCGGCCTGGCGCGTCGTGCCGTAGCGGCGCAGCACCTCGGCCGACAGGATCAACGCGTCGTAGGCACGCGCGACGAACGAATCGGGATCGGCGTGGAATTTGGCGCGATAGCGCTGTACGAACGCCTGCACCTCGGGGCGCGGCTCGGCCGGGAAGAAGTTCGATTCCGTATAGACGCCTTCGACGGCCGTGCCGCCCAGTTCGAGGAACTTCGGCGAATACACGGAGCCGACCGCCGCGATCGGCAGCGCGACGCCCGACGTGCGCGCCTGCCGCACGATCTGCGCGCCGTCCGCGTAGTAGGAAATCAGCACGATCGAATCGGGGTTCGACGCGCCGATCCGCACGAGCGTCGAGCGGAAGTCCTTTTCCGCCGGCTGGTAGCCTTCGGCCGCGACGACCTGCGCGCCGAGTCCGGCGACCGCCTTCGCGAAGATGTCCTTGCTGGTGCGGCCCCAGTCGGTGTTCAGGTACAGCACCGCGATCCGCTTGAAGCCGAGTTCCTTCACCGCATAACGCGCGAGCAGCGGCTGCTCCTCGGCCTGGCTCAGCGCGGTGCTCCACAGGTAGTCGCCGCCCTTCGTGAAATCCGGATGCGAGTTCGTGAAGCCGAACTGCACCAGTTGCCCGCGCTGATAGATCGGCGACGCGGCCATCGACGTCGCGCTCGAGAAGTCGCCCAGCTCGATCGCGATGCGCGGATCGGCGACGAACTTCTGCGCGATCGCGACGGCCTGGCGCGGATCGCTGCGGCTGTCCTGGAAGTCGATCGCGAGCGGCCGGCCGTGAATGCCGCCGCTGCCGTTGATCTCGTCGAGCGCGAGATCGAAGCCGCGCTTCCACTGTTCGCCGTATTGCGCGTCCTGGCCCGTAAGCGGCCCGCTCACGCCGATCACCACCGGCTCGCCCGACACGCCGGCCGCGAGCGCCCCGCCCGTCGACAAGCCCCATGCGGCAGCGAGCGCCGCCACCGTGCCCAGCACGCGCCGCCATGCGCCGCGTGCGTCGTTCCCCGAAACCTTCATGCGTCCCCCAGCTTCAGTCAGTCGAAAAGAGTGAGGGCATGTAACCATCCGGGTCGGGACGATCCAACGAAGTTTTGCGCATATCGATATCGCGCGCGGCGCGAAGCGGATCACGCCCGCGAACGGTCGTCCGTTCGCCCCGCTTCGCACGATGCATCGGCACGCACCGCAGCGCGTTGATTCGATGGGCGTTTTCTTCATGGCGACGATCGCAATCGAGGTGTTTGCGTGCGCCCCCCGCCGCCGACACGATCGCACGCTTCGCAGTTTTCGCGCTGTCGATAGCAAAAATCATTATATGAATCACGCATGCTCGCACTCCTACAATGCGCAAATCGCATCATCGGAACGCGTCATGGAGTTGCATCAACTCGAAGCCTTTTCCGCGGTCATGTCGGCCGGCAGCGTGACCGGCGCGGGCGAACTGCTCGGCCGCTCGCAGCCGGCCGTCACGCGGCAGATCCAGGAGCTCGAAGCCGATCTCGGCTACGCGCTGTTCGATCGGCACGGCCCGCGCGTCACGCCGACGCGGCGCGCCTTCCTGCTGTACGAGGAAGTCGAGCGCTCGCTGGTCGGCCTGCGCGCGATCGAGGCGCGTGCTCGCGCGCTCGGCGACGCAACGGCCGAACCGGTACGCATCGCGGCGACGCCGTCGCTCGCGGCCACGCTCGTGCCGGCCGCGCTGGCCGCGCTGCCCGACGACGTGCACGCGCCGCATTACCAGTTGCGCAGCGAATCGGCCGAGCATGTCGTGCACGAAGTGCTGGCCGGCACGGCCGACGTCGGCGTCGTCACGCTGCCGATGGCGCATGCCGGGCTCGACGTGCACTGGATCGCGCAGACGCCTTGCGTCGCCGTGCTGCCCGCCGGCGATCCGCTCGCGGCGAAGCCGCGCATCGCGCTGCGCGACCTCGCGCGCCGCCGCATCGTGACGGTCGCGAACCGGCACCGGCTGCGCCAGCGAATCGACGCGGCGTTCGCCGCCGCACGCGTCGACGCGCGCGTGTTCGTCGAAACCAATGCGTCGCTGAATGCGGTGATGGCCGCGCGCGCGGGCATCGGAATCGGCATCGTCGATCCGGCCACCGGTGTCGCGCTGCCGGTGGACGGCGTCGTCGCGCGTCCGCTCGACGTCGACATTCCGTTCGCCTTCGGCGTCGCGACGCCGGCCGGCAAGCCGCGCACGGCGGCCGTCGATGCGTTGCTCGACGCGCTGCACCGCACGACGCGCACGCTGCTCGACGACGTGATCTTTCACGACGCCGCCGCGCATGACGCGCTGCTGCGCGGCGACCGGCTGCGCAGCGAGCGGGCATCGCGTGCGCCCCGCACCGCACGTCCGCGCCGCACGCGCCCGGAGGGCGCATGACGTCCCCGCTCGACGCCCTCGAGGCCCGGCTCGCGCAGGACCTGCGCTGGCTCGACCTGCCCGCGCCGTCGTGGGTGCCGCCACAAGAAGCCGACGGCGCGCGCGTGCTCGACGTCGCGATTGTCGGCGGCGGCATGGCGGGGCTCGCGGCATCCGCCGAACTGCGCCTGCTCGGCATCGACAACCAGTGCGTGATCGACCGCGCGCCGGCCGGCTACGAAGGGCCGTGGATCACGTTCGCGCGGATGGAGACGCTACGCTCGCCGAAGCAGCTCGCGGGCCCCGCGCTCGGCCTGCCCGCGCTGACGTTCCGCGCCTGGTTCGAAGCGCAGCACGGCCGCGACGCATGGGACGCGCTCTACAAGATTCCGCGCACGCAATGGATGGACTACCTGCGCTGGTACCGGCGCGTGCTCGACCTGCAGGTGCGCAACGACACGACGCTCGTCGCGCTGCGCCCGCGCGAAGACGGACTGCTCGCGCTCGACGTGCGCGGCAACGGCGAAGCGCGGACGCTGCTCGCACGGCACGTCGTGCTCGCCACCGGCCGCGACGGGCTCGGCGGTCCGTACGTGCCGCCGGTCGCGCAACGCGCACCGCGCTCGCGCTGGGCTCACTCGTCCGAACCGATCGACTTCGCCGCGCTCGCGGGCAAGCGTGTCGGCGTGGTCGGCGCGGGCGCGTCCGCGTTCGACAACGCGGGCACCGCGCTCGAAGCCGGCGCCGCACGCGTCGACCTGTTCTTCCGCCGCGCGGACATCCCGCGCATCAACAAGCTGACCGGCATCGGCAGTCCGGGGCTCGTGCACGGCTACGCCGATCTCGACGACGCGACGAAGTGGCGCTTCATGCACTACGCGCTGACGTCGCAGACGCCGCCGCCGCGCGACAGCGTGCTGCGCGTCTCGCGCCACGCACGCGCGCATTTCCATGCGGGCAGCCCGATCGAGACACTGGCCGACCGCCCGGACGGCCTCGACGTCACGACGCCGCGCGGGCGCTACCCGGTCGACTTCCTGATCTTCGCGACGGGCTTTCATTCGGACTGGACGACGCGCGACGAATTCGCGTCGTTCGGCGCGCACGTGCGCCGCTGGAAGGATCGTTATCGACCGGAACCGGATCTGTGGCTCGACGAGCTTGCCGAGTCGCCCGATCTCGGCCCCGCGTTCGCGTTTCAGGAGCGCGAGCGCGGGGCGTGCCCGGCCATCACGCGGATTCATTGCTTCAACCACGCGGCGAGCCTGAGCCACGGCAAGCTGTCCGGCGACATTCCGGCCATCAGCGCGGGCGCGAAGCGGCTGGCGCGCGGGATCGCGAGCCGGTTGTTCGACGCCGATCGCGACCGCCACTACGACGCGCTCGTCGCATACGCGAATGCCGAGCTGCTAGGCGACGAATGGCGCGACGCCGATGCATGACCGCGCGCGATCGATCACACCCACGAACAAGGGAAAACCGAAACGATGACTGATTCCATCACGCCGGCCGCCGTGCCGGATACGATCGACGCGGTGGCCGGCCTGCGCGACGGCGATGCCGTCGCCGCGCTGCGCCGCGCACGCGACAAGGTGCTGCTGCACACGCAGCGGAGCGAAGCCGCGCTGTTCGATCCCGCGTTGCCCGATCTCTCGCTGGTCGAGCGGCTGCATGCCGCACGGTATGTCGCGCGCCAGTCGAACGCACACGCGCTGGCCGACACCTATCGCGCCCGGCTGCTCGACGCAGGCGGCACGGCCGGCGACATCGAACACGCGGATGCCGACGCGTTCGACGCGCTGCCCCGACGCCTCGGCGCGATCCTCGCGCATGCGAAGCGCGTGACGCTCGCCCCCGTCGACGCACGCGCCGCCGATCTCGACGCGCTGAAGTCGGCTGGCCTCACGACACCCGCGATCGTCGCGCTGTCGCAACTTGTCGCGTTCGTCGCGTATCAGCTGCGCGTCGCCGTTGCCGCGCAGGCCATTCAGGCACGTACGACCAGGGAGGCGGCATGACGACGCCCCACGGCTTCACCTCCGACACGCTCGGCTGGCGCGCATGGCTCGACACGGTATCGCTCGATGCCGCAACGCCCGATCAGCTTGCGGTGCTCGAAGCGAGCCACCCGCAGGCGAAGACGTCCGACTATTACCTGCTGCTCGTGCATCTGCCCGAGATCCTGCGGCAACGCTCGGGCGTGTTCAACGCGATCATGTACGGCCCCGGCGGGCTGTCGCGCGCCGAGCGCGAGCTGGCCAGCACGGCCGTGTCGCGCGTGAACGGCTGCGTCTATTGCGCGTCGGTGCATGCGCAGCGCTTCGCGCAGCTCGCGAAACGCACCGATGCGATCGAGCAGGTCTTCGACGATCCGGCGACGGCCGGCACGACGGCGCGCGAACGCGCGATCATTCGCTACGCGATCGCGTTGACCGAACGGCCCGACGCGATCGACGAAAGCGCCGTCGCCGCGCTCGAAGCCGAAGGGCTGACGCATGAGGAAATTCTCGACCTGTCGCACGCCATCGCGATCTTCGCGTGGGCGAACCGGTTGATGCTGACGCTGGGCGAGCCGGTGTTTCCGGAACCGGCGGCCGGCGCCTGACTGCATGGCAGGACCGTGACGCAGGCCCCGCCCGCGTCACGCCTTGTGCGTCGACAGCAGGATGCTCGTCTCGGTATTCGCGATCCCGTCGATCAGCCGGATCGCGCCGAGCACGCGATCGAAGTGCTCGAGCGAATCGGCATGCAGTTCGGCGACGAGATCCCAGCGCCCGTTCGTGCTGTGGATCGACGCGACGTTCGGATGCCCGCGCAGCACCTTCACCACCTCCGCGCCGCGGTTGCCCTGCACCGCGATCGACATCAGCGCGCGAATCCGGTGACGCTCCGCCGCCGGCTTGAGCCGCACCGTATAGCCGACGATCACGCCGTTTTTCTCCAGCCGCGTCAGCCGGTTCTGCACGGTCGCGCGCGCGACGCGCAGCGCCCTCGCGAGCGCGACGACCGGCAATCGCGCGTTGTCGCGCAGCAATGCGATGAGCTGCCGGTCGACGTCGTCGAGCGTGATCATGAACGGGGCTTCCTGTTGGGCATGTGAGACAGCCGCCAGCGTGTCGGGGCCGCGCATTCCGGCCCATGCAAACTGGACAAACTGCCGGAACGGGCTGGCAATTTGTCAAGTCTATCGAGAAATCTGCCACTTTTGCCGTCTTTTTGTTGGCTCGACTCGCGGAAATAATGACTCCATCGACCGGCGCGCCCCCGCCGCGCCGCCGCTTTTCAGGCAGCACGAGGCCAGCCGAAGCCGCGCCCGGTCGACCAGAACGCCAGGACACCCGTACCGGCACTGAATTTGGAGACAGACCGATGACCCGCTTCCTCGACGTTCCCGCCACTGCCCGCCTGATCGCCACGACCGGCGTGACGACGTTCCTGCGCGAACTCGTCGACACGCTGCGCGCCGACTACCTGCACTGGGCCGATTTCGACAAGTCGCCGCGTGTCGCCTGCCATTCGCGCGACGGCGTGATCGAGCTGATGCCCGTCGCGAACGCGTCGCTGTTCGCGTTCAAATACGTGAACGGCCACCCCGTCAACGCGGCGCGCGGCATGCACACCGTGATGGCGTTCGGCGCGCTCGCCGAAGTCGATACCGGTTACCCGCTGCTGCTGGCCGAACTCACGCTCACCACCGCGCTGCGCACGGCCGCCACGTCGGTGCTCGCCGCGCAAGTGCTCGCGCGGCCCGATGCGCGCACGATGGCGTTGATCGGCAACGGCGCGCAGAGCGAGTTCCAGGCAATCGCGTTCCACACCCTGCTCGGCATCGACGAGATCCGCGTGTTCGACGTCGATCCGCGCGCGACCGACAAGCTCGCGCGGAACCTCGCCGCGTATCCGGATCTGCGCGTCGTGCGCGCCGCGTCGACCGCCGACGCCGTGCGCGGCGCCGACATCGTGACGACCGTCACCGCCGACAAGGCGTATGCGACGATCGTCACGGCCGACATGATCGAGCCCGGCATGCACCTGAACGCCGTGGGCGGCGATTGCCCCGGCAAGACCGAACTCGACGCGGGCGTGCTGCACGCCGGCCGCGTCTTCGTCGAGTTCGAGCCGCAGTCGCGCATCGAGGGCGAGATCCAGCAGATGCCGGCCGACTTCCCCGTCACCGAGCTGTGGCGCGTGCTGCAGCGCGAGACGACCGGCCGCGAACGCGCGGACGAAGTCACGGTGTTCGACTCGGTCGGCTTCGCGCTCGAGGATTATTCGGCGCTGCGCTACCTGTACGCGCTCGCGCGGCAGCACAACGCGGGCGTCGAGATCGCGCTGATTCCGCCGGCCGTCGACCCGAAGAACCTGTTCGCGCTGATCGACGATCCGGCCGCGATCGCGCAGGGTCACGCGGCGTTCGCGACCGAAGCCGTCGCCGCGTTCGCGCGCTGATTGTCGTTTGCGGGCGGCCCGTGCGCCGCCCGGTCTCCTGCCTTTCGCACCGTCCCCGCCCATGAATCTCGTATCGATCCAGGCGCCGGCCGCCGTCGTGATGATCCGGCCGCACCGTTTCCTGCCGAACCCGCAGACCGCGGCCGACAACGCGTTCCAGCGCACGGCCGGCACCGGCGCGCGCGACACGGCGTCGGTATCCGCCGCCGCGCGCGACGAAGTCACGGCCGCCGCGCAGGCGCTCGCCGATGCGGGCGTGCGCGTGCACGTGTTCGACGACCATGGCGAGCGCGGCACGCCCGACTCCGTATTCCCGAACAACTGGTTCTCGACGCATCCGGGCGGCCATGTCGCGCTGTATCCGATGTATAGCGCGAACCGCCGCCGCGAGCGGCGCGCGGACGTGATCGAGATGCTGAAGGCGGAGTATCGCGTGCAGGACGTGATCGACTACTCGGGCCTCGAATACGACGACGTGTTCCTCGAAGGCACCGGCGCGATGGTGCTCGACCACGTCGCGCGGATCGCCTACACCGCGCGCTCGCGCCGCGCCGATCCGGTCGCGCTCGAACGCTTCTGCACGCACTTCAATTTCGAGCCGATCTGCTTCGATACGGCCGACGCCGACGGGCGGCCGATCTATCACACGAACGTGATGATGAGCGTCGCGACCGAGTTCGCGATGGTCGGCCTCGACCTGATCGCCGACAGCCGGCGCCGCGGCGAAATCGCGCAGCGCCTGACCGAAACGGGGCGCGCGGTGATCGCGCTCGATCCGTCGCAGATCGCGAATTTCGCGGGCAATACGCTGGAGTTGTCAGGAAAGGCGGGACGCGTGCTCGCGCTGTCGCGGCGCGCGTTCGATTGCCTCACGCACGCGCAGCGCACGGTCATCGAACGCTCCGCGCGGCTGCTGCCGCTCGACGTGCCGACGATCGAACTGGCCGGCGGGTCGGTGCGCTGCATGCTCGCGGGGATTCATCTCGCGCGGCGGGCCGTTGCGCCGAACGCGATCGCGGTGGAGTCGGTCGCATCGTTGCGTGAAGCGATGGCGCAGGTCTGACCGCCGCACGATTCGTACAAACGAAAACGGCTACCTATGCATCGGCAGCCGTTTTTTCAAGGTCGTCGAATCCGTGAGCATCGACGGCATGCTCAGGTATCCAGACGATACCGTCGCCTCACCGCGCCGCTCACCCCGCCAGCAGCTTCAACCCGGCCGGCAGCGTCTCGCCGAACACCCGCACCGTGTCGGCTTCGTCGAACGCGATCGCTTCGCGCACCATGTCGATCCAGGCCGCCGACGCGTTCGCGGCCGACAGGCGCTTGATGACGGCCTCGCGCGTCTCGTCCGGCAAATCGCGCGAACGATCGGCCGTCATCCGTGCAATCTGCGCCGCCGCGAACGCGGCCGGCTCGACCTGTTTCCAGTCGAGCGCGAACAGCGCATCGAGCCAGCCCGTGGCCACTTCCGCCGGCACGACACCGTGCGCGCTGCCATAGAACGGCCGACGCGCGCCGATACGCCCGAGCGCCCACGCGCATAACGCGCGCTCGGCCGGCTTCTGCAACTGCGCGATCAGGCGTTCGGCCAGCTCGACCTTGCGCTCGACGGGCAGCCGTTCGAGCGAGGCGGACAGTCGCGTCATGTCGGCCGGGCCGACCTTGGCCGGATCGAACGGCAGCTTGCGGCGCTTGTCGTCGGACGGTTCGAGGAACGCGATCGCGTCGCGCACCTGCGTCTGCGCATCGTCGTCGAGGCCGCCGGCCACGCGCCGCCACAGCGTCCACCACTCGGACCACACCTGAGCGTCGGTCACGTACTGAATCCCGTCGTCGAACAGCGGCCACAGCTGCTCGATGCGCCACGCATCGAGCGGATGCCCGAAGCCCGGGCGCAGGCAGTAACCGGCCAGGTTCAGCCACGCGCGCTCGTGATCGGCCGAGCGGCGGCGGCGGCGGGCGCGCGCGAGCAACGCGTCGAACAGCTCGCGCGCGAGCGCCACGTCCCACGCCTCGCGCGCGCCGAGCACCTGTTCGAGTTGTGCGCGCAACCGGCGCGTGTCCTTCGGCGCAACGCCGGCGGCCTTGCTGCCGAACGAGCGCTCGATCAGCTCGATCGCCTGGTCGGCACGCGGATGCCGCGCGGGCCCCGCATCGTCGCCATGCACCGGCGCATCGCCGCGCAGCTGGAATTCGAGCTTCCAGCGGCGTGTTGCGTCGTCGGTCGCGATGCAATGCATTTCGAGCGTGCCGACCTCGGTCAGCGACGCCGTGAGCTTCACCGGCGTTTCGCGGGCGTCGCTGCCCGCCTTCGCATCGACGACCGTCGCGATCGGCGGCAGCCGCACGAAATCGCCGCCGTCGAGATCGACGAGATCGCCGGGCTGGTACCGGGTTTCGGCCACCGTCGACACGAGGTGGAAACGCACCGGTTGCCCGAGCTGCAGCGCGAACGTGCGCTCGTCGAGCCGGATCTCGCGGCCCTCTTCCGTGCCGCGCGGCAGCAGGCAGACGCCGCGCGCGGCGGCATCGGCCGCGCCGTCGTCGAGCACGAGGAAATAGCTGCGCGCGGACCCGCCGCCGATGCGCGGCGCCTGTCCGGCGCGGGCGAGCCCGTACGCGACCGCGCCGCGGGCGACGGCCACGTCCGGATGCGCGTTGTGCAGCACGTCGAGCGGCGCGCCGCGCCACGCGCCGAGCGTCCGCGCGAGACGGTCGGCGAGTGCGCCCGCGCGGAACACGCCGCCGTTGAGGAGCAGCGTGTCGGGCAGCGGGCCTTCCGCATGACGCGTCAGGAACGCCGCGACGTGGCGCGTGACGGCCGCGTCGCTCGCATAGGGCAGGCCGAATTCGACGATCGCGGCGCGTGCCCGGCGGGGCAGCTCGCCCGCTTCGACCTGCGGAAAGAACCCGTCGACGACGATCCGTTCGACTTCGTCGCGCGTCAGCTCGGCCGAGCGCGCGCCGCCGACGAGCCGGCTGCCCGCGCCGAGCAGCGTGACGGTGACGGACGCCGGCGCGTCGTCGCCGAGCAGCCGCTCCTTCGCCGCGCGGCAGCGCTCGACGAGCTGCGACAGGCTCGCGGCCGACAATCGCGTGCCGGGCTCGGTCAGCCGCGTCTCGACCAGGCGCGCGAGCGCGAGGTCCATGTTGTCGCCGCCGAGCATCAGGTGATTGCCGACGCCGACGCGCGTGAAGGCCGGCTCGCCGTCGCCGCCCGGCGCGACATCGACGAGCGTGAGATCGGTCGTGCCGCCGCCGACGTCGCAGATCAGCACGCGCCGCGCCGCGGCGAACGTATCGCGCAGCGTGTCGCGCTGGCCGTACAGCCAGTCGTAGAACGCGGCTTGCGGCTCTTCCAGCAGCCGCAGCGCGGGCAGCTTCGCGCGCCGCGCGGCCTCGACCGTCAATGCGCGCGCGCCGTCGTCGAACGACGCGGGCACCGTCAGGATCACGTCCTGCTTAGCGAGCGGCGCATCGGGAAAACGCGTGTCCCATGCGTCGCGCACGTGCGCGAGGTAGCTCGCGCTCGCGTCGACCGGCGACACCTTGTCGACGCCGTCGGCCGCGCCCCACGGCAGGATCGGCGCGAGCCGGTCGACCGCCGCATGCGACAGCCAGCTCTTCGCGCTCGACACGAGCCGGCCCGGCACCTGCGCGCCGAGCGTGCGCGCGTAGCGGCCGATCACGGCCGGCGGCGCACCGGCGGCGTTCGCTCGCGCATCGGCCGCCCACGGCAGCCGCAGCGCATCCGGCGGCAGCTCGCCCGCGGCCGGGTGATAACGCACCGACGGCAACAGCGGCTGCGCGGCCACCGCGCCGGGGCCGACCAGTTGCTCGACGTCGAACACGCGGATCGCGTCGGAACCGGCCTCGACGTACGCGACGACCGTATTGCTCGTGCCGAGGTCGATGCCGACCGTATAACGCTTCATCGCGCTCAGGCGGCGCCGCGCACGTCGAACTCGACCTTCCAGCGCTCGTTCGTGCCGCTCGGGATCGCCTCGAGTTCGAGCGTGCCGGCCTCGGTCACGCGCGCGTGCAGCTTCACCGGCACGACTTCGCCGACCGTGCGGCCTTCGGCGGGCAGCGTCGCCTGGATTTCCTCCAGCTCCTGCAGCTCCTCCGGCGACCAGTAGTCGAGCAGCGTGCCGACCTGGTCCTGGCGGCGCACCGACGAACCGAAGAAACGGAACTGCACCGGTTCGCCGACGACGAGGCCGAACTCCTGCGGCGGCAGCGCCGCGTCCGAGCCCTCTTCCATCCCGAACGGCGCGACGCACAGCGCCTGTACCGGCGGTTCGAGCCCCGGCACGGCAGGCATCGCCGATTCGATCGCGACGTAGTACGCGCGCGCCGTACCGCCGCGAATGCGCACGCCGCGGCCGCGCTTCACGTAGCCGTAGTACGCCGCGCCGCGCGCGACCGCGAGATCGAGATCCGCGCCTTCGAGCAGGCGGGCGGGCGGCGCGCCTTCGGCCGCGAGCCAGCTGTTGAGCGTATCGAGCACGCGCTGCGTGAGCAGCGTCGACTTGAACACGCCGCCGTTGAACAGCACGGCGGTCGGATGCAGGAACGTCGCGCCTTGCGGCAGCGTGCGCTGCACGCCTTCGAGCGAATCGAGCGCCGCGACCTGGCGGCCGAGGAACGCCGCGAGATGACGCGTGATGCCTGCGTCCTGCGCATACGGCAGGCCGAGCTGCGTCAGGCCGACCCGCGCGCGGCTCACCGGGCGCGCGCCCGCATCGACCTGCGGGAAGAAACCGTCGAGGATCGTCTGCGTCAGTTCGGCGCGCGTGAGCTCGGTGCGGATCGAACCGCCGATCAGCTTCGAGCCGCGGCTCGGCACGACGAGCGGCACCGCGTCGGTCGTCGGGTCGGACAGCAGCGTTTCCTTCGCCGAACGGCACGCGTACGTCAGCGCGCGCAGTTGCCACGGATCGGCCTGCGTGCCCTGCTGCGCGAGCTTGCGCGCGACCACGTGCGCGAGCGCGAGGTCCATGTTGTCGCCGCCGAGCAGGATGTGCTCGCCGACCGCCACGCGGTGCAGTTCGAGATTGCCGTCGCGCTCGACCACCGCGATCAGCGACAGGTCGGTCGTGCCGCCGCCGACGTCGACGCACAGGATCAGGTCGCCGACCTGCACCTGCTTGCGCCAGCCGCCCTGGCTCTTCTGGATCCAGCTGTACAGCGCGGCCTGCGGCTCCTCGAGCAGCGTCATCCGCGAATAGCCGGCGGCACGGGCGGCCTCGGCCGTCAGTTCGCGCGCGGCCGGGTCGAACGACGCGGGAATCGTGACCGTCACGTCCTGGTCGGCGAACGGCGCGTCGGGATGCGCGTGGTCCCACGCCTCGCGCAGGTGCGTCAGGTAGCGGATCGAGCTTTCCAGCGGCGACACGCGCGCCACTTCCGGCGGCGCATCGCTCGGCAGGATCGCCGCGCGGCGGTCGACGCCCGGATGGCACAGCCAGCTCTTCGCGCTCGACACGAGGCGGATCGGCGTGCCGGCGCCGCGCGTGCGCGCCATCTCGCCGACCGCGAAGCCGCGCGAGGCCGTCCACGGCAGCGTCAGGTCGCCCTGCGTCAGCTCGCTTTCATGCGGCAGGTAGAGGAACGACGGCAGCAGGTCGCGCGATTCCAGCGCGCCGGGCGCGGTCAGCTGCGCGATCGGCAGCACCTGCTGCGTGATGTTTTCGCCGTCGCTGGCGCTGCTGTCGACATACGACAACGCGCAGTGGGTCGTCCCGAGGTCGATACCGATCGAATAGCGCGGATCGCTCACAGTTCCACCTCCGCCGGTGCGACCACCGAGGCGTCGTGGCTGCCCGTCAGCTTCGGCAGGCGCACGTCGGCCACCCGCCAGCCGCGATGGCTGACGGTGCCCGTGAACGGCGCGGCGCCGACCACGTTGCCCGTCACGCGCACGGCCGTCGCGTCGAAGCCGGCCGGCAGCGTCACGCGGCTGCCTTCGGCTTCGTCGCGCACCGGCACGATCGTGAAGTGTTCGCGCAGCGCGGCGCGGCAGCCGTCGTGCACGAGGCGCGCGGCCGCGCCGATGTCGGCGTCCGCGTAGCCGGCGATGTCTTCCTCGACGAAGTCGATGAAGCGTGCATCGCGCTGCAGCAGGCCGAGCAGTTGCAGCGCGGCCTGCGGGCTCGCTTCGCGCAGCTCGGGCGCCGGCGCCTTCACGGGTGCGGGCGCAGGTGCAACGGGCGCGGCAGCCGGGGCCGGGGCGACCGGTGCCGGGGCGCCATCGCGCACGCGCAGCACGCCGGCCGCGAACTCGCGGTTGCCGAGCACGGAGAAGAACGTGCCGACGGCCAGCGACAGCCGGCCGAAGAAGGACAGGTTGGATTCGGGCATGGGGTCTGGACTCCTGTGGGCTCGCGCCATGGCGAGCGATCTTGCCTGGGCGCCCGGCGACGGCGTGCGGATGACGCACTGCCGCCGCCCGGCGCGTGATTCGGTCGCGCCCTCGCGGGTGCGGAAAACCCGTATTTTGCCCTGTGGCGGGCGAACCGGGCAGAAGTTGGGGGACAGAACATCGCGGCGCGGCGGTTTCGGCCGCGTGTTCGGCCGTGCGGAATCGCGCCCGATCACCCGTCAAGCGTGAGCGGTTGCGATGCTGCGGCGCGTCAGCGCGGCTGGCGCAGCCGGGCCGCCTTCGCTTCGAAATCGCGCGACAGCATGCCGAGCGTGACCTCGCCGAAGCGCGCCGGCAGCGACGCTTCGGCGTCTTTCCGCGTGGCCGACAGATGCGCGTCGACGGCCTGCTCGACCCGGGCATTCGAGCGCGTCCTCGGGTACCCGGTCGGAAAACAGCGGCGGCAAGCCGGCCGCGCGACGGTCGTGCCGATCGACGCACTGTTCGCCGGCGCGCGCACCGGGATGGCGAGCGACCTTGCACAGCAGCTCGGCTGCGCGTTCGACGAAGGGCCGCGGGGCCACGCGATTCGCGTCGACGCGTGGAAGCGGACGAGCGTCGCCGGCGTGTATGCGGCCGGCGTGGGCGTACACCGGTCGCTGATCTTCGGGCTCGGCGCGTGACGGAACCTCGCGCGGCAGGTCGCATCGCCGCCGATGGCTTCGTCGCCCGATGTGCGGTTTAATGTCCGGCACTTACCGCATCGAGAGCCATGAAATAAATGCTCGACCTCGACGACCTGCGACTCGTCCGCGCGATCGGCGCGTCGCGTTCATTGGCCGCCGCCGCGCGCCTGCTCGATCTCACGCCGCCCGCCGTGACGATTCGCCTGCAGCGGATGGAAGCGCGCCTGAACGCGCGGCTCGCCGTGCGGCAGCCGAAAGGGATCGCGCTGACCGACGAAGGGCAGCGGCTGTATCAGGAAGCCGTCGGCATACTCGAACGCATGGAGGCGTTGCCGGCCAGCATCGCGGGCGATCATGGCGACGTGCAGGGCACGCTGCGCGTCGTCGCCCCGCTCGGCTTCGGGCGCAAGTACGTCGCGCGGATCGTGCGCGACGTGCAGCGTGCGCATCCGAAGCTCGAAATCTCGCTGCACCTGTCGGACAGCCCGTTGACCAGCGCATCCGGGGCGGACGTGGTCGTCCACGTCGGCAGCCTCAAGTCTTCTTCGTGGGTCGGTTATCCGCTCGCGCCCAACGAGCGCTTCCTGTGCGCGAGCCCGGGCTACGCACGCCGCATCAAGGACCTGAATCATCCGTCCGACCTCGCGCGCCACGACTGCCTGTGTCTGCGCGAGAACGACGAGGACATCCCGCGCTGGCGCTTCTCGCCCGGCGGCGACGTCAACGGCGAGTCGCGGCGGTCTGTCGTCATTCGCGTGACCGGCGCGCTGTCGTCGAACGACGGCACCGTCATCACCGAATGGGCATTGGCCGGGCTCGGCATCGTCGAACGCTCCGAGTGGGATGTCGCGCCGTTGCTGGCGAGCGGCAAGCTCGTCCGGTTGTTGCCGGACTGGCGCCTACCGCCCGCGCCGGTAACGGCACTGCTGCCGTCCCGTACCGGCCGCTCCGCGCGACAACGGGTCTTTCTCGAAGCCGCGCGGCGGTTTCTCGATCCGCCGCCGTGGCGTGGCAAGGCCTGAGCGATTCGACAGATTAAATCGCGCTTAATGGCAGATTAGCGCGGCGTTAAACACGATGCGCGCCAACTGCCCTACTGTGTCCGCGTCGACAACCTCGCCATCGAACGCCTCGTGGACCTTCACACCCTCAACACCCCGGCCGCATTGATCGATGTCGGCCGCATGCATCGCAACATCGCGCGCATGCAGGCGCATCTGGACGCACTCGGCGTCACGTTCCGGCCGCACGTCAAGACCACCAAGTGCCGGCCCGTCGTCGACGCGCAGATCGCGGCCGGCGCGCAGGGCATCACGGTGTCGACGCTCAAGGAAGCCGAACAGTTCTTCGCGGGCGGCATCCGCGACATCGTCTACGCGGTCGGCATGGTGCCCGCCAAGCTCGGCCACGCGCTTGCGCTGCGCCGGCAAGGCTGCGACCTGAAGATCGTCGCCGACAGCCTGCCGGCGGCCCTCGCCATCGCCGAATTCGGGCGCGCACACGACGAGCGCTTCGAGGTATGGATCGAGGTCGACGTCGACGGCCACCGCTCGGGCATCCTGCCCGACGCCGACCTGCTGATCGACGTCGGCCGCGCGCTGGTCGACGGCGGCATGCTGCTCGGCGGCGTGCTGGCCCATGCGGGCTCCAGCTACGAATGCGACACGCACGACGCGCTGGTCGCGATCGCCGAACAGGAGCGCAGCCGCACCGTGCGGGCCGCGGAACGCCTGACAGCGGCCGGGCTGCCCTGCCCGGTCGTGAGCATCGGCTCGACGCCCACCGCGCTGTCCGCGCAACGCCTCGACGGCGTGACCGAGGTGCGCGCGGGCGTGTACGCGATGTTCGATCTCGTGATGCACAACATCGGCGTGTGCGACCTGTCGGACATCGCGCTGTCGGTGCTGACCACCGTGATCGGCCATCAGGAAGAGAAAGGCTGGGCGATCGTCGATGCGGGCTGGATGGCGATGAGCCGCGACCGCGGCACGCAGCGCCAGGCGCGCGACTTCGGCTACGGGCTGGTCTGCACCGAAGGCGGCGACGTGCTCGGCGACTACGTGATGAGCGCGGCCAACCAGGAGCACGGGATCGTGTCGTGCACGGGTGCGCCGGACACGGGCATCGCGCAGCGGTTTCCGATCGGCACGCGCCTGCGCATCCTGCCGAATCACGCGTGCGCCACCGGCGCGCAACACCCGGAATACCAAGCCGTCGACGCCGACGGCCTCGCGCAGACCTGGCCGCGCTTCTACGGGTGGTAGGCGAGCCCCGTCATCCGCGCCGCTTGGCACACGCATTGACTATTTATCCAAATCTGGACAAACTTTAAACCTTTCCGCCTCACGCTACGCCGCAAAGGCGTACCCGACATGCCGACAGACGCCCGACTCCTTCTTCTCGACCGCGACGCCGTCGAACCCGCCCTTCGGGCCGAACAGGTGATGGCGGCGGTCCGCGAAGCCTTCGTGCTGCACAGCCAGCGGGCCGGGCGCGTGTTTCCGGTGGTGCGCGAGAAGCTGCATACCGGCGGCGTGTTCGGTATCAAGTCGGGCGACGTCGCGGGCCAGGACCTGCTCGGTTTCAAGGCGGCCGGGTTCTGGCCCGGCAACCGGCGCGCCGGCGGCGAGCCGCATCAGGCCACCGTCGCGCTGTTCGATCCGGCCACGGGCCGCCCGCTGTGCATCCTGGACGGCAACGCGATCACCACCGCGCGAACCGGCGCCGCCGGCGGCCTCGGGCTGCAACAGCTGGCCCGCCGCGACAGCACGCGGATCTGCGTGTTCGGCACGGGCGTGCAGGCGCGCGTGCAGCTCGACTATGCACTCAGGCTGCTGCCGCAACGGTGCACGGTGCGGTACGTGAACGTCGGCGGCGAGCCGGACCCGGCGTTCGAATCGGCCTTCCTGACGCGCTGCACGATCGGCGTCGCGCGCGAGCGGAACGACGCGGTAGCCGACAGCGACGTGGTGATCACGGCCACGCCCGGCGGCGGCGCATTGTTCGACGCGGATGCGGTGCAACCGGGCACCCATCTGACCTGCGTGGGCACCGATACCGCGGGCAAGCGCGAACTCCCGGCCGGCGTGCTGGAACGCGCGCGCATTTTCGTCGACGATCACGATCAGGCGCGCGGCATCGGCGAGTGCCAGTGGGCGCCCGATTTGCCGCGCACCGAAATCGGTGACATCCTCGCCGGTGCGGCGTCGGTCGACCGTGCCGCGCACGACATCACCGTGTTCGACATGACGGGGCTCGCGCTTCAGGATCTGACCGTCGCGCGCTTCCTGTATCGGCACGCCATCGACAACGGCGCCGGAACCTCCGTTCCGTGGCCGTGGTAAGCCACCCTTATCGCTCGACCGCCATGCGTCTCGCCAAAGTGTCCGCCCTCTCGTTCGATCTCGACGACACCCTGTGGCCGTTCGGGCCGTCGGTCGTCCGAGCCGAGGCGATGCTGCGCGCGTGGCTGATCGAACACGCGCCCAATACGGCGAGCGTGCTGCCCACGCAACAGGCATTGAGCGAACTCCGTGAGGAATACGAACGGCTGCGCCCGGACCTCGCCGGCGACTTTCGCGCGATGCGAATCGGCTCGATCCGGCTGGCGCTGGCGCGCGCGAACGAAGACGTCGCGCTGACCGACGCCGCGTACGACGTGTTCTATGCCGCCCGGAATCGCGTCGAATTCTACGACGACGCGTGGCCCGCGCTGACGTGGCTGAGCGCGCGCTTTCCGTTGATTGCCGTGACCAACGGCAACGCGGATCTCCGGCTGACCGGCGGCGGCGAATTCTTCCGCACGACGCTCAGCGCGCGGGCATTCGGCTTCGCGAAGCCGGAACCCGAGATCTTCCACGCGGCGGCGGACGCACTCGACGTGCGTCCGGCCGAACTGCTGCATGTCGGCGACGATTTCCACCTCGACGTCGTCGGCGCACTGAACGCGGGGCTTCAGGCCGCCTGGGTCGTGCGCGATCCTCGTCCGGAAGAAGACCACACGCCGCGGCAGGCCGCGACGCCGCACCTCACGCTGCGCGACCTGTCGATGCTGTGCCGCGCGCTCGGCGGCCCCGACGACGGGTCGTGACCGCCGCCGGGCGCGGCGCATGCCCGCCTCGTGGCGTCATGCGGCCTTGCGTGCGTCCGCGATCCGCTGCGGCGCCTTCGGCCGTGCGTACAGCCGGTCGAGATACGCGCGCAACTGCGGGAACGGTTCGATCAGTCGGCATTCGCTCGCCCAGTCGATCAGGTAGACCGTCACGCAATCGGCCACCGTCAGCGCATCGCCGACGATGAATTCGCGCCCCTCGAGATGCTTGTCGAGGAGCGCGGCCATCGTCGTGAAATCCTCGCGCGCCAGCGCGATATCGGCCGGCGAGCGCTTCTCCGGCGGATAGAGGAACGAATGCCGCGTGATCCGCCACAGCGGCTGCTCGAGCTCCGTCACCGCGAACATGACCCACCGGTAGGCCTCCGCGCGCAGCGCCGGATCCGCCGGCAGCAGCCCTTTTTCCGGATACTTGTCCGCGAGATACAGCACGATCGCGGCCGACTCGGGAATCACGAGGTCGCCGTCCACCAGCACGGGCACCTTGCCGGCCGGGTTGAGGCGCAGGAAGTCGGGCCGCTTGTGCTCGCCCTGGAGCAGATTGACCGACACGAATTCGAAATCCGCATCGAGTTCCTTCAGCCCCCATAACGCACGCTGCGAGCGCGTGCCGGCAAATCCGTAAAGCTTCATCGCCAGTCTCCATCCAGAATGTCGGGAATCAGTCCGCAGGGCGGCCAGCGCGCATCGACGCGACGCGCGGCACCCGGCAGGACGGGTCGCTCACGCACCGGGAATCGCCAGCACGGGCATCACGTCGACCGACACGCCCGGGAACAGCGTGAAATGCGGATGGCCCTCGAACATCGCGGCCGCCGCGTCGTGCGACGCCGCGCGCACGACGGTAAACCCGCTCAGCGCGTTGGCGGCGTCCTTGATGCCGGTCGCGTCGATGGTCTTGGTCTTGCCGAGCGGCCCGCCCATCTCGACGATCGCATCGCGATGCCGGTCGACCCACGCATGCCATGCGGCAATGCCGTCCCGCTCGCGCGTGCGCCGCTCCGCCTCCGACAGCGCCACCCACGCCTTCATGGCCGGGCTATCCTTCGTTCCGAGAAATACGGCGAGATACAACTGCTGTTGCGCACTCATGCCTGCTCCTCCGATGACGGACGCGGCGGGCTGCCGCCCCTTGACCTTGACACAATAGGTTGATATCAACATAATTGCAACATGGCACGAAAAGAAACGCTTCCTTTCGAAACGACGCTGATGGTGCGCGATTGCTGCCTGTGCCTGCACATGCAGCGCGCGGCGCGCAATCTCGCGCGCATCTTCGACGATGTGCTGCGCCCGCTCGATCTCACCAACGGCCAGTTTTCGCTGCTGATGTCGCTGAACCGGCCGCAACCGGCCCCGATGAAATCGGTCGCGTCGCTGCTCGCGATGGACCGCACCACGCTCACGGCCGCGCTCAAGCCGCTCGAGCGGCGCGGCCTCGTCACGATCGCGCAGGATCCGGACGACCGCCGCAGCCGCCTGCTCGAACTGACGCCGGCCGGCCGCGACCTGCTGGCCGAAGCGTTCCCGTTGTGGCAGCAAACGCATGCCGAGATCGAGCAGCCTTTCGCGCCGGGCGACGTCGATCGGTTGCGCGGCCAGTTGCGCATGCTGTCGGTCGATCCGTCGACACCCGGCTGAACCGGCGCGCGAACCCGGTGGCGGGCGCGCTTACTTCCTGCCCTTCTTCGGCAACAGCAGTTGCGCGAATTCCTGCAGGAACCGCGCGGCCCCGTACGCGTGCAGCGCCCGACCGCTGCTCAGCGCGCCGTCGATGACCGTCGCGAGCCGCAGCGCGAAGGTTTCCGGGTCGTCGACCCGCAGCGCGCCCGCCAGCTCCGTCAACCGGCGCCGCAGTTCCTGCTTGTGCGCGACCGCGACCTTGCGGGCCGGATGACTGTCGTCCGCGTATTCCGCGGCGATGTTGATCTGCGGGCAGCCGCGATAGCCGGGCCGCTCGATGCGCTCGCCCAGCCATTGAAGCTGCGCGTCCAGCTCTTCGCGCGGCGTGCGCTTGTAGCGCTGCGCCACCGCATCCCAATGCGCCCAGAAATCGGCGTCCTCGCGCAACAGGAACGCCTTGATCAGGTCGTCCTTCGTCGCGAAATGACGATACAGGCTCGTCTTCGCGACGCCCGCCTGCGCGACGATCAGGTCCACGCCGACCGCGCGCGTGCCTTCCCGGTAGAACAGCGCGCTGGCCGTCTGCAGAATGCGTTCGCGCGTATCGGGCACGCTCCCGTGTGCATCCATGTCCTTTTTCATCGAAGCCCGGCCGTCCTGGCCGCCGTTACCGCAACAGGGGCTCCGATCATAGCACCGTGATCTTGACGACGCTACAGGTCTGTACTATAAAACAGACCGTTCTGTATCGGATTGGGTCATGGACGATCGAATGACGGTTGCAGTCTATGGCGCCGCCGGTCACACCGGGCGGTTCGTGGTGGCCGAGCTGGCCCGGCGCGGCCTTCGCGCGCTCCGCGTCGGCCGCGACGCCGCGCGGCTTGCCGAAGACGGCGCCGATGCGGCGCCGGCGCGCGTCGCCGCGATCGACGATGCGGCCGCGCTCGACGCCGCGTTGCGCGGCGCGGATGCCCTGATCAACTGCGCGGGCCCCTACCTCGATACCGCGCTGCCGCTGGCCGAGGCGGCGCTGCGCGCCGGCATCCCCTATCTCGACCTGACGGCCGAACAGCCGTCGGTGCTGGCGCTGACCGAACACGTCGACGCCCGCGCGCGGGCCGCGAACCTGACCGTCGTGCCGGCCGCCGCGTTCTACGGCGGCCTGGCCGACCTGCTCGTCACGGCGGTCGCCGACCGCGATCGGCCGATCGACCGCGTCGACATCGCGACCGGGCTCGACCGCTGGCACCCGACGCGCGGCACGCGCGTGACGGGCGAACGCAATCGCGCGGTGAGGCTCGTGCAGCAAGGCGGAAAGCCGACGCCGGTGCCATCGGCCGCACGCGAGCGCGTGTGGCCGTTTCCGCCGCCGATCGGTACTGTCGACGTGACGCTGCTGCCGTTTTCGGAAGTCATGACACTGGCGCGTCATCTGCGTATCGATACGATCGATTCCTGGCTCGCGACGCGCGCGCTGCGCGACGTGCGCGATGCCGCCACGCCGCCGCCCGCGCCGGCCGACGCACTGGGCCGCTCGGCCCAGCAATTCGCGATGGACGCGATCGTCGCGCAGGGCGGCACGACGCATCGCGCGATCGCGTCGGGCCGCGACATCTACGCGGTCAGCGCGCCGATCATCGTCGAGGCGGCCGTGCGCCTGGTCACCGGCAAGACGCGGGTGTCAGGCGGCGTGCGCAGCCTCGGCGAACTGTTCGACGCGCGCGATTTCCTCGCGGCGCTCGATACCGTGGCAGTATCGTTCGGCACGACGACCGATCCGGTTTTCACCAGGAGGAGCAAGCATGGGCAGCAATGAGAAAGGCGCGACGTTCCGGTCGCTACACCGCGCGGGCCAGCCGCTGGCGCTGTTCAACGTGTGGGATGCCGGCAGCGCGCGCACGGCGGCCGACGCGGGCGCCGTCGCGCTGGCGACCGGCAGCTGGTCGGTCGCGGCGGCGAACGGCTTCACCGACGGCGAGCAGATGCCGCGCGCGCTGATGATGGAGGTGCTCGAACGGATCACGCGCGCGACGAGCCTGCCCGTCACCGTCGATCTCGAAAGCGGATACGGCGAGCGGCCGGAGGATGTCGGCGACACGATCACGCTGAGCATCCAGGCCGGCGCGATCGGCTGCAATCTCGAAGACAGTATTCCCGCGACGGGCGCACTGCGCGACGTCGACGAAGCGGCAGCCCGTCTCGCGGCGGCACGGCAGGCGGCCGATCGCGCGGGCGCGGATTACTTCATCAACGCGCGCACCGACGTGTTCTTCACGGCCGCGGCCGAGGCGCACGACGAACGCCTGCTCGAGGCAACGCTGGCGCGCGCTCGTGCCTACGCGGCGGCCGGTGCCGACGGCCTGTTCGTGCCGGGTCTTCGCTCGCCGGCGCTCATCCGCGCGCTGACGGCCGCATCGCCGCTGCCCGTGAACGTGATGCGCGTGTCGGAAGCGCCGACGCTCGCGGAACTCGCCGACTACGGCGTGGCGCGCATCAGCCACGGGCCGTATCCGTACCTGCAGGCCATGAAGACGCTCGCGTCGATGATCAAGGAAAGCCGCTAGCGGATGCGCGGGACGGTCGCGCACGGCGTGCGCACCGCCTACGCTGCGGGTGGTGCCGCGCAGCCATTCGGGCGATCGTGATGGGCCGCCACCGGGACGTGCCGATGACCAACGATGCGGCACCGGGCTGTTTCGGCTGTGGCATCGACATGGCTCCGCGCGAAGGGCCACGCAACCTGCCGCATCCGAGGTTCGCTCGGCTCGGCATGCAGCCGTTCGTCGCCGACCGGGGCGTCGTGTCGCGCAGCCTGCTGCGGCGCGTGCATCGTGAATCGGTCGGCCGCGCGATCGACGACGCAGCCCGGCAGTTGCTCGACGCACGCGCGGATGCACCGGGCAATACTCAGGATGCCTTGATGAAATCGATGAACGCGCGCAGTGCCGGCGGCACGAGCCGCCGCCCCGGGTAGTACAGGAAAGGCCCCGGGAACGGCCGCCACCACGGTTCGAGCACCCGTTCGAGCGCGCCGCTGTCGAAATGCGGGCGCACCCACTCTTCGAACAGATGCAGGATGCCCGTACCGGCGAGCGCCGCATCGACCAGCAACTCCGACGCGCCGCCGATCTGGACCAGCAGCGGCCCGGCGGCCGGCTCGACCCGCACGACTTCGCCGTCGCGCTCGAACTCCCACGGCAGCATCGCGCCGCTCGCGAAGCGCCCGCGCAGGCACTTGTGGTCGAGCAGGTCGCGCGGATGCCGCGGCCGGCCGTGCCGGTCGAGATAACCGGGCGCCGCCGCGGTCGCGAACCGCTGGACGCGCGGCCCGATCGGCACCGCGATCATGTCCTGCTCGAGCCGTTCGTCGTAGCGGATGCCCGCGTCGCAGCCGGCCGCCAGCACGTCGACGAAACTCTCGTCGGCGATCACTTCCAGCCGGATATCCGGGTACGCGTCGAGAAAGCGCGGCACGATCGCGGGCAACACGAGCCGCGATGCGCTGACCGGCACGTTGAGCTTCAGCGTGCCGGCCGGTCGGTCGCGGAATTCGTCGATATCGTCCAGCGCCGCCGCCACTTCGGTCAGCGCGGGCCCGAGGCGCGCGAGCAGGCGCTCGCCGGCTTCGGTGGGCACGACGCTGCGCGTCGTGCGATGCAGCAGCCGCACGCCGAGCCGCGCTTCCAGCCGGCGCACGGCCTCGCTCAGCCCCGATGCGCTGAGGCCCGTCATGCGTGCGGCGTCGCGGAATCCGCCGGCGCGTGCCACGGCCATGAACGCGTTCAGATCGCCCAGATCGGTTTGCATTGTTCGCCTTTTCGTACAGCCCGTACGGATTATGACGGCTTATCGCGCAGACGACTCGTCCCTATGCTGGGCGCATTCATCTCATCGACAGGAGTACGGTCATGCCCGACATTCACCCCACCGCCACCTTCAGGCTCGGCGATCGCCACGTCAAACGCATCGGCTACGGCGCGATGCAGCTCGCGGGGCCCGGGGTATTCGGCCCGCCGAAGGATCGCGACGCGGCATTGAAGGTCTTGCGCGAAGCCGTCGAATCCGGCGTCGATCATCTCGACACCAGCGATTTCTACGGCCCGCACGTGACCAACCAGTTGATCCGCGAAGCACTGCATCCGTATCGCGACGATCTCGTGATCGTCACCAAGATCGGCGCGCGACGCGGCGACGACGCGTCGTGGCTGCCCGCGTTCGCACCCGACGAACTGGAACGGGCCGTGCACGACAACCTGCGCAACCTGGGGCTCGACGTGCTCGACGTCGTCAACCTGCGCATCATGTTCGACCCGCACGGGCCGGCCGAGGGATCGATCGAAGCGCCGCTCGCCACGCTCGCCGAACTGCAGCGGCGCGGGCTCGTGCGGCACATCGGCCTGAGCAACGTCACGCCCGCGCAGGTCGCGCAGGGCCGGCGCCTCTGCGACATCGTCTGCGTGCAGAACCACTACAACATCGCGCATCGCGGCGACGATGCGCTGATCGACTCGCTTGCCCGCGACGGCATCGCTTACGTGCCGTACTTTCCGCTCGGCGGCTTCTCGCCGCTGCAGTCGTCGACGCTGTCCGGCGTGGCGGCCCGTACCGGCGCGACGCCGATGCAGGTCGCGCTGGCGTGGCTGCTGCGCCGCGCGCCGAATCTCCTGCTGATTCCCGGCACGTCGTCGGTCGCGCATCTGCGCGAGAACATCGCGGCAGCCGACCTCGATCTGCCGGCGGACGCGCTCGCGGCGCTCGACCGCATCGCGGGTGCCGGCGCCGCCTGACGCGTGGACGATCGCCGGGCGGCCCGTGCCGCGCGCGCCGCCCGGCCGCTCAGGACGCGACCACGCCGACGCGCTTCGGCACGCCGGTCACGATCGTCGCGACCGCGACCGCCAGCACGACGGCCGCGCCGACGAACACGCCGGCCGCGCCGTTCGCATCGAACACGACGCCGCCGACCGCCGCGCCCGTCGCGATCGCCAGCTGGATCGCCGCGACGATCAGCCCGCCCGCGCTCTCCGCTTCATCGGGCACGGTGCGCGTGACCCACGTCGACCACGCGACCGGCACGCCGCCGAACGCCATCCCCCACAACGCGACGAGCACCGCGTCGATCACCGGCGCGCGGCCGAGCACGACGAGCGCGATGCCCAGCACGACCATCAACGCGGGCATGCCGATCAGCATCGGCCGCAGCCGGTGTTCGAGCACGCGGCCGGCCAGCGACGTGCCGACGAAGTTCGCGATGCCGTAGCCGAGCAGGATCGCCGACAGCCCGTTCACGCCGACACCGGCCACCTGCTCGAGGAACGGCCGCAGGTACGTGAAGAACGCGAAATGCCCGGTGAACACGAGGATCGTCGCGAACATCCCGAGGCCGACGGTCGGCCGGCGCAGCACGTCGATCAGCGTGCGCAGCCGCGTCGTGCCGCTCGGCGGCATCGACGGCAGCGTGAGGAGTTGCGACACGAACGCGACGCCGCCGAGCACGGCCGCGATCAGGAACACGTTGCGCCAGCCGATCAGGTGGCCGAAGTAGCTGCCCATCGGCGCGGACGCGATCGTCGCGACCGCCACGCCGCTGAAGATGATCGACAGCGCGCGCGGCACCATCGACGTCGGCACGAGCCGCATCGCGGTGGCCGTCGCCATCGTCCAGAAACCGCCGAGCGCGATGCCGAGCACGACGCGGCCGATCAGCAGCATCGTCAGGTTGGGCGCGAACGCGACCGCCAGGTTCGACGCGACGAGCAGCACCGAGAACACGAGCAGCACGCGCCGCCGGTCGATCGTGCGCGTCAGTGCCGAGATCAGCAGGCTCGTGACGAGCGCGACCGTCGCGGTGGCCGTGACGGCCTGCCCGGCCACGCCTTCGGTCACGCCGAGGCTGTCGGCCATCGGCGTCAGCAGGCTCGCGGGCAGGAATTCGGCCGTGACGAGCCCGAACACGCCGAGCGCCATCGCGAATACCGCGCCCCAGGCCGGTTCGCGGGGGGCCGCCGTCGAGGCGGCCGAGGAGATTCCGGGATTCATGCGTGGTTCCGTGTCGGTTAGGGAAAGTACTGATGAGGGCGTATCGTAAGGAACCACGCCAGGACGGTCTATGACATACAATCCGTGCTTATTGATCGAACGTCCGAATCTCGCTATGTCCGAGCCCCTTCTGCCCCCGATTCCCGACACGCACGACCTCGTCAGCGAGCTGCTGCTGGGGATGCGCCTGAGCGGCGTGCAGTACCGCCGCATCCAGGTCGCGCGGCCGTTCGGGCTGAACTTCGGCCATGCGCCGGGCCGCGCGCAGTTCCATTTCGTCGTGCGCGGGCCCGTGCTGCTGCGCGACGCGTCGGGCGCCACGATGCGGCTCGAGGGCGGCGACGCGATCCTGCTGCCGCATGGCGGCATGCACGCGCTGGTATCCGATCCCGATGTGCCGTGCCGCGAGATCAACGGCTTCGAGGTCGCGACGCTCTGCGATACGGTGGCGTCGGTGGCGTCGGCCGGCGTGTCGCCCGCGACCTGCGCGACGACGGAACCGGGCGCCGGCGATGCGCTGATCTTCAGCGCGTGCATGGAGCTCGATCTCGGCGGCATGCAGCCGCTGGTCGGCACGATGCCCGAGTTCATGCACGTCGGCACGCTGCTCGCGCGCTACCCGGAAATCCGCCCGATGCTCGATGCGATGGAGCGCGAAGCATGCACGGCGCGCGCGGGCTTCGCGGGCATCCTCGCGCGGCTCGCGGATGTGGTCGCGGCGTTCATCGTGCGCGGCTGGGTCGAGTGCGGCTGCGGCGACGCAACGGGCTGGGTGCAGGCGCTGCGCGAGCCGAAGCTCGGTCGCGCGATCGTCGCGCTGCATCGCGAGCCGGGCCGCAACTGGAGCGTCGCGGAGCTCGCGACCGAAGCGGGCGTGTCGCGCTCGGTGTTCGCCGAGCGGTTTCTCGCGGCGACCGGGATGACGCCCGTGCGCTACCTGACCGAGTTGCGGATGCGGCTCGCCGCGCAGTGGATCGCGCGCGACCGCGAGACGATCGAAGCCGTCGCGTACCGGCTCGGCTACGGTTCGCTGGCCGCGTTCAGCCGCGCGTTCAAGCGCGTGGTGGGCAAGCCGCCGGGCGCGGTGCGCGCGGAGAGCGATCTCGGTGTCGAAGCGTAACGCCTGACGCGCGGCGCCATGCATTGTCGCCTGGCGTCAGGTTGGCGTCACTTCGGCGTTCAGCCGCCGCTGCGCGCGTCGAGCCTGTCGACCAGCGCCGTCGCGCATTGCACGGCAAGCGCCGCGCACTGCTGCGCATTCACCGTTGCACCGGTCGCGATCGTGCCCTGCACGATCCGGCCCAGCAAATCCTTCGAGAGCTCGGCGATCTCGTGATCCCGTTCCGTCATGATGTCCTCCCGCACGCTGGCCGGTTGCGGCCATTCGCCCGTGCGTAGCGAACGTCGTGCCCGCGCCGCTCAACGCGGCTTCGCCCGCACGACGATCTGCGCCTGCGTGTCGCGTTCGATGCGTTCGAGCGCCCCACGCAGCGCCGCGAATTCGTCCGGCGTGCACACCTGACGACCGAAATCCGCCTTCATCCGCCGCGTGACCTGGACGATGCGCGCGGCCGCATCGAACACGTAATGCGACGTGAACGCGACGAAGCGGTCGTGCACGTCCGCATCCGTCGGCAGGTCGGTGACGACGACATCCGCCGGCAGTGCAATCTGCCCGGTCTCGTCGAACGTGCCGCCGACGCAGCCCCACGGCTGCGTACGCACGGGTTCGGCCAGCCAGTTCTCGACCTGCGTCGCGATGCCGCCCGTGAGGCTCGACAGCGCGGGCAACGCGGTCGTGCCGTCGGGCCACACGAAATGATCGAGCGTGCCGGTGACCGTCACGTCGAACGGCCCCTCGGTCACGCGCCGGTCGCCGGTCGACAGTTGCGCGCGGCCGCGCAGGCCGCTTTGCCTCAGACGCTCGGTCGCCAGCGCGTCGATGCGATCGTGCGGCGCCCGGCGAAACAGGTTCCGCTCGAGTTCGGCCGTCCAGCCGCTGTCCTCGACGTATGCATTGAAACGCGCGGCGCCCGGTTGCGCGGCGTCGATCCCGACCCGCGCGATGCGGCCGCGCGGCTGCGTGGCCGGCGTGCGCGACAGCACACCGGTGTCGACGAGCAGCGCGGGACGATCCATCACGATCGGCGGCAGGTAGCCGAACGCGATGCCGGCCGTCGTCGTGTCCGCATAGAGCGCGAGGTCGGGCAGCCACGTGATCGCATGATTGATCGCGCCGCCGCCGTAACCGGGTACCGACGGCAGCGTGTAGACGGCGCCGAGATTGATCAGCACCGGCTCGCTGCGAATGCCGACCGCCGCGAGCAGCGCGCCGAACAGCGCGACATGATCCTTGCAGTCGCCGTAGCGGTTGCGCAGGATGTCCGTCACGCGATGCGGCGCGGCGGCCGTTTCGCCGAGAAACAGCCCGACATAGCGCACGTTCGCCTGCACCCAGTCGTACAGGATGCGCGCCTTGTCGCGCGGATCGGCGGCCTCCGCGGTGAGCGCGCGCGCCAGTTGCACGACGGTCGGATCGCCCGCGCTCGGGTCGACGGCCGCGTTGCGGTAGCGGGCGGCGAAGGCCGCGTAGTCGGGCAGCGTCGACACGACGAGCCGGTCGCCGTAGGTCGGATAGCCGACCGCGCCGCTCTCGATGCGGTCGTACGGGCCGTGCCGGTAATCGAATTCATAACGCGTGCGGCCGTTCGCCGTGACCGGCGGCAGCGCGACGTAGCCGCGCGCGTCCGCATGCAGCGGCATGTCGGCCGGCACGTCGAAGATCAGCCGCTGGCTGTCGACGGGCTCGCGCGACGGCTCGACGTAGTAGCCGAAGTAGCCGGGATTGACGGGTTTCGTGCGCGTCTTGCGGAACGCCACGCGCGTGCTCGATCCGGCTTCGACGCCGGGGAACACGACGGTGCGCAACAACCCGTCCTGGAACGTCGGCGCGCCGGCCGAGCGCGGCTCCTGCACGTCGCGGATGCCGTCCGCGCCGACCGGATGCGCGACGCCGTCGCGATCGATCGTCTCGGCCGCGAGCAGATCGACCTGCTCGAGATGCTTGTCGAACCACACGTAGCGCTGCGCGACCGCGTCGATGCCGTTCGCATTGTTCGCGCGCAGTATCGAATCGTCGTGCTCGTCGAGCGAGCCGTCGTGCTGGATCACGAATTCGTGGACGTCGCTGACGAGCGTGACGGGGGCTTCGTCTTCCGCGCCGGACGACTCGCGCGAGTCGTGCGAGTCGTGCGAGTCGTGCGTGCCGGCCGCGGCGATTCCCGCGCCGAGCGCAACGGCGCAGGCGAACAGACAGCCGGCCCATCGGGAAGCAAAACGTGCCACGTCGCGACTCTCCGCGCGTTCGTTACCGGGCGTCAGGACTGCGCGCCCACGCGACAGGTCGTACCCGCATGACACGCGCATGACGGACCACCCGCCCGATGGCCGTCGTGCGATCCAGTGTGGGTGACGTGCCGGCGAGCGTCAAGCCGTGCGGCCCATCGCCGTCTTCCGACTTTCCGCGCGTATCGGCGCCGTCCGGCACGCCGGCCGTCGCCTCCCGATCCCGATCCGTTCGCCCGCCCTATCCGTCCGAACGCCATCGATGCCCGCGTCCCGGTCGTGCGTTGTTCCCCGCAGTTCGTCTTTTGTGCGCGCGCAACAATGGCGATGCCTCGCGCCCGGCGCCCGGCGGGCAACCCGATTCCCCGCGTGGCGCCGGGCGCGATGGTCTTCAAGAACCACATCTCACGAGGACATACCATGCAACTCCAATCCCATCCGGCGTGCCGCCCGTTTTACGAAGCCGGCGAACTGTCGCAACTGACCGCCTTCTACGAAGAAGGCCGTAACGTCATGTGGATGATGCTGCGATCGGAGCCGCGGCCGTGCTTCAACCAACAACTCGTTACCGACATCATCCATCTCGCGCGCGTCGCACGCGACTCGGGCCTCACGTTCGACTTCTGGGTGACGGGCTCGCTCGTCCCCGAGCTGTTCAACGTCGGCGGCGACCTGAGCTTCTTCGTCGACGCGATCCGCAGCGGCCGGCGTGACCAGCTGATGGCCTACGCGCGCTCGTGCATCGACGGCGTGTACGAGATCTACACGGGCTTCGGCACCGGCGCGATCTCGATCGCGATGGTCGAGGGCAGCGCGCTCGGCGGCGGCTTCGAGGCCGCGCTCGCGCACCACTACGTGCTCGCGCAGAAGGGTGTGAAGCTCGGGTTTCCCGAGATCGCGTTCAACCTGTTCCCGGGCATGGGCGGCTATTCGCTCGTCGCGCGCAAGGCGAACCGCGGCCTCGCGGAATCGCTGATCGCGACCGGCGAGGCGCATGCGGCCGAGTGGTACGAGGATCGCGGGCTGATCGACCAGACGTTCGACGCCGGCGACGCGTATCTCGCGACGCGCACCTTCATCGACGTGACGAAACCGAAGCTGAACGGCGTGCGCGCGATGCTGCGCGCCCGCGAGCGCGTGTTCCAGCTGTCGCGCTCGGAGCTGATGGACATCACGGAAGCGTGGGTGCATGCGGCGTTCACGATCGAGCCGAAGGACCTCGCGTACATGGAACGCCTGGTGATGCTGCAGAACCGCCGCGTGTCGAAGCTGCGCACGGTGTAATGGAACCGGCGCCGCCGGTACGCGGCGGCGCCTGGGCGGGCACGAGGCTCAGGCGATCAGCCTGAGCTTCCGCGTCTCCGCGAGCCACGCCTCGAACGCCTGCGCCGGCATCGGCCGCGCGTAGTAGTAGCCCTGCGCGTGATCGACGTCGAGCTGCTTGAGGAAATCGGCTTCCGCATGCGTTTCGACGCCTTCGGCGATCACCGCGAAATTCAGCGCCTTCGCGAGCGACACGACCGAGCGCACCAGTGCCTGCGAGCGCGGGTTGCGGTCGATGCCCGTGATGAAGGTGCGATCAAGCTTGATCGCATCGAGCGGCAGGCGCGACAGCTGCGACAGCGACGAATAGCCGGTGCCGAAATCGTCGAGATGGATCTCCGCGCCGAGCTGGCGGAACTGCCGCATCAGCCCGATCGCGGAATCCTCGTCCTCGATGAAGCAGCTTTCGGTCAGCTCGATGTCGAGCAGGCCGGGCTTCAGCCCCGCGCCGTCGAGAATCGACGCGAACTGGTGCACGATGTTCATGTCCTGCAACTGCCGCGCGGACACGTTCACCGCGATCCGGATGCCGAGCCCCTTCGCCTTCCATGCGGCGGCCTGTGCGGCCGCGGTGCGCATCACCCAGCGCCCGAGCGGCGCGATCAGCCCCGACTCCTCCGCGAAACGAATGAACTCGATCGGCGCGACGAGCCCGCGATCGGGCGACTGCCAGCGGATCAGCGCCTCGACGCCGTGCACGTCGCCCGTCGCGATATCGACGACCGGCTGGTAATGCAGCACGAACTGCTCTTCCTCGAGCGCCTTGCGCAGGTTCGTGTCGAGCCACATGTACTTCGCGACCTTCTGGTTCATCTCCAGCGAGAACACGCGGTACGTGTGCTTGCCTTCCTCCTTCGCGACGTACATCGCGGTGTCGGCGCTGCGGATCAGCGTCTCGAGCGAATCGCCATGCTGCGGATGCATCGCGATGCCGATCGAGCAGCTCGTGTAGACCTCCATCAGCCCGAGGTGGATCGGCGTGCGCAGCCGTTCGAGGATGATCTGCGCGGTCGCCTCGAGCAGCGGCCGCGTGCCGTGCTCGAACAGCACGAGGAACTCGTCGCCGCCGAGCCGGGCGAGCGTCGCGCCGGACGGCAGGCAGCCGCTGATGATCGACGACACGTCCTGCAGCAGGCGGTCGCCGGTGATGTGACCGTAGTGATCGTTGACGCGCTTGAAGTTGTCGAGGTCAAGGAACAGGATCCCGACCTGGCCGCGCGTGTCGGGGCTCTCCGCGTCGATCGCCGCACGGATCCGCTCGCTGATCGCATGGCGGTTCGGCAGCCCGGTGAGCACGTCGGTGTTCGCCAGCTCGGTGAGCCGCTGCTGCGCGTTGCGCTCCTCGGTGATGTCGATGCCCGAGCAGATCAGGAACTGCTCGTCGATGCCGCTGCCGCTCTGCACGAACTTGTTGCGGAACTGGAACAGGCGCGGCCCGTTGACCGTGTTGATGTAGCGCTCGACCGCGTACGACTGGTTGCTCGCGAAAAAGCCGGTGATGTTGGTGCGCGACTGCGCGCCCTGCTCGGGGCTCATGAACAGCTCGAACGCGCTGCGGCCGATCACGTCGACCTCGCGCTTGCCCGTTACTTCCTCGCACAGCCGGTTGAAGCGCTGCACCATCCCGTTGCGATCGAGGATCACGACGAGCGAATTGACTTCGGACACGACCTGCTCGGCGAAGGCGAGCCCGTGCGACAGATCGTCGGCGACGGATGCGGTATCGGAATAGGCGGACGCCGTGCCGGCCCAGTCGGTCGTGTTGACCTTCCTGCCGACCAGATGGAGGCTGACCGGATTGCCGAACAGCGCGATGTCGAGCACGAGATGCGACGTGACGCCGGTCAGCGCGCGCACGCGCGCGGCCTGCTCGACCGTCAGCGCAACCGCCACGTTGGTCAGGCCGCGCACGGCGGCCAGCTCGAGCGCGTTGCTGTCGCTGCCGAGACGCCAGCAGGGGCTGCGCGTACCGACATGCGCCTCGAGCACCGCGCTATCGTTTTCGTCATCCATGGACACGCCCCGATCCAGAAAAAACGCACAGTGTAGACGGAGGCGAGCGGGCCGACCGCCCTGCCCGGGCCGCGCCGAGCGCGTTCCGGCAGGTCAGCCGTGATTGCCGTGACAGCGGGCCTCGTCCCGTACTTGTTTCCAGCTACTGCGACCGGCGTTCGCGCGTGACGCGCGCAGGTTTTGCCAAACGAATGATGAGAGCCATCTTATCAAATGACGATGAGGATTGGCACTCACATTTAGAGCAGAGTGTCAAGGAATCGGGACTCGATTGGCAAGCCGGATTTTTCATGATTTGCGGCCGGCGAAAGACCCAGTGCGGCACGGCGAAACGGCGTGGCGGAATCGGCTGAATGCCTTGCTGGTCATGGGTTTGCGGTCGACGCGGAGCGATCGCGGCATGGCACTGGCGGCACCGCTCAGACAGGGTCGGATCGCATGCCGGCGCACCGGATTTCGGCCATTTTTGATTCCGTTTGTGCGTGAATTCGTTGTTTTATTCCACAGTCCGTTGCAATGATTTCAGCCCGGCGCGGCCGCCCGCGCCGGGTCGCACGAATCAGCCCGCCGCGCCGTACCCGCCGCCGCCCGGCGTTTCGACCACGAATACGTCGCCCGGCGCCATCTGCGCGCGGCCGATATGGTCGAGCGCCTCGACCGTGCCGTCCGCCCGCTCGATCGTATTGCGGCCGAGCGCGCCGGCTTCGCCGCCCGCCGCACCGAACGGCGCGTGGATCCGGTTGTTCGACAGGATCGACGCGGTCATCGGCTCGAGGAAGCGGATCCGCCGCACCGCGCCGTCGCCGCCGCGCCAGCGGCCGCCGCCGCCCGACCCGGCGCGGATCCGGTGCGAGTCGAGCCGCACCGGGTAGCGCCATTCGAGCACCTCCGGATCGGTCAGCCGCGAGTTCGTCATGTGCGTCTGCACCGCGCCGACGCCCGCGAAACCGTTGCCTGCGCCGCTGCCGCCCGCGATCGTCTCGTAGTACTGGTAGCGATCGTTGCCGAATGTGAAGTTATTCATCGTTCCCTGGCTCGACGCGACGCAGCCGAGTGCGCCGTACAGCGCGTTGGTGATCGCCGACGACGTCTCGACGTTGCCCGACACGACGGCCGCCGGATACTCGGGGTTCAGCATCGAGCGGGCCGGCACGATCACCGTCAGCGGCTTCAGGCAGCCGGCGTTCAACGGGATGTCGTCGCCGACCAGCGTGCGGAACACGTACAGCACGGCGGCCATGCAGACGGCCTTCGGCGCGTTGAAGTTGTTGTCGAGCTGCGCGGACGTGCCGGTGAAATCGATCTCGGCGCGCCGCGCCGCGCGGTCGACGCGGATCGCGACGCGAATCTCCGCGCCGTTGTCGAGCGGATAGCGGTACGCGCCGTCCTGCAACGCGCCGATCACGCGCCGCACCGCTTCTTCCGCGTTGTCCTGCACGTGCCCCATGAACGCGAGCACGACGTCGCGGCCGAACTGCGCGACCATCCGGCGCAATTCGTCGACGCCCTTCTGGTTCGCGGCGATCTGCGCACGCAGGTCGGCCATGTTCTGCTCGACGTTGCGCGCCGGGTACCGGCCCGATGCGAGCAGCGCGCGCGTGTCCGCATCGCGCAGCACGCCGGCCGACACGAGCTGCCAGTTGTCGATCAGCACGCCCTCCTCGTCGATGTGCGTCGAATCGGGCGGCATCGAGCCGGGCGTCGTGCCGCCGATGTCCGCGTGGTGGCCGCGCGAGCCGACGTAGAACAGCGGCGCGTCCGAGCCGTCGGCGAATACCGGCGTGATGACCGTCACGTCCGGCAGGTGCGTGCCGCCGTGATACGGGTCGTTCAGCATGTAGACGTCGCCGTCGCGCATCCGGCCGCGGTTGCGCTCGATCACCGTGCGGATGCTCTCGCCCATCGAGCCGAGGTGCACGGGCATGTGCGGCGCGTTCGCGATCAGGTTGCCGTCGCCGTCGAAGATCGCGCACGAGAAGTCGAGCCGCTCCTTGATGTTGACCGAGTACGCGGTGTTCTGCAGCCGCAGCCCCATCTGCTCGGCGATCGACATGAACAGGTTGTTGAAGATCTCGAGCCGCACCGGATCGGCGTCGGTGCCGAGCGAGCGGCGCGTCGGCAGCGGCGTCGTGCGCGTCAGCACGAGGTTGCCCTGCGTGGTCATCTCGGCGCGCCAGCCGGGTTCGACGACGGTCGTGCCGTTCTGCTCCGCGACGATCGCCGGGCCGTCGATCGCGTCGCCGGCCAGCAGCGTGTCGCGCACGTAGAGCGCCGCGTCGTGCCACTGGCCGCCGGAATGGAAGCGCACCGCGCAATCGGCGCGCGGCGCGGTGCCGTCGCCCGCCCCGCGCGGCGCGAGCGGCGCGATGTCGACCGGCGCGTCCGAGCGGCCGATCGCCTCGACCGACGCCAGTTCGGCGACGAGCGGCGTGCCGGGCATCAGGAACGCGTAGCGCTGCCGGTACGCGGCCTCGAACGCCTGCTGCATCGCGTCGACGCTGCCGGCCGGCACGTCGAGCGCCGAATCGGTGCCCTGGTAGCGCAGGTGCACGCGCCGCTCGGTCGCGATCCGCTCCGGCGCGACGCCCTGTTCGAGCAGCGCGCCGACGGCCTCGTCGGCCAGCCGGTCGAGCGCCGCGTTCAACGCGGGCAGCGATGCGTCGGACAGCACGGCCTCGACCGCGCGCTCGCGCATCGCGGTCTGGTCGGCCAGGCCCATCCCGTACGCGGACAGCACGCCCGCGAGCGGATGCGCGAACACCTGCGTCATCCCGAGCGCGTCGGCCACGCCGCACGCGTGCTGGCCGCCCGCGCCGCCGAACGTCGTCAGCACGTAGCGCGACACGTCGTGGCCGCGCTGCACCGAGATCTTCTTGATCGCGTTCGCCATGCTGCCGATCGCGATCTCCAGGAAGCCTTCGGCCAGCGCCTCGGGCGTCTCGCGCCGCCCCGTCGCCGCATGGATCTCGTCGGCGAGCGCCGCGAATTTCGCGACCACGCCGTCGCGGTCGAGCGGTTCGTCCGCGTGCGGGCCGAACACGCGCGGGAAGTAATCGGGCTGGATCTTGCCGAGCATCACGTTGCAGTCGGTGACCGTCAGCGGGCCGCCGCGCCGGTACGCGGCCGGCCCCGGGTTCGCGCCTGCCGATTCGGGCCCGACGCGCAGCCGTGCGCCGTCGAAGCCGAGCACCGACCCGCCGCCGGCCGCGACCGTATGGATGCTCATCATCGGCGCGCGCATGCGCACGCCGGCCACCTGCGTCTCGAACTCGCGCTCGAACTCGCCGTTGTAGTGCGACACGTCGGTCGACGTGCCGCCCATGTCGAAGCCGATCACCTGGCCGAAGCCGGCCGCGCGCGCCGCGCGCACCATCCCGACGATGCCGCCGGCCGGCCCCGACAGGATCGCGTCCTTGCCCTGGAACGCGTCGGCGCGCGTCAGGCCGCCGCTGCTCTGCATGAACTGCAGGTTCACGCCCGGCATCTCGTGCGCGACCTGCTCGACGTAGCGGCGCAGGATCGGCGACAGGTACGCGTCGACGACGGTCGTGTCGCCGCGCGACACCATCTTCATCAGCGGCGACACCTCGTGCGACACCGACACCTGCGTGAAGCCGATGCGGCGCGCCAGCTCGGCCAGCGCGCGTTCGTGCGCGGTGTAGCGGTAGCCGTGGATCAGCACGATCGCGAGCGCCCGCACGCCGCTGTCGAACACGCGGCGCAGCGACGCTTCGGTACCCTGAACGTCGAGCGGCACGACGACGTCGCCATGCGCGCCGACGCGCTCGTCGATCTCGACGACGGTCTCGTACAGCGCGTCCGGCAGCACGATGTCGAGATCGAACAGGCGCGGCCGGTTCTGGTACGCGATGCGCAGCACGTCGCGAAAGCCCTGCGTCGTCGCGAGCGCGGTGCGTTCGCCCTTGCGTTCGAGCAGCGCGTTGGTCGCGACCGTCGTGCCCATCTTCACCATGTCGACGCGCGCGGGCGTGATCGGCTCGCCGGCCGCGAGGCCGAGCAGGTGGCGGATGCCGGCCACGGCCGCGTCGCGGTACTGCTCGGGGTTCTCCGACAGCAGCTTGTGCGTGACGAGCGTGCCGTCGGGCCGGCGCGCGACGATGTCGGTGAAGGTGCCGCCGCGGTCGATCCAGAATTGCCAGCGCGCGGCGTCGGAGGGAACGGAGGAAAGGTGTCGGTCAGTCATGATGTCGGGTCGAGGCGTCGTTGAATCGAGGGACGAGCGCCGCCGCACGGCGCGCGTCGCACGCCGTGTCACGGTCTCGATGAAAGGGGAAGCAGGACGAAGGGCGGGCCGCCCGTCCGCTTACGCGGCGTCGAGTTCGCGGCCGCGGGTCTCGGGCAGCGTCAGCGCGGCGACGATCACCACGCCGTACGCGGCGACCGCGAAGATGCCGATGCTCGTGCCGAGCCCGTACTGCTTCGACAGCGCACCGATCAGGAACGGGAACAGCGCACCGATCGCGCGGCCCACGTTGTAGCAGAAGCCCTGGCCGGAACCGCGCACGCGGGTCGGGAACAGCTCGGTGAGGAACGCGCCCATCCCCGAGAAGATGCCCGATGCGAAGAAGCCGAGCGGGAAGCCGAGCCACAGCATCGACGCGTTGGTCAGGTTCAGCGACGTGTACGCGAATGCGATCACCATCGAGCCGACCGCGAACAGGATGAAGTTCGGCTTGCGGCCGAGGCGGTCGGTCAGGTACGCGCTCGTCAGGTAGCCGACCCACGAACCGAAGATGATCATCGCGAGATAGCCGCCGGTGCCCATCACCGTGAGGTGACGCTCGGTCTTCAGGAAGGTCGGCAGCCACGTCGTGATCGCGTAGTAGCCGCCCTGCGCGCCGGTCGTCAGCAGCGCCGCGCGCAGCGTCGTCGTGATCAGCTTCGGCGCGAAGATCTCGGTCAGGCGCGGCGCGTCGGCCACCTGTGCCTGCGCGGCCTTCTCCTTCTCGTAGACGTCCGGCTCCTTCACGTAGCGGCGGATCGCGACGACCAGCAGCGCGGGCGCGAGCCCGACGAGGAACAGCGCGCGCCACGCCTGCTCGGCCGGCAGCACCGAGAACAGCAGCGCATACAGCAGCGCGCACAGCCCCCAGCCGATCGCCCAGCCCGACTGCACGAGCCCGACCGCCTTGCCGCGGTCGCGCGCGCGGATCACTTCGCCGATCAGCACCGCGCCGGCCGTCCATTCGCCGCCGAAGCCGAAGCCCATCAGCGCACGCGCCGCGAGCAGCTGGTGGTAGTTCTGCGCGAGCCCGCACAGCGCGGTGAACACCGCGAACCACAGCACCGTGAGCTGCAGCGTGCGCACGCGTCCGATCCGGTCGGACAGGATGCCGGCGATCCAGCCGCCCGCCGCCGACGCGAGCAGCGTGACCGTGCCGATGAAGCCGGCGTCCGCGAGCGAGATGCCCCACGTCGCGACGAGCGTCGGAATCACGAACGACAGCATCTGCGTATCCATCCCGTCGAGCATGTAGCCGACCTTGCAGCTCCAGAATGCGCGGCGCTCGCGCGACTGTGCGTCCGCGTACCACGAGAACAGGCCGCTGCGCGCTCGGCTCGCGGGCTCCGCGGCGGGTGCCGCGAGGGTCTTGCTTTCCATGGTGGTGCTCCTGTCGTTATGCGCGTTCGAATGGCGATCGGGCGTGCGGGGTATCGGGCTTGGGCCGTCCATCGGCCCCTGAATTCAGAAAACGGCCAGCGATGCGTTCGTGATGTCGGTCATCAGCATGTGGCCGGGCGTATGCGCGATCGCGATCGGCAGCTTCGCGTCCATCAGCGCGGTTTGCGGCGTCACGCCGCATGCCCAGAACACCGGCAGTTCGTCGTCGCGGATCGTCACCGCGTCGCCGAATTCGGGGGCGTCCAGATCGGCGATGCCGAGCGCACGCGGGTGGCCGATATGGATCGGCGCGCCGTGCACGCCCGGGAACCGGCTCGTGATCTGCACCGCGCGGATCGCGTCGGCGCCGCGCATCGGCCGCATCGACACGACCAGCTGGCCGCCGAAGATGCCCGCGCGGCGGTTCGCGATCGACGTGCGGTACATCGGCACGTTGCGCCCCTCCTCGACGTGGCGCAGGCCGATGCCCTCGCGGGCGAGCATGTCCTCGAACGAGAACGAGCAGCCGATCGCGAACACGACGAAATCGTCGCGCCACAGCGCTTCCAGCGACTCGACGCGCTCGGTCAGGCGGCCGTCGCGGTAGACGTTGTAGCTCGGCACGTCGGTGCGGATGTCGAGATCCTCGCCGAGCGCGTCGATCCGGAACGCGCCCGGTTCGCCGACGCCAAGCAGCGGGCAGGCTTTCGGATTCGCCTGACAAAAGCGCAGGAAATCGTGCGCGTACGCGTCGGGCAGGATCGCGAGGTTCGCTTGCGCGAACGGGCCGCAATGGCCGGCGGTCGGGCCGCGGAATGCGCCGCTGCGCACGGACTGGCGGAATTCGGAAGGCGTCATGAGGTTCTGTCGAGGATCGGGTTGTCGTCGGGATGACGGTGATGTGTCATCGGTTACGGCGAAGAATAGAAAGGAAAAAAATTGACCGCCAACGAGTTTTTTTGCACTTCTTGTATAGAATTTCTTAACGCACCCTCGGGTTTCCCCCGGTCCCGTTCACTTTTCCTCAGCGGCAAGCTGCGCATCGCCCCTTCGCCCGATCCGCCATGAACACGCGTTTTCTCGAAACCTTCGTCACGCTCGCGAAGCTGCGCAACTTCCGCACGACGGCGGCCGCGCTGCATGCGACGCCGGCCGCGATCTCGCAGCGCCTGAAGGCGCTCGAGGACGAACTGCAGACGGTACTCGTCGATCGCGACAGTCGCGAATTCCGGCTCACGCCGAACGGCGAGTACCTGCTCGGCTATGCGAAGGCCGTGGTCGAGGCCACGCAGGAACTGCAGGCGGCCGCCTCGGGCGAGAGCGCGCTGCGCGGCAAGCTGCGGCTCGGCGTGATCGAGACCGTCGTGCACAGCTGGCTGCCGCACTACATGCGGCGGCTCGCGGCCGACTACCCGCAGCTGGAGATCGACCTGACCGTCGACGTGAGCGTCGTGCTGCAGCGCCGGCTGATGGCCGGCGAGCTCGACCTGATCATCCGTGTGGAGGGCAGCGACGAGGCGTCGGTCGTGTGCGACGCGCTCGCGAACTACCCGGTGCGCTGGATCGCCCGCGCGGGGCTGCTGCCGAACACGCGCACGGGCCTCGCGCGGCAGGTGCTGCGCCAGCCGATCCTCACGTACGGGCGCGGCACCGCGCCCCATCGCGCGCTGGAGGACATCGTGCGCACGCTCGCGCATGCGCACGGCGTGCCGCTGTCGGACACGCGCATCACCGGCTCGCCGTCGATCTCGGTGATCGTGCAGCTGGTGCGCGACGGTTTCGGCGTCGCCGCGATTCCGGTGCTGTTCGTCGACGCGCTGATCGAGAGCGGCGAAGTGGTCGAGCTGCCGCTGCAGCCGTCGCCGCCGTCGATCGTCGTGTCGATGTCGCGACGCGCGGACGCACCGCGATTCGTGCACGGCGCGTCGATCGCCGCGCGAGCCGCGTGTCACGAGTACTGCGAGAAGAGCAAGCGGTTGCTGGTCGAAGCGCTGTGACGTTGCAGCGGCCGATGACGCGCGTTCGACATCGCCGCGGGAATCGCCCACAATCGCCTTCGGCGCGTCCGCACCATCGCGCCCTCCATCGAGAATGACGGCACGGCCGGCCGGCATTCATCGCTTCGCATGCTCCTGCACGACCAGAGGGCAACATGCCAATCCGCTCCGCCTCCACCCGCCTGAATCTCGCGCGCGCCGTGATCGTCGCGCTGTACGTCGCGTCGCTGCTGCTGCCCGTCGCGGCCGAACCGCCGAATGCCGCGGGCGCGGTGAGCTGGTGGCACGGGTACACGGTGCTCGCGCTCGGCGGGCTCGCGATCCTCGACCTGCAGTTCGCGTGGCTCGGCAATCCGCTGCTGATCGCCGCGCTGATCAGGCCGAACCGCACCGTGTCCGCGCTGCTCGCCGTGGTCGTGGTATTTGCGATCGGGTGGCACACGATCCCGACCGACGCGAACTACGAAAAGATCACCACGTTCGGTGCCGGGTACTACCTGTGGATCGTGGCGATGGCGGGCGGCGCCGCGCTGCCGTGGATCGACGGGCGCCAGCGGAAGGACGGCGCGGCGGCCATGGCGGCGGTCGCCGCCGCGCCGTCACCAGCCCGCCCGCCCGGCCGGAAAACGGGCTGGACCGTCACGGCGGCCGGCACGCGCATCGAAGCGACCGACCAGACCGGTGCAACGCGCGGGATCGCGCTGTCCGACCTCGGTGCGGTCGTGATCGAAACCAACGACCAGGGCCCGTTCGTGTCGGACGTCTGGTGGCTCCTGTTCGATACGCGCAAGCAGTTCGCGTGCGGATTCCCGCAGGATGCCGAAGGCGCGAAGGCGGCGGTCGACCGGCTGCTCGACCTGCCCGGCATCGATCACCGCAAGGTCGTCGACGCGCAGACGTCGATCCAGAACGCGACGTTCCCGATCTGGGAACGCACGGCGGGCGACCCGGCCACGCCGGGTGAAACCGAAGCGACCGCCTGAGCGGCGACGCTTACGCCGGTTGCCCCGCGTGCGGCTGCGTCAGCTTGCCGTCACCGTACTCGCGGAGCACCTTCGAAATCACGACGCGATAGCCGTCGAGCCAGCGAGCCTGCTTCGCTTTGGCCTCGAGGTGCGCGGGATGCTGCATCAACTGCTGCAGCGCCGCCTCCGATTCCCAGTAGTAGACGTTCTGGATCAATCCCGCTTCGGCGTTCTCCCACGTTTCCTCGCCGACATAGCCGGGCGTCGCGCGCGCCATGTCGGCGATCTGCCGGTCGAGCCGGTGGAATTCGTCGTCGTATCGCCCGGCACGGAAAATAAAGGTCGACGCGTACATGCACGCTCCATCGAGAACGGTTGAAAGAGCGCCAAGTGTACGGCACGCACGGCGTGCCGCGATCGTCATGCGGCGCTTACGCGGCGAGCGGGCCGGCGGTGAGCCGGTCGTCGAGCCATGCATCGATGCGCGGCGCGTCGTCACGCGTTCCGACAGCAGGCGAAGGCATCGCGGCCAGCGCGTGTCGTGCGCGTTCAAGCGCCTGCGCGAAACCGCGCAACTCCTGCGTCGCGGGCCGGTCGTCGGCACGCCGGCGGACGAGCGCCGCTTCGATGTTGGCACCGATCAATGCAAGCTGCGCGTCGATGAAGTCGGTGCACAGCGCGCGGCAATGCGCGGAAACCGCTGCGACGGCCAGCAGCACGGGCACGATCGACACGGTCAGGTAGCCGCCCGGCGCGAGCCGCGACAGCGCATGACGCACGTCCTGCCCGCCATCGCTCAACGCGGCGAACACGGCGTCGCGCCACACCGCGCGCTCGAACGCGAGCGCATCGCGATGTGCGTCGAGCGCCGCGCGATCCGCGACCTGCCCGGCCGTCACCAGCGGAATCGGGAATGCAGCGTCGACGGATGCCTGCGCGGCGCCCGCCTCGACGATGATGCAGTTCGCGCCCAGCCATGCCGCGTCGTCCCGCCGCGCGGCGAGCACGCGCGACTGCAACCGGTCCGGCAGCATCGGATCGAGCGGCACCGCGCTGCAGATCGACGGCTTGCTCGCCTGCACGCTGCAACGGCCGTCGTCGGCCAGCGCCGCGCAACGGCCGAGCGACGGATAGTCGTAGCCCTGCAGCGTGACCGCGATCCATTCGCCGTTCACGCCGCCGATGCGATGGAACAGCCGGTCGGCCAGCGCATCGGACGCCGCGACATCATCCGCATCGAGCACGTGCTCGCGCCCGCCCGCACGCCAGCGTTCGCCGATCCGCCGCTTCGGCACGCGACGGATCGTCAGCGCGCCGACGAAGCGATGACGATGCCGGAACAGTTCGCGCAACGACAGCGCCGGCGCGCTGTTGCAGCAGCGTCCGCATGCGTGGCAGGCAAGCGAATAGGTCTCTACCACGGCCGCCGCACCGAATCCTGGTAGCGCGTGAGAATGAAGCGCGCGACGTCGTCCGAGTGATACGCGGCGACGAGCTGCGCGACCCACGGTTTCGCGCGATCGGCGTCGCGCACCGTCAGCACGTTCGCATACGGCGAGCGGGCGTCCTCGAGGCTGATGCTGTCGCGCGCGGGTTGCAGCCCGGCGCGGGCGGCGTCCTCGCTGTCGATCGCGACGAACGCGGCCGTATCGAGCGCCGCATACAGACGGTCGCGGCGCAGCGCGACGAGTTTCAGCCCGAGCCGGTTGCCGGTCACGTCGCGCAGCGTCGCGTGCAGGCCGGCCTGTTCGCGCAACGTCACCAGCGTGTCGTTCTGCAGCAGCACGAGCGCGCGTGCCATCCCGCGCCGATCGGCGGGCAGCGCGACCGTCGCACCCGGTCGCAGTTCGTTCAGGCTTTTCAGCTTGCGCGAATAGAACGCCATCGGCAGCGTGACGGTCGGCGCGACTTCGGTCAGCGCGTAGCGCTTGCGCGCACGCGTCGCCGCGAGCTGCTGCGCATCCTCGAAGCTGGCCGCGTCGATCCGGCCGTCGGCAAGCGCCGCGTCGATGCGCGACGCATCGTCGAATTCGACGACGTCGACACCCAGCCCGCGCGCGGCGGCAACCCGCTTCACTTCGTCCAGGATCTGCGCATGCACGCCGCGCGTGACGCCGACGCGTACCGCCGGCGCAGCGGTGTCGGCCGCCACTGCAGATCCCTGATGCGCGACACCCCACGCGGCCAGCAGCCATACGACCACGCAGCGCACGAAACCCTTCGTCATGACGCGTCCCTCAGGATCGTGCGAAAGCCGATATGCGACGCCCCGAGATCGGCTTCCTGCTGTTCGCGCGACGACGCGCGATAACGCACGCAGTAATCGCGCGAGCACAGGAACGAGCCGCCCTTGATGACCATCGGCGTATCGTGCCGGCGCGTCGGCGGGGCGACGGCCGCCGTGTCGCCGTTCGTATGCGACTGGTGCGGGCCCGTGTACGCGTCCTTCGTCCATTCCCATGCGTTGCCGATCATGTCGTAGAGCCGGAACCCGTTCGCCGCGTAGCAGCCGACGGGCGCGAGCCCCGCATGCCCGTCCTCGGCCGTGTCGAGCACCGGAAACGCGCCCTGCCAGTAATTCGCGGCCGGCTTGCCCCGCGCGTCGCGCGGCGCCGCATCGAGCGATGCGTCGTCGCGGCCAGCCTTGCCCGCGTATTCCCATTCCGCTTCGGTCGGCAGGTCGCGGCCGAGCCAGCGCGCATACGCGAGCGCGTCGCGCTGCGTGACGAGCGTGACGGGCAGGTTGCCGCGCCCTTCCACGTCGCTGCCGGGCCCGCGTGGATGGCGCCACGACGCGCCCTTCACCCACGACCACCACGCAAGGTCGCGCGCATTCATCTCGTCGCGCGTCGGCACATGAAACACCGCCGCGCCGCCCTGCTGCTCGGCTTCGGTCACGTAACCGGTCGCCTGCACGAACGCGGCGAACTGCGCGATCGTCACGTCGGTCTGGTCGATCCAGAAGCCGCCGACGCGCGTGCGGCCGTCGCCGACCGGACGCTCGTCCGCATAGCCGCGCGTGCTGCCGAACACGAACGCGCCGCCGCGCAGGTGCACCATCCCGGCCTGCGGATCGTCGCGCCACTTCGCCGGCAGCCCCGAATAGCGTTCGCACTGGTGTTCCGAACCGAGCGGCGCAAGCGCGCGGCCGCGATTCAGGTCGTCGAACGCGCCGCCTGCCGGCGCCGCCGAATTCGCATAGCCCACCGCGAACGCGGCGGCGAACAGCGTGGCGGCAAGCGCCGCGCCGGTCGTCCAGAAGCGGAACCGCATCGTGTCGTCCCCGCGATCAGTAGTAGCCGCGCGGACGCAGCGGCTCGACGCCGCCGACGTTGCTCATGTAGGTCTTCCACTGGTCGACGAGCGTGCTGATCACCGACGGGTTCTGCGCGGACACGTCGGTCGTCTCGCCGCGATCCGACGCGAGGTCGTACAGCTGCCAGTGACCGTCGAGCGGCCCGAGCGGCGGCTCGGTCCACAGCGCCTTCCAGCGGCCGTCGGCGCTGCGCAGGTACGCGCGGCCGTACGCTTCGTCGCCGAACGGCGCGGTGTGCACCTCGCCCGTCGCCGAGCCCGTGAGCACCGGCAGCAGCGACTGGCCCGTGACCGGGTACACGTAGCGGTTGTTGTAGATCACCTTGCCCTTGTTCTGGTCGACGCCCGTCAGCGTGTTGACGAGCGGCGGCGCCGGCTGCGACGGCGGCGTGACGCCCGCGATCGCGAGGAACGTCGCCGTGTTGTCGGTCACGTGCGTGAACGCGCGCAGCGTCGGCAGTTGCTGCGACTGGCCCGGCAGGCGCACGATCGTCGGCGTCGACACGCCGCCTTCGGCCGAATAGCCCTTCGTGAGCCGGTACGGCGCCGCGCTCACTTCGGCCCAGCGCAGCCCGTACTGCAGGCGCTGTGCGTTCTGCTTGCCGTTGTCGGTGCCGAGCGCCGAATAGACCGGCTCCTGCGCGTTCGCGGTATCGGTCGCCGTCGGGTCCGCGCCGCTGTCGATCGGCCAGCCTTCCGCGCCGTTGTCCGACTGGAACATGATGAACGTGTTGTCGTATTCGCCGATGTCCTTCAGGTGCTGGATCAGCAGGCCGATGTTGTAGTCGAGGTTCTCGACCATCCCCGCGTAGATCTCCATGTAGCGCGCCTGCGCCTTGCGCTCGGCCGGCGACAGGCTCGACCACAGCTTGTCGACCTTGCCGGGGCCGTAATCGCTGTAGCCGTCCGCGGCGGAATGCACGGCACTGATGTACTTCGCGTTCGCGGTGCCGTTGTTCGCGGTCGCGGGCGACGCGGCCGTCGTTTCGGGCAGGCCGTCGAACGGCTTGAAGTCGGCGGGAATCAGGCCGAGCGCCTTCTGCCGCGCGATCCGCGCGTTGCGGATCGCGTCGTAGCCGGCGTCGTACACGCCCGCATACTTGTGCAGCCACGGTTCGGGCACCTGCAGCGGCCAGTGCGGCGAGGTGTAGGCCGCATACGCGAAGAACGGCTTGCCGTCACGCTGGTTCGAATCGATGTACGAGATCAGCTTCTGCGTATAGAAGTCGGTCGAATAGAACACGGCCGGGCTGCCGCCCGTACCGCCCGGCTGCCCGGGCTGGCCCGGCTGCACGTAGCGGCCGTCTTCCGTGTAGTTCGACGAGCCGGCCGGCTCGTGCGCGAAGTGGTTCGTCGCCGCGCCGCCGAGCAGCACGTAGCTGCGCTCGAAGCCCCACTGGTCGGGCGTCTGCCCGCTGCCCGTCGCGCTGCCGACGATCCCCGAGCCGATGTGCCACTTGCCCGCGATATACGTGTGATAGCCGGCGTCCTTCAGCAGTTGCGCGAACGACAGCGCGCGGTCGTTCAGGTAGCCCTCGTAGCCGGGCAAGCCGCGCCGCTCGTCGGTCGGCACACCCATCGTGCCTTCGCCGACGAGATGGTGATCGGTGCCGGACACCAGCATCGCGCGCGTGATCGCGCAGACGGTGCCCGTGTGGTGATTCGACAGGATGCGGCCCGATGCGACGAGCGCGTCGAGGTTCGGCGTGTTGATCTCGCCGCCGAATGCATGGATGTCGGAATAGCCGAGGTCGTCGGCCATGATGTACAGGATGTTCGGGCGTTTCGCGGCCTGCGGCGGCGTCGTGTTGGCCTGCGGCGGCGGCGAATTGCTGTCGACGCCGCCGCACGAGGCGAGCGACACCGCGCCGGCAATCGCGGCACAGACGACACGGAAACGGAAAGCATGCAACGGCGACGCGGACTTTTTCATTATTGTTGACGCTCGATCTACGGGATCGGCGATCTTAGCCGCGCGCGCGCGGCGGCCAAAGTCGGATTCGTCACATGCTAACGGGATGCAGGAATATGCGATGCGCGCCGCCCGGCACGTATCGCGCCGCCCTGCTTCAGCCGCGCCCGCCGAGGCTGCCGCCGCCGTCCACCGACAGCACCTGCCCCGTGACGAAGCCGGCTTCGTCGGACAGGAAGAATGCGACCGCCGCCGCGACGTCGTCGGCCGTGCCGAGCCGGCGCGCGGGAATCGTCGCGAGCACCCTGCGCTCGCCTTCGCTGCCGACCGGCCGCGTCTGGCGGAACAGTTCGGTCTCGATCGGGCCCGGCGCCACGGCGTTGACGGTCACGCCATGCTCGGCCAGTTCCAGCGCCCAGGTGCGCGTGCAGCCGACCAGCGCATTCTTCGCGGCGGAATACGCGGTGCGATCGAGGCTGCCGAAAATCGCGCGGCTGCAGATGTTGACGATGCGCCCGTAGCCGAGCGCCTTCATCGCGTCGGCAACGTGCCGCGTGACCTGGATCGCCGCCCGGACGTGCGGGGCCGCTACGAAGCATGAGCGCCGCGCTGCGGCACGCGCTCGCCATCTGCGTCATCGGACGCCAGCATGCCCGGAATCTCGTCCATCAGCGCGTCGACGACCACCCGCACCTTCGACGGCACGTGGCGCGATGCCGGCCGCACCGCGTACACCTCGGCACCCGACACGCTGTCGCTGTCCATCACGAGCGCGAGACGGCCGTCACGGACATACGGCGCCATCAGCCAGCACGGCAACCACGCGAGGCCCGCCCCGGCGGCGGCGGCATCGGCGATCGCCAGCAGGTCGTCCAACCTCAGGCGGCCGGACGGACGATGATCGTGCACGGCGCCGTCCGCGCCGATGACCCGCCACGGCGTCGGCTGCCCGCCGCGCGAATACGCGATGCCGACGTGCGCCGCCAGTTCGTCAAGCCCCGACGGCCGCCCGTGACGGGCGAGATACGCGGGCGATGCGCAAATGCCCATGCGCTGCACGCCCAGCTTCCGGCCGACCAGCGCGCTCGTGTCGGCCAGCACGCCGATGCGCACCGCGATGTCGAAACCGTCGTTCACGAGGTCGGCCACGCGATCGCTGAACGACATGTCGATTTCGAGCCGCGCATGACGCTCGACGAGCCGCCGCACGACGGGCGCCACGCATTGCCGGCCGAACAGCACGGGCACGCTGATCCGCACGCGCCCGGCCGGCTCGCGGCGGCCCGCGTCGAGCGCGGCTTCCGTCTCGCCGAGTTCGGCCAGCAGCCGCCGGCACTGCTCGTAATAGACGAGCCCTTCGTCGGTCAACCCGATCTGGCGGGTCGTGCGCTGCAGGAGCCGCGCGCCGAGACGCTGTTCGAGCCGCGCGACGATCTTCGCGACGGCCGAGCGCGTCATGCCCAGGCGCAGCGCCGCCGCCGCGAAGCTGCCCGACTCCACGACGTCGACGAATTCGGCAACGCCCCTCAACCGCTCATCCATGCAAGTCCGCTCCGGTGGAATGACTGGTTTGTGTCCGTACTAGCGACAATCATTGGCCAAATTCTCGCCAATGCGTCCCCCGGCGCAACACTATGATAGTCCGGACTATCTCTGAACAGGAGCGAACATGCATGCATGGCAAATCAAACCGGGCGACGGCATTGCCGGGCTCCGGCGCATCGACGCGACGCAGCACCCGGTCGGGCCGACCGACGTCGTCGTGAAGATCCACTCGGCCTCGCTGAACTATCGCGACCTGATGTTCGCGCGCGGCGACTATCTCGGCATCGGCACCGAAGCGCTGATCCCGGTCGCGGACGGCGCCGGCGAAGTCGTCGAAATCGGCCGAGACGTCACGCGGTTCAAGCCGGGTGACCGCGTGATCAACACGTATTTCCCGCGCTGGATCGACGGGCCGGTCACGCCGCAGAAAGTCTCCGGATCGGCCGGTTCCCATTTCGACGGCGTGCTCGCCGAACGCTTCGTGTCCGACGAAGCCGCGCTGGTCGCCATCCCGCCTCATCTCGACTACGACGAAGCCGCGACGCTGTCGTGCGCGGGCATCACCGCGTGGAACGCATTGTTCGTCGACGGCGGACTGGCGCCGGGCGCGACCGTCGCGCTGCTCGGCACGGGCGGCGTGTCGATCATCGCGCTGCAGCTCGCGCATGCGGCCGGGCTGCGCACGATCGTGACCTCGTCGAGCGACGCGAAACTCGAACGCGCCCGCGCGCTCGGTGCGGACGCAACGATCAACTATCGCGCCACGCCCGAGTGGCAACACGAGGTGCTGCGGCTCACCGACGGCGCGGGCGCGGATCTGGTCGTCGAAGTCGGCGGCCGCGATACGCTGCCGCGCTCGGTGGCGGCGGCGAAGATGGGCGGCATCGTGTCGGTGATCGGCGGCCTCAGCAGCTTCGGCGGGCCCGAACTCGGGCTGCTGTCGCTGATCGGCGGCGTCCGGCGACTGCACGGGTTCATGGTCGGCAGCCGCGCGATGCTCGACGACGTCGTGCGGCTCGTCGATGCGAAGCGCATCAAGCCGGTGGTCGATCGCGTGTTCGGCTTCGACGAAGCGCCGCAGGCGTATGCGTACCTGCAGTCGGGGCAGCATTTCGGGAAAGTCGTGATCCGCGTCGCGTCGTAAGCAACGCAGGCGGCGGGCGGCCGCCTGCGTTCCCGCCCGTTCCGTCAGAACTTGTGATGGATCCCCGCATGCACCATCAACTGTTTTCCGTTCGACGACAGATCGGCCGCGCCGGGGATATACGCGTGATCCAGCGACGAACCGGTCGCATCGCCGGCAACCCGCTGGTACGCGCCCGTCAGGTACACGTCCGTGCGTTTCGACAGGCTGTAGTCGGCCATCAGCCCGAACGAATGGATTTTCGGTTTCGCGGTGCCGGTGGTCGCGTCGTAGCGGACCGTCGTGTACACGTATTGCGCGCCGACGAACAACGCCGGCGTGAACTGGTACTTGCCGTTGATCTCGAAGTTCTGATACTTGATCGACGTCACCGTGCCGCCCGCGAGCGGCCCGGTCGACGGCTCGATCGTCTCGTCGCCGAACAGGTAGCCGACGTTCGCGGTCGGTCGAGTGACGTTGCTGTTCGTGTATGCGAATCCGATCGTCGCGGGCCCTGCCGTGTAGTTGACGCCCGCGCCGAAGATCCGCAGCCGCGCCGACACGAAGTTCGCATCCGCGCCGACCGCCCCGGAGCCCGCGATCGCGCCACCCGACGTCGCGCCCGGGTTGTCCGCGTTCAGGAAGGCCGCGCCGACGAGCAACCCGCCCTGCTCGTACTGCGCGCCGACGCTCCACTGCCTGTTGTTCGCGAAGCCCGGGTCGTTGCTGAAGCTGTACGTGCCGCCGAACGAGAAGCCGGAGAAGTCCGGGCTCGCATACTTCACGGTGTTGTTCGTGCGGAACGTGTTGCCGGTGTTGTCGTTGTCGAGCGGATGCGAGAACGGATAAACGCCCCAACTGCCGTTCGCGGTCGTCGGCGCGAGATAGTCGACGACCGAGTCGTACTGCCGGCCGAGCGTCAGCGTGCCGAAACGCGTGCTGCCGAGCCCGACGTAGGCCTGGCGCCCGAACAGGCGGCCGCCCTGCGCCAGCGTGCCGCTGTTCACGTTGAAGCCGTTCTCGATCTGGAACAGCGCGCTGTAGCCGCCGCCCAGATCCTCCGTCCCCTTCATCCCCCAGCGGCTGCCCTGCGCGAAGCCGCTCGCCATCTGCCACGCGCCATGGCCGCCGACGTTGTTCGTATAGTCGATGCCTGCATCGACGAGGCCATACAGCGTCACGCTGCCTTGCGCAAATGCGGGCGCCGCGCACAGCGCCGGCAGCGCAACAACAATCGATCTCCAGTTCATTCGTAATCCTTATTGATATTTTTCGAATGCGTCATTTCGGTACGCCGCTGCTTACTTCGCGCCGTAGATGTCGAAGTCGAAATACTTCCGGTTGATCTTCCCGTACGTGCCGTTCGCGAGAATCGTCGCGAGTGCGCGATTGAACGCGTCGCGCAGGTCGTTGTCCTGCTTGCGCAAGCCAAGGCCGTCGCCCTGCCCGAAGTACTTCACGTCGTCGATCGGCGCGCCGGCGAACATGAAATCCTTGCCCTGCGGCTTCTTCAGAAACCCGTCGCTGGCCGCGATCGACGCCTGGAACGCCGCGTCGAGCCGCCCGGTTACCAGGTCGGCATACACCTGGTCCTGGTTCGGGTACGACACGATCTGCACGCCCGCGGGCTGCCAGTTCGCGACCGCATAGTCGGCCTGCGCGGAACCCTGCTCGACGCCGACGCGCTTGCCCTTCAGCGATTCGGCCGTCGGCAGCAGCGGCGAGCCCTTGCGCGCGATCAGCCGCGCCGGCGCGTTCGAGATGCGGTTCGTGAACGCGATCTGCTGCATCCGCTTCGGCGTGATCGTCATCGACGACGCGATCACGTCGAACTTGCGCGCGAGCAGCCCCGGAATCATCCCGTCGAAGCTCGACTCGACCCACACGCAGCGCGCATGCAGTTCCGCGCACAACGCGTTCGTGATGTCGATCCCGAAGCCGGTCAGCGTGCCGTCCGGCAGCTTGTATTCGAGCGGCGGGTAAGTCGGATCGACCGCGAGCCGAATCTCCCTGCCCGTCCAGTCGCCGGCATGCGCCGCGCCTGCCGCCAGCGCGACCGTGAGTACCGCCATCCACTGTTTCATTGCCTGTCTCCTTGTGTGAATCGTGAATCGAAATCGTGCGGCCGCGTCATCCGAGATATCGCTCGGCGAGTGCGATCCAGTAGCTCGCGCCCGTCGCGAGGCAGGCATCGTTGAAGTCGTAGCCCGGGTGATGCAGCCCGCATCCGGACGCCCCGTCGCCATTGCCGATCGACAGGTAGCTGCCGGCGCATTCCTCCAGCATGAATGCGAAATCCTCGCTCGCCGCGATCGGCCGCAGATGCGGAATCAGCGCCGCATCGCCGCCCCATTCGCGCGCCACCTCGCGCGCGAAGGCCGTCTGCGCCGCGTGATTGACGAGCACCGGATAATCGTGCCGGTAGTCGATCTCGGCCGTCGCGCCATAGCTCGCGGCCTGTCCGTGCACGATCTCGCGGATGCGCCGCTCCAGCAGCGCACGCACGTCCGGCGACAACGCACGCACGCTGAGCGTCAGGTCCGCGTGGGGCGGAATCACGTTCGATGCGGTTCCCGCGTGGATCGAGCCGGCCGAAACGATCGCCAGCTCCTGCGGATTCACGTTGCGCGACACGACCGTCTGCAACGCCATCACGATCGACGCGCACACGACCACCGGGTCGATCGTCGTATGCGGCGCGGCGCCGTGCCCGCCGCGCCCGATCACACGCACGCGCACCTCGTCGGCCGACGCCATCGCCGGGCCGTCGCAGAAACCGAGCACACCGGCCGGCAAGCCCGGCACGTTGTGCATCGCGAACACGGCGTCGCACGGAAATCGTACGAACAGTCCGTCGTCGATCATCCGCCTCGCGCCGCCGAGCCCTTCCTCGGCCGGCTGGAAAATCAGGTTCAGCGTGCCGGCGAAGCGCGCCCGCCCGGCAAGACAGCGGGCCGCCGCGAGCAGCATCGCCGTATGGCCGTCGTGGCCGCACGCGTGCATCACGCCGTCATGCCGGCTCGCATGCGGCAGCCCGGTCGTTTCGCGGATCGGCAGCGCATCCATGTCCGCGCGCAACCCGAGCCGTTTCCCGGGGCCGCGCGTCAGCGTGCCGACCACGCCGGTGCCGCCGAGCCCGCGCGTGACCTGATAACCCCATGTTGTCAGGCAATCGGCGACGATGGCGCTCGTCGCATGCTCGTCGAAGCCGAGCTCCGGATGCGCATGCAGCCTGCGCCGCAGCGCGATCATCTCCGCCTCGATCGCCGATATTTCCGGATGGATATGGTTCCGTTCCAACCCCGATTCCCCCTGACACGTTCCGGTTGCCGATCGCCCGAATGATCGATCGTGACCGGATCGTATGCAGCGAAAATCCAGGCGAACAGCCGCGGTTTCGTTATGATGACAACCTTTCGTTGTCGGGTATCGCGTCATGAGCACCATCAAGCTGCATCAGTTGCAGGCACTCGTCGCGAGCGCGGAGGCCGGCAGCATCCGTGGTGCGGCACGCGCGCTCGGGCTGTCGCAAGCGGCCGTCACGCGTGCGCTGCGCGAGCTGGAAGCGAGCGAGCGCCTGCCGCTGCTCGTGCGTGCGCCGGAAGGCATCGGCTTCACCGACTACGGGAAAACGCTGCTCACGCATGCGAAGCTCGTGCTGAAGCAGCTCGAGCATGCGCGGAGCGATCTCGAGCGCATGCGCGGCCGCGTCGAGGGCCGGCTGAGCGTCGGCGTCACACCGTGGCTCACGGTGACGTTCCTCGCGGAAACGGTACTGCGTTTTCGCGAGCGGATGCCCGACGTGCGACTCGAACTCTACGAAGCGCTGATGGCCGTTGCGCAGCCGCTGTTGCGCGACGGCAGCATGGACTTCGCGCTCGGACACGTGCAGCCGGGCGGCACGCAGGAATTCGCGTTCGAGCCAATGTTGCGCTACGACACGGCGGTCATGGTGCGCGCCGGCCATCCGCGCGAACGCGCACGGTCGATCCACGATCTGCTCGACCACGACTGGGTGCTGAATTTCGCGGCCGACGGGCAGGCCGCGCTCGTCGACTACCTGTTCACGCGCCACGGCGCGCGGATCGACGAGCGGCGCATCGTGCGCGCGCAGTCGGTCGCGATGCTGCAGACGATGCTCGAACAGGCCGACATGTGCACGTGGTGCCCGACGATCCTCGCGGCGGTACCGCCGTTCGGCGGACGGATGCGGCCGTTGACGCTGACGGAGACGTTCGAGCCGCGCGACCTCGGGATCGTCACGCGCCGCAGCAGCACGCTGAGCGATGCCGCACGTTGCTTCATCGAATGCCTGCTGTACGTGATCCGCCGGCACGCGCGCTCGGCGCGCAAGGAGGATCTCGCGCTGTTCAGGACGGTATCGCTGCTGATCTGACGGCCACTTGCCGCTTCGCCCATAGCGCATCCGCGCAAATGCTTTTCCGAATCCGTTATTGGATCGCGCCGCTGCCCGTTTTTATACTCGTCAGCACGCTCTGTTGAAGAGTGCCAGCCAATTCCGACAGATCAGCACAGGACGAAAAGATGAGCCTACGCCCCTTGCACGACCGCGTGATCGTGAAGCGACTCGACCAGGAAACCACCACCGCGTCGGGCATCGTGATCCCCGACAGCGCCGCCGAAAAACCCGACCAGGGCGAAGTGATCGCCGTTGGCCCCGGCCGGAAGGATGCCGACGGCCAGCGCATCGTGCCCGACTTGCAGATCGGCGAGCGCGTGCTGTTCGGCAAGTACGCGGGCCAGGCCGTCAAAGTGGACGGCAACGAGTTTCTCGTGCTGCGCGAGGAAGACATCGTCGCGGTCGTCAATCAATAACGGAGCGCAATCATGGCAGCCAAGGAAATCATTTTCAGCGACGTCGCACGGGCAAGACTGACCGAAGGCGTGAACATCCTCGCGAACGCGGTGAAGGTGACGCTCGGGCCGAAGGGCCGCAACGTCGTGCTCGAACGCAGCTTCGGCGCGCCCGTCGTCACGAAGGACGGCGTGTCGGTCGCGAAGGAAATCGAACTCGCGGACAAGCTGCAGAACATCGGCGCGCAGCTCGTGAAGGAAGTCGCGTCGCGCACCAGCGATGCCGCCGGCGACGGCACGACGACGGCCACGGTGCTCGCGCAGGCGATCGTCCGTGAAGGCCAGAAATACGTGGCGGCCGGGCTCAACCCGCTCGACCTGAAGCGCGGCATCGACAAGGCCGTCGCGGCGGCCGTCGACGAGCTGAAGAAGATCAGCAAGCCGACCACCACGAGCAAGGAAATCGCGCAGGTCGCGACGATCTCCGCGAACGGCGAGGAATCGATCGGCCAGCGCATCGCCGAGGCGATCGACCGCGTCGGCAAGGAAGGCGTGATCACCGTCGAGGACGGCAAGTCGCTCGCCGACGAGCTCGACGTCGTCGAAGGGCTGCAGTTCGACCGCGGCTACCTGTCGCCGTATTTCATCAACAATCCCGACAAGCAGATCGCCGAGATCGAAAGCCCGTACATCCTGCTGCACGACAAGAAGATCTCGAACATCCGCGATCTGCTGCCGGTGCTCGAACAGGTCGCGAAATCGGGCCGGCCGCTGCTGATCATCGCGGAAGACGTCGAAGGCGAAGCGCTCGCGACGCTCGTCGTCAACAACATCCGCGGGATCCTGAAGACGGTCGCGGTCAAGGCGCCGGGCTTCGGCGATCGCCGCAAGGCGCTGCTCGAGGACATCGCGATCCTCACCGGCGGGCAGGTGATCGCGGAGGAAACGGGCCTGACGCTCGAGAAGGCGACGCTCGCCGAGCTCGGCCAGGCGAAGCGCATCGAGGTCGGCAAGGAAAACACGACCGTGATCGACGGCGCGGGCGATGCGAAGAACATCGAGGCGCGCGTGAAGCAGATCCGCGTGCAGATCGACGAGGCGACGTCCGATTACGACCGTGAAAAGCTGCAGGAGCGCGTGGCCAAGCTGGCCGGCGGTGTTGCCGTGATCAAGGTCGGCGGTGCGACCGAAATCGAGGTGAAGGAGAAGAAGGACCGCGTCGACGACGCGCTGCACGCGACGCGCGCGGCCGTCGAGGAAGGCATCGTGCCGGGCGGCGGCGTCGCGCTGATCCGCGTGCGGCAGGCGATCCGCGAACTGAAAGGCGTGAACGCCGACCAGGATGCGGGCATCAAGATCGTGCTGCGCGCGCTCGAGGAACCGCTGCGCCAGATCGTCACGAACGCGGGCGAGGAAGCGAGCGTCGTCGTCGCGAAGGTCGCGGAAGGCACGGGCAACTTCGGGTACAACGCGCAGACGGGCGAGTACGGCGATCTCGTCGAATCGGGCGTGCTCGATCCGACCAAGGTCACGCGCACGGCGCTGCAAAACGCGGCGTCGGTGGCCGGGCTGCTGCTGACGACCGATGCGACCGTGTTCGAAGCGCCGAAGGATGCGGCGCCGGCTGCCGCACCGGGCGGCCCGGGTGCGGGCGGGCCGGGCTTCGATTTCTGACGACGGGCCGTGCGCGCCGGTTCACCGGCGCGCGCAGCCGGGCAGGACGCGTAACGCGTGGCGACGCAAGTCGTCACGCGTTGTTGCATGGAAGCGGCGAAATGCGGTGGCCGGCAGGTCGAACCGGGCACCGACACACCGCTCTCACGCCTTTACGACCTTTTTACTTGCGCCGGCGAATACGTTCACTAGAATGGGTTCGCCATCCACCACCGAGCACGCGACATGCGCCTCCGAAGTCCTCGTCCTCCGAGTTGCTTTTCTGCCTGACAGGCAGGACGCCTGTGCCTCCCTCCCGAGCCATCGTCCTGCCGCCTGGCGGACGGTGCGCGCCGTAGTCCTCTCCGTGCACGCCTGAACACGACGTCGATGCGATCACCGCGCATCGGGAATGCATGCGCTCGAGCGTGTGCGCGGCACATCCTGTACAACGAAGCGTCATCGATCCGCCGGTCCAACTCATTTACTACGCATACCTGAATTTTTTTCAGAGAAATTTCCGTTACCGGAGCCCGGTCATGTTCGAGATCGACAAGCAGTACACACGCGAATTCATCCACACCGCCTGCGGCGGCAGCAAGCAGGGTTTCCTGCCGACGAAGAACGGCAAGGTCGTGGCCGCCTGCCTTCGCACGGACCTCAATCCGCACGCGCCCGACGTGATCCTTTGCGACGGCAGCGCGTCCGCGCGCTCGGCCGGCAGGACGCTCGCCGCGCAACGCGATGCGATTCCGGTGTTCATCAGGACGGCAACCGACGCCTACCGCTTCGTCGGCCGGTACGTCGTCAGCGAATCGCTCACGGCGCCGCTCGACTGCGCGCCTTACGTGCGCAACAGCGGCTTCACCGCCGCGCAGATCTCGCGCGTGCTCAAGCTCGAGCGCAGCTGACACGCTTGCGCGGCGCATCGCGCGCCGCGTCCCGTTCGTCTTTCATACAGGAGCAATCATGCTGGGCCTGACGTTCTGGAAACACGTGATCGGCGCGCGGACCGATGCAATCCGCGACAGCAGGACAACGGCGCACGACCGGCATCGCCGGATATCGAGAACGCTCGTGCTGACCAGCGCCGCCGTGGCGTTCGCGGCGATCGCGTTCGGCGCGCCGGTCGTCGGCATTTCGGTCTTCCTGCTGACCACGCTGCCGTTCGTTTTGTCGGGTACGTAAGCCTCGTCCGTAGCGGGTCCGGTTCCATCGACGGTCGATACGAAATTTTAATACCGGCCCCCCGGTCTCTGACACCGTCTTTACGCGGCTTTGTCTAGGATTTCCCTGTCATCCCGACACGGAGCAATCCGCATGCAAACGCAGCAGGCCGCCGTGGGCGGCCAACCCGACCTTCCCCGCCCGCGCGGCGGCACGCCGTCCGAAGCCCGGCTCGCCGACGCCTGCCCGGTGGACAACATCCTGCTCGACGTCCCGGCCGAAAGCGCGACCCAGTTGTTCGACCTCGTCGCGCGCCATATCGCGCGCAGCGGCGGCGTATCCGCCGAACGGATCCGGACCGAACTCGCCAGGCGCGAGCAGCTCGGCTCGACCGGTCTCGGCCAGGGCGTCGCGATTCCGCACGCGCGGGTCGACGGGCTCGACTCGGCGGTCGCGCTGTTCGTCCGCGCGCTCTATCCGTTCGCGTTCAACGCGCCGGACCGCAAGCCCGTGGGCGAATTCATCGTGCTGGTCCTGCCGCGGGCGGACGACCGCACGCACCTCGAACTGCTCGCCGACGCGGCACGGTGTTTCAGCGAGCGCGCGTTCCGGCACGCGTCGCGCGATGCGCGAACGCCCGGCGAGCTTCACCTGCTGATGCAACGCACACACTGACGCCGCGTCGAACGGCGACAGGCACCTCCCTCCATTCATTCGGACTCCAATGTTCCAAGACCCTGAAAGTCCCACTCTCATGTCGCGACGCGCAGCCGGCCTGGCTCGCTCGCTGCCGTTCATGCAGGCGCTGCACGGGCAGACCGTCGTCATCGTCGATGGCGGCGCCGCGAGCGATGCACGCACCCGTGCGGCCTTCGCACAGGATGTCGCGCTGCTTGCGCTCACCGGCGTTCGTCCGGTCGTCGTCCAGGGCGGGCCGGCCGCGGCCGATACGCAATCGGTCGAGGCCGCGCATGCCGCGATGGCCGGCGTCAATCACGAACTGGTGCGCCTGATTGGCGGTCACGGTGCTAGGGCGATCGGCATCGACGGTCACGACGGCGGCCTGCTGGTCGCCCGCGCGGCACCCGACCGCACGCAGGCAAGCGCGGTCGCACGGTTCGACGGCACCGCGTTGAACGCCTTCCTGGAAAACGGACTCGTGCCCGTCGTGATGCCGGTCGCACCGGACGACGCGGGCCACGCGCACGTGCTGCGCCCGGAACGGCTCGGCAGCCTGTTCGCGCAATGCACCGGTGCCGTCACGCTGGTGATGATGGTCGACGGGGCATGGCTGCGCGAACTCGGCGAGCTCGCCGGGCTGTACGGCATCATGGAACTCGAACAATGGCTCGCCGAGCATCCGGCCGCCGATGCGGCGCCCTGCGTGCGGGACGCGCTCGATGCGCTTGCGCACGGCGTGCAGAATGTCCACCTCGCCGATATCGGGCAACCCGAATCGCTGATCGACGAACTGCTGACGGAGGAAGGATCGGGTGTGGTGTTCTGTCGGCGCGGCAACACCGACCTGCTGTCGGAAACCCGCCGATACTTCGCCGATTCGGCGTGCGTGCTGCGTGACGGGTTCAGCGTGGAGAAGAAGCCGGTCGTACGATTCTGATCGCGTAACGGGAAAACGCCTGCGGCGACCCGCAAGGGCCGCCGCAGGCGGGCAACAACGACATCACCGTCAACGGCGCGTCGCCAGCCGCTTCACGACACGCACCAGCACATCGACCTCGTCGCACGTGTTGTAGAACGCGAGCGACGGACGCACCGTGGCCTCGAGCCCGAAGCGCCGCAGGATCGGCTGCGCGCAGTGATGTCCGGAGCGCACCGCGATGCCCTCTTCGTTCAGCGCCTGCCCGACTTCCTCGGTTTCATAGCCCTTCAGCACGAACGACAGCACGCTCGCCTTGTCGCGCGCGGTGCCGACGAGCCGCACGCCCGGTACCGGCGCGAGCACGCTCGTCGCATACGACAGCAGGTCGTGCTCGTAGCGAGCGATGTTCTCGATACCGATGCGGTTCACGTAATCGAGCGCGGCGCCGAGCCCCACCGCATCCGCGATGTTGCCGGTGCCGGCTTCGAACCGGTTCGGCGGCGGCTGGAACACCGTGCGCTCGAACGTCACGTCCGCGATCATGTTGCCGCCGCCCTGCCACGGCGGCATGTCGTCGAGGATCGCGCGCTTGCCGTACACGACGCCGATCCCGGTCGGCCCGTAGATCTTGTGCCCGGAGAACACGAAGAAATCCGCATCGAGCGCCTGCACGTCGACGCGCATGTGCGAGATCGACTGCGCGCCGTCGACGAGCGCCTTCGCACCCGCGCGATGCGCAAGCTCGACGATCTCCTTCACCGGCACGACCGTGCCGAGCGCATTCGACACCTGCGTGACCGACACGATCTTCGTGCGGTCGTTGAGCAGCTTCCGGTATTCGTCGAGCAGCACCTGCCCCGAATCGTCGACCGGAATCACGCGCAGCTTCGCACCCTTGAGCGCGGCAAGCTGCTGCCACGGCACGATGTTCGCGTGATGCTCGAGATTCGACACGATGATCTCGTCGCCCTCGCCGACGTTCTGCACGCCCCACGACTTCGCGATCAGGTTGATCGCCTCGGTCGTGCCGCGCACGAACACGATCTCGTCCGGCGACGACGCGCCGATGAAGCGCTGCACCGTTTCCCGCGCATGCTCGTATGCATCCGTCGCACGGCCGGCCAGGGCATGCGCCGCGCGGTGAATGTTCGAGTTCTCGTGTGCGTAGAAATACGCGAGCCGGTCGATCACGGCCTGCGGCTTGTGCGTCGTCGCCGCGTTGTCGAACCAGACGAGCTGCTTGCCGTTCACCCGCTCCTGCAGGATCGGGAAATCGCGGCGGATCGCGTTCACGTCGAACGGCGGGTGCGCGCCGCGATACAACTGACCTTGCGGCTCGGCGGCATGCGTATCGTCGACGAAGTAGCGCGGCACGTCGGCGCCCGACGCGCGCGACACCGGCACTTCGCGATGCACGGCGAGCAGTTCGCGCAAAGCGTCGTCGCCCGGCAGCCCGAACGCTTCCGGCGACGCGAGGCCGTTCGACGGCACGACGATGTCCTGCGGCGTCCGCTGCCAGCCCTGCAGCGAACCGTCGGTGAAGTAGTACGGCGACGCCTTCGCCGCGCCTTCCGGCGCCGGCGCATTCACCTGCGGCACGCCGAGCGCCGCGCCGCCGACGCGCGGTTCGAGCGCGGGCGCGATCGACACCGCGTTGTCGGGCAGCCCGTTCTGCGCGGCCGCATGCGGCGCGAGCGCCGGCACGCGGTTGCCGAGCGACAGCACGTGCGTCGGCGCGGACGGCGCGAGGTTCGCGCCGGGCACCTTGCCCTGCGGCAGCGCGAGCCCCGGCACGCCGGTGCCGGCCCCGCCCGGGCCCGCGAGCGGCGAGCCGCCGGGCACCGGATTGCTGACCGACGCGAGGATCGGCGCGGCCGCCGGCAACGCCGACGGCACGCCGCCGACCGCGCCGCTGCCGGCCGACAGCTCGGGCGCGGTGGCCTGCCCGGGCGGCGTCGCGAAGAACTCGGACGCGAGCCGCGCGAGCGTCGCCGGGTCGGGCAACCCCGCCGGCAGCGGCGCGTGCGGCAGCGCTTGCGCGTCACCGCCGGCCAGGCCGGGATTAACGGTAGGTGTCGGGATAGTCATGGAACTTGCCGATTTCGACGTCATCGAGGACAGCCAGCGCATCCGGCGAATGGACCGCGAGCGAGCAATACAGCGAGATCAGGTACGACGCGATCGCCTGGTTGTTGATCCCCATGAAGCGCACCGACAGGCCCGGCCCCTGCTCGCCCGCGACACCCGGCTGATACAGGCCGACGACGCCCTGGCGCTTGTCGCCGACGCGCAGCAGCAGGATCTTGGTCTTGCCGTCCGCGACCGGCACCTTGTCCGACGGAATCAGCGGAATGCCGCGCCACGTGAGGAACTGCGAGCCGAACAGGCTGACCGTCGGCGGCGGCACGCCGCGCCGCGTGCATTCGCGGCCGAACGCGGCGATCGCGAGCGGGTGCGTGAGGAAGAAAGCGGGTTCCTTCCACACTTTCGTCAGCAGCTCGTCGAGATCGTCCGGCGTCGGCGCGCCCGTCAGCGGGAAAATCCGCTGTTCGTCGGTCACGTTCGCGAGCAGCCCGTAGTCCGGGTTGTTGATCAGCTGGCTTTCCTGCAGTTCCTTGATCGTCTCGATCGTCAGGCGCAGCTGTTCCTTGATCTGATCGTGAGGACTGCTGTAGAGATCCGAGATCCGCGTATGCACGTCGAGCACCGTGCTGACCGCGTTCAGGAAGTATTCGCGCGGCTGTTCCTCGTACGGCACGAAGGTCTGCGGCAGCACGCTTTCGTCCTCGAGCTGCGTGCACGCGGCGCGCACGGCTTCCGGGTTCTTCACCTGGTTCAGCCGGTAGATGCCGGCCTCGACCGGCACCCATTGCAGCAGATGGGTCAGCCAGCGCGGCGTGATCGTGGAAAGCTGGGGGACGGTCTTGGTAGCGTTCGCTAGTTGGCGGGCGGCGTGATCGCTCAGCGCAGCCGCGCCGCTTGCAACGGTCGACATGTGTGGCTCCGGGTTCTTAAGATGAAAAACGGGATTGCTTATGACGCTGGGTGATTATCGGAAGCACGCCCCTGCCGGCTCAACATGCTATAGCCGTCAGGTCCCGTACAACCGAAAGGGAAACGAAATAAGGCAGCCTCAGGTGACGTACGCGCCCGGCAGCAGCGCGGAGATCGACACGTCGAATGCGCGCGCGATCTTGTCGGCGGTGACGATCGACGCGATCGCCTCGCCGCGCTCGATCTCGCCGACGTACGAGCGGTTCAGCCCCGCATGCTCGGCCAGTTGCTCCTGCGACCACGTGCGCGCCTCGCGCAGCTTGCGCACGTTGGCGCCGAAGTGATGGATGAGGTCGCTCATCGCGCCTCCTAGGCGACGCGCGCCGCCGCGCGCGGCGCGGCGTTCGCTTCGCTGCGCAGCACGGCCTGCGTGACGTTTTCGCCGGGCGGCACGTCCTGCGTGAGCCACACGTTGCCGCCGATCACCGCGCCGCGTCCGATCGTCACGCGGCCGAGGATCGTCGCACCGGCATAGATCACGACGTCGTCCTCGACGATCGGATGGCGCGCGAGCCCTTTCTCCAGATGGCCGTCCGCATCGCGCGGGAAGCGCTTCGCGCCGAGCGTGACGGCCTGGTACACGCGCACGCGCTCGCCGATGATCGCCGTCTCGCCGATCACGACGCCCGTGCCGTGGTCGATGAAGAAGCCCGCGCCGATGCGCGCGCCCGGATGAATGTCGATGCCCGTTTCCGCATGCGCCTGCTCGGCGATGATCCGCGCGAGCAGCGGCAAGCCGAGGCCGTACAGCTCGTGCGCGAGCCGGTGATGGATCATCGCGAGGATGCCCGGATAGCACAGCAGCACCTCGTCGACGCTGCCGGCCGCCGGATCGCCGTGAAAGGCGGCCAGCACGTCGCTGTCGAGCAGCCGGCGGATCTCGGGCAATCGCGCGGCAAAGGCCTGCACGGCTTGGGACGCGACTGCGTCGATGTTGTCGGGCGGCGCCCCGTCGGTATGGCGGTGACGCGCCGCATAGCGCAACTCGAGCGTCACTTGCGCGAGTAGCGCATTGAGCGCCGCGTCGAGCGCATGGGCCACGTGGAAGTTCTCGCTCTCCTGCCGCAGGTCGGGCGGCCCGAGCCGCATCGGGAACAGCACGCCCTTCAGCGCGCCGATGATCTGCGCAAGCGCCTCGCGCGCCGGCAGGTCGCGCCCGCCGGGTTCGAGCGAGCGCCGCTGCTTCTCGCGCCATGCGCGGCGCACCGTCTGCAGCGATTGAACGATGTCGTCGATGTCGAATGCGGCCATGCTGCCCTCTCCCCGTAACGGCCGTGAATCAGTCCTGCGCCCACGGCAGGCCGCGGAAGCGCCAACCGTTCTGGCTACCGCGCTGCTGCCGCTCGTCGAGGTCGCCCTCGAACCCTTCGAGCACATTGAACACCTGTGTGAAACCGCCCTTCGCCGCGGCCTCGGCCGCCTGGGCCGAGCGGTTGCCGCTGCGGCACAACAACAGCACGACGGCGTCCTTGCCGGTCTTCGCTTCCAGTTCGCGCACGAAGCGCGGGTTGCGCGTCAGGCTCGTGCCGGTCGCCCACGGCACGTGCAGCGATTCCGGCACGTGACCGACGAATTTCCGCTCTTCCGCCGTGCGCACGTCCACCAGCAATGCGTCGCCTGCCGAGAACAGCGCCCACGCGGTTTGCGGCGACACGCCGCCCGCATAGGACTTGCCAGCCGCCGCGGCCGCCGTGCGCGCGTCTTCGAGCGCCTGTTGCGCAGCGGTTCGTTCTTCCAGTTCAACCGTCATGACACTTCCTTGTTTTCGCTGATTCGTATGAACAAAAACACCGGGAATTCGGCCGTCGCAGCTTGCGTGCTGTCTATAGCCGTCAGCACCACTATGCGAGGGCCGCCGGGGAAGCAGAACCAATAAAAATTCATTTCCTAATCAGCGCCGCGGGGAATGCAATAGCAGACGCGCGCTATGCATGCGCGGTCGCTGGCGGGCAGGAAAGGCAGGACGACGACCGTTCGATGTCAGCCATCGAAGGAAATTGAAAGGAGGCGGGAGGCGATCAGCGCGGCATGCGGCGCGCTGTCATGGATTCCAGAATGGCATGGGGGGCACCATGCATCGACGAGGCCAGCGCACCTCGCCGACGCATCCGCCCGTCAGTGAAATCAATCAGGCCACCGGATCGACCGGCACAATCGGCGCACCGCGCGCTTCGATATCGCGCCCCGCGAGCAGGCACAGATCCTCGCGATGATGCGTGGCCACCACCTGCACGCCCACCGGCACGCCGTTCACGACCGACGTCGTGACGGCCAGCCCCGGCAGCCCCATCGCGGGCAGCGCGCGCAACGTGAGCTGCGCCTCCCACACGCGGTCGAAGCCGTCCGGCCCCTGCCTGTCGAGATCGTCCGGGAACGGCAGTTCCGACGACACCGGCAGCAGCAACACCGGGTGCGCGTCCAGAAACAGCCGCCATTGCCGCGCCAGCGTCGTGCGGCGAACCAGCGCGCGGCCGATCACGTCGGCGGGCAAATCGCGCACCTTGCCGCGCACGGCCTCGATCACCGCGGCCGCGCCCGGATCGCCGTCCTGCCCGACCGCGTTCGCCAGCGCATCGAAGCCGTCGCCCAGCCAAAGCTGTTCCTGCAGCAGCGCGGCCTCGCGCAGCGGCGGCGTCTCGTCGATCTCGTCGACGCTCCAGCCCGCGTCGACCAGCCGGCGCGCGGCATCGCGCAACGCGGCCTCCACTTCGGGCACGACCGCCAGGCCGCGCGGCCGCACGCATAGCGCCGCACGCTTCGGCACCTCGCGCCAGTCGAACGGCGCCGCCACGCTCCACGGATCGCGCGGATCGGGTGCGGAGAACGCGCGCAGCGCGAGCGACAGGTCGTCGATCGTGCGCGCGATCGGCCCCGCCGCCGACATCAGTTGCGCGCCGATCGCACGCTCCGGCGACGACGCATTGAACGCCGGCACGCGGCCGAGCGACGGCCGGATTCCATGGACGCCGCACGCATAGGCCGGGTAACGCACCGAGCCGCCGATGTCGGTGCCGAGGGCAAGCGGGCCGATCCCGGCGGCCACCGCAGCCGCCGCGCCGCCGCTCGATCCGCCCGGCGTCAACGACGGATTGCGCGGATTGCGCGTGCGGCCATGCACGAGATTCGACGTGAACCAGCGCAGCGCGAACGTCGGTGAATTGGTGCGGCCCAGCAGAACCCCGCCGGCCTTCCGGATGTTGGCGACCACCGGGCTGTCGGCGTGCGCGATCAGGTGTTCCTGCAGGCGCGTCCCGTTGGTCGTCGCGAAATCGGCCTGGTCGATGTTGATCTTCACGGTGACGGGTACGCCCGCGAGCGGGCCCGGATCGTCGCCGCGCGCGATCGCGCGGTCGACGTCATCCGCCTGCCGCCGCACGTCGTCGCGGCGGTGTTCGACCACGGCGTTGATCGCCGGATTCACCGCATCGAGACGATCGAGCACGGCGTCGGCCACTTCACGCGCGGACACGTCGCGATGCCGCACGCGCTTCGCGAGTTCGGTTGCCGGCAGTTGCCAGAGTTCGGTCATGACTTCTCCTGATGGAAAGACATCACACACGCGCGCGGCGCCGCGCTTCCTCGCGAAAGCGCGGCACCGTGTTCACTCACTGCGCCGCCTGCTTCGCGCGTTCGGCCGCCGCAATGATCGCGTCGGCCACGGCCTTCGGCTGGCTCAGCATCGCGACGTGGCTGCCGTTCACGCGCGTGAGCGTCGCGCCGATCCGCTTCGCCATCGTTTCCTGCAGTGCCGGATCGATCATCCTGTCCTGCGTCGCGACGACGAACGTCGACGGCTTCGCATGCCACGCGGCCTGCGCGACCTTCTCCGAGATGCACCCGCCGTACCAGGGCCCCTGCGTCGCCGCGACGAGGCGCTGCTGCGCGGGCGGCAGGTCCGGCGCGAAATCCTGCGCGATCGCCTTGTCCGACAGCCGCGCGAAACCGCCCGCGTCCTGGCGCAGTTCGCCGGCCCACGCCGGGGCCGGCAGCCCCTGCGTGACGTCGGCGATCGACTGGCCGTTGTCGGGCGCGAACGCCGCGACGTACACGAGCGACTTCACCTTGTCGTCGTTGCCCGCCTCGCTGATCACGACGCCGGCCCACGAATGGCCGACCAGCACGACCGGTCCCTTCTGCTCGTCGATCGTACGCTTCGTCGCGGCCGCATCGTCGGCAAGCGAACTCAGCGGATTCTGCACCGACACCACGTGCAGACCGCGCGCCTCGAGCAGCGGAATCACGCGGTTCCAGCTCGACCCGTCGGCGAACGCGCCGTGCACGAGCACGACGTTCGTGCCCTTCAGGTCTTCCTTCGGCGCGGCCTGCGCCGCGACCGCACCGGACAGTCCGCCGATCACCGCGGCGGACATCAGAACGCGTTTCATCAAACCGGCCATCGCCATGCTCCTTTCTCTGTCGTGTCGTTCAAATGAAGTGCTGCAACGAAGGCCGCGCCTGCTTGCGACAGGCGCGGCAGCGGGTCACGAATGCGCGTACAGGTCGTCGGCCGCGTTTCGCGCGGCACGCGATTGCGCCGCGTCGCGACGGCCGGCAGACGTCGACGCATCGGCCACGTTGTCGCCTTGCGACTTCGACGGGCCGTTCTGGTCGGAACGCGCGACCTGCAGTGCGGCGATGACGTCTTCCGGGTAGTGCGGTTCGCTACGCGCCGGGTTGTAGCCGGCCTGTTCGAGGCGGACCAGGTCGGCGCGCACGTCGGCACGCGTGAGGCCGTGGCCGGTATCGGCGAACGACAACGCGGGAGCAACGGCGAGGACGGCGACAGCGAGGATTCGAGCGGCTTTCATGAGGGTTCTCCTTGACGGAAGTTGAGGTGTCGATCACTGGGCGCCCGGTGCGAACGTCTGGCACCGAACGTTTGCTGCATGTCGACAGTAGAACCCGCCCACGTATCCCGAATGTTTCCGGAACCGGTGCTTTCTGCATGCCAGTTTTTCCGGAATGGCCGCAGATACAGTGCGATACAAACCCGCTCGCCGATGCATGCCGCCACGCCACGCGCGCCACGCACCACGAAAAAAGGCGTGCCTCGCAAGGCACGCCTTTCCATCGAACGCACACCGCCGCGTCGCGTCAGGGCGCGAGTCGCGTGAACACATAATCGTGGTTCTTCACCCGCGCCTGGTGACACGCAAAGCACGTCTGATGCTGGCCGATATCCGCCGGCACGCCGTTGACGAAGCGCCCGAAGCCCCAGCCGCCCGTCGACGCATAACGACGCGCGTCCTTCACCATCACCTGCACGGTCGTCGCCTGGCCGGGTACCGTCGCCGGCGCGAACTCGTCGGACTGCCTGCGCTTGTACGCGAGCTTCACGAGGATCGTGCCGTCGGGAAACGGCAGCGTCGCCTGTTCGAGCGCGCGGATCGCGACCGGGTTGCCGAGCACCACGCGCAACTCGTCGAGCGGTGCGGCCTCTTCGGCCGGCGCGACCATTTCCCACTTCCGGTAGCCGGGCGGGATCGTCACGCCGTAGATCGGCGATGCCGCCGCCGGCTTCGGCTGCTCCGCGAACGCGGCCGGCCCGCCGGCCGACAGCGCCCCACCCAGCAGTACGCCCGCGACGAGCGCACGGCGCGCGCCGCGCCGCCACACCCTCACGCGTGCCCGCATCACAGATGCTCCACTTGCAGGATCGCATCGGCGAACGCCTGCGGCGCTTCCTGCGGCAGGTTGTGGCCGATGCCGCCGGAGATCGTCCGGTGCTGGTACTTGCCGGTGAACTTCTTCGCGTAGGCGGCCGGTTCCGGATGCGGCGCGCCGTTCGCGTCGCCTTCCATCGTGATCGTCGGCACCGTGATCGCCGGCCCGGCCACCAGGCGCCGCTCGATGTCGTCGTACTGCGCCTCGCCCTTCGCCAGCCCGAGGCGCCAGCGATAGTTGTGGATCACGACGGCCACGTGATCGGGGTTCTGGAACGACGCGGCCGTGCGTGCATACGTCTCGTCGGAAAACTTCCACTTCGGCGACGCGAGTTGCCAGATCAGCTTGTTGAACGCGTCGCGATTCGCCGCATAACCGAGCTCGCCGCGCTCGGTCGTGAAATAGAACTGATACCACCACTGGAATTCGGCCTGCGGCGGCAGCGGCTTGCGGTTCGCCTCCTGGCTGCCGATCAGGTAGCCGCTCACCGACACGAGCGCCTTCACGCGCTGCGGCCACAACGCCGCGATGATGTCGGCCGTGCGCGCGCCCCAGTCGTAGCCGCCGAATACCGCGCTGTCGATCTTCAACGCATCCATCAGCGCGACGATGTCGACGGCCGTCACGGCCTGCTGGCCGTTGCGCACCGTGTCGGCCGAGCGGAACGTCGTCGAGCCGTAGCCGCGCAGGTACGGCACGATCACGCGATAGCCGGCCTTGACGAGCAGCGGCGCGACGTCCGCATAGCTGTAGATGTCGTACGGCCAGCCATGCAGCAGGAACACGACGGGGCCGTTCCTCGGTCCGAGGTCCGCATATCCGACGTTGAGCACGCCCGCGTCGATCTGGTGGATCGTGCCCAGCGACGCGCTGCCGGCCGGGCGCTTCGCGCCCGATGCATCGGGCGCCGACTGCGCATGCGCGAGCGCGCTGAAGCCGAGGTCGGCCAGGCTCAGGCTCGCCAGCGTCGAGCCCAGGATCAGGCGGCGGCGGGTGTTCACGGTATCGGGCATGACTCGTTCTCCATTGTCGATCGCTAAGGAAGAGGCCCGCGGCACAGGCGGGCAATCAGGTGTCGCCGTTCGCAGCGGCGGCGCATGGCACCGCGCCGCCGTGTGAATCGCTTCACCGGTTTTATATCCGAACCCTCCGGAGGCTTTGTATCCCAACGTATCCGCGTGCGAACCCGACACACAGCGATTCAAAAATCGCGCGAGAAACGACGCTTTCGGGCGACCGCGCGGCACACGCGGCCACCGTGTGGCGGTACGTCAGAACAGCCTGGCGATCGCCGGCACGCTGAGCACCGCGACGTAGTAGCCCATGAACTGCACGCCCGTGTTGAACGCGAACAGGCGCGACAGCATCCCGCCGAACAGGCCGATCGTCACGATCACCGCCAGCCCGAGCAACTGCCCTTCCCACACGCCGATCACGACGATCAGCCCCGCGAAGGTCGCGATGATCGCTTCATGACTCAGCTTGCGCGCGACGAACGATGCCGCGCGGTGCGCGTGGTGCATCGCGAGCGGATACGCGATCAGCGCGGCCAGCAGGATCGACAGCAGCCCGTAGCCGAGAAACTCGGGCCAGCTCATCAACGTATGCAGGTTGTGGATCTGCCCGCTCGCCGCGTCGACCGTGAAGCGCGGCGGCGCATTGAACAGCGGCGCGGCCGGGCCGGCCGCCACCGGGCTCAGCGGCAGCCCGAACGCGATCAGCGGAATCAGCGCCTCGGCGATGTAGGTCGCCTCCGTCACGCCGTTGCGCGCGGCGATCACCGTCGTCAGCCGCTGGTACGCATGACGCACGCGCGCGCCGACGACCTCGCCCATCAGCACCGTCATCGCGACCGGGCTGAACACGAACGTCGCGCTCGATACCGCGGCCGTGCCGACCGTCCACGCGACCTGCTCGCGGTCGAGCACCTGCAGCGGATTCGGGAAATAGCCGCGCCAGCTTTTCACGTCGGGCGCGAGCACGAACGTCGACGGCCCGTCGCGGCGCATGCGCCGCCGCTCGGCCGGCGACAGGATCGAGAACAGGTCGGCCACGAGCGGCCCGATCGCGATCCCGAGAAAGTAGCTGACGCTCAGCTTCACGCCGTAACGACCGGTCAGCGCCTGCAGCCCGACCACCAGCACCACGAACGGCACGAGCAGCAGCACCGACGCCCAGCGCCCCGCCGAGAAGTACGCGATGCCGATGGCCGCCGCGAGGAACACCCACGGCGCGGCCTTGGCGATCGCCGCGCCGAACGGCGCGAGCAGCGACGCGAACAGCACCGCGAGCGGCAGCGCGACGAACGCGGCGACGATCGCGCCGGAAATCATCTTGCGCAGCGCGATATGCGGCACGCCCAGCGCGCGCAACAGCGTCGCCTGCTGCAGCAGCGGCGCGGCCATCGTGTCGCCGGGAATGCCGAGCAGTGCGGTCGGGATCGAATGCGTGATGTGCTTGGCCACCGCGCCCGCGAGAAAGAACGTGAACACGCCGGCCGGCGGGACGCCGAGCAGTGCGACGAGCAACGTGAGCGGCGCGATCGTCGTCGTTTCGTCGGTGCCGGAGATCAGCCCAATGGCGGAGAACACGATCGCGCCGAGCAGCCCCATCGCGAACGCGGCCGGCAATGCATGCAGCAGCGCGTCCATCAGCGGCCTCCCGCGCGGGCGCGTCCGGACGATGCGTCGTACGACGCGAACAGGTCGAGCAGCCCGAGTTCCTCCATCTCGGCACGCGCGCTGGCCGACAGGTCGCTCGCCGAGCCCAGGCCGCCCGACGCTTCGGCGAGCTGCCGCAATGCCGCGTCACGCTCGGCGCCGCCGGCCGCATGTTCGATCACCGTGCGCTTCGGCTTGAACAGCACCGCGCAGATCGTGCCGGCCAGCAGGCAGCCGCCGAGGCCGATCAGCATCGCGTAAGCGCGTGCGATCGCCACGTCGTGGACGAACGACGCGAGCACGACGCGGCCGATCTCGAACGCTCCGAGGCTGATCGCGATGCCGAGCAGCACCGACCACGCGAGATGTTTCGTCGCCACCGTGTCGCCCCATACCTCGACGAGCGTCGCGGCCGACGCATCGGCACCGGCCAACGGCCCGGCACGATGCGGCGCGCGTGCGAGCGCGCTTGAACCGGTCTGTTCCATGTGTCTCCTCCTGGATTGATATGTCGCCGGCCTGGCCGGCGTGGCGCGCCGCGTGCGTGACGCGGCGTGCAGTCCGCGCGTCAGCCGCCGCGGCGGCCCGCGAGCAATTCGACCGCGAAGTCGGTGCGCACGTCTTTCGCCGCGACCATCTGCTGCGCGATCCGGTCGATGTCGGCGCCGGTCGCGCCGACCGCGACCGCGATGTTGCGGGCATGCAGCGCCATGTGGCCGCGCTGGATGCCTTCGGTCGCGAGCGCGCGCAGCGCGCCGAGATTCTGCGCAAGCCCGACCGCCACCGCAATTTCACCGAGTTCCTGTGCGGAAGTCACGTTCATGATCTTCAGCGCGAGACGCGCGAGCGGATGCGTCTTCGTCGCGCCGCCGACCAGCCCGACCGGCATCGGCATCTCGATCGTGCCGACGAGGTCGCCGTTCGCGGCCTTCTCCCACGTCGTCAGCGACGTATAGCGGCCACTGCGGCTCGCATACGCATGCGCGCCGGCTTCGACCGCGCGCCAGTCGTTGCCGGTCGCGACCACGACCGGGTCGATGCCGTTCATGATGCCCTTGTTGTGTGTCGCCGCGCGGTACGGGTCGGTCGCCGCGAACACGTAGGCGTCGATCACGCGATCGATGACGTCTTCACCGGAATAGGCGTCGGTCGCGAGCGTGGCGGCCGCGTACCGTACCTCCGCACGGGCCAGCCGGAGATCCGCGAGGTTGGACAGTATCCGCAACCGTACCTGGCCCCCGGTAATCGCCTCGATGCGCGTCGCGACCGTTTCGGCCATCGTATTGACCGTGTTCGCCCCCATCGCGTCGCGCACGTCGACGATCAGGTGCGCGACGATCATCGCGCCGCGCGGCGTGTCGGGAAACACGTGAACCTCGATGTCGCGGCAGCCGCCGCCGAGGCCGACGAGCACCTTGTCGCGGCTGTTCGCGAGTGCGACCAGTTCGGCCGCATGCCGCAGGATCGCGAGCCGCGCGCCGTACGGATCGTCGACGCCGATCACCTGGACCTGCGCGCGCATCAGCGGGCCGCTGCTCGACGTGCGGAAGCCGCCGGCCGCGCGCGCGAGCTTCGCCATATACGATGCGGCCGCCACGATCGACGGCTCCTCGACGGCCATCGGCACGATCACGTCGCGGTCGTTGATCCGGAAGTAGCCGGCCACGGCCATCGGCAGCTCGAACGTGCCGATCACGTTCTCGATCATCCCGTTGGCGACCTCGAGCGGCAGCGCGCCCGGCTTCGCGAGCAGCGCATGCTCGGCATCGTCGAGCCCGACGGCGCGGGACAGGTGGGACAGGCGTTGCTCGGGCGTGAGCGCGCGGAAGTTCGGCAAGGCGGAATCGATGGGCATGACGGGTCGGTTGTCTCGGGGTGGCGGTATTGCCCGTCGGTGCTTGCGGCGGGCATCGGATAGCCGAATAATAGTCACGCTGTACCCTTTGAAAAGGTACAGACGACGCAGACAGTCACCCAACCGTACCCATGACAGTGGGCCGGCCCAACGGAACATGCCGATGAAACAGCGTGCAAGAGCCAGCCTGTCTGGCGCGATGGCGGACAATCTCGCCAGACAGATCGAGGAAGGCGTGTTGCCGGCCGGCGCGAAACTGCCCTCCATCAGGGAATACGCCGAGGCGTCCGGCTGCTCGAAGAACACGGTGATCAGTGCATTCGAGATGCTCGCGGCCGACGGCCTGATCGAGCCGCGCCGCGGCTCGGGCTTCTTCGTGACGCGTCGCGCGGCAGCCGCGCCCGACATCGACGAACCGAGCTCGCTCGACCGCGCGATGGACATCGTGTGGCTGATGCGCGAGCAGTTGCACGTGAAGCCCGATGTGCTCAACCTCGGCGAAGGCTTCCCGCCGATCGAATGGCTCGAGGAAACGCGGCTGAACCAGTACCAGCAGCGCATCATGCGCACGAGCGCCGCGTCGCTGTTCCGCTACGGCAGCCGCTTCGGCTACCTGCCGCTGCGCCAGTCGCTGCAGCAGAAGCTCGCCGGCTACGAAATCGAGGCACCGCCCGCGCAGATCGTGCTCACGCACGGCGCGAACCAGGCGATGGACCTGGTGCTGCGCTACTTCGTGCGCCCCGGCGATACCGTGCTCGTCGACGATCCCGGCTACTACCCGCTGTTCGGCAAGCTGAAGCTGAGCGGCGCGAACATCGTCGGCGTGCCGCGCGAGATCGACGGCCCCGATGTCGCGCAGCTGGCCGAACTTGTCGCGACGCACCGGCCGAAGCTGTTCTTCACGCAATCGGTCGGCCACAACCCGACCGCGACCGATACGAGCGCGGCCAAGGCGCACCGCATTCTGCAACTCGCCGATACGCACGACCTGATCATCGTCGAGGACGACGCGCTCGCCGACCTGCGGCCGCGCTCGCTCACGCGCATCGCGACGCTCGACCAGCTGCGCCGGACCATCTATATCGGCAGTTTCTCGAAATCGGTGTCGGCTGCGCTGCGTGTCGGGTTCCTTGCGTGCAACGCGGCGCTTGCGAGCGACCTGGCCGACGTGAAGATGCTGACGCATGTCAGCAGCTCCGAGTACTGCGAACGCACGCTCGACGCGATCGTCAGCGACGGGCACTTTCTCAGGCATACGAATCACCTTCAGGAGAAGCTGCGACGCGCGACCGGCAACGCGCTCGATGCGCTCGGGCGTCTTGGCGCGGAGGTCTATCGGTCCTGCGACCAGAGCCTGTATCTGTGGGCCGCGCTGCCCGGCTGGCCCGATTCGATGCAGCTCGCGCAGGCGATGCTGGCGCGCGGCGTGATCCTCGCGCCCGGTGCGGTGTTTTCGCCGCAGGCCGATCGCCCGTCGAAGTATTGCCGCTTTAACGTTGCGTATCTGGCGGACAAGCGGTTTGCGCAGGCCTTGCAGGCGGTTGCCTGAAAACGAATGCGGGCCGCACCACCGCCCGGCCCGCATTCGTCGTGCAACCCCGCTTACCCGCGCCGCAACGGCCGGAACCCGGCCCGCACTTCACGCGCAAACAACTCCGGCTCCTCCCATGCCGCGAAGTGCCCGCCCTTGTCGACTTCGTTGAAGTAGATCAGGTTGTGATAACTGCGCTCGGCCCAACTGCGCGGCGCCTGATAGATCTCGCCCGGAAACACCGTGATCGCGGCCGGCAACGAGATATCCACCGCGTTGAAGTTGTTCGAGTGATCCTCCCAGTAGATCTGCGCGGCCGACGTCGCCGTGTTCGTCAGCCAGTACAACGAAATGTCGTCGAGAATCTCGTCGCGCGGAATCGAGCGTTCGGGCACGCCGCCGCTGTACGTCCATTGCGAAATTTTGTCGTACATCCACGCAGCCTGCCCGGACGGCGAATCCGCAAGGGCATAACCGACCGTCTGCGGACGCGTGACCATCATCGCCGAGTAGCCGCAGTTGTCGCGATAGAACGTCGCGAGCTGCTCGTACGCAGCCCGCTCCTTCGGCGACAGCGAAGCCGGCGCGGGCGCATCGGTCGCGAGCAGCGTCGCGATATCCGGCGGCACCGTCGCCGGCATGTTCACGTGAATCCCGGCCAGCCCCTGCACGCGCTGCATCGCCATCCGGTGCGAGATCACCGAGCCGCAGTCGCCGCCCTGCGACACGAAGCGCGTATAACCGAGCCGCGCCATCAGTTCGCCCCATGCCCGCGCGATGTGGTCGGAGCCCCAGCCGGTTTTCGTCGGCCGGCCCGAGAAGCCGAAACCCGGCAATGACGGCACGACGACGTGGAACGCATCGTCGGCGCTCGCGCCGTGCGCGGTCGGGTCGGTCAGCGGGCCGATCGCCTTCAGCAGCTCGAAGATCGAACCCGGCCAGCCGTGCGTCATGATCATCGGCATCGCGTTCTCGTGCCGCGAGCGCACGTGGATGAAATGAATGTCGAGCCCGTCGATTTCCGTGATGAACATCGGGAAACCGTTCAGGCGCGCCTCGCCCTTGCGCCAGTCGTAATCGGTGCCCCAGTAGCGCAACAGCGCCTGCATGCGCGCGAGCCGCACGCCCTGCGATTCGTCGGCGACGGTCTCGCGGCCCGGCCAGCGTGTCGCGGCAATGCGGCGGCGCAGGTCGGCCACGGCTTCGTCGGGAATGTGCGCGGTGAACGGGCGTATGCCGCTCGCGCCGGTTGCGGCATGCAGCGCGGTGGGCAGCATCGCCGAGACGCCGGCGGCCACGGAAGTGGCCAGCAGGTGGCGACGCAGCGGGGAAAACGGTGTGGAAGACATCGTTCGGCATCTCCTTTCGTGAAGTGGAAAGTGAACATGCCGCGCGCGGGATCGCGCCCAGGCTTTCGATCCGGCGCGCCCTCGTCACACGGCGTCGCCCATTTGAAAGGTCTGATGTATCCCGGATTTGTCTGATTTGTACGCGTTTGTAGTCGCTGCATGGCGAGCGGCCCGCGCCGCGCCCGCTCGCCCGCGCGACGCTCAGAGCGCCTTGACGATCGCGCCGTCGACGCGAATGTTCTGCCCGGTGATGTAGCCCGCGCCGTCCGACAGCAGGAACGCGACCGTCTTCGCGATCTCGCCGGTCTTGCCGAAGCGGCCGGCCGGAATGCGCGCGACGATCTCCGGCGTTTCCGGCCAGCTGTCGATGAAGCCCGGCAGCACCGCGTTCATCCGGATGTTCTCGGCCGCATAGCGTTCCGCGTACAGCCGCGTCCACGCGCTCAGCGCCGCGCGCAGCGCCGACGACACCGGCATCGGCTGCTCGGGCGCATCCGCCGCGAAGCTCGAGATGTTGACCACCGCGCCGCCGCCCTGCTTCTGGAAGATCGGCGTCACGCGGCGCATCACGCGCACCACGTTCAGCAGGATCAGGTCGAGCCCCGCATGCCAGTTGTCGTCGGTGATCGCCAGCAGGTCGCCTTTCGGCGGATGGCCGGTGTTGTTCACGACCGCGTCGATCCGGCCGTAGCGGGCGACCGTTTCCTGCACGAGCCTGTCGATATCGGCTTCTTCCGTCACCGAGCCCTGGATGCCGAAGCCGCCGAGTTCCTCGCCGAGCGCCACCGCGCTGCCCGACGGCGACATCAGCGCGACGCGATAGCCCGTCGCCGCCAGTTCGCGCGCGATCGCCGCGCCCATGCCCTTGCCTGCCGCTGTGATCAACGCCACTTTTTCTACAGTCACGATTTGCTCCTCGTTCCGATTCCGTTGCCGCGCAGCCGCCGTTCGGCCCGCCATGGTGGTAATGTAGGCGCATCGAATCCGACTGTCGAACCAGTATTTCTGCCGCCAGCCGATAGTTTTTCTACAGCCTGACGATGCCGCCACGCCCTTCCCGACTGCCGCCGCTGAATGCGCTTCGCGCGTTCGAGGTATCCGCGCGGCACCTCAATTTCCGCGCCGCGGCCGACGAGATCGGCGTCACGCAGGGCGCCGTCGCGCAACAGGTGCGCCACCTCGAGGACGTGCTCGGCCTCAAGCTGTTCGAGCGCCTGCCGCGTGGCCTCGCGCTCACGCACGACGGCGCCGCGTATTTCTCCGACGTGCAGCGCGCGCTGCACGCGATCGCCGACGCGACCGACAAGCTCGTGAAGCGGCGTGCCGCGCTGACGATCAGCACGACGCCGTCGTTCGCGTCGAAGTGGCTGATCCCGCGGCTCGCGCGGTTCACCGAGGCCCATCCCGACTACGACGTGCGCGTGATCGCCGACCCGCAGATCGCGACGTTCCGCCACGACGGCGTCGATCTCGCGATCCGCTACGGCAAGCCGCCGTTCGGCAAGCATCTCGTCGCGCATGCGCTGTTTCCGCTCGACGTGTGCGCCGTGTGCAGCCCGGCGCTGCTCGCTGCGCCGGCTTCGCCGCGTGCGCTCCTCGGCCAGGTGCTGCTGCATGACGCGCACGACCTGTGGCCCGAGTTTCTTGCGGCGCTGCCCGAACCGGTCGACGTCGATCCGCACAAGGGGCTGCGCTTCAACCAGACGTCGCTCGCGATCGATGCGGCCGTCGCCGGCCAGGGCGTCGCGCTCGCGACCGAGCCGCTCGTCGAGCGCGACATCGCGGCCGGCAGGCTGTGCAAGCCGTTCGATTTCGCGTTTCCGCTGTCGATGGGGTTCTATCTCGTGTATCCGGCCGAGCGGCGCGACGACGATGCGATCGCGGTGATGCGCGAGTGGATGACCGGGCAGGCAGCGTCGGACGGGCGGCCTTGAGTGCTTTAAATCCTTGGAGCGCCTTGATCGTCCTGCGTCAGTGTCAGGGAGCGATCCAGCGCGCCTCGTAGCCGCTTTCACCGTTCAGATCGAACACCGCCCGGCGATGCCCCGTTCGCGCGAGTTCGAGCCAGTCGATGCGCGTGACCGTCATGTGGATCAGGCAGAAGTTTTCGTAGCCGTCGCCGGATGGTGCGGTGCCGTCGATATGCGCTTGTTCCGGTGACGCGATCGGCGTGCCGGGCGGCAACGGCGCGCGATACAGCAGCAGCGTATGCGGACGGCTCGACGCCCAGATCGCACGCCGTTGTGCTTCGTCTTCGCAGATCGATGCAATGCCTTGCGCGCGAATCTGCACGAGCGCGTCGAGATCGTTCGCAACGATCGAGAAGCGTGGATCGCGGCGCAACTCCGCGACTTTCTCCGAGCGCGCATCGGTATGAAACGACAGCACGCGATCGGCCCGGCTCACCTGACGCAATACGATCGTCCGGACCTTCGGCGTGCCGTCGAGGCCGAGCGTGGCGGCCTGCAGCATCGTGAACGGCGAGCGCCGCGCGCCGACGCCGGTTTCGAGACAGGACCAGAGGCGGTCGTAGGTTTGCGCGAGCGATTCGGAAGTCGGGTCGGACATGAGGCGATGGCGATCGTCGGTGTTTCGATCGCGCCAGCTTAACCGGTTGTTTCAGCGGCGGCTCGCGTGCGACGCGGGCCGCCGTGCTTGTGCCGGTCAGTTATAGCCGAGCACGGCCGGGGCGACATCGCCCGCATCGGACGCCGGCTCCGCGCCGAAGCGGCCGAGCACGTCGGCCACGTATTGCGGCCCCGCGCTGATCTGCGACGAGCGATGCCTGGGCGGCCGCTTGTCGCCCGTGACTGACGCCGCGCCCGTCGATGCCGTTTCGTTGACGATGATATTCACGTTGATGTCTCCTCACGCGGCCAGCGCCGCACCATACGCGCGCACGAGGCGCGCGACGCCTTCCCGGATCGCGTCGACATCCGGCGCGGCGAACGACAGGCGCAGCGACGCTGCGTCGACGTTGTCCGCGAAAAACGCCTTGCCGGGAACGAACACGATCTTGTTGGCGATCGCCTGTTGCAGCAGCACGTCCGACGGCACCGCGCCGATCCGCGCCCACACGAACATCCCGCCTTCGGGACGGTGGAATTCGATCGCATCGCCGAACCCGTCGCGCAGCGCGTCGCACATCGCGTCGCATTTGCGCTGGTACGCGGCCGTGATGCGCGGCAAGTGGCGTTCGAGCGCGCCGTCGGCCAGGTATTCGGCGGCGGTCGCCTGCGTCCACGGCGCGCTGCACAGGTCGACCGTCTGCTTCGCGATCACGCAGCGCCGCGCGATCTCGGCCGGCGCGATCGTCCAGCCCACGCGCAGCCCCGGCGCGACGATCTTCGACAGGCTCGCGAAATGCACGATCCAGTCGCGCGCGCCGTCCACTTCACCGGCCAGCGCGAGCATCGACGGCACGGCTTCGCCCGCGAAACGCAGGTCGCCGTACGGATCGTCCTCGATGACCAGGAAACGGTATTGCACCGCGAGACGCAGCAGCTTCAGCCGGCGTTCGCGCGTGAGCGTCGCGCCGGTGGGGTTCGCGAAGGTCGGAACGGTGTAAAGCAGCTTCGGTTGCGCGATCGCGCCGGAGGCGAGTTGCTCGGCAAGACGGTCGACGTCGAGCCCTTCACCGTCGACGGGGATCGTCACGATGCGCGCCTGCTGCAGACGCATCGCCTGCAGCGTGGCCGGGTAAGCCGGCTGTTCGGTCAGCACGACGTCGCCGGGCGACACCATCACGCGCAGCAGCAGGTCGAGGCCCTGCTGCGAGCCCGTCGTGACGAGCAGTTCGGCCGGCGTGCACGCGACGCCGCGACGCGCCATCAGCGCGATCAGTTGCTGCTTCAGTTCGGCGAGGCCGTCGGTCGGGCCGTATTGCAGGCAGCGGACGGGCTGTGCGTATGCGCGCTCGGCGGCCGCGTTCAGGCCGTCGACGTCGAACAGGTCGCTGGCCGGATAGCCGCCCGCGAAGGAAATCATGCCCGGTTCGGACAGGTACTTGAACAGTTCGCGGATCGGCGAGCCGGCGGGATTCTGGAATGAGGGAGTGAACGCGTACATGTCGTCGTGAGCTGGAGGGCACGGGCGGCCGGGATAGCCGTCGAGCGCCGGCCGACGTGGCGCTTCTGGCGCCGCGGCGGTGAATTCGAGCCACGATTGTCGATAGTCATTAAGGGCTCGGCAAACGATATCTATGCACTAGGTCTTGCGGTTTGGTCATTAAATCGCGGGTTTAGACGGAGCGAGGCCGGGCTGTTGACAGGTAGACGAACATCAAAAAAAACGAGCGTGACGCTCGCCCGGCCTATGCGCTTCGCTCGGCCGACATGGTTGAAATTTCTGACAAGCCGGCACAGATGGAACACGAAGATCAGAGATCCCCGCGCACCTCACCCGTTCCCAACGCGCTCCGCTGCCGGTTGACTTCCGCCCAAAGCGCATCGCTGTCGTCATCGCGCAGCAGGATCATCCAGTCCAGTTGATCGTCGGTCACGCCGAAGTACGCCAGGATTTCCCGGCGAACCGTATCGACGAACTGCGCGTATTCCGGGGTGGCCTGGGCCTGCGCGTGCAAGGCATCGTAGGCTGCATCGTCCTCACCGCCGCCGTGCTCGTCGATATAGCGCGAGATCCACTGGTCGCGTTCGTAGTCGTAATCGGCCTCGGCGCGCATCGCTTGCACGGCCGTGTGGAGATCCAGTTGGGCAAACGCGGCGATCGCCGCCGTGGTCGCCTCGTCGAATGTAGTCGTCATTCCATCTCTCATGCTGGTCATGGCACATCATCGCACGAGCCGCACCCGGGCAGACGCAGCGAATCCGGCTGGCTCGTAACGGCCAGATGCGCACGAACAGGGGGCGGCCGTAACCGCCCCCGCCATTCAATCAACCACCCACACCCCGATTCGCCTCGATCACCGTCAACGCGGCCATATTCACGATCCGCCGCACGGTGGCGCTCGAAGTCAGGATGTTCACCGGCGCATTGACGCCGAGCAGGAACGGCCCCACCGCCACATTGCTCCCCGCCTCGGTCTTGAGCAGGTTGTACGCGATGTTACCGGCGTCGACATTCGGACAAACCAGCAAGTTCGCCGCGCCCTTCAGCGGCGACATCGGCAGCAGCTTCGCACGCAGCCCTTCATCCAGCGCACAGTCGCCATGCATCTCGCCATCCGCCTCGATATCCGGCGCCTGTTCCCGCATGATCTCCAGCGCCCGGCGCATCTTCACGCCCGAGGCCGCGCTTCCCGACCCGAAGTTCGACCGCGACAGCAGCGCGACCTTCGGCGTCAGGTTCAGCCATTCCATCTGCCGGGCCGCCGCGATCGTGAATTCCGCGATCTGCTCCGCATCGGGGTTGTCGTTGACGTGCGTATCCACCAGCGCGACCGTCCGCTGATCGAGCAGCAGGATGTTCATCGCCGCGTAGGTCGACGCACCGGGCTTCTTGCCGATCACTTCGTCCACGAACCGCAGGTGATTGTGATACTCGCCCACCGTCCCGCAAATCATCCCGTCCGCATCGCCGAGCTGCACCATCATCGCGCCGATCAGCGTGAGGCGGCGGCGCATTTCCACGCGCGCCATTTCCTTCGAAATGCCGTCGCGGCAACGCAGTTCCCAATACTTCGTCCAGTACTGCGGGAAACGTTCGTCATACTCCGGATTGGTCACTTCGACATCCTGACCGAGTCGCAGGCGCAGGCCGAACCGCTCGATGCGCGCCAGCAGCACCTCCGGACGCCCGACCAGGATCGGACGCGCAAGCTTCTCGTCGACGATCACCTGTACCGCACGCAGCACGCGCTCGTCTTCGCCCTCGGTGAACACGATCCGCGCCTTGCCGCCGTCACGCACGAGCCGACGCGCGGTCGCGAACAGCGGCTTCATGAACGCGCCCGAGTGATAGACGAACTGCTGCAGCTGCTCGACATACGCGTCGAGATTCTCGAGCGGGCGCGTCGCCACGCCGCCTTCCATCGCCGCCTTGGCCACGGCCGGCGCGATTCGCACGATCAGGCGCGGGTCAAACGGCTTCGGAATCAGGTATTGCGCGCCGAACGACACGTCGTACGCGCCGTAGGCCGCCGCGACCACTTCGTTCTGCTCTTCCTCCGCCAACCCCGCGATCGCGTGCACCGCGGCGATTTCCATTTCGCGCGTGATCGTCGTCGCGCCCACATCCAGCGCGCCGCGGAAAATGTACGGGAAGCACAGCACGTTGTTGACCTGGTTCGGATAGTCCGAGCGGCCCGTCGCGATGACGACGTCGTCGCGCGTCTCGTGCGCCAGTTCCGGGAAGATTTCCGGCGTCGGGTTGGCCAACGCGAGAATCAGCGGACGCGCCGCCATCGCCTTCAGCATCTCGGCCGTGAGGATGCCGCCGACCGACAGCCCCAGGAACACATCCGCGCCGCCGATCACTTCGGCCAGCTTGCGCGCATCCGTTTCCTGCGCGAAGCGCGACTTGGCCGGGTCCATCAGCACGGTGCGGCCGCGATAGACGACGCCCTCGATGTCGGTCACCCAGACGTTTTCCACCGGCAGCCCGAGGTCGACCAGCAGGTCCAGGCACGCCAGCGCGGCTGCTCCGGCGCCCGACGTCACGACCTTCACGTCCTTGATCGACTTGCCGACGACCTTCAGCCCGTTGATGAACGCGGCGGAAACGGTAATCGCGGTGCCGTGCTGATCGTCGTGGAAGACGGGAATCTTCATGCGTTCGCGCAGCTTCTGCTCGACCGTGAAGCATTCCGGCGCCTTGATGTCCTCGAGGTTGATGCCGCCGAACGTGGGTTCGAGGCCGGCAATGATGTCGACCAGCTTGTCCGGATCGGTCTCGTTGATCTCGATGTCGAACACGTCGATCCCGGCGAACTTCTTGAACAGGACGGCCTTGCCTTCCATCACCGGCTTCGATGCGAGCGGGCCGATGTTGCCGAGGCCGAGCACCGCGGTGCCGTTCGTGATCACGCCGACCAGGTTGCCGCGGCTCGTGAAGCGGTGCGCCTGCAGCGGATCGGCGGCGATCGACTCGCACACGCTCGCCACGCCGGGCGTATAGGCCAGCGCCAGATCGCGCTGGGTCACCAGCGGCTTGCTCGCCACGACCGAGATTTTCCCGGGGGTCGGAAACTCGTGATAGTCGAACGCGGCCTGTTGCTGTGTCTCTGTCTGTTTCATGTTTTGGGTCCCGGCGTGGGCGCCAGGCCAGTCCCGGCGCGATCCATGGAGGTGATTCTAGGGATCTGCCATAACGTGATGATTCTGTTTTAATATCGGCCCATCACTTTTTCCTGATGAATACATGACCAGTCAATGAATTTTGACGCAAACGACGTGGTCAGGCGGCTGGGCGCGCGTCTGAAGATTCGGCATCTGGTGCTGTTGCTGCAGATCCAGCAGCACGGGTCGCTGACGCGCGTCGCCGAGCACATGGCCAGCAGCCAGCCGGCCGTGACGAACGCGCTGTCCGAGCTGGAGAGCATGTTCGGCACGCCGCTGTTCGAGCGCTCGTCGCGCGGCATGCGGCCCACCGCGCTCGGCACGGTCGTGCTGGAGCGCGCGAAGGCGATGATCAAGGATCTCGACCACCTCGCCCGCGAAATGGAGGCCGTCGCCGCCGGGCACGCGGCCCATCTGCACATCGGCGTGATTCCGTTCATCTCCGGCCAGTTGCTGTCGGCGGCGCTGAAGCGGTTGCAGGCACGGATGGAACGGCGGCTGACCGTGACGATTCACGAAGGCACCAGCGATCAGCTGCTGTTGCAACTCAGGGATCACGGCGTCGACATCGTGATCGGCCGCGCGTCGTCGGCGATCGATCTGGGGCAGGTTTCGTTCGAAGTGCTGTACCAGCAGCAGCCGCGCGTGATCGCGAGCCGGCGGCTGGCGGCCAAGCTCGCGCGCATGCCGCTGGACTGGCACAAGCTGCACGCGCTCGACTGGATTCTCGGCGCGCCGCATACGCCGATGCGCGAACAGGTGACCGACCTGTTCCTGTCGGCCGGCATCGCGCCGCCCGTGCCGATCGTCGAAAGCTACTCGTCGAAGCTGATCGGCGAAATGATCGCGTCGAGCGACGAGGCCGTGTCGATCGTGCCGGCCGATATCGCGGAAGAACTGGTGCGGATTGCCGGCGTGGCGATCGTGCCTTACTCGCTCGTGTGGACGCTGCCGCCGATCGCGCTGTTTACCCGTTCCGCCGATTCGCGCTCGCCCGCGCGCGATCTGCTCGTCGACGCGCTGCGCGGGGTATGCAAGGAGACGTACGGGGACATGCAGCGATAAGCGGCTATTTACTCGCGGCGAGGCGGCGCAGGATTTCCGCGCGCTCGGCACTCAACACGTGGTCCGAGCCCTCGCCGCGGTCGTAGCGACTGGTTGTGCGGTAGGAAAAACGCTTCGCATATTGATTGGCGGCGGGATCGAACACCCACGCGTCGACTTCGAAGAAGTGCTTGCCGAAATGATCCTCGTCCTTCTCCCAGATATAGTCCGCGCGGACAAACACCGGGTAGGGCGAAACGTCCGGCAGCTTCCACATCGCGCGGTCGGCCATCTCCGTTTCGGTCACTTTGGGCATCAGGTTCTCGATCTTGCCATTCGGGCCGACACGCAGGACGGCCACACGCTCCAGCATCCCGCTGCCGCCGCCCGAGAACATCCCCGAGAAGAACACCCACGAGCCGCCCGATGCGATCGGCAGCCGTTCGGAGCGAGGATTCAGGCCGAACTGGTACACCTCCCGGGACGAACCGGGAAGCGGCGCCGGCGGCATCTCGAAGCACGGCGCATGGTCGGGAAGCACGCAGAGCTTCACGCCGGAAAGCGGGAGCCCGTCGCTATCGAGCTGGCCTTCCGTCTGCGTGTAGCGCGGAAATGCGGATTCGCCGGCGGAGGCCGCCCGAACGCCGGCAATGCCGACGACTGCCAGACTCAAGATTGCCGCGAACATCTTGCCGGTCCTGCACATACACCCTCTCTCTCTGATTTTTTTGACGGCTGCAGATTGTCGATGATCTGGCCGGTTCTGGCAAAAAGGTGCATCGCCGGTTTCATTCGCTTCGACGAAGTGCGTGAGAGAAACCCTTCAACGTTCCGGTCGGTGCGGGGCAACCGGTTTCTCGTACAACGACCAGTCGCGGCCATCCGACTTGATCCCCACGCGGACGAAGCCGAGCGATTCGTAATAAGCGCAGAGCTTGGTGTTTTCGGCAGCGCAGTCGAGTCGAACGAAACGCCGGTCGATGCGGTTCACCTCGCGGGCGCACCAATCAAGCATGACGCCGCCGATCCCGAGCCCGTTGAAACCTTGCCGCACACATAGCCCGTGCACGTAACCGGCGACCGGTTCTTGCGGCCCCCAGTGCGGATCATTGTCGAAACTCAGCGAGAACGTTCCGACCAACGTACCGTTCTGTTCGACGACATACACCGATTTCTCGGCGACATGGTTTCGTACCCACCGCTCGGAGAAGCCGTCACCCTCCTTGCCCCACACATAGTCGCCATGCGCGACTTTCTTTGCGTGCGCATCATTCCGGATCTGCGTAAGTGCCGGTACGTCGTCTGCCGTGGCTCGGCGGATGTCATTCGAATTCACGCTCGTCTTTCCGTTGAATCTTCGCGGCGTCGCACGACGGCCTTCATCTCGCCGACCCGCATTCGCAATAACAAACGTAACGACCTTACGAAGTCGTACCCTGGAACCAGCGTGAACATGGGCCCGAATAAATGAGCACGGTCGCAATCGCATTGGCGAAAAAGGACACTTCGAACAGAGTCATCCTGAACGGGGGTGCCATCACGATGAAGGCTAGCGTCGTGACAATCGTGAGTATCAGTTCCAGCGTTCGCGCCAGCTTTTGTCGCTGGCAAAGGCCGATGATCAGGCTCGCGTTCAAGAGCAGCCAGAATGCCTGGACCACGGCGATCAGGGCAATGCCCTTACGCATCAGCGTTGCCTTTTCCGCGGGCACTTCACCAAGTTGATCGAAACCCAGCCTCTGAAGCCAGACAGCACATCCGACCTCGATGAGCCAGACAATCGCGAAGAGCGCGACGGCATGACGGATCTGCGGCGGCGCGTCCGTGTGAAACGCCGGCATGGCCTTCAGTTTGCTGATTGGCATCGTCTTTTCGGGAGGCCGATGGCCCCCGCCCCGGGATGTACTTCTATTGTCTGCACCGCATGCCGATATCACTCTTCTGTGCGTTTCGGCTGAGTGTAGCGTACTCGCTGTCCGATTCGAAACGATCGTCCGATAGAAGCTGAAGCGGCCGACCATTCGCAACAACAAAACTCACCGCCCTTGATGCTCCGCGATCGCGACAACGCACAGCGCATGATCAGCGATCTGATCACGACCGTAGATTTGCTCGCATCTCGACAAGCCCGCATAGAGATGTTCGATCGTCGGCATGTCGATCATCACCGCTCGCAATCTGTCATATCCCCGAACACACTGGTTGCGTTCCAGCTCGTATGTCGAGGGCGAGTGTTTCAGAACAGGAAACATCGGAAAGGCCCTCGGTAATTGCTGCGGTGCAATCGGCGAACTGGGTAGGATCGACGACGTACTCGTAACGAGGAAATCGTCAAAGCGAATCAACGCCGATACCGCCGCCTGCATGCAATATTTGTAGGCGGCCTCGGGCGATTCGTCGAGGGATGGAGCCGGAAAACTGAAAATCATCCCAAGACCAAAACGAAATGATGGCTGGCCGAAAAAGGGGCGTTGAGCAAAGGGAAACTGCGCAGACACATCAACCGTGTGCATCACCAGAATCCAAAGCAGCAGGTATTTTCGCAAGAGCAAGTGTTCCAATTCGAAACGCGCTGTCGAGTCAGCCGGGCGCAGACTCGATCCGAGTGCAAGCGTGATTCGCGCCCCCCTAACCGAAGGACAAGTAAATCCCGGCGCCAGCAACGAGGACGAACAAAGGCGCAATGACAAGACAGACCACCCGCCGGATACCGCGCAGGCGAGTCGCCCCGAAATACAATCCAGCCACGCCGACACAAAGCGTAACGGGCCAGTATTCAACACTCGCGGCAAGCACCATGATGTAGAAAGGCCAATCGATGGTCATTTCACTCATCGCGACACGCTCTCTTGCGTGTTTGGTGCATCATCCCTCCGCCTGATGACACACCACCTCGATATTGTGCCCATCCGGCCCGATGACGAATGCCGCGTAGTAGTTCGCGTGATAATGCGGCCGCAGCCCGGGCGCGCCGTTGTCCTTCCCGCCCGCCTCCAGCGCCGCGCGATAGAACGCATCGACTTGCTGCCGATTGTCGGCCACGAACGCGATGTGGAGATGCGCCGGTTTCTCGTCCGACTGGAACAGACACAACGAGGCCTTGGCGGGCGTACTGATCTCGATACCGTAAGAAGGCTCGCCCTCGCCCACGGTCACTGCCCCGATCGGTGCAAGCGCCTTGAGGAAAAACGCCTTGCTGGCGGCAAAGTCGCTGACGCCGAATTTGACGTGGTCAAACATGAGATCCCCTCGGATAGATGGGCGGGCCTGCACCCGGGTGTGATGTCGAGACCACCGCGATGGTGCCACACACTGCCTGCAGCAGTACACCTCTTCGCTCACCAACAAAAAAGGCCCGACAACGTCGGGCCAATGAGCGAGATACAAGGAACACCCGCTCACCCCATACCGGGCCGTCACGCGACGCGACGTGACATTGGCGAGATCCTGCGGATACCTGACGATCGCATGTCGATACCTTGCTCACCTGAAAGGATTCGAAAAACCCATGCGCATCCGGTTGGCGCTCATTCGAGCGCCGACAGCACCCGCTCGAAAAAATAGGCCCGCGCCGGAAAGCGCGGGCCGAGCGGAAGTCACCAAACGCCTTGGGGGGACAAGGCGCGACCAGTCTAGCCCGAGTCACCGGAAAGAAGATTTCATGCGGGATTACAGCTATTACTTCATATGACGAAGCAACGGCCGGCGTCAGCGCCGGTTTGCGGCACGTCATTTGTGAGCCCCCATTGCCGCGCGACCGCGCTTGACCATCGTCGGCGCTGTGCAGCGCATCGCCGGTTTGTTATGGTCCGATAGCGTGATGTCCCAACCCTGAGCACCCACACCGAAAAAGGCGGCCCAATGATCGACCACGTCTACCTCTCCGTCACCGACATCGACAAGTCGCTGGCCTTCTACGCCGCAGCGTTGAAACCGCTCGGCTGGCGCATCTTCGGCAACTACGACTCCGCGTCGGGCCCCGAGGGCGTCCCCGATCTCTACGGCATCGGCGACGACGTGTACGGCAAGGGCACCGCGGTCGGATCGAGTATCTGGCTGCGCCAGCGCAAACCCGGCGAGACGGGGCTGTATCTCGGGATCGTCTGCGACTCCAACGAACGGGTCGACGCCGCCTACGCAGCCGCGCTCCAGGCCGGCGGCATCGACGAGGGAAAACCGGCGGATCGCACCTACTTCGCCCGCGGCTACTACGCGGCGAACGTCGCCGACTTCGACGGCAATCGGCTCGAGTTCGTCCACAAGGCGTGGAACCCGAAGCGGCACGCATAGCGCCAACGGCGGCGCCGGTCGGACGCGCGCCGGCTCAGGTCGGCACGCCGCCCAGATGCTGCGTGAACCATTCCGCCGCCGCCCGACTGGTTGCGTCGAAGTGCTCGATATACGGCGTGAAATGCCCGCCCTTGATCTGGAGCAGGCGCTTCGGTTCGAGTGCGTTTGCCCATGCCTTGAGGCACAGGTCGGTCGGCGTCAACACGTCCTGATCGGCGACGATCATCAGCAGTGGCGTCGGCGAGATGCGGTCGACGTACTGGCCCGGTTCGTTCTCGCGGGACATCTCCGCACTGCGTAACGTCACTTCGTTTCGCCAGCTCGGCGCAAACTGCGCGGCCGATTCGGTGAAGAACCGGTACGCATCCGCGCCGGCCATCGCGCACGCAGCCGACGGGTCGGCACTGACGGCCGGCAACATGGCCGGCGCGCTGCCCGCGAAGCGCTGCCTGCGGTCTTCGTCAAAACGCGCCAGCATTGCCGGCACGAGATCGGAACGCGTGCGGCGCAAGCCCGACTGGTATCCGCTGATCGTCGGCACCTGCGACACCACGCATTTCACGCGCCGGTCGATCGCGGCGACTTCGAGCACGTGGCCGCCGCTGTAGCTGGTGCCCCAGATACCGATGCGTTCGCCATCGACATCGGCACGCGTCAGCAGGTAGCCGATCGCATCACGATAGCCGCGCTTCTGTTGTACGGGGTCGATTTCCTGACGGGGCAGCCCGTCGCTCGCGCCGAAGTTCTTGTGATCGTAGAGCAGCACGGCAAAACCACTCGCGGCGAACACCTCCGCGTAGCGGTCCAGATACTGCTCCTTCACGGCCGAAAAGCCGTGCGCCATCACGATGGCAGGATACGTTTCGCTGTCGGCGACGCGCCGCGTCGGCACGTAGAACCAGCCCCGCAGCGTCGTGGATTCTGACGGGAATTCGATGTCGTGGCGCGTCATGTCGGCTGGCCTCATTCGGTCGGTGGATTCGATGACCGACACGATATGCCCGCACGCCATGTCCCGCGTGTTCCGGTAAGACGTGTGCTACGCCGAATCGGACAATTTCGCGTAAGCGCTCGGCGTCATGCCGGTGAAGCGGCGAAACACGGTCGAGAATGCGCTCGTCGTTTCGTAGCCCAGTTCGGCCGCGACGGCGATCACCGAGCAACCCGACGCCAGCAGTGGGCGCGCGGCTGAAATACGCGCTTGTTGTCGCCACTGGCTGAACGACAAGCCCGTTTCGGCCTGGAACAACCGCGCCAAGGTTCGGCTCGACGCACCGACTTCACCGGCCCATTCCGTCAGCGTTCGTTGATCGGCCGGATCCGACAGGATGGCATCGCAGACGCGTGCAAGCCGCCGGTCCCGGCCAGACGGAAGCCTTAACGGCTGCTCGGGCGACCATTCGATTTCAGCGAGCATGAGCTGGATGACGAGATCGTCGCGTCCGGCGGGATGCGTGTCGATCGGCAGGGACGACGCGCGCACGATCAGTTCACGCAGCAGCGGCGACACCTCGACCAGTCTCGGTTGATTCGGATAAGCCGACGGGTACGCGCGCGGGTCGACGTACGCCGTTCGCATTTCGAGGAGGCCGTGTGCGCGCATCGCATGCGGAAGGTCCGGTGGAATCCAGAGTGCGCGATGCGGCGGGATCATCCACAGCGACTGGCTCGCACGGACTTCGGCTATGCCCGTCGTCGTGTAGACGAGTTGCGCGCGCGGATGCTGGTGTTCCGCGACGACGAAACCGTCCGGAAATGCTTTCGGCATGACTGCCGCGATACCCGGTGCGTGCTGGTAATCGCGCGGATCGGTGCTCTTCGGCGCGTATGCGCGGCCAGTCCGCCTCGGGTGGGCCGTCGCGTCGAGCATGATCGCTTTACCTTCGCCCTGCATCGCGCGTCCTTTCATTTGCGCGGGATGGCCGGGTGATGCGGTCGCGCGAGTCGGACAAACGACACGGGTCCGCCTGCAGCGTGGAATTCCGTTCGGTCGCCCCGATGATTGCACCACGTCGCCAAATCACACGGGTACCCGCAGGATCGGAACCCATCTGCCCGGAATGAGCGTCGACTCTTTCTCGGCAATCTTCTCCGCGCCGAGCGCCATATAGAACGGCACGGCGTTGGGATCTGCCTCGATCACGAAGCTTCCGATTCCCTTCGCGGCGGCTTCCTTCCTGAGCGCGGACCATAGCGCACGTGCGACGCCCTGCCCCATATGATCCGGATGGACGAACAACCATCCGCGCGTAAGCGCATCGGAATCGGTCGCAGCCCTCACCCAGAACCCGATGATCCGTTCTTCCGTTTCGGCCACGTACGCCATCGAGCTTTCGATCATCTCGGGCGTCACCGTGAGATCGGCTCGCCAAAGATCCAGCCACGCCTCGGGGTAGCCCCAGTGCGCTTTCGAAAGAAATGCCAGTTTCGTGAGTGCGTCTGCATCGGCGGGCCGGCCGGCACGAATGACAAATCGGCGGTGCATCCGGTCTCCTTTCCCGGTCGGTAAAGACCGACGACCATGCGCGGCATGCCTCTGTCGGAGGCATCAGGCGCTGGACGACGCGTTGAAGCAGGCGGAACTCGGCGTAGTCACCGGTGGAGGCGGAAACCGCTCGAACGATCACGTGGTCGAGTGGGTCGGCATCGAAACTCACCGTGCCCATTCGGGACCGCTAGACCAGGACAGCGCACGCCACCGCGCACCGTCCCGGCAACGATCCGGTGCGCGCCCGCGCCGAACAACCGCGTCAAAGAATCCGGTTCAACGCATCCGAGAACCGCTCGACCGCGCCATCGACATCGTGCAGCTTGTCGAGACCGAACAACCCCAGCCGGAACGTCTTGAAGTCCTCCGGCTCGTCGCACTGCAGCGGCACGCCGGCCGCGATCTGCAACCCGACATCCGCGAACTTCTTCCCGGTTCGAATCCCGTCGTCGTCCGTATAGCTGACCACGACACCCGGCGCCTCGAACCCTGCCGCCGCCACGCTCCTGAACCCCTTCTCCGCCAGCAGCGCACGAATGCGCTCGCCCAGTTCGAGCTGCTCGGCCTTCACCTTGTCGAAACCGTACGCGTCGGTTTCCTTCATCACGTCGCGCAGCGTCGTGAGGCTGTCGGTCGGCATCGTCGCGTGATACGCAAACCCGCCGCCCTCGTATGCCTCCATGATCTGCAGCCACTTGCGCAGATCGCACGCGAAGCTGGTGCTGGTCGTCGAATCGATGCGTTCGCGCGCAAGCGGGCTGAACATGACCATCGCGCAACACGGCGACGCGCTCCAGCCTTTCTGCGGCGCGCTGATCAGGATATCGACGCCGCTCGCCTGCATGTCGACCCAGACGGTGCCCGACGCAATGCAATCGAGCACGAACATCCCGCCGACCGCATGCACGGCATCGGCCACCGCGCGCAGATACCCGTCGGGCAGCAGCATCCCGGAAGCCGTTTCGACGTGCGGCGCAAACACCAGATCGGGCTTGTGCTCGTTGATCGCGGCGACCACTTCGTCGATCGGCGCCGGCGCATAGGCGGCCTGCCGGCCCGTTTCGACCGGACGCGCTTTCAGCACCGTCGTTTCGGACGGAATGCTGCCCATGTCGAAGATCTGCGACCAGCGGTAACTGAACCAGCCGTTGCGGATCACGAGGCACTTCCTGTTGGTCGCGAACTGCCGCGCCACGGCTTCCATGCCGAACGTGCCGCTGCCCGGGACGATCGCGACCGCCTTCGCGTGGTAGACCTTCTTCAGCGTGGCGGAAATGTCGCGCATGACGCCCTGAAAGCGCTGCGACATGTGGTTGACCGAGCGATCGGTGTACACCACCGAATATTCGAGGAGCCCCTCGCGGTCAACATCGGGAAGTAAACCTGGCATGCTCGCCTCCGGTGAAAGATGAACGATGGAACCGCGGCGCGCGGCGCCTGCGATTCGATACTGCTTCGCACCCGTGCGGATGCGTCATTTCCTCGACGAAAGCAGATTCTAACGAACGCCGCCGGCCGATTGGGGCATATTTTGTCCGCCGGCCCGTGCCGCGCGCGTAGCCCTGTTCCGTGTAAGGGTTAACGACGCGTGCGGCCATCCGCCCATAACATGTCGACCAGACCCTTCACGAAGGAATCCTCGATGACCTCCTCTTCAGCTTCGTCACGGCAGTCGTCCATCGATCCGGCGCTCGCCGAGCGCATCGATGCGGTCCTGTCCCGCCAGCTCGACACGCAGCGCCTCGTCGGCGCGGTGGTCCTGGTCGCGCGCGACGGCGAACTCATCTACCGCCGCGCGGCCGGGTTCGCGGACCGCGAATCGCGCACGCCGATGCGCGAGGACACGCTGTTCCGGCTCGCATCGGTGACGAAGCCGATCGTCTCGGCGGCCGCGATGGCGCTCGTCGCGCAACGCAAGCTGTCGCTCGAGGACGACGTGACGCGCTGGCTGCCCGAGTTCCGCCCCGCACTGCCCGACGGCCGCGTGCCGACGATCACGCTGCGACAGTTGCTCGCGCATACCGCCGGCCTCGGCTATCGCTTCAGCGAGACCGACACGAACGGCCCCTATGCGCGTGCCGGCGTCTCCGACGGGCTGGACGGCGCGACGATCACGCTCGCCGAAAACCTGCGCCGGATCGCGAGCGTGCCGCTGCAGTTCGCGCCCGGCACCGACTGGAACTACTCGCTGTCGATCGACGTCGTCGGCGCGCTGATCGAGGCCGTCTGCGGCGTGCCGCTCGCCGACGCGATCGATGCGCTCGTGCTCCGCCCGCTCGGCGCGCGCGACACGGCCTTCGTCGCGCGCGATCCGGCGCGGCTTGCCACGCCGTACGTCAACGACACGCCGCAGCCGCACCGGCTCGCCGAGAACGAGACGGTGCCCATCGACGCAGGGTTCGTCGGCGTCACGTACTCGCCGTCGCGCGCGCTCGACGCGCAGGCTTTCGCATCGGGCGGCGCCGGCATGGTCGGCACCGCCGGCGATGTGCTGACGGTGCTGGACACGCTGCGCGCGGGCGGCGGCGCCATCCTGCCCGCGGACCTCGTCGACGAAATGGGCCGCGTGCAGACCGGCGACCTCGAGCTGGCGGACCTGCCGGGCGCGGGCTTCGGGATCGGGTTTTCGGTGCTGCGCGACCCGCAGGCGGCCGCATCGCCCGAATCGGTCGGCACCTGGCGCTGGGGTGGCGTCTACGGTCATTCCTGGTTCGTCGATCGCGCACGCGGGCTGACCGTCGTGTCGCTGTCGAACACGCTCTACGAAGGAATGAACGGCCAGTACACGCTGGATCTACGCGACGCCGTCTACGGCGCCGGCTGACCCGCACGAAAAAAAGGCCCGACACGCGTCGGGCCAACGGGTTTGAGGCACAAGGAGAATCCCGCCCACAACACGACCGGGCGGTCACGCCGCACTATACGACGTTCTTTTCGACGATCGGCCGGTTTTCCAGCACACGCGCCCAGCCGAGCGACGACAGGTCGAGCGTGTCGTAACGCCCGCCCAGAATGAGCTCGCTGACGCCGCGCCCCGTCGCCGGCCCCTGCTGCAATCCGTGGCCGCTGTAGCCGTTCGCGAACACGACGTTGTCGAGCGCCGGGTGATAGCCGATGATCGCGTTGTGGTCGAACACGTTGTACTCGTAGTACCCGGACCAGCAGTTCTCCACGCGCAGCGCCTCGAATTCCGGCACGCGATTCGCGAGCGTCGGCCAGATCACCTCGTCGAACAGGTCATGATCGACTTCGTCGAGCGGCAGGTCGTCCGGGTCGCGATCCGGGCTCGGCGACGTGCCGCAGATATACGTGCGCCCTTCCGGCCGGAAATACACGCCGGTCGGGTCGATCAGCAGCGGGCAATCGGCGAGCTTCGCCGGCGACGATACGTTGAAGATGCTGCGGCGCCGCGCATACACGGGAATGTCGATGCCCATCATCGACGACAGCGTGCGCGCCCACGCGCCGGCTGCATTGACGAGCGTGTCGCACGCGTAGCGCTCGCCGTCGCCCGTCACGACATGCGTGACCTTGCGCCCGTCGCGCACCACGTCCTTCACGTCGGCCGGCACGTAGCGCGCACCGAGCGCCTGCGCCTTCTTGCGCAGCGCCTGCACGAGCCCGTAGCCGTCGAACCAGCCTTCGCCGCTCGCGCCGTACGCGCCCGACACGAGATCGTCGACGTTCAGCCACGGAAACTTCGCGCGCAGCGCGTCGCGGTCCATCAGGCGGATATCGGCGCCGAGGCGCGTCTGCAGCGCATGATTCTCGCGCAGCGTCGCGTCGCCGGCCGGCGTCGCGAGGAACAGGTAGCCGCCTTCGTGCAGGTCGATCGACGGCCGGTTGCCGTCCACTTCGAGACGCTCGCCGATCGTGCGCAGGAAGTCGATGCCGAACAGCGACATCTCGATCGACAGCGGCGTCGAGAACTGCTGGCGAATCGACGCGGCCGACAGCGCCGACGACGATCGCGCATAGGTGGGGTCACGTTCGATGACGGTCACGGCGACCGTGGGATCGGTGGCGCGCAGGAAATAAGCGATCGAGCTGCCGATCACACCACCGCCGACGATGACGACTTGAGAACTCACGACTGACTCCGGTTGCACGTGAAAGGCGCAGCCCGCCGGCCGCGCCCGTAGGTTGTTCGTGCCGCGTCGCGCGCGGCCTCGCGTGGGCGGACTCCCCGGCGATCGCTTCGGCTATTTCAGCACGTCCGGCATCGCCGCGAAAGCCCGCTCGCGCGTATCGCGGTCAGTCCGACGATTGAGTCGTGACGGGCTGCCACGCGGCGTTCTTCACCTCATACAGCGTCGAGCTCGGGTTCTTCAGGTCGCCCGTGTTCGTGAACGCGATCGTGCCCGTGATGCCGTCATAGCGCGTGCCCTTCAGCGCGCCGTTGAAATCGGCCGGCTTCGTCGAGTTCGCCCTCTGCATCGCGTTGATCGCGATCCACGTCGCGTCGTACGCGAACGGCGCGTACGCGAGCATGTCGACGCCGTACTTCTGCCTGAATTTCGTTTCGAACTGCTTGCCCTTCGCGAGACGCGACAGCGGCTGCCCGTATTCCCACACCGACGCGCCCTCGGCCGCATTGCCGGCGAGCTTGATGAAGTTCGCGTTCATCACGCCGCCGCCCGCGAGGAATTGCGCGCGGATGCCGAGCTGGCGCATGCGCTTCACGAGCATCGCGGCCTGCGCATCGAGGCCGCCGAAGAACACGAGGTCGGCATTGGTGCTCTTGATCTTCGTGAGCTGCGCGCTGAAGTCGACGGCCTTGTCGTTCGTGAACTCGCGCGCGACGATCGTGCCGCCGTTCGCCTTCACGGCCCGCTCGAACTCGTCGGCCTCGCCCTGGCCGAACGCGGTGCGGTCGTCGATGATCGCGATGCGCTTCGCCTTCGTCACGCTCGCGGCGTACGCGCCGGCGTTGCCCGCGTTCTGCGTGTCGGTCGCGATCACGCGGTACACGGTGCCGAGCCCGGCGCGCGTGATGTCGGGATTGGTCGCCGACGGCGTGATCATCGGAATGCCGGCTTTCGCGTAGATCTTCGACGCGGGCAGCGTCGTGCCCGAATTGAAGTGGCCGATCACGACGGCCACCTGCGCGTCGGCGAGCTGCTGCGCCGCCTGCACGCCGGTACGCGGATCGCTCTGGTCGTCCTGCGATGCGATCACGAACTTCACCGGCTTGCCGCCGACCGTCGTGTGCGCGGCATTCGCTTCGTCGACCGCCATGCGCACGCCGTTCTCGATGTCCTTGCCGTATGCGGCGCCGCCGCCCGTCAGCGGGCCGGCCACGCCGACCTTCACGACGGTTTCCTGCGCATGGGCCGCGCCTGTCTGGAACGCGAGGAGCGCAGCGGTCAATGCAACGCCGGAAAGCGAACGAATGCGGAACGTCATGGCAATCCTTCTTCTGTGGGTCGGGATGCAACGCGCGGCGGCCGCGCGTCGGCGACCTCTCGCGCGTCGGTGATGGCATGCGCTGCCGGGGCGTCATTCGATGCGCCAACCGGCCGGCCGATCACCGCGATTCCGTCTCCGAAGAACCTTTCATCGCGAAAGAGGTGAAGGGATTGTGGGTAGCCAATACCCGCGCAGCAAACGAAATATCGGAACTATGTTGTGAGGATTTTTCATCAAGTTCCGCGTTCGCGGGCGACCCCGCGGCCAGTACGGCGGGGGGGTCGAGCGTGGAAGGCTGCAAGAGGGCGCGGCGGCGGCACCCTCGGGCAAAGGCCGGCCGTGGTCATGCCGATCGCGCATCATCGTCGCGACGACGGCCCGGCCGGCCTTTGCGACGCCCGCGGCGGGCGTCGCGTCATCGGTCAGCGCCGATCGGTACGCACCGGCTTGCGCACCGCGTCGGCCGCCTCGCCGGCCTTCTCCTGGATCTTGCCGGCCTGCTGTTCGGCAACCCCTTCGGCTTCCGCCTTGCGGTCGCCCGTTACCTTGCCGAGCGCTTCCTTGACCGAACCCTTGACCTGTTTGAGCTTGCCTTCGATGCGATTCCTGTCCATGGTCGTCTCCTGCGATGGTGAGGGAGAACCGGCGATGCGGCGGCCCGCGCCGCCCCGCCGAGTGGACAGGATCGCAAGCGAACGCGGCGGGCGGCAGATGCGGATGCACCAGTGCGCGTGGTGCATTCGTACCGTCGGCGTCAGTCCTTGCCCTTCGTGCCGCCCTTCTCGCCGCGTGCACCGTTCGCCTCGGCCGCGCCGACGATCCCGCGCTCGCGCGCCCACACGATCGCCTCGCCGCGGCTGTGCACGTCGAGCTTCGCGTAGATCGTCGCGACGTGATTGCGCACGGTGTTCGGCGCGAGCCCGAGGCGGCCCGCGATCTCCTTGTCGGCAAGGCCGTGGCACAGCAGGTCGAATACGTCGCGCTCGCGCGCGGTCAGGTCCGACAACTGCGCGCCCGCGTCCGGCGCATTCGCGCGCCGCACGTTCGCGAGCTTCTCGATCAGCGTGCGGCTGAACCACGACGCATCCTGCATCGCGGTCTCGATCGCATAGACGAGCTCCATCTCGGTACGCTTGCGATCGCTGATGTCGAGCAGCGCGACGAGCAGGCAGTCGCGGCCGTGGATCGCGACCGGATCGGCCGACACGACGCAATCGCGCACATCACCGTCGCGCGTGCGGATCTGCACGTCGGCGTTGCGGACGTTGCCGTCGCGCGCGAGCCGGCCTTCAATGCGCTGCCATGCGCCGCGCTCGGCCCACAGCCCGATCTCGTCCGCGGATTTGCCGAGCAGCGCGTCCTGCGCATGGCCCGTCATCGCGGCGAACGCATCGTTCACGTCGAGCAGTTCGAAGCGGTCGGCCGTGACGATCGCGGTCGCGACCGGCGCCATCCGGAATGCCGTCGCGAAACGCTCCTCGCTCTGCTTCAGCGCGCGCTCGGCCTGCTTGCGCGGCTCGAGATCCATGAACGTGAACAGCATGCACGCCTCGCCGTTCATGTCGATCGGCTGCCCGGCGACGACCACCGCCTTCGTGCTGCCGTCCGCGAGTTTCAGCACGGCTTCCATCTGCGGGATCGTCGCGCCTTCGCCGAGCCGTTCGATCGCCAGCTCGCGCCGCTCGGCCTGTTCGAGCACGTCGACCTCGTACACCGAGCGGCCGAGCACGTCGTCGCGCGCGTGGCCCGTCATGTCGAGGAAGCCCTGGTTGACCTTCACGTAGCGCAAGTCGTCGAGCCGGCAGATCACGGCCGGCGCCGGGTTGGCGTTGAAGGTGCGCTCGAAGCGCTCCTCGGCGCTCGCCCATTCGGTCGCATCGTGCAGCACGAGCGCGAGGCAGTCGGGTTCGCCGGCCGCGTTCGTCAGCACGAGGCTGCGAATGCGGTGCACCCAGCTCACGGTTTCGTCGGCGGCCGATTCGACTTCGACCGTCACGTCGCTGAACTCCTCGCCGGCGATCACGCGATCCATCGGATAGTGGCCGTCGCGCACCGGATGGTTGTTCCGGTAGCGCAGCCGGAAGCGCTCGCGGTATTCGGTGACGTCCGCGCCGAGCGCGGCCAGTTCGGTCACGCCATGCATCGCGAGCGCAGCCTCGTTCGCCCAGACGATCCGCTGGTCGGGCTCGATCAGGATCACGCCTTCGGTGAGCCCCGCGATGATCTGGTGCAGCTGGCGCCGGTCGGTGTGCGACTTGAGCGCCTGTTCGTCTACTTGTTCGTTCATCGAGTCGTTGTCCCTGTCGTCGACATGACCGCCCGCCGATTGCCCCGTTACGCCGCACGCCCCGGCCGGCGCGTGCGGTGATGATCGCGTACCGCGCGAGGACGCGACAGGCGCGAATGCACTACCCCCAATAGTACATTCGCATGCCGCGTCGGCACCGTGCGGTGTCCCGCCCAACGGCACGGCAAGGCCCTCGCGCCGCTGCCCGCGCGTTGCCCGGGTCGTGATGCATTCCCCGTTCCTGCCCGCCGGTGCCATTCCCGGTGCAAACGCACTAGCCGATCCGGTGAATTTGCGCGATGTCCGCTCGCGTTCGCGTCGGTACGCTGGTACTGCATCGGCGCTCATGCGCTGCCCTTTCACACCGCAGAGGAGGACAACCGGATGAAGCTGCATCAGACACCCGATCCGACGCGGCCCGAGCCGTCCCCGGACGTTCCGCCCGAACCGCCGCCCGGCACCGATCCGCCGGTGCCGCTGCCGCCGGACCTGCCGCGCCCGGACATGCCGCCGCGCGAGCCCGGCTACGACACGCCGATCGCCCGGTAATCCGCGGCACGATCCGTGCTCGTCGATCCATTCATTCAACACGCCCATCGAAGGAGAACATCAATGAACAAGACCTCGCACCTTTCGACGCTGCTCGCCGTCAGCGCGGCCTTCCTGCTGTCCGCCGCGCCGCTCACGAACGCGCATGCCCAGGCCTCGTCGGCCGACAGCGGCATGACGGCCGAATCGAACCAGCCCGTCACCGACACGTGGATCACGACCAAGGTGAAGGGTGAACTCGCGACCACCGACGGCGTGAAGAGCACCGACATCAGCGTGAAAACGGTCGACGGCGTCGTCACGCTCACGGGCGTGCTGCCGACCAAGACGGCCGTGAAGAAGGCCGTCGCCGTGACGCGCGCGATCAAGGGCGTGAAGCACGTCGACGCATCCGGCCTGAAGGCGAAGGCCTGACCTCCCGCGCGGCGGCTGCCGCGCTTCCCCCGCAGTTTTTCCCATCACGACCAAGGAGCACACGATGAACGAGGACAAGATCAAGGGCCAGTGGAAGCAGTTGACCGGCAAGCTGAAGGCCAAGTGGGGCAAGCTGACCGACGACGATCTCGCGGTCGCCGAAGGCAATCGCGACTACCTGGCCGGCAAGATCCAGGAACGTTACGGGATCGCCCGCGATGAAGCCGAAAAGCAGTTGAAGGATTTCGATCGCGAGCTGTAACGCATCCGGCAATTTCACCCGCCGCGGCGCCGATGGCGTCGCGGCCATTCAGGACAACGATATGGGCAAATACCTGATCGCCTGGCTGCTCGGCGTACCGTTCGGGCTGCTGGTGCTGTTCTATCTGATCACGCACGTCTTCTGACGGCGCGGCGCCCGGCACGCGCCCGCCGCCTTCGCGGCACACACCTCCCCTTCGACGACACGACCGACGGCCACGGACGGCTTCGCCGCACGACCGTCGACGCGCGCCGACGCTGCATCGCGAGCCCCCCAACGCAGATCGGGCAGGACGCATGCACGTCCTGCCCGACCGGTTCGTCGCTTCCGCCGCGGCGCTGCGTTACTTCGCCGCGTTCGCCGTCATCTTGAAGATGCCTTGCGCGTTGCCCGCATCGAAACGCAGGTCGGTCACCCAGCGGCGCGCGCCCTGGTCGAACGTGCGCTTGCGCGTGATGAACTCGTAGAACGAGCCCGGCACGTTGCGCTTCACCGTGCCGCCGTCGCGGGTGCGGAACTCGCGCTCGACGGTGTCGGCGCGATACGCGGTCTGGAACACGCGGCCCGAGCGCGAACGCTCGACTTCCGGCTTCATCGGGCGGCCCTTCGCCTTCTCGTCGTCGGACAGCTTGAACACGTCGGCGACACGGTCGGTCGCGTGGTTGAACGCGTTACCTTCGGTCGCGATCCACGCCATTTCCGCCGATTCCATCAGCAGCGTTTCATAGTCGAGTTCGTTCGGCACGTCGTGCTGGCGCGCGAACGCGCCGACGATTTCCGGCAGCAGCGCCTGCGCGGCGTCCAGCGGCAGCCAGCCTTCGCGCTCGACCTCCCACAGCAGCGCGACGGCCGCCGGCGACAGCGGATCGCGCGACGAGCTGACGACGTTCGTCACGGCCTGCTGGAACTCCTTCGAGAAACGTTCCGGATGCAGTTCGCTGACGAAGAACTGCGCGATTTCGTCCGGCGCGTCTTCGTGCGCGTACGCGCGGCCCGTCATGCCGAGCTTGTCGAGCGGGTAGCGGCCGTTCAGGCGGAACCCGAGCGGACGCAGGATGCGCGTGAACGCGGCTTCGCCCGGCGGCAGCGCGCCCGTGTGCGGCCAGCGCACCGTGCGCAGCGCGCCGTGGTCGAAATAGACCGAGCCGCCGCTTTCGATCGCTTCGGCCGTGTAGGCGCGGCCGTTCGCCGAACGTTCGAGCAGCCCTTCGAACAGCGCCATGTTCATCGCCTGCGCGATTTCCGCGCGCGTCACGACGCCGTCTTCCCATTCTTCGAGGATGGCCGGCATGTTCAGGGTCGAGAACAGGGCGTCGGTCTTCGCCTGTCCCAGCAGCTTCGTCAGCAAGCTCTCGATATTCGGATTGCGCATCAGGATTCTCGTCTCGGGGGACCGCCGGCAAACGTGCCGGCAACTCGTCGGCCGGCCGCCCGGCGGGCGCCTGACCTTGCGTGGGGAGCATTATTCAAAGGGTTGCAGCCGGGCGTAAAGCGAGATTAAATTGACACGTGATGAGTTTTTGGAATTATTACCTGTCCCCCGCCCGCCTTCCGCCCTCGCGCGGCGCGGCCCCGTTCGTCAGACGAAACGAGCATCATGCGTAAATTCAAGATTCCCAACATGGGCGCGCTCGTGGCTTTCGAAGCCGCCGCGCGCCACGAGAGCTTCACGCACGCGGCCAAGGAGCTGTTCCTGACCGAAAGCGCGGTGTCGCGCCAGATCGCGACGCTCGAGGCCAGCCTCGGCGTGCGGCTGTTCGCCCGGGTGAAGCAGCGCGTCGTGCTGACGCGCGCCGGCAAGCTCTACGGCACGCAGGTGCGGCGCGCGCTGGAAACGCTCGACCGCGACACGCTGTCGATCATCGCGCACGGCAGCGGCGGCGGCTACCTGGAGCTCGCGGTGCTGCCGACCTTCGCATCGCACTGGCTGATCCCGCGCATCAAGAGCTTCTACGACCGCACGCCCGACGTGCGCGTGAACATGGGCAGCCGCACCGATCTGTTCTCGTTCGAGGACACGCACTTCGAGGCCGCGATCCACTACGGCAAGCCGACCTGGCCCGGCACCTCGTCCGACTACCTGTTCGGCGAGGAGGTCGTGCCGATCTGTTCGCCCGCGCTGCTCGACGGGCCGGTCGAGCGTGTCGAGGATCTGCTCGCGTATCCGCTGCTGCACTCGACCACGCGCCCCGGCGCGTGGGCGCAGTGGTTCGAGACCCATGGCGTCGAGGACATCCGCACGATGCAGGGCGTGCGTTACGAACTGCATACGATGCTGATCAGCGCGGCCGCGGCCGGGCTCGGCATCGCGCTCGTGCCGAAGTTCTTCGTCGAGGAACAGCTGCAGCAGCTCGGCCTGGTCGTGCCGTGCGACGCCGCGACGGTCGGCGATTCGGCGTACTACCTCGTGTATCCGACGGAATTCAGCCACAGCAAGCCGCTGGAGCTGTTCCGCGGCTGGCTGCTCGAACAGGCGAGCGCGTATGCGGCGCCGGCGCGCGCGGAGGAGATGGACGATACGGAGGACGACGAGGACGACGAGGACGTCGAATGACGGCGCCGCCGGCAACCTGCCAACCGGCGCCGCGAGCGTCGGCAACGAGATGCAGGCCGTCCTGACGAAGGCCTGCATCGCTCGCCGCAAGCGCGTTACATGTGCCACTTCACCGTGGCGGTCAGCGTGCGCGGATCGCCGGGCATGTTGTACAGGTCCGCATTGCCGTGCGCGGCGATGAAGTAACGGCGATTGAACAGGTTGTCGAGCGTGAGCGTCACGTCGACCTTCTTGCTGCGGTACCCTGCGCCCAGATTGAACACCGTGAACGACGGCAGCGTGACGAGATCGCTCGCCGACGCATAACGTGCCGACTGGAACTGCATGCCGGCCGCCGCGTAGAAGCCGTACGGCAGCTCGCGCTTCAGCCACAGGCTCGCGCTGTGGCGCGGCATCAGCCCCGGCGTGTTGCTCGACAACGCGAGGCCGGCCGCCGTCGATTGCGGGGAACCGTCGACCGTGCCGTTCAGGTACGCGTAACCCGCATACACCGACCACTTCGGCGCGATCTCGCCGGTCAGGCCAAGCTCCATCCCGCGCACGTGCTGCGTGCCGATCGGCAGCGCATACCCGGGGTTCGCCGGATCGCCGATCTGCTGGTTGGTCTGGCGCATGTCGAACAGCGCGACGCTGGCCGTCGCCTTGCCGCCGAGATCGACGCGCGAGCCGACTTCATACGCGGTGGTCTTCTGCGGCGCGAGCGCGGCGCCGTTCGCGAACGCGCCGGAGCTGATCAGCGTATCGGCGAGCGGCGAGAACGACTGGCTGAACGATCCGTACAGCGTCAGCCAGTCGAGCGGCTCGTAGATCAGCCCGACACGCGGGCTCCACGCGTGATCGGTGCGGTCGAGATTGACGTTCGACGACGTATAGTCGTGGCGGATCTGGTTCAGGTAGTCGAAGCGCAACCCGGCGAGCACCTTCCAGTGCTCGGTCAGCGAGATCAGGTCCTGCGCGTAGACGCCCGCGAGCCCGACGACGGTCGACGCGTTCGTCTTCGCCCGCGCGCCGGTCGGCACGCCGGGCAGGACCACCTGTTGCGGATCGAAGAGATCGTAGGTCGCGACCTTCGTCACGCCGTAGATCGTGTCGAACTTCTGCTGCTGCGACAGTTCGAGCCCGTACAGCAGCTCGTGGCGCATGCCGAACAGCGACGTCTTCTGCGTGAGTTCGAACAGGCCGTCGATGCCGTGATCGGTACGCTGGCGCGTCGACTGGTCGAGCGTGACGACCGGGTGCGCGGCCGTCTTGATCGGCTCGTACGTCACGTAGTTCTTGCGCTCGAGCGAGAAGTCGTACGCGCGGATCGCGCCGTGGAACGACAGCGAATCGTTGAAACGGTGATCGAGCGACACCGTCGCGCTCTTCGCGGAGACGTCGTTGTACGAGCTGTTCGCCGCGTCGGCCGAACCGTAGTACGTGTTGATCGGCACGTCCACCGGCCGGCCGCGATACGCGGGCAGGCCCTGGTCGGACGTGCGGCGGTCGTGCAGATAGTCGAATTCGACGTTCAGCACGGTGTCGCTGTCGAGCTTGAACTGCGCGGACGGCGCGATCGCCTGCCGGTTCAGCTGAAACTGGTCGCGAAAGCTGTTCGAGTTCTCGGCCGCGCCGGTGATGCGAAAGCGCGCCGCGTCGTTCGCGTTCCAGCCGAGGTCGAATTCGCCGCGCCGCTCGCCGCGCGTGCCGAGCGTCACGCCCACGTCGTTCACCGGGTTCGCCAGCGGCCGCTTCAGCACGCGGTTCACGATGCCGCCCGCCGAGCCGCGCCCGTACAGCACGGCCGCCGGCCCCTTCAGCACCTCGACGCGATCGACGTTCGACAGGTCGCGGTAGTACAGCGCGTCGTCGCGAATGCCGTCGACGTACTGGTCCGTGATGCTGTTGAAGCCGCGGATCGTGATCTGGTCGCGCTGGCCGTCGCCGACCGAGAAGCCGACGCCCGGCACGTTGCGCAGCGCGTCCTGCAGCGACGTCGCGTTCTGGTCCTCGATCACCGCGTGCGGGACGACGTTCACCGTCTGCGGCACGTCCATCAGCGACATGTCGGTCTTGGTCGCCGCGCGCGAGTGGCCGCCGTCGTACGACGCATGCTCGGCGGCCGCGTTGACGGAAATCGCGGGCAAGGTGGCCGCGGCATCGCTCGCCTGGGCGAACGCGGTGCGGGCGCCGGCCAGCGACGCGGCGATCAGAAGCGCATGGCAGGCGCTCTTGTTGAGTTTCATCGTGAACGTAGGGGTGGTGAAGAAAAACGGCGAACGGAAACGTGTCCGGTCAACGCGCGCGTCACGCGGCGAATCGGCCGACGACACCCTTTTCCGTGAAGAAGGCTGTGGCGCGCGGAGGATCGCCCCGTCGCGCATGCCGGCCGCGAATGGCCGGCGCGGGTGGATGCCGGCCGGCACGACCGGCACGAAAGAGCCGTGACGCGATGTCATGGCTCGTAACGGAGCGAAATATTAAACGAGAATGATTCGTGTTTTTAATTAATTTTCGACGTGTCGCCTGCCCACAACGTGCGCCTGCTTAACGCTCTGCATTCCCGACAAACGCCTTTCATTTTTGTAGATTTGATCGGCCTTTCGTAATAAAAACGAAAGACCAGGATTGGCCGCGCCAGGCGGAAACGATCAGGGGGGAAGGCGGGATTCGGGAAGCGACGGCGGAGAGACTGGGGAGGATTCCGAAGGATCTGGCCACGCAGGCAGCACGCATGCAAAAGTCCGGTGCGCGCCGGACCGGGCAACCCCGACCCGGCGCTCCGGGCAGCCGACCTCGCATCGGCAACGCGGCGGACCTACTTCCGTTCTTCACTCCGTCTGCTCTCAGGCTCACTTCATTATTTTCTTCGCCGCGCCGCGCCATTATCCGCTCAATTCGGTCGAAGTGAAACGTTTGCGAATGCACCCTGCACGTTATACCGGCCATTCGGCAACAATCTTTCCAAATACTTACAGCCTCCGTCATGCCGTTCGGCGATTCTTGCATTCACGACGGCGTTCCTTTTTAATGGAACTGGTTCCATTCATTGATTCGGCCAGGTTTCCGCGTGACGCGCCGTCGCGTGCGCGTCATCATGCCGATTCAGGATCGAGGATCATTCAGCTCAGGATTCGCATCACCCGTCCTTCCCGGACACCCCGTCAAACGAGACCGTCATGCCCGATTCCGCCTCCCTGCAGCAGCTGTTTCCCGCCTATCAGGACATCCCCGCCGAGTTCCGGCTCTCCGCCCCGATCCACCAGCGCGTGTCGCTCGTCGACGGCGCACTGCGACCGTGGGACGGTGCGACCAAGACCGTGCTGTCGCCCGTATGCGTGCGGCAGGCGGACGGCAGCGTCGAGCAGGTCGAAATCGGCAGCTACCCGGTGATGGGCGAAACGGAAAGCGACGCGGCGCTCGACGCCGCGGTGCGCGCGTACGATGCCGGCCGCGGCGAGTGGCCGACGATGAAGGTCGAGCAGCGCATCGCGTGCATGCAGGACTTCATCAAGCGGATGGTCGCGCAGCGTGAACTGGTCGTGAACCTGATCATGTGGGAGATCGGCAAGAGCCTCGCCGATTCGCAGAAGGAGTTCGACCGTACCGTCACATACATGACGCAGACGATCGATGCGCTGAAGGAACTCGACAACGCGAACTCGCGCTTCGTGATCGCGGAAGGCACGATCGGCCAGATCCGCCGCACGCCGCTCGGCGTCGTGCTGTGCATGGGCCCGTACAACTATCCGCTGAACGAGACGTTCGCGACGCTGATCCCCGCGCTGCTGATGGGCAACACCGTGGTGTTCAAGCCGCCCCAGTACGGCACGCTGCTGTTCGAACCGCTGCTCGAGGCGTTCCGCGACGCGTTCCCGAAGGGCGTGATCAACACGATCTACGCGCCGGGCGCGGTGGTCGTGCCGCACATGCTCGCTTCGGGCAAGATCAACGTGCTTGCGCTGATCGGGTCGAGCAAGGTCGCCGATCACCTGAAGAAGCAGCACCCGAAGTCGCACCGGCTGCGCGCGATCCTCGGCCTCGACGCGAAGAACGCCGCGATCGTGCTGCCCGACGCCGATCTCGACCTGACCGTGAAGGAGTGCCTGCTCGGCGCGCTGTCGTTCAACGGCCAGCGCTGTACCGCGCTGAAGATGCTGCTCGTGCATCGCTCGATCGTCGACGAATTCCTGAAGCGCTTCACCGCGGCGCTCGAACAACTGAAGATCGGCATGCCGTGGGAGAAAGGCGTCAGCATCACGCCGCTGCCGGGCATGCATCGCACGGCCTACATGACGGACGCGATCGACGATGCGAAGGCGAAGGGCGCGCAGGTCGTCAACCATTCGGGCGGCGAGTTCAGCAAGACGCTGTTCTATCCGGCCGTCGTGTATCCGGTGTCGGAAGGGATGAAGCTGTACCGCGAGGAGCAGTTCGGGCCGATCATTCCGGTCGCGCCGTTCGACGACGTCGACACCGCGCTCGACTACGTGACGACGTCGGATCACGGCCAGCAGGTCAGCATCTTCGGCTCCGATCCGGCGCAGATCGGCGCGCTCGTCGATCCGCTCGTGAACCAGGTATGCCGCGTGAACATCAACTGCCAGTGCCAGCGCGGGCCCGACGTGTTCCCGTTCGCCGGCCGCAAGGATTCGGCCGAAGGCACGCTGTCGGTGAGCGACGCGCTGCGCGCGTTCTCGATCCGCTCGATGGTCGCCGCGAAGCAGACCGACAGCAGCAAGCAGCTGCTCGATTCGATCGTGTCGGATCACCACTCGAAGTTCATCAACACGGGCTTCATTTTCTGAAGCCGGGTTGATCGACGTCGGAGCCTCCGTCGCGCGCCCGCGCGGCGGAGGATGGCGGTACCTGCCGCGCGACTAGACGTTCGACACCAGCAGCCGAACCCCCGCCACGCCGAACACGACGGCCAGACACGCGTCCATCGCGCGCCGGCCGCGCACGTACAACCGACGCGCGCCGTCCATCGAGAACACGAGCGCATAACCGCCGAACACCAGGCAGCCGATCACGAGGCAGCCCGGCACGACGGCGCCGTGCGACGCCCCCGCGCCGTTCGACGACAGCGCGACGATCGATACCCACACGAGAATCGCCTTCGGATTGGTCAGGTGCAGCATCGCGCCCCGCACGTAGAAGCGCGACAGCCGCTGCTCGCGCGCCGCGTTCACCGCTGCGGCCGCCGGCCCCGACAGCGCCGTGCGCCCCGACTTGAACGCGAGCCACAGCAGGTACAGCCCGCCGAAAATCTTGATCGCGACCAGCAGCTTCGACCACGCGAGCAGCGCGGCCGACACGCCGAGCGCCGCCACCGTTGCCCAGCACATCGACCCTGAAATGACGCCGAGCGCGAACACCAGCGCCGCCTTGCGGCCCTGGTTCGCGGCCACCGACATGATCGCCAGGTTGCTCGGCCCCGGGCTGGCCGTGCCGATGAAGTAAGCCGTATAGGCGAGCAGCAGGTTGGCCGAGAAGAAGGCGTGGACGCTCATGTCGAACCTCGCAGGGATGATCTGGAGATTGTTGGCAAACGCGCGCCGTCTGCCCATGGACAGTTGGTCGCCCTTTCGCTGGGCCAGTTCGCTGGGCCAGTTCGGCGGCCGGGCAAGCGATCGCCGCTCGCGCAAGCGTCTCGGTTTTGAAACACCCGGCGCATGCGCGGCCCGCTTGCGCCGCTCGGCGCCGGGCGTCGCGTTCCGGCATGCCGCACCGGCGAACGCACGTCGGACGTAGCCGGGACGCGCGAAACGCCTCGTTCCGGCCGTTCGTCGACGGAATCGCGCGACGGGTTTTATGCGGGCGTTACGTTACATCCCTGAAGCATTTCGACGTGTCGAGCCGTTTTGCGTGCGCGGCATACATCGCGCCGCGCGTATGGATGCCTTCCTCGACCGCCGCCGCGACCCAGCACCGGCGGGACTCGCCGACGTCGCGTTGACACGCCTCAACAATACTCAACATTCGTCTTGCGACGCTGGTACGGAACCTGCGTTCCGTTCGGGTGAACACCGCGCCGATCAAGACGCGGACACACCTCCACCCACGGGCGCGTCCACGGATGCGCCCGAACGATCCACATACGCACGAGGCTCTTCATGGATGCGCTGCCCAACTCGTCCGATACGTCGTTCCAGCTCTTTCTCGCGAAAGTGCTCGAACAGCCCCTGCCCGACTGGACCGAAAAACAGCAGATGGAACTCGAGATGGCGCGCACGCTGTCGACGCAAATGGTCACCCTTGCCGAAGACATGCGCGGTCGTACGCCCGATCTCGCACGCTGCCTCGTGCTGCTGCGCTACGCGAAAGTGCTCGACTTCATGCTGACGTCGCTTGCGTCGCACCGCGACATTCATCCGCAGACGCTGCGCACGCTGTTCCGGCTCGCGAACCTGAAGGTGGACGACTCCTATCCGGCTTGAACCGGCCCACCGCACCGGCTGCCGCGGACGGCCATCGCGACGGGCACGGCCGCCGGGCTCCGATCACCGACATGCTCCTCGTGAACACGGCCGACTTCGACCGGATCTGGCCGGCCATCTGCGACACGCCGGCCTGGTCCGTGACGAAAGGCCAGGGCAGCTTCCTCACGTTCGAGTTCGGCCAGCCCGCGCTGCATGTGCGGGAGCCGCGCGGCGGCGCCTCCGGCCAGGCCGCCCCGGCACGCGACAGGCTGGCGTCGCGGCGCGTGACCGTCGCGGGCGACGGACAGCTGTGGATCTGCTATTGCCACTGGTCGATCGCGCTCGACGGCCGTGAACTCGCGCATAGCGAATCCCGCGCCGGCGACATCGCGGCCGCCGCGCGGCAGCTCGACGGACAGTTCCTGAGATCGATCGCGCCGCGCGCCGAACCGGGAGCGTGGGTATTCGACTTCGACCTCGGCGGCAAGCTGACGACCTGGCCGTACGGCGACGATCCGACCGACGAGCAGTGGCATCTGTACGACGCGCGCACGGGCAACGTGCTGACCGCGCTGGCCGACGGCACTTGGTCGTACGGCCCCGCGAACGTCGCGCCGGACCCACGATCAGCCGCTCCGGAATAGCCCCCGCGCTCCGCTTCCGGACACACACCGGCCGATCCCGCTGATGCAAGCCGCGCGCCGGCCCGGCCGCGCAAACGGATGTACAATCGCGCGCCATGAACGCACTTCGCCGCTTCCTGCTTCGGCCCGGCGTCGCGCGACAGCTGCTGTGGGGATTCCTCCTCGTGACGCTGCTGTCCCGCGCGCTGATGTCGGGCGCCGTGATGCTCGATCCGGACGGTCCGGATGCGGGCTCGGTGGTGCTGTGCTCGGGCCGCGGCCCGCTGATCGTCACCGGCGCCTCGCTGGCCGCCCGCTTCGATGCGAGCGCGCCGATCACGCCGGCCAACGATGCGCGGGCACTCGCCGATGCGCTCAAACACGACGCGCATGCCGACAAGACGGCGTCCGCCGGCAACGGCGACGGCCTGTGCGCATTCGGCGCGGCACTGTTCACCGCGCTCGCGTCGTTCGTGCTGCTGGTGCTGCTGTTTCCGGCCGCGGCGCCACGACGGTTCCGCGTCCACGTCGACAGTCTTCCCTTCGTGCGATCGATCCTCGACGATCGCCCGCCCTCTCGCGCCCCGCCTCTGTTCTGCTGAACGTTCCGCCCTGCGGCGCATGCACGTCGACGTGCATGCGCGTTCATGCCGTTCGTTTCACCCGACCTGATTCAAGCGTTCATCCGCATGCCCGCGTCGCGCGGGCGATGCCGCGTTGCGCATCGTTTGCGCATCACGCGGCGCCGCCCGCCGCGTCGATGCGCGCACGCGGACGCGACGCGCGTTGACGGCGGCCGGCCGTTGCCGGCCTTGCCGCTCGACGAACACGAGGAGCTGACACCATGTCGACCACCGTCGATCGGGCCATCTCGCCCACCCGTTCCACCGGCGCCGGTTACCGGACGCTCTGGCGCTGGCACTTCTATGCCGGCCTGTTCGTGATGCCGTTCCTCGTGATCCTCGCGATCACCGGCACGCTCTACTGTTTCCAGCCGCAAATCGAGCCGCTGCTGTATCCGCACCGGCTGGTCGTCGAGCCGCGCGCCACGCCGCGGCTCGACGCCGATACGCTGCTCGCACGCGCCCGCACCGCGATGCCGGCCGGCGCAACGCCGGTCTCCGTGCAGGTCTCCACCGCGCGCGACCGCAGCGCCGAATACGTGTTCCGGCTGCACGACGGCAGCCGCGAGAGCGTGTACGTGAACCCGTACGACGGCAGCGTGCTCGGCACGCTGAGCGTCGAGAACCGCTTCATGCAGGTCGACCGGATGCTGCATCGCAAGCTGCTGCTCGGCAAGACGGGCGAGCTGCTGATGGAGCTCGCCGCGTGCTGGACCTTCGTGATGATCGGCACCGGCATCGCGCTGTGGTGGCCGCGTGGCGCCGCGCGCGTCGGGCGTGCGCTGCGGCCCGACCTGTCGCTGCGCGGCCGGCCGCTGTGGAAAAGCCTCCACGCGACGGCCGGCATCTGGCTCGCCGCCGGCACGGTCGCGTTCATCCTGACCGGGCTGCCGTGGTCCGGCTCATGGGGCAAGAACTTCAAGGCACTCGCGACGAGCGTGAACCTCGGCGCGCCGGAAGGCGCATGGGGCGGCGCATCGGTACGCTCGACGCGACCGGGCACTGCCACGACGCCCGAGCCTGCGCACGCGCAGGCTGCCGCACCATCGACGCATCACCACGATGCCGGCGACGCGATGCCGGGAATGGTGATGGACGACCTGCCGTTGCCGCAAACGCCGTGGGCGGTCGGCAACGTGCCCGTTCCGCATTCGCCGTCGGCGCCGACACCCGCGCCGCTGCCGCTGACGCGCGCGATCGCGATCGTCGCCGGCCTCGGCGTGACGAGCGGCTACACGCTCGCGCTGCCGTCCGGCACGGACGGCGTGTTCACCGCGTCGTACTTCCCGGCCGACCCGAAGGCCGAACGCACGATCCATCTCGACCAGTACAGCGGCGCGGTGCTGAAGGACATCCGCTACGACGACTACGGCGCGGTCTCGCAGGCCGTGTCGTACGGCACGTCGCTGCACATGGGCCGCTACTTCGGGCTCGCGAATCAGATCGTTTGCGCGGTGTTGTCGCTCGGGCTGGCCGCGATGGCCGTCACGGGCACGGTGATGTGGTGGAAGCGCCGCCCGGCCGGCAAGCTGGGCGCACCGTCGCGCGAACGCGGCACGCCGCCGATGCGCGGCTGGATCGCCGGGCTCGTGCTGCTCGGCATCGTCTTCCCGCTGATGGGCATCACGATCGTCGCCGTCTGGCTGGTCGACCGGCTGCTGTTCGGCCGCGCCACGCGCGCCGCGGCGTGATCGGCGCAAGCGCGGCCACCCATTCGAAGGAAACCGAAACAATGAAGTTCAGATTGATGCTGCCCGCCGCCGTTCTCGCGGCCTTCTCTCCCGCCGGGCAGGCACAGGAAAGCGGCGTCGACCGCACCGGCGCCACGCTCGCCCCGATCCGCGTCGATGCGCGGAAAGCCCCCGCGCTCACGCAGCCGCTCGACACCGGCAGCCATCTCGGGCTGTCGTCGCTCGAAACACCCGCAAGCGTCGAGCAGATCAACCGCGCGGCGCTCGACACGCGCGGCGACCGTTCGATCATCGATGCGGTGAGCCGCGCCGCCGGCATCAGCGCGTCGCCGCACCCCGGCAACGGCAACTCGGAGCTCGCCGCGCGCGGCTTCGTCGGCGCGTCGTCGGTCACGCAACTCTACGACGGCGTGCGCCCGTACGGCGCGATCGGCGTCACGTTCCCGTTCGACACATGGTCGGTCGACCACATCGACGTGCTGCGCGGCCCCGCTTCGGTGATCTACGGCGAAGGCGCGATCGGCGGCGTGGTCAACATCGTGCCGAAGAAGCCGACGCGCACGCCGATCCGCAACGAACTGCAGGTCGGCGGCGGCACCGAGGGCACCGCGCGGGCCGCGTTCGGCAGCGGCGGCGCGATCAACGACAAGCTGTCGTACCGCTTCGACGTCAGCGGCAACCGCTCGTCGAACTGGGTCGACCGCGGCGATTCGCGCAACCTGTCGGTCTCCGGCGCGCTGCGCTACGACGTGACGCCCGACCTGTACGTGACGGCGTCGTATGCGCAGGGCTTCCTGCATCCGATGCAGTACTTCGGCGCGCCGCTCGTGAACGGCGCGCGCGATCGCGCACTCGACAGGAAGAACTACAACGTCGGCGACAGCGACATCGCATTCCGCGACAGCTGGGCCACCGTCTCGGCGAACTGGCAGCCGAGCGACAGCCTGAACGTGACGACCACGCTGTACCGGATGAAGAGCAACCGTCACTGGAAGGACGCCGAGTACTACACGTACCTGCCGTCGAGCGCGCAGGTGCGGCGCAGCAGCTACACGGAAATCTTCCACGACCAGGAGCAGTACGGCAACGTGACGACGGCCACCGTGAGCAGCGCGCTGCTCGGCATGCGCAACACGTTTTCGGCGGGCGTCGAGTTCAACCACACGACGTTCCAGCACGACAACAACTCGCCGTATTCGGGTACCTCGACGGTCGATCCGTTCGGCTTCGACCCGGGCAGCTTCATCAACACGGCCGGCACCTATCCGAAGTACCGCAGCCAGTCGAACCAGTACGCGCTGTTCGCGGAGAACCGGCTCGCGATCACGCCGCGCTGGGCGGTGATCGGCGGGCTGCGCTACGACCACGCGAGCGTGAACCGCGACGATCTCGTGAACGGCGGCGCCTTCACGAAGGTGTTCGCGAACACCGGCTGGCGCATCGGCACCGTGTACGACGTGCGGCCCGGTCTCGCCGTTTACGGCCAGTACGCGGTCGCGGCCGATCCGGTCAGCTCGCTGCTGTCGCTGAATGCGTCCAGGGCGGGCTTCACGCTCGCGACCGGCAGGCAGATCGAGATCGGCGTGAAGCAGTCGTTCCTCGACGGCAAGGCGGAATGGACGCTCGCCGCCTACCGGATCGTCAAGCGCAACCTGCTGACGGCCGACCCGGTGAACCCGAACCAGTCGATCCAGGTCGGCCAGCAGTCGTCGCGCGGGCTCGAGGCGACGGTCGGCGCGGAGATCGCGAAGGACTGGCGTGTCGACGCGAACGTGTCGATCCTGCGCGCGAAGTACGACGATTTCCAGCAGTCGTCCGGCGGCACGACGGTGTCGCGCGCGGGCAACGTGCCGGTGTCGGTGCCGCAGCGGCTCGCGAACCTGTGGATCAGCTGGCGCTTCGCGCCGGACTGGACGGGTATCGCGGGCGTCAAGTACGTCGGCAAGCGCTTCGCCGATACCGCGAACCAGCTCGTGATGCCGTCGTACACGACCGTCGACCTGGGCCTCGCGTGGAAGCCGCGCAAGGACACGACGATCACCGCGCGCGCGTACAACGTGTTCAATCGCCGCTACGTGCAGTCCGCGTACTACAACGAGACGCAGGTCCTGCTCGGCAACGACCGGCGGTTCGAAGTGCTGGCGAACTACCGGTTCTGACGGGGCATGCGCAACGGCGCTGCCGGTCGGTCCCCGGCCGCGCCGCCGCAGGCACCCGCGCGCCGATCACGCCCGCGTGCCCGCCGCACGCCCGGCCATCCACTTCCGGTACCGTCGCGTCTGGCACTGCGCGGCCAGTTGCTGCCGCACCAGCGCGCGCAGCGGCGACACCTGCGGGTGCGTGCGGCGGCCTTCGCTGAGCCGCGTGAGCTGGAACTTGACGACGGCCATGTTGGCCAGCGCGCCCAGCGCCTTGTTCTTCCAGCGGATCGGCTGCAGCGCCGGCGCGCTGTCCTTGCCCGCGCGCCACTCGCGCGGCAGGTTCGGGTCGATCGACAGCGCGGTCGCGATGCCGACCATCGCGACGCCGCTGTTCACCACCTGCTCGGCCACCGCACGACGCCGGATGCCGCCCGTGACCATCAGCGGCATCCGCGCGACGGCCGCGATGTCGCGCGCGAATTCGAGGAAATACGCTTCGCGCGCCAGCGTGCGCCCGTCGCGTGCCTCGCCCTGCATCGCCGGCACTTCATAGCTGCCGCCCGACAACTCGACGAGATCGACGTCGAGCGGGTTCAGCAGCTCGACCACGCGCTTCGCGTCGTCCGCGCTGAAACCGCCACGCTGGAAATCGGCCGAGTTCAGCTTCACCGCGACGACGAATGCCGGCGACACCGCCGCACGCACGGCCTTCACGATATCGAGCAGCAGGCGCGCGCGATTCTCGATGCTGCCGCCCCACTGGTCCTGCCGGCGGTTCGTCAGCGGCGAGAGGAACTGGCTGAGCAGATAACCGTGCGCCGCGTGAACCTGCACGCCGGTGAAGCCGCTTTGCTCCGCGAGCTGCGCGGCGCGCACGAAGCGCTGCTGCACGTCGCGGATATCGGCTTCCGTCATTGCCTTCGGCACCGGGAACTGCTTCGACAGCGCGCCGAGCGCGAGCGGCACGGCCGACGGCGCGAGCGTCGTCTGGCCGAGCGCCGCCTGCATCTGGCGCCCCGGGTGATTGATCTGCATCCACACGTGCGCGCCGCCCGAGCGCGCGATCTGCGCCCAGCGCCGGAAGCGGTCGAGATGCGCGTCGCTTTCGAGCACGACGCCGTTCGGTCCCGTCATCGCGCGGCCGTCCACCATCACGTTGCCGGTCAGGATCAGGCCGGCCTGACCGTCGGCCCACGCCTGGTACAGGCGCAGCAACGCGTCGGACGGGGCGTGGTCCGCATCGGCCATGTTCTCTTCCATCGCGGCCTTGGCCAGACGGTTCGGAATCACCGCCCCGTTGGGCAGTGTCAGCGGCGCAAACAGATTCATGGTGGACATCCTCGATTGACGATGCCCAACGATAACTTTAAAGTCAACTTTAAGGTCAAGCCCTTTTGGAGCACACCATGAAAATCGGCGAACTGGCGAAGGCGAGCGGCCTCGCGGCGTCGCGCATCCGCTTCTACGAGGCGAGCGGGCTGCTCGAACCGGCCCGCCGCCAGGCGAACGGCTATCGGGAATACGGGGCGGAAGCGCTGACGCGGCTCGCGATCATCGACCGCGCGCAGCGCGCGGGCTTCGCGCTCGACGAAATCCGCGCGGTGCTGCCGCCCGATCTCGGCGCATGGCCGCGCGACGAGCTGCTGGTCGCGCTGCGGCACAAGGTCGACGAAATCGCGCTGCTCGAACAGCGGCTCGCGCAGAACCGGCAGCAGCTGGAAGCGCTGATCGACGAAATCGAGAACAAGCCGGCAGGCGAGGATTGCGCGGGCGCCGCGCAACGAATGCTCGACCGGCTTTGCGAGCAGGCCAGCCAGCCGCTGGAGCCCGCACCCGTGGTACGGCCGGCGCGCAAGCGGGCATGACCGCCTCCACCTCCCCGTTCGATCAACCCGCACCGTGGCGAGACGCGTCGACGCAAGCGCGTCGCCGTGCGCCGCGCAACCTCATGACCCTATCCGCATGACGCTCCCCCGTATCAGAGGATGGCTCGTCGCCGCGCTGCTGAGTTTCGGCATCGGCAGTGCCTGCGCGTCGACGTGCGACGACACGCATGCGTCGATCCGTTGCCCGGACACGTCGGCACTGCCGGCCGACATCGTCGCGCAGCTGCCGGCCGGCTACGAAGCGCTGGATGCCGCTTCGGGGCCCCTGACCGACGGCACGCGCAGCGGTTACGTCGTCGTCGCGCATCGGCCCGGCGATTCGACGCATACGCCGTCGCCGCGCCCGCTGCTGATCTTCGTGCAGGGCAACGACGGACGATACCGGCTCGCGGCGCGCAACGACACCGTGATCATGAAAGCCGAAGAAGGCGGCATGGGCGACCCGTATCTCGACGGCGTCGCCGAGCATGCGCTCACGGTCGAGCCGCGCACGTTCACCGTCGAACAAGGCGTATTCGCGGGCCATAGCCACTGGCGCGACCGCGTGACGTTCCGCTACGACGCGGCGTACCGCACGTGGGTGTTCCATCGCGAAGTGTTCCGGAACTGGCGATTCGACGCGGACGCCGACGGCGATGCGCTGAAGGCCGACCCGGTGCGTGTCACGCGCGCCAATGCGGCGAAGGCCGTCGCCTTCGAAGCCTGGCGGCCGAACGACTGGTGCGCTTCCGCCGAGCGGCGCGATACCGATCCGGCTTGCCGCCAGCCTTGACGGCGTCGGCTGGCGGCGACACGGGCGCCGCCGTGAGGATTGGCTTACGTCGCAGGTAATCGACGCGCGTCGCCCGCGCCGCGATCATGGCGCCATCGACTCACGAACCGCAACGACCGGGAGCCCGCCATGACCGCCTACGCCATCGCCCACCTGCACGACGTCGAGATGTGCGACGACATCGTCGGCTACCTCGAACGCATCGACGGCACGCTCGCGCCGTACGACGGCCATTTCGTGATTCACGGCGCGCGGCCGGAGGTGCGCGAAGGCGTGTGGCGCGGCGACCTGATCGCGATCGCGTTTCCCGATCTCGACACGGCGCGCGCCTGGTACGAATCGGATGCGTACCGGCGGATCCAGCCGCTGCGCGCACGACACGCGAGCGGCCCGCTGATCCTGATCGACGGGGTCGACGAGCGGCACAAGGCGACCGACATCCTGCGCTGAATCAGGACGCCGGCGATGCCGGCAACGCTTACGATGCTTTTCGCTCCATTGGCTCGCCGACGACGAAGCCGCCGCCCTGGAACCGCTGCGCGGGATCGTCGTACTCGGCGCTCGGCGCCGTCACCGGGAACAGGCCCGCGAACTGCTCGGAGCTGTCGCGCGGGCGGAAGCCGAGGAAGCCGGCCTTCGTGTTGTCCCACCACTTCACCGGGTTGTCCGACGCGCCGTAGACGATCGCGTGCCCGACGCGGTTCGTCAGCAGCGAGCAGCGCACGAGCTCGATGAAGTCGCGATAGCTGAGGAACGTGACGAGCATGCGCGGATTCTTCGGCACTTCGAACGACGAGCCGATCCGCAGGCACACCGTCTCGATCCCGAAGCGGTCGAAGTAGTAGCGCGACAGCGATTCGCCGAAGCACTTCGTCACGCCGTACAGGCTGTCGGGGCGCAGCGGCGAATCGGCGTCGAGCACTTCGGTGACCGGATGGAAGCCGATCGCATGGTTCGAGCTCGCGAACACGACGCGCTTCACGCCATGCTTGCGCGCGGCCTCGTACAGGTTGTACGTGCCGGTGATGTTCGCGTCGACCAGATCGTCGAACGGCGCATCGACCGAAATGCCGCCGAGATGGACGATCGCGTCCACGCCCTCGACGAGCTGCATCACGGCCGGACGGTCGGCCAGATCGACCACGCGGATTTCTTCATGCGCGGCCGCGTCGTCCAGCGCCGCGATGTCGCTGACGCGCACGACGTCGGCCCAGTCGGCGAGCGCGCCGCGCAACTGGCGGCCGAGGTTGCCGGCCGCGCCCGTCAGCAGCAGGCGCCCGAACGGTTTGCGCGCGGCGGTGGATGAGGCGTTCATCGAATCTCCTTGAATCTGACAATCTGACCAAAATCGGAAAACGTTTTCCAACTATACGCGGGGGCGCGACCGAACGTCAATGGCCGAACCTGTTCGCAGCCATCCGCACTTTCCCGATATCGGCCGGTGGCCGCAGCCCGGCTTTTTCTGCCACAATCCGGCGTTATCGAACGAAAACGTTACCCTTCCGATGAAAAAAGTTTCCCCGACGATCCGCGACGTGGCCGCGGAAGCCGGCGTGTCGGTCGCGACGGTATCGAAGTACGTGAACGGCACGCAGCGCTTCTCGCCGACCGTCGAGGCGCGGCTCAAGGAGGCCATCGAGCGGCTCGGCTACCGTTCGAACCCGCTCGCGCGTTCGATGATCACCGGCCGCACGCGCACGATCGGCCTCGTGATCCTCGACATCAGCAACCCGCACTTCACGAACGTGGTGAAAGGCGCGAACCGCGTCGCGCTGCAGCACGACTACACGCTGCTGCTCGTCGATACCGAAGAGAACCAGGCACGCGAACGCTCGCTGATCGAAGCGCTCGCGCAGCGCGTCGACGGGCTGATCGTCAGCACGCGGATGCCCGACGAGGAAGCCGGCTGGATGCTCGACCTCAACAAGCCGCTCGTGCTGCTGCGTCGCAGCCCCGGCCTGCCGATTCCGAGCGTCGGCATCGACAACCGGCTGTCGACCTACATGCTCGCGCGTCACCTGCTCAATCTCGGTCACACGCGCATCGCGTATCTCGGCTTCGGCAGCGCGCGCGTGAACGACGAGCGGATCCAGGGCGCGCGCGATTGCCTCGCCGAAGCGGGGCTCACGCTCGACGTACACGACGCGCACGCGCCGACCGCCGAGGCCGGCGAACGCGCGTGCTCGCGCGTGATGCTCGGGCCGCAACGCCCGCAAGCGGTGATCTGCTACAACGACCTGATCGCGCTCGGCTTCATGAAGGAAGCCGCGTCGCTCGGCTTCCGGCTGCCGCAGGACGTGTCCGTCGCCGGCATCGACAACGTGCCGTACGGCGAATATGCGGCGCCCGCGCTGACGACCGTCGACATCCAGAGCGAGAACATGGGCGAGCTCGCGATGCAGAAGCTGATCGACGCGCTCGCGGGGCGCACCGACGCGAGCTATTCGACGTTCGAGCCGCGGCTGATCATGCGGGCGTCGACGGCGCCGGCCGGCTGACCGCGCGCCTGCCCCGCACGCCGAATGAAAACGCGCCGCCCTCGGGCGGCGCGTTCGATTGCCGGCACGCGATCACGCGTCGAGCTTCGCGGGCTTCATCTTCGGCGTCAGCACGTGCATCACGGCCAGCGCGATCAGGTAGGCCGACGCGCCGATCGCGAACAGCACCCAATAGTGGCCCGTGCGCTGCAGCACCTGGCCGATCACTTCCGAGAACAGCACGCCGCCGATCGAGCCGGCCATCCCGCCGATGCCGACCACCGACGCGACCGCACGGCGCGGGAACAGGTCGGACGCGGTCGTGAACAGGTTCGCCGACCAGCCCTGATGAGCGGCGGCGGCGAGGCCGACGATCAGCACCGCGACCCACAGGCTCTGCACCTGCGACACGAACGCGATCGGCAGCACGCAGCATGCGCAGATCAGCATCGCCGTCTTGCGCGCGCCGTTCACGCTCCAGCCCGCGCGCAGCAGCATCGACGACAGCCAGCCGCCGCCGATGCTGCCGACCGTCGTCAGCGCGTAGATGCACACGAGCGGCAGGCCGATGTGCTGCATGTCCATCCCGCGCGATTCGTTGAGCCACTTCGGCAGCCAGAACAGGTAGAACCACCACACCGGATCGGTCAGGAACTTGCCGATCAGGAACGCCCACGTCTCGCGCTTGCGGATCAGTTCGCCCCAGCGCGGCGCGCCGGCGTCCGCGTTCGCCGCATCGAGCGCCTCGGCTTCGTCGCGCGGTTCGTCGTATTCCGCGGCGAGTGCGCGCGTGTCGGCCTGCCGATAGAGCACGAGCCACACCGCGAGCCACACGATGCCGATCGCGCCGATGATCACGAACGCCGCGCGCCAGCCGTAGGCCACCGCGATCGCGGGGATGATCGCCGGCGCGAACACGGCGCCGATGTTCGCGCCCGAGTTGAAGATGCCGGTGGCGAGCGCGCGTTCGCGGCGCGGGAACCATTCGGCCGTCGTCTTGATCGCGGCCGGGAAATTGCCGCCCTCGCCGATCCCGAGCAGCGCGCGCACGAACGCGAAGCCCGTCACCGAGCCGACCGCCGCGTGCAGCATCGCGGCGATGCTCCACACCAGCATCGCCACCGCGTACGACACGCGCGTGCCGAGCCAGTCGACGATCCGCCCGAAACCGAGCAGGCCGAGCGCATAGAACGCGGAAAACGCCATCACGATCCGGCCGTACTGCACCTGGCTCCAGCCGATGTCGTGCTGGAGCATCGGCGCGAGCAGCCCGAGGATCTGCCGGTCCATGTAGTTGATCACGGTCGCGAAGAACAGCAGCGCGCAGACGGTCCAGCGGTAGCGGCTGGCGGCTGCGCGCACGGCGCCGACGACGGCAGATTGCATGAATGTCTCCGATGCGCGGCCGCGCCCGTCGCGCCGCACTGGGTTCGTTGACCGGCGACCGGCGCCGGGGCGGACGGCCCGCGCTGACGCGCGGGCCCTTTCGCCAATCAGTCTGGAAAACGTTTTTCAAAGCATAGGGCGTCTGCCGGTGCCCTGTCAGTCGGGGATTTCGATGAGTCATCTCAAATTGATCGCGGCAAAAGAGACGACTGTTTCGCAGCGTGGCATTAACCGTTTTTCCCGGATTTTCCCGACGCGCGCGCAGACGGGCGGCCGCCGATACACATGTCCGATTCCAGCCAGAATGCGGCACGGAGATGGGTTACAGTCGCCCCATGCGCCTCGATCCCGATACCTGCTACGACGCCCTGCTTGCGCGGAACCGCCGCTTCGACGGCTGGTTCTTCGTCGGCGTAGCGACGACCGGGGTGTACTGCCGCCCCGTCTGCCCGGTGAAGCCGCCGAAGGCGCGGAACTGCAGCTACTACCCGACCGCCGCCGCGGCCGAGAAAGCCGGGTTCCGGCCCTGCATGCGCTGCCGCCCCGAGCTCGCGCCCGGCCACGGGCTGCTCGACCTGTCCGGCAATCTCGCCGACGCGGCCGCGACGCTGATCGAGGACGGTTTCCTGAATGCGCACGGCGTCGACGCGCTCGCGCAGCGCGTCGGCGTGACCGAGCGGCATCTGCGACGGATCTTCGGCGCGCAGTTCGGCGTGTCGCCGGTCGAGTTCGCGCAGACGCACCGCCTGCTGATGGCCAAGCGGCTGCTGACCGACACCGCGCTGCCGCTGGCCGTCGTCGCGTCGACGGCCGGATTCGGCAGCGTGCGACGCTTCAACGACCTGTTCCGCCAACGCTACGGCCTCAACCCGCTGCGGCTGCGCAAGGGCGCCGGTGCCGCCGCCGGCGACATGACGTTCCCGCTGCCGTACCGGCCGCCGTTCGCGTGGGACGAACTGATGCGTTTTCTCGCCCAGCGGCAGATCGACGGCGTCGAGCGGATCGATGCACGGGGTTATGCGCGCGCCGTCGCCATGCCGAACCGGAACGACGGCGGCCGCGTGACGGGCTGGCTGTCCGTCGCACACGTGCCGCAGCGCTTCGCGCTGGCCGTCACCGTGTCGCCCGCGCTGACGCCGGTCGTCCCGGCCGTGCTCGCGCGCGTGCGGCGGCTGTTCGATCTCGACAGCCGGCCCGACGTGATCGACGCGCATCTCGGCGATCTCGCGCGCGGCTCGCCGGGCCTGCGCGTGCCCGGCGCGTTCGACGGCCTCGAGATCGCGATCCGCGCGATCGCGGGCGAGCGGCTTGCGGCGGCGGATGCGTGTACGGGTACGCCCGTGCCGGCACGCCTCGCAGAACGTTTCGGCGCGTCGGTCGAAGGTGCGCCGCCGGGCCTCGCGCATGCGCTGCCGTGCGCCGCGACGCTGGCCGCCCTGCCGCCTGCGGCCCTCGAAACGATCGGCATCCCGCGCGAGACGGCGCGCGCCATCGTGTCGCTCGCGCGCGCGGTCGGCGACGGCACACTCGCGCTCGAACCGATGGCGCCGCTCGACGCGACGCTCGCCGCGTTGCGCGCGATGCCCGGCTTCGACGAACGCGCGGTGCAGTACGTCGCGATGCGTGCGATGGCCTGGCCGAATGCGTTCCCCGCGGACGATACGTGGCTTCCCGCCCGCAACGAACGCGCGACCCTGCCATCATCCGCGCCGCATGCGGCGCGCTGGGCGCCGTGGCGCGCGTATGCCGCACTGCATGTGTGGCGCCTCCAAGGAGATGCAGCGCGATGACTCCCGCTCACCTGATTCCGAGCCCGCTGGGCGACATCGCCGTGCGCATCGAGGACGATGCGTTGACGGGCCTGTACTTCGTCGGCCAGAAATACTTTCCGCCGGTGACGATCGTGACCGAAGCGGACGCACACCCGATGTCGCCGATCGCGCGCAAGGTCGCGGAAGAAATCGCCGAATATTTCACCGGCACGCGCGACACGTTCTCGGTGCCGATCCACCTGCGCGGCACCGCGTTTCAGCGCCGCGTATGGAAGGAACTGCTCGCGATTCCGTTCGGCGAACTCGTGTCGTACGGCGACATCACCGAGCGCGTCGGGTTGCCGATGAGCGGCGCGCGCGCCGTCGGCGGCGCGGTCGGCCGCAATCCGGTATCGATCATCGTGCCGTGCCATCGCGTGGTCGGCGCGTCGGGCAGCCTGACCGGCTACGCGGGCGGCATCGATCGCAAGCGCGCGTTGCTGTCGCTCGAAGGCGCCGGGTTCTCGCGCGGCGCGTCCCATCCAGTGCAGCAGGCGCTCGCGTTCTGAGCGACGCTGCGCATCACGCGCTCAACGCCGGCCGGCGCGCTTCACGCTTCGCATACGCGCCGGGCGTCACGCCGAACTTCGCCTGGAACAGCGCGATGAACGACGACGTCGAGTCGTAACCCAGTTGCGCGGCCACCCTCCCGATCGGCTCGCCCGCGTCGAGCAGCGGCAATGACGCGAGCAGCCGCACGGCCTGCCGCCATTCGGTGAACGACAACCCCGTGTCCTGCCGGAACAGCCGCGACAACGTGCGCCGCGTCGCGCCGACCTGATGGCCCCATTCGTCGAGACTGCGCGTATCTCCCGGCGCGGCATGCAACGCACGCGCGATTTTCAGCAGACGCGGATCGCGCGGCAGCGGCACCGTCAGCGGCGCCGGCTGCATGCGCGCGATCCGGTCGGCGATCAGACACACGAGCGCGCCGTCCGGCCCCGTCTCGTCGTAGTTCACCGGCAACTCGCCCGTCGCGATCACCAGCTCGCGCAGCAGCGGCGTCATGCACAGGATCGTGCAGTCGCCGTTCACGTCGTCGCGCGCGATCGCTGCATCGAGATACAGGCTGTGGAACGCGACGCAATCGCGCGTCGATACCGCATGCGGCACGTGCGGCGGAATCCACATCGCATAGTGCGGCGGCAGCAGTTGCCGGCCCGACGGCGTCGACACCTCGAGCACGCCGCTCGTCGCATACATCAGCTGCGCCCACGGATGACTGTGCGCGTCGACGCTGACGTTGCCGGGAATGCCGAACGCGCGCACGTACAGCGGCCTCGGCAGCCGCGCCATCGGCGGCACCGCGTAAGGGTCAGCCGATTGTCCCGCCAGCAACATAAGACGTCCTCCGAAGGTCATTGCGCGAACGCATGCGATGCTACCGTGGCGGCTCTTCATTCACACGGCTTCCGTTCATGAGCGCTCACACCCGCACCACCCGCAAGACCGTCACCGCGATCCGTTCGACCAAGGGCATCGGCAGCCTCGTCGCGCTGACCGCGTATTCCGCGCCGATGGCGAAACTCGTCGACGACGTGGCCGACGTGATCATCGTCGGCGACTCCGTCGGCATGGTGCTGTACGGAATGCCCGATACGCTGCGCGTCACGCTCGACATGATGATTGCACACGGCGCGGCCGTCGTACGCGGCGCCGCGCAGGCGTGCGTCGTCGTCGACCTGCCGTTCTCGACGTTCCAGGAATCGCCCGCCCAGGCCTATCGTTCGGCCGCGCGCCTGCTCGCCGAAACCGGTGCGCAGGCCGTGAAGCTCGAAGGCGGCTGCGAGATGGCCGACACGATCCGCTTCCTGACCGATCGCGGCATCCCGGTGATGGCGCACGTCGGCCTCATGCCGCAGCAGGCCAACGCGACGGGCGGCTTCCGCGCGCAGGGGATGGACCCGCATTCGGCCGCGCACGTGTTCGACGCCGCGTGCGCGGCCGAGCGGGCCGGCGCGTTCAGCGTGGTGATCGAAGGCACCGCCGAAGCGCTCGCGCGCCACCTGACCGACACGCTGACGATCCCGACGATCGGCATCGGCGCGTCGCCCGCATGCGACGGCCAGGTGCTCGTGACCGAGGACATGGTCGGCGCGTTCGATGCGTACACACCGCGCTTCGTGAAGCGCTACGCCGATGCGAATGCGGTGATGCGCGACGCGATCCGGCAGTATGCGCACGACGTGCGGGAGCGCGTGTTTCCGGAGCCCGCGCATTGCTTCGGATACGGCAAGCCGCTGCAACTGCCGGAGGCGGCTCCGGTTGCGTGACGCGGATCGAACGGTACGGTCAGGTCACGCGCGTTTGCGCGTCGCATGCGCGACCCGTGCGTTCGCTTCGAATTTCGCGCGATGCGTCGAGAAGAACGTTCGCACGTTGCGGACGTTCGATGCGCCGGTGAACAGCCGTCGCGCGAATTCGTCGTATTCGGCGACGTCGGCCAGATCGGCCACCACGACGAAATCTGGCCCGGGCGACACGCGGTAGCACTGCGTGACGGCCGGCTCCGCGCAGACGTAGGTTTCGAACGCGTCGTAGTCCTCGGCTGTCTGCCGGTCGAGACTGATCTCGATCAGTGCGGTGACGGCCGTACCGATCGCGACCGGGTCGAGCACCGCGACCTGCCGGCGGATCACGCCCGCCTCCGTCAGACGCCGTACGCGGCGCATGCAGGTCGGCGGCGACGACAGCGCCCGCTCGGCCAGTTGCAGGTTCGACACCGACGCATCCTCCTGCAGGATCGCGAGGATGCGCAGGTCGAGATCGTCGAGGGTGATGCCGGCCATCAGCGGCTCCTTCCGGTCAAGGGAGTGAAATTTAATTTCAATATGATAGATGATCTGCGGTACGTTTCATTTTCATTTGATTTTTGAAATTTAATTCCATACAGCCCGCCCTACCATCGCTCTCACTGATCCAGACAGGACATTTACGGAGCGCGATATGTGTGGAATTGTCGGGGCGGTCGCCCAGCGGGACATCCTGCCGAACCTGGTCGACGGCCTGAAGCGGCTCGAATACCGCGGCTACGATTCGTGCGGCGTCGTGGTCTATCGCGACCGCGCGCTCGCGCGGGCGCGCAGCGTCGACCGCGTGGCCAACCTGCAGCGCGACATCGCCGCGCAGGCGCTGTCCGGTTACACGGGCATCGCGCATACGCGCTGGGCCACGCACGGCGCGCCCGTCACGCTCAACGCGCATCCGCACTTCTCGCCGAGCGACGCCAATGCGCGCATCGCGCTGTCGCATAACGGCATCATCGAGAACTGCGATCAACTGCGCGTGGAGTTGCAGGCGCACGGTTATGTGTTCGCGAGCCAGACCGACAGCGAGGCGATCGCGCACCTGATCGATCACCTGTACGACGGCGATCTGTTCGATGCGGTGCGGCGGGCGGTGGCGCGGCTGCGCGGCAGCTACGCGATCGCGGTGATGTGCCGCGACGAGCCGCACCGGATCGTCGGCGCGCGCGACGGGATGCCGCTCGTGGTCGGGGTCGGCGAAGGCGAGAATTTCCTGGCGTCCGATGCGATCGCGCTGTCGGGCATCACCGATCGCATCGCGTATCTGGAGAACGGCGACGTCGCCGACATTCAGCTGCATCGCTACTGGATCGTCGACGCGAACGGCCAGCGCGTCGAGCGCGCGGTGCAACGCGTCGCCGCGCATAGCGGCGCGGCCGATCTCGGGTCGTACCGCTACTACATGCAGAAGGAGATCTTCGAGCAGCCGCAGGCTGTGGCCGATACGCTGCTCGACGTGTCGTCGATCATGCCCGAGCTGTTCGGCGACGGTGCGTGGCGCGTGTTCAACGATGTCGACTCGGTGCTGCTGCTCGCGTGCGGCGGCAGTTATCACGCGGCGCTGACCGCGAAGTACTGGATCGAGAGCATCGCCAAGCTGCCGGCGAGCGTCGAGATCGCGAGCGAGTTTCGTTATCGCGACGGCGTGCCGAATCCGCGCACGCTGGTGGTCGCGGTGTCGCAGAGCGGCGAGACGGCCGACGTGCTCGGCGCGGTGCATATCGCGAAGAAGAGCGGGATGATGCATACGCTCGCGATCTGCAACGTCTCGACGAGCGCGTTGATGCGCGAATGCGCGCTGCAGTTCGTGACGCGCGCGGGCATCGAGATCGGCGTGGCGTCAACGAAGGCGTTCACGACGCAGCTCGTTGCGTTGTTCCTGTTGACGTTGTCGCTGGCGCAGGTGCGCGGGCGGTTGAGCGACGACGAGGAGAAGACGCATCTGCGCGCGCTGCGGCACCTGCCCGATGCGATGTCGAAAGTGCTCGCGCTGGAGCCGCAGATCATGGGGTGGTCGGAGTTGCTCGCACGACGCGACAACATGCTGTTTCTCGGGCGCGGGATGCATTACCCGATCGCGCTGGAAGGCGCGCTGAAGATGAAGGAGATTTCGTATATCCATGCGGAGGCTTATCCGGCCGGCGAGCTGAAGCACGGGCCGCTCGCGCTCGTCAGCAACGAGATGCCCGTGATCGCGGTCGCGCCGAACGATATGCTGCTCGAAAAGCTCCGGTCGAACATGCATGAGGTCAGCGCGCGGAACGGACGGCTGTTCGTGTTCGCGGATGTGGACTGTGGGCTGGTGCCGAGCGAGGGGATCGAGGTGATTCGGCTCAACGAGTATTACGGGCCGCTATCGCCGATCCTGCATGCGGTGCCGATGCAGCTGCTCGCATATCACGCGGCGCTGGCGCGGGGGACGGATATTGATAAGCCGAGGAATCTGGCGAAGTCGGTGACGGTGGAGTGAGGGGGAGCGTGTTTTCGGTTCATACAGGCGAGGCGGGTTCTTGAGCGAACCATCATGTCTTTATGGAGCCCAAAGTCTGCGACGCAACCAGTCTAGGCGGGGGTTCGCATTTGCATTGACACAAATCGTTCTCCAGCGCGACCTGCTTACCCATCATTGTCATCGCACGTGGTGAGCCGTCGCTTACGATGATGCCCATCGTGCCGCAGGCTGGGCACTGAACAGCGGCGCCCAGATAAGCGAAAGGTTGACCTTGAAACGAGGTTCCAGCGATACCGTCAACCACTACACCGTTGCGGTCAGTCTTATCGCTCTGACGAATGAACCGTCGGCTCATACAGTCAGCCCTTTGGACGGGGCCTCGGCATTGCATGCACGTTCGATATTTTCAGGCCACACCGGCTCACGGCAAGTCAGTTGGGCGAACCACTGCATCAGAGAGAAAATGAATGCTGGAAGTGCGCCAATCCCCATTACCAGCCACACGATCGGATTGCGCGAGTTAGTCAGGGCAGACCAGCCTTCAAAATTCAACCTCAGCGAATTGCGCAGGGAGGCTCCCCTCGGCAGGAACTCTGTTACGGGCGGTACGGAAGCGGGGCCTTCCTCCATAAACCGTCGGTAGAACTCGAAATCCTGGTAAAGGATTTTCATGACCTCCTGGCCTCCCACACTGCTCTCATCGAACGCCAAGACGACTCGTGTTCCTACCGAAAACGTGTCCTTAACCAGACCCTTGTCGTCGAGAACAAGGCAGCGAACCATACGCGGTGTGGTACGCGCGAGGCCCTGTCTGGGTTTGCGTTCAACGTACAGGAAGGCACTATCCCAAGGTACTGACACAACCCCGCCAGGGCCATTGTGCTTGAACGCATAAATCATCCGGTTGCGCCGATCAAAGCGAACGGGTTTGCTGATGTAGTTGAAACAGTCGCGCGTCAATGCCCAAATGCCAAGTCCCGAGAAACAGAGCGCGACAAACAGGAAAAAGCCCAGCGCACCGTACATGAGGCCCTGCTGTCCTCGCTGCTCGTAGATTGGAGGTAGATGGGCCATCTGCCAAAGAATAAACGCGAGAGCCGCTAACGAACCGAGCCCTGGCAGCATAAACGCAAAGACCCCCCAGCCCTTCTCCGAATAGGTTCCATTGCGGACCTCGAGGCAGGTATCGCTCATCGAGAACACGGAACGGTCATCCTTGGGCGTATCAGACGCGGGCCGTTCGGTCGCAAGGCGAGCGGCCTGCTCTTCCTCGCTGACCGGCCGGTTCAGGCGATACCACGAGAGTCCATCAAATGCCATCTCATTTCTCCATCACGAAAGCATTGCAGCAAATGCCTTTTGGTCTTCGGCCAGTGTCGGAAATCGGTCTTTGGCCTCTTTCAACCCAAAAAAGCATCGTTCCAGCCACTCATCCACTTCCTTTCCTTTGAAGTAGTTGATGAAGATACCGATAAGTGCAGCGATAAGCAGAAGTGGCAAGGCAACGACAGCCGCAGCGGAGGCAGAGAGGAAGATGACAGAGAAGGCGAGAGCAAGACCTACAAACCCTGACGCTGTATCTAGGATATCCCATCGAAATTGACAAGCTCCCGAAAAAGCCTTGCCTGGCGTGCGTAAACGCTTCTAATCCTGATGCCCCAAAATTCATGCACTTTTTCATTCGCGCGTCAGTCTCGGCAACGCGACGGGGAAACAAAAGCGCTTACGGTTTCGCACTCACTCGGCCTACGGCCAATTGTGTAACGACTTCTAATCCGGATAGCTACACACGGCAACGACGCAACCGCCTCGCCCAACAGCCCCCTCCGATTCATTTCCGAACGCGCCTCACCCCGCCCGCACGAAATGATGCTCCACCCTCGTGCGCAATACACCATCGAGCGCGGCAAGCCGTTCGCGCAGACGCACCGCCTGCCCTTCCGTCATTTCACCGAGAACGATCTTTTGCTCGAGCACGTCGCCACAGCGGGTGATGGCCCACCGGTCGACCGTCGCCGTTTCACCTTCGAGCACGGCGGCCGCGGTCGAGACGATGCCCGGATTCCGTTTCGATACGAGATGAACGGTATGCGTCAACGTGAAACCGGGAAGGAACTGCGACCAGTCTTCACAGAGGGTCGGGCGGGAAGCGGAGGAAACTTGGCTCATGGTTGCTCCGGATGAATGGTTATCGAACCGGTGCCAGCCATGCTGCTCCCGTTTCGTTGCCGTCAATCGGCCGCATCGCCTCGAAGGCGTCCACCTTGCCCGGGAGGGCAGGTTGGCGTCGGATAATCCGACTCTGGATGCTTGATGTGTCACGTTCGGCATTTCGAACGTGGGTTCATTATACCGAAAACCTGCCGGCGGGCAAGAAGCCCCGGAAAACGGCGCTTCAGCCGGACCGCATCACCGATCCGGCCCTTGTCTGTCCACACGCCGGCATACCCTCGTCGCCGACACCCGCTACTTCGACAAAGCCAGCTTCTTCGACACCACGACGCCGCTCGACGGGCTCACGAGCCGGATGTCATGGAGATCCACGTGCAACGTGGAGACCCTCGTCGTGATGTCCGTCGGCTCCTCGATACTCGGATCGGCATGTTCGGTTTGGTCGGTCAGGTAAGGCCGAACCAGGTGCCCGGAAAAAACGAGCGCGAAGTCGCCCTGCGTCCGGGCGTACTCGGCGGGCGAAAGCCGCATGCGGCTACGAACGGTGGTCTTTTTGCCTTCCCCGGCGTCGAGTTCGATGACGTCGACGTGCTGGATATACCCTTTTGCCTTCGCTTCGGGCGCAATCACGAGCCCGCGCCCTCGTGGCCCCGTCGTGACCTTGCTGAGCAGGATGCCCGTCCGGTCGCCGCGCTCCGCGTCGAACAGGTCGACATCCAGCGTCAACAGGTGCCGCCGCGACCGGTACCTCACCCCGTACCGCACCGGCACCACGAACGTCACGTCACGATCCAGACCGACGGCCGCCAGGTCGGAATTCGATCCGCGCCGGTCGGTCGCACCGGGAACCAGACCGCGAACCCGGTCGCGCAACGAAGGCGAGCGCGTGCCGACGTGCAGTTTCTGCAGCGCATCGCGGATGACGGCCGGGTCGTCGCCGACAATCGGCCGGGCCGGCGACGCGTCGCGATTGACGGCCGACGCGATGCGCGTCGCGCCGTCGACAGTCTCCGTCTCTGCGTGCGCGGCGGCCGTCGCCAGCATCGTCGCCAGGGCGACGATGCACGCCAGGTTCGAACGACCCCATTTGGATTTCCGGTGAAACACGACACACTCCTGATTGGCTTGCAGATCGATCAACGACGAGCACTATAGGGTGGAATGATCGGCAGCGCACCCCTCGGTGTTGACCGTCACCGAGGGCCGGCTCGCCCCATCATAGGTTCGTTGTCGGCGCGGCGGCAGGCCCACGGGCACACTACCGTGTTGCCCGGCCGACAACAAACAACGGGATGTGTGCTGCGGCGCCCATCGGGCATCCACACACTCATGCCTGCCCGTCCTCCCGCCGATACTCCGCCGGCGCCTTCCCCACCAGCTTGCGAAAATCGCGCGTGAAGTGCGCCTGATCGAAATAGCCGAGCGCCTGCGCGAGTTCCGCCAGATCGACCGGCTGTCCGCCGGCCAGCCGGTCAGCCGCCTCGTGCAGGCGATATCGACAGATCACCCACTTCGGCGTCACCCCCACGTAGTCGGCAAAGAGCTGCTGCAGCGTGCGCTCGCTCAAGCCGGCGCGTTCGGCCAGATCGCGCACCTGCGTGATGCCGATGTCCTGCTGCAGCATCTGCAGCAAGCCGTGGATACGCTCCACCTGAGGATCGGGCGGCGGCAGCACGCGCAACAGCAACGACTCCGCGGCCGATACCATGCCCGCATCGTCCTGCGCACCGAGCACCGCCGCCTCGGCCTGCGCATCGCTGCAGTCGAGCAGCGTCGACACCGGCAGCACCTTGTCGGTCATCAGATGCACGGGCTTGCCGAAAAACGCCCGAAACGCGCCGGGCCGGAATCGCAGCCCAATGACGCGCCCCGTGTCGGCCAGCGTCGTCTCGAATGCGCCGGACACCACGCCGAAAATGCCCGTCTGCCGCCGGTCGAACACCAGGTTCACGCAGGGATACGGCAGCGTGCGCTGCACATGGGGCGGCTGGTCGCGCAAATCCCATTCGACGATCCAGTGGTGATCGAGCACGCCGGCCAGTGCGGCGCACGGATAGTAGCGATTCAGGCGGAAGCGCTGCAGGGCGGCCCGAGGGCCGACCACGCCCTTGGGGCTATCGGTCACGTTGCGCAGGTCGGACATGGTGTGAACGGCGAGAGGGAATACCGTGATGATGCACCGCCACAGCGGATTTTTCCAAGACGATGCCGCGCGCGCCGGCCTACATTGGACACCCGCTTCCCGACCACGCCATGGAGTCCGCCATGCCGCCAGACCGCCACCTGATCCTTTACCATTCGCCGCGCAGCCGGTCGGCCGGCGCCCGCATGCTGCTCGAGGAACTGAACGCCGACTATGCACTGCACGCGTTCGACCTGTCCGCCGACCAGCATCGCGAGCCCGCCTATCGGGCGATCAATCCGCTGGGCAAGGTGCCCGCCCTGCGCCACGGCGACGTGGTCGTCACCGAGCAGGCCGCCGTCTATCTCTATGCGGCGGAACTGTATCCGGAAGCCGGCCTGGCGCCGGCGACGGGCGATCCGCTGCGCGGCTCGTACCTGCGCTGGATGGTGTTCTACGGATCGTGCTTCGAGCCGGCCATCGTCGATCGATCGATGAACCGCCCGCCTGCTCCGTATTCGACGTCACCCTACGGCGACTTCGATACCGTCGTCGACACGATCGGCGCGCAACTGGCCAACGGGCCTTATCTGCTCGGCGAACGCTTCACCGCAGCGGACGTGCTGTGGGCGTCCGCGCTGAACTGGATCACGATGTTCAAACTGATGCCCGAGACGCCGGCGGTGCGCCACTATCTCGATCGCGTGCTCGCACGCCCCGCCATCCAGCGCGCACAGGCGGCCGATGCGGCGCTGGCGGCGGAGCAGGACAAGGTGAAGGCGGCCGCCGCATCGGCCGGCTGACGCCGGGAACCGTCGCACGCGACGGAGCCGGACCCGCGCACCGTCGTGCGGCGTCGGCTCCGCTCCCTCAAAACACCGTATGCAACCCGAGCCGAGCCACCGTCTGACTTGCCGAACTCGACGCACCGTTCGGATCGAGCACGCCATTCACCTGCGCATTCGCGCCGCTATTGGCGCGCTGGTAATCGGCCGACACGTACACCATGGTCCGCTTCGACAACAGGTACTGAAGCGCCACGCTGACCTGATGCGCGTGGTTGTCGTTCACCGCTTCGTTGCCTTTCATGTACATGTACTTCGCGCCCAGGACGACGTCCGGCCTGATCCGCCACAGGCCGCCTGCTTCCGCCATCCACACACCGGCATCGTTGAACGCATTCCGCACGGTGGTCACCAGTGCCGTCGCCTTCACGACACCGAAGTCGTAGTGCATGCCGACGCCCCAGTTGCGCACGCTGGTCGACGGCACACCCGGCGCCGAGCCATATTTCTCGTTCGTGTATGCCGCGCCCACGCCGAAAGCGCCCATCTCGTAGTTCACGCCGGCACTGACGGCGTTGTCCGCACCGATCGATCCGGCCACCCCGCCGAACGCATACATCACGCCGCCGGAAAAGCCCGAGACCGTCGGCGACGTGTACTTGACCGAATTCGCGATCGGCTTGCTGCCTGCCGTGCGGTCCCAGTCGAATGCGCCGGTCGGATTGCCCGGCAGCGCGAGACGCTGGAACGGCCCGTTCCTGAAACCGTACAGCCCCGAGATGTCCCGCCCGATCGCATTCCCCTTGTTGAAAAGCGCGTCGACCATGAAGTCGTATTGATTTCCCAGCGTGATGCTGCCGAACCGGTCGCTGTCGAGGCCGACGTACGCGTTGCGCCCGAAGATCCCGGTCCCGACGATGCTGCCGTTCGCCATCGAGAACTGGTTCACGAGCGCGAACACGGCGCGATATCCGCCGCCGAGGTCTTCGGTGCCGCGCAAGCCGAACAGATTCGGCGCATAGATGCCGTCGTCGAACTTGACGTTCTTGCCGCCGCCCTCGTTGCTGACATACGAGATGCCGGCGTCGATCAGACCGAACATCGTCACACTGCTCTGCGCCCATGCGCCCTGCGCGACGGCAAGCACCGCGAATACGCCAAACCTGAGTTTCATGTTGTCTCCGTCTTTTTTATGGAAATACGAGCCCGTCACCGCGCCAGGCGGCGGGTGCTCGCTTGTTGCCTCGTGTAAAATCGCCCTGATTCGGGCTGCTACATCACCATCAAAATCATGATTAGTTTTACTGATTGATTATCGTGAAATTCTTTACGTGAACCGGTGTCGCACCCGAGCCGATCAGGATCCGTGATTCACGGCTCTCGAGAAATGACCCACGCCGAGGAATCCACGTCGACCGCCACGGCTTCCAGTCCGGCCCCCGTGCACGGCCCGTCGATGCACACGCCGTCGTCGAAGCGGAACAGCGCGCTGTGATGTGCGCACATCAGCACCTGCGACCGATAGCAGGAGACATTGCCCGGCACGTAATCGAGCGGGACGGAAAAGTGCGGGCATCGATTCACGTACGCCCATACCTGCTCGCCACGCCGCACGACGATGACGGGACGCCCGAGGCACGCTTCGTCGACGACGCGCGCGCCGCCGTCGGGCACCTCGGAAACGCGGCAGAGTCGTCTCGCTTCCATCGCTCACACCCGCTGCTCGGGGTTGCCGAGGCTCCAGTCCCACGGGCGCACTTCCACGTGCGAGAACAACCCCTCCTTCACGTACGGGTCGTTACCAACGAACCGCATCACCGCATGAATGTCGTCCGCCTCGACGACGAGCAGCGTACCGTTCATCGCGTCGCCCTGCGGGTCGAGCGTCGGGCCGCCGAGCCGCACGACCACGCCGTGCTCGGCAGCCGCACGCAGATAGGTCCGATGAATCGGCCGCACACGATCGCGCACGTCGCGCATGCCGGGCTGGTCCGTCGCCAATACCGCGAAAAATCGAGCCATGACGATCAGCTCCGGTCGATGGAGTCATTCATCAGTCTTTCTCCATTGGCGCATCACGCCGCTCAACGCGGCGCACGGCCTTCCCATGCGTCCTGAAGCAGCGCGCGAATCGCCGCGCGCTCGATCGGCCGCGGATTCGCATACGGGTTCTTGCATGCGAGATCGGCCGCCTCGTCGAGCCCTTCCCGCGGCATCCCGATCGCGGCGAGCGCCGGCGCGATGCCGAGCTGCTCGTTCAGCCCGAACAGCAACGGGCCGGCGTCGGCCGCGTCGTTCCCGCCCAGTGCCCGCGCGACGCGACGCAACGCATCCGGCGCCGCCGCGTGGTTGTAATGCGCGGTATGCGGCAACATCGCCGCGTGCGTCTGTGCGTGCGGCAGGTTGAACGTGCCGCCGAGGGTGTGACAGAGCTTATGGTGCAACGCCATGCCGACCGCACCGAGGCAGGTCCCGGCGAGCCACGCGCCATACAGCGCGCGGCTGCGCATCGGCCGGTCCGCCGGATCGCGCACCACGCCAGGCAGCGCTTCGCCGAGCGCGCGAATCGCTTCTTCGGCCATCAGGCTGATCACGGGGTTCGCATCTTCCGCATAGAGCGCCTCGACCGCATGCGCGATCGCATTGACGCCCGACGCCGCCGAAATGCCCGGCGGCAGCGACACCGTCAGCGACGGGTCGTACAGCACGGTACGCGGCAGCACGCGCACATCGCACCCGGTGCGCTTCAAGCGGCCTTCCGTGAGCCCGTAGATCGGCGTCATCTCCGAGCCGGCATACGTCGTCGGCACGGCCAGGATCGGCAGCGGCGATTCGAGCGCGATGGCCTTGCCCAGCCCGATCGTCGACCCGCCGCCGATCGCGATGCAGCAGTCCGCGCCCCGTTCGGCGGCCATCTCGCGGGCCGCGCGCGCGACGTCGATCGGCACGTGCATGACGGCCTGCGCGCACACGCCGGCCGCGCGCTCGCCCAGTATGTCCGTCACCCGGTCGGCGAGAGGCCGCTGTTCGGGTGTGGACAGGATGAGCGCGCGGCGGGCGCCGAGCGTCGCCAGCTCGTCCGGCAGCCTGTCGAGCGCCCCCCATTCGAATACCACGCGGGAGGGCGTGCCCTGATAGACGAAGCGCTCCATGCGAACCTCAGCGCTTGAAGTGCGGCGGCACGTTGCCGTCGACGTTGACCCACACCGATCGCGCTTCCGTGTAGTCGTGCATGGCCTCGAAACCCATCTCGCGGCCGTAGCCCGACTTGCCGACGCCACCGAACGGGCTGCCCGGATTGACGCGCTTGTAGCAGTTGATCCAGCACATGCCGGCGTTGATCCGCGACGCCATCTTGTGGGCACGCGACAGATTCTGGGTCCAGAGGCCGCTGCCGAGCCCGTATTCCGTCGCGTTGGCAATGGCGAGCGCCTCTTCGTCGCTGCCGAAGCGCAACACGGTGACGAACGGGCCGAACACTTCCTCCTGCGCGACGCGATCGTTGGCGCGCTTCGCCTCGATGACCGTCGGGCGCACGTAGTAGCCGTTGGCGAGCGCCGGATCCTGCGGCGCGCTGCCGCCGGTGAGCACGCGGCCGCCCTGCTCGCGCGCGACGTCGACATACGACAGCACGCGCTCGAGGTGCTGCTTCGACGTGAGCGGCCCCATTTCGGTATTCGCATCCAGCGGATTGCCGATGCGGATCGACGACGCGAGCGCGACGAAGCGCTCGAGGAACGCATCCGCGATCCGTTCGTGCAGCACGAGACGCGAGCCCGCGATACACGCCTGCCCCTGGTTGTGAAAGATCGCCCACGCAGCGCCGTTGATCGCCGCATCGAGGTTCGCATCGTCGAACACGATGTTGGCGCCCTTGCCGCCCAGCTCCAGCTGCACGCGCTTCAGGTTGCCCTGCGACGCTTCGACGATCCGCCGGCCGGTCGCGGTCGACCCCGTGAACGCGATCTTGCCGACGCCCGGATGTTCGGCGAGCCGCTGGCCTGCCGTATGACCGTAACCGGGCACGATATTGACGACGCCGGCGGGAAACCCGACTTCCGCCATCAGCTCGACGATGCGCAGCGTCGACAGCGGCGTGATTTCCGACGGCTTGAGCACCACCGTGTTGCCGGCCGCCAGCGCCGGGCCCATCTTCCAGCTCGTGAACATCAGCGGAAAATTCCACGGCACGATCTGGCCGACCACGCCGATCGGCGCGCGCTGCACGTAGTTCAGGAAACCGGTCTCGACCGGAATCACCGAGCCTTGCAGCTTGTCGGCCATGCCGCCGAAATAACGAAAGCATGCGGCCGTGCGCGGCACGTCGAGCGAACGCGAATCGCGAATCGGGTGACCGGTATCCAGCGATTCGAGCCGCGCCAGTTCGTCCGCGTTGGCTTCGATCGCATCGGCCAGGCGCAGCAGCAGACGCCCGCGTTCGGCCGCCGGCATCGCCGACCATGTCGGAAAGGCGCGCGTCGCGGCTTCGACGGCCAGATCGACGTCCGCCGCGGTGGCCGCCGCGATCTTCGCGATGACGGCACCGTCGTGCGGGTTCAGCACGTCGATCGTGCCGCGCTCGACGGCGTCGACGAAACGCCCGTCGATGAAGAGTTGGGTTTGCATGAATCGTCCTCGGTGTAGGGCTGAAGCGGAAGCCGTCGCTGGCGCGCGGCTCAGAACGCGATCGGGTACGGCGCAAGCTCGCCGCTCTCGTAGCGCCGCGGCAGGTCCGGCGTCGCGTTTTCCCAGACCAGCAGCATCGACCGCTTCGTCGAATAGCCCTGGTGGCGGATGTCGGCCGGCATCGCGCAGATGTCGCCCGCGCGCATCGTGATGCGCGCACGCGGCGCGCCGGTATTCTTGTCGCCGATGTCCCACACGATTTCGTCGGACAGTTGCAGGAACCATTCGACGCGGTCGTTGCCGTGGAACACCGGCAGGATGAATTCCTCGGTGGTCGGGCAGAACAGGCTGCGCCCGCACACCGACGTCACCGACGGATTCCACGTCACGTCCGAGCGCGACAGGTACTTGAACAGGTTGAACGCGTGCAGCTCGCCTTCGAAGCCCGGCTCGACGTGCACGTCCGGCTCGTCATGCGCGACGTCGAGGAACGCGCGGTTGACCGGCAGTGCGTCGCGCAGCGGCGAATCGCCTTCGAGGCCCGGCATGCGGCGCGTCGCGATACGCGTGCGCTCGATCGCCGAGCCGTTGTCGCCGTGCTTGCGGCCGAACGCGGTCCCCGTTTCCTCGGGCGCCGCGAACGGATCGAAGCCTTCGTTCGTCCAGTCGTGCAGCATCGCCTTGAAGGTCGCCATGATCGTCGGCGTGTCGAAGGTCTCGGTATAGTCGACACCGGCATCCTTCAGGATGCCGTTGAAGGTGCCCGCATACATGTCGACCTTTCCGTAGTGATTGCGCGTGCCGAACACGTGGTCGAAGTTCACCCAGCCGTAGAAGAAGCCCCAGGCGACGTCACGCATCATCGCGCGCAGGAACGCATCCGCCGGCATCGCATGCGTGCGCGTCTGGCCTTTCGCGGGCCAGCTGATCTTCACGAAGTATTCGTCGCGCTGGAATTCGAATTCGCCGAGCTGGAAGCGGCGGTAGCCGGTCACGGCATCGGCGTCGGTCGATCGCACCAGATCGGCGGCAAAGCCCGTGGACGGATCGAGGGTGTCGAGGGTGTCGAGGGTGGCCATAACGTGTCTCCTGGAATAGTCGAATGAGGTCGGAAGGTCAGTGCAGGCAGATCTCGGCCCACTTCTCGACGGACAGTTCGCCGAGGACGGTCTGCACGAGCGCGACGCCCGGCCGGCTCGCGGTGAAGCGATACGCGCAGCCGGCCGGCAGCAGCGCCTGATGGCCCTGGCGCAACACGACGTACCCCATGTTCCGGCCGGCCGGCTGCGGGCCGGCGCTCACGGTGCCGCGGCCCGATCTCGGCGGGTGGTCGAGCTTGATGAAATCGATCCGGACTTCGCCGTCCATCTGGATCGTGAACTCGTCGTGCGCACAGGCGAACCACGGCGACTGGCCGTCGGTCCTCAACACTTCGATCACGTATTCGAGATTCTTGCCGGCGACGACCTTTTCATAAGGGGCCGACTTCGATGCCACCTCGAAGACGTTCGAGAAGGCGTAGTGCTGCGCGCTGCCGCTGGTGATTTCGATCTCGCCCTTCCGGTAACCGTCGAGCGAGCCGAAGACGGTGTGGAATGCCGTGCTGGTCATTGCTGTCTCCTGAGTTGAACCGCTTGTTGGATTCCACTCTAGGGGCAACGCACGGCAGCAACAAGGCAACGGACGGCGATTACGGCATTTGCGTTTCGCGAATAATCCGCGCGGCTCAACGCACCCAGCCGCGCGCCAGCAGCGGGAGATCCCACGGCGATTCGTCGCCGATGTATTCGGCGAGGAATTCGACCAGCGCCTTGACCTTCAGCGCCTGTCGCTGCGTTGCGGGATAAACGGCGGCGAAGCTCAGCGGCGCGAGCTGGTAGTCGGTGAGGATCGGTACCAGGCGGCCCGCGACGAGCGCGTCGCTCGCCACGAGCGTCGGCAAACAGACGACCCCGCCGCCGGTCAGCGCGTATTCGCGCAGCAGGTGGACGGAGTTCGAGCGGATCATGCCCGGCAGCTCCATTTCGACGACCTCGTCGCCGCGCGTCATGGTCCAGCGGTTACGTGACGGATAGCCCGAATACAGCGCCGTCGTGTGCTGCAGCAATTCGCGCGGATGTTGTGGCGCACCATGCGCGTCGACGTAGGCGGGTGCCGCGCAAAAGAGACGCCGGACCGTGAACAGCCGTCGCTCGATCAGCGATTCGGAAATCGGCGGGAAGATCTGGAACGCGATGTCGAACCCTTCTTCGACAGGGTCGACCACACGGTCGTTGACGATGATGTCGAGCTGGATGCCCGGGTAGCGCTGATTGAAGGCCGCCAGCGGCGCGCCGAAGTGATCGAGCGCGAAGCCGGGCAGCATCTGGATACGCAGCCGCCCGGTCGGCGTCGCGCGAAGCTCGCGCATCTGGTCCGTCAGCTCGTTGACGCGCCCGACCACCTCCGCGCACTCGCGATAGAACGTCTCGCCCACGTCCGACAGGCGCACGTGGCGCGTGCTGCGATGGAACAACGGCGCGTTGACGAACTTCTCGAGCTGCTGGATGCGATTCGTCACGACCGAACTCGTCACACCCAGCTGCCGCGCGGCCTCCGCGAAGCTGCTCGCCTCGGCCACTCTCACGAATGCCTCGATGCTCAGGAACCGGTCCATACCGCGCCCTTTTTCGACAGCGAAACCGGCAGTCTACCCGCGCGGGAATCGGGCTGTGTCATGTGAAAAGCGTCACAGTGTCGCCGAATCGATGTCAATTGCGCGGCGCACCGCGCGTTACCGCGATTGCTCTCCGGCCGCCAGCTCCGGCGGCACGACCGCGCGGCGCTGCAACACGGCCGGCGCGGTTTCCTTCAACAGCAGACTGACCACGATACCGAGCAGGACCGCGCACATCGGCAACCACAGAATGTTCTGGATGCCAAAGTGTGCGGCGACATAACCGCCCAGCGCCGGCGCGATGCCGCCGCCGAAGATCTCGCCGACGCCGACCACCACGCCGATGGACGTCGACACGAGGCCGACCGGTGCGGCTTCGGTCGCGACCGGGCCGGACAGCAGCGACACCAGCCCGAGCGTGAAGAACGATGCGACGAACAGCACGCCGAACAGCGCGAGCGGCTGCGGGCCGAGACCACGGAAGAGGTAGAGCATCGCGGCCGTTCCCGCGAAACCGACGATGCTCGCGATGCGGCGGCCGACCAGATCGGAAAGACCCGGCAACCCGAACTGCCCGAGAAAACCGCCGAAGCCGATCGCCGAGACGACGAGGCCCATCTTCTGCGTACCGAGCGCCAGGTAATCGGTCAGGTACAGCGGCAGCAGCGCGCCGAGCACGAAGACGCCCGTCATCGCGCAGCACAGTGCGGCCATCGCGACGAGGATGTTGCGGCTCTTGAGTACATGGCCGAGCGATGCCGGCGCATGTTCCGCGGCGACTTCCTTTACCACCTTCGGCTCGCGAATCACGAAGAACATGATCGCGCCGAGCACCAGGCCGGGCACGGCCACCAGCGCAAAGACCCAGCGCCACGACACGAAGCCGAGCAGTTGCGTGGCGATGATCGGCGACAGCGCGAGACCGAACAGTGCGAAGCCGCTTTGCTGCAGCCCGAGGTTCAGGCCGCGCCGCCGCGGATGCGACGCATCGGCCGTCGCCGCGAAGCTGGTCGGGCAGAACGAGCCTTCCGCGACGCCCATCAGCCCGCGAATCGCCATCAGGCCGAGCAGCCCGCCCGCGAGCCCCGAGAACCCCGACAGCAGCGAGAACGCGATGATGGCCGGAATCAGCACCTTCCTGCGGCCGATCTTGTCGGAGATGCCGCCCATCAGCGCCGCGAAGATGCCCCACGACAGGCCGAGCACGCCGATGCAGTTGCCGACGTCCTGCGCGGTCAGGTTCAGGTCCTTCATGATCGAAGGAAACAGCGGCGCGATGAGCCAGCGGTCGAGGCCGACCAGCCCGAAACCGAGCGCCAGCAGCGTGACTGCCCTCCACTCGTATGCGGTATCCCACTCGTTTGCTTTCATGTCCGTCTCCGTGGACGCCGGTTCGCCCGCGCGCGCCGCAGCGCCTGCGCGTGGGTCCGGTCCGATGGTTTTTGTGTGCGATGCGAATCGCAATGAAGTGCCGGCCGGCGCCCGGATTCGACGCGTCGAATTCGCCCGGCCGACGTCGCCACGATAGGGGTATGGCCGCGAATCGGGTATGGAACAACCGGCGAACGCGCCATTCGCGAAACGCAAATAATCGGGAACGGCGGGCAGGAAGGACCGGCAGGGAAGCGTCGCGCGCGTCGACGCCGTGTTGAAGCGGCGCTCACGCGCGCCGCATCGGGGAATCCCTCATGGACTTGCAAGCGCCCGGATACAGCACCACCCGGGAACGCGGGAGGGCGCGCGTCTCATCCGGACAGAAAGGCCCTCGCATCGAATGAGAACCAAATTCCCCAATTTGGCATCAGGATAAAACGTCATTTCATATCAGACCGAATTACCAGCCAACTTTGGATCCTTTTTCCCTTCTGTCCCCCGTATCATTTCCGTCACCATGCAATGAGCAAGAGACGGAAATGAGCGACACCCACCCGCTGCACTACCTCGACTACGCCGCCACGACGCCGGCCGATCCGCGCGTGATCGACGCGATGACGGCCTGCCTCGGCTTCGACGGCATCTTCGGCAACCCCGCGTCGAGTTCGCACGCCGCCGGCCGGCTGGCGAAAGACAAGGTCGAGCACGCACGCGCGCAAGTCGCCGCACTGATCGGCGCGGATGCCGACGAGATCGTCTGGACGTCGGGTGCCACCGAATCGAACAACCTCGCGCTGAAAGGCTATGCGGAAAACGCGGCCGGCAAGCGCCACCTGATCACGAGCCGCATCGAGCACAAGGCCATCCTCGACACGATGGCCAGCCTGGCGAAGCACGGCTCGCAGGTCACGTTCCTGACGCCCACGCGCGACGGCGAGATCACCGCCGACGCGGTGGCGGCCGCCATCGGTCCCGAGACGGGCCTCGTGTCGCTGATGCTCGTGAACAACGAGATCGGCACGCTGACCGACATCGGCGCGATCGCCCGCCTCGTGCACGCCGCGGGCGCGCTGCTCCACGTCGACGCCGCGCAGGCGCTCGGCAAGACGCCGATCGACGTGCGCGCGCTCGGCATCGACATGATGTCGATGTCGGCGCACAAGGTTTACGGGCCCAAGGGTATCGGCGCGCTGTTCGTGCGCCGCGAGATCGCCGATCGCATCGCACCGCAGATTCACGGCGGCGGTCACGAGCGCGGGTTGCGCTCGGGCACGCTCGCGACGCATCAGATCGTCGGCATGGGTGTCGCATGCGCACTCGCCGCCGACAAGCTCGACGGCGAAACCGCACGGATCGCCGCGCTCGGCGCACGCCTGACCGACGCGCTGCTCGCGCTCGGCGACGTCACGCAGAATGCAGCCGCCGCGCGCCGCATCCCGCATACGCTGAGCCTGACCGTGAACGCCCCGGGCTTCTTCCCGTTCATGCTCGGCGAAGCGCTCGCCGTCTCGTCGACCTCCGCGTGCAACTCGACCAGCGGCGCACCGTCGCACGTGCTCACCGCGCTCGGCCTCGATGCGGAAACGGCCGGCCGCACGGTGCGCATCAGCTTCGGCCGCTTCACGACGGAGCAGGACGTCGACTTCGCGATCGCGTGTTTCCGCAAGGCGATCGAGCAGTGCCGCGCGACGGCGGCGAACGGGTTCTCCGCGTCGCGCCAGATCACGCCGGCCGACCTGAAGGCGATCCGCAATGCCGGCTTCCGCTCGGTCATCTGCAACCGGCCCGACGGCGAAGGCGACGATCAGCCGGCGTTCGACGAGATCGCCGCCGCCGCCCGCGAACTGGGCCTCGAGGCACGCTACCTGCCGGTCGAGCGCGACCAGATCGGCGACGCGGAGATCGACGCGTTCGGCGCACTGGTCGACACGCTGCAGAAGCCGGTGCTCGCGTATTGCCGAAGCGGCAGCCGCTCCGGCCTGTTGTGGAATCGCCTGTCCGCGCGACGCACGGCCTGAACCCGCGCACATCCCCGCTATACCGCGTCACCCGCGTTCACGCACGAAGCCGATGCTGCGTTGCATGACCGCGAGGTGATGCCGGCCAACGCAGCATCAGCCCCCTTCTCCGTCATTCATCGGTGTGTAGATCGCCAGTTTCAGCGCGGGATCGTCGTTCGCCTGAAACGTCGCGTACTCATAGCGCTGCGTGCCGCGTTGCGCATGCACGAGCACCTTCTCGCCGGACACGCCGCTGCGCACGTCATGAGCGTCCCACCCTTGCGCGAACGCGACGCTGCTCGCATCCGGCGCACGCTTCCGGATTTTCACTACGCCGCCGAAATCTGATAAAGCCGGACGATCCCGCACCCGCGTCGCCCAAGATTCGGCGGCCGATGCGATTCTCCATCGCACCGGCCGCCGCGTCGCCTGCTACGTCACTCGTCCTGCTGCTCCTGCTGCGCCTGCACCTGCCGCTGCTGGATGAACTGCCGCACGTCGCTCATCGTCACACGCCCGGTGTGCTTCGCATCGATCTCGTCGAAGTGCTTCGACACGAAACCCAGGCCGCTGCTCTGCGCCTGCGCCTTCGTCACGGCCGCGCCGTTGCTCAGCACGGTATTGCCGCCAAGCCTTGCGTCGACGCGCTGCTGCGCCTGCTGCTGCAGCGCCGCGCCGGTCGACGGCAACACCGGCGCCGCCCGCGTGGCGGGAAAGAACGGGCCGTCGACGCCGCGCCCGCCGTGCGGCAGCTTCACCGGCGCCACCGCTTGCGGCGGCAACGCATAGGCACTGCTCGTCACGGCACCGAGGACGATCAACGGAGACATACGCCGCATCAATTTGATTAGGGACATGATCACTCGCATTCAATGGATGAATAGAGGGTTCCTTTGACAAGGAGTCCGTCGCTCAGGGCGCCGCCGCCAGCGTCGTTCCGGCCGTCGCGCCCGGGACGCTGCCGGTCGGCACGCTCGGCGGATTCTCGTCCGGCCACGGCGGCGGCAGCGTGTGCAGCGTCAGCGCCGTCGGAATCCGCGCGCCCTTGTAGAACGTCTTCAGGTCCCGCTTCATCTCCGGCCGGGCGACGTCGTCCAGGTAGATCATGTGGCCGCCCTGGAAGAAGTTCACCTGCAGCTTCGGATTGAGGCCCTTCACCGTCTGCAACCGCGCGAGTTGCTTCTCGGTGTTGAAGAACGGCGTCGCGAGATCGTGATAGCCATTCTCCGCGAGCACGCGAAGCTTCGGGTTCAACTGCAGCGCACCGAGCAGATCGGGGATCGTGTCGGGCATCGGCTGGCCGTCGTGCGAGAAGTCCCAGACGCCGATGATGTTGTCGTTCAACGGCAGGTACGTCGCGTTCGGCGCGGAGTAGCCGAGGTAATCCGGCATCTGCGTCGCGAGCGCGTTCGTAAACGGCTGCGAGATCAGGATGTCGGACGGGTCGCCGTCGTCCTGCAGCCGCGGATCGGAATTCGGCAACGACACGCGTCCGTCGTACCGGCCGATCGTCGTGCCGGGCAGCAGGCTCGTGCCGAACGGATTCGCGTTGAAGTAGCCGCGCAGCGCCTGTTGCGTGAGGCTCGACGGGATCGACCACAGCCTGAGCGTCGCATCGCTCGGGAACACCGGCGTGCCGAGCGCATCCGGAATGCCGAGCTGGCTCAACACCCACGACTGCGAGTACTTCTGCAGCTGGTTGTAGATCAGCGTCGTGAACAGTTCCGTCTGCAGTGCGTACAACCCCTGGTTCACTGGCGCCGGCGAGACCTGGTTGAAATACGCCGCGACCGCCGCATAGCCCGGCAGGTAACCGGCCACCGTATCGGTTTCGAGCAGCAGCCCTTCCGTCGACTGCGTGATCGCCACCGCTTCCACCGCATCCGCGAAGTAGTTCAGGATGGCTGACTGCAGCACGATGCCCGTCAGGTGCACGCCGGCCGATTCGAGCGCGAGCGCCAGCATGTCGGTACGCGGCGTGCCGTACGATTCGCCGTACAGATAAATCGGCGACGTGCCGCGACTGTTGACGTTCAGGTAGCGCTGGATGAAATCGCGCATGATGTTCACGTCCGCGTCGGAACCCCAGTACTTCTGGTTGGTGTTCGGCAACACGGCTTCCGACAGCCCCGTTCCGGGCGGGTCGATGAACACGAGGTCGGTGGTGTCGATCAGGCTCTCGGCATTGTCGACGAGCGGATAGTTCGGCCAGGTGGTGCCGAACCCGGGATCGGGCGTGGCCACCCGTGTCGGCGCGAACGAGCCGAGCCGCAGCCAGATCGACGACGAGCCGGGGCCGCCGTTATAGACGAACGTGACGGGGCGCGGCTTGCCGTTGGTGCTCGGCGCGGTGTACGCGACGTACGACATCGACGCTTCCGCATTGCCGTTCGCATCCTGCGCGGTCAGGTGGCCGGTGGTCGTCGTGTAGTTGACCGTCGTGCCGCCGGATTTCCACTGGTAATGCATGACGGCCGCTTTCTCGGATACCTGCGCCGCGGCGAGACCGTCGGTCGCGTTCATCGAGTAGGCGACGGGGTCGATGTACGGCTGGTTGGCCGCCGGCGCCTGATTGCCGGCCGCTTGCGCGCTGGCCTGCTGGCTGGCCGTGGCCTGCGCGAGGCTCGACGCGCCGACGGACGACGAATCGTCGCCGCCGCAGGCCGCGAGCGCCAGTGTCATGACGGTCACTACGCCCAGCCCGGCCATCCGGCCGTGACGAGCACGGCGGCTGCCGGTACAGCTCCTGTCTGGTTTCATCTCTGTCCTTTGGTTCGGATACCGCTTCACAAAGGCCGCCTTCGCCGACGAGACGCGCAGCAACACCCGCCACTCGCGCAAAAGGCGGTTGGGATCGGACTGCTTCAAGAGACTGAACGTGATACAGACACAGCAAACTGCTGGCGAGAATCGTGCTTGAACCGCCCCCTGCAGTTTGGACTTCTATTCTGATTACCGAAATTTACGACATCGACAAAATAGGCGGTGCTGCGCCGCGTTGTCAAAGATCATTCGGATATTAAAAATCCCGCAATGATGCGAAGGGCGGACAGTGTCTGGCATTTGAAAGAAAACGGAATTATTCGTGCAAGCTGCGCTTTATCGGTAATACCGGGCCGAATATTTTACTTTTCTCGCATAACCCGGAAGCCCTGCCTGCATTGACTCGACGATGACGAAACCTTCAGATCGACAGGATTTTTCTTTCATTTTTATTATCCGTGATCGATTAATACCGCACGGCAACCTTCACCCCTCACGCCGGGATTCGATTCGCTTCAACCTTTCTTCAATCGCCATGCCGATACGTACCGCATCGTCCATAAAATACCGACTCCGTTAATTTCAATTCGATTCGACGGCATTATTTACCCGATATCCGGCCGGCATTTCCGGGCGGATGACGACATGCGGCCTCGCCGCATGTCGTCGGTTGCGGCACGTCGATAGTCGATTATTTCTTGCCGCCCGGGAGCGCGATATCGATCAGCACCGGATCGTGATCCGACGAACGATAGGCGTCCGGTGCATAGAACGTCTTCTGCTGTTCGGCCGACTTGTACGCGAGCGTGTACTGCAGCGCGAGCGGCTCGTCCGCGTTGATGTGCCATTCGTGCACGGCCTTCACGTGCGAGGCGAGCGGCAGCGTCGCGAGCGCGTGATCGAGATAGCCGGCTTCGCCGTTGTACACGTAGCTGTACGCATTCGCGCCAATCCAGCGCGCGACGAGGTTGCGGTAGCCGCGCGATTCGAGCGCGCGGATCGGGTCCTCGTACGTATAGCTGTTGAAGTCGCCGATCAGCAGCACGCCCTGGCCCGCGACGCCCGTCGGGTTGCCGGCCAGCCAGTCGGCCAGTTTCGTCGCCGCGCGCGTGCGCGTCGGGTTCCAGCAACCCTGGCCGTCGCCCTGGTCGAGATCGTCGTTCGCGGCGTCCGGGCAGTTCTTCGACTTCAGGTGATTGACGGCCACCGTCAGCGTCTGCTTGTTGCCGTCGACCAGGCGGAACGACTGCGCGAGCGGCTGGCGGTTCTTGTCGTCGATTGCAAGCGTCGCCGCGCGGCCGACCGGTTCGACCTTGCGGTTGTCGTAGATCATCGCGACCGCGATCGCATCGCCGCCGAGGCGTGACGAGCCGGGATCGACGACGCGCCAGTGGCTGCCGAGCTTCGCCGCGAGCTGACGCACCGCGCTCAGTTCGCCGTAGCCGTTGTTCTGGATTTCCATCAGCCCGATCACGTCGGCATCGATCGCCTTCAGCGCGCTGACGATCTTCGCTTCCTGACGCTGGAATTCCTGGAACGTCTTCGCGCCGCGGTTGTTCGGATCGTCGAAGCCGCCGCCGAGCCCGTTGCCGTTGAAATAGTTGAGCACGTTGAACGACGCGACGCGCAGGTTCGACTTCGGATCGCGCGCGGGCGCGTTGGTGCGCGGATTCGGACGCGCGTCGAACGCCGGCACGGCCGCGCCGGGCAGCGGCTGCACGCGCCACGCGCCGTAACGCACTTCGAGCACGCCTTCGACGTCGCGCACGGTGTAGCCCGCGCGCAGCGTGTTCGCGGCCGACAGGCCCGGTGCCGGATACGGCACGGTCGCCGGGTTCTGCTTGTTCGAGCCGTCGTCGAGGATCAGGCGGTTGCGTGCGTTCGCATCGATCTGCGTCTGCGCCTGCGCGGGCGGCACGACGCTCGTCGGCGTACGCAAGCGGCCGTTGCTGAGCATCACGCTGCCGTAGCGGCCGAGCTCGTAGTTGTCGGTCACGTTCAGCGTCTGCGGCAGGCGCACGCGCATCCCTTCGTACGCGGCGAACGCGTTCGGGCTGTCGACCGGCAGCGTGAGCGTCGCGGGCGTGACCGTCTGGCCGTTCGCGCACACCGCGATCGCCCCCGACAGCGTCAGTTGCGTCTGGCCGTATTTCTCCTCGACCTTGCCCGTCACGTGCACGAGATCGCCGGCCTTCGCGCGCGCTTTCGGCGCATAGACGAACAGGCCTTCGGACACGCCCGGCTGGTTGCGGCGTTGCGCGTCGGCCTGCTGGACGAAGAAGCCGCCGAAGCCGTCCGTGCCGCCGAAATCGGCGGTGACGACCGCCTCGACCGACACGTTCTGGCCGGCGAGCGGCGACGGTGCGCCCGGCCCCTGGATATCGGCGATCGGCGTCGTGCTGCCGCCGCAGTTCGGGCTGACGGGAGCGGCAAATACCGGCGCGGCAAGCGTCGGAAGCAACAATAGCGGGGCAAACAGGCGGATTGTCGAGCGCATGACAGGGAATCCCGGTTGTGAGGGTGGCGAAAGCTTAGCGGCGCTCAATGACAGTTTTTGGTAATGAACAGACAGGCCGACGTAATGCCCGTCATCCCGCCGCGATCCCCACCGATCGCATGTTCGGGCCCGGAAATGCGGGGCAATCGGCTGGCAGGAACGCCTCCGTGCTCCGGACGATTCCCCCGCGCCGTCGCCGCCGCATCGCCGCGCTAGGCCGTTCCCGGCAACGCGCTCGATACGAGCACGGCCGCCACCATCAGCACGCCGCCGAGCACGACCGCCTCGATCCGCAACACGGCGCCAAACCGTTTCAACGAGACGGCCGGCATCGCGGCAGCCGGGTCCCGCAGCGCGGCCAACAGCTTCGGCATCCCGAAGAAGCGGTTATGGCCACCGAGCGCCGCTGCGATCAACACGAGCGAAAGCTTCAGCAGCAGGATCTGCCCGTACGTCGACACGAGCAGGTTGGCCGGCGTATCGACGCCGCGCCAGCCGTTGTACGCGCCGGTCGCGAACAGCACGACCAGCGCATACGTCGACGCATCGGACAGCGACTGCACGAACGATGCGCCCGTCGCGCGTTCGCTCGCGGGCATGCCGGCGAGTCGCGGCATCACGCCGAATGCCGTCACGAGCACGAGCCCGACCCACGCGCTGATCGCCAGCAGATGCAGCCAGTCGATCCACACGGGCACGCTGAACAGGCCTGCGTCCACCGGATGCCCGCCGTTGCTGCGCGCAAGCGCGACGCAGGCAAGCGCGGCCCACATCGCGAACGGAAAACGCGTGTCGTTCGCGCGCCTGACGAACGCCAGCAGCACGACGACGAGCATGAACACGGCGCCGGCCAGCCATGCATGACCGAAGCCCGTGCCCGCGAGCATCGCGCGGACGGCCGGCCCCGCTTCGAACAAAGGCACTTCGCTCATCAACGCGCAGTGCGCCCAGAACGCGGTGACGCTCGCGAGCAGCGACACGGCGGACGCGATCCGCAGCGTCGCGACGAGCCGTCGCCCGATCCCGTGCTGCCATGCCGACGCGCCAAGCGCGAGCCAGCGGCCGCCGAGCAGCGCACCGACGACGACGGCGAACCCCGCATTCTGGATCGCTACCGCCACGAGCCGCAGCAGGCCGACGATACCGTCGTTCATCCTTTCACCCGGAACGTATAGGTGCCCTTCGTGCGATGCGCGTCGGCGGTCATCGCCACCCATTGCACCGTGTATGCGCCGGGCGCGAGCCTCGGCATCGCGACCGTCATCACGCGCGGGTTCGACGCATCGACCTTCGCCTTGTCCTGCGTGACGGCATTGCCGTTCGCGTCCGACACCTTCACCGAGCTGAATGCCGGTTCGAGGTCTTCGTTGAACGCGAGCCGCACGGTGTCGGGCGCCACGTCGACCGTGCTGCCCGTCGCCGGTGCAGCGCTTTCCAGCTTGCCGTGCGCCGAGGCCGTGACAGGCGCGGCCGCGAGGATCGCGCCGGCCGCGGCAAAGCCGGCCAGCCGCTTGAGCATCGTGATCGTCATGTTCGCGCTCCGCGTCACGGCTTCTTCAGTTCGACGACGGTCAGCGCGCCGCCCACCTCTTCTGCGACGAAGTCGATCTTGTCGCCAGACTTGACCTGGGACAGCATCGCCGGGTCCTTCACCTTGAACACCATCGTCATCGCCTCCATCCCGAGGTTCTCGAGCGGGCCGTGCTTGATCGTCAGCTTGCCCGCGGCCGCATCGACCTTGCGAACTTCGCCGTGCGACATGCGCTGCGCCGCGTCGGCGCCCTGCTTCGCGCCGCCGCTCATGTCCATGCCGGCCATGTCGCCGGCCGCGTACGACGCGGCGGAAAACGCCAGCGCGCAACCCGTTGCCATCAAAACCAGTCCCTTCTTCATCGTGTCGACTCCCGTGTGAGTGAATGGAAACCGGCGGCCGCATACGCACGGCCGCCGCATGCTGCTGCTCAACCGTCCGGCAATTCGCCGGTGTATGCGTAGGCGACGGTGCCCTTCGGATGCCGGAACCAGCCCGGATCGCGATAGTCGGTGCGGCCGAGCCCCTGCCGCACCTTGCAGACCGTGAACATGCCGCCCATCTCCAGCGGCCCGAACGGGCCCGTGCCCGTCATCATCGGCAGCGTGTTGTCGGGCAACGGCATTTCCATCCCGCCCATCGCGCCGCCCGTGCTCCCCATCGCCATGTAGTCGGGCACGAGCTTGCCGATACGCTGCGCGAGATCCTTCTGCGGCACGCCGATCAGGTTCGGCACCTGGTGGCCCATCGCATTCATCGTGTGGTGCGACTTGTGGCAGTGGAACGCCCAGTCGCCCGGACGATCGGCGATGAACTCGATCGCGCGCATCTGCCCCACCGCGACGTCGGCCGTCACTTCGGGCCAGCGCGCGGCCGGCGGAATCCAGCCGCCGTCGGTGCCGGTCACTTCGAAGCTGTAACCGTGCAGGTGGATCGGATGGTTCGTCATCGTCAGGTTGCCGAAACGAATCCGCACGCGGTCGCCGGCGCGCACCGGCAACGGATCGATGCCCGGGAACACGCGGGAATTGAAAGTCCACATGTTGAAGTCGGTCATCTCGTTCACGCGCGGCGTGTAGCTGCCCGGGTCGATGTCGTACGCGGCGAGCAGAAACACGAAATCGCGATCGACCGGCATCGTGCCGCGATCCTTCGGGTGCACGATGAACATGCCCATCATCCCCATCGCCATCTGCACCATCTCGTCGGCGTGCGGGTGATACATGAAGGTGCCGTGCGCTTCGAGCTGGAACTCGTAGACGAAGGTCTTGCCGGGCGGGATGTGCGGCTGCGTGAGGCCGCCGACGCCGTCCATCCCGTTCGGCAGCCGTAGCCCGTGCCAGTGGATCGCCGTATGCTCGGGCAGCCGGTTGGTCACGAAGATGCGCACCTTGTCGCCTTCGACGGCCTCGATCGTCGGGCCCGGCGACTGGCCGTTGTAGCCCCACAGGTTCGCGTTCATGCCGGGCGCCATCTCGCGCACGACGGGCTCGGCCGTCAGGTGGAACTCCTTCCAGCCGTTCTTCATCCGCCACGGCAGCGACCAGCCGTTCAGCGTCGCGACGGGTGTGTACGGGCGGCCGTTCGGCGGCACGAGCGGCGGCTGCGTGCCGGTCTTCGCCATCGTGGGCGCTTCGGGCAGCGACGCGGCGCCGGCCTTGCTGACCATCGCCGCACCGAGCAGCGCGGCGCCCGAGCCGCTGAGAAATTGTCGACGGGACACCATGTCAATGACCTTCCGGATGCGTTTGCGTCGCGGGCGCCGGTGGCGCCGCGGGAGTGGAGACCGGCTGCGCGGCAGCGTCGGCCCTGGGCGTGGGTTCGGGTGCCGGTTCGGCGGCATTCGCCGCGCGCGGCGCAGCGCCTGATGACGGCAAGCGACCGCCGACGGCCATCTGCAGATCGGTTTCGGCGAGCCAGTAGTCCTTCAGCGCATCGATGTAGCCGTTGACCGCGCCGACCTGCTCGCGCGCGTCGGCCAGCAGCTCGAACACGCTCGCGAGCATCCCGTTGTAGCGCAGCAGCAGTTCGTCGGAGATCGTCTTGCGCAGCGGCACGACTTCGTCGCGATAGTGGGTCGCGACGTCGTAGCTCGTCACGTACGCCGCGTACGATTCGCGCACTTCGGAGCGCGCGTCGATCGCCGTTTTCGCGAGCCGGTTCGCCGACTGCATGTAGAGGGCCTCGGCGCGCGCGACCTTCGCGCCGCCCCAGTCGAACAGCGGAATCTCGACGCTGATCTCGTAGCCGTGCTCGTGGCCCTTGCCGGTTTCGTAGTTGTTCACGTAGCCGAGATCGACCGCGTTGACGAAGCGTGTCGCCTTGCTCAGGCCGAGCGACGACGCGACGCCCTGCGTCCGCAGCTTCGCGGCCTGGATGTCGAAGCGGTTGCTCATCGCGAAGCGTTCGAGATCGGGCAGGTTCGGGCGCGCTTTCGGCAGGTCGGGCAAGCGCTCGGGCAGCGCGTACCGCGTGCGCTCGCCCCACAGCCCCATCGCGCGCGTGAGCTTCTCGCGTGCGGCCAGCGCCAGCTGGCGCGCCTTCGCGTGCAGCGCGACCGCGTCCGCCTGGAACGCCTGTTCGCGCGCGTAATCGAGGCGGCTGAAGTTGCCGGCCTGCCGCATGCGTTGCGCGAGTTCGGCGGCCGCGCTCGCGGCGTCGCGCACCTGCTGCGCATAGTTCGCGGCCTGCCCGGCGGCGACGGCTTCCACGTAGGCGCGGCGCGCGTCGGCCGCCACCTTCAGTATCGCATCGGCCGTTTCGAGCCTGGTCTGCTCGAAGCGGCGGCGTTCGATGTTCGTCGCGAGCGGCATCATCAGCAGTGCGAACACGTTCGCCGACAACGTGCGACCGAGCGTCAGTTCGCCGTCGCCGGCGCGCGTGCGGCTGAATGCGAAGCGTGGGTTCGGCAACCGGCCGGCCTGCACGAGGTCGGCCTCCGACAGTCCGAGTTCGGCGTACGACGCCTGCAGGCCGCGGTTGTTCAGCAGCGCGACCTGCACCGCATCGTCCATCGACAGCGGCCTAGCCAGCAGTTCCTGCGTCCGCCTGTCGACGGCCTCGCGGTCGGCATCGGTCCTGACGACCACCGCGTCTTTCCCGATGCGTTCCGATGCGGCGGACGACACGGCGTCGAAACCGCCATCCTTCGAAAACGTCGTACAGCCCGCAAGGAACGCCAGCGCGACCGCGGCCGCACCGATCCTCGGCGATATCGCCAGGTTCGTCATCGCGCGGCCCCTCCGTGCGTCGCATGTGCGCCGCCGTTGCGCGCCGCATTGCCGGGCTTCGCGGGCCGCTCCGTCACGTCCCTGTTCAGTTGTTTCCAGCCGGGGCCTTCGTCGTCGCGATACGGCCGGTAGCCGTCGAACGCGGACGTCACGGTGACGTCCGGCACCGACGCGGCGGCGTCCGCCGGATCGGGCAACGGGGTTTGCGCAGGCGCGAGCGACGGCATGAAGGCCGCCGCGCTCAACAGCGCCGCAGTGATCAGTCGCATGAAAATATCTCGTCGTGAGTCGTCCGGCGGACCGGGTGCGGCCGCCAGCGTGAATTGCAGGTCGCGGCCTGTCGGCCACGGGCGGGAACTAGACGGGTATCGCGCGAGGCGGCCGGTCGATGCCGCCGGTCAGGAACGACACGCCGCCGGCCGATGGGGGAGGCGCGGCGATCGCGACGCCGACGCTCGTGACGGCGGGCACCGCCCCGGCACCCGACATGCCCGTGCCGAAGCAGCACGACACGCACGCGGAACACGACGACGCATGCCGCGCGTGACCGTCATGATCGTGACGGCCCTCCTGCGCGTGCGGGGCCGCCTCCGCCGGCATGACGGCAGCGCCCGCGCACTGCATCGACACAGCCGCGAACGACTGGATCGGCAGGCTCAGCGCCAGCAGCACGACGACGAGGAATTTGCGCCAATACGACATGGATGCGGAATCGGGCAGGCAACGACCGGTTGGGCCGGCGCGGCGCCGCGACGGCGCGCTCCGGGGACAAGACGGCTGCAGGTTATCGCCGCCGCGGTGACGACGACATGGCCGAAACATGACCGGATTTTCATGAAACGCGGGTGACGCGGCGCCTGGGCGATGCATGACAATCCCGTCATCCGGCGGTCATCGTTCGCGCACGCGCGGCACCTTAAGCTCAGGCGTTACACTGACCGGCTGGAAATACGGACAGCCTGCCCCACCATGCGGATACTGATAGTCGAAGACGAACCCAAGATGGCGTCGTACCTCCGCAAGGGGCTGATGGAGGCGAGCTACACGGTCGACATCGCGGAAAACGGCCAGGACGGGCTGTTCCTCGCGCTGCACGAGGATTTCGACCTCGTCGTGCTCGACGTGATGCTGCCGGCGCTGGACGGCTTCGAGGTGCTCAGGCGGCTGCGCGCGCAGAAGCAGACGCCCGTGCTGCTGCTCACGGCCCGCGACGCGATCGAGGACAAGGTGGCCGGGCTCGAACTCGGCGCCGACGACTACCTGCTCAAGCCGTTCGCGTACGCCGAATTCCTCGCGCGCATCCGCTCGCTGCTGCGCCGCGCGCCGCGCAACGCGCGCGACATCCTGCTCGTTGCCGATCTCGAGGTCGACCTGCTCAAGCGCCGCGTGCGGCGCGCCGACACCCGCATCGACCTGACCGCGCAGGAATTCGCGCTGTTGCAGCTGCTCGCCGAACGCGAAGGCGAAGTGCTGACCCGTACGTTCATCACGTCGCAGATCTGGGACATGAATTTCGACAGCGACACGAACGTCGTCGATGCGGCAATCAAGCGGCTGCGCGCGAAGATCGACAACGCATATGAGAAGAAGCTGATCCACACGATCCGTGGCATGGGTTACGTGCTCGAGGATCGCTCGTGAGCGCGAGCCCGGCTTCGTATTCGCTGCTGCGGCGCCTGACGCTCGCGTTCGCCGTCGTCGCCGCGCTCGTATTCGCGCTGACCGGCGCATACCTGTACCGCTCGCTGTCCGCCGAACTCACGCGGCGCGACGACATCGAGATCTCCGGCAAGCTCAACCAGTTCCTGCAGCTCGCGCACGCGAGCGGATCGACAGCCGCGCTGCGCGCCGATCCGGCCGTGTTCCATGAAGTGCTGCTGTCGCACCCCGGGGTCTATCTCGGCATCTACGATGCGCAGGACCGCCCGCTCGTCGAGCACTCCGACGCGGCCGGCAACACGCTGGCGTCGGTGATCACGGCACCGCATCCAGCCGATGGCGCCGCCGGGCCGTTCTCCTGCTCGCCATCGGGCATCGGCACGTCCCGCTGCGTGTATGCGCGTGCAACGCTGCCGTCCGGCGAAGCGATCCAGGTCGCGCTCGCACGCACGGCGACCGATCGCCAGTCGCTGCTCGAAAGCTATCGCGTCGACATCTGGCTCGCGGCGGCCGTCGGCGCGCTGCTGGTCGGCGCACTCGGCTACGCGGTCGCATCGCGCGGCCTGCGCCCGGTCGAGAGCCTCGGCCGGCAGACGTCGCGCATCGAGGCGCACAACCTGAACGCGCGCCTCGACGCGCGCGGCGGCCCCGTCGAGCTGCGCGAACTCGCGACGTCGGTCAACCGGATGCTCGACCGCCTCGAACGCGCGTTCGTGCGGCTGTCGCAGTTCTCGTCCGATCTCGCGCACGACATGCGCACGCCGCTCGCGAACGTGATCAGCTCGTCGCAGGTCACGCTGTCGCGTGCCCGCACGACCGAGGAATACGAAACGCTGATCGATTCGAACATCGAGGAATGCGAGCGGCTGCAGCGGATGATCGAGAACATGCTGTTTCTCGCGCGCACCGACAATGCGCGTCAGCACCTGAAAACCGCCGAGCTGGACGCCGGCAGCGAGTTGCGCCGGCTCGCGTCGTATTTCCAGGCGCTGGCCGACGAAGCCGGCGTGCGCATCGACGTGCGCGGCGAAGCACCGGTCGTCGCGGACGCGACGCTGTTCCGGCGAGCGGTGAGCAACCTCGCATCGAATGCGCTCGAACACGCGCAAGCCGCGTCGGCGATCGAACTGGCCGTTTCGGTGCAAGGGAATGATGCGGTCGTCGAGGTCACGAATCGCGGTGCCGCGATTCCGCCCGAACAGGTCGAACGGATCTTCGAGCGCTTCTACCGCATCGATTCGTCGCGGCACGGCGCGGCGCGCAACGCGGGGCTCGGGCTCGCGATCGTGAAGTCGATCATGGAATTGCATCGCGGCAAGGTGGAGGTCGTGAGCCGCGACGGGTGCACGACGTTCGCGCTTTATTTTCCGCGCGGCACGGACGGGTAATCCGCCCGCCCGCTCACGCGTCCGTTCCGCGCCGCAGCTTCGCCTCGCGGCGCGACCGGTCATTCAGTATCTGGTGCCGGCGGTGATCGGTCATCTTCTTCCAGTCGCGTGCCTCGTCGCGCGTGCGCAGGCAGCCGGCACAAAAGCCCGTCCGGCCGTCGAACGCGCACAGGTCGATACACGGCGATTTCAGGGCCACGATCAGGCCGCCTTCGCACGCGTCGTCACTTCGACGGTCACGTGGGACACGCCGTCGAAGCGCGCGACGAGTGCATGGTAGAAACGCGCATCGCGCGCGGTATCGCCGGTTTCGACCGACACGATCGCGCTCATGTGCCCCGGGCCCACGCGCCACACATGGAGATCGTTGACCTTGTCGCCAAGCGCCTCGATCGCGCGGCGGACGTTGTCCGTCAGCTTGCGATCGACGTTGACGTCGAGCAGGATGCCGCCCGTGTCGCGCATCAGCCCGTAGGCCCAGTTGGCGATCACCAGCGCGCCGACGATCCCCGCGAGCGGATCCATCCAGACCCAGCCGAACGCCCGCGCGAGCAGCAGGCCGACGATGGCCAGCACCGACACGGCCGCGTCGGCGATCACGTGAACGTAGGCGGACCGGATGTTGTGGTCGCGATGCGCCGCCGCGAGCGAGCCGTGGTCGTGATGCGCGTCGTCATGGTCGTGATCGTGGACATGCGCATGACCATGCCCGTGATGATGATCGCCGCTCAGCAGCCACACGCTGGCGAGATTCACCGCGAGCCCGAGCACCGCGATCGGAATCGCTTCGCCGAAATGGATGGGCACCGGAGACAGAAGGCGCGCGATCGCCTCGTAGCCGATCAGCAGCGCGATCATCGCGAGCACGATCGCGCTCGTGAACCCGGCCAGATCGCCGAGCTTGCCGGTGCCGAACACGAAGCGCGGATCGTCCGCATGCCTGCGTGCGTAGGTGTAGGCCAGCGCCGCGATCAGCATCGCGCCCGCATGCGTCGACATGTGCAGCCCGTCGGCGACCAGGGCTAGCGAGCCGAACAGCGTGCCGCCGACGATTTCGGCGATCATCATCGCCGTGCACAGGCCGATGACCATCCAGGTCTTCCGCTCGTTCCGCGCGTGCGCGGCGCCGAGAAACGCATGGCTGTGCCAGCCGTCGGCGGCACTCCCCTCGAGTTTGCTCATGTTCCGATCCGGTTACTTGAAATAACTGTGGACGACGTCGATGAGCTGCTCGGTCGCGCTGCCTTCATGCGCGTCCGGCGTGTCCGCGTCGACGAGATGCGACCGGATGTGGTCTTCCAGCACGACGGCCAGCAGGCCGTTCATCGCGCCGCGGCAGCTCGTGATCTGCTGCAGCACATCGTTGCAGCCGCGCTCGTCCTCGAGCGCGCGCTCGATCGCCTCGACCTGACCCTTGATACGGCGCACGCGGTTCAGCAGCTTCTGTTTGTCGCGAACGGTATGACTCATCGATGGCTCCTGTATAGGGTAGGGGAGTATATATCCACGACGGTTTCCCCATAGGGTGGAGGGAGACATTTTTTCGAGATGAAGGCTTGTCGAAAGCAACCCGCTCGGCTAGACTGCCCTTCGTCTTTGGGGAGTAGCCTGCTTTCCGTCCCCGGAAAGCGAACGCGTCAACACACTCGGCCTGCGGCCGTGGCGCGTTCGGCCTGATCGGCTTGGCGAGACCATGGGCGCGTCGCGTCGTTCCTGGTCGGACGGCGGCGGATGCGCCATGGTTCGTCAGCGTCCGACCACGGAGTCCCCATGTTCCTCCCCGCTCTCTCTCCATACGCCACCGTTGCCCGCGGAGGTGCCGCATGACGTTCATGTTCCTCGAACTGGCGTTCATGCTGATCGTCATCCTCGTCGCGGCCGAAGTCTTCACCAATGCGCTCGAACATCTCGGCGAACGCCTGAAGATTTCCGAAGGCGTGACCGGTTCGCTGTTCGCGGCCGTCGGCACGGCGCTGCCCGAAACGATGGTGCCGCTGCTCGCGCTGGCCGGCGGCACCGCGAACCAGGCCGTGAACGAGGAAATCGGCGTCGGCGCGATCCTCGGCGCGCCGCTGATGCTCGCGACGCTCACCACGTTCCTGATGACGCTCGCCGTGATCCGCTCGCGCGGGTTGCGCGGCACGATCGCGCCGGAACGCACGGGCTTCGTGCGCGACATGAACTACTTCCTCGCCGCGTTCTCGCTGGCGACCGCCGCGATGTTCGTCCCGCATCACAACTGGGCCGTGCGCGCGCTGCTCGCCGCGATGCTCGTCGGCCTCTACGTGATGTACGTCGTGATGACGTTCCGCGCGTCGACCCGGCTCGTCGATGCCGGGCACGGCACCGAGGCGCCGCATGCGATGTTCCTGTCGCGCGCGGGCCTGCCGACCAACCTCGCGACGATCGCGCTGCAACTGCTGATCGGCGTCGCGCTGCTGGTCGGCGGGGCGAAGGGCTTCATTCACGGCGTGGAAGGCGTGTCGCATGCGCTCGGCATCTCGGCGCTGCTGCTGTCGCTGATCATCGTGCCGATCGCGACGGAGCTGCCGGAGAAGGTCAACAGCGTGCTGTGGATCCGCCGCAGGAAGGACACGCTCGCGTTCGGTAACATTACCGGCGCGATGGTGTTCCAGGGCACGCTGCTGCCGGCGATCGGCATCATGCTGACGCCGTGGGAGCCGCGCCCCGAAGTGCTGACCGGCGTGATCATCACGCTCGCGGCGGCCGCGTGGCTGCGCGTCAACGCGCGGACGCGCGGGCTCGCGATCTGGGCATTGCTCGCGAACGGTGCGGGGTATGCGGGGTATCTGGTCCTGACGCTGACGCGCTGAATGCGCCGATGCGCGGACCGGGCGCGCCGGCCGACGGACACGTCGGCGCGGCGCGCTTCACTGCGCAGATGCGGGCGACCGCCGCACCTGCCGACGACGGTCAGGAACCCTTGACGAGCTTGACGATCGTCAGCGTGCCGTCGACCTTCTCGATCCGCACCTTGACCTTGTCGCCCGCCTGCGCGTGCGCGAGCATCGCCGCATCCTTCGCCTTGAACGCCATCGTCATCGCCGGCATCCCGACGTTGTCGAGGGCGCCGTGCTTTAGCGTGATCCTGCCGCTCGCGGCATCGACCTTCTTCACCTCGGCGTCGGTCAGCGCGGCATGCGAATCGGCCGCGCCGTCCGGCGCCATCTTCATGCCGGACATGTCCATGCCCGACATCTCGCCGGCGGCAAACGCCGGTATGGCGGCAGCGCCGAGCGCGACAACGGCGGTTGCGGCGGCGATCAATTGATTCATCTTCATCGTGATTCTCCGGTTGGGATGGGTGGCACGTTCGTGCCGGAAGGAACTGCATCGGAATGCCGCGCCCGGCCCGCGCCGTACGCACGACGGCGCTGAAGCAGGAGCCACGCGGCGGGAATGACGAACATCGACAGCAGCGGCGCCGTGACCATGCCGCCGACCATTGGCGCGGCGATGCGCTGCATGACTTCGGAGCCGGCGCCATGGCCGACCATGATCGGCACGAGACCGGCGAGCACGACGGCGACCGTCATCGCCTTCGGCCGCACACGCAGCACCGCGCCCTCGCGGATCGCGTCGAGCAGCAGCGCATCGGTCAGCGGTTCTCCGCCGTCGAGCCGGCGCTGCAGCGCGCCTTTCAGGTACAGCAGCATCACGACGCCGAATTCGGCGGCCACGCCGGCCAGCGCGATGAAGCCCACCGACGTCGCGACCGACACCGCATGACCGAGCGCCCACACGAGCCAGAAGCCGCCGACCAGCGCGAACGGCACCGTCGACATCAGCAGCAGCGCGTCGGCCACCGAGTCGAACGTGAGGAGCAGCAGCACGAAGATCACGACGAGCGTGACGGGCACCACGGTGCGCAGCGTCGCCGCCGCGCGTTCGAGATACTCGAACTGGCCCGACCACGCGATCGAATAGCCGGGCGGCAACGCGACCCGTTGCGCGACGGCCCGCTGCATCGCGCGGACGGCCGTGCTCAGGTCGACGCCGCGCAGATCGACGTACACGTAGCCGGACAGCCGCGCGTTCTCGCTGCGGATCATCGGCGGCCCGTCGGCGATGCCGATGCGCGCGACATCGCCGAGGCGGATCTGCGCGCCGCGCGCGGTGACGACCGGCAGTTGCCGCAGGTTCTCGAGCGAATCGCGGATCTCGCGCGGATAGCGGAGGTTGATCGGGAAACGCTCGCGCCCCGCGACCACTTCGCCGACATCGTCGCCGCCGACCGCCGACGACACGACCGACTGGATGTCGGCCACCGACAATCCGTAGCGCGCGGCCGCGAGCCGGTCGATATCGACGTCGATGTAGCGGCCGCCGTTCAGCCGTTCCGCGAGCGCGGACGTCACGCCGGGCACGCGCTTCACGGCCGCCTCGACCTGCGTCGCGATCGCGTCGATGCCTGCCAGGTCCGGCCCGGAAATCTTCACACCGACCGGCGTCTTGATCCCGGTGGACAACATGTCGAGCCGGTTGCGGATCGGCGGCACCCACACGTTCGACAAGCCCGGCACCTTCACCGTCCGGTCGAGTTCGTCGACGAGTTTCTCCGGCGTCATGCCGGACCGCCATGTGCTGCGCGGCTTGAAGCGGATCGTCGTCTCGAACATCTCGAGCGGCGCGGGATCGGTGGCCGAATCGGCCCGGCCCGACTTGCCGAACACCGTGTCGACCTCGGGCACGGTCTTGATCAGCCGGTCGGTCTGCTGCAACAGTTCGCCCGCCTTGTCGGCCGAGATGCCCGGCAGCGCGGTCGGCATGTACAGCAGGTCGCCTTCGTCGAGCGGCGGCATGAATTCGCCGCCGAGCCGCGACAACGGCACGGCCGTCAGCACGAGCGCGACGACCGCGATACCGATCGCGAACCACGGGCGCCGCAGCGTCGCCTCGAGCAGCGGCCGGTACAGGCGGATCAGCACGCGGTTGATCGGGTTCGCGTGCTCGTGCGGAATGCGGCCGCGCACGAGATAGCCCATCAGCACGGGCACCAACGTCACCGACAATCCGGCGGCCGCGGCGATCGTGTAGGTCTTCGTGAACGCCTGCGGCGCGAACAGCTTGCCCTCCTGCCCTTCCAGCGAAAACACTGGAACGAACGACAGCGTGATGATCAGCAGCGAGAAAAACAGCGCGGGCCCGACTTCCGCGGCCGACGCCGCGACCAGCTCCCAGCGGCGCGCGGCGGTCGGCTGCTCGCCCGGATGCGCGTGGTCGTACGCTTCCAGATGCTTGTGCGCGTTCTCGATCATCACGATCGCCGCGTCGATCATCGCGCCGATCGCGATCGCGATCCCGCCGAGCGACATCAGGTTCGCATTCACGCCCTGGTAACGCATCACGATGAACGCGGCCAGTACGCCGAGCGGCAGCGACAGGATCGCGACGAACGCGCTGCGCAGATGGAACAGGAACACCGCGCAGACGATCCCGACGATGACGAATTCCTCGATCAGCTTGTCCTTCAGGTTGCCGACCGCGCGCTCGATCAGTTGCGATCGGTCGTAGGTCGTGACAATGTCGACGCCGGGCGGCAACGAACGCTTCAGGCCGGCGAGCTTCGCCTTCACCGCGTCGATCGTCGTCAGGGCGTTCTTGCCCGAGCGCATCACGACGACGCCGCCCGCCACTTCGCCCTGCCCGTTCAACTCGGCGATCCCGCGCCGCATCGCCGGGCCGACCTGGATGTGCGCGACGTCGCCGAGCAGCACCGGCGTGCCCGCGTCGTCGGTACGCAGCACGACGCGGCGGAAGTCGTCGAGCGTGCGCAGGTAGCCGGACGAACGCACCATGTACTCCGACTCGGCCAGCTCGACGACCGAGCCGCCGGATGCCTGGTTGGCCTTGCCGAGCGCATCCGCGACCGCCGCCTGCGTGATGCCGTAGGCACGCAACTTGTCGGGATCGAGGACGACCTGGTACTGGCGCACCATGCCGCCGATGCTCGCGACTTCCGAGACGTCCGGCACGGCCTTCAGCTCGAACTTCAGGAACCAGTCGTTGAGCGCGCGCAGTTGCCCGAGATCGTGACGGCCGGTGCGATCGACGAGCGCGTACTCGTACACCCAGCCGACGCCGGTCGCATCCGGCCCGAGCGACACGGTCGCGCCGGCCGGCAGGCGGCTTTGCACCTGGCTCAGGTATTCGAGCACGCGCGAGCGCGCCCAGTACGGATCGGTGCGGTCGTCGAACAGCACGTAGACGAACGCATCGCCGAACGACGAGTACGCGCGCACGGTCGTCGCGCCCGGCACGCCGAGCAGCGTCGTCGTCAGCGGATAGGTGACCTGATCCTCGACGACCTGCGGCGCCTTGCCCGGATACGACGCCTTCACGATCACCTGCGTGTCCGACAGGTCGGGCAACGCATCGAGCGGCGTCTGCCGCAGCGAATGAACACCCCACGCGGCGATCAGCACGGTAGCCAGCAGCACCAGGAAGCGATTCCGGACGGACCAGAGAATGACGCGCGCGATCATCGTTCGCCTCCCTGCGGCTCGACCTTCGTTAGCCGGTAGCCGTCGTCGGTCTGCATGAACGCGAACCGCGCGGTCTGACCCGGCTTCACGTCGGGAAACGCCCGGGCCGACGGCTTGCCGAACGCCATCGTCATCGCGCCCCAGCCGAGCGCCGGCACCGGTTGATGCGAGAACGTGATGTCGTCGGCCGTCACCTTCTCGACCTTGCCGGTCGTTTCGTAGACCGGCAAGGTCGCCGCAGCGGACGATGCGGCCGTACCTGCCTCCGACGCGCGTTCGAGCCGCGGCAGCACGCTTTTCAGGCTGGCTTCCGAATCGATCAGGAACTGGCCCGACGCGACGACCGTGTCGCCTTCGTGCAACCCGTCGAGCACTTCCGTGTCGCCGCCGACGTCGTTGCCGGTCGTGACCGATACCGGCTGAAGGCGGCCGTCGCCGTTCTTCACGATGACGATCGTGCGCTTGCCGGTCGCGATCACGGCCTCGGACGGCACGAGCAGGCGCGACACCGTATCCTTCGCGGCTACGCGCACGCGCATCAGCATGCCGGGTGTGAGCTTCAGCGACGCGTTGTCGATCTCCACGCGCGCCTGCAGCGTACGGCTGCCCGTGCTGATGCCGGGCAGCACTTCGCGGATGCGGCCGCTGACGTGCCGTGCCGCATCGCCCGCGAACGTCGCGTCGACCGACATCCCCGGCTGCACGGTCAGCGCGAGCGCTTCCGGCACCTCGACGATCAGCCACAGCGTCGACAGCCCCGCGATCTTCGCGAGCGTCTGACCGGGTGCCACCATCGCGCCGTCGCGCACGTTCAGCTCGCTCACGACACCCGTTTCCGGCGCCGTGAGCACGACATGCGTCTGCGCACGGCCGGTGCGCTCGAGGGCCGCGACCATCCCGTCCGGAATCGACAGCGCCCGCATCCGTGCGCGCGCCGCATCGAGCAGGCTGCCGTCCATCCCGCCGCGCTTCAGCGCGAGATATTCCTCCTGCGGCGCGAGCCAGTCGGGCACGAACAGCGATGCGACCGGCGCGCCCCGCTCGATGCGCTGCATCGGCGCACGCGCGTACAGGCGATCGATATAGCCGGTGACGCGCGACTGCACGACGTCCGCGCGCGATTCGTCGAACTGCGTCGTGCCCACCGCGTCGAAGCCGGCGTCCGTCTGCTGGCGCCGCACGGTCGCATACCGGATGCCGAGGTTCTGCTGCAGGCCCGGATCGATCCGAATGCCCGGTGCGGCGCCCTCTTCGTCCGCATAAACGGGCTGCAACTGCATGTCCATGAAAGGCGATTTGCCCGGTTTGTCGAAATGCTGGTTCGGCACCATCGGGTCGTGCCAGTACAGCACCTTGCGTGCCGCTTGCGGATCCTGCGTGCCGGACGGCGCGGCAGCGGATGAGGCGGCCGTCGCCGCGCCGCCCGCCGCATGGCGAACGCCCGCGAAGTAGCCGGCGCCGCCGAGCGCCGCGCCGGCGAACGTCAGCACCACCGCGCGTGCGAGTGCTTGTTTGTTCATGGTGTTCTCCTTCACTGCGCGGCGGCCAGCGCCGACGGCACGACCTGATATTCGAGCTGCGCCCAGGTCCGCGACACGTCGCGCCTGAGATCGAGCAGCTGCAACTGCGCGTCGAGTTGCGCCCGCCGCGCGGCGAACGTATCGGCGAGCGACCCCGTGCCGGCCCGGTACGCGGCCATCGCGAGCTGCACGCGCTGGTCGGCGGCGGGCAGCAGCGCGGCGCTCAGGTTCGCGATGCGTTCGCGGCCGCTCGCCAGCGCCTCGGATTGCGTACGGATATCGGCCTGCACCTGGCGCAGCGTGTCCTCGTACATCAGGCGCGCCCTCGTCTCGAGGGCGGCCTTCTCGGCGACGTCGCGGTTCTGGCGGTTCTTGCGATTGAGCGGCAGCGGGATCGAGACGCCGACGGACACCATGTTCGAATACGCGCCGCCGCGCTGCTGGTACGCGATCTCCCATGTCCAGTTCGGGCTGCGCTCGCTGTTCGCGACCGCCGTGTCGGCTTCGGCCACCGCGATGTCGTCGGCCGCGGCGACGAGCGCCGGCTGCGACAGGCGCAGCTCGTCCGGCGGCAGCGACGACACGAAGGATTCCGGTGCAGGCGGCGCCCCCGTCACGTCGGCCGCCGGAACGGCCGTCCAGCGGGCCAGCACGACAAGCGCGGTGCGGTATGCCTGCTGCGCCTTGAGCACCTGATCCTGCGTTTGCGCGAGCATCGCGCGCGCCTGCACGACATCGCCGGCACCCGCCTTCGCGCCGCGATACGACGCCTGCGTGGCGTCGAGTTCGTGATTCATGTGGCCGAGCAGCGCCTGCTGAAGCGCGAGCGCCTGCTTCGCGTAGACGGCGTCGAGCCAAGCCGTCGCGGTCTGCTGGCGCACGATGGCGAGCTGCGCGAGATGGCCCGCGCGCTCACGGCCGACCTGCTCGTTGGCAAGTGCCGTGCGCAGCCGCCGCTTGTCGCCGGACACCCACTCCTGCTCGATGCCGATGCGGCGCATCGTCATGAAGTCCTGGCCGACGGTGAAGCGCTGACCACCATTGACTGGCAGGTTGTCGATACCGGCCTTGAGCATCGGGTCGGGCAACTGGTCGGCCTTGACGGCCACTTCGGAACGCGCGAGCACGGAAGCCTGCGCGGCCTGCATCGAAGCGGAATGATCGGTCGCGGATTGCAGCGCGGCGTCCAGCGTGACAGGCGACTGCTGCGCATGAACGGCGCCCGCCGCCAGCAGCGTGACCCACAGTACGGGCGCGCGCCGACACGCACGCCGCGTACGCGGCGTGCTGAAATCGAATGACATGGTGTAACCCCAGGTCGGAACCCAAAAGGATTCCACGTCCTGCGCACAGGACGAACCTCACCGCGTGCGCGGTGAACCGGTCAGATCGGGATCAGTTGATGCGCGGCGGGCGCCACAACCCGTTCGGGTCGCGGGCCGGGACGGACTGCGTGTAATGGAAGACGATCGTGCTCGCGAATGCGGCGGGACGGCTGACGTCGACGCGAGCGACCGGGTGATAGAGGCTGCCGAACTGGCATTCGGCCGTCACCTTGCAGGCCGCGCCCTTGGCTTTGGCCTTCGCGTGATCGGCGGATGACGGCTGCATCGAATCGCAGCCGCTCATGCCGGCGGACATCGCCAGGTTCATGCCGGTATCCGGATCCGTCGACATCGTGTGCTGCATCGGACATTCACCGGTCAGGCCGCTGGCTGCCAGCCCAGTGAGGGGCAGCACCGCGCACAGCAGCAGCAGGATGAAGGTCCGAAGCAGTTTCATGGCGGCGATTATATCCCGGCCGGTCGCTGCGTGGCGGCGCGTCGCTACGGCAGAATGACGCGCCGCCACAGCTCACTTCAGCAGGCCGTCCGCGGCCAGCGCGGCCTGCACGGCCGGCCGCGCGCGCACGCGCTCGTACCACGCGCGCAGATGCGCATGGCGGCTCAGGTCGATATCCGCGTTGTACACCGAGCGCATCCAGTCGGCCTTGCCCCAGCCGGTCAGCGCGAACAGGTAAGCATCGGCGACCGTGAACGTGTCGCCGGTCACGAACGTCCGGCCGTCGAGCTGGCGGTCGATCCATGCGAAGCGGCCGTCGAGTTTCTGTCGGACGGGCTCGACGTACTTCCCCGCCTGCACCGCATACAGCAACGGGATGAAGCCCTTGTGGATCTCGGTGCCGAGGAAGTTGAGCCATTCCATCAGCCGGTAACGCGCGAGCGTCCCACGGGCCGGCGCGAGCGCGGCTTCCGGGCGCTGGTCCGCGAGATACTGCGCGATCACCGGCCCTTCGCGCAGCATCGTGCCGTCGTCGAGTTCGAGCAGCGGCACGTAGCCGAGTTCGTTCACGTCGTAGTAGTTGCGGCCGTCTTCGACGACGTGCTTGCGCGCGTCGACCCTGACGATCTCCGCGTCGATGCCGCCTTCGCGCAGCACGATGCAGATCGCCTGCGAACAGCTGCCGGGAGCGTGATAGAGCTTCATGCGTATCCTTCGTGGGTAGTCCAGGTATCGATTCGCCGCGACGCGGGCGCTAATATCTCGCATCGGCGCACGGCTGGGAAGACGGCAGTCGTTTGTGCCGTAGTCACAAAAAATTTACCGACCAGGGTTCAGCACGATGAAAACGAGTGCGACAGGATGTTCCGTTGAAGAAGCGATGCGCCTGCTCGGCGGCCGCTGGCGGCTGCTGCTGGTGTCGTATCTGCTCGACGGGCCGCGGCGCTTCAGCGACCTGCGCCGCGACATGCCGGGCATCTCGCAGCGCATGCTGACGCTCGACCTGCGCGCGCTGGAGGATGCGGGGCTCGTGAAGCGGACCGTCTATCCCGAAGTGCCGGTGCGCGTCGAGTACGATCTCACCGCGGACGGCGACCGGCTGCGGCCGGTCGTCGAAGTCATGCGCGAGTTCGGGCTGTGGCTGAAGGCGCGCGACGAGCAGGCCGATCCGACGCCCGACACCGCGGCCACGATCGAAACACGCATGCATTCCCCCCGATAATCTTCATGCAGGAACCGACGTTCATGGAACTTCACGCTACCGTCGGCGCGGCGACGTCCGACCTCGACGACGACGAAAGCTTCGCCAACCTCTACTGTCACGATGCGGAGCAGGACTACTGCTTCGCGCTGTCGCGCTTTCCGGACGACGCGCTGATCGAAGTGATGGTGCGCGACCAGGTCAACCTGCGCGTCAAGGATCTGTCGGTGCGCCTGACCGACGATGCGATCGACGTCGAGATCGAACCGGGCATCGCCGCGCGGCTCGACGGCCGCACGCGCTACGTGATCCATCTCGCGCCCGGCCAGTACGATCCGGTCACGCTGCGCGCCGCGCTGAAGGAGATCTTCGTCGGCAAGAGCGGCTATCGCGACGACAGCACGCAACGCTGACCGGCTGCCCGCATGCGCCCCTTCGCTTCGCTCCGGCACCCGCTCGTGACGCACTCGCCGCGGCTCCGCCCGCTTCCCCGCGTCGCCGCGCTGCTGCTCGCCGCGTGCGCATCGATCGCCCTCGCCGCGCATGCGGCCAAGCCGCTGCTCACGTTCAAGGTCGACGACACCGTCACGGCCCGCGTCGAACGCGCCGACAGCGCGCACATCACGGTCCGCTTCCTGCCGAGCGGGAAAACGCAAACGCTCGACGTCACGGCCACCGACGAGGAGGGCCACTATCACGTCGCGACCGACGACTACAACTTCGACGGCCACCGCGATCTCGCGGTGCATGCGCTGCTCGGCATGGTCAACGAAAGCTACGGCATCTACCTGTACGATGCCGCGCGCCAGCAGTTCGCGCCGCTTTCGATGCCGGCGGGCAACCTGCCGCACGGCAGTTGCGACGACCTGATCAATGTCGATGCAAAACCGAAGGAGCGCACGCTGTACAGTTCGTGCCGTGGCGGGCCGATCTGGTACACCGATGCGTACCGTTTCGACACCGCCGGCAAGATGTATCTGTACCAGTCCAGCGAAGCGGTACCTGACGACCTGCGCACGCTCCTCGACGACGACAACGGCCCGGCGTCGATGCTGCTGACCTACGACGAGCACGGCAAGCGTGTGTCGCGCCGACCGCAGGCGTATGGCGGCGGCAACGTGACGTTCAAGGTACATCCGGCGCGCCTGCCGCTGCACGACGCAATGATCGATGCGCCCACGCGCCGTTATGTCGTCGCGGGCGACACGGTGGAGGTGATCGACGCGAGCGATGATTTTCTGTGGCTGAAGGTGCGGTATCGCAATCCGCACGCGGGTGTGGTGCAGGGCTGGGTCAGGGCGAAGGAAGCGATGGCCGACTGACGCACGACGCGACACGCACCGCCCTTTCCCACATACTGAACGCCAAACATCCCATTAATAGGGATACCTGTCCAAATGTTGACGCGCGTCGCGCCACGGTTCTAACGTTCGCCCCAACGCCATCCGATTCGGCCGCCCCGCTCGCGGGCGCCGGCCGGGCAGAGAACACAGGAGACGACCGTGGCCCAATCCGCGTCACGCACCCATGCAACCCCGCCTGAGCGCTCGACCGCGCATGGCGGTACCACCCCCGAATCCACGCCCCGCTCAACCGCAACCACCCAGCCGAGCCGCAAGCGCCTGCTAATCCTCGCGCTGCTGTTCGTCACGGTCGTGATCAACTATCTCGACCGCAGCAACCTGTCGATCGCCGCACCCGCGCTGTTCAAGGAACTGAATATCGATCCGGTCCGCGCGGGCCTGGTGTTCTCCGCATTCGGCTGGACCTATGCGCTGATGCAGATCCCGGGCGGCTGGCTCGTCGACAAGGTGTCGCCGCGCGTGCTGTATGCGGGCGCGCTTGCGCTGTGGTCGGCCGCGACGCTGCTGCTCGGCTTCGCGGGTTCGTTCGTCGGGCTGATCGTGCTGCGTCTCGCGGTCGGCGCGCTGGAAGCGCCGGCCTACCCGATCAACAACCGTGTGGTCACGACGTGGTTCCCAACCCGCGAACGCGCAAGTGCGATCGGCGGCTACACGTCGGGGCAATTCGTCGGCCTCGCGTTCCTCACGCCGGTGCTCGCTTGGCTGCAGGTGCACCTCGGCTGGCACATGGTGTTCGTCGCGACGGGCCTCGCCGGCATCGCATGGGCCGCGATCTGGTATGCGGTATATCGCGAGCCGCGCGCGTTTCGCGGCGTCAACGCGGCCGAGATCGCGCTGATCCGTGACGGCGGCGGGCTCGTCGATCTGGAGGACCGCATCGCGGCACGCAGCGAACGCGCGCCGTCGACGTGGCGCGACCTCGGCGTCGTGCTCGGCCGACGCAAGCTGTGGGGCATCTACCTCGGCCAGTTCGCGCTGAACTCGACGCTGTGGTTCTTCCTCACGTGGTTCCCGACCTACCTCGTCAAATACCGCGGGATGGATTTCATCAAGTCGGGCTTCCTCGCATCGCTGCCGTTCCTCGCCGCGTTCGTCGGCGTGCTGTGCTCGGGCGTGCTGTCGGACTGGCTGATGCGCCGCGGTGCGTCGCAGGGCTTCGCGCGCAAGCTGCCGATCATCTCGGGGCTGCTGGTCTCGACCTGCATCATCGGCGCGAACTACGTGTCGTCGACGGGCTGGGTCATCGCGTTCATGACGATCGCGTTCTTCGGCAACGGCTTCGCGTCGATCACGTGGTCGCTCGTATCGGGGCTCGCGCCCGCGCGGCTCCTCGGTCTCACGGGCGGCGTCTTCAACCTGATCGGCAACCTGTCCGCGATCGCGACGCCGATCGTGATCGGACTGCTGGTCGACGGCGTCGACTTCTCGCGTGCGATCACCTACATCGCCGCGATGGCGCTCGCCGGCAGCCTGTCGTACGGGCTGCTCGTCGGCAAGGTCGAGCGCATCGACGCATGAGCGTCACGAGGGCGGCCCATACGAGCCGTCCCGGCCTTGCCGCTGTCCGCGTGCCGCGTCAGAACCGCGTGAACCCGTCGCGCGCGAGATCGTGCGGATTGCCGGCCACATAGTCGAGCGCGCACGCATCGGTATCGATGCCGACGGTCAGCAGCGTTTCCCAGCGCTCGGTGTCGGGCATCGACGGATCCGGGTGGAAACACACGACGGCCGCGTCGCCGGCCGCACCGCACATCGCCGCCGCGCGTTCGCGCACATCGGCGCCCGTCATGCCCGTCACGACCTCGTTCAGGTACGCGAAGCGTTCGCGCGTGGTGGAACTGTCGGGCATGCACTCGCCGCCGCTCAACGCGCGATCGAGGAAGTGGTTCGTGTGCAGCAGCCAGCCGTCCGGGCGCGGCACGACCACACCGACACCCGACGGGCTCAGTTCGATGCTCGCCGCACGCGGGTTCGCGTCGTGCCGCGTGAACACGGTCAGCACCGTCGATGCGCTCACGCGCGCGGCGCGCGCGAGTTCGATCGCCTCCTGCACCGTCGTCGCCTCTTCGAGCAGACGCCGCGCGATCGCATGCACGGGCACGCCCGCGCTGCCGTCGTCGCTCGCGTGATGCAGGATGTTGAAGTGCAGCCCGAGCCCCGCGCTGTTCACGCCGAGCTTCGCGAGCATCCCGAATTCGGCGAACAGCTTGACCGTGCGGCCCTGCGGCGTCGCGAACTGCATCAGCAGCCCCTGCGGCGCGAGGCTGTCGTGCCAGTCCCACGTCTGCAGCGTGCGCGGCGCGTGCGGGCCCGCCGACGCGTAGACGGTCGTCGAGCATTCGCCTTCGGCCGACGCGGGCGCGGTCGCGAGAATCTCGGTGCGCGCGTTCAGGCACGCGAGCTGCCAGTACGGCAGGTCGACGCCCTCGGCGATCGCCTCGACTTCGGCAGCCAGGCGTGGGCACCATGCGTCGAGCGCGGCGAGGCTCGCTTCGCCGATCGCCCGCGCGCGCTGCGGCTCGATGCCGAGCTTCGGGAAGAACGCGAGATAGCGCGCAACCGTATCGCGGATCGCGGGCGCGAAGCGCGCGCCGATCAGACGGCCCCGCTCATGCGGATCGGTGATGTCGGTCGCGAATGTGTGCAGCTTCAAGATCAAACCTCCTGTGTCGAATGAGACCCGGGCCGGCACGGCCCGTAAAGTGTTTCGCTATACGAACAAATCGGCACGCGCCGGCCGTCAGAACGAGTAGATGAACTGCATCCCGGCGAGGTCGTTGCTGCGCGCGTACGTGCCGTTGCTCTTCAGGAACACCGGATGGTTCGCCGCGTCGTGGCGGTATTCGACCTTCACGGTGATCTGCTGCGTCGGATAGAACAACAGGTCCGCCGTGATCGCATAACGCCGCGCGCCCTTGCATTCGGTGCCGTTGGTCGCCGAGCCCTGGAAGCACGCCGGATCGATGCCGAAGCCGCTCGTGCCGTTCACCGACGGGTTGCCGCCCGCGAGCCCGTACTGGATGTTCGTGCCACCGCCGCCGTTCGACGCGTTGTTCAGGTAGTCGAAGCGCAGCGTCGCGCCCATGCGGCCGACCCACGACGTCGTCCACTTCGTATGGCCGAGCAGCGACATCCCGTACCAGCGGGCCGTGCCGCCGTTCCACGCGCCCTTCTGCAGCTCGCCATAGTCGACCTGCGCGTTGACCTGCGTCTTGTCGTGCGTATAGGTCATGTCGGCTTCCACGTACTTGTAGAAGCCGGTCGGCGACGCGCCGTTGCACTGGTAGCCGTAGCCGCCCGCCACCGCGCACGGCGAGAACAGCGACTGCCGGCCGAGCATCCCGGAGATCCCGAAGTCGAAGGCCGTCGACGTCGCGTTGTCGAAGCGCGCGGTGATCGTCGGCGTCCAGTTGGTCTTGGTCGTGTTGTTCGCCGCGTTCGCGATCGCACCGGCCGTACGCAGCACCTCGTTGCCGATCACGACCTGCCAGAAGCGCGTCATCGCCGCGTTGGACCCCTTCAGCCCGATGCCGATCAGGTTGCCCGGCTCGCTGAAGTCGTACAGCAGCCCGTGCGTGAGCGTGAGCATCTGGTTCGACGGCTGCACTTCGTAACCGGCGAGGCTCGGCATCATGCCGATCTCGAACGTGCGCGTCGTGGTGAGCGGTACGTTGACCTGCGCCTGCGTGACGATGTTGTTGCCGACGCCGCCGTGCGAATTGCTGAACACGTTGCCGAAGCCGCGGTTCGGCTGGATCACGATCTCCGCGGACGGCGCCATCGGGCCGACGCCGAAGGTCTTCTTGATGTCGAGATAGACGTCGCCGATCGTGCTGTTGTAGTAATCGTACGCGCCCGGGTCGTGGTTCAGGAACTGGAAGCCCGACGTACGCTGCGCGCGGTTGAACAGGTACACGGGATCGACGTAGCCGGTGATGCTCAGGCCCGCGAGCGGGCCAGTCGTCGCGGCTTCCTGCAGCGAGTCGACCTTCAGCGATGCATTCGCGATCTGCTCGCGCATCTGCTGCAGGTCGTCGTTCGTGAAGGCAGGCGCTGAATCGGCGGCCGGCGCGGCGGCCGCCGCCGTGCTGATCGAACCGATCTTCACGCCGCCCGAGGCGGCATGGGCCGTTGGTGCGGCGCCGGCAGGCTGCGCCGCCAGCATGCTCGCGCGCAGCTCGTTCACCTGCTGCTGCAGCGCGGTGACCTGCGCCTGCAGCGCCTTCATCCTGCTCGCGTCGGTCGCCTGCGGCGCCGTGTGCGCCATCGCCGAAGCCGCTTCGAATGCGAGCAGGCACAGCGCCGTCATGTGTTTGATCTTCATGTTCTGGGTGGTCGTCGGGACGAGCGCGCCCCCGCCCGCCGCGATCAGCGGCGGGGCGCGCGAAAGGTATGCGGGAGTGCGGGAGGCGGCGGCCGGCTTACTCGGTCTTCAGCTTCGTCCAGAGACGGTTCTGCAGACGCATTAGCTCGGGCGGAACCGGCTTGCTGAGGCTCAGCCGGCGGATCACGTCGGCGGGCGGGAACACGGCCGGGTCGCTCGTCACTTCGGCGCGCACGAAATGCCTCGACGACGGCACGGCCGACGGATACGACGTGTCGTTGGTCAGGTTCGCGCTCTCCTGCTCCGACAGCACGAAGTTCACGAACTTCAGTGCGGCGTCCGGATGCGGCGCATCCTTCGGAATCGCCATCATGTCGAACCACATCGCGCTGCCCTCGGTCGGAATCACGTACTTGATGTGATACGACTTCTTCGCGGAAGCGGCCGCGATCCGCGCGGAGTTCACGTCGCCCGACCAGCCGAGCGCGAGGCAGATGTCGCCGCCCGCAAGATCGTTGATGTAGCTGCTCGAGTTGAACTGCGTGATGTACGGCCGCACCGTCTTCAGCAGCTCATAGGCGGCCTGGTAGTCGGCCGGGTTCGTCGTGTTCGGATCCTTCTTCAGGTACACGAACGCCATCCCGAACGCATCGACCGGCGAATCGAGCACCGACACGCCGCAGTGCTTCAGCTTCTGCACGACCTTCGGATCGAACAGCAGCGACCAGCTGTCGAGCGGCGCATCGTTGCCGAGCGCGGCCTTCACCTTCTCGACGTTCATCCCGAGCCCGTCGGTGCCCCACGTCCACGGAATGCCGAACTGGTTGCCCGGATCGTCCTTCGCCAGCACCTTCATGATTTCCGGATCGAGCAGCCCGTAGTTCGGCACCTGGCTCCGGTCGATCTTGCGGTAGATGCCGGCCTGCAGCTGCCGCGCCCAGAAGATGTCGGACGGCACGACGACGTCGTAGCCCGACGTGCCCGACAGCAGCTTCGCCTGCAGCGTCTCGTTCGAATCGAACTCCTGGTAGACGACCTTGATGCCGGTCGCCTTCTCGAAGTTCGCGATCGTCGCCTTGCCGATCGAGTTGCCCCAGTTGTACACGTTGACGACGTCCGCCGCGTGCGCGACGGGCGTGCCGGCCCACGCGAACCCGCCCAGCGCGAGCGCCGCGCATGCCGTCCCCAGATGCCGTTTCCACTCCCCTGCCATGTTTTCCTCCGTCGGTATCGTGATCCGCTCCCGGCGAGCGGTGGTTGCTTCGGTCCGGGAAAATGTAGCCAGAGGAAATTGGCCGGTCTGCCCTGCCAATAGGGGGACACGCGTCACAATCGGCGCATCCGGTTCCGGCCGGGATGCGGCGGCCCGCGAAAACGGAAGCCGCCTGAAAGCCGGCGTCACCGCGTCGTCAGCCGGGATGCCCGGTCAGGACGCCTGGATACCCGTGCGTGCCCCGAAATCGTTGCCCACGTGCGTGATGCGGCCGCCCATCATCGTCAGCCCGACGTCGATGCGGCCGATGTCGTATTGGCCGACCTCGAACAGGTCGTTCTCGAGCACGACGAGATCCGCGCGCTTGCCGGGTGTCAGCGAGCCGACCTCGTGCTCCATCCCGAGCTGGTACGCGCCGTGGATCGTGTACGCGGCGATCAGCTGCGGAATGCTCAGGCGCTCGGCGATGTCCGGAAACACCGGCGCATCGGGTTCGCCCGCGAGCTGGCGCGTGTGGCCCGACTCGATGTGCTCGAGCGGCTTGTGCTGGCAGCGGCACTGGCACGCGAGGCCGTCCATGCCGATCGACACCGTCACGCCTGCGTCGAGGAACGTGCGGAACTTGTACATGTTGCTCCAGCGTGCGTGGCCGTAGTGGTCGCGCAGCTGCTCGGTGTACGCGTCGACCACGCCCCACTGCAACTGCGTGTTCGCCATCACGCCCGCGTGGCGAAAGCGCGGGATGTCGTCCGGATGCGTGAGAAACGCGTGCGTGATCACGTGGCGGCGGTCGCGCGGCGGGTTCGCGCGGTTGACCTCGTCGAAGCCGTCGAGCGCCATTCGCACCGCCGCGTCGCCGACGCAATGGACCATCACGTTCGCGTTCGCGCGATCGGCTTCGACCAGATAGCGGTTGAACGTGTCGGCCGGCATCGTCGGCGCGCCGCAGGTGTCGGGGCGATCCGCGTACGGTTCGAGCAGGTAGGCGGTGTGGTTCGCCTCGGTGCCGTCGAGGAACAGCTTCAGCGCGCGCGCCTTCACGAGCGGCGAATCGTACTGCTCGCGATACCGGACGAGCGTGCCGACCGGATCGTCGATCTCGCCGATCACCGCGACGCTGCCCACCACGCGCAGCTTCAGGTCGCCCGCGCGCTCCATCGTCTGCAGCGTCTCGTACAGCAGCGACTGGTCGCCGCTCGCGTCGAAGAAGCCGGCATCGAACACGGTCGTCACGCCGGCCGCGCACAGCTTCTTCTGCCACGGCGGAATCGATTTCAGGTACAGGTCGATGCCGGTCGGCAGCAGGCCGGCCGCGCTGATCCGCTGCATCAGCAACGAATACGCGGCGCCGTCGACGATCAGGCCGGTCGGCTCGCCCGTCACCGCGTCCTTCTCGAACCAGCTCGCGCCTGCCTGCACGGGCGGCGTCGACGCGTCGATACCGGCGATCTCCAGCGCCTTCGAGTTCACCCACATCGAATGGAAATCCGTCGACAGCAGGCACACCGGGCGATCCGCGCAGATCGCGTCGAGCGTCTCCTTGCGCAGCATGGCTGGCGGGATCGTCGCCTGCACCCAGCCCATCCCGGTGATCGCCGGCTCGTCCGGATGCGATTCGACGTAGGCACGCAGCGCGCCCAGCACCTTCTGCGGATCCTCGTGATTCACGAACGCCTGGAACGCGAACGCGGTCGTCTCGAAGTGCCAGTGCGACTCGACGAAGCCCGGCAGCACGAGCCGGCCGGCCGCGTCGACGACCTTCGTCCGCGCACCGACGTACGCCTGCACGGCCGCCACGTCGCCGACGTGGACGATCCGGCCGTCGCGCACGGCAACGGCCTGCGCCCACGGCCGGTGCGGATCGACGGTGTAGACCTTCGCGTTGGTCAGAACGAAATCCGCCGGCGTCGCGGCGACCTGCGTCGGTTGAATCTGCATTGCCTGTCCTCGGTGGTCATCAGGTTTTCGAAGTGCTTTCACTATAGACAGACGATTCACACCGGTATGCCCCCCCGCCGCGGGGGCTTCGGCGAATTCACGCCACCGCGTACCCGGTCTTGTCGTCGTTTTGGGGACAACGCGCGAAATCCGCGGGGTTGACCGGTGAATACCCGGCTGACGCACGCGCGGCGTTCGCGTAACGTCGCGCTGTCCCCTGACCGCCTGCACCCGACCATGCGACTGCTCCAGCCCGACCCCGCCGCCCGCGGCCACTACCTGATCGGCGTGCGCCCCGACACGCTCGGCGCGACGCTGCGTGCGGTCGGCACGCCGGATTTCGTCGGCGCGGTCACCGCGTTCGTCAACGACAGCATCCACGCCGACGCCGTGCACCTCGAACGCTGGCGCGCGGACGCGGGCAGCACGTCGGGCTTCGTCGTCGAATGGCTCGGCAGCGGCAGCCTGCGTGTCGCGGCCGATACGCTGCGCGTGATGGACATTTACTACCAGCACTATTGCCAGACCGACCCGCTGGTCGCGCCGCTGCGCGGCAAGGCCGGCACGCTGCTCGTGCAGCGCCATGTCGACGGCATCGCGCAGGGCGAGTTCCGCCGGCGCATCTTCGACGAACCCGGCATCGCGCAGGAATGCCTGCTCGTGCACGGCACCGCGCACCTGCAGTACGCGCTCGGGCTCGCGCGCGCCGTCGGGCGGGCCGCGTTCACGACGGACGAGCTGTTCCATTTCCGGCAGATGGTCGATCTGCTGTTCCCGATGTTCGAGCTGCATGCGCGTACCTGCGCGGCGCGGCGCGTGGCAACGGTATCGGTGAACGTCGGATCGCAGGCGAGCTTCGACGCGCGCCTCGAACGCCAGGACGTGCAGTTGTCGCGCCGCGAGCACGAGATCTGCCGGCTGATGCTGTGCGGGCGCTCGGTGCCCGAGGCCGCGCAGCAGTTGGACGTGAAGCTGTCGACGGCCGAGTCGTACGTGAAGCGCGCGTTCGCGAAGCTCGGCGTGCGCACGCGCCGCGAGCTGTTCGACTGGACGCTCGTCGACTGCTGAGCGCGCGGCCCGGATTTACGCGGCCAGCGCGGCCGCCTTGATGTTGAAGGCGCGCAGCAAGTCCTCGCAGAACGCGTCGACGATCGGCTTGTCGCTCGTGCTGCGCTTCATCGCGAGATGCAGCGGCACGTCGAAGCTGAACGTCGCGCGGCCGACGGCCTTCACGAGCCCGCGCTGCTCGAACGGCTCCGCGTAATGCGCGGGCAGATAGCCGAGATGGCCGCCCGACAGGATCAGGATGGTCGCGGCCTCGATGCTGTCCGCGCTCGCGGTCACGCGGCGCTCCGGCAACGGATACTGCTCCTCCGGCACCGGGTAGGTACGCCACACCCAGTCGTGAAGCTGCAGATCGTCCGCCGTCACGGGCCGCGACGCATGGAACAGCGGATGCCCGCGCCCGCAATAGATCACCTGCTGCTCGGTGAACAGCGGCGTATAGAGCAGGCCCGGCACGCGATGCCAGAAATAGCCGATCGCGAGATCGAGCTGGTTGTTGACGAGGCTTTCCTCGAGCTCCTGCGGCGAGGCGACCTTCATCGAGAACGTGACGGCCTGGTCGCGCTGGCGAAACGCGCCGATCGCGTCGGCCACCCGCGCGTTCTCGACGAGCGGCGCCTGGCCGATCAGGCCGATCGACAGCGTACCGACCAGCTTGCGGTCGATGTCGCGCACGCGCGCGACGAATTCGGAGGTCGCCGCGACGAGCGTACGCGCCGTGGCCGCGAAGCGTTCGCCCTTCGACGTCAGCCGAAAGCCGCCGCGCCCGCGATCGCACAGCTTGAAGCCGACGCGCGCCTCGAGCGCCGACAGCTGCGTGCTGATGGTCGACTGCCGCACGCCGAGCGACGCCTCGGCAGCCGTGATGCCGCGTGCGTCGACGACGGCCAGAAAGACCCGGATGAGCCGGAGATCGAGATCGGTGGTATTCGAAAACATGCGTCAAGCCGCTGCGCGTACGCGCGTTGCCAGGCCGGCACGGCGCGCCTCGCGCGCCCCGCCCGCCGCCTTCGCCGATGAACCGAACGGGACGCGCGCCGCCATCGGCAGCGGCGCGCGTCGCAACCCTGTCACTCCGATACCGCCGCGAGCGGGCGCGCGATGCCGAACACGGCCGGCCGCAGCCGCCCGTAGCAGAGGAACGCCGCCGCGCACAGCGCGATCGCCGCGATCAATGCCGACTGCGTGCCCGCGCGCTCGATCAGCGACCCGCCCGCGACCGAGCCCACTCCATAGCCGAGCGCGACGCAGCCCGGCGACAGCGCGGCCGACTGGCCGATCAGGTCGTACTGCGGAATCGTCGCGTAGATCAGCAGCGCGCCGCCGGTCCAGCAGCCGATGAACACGATCGCGCCGAGCGTGAACGTCGCGACCGACGCCGGCATCGCGAGCAGCACGGCCGCGACCGCGCAGCCGCCGAGGTTCACGAGCGTCCAGCGACGCAGGCCCGCGCCCGCACCGAGCTTCGGCATCGCCGCGCAGATCACGAGGCTCGCGACGTTCGCGATGCCGAGCACGAGCGACACCGACTTGCCGCTCAGGCCCGCATCGGTGCCGATCTTCTCGAGGAAGGTCCATACGACGCCCACGCCGCCGTACAGCGCGAGCTGCGCGCACAGCACGAGCATCGCGCCCTGGCGGTCGATGCGGCCGGCAACCCCGACCGGCGTCGGCGCGGCCATTGTCTCGCCGCGGCGGAACAGCGGTGTCGCGAGCACGAACATGCCGAGCACGCACGCGACGAAACCGAACACGCCGCGCGCGCCCCACGTGCCGCTCAGCATCGGGAAGACATACGCAAGCAGCACCATGCTCCACATCACCTGCCCCATCAGCATGATCCCGAGATTGCGTTCCGGCGCGCGCGAATACGACAGGTAGCGCAGCGCGATCCCGTTCAGCCCGCCCGAGCCGACGCCCGCGACGAACTGCAGCGTCGAATAGGCGGCGAGCCCGTGCGTCGCGAGCGTGCCGAGATTCGCGCCGGCCGCGAGCGTCACCGCGCCCGCGAGCACGAGCCGGACCGGCTGGCGGCCGAGCACGAACGCGACGAGCAGCGTGCCCGTCGATTCGCCGAGCACCTCGATGAAGCTCGACAGCCCGAGCGCCGCTTCGCCGAAGCCCCAATGGCGCTCGACCTGCCCGACGATCGCGGGCAGTCCGAGAAAGACCGTCGGTCCGAGGATGCCGAGCAGCAGCATCACGACGACGAACAACGCGCTTTCCTGCCGCGCTTCATCCTGCAGATTCACAACGTTCATGCGATGTCTCTCTCCGTGTCCGCGGTGCGGACCGTCTCCTCGGGGGAGTTGGATATGGCGGCGGCCCGGCCCGGGCCGCCGTGTCGCTTACATCGGGAAGCCCATCGCCTTGAGGCCGCTGATCCACGCGCGCTTCCAGCCGCCTTCGGCATCCGCGCCGTCGAACGCGTGGAACGTGATCTTCGCGGCGACCCAGCGCATCGGCTCCGGCGGGATGTAGCTCGGGCTCTGGTTCGCGATGTCGAGCTTGCGCTCGGGGCTGTCGCGGTCGAACAGGATGTTCAGCCCCATGAACGCGCCGAACCGGCTCGCCGCGACGCCGAAACCCGTATAGCCGGCGACGAACACGGCCTTGCCGCCGAGATAGCGTTTCGCGAACACCGAGCCGCGCGAGCAATAATCGATCGGGCCGCCCCATGCGTGCGAGAAACGCACGTCGCTCAGTTGCGGGAACGTGCGGTAGAACGCTTCCGCGAGCCGGTAGTACGTTTCGCGCCGGCCGTCCTGGTGCGGCTCCGGATCGCCGTCGAAGTGATAGCTGACGAGGCCGCCGAAGATGATGTTGTTGTGCTTCGTCAGCCGGAAATAGTTGAGCTGCGTGCGCGTGTCGTACACGCCCTGGCGATTCTTCCAGCCGATCCGCGCGAGCTGCTCGTCGGTCAGCGGCTCGGTGGCGAGCACGTGATCGCGCACTTGCATCACGCGGCGGTTGATGTCCGGAATCCCGACCTTCGCGGTGCCGCTGCCGAACACGACACGCGGCGCGCGCACGCTGCCCTTCGGCGTCGTCACGAACACCGTGCCGCCTTCGTCGGTCACGGTCGTCAGCGGCGTGTGCTCGTACAGTTTCACGCCGAGCGACAGCGCCGCGCGCTTCAGCCCCCACGCGAGCTTCGCCGGATGCACGATGCCGCTGCGGTTGCGCGACCACAGCGCGCCCGCGAACAGCGGCGAATTCAGTTGTTCGAGCGTTTCCTCGCGGTTCAGCAGCACGACGTCGTGGCCGTACTCGCGATGCAGGTCGTAGTCGCCCTTCAGGTGCGCGAGGTGCTCGGGATCGACCGCCACCGTCATCTCGCCGTTCCACTCGATGTCGGCGTCGATGTCGTAGCGCTTCAGCGTTTCCTCGAAGCCATCGAGGTTGTGATGGCCGAACGCCTCGAGTTCCGCGATGTCGTTCGGGAACACGCGCACCGCATTCGGCAGCCCGTGCATCACCGACGTCGAGATGATCCCGCCCGCTCGGCCCGATGCGCCGTGCGCGACCTTGCCCGCCTCGATCAGCACCACGTTCAGGTGCGGCATCTGTTCCTTCGCCTGCACGGCCGACCACAGCCCCGTGAAGCCGCCGCCGACGATCAGCAGGTCGGCCGTCACGTCGCCGACGAGTTCCGGCTCGGTGGCCGGCGCGGCCGGGTTGTCGAGCCAGTACGGGAACAGCCTGGTATTCGCGAGCGCCGCCGCGACGCCCAGCGCGACCGGTGCGACCGGCGTGCCACGCGGCGCCTGCACCGGCGCGGTCTGTTTTGCTTCGTTGACTTCCATTTCCATGATCTCAGCCATCACACGCGAAAAACGAAACCGCCGCCGGATGCGCGTCACACGGACGACGACACCCCGGCGGCGGCTTCGGACATCACGACTGTTCGAGCAGCACGTAGAACTTCTTCGCGTCCTCGATCGTCTCCCAGCGGCCCGCGAAGCCGGCCGGCAGCAGGTAGCCCTGGCCCGGCGTGAATTCCTTGCGGTTGCCTTCGACGTCGGTCAGCGCGATCCGGCCCTCGACGAGCCACACCGCTTCGTCGGCCGCGGTTTCCGGAAACTCCACCGAGCCGGCCTTGCCTTCCCACCAGCCGACGATGTAGTTGCCGCTCTTGCCTTCGGCCGCGCGCCAGTCGCTTTCGTCCATCCCGAAGTCGAGCTTCGTGAATTCGCCCACGCCTGCGCCCAGCGGCAGGATGTCCTTGATCAGTTTGGTCATCGGAATCTTTCGTCTCTTGATTGAAAAAAGCAGAGACAAAGTTACTCATTTACACTGCCCCGGTATGCCCCCCTTCAGGGGGGACAAACGATGTTTTGCGGGGGCGCGCAGGTCGGCAGGACAACCGACGGTGTTTCCCCCTAATGACGTTTTCCGTTGCCGACGCTACAATCGCGCCGCTTTTCACCGGGGAACCGCATGCTGCTCAACGTGAACCCCTTCCACCGCGACAACGACCGCTTCAACGTGTCGTTCAAGGCGCTGGGCGAGCTGATCGAGACGGTCGGCACGCCTCACTTCGTGCCGCGCCTCACGCAACTGCTGAACGACGTCGTGCCGCTCGACGTCGCGCACGTCGAACGCTCGCGCGTCGACGGCACGATGCCCACCGGCTACCGATGCGAATGGATCGGCAGCAGCGGCATCGGCACCGCCCCTCATGAAATCTCCGACGTGATGACGCTCTACTACGAGCGCTTTCTCGACAGCGACCCGCTGTTCGCCGGGTTGCGCGGCAAGACGGGCACGATGCTCGTCGTGCGCGACATCGCGGCGATCCCGCCCGGCGAATTCCGTCAGCGGCTGTTCGACGACGTGCAGATCGGCCACGAATGCGTGCTCGCGCGCGGCACGCGCTATTCGCAGCACTCGATCGCGCTGGAGCGCGGCCGCGACCGGCCGCCGTTCACGCTCGCCGAGATGAACCGCTTCCGCGGCATCAGCGACGTGCTGTTCCCGCTGCTCGAACTCCACGCGTCGACCACCGCCGTGCGGCGCGTCGCGCATCCGACACCGGAGATCCATCCGCTCGCGCAGTTCGACGCGCGCATCGCCGCCGACGGCGTGAAGCTGTCGAAACGCGAATACGAAACCTGCAAGCACCTGCTCTCCGGCAAGACCGTGCCCGAGACCGCCGGCATCCTCGGCGTGCGCGTCGCGTCGGCCGAGTCGTACGTGAAGCGCGCGTTCGCGAAGCTCGGCGTGCGGACCAAACGCGAACTCGCCGCGTGGGGCTCGGCCACCACCGCGTTCCCTTCCGCCGGATCGCACGACGCCGCCACGCCGCCCGTCCTCTCCCGCTGACCGCCCGCCGCCCGCGCCGGCCGCGCGGCCGCCTTCGGTTGCGCGGCGTCGATGCGGCGGCGCCACTCGCATCGAGACCCGTCGATGTAAACGTTGCGACTTCAAAATCTTCGCGCAGGCGTTCTCCTCTACCATCGGCCGATCGCTTTACCCTGGAAAAAGGAGACGGCCCCATGCCCCGCGAACTCAATCAACCGATGGGCGGCAACGACATGCCGCGTTTTGGCGGCATCGCCACGATGATGCGGCTGCCGCAGGCCGCGACGACCGACGGCCTCGACGTGTGCTTCGTCGGCGTGCCGCTCGACCTCGGCACGTCGAACCGCTCGGGCTCGCGCTTCGGCCCGCGCCAGATCCGCACCGAATCCGTGCTGCTGCGCCCGTACAACATGGCCACGCGCGCGGCGCCGTTCGATTCGCTGCAGGTGGCCGACATCGGCGACGTCGCGACCAACCCGTACGACCTGAAGGACTCGGTGCGCCGCATCGAGGAGGCCTACGACGAGATCGTCGCGAACGGCTGCCGGCCGATCACGCTCGGCGGCGACCACACGATCGCATGGCCGATCCTGCGCGCGCTGCATAAAAAGTACGGCAAGGTTGCCGTCGTGCATATCGATGCGCATGCGGACGTGAACGACACGATGTTCGGCGAGAAGATCGCGCACGGCACGCCGTTCCGCCGCGCGGTGGAAGACGGACTGCTGCAATGCGACAAGGTCACGCAGATCGGCCTGCGCGGCACCGGCTACCACGCGGACGATTTCGACTGGTGCCGCGAGCAGGGCTTCACCGTCGTGCAGGCGGAAGAATGCTGGAACAAGTCGCTCGTGCCGCTGATGGCGCAGGTGCGCGAACGCGTCGGCGACACGCCGGTCTACCTGAGCTTCGACATCGACGGGCTCGACCCGTCGTTCGCGCCCGGCACCGGCACGCCGGAAATCGGCGGCCTCACCATTCAGCAGGGACTCGAAATCGTGCGCGGGATGAAGGGCCTGAACATCGTCGGCGCGGACCTCGTCGAAGTGTCGCCGCCGTACGATCCGGCCGGCACCACCGCGCTCACGGGCGCGAACCTCGCGTTCGAGATGCTCTGCGTGATGCCGGGCGTCGCCTACCGCTAACCCGACCGACAGGATGACGCCCATGTCCATCGCCGAACTTTCCCGTTCCGCAACCGCGTTCGTGCTGCCCGCCGCGCGCATCGCCGGCCAGCCGGTCCGCACGCATTCCGATACGGCCGGCGCGCCGATCTTCAACGCATCGACCGGCGACGCGATCGGCTGGCAGGAATTCGCGACGCCCGCGCACGTCGACGCCGCGGTGCGCGCCGCGCGCGACGCCTTCGCCGGCTGGCGCGACACGCCGCCCGCCGCGCGCGGCCGCGTGCTCGCGACGATCGCCGAGCGCGTCGAAGCCGCACGCGACCGGCTGGCCGCGCTGCAGATGCAGGTCAGCGGCAAGCCGCCGTTCGAGGCCGACGCCGACGTCGGCGACGTCGCCGCGACGTTCGCGTACTACGCGAAGCTGTGCGAAGACCGAGCGCTGTTCGCGGCCGAGCCCGTCGCACTGCCGAGCGACGCCGTCACGGCCGAGCGGTTCCACGACGCGGTCGGCGTCGCCGCCCTGGTGATGCCGTGGAACTTCCCGATGGTCACGACCGCGTGGAAGCTCGCGCCCGCGCTCGCGGCCGGCTGCGCGGTCGTGCTGAAGCCGTCCGAACTCACGTCGCCGACCGAGCACGCGCTGCTCGACATCGTCGCCGAAGCCGGCGTGCCGGCCGGCGTCGTCAACGTCGTGAACGGCGGCGCCGAGGTCGGCGCGGCACTGACCGCGCATCCGCTGATCGACAAGATCTCGTTTACCGGCAGCACGGCGGCCGGCCGCAAGGTGATGCGGGCCGCGGCCGAAGACATGAAGCGCGTGACGCTCGAACTCGGCGGCAAGTCGTCGCTGATCGTCTGCGACGATGCGGATCTCGACGTCGCGGTACCGCTCGCGATTGCGGGCGCGTTCACGAACGCGGGCCAGATGTGCTCGGCCACCGCGCGCATTCTCGTGCACGACAGCCTCTACCGCCGCTTCATGACCGCGTTCGAGACGGCCGTGCGCGCACTCGTCGTCGCGCCGCCGGCCGACGAACAGGTCGCGATGGGGCCGCTGATCTCGGCCGCGCAGCGTGCGCGCGTCGAAGCGATGCTCCAGCAGGGCATCGACGCGGGCGCACGCATTGCGTTCAGCGGACGGGTCGCGGAGGCCGGCGGCGAAGGCTTTTTCATGGCGCCCGTCGTGATCGCCGAGCCGGCCGCCGACAACCCGTTGTGGACCGACGAAATATTCGGCCCCGTCGCCTGCGTGAAATCGTTCCGCACCGACGACGAAGCGATCGCACTCGCGAACGACACGCGTTACGGGCTCGTCGCGACCGTCGTCACGCGCGATGCCGACGTCGCGAAGCAATTCCAGCAGCGCGTGCGGGCGGGGCTCGTGTGGATCAATGCGCCGCAGCTGATCTACCCGCACGTGTGCTGGGGCGGCTTCGGGCTCAGCGGGATCGGCCGCGAACTCGGCGTCACCGGGCTGCGCAGCTATCAGGAACCGCGCCACGCGATGCGCGCGATCGACTGACCCGTGCGGCCGTTCAGGCCGTTGGCGGCACCGGAGCGGATGGCACGGTGCCGCTTTTTTCAGGTACACGTCGGATTTCCGGGCAGAGGACCGGCGGCCCGCGTGCGCCGGTCACGCGTTCGAGCGGCGCGCGAGCGCGCCTCAATGCGACAGCGCCGCGGCGTGATCGTGCTCGCGCAGCGGGTCGGGAATCGCACATTGCGCGAGCCCGCCGGCATCGATCCACATGCGCGTGCGTTGCGCCGCCGCGTCGATCAGTTGCGCGCACTTCGAGTAATCGTATGACGACACCTCGAGCGGGCAGAGCGGCGGCACGACATGGATGTGCGCGCGGGCCGCGTACAGCTCCAGATCGCGCACCAGTTGCCGCGCGATCACGAGCGTCAGCGCGTGCGTCGCATGCGCGATCGCGCTGCGCGGCGGCACGCGCAACGCACAGGCGAACCCGGCCGGCAGCACGACGATCCGCTTGACGCCGAGCGCGATCGCGACGGAGATCGGCGTATTGTTCGCGACGCCGCCGTCGACCAATTCCACGCCGCCGATGCGGACCGACGGAAACACGCCGGGAATCGCCGCGCTGGCCTGCACGGCATCCACGACCGGGCCGGCGGACAGCACGACTTCGCGACCGCTCAGCACGTCGGTCGCGACGATGTGCAGCGGCAGCGCGGCCTGCTCGATCCGCCGGTACGGCAGGTTCTTTTCCAGCAGCAGGCGCAGCGCGTCGGCCTCGACCAGATGGGGCCGGTTGCGCAGCAGCATCGCGACGATGCCGCGCATCGAGAACGGCATGATGTCCTGGCGGCGGATGCTGCACCACAGCGCGGTGAGCATCGCGACGCCGTCCCTGTCTGGCCGGCCCGCGAAATAGGCGGCATTGATCGCGCCCGCCGACGCGCCGACGACGCAATCGGGCCGTTCGCCGCTCGCGATCAGCTCACGGAGCATGCCGACCTCGATCGCGCCCAGACTGCCGCCGCCGGCGAACACGAAGGCGGTCGAAGGCGTGGAATCGGAATTCACGGGGCACCCTCCTGCGGTTGGCTGCGACAGCGCTTTCTCCATGATGGATCGTGCAGCGCGTTGGATGTCCTGATGAAAACCCTGCCGGCGTGCGGGCCAGGCCGTTCGGCTGCGGACGTTTCCGGGTCGCCTCCACTCGGAAACTCGCGCGATCGCCACGTACTTTTTGACCTCGATCAACAAAATCGCGCGCTTCGGCGCCCGCAAACGTGTGCCACGCACGAATCGCGCGGAATGCGTGGAATCACGGGTTCAGCCGCCGCGACGCGCGCCGTTATTGCATCAACACCCGCCGACCGGCATCGCGTCGCGGGCATGGAGCGAGACAGCCGGGCTGTCCCGCCCGCTTATCGACAACGGAACCAGCAGCGCACGTCGCGGACGAGGTAATCATGTTTGTAGCCATCGGATGGATCGTCGTGATCGGGTCGGTGATCGGCAGTTTTGTCGGCGTGGGCGGCCATTTGCCTGCCTTGCTGCAGCCGTTCGAGCTGCTGTGCATTTTCGGCGCCGCGCTGGGCGCGTTCGTCGTCAGCAATCCCGTCACGACGCTGAAGAAGACCATCAAGACCCTGCCGACCTGCTTCAAGGGCGGCGGCTATACGAAACAGCAGTACGTCGAACTGATCGCGCTGCTGTACGAGCTGCTGCACAAGGCGCGCAAGGACGGCATGATGGCACTCGAGGCCGACGTCGATGCGCCCGAACAAAGCCCGCTGTTCCAGAAATATTCGCATGTGCTCGCCGACCATCACCTGCTCGACTTCATCGTCGATTACCTGCGGATGATGTCGAGCGGCAACGTGAACGTGCTGGAGATGCAGGACCTGATGGATGAAGAGCTGCATACGCATCATGCGGAGGCGTCGGTCGCTGCCAACGCCATCCAGAAGATGGCCGACGGCCTGCCGGCGTTCGGCATCGTCGCCGCGGTGATGGGTGTCGTGCATACGATGGGCTCGGTCGGCGCGCCGCCCGCCGTGCTCGGCAAGATGATCGCCGGCGCGCTCGTCGGCACCTTCCTCGGCATCCTGCTCTCCTATGGCTTCATCGGTCCGCTCGCGGATCTGCTCAACGCGAAAGGCCGTGCCGCGGCCAAGCCGTTCCAGTGCGTGAAGGCCGTGTTGCTCGCGTCGATGAGCGGCTACGCGCCGTCGGTTGCGGTGGAGTTCGGCCGCAAGGTGCTGTTCACCGCCGATCGCCCGAGCTTCAAGGAGCTCGACGACGCCGTCCGCGCGACCAAGTCGCCCAAGGCTGCATAACGGATACGCGAGGAAACGGAACACGCCATGGCCGACCATCGCTCCAGTTCGTCGAAGCAGCCCGCCTCGGCATCGCGCGTCGTCGTGCGCCGCAAGAAAGGCGGCGACCATGACGCCCACCACGGCGGTGCATGGAAAATCGCGTACGCCGATTTCGTCACGGCGATGATGGCGTTCTTCCTGCTGATGTGGCTGCTCGGCTCCGTCTCGAAGTATGACAAACAAGGGATCGAGGACTACTTCAATACGCCGCTGTCGACGCTCCTGTCCGGCGGGAAAGACGCCCAGGCGCCGCGCCCGAGCGTCGTGCAGGGTGGCGGCCGCGACCTGTCGGACCCCGCGCCGGCCATCGACACGAAAGCGCCACCGGTGCCGGCCAGCTCGCCCGCAGCCGTCGCCGACAACGCCGATACGCAAAAACTCGAGCGCCTGAAGGCAAAGCTGACCGCGGCGATCGCACGGAGTCCGTCGTTGCGCGCCTACCAGGACCAGATCCGGATCGCGATCACCCACGAGGGCCTGCGCATCGAGATCGTCGATTCGCTCAAGCGGCCGATGTTCGCGTCGGGCAGTTCGCAACCCGAAAGCTATGCGACCGCGATCCTCGCGCAAGTCGGCGCGGCGCTCGACGAGGTCGACAACCGCGTGTCGATCGCCGGCCATACCGATTCGACGCCCTATCCCGGCGGCCCGACCGGCTATTCGAACTGGGAGTTGTCCAGCGATCGCGCGAACGCCGCGCGGCGCGCGCTGGTCGCCGGCGGGTTGCGGGAAGCGAAGCTGCTGCAGGTGCGCGGGCTCGCGGATGTGCTGCCGCTCGACCGGAACGTGTCGGACGAGCCGACCAATCGCCGCATCAGCATCCTCGTCATGAACAATGCCGCCGAGCAGGCGTTCTTTCGCGACGGTGGCCGCACGACCGTCGGCGAGACGCCCGGCATCGTGCCTGCCGTCCGCCCGTGACGCGCGCGCGGCCGCAGCCGGCGACGGTCAACCGATGAGCGCGGCCGTTCAGGCCGTTGACGACACCCTGCCTTGCGGCACGGTGTCGTCTTTTTTTGCGTCCTCGATATATTCCGTAGAATATATCGAAACCTTGCCCACCCGGAGAAGCAGCATGGCCCGCACGTCGACGGATCGCACCCCGCCGCGCACCGCCCGGGAACAGGCGCTCGCACGCAAGATCAGCGCACTCAAGCCGCTGTCGAGCGACACCCGGGCGCGGCAGGTCACGGATGTCGTCGACGCGTTCCGGCGCCTGCGCGGCAGCATCGTGCGTTTCATCCGGATGCTCTCCGCCGCGCACACCGGCGCGATGCCGGACGAAGCGTTGTCGGCAATGGGCTTTCGTGAACTGCTGGCGACGCTCGAACGCGACGCACGCGCCGCCCGCTTCACGCGCCTGCCCGACCTCGAACGCGCGATCGGCCACGCGCGCGGCCTCGAACGCACGCGCGACGACGTGTTTTCCGATTCGTTCAGCAACGACCCGGTCGCGATGCGCGACGCGGTTGCCGCGCTCGAGCGCGTCGACGTGCTGTTCGTCGGGCTGTGCGTCGAATCCGTGATGGCGCGCCACGCGCCGGCATCGCTCCCCCTTTCGCCCGCGGCGCCGGCCGCGCTACCGCAACCCTGCCGTCCGGCGCTGTCCTGCTGACCATCCCCCGCATCGCCCGATGGTTTCCCCGGAATTGTTCCCGTTATATTCCGTGGTATATTTCGCAAATCTTTCGCGCATCCGTCTCCGGTCCGATCGTGCCGGATAGAGGTCAACATGCACGCTCCGCCCTTTCGCCTGGCCCGCACGGCGGATCTCCCGTCGTCCGGCGGCCTTCCGTCCGCGGCCACCGGCGCGCGGATCGACGCGTGCTGCGCGCCGTCCCGCGCGCAACAGGCCAAGTTGAAGCGCCGCGCGCGCCTGTCCGAACTCGATGCGAACCTGCACTGCTCGATCATCGGCACCTGCCTGACCACGCACGAACTGCGCAAGCTCGTGCCGAAGTTCACCGACCTCGACCGGCAGCGTGCGACCGACCTCGACATCCATCACGCGGCCGTCGCGCTCGCGATCGACGGCACGGCCGGCGCCAAGGCGTTGCACAAGGCGCTCGACGAACGCCATGCGGGCGCGATACGCGCGTTCGACAACGCAAAGGACGCGGACGAACTGCTCACGCGCTGGAAGGAATCGCTCAAGCGCGGCGACATTCCGCCCGCGTACTGGGCACTGATGACGCATCCGCGCACGACGATGGGCGTGCGCCAGGCCGCATTCGGCGACCTGCACATGCTGTCGCACCTGGTCGGCGCGGCCAATCGCGCCGATATCCGGCGGCTGGTCGCGCTGGAGGAAGAGAACGCGGCATTGCATGCGAAGCTCGAACGGCAGCAGGCACGCCTGCACGAGATGAGCACGCAGCGCGACGCAGCACTGCAGGAACGGGACGCGCTCCACGCCCGCCACCACGCGCGGCCGCTGGCCGCCGAAAGCGCGTTGCGCGACGAAGTGCACGAACTGCGCGAGGCGCTGACCGCGCGCGACGAACGGCTTGCGCTGCACACGAGCCGCCGCGAGGCCGCCGAGGAGCGGATCGCCGCGGAACAGGCGAGCGCCCGCGCGATGCGCGCGCGGCTCGACGACCTGACGGCGATGGTAAAGACGCTGCGCGCGGAGGCGAGCGCGATCGAACAGGCGGTGCAGGCGTCGGCGGCCGACCCGGCCGCCCCGGCGACGAATGCGCTGTCGATGCTGCAGGGCAGGCGCGTCGTCTACGTCGGCGGGCGGCCCGGTTCGAACCGGGCGATCCGGCGGATCGTCGAGGCGTCGGGCGGCGAAGTGACGCTGCACGACGGCGGCGTCGAGGATCGCAAGGGCCTGCTGGCCGCCGCGCTGCCGGGCGCGCAGATGGTCGTCTTCCCGGTCGACTGCATCGATCACGATTCGATGAACCTGCTCAAGCGTATCTGCGAACGCCACCACATCGCGTACTACCCGTTGCGGACCGCCAGCGTCGCGAGCTTCGTCGAATTGATCGGACGGCTCGATGCACGGGCACGCGACGTCATCGCGCCGGATGGCGCCGCGAGCGACCCGTCACGCTTCTGCTTGCGGCACGGGTAGGCCAGCGCCGGCACAACGCCCCCGTCAGCGACGCACCATTTTCGTGAGCGCGGCGATGTCGTCCGCGCACGCCGCGTAAGCGCGCGCCTCGATCCCGCGATAAAGGCGGATGATCTCCTCGCCGACCGGCGTCAGCACGCTGCCGCCGCCGCTCTGCCCGCCATGCTCGGACACCGTCGCGGGCGATTTCAGCGAACGGTTCAGTTCGTCCATCAGCAGCCACGCGCGCCGGTACGACATCTTCAGGCTGCGCGCCGCCGCCGAAATCGAACCGTGCTCGCGCACCGCCTCGAGCAGCGCGACCTTGCCCGGGCCGAGCGCAATCGTGTCGGCCTGCTGGATACGCATCCTGAACCGCACCTCAGGCTTGGGGTGTGCCGAAGTCTTCATGTTGTCCGCCGAGTGATCGATGCGGGCAAGCATACACGATGGCCTGCACGGAAAACGCCGCGCCCGGCCCCCGGCAGGCGCGCGACGATGCCGACGAGCCGCTTCACGCAGCGCGGCGCGGGCAGCCGGTCGGCGCCCGGGAACGGCGGCGGCGCGCCGTCGTCGGCCGACAGCGGTCCGGGTGCAAACGGCGGGCCACATGGGCCGTAGACGGCAGCCGATCGCCCCTGCCCGCGGGCGCTATGCCAGCACGACGTTCCCGACGGCCTTCCTGATGCGCTTGTAGCTGTCGACCGATTCCGCCTTCTGGTCGGTCACCAGCGTGCCGATCCGAGCGGGCTCACAGAAGCTGATCCGGCTGTTCGTGCCGAGCTTGCTGAAATCGGCCAGGATCGCCACGTCCGCCGCGTTGCTCACCATCGCGCGCGCCACCTCGGTTTCCATCCGGTCGTAGTTCGTCGCGCCGCGAACGGCATCGACGCCCACCGGCGACAGCAGCGCGAGATCGGCGCGGTAGCGGAAGATCTCGGCGACCGTGCCGTCGCCGACCGTCGCGGCCGCGCGGCTGCCAATCATCCCGCCGAGCAGGATCGTTTCGTTCCTGCCTTGCGCCGGGTCGCTCGAGCGCATCTTCAGCGCGACGTCGATCGAGTTCGTGACGATCGTGAGGCCCGACAACTTCGCCAGTTCCTCGGCCAGCAGCGTGGTGGTCGTGCCGGCGTCGATGAACAGCGTCTGCGAGCCCGTGACGAGCCGCGCGGCCGCGCGCGCGATCGCCAGCTTCGCCTTCACGTGCGTCTGCGCGCGCTCGGCGATCGGCGCTTCGTCGCCGACCTGCACCGCGCCGCCGTGCACACGCTTCAGTTCACCGAGCGCCTCGAGGTCGACGAGATCGCGGCGCACGGTTTCGCGCGACACGTTCAGGTCGGCCATGATTCGGTCGGTGGACACGCGCTGCATCTTCGATAACAGAAGCCGGATCCTCTGGTATCGCTCTTCTTGCCACATGAAATGTCCTCGGAAAAGTCTGTCAATCTTATTCGAACGGCCGTCTACCCGGCGCTTTCTTCCATTTTTTTGACGCCGACGAGGGTCTGCAGCGATTGACGGACCACCTGGAATTCGCGGCTCGTCATCTTCGAGAACACCACGTGGATGCGGTCGTCGTCGGGTGTCGCGTCGTCCTGCTCGATGATGAACTGGACGATGCGCGCCTGGTCGATGCCGGGCATCGACTGCAGCGACGTCAGTTTCACGGCGCCTCGGCTCGCGAGGATGCGCACGCCCCAGCGCTGCCGCGCGGCGAAAAAGCGCTTCTCGATCGGCTTCAGCCCGGCCAGGATCGCCAGCACGATCGCCGTCGCGGCGATCGCGGCCACGTACATGCCGCCGCCCACCGCCAGTCCGACCGCCGCGACGACCCACAGGCTCGCCGCGGTCGTCAGCCCGCGGATGATCTCGCCGCGCAACATGATCGACCCCGCGCCGAGAAAACCGATACCCGATACGACCTGCGCGGCGACCCGCGACGGGTCGAGCGACACGTTCTTCGCCTCCTGGATATCCGCGAAGCCGAACGCCGACACGATCATCACCAGCGCGGCGCCCACGGCCACCAGCATATGCGTGCGCAACCCGGCCGCCCATGACAGACGCTCGCGCTCGATGCCGACGATGCTGCCGAGCAGGGCCGCCAGCAACAGGCGGGAAACGATTTCCAGCTGACTGATCATTCGAACACTCCTTCCTGACGGATTCACTTGATGACGCACGGACCGCACGGACCGCTGCGCGGCTCGCCCCGGCTTCGCCCGGCCGCCTTCGCGTTCGCCGGGTTGTATTTTTGTGCAATCTTGCGATTTTGTGCGTTCTAATATACGGTACGCAAAACGACAAAGCCAGACCCAGGTTCGTTTGTTTCATCCGATCCACACGATCAATCGTCAGACCAATCAGGTAACACGATCCGAAACACTTGCTTAGGAGACCATCATGATCAAGAAAGCATGGATGCTGGCTGCGACGCTGCTGGCGGCATTTTTAACGGCACCCGCTCATGCGTCCGAGGGCGATACCTGCAGGAAGGTGACCCTCGGCGACGTGGGCTGGAGCGACATCGCGGCCACCACCGGCGTCGCGATGATGCTCCTGGACGGGCTCGGCTACGAGGCAACCAAGACGATCGCGTCGCCGCCGATCGTGCTGGCCGGCGTGAAGAAGGCGCAGATCGATGCGTTCCTCGGCTACTGGGATCCGAGCATGACGCCGACCGTGAAGCCGTTCGTCGATGCCGGCGCCGTGCACCTGCTGCCGCAACCCAACCTGGTCGGCGCGCGCTACACGCTGGCCGTGCCGCAGTATGCGTCGGACAAGGGCCTCAGGAGCTTCGCCGACATCGCCAGATTCCGCGACCAGCTCGACGGCAAGATCTACGGGATCGGCGCCGGCAACAACGGCAATGCACTGGTCCAGCGGATGATCGACAGGAACGAATTCGGGCTCGGCGGCTTCAAGCTGGTCGAATCGAGCGAGGCCGGGATGCTCGTCCAGGTCACGCGCGCGGTGCAGGAACACCGGATGATCGTGTTCCTGGCGTGGGAGCCGCATCCGATGAACATCAACTACAAGATCGCGTATCTCGACGGCGGCGACACCGTGTTCGGTCCGAACTACGGCTCGGCGAAGGTCTACACGCTCGTCACGCCCGGCTATCTCGAACGCTGCCCGAACGTCGGCCGGCTGCTGACCAACCTGAAATTCACGACCGACGAGGAAAACCAGCTGATGGTGCCGATCATGAATCACGCCGATCCGGTCGCGGTCGCGAAGGAATGGGCGAAGAAGAACCCGGGCGTGCTGTCGAAGTGGCTCGACGGCGTCACGACCATCGACGGGAAAAACGCCAGGGACGCGATCGAGAAGCTCATCGGCGCGTAAATACGCCATACAGGGAAAGGCCCATGCACAAGAATCTCGCGCTGTTCGACCTCGATCACACGCTGCTGCCGCTCGACAGCGACCAGGCCTGGAGCCGCTTCATCACGCGGGTCGGCTGGCAGGAGGACGACGCGCACACGGCGCTGATCGACGAGCACTACGGCCACTATGCGGCCGGCACGCTCGACATGGATGCGTATCTCGCCGTGACGCTCGCGCCGCTCACGCGCTACTCGCGCGCGCAGCTCGAACGGTGGCATGCGCAGTTCATGGACGAGGTGATCCGGCCGGCGATTACACCGGAGGCACGCGCGCTGGTCGACCGGCATCGCGAGAACGGCGATCTCTGCTGCATCGTGACGGCGACCAACGTCTTCGTCACACGGCCGATCGCGGCCGAGTTCGGGATCGAGCACCTGCTCGGCATCGAGCTCGATACCGACGACGGCACGCCGGCCGGGCGGTTCACCGGGCGCAGCATCGGCGTGCCGAGTTTCCGGGAAGGCAAGATCGTGCGCACGGCGGCATGGCTGAAATCGCTCGGCTACCTGCCGTCCGATTTCGAACGGACCTACTTCTACAGCGATTCGATCAACGACGTGCCGCTGCTCGACTACGTCACGCATCCGGTCGCGACCAATCCCGACTCGAAGCTTTCCCAGGTCGCCGGCAAACGCGGCTGGCCTGTCATGAAGTTGTTCTGATTCGGGCGATATTCTCTGCTGTCCATTTTCATGTCTGGAGGGGAAATGAAATACGGAGCACGCAGCAACCATCCCGATCAATCAGGAATCCGATTCGAATCGGATCGAAATCAAGTCGTCCCGCCTCGCCCCGCGGAAAGCCGTATTCCGCACTGGCGCGGCGTTTTCATGATCGCGCTGCTGTGCGCGCTGGCCGCCTGCGGCGACGGCGACCCGGGCGCGGCGGGCACTGTCGCCGCCGCGCGCGCGTCGGCACCGGGTTCGGCGTCCGCGCCGGTCCTGCACTGCGCAAGCGCGTGCCATTGACCGGCCCCGGCCCCATCCGCCATCCAGGACAAGGAGCGATCATGCAAAACAAACCCACGACACGACGTCAGTTCCTCGCCGATGCGCTGAAGCTCGCCGGCGCCACCGCGGTGACGGGCATGCTGCCCGAAAGCATCCTGCGCGCACAATCGATTCCGGCCGCCACCGTCACCGGCACGATCCAGGACGTCAAGCACGTCGTCATCCTGATGCAGGAAAACCGGTCGTTCGACCACTATCTCGGCACGCTGCGCGGCGCGCGCGGCTTCGGCGATCCGCGGCCGGTCGTGATCTCCAGCGGCTACCCGGTCTGGCGCCAGCCATCGACGCTGTCCTACGTGTTCCCGTTCAACCCGTCGCCGCCCGTTTCCGGCGTCGCGAACGGCGACACGTACTACGGCGACCTCGATCACAGCTGGAGCGGCACGCACAGCGCATGGAACAACGGCCGCTACGACAACTGGGTCGCCGCGAAGACCAGCGGCACGATGTACTACTTCACGCAGAACGACATCCCGTTCTACTACGCGCTGGCCAGCGCGTTCACCGTATGCGACGCGTACCACTGCTCGATGCTCGGCCCGACCGACCCGAACCGCCTGTATCTGTGGACCGGCTGCTGCGGCAACGTCGCCGGCTATTCGCCGTACACGACGAACACGATGACCGGCACCGGCTGGACCACGATGCCGGAACGCCTGAACTCGGCCGGCGTCACGTGGAAGTTCTACCAGGACAAGGGCAACGGCCTCGATGCCGGCCACGGCTACGGCGAATACAACGGGTCGAGCAAGGATCTCTGGTGGAACGGCAACTACGGCGACAACGTCATCCTGAACTTCAAGCAGTACCAGAACCTCGGCGCGAATGATCCGCTCGCGCCGGCGCTCGACGGCACGCAGATCGACCCGACCGGCGGCGGCACGGAGTACGACACCCGTCTGTTCAGTCAACTGCGGGCCGACGTCGCGAACGGCACGCTGCCGCAGGTATCGTGGATCGCCGCGCCCTATGCGTATTGCGAACACCCGTCGTGGGCCGCGAGCGGCGGCGAATGGTATGTCAGCAACGTGCTCAACGCGCTGACGTCGAATCCGGCGGTGTGGGCCAGCACCGTGCTGGTCGTGATGTACGACGAGAACGACGGCCTGTTCGACCACGTGCCGCCGGCCGTCCCGTCGAGCGCCGCCGCCGGCACCGGCCGGTCGACGGTCTCGACGGCCGCGGAATTCGTGGCCGGCAGCGGCGCCGCATCGGACGGCGCCGCGAGCGGCGACGTCCCGATCGGGCTGGGCCCGCGCGTGCCGATGTTCGTGATCTCGCCGTGGTCGAAAGGCGGCAAGGTCAACTCGCAGGTCTTCGATCACACGTCGGTGATCCGTTTTCTGGAAGCGCGCTTCGGGCTGCAGGAGACCAACATCACGCCGTGGCGCCGCACGGTGTGCGGCGATCTCACGTCGGCGTTCGACTTCGCGAATCCCGACCAGACGATTCCGGCGATTCCGGCGGCGGCCAGCAACATGGACCCGAACGGCTCGACGGTGCTGATTCCGCCGGCCACGACCACCGCGGTTCCGGCGCAAACGGCCGGCCGCAACACCGCGTGCCGGCTGCCGTACGAGTTCTTCGTCCAGGGCCGCGTCAACCGCTCCGGCAAGACGCTCGCGCTGACGATGACCAACACGGGTGCGGCCGGCGTGCACCTGCAGGCATGGGTCGACGGCACGAGCACGACGCCGCGGCAGTACACGATCGGCACCGGCACCGGCGCGTGCCTCACGGATTCGCTCGCGCTGAATTCGGCGGGCGGCTACGACTATTCGATCTACGGCCCGAACGGGTTCCTGCAGACGTTCCGCGGCACCATCGGCGCAGCGGGGAACGCGGGATCGACCGGCGAAGTGTCGCTCTGCTACGACGTACAGAACGGCAACGTGCAGATCACGCTCGACAATTCGGCCGGTTCGAGCACGACGACGTTCCAGCTCGTCGACAATGCGTACGGGATGAACCGCGCGCAGTCGGTCAGCGTACCGGCCGGTGCGACGCAGGCGGTCACGTGGTACGGCGACGCCGGCTGGTACGACGCGAGCATCCGCGACGCGAACGATCCGAACTTCCTGCGCCGTATCGCCGGCTGCGTGCAGACGCAATCCGGCACGTTGCTGACGGATTCGGCGATCGGCAATACGAACGGGAAATTCGTCGCGGCGCTGGCGTCGCAGGGGTCGTCGTACGCTACGCTGCGGTTCGACTACGTCGTGCCGCCGTGGCGCCACAGCCCGAAGAACTGGGTCGGCATCTATCCGCGCGGCGCGCAACCGACCCGGGGTGGCTACAAGTCGTGGGCGTACCTGCCCAAGAGCACCGGCTCGCTGCTGTTCTCGTCGACCGCGAACAGCACGCTTGCATCGGGCCAGTACGATGCGTGGCTGCTGTTCGACGACGGCTATACGCCGCTGGCAGGCCCCATCGCGATCAGCATCTGAGGTCGCGGCCGTTTCGTCGTCGCTTCAACGTTCCGGCCGGCGCGCGTGCATGACGCGCGCCGCGGCAAAAACGGGTGACGCAGGCCGATCCGCGTTGCGCCGGCGATGCAGGTCAGCCTCTCTTCCGGCTTTCGTGGAGCAGTGGACGACGCGATGCTTGACGGCGCCACGACCGTCAAACTGTTTGACGGAACATGTCGAGTTGTTCAAAACGGTAAACAATCATTCGGTTTCCTGTCGTCTTTCATCCGCTGACGATCGACTGCCGTCGCGATTGGGAGACACGACGCGCGGCGGTCGTCATCGCACCGGCAGCAACGCCGTGACGACGCCGAAATCCAGCATAATCAGGCGGGCACACAGCCGTGTCTGTACCGGTTTCGCATGCAGCGAATGGTGCAGATGCAGAAAACGAAGAACGGGAACGGGCGCGATTCGATGCACATCGGTGCGCCGGCGATCGCGCCACCAACGAGACCACACCCTCCGCCGAAGACAGGACACCGACATATGGACCGAGCCGAGCACATCAGCATCGAACCGGCGATCTCGCTTGCCGCCGACGAGCTGGACCAATGCGACTTCTCGTTCGACATCGCATGGGAGCTGAATGCGCCGTATCAGGATTTGCTCGACCTGCGCGCGTTGCCCGCGCGCCGCAAAAACTACGGGTTCGATCCGGCCGGCTGGGCCGATGAAGCGTCGGGCAAGACAGCGCTCTTTCGCGCGACCGCCGGCGGGCGGTTCGCCGGGTTCGTCGCGGTCGCCGAGCGCTGGAACGGCATGGCCGAAATCGCCGAACTGGCCGTCGACCGCGAGCATCGGCGCCTCGGTATCGGGCAATTCCTGCTGGCGGCCGCGGAAGCCTGGGCGCGCCATCACGGGTTCGGCTTCATGCGGCTGGAAACGCAGGCGAACAACGTCGCGGCCTGCTCCACTTATGCGCGCGCGGGCTTTACGCTCGGCGGCCACGACCGCTTCCTGTATGCAGGCGGCGAGAACGCCGGGGAAGTCGCGCTGTTCTGGTACAAGGACCTGCGCGACGGGCAGACCGCTCGGAGCCGCACGGTCGATCCCGCATCGGTGCGGCCGGTGCGCTGACGCCCCGTCGCCCGTCACGTCATGGCCGAATTACTTCCGAGTCGCCACGATGAACAGGCGCGGGAACGGCAGCAGCACGGTGCCGTCGTCGAGTACCGGATAACCGTCCGGCCCGGCGATCGCGTCGCGATAACGCGCGAGGAACGCGCGCTGCTCGGCAGCGTCGAGCGCGGCAAGGAACGGCCGCAGCGCACTGCCCTTGAACCATTCGACGACCGCGTCCGCACCGCCGCGCAGCGGGTGATAGTAGGTCGTGCGCCACACGTCCACGCGCGAACACAGCGGCGACAGCAGCGCATGGTAGTAGCGCGCATCGAACCGCTCGGTACGCGCCGCCCCTTTCAGCTTGTCGGCCCACGGCCCGGCCGCGGCGACCTCGCGCATCAGCCGGTGCGCGGGCTCGTCGAGGTTGTCCGGCATCTGCACCGCGAGATGGCCGCCCGGCGCGAGCCGGCCGACGAGCATCGGGAACAGCGTGTCGTGCGCGGGCACCCACTGCAGCACCGCGTTCGACAGGATCAGGTCATAGCCGCCCGGATCGTCCCACGTGGCGACATCAGCGAGATCGAACCGCAACGCCGGCAGCCGCTTGCGCGCGGCCGCGATCATGTCCGCCGATGCGTCGATCCCGTGGATCGTCGCGTCCGGCGCGCGTGCCATCAGCGCCTCGGTCGAATTGCCGGGCCCGCAGCCGATGTCGATCGCGGTACGGATCGGCGTCTTCGGCACGGCGGCCAGCAGGTCGCGCACCGGCCGCGTGCGTTCGTCCTCGAACCGCACGTACTGGTTTGCGTATAGATCGAGTGGGGTCGTCACGATGATTCTCCTTGTGGGCGGAGGCGGCATGCGCGCCGGGATCCGGGCAGCCGCCGATCCAGCGCATTCTGCGACCGTATCCGACCTTCAGTAAAATGAATTTAATATCGTTATTGATTCAAAATTCTGATGAAGATCGATACGCTCGGTGTCCAGGCTTTCGTCGCGATCGCCGACGGCGGCAGCTTCCGGCAGGCGGCCGACACGCTGCACGTCACGCAAACGGCGATCACGCAGCGGCTGCGCAAGCTCGAATCCTATCTCGGCGTCGCGCTGGTCGAGCGCACGACGCGCCGCACCACGCTGACCGAGATCGGCCGGCGCTTTCTGCCGCAAGCGCGCCGGCTGCTGAACGAGTTGTCCGACGCGCTGACCGAAATCCGCGAGACGGGCCTGAGCCAGCGCGGCGACGTCACGATCGCGTGCGTGCCGACGGTCGGCGTGCAATACCTGCCGCGCATCCTGCGCGCGTTCTCCGGGCATCGCCCGCACGATCGCGTGAAGATCCTCGACCATGCGTCGGCGTCGGTGCTGCAGGCCGTGCTGCGGCGCGAAGCCGAATTCGGCATCAGCATCGCCGGCGACCAGCATCCCGAACTTGTCAGCGTGCCGCTCACGCACGATCCCTACGTGCTCGTGTGCCGCGACGATCATCCGCTCGCGAGGCGCCGGCGCATCCGCTGGGCGGCGCTGCAGCCGCATCCGCTGATCTTCGCCGGCGAGGTGAGCGGCAATCGCGGGCTGCTCGAAGGCGCGCTGAAGACGAGCGGCGTGTCGCTGCATTCGTTCTACGAAGTGCAGCGCAGTTCGACGGCGCTCGGGCTCGTCGCGGAAGGGCTCGGTGCGGCCGTCGTGCCGAAACTCGCGATCCAGAAGAACGCGTATCCGATGATCCGCACGATCGAGCTCGTCGAGCCGTCGGTGTCGCGCACGCTCGTGCTCGTCACGCGCAAGAGCGCGCAACTGTCACCGGCCGCGCGTGCGCTCTACGACATGATCGTCGAGCGGGCCGCGCCGGGGCGGTAACGCGCGCCATGCGGGCGTTGCCTGTGCCGGCCGGTCGTCCGCGATGTCGGCAGGCGTCAGGAAGTAGCCCGCACCGCCACGCAGCGCTCAAAGCACCTTGACCATGAACACGCGCGCCGCGCCTTCGGGATCGCAAGGCACTTCGCCGAACGTCTCGTAGCCCTGCTTCCGGTAGAAGTCCGGCGCCTGGAACGAGATCGTGTACAGCACCGCACGCGCGCAGCCGCGCCGCTTCGCCTCCGCTTCGGCCTCGCGCAGCAGCCGGCTGCCGAATCCGCCGCCGCGCAGCGATTCGGGCAGGTAGAACAGGTCGATGAAAAAGAGGCCGAGCGACGTGCGGCCCGTCAGGCCGCCCAATATCTCGCCGGTCGCGGGATCGGTCACGTAGACGTCGAGCGCGGCCGAGTCGGCGCGCCCCGTCATCGCACGGTTGAATTCGCCGAGCTTGCGGCTGATGAAATGGCGGGCGGCCGGTTGTTCGGTATCGGTCAGTTGCAGGGTGACGTCGGCAGGGGTAGTCATCGGGCGAACGCGTGCGTGAATGAAGCCGCCGGGTGCGCGGTACCCGCGGCGGGCGTCGCATGACTATAGCGCGCCGCCACACGCTCACGCCACCGAGAACGCCGCCTTTCGGGCGGCCGTGCGGTGCCGCTCGCGCGTCCGCTGCACCCTCGGCGGCCGGCGCACGTCGGGCGCATGCGGCACCGCTGCCGCCGCGCCGCGCAAACGTCAGAACGGCTTGGTCGGCAGGTACTTGCCGTCGAGCGTGATCACCGCACGCGAACCGCCTTCGGGATCGTCGACCTTCTTCACGTCGAGCCGGAAGTTGATCGCGCTGATGATGCCGTCGCCGAACTTCTCGTGGACGAGCGCCTTCAGCGTCGTGCCGTACACCTGCAGCATTTCGTAGAAACGGTAGATCGTCGGGTCGGTCGGCACGCGATCGTCGATGCTGCCGCGCAGCGGGATCGTCTGCAGCAGCAGTACCGCATCGTCGTCGAGGCCGAGCTTGTCGGCAACGACGCGCGCCGCATCGGCCGGCAGCGCATGCTGGCCGAGCAGCGCGGCGGTGACGAACGCTTCGCTCAGCCCCGTGCCTTCGGTGAGCTGGGCGAACGACAGGTTCTTGCGCGCTTTCGCGAGCACGACGGTTTCCGCAAGCGCGTGGCGGGCAGTCTGGCTGTGCTGGGACTGGATCATGGCAATTCCTCGTGGTGGGGTGGGAGCAATCCGGATTCAGGCCGCGGCGGCAAGCGTCGCGGGAGTCGCGCGGACACCGGGGTGGTCCGCGAGGGACACGAACCGGCCGGCCGCGCCGTCGTAGGCGTCGATACAGCCCGATTCGATGTCGTAGACCCAGCCGTGCAGCGCGAGACGTCCTTCTTCGAGCGCGAGCCGCACGGCGGGGTGCGTCTTCAGGTTGGCGAGTTGCGCGACGACGTTCTCGCGCACCATCGAGTCGATCCGCTCGCGTTCGCTGCGATGCGGGCGCGCCTCGTTCACGACGCGCGCCGAATCGGCATAGCGCAGCCAGTGGCCGACGGCCGGCATGTGGTCCATGCACTGACAGGTCGCGATCGCGGTCATCGCGCCGCAATCCGAATGACCGCAGATCACGACGTCGGTCACGCGCAGCGCGGCGACCGCATATTCGACCGACGCCGACACGCCGCCCGGCTCTGGGCCGTACGACGGCACGATGTTGCCGGCGTTGCGGATCACGAACAGGTCGCCCGGTTCGCGCTGCGTGACGAGCTCCGGCACGAGCCGGCTGTCCGAGCACGAGATGAACAGCGCACGCGGGTGCTGGCTGCGCGCGAGATCGCGGAACAGCGCGGCGCGTTCCGGATACGCGTCACGCTGGAACTTCAGGAAGCCTTCGATGATGTCCTTCATCACGTGTTCTCCGGTGCAGGTGGAATCGATGAAGGGCAGGTTACGCCGCGCTTCCAATAACGTAAAAGACTGATTTATGATCAATCGGATAAGTACGCCTTATAGGAATCGCCATGCTGCTGCGCCATATCAACTACTTCCTGGCCGTCGCCGAGCACCGCAGCTTCACGCGCGCGGCCGCCGCGCTGCACGTGTCGCAGCCCGCGCTGTCGCAGCAGATCCGCCAGCTCGAGGAGACGCTCGGCGCGCAACTGTTCGACCGCACCGGGCGCGTCACGCGGCTGACCGATGCCGGCGACGTGTATTTCCGCTACGCACGGCAGGCGCTGCACGATCTCGCTGAAGGCCGGCGCGCGATTCACGACGTGCAGGATCTCAGCCGCGGTTCGCTGCGGATCGCGGTCACGCCGACCTTCACGAGCTATCTCGTCGGGCCGCTCGTCGAGGCGTTCCACGGCCGCTATCCGGACGTGACGCTGTCGGTGCGCGAGCTGTCGCAGGAGCGTATCGAGACGCTGCTCGTCGACGACGAGCTCGACGTCGGCATCGCATTCGAGGACGTGCAGTCGGCGGATATCGCAGTAGAGGCACTGCTGGTCGAAACGCTCGCGCTCGTCGTGAGCCGTCGGCATGCACTCGCGGGAAAACGCAAGGCCGGCCAGCGCGCGCTGCACGACGCGTCGCTCGTGTTGCTCACCGCGGAATTCGCGACACGCGTGCAGATCGACCGCTATTTCCGCGAGCACGATGTGCAGCCGCGCGTGCTGATGGAGGCGAATTCGCTGGGTGCGGTGATCGAGATCGTGCACCGCACGAACCTCGCAACGCTGCTGCCCGCGACGATCGCGACGGGGCATGACGATCTCGTCGCCGTCGCGCTCGATCCGGCCGTCCTGCGGCGCACGGCCGTGCTGCTGCAGCGCAAGGGCGCGTACCGGAGCGCGGCCGCGCGTGCGTTCGTCGAGCTGGCGCTCGCGCTGGGGGCAGGGAAAGGGAAAAAAGAAGGCGAACCACGTCCGGCACGCCCAGGAACGGCCGGATCATGAACGCCGGCGCTACGCCGGATCGGCGCGAACGATCGCGTCAGTTGTACCCGAGAATCGCCACCGCCGCGACCTCCGGCCGGTCGAGCGTATTCCCGACGAGCGACGTCATCGGTTCCTGCAGCACGGCCTGATACGACGTCACGCGCGCCGCTTCCGGCACACCGGCATCGTCCGATGCCGGCTCGTCGAACGCTGCATCGAAACCGCTGTAAAACCCCGCTTGATTCTGCGAAAAAGTCATCTCCACTCCTTTCCTTGATTGTGTTCTTGATCAACTAACCGACGCGCTTCAACGCCGTCACCTGCACGGGCGCACCGTCATGCGCGGCTTCCGACCGCGCAAGCTGCGCACGTGTGCGCCGCGTGATGTGGATCACCGCGAACACGACCGGTGCGATCAGCAGGCCTTCCGCCAGCTCCGGATCGACCGGCAGGTTCATCACGTGCAGCGCCTTGAACGCCGCCGTCGCGAGCGACAGCACGTAGTACGAAATAGCCGCCACCGACAGACCTTCGACCGCATGCTGCAGATGAAGCTGGTTGCGCGCGGTGCGCTCCATCCCGGCCAGCAGGCGCGTCACGTCCTTTTCCTGCGCGAGGTTCACGCGCGTGCGCAGCAGGTCGACCGCGCGGGCGATCCGCGCGGCGATCTGCTCGTGGCGCGCCCATACGCTGCGGCACGTTTCCATCGCCGGCGCGAAGCGCCGCTCCATGAATTCGGCGATCGTCGGCATCCCTTCGATCCGCTCTTCGCGCAGTTCCTGAATGCGCGCCAGCACGAGCTTTTCGTACGCGCGCGACGCACTGAAGCGTGCGCCGGCCCCCGCCAGCGACTCGACCCGCACCGCGAGATGCGTGAGCTTGACGAGCAGCGCCGTGTCGTCGCCGTCGGCGCCGCTCGCGTCCATCCGCTGCATCAACGCATGCAGCGCCGCGTGGATCTCGTCGAGCTCGCGGCTCATCCGGCGCGCGACAGGCAACGCGAGCAAGGCCATCATCCGGTACGTTTCGATTTCATACAGGCGCTGCAGCAGGCGGCCGCCCTGCTCCTCGCGGAAATCCTCGTCGATGACGAGAAAACGCATGAAACCGTCGTCGCGCACGTGCCAGTCGCAGAACACCTTGCCGCCGCCGAGCACGTTGCTGCCGACGAGCGCGGGCCCGTCGATCCAGCGCCGCAGGTCGCCGCACACGCGTCGCGCGGCGTCGCCCGACAGCAGCTCCATCCTCACCGCGACGAAACGGATGCCGGCCAGCCGCGCGAACCACGCGGCCGGAATGCCTTCGATCGCGAGATCGTCAAAGTAGCCGGTGTCACGACGCGGCGCGACGAACGTGAAAGTCGAGAATTCGGTGTGACGCTCCCACTTCAGGTGCCAGCCGCACGGCGACTGCACCGCGTGGTGCGTCGCGCCTTCGTGCGGCGCGGCAATGCCGGTGTCGCGGCACAGCGCGTGCAGCAGCGTTTCGTGGATATCGGGCTGGCCGTCCGCGTAGATCGCGTAGTGCGTGAGCGACACGGCTTCGGCGAGCCGCAGAAACGGCCTGGCATGCAATTCGGCGGCCAGCGCGGCGCGCAACGGATGGTCGATCATCGATACACCACGCTTCCTCGTTCAGTGCTGCCCACCGGGTCGACCGGCCTGAATGCCGCGCCACCCGTGGGCAGGACGCCAGCGTGATCGCACTATGGCAGACACACATCAACAATAAAAACGCATAATGTTGATCGTTACGTTCAGTTTTCCTGATACCGATGAAGATGCTCGATCACGACGTGCTGGCCACCGTCGTCGCCGTCGCGGAGACCGGCAACATGACCCGCGCGGCCGAGGCCGTGAACCGCTCGCAGTCTGCCGTGAGCATGCAGATCAAGAGCCTGGAGGACGCGATCGGCCGGCCGCTGTTCGTGCGCAAGCCGCGCAGCATCGTGCTGACGCGCGAGGGCGAGGTGCTGCTGGGATTCGCCAGACGAATGCTGGCGCTGCGCGACGAGGCGTGGGCGGCCGTGGTGCGGCCGGAAGTGACCGGCAAGGTCGTGATCGGCGTGCCGGACGACTACGCGTCGTCGCTGCTGCCGTCGGTCCTGAAGAAATTTTCGGCGACCTATCCGAAGGTCGAGATCCAGGTGATGGGGTTGCCGAGCAGTGCGCTTGCGCCGCTGATCAAGGAGGGCACCGTCGATCTCGTGTGCGGCACGCGCATCAAGGGGCTGACCGGCGACTTCATCCGCCACGAGCCGATGGCGTGGGCCGCGATGACGAACGGGCCGCGCGTATGGGAAGAACGGCCTTTGCCGATCGCGGTGTTCATGCCGGGCAGCGTCGCGCGCGAGAACGCGATCCGCAGCCTCGAACGCGCGAAGGTGCCGTACCGCACGTCGTATGAAAGCCCGAGCCTGCTCGGGCTGCTCAGCATGGTCGAGGCCGGCCTCGCGGTCGCGCCGCTCGCGCGCTGCGCGATTCCCGCGCAACTGTCGATGCTCGGCCGCTCGCACGGCTTGCCCGATCTGCCGCCGCTCGAACTGATCCTCGCGCGCAGCACGAAATCGAAGCGGCCGCCGTGCGACTTTCTCGCGGAACAACTGATGGAAGACCTGCAGCGCCAGACCGGGCAGACCGGCGACGCGTGATCAGCGCGTCGCGCCGAACCCTGCCGCGCCCAGCGCCGCGTTGACATGCGCGGCGACCGCATCGACGAGCGCTTCGAGCGTGTCGCCGCACACGTACCGGTGTTCCGGCGCCACGTGCTCGGAGCGCCGCCCGCCCCACTGCGCGCCCGATGCGACCGACAGCGTCGCACCGAACCGATGGCCGTGGCGACGCCCGAAGACGCTCACGCGCTGCCCGGCCACATACGCCTGCTCAGGCAGATAAAGCCGGATCTCGACCGCCACCTGCACGGGATCGTTGACGCGCGCGGCCGGGCTGACCGTCGCGCCGAATACCTTGCCGATCCGCCAGATCACGCAGGTCTCCCACGCCGCGAGCGGGCCGCCGATCGCGTCGACCCGTTCGGTGTCGACCGACCACTGATGCCGGGGCGGCAGGACGATCGCCTGATGCAGCAGCACTTCGGCCACGCGTACCGTCGTCAGCAGCTGACGCGCGAGTTGCTGCCCTGACGGCAGCGATGCCGTCCGCGCGCGGCGGCTTGCCGGCCGCGCGACACGCACTTCTTCCGGGATGTACATGGTCACTCCGTATTCAGGGGGTAGCGCCGCGCACGACGCGGCGCGCGAACCTCCGGCGCCGCCGGCCGATGGACAGCCACGGCGACCGGCGATCCGGCGGCGGAGCAAACGAACCGTCCGTGTACGAGCAACAACCGTTCCCCGCGTCACCGGGCCCGCGGCCCGACATGCAACCGGCGCGCGACGGGCCCGATCACCGCACCGGCCTGCTGCGCGATCAGCAAGTGCAGCGTGAAGTCCAGGTCTTCCGGCGCGATCTCGAAATGAACGTGGATCACGTCGCGCACCGCGCGGGCGCGGACGACATACACGCCGAGCGGCGAATGCAGCAGCGCCGCGAGCCGCTCGCGCGCGTGCTCGCCGGAATCGGCCGTCAGCGTGACGGGCAACTGCAGGCGCGGGCGCGGCGGCGGCAACGGAATGACGCGGGTGCGGGTGCCGGCGCGCATTTGGCGGCCGGCGACATCGAAGGCGGGAAAGGGATGGATGAAGGTCATGGAGTGGACGGGAGCCGTCCCGGCTGTTCGACATGTCCCCCAGCTTAGAAGAGACGGCATAAACGTCGTGCAAAAAAATGCCGCGGCGACGCAAAAAACGGCATGCAGAGCGCAGCGCGCCGTACCGATTCGACCCCACGCCTCCCCTGCCGCGCGACCGCTGCGCTATGCAAACGCCTCGAGCGACGCGCGCCGTCGTTCGTCGACCATCGATTCGATCAGCGACACGAGATCGTCGGTCAGCGGATCGCAGATGCCGGGCGAGCGATGCAGTTCGAGATCGGCCGCCGGCAGCGGCGGGAATCCGTCCGCCTCGCCGAGCACGCGCATGCGCTGCCGGCCGTCGGCCGCAACCTGCAGGACCATCTGTGCGTGAGCTTCTACTTCAAGGCGAACCGGCCGACGCTGAACGACGAGATGGGCACGCTGCTCGGCAAGATGAAGATCGGCTTGCGCTACCTGCTGACGAAGCGCGGCCCGCTCGCGATGAGCGTTAACCAGGCCGGCGGCTTCTTCCGCGGCTCGGCTGACGTGCGGGAGCCGAACCTGCAGCTGTACTTCAACCCGCTGTCGTACCGGATTCCGAAGAGCGACCGTGCGAGCATCAAGCCCGAGCCGTATTCGGGCTTCCTGATCGCGTTCAACCCGTGCCGGCCGACCAGCCGCGGTACGATCGAGATCGCGTCGAACCGCGCGGAAGATGCCGCGAAGATCCACATCAACGCGCTGACCACGCAGAAGGATCTCGACGAAGCCGTGCAGGGCAGCAAGGTGATCCGGGCGCTGATGCGCGCGCCGGCGCTGAAGTCGATGACCGTCGAGGAAATCTCGCCGGGGCCGCAGGTCGACACCGACGAAGCGATGCTGCAGTATTTCCGCGAGCAATCGGGATCGATCTACCACCTGTGCGGCTCGTGCGCGATGGGGCTCGACGCGGCGACATCCGTCGTCGATGCGTCGCTGCGCGTGCACGGGCTGCAGGCGCTGCGGATCGTCGATGCGTCGGTCTTCCCGAACATCACGTCCGGCAACATCAATGCACCGACGATGATGGTCGCGGAGAAGGGCGCGGACCTGATTCTGGCGGAGGCTGCGCTGGCGGAGCGGGCCGGCATGCCGTCGACGCAACGGGAGACGGTCGCACAGTGAGTGACGCCACGCCGGCAGGGCCGGCGGCGGCCGCCGGCCCTCAGCCGTTCCCCGCGTCCACGACCTGCCGGCAAACCTTCACGATCAGGTCCCGCAGCCCCGCATGCACCGTGTCCCGGTCGAAGCGGGGATGCCACATGATCGAGATCGCCAGCCCCGGCGTCGCGACCGGCAACTCGAACGTCACGACGTCTCGCCGGGCCTGAGCGGTGTGCTTCTCCGGCACCTGCACGATCCAGTCCGAACGCCGGGCCAGCTCGATGCCCGATTTGAAGTTCGGCACCACCGCGATCACGTTCCGCTCGCGCCCCTGCTCGCCGAGCGCATCGTCGATCGGCCCGTGAAACCGCCCTTTGCGCGACACGCTGATGTGCGGCACGGACAGGTACGCGTCCAGCGTCATCCGGCGCCGCGCCAGCCGATGGCCTTTGCGCAGCACGCCGACCATGCGGTCGTCGAACAGCTTGCGGACCATGATTTCCGGCCCCGTCTCGCCGATCACGCCGATTTCGATATCGACTTCGCCGCTGCGCAGCCGCGCCACCGTCTTCTCGTGCTTGGGCAGGAACCGCAGCTTCGCATGCGACCATGCCGCGTACGCCTGCTCGATGATGGGCACCGCAAACGAATCGATGAATCCGTCGTTGGCGCTGATGTTGAACACGCGTTGCGCGTCGATCGACCGGTGCTGCGCACCGAGCAGCTGTTCCACATCCTGCAGGATGCGGTCGAGCGGCGCCTTCAGCCGGCGCGCCGTTTCGGTCGCCACCATGCCCTTGCCCGCGCGTACCAGCACCTTGTCGCCGATCGCGTCCTGAACGCGGGCAAGGGTCCGGCTCATCGCGGACGGACTCAAATCGAGGCTGCGCGCCGCGCGCGACACGCTTTCCTCGTCGATCAGCGCCTTCAGCGCCAGCAACAGGTTCAGGTCGATTCGGTTCAACGCCGTGCTCCTCGCAGATTTGCGTTGAATGCATCATATATCTGACAAACCTGCACTGTACACACGCGATCCCCGCTCCTACCATTCGTGCAACCGAACGGAGGAATGCATGGAAACAATGCAAGTACACGACGAGCCATTGCGCGAATTGCTGATCCGGGACTGGCAGGAGCATACGAAGCAGCCGATAGCGGTCGCGACCCGCCTGCGGGAACGGCTGGCGCTCCCGATGGGCGCGCAGGACCTCGTCGAGCTGGCGGCGCTCGTGACGCATGTATTCGGCGAGCATCTCGGCGACTGGGAAGCGGGAATGGACGCGCTCGAACGACTCGTGGACGCGCACGACGATGCACCGGCCGATGCGCGCCGGCGGATCGATCGCCAGCATGCGGTGCTCGAGAAATCGCGGGACTTGCATGCGCCGCTCGACCGGTTCGACGCCGACGATCGCCTCTACGTCACGGCACTCGCGCTCCCCGCGATCACGCTTCAACAATCCGCGGCCGAGGCGGAAGCGGCATTCACCGAAGCGATGCACTTGCTCGCGTCCAGCGACTGCCGCGAGCACCGCCGGCTGTTCGGCATGGTCACGGCCAATCTCGTCTGCGACCTGCTGGAGCGTTCGGCCCTGTCGGCCACCAGACGGCGCCTGCTGATCCTGCTCGCGGAGAAAAGCCACGCGATCTGGCTGCAGGACGGCGACGACACGGACCGGGAGAAGGCCGCGTTCCGGCTGACGCAGTGTTACCAGAAATGCAGGATGCCTGACAACTACGGCAGCGGGCGCTATCCGCGGTATCTGTCGATCGAACCGTAACGGCAGGCGATACGCGAACCGGAATGAAACACGGCACGGCGCGTTGCACCGCGCCGATCGACGCGGACGGCCCGCATCCCGTCGCGGCCTGCCGCCCTTCCGGCTCGCGTCACACGTGCCCGGCATCCCCCCAAGCACCGCCCGATGCCGGCACGGCGTCGAACACCCGCACGATGTGATCGATCATCGCGCTCATCCGCGCGGTATGCCGCAAATCCTTGTGCGTCACCATCCAGACTTCGTAAGGGCGCGCCGACGTACGCGCCGGCCACACGCGCACCAGCCCGTCTCGCTCCGCGATCGGCACCGGGAGTTCGGCGAGCCCGAGCCCGGCACGCGCCGCCGCGCGCAGCATGAGATTCGAATTCAGCCCCGACACGATCCGTCCGGCCCGAACCGGCTCGCCGACCATCGTGAGCGGGCGGCGCGCATTCAGGTGCGGCAGGAAGCACACGAGATCGTGGCCGTCGAAGCCGGTGCCGGGCACCGGTTCGCCATGCCGGTCCAGATAGTCCGCCGACGCGTATAACCCCGTCGGCCACGCAGCAAGCCGGCGCACGAGCAGATCGGGGTTGTCGGGCTTGATCGTGCGGATGGCGATGTCCGCCTCGCGCTTGGCGAGATTCTCCACCTGCGTCGACGTGTTGAGCAGCACACGCACGTCCGGATGCTCGTCGTGCAGGTTGCGCATCGCGCGCATCACGAATTCGAGCCCGATCGTATCGGTCGTCGTCACGCGCACGTCACCCGCAAGGCGCCGGTCGACGCCCTGGGTCTGCCGCATCAGATCAATCACCGACTGCTCCATCTTCTCCACGTTGCGCAGCGCAACCTCGCCCACCGCGGTCGGCACGTAACCGGCCGACGTGCGCAGGAACAGCGTCGCGCCGAGCGCGCGCTCGAGTGCCGCGAGCCGCCTGCCGACCGTCGCCTGGTCGAGCCCGACCACCCGCGCGGCGCCGCGCAGGCTGCGTTCCCGGTGGATGGCGAGAAAAATCCGCGCGTCGTCCCAGTTCAAAGGCCTTCTCCTGAAGTGATGCAAATTTGCATCTGTTGTCTTGAAAATCGCTGCGCGAATTCATCAACCCAGAAGCCTATACTTTTTTCACCGATCACTCATCTACCCGTTGCGAGGCAAACATGTCCGGTACGCACGCGCCCCTTCCCGCCGACATGGCGGCAGTCGAAATCACCCGCCCCGGCGGCCCCGAGGTGCTGGCAACGACACGGCGCCCGGTGCCGCGGCCGAACGCCGACGAAGTGCTGATCCGGGTTCACGCCGCCGGCGTGAACGGCCCGGACGTGCTGCAACGCAAGGGGCACTACCACCCGCCGCCCGGCGCGTCCGACATCCCGGGCCTCGAGCTCGCGGGCGAAGTCGTCGCGACCGGCGAGGCCGTGCGCGAATTCGTCCCGGGCGATCAGGTCAGCGCGCTGGTGACGGGCGGCGGCTACGCGGAATACGCGGTCGCCCACCGCCTCACCACGATGAAGCTGCCGCCCGGCCTCGACATGATCGAAGCCGCGGCGATGCCGGAAACGTTCCTGACGGTGTGGCTGAACCTGATCCAGCGCGGACGGCTGCAGGCCGGCGAATCGGTGCTGGTCCACGGCGGCGCGTCGGGCATCGGCACCACCGCGACGATGATCGCGAAGGCAATGGGTGCATCGACCGTCATCACGACGGTCGGCTCGGAAGCTCATCGCGCCGCGAGCCTGCGGCTGGGCGCGGATCACGCGGTGCATTACCGGGAAGAGGATTTCGTCGCCGAAGTCGACAGGATCACCGCCGGCCCCGGCGTGGACGTAATCCTCGACATCATCGCGGGCGACTACGTCGCGCGCAATTACCGGGCCGCGGCGACGAACGGCCGGATCCTGCAGGTGAGCGCGCTCAACGGGCCGGCGAAGGAACTCGACGTGTGGCCGATGATGACCAAGCGCCTGACGCACATCGGCTCGACGCTGCGCTCGCGCACGCCCGAGGAGAAAGGCGCGCTCATCGCCGAGCTGGAACGGCACCTGTGGCCGCACGTCGCGGCCGGCACGGTCAGGCCGCAGGTGTTTCGGTCCTTCTCGCTCGACGACGCGCGCGATGCGCACACGCTGATCGATTCGGGCGTGCACATCGGCAAGATCGTGTTGACGACGGCCGCGCACCGTGCGGCCTGAGCAAGACGATGCGCCAGGTCAGTTCACGCTCGTGCGCTTCTCGACGAACCGCTTCACGTAATCGTCGGCCGGCCGCGACAGGATATCGTCGGGCGTGCCGACCTGCACGAGCGTGCCGTCGCGCAGGATCGCGATGCGGTCGCCGATGCGCAGCGCCTCGTCGAGATCGTGCGTGATGAACACGATCGTCTTCGACAGCGTCGCCTGCAGCTCGAGCAGCTGATCCTGCATCTCGGTGCGGATCAGCGGATCGAGCGCCGAAAACGCCTCGTCCATCAGCAGCACGTCGGTGTCGGCCGCCAGCGCGCGCGCCAGCCCGACGCGCTGCCGCATCCCGCCCGACAGCTCGTCCGGGTAATGATCGCCGTAGCCGTCGAGCCCGACCTTCGTCAGCCAGTTGCGCGCCGCGTCGGCCGCGTCGTGCCGCTTCCCGCCCCGCGTGCGCAGCGCATACGCGGCGTTGTCGAGCACGGTCTGGTGCGGCAGCAACCCGAAGTTCTGGAACACCATGCTGACCTTGTAGCGGCGCAGCTCGCGCAGCCCGTGCGCGTCGAGCTTGATCACGTCGCTGCCGTCGATCACGATCTCGCCGGCCGTCGGCTCGATCAGCCGGTTGAAGTGCCGCACGAGCGTCGATTTCCCGGAACCCGACAGCCCCATGATCACGAAGATCTCGCCCGACTCGATGCCGAGGCTCACGTCGTTGAGCCCGACGTTGCAGCCGGTTTCGGCCAGCACGTCGGCCTTGCGCCTGCCGGCCCGCAGCAGGTCGAGCACGCGCGCATGCGCGGCCTGCGGCCCGAACAGCTTGTACACGTGTTTGACGTCGATGGTCGCCATGTCTGTCTCCGCTCCTATGCGCGCGACGATTGCGTCGCCTGATTCGAATCGACGCTCGGCGCCGACGCATTGCGCGGCAGCCGGTACGGCACGCGCGATGCACCCTTCTGCCGGCGCTGCTGCGCAAGCCGCCGCCGCGCGCGCCGCTCCTGACCGAAGCCCTGGCTGATCCGGTCGATCACGATCGCGAGAATCACGATCGCGAGGCCGGCCTGCGTGCCCTTGCCGACGTCGAGCGTCTGGATGCCCGCGAGCACGTCCTCGCCGAGCCCGCGCGAGCCGATCATCGACGCGATCACGACCATCGACAGCGCCATCATCGTCGTCTGGTTGATGCCGGCCATGATGCTCGGCCGCGCCAGCGGCAATTGCACGTTGACGAGCAGCTGCCAGCGCGTGGTGCCGAACGCGCGCGCGGCTTCCGTCACGTCCGGATCGACCTGGCGGATGCCGAGATCGGTCAGGCGGATCAGCGGCGGCAGCGCGTAGATGATCGTCGCGAGGATCGCGGGTACCTTGCCGAGGCCGAACAGCATCAGCACCGGGATCAGGTAGACGAAGCTCGGCAATGTCTGCATCACGTCGAGCACCGGCAGCAGCATCCGCCGCAACCACGCGCTGCGCGACGCCAGAATGCCGACCGGCACGCCGATCGCGACCGACAGCACAGTCGCGACGAGCATCAGCGCGAGCGTCTGCATCAGCTTGTCCCACAGGCCGAAGCAGCCGATCGCGTAGAGCAGCAGCATGAAGAGCGCGCCGAGGCCGATGCGGCGCGTCGCATTCCACGCGATCGCGCCGACGACCAGCAGCACGAGCCACGGCGGCGCCATGCGCAACGCGCCTTCGAGCGGCACGAGCAGGTAGCGCAGCAGCAGCGTGCTGAAGTGATGAAAACTGTCGCCGTATTGCGCGACGAACGTCTCGAGCGCGCGGTTGACCCAGTCGGCGATCGACAGGTGCAGGAAGAAGCCGTTCATGTTGATTCTCCGTCGCGCCGCGAAGGCGCGTGACGGCGGCGGCGAGCGCGGGCCCGCCGCCGCGCGCAGGTTACGCGCCCTTCAGGCTGCCGGCGATCTTCTGCGCGACGTCGGCCGGCACCCACTGCTTCCACATGTCCGGGCGGGTCTTCAGGAACTGCGTGGCCATCGCCGCGCCGTCGATCTTCTTCGTCGTCATCTCGAGGATCGTCTGGTTCAGGAAGTCCATCGGAAACCGCACCTTGCCGAACACGCCGACGAGATCGGGGTTCGCATCGGCGAACGGCTTCGACACGCCGACCGTCAGCCGCGACACCATGTACGACGACGCGCACTGATGCGTGCTGCTCTCGTCGCGCAGCGTCTTCCAGCATGCTTCGTTGAAGGCCGGCATCTTCAGCGCCGTGAACTTGTATTTCGCCATCAGCGCGGCCGGGCCCCAGTAATAGAACACGATCGGCGCGCCGCGCTGGTACGCGGACGCGATCGCCGCATCCAGCGCCGCACCCGTGCCCGGATGGAAGTTCGTGTACGACTGGTCGAGCTTCAGCACGCGCAACAGGCGCGTGTTCACGCGCTCGCAGTCCCAGCCGGTCGGGCAGTTCAGGAAGCGGCCCTTGTCCGGCTCCTCCTCGTCGGCGAACACCTGCTTGTACTTCGGCAGATCGTCGACCGACGCGAGCCCCGGCGCGACCGGCTTGATGTTGCGCGCCGGATCGCCCTTCACCACGTAGTCGGGCACGAACCAGCCTTCGGTGGTACCGCCGGGCAGCGTGTCGCCGATCAGCTTCACGGCGCCCGACGAGACGGCCTTCGCGGTGATCTCGCTGCGGCCCATCCACTGCTCGGCCCAGATCTGCAGGTCGTTGCGCGCGAGCGCCGTTTCGGTGGCGGCCGTGCTGCCCGGCACGACGTCCGTCCTGCAGCCGTAGCCCTTCTCCATGATCTGCCGCAGCACCTCGGTCGCGAACGACCCGCTCTCCCATGTGATGCCCGCGAAATGGACCGTCTTGCCGTCGGCGCACGCGCCGCCGGCCGCGTGGGCCGCGGGCGCGGACAGGATCGCCGCGGCGGCGAGAAGGACCGTTTTCAGTCGTCGAATCTGCATGGTGGGTCGTCTCCAAATCGAATCTGTTGTTTGTGCGTCGCGGCATGCGCGGCAACCGGCGCATCGTGAATGCATCCACGTCCGGTCAGCCTGCATGTTCGAGCGGCCATTTTGTTTAGGGAAACGAGTAATTCCGATCATTGCAATCGGCGGCGCCAATCGATCGCCATCGCCCCCAGGAGGCCCGCCGGACGGGCCTTGCAGGCGATTGCAGGCAGCCGGCCATGACCCGGCGCGGGCGCCTGTTCGAACGCCCCCGGCCGGTGTCGAACGGCCGCGCCGTCCCCGCCGTTTCGACTGTCGAAACGGCCTGCGCCGCCCCCATTGGCGAACCCGATCCCGTCCATCGAAATTACTCGCTTTCGAATCCGTTTCGGCTTGGGAAGAATGCGCGGTGTCATCGGAGGAGACACGACCCGACGCCGCCGTTGCCGCGCCGCCGCACGTTGCCGGCGCCGCGCGCGGCGCCGGATCGCCCCGGATGACGGGGGCGCGCCTCGCCGGACGCGCTCACGACAACCGATACACGCTGGATATCCCGGAGATCTCAATGAAAAAGACCCTGACGGCGCTCGCCGTGACGGCAACCTTCGCAGCGCCCGCGTTCGCGCAAAGCAGCGTCACGCTGTACGGCGTGATCGACGAAGGCCTGAACTACACGAACAACGTCGGCACCGGCCACGTCTACGAGATGGCCAGCGGCTACGCGCAAGGCAGCCGCTGGGGCCTGAAGGGCAGCGAGGATCTCGGCGGCGGCATGAAGGCGATCTTCCAGCTCGAAAACGGCTTCGACGTGAACACCGGCCGCCTCAACCAGGGCGGCCGCATGTTCGGCCGCCAGGCGTACGTCGGCCTGAGCCAGACACAGTACGGCACGCTGACGTTCGGCCGCCAGTACGATTCCGTCGTCGACTATCTCGCGCCGACCACCGCCAACGGCAACTGGGGCGGCTACCTGCTCGCGCATCCGTTCGACAACGACAACACCGACAACTCGTTCCGGCTCGACAACACCGTCAAGTACGCGAGCCCGAACTTCGGCGGCTTCCAGTTCGGCGGCGCGTACAGCTTCAGCAACAGCACGAACTTCTCGGACACCGCGCCTACAGCTTCGGCGCGCAGTACCAGAACAACGGGCTGCTGATCGGCGCCGCCTACCTGCAGGCGAACCGCCCGGGCGACGGCTCGGCCGGTGCGATCACCGCGAACGACGCGAGCTACATCGCCGAGCGCATGCGCGTGTTCGGCGCGGGCATCAACTACTCGTTCGGGCCCGCGACCGTCGGCTTCGCGTATACGAACTCGAACTACAAGAACCCGACCGGCAACGGCTACCTCGGCACGCCGGGCGCGATCATCGCGCCGGGGGCGACGGTCAGCGCGATCAAGTACCAGAACTTCGAGGTGAACGGCTCGTACCAGATCACGCCGGCATTCATGGTCGGCGCGCAGTATGTCCTGTCGCTCGAGAAGTACGACGCATCGACCGGCGACGCGAAGCCGAAAATCCACTCGGTCGGGCTGATGGCCGACTACAACCTGTCGAAGCGCACCGACGTGTACGTGCAGGCCGCGTACCAGCACATCGCCGGCGACAAGACGAACGCGATCCTCGACAACGCTTTCATCCCCGGCACCGACGCACCGTCGTCGACGTCGAACCAGGTGGCCGTGCGCCTCGCGCTGCGCCACAAGTTCTGACGCAACCCGGTTCTCCCTCCTTCACGCGACACCCGCGCCGGTCGGCCCGAGGTGTCTTCGCCCGCCCGCAAGCGCCAGCCTGCCGGCGCGTTTTTTCATGGATCACGCCGTGCCGTGACGGGCGCCGGCAGCCCCATCCGCCGAAAGCCGCACGCACCCCGTCAACCATGACAGGTCAACGGCCCGCGATCAGCCGATACACTGTGTGATCCCGACGGCCGCGATCCGCCCTCCCCTTCAAAGCAGGCCGTCGTTCCGATTGCGCGGCTGCCCGCTTCCCCGCCCGCCCCGCGCAACTTCCGCACGCTTTCCAGGGAGCAACACTTGAAGCACTGCCGCACCGCGCTGCTGGCCTTCGCCACGGGCCTGCTGGCCGCCGCATCCGCCCATGCCCATCCCGTCTGCACCGTCGTCGCCGACGCCGCCACCGGCCGAGTGCTCGTGCAGCAAGGCGACTGCGCGACCCGCGTCACGTCCGCATCGACGTTCAAGGTGGCGATCAGCCTGATGGGTTTCGACGCCGGCGTGCTGACGGACGAGCACACGCCCACGCTCGACTTCCACGCCGGCTACCCCGACTGGGGCGGTGCGCCGTGGCGCGAACCGACCGACCCGGCGCGCTGGATGAAGCTGTCGATCTTCTGGTATTCGGAGCAGGTCGCGCAGGCGCTCGGACAGGCACGCTTCCAGCAGTACGCCAGCGCGTTCGGTTACGGCAACGCCGACGTCACCAGCAAGCAGGGTGAACTGAGCGGCGTGATGGGCGCGTGGGCCAATTCGTCGCTGCGGATCTCGCCGCTCGAACAGGTCGCGTTCATGCGCAAGATCGTGCGCCGCACGCTGCCCGTCAGCGCGCATGCGTACGACATGACCGAGCGCATCACGCTGATCGACGCGCAACCGGGCGGCTGGATCGTGCACGGCAAGACCGGCACCGGCTCGCCGGGTCTCAAATACGACGGCGCGCATGCGTACGGCTGGTTCGTCGGCTGGGCGACGAAGGGATCGCGCACGCTGGTGTTCGCGAACCTGATCCAGGACGACACGCGGCAAACGCCGAATGCCGGCCTGCGCTCGCGCGACACGTTCCTCGCGGCGCTGCCGGCACTCGCCGAAGCAGGCGCGTCGCCATGAGCACCGGACGGCGCAACGCACGCATCGACCTGCTGCGCGGCGTGTCGATCCTGCTCGTGCTGCTGCATCACTTCAACATCGCGTATCCGCTGCGCGACACCGCGCTCGCGCGCGTGCTCGGCTGGGACACCATCCACGCGATCGTGCGCAACGGCAACTACGGCGTGACGATGTTCTTCGCGATCTCGGGCTACCTGATCACGTCGAATGCGCGCCGCCGCTGGGGCAGCCTCGGCGCGCTCGACGTACGCGCGTTCTACGTGTCGCGTATCGCGCGGATCGTCCCTTGCCTGCTTCTGCTGCTCGCGCTCGTCAACGGCCTCGCGGCGGCCGGCGTGCCGATCTTCACGAACCATGCGCCGCAGGGCATCGCCGTGTCGTACTGGCTCGTGAACCTCGCGTCGCTCACGTTCTGGATGAACGTGCTGATCGGCGCATACGGCTGGGTCAATTACGCGCTCGGCGTGCTGTGGTCGCTGTCGGTCGAGGAGGTGTTCTACCTGTCGTTTCCGCTGCTGTGCATCGCATTGCGCCGCGACGGGCGGCTGTTCGCGTTCTGGCTGCTGATCGCCGCGATCGGCCCCGTGTATCGCTACACGCATCCGGGCGACGAAGGCGGCTTCCTCTATGCGTACTTTGCATGCTTCGACGGCATCGCGATCGGCTGCTGCACCGCGCTGCTGGCCGAACGCGCGCGCTGGCAGGTGCTCGCGGCCGCGCCCGTGCAATGGCTCGTCGCGGCGGGAATGACGGCGCTCTATCTCGCGTGGCCGATTGCCGAAAGCCATGTGCCCGGCGTCTCCGCGATGGCGCTCGGCACCGCCGTGCTGCTGATCGGCGCGCATGCCGAACGCGAACGCGCGCACGGTCGCGTGCTCGCGCCGCTGCGCTGGAGCGGCCGGCTCAGCTACGAGCTGTATCTGTTCCACCTGATCGTGCTCGGCGCGTTGCGCACGGTGTGGCCGCCGTCGGGCACGCACGGAGACGGCAAGCTGGCGTTGCTCGTCGCGTATCTGGTGCTGTCGGCCGGGTCGAGTGCCGTCATCGCGCGCGGCTACGCGACGCCGCTCGACCGCCTGATCAAGCGGCTCGCGTTACGGCCGGCGGTGCAAGTGACGAACCGCGCACGCGTGTAGCGCGGCGGCGGCGATCCATGTCGCGCGGCGGCGAAAACGGAAAAAACGGCCAGGGTCCGCTTACGACGTTTCGATCGAGTCAGCCCGCGTATTCCGCGGCGGCACAGCGCACGGTCACGATGCGCGCGGGCGGAAGATTCGACCAGACGATCCGGCTGCCGCTGGCGACAAACGCCGCATCGCCGAGCGGATGGCGGCGGGGCGGCCGCAGGTCGTACGTGAACTGAATCATCACGCCGTCGGCCGACAGCACGCGGTGACATTGATCGACGATCGCCGCCACGTCCTCGCGCGGCAGCGTGCGCAACGGCAGGCACGACACGATCGCATCGACGCGCGCATCGGGCGGCAGCAGCCGCTCGAGCTGCCGCGCATCGCCCGACACGATCGTGATGCCGGGAAAGCGCCGTCGCAGATGCCGCACGAACGCGGGCGAGCGTTCGACCACGACGAGGCGCCGCGGCGCGACGCCGCGCTCGAGCAACGCCGCGGTGATCGCGCCGGTGCCGCCGCCGAGCTCGACGACCAGCCCGTCGCCAGCCGGTACCGCGTCGGCCATCTCGCGCGCCAGGTGCCGCGAACTCGGGCACAACGCCCCCACCGCGGCCGGACGGCCGACCCACTCGCGCACGAACAGCGCCGAGACCCGCCATGCGTTCGGCCACATCATCGGCGACCCTCGAGCGGTTGCGTCATCGGCCTCGACAGGCGGATGACTGCGTGGAACAAGGCTACGGCGACACGGTGCTTCGGCATGCGCATCCTCCTGGGCGAATCGGTCCGCCGCGGGACGCGCGGCGATCAATCGATTCTAGGAAACGCAAACTTAAGGCGACGTGAAGATTGTCCCTGATTTGCCTGATCAATTCGTGCCCGACCGGCGATCGACGCACTGCAGCATATGCACGCGCTCACGTGCGCCGACGAGCCGGATCGGCTGCCGCGCGGCCGCGATCGCGGCGCGCGCGCCGGCCGTCGATGCGAGCGGCCGCGCCGGCGTTCCCGACGCGGCCGCCATGCGGCGCACGCGCTGCCGTCACCGCAGGTTGGTTCTCGCGAGCTCGACGATCTCGTCGCCGCGCCCGCTGAGGATCGCGCGCAGCATGAACAGGCTGAAGCCCTTCGCATGCGCGAGCTCGATCTTCGGCGGCATCGCGAGTTCGTACTTCGACGTCACGACGTCGACGACGGCCGGTCCGTCATGCTCGAACGCCGTGCGCAACGCGTGCTCGACGTTCTCCGAGTGCTCGACCCGCACGCTGAAGATACCCGCGCCCTTCGCTATCGCCGCGAAGTCCGTCGGGCTCAGGTCGACGTTCGTATCGAGATAACCGGCCGCCTTCAGCTCCATCGACACGAAGCCGAGCAGGCTGTTGTTGTACACGACGATCTTGATCGGCAGGTTGAGCTGGCGCGCGCTCAGCAGATCGCCGAGCAGCATCGACAGCCCGCCGTCGCCGGACAGCGACACGACCTGCCGCCCCGGATGCGCGCCCTGCGCGCCGAGCGCCTGCGGCATCGCGTTCGCCATCGACCCGTGGTTGAACGAGCCGTGGAGCTGCCGCTTGCCGTTCATCGTCAGGTAGCGCGCGGCCCACAACGTCGGCGTGCCGACGTCGGCCGTGAAGATCGCGTCGTCGGCCGCGACGTCGTCGACGAGCTTCGTCAGGTACTGCGGATGGATCGCGCGGCCGGGCGGCTCGGCCACCGCGAGATCGTCGAGCCCCTTGCGCGCGGCCGCGTAGTGCTTCAGCGCGTTCTCGAGGAAACGCCGCTGCGTCTTGCGCGTCAGGCGCGGCAGCAGTGCCGCGATCGTTTCCTTCACGGTGCCGACGAGGCCGAGCGCGAGCGGCGCGCGGTGACCGAGCTGCGAGCCCTTCCAGTCGATCTGCGCGATCTTCGCATTCGCCGGATAGAATGGCCGGTACGGGAAATCCGTGCCGAGCATCAGCAGCGTGTCGCACGATTCCATCGCGTGATAACCCGAGCTGAAGCCGATCAGCCCCGTCATCCCGACGTCGAACGGGTTGTCCCATTCGACGAACTGCTTGCCGCGCAGCGCATGCACGACCGGCGCGCCGAGCGTGTCGGCCAGCGCGACCACTTCGTCGTGCGCGCCCTGCGTGCCGCTGCCGCACAGCAGCGTGACCGCGTCGGATGCGTTGAGCAGTGCCGCGAGCCGGTCGAGATCAGCATCGGCCGGCAGGATCGACGGCGGCGCCGATTCGCTCCATGCCGGCGCCTCGTCCGGGCCGTCGCCGAGCGCGATGTCGCCCGGCAGCACGATCACCGCGACGCCGCGCTCGTCGATCGCGGTACGCATCGCGCGCGCGAGCACGCGCGGGAACTGCGACGCGTTCGTCACGAGTTCGGCGAAGTGGCTGCACTCGCGGAACAGTTCCTGCGGATGGGTTTCCTGGAAGTAGCCGAGGCCGATCTCGGTCGACGGAATGTGCGCGGCAATCGCGAGCACCGGCTGGTGATTGCGGTGGCAGTCGTACAGCCCGTTGATCAGGTGCAGGTTGCCGGGGCCGCAGCTGCCGGCGCACACCGCGAGCCGGCCGGTCGACGCGGCATCGGCACCGGCCGCGAACGCGGCGCTTTCCTCGTGCCGCGTATGCATCCAGCGGATCGAGCCAATCTGGCTCAGGCTGAACGACAGGCCGTTCAAGCTGTCGCCCGTCACGCCCCAGATGCGCTCGACGCCCGCTGCCGCCAGCGTCTTCGCCAGGTATTCCGCCATCGTCTGTCTTGCCATGATGCCCTCGCTCGTTGATCGGTCGTCACACGAATGAACCGGCTCCGGCGGCTGCCTTCGCCGGCGACCAAACGAGCATACGCGATCGTGCCGCACCGCGTCGCGAAGCCCACAGGCGTCCCGGCCCGTTCCTTTCGGTCATGTCAGGCAATCGTCGCCGCTTCGTCGGCTGGCGCGCGCTCAACTCCAGTCGGACGCCGCCTCGTCCGGATCGACGAGCGTGAGCCCCGCCGCCGGCAGCGGCAGCGCGGTCTTGTAGCGCACCTGCTTCAGCGCAAAGCTCGAGCGGATGTTCGACACCCCGGGGATCGTCGTCAACCGCTCGATGATGAAGCGCTCGAGCGTGCGCATGTCGGGCATCACGACGCGCAACAGGTAATCGGCGTCGCCCGACATCAAATAGCACTCCATCACCTCGGGCCGCTGCGAGATCGCCTCCTCGAAGCGCTGCAACGCATCCTCGACCTGTTTTTCCAGGCTGACCTGGATGAACACGTTGATCCGCAGCCCGAGCGGCTCGGGATCGAGCAGCGTGACCTGCTGCCGGAACAGCCCGAGCTTCTCCAGCGCGCGCACGCGGTTGAAGCACGGCGTGGCCGACAGGTTCACCGCGCGTGCGAGTTCCGCGTTGGTGATCCGCGCGTTCTGCTGAAGCTGGTTCAGGATGCCGATGTCGATGCGGTCGAGCCGCCGCGGGTTTGTGCTCATGATCGAAATATTCCGAAAGAGTGGCGATAACCGGAATATTTACACTATCAGACCGTGAAACTCCAATGAAATCAGACGCATATTTTGCGGATCGACGGGTAGCATGATTCGACCGATTGCCACTGATTGCGCGCCGCCCGAACCGGCGTGCGGGAGACCTGCGATGACGGACCTGTCGAACGGAATTGACGCCACGCGGCGCGCGGGCCTTGCGCATGCCGATGCCGACCCCGAAGAAACCGCCGAATGGCTGGAGGCGCTCGACGCGGTCGTCGCTCACGTCGGCCAGGATCGCGCGCAGTTCCTGCTCGATCGCCTGGCCGCGCACGCGCGCACGCGCGGTCTTGCTGCATCGCGCGGCCCGGTCACGCCGTACGTGAACACGATCGCCGCGCACGAACAACCGCCGTATCCGGGCGATGCCGATCTCGAAGCGCGTCTGTCGGCCGCGCTGCGCTGGAATGCGCTCGCGATGGTCGTGCGCGCGAACCGTGCATACGGCGAGCTCGGCGGACACATCGCGAGCTATGCGTCGGCGTCCGACCTGTTCGAAGTCGGCTTCAACCATTTCTTCCGCGCGGCGACGGGCGAAGGGCATGACGAAGGCGGTTCCGGCGGCGATCTCGTCTACTTCCAGCCGCATTCGTCGCCGGGCGTCTATGCACGCGCGTATCTCGAAGGCTTCCTCGACGAGGCACACCTGAAGCACTACCGCCGCGAAATCGCCGGGCCCGGTCTGTGCTCGTATCCGCATCCGTGGCTGATGCCCGACTTCTGGCAGTTCCCGACCGGCTCGATGGGCATCGGTCCGATCAACGCGATCTACCAGGCGCGCTTCATGCGCTACCTGCAGCATCGCGGCCTGGCGGACACCGCGAACCGCACCGTGTGGGGCTTCTTCGGCGACGGTGAAATGGACGAACCCGAATCGCTCGGCGCGCTGTCGCTCGCCGCCCGCGAAGGGCTCGACAACCTCGTGTTCGTGATCAATTGCAATCTGCAGCGGCTCGACGGCCCGGTGCGCGGCAACGGCCGCGTGATCGACGAACTCGAGGCGTTGTTCGCCGGCGCCGGCTGGAACGTCATCAAGGTGCTGTGGGGTTCCGACTGGGATCCGCTGTTCGCGCGCGATCACGCCGGCGCGCTCGCCCGCGCGTTCGCCGACACCGTCGACGGCCAGTTCCAGACCTTCTCCGCGAACGATGGCGCGTACAACCGTGCACGCTTCTTCAGCCGCGACCCGGCGCTCGACACGCTCGCCGCGCAATTGACCGATGCGGAAATCGACCGCCTGCGCCGCGGCGGCCACGACGCGCTCAAGCTGCACGCCGCGTATGCGCGCGCGCTCGCCCATCGCGGCCAGCCGACGGTGATCCTCGCGAAGACGATGAAGGGTTACGGGATGGGCACGATCGGCCAGGGGCGGATGACGACCCACCAGCAGAAGAAGCTGGACGTCGACGACCTGAAGGCGTTCCGCGACCGTTTCCGGTTGCCGCTGTCGGACAGCGACGTCGAGCAGTTGAAGTTTTACAAGCCAGCGGAAGACAGCCCGGAGATGCGTTACCTGCATGCCCGCCGGGCTGCCCTGGGCGGCTATCTGCCCAGAAGGCGGATGGCGGCATCGCAAGGACTGACCGTCCCGCCGATGCCTGCCTGGGGTGCGTTCGCGCTGGACGCGGCGAACCGCGAGATGTCGACGACGATGGCGCTCGTGCGCATGCTGGCAGCGCTGCTGAAGGATCGCGACCTCGGCCCGCGCGTCGTGCCGATCGTGGCCGACGAAGCGCGCACGTTCGGCATGGCGAGCCTGTTCCGGCAGGTCGGCATCTACTCGCCGCTCGGCCAGCGCTACGAACCCGAGGATCTCGGCTCGATGCTCTACTACCGCGAGGACACGCGCGGGCAGATTCTCGAGGAAGGGATTTCGGAAGCCGGCGCGGTGTCGTCGTGGATCGCCGCGGCGACGTCGTACAGCGTGCACGACCTGCCGATGCTGCCGTTCTACATCTACTACTCGATGTTCGGTTTCCAGCGCATCGGCGACCTGATCTGGGCCGCCGCCGACCAGCGCTCGCGCGGCTTCCTCGTCGGCGCGACAGCGGGCCGCACGACGCTCGGCGGCGAAGGCCTGCAGCACCAGGACGGCAGCAGCCATCTCGCGGCGTCGACGATTCCGAACTGCCGCGCGTACGACCCGGCGTTCGCGTACGAAGTCGCGACGATCGTCGATGCCGGCATGCGCGAGATGGTCGAGCAGCAGCGCGACGTGTTCTATTACGTGACCGTCATGAACGAGAACTACGCGCAGCCGTCGATGCCCGGCGACGATCCGGCCGCCCGTCGCGCAGGCATCCTGAAGGGCATGCACCGGCTGCCGTCCGCCTCGAACGCGGCCGCGCGCGTGCAGTTGTTCGGCGCCGGCGCGATTCTCGGCGAAGTGCTCGCCGCGCAGCGGATGCTGCAGGACGGCTGGGGAATCGATGCGGCCGTCTGGAGCGTCACGAGCTTCAGCGAATTGCAGCGCGACGGGATGGAAGCCGAACGGCTGTCGCGGCTTGGCGACGGATCGGCATCGTCGTATGTCACGCGGATGCTTGAAGGAACGCAGGGCCCGGTGGTCGCCGCGACCGACTATGTGCGCGCGGTGCCCGAGCTGATCCGCGCCTACGTGCCGCGCCGCTACGTGACGCTCGGCACCGACGGGTTCGGCCGCAGCGACACGCGCGACGCGCTGCGCGCATTCTTCGAGGTCGATCGCGCGAGCATCGTGCTCGCCGCGCTGAAGGCGCTCGCCGATGACGGCGCACTCGATGCGACCGTCGTGCGCGACGCACGCGAGCGTCTCGGCAAGACCTCGCATCCAGGCGGTGCGCCATGGCAGCGCTGATCGGGCAACGCGACCGCGCACGTCGAGCGGCTTCAAGCCGCCGAGCGCCGCGTTCGCCCGGCCCCTCCACGCCGCGGCGCATGCGCCGCTCTCACACGGACCGGCGGGAATCGACGGCGCTCCACGCTAAACCGGCAACGCGTGCGTCGACAGAATTTCCTTGAGCACCATGAACGAGCGCACCTGTCGCACACCGGGCAGGTACAGCAACTGTTCGGCATGCAAACGGTTGAAGCTCTCGTTGTCGCGCGTGCGGAGCAGCATGAAGTAGTCGAATTCGCCGGTCACCACGTGACACTCGACGCACCCCGACACTTTCTGCGCGGCCTTCTCGAATTCGGCGAATGCTTCCGGCGTCGAACGATCGAGCACGAAGCCGATCACGACCAGCATCCCGGCACCCAGCGGCTTCGGGTCGAGCAGCGCGACGATGCCGCGAATCAATCCCATCTCCTTCAACCGCTCGACGCGCCGCAGGCACGCCGGCGCGCTCAGCTTCACCTTCGCCGCGAGGCTCACGTTCGAGATCGACGCGTCCTGCTGCAACTGCCGCAGGATCGCGCGGTCGATGCGGTCGAGCGCCGCCGCGGCGTCGGCCGGCGATGCACTGACGCGATCTAATTTCATTGCGTTTCCTCGAAATTTTGCGAATCAAAATTATTCATTCATTCCTGACCTCACAGATAACGTAGGTTTTCATTATTTATTTCGCAAGCCCATTTCGCACCATCCTGCCTATCATTTTTCCATCGGGACACGGCGTGCAAGCCGCACCCCGCCGATCCGGTTTCCTGTCCACCGTCCCCCGGAGCGCGTCGACGAACCTGCGACGTTTCCCCCGTTATCCGCTCACGTTCGGTCCGCCCCCGATCCAGCCGCTCAAGCGCCTGAGCGCGCATCTCGGCGGCAAGGTCGAGCTGTATGCGAAACGTGAGGACTGCAACAGCGGCCTTGCGTTCGGCGGCAACAAGACCCGCAAGCTCGAATACCTGATTCCCGATGCGCTCGCGCAGGGTGCGGACACGCTCGTGTCGATCGGCAGCGTGCAATCGAACCAGACACGCCAGGTCGCGGCCGTCGCCGCGCATCTCGGGATGAAGTGCGTGCTCGTGCAGGAGCACTGGGTCAACTACGACGATCCGGTATACGACCGCGTCGGCAACATCCAGCTGTCGCGGATGATGGGGGCCGACGTACGGCTCGTCGCCGACGGCTTCGACATCGGCATTCGCCGCAGTTGGGAAGAAGCAATGGACAGCGTGCGGCAGGCGGGCGGCAAGCCTTACCCGATTCCGGCCGGATGTTCCGAGCATCCGCTCGGCGGCCTCGGTTTCGTGGGCTTCGCGGAAGAAGTGCGGGAACAGGAAGCGCAGCTCGGCTTCAGGTTCGATTACATCGTGGTCTGCTCGGTCACGGGCAGCACGCAGGCCGGGATGGTCGTCGGCTTCGCGGCCGACGGGCGCGCGGACCGCGTGATCGGCATCGATGCGTCCGCGACGCCGGAGAAGACGCATGCGCAGATCACGCGCATCGCGCGGCATACGGCCGAGATCGTCGAACTCGGGCGCCGCATCGACGACCGGGACGTCGTGCTCGATACGCGTTTTGCCGGCCCCGAATACGGGCTGCCGATGAAGGCACGCTGGAGGCGATCCGGATGTGCGCGCGGCTCGAAGGCATGCTGACCGATCCCGTCTATGAAGGGAAATCAATGCACGGGATGATCGACAAGGTGCGGCGCGGGGAATTCGAGCCGGGGTCGAAGGTGCTGTATGCGCACCTTGGCGGCGTGCCGGCCTTGAGCGCTTACGCGGAGATCTTCCGCAACGGCTGACGGGCTTCCGCAGTCGATCCGGCGCACGACGGCCAATTCCGCGTCATGAAGCTGCGCCTCCGGCATCCGCCCGAGGCGGCGGCATGCGGGATAGCCGGTGGTCGAGCGTTGCACCGTTCCGCGCAATGCCGTGCGGTGCCCGTGCGCCCCTCATCGTTTTCGCGCGCCGTCCATGAACACGCTCGCCGGCGCGTACCGCTCGACGATTCAGTGCGCGCGCCGGCACGGCGCGCGCATGGTCGTCGGCCGTCAACGTCGCAGGCATCGCCCGCCATCGCGCCCGCAAGCATGGCGTCGCATCGTTCAGACGCCGGACAATCTCGACAACGCAGCCTCCACCTCCACGCGCATCTCCGGCCACTCCGGCCGGAGTGCATCGACACCGCCCGCGGCCAGCACGCGCTCGCCTCTCGCGCACGTATCGCTCGCGTCTGCGTCGCCGGCCAGCGCAAAGCCGCCTCGCATCGAATGCAGTTCGCCCTTGACGCGATCGTGGTCGCCGCGCGGCAATGCGGCGTCGATCGTCGCCAGCGAGTGCAGTGTCGCGGCACGCAATTGTTCACGAATCGCGTCCGTCATCGGCGGCGCCTGCCGGTCGTCGCGATCGACCGCCTGCAACGCCGTCGCGCCACGCGCCCCATGGCGTTGCAACACCGCCCCGAGCGCATCGATCGACAGCGGCTTGAGCACGACTTCCGCGACGCCGGCCTGCGCGCACCGCCTGCGATCCTCTTCGGTCGCGTGCGCGGTCATCGCGATCACGGGTACCGTCGCCCCCTGCTCGCGCAGGAAGTTCGCCAGCGCAAAGCCGTCGAGTTCCGGCATGCCGAGATCGGTCAGTACCACGTCGTACGAACGCGCGAAGAAGGCACGCATTGCCTCGACGCCGTTCGTGACGATCGTCGCATCGTAGCGCAGCGCATCGAGTTGATCCCGCAACAATACGCGGCTCGCCGGGTGGTCTTCCGCGACGAGCACGCGCAGCGGCACGCTTTCGTCCGCGTGCGTCGGCAACGCCGCTGCCGCGGGCTCGTCGTCGAACGCGGCACGCCATCCGGGCGGCGCCTCCGCCAGCGGCAACGATGCGGTGAAGCCCGTCCCCGCACCCGGTCGGCTGTCGACCGTCAGCGCGCCGCCCATCAGCCGCGCGAGACGTCCGCAGAGCGGCAGCCCGAGCCCGGTGCCGCCGAAGCGCCGGTAAATCGACGGATCGGTCTGCACGTACACGTCGAACAGCGTCGGCAACGCTTCCGCGGGGATGCCGATGCCCGTGTCGCGCACCACGATTTCGACGCCGCGCGGCCTGCCGGAAGCGGCAGCCGGCAGCGCGTCGATCGTCACGCTGCCGTGCTCGGTGAATTTGATCGCATTACTGACAAGGTTCGACACGATCTGACGCAGGCGGGTCGGATCGCCGACGTAACCGTCGGCCAACCCCGGCGCGACGCGGCATTCGAGTACGAGCCGTTTCGCGTCGGCGAGCGGCCGAAAGATCGCCGCGACGTCGCGCAGCACCGCACGCAGGTCGAACGGCACGGCTTCCAGCACCATCTGGTTGGACTCGGCCTTCGACAGATCGAGCACGTCGTTGATCACGCGCAACAGCGCGTCGGACGATGACATGACCGTCCGCAGTCGGCGCTGTTCCGCGGCGGGCAGCGCCGCGCGCGCCATCAATTCGAGATTGCCGACGATGGCGTTCAGCGGCGTACGAATCTCGTGACTCATCGTCGCCAGGAAGGTCGACTTCGCCTTGTTCGCGTCGTCCGCGGCTTCGCGCGCTTCATGGAGTTTGTCTTCGGCCTGTTTGCGCGCGGTGATGTCGGTCAGCGTGCAAAGCAGCACGTCGACGCCGCGATAGCGGGTGCGGACGATGTGCGCGGCCAGGTAGGCGGCCCCGCCACCGGCCCGGTCGACCGCCAATTCGTGCGTGACGACGCGCGGCTTTCGTCCGCCCGCGATATTGTCGCGGTATGCGTGCCAGATGCGCTTGCCGAGCAACGGCGCCGTGCCGGCGTCGCCGTAAATCCGTGCGGCTTCGTTACGCGCCATCGTGTCGCCGTTGGCCAGCGACAGCAGCATGATGCCGGCCGGCGCCGTGCGAATCAGCGTGCGGTTGAGCGCCTCGCTTTCGATCAGCCGGATCGCGCGGCGGTTGGCCGGGCGCAGCGCGCGCCGGTCGAACATGACGATCGCGAACCACACCGTTCCGATCGCGAGCAACGCGAGACCGGTTGCGATACCCAGGCGGACGGCCACGTCGTCGAACACACTGCGCCACGAATGCGTCGCGGTGAGTACCTCGTCGAATCCCGGCATGCGATCGCCGATGACGATATTCGTGCCGACACGGTGTGCGGCAGCCCGTTCACCTCCGGCCGCGCGCGCGTAATCGAGCGCACGGCCAGTCAGCACGGGCGCAGCCTGCTGGCCGGTCAGGACATTCGCGTTCGAATCGACCAGTGCATAGTTCTGGCCGGCGGACGCGGAACGCAGGATGTCGTCGATCTCCGGCCGCGTGACGATGACAAACCATGCGATCGGCTTGCCCTGCGTATCTCGCACCGCCTGCGCGAACCGCAGCACGGACCGCCCGAGCAGCGGATCCTGCCGCCTGTCCAGAAAAATCGGCCGATTGCCGGGCGCGGCGGCGGCCGATACGAAATCGGCCGGCGGCTGCAGCTGCCGGATCAATGCCTTCACGTCGAAACCGGCCGGCAGCGCGAGCGTCGACTTCACCAGCGGATACCCGGTCACGATGACGAAGTCGCCCGCCGGATCGATCAGATATCCGCCCATGCCCGGGTCGCCGGGCTGCCTCGGCGGCATGACGCCCGTCTTCTCGACCGTCTCGAGAAACGCCGCGAGAAACGGTGCGTAGGCGCCCCTTGGCCGGGACGACGAACCGGCCGCAAACGCGGCCACTGCTACACGTCCCGCGTGTCCGAGGACGGCCAGCCTGCCGCGCCCGTCGACAAACGGCTCGAGCGCATCGGGCGGGGTGGTCGGTCCGCGCCGAGCCATCAACTCGAAGTTTTCGACATAGCGATTCTGGAGGGCCTTGACCACCTCCATCTCCGCCAGCAGGTCGGCCTTGCGGACCAGGAACTCCGACCGCTCATGCGCAACCGATTCCTGCAGGTCGAGCCGCACGACGAGTGCCGCGCAGGCCAGGACGAACACCGTGATCGCCACACCGCTTCCGTACAGCAGCCATTGCTGCTGCCGTCGCACGCGCCCCGGTTCGAACGGCTTGCGGCCCGCGGCCGCGGCATGCGCGATCAGCGCTTTCAGTTTGGTTGGCATGAGTGTCGTCGAAGTCGTCTCGGCGTCGGCACCGCGTCGTGCGCCGTCCGGGTCACTCGGTAGTGTCCGACGGACACCGTCTATGCACTGGCCTCGGGCAATTCGGGCAGCTGGCCCTCGCTCGCGTAGCGAATCAGATCGGCGTCGCGAACGATACCGAGCTTCTTCATGGCACTCGATTTCTGCGAACTGATCGTCTGCTTGCTGCGGTGAAGCTGGACGGCGATCTCGCCGACCGTCAGGCCGGCGCCGTAAAGCCGCACGACTTCGATCTCGCGGGCGGTCAAGGTGCGGACACCCGCCGACGGCTGGCAGTCCTCCAGCAGCCTCTTGACGAACGGAGACAGATAATTGGCCCCGACGAAGGCCGCATGCACCGCGCCCACCAGATGCGAAATCGCATCGGACTTGCTCAGGATGCACCCGACGCCCTGCTTCTGAATCGCGAGCAGCACGCTCGGGTTGTCGATCATCGTGATCGTCACGAGGCGAAGCGCCGGATAACGACGCTGCAGAAAGGACAGCAATGACAGACCGTCGCCATACTTGCCGCCGGGCATCACATAGTCGACGACGAGCACGTCGCTCTGCTGCTCGTCGAGCATCGCCACGAGGTCGGTCGAATTCGAGACAGTGCCGAGCAGCTTGATCGTGCTGCTGCCCGCGAGCGCCTGCGACATCCCGAGCGCGGACGAAGGATGATCGTCCGCCACCATCACCCGCACAAAAAATTCATCCATCTCTACTTTTCTCCCGATACACGCGGCCCGACGTGCGATGTTGTGCGACGCGCCGGAGCTCGAATCGATCCCGCAACACGATCGCGTTGCGGCATCCAGCGAACCGGGCGGTGCGCAGCGCAATTTTAAGATAATAGACGGCTGTACGATCAAGCGTGGCGGTCTGTCGACACACATGCCCATCTCGCCGGCTGGCGCGCGCACCACGACATTGCGGTATGAACCGTCGACAGTCCGCCGCCCACGCCCGTCCGATCGGCGGCGCCCCCACGCCGTCGATCCATCCCGTCCCGCCGAGCGGCCGAAGCCGCTCCCTAGTGCTTGACCACGGTTTCGTCCGGCTCGCCGGGCTCGTCATCCACGGCGTGCTGCCACTCGGTGACGGCCCGCCGCTTTTGCGACGGCGACATCATCATGAATTCGTTCAGCTTCATCAGGAAATGCCGTCTGGATTTCTCTGGCAACGTCGCGAATCCAAGTAGCAGCCCGAACACCTTTCCCATATAGCGCACGGCCTTACCCTTCCTTCTTCAGTCGAAATCACGCGGCATTGAAGCAATGCGGCGTGTCTGCCTTCCCTGTTCTGACGCAGGCGATCTGCGTCGCCCTCGCGCCGCCTCTTTTTTTACCGTCCGGGCCAGTGCATCGTCGCAGCAGCCATGACGCCCGAAGCAGGCCGCTTGTCCGCCGCGCCCGCGGGGAGTGTGATCCCGCGCCGCCGCGCGACGCGGGCGAGGCCGCGGCGCAGGTCGGCCAGCGTCACCGGCTTGGTCAACACGTACGCGACGTTCGATGCCGCGTAGCGCCGGGCATTGTCGGGCGCCAGATACGATGCCACGACGATCATGTCGCACGGCAACGCGCGCGCATGAACGGCTTCGACCAGTTCCCGGACCGACATGTCGGGCAAGTCGGCACCGAGCAGCAGCACGTCCCACATGCCGCTCTCGAGCGTGTCGAGCGCCGCGCCGCCGGACGACACACACCGGACCGTGCAACCGAGCACATCCAGCTGCTCGCGGAAAATCGACCCGTTGACCGCCGCATCGTCTGCGACCAGCACACGCGGCACACGCGTACTGGAAGCCGGCGACGCCGACTGCCCGAAATCGGGCGCGCACCCCGGCCCGCGCGGCGACTCGGCGGTAGCGACTCGCGCCTGCGCGATCGCCATGCGCAGCCCGTTCAGCGAATAACTCGACACGCGGATCGTGCGGCCCGCGACGTCCGGCTGCAGCGGGCCGTCCGGCGTCGCCAGCACGACCGGCGTACCGCCGCCGAGGCTGTCGAGCTCCTCGCGCCGCCATTGGTCGGAATCGCCGAAGAGCACGATCGCGTGTGCACGCGCGAGGCACCCGGCGGCAATCCCGATCGGACTCGGATGCATCGCGACGTCGAACCCCCATGCACGCAGATGCGGAAAGGCAAACGCACGCCACGCGTCCTCCGGCGACACGACGATCAGCGTCCGGCCGGCACCCGCGCTGGCCGGGGATTTCGGCGCAATGCCCGTGTGCAGCGGCAAGCGCACGGTGAACAGGCTGCCGACGCCCGGCGCGCTGTCGACCGCAATCGTCCCGCCCATCGCCGCGACCAGCCGGTCGCACAGCGCGAGCCCGAGCCCCGTGCCGCCATAGCGCCGCGTGATCGACGCATCGACCTGCGAGAACGCCTTGAACAGCTTGCCCTGTTGCGCAGGGTCGATCCCGATGCCGGTATCCTCGATGCCGATGGCGATCTCGGGCGCGCCGCGCGCATTTCGCCCGACCGCCACGCGCGCGACGATGCGCCCGGCGCTCGTGAACTTGATCGCGTTGCTCAGCAGGTTGCCGACCACCTGCGCGAGCCGCGTCGGATCGCCGCGCATGCGCTGCGCGCCGCTCGCATCGATATCGGCGAACAGCGGCAACCCTTTTGCCTTCGCGACCGACGCGAATGCCGCGAGCTCGCGCTCGATCACCGCGATCACGTCGAACTCGATCGACTCGACCGACATCGCGCCGGCTTCGATCTTCGAGAAATCGAGCACGTCGCTGACGATCGCGAGCAGCCCTTCGGCCGACGCGCGCAGCGTCCGCACGCGGCCTTGCTGCGAGGCATCGAGCGCCGTGCGCTCGAGCAGCTCGAGGTTGCCGAGGATCACGTTCAGCGGCGTGCGGATCTCATGACTCGTCGCGGCGAGAAACGACGACTTGGCCGCATTCGCCGAATCGGCCGCGCGCACCGCTTCCTCGAGCTGATGAACGAGGCGGCACTGCGCGCTCATGTCGGCGAACGTCGCGATCAGCACGTCCTCGCCTTGATAACGCGCGCCGTGCGCGATGATCTCCAGGTGCAGCGGCGTATCGCCGCGTGCGTCGAGCACGAGTTCGGTCGTCATCGTCCGGCCGGCCCCGCCGTTCGCGACGAACGCGTCGTACTTCTCGAGTGCCAGCGCGGACAGCGCATGGTAATCGCCTTCATGCGGCAGCAGCATCTGCTTGAGCGCGTCGCTCGCGAGCATCACGCGCCGGTCGGACAACGACACGAGGCCGATGCCGACCGGCGCCATCGCGATCACGCTGCGGCACAGCGCCTCGCTGTCGAACACGCGGGCCGAGCGTGCATACACCGGCACAAGCACGCGCCGGTGGAAACGCACGAGCAGCAGCCACATCACGATGATCGCAACGAGGGTCGACGCCGCGAGCCCGCCGGCCTGCACGCCGATGCCGGCCAGCACGTCGGCCCACGACAGCACATAGGCGATCGTCCAGCCGGTTGCCGCGAGCTTGCTGCTGAACACGATCGCGCCGTCGCGAAAGAGCGGCTCGGCGGACACCCTTCCACGATGCGCGACATCGAGGCTCAGCAAGCGCTCGCTCAGGGCGTTCGTGCGTGCGACGTCCGGATCGATCGCGATCAGCCGGTTGTCCGCCGACGTGATGAAGAACGTGCCGGCCAAGCCCCGTCCGGGCAGCCACGACAGCAGGTAGTCGGGTGCGTATTCGGTGACCAGCACCGCGAACGGCTGGCCGGCGGCGCGCGCCTCGGCAGCGACGCGGATGCGCATCTGCCCGGTGACGGGGTTGACGTAGGGCGGCAGCCAGCGGACGTTCGGCCGACCGTCGTTCGGCGCCGGCGGCGAGCCGTCGAAATCGATGCGCAGCGCATCGAATACTTGCGCACGCGCGTCGGCCGACGCCAGTGCCGGATTGTCGCGCGCCAGGTGTGGCACCAGGCCGAAGACGCCCGTGCGCGTACTGTAGTGGTACCCCTCGAGCGTACGCCCGCGATTGAGCGAACTCGCCGCGCAGATGCGCGACAGCATGAACGACAGCGCGAGATAACGAGCGACCTCGTCGCGCCGCGCGGTTTGCCCCGGCACGCCGACCACGAGCGACGGATACGGCTTGATCGCCAGCTGCTGGCCGTCGGCGAAGAACGCGTTCACGACCTCGGCCGGCGCCGCGCCGATCTCCCGCCAGATGAGTTGCGTATTCGTGACGCCGTTGCGGAACGACGTCTCGGCCACCTGCACCTCGTCCGCGGCTTCCTCGACACCGTTCAGGAAATTGCGCCGCTCGCCGTCCAGATGGCCGTAGACGATCGACGTGATCCCGAGCCCGCAGGCGATCAGGATCAGGATCGTGACGACGATGCCGCCCCCGAACATCGAAATGCTCTGGTAGCGGCGAATGGACTGAAGCGTGCTGTATGGCATGGCTCGATGTGACGGAGCCCGGAACGCGGACCTGCGGCAAATCCCGGCCGGCCGGACGTCACGATGGAAACATTCGGGACGGTAAGGTCCCGATCATGCCTAACGACACCACGAAAATCAGGTGTGCATTATCCTTTTAGTACACGTCCTATTTGTTTTAATGATTGTTTTGAACTTGAACGAGAATCGGCGGTGGAATCGCGTGTCGCGCACCGCGCCGTTCGGACCCGTCGCTTCGGCGAATCGCCTCAGGTCCGTCCACAATGAAATACCGCCGGCGAGCCGGCGGCAAAAAGATGCGTCAACGAATCTCGTGACGCACCGAGGCACCCGATTCGACCCGCGCGGGACTTCCCGGCAGGATCGCCCGCTCAGTTCTGGGTGAGCGGATTCAGCGTCGTGCACAGGAAGCCCGTGCAGTTCTTCGGCGTGAAATAGAACGACGCCATCACCGGCGCGGGCGAGCCGAGCGCGAGATCGCTCAGATACGCGCTGCCCTGCGCGCCGAATGTGTTCGCCTGCTGAACGAAGCTGGCGCCGGTCGACTGGATCGCGGCCGACTGGTACGTGAAGGTCGGCGACTGCGTCTGGTCCTTCACGTAGACCCACGAGATCGCCGTACCGAATGCCATCGCGCCCTTCGCGCGATAACCCTTCGCCCCCTCGCTGTTGGCCTGTGCGATGAAGTCGCCGACCGTCGACGTCGGCGCCAGCGCGTCGTACGTATAGGTCGCGTTCGACGCGTTGTTCTTCATGTACACGTTCGCCTGCGCGGTGCCCACCGCCATCGGGCCAAGGAACCAGTAGCCCGACTGGCCCTGTCCGTTCGCCTGCGCGAGGAATGCGTTGGCGTCGGCGGGCAGGCCCGTCGCCGTGTACGTGTAGGTGGCCGACGAGCCGCCGTCCTTGCGATAGAGGTCGCCGTACGTGAGCGGCCCTTCGTAGCGGTAGCCGCTCGCCCCTTGCGCGTTGGCCGCGTTCACGAAGGACGTCATGTCGGCCGGCGCCGTCTGCAACTGGTACGTGTAGGTCTGCGCGGTGCCGTCGTTCACGAAGATCGACTGCGACCCGCCGTTGCTCGCATTGTAGAAATAGTCGCCCAGATATCGATAGCCTTTTGCGCCCTCGTTGTTGACCAGCGTCAGGAAGCTCGCCCGATCCGCCGCGACCGGCTGTGCCTCGTAGCGCCACGTCAGCGTACCGCCGCCGGAGCCGCCCGAACCACCGCTTCCCGCCCCGCCGCCGCCCGTCCCGCCGGAGCCGGTGCCCGTGCCACCGCTGCCGCCGTTGTTGCTCGTGCCCGATCCGCCGGACGATGCAGGCGCGGAAGTGTCGTCGCCGCCGCAAGCGGTCAGCGCCAGGCAAGTCAATGCGATCAATGCAACGGTTTTCATCGGAATCACCTTCTGAACGAACAGGACGAACGAAGCCGTTACGCACGGATCACGCCGCGCGCACGGACCATCCGCATCGGGATTGGGCCGGCGGCCAACCACCGGCCCGGGAACGTCAGTTGACCTGCAGCTGGCCGCCGCGGCCGAGGCCGCCCTTCACGTCCTGCGCCTTGTAGCTGCGCAGCGCCACGACCATCTTGTTGTACGCGTCGATGAACGCGACGACCGTCGCCTTGCCTTCCGGCGTCGACGAGAACCCGGCGAGCGCACCGCCCACGCCGCCGCCGAATCCGCCCAGCGCCGCACCGTAGTTGGTCGCCGTCGAGCTGCCTTCCGACGCCGCGATCTGCACGGCCGAGCGCACGTCGAACAGCGTCAGCGTCACGACCGACGCCTTCGTCTGCAGGTGGCCGGCCACCGCCGCCACCGCGCTGTTGCCGATTAGCCCGCCGATCATGCTGCCGATGCCGCCGATCGGCGAATCGTTGATCACGATCTGCGGCTCCATGTAGTAGTCGGCCGCGACACGCTGGCCCTTCTGTTGCTTCGAGCCCGCGCGGTATTCGCCCGAGTTGCGCTGCAGCTGCGTGATGCGCGACAGGCGCGCGTCGCTCTTCTGGTTGCCGATCGACGTGATCACGAAGCAGTTCGACTGCTGCACGGCCAGGCGCAGCAGTGGATCGATCGTCGTCATCTTGGTCGCGCTACCGAACGGGCCCCACCAGTCGGCGTTGCGGCCGTCGTCGACGGCGATCGTGCCGAGCGGCGACGCACAGCGCTGCAGCTGCGAATCCGCGCCCGCGCTCGCGCCGCCTGCCGCGGCACCCGTCACGCCGGCGTTCTGTCCGCCGGGCGTCACCACGCCGCCGCAACCCGCGACGGACGCGCCAAGCGCTGCAACCAGCGCACCTTGAGTGAGACGTTGGGAAAGGTTGGTCTTCATGTCGTTGTCGATCGATTAGAGTCGTTGTTCGGCTTATGTGTTCGTGCGAACTTCGATAAGCCCCCCGGCGTGGCGCGCGATGGTGGTCTCCCCGCTGCTGCCCCCGTTGCCTGATGCGCGGTCAGTAGTACCAGTACGTCTGCTGCCAGACGCCGTAGTACGGATAGCCCGAGTACCAGTAGCCGTAATAGACGTCACGCCACTGCGTGCGCCACTTCCAGTCTTCTTCGTCTTCCTTCTTGGCCTTGCGCGCGAGATCGAGCAGCTTTTTCGATTCCTTGTCGCCGCGGCCGGCCGCGATCGACAGCCACTTCTCCGCTTCGCGCGCGTCGGAGCCCATTTCCTCGAGGCCGAACAGGTAGAAACTGCCGAGCGCCTTCTGCGCCTGCAGGTCGCCGCGCTCGGCGGCCTCGCGCATCCACTTGAGCGCCTGATAGCTGTCCTGGCGCACGCCGTCGCCGCGGAAATAACGCAGGCCGAGGTCGTAGGCAGCCTTCGGCTGGGTCTTCGCGGTCTGCTTCAGCGCGGCGATACGCGGATCTTCCCGGTCTTCCGCATCGTCCTTCTTCTGATAGGACACCTGATCTTTCGGGCGATCGGAACACCCGGTGTCGTCGCAGATCCGTACCGTGTTGCCGGTGACGGACGGGTCCTGCGCGCACGCGGCCAGCAGCAACAGCAGCCCCGGAGCGAGTAAACGGCGATACATTGGTACAGTCCTCAGTTTTATTGGCGCCGCAATTCTTCGAGCCATCCCACCCCGTGAGCTCGTACCTGGTTGCGTGCGGCGCAACGGATACAATCCGCCAACGCCGACACGCAGTCCAAGGCTCTCTCAGGTTCTCTCTTGGAATTGTTCCGTCACCATTTCATGGCTGCCGCTTTTCGCTGTACCGGCTATCCCGGCATCGATCTCCAAACATGACGCGGCAAACAATAGTGACGTGGTGAGCAATAATAATGGAGAAAAATGGCATGTCAAGGTCATTCGCTTTTTCAAAGTTTGCGTGACACGTCAGTTTTGCTATGCTCTCCCTCGCCCAAAACCCTTCGAGACCCCATCGAGATGTCCACCACCGAGCAGGCCAATGTCGATCTCATCACCGCGAACAAGGTGCGCGATCTACTGAACCGGAACGGCATTCCGCCGCGTAGCCACAACACGACGATCGCCAACGTGCTCGGCCTGAGCTTCTCGGTCGTCACGCGCAAGATGAAAGGCCTGATCCCGTGGAACCTGTCGCAGCTGCAGGACATCGCGACGCACTTCGGCGTGCCGCCCGCGATCCTGCTCGACGACAAGGGCACGCAGCCGGCCGCCGCCGAGATGATCGACGCGACGTTCGTGATCGAATCGAGGCGCTTCCGCTGCCGCGCCGCGATCTCGACGAAGGCCAGCAGCCAGATCGAGACGGATTTCGTCGCGCTGCAGTGGCAGGGCGAATGGATCGTGACCGAGCGCCAGCACGCGCGCGAGGGCCGCACCTATCCGGTCGACGTGATCGAGCTGCGCTCGACCCAGCCGAACGTCTACGCGGCGCGGATCGCCGTGGTCGACGATTCGCAGGATGTCGCCGAGACGGTGTGTGAATATTTCATCGAGAAAGGCGTGAACGCGATTCCGTACTTCGACGGCGCGACGTTCCGCAAGGCGCTGGAAGTCGAGGATTTCGACGGCTACATCCTCGACTGGATGCTCGGCGACCAGACGGCCGCCGAACTCGTGCGCGGCATCCGTTCGAGCGAGAACAGCGGCGCGCCGATCTTCCTGCTGACCGGCAAGATCTCGACCGGCGAAGCCAGCGAGGACGAAATCGCGCACATCGTGTCGCACTACAACGCGCGCTGCGAGGAAAAGCCGGTGCGCCTGCCGATCCTGTTCGCCGAAGTGGCGCGCGAACTGAAGATCACGCTGCCGGCCGTGGCCGCCGCGAACTGAGTCCCGAACCACAAACCACGACACGAACCACGAGACCGAGGGCACGACATGCGCATTTCAACCATCTGGATCAAGAGCCTGCTGACGGCCTGCCTGTTCGGCATGGCCGCCTCGGCATGGGCGGCTTCGTCGTTTACGTTCACCGTCGACGGCAGGATCAGCAAGAGCAACCAGCAGGGGAAGATGACCTACGTCTTTTCCGAGCAGGCGCTGATGGCGCTGCCGCAGCATACGATCGTCACGTCGACGAGCTGGACGCCGAAGTCGACCTTCACCGGCCCGCGCCTGTCGGACGTGCTGAAGACCGTCGGCGCGCATGGCACGCAGATCGAATTCCGCTGCATCGACGAGTACACGTTCACGATTCCCGTGTCGGATGCCGACAAGTACGGCGTGATCCTCGCGCGGACGATGAACGGCAAGGTGCTCGGCAACGACAACTACGGCCCGCTGTGGATCATGTATCCGCGCGACCAGTATCCCGACGAACTGAAGACGCCGCTCGGCGAGGCCAAGTTCGCGTGGCAGATCATCGGCCTGACCGTGAAGTGAGTTCGACCGCGACATGAAACGCCGGCGGTGGAAAAACAGAAAGATCATCCTGGTCCTCGGCTCGCTGTGGATCATGGGGTTCGCCGCGTGGGCGTTCCTGCTGTGGGACCTGCTCGCGACCTCGGTCAACGAGGGCGTGCTCGAAGGGCCGCGCGAAGGCGTGTTCTGGACCGCCGCGCAATACCGCAACGTCTATACGCGATTCGACCGGCAACTGATCCTCTACGCGACACGCGAGGACGACGACTTCGATCACGTGCGGATGCAGCTCGACAGCCTGTCGGTGTCGTTCGGGTTCCTGCAGCGGCCGTCCGAAGTATCCGAATACTGGCTGCGCATTCCGCGCGCGCGCAACGAGATCGACGCGCTCGGTGAATTCATGACGCGCCTGAAGCAGGAAGTGCCGCCGCTGCGCGACACGCCGAAGAACGCGCGGCAGGTGATCGACGAAGTCAATGCATACTGGCCGAAGGTCAACGGCCTCGCGAACTACTTCCGCGCGATCGAGATGGCACAACGCGATTTCACGTTCCATCAGCTGAAGGAAAAGCAGCGTGCGATCCTGATCCTCGGCATCGTGCTCGGCGTGATCCTGTGCGCACTGTTCCTGCTGCTGTTCTACACGATGCGCACGCGCGACGACCTGCTCGAACGGCAAAACGCGGCGCTCGACGCCGAGCGCAAGGCCTCCGACCGCGCGTTCGAGATGATCGAGGCGAAGAACGCGTTCCTCGGGATGGTCAGCCACGAGCTGCGCACGCCGCTGCAGGCCATCTGCGGGTCGATCGAGATCCTGCTCGCGCGCCCGCAGTCCGACGCGAACCTGAAGACGATCCGGCGGCTGCAGAATTCCGCGCTGTCGCTCGAAGCACTCGTCAAGGACCTCACCGACTACATCAAGCTGCGCTCGACGAAACGCCTGGCCGAACTGGATACCGTCGGAATCGCGCCGCTGCTCGCCGAAGCGATCGAACCGTTGCGCGAGAAGATCCTGGCCAAGCGGATCACGGTCGAACAGCGGATCGAGCCGCCGGGTCTCGCGATCCGCTCCGATCGCAAGCTGCTGCGGCAGGTGCTGTCGAACCTGATCGAGAACTCGGTCAAGTACACGCACGGCGGATCGATCAAGGTGTCGATCACGCTCGCCGACACGCCGGCCGGCCAGCAGGTGAAGATCGCCGTGCACGACACGGGCGCCGGCATCGCGAAGCAACACCTGTCGAAGATCTTCGAGCCGTTCTATCGCGCGAACGACGCGGTCGGGCTGCATGTGGACGGGATCGGCATGGGGCTCGCGGTCGTGCGCGAAATCGTGACGACGCTGCGCGGGCATGTGGACGTGCGCAGCGTGGTCGGCGAAGGCAGCGTGTTCGTCGTGACGCTGCCGGCCGAAGTGCCGGGCATCGACACGGCCGGCCACGCGGCCGGCGACGTGCCCGCACTGCCGCCCGCGATCGCGCTCCGCGACCGGCGCGCGCTGGTGGTCGACGACAACGACAACGCGCGCGAAACGCTTGGCGCGATGCTATCGGCCCTCGGCATCGAGGCCGAACTGTGCGGCACCGGGCAGGAAGGCGTCGCACGCTTCGGCACGGGCCGCTACGACATCGTCGTGCTCGATCTCGAACTGCCGGACCTGAGCGGCTTCGAGGTCGCGCGGCGCATTCGCGCGGCGGCGGAACCCGACCACGACGGCCGCCATCCGGCGATCCTCGGCGTCAGCGCATATGAGTCGGCCGCGCTGCGCGAGAACAAGCAGGTGTTCGATGCATTCCTGCCGAAACCCGTCCATTTGCGCGAGCTCGGCACGCTCGTCGAGAAGCTGCTCGCCTGAGCAGGCGCATCGCCCGTTCCCCGTTCCCGCCTACTCGCCGATCAGATGCAGCACGATATCGCGCCGGTGCGCCGCGCGGCGATGCTCGAACAGGTAGATCCCCTGCCACGTGCCGAGCACCATGCGCCCGTGCTCGACCGGAATCGACAGCTGCACCTGCGTGAGCGCCGTGCGCAGATGCGCGGGCATGTCGTCCGCGCCTTCGGTGTCGTGCTCGTAGCGCGTGTCGTCCTCGGGCGCGAGCGTCGCGAAATAGCGTTCGATGTCGCGCCGCACCGACGGATCGGCATTCTCCTGGATCAGCAGCGACGCCGATGTATGGCGGCAGAACACGGTGACGAGGCCGGTGCGGATCGCCTGCTGGTCGACGAACGCGCGCACCTGCGGCGTGAATTCGACGAGGCCGCCGCCGCGCGTGTCGACGCCGATGTGCGTGAGGGCCTGTTGCATCTCGGCCACCTCAGACCAGCGCGGCGAAGCCGTCGGCTTCGATCTGTTTCGCGTCGGCGGGGCGCACGACGCGCGCGACCTCGACGCCGTCGCGCAGGAAGACGAGGGTCGGCCACAGCTTCACGCCGAACGAGCGGCCGAGCGGGCGGCCCGGGCCATCCTCGATCTTCAGGTGCCGCACCGCAGGATGCGCGGAGAACGACGCGGCGATCGCGGGCTGCGCGCCTGCGCAGATCCCGCACCAGTTCGCGCCGAATTCGATGACGGTTGCGCCGCCCAGTGCGTCGACTTCCGCGCGCGTCGGCGCATTGGCGGTGTAGCGTTGTTCGGTGTCCATCGGGCCCTCGTGTGCGTTGGCGGAACGGGGCCGCGCCCGCGAGCGTGGTGCGGCGGTCGCGGCCGACGATTTCCTACTCTAGCGGAAAAGCGCGCGCGATGCCGGCCGGCCCGTCGCGGCGCCCACGCCGCCTGCGCTCTTCCGGAATGACACGACAAGATTCGGAGCGCCGCGCCGCCGCGACCGGATCAGCATGCGGACTGATCCGTCAACGAGGGCACCCGCCATGAATGCGCCGCATTGCGTCACCGAACCGAACATCCTCTATTTCGGCACGCCCGTCGTGCTGGTCAGCACGCTGAACGAAAACGGCACGCCCAATCTCGCGCCGATCTCGTCCGCGTTCTGGCTCGGCTGGCGCGGCGTGATCGGCATCGCCGCCAGCTCGCAGACCACCCGCAACCTGTTGCGCACCGGCGAATGCGTGCTGAACCTGCCGTCGTCGGCGCAGGCGGACGCGGTCGACCGGATCGCGCGCACGACGGGCACGTATCCGGTGCCCGACGGCAAACGCGCGAAAGGCTACGTATTCGAACCCGACAAGTTCGGCACGGCCGGGCTCACCGCAGCCGCGTCGCAAACCGTCGCGCCGCCGCGCGCGCTCGAATGCCCGGTGCACATGGAAGCGGTCGTCGCGGCCGCGCACGGGATCGGCGACGAGGCGCCGGACCTGCGCGGCCATATCCGCGTGTTCGAGTTGCGCATCCAGCGCGTGCACGCGCATCCCGACCTGCTGATGGACGGCCATGCGGACCGCATCGATCCGGACAAGTGGTCGCCGCTGATCATGAGCTTCCAGAAGTTCTACGGGCTGGCGCCGCGGCAGGTGCATGCGTCGCGGCTCGCGGAGATTCCGGAGCGCGCGTATCGCAGCCCCGACATCGAGCGTTCGCGTGAAGCGGGCATGTTGACCGGCGCCGGACGGTAACGAAACGCCCGGCGCAATGGCAGCGAAGCCGGCGCTTCGTCGTGCCTCCACCGGCGGTATCGACGCGGCTGCGCCGCCCCCGCACCGCCGGCCCTGTGCATCGCCGTGCCGATCGCGCGGACCGACACCGCGAGCCTATCCCGCCTCTCGGCTCGCCACGCCTTCCATCCATCGCTCGAACGCGGACACCGCGGCATCGTCGGCACGATCGGCGCTCGTCACCAGCATGTAGTCGTCAGCACGCCATACGGGCGACGCGATCGGACACACGAGGCGCCCCTCGGCGAGATCGCGCCCGATCAGCGGCAACGACGCCAGGGCCACGCCGAGCCCCTCGACGGCCGCGCCGAGCTGAAGATTCACATGATCGAATTCGACATGACGCGCGGCGCGCAGATCGGAAGCACCCGCCTCCTGCAACCAGTGCGACCAGGCGGAGCGCGTCGTGGCCGAATGCAGCAGGGTGTGATGGCGCAGGTCGGCCACGCTTTGTATCGGATGCCGGCGCAGCAACGCGGGATTGCAGGCCGGCACGCGCAGGTCGGGCATCAGCGGACGCGATACGACGCCCGCGCCCTGCTCGGGACCGGAACGGACCCCGATATCGAAAGCGTCGGCGACATAGCGCAACTTGCGCGATGTCGTCGATACCCTGACGTCGATGTCGGGGTACCGCGAATGGAAATCGGCGAGCCGCGGCAGCAGCCAGCACAGCGCAAAGCTCATCGGCACATTCACCCGCACGACGCCCGATATCCGGTGCTTGAACGTGTCGTGGCGCAGCCGCCCCACCGCGGTACCGAGGCGCTCGAACACGTGGCTGACGTCATTCAGCAGCGCGGCTCCTTCGTCGGTCAGCACGACACCGCGCGGACGACGGTCGAACAACGGCAGGCCGAACCAGTCCTCCAGCAGCCTGATCTGCTTGCCTACGGCCCAGTGGGTGACATGCAGCTCCAGCGCCGCCCCCGCGAAGCTGCCGTGCCGCGCGACCGCGTCGAACGCGCGCAGCGCATTGAGCGGGGGCAACTCGCCCCGGTGCTTCGCCGTGTCCTGGTTGTCGTTCATGACGTGACTTTTTCTCTCTGTTGACGCAATTTTAGTTCAATTGAAATGGCCGCTACCTCAACCATAAAATTGACACTTCGAGCGCGAAAGCGAAGCCACGAACGGCTTCCACCGACCGCTCGCACGGAGCGAACGACGATGCGCCTGCCGGATTTTTCCCCGCCCATGATGCGGGAGACCGCGTCACCCCGACGGCGCGTGCTGTGGCTGTCGTGCCTTGCGCACGCCACGCACGATGGCTATACGGACATGATCTACGCGTTGCTGCCCGTGTGGCAGTCGGAATTCGGGCTCGACTTTGCGGCCCTGGCGATCCTGCGCGGCGTCTATGCCGGCACGATGGCGACGCTGCAGTTGTCGGCGGGGCGCCTCGCGCAACACCTGGGCAGCCGCACGACCCTCGCATTCGGCACGCTGCTCGCCGCGCTCGGCTATGCGCTCGCGGGCCTGTCGGGCGGCCTGCTCGGTCTGGGCGTGGCGCTGGCGATTTCGGGCGGCGGATCCAGCACGCAGCATCCGATCGCATCGGGCGCCGTGTCCCGCCTCTATGGACGCGACGCGAGAGGCCCGCTCAGCATCTACAACTTCGCCGGCGATCTGGGGAAATCCGCACTGCCGGCCGCCATTTCGCTGCTCGTGACCCTGATGCCGTGGCGTCACGCGCTATGGATCGTCGCCGGATTGGGCTGCGTCGTGGCCGCCGTCATCGCGCTCTGGTTTCCCGCCGTGCCGCGTGGCGCCGACAAGACGGCGGCCAAAGGGCAGGCGTCCGCTCAACGCAGCGGCACCGGCGGAAGCGGATTCACCACGCTGTTTTCCATCGGCGTGCTCGATACGGCGGTACGCATGGGACTGCTTACCTTTCTGCCTTTCCTGCTCAAGGCAAAGGGTGTCTCGCCGCAACTGCTGGGAACGGCGCTTGCACTCGTTTTCATAGGCGGTGCGGCCGGCAAATTCATGTGCGGCTGGCTGGGCGCGCGCCTGGGTATGGTCAGGACGGTGCTGCTCACGGAGGGCGGTACGGCCGCGTGCATCGTCGCGGTGATGTATCTCCCGTTGGCACTTACCATGGTGCTGCTGCCGATTCTGGGTATGATGCTCAATGGTACTTCGTCGGTGCTGTACGGAACCGTTCCGGAGATGTCCGCACCCGAGCGTACCGAGCGCGCATTCGCGATTTTCTACACGGGGACGATCGCATCGGGCGCGATCTCGCCCGTTCTCTACGGTTTCCTGGGCGACAGGATCGGTGTGCATGGCGCCACGTATGCGACCGCGTTGACCGCCCTCGCGATCTTTCCGCTCGCCCTCGCACTGCGCCCGCATCTGGCGGATGACTGAACAGGATGAACACCATGACGAACGCTGACTCCCCGACCGTCGCACTCGTCGGTCCGGGCGCAATCGGAACGACCGTCGCCGCGGCCCTTCACGAAGCCGGCCGCACACCGGTGATCTGCGGCCGCTCGGCCCACGCGCAGCTGAAGCTGCGCTTCGACGGCGGCGAGATCGTCGTGCCCGGGCCCGTCCTGACCGATCCGCACGCGGTCAAGGAGCGGTTCGATCTCGTGTTCGTTGCGGTGAAGTCGACGCAGATAGCGAGCGCGGCACCCTGGGTCTCCGCGCTATGCGATGCGAATACCGTCGTCTGCGTGCTGCAAAACGGCGTCGAGCAAAAAGCCGCGTTCGCGCCGTACGCGGCCGGCGCCACGGTCGTGCCGTCGGTCGTCTGGTTTCCGGCGCAGCGCGAATCGGGCGCATCGGTGTGGCTGCGGGGCAAGCCTCGGCTCACGCTGCCCGATACGCCGGCGAGCAACGTGGTGGTCGCCGCGTTGCACGGCACGCGCTGCTCGCCGGAGGTCGCGGAGGATTTCATCTCGCTCGCGTGGCGCAAGCTTTTGCAGAACGCAGTAGCGGGACTGATGGTGCTGACCGGTCGCCGCGCCGGCATGTACGCGCGCGGCGACATCACCGCACTGTCGCTCGCCTACCTGCGGGAATGTCTCGAGGTCGCGCGGGCCGAAGGTGCGAAGCTGGGTGATGAAGTGCCGCAGGAAATCGTCGATGGACTGCATGGCTATCCGCCGGACTTGGGTACGTCCATCCTGGCCGACCGGCAGGGCAACCATCCGCTCGAATGGGACTGCCGGAACGGCGTCGTGCAGCGATACGGACGAACGCACGGCATTCCGACGCCGATCAGCGATCTGGTCGTGCCGCTTCTCGCCGCCGCCAGCGATGGTCCGGGCTAGTCGCAAGGAAACCCAAGCGCATCCGATCGACGCGCGACTCCCCGCCTGACCGGTCATGACATTCGGCCGCAAGTCACTGGCTCGCGCCGCACTGATTCTCGTCAGCAGCGAAGGGCGCTTCGTCAACGGCATGAACCGGAATGCCGACGGCGGGATGCGCTGCGATGACCTCCCGCCACGACGCTCACTCCGCCGCTCGGTGATACATCGCAACGTAGCGAGCCCGTGCAATCACTTTTCCGTGCATCTGGTATGCAACGAGAGCCGGGCTCGACGTGGCGTTCACGTCGATACCTGGAACCGAGAGCGCCGACGCCGTGACGACGTATCGGTGCGACTCTCCCTGAGGCGGGCAAGGCCCGCCGTATTTCGCCGTCCCGAAATCGGTCAGCGTTTCGACGGCGCCTGCAGGCATCCGCTTCGGATTGCCGGACGCGCCCTTTTCGATCGACGCTTCCGACGCCGGAATATTGACGACGCCCCAATGCGTCCAGCCCAGCCCGCCCGTCGGGGCATCGGGGTCGTGAATGGTCACGACGATGCTCTTCGTTCCGCGAGGAAGATAGGACCACGAAATGCGCGGCGAGACGTTTTCGCCATGGCAGCCAAATCCGCCGTAGACCTGTTCGTTCCCGAACCGGCCATGGTTCAGGTCATCGACTTTGACGGAGAACGTTCCCGCGACGGCGATTGTCGGCACGATCGACAAGAGCATCGCGGAGCAGAGGGTCGATCGCGAAAGGGAATTGAATGTCATGGTGTGCTCCGTTGAAAAGGAGGGCGTTTCCGCGGCTGGCAAAAACGATCCAGCCGAACGAAGCGCGCGGGTTGCCGGCTTCCTTGCGGCAGATACGCCGGGTTGAAACATGAAACAAGCGTTGTACAACCGGCGTTGACGCAAATTGTAGATTTGGATTCCCAACGTCGGTAGCGTCGCCCACGCGTTCACCATGTTGTCTTGATAGCAACAATTGACGACGGGCATGTCTTGAGATTGCGATCGCGACCGTCACGCTGAAGTGGCGGCGGCGCGAGAAGCAGGCATCGCAAACCGGCCGACTGCGTCTCGCGGAGCATTCGCGCGTGCCCGCAATCGGCCGCCGTGCGCGTCTATGACCGGATGATCCGACTCTGTGCGAATCGCCCGGTTGCGTCGAAGAATGCATCCCGGCGAATCAGATAACATACGGGCCGCCACCTTTCCACGATCAAACCGACGGAGCGTTTTCAGTGATTCAACCGACCCCTGTATTCAAGGACAACCTCGCGCAACTGCCGGCCATCGACGGTATCGCACGCATCGATCTCGCCGGCGCGAACGGCGACGTCGTCGCGACCATCGAGAACCAGCCGGGCAAGCAGGGCTCGCTCGCGGTGTACCACTATCTGCAGCAGGCATTCGGCACGCTCGACGCGAAAGCGGCCGAGCATGGCCTCGCCGTGTTCGCCGAACACACGGCCGACGCACGCAACCGCCCGGGCGCGCACCCGAACGTCGATCGTCTGCTGGCGATCGTCGACGGCGGCGAAGCGCTGCGCATCGACGTCGTCGCGAAGGACTGAGTCGTTGGCGGCACGCGTGCGGAACACCGCAATCGTCGCATCCGTATCAGCTTCTCCGGAAACCGCTCGCGTGTCGCGCTTCGGTGCGCTGGCCTCGGGCCGCCGTTTCGCGACGGCAACCACGATCGCCACTGTTGCCTGGGCCGCGCTCGGCGGCACGGCATCGGCCGCCCCGCCGCGGACGGCGTCCGATATTGCCGGCGCATCGCTCGTGCCGCTCGGCGTGCTGCCGCATTCACCCGAGAACGGTTCGCTCGATCCGTTTTGCACGCGATATCGCGCGAATGCGACCACCGCGGCCGGCCGCGAAGTCGCGAAGCGCGACTGGATCGTGACGTCCGAGGCGCCGCTCGGGCGCTACACGGTCGTCACGTTCTCGAGCGGCTTCGGCGCCGGCACGAGCGCGATCTGCTTCGCGCGCAACGGCAACATCGGCGTATTCGACGGCACGACGCTCGTCGCGCTCGGCTATACCGCGCGCAAGGCCGGCTGGCAGCTCGGCTCGGTCGATCGGCTGGAAAACGGCGCGCTGCTGATCTGGGGCGGCGACGGCCCGGCACCGCCCGTCGGCGAGCTGCATGAAGAGAACGGCGGCCTGCGCTTGACCGGCGTCGCCGCCGAAAGCACGCACTGCGGCGGCCGCGCGGTCGTGCCGAACGTGTACGGCAAGCCGCTCGACGCGGCACGCAGGATCCTGATCGCGCATGGCTGGCAACCGCTGCCCCCGCGCGAGAAGCCGGAAGCCACGGATGGCGCGGCAACGCTCGCGAAGCACGGCATCATCGAAGCCGAAGCGTGTTCGGGCACCGGGATGGGGTATTGCGCGCTGCGCTACCGGAATGCGGCCGGCGTGCTCGGCGTGACGACGGTCGGCGGCGAGCCGGACAAGCCTTCGGCGAATACCGTGATCGACTACCAGGTCGCGTGTCGCAAGCAGGGGGCGCGCTGATCGCGCGAGCATGATGCCTGTGTCATGCGATCCACACCGTCCGGCCATCGTCCGTTCGCTCGATTGACCGCGCTCACGTGCCCTCCTAAACTGACCTCCCTTTTACGCCGCACCGACAAAAGGGACTGCCATGATCGACTTCTCCACGCTCGCGCTGTTCTCCGGCGCATGTCTCGCGCTGACGGCCACGCCCGGCCCCGACATGCTGCTGATCGCGTCCCGCAGCGTGAGCCAGGGCCGGCGTGCAGGCTTCGCGACGCTCGCGGGCATTCAGGCCGGCACCTACTGCCACGCGCTCGCGGCCGCGCTGGGCTTGTCGCAGCTTTTTGTCGCAGTGCCGCTCGCGTATGACGCCGTGCGCTTCGCAGGCGCCGCGTATCTGCTGTATCTCGCGTGGAAGACCTTCCGTTCGGATGCGACCGCGCTGTCGCCCGTCGCGTCGCCACGCCGCCACTCGACCGCGACGATCTTTCGTCAGGGCCTGACGACGAATCTGCTGAATCCGAAGATGGCGTTGTTCGTGCTCGCGCTGTTTCCGCAGTTCGTGCGCCCCGAGCACGGTTCGATCGCCGCGCAGATTCTCGTGCTCGCGACGGTATTGAACCTGATCGGGCTCGTCGTGAACGGCGCGGTCATTCTCTCCGCGAGCCGGCTGAGCCGGCGGATCGGCGCGCGCCGCCGGCCGTCGAAGCTGCCTCAGTATCTGCTTGGGTCGGTGTTCGTCGGGCTGGCGGCACGGCTTGCGGTGGCAGGGCGAAACTAACTCCGTCATCCGGCCGTGGTGCCTGCCCCACCCTGACACCGGATCGCGTACTTGCCGGACCCGAATTTCCTGAAAGCCGTCGGGTCCGAACGCCGTCTCCGCTATCTCCGACCGCTGCAACAAGGTCTCGAACGTTCCCTCACCGCTGACCAACCGCCTGTACCCGCATCCGCGGTCGGTCACTGTTCTCGCGAATACATAACATATTTGTTACCGTGTTGAATCATGCTTGTGAGATTCGCTTCTTCAATGAGCGTGTCGAGGTTGGGGTAGCGTCGTTGCCCGCGACCTTGCTTGCCCGGATCCTTGCACTCGCCGACCGCATGGCGCAGTACGGCCCGAATCTGGGCGAGCCCCACACCCGACCGATGGGAAACGGGCTGTACGAAATGCGATTGAAGGGCGCGGAAGGAACTGGAAACCGCCCGTCGTCGATTGAAGGAGGTTCGAGATGGCAACGTATAAGGAACTGCGCGAGCGTGCGTTGACCGCTCCCGAGGTGCGCGCCGAATACGAACGGCTGAATCGCGAAGAATTCGCGCTGCTCGACGCGATGCTGGCGGCTCGGCGAGCGGCCGGCTTGTCGCAAGCCGACGTGGCGGAACGGATGGGCACGAAAGCGCCCGCCATTACCCGGCTCGAACGAGCGCTCGCGACGGGCCGGCACTCCCCGTCCATCGATACGCTGCGCAAGTATGCGGCGGCTTGCGGCAAGCAGCTCGTCATCTCGTTTGCCTGAGTCACGCGCCCGCGACACGATCGATTTCTCCTGCCCTCCTTCAAGCCCTGCATCGCGTCAGCGGACGCGCCGCCGATTCCGTATCGCACTTGCCCGTCAATCGGCCCCGCACCCGCGCGTATCCGCCACCACCCGCAACGCGCCGCTCTCGAGCAAGCTCGCCGGCGTCACCGTGCGGCGGCGCCACGGGATTCGCCCGAAATACCAGATTTTCCAGAAGCCGAGCGGATGATCGGGATTCCGGCGCAGCAGCATGTCGAAGGTCTCGACGTCGCCGAGCACGATCCGCGTCGCATCGCGCACGACTTCGTGCACGAACCGCGAGCAGAACTGCCGGCGCGACGCGAGATTGAAACCCGTGTCGTAGACCACGCCGATCCGGCGCATCGCCGCGTCGACGAGCCGGCGTCGCTGCGCGGCGTCGAGCGGCTGCTTGAGCCGCGCGATCACGCATGCGCCGCGATCGGAACGCGCGAGAAACCGCGACATCGTCGTGACGCGCGACAGCGGGAACGTGCTCTCCGCGATCAGCGTTTCACCGCCGCGCGCGCCGACCACGATGCCGACGTGATTCGTCCATGAGCGCGTGGCGCTCGCTACCTCGAGGAACGGCCGCACGGTCACACGAATGAACACGATGTCGCCGATCTCCGGTTCGACCGGCAACGACACATCACGCGTTTCGGGAGAACCGACGAAGAAGAGACGCCGCCGGCCCGCGCCGGGCGAGCGGATCATGAGCGGCTGGCGGCCGGTGTCGACGACCATACGGACCTCGCGCGAGTGGTGATGGCGCGAGCATGTCAGCAGCGGCCGGGCTTCGCATCCGCTTCCTGTGCGAGGGCGGATATTCGCGCCGCCCGGTGGCGGATTCCGATACCGGCGTGAAGCGGCGCGCGGGCGCCGCGGCCTTCAGCGCGTCGCGCCCAGCGCCACGCGCAGCCGCTCCATCAACTGCGTGTAGTGGCGCAGCACGTCGTCCCTCGGCACGACATTCGCCGTCGCGAAACGGTCGGACCACGCGGGCTTCCACTCGTATGAACCGTGCACGCTGCGATCGCCGTCGGGCGCCTGGATCAGCGAGCGGATCCGCGCGTCGCGGCCCGGGCCCGTATGCACGTCGAACAGCGCGTGGATGTACGTGTGATAGGCGTCGTACACGTCGTCGTCGAACAGGTAGCGGTAGATGTGGAACGTGCGGTCGAGCTCGCGCTTCGCACGGATCACGTCGTCCGGCGAGATGTCCTTCCAGTAGCCGATCCACGTGTAGAAGCACAGCAGCACGTTGAGCTGAGGCGCAACGGCGTCGTACAGCGCGAGCCGCTTCTCGATCAGCCGCTGGTTGGTCCACTGCACGAGTTCGAGCCGCTTCAGCCGGCGCGCGACGAGCCAGCCGAGACACGCGACCGACAACGGCGTCAGCACGCCGAGCACGAGCTTGACGATTTCCAGCGAATTCCACGGATTGTTGATTGGCTGCATGAATGGCCCGACAAGAAGAAACGCATTCACGGCAACGCATGTCCGGCGCGCAGCGCCGCGTGCCCGATCGCGTCAACATTGACCGTTAGTTGCTTGCACATCGAACGTCGCATCACCGCGCCGGCGAGACGGGCGATGCGGCCTGCGTCGCCAGTTTATCCGGCGATTGTCACTGCGCAATGACCATTCGTCGACGGGCACCGTGCGCCCGCGTCGCGCTACGTCGGCAGCGCCGACGTGAGCTTGATCTTCTGCATCGGAATGTCGGTCTTCACGCTGAGCACGCCGGGAATGCGCGTGAGGGTTTCCATCTGGAAGCGCCGGTAGTCGTCGATGTCGGCCGCGACGACGCGCAGCAGGAAATCGCAATCGCCGGCCATCAGGTGGCATTCGACGACTTCCGGCATCTGCTGGACGGCCTCCGAGAAACGGTTCACCGATTCCGCGTCCTGCCCCTTCAGCCACACCCGCGTGAAGATCGTCAGCCCCTTGCCGACCTTCGCGGGATTCAGCACGGCCACGTATTTCTCGATCACACCGGCTTCCTCGAGAAGCCGCACGCGCCGCAGGCACGGCGACGGCGACAGCCCGACCTCGTGCGCGAGTTCCACGTTCTGCATGCGGCCGTCGCGCTGCAGCGCGCTCAGGATGCGGCGATCGATAGCGTCAAGTTTCATTTGGCATCCGATTCCAAAAAATACTCACATCGCGCGTTCAATGCCAAATTCTGAGGAAAATTTGGCCACAACGCAACCCGATTCGAGTCAAAAAAGCAGACAATCCCTCCCCCCGAAGGAGGAGTCATGAGCAGTAGCGTTTCAACGTCGTCCGGGCTTCGCGACAAGCCCGCCTATGTCGCCGAGATGGGTCGCGGATTGCGCGCGGCGCTGCCCGTCATGCTGGGTTTCGTGCCGTTCGCGCTCGTGCTGGGCGCGCAGGCCGCGCAGAAAGGGCTGAGCCTGTTCGAGGTGCCGATGATGACGGGCCTCAATTTCGGCGGCGGCTCCGAATTCGCGGCGATCCATCTGTGGACGTCGCCGCCGCACATCGCGCTGATCGTCGCGATGTCGTTCCTCGTGAATTCGCGCCACATCCTGATGGGCGCCGCCTTCACGCCGTACATCCGGCGCCTGCCGCGCCGCCGTGCGTTCGTCGCGCTGTTCTTCATGTGCGACGAGAGCTGGGCGATGTCGCTCGCCGACGCGAGGGCGCGCTCGGCCACGCACATCAGCGTGCCCTATTACGCGGGCATCTGCATGGGGCTCTACCTGACGTGGATCTCGATGACGACGCTCGGCGCGGCCGTCGGCCCGACGATCGGCAACGTCGAGCAGTACGGCTTCGACATGGCGTTCACCGCCGTGTTTCTGGTGCTGCTGCGCGGCATGTGGAAAGGGATGCGTGCGAGCCGGCCGTGGTTCGTGAGCCTCGTCGTCGCGGCGGCCACGCACCTCGCCGTGCCCGGCGCCTGGTACGTCGCGGCAGGCGCATGCGCAGGGCTGATCGCCGCGCTGCTGTGGGAGCCGCGCGATGCCTGAGCTGCCGGATTTCAGTACCGTCGCGACGATCGTGCTGATGGCGTCGACGACCTATCTGTCGCGCATCCTCGGCTACGTGATGCTGCGCAACCGCACGCTGAGCCCGCGAATGGCGTCGGTGATGGAGAACGTGCCCGGCTGCGTGCTGATCTCGGTGATCGCGCCGGCCTTCGTGTCGACGCGCCCCGCCGACCTGCTCGCGCTCGCGATCACGCTCGCCGCGGCGACGCGCCTGTCGATCCTGCCGACCGTGATCGTCGGCGTCGTGTCGGCCGGCCTGCTGCGGCACCTGCTCGGCTGAACGGTGCCGGGCCGCCGCGCCGGCCCCCCTCCAACGACGAACGGGCGCGCGATGCGCCCGTTTTCACGTCCGCGCCGGCGTGCGGCGAGCGCGTGACACGACGCTCCTCACGCCGGAGTGCTAGCCTTGTCGCTTGCGCCACGCTGGCGCGGCGCCGTACGCCCCTGTCATTACCCATCTCCGCGAGGATCGTCCCGATGCAAGAAGCCCGCCCGCTGTTCGACCGTGTCCTGCTCACCAACGACGACGGATTCGACGCCCCCGGCCTGGCAGTACTCGAACAGGTCGCCACGCAACTGGCACGCGAAGTGTGGATCGTCGCGCCGGCGGAAGACCAGAGCGGCACGTCGCATTCGCTGAGCCTGCACGAACCGCTGCGCGTGCATCGCAAGGGCGAGCGCCGCTTCGCGGTGCGCGGCACGCCCGGCGATTGCGTCGCGATCGCGGTCAGCCACCTGATGAAGGATGCGCGGCCCGACGTCGTGCTGTCCGGCGTGAATCGCGGCGCGAACCTCGGCACCGAAACGGTGTTTTCCGGCACGGTCGGCGCGGCGATGACGAGCATGCTCGTCGGCGTGCCGGCCATCGCGCTGAGCCAGGCCTTCGTCGATCGCAACGCGGTGCCATGGAACACGGCGCTCACGCACGCGCCGGACGTCATTCGCCGGCTCGTCGCCGCCGGCTGGGACAGCGATGCGTGCCTCAACGTGAATTTCCCGGCGCGGCCGGCCGACGACGTGCGCGGCCTGAAGGTGACGAACCAGGGCGCCGGCACGCTGCAGGGTGTCGAGATCGTGTCGGGGCGCGATCCGCGCGAGATCGACTATCACTGGCTGAAGCTCGCGCGAGCGCCGCGCGACGACGACGCGGATTCGGAAACCGTCTCGCTCGGCGAAGGGTATGTCGCCGTCACGCCGCTGAAGTTCGAGCGCACGCACGATCAGGCGCTCGCGCGGCTGCGGTCCAGTCTCGGCTGATCGTCCGCGCCTCCCGAAGGCCCCGGCGGTCGCGCGCGACACGCGCGCGTCACCGCGTCACGTCAGGTTCAACCCGCCGTCGAGCATCACGATCTCGCCCGTCACGTAATCGGACGCGACGAGCATCGCGACCGTCTGCGCGATGTCGTCCGGCGCCGCCGGGCGGCGCATCGGCGCGCGCTCGCGCCACAGCTGCTGCGCTTCCGTCCAGTCGGCGGTCAGCGGCGTATCGACGAGCCCCGGCGCGACCGCATTGACGCGGATCGCCGGCGCGAGCGTCCGCGCGAGCAGCCGTGTGGTGTGATTGAGCGCGGCCTTCGCGGCCGCATACGGAATCGACGCGCCCTTCGGCCGCACGCCCGCATGCGAGCTGACGTTCACGACGCACCCGGCTCGCCCGTGCGACGCTGCTTCGCGCAGCGCGGCCTCCGCTTCGGCGACGAGCCGGAACGGCGCGATCACGTTGATCTCATGCATCTCGCGCCACACGTCGGGCGTGGCCGCCGCGAGGTCGTCATGCGGAATCACGCGGCTGACGCCCGCGTTGTTGACGAGCACGTCGAGCCGGCCGTGCACGGCCAGCGCGTCGCGGATCAATCGCACGCGCTCGGTATCGTCCGCGAGATCGGCCTGCACGTAGGCCCCGCCGAGTTCGCGCGCCATCGCACGCCCGGTGTCGGCCGAACTGCGCGAATGCAGGATCACCGCGTAGCCGTCCGCCGCCAGGCGGCGCGCGACGGCCGCGCCGATCCCCGACGTCGAGCCGGTGACGAGCGCGACCGGCCGGTGCAGGCGCGACGCGCGCGGCGCGGCGGCGGTTTCGGTTTCGGGGGCCGTCTCGGCAATCGGGGCAGACATCGGCGGAAGCGGCGCATCCATGGCGGGGAACCCTGTCAGTGGCGTTCCCGCATCATAAGCGCGACGGGGCATAGAACCGAAGCGCAATCGATCCGCCCCCACGCGCGTGCCGGCCGCGCCAGCCGGTGAGCGGGCGGCACGACCGGCAGCGCCCCATGGCGCCGCCGCGCGCGGCTACTGCACGCCGGTCGTATGGCCGGCCGCCACCAGCGACGGCGCGAGCGCGCTGTTCGGGTCCTGGCCGTTCCACTGGCCGACCCACGTATCGTTCGGCGTCGAGCCCATCACGAAGTCGAGCGTGCCGCCGGCCTTCATCTCGTCATAGGTGATGTACGGCCGGTGCAGCGGCGTGCCGTTCAGGCTGACCGACTGCACGTAGCGATTCACCGACGACGGCGCGCCGCCGCTCGCCGTATGCGCGGTCACCTTGAAGCGCCGCGTCGCACCGAACCTCAACGCCCCGCCCGCCGCGCTTGCCGACGCGACCGGGATATCGATCGTCGCTTCCTCGAACAGCGGCGTGCCGAAGTAGAACACGCCGCCGACCGGATTCAGCGAATAGATGCCGAGCGCGGACAGCACGTACCACGCGGACAACTGGCCGCAATCGTCGTTGCCGGGAATCGCCGCATCGCGCACGCGCCGCGGATCGTTCAGCGCGGCCTTCAGGCTGTCGCCGCTCAGCAACGCGCGATCGCCGGCCGTCAGCGTCAGCGAGTACATGTCGTCCATCACCGTGCGCACGCGGTCCTGGGTCTTCGACGGCATGCCCGCGACGGCGTACAGGTACGGCAGGTGGTTCGCCGGTTCGTTGCCCGCGAAGAACTGGCCGCTGCGGCCGGTCAGGTCCGGAAAGCCCTGGTTGTACTGGAAGGTCAGCGGGTTGGCCGGATCGAACGTGCGGTCGAGCTGCGCGATGAACTGGCGCTTGCCGCCGAGCAGCGCGACGAGGCCGGGGAAGTCGTGGAAGATGTTCCATGTATCGACCCACGCATTCGATTCGGAGAAGTCCGTCTTCTCGGCGGCGGTCGGATCGAAGCCGGCGACCCAGTTGCCTTGCGCATCCTTCGGCTGCGAGAACGTCCAGCCGTTGTTCGGCACCGCGTTGAACACGTTCCGGTAGTTCCGGCTGCGTTGCAGGTACGGCCGGTAGTCGGCCGCACGCTTGCCGGCCGCCTTGCCGACCGCGGCCGTCGCCCAGTCGTCGAACGCATAGTCCTGCGTCGTCGACACCGACGCGTTGTCGCCCGCGAACACATAGCCGCTTTGACGATACTGATCGAAGCCGTGCGCGCTCGCGCCCTGCGTGGTCGTCAGCGCGGTCCAGATGTCGTCGATGCCCGCGCTCGTCAGGTGCTTCAGGTACGCATCCGCGATCATCGGAATCGACGGGTGGCCGGCCATCGTGAAGGTTTCCGTTTGCGCCAGCGGCCACACCGGCAGCTCGCCCTTGCCGTTCTGCCGGAACTGCGTGAGCAGCGACTTCACCCAGCCGTCGACGCGCTCGGGCTGCACGAGCGTCATCAACGGCGATTCGGCGCGGAAGGTATCCCACAGCGAGAACGTCGACGAATAGTCGAAGCCCGGGTTCGCATGCTTGCTCGTGGTCGGCGGCGACGTCGTGCCGTCGTTGGTCGAATCCATGCCGACGTAGCTGCCGTCCGCGTTGTTGTAGACCGTCGGTGCGAGCATCGTGCGGTACAGCGACGTGTAGAACATCGTCCGCTGGTCGGCCGTGCCGCCCTTGATCCGGATGCGGTCGAGCGCGGCGTGCCACGCGCGCTCGGCCGCACCGCGCACCTGGTCAAACGACTGCGTGCCGACTTCCGCCGCGAGGTTGGCCTGCGCATCCGCGACGCTCGACGGCGAGATGCCGACCTTCACCGTGACCGCGCCGCCGTCGCTGCCGTCGGCGAACGTCAAGTAGGCCTTGAAGCCGTCCGTGCTGAACGCGACGTTCTTCGTATCGAACGGCCTCGAGAAGCGTGCGACGAAATACGTCGGCTTGTGGTTGGCCCAGTTGTTCGTGAACTGCCAGCCGGCGATCGTCCGCGCGTCGACGATCTGGATCCTGCCGCTCGCGGTCGACCCGCCGATCGGGTTGTCGATGCTCACGATCATGCTGCGCTTCTGCGTCGCCGCGCCCGGGAAATACGTATAGCGATGCACGCCCGCATGCGCGGTCGCCGTCATCTCCGCGAGGATCGTCGCGCCCTGCACGTTCCACGGCGTGTTGCCGCTGCCGACCGGCGCCATCTTCACGCGGTAGTAGCCGGGGCTCGCGGTTTCGTCGTCATGGCTGAACGACGCGTTGTAGGTGATCGACGGATCGGCGGCGACCTTCGCCAGGGTTGCCTTGTCGACCGGCGCGAGCGTCGGCAGGAACCGCACTTCGCCGCCCGAGCCGATGCCCGTGCCCGACAGGTGCGTGTGCGTGAAGCCGGTGACGAACGGATCGTCGTACTGGTAGCCCGACGTGCGATCCCAGTTCCACGGCAGCGTATGCGCGCCGCCCGTCGTGTCCGGCCCGAGCTGCACCATCCCGAACGGCACGGTCGCGCCCGGATACACGTGGCCGTGGCCGCGCACGCCGCTCGCCCAGTCCGCGTTGATGTCGAGATTCGCGGTGCCGATCATCGGATCGACGCTGCGCAGCACCGACCGCTTGCCCGCGCCGCCGTTCTCGCCCTGGTCGTTTTGATCGCCTTGGTCGGTTCGATCGTTCTGGTTGCGCTGCGGGTTCGACATCTGCGCCAACACGCTCGCATCCGTCGAACCCTGGTCGCCCCCGCACCCCGACAACACGGCAAGGCACCCGATACCCACCACATGACGTAGCTTCATCCGTTCGTCCCTCCCTCTCTCTTTGCGTCGATCCCGTTGGCAAGGACCGCTCGTTGATCGTCCAGCCTTACTGCGCGCCGGCCGCCTGCGGGAACGACGGCATCGCGGACGCATCGGTGCCCCACGTCGCGGCGTTCGCGTCGGCCGTCATCGAATACGACAGCGTCCCGCCCTGCGCGATATGTTCGAACGGCAGCCATGCTGTCGGGTAAGGTGCGCCGTTCAGCTTCAGCGACTTCACGTAGAACGACGCGCCGTCGCTGGAGCCCGCCCCCGGCGCGGCGATGCGCAGCAGACGGTAGCTGCCGTCCTGCTGCCCGACGCGCACCGTGATCTTCTCGAACTGCGGGCTCGACAGCGCGACGCCGCTCACGCCAGGCACGACCGGATAGAGACCGAGCGCGGCCCACACGTACCAGCCGGAGAGCGCGCCGAGATCGTCGTTGCCGGGCAACCCCGCCGCGCCGGTGCCGAACGCGTTCGCGAGCGACGCGTGCAGCACGCGCTGCGTATGCGACGGTGCGCCGGCCCACGCATAGACCCACGGCACGGCCATCGTCACTTCGTTGCCGACGTAGAAATACGGCTGCACGGTGCCGACGTTCAGGTGCGTGAAGAACGTGTCGAGCCGCTCGACGACCGGTGCGGCGCCGCCCGCCCGCGCGACCACGCCCGCGAGATCGTGCGGCACGTACCACGTGTATTGCTCCGCGTTGCCTTCCATGAAGCCGGAGCCGTCGGTGACCCACGCGCCGGCCGACGTCTTCGGCTGGATCGCCGTCCTGTCGAACAGGTTCCGCCAGTTGCCGCTCGACTTCAGCAGCGCGCCGGCCGTCGCCGTATCGCCGAGTGCCGTCGCGAAGCGCGACACCGCGAAATCGCGCACGGCGTATTCGAGCGTGTTCGACGCGGTCTGGTTGTCGCCGCTGCCCGACGCGGGCACGTAGCCGAGCCGGTCGTAGTCCGCTCGGCTGCCCATCATCGGTGTGCCGGCACACGCGGCGCCGGGCGCCGTGCTGCGCTTCATGATCGACAGCGCGGCCTGCGTATCGAAATTCGTCGCGCCGAATGCATACGCGTTCGCCGCGATGATCGATCCCGCATCGCCCGGCATCACGGCCGTTTCCGTATTGAAGTATGCCCAGCGCGGGAAGGCGCCGCAGGCCTTCGCGTCGAGCACGAGCGACTGCACGATGTCGCTGGTGCGCACCGGATCGAGCAGCGCCTGCAACTGGATGAACGAGCGGTCGATATCCCAGCCGGAGAAGTTCGCGTACATCGTGCGGCCCCGGTCGACCTGACGTGTCGACGCATCAGGCGCGCCGTTCGACGCATGGAAGTCCGGATACTGGCCGTTCACGTCGTTGAATACATTCGGATGCAGCGACGCGTGATACAGCGCGGTGTAGAACCTGGTCTTGTCGGCATCGCTGCCGCCGGTGACCTGGATCGCGTTCAGGCGGGCGTTCCAGGCGGCGCTCGCCGCGCGGCGCACCTTGTCGAAGTTCCAGCCTGCATGGCCGTGCATCGCGTTGCCGGGGTTTTCCGCGTCGAGGTTCGCCTTCGCGTTCGCTTCGCTGACGAACGAAATGCCGAGCTTCATCATCACGTCCGGTTGCTTGCGGTCGACATGGAACGTCAACGTCACGGGGCTGTCGTTCGACAACGCGGGCTTCGCCGCGAACGGCTGGCTGAACTCCGCGTAGTAGTAGACGGGCACCGCATGCCCGGCCCAGCAGAATCCGCCGCCCGCGATCGTGCCCGACAGCGCGCGGTCGCCGACCTGGCGGATCGTGTCGCGCGTCGTGCCCTGTGCACGGTTGTTCAGCACGGTCGGATCGATCGCGATCGTCGCCTGCTGGCCCCGCGCGAGTACCGGATACGTGAAGCGCGCGAAGCCGGTGCGCACCGTCGTCGTCAGTTCGGCCTTGATGCCGTTGCCGAGCGTTACGCCGTAGTAGCCGGCCTGCGCGGTTTCGTCCGCGTGGCTGAAGCTGGCCGGCGTGCCGGCATCGCCCGGTGCGAGCTGCGGCATCACGTTCAGGTAGCCGCCATTCGCCCAGCAGCCGGTGCCGCTCAGGTGCAGGATGCTGAATGCGTTGATCGACGTGTCGCCGTACCAGTAGCCGCCGGAGAAGCCGGAGCCGTCGCCCTTGCGGCTGTCGTATTGCGCGGTGGGCGTCATCGGGCTCCACTGCATCATCCCGAACGGGACCGTCGGCCCCGGGAACGTGCCGCCGCCGAGCCCCGAGCCGACCGGGTCGGCCGGCTGATCGGTCGCGTAGTCGGTGCCGATCAGCGGATCGACGTACTGGACGACGCGCATGTCGGCGTTTTTCTTCGATGCTTCGCTGCCGGTGCTGTCATCGTTTTCATTGCGTTGCCCATGCGCCGCGGCCGACAGATTCGACATCGCGACCGACGGCGAATCGCCGTCGCCGCCGCACGAAGCCAGCACAACGCACAGCGCCAGCAGCGCCGCTCGCCACCCCCAGTTCCTCGACATCGCCTGTCTCCGTTTCGTTCTTGAATCAAGCTGCTGGTTCGAACTACTGAGCTTTAGATCAGGAATCTTTTCGTGACTTGTCGCGTACGCGGTCAATCGGTCGAAACTGCCGGACGCATGTATTTATTGCCGCATTCTGGGTGCCCGAAAAGGACGCACCGGCATGTCGACATGCCGGCGCCCGGGAACGGACAACGCGCACAAGCGTGCCCAAATAAACGTGATTTCTCTACCCCGTGTTTTTACGAATTTTTATTTTGTTTATCTAAACAAATATGTTATCCAAGATTTACAGGATATTTAGAGCCGCTCGCGAATAACGACACGCAACCAGACTCAAGCCTGAATTCGCATCACGTGTCAGATCGGGCATTGATCGTTGCCTCCAGGCGCTCCACACTCGCCAACACGTCGGCTAACGAAGGTACCTCGTGGAATATCATTCCGGTCATGGCGGTATAGTCCCGTCGCAGAGCATCCAGCATCCCGGCGGACGGCATCAGCGTAAACGTACCGTGCCGAGCAATGTCCAGTCGCAAATCCGGACTACCGAAAAACAAACGGGCATGGCGAGCACAATCTTCGGCCAGTTCGATATTCCCTATCCATTTTGATGCTTCAGGACTACTGATCAGTTGGTGAACATCGTAATAGTGCCGGGAGACTCGCTGACCTCCGTGACGCAATTCCCCACGCTGCTCGAACCATTGCCGTATTCCATGCAGGATCACGACTTTGTCCCAGAAAGTTCGCTCGGGCTGCACGGTCGTCACGTTCATCACACGTAAATCAAGATGCGGAAGATCGTCCGCGACGTAGGGCTTGATGATCGCCATCGTGTGCGGGTCCAGCGCTGATTTTGCGCCGGACTCGATCTTGACCGCGGAACGGATGTACTCGCCTTGTCGAACCGTCGCCGCGGGATACCAGAAAAGCAGACTTTGCCCATCCGCATCGTCGAAGTCGGACTGCAACGTAAAACCCTGAGAGACGAGCCGTGTAGCGCAGGCATGCAACCCTGCGTGGAAGTCCCCTTGAATGAAGGTCCGGCATGCATTACGTATCGCATCGAGCCGGTGGCGACGCTGCTTTCCGCTCAGTGCCTCAAGATCCGTCGGCTCGACAGGCTGCCCGAGATCACCCCGAAACACCGTAATGTCGATGTCTTCCGAAAAGCGGGAAATCAACCCGAACCCCTTGGACAAGGACGTGCCGCCCTTGAACAGGAGACGGGGGCCGCCCGCAGGCAGCCCGTTGAACAGCGCATCCAGAACCCAACATACCCAGAAGTCTTTCTCGACGTTCTGCACCGTCGTGCCAAGGCGCGTCGCCGTGCCGACGAACAAATCGCGACGATCCACGTCACTGGCTGCGATGATTTCCCGAAATGCTTCGTTCATCAAGCACCCCTACCCGCACCCGGCAACACTGTTTTGCCATCCGACACTTCGGAGATTCGCTGCAAGGGCAAATCGGCGAGCCGCTGAGCGAAAATGGGAATGTCACGCAGGAATTCCTGCATCCATGTCGGCAAATGTGAAAATCCCAACGCGAGGTCAGCGGAAATCACGTGTCCGTATTTCGGGTCCGCAAGGATCGCCCCGAGCCGGCCACGCACCCTGTCCCCGTCTACCGGCAGGGTGTCCTTGAGCCAATGGAGCGCCTGTACGACACGCATCGCGGGTCGACCTGCCCAATAAAGGCGACTGGGAGCTGTCTGCTTGAAATCGATGCGCAATTCGCCCAGTTGAACGGCACGTCGGCGCGCGTCGGTGTGAATGGTCACGCGCGCAGGCACCCCGTCCGTCAGCCCGAGGTCATTAGCCGCCGTCATGCCGTCGACCAGCAGACGCAACTGATCGCGACGGGCAATTGCATCGAGCACGGCACGATAATCGGGAGCCGTCGGCCGCTTGGTCAGCGGATTGAGGGACGGGAGGTCGTATAGCCCCCGGTCGATGCGACGCAGGGTTCCACTGGCGACCAGACGTTGTAACGTCTTGTCTATCACGTCGCGCGAGCCAAGATGCGCAAAGTCGGTCGGCACCCAGACAGTGCCTGGGTCCGCCGCGCGAACGAGCGTGAAGATGCGGGTACTGATATCCGACATGCGAATTCTCCTTGTCCGAAATTTGTATACTTTTTCCAGACAAATATCAACCGCGACGTGTCCGAAAAAATGCTGCAAATTTCGGACAAATCTCCTCTTCGAGGAGCGAGTGGTCGGACGGCGGGAAGCGGGAAAATCGACTACACGGATGTCAGTGCCTGCCGGTTGCACGAGCCCTAGCATGGGGCAATCAGGCTCGGGAACCGAATCAGCGTTGCTTCGGCAGATCGACGTAATCCTCGAGTTCCCCGGCGATATAAAGCCGCTTGCCAATTCGCGGGTATTCGCAGACGTCGTGTTCGAGCCGCTGCCCGCCGACGAGCAGTTCCAGCGGCGCATCGCCGGTGTTCTGCACCGTATGCGCTTCGCCGCCGCGCGGGAAGCCGATGAAATCGCCCGGCCCGATTTCACTGGCGCGTTCGCCGATCGTGACCGAACCCGTGCCGGCCAGCACGTAGACGAACTCCTCTTCGTACAGATGACGGTGATATTCGGCCGATTCGTGACCGGGCATCAGCGTGAGCAGGTGAACACCGAATTGCGTCAGGCCGGTCAGGTCGCTGAGTTGTCGCTTGAGACGAACGGCATTGGGATTCAGCGAATGCACCGCGCGCGTCGGTTCCATCTTCTCGATATCGGCGGCCTTCAGCAGTTCCCGGGGAAAGGGAGTCGACATGGGGATCTCGCAAGCGTGAATGCGTCAGTTGAATGCGGCGCCGGCGCGGCGCGCGCAGCGGTCATTGTCCGACATTTTCACGCTTGCAAGGCGCGTCAGGCCGCCCCTGCGACGCGGCCAACCTGGGCTAACGCGCGCAATCGGCCAGCAGGTTCGCCAGCACGGACGCCCCTTGCGCGAGGTGCACCGGATCGGCGTCTTCCGCTTCGTTGTGGCTCAGGCCGGCCTTGCACGGCACGAACACCATCGCGGACGGCGCGACGTACGACAGGTTCACCGCGTCGTGCCCCGCGCCGCTGCACATCTCCAGGTACGGATAGCCGGCGGCGGCGGCGGCCCGCCGCACGCGTGCGACGCATTCCGCATCGAACACCACCGGCTCGTATTCGGCGATGGTCTGCACTTCCACCGTCGTACCGCGCAGCGCGGTGCGCCGCAAGCAGATCGCTTCGATGTCGGCGACGAGCTGCTGCAACGCCGGCCGCGACGGGTGACGCACGTCGACGCTGAAGCGGACCTTGCCCGGTATCGTGCTCGGAGAATTCGGCTGGCACGCGACATGGCCGACCGTCACGCGCGCATCGGCGTCGAATGCGTGGCCGTGCTCGACGATCGCGGCGATCATCGCGGCCGCCGCGCCCATCGCGTCGCGGCGCACGCTCATCGGCGTCGTGCCTGCATGCGATTCGAAGCCGCTCACCGTGACGTCGAGTTCGTAGATGCCCTGCACGCCCGTCACGACGCCGATCGGCAAGCCGGCCTGCTCCAGCACCGGCCCTTGTTTGATATGCGCTTCGAAATACGCGTTGGGCATCTGCCGCTCGCGCGCGGGGCCGGCGAAGCCGGTGCGTTCGAGTTCGTCGCGCAGCAGCACGCCCGTCTGCATGCACGGGCGGGCCAGCGCGTAGTCGAGATCCAGCGAGCCGGCATAAACGGCCGAGCCCATCATGCCCGGCGTGAAGCGCGAACCCTCTTCGTTGGTCCACGCGACGACGTCGATCGGATGCCGCGTTTCGATACCGTGCTCGTTCAGCGTGCGGATCGCTTCGAGGCCCGCCAGCACGCCGTAGACACCGTCGAAGCGCCCGCCGAGCGGCTGCGTGTCGAGATGGCTGCCGCACATCACGGCCGGCAGGTCGGGCTGCGTGCCGGGCCGGCGCGCGAACACGTTGCCGATCGGATCGATGCGGACCTCGCAGCCGGCTGCCTCGCACCATGCGATGAAGCGGCGCCGACCCCGCGCGTCGTCGTCGGTCAGCGCGAGCCGGCAGCTCCCGCCGTGCGCGGTCGCGCCGATCGTCGCCATCTCCATCAGCGAATCCCACAGCCGTTGCTGGTTAACGAGAATCATCGCGACCGCTCCTGAAAAGCCCCGAGCATATACACTCGACCCAATAAGAAAAATCCAAGATTTCGTTGTGGACGATAACTTTTCCTTGTCACCCGGGGTTCCACCCGACACCCTGCGCCTTCCCCGCAACCGGATCGATCGGTCATGAAGCTCAAGCAACTCGATGCGTTTCTCGCGGTCGCCGAGCATCGCACCATTCGCGGCGCGGCGCGCGCGCTCGGCGTCACGCAACCGGCCATCAGCAGCATCGTGCGCGAGCTCGAACAGGCGCTGGGCGTGCCGCTCGTCGTGCGCAGCGTGAAAGGGATCGAACTGACCGATTACGGCAGCGCGTTCGCGATTCGCGCGCGGCTGATCGTCGAGGAGATCCAGCGCACGCGCGACGAGATCGAGCAGTTGCGGCTAGGCACGACCGGCTCGGTGTCGATCGCGGTCAGTCCGACCGTCGCGTTGACGATCCTGCCGCGCGCGTTCGCCGCATTCACGCGCGACCTGCCCGACGCGACACTGAACGTCGACGACGCGCTCACCGCGACGGATCTCGCGCGGCTGCGCGACGGTTCGCTCGATTTCATCGTCACGCATCAATTGTCGAACGCGATGCCGGACCCCGACGCGTTCGCGAGCATTCCGTTGTTCCGGACCGCGTTCGCGGTCGTCGCGAGAAACCGGCATCGGCTCGCGCGCGCCCGCTCGCTGCGCGAGCTCGTCGATGCGCACTGGTGCGTGCCGCGCTACGGCGAAGGCGGGGACGATCTGGTGCGCTCGATCTTCACGCCGTTCGGCCTCGACGTGCCGAAGCGGGTGGTTCACTGCCCGTCGTTTGCCGCGACGCTCGGGCTCGTGTCGCAGACGGATGCGCTCGGCGTGTTCGCGCGGCCGCTCGCGGACGTCGAACGCAAGTCGCGCGGAATCGTCACGCTGGATCTCGCCGAGCCGATGCCCGCGTTGACGGTTGCGATCGTGATGCGGCGGCATGCATGGCTGACACCGGCCGCGCTACACCTCATCGAATGCCTGAAAGTTGCATCCGCAACCATCCCGGCCACGGCCGACGCGTGACGCTCAGCGCACGTGCACGCCGCGCAGCTCCGTCAGCAATGCGACGAGCCGGTCGATGTGCGCATCTTCCGTGCGCCACGACGACACGCTGATCCGGAACGCCGGCCGCCCCTGCCACACGGTCGCGCCGAACCATACGTCGCCCGAGGCCTGCGCGGCGTCGAGGACCGCCGCGGTTTCCGCGTCGGTGCCGGCGCGCACGAGCACCTGGTTCAGCACGACGCGGTTCAACACGTCGTAGCCGGCCGCCCGCAGCCCGTCCGCGACCCGCGCCGCCTGCGCGCAATGCCGTTCGACCATCGTGGCCACGCCGGCGCGGCCGAGCGCACGCAGCGCGGCCCAGACGGGGATGCCGCGCGCACGCCGCGAAAATTCGAGGTTCAGGTTCTTCTGCGCATCGTGCGCGCCGCTCAGGTAGACGGCGTCGCTGTTCATCGCGGTGGCAAGCGCGGCCGGGTCGCGGCAGATCACCATCGCGCCGTCGTACGGCGTGTTGAGCCACTTGTGGCCGTCGGTCGTCCAGCTGTCCGCGCCGTCGATGCCGTCGGTCAGCGCGCGCTTCGCCGACGCGCGCGCCCACAGGCCGAACGCGCCGTCCACGTGTACCCAGGCGCCGGCCGCCTTCGCGGGCGGAATCAGCGCCGCGAACGGATCGAATTCGCCGGTGTTCACTTCGCCGGCCTGCACGCAGAGGATCGTCATGTCGTCGAGCGGCGGCAACTGCGCGGGGTCGATGCGGCCGTGCGCATCGACCGGCGCGACGACGATGCGCTTCATCCCGAAACCGAGCACGCGCAGCGCCTTCTTCACCGTGATGTGCGCGAGCGCGGAGATCACGACCTTCACTTCCGGCGCGCCGATCAGGCCGTCCTCGTCGATGTCCCAGCCCTTGCGCGCGAGCAATGCGCGCCGCGCGGCCACCAGCGCGACGAGCGTGCAGGCCGTTGCGCTCGTGCCGAAGCCGACCGCGCTGCCTTCGGGCAACGCGAGCACGTCGACGACCCAGCGCGCGGCCTGCCGTTCGAGCGTCGCGGCCACCGGCGAATTCGCATACGACGACGCGCACTGGTCCCACGCAAGCATCAATCGTTCGGCCGCGGCGGCAGCCGGCAGCGTCGCGCCGATCACGAAGCCGAAGTAGTTCGGGCCGTTCGATGCGACCGTCGCGGGCGTGCCGCGCTCGTCGAGCAGGCGCAGCACGTCGTCGGCCGGGCGGCCCGTATCGGGCAGCGGTTCGTCGAAAGCGGCGAGGCCGGCCAGCGCGGCCGCGTCGGGAAACGCGCGCCGGTCGGCGGTTGCAGCCAGATACGCGTGCGCGCGCCGGTCGGCGTCGGCCAGCAGTGCGAGTTCGTCCATGTCGGTTGCCTCGGTGGGAATCAGCGGTGCGTCAGAGTTGCGAGAGATCGTGGCCGAGCTGCTGGAGCGCGCCGTCGATCCGCTTGTAGTACGTGAACTTGCCGACACGCGTGGCCCGCACGAGCCCGGCATCCGCGAGGATGCGCATGTGGCGCGTGGTCGTGGCCGGCGCGATGCCGAGCTTCTCGGTGATGTACGTGCAGCACACGCCGAGCGCGTCGATATCGCCGTGCGGCTGCGGCGGGAAATGCTCGCGCGGCTGCTTGAGCCAGCGCAGCACGGCCAGACGGCTTTCGTTGGCCAGGGCGCTGATGCGGGTGACGTCGTCCATGAGATGCGGTTTCGTTTGACGTTTTGAATATTAGCTAAATGACGAAACGTGGGCAAGGGGGCGAACGGCGATGTCGGCGGGCGATGTCGTTCGCCGTTCAGGGGCACCGCCATGCGACGCGATCGCGCCTCATATGCCCTCGGCCCGGTTCCTCACCTCCTGCCATCGCCACGAAACAATTTGTTACAAACAGCCGTTTTCACCCCCTCTTGAAGCGCGCGACGGGCGCCTCTATTTCGCAATCCGCCAGACATTGGCTCGGCTGCATGGCGGCGTTCCACGCGCCCCGCTACCCGCAGCCGGATTCCCTTATTGGTGATCCTTTAATCGCTCAGGAGATGGAAATGCAGATTCGTCCCCTCTACGACCGGGTTATCGTCAAGCGAATCGAAACGCAGCGGACGACGGCTTCGGGCATCGTGATACCCGATTCGGCGGCGGAAAAACCGGAACAAGGCGAAATCGTCGCAGTCGGCAACGGCCGGCTGCTGCAGGACGGCACGCTGCGCGCGCTCCAGTTGAAAGTCGGCGACCAGGTGCTCTTCGGCAAATACGCGGGCCAGACCGTCAAGGTGGACGGCGAGGAACTGCTGGTCATGCGCGAAGAGGACGTCATGGGCGTACTCGAACCCGGCTCGCAAGCCGCCCGACAAGCGGCCTGACACCCGCTTCGACCGCGCCGCACCGGTGTTGGCCCGGTGTGCGCGGCATTCCGATCAACGACTTTTTCCGGAGCAATCAAAATGGCTGCAAAAGACGTGAAATTCAGCGACGGCGCGCGTAACCGCATCGTCAAGGGCGTGAACGTGCTGGCCGATGCGGTGAAGGTGACGCTCGGTCCGAAGGGCCGCAACGTGGTGATCGAGCGCAGCTTCGGCGCGCCCGTGATCACCAAGGACGGCGTGTCGGTCGCGAAGGAAATCGAGCTGAAGGAGCGCTTCGAGAACATGGGCGCGCAGATCGTCAAGCAGGTCGCGTCGAAAACCGCCGACGTGGCCGGCGACGGCACGACGACCGCCACCGTGCTCGCGCAGGCCATCGTGCAGGAAGGCATGAAGCATGTCGCGGCCGGCCTGAATCCGATGGACCTGAAGCGCGGCATCGACAAGGCCGTCGGTGCGGTGCTCGACGAGCTGCGCACGCTGTCGAGGCCGATCTCGACCCACAAGGAAATCGCGCAGGTCGGCGCCATTTCCGCGAACGCGGACGAGGCGATCGGCAAGATCATCGCCGACGCGATGGAGAAGGTCGGCAAGGAAGGCGTGATCACGGTCGAGGACGGCAAGTCGCTCGACAACGAGCTCGACGTGGTCGAAGGCATGCAGTTCGATCGCGGCTATGTCAGCCCGTACTTCATCAACGATCCGGACAAGCAGGCCGCCTATCTCGACGACGCGCTGATCCTGCTGCACGACAAGAAAATCTCGAGCATTCGCGATCTGCTGCCGATTCTCGAGGCCGCCTCGAAGGCCGGCAAGCCGCTGCTGATCGTCGCGGAAGATGTCGAGGCCGAAGCGCTCGCGACGCTCGTCGTGAATGCGATGCGCGGCATCCTGAAGGTCGCCGCCGTCAAGGCGCCGGGCTTCGGCGACCGGCGCAAGGCCATGCTCGAGGACATCGCGATCCTGACCGGCGCGACGGTCATCTCCGACGAAACCGGCAAGCAGCTCGACAAGGCCACGCTCGACGATCTCGGCCGCGCGAAGCGCGTCGAGGTGCGCAAGGACGACACGATCATCATCGACGGCGCGGGCGACGCGGCGCGCATCGATGCGCGCGTGAAGTCGATCCGCGTGCAGATCGACGAAGCGACGAGCGACTACGATCGCGAGAAGCTGCAGGAGCGCGTGGCGAAGCTCGCGGGTGGCGTCGCCGTGATCAAGGTCGGCGCGGTCACCGAAGTCGAAATGAAGGAAAAGAAGGACCGTGTCGACGATGCGCTGCATGCGACGCGCGCGGCGGTCGAAGAAGGGATCGTGCCTGGCGGCGGGGTCGCGCTGCTGCGCGCACGCGCGGCGCTGTCGGACCTCAAGGGCGCGAACGCCGATCAGGATGCCGGCATCCGGATCGTGCTGCGCGCGCTCGAGGCACCGCTGCGCGTGATCGTGTCGAATGCGGGCGACGAGCCGTCGGTCGTGATCGCGAAGGTGCTCGAGGGCAAGGGCAACTTCGGCTACAACGCGGCGACCGGCGAGTACGGCGATCTCGTCGAGGCAGGCGTGGTCGACCCGACCAAGGTCACGCGTACGGCGCTGCAGAACGCCGCGTCGATCGCGGGGCTGATCCTGACGACGGACGCAACGGTCGCCGACGCCCCGAAGGACGAAAAGCCGGTGCAGGCCGCCGCACCGGAACTCGAGTACTGACCCGGCAGCGGGTCGTGCACGCGCCGGCCAACAGTCGCGGCCGGCGCCATTCGTTCGGCGCCGCACGCTGCCATTCACGCGGCGCCGCTTTTTTTCCGGCGACCGACATGAAACTCGAACTCTGCATCGACTCGAAACGGCTCGACATCGAACTCGACGACGTCGTGGCCGGACTGCTGGCCGCCCGGCTGAACCTGCCCGCGGGCACGGACAACCGGGACGCGCTCGCGCGCTATCTCGGCAAACAGGGCGAGCCCTGGAGCCTCGACGAAGAGCACATGCGCAGGCGCATCCTTCGCCGCCTGATTCTGGATATCGCCGACCCGGCGCTGGTCATCCGGCATCTCATGGCCGGCGAATGAACTCGACCGGCCCATCGGGCCGGAGCCGAGGCTGCGGCGTCACAGGCGCGCGCCTCGATCGTCCTGCCATCCCGCTGAATCGGACATCACCATGCCCAGCGAACCTCGTTCGTCCGTCCGCTCGTCGATGGGGCTGCCTGCCGGCGTGCTCGGGCGGGACTACCTGACGTTCTTGCAACTGGCAGTCGATGACGCGCTTCTCGGCAACGCGTCAAGCGACGTCGAAGCGCTGGAAGAAGCGAAAACCGCGATCCGGCTGGGCGCCATGCGCGCGGCACGGCCGGCGATGAAAGTGTTCTTCGACGGCTGCCGGTTCTGGCTCGCCAGTCACTTTCACCGCTACGAGGCGGCCCGTCGGCTCGGTGCCCGTCATCAGGAATTCTGGTGCGAGATCGCACCGGGGCCGAAGGACGATGCCGTGAGACATGCGTCGAGCGTCGCCGGCTTCACGCCCGTGCGTCACTCCTGACCGGCGGACAAAAACCGGCCGCGCCGCGGCCTGCGCCAACCGCCCGGTGCGCCCGGTATCCGGCCGCCGCCCCGGCACGTTGCCGGTCTGGCCTAGTGGATCTCGATCGTGCGACTCAGGGTCCGCGCCGGCTCGGATTTCGGCACGGTCAGCGTCAGCACACCGTTGTCGAACTTCGCCAAGGTACGGTCGGGGTCGGCGTTTTCCGGCATCGGGATCGTGCGCACGAAGCTTCCATGGGCACGCTCCAGCCGGTAACAGCCGTTTTCCTCGCTGCGCACGTCCTGCTTTTTCTCTCCGCGCAGCACGATCGCGCCGTCCTCGACGCTCACCTTCAGATCCTCGCGCGCCATTCCGGGCAGTTCGGCGGTCACGCGAAGCACCGGTCCTTCATCGACGACGTCGATGCGCGGCTGGAAGCGCGACGAACTGAAGTCGCCGAACCATCGTTCGAGCGCGCCACGGCCGGCGAACGGGTCATGAAGGAACGTCTCCACGACACGCCACGGCTCCCGCGAGAGCAGTCGCGGAATGTCGGGCCACGAGGCCTGCCACGGTTCACTCGTTTGCGGGTTTTCCGGGCCGTCCCCGTCGGACTTGCGGGCCGCGCCGCGCAGGAACTTGAACGGGTTCCATTTTTTCGGATCGGTATTCATGGCGTCCTCCGATGATGTCCTTTCCCGGGATTGCCGCGTGACAGCGGACGCCGGTGCCCCCTGCGTCCGGTTCGCGACGGGCGGCCGCACGGTCGCGGCCGCCCAGGCTCCCGATTTACCGTTGCCGAAGGTCAACCGGTCTTGACTTCGATGCGCCGCGGGCGCGCCTCGTCGCGACGTGGGAGGGTCAGTTTCAACACGCCGTCCCGGAGGCTCGCCTCGATCTTCGACGTGTCGAAGTCCGGCGACAGCGTGAACGTCCGCGCGAAGTGCGGCTCCCGGACCTCCGCATGCTGCAGGCGCAGTTGGGCGGGCGTCGGCACCGCCGCCTCGGCCTCGATCGAGAGGCTGCCGTCGTGAACCTTGATGTCCAGCTTGTCCTTCGTCACGCCGGGCAGATCCGCCCACAGGGTGATGCCCTGACTGTCCTCGTATATGTCGACGGCCGGCGTGAGGGTGATCCGGCGCGCGGGCTGCTCCGTGCCGCGACGCGTGACGGCGGACGGGTCGCGTTCAGCCAGTTGGGTCGTGTCGTTCATGATCGCCTCCTTGCGTTACTGGACAGAGATGGCGCGCGGCCTCGACGACTCGCGCTTGCCGACGCTGATCGACAGGCAGCCGTTGTCGTAGCGCGCCTGGACCTTGTCGGGATCGGCCGTGTCGGGCAACTCGATGACGCGCCGAAAGGTGCCGGCAAAGCGCTCCTGCGCATAGGTACGCGTCTCGCTTCCCGTGTCGGGTTGGGTCGACCGCCGCTCGCCGCTGATGATCAGCAGTCCCTTGTCGATCGACACATCGAGTTCGTTGGCATCGATTCCCGGCGCGAATGCGACGATCTCGATCGACTCGTCGGTCGCGCCGATGTTGATCTGCGGAAACGTGCCGGACCGGCCGGCGCGGATGCTGGACGGGAAGCCGCCGAAGCGTTGCGCCATCTGCTGCTGCAGGCGGTCCAACTCGCTGAAGAAGTCGGTTCCGAAGTAAAGATCGCTCATGATCGTATCCTCCTCGAGTGCAGCCGGGAGGCGAACGGGCCTACGCGCTCCAGTTCGCCTGCCGGACTGCCTGCAAACAAATCGAAACACGCAGCGCGCGGGATGAGGTCACTCGCGCGTCTGCCTAAGCGAAAATCAAGATAGGCACTCCGCGGAAAATTTCAAGCCGGGCCGGCGGATTTTCGCACTTGAAATTCCGGTGCTGGAACCTATCATCGCAGCGACCCGGAACTGCATGCGGAGAACGTCATGGAATTCGACACGGACTGGCTCACGCTGGGCAGGCATCGCGTCCGGCTGCGCTCGACGAAAGGCTTTCCGACCGAAACGATGCGCACCGTGACCGAGGTCGTCCGGCTCGCGATCGACCACAACATGAGCGCGCGGGCGCGGCTCGTCGAAGTCGTCTGCCGGCAGGAGCGGACCTACGACGTGCTGGTCGGCACGACGATGGCGGAGGACCAGGTTTGTGCACCGCAACTTGAAGCGGCGGTGGCGGTCGTGCTGGGCCTGCTGCCCGAGCAGATCAACATCACGGTCACCCCCGTCACGCAAAAGGAGGTCGACCTGCACTTCGGCGTGTACGAGCGGATGCTGTCGGAGAAGCTGAGTACGACGCCACCGATCCGCGGACCGGCCGGTCCGCCGCCCGAAAACAGCCTGGCCGGATGACGGGAAGGCCGTTGCGCCGGGTGTGCCACGTCGGACGTTCACCCCGACCGGCCGCGCCTTGATCCACCGAAACAGCGGCATACGCGCCCATTGCCTCAGTTGATCCGTATCGGCGTGATCGGGCTGCGGCCCCGCGAAGCCGCCGCGATCGCGGAACGGATGCACGAGCGAGATGAACAGCAGCCCGTCCGGCTTCAGCACGCGGCGCGCCTCGTGCAACGCGCGCTGCATGTCGTCGAGGTCCATCAGCACGTTGTACGCCATCACGAGATCGAAGCCGGCATCGTCGAACGGCAGCGCCGCCGCGTCGGCCAGTTGATAGCGATGCGCGGAATCGGCATGACGCGCGGCGTCGAGCATCGCGGGCACCGCGTCGCTCGCGTGTCACGTCGTCGCCAGCGCCTGCGCCAGCCTGTCGATCAACGCACGCACGCGCCTCGGCTGCGCGGCGCTGCCCGGATAGACGATCTGCAGATCGACGTCGCCCGGCGAGAACGCACCGAGCACCTCGACCAGTGCGCCGGACGCCAGATCCTGTTCGACGTCGACCAGCGACTTCAGCGCAACGCCATGCCCCGCGATGCACCACGCGCGCACGAGCGCGCCGTCGTTGGCCACGCGGCGGCCACGCACCATCACGCGCTTCGGTTCGCCATCGATGCTGAACGGCCATTCGGCATACAGGTCCGGCCCGAAGCGCATCACGATGCAGTCGTGAGCGGCGAGCTCGTCCGGATGCACCGGCGTGCCGTGCGCGGCGAGATACGCAGGCGACGCGCACACCACGCGCCGCGCGCGGCCGAGCAAACGGCTGCGCAGCGAACTGTCCGCAAGCGTGCCGCGGCGGATCGCGAAATCGAGCCCCTGGCCGACGAGATCGACGTAGCCGTCGCCGAGATGCAGGTCGACCGTCACGCCTGGATGCTCGGCCAGAAACGCATCGACGACCGGCACCACGCGCTCGCGCCCGAGATCGGCCGGCGCACTCAGCCGCACGGGCCCCGACAACGTCTGCACGCCGAGCCGCACGCGGCTTTCGAGTTCGTCGGCCTCGGCCAGCAGGCGCCGCGCGCCGTCGACGAGCGTGCGGCCCTCGTCGGTCAGGCTGATCGCGCGCGTCGTGCGCGTGAGCAACGCCGCGCCGTAGTGGCGCTCGAGCGCCGTCAGCCGCTCGGACACCGTGGCCGGCGACAGGCCGACCTCGCGACCCGCCGCGGCCAGCCCGCCCTTCTCCACGATGCGCAGGAACAGCGCGAGGTTGTCGAGCAGCATTGTTCGCCTCTTCCGAAGGATATTTTCGCTATCTTCAGGATTATCAGGAAAAGTCGCAAACGGTACATTGAGTGGCCGACGATCGACATGCGGCCCCGCTCGCTCACCCGACCAAAGGAAACGCAGATGGAATACCGTACGCTCGGCCGTTCCGGCCTCAAGGTTCCCGTCCTGAGCTTCGGCGCAGGCACCTTCGGCGGCACCGGCCCGCTGTTCGGCGCATGGGGCAACACGGGCGTCGATGAAGCGCGCCGCCTCGTCGACATTTGCCTCGAAGCCGGCGTCAACCTGTTCGACACGGCCGACGTGTATTCGGACGGCGCGTCCGAGCGCGTGCTCGGCGCGGCGATCAAGGGGCGTCGCGACCAGGTGCTGATCTCGACGAAAACGGGCTTGCCGACCGGCGACGGTCCGAACGATGCAGGCACGTCGCGCGCGCGGCTCGTGCGCGCCGTCGACGACGCACTGCGCCGCCTCGACACCGACTACATCGACCTGCTGCAGCTGCACGCATTCGATGCGGGCACGCCGGTCGAGGAAGTGATGTCGACGCTCGACGATCTCGTGCGCGCGGGCAAGCTGCGCTACATCGGCGTCTCGAACTTCGCCGGCTGGCAGATCATGAAATCGCTCGCAGCGGCCGATCGGCACGGCTGGTCGCGCTATGTCGCCAACCAGGTCTACTACTCGCTCGTCGGCCGCGACTACGAATGGGACCTGATGCCGCTCGGCGCCGACCAGGGCCTCGGCGCACTCGTGTGGAGCCCGCTCGGCTGGGGCCGGCTCACCGGCAGGATCCGCCGCAACGCGCCCCTGCCCGAAGGCAGCCGCCTGCATGAAACGGCCAGCTACGGGCCGCCGGTCGACGACGCACGCCTGTACGACGTGGTCGATGCACTCGACGCGATCGCGGAGGAAACCGGCAAGACGGTGCCGCAGATCGCGCTGAACTGGCTGCTGCAGCGGCCGACCGTGTCGTCGGTGATCGTCGGCGCGCGCAACGAGGAACAGTTGCGGCAGAACCTCGGCGCGGTCGGCTGGGCGCTGACCGATGCGCAGGTCGCGAAGCTCGATGCGGCGAGTGCTGTCGAAGCGCCTTATCCGTACTTCCCGTATCGCCGGCAGGCGGCGTTCGCGCGGTTGAACCCGCCGCTGCGCGGGTAAGCCTCCGCGCCGTACCCGTCCGCGCATCCCGAACGTGTTGCCGGGTCGTCATGATCCTGTTGCGCCGCTGCTTGCGGGTTGGCCGTGGCACCATGAAATGCCGCCGGCCTGGGCCTACCCATGGTGCCGTGAACTTCCTATCGTAGAGACCTGCGACGCGTCGGCCGGATCGGCCGCGCGCCGTTCTCATCGAAAGGCCCGCCAACATGAATGCCAACGACACCGGACTGACCGTACGCGCGGTCACGGAAGACGACTACGACCAGTGGCTGCCGCTGTGGGACGGCTATAACCGCTTCTACGGCCGTTTCGACGACACGGCCCTGCCGATGCGCATCACGCAGCTCACGTGGTCGCGCTTCTTCGACGCCTACGAACCGATGCATGCGCTCGTCGCCGAGCGCGCAGGCCGGCTCGTCGGGCTCGTGCATTTCCTGTATCACCGCAGCACGACGCTGGCCGGACCGACCTGCTACCTGCAGGACCTGTTCACGCTCGACAGCGAGCGCGGCCAGGGCGTCGGCCGCGCGCTGATCGAGGCCGTGTACGACACCGCGCGTGCGCATCGCGCCGAACGCGTGTACTGGCAAACGCACGAGACGAATCACACGGCGATGCGGCTGTACGACACCGTCGCGGAAAAGCCGGGGGCCGTGCTCTACCGGAAGGAGTTGTCGCGCTGAAAGGGATGAAAACAGGTGTCGGAATGCTGGCCGTCTCACGTCGACAAGCCACAGTAGCCCAGGGGATACGAGATCCGTCATTCCATCGGTTTCTGCATCCCCACGGCTACCCGTTCAACGCGTCAATTCATGTTCTCATCCGGACCGGCGAACCCATCGTCGTCGCCCGACCTTGACCGCCCGCGCTCACCCCACCGGCCGCGCCTTGATCCACAAAAACAGCGGCACGCGCGCCCATTGCTTCAGTTGATCCGTATCGGCGTGATCGGGCGGCGGCTCGCGTAGCGACACGATCGCGAGCCCCGCCGCTTCCAGCGCTTCCATGTACGCCTGCAGCGGCAGCGACCAGCCCGCGAAGTGCATCGACAACCCGTCGCGCGTTTCCACGCCGTCGAAATGCGCGCGCCCGAAATAGCTGCCCTTCAGCACGAACGGCGCGTCGGGCTGCGGCCCCGCGAAGCCGCCGCGATCGCGAAACGGATGCACGAGCGAGATGAACAGCAGCCCGTCCGGCTTCAGCACGCGGCGCGCCTCGTGCAACGCGCGCTGCATGTCGTCGAGGTCCATCAGCACGTTGTACGCCATCACGAGATCGAAGCTGGCATCGTCGAACGGCAGCGCCGCCGCGTCGGCCAGTTGATAGCGATGCGCGGAATCGGCATGACGCGCGGCGTCGAGCATCGCGGGCACCGCGTCGCTCGCGGTCACGTCGTAGCCGAGCGCCTTCAGCTCGCGGCTCACGCGGCCCTCGCCGCAGCCGATCTCCAGGGCGGTGCCGGTGCCGCGGCCGATGTAGGCCGCAAGCCCGGCGCGGTATTTCCAGAATGCGTCGTGGCCCGGCTTGCCGGCCCAGCCGATCCATTGGTCGGCCACCTGCGTCCAGTGTTCGGTGATGGCTTTCGTGTTCGTCATGTCCGCTTCCGCCCGGTATTCGTCGTTGCCCAGGATGCGCATGGTAAGCCGAAGCGGCGAACGGCGCGGGCGGATTGGCCATCCGGCCGGTTTCCGTTTCCGGCCGCGACGTCCTACAGTTACGGGAAACAACCCGTGCCGCCGCGCATCGCCCCGTTCGACGATGCGCACCCGATTCCGAGGAAAATCCATGCCGAGCATCCTGGCCGCCCCCGCCGATCTCCCGCCGAGCGCCGTCGCGGCGGAAACGCGCATGGTGCACGACGTCGCGACGCTGAAGCCGTCCGACTACCGTGCGGCGGACGGCGCGTCGTGGGTCATCTCGACCATCACGCCGGCAAAGGACAGCGGGCAGAACGTCACCGGCACGACGGTTTTCGACACCGCGAAAGGCCGCACCGTCCCGGTGCCCGACGCGCGCCGCCGCTACGCGAATCGCGGCACGTGGCAGGTCGTCGCGAGTTCGAGCCCCGCCGTGCCGGCGACGGGCCATTACGACTGGCTGACGCTCGCGTGACTGCCGATCAACCGGCGGCCGCTGCCGCAAACGCCCGAGCACCTGTATTCGCCGTTCATTCACGGCGGCACGATCGTGTACCGGTGGAATCCGGCGGCGGAAGGCGGTGAGCAATTCGGCAACGTCAGGATGATCTTTCCGGCATGGACGCAGCAGGTGGCCGACGCGCTGCGATCTGCACCGGCAGCCGCGCCCGCCAGCGTGCCTGCGCTCGATCGGCTGAATGCGGACCGCAATCCGATGACCGCCGTGCTCGACTTCGGCGATGCGCTGCGCGACGAACCGGTCGAGCGGATCGTCGCACGGCTGCCGGCGTTGCTGCAGGTCAAGGACCTGCATGAACTGTCGGCGCTCGTGTTCCTGTGCCTGTCCGGGTCGCGCGCCGAAGACCGGCCGCGTCTCGTCGAAAGGATCGACGCAGCCATCGCGGGCACCGATGACCCGGCACGCCTGCTGGCAATCGCGTACGGGACGTTCGCCGCGGGGCGGGCGCAACCGGTACCGTTTGGCGACCCGGCGCGGATCGCACTCATCAACGACGTATTCGGCGCGCTGAAACGGCGGACGTCGGCACTCGGCGTACCGGTTACGGAAGGGTCGCCGTGGTACGAGTTCTTCACCGCGTATCGGCTAGGCGAATCGGCATCCCGCAACGGCCAGTAATCGCTCGTCAATAGACGACCTCGCAAACGCAATGGCGAATCCCCATCGCCGTTCACCACTCACCGTGCATTGTCCCGGCCATTCATTGGCGTACTCACACCGCGACGAATAAACACCGATTCGATTTTCGATCTATTCGTCGAATTGAATCCGGTCGCCCCGTGTTAAATTCCCGCCCGGCCATAGAGCCAATTCAAATAACCCAAATCAAAAGACCAAATCATGAAATCTCTTTTCCGCCACGCCGCGCTGGCATTCGTGACGATCGGCTTCCTGTCGGGCTGCGCCAGCAGCGTGACACGCGACGCCAGCGATCCGGCCGGGGCCGCCGTGACCGCATCGACGACGAAATTCGGCACGAAACCCGTGATCGTGAAGGTCACGCTCGACAATGCCGCGCAGGAAGCGTTGAAAGACAACCTGAAGTTCGACGCGAAGAAACTGCAGGAAAAAATCGAAAGCGCGCTGGATGCACGCAAGCTGCTGGCAAAGGCGGATTCGACCGATGCCATGCATCTGAACGTCGAAGTCAACAGTATTCGCGTGCGCTCGAGTTTCTCCGCCGTCATGTTCGGTTTCATGGCCGGCAACGATCACGTCGACGGCACCGTGACGCTGCTCGACGCCGACAACCACCCGATCGACCGTTTCAAGGTGTCGGCATCGTATGCACTCGGCGGCATCGCCGGCGGGATGGACGACACGCGCATGAACTGGCTGTACGAGAAGTTCACCGAGAAGACGCTGACCACGCTCGAACCGGCGGCCGGCGCGCAGCAGGCTGACGCGGCACCGGCTGCTTCGAAGAAGCTGTAAGACTCGACGCTCGACGGGCCGCGGATGCGCGGCGCGTCGAGCCACGGCGGCATCCCCGCCGCCGCCGACGAACGGCCGCGCCGAGCGCAAGCCGGGAGTCAAGCAATGCGCGAGTGAATGCCCTGTGCTCGCATGTGGCAGCGTTCCTATTCCGTTGAACCAGCCGATATGAACCGGATTGCGGCCGCGCCCACCGACCGCCACAAGGCATTCACGCCCGCATGCACCGCGCTGAAAAAGCGGCCGCTCGCAAAAGGAGCGGCCGTCAAGGAGAGATCCCTGTTCGGGATACCGGAGGACACCACATCTCGCCGGTATGCGTATTGTTGACGAGCGGTATTCCGCTGACCATCAGACCAGTCTGATTCGCAGCCCTTCCGAATGTCGGTCACGGTCCTGCTCCACGCGCGTTCACCGAATCCGCAATACGCCGTTACGTTCTCGAAGGGAACCGCGTTGCGCGGCAACCGGTCGAAACGCCGCATGACCGTCGACGGTTTCTTCGCCGCGGCGGACAATCCCTTCTCCTTCCCCGCTCGTTCACCTCCACCCATCCCTTTCATGCTGAGCATCGGTCCCTTCTCGATTCGCGTCGTCGCGGTCGCCGTCGCCGCGCTGCTGGCGTGGCTCGTCGCGCGTTTCATCCAGCGGCGCCCGCCTGACGGACATCACAAGACCGCCTCGAGCCTGATCCTGGACGTGCTGCTGCTCGGGCTGATCGCCGCGCGCGCCGGCTACGTCGCGCAGTGGTGGCCGGACTATGCGGCATCGCCGCGCTCGATCGTCGCGCTCGGCGACGGCGGTTTCGACTGGCGTATCGGTGTTGCGGCCGCCTTGGTGTTCGCGGGCTGGCGCTTGCGCCGCCTGCCCGCGCTGCGTCGACCGGTGCTGGCCGGCATCGTCGCGGGCCTCGGTGCGTGGGGGATCGCGCAAGGCACGCTGGCGACGTTGCAGCAGAGCGCCGCGCCGCTGGCCGCGCTGCAACTCCGCGCGCTCGATGCCGCGCCCGTGTTGCCGGCAAGCTTCGTCGGCAAGCCGGTGGTCGTGAACCTGTGGGCGACGTGGTGCCCGCCGTGCCAGCGCGAAATGCCGATTCTCGAACAGGCGCAGCGCGACCATCCCGGCATCACGGTGCTGATGCTCAACCAGGGCGAAAATGCGCAGGTCGTGCGCGCATTCCTCGAACAAAAGGGCCTGCGCTTCGATCACGTGCTGCTCGATCCGTCGCTGCATGCGATGCATGCGTACGGCTCGCGCGGGCTGCCGACCACCTTGTTCTTCAACGCGCGAGGTGAACTCGTCGAGTCGCACATGGGCGAGCTGACCGCCGCGCGGCTGAAGGATGCCATCGCGCAACGCTTCGGGCAGTAACGCCTGCGGGGCGGCCGGTTGGGCGGCACCGGAATCAGACACGTCCGATAGGCCCTGCGGCGCGTCGTCCGTACACTCGGGCGCATGAATTCGCTGAATCCGACCGCCTTCGACACGGTACGCGATGCCGTGCGGCAATGCGTGCATCGTCCGTCGTTCATCCGCAAGCTCGACGTCGCGGTACTCGCGCTGATCGTCGCGAGCGTGCTCGTCGTGATGGCCGACAGCGTGCAGGAACTGCACGCGCAATACGGCCGCACGCTCTACGCGGCCGAATGGGCGTTCACGCTGCTGTTTTCGGCCGAATACCTGCTGCGTCTGTTCACCGCGAAGCGGCCCGCCGCGTATGCGCGCAGTTTCTTCGGCATCGTCGATCTCGTGTCGGTACTGCCGACCTATCTCGCGTTCTTCTTCCCCGGCCTGCATGCGCTGATCGACGTGCGGCTGCTGCGCTTGCTGCGCGTGTTCCGCATTCTCGGGCTGTCGATCTATCTCGAGGAAGGGCAGATGCTGATCCGCGCACTCGCGCGTGCCCGTCGCAAGATCTTCGTGTTCATCGGCGGGATGTTCGTGCTCGTCGTGATTCTCGGCACGGTGATCTTTCTCGTCGAAGGGCCCGAGCACGGGATCACGAGCATTCCGGTGGGGGTCTACTGGGCGGCGGTGACGATGAGCACGACCGGCTACGGCGATCTCACGCCCGTCACGCCGCTCGGCCGGCTGATCACGTCGTGCGCGATCCTGCTCGGCTACGGGATCATCGCGTTTCCGACGGGGATCATGGGCGCGGAACTCGTCGCGTCGGCGCTCGAGCGCAAGCGCGCGGGCGATGCACGTGCCGGCTGTTGTCCGCATTGCGGCAGCGTGTTGCCGAAGGACGATGCGGCCGGTGCCGCGGCGCACGATTCACGCCCGGCCACGCCACCGGCGGAATAAGACCGGGCCGCTTCAGCTCGACTCCGCGACCACCGGCACGGGTGCCAGCCCCTTCTTCGTCATCCGCCCTGCCCGCCGAACGTCTTCACGAACTCCGACAGGCCCGTCAGCATGATCTGCACGCCGACGCACAGCAACAGGAACGCGGACACGCGCATCGCGACCTTCGTGCCTTCTCCACCGAGATAACGCGCGAGCGTCGTCGCGCGGCTGTAGATCTGCCAGATCGCGAACGCGACCAGTGCCGCGACCGCCACCGACACCACACCCGACAACAGATAGTCGGCGGCCGTATGCGCGCGGTTCGCATGCAGCGCGATACCGGCCGCGATCGAGCCGGGCCCGATCGTCAGCGGCACCGTGAGCGGAAAAAACGCACGCGTCATCAGCTTCTGCAAGTCGTCACCATGCACGGCAACGTCGCCGCCCGCCGGCACGTCCGGCGCGTTCAGCATCGACCAGCCGGCCACCGCCACCGCGAAGCCGCCGCCGATGCGCAGCGCCTCCATCGAAATCCCGAAGAAGTTCAGCACCGGCGCGCCGACGAAGAAGATCACGAGCAGCGTGAAAAACACGTTCGTCGCGAGCTGCTTCGACAGCGTCGCGCGCTCGGCTTCGGTCAGCGATTGCGTGCGCTCGAGAAACACGAACGCCATGCCGAACGGGTTGATGATGCCGATCAGGCCCGTGAAGCCGAACAGGATTTCAGGGATCAGGCGGTCGAGCTGCATCGCGATCGTGCTCTCCGGTGACGAACGGGAATAAAAAAGCGGCCAGTCGAGAAGACCGGCCGCGAAGAGGAGATATCTCCATGATCCGGCACACGGGGTATGCCGGGCCGCAGAAACCGAATTGTCGGGAATGTGAACCGGGAAGGGAATCAGCCGAGTCCGATTCTGTCGTCGCAGACCATCAGCATCGCGACGGCCGATCCCGGACAGACACCCTGAAACTGGCTGGACGCCAACAACGGCTCGGGCACATCCTCGCGGGCAATACGGACGAAACCGTGCCCGGCGAAGTAGTCTTCCGCCGTCGTGGTCAGCAACCCGATCGACCGGACGGCCCGCGCGCGGCATTCCGCGAGCAGGCGGGCCACCAGCATCCGCCCGACGCCGGCGCGACGCGCGTGCTCGACGACGGCGATCGAACGCACGAGCGCATGGCGTCCGTGGAACTCGATTCCGCCACACCCCACGATGCCGGATGCCGCGTCGGCCACAACGAAATGCGGCAGAGACAAGGCGACGCCCTCGGTCGGCAAGCCGCTGGCTCGAAGCAGTGCTTCGATCGAGGCCAGATCGGACTCGGTCGCTTGACGAACAGGTACCATGGTTCCACTCCCGGTTTGCAGTGACGTCGCTGGATCCAGCACGCTCCAGCCAATCCAACGCCGCGCAACGAAACGTGCCTGAGCGTCTCGGCGTTGATTCGACAACGAACGCTAAATACGCGCTTGATTGACGCGTTTCGACAGTGCCTCCGCGCTTTCTTTCCGCTCGCTGTACCGGTCGACCAGATAGGGGCCGACGTCGCGCGTCAGCAGCGTGAACTTCACCAGTTCCTCCATCACGTCCACCACCCGGTCGAAATACGCCGACGGCTTCATCCGCCCGGCTTCGTCGAACTCCATGAACGCCTTCGCCACCGACGACTGGTTCGGGATGGTCAGCATGCGCATCCAGCGCCCCAGCACCCGCATCTGGTTCACCGCGTTGAACGACTGCGAACCGCCGCTCACCTGCATGACCGCGAGCGTCTTGCCCTGCGTCGGCCGCACGGCGCCGACCGACAGCGGGATCCAGTCGATCTGCGACTTCATGATCCCGGTCATCGCGCCGTGCCGTTCCGGCGAGCACCACACCATCCCTTCCGACCACATCACGAGTTCGCGAAGCTCGACCACCTTCGGATGATGCTCGGGCGCGTCGTCGGGCAGCGGCAGGCCGCTCGGATTGAACACGCGCACCTCGGCGCCCATCGCCGTCAGCAGGCGCCCGGCTTCCTCGACCAGCAGGCGGCTGAACGAACGTTCACGCAACGAACCGTAGAGCAGCAGCAGTCGCGGCGGATGGGTCGACGGCGACGCCGGCCGCAGCCGGGCGGCGTCCGGCACGCGAAACAGCGCGGCATCGAGTTGCGGCAGATCGTTCACGTGGTCGGTCATGTCTGGATTCCCTGGTGTGTGCTCAGGTCCGGCGCGCGTACCAGTCCTTCGACCGGTTGACGATGCGCACGACCAGCAGCATCGCCGGCACCTCGATCAACACGCCGACGACGGTGGCCAGTGCCGCGCCGGAATGGAAGCCGAACAGGCTGATCGCGGCCGCGACCGCCAGTTCGAAGAAGTTGGACGCGCCGATCAGCGCCGACGGGCATGCGACGTCATGTTGCTCGCCGACCGCACGATTGAGCCAGTACGCGAGCGCCGAGTTGAAAAACACCTGGATCAGAATCGGCACCGCGAGCAGCGCGATCACCAGCGGCTGCTTCAGGACCGCTTCGCCCTGGAACGCGAACAGCAGCACGAGCGTCGCCAGCAGCGCGGCGATCGACCACGGGCCGATCTTGGTCATCGCGGCGTCGAACGCCGCGTTGCCGTGCGCGAGCAGCCGCTTGCGCAGGATCTGCGCGAGGATCACCGGCATGACGATGTACAGCACGACCGACGTGAACAGCGTCGCCCACGGCACCGCGATCGCCGACATGCCGAGCAGCAGCCCGACCAGCGGCGCGAACGCGATCACCATGATGCTGTCGTTCAGCACGACCTGCGACAACGTGAACAGCGGATCGCCGCCCGTCAGCCGGCTCCAGACGAACACCATCGCCGTGCACGGTGCGGCGGCCAGCAGGATCAGCCCGGCGACGTAGCTGTCGAGTTGTTCCGCCGGCAGCAACGGTGCAAACAGATGGCGGATGAACAGCCAGCCGAGGAACGCCATCGAGAACGGCTTGACCAGCCAGTTCACGACGAGCGTGACGCCGATGCCTTTCACGTGCCGGCGCACGTCACGCAATGCGCCGAAGTCGACCTTGACGAGCATCGGGATGATCATCACCCAGATCAACAGCCCGACCGGCAGATTGACCTGTGCATACGCCATCCGGCCGATCTGCTGGAACAGGCCGGGCAGCCACTGGCCAAGCGTGATGCCTGCCACGATGCATGACGCGACCCAGACCGTCAGGTAGCGTTCGAAGAAGCTGATCGCGGGTTTCGCGGCGGCCGCTCCGGGCGGCGTGACGGGGGACGTGTTCATCTGACAAGGTTCGTTTTCGAAGCCGCCGGCGGTCGCGTGTCGCGCACGCCGCGCGGCGCATGATCAGTTTTGCGAGATCTCGACCAGCGCTGCCTGGAGTTCGGCATCGCTGATGCGATCGAGCGGCAGCGCCAGCAACTGCAGCATCCGGTAACCGATCGCCTGCCGCGTCAGTTCGAACGCGAGACGCTTGCCTTCGTCGCCGCCCGTCGCGTTCGACGGATCGGCATAGCCCCAATGGATCCTCACGGGGCTGCCGGGCCAGTACGGGCACGGCTCCGACGCCGCGCTGTCGCACACGGTGATGACGACGCGCATGCGGGGCGCGCCGTCGCCGACGAATTCATCCCAGTTCTTGCTGCGGTAGCCGTCGACGTCGACGCCCGCGTTCGTCAGCGCCGCCAGCGCGAACGGATTGAGGCGGCCGCTCGGCGCACTGCCGGCGCTGTAGGCCCGCACGTCCTTGCCGAGTTTCGCGGCCCAGTGGTTGAGCATGCCCTCGGCCAGCACGCTGCGGGCCGAGTTGTGGGTGCAGAGGATCAGGACGTTCGTGGTCATGAAAGGCGGGCGCGAGCGCGCTTCAGGATTCGCAGGCGCCGGACGGCGCGCATGCCGGCACCGGCGAGCAAGGATGGCCGCCGCAGCAGTTCTCCGTGAGGTAGGCCAGCAGGCCGTTCATCGTCGCGAAGTTCGCGCAATAGAACACGAAGCGGCCTTCCTGCCGGCTGGTCACGAGCCGCGCATGCGCGAGTTCTTTCAAGTGGAAGGACAGCGACGACGGCGGGACCTCGAGCAGCGTGGCGATCTGGCCGGCCGGCATGCCTTGCGGCCCGGCCTGCACCAGCGCGCGAAACACCGCGAGGCGCGACTCGTGCGCGAGCGCCGCGAGAGCGGCAATGGTCTGGTTCGTTTCCATTATTCGATAATAGTCGAAATATGGAAACCAGGGAAGTCGCGTCGAGGCGCGCGTCGCCCGAAAGCGCTGTCCCCGAGAAGAGGTGCGCCGGGCCGCGCGCCACGCGTCCCGGTCAGCGCCCGATCAATCGCGTGTGGCTCGGCAGATCGACCGACAGATCGGTGCCGCCCGCGGCCGGCCGTGACGTGTCGCGCGTCACCGCGAGCCATTGCGTGAACTCGGCGGCAGTCATGCCGACGGCCTGGGCCGAACTCGACACCGGCGCGACTGCCGGCGCGTCCGCCACGCGTGCGGCCGGCTGCGCCTGCAGCGTCGCCTCGCGGGACGCGGTGGCTGCGTTCGGCGCCGCGTCCCGCGCCTTCTTGCCGCGCAACGTGGCGGCAGGCTTCGCCGCCGCACGCGCCGCGACCGCGACCGCGACCGGCTTCCTGCTTGCCGGCGATGCGCGTTCCGCAACCGGCGCCGCGGCTTCCGCAACGACGGCATCCGATGCGATGACCATCGCAACGGCAACCGGCGCGCTCGCCGACGCGCGGCCCGCCTGCGCCGCACGCGATTCCGCGGACACGGTTTTCGCCACGACGGTCGCCGCACGGGCCGCCTGTTCACCCGCCGACGCAGCACGATCGGCCGATACGATCGCGACTTCCGCGGATCGGCCGGTCGCCTGCGCAACCTCCGTGGCGGCGACCGCAGCCGTGGGCGCCACCGAGATCGACGCCTCGTACACCGCGCCGTGCCCGGCCGCATGCTGACGCTCATCGACGAAATGCGTCGCGAAGATGCACGCCGCGCCGAACAGCGCGCACGCCATCAACGTCAGCCGCCAGCGCCGGCGCAACGGATGCGGCCTGACCCACGCGCGGTTATCCGAACCGAAATCCTCCGCGCGCACGGCCTTCGCGGCCTTGTGCGCCTTCGTTGCGCGCGACGCGACCGCGGCCTGCGCCGAGGCCGGCGGCGCCGCGTGACGCGCGCGCTTCAGATCGAACACGACCGGAGTCGGCCGGCGGCTCGCCACGAACGGCCGGCGTCGCCGGCCGTACGGCGGCGGCACGTCCGAGAACGGAAGTGCGAGCGGAATCGCGTATTGCCCGGTGATGTCCTGCATGCTCATGATGTCGACGACGCATTGCGCGACCTCCGCCGCCGCAATCCGTGCTCCCGTAGTTGAACGAATGGCTCCGAGTATCGCCGTCGCACCGGTTGCGGTAAATCGGACTGCGTCACCTTCAGTCCGATCCGGCAGTCGGCCTGGTCCTACCGTCCCCGGGGACCGGAGCGGACGATGCGTCGCCGCGCCGTCGCCGTCGCCGTCGCCGTCGCCGTCAGAACCGGCCGCGCAGGCCGATGAACACTTCGTTCGACGACAGCTTCGCCTTCAGCTGCTCGTCGCGCGCGTTGATGCGGTTCGCGAACGTGTTGAAGCCTGTCTCGACGTTGCCCATGTCGACATAGCGATACCCGAGGTCGATCGAGAAACGCTTGTTGATCGCATAGCTCACGCCGGCGCCGGCCGAGTAGGCGAGGTTGGTCTGCGTCTTCGATGCGAAGCGGCGCGCGTCGTTGGTCTGCCAGCCGTCGGCCGACACGATCGCGACACCGATGCCGAGCGTGCCGTACACGGAGAAGCCGCGGCCGAGATCGACATCCTTGTAGCCGTTCAGCATCAGGCGTTGCGCCGACACGTGGAATTCGTTCGCGTTCGCATCGAACGGCGCCCAGTAGCTGACGAAGTTGTTGTTGCGCTTGAACACGTATTCGCCTTCCGCGCGCCAGCCGTTGCCGAACTGGTAGCCGAGGCCGAGCGAGCCGGTGACGTTCGAGCCCGTCTCCGGGCCGCCGACGCGGCTCGCGACGCGCGGGCTCGTCAGCTCCATGTTCACCGCGTTGTCGAACGCGCCGATGATGCGGCCCGTCGCGTAGTAGCCGGCGTCGCTCGTGTCGGCGGCCTTCTTCGGTTCCGGCACGGCGACGTTGTCGGCGAAAGCGGCACCCGAGAACAGCAGGGCGAGCGTGGAGGGCAGGGCAAAGCGCTTGATCATGATGAATCCGGTTCCTTGACGATGAATGGCTTGTCGGAGAAACCGTCATCGTAGGAACCGCGCGACGATCGTTGCACCCGGTCGCGTACGGGTCGCGCCTCCGTAGCGCTACGGAGGCGACCCGCCCGCGAGCGCCGCGTAATCGCGCACGAGCTCGACCAGCGACGCGACCTGCAGCTTGTCGAACACGTTCGCGCGATAGGTTTCGACCGTGCGCGGCGACAGCCCGAGCGCGCGCGCGATCGCCTTGTTGCTCCAGCCGCGCACGATGCCGTCCAGCACCTCGCGTTCGCGCGCGCTCAGCGTGGCGACACGGGCCGCGCGCACGTGGTCCGCATCGCCCTGCCCGCGCCGCGCGGCCTGCCGGCGCAGCGCCTGCTGGACCGCGTCGATCAGCTCGTCGTCATCCGCCGGCTTGCGCAGGAAATCGAGCGCGCCGCGCTTGAACGCGCGCCGGCACGCGTCGACGTTGCCGTGGCCCGTCATCACGATCACCGGCAGGTCGCGCCGTGCACGCAGTGCGTCGAGCGCGTCGAGGCCGCTCATCCCCGGCATCCGGATGTCGAGCAGCACGCAGCCGAGCGCCACGTCATCCGCATCGGCAAGAAAGGCCGATGCGTCCGCATAACGGCGCGTCGCGACACCCACCGTGCGCAGCAGCAGCGCGAGCCCGTCGCGCACGGCTTCGTCGTCGTCGACGATCGCGACGACCGATGCGTCGTGCGTCGAATGCCGCGAATCGTTCATGCGGCCGCCCCTGCCAGCGGCAACAGCAGCGCGGCCTCGACGCCGCCCGACGGCCGATTGCGCAGCGTCAGCGTGCCGCCCTGCCGCTGCGCGAGCGTGTCGCACAGCGGCAGCCCGAGTCCGAGCCCGCGTGCACGCGTCGTGAAGAACGGTTCGAACAGGCGCGGCAGCGCGTCTTCCGGCACGCCGGGGCCGTTGTCGACGATGCTGAAGCGGTAATGCCCGCCGACGCGTGCGCCGCTGATGCGAATCTCGCCGCGCGATGCGCGCGCGCCGGCGAGCGCGTCGCGCGCGTTCTGGATCAGGTTGTGCAGGATCTGCTCGACCGCGATCGGCTCGGCGAACGGCCGCGCGCGCGCCGCCGCGTTGTGCCAGCCGAGCGCGATGTGCTCGCGCGCGCAGTCGTCGCGGTACAGGAACAGCAGCGCATTCACGATCGCGTCGGGATCGAGCGTGCGGCGCTCGCCGCCGTGCGCGGTGGTCACCGCGTCGCGCATGCGCTCCAGGATCGCCGCCGCGCGCTTCGCCTGCGCGACGCTCGTCTGCAACGCACGGCGCACGCTGTCGCGCTCGGCCGGCTGGTCGAGCATGCGTTCGGCCGCACGCGTGTGGCTGACGATCGCCGTCAGCGGCTGGTTCAGCTCGTGCGCGAGGCCGGCGGCCATTTCGCCGAAGGTGTCGAGGCGGCCGAAGCGGTCGAGGCGCGCACGTGCATCGGCACGGCGCCGTGCCTCGCGCAGCCGCCATGCGCCGAGCGCACCGGCCGCGAGCAACGCGGCCACCGCGTTCCACAGCGCGATCGACAGCCACGGCAGGTCGGCGGCCGTCAGCGTGCGCGTCGTGCGCAGCACGAAGGCCTGCGGCTGCGCGGGCAGGTGTTTCTCGAGATGCATCGTCCACAGCGGTTGCGCATCGCCGGGCGTGGGCGACAGCAGGTCGATGCGGCGGTCGCGCAATTCCAGCGCCGCCGACGAGATTGCCGTGGACCAGTCCCCCGGCTGCAGCATCCGGCGCGGATCGACGCGCACGGCCCAGCCGGTCCCGGCGACGAGCCAGTACGCAGCGGGGCCATCGAATGCCAGCGTGAACGGCTTGCCGGGCCGCCGCAGCGGCAGCGCGGCGGGCGCCGGCCCGCCATCGGTCTGCCAGCCCGCGCCGGGCCGCCAGTACGCGAGCCCGCCGAGTTGCGGCATGCGTTCGCGCAGGTTGTCGAGCATATGCGCGGGCGGCGAAGCGAGCGACGACGCGCCGAGCGTCGCGAGAATCGCCTCGTGCTGCGCGGCTTTCTGCGCGAGCAGGCGAATCGTGATGCTCGAATCCTGGAAGAAGCGGTCGTACGCGTCGGAGACGGCGCGCGAGACGACCAACGCGGTGCCGGCGAGGCTCAACGCGAGCCACGCAGCCAAGGCGGCGAGTCGGACGGACGGTTTCATGATCGATGGTAATGCGGCCATGCGCGACGGGTACGGGTCGCGCCGCACGGCAAGCGAAGCGGTTGAGGGTGACGACGAGCGCGCGCATGGGACAAAGTGCCGTCCCTGCGCGCCGGATCGATTGCGCTCATTGTCGGCAAGTTGGCACTTCCCGTGGTCCGAATGCCGTTATGTTTGCCGTCAGACCCGTCCCAAATCCGGCCACCATTCGCGAATGGCCGTGCCGCGTCGACGACATCGTCTCGCACCTCCACGCGCACGGCGGCGCCCGCACCGGGTCGCAGCGTGAACACGATCGCGGCCGACCCCGCGCAATTTCAGACCAGGCTGATTTTCTTCTCACTCCGAACCGAACACAATCGGCCTGCCTGTCCTCCGGAGCCTCCGGGAGCACAGGCTCCATAGTCGATACTTTCTCCCGCCTCCCCTGGCGGGAATTTTTTTGGACGGCGTCACGCCGAACCCTGCCCGGAACCCGTCCGGCCATGATCCCGCTTCCGTTCATCCGATCGCGCATGCATCCCGCCACCGCGCCACACCGGCCTGGGCCGTCCACATCGTGACCGACGCTTCCTCCACCGCCATCGCGATCCTGACGATCGACCACCCGAGCCGCGGCTCGTTCGACGATCGCCTGCGCCGCGCCGGACATGGCTACGACCGGCTGCGCATCGAGGACATCCTGCGCCGCGCCGGCTACCGGCCGTCGCGCTTCGAGTATCTGCCCGATCTGCTCGCAGCCTGCAACACGCGCGCGTTCGATCTGTTCATCGTGCAATGCGAGACGGCCTGCCGCCGCACGACGGACGCGATCCGTGCGCTGCGCGCGCGTTTCGCCGGCACCGTCGCGATCCTGTCGATCAGTCAGCGCGACACGGAACTCGCGCGATCCGCCTGCTTCACGGCCGGCGCGAACGAGCATCTGCCGTACGCCGTGCCGCCGGACCTGCTCGTCGCCAGCATGGCAACGTGGCTGCGCTGGTCCCATCATCGCGCGATCCATCATCGCCACTGGCGCATCGGCAGCTTCGAATTCGACACGGCCACGCGCAGCGTCATCGTCGCCGGCCGCGAGCATGTGCTGACGGAGAAACACTTCCAGATCATCACCGCGTTCTTCCTCAACATGGGCCGCGCGCTCGACCGCGCGCACGTGAGCCAGCTCGTGTGGGGTTCGCTCGTCGCGGCATCCAGCCGGCGGCTCGACACGCACGTCGCGTATCTGCGCGACCGGCTCGAACTCGACGGGCGGCACGGCGTGCGGATGATGACGATGTACGGGGTCGGGTATCGGCTCGTCGCGTGCGAACCGGGCGGGCCCGATTCCGATGGCGCGCCGCCGCAATGACGCCGCGCCCCCCCGCAACCCTGACAGGCCCCATTGCGCGCTGATCGGACTCCATTATCATGGGGGCACCCAGGCCGACCGCCCCGCTCCCGATGGACCACCGCGCCACACCCGATCACGCCCGCGCCGCCGCCGGACACGCGTCCGCCGCGCCGACCCGCATCGGCCGCCGCCAGCGCGCACTGCTCTATGCCGGCGGCGCGGCCGTGACAGTCACGATCCTGCTCGCCAGCGGCCTGATGCTGTATACGATGGCGCGCGATGCGATCCAGGCGCGCTATACGACGTTCGCGGTGCGCCAGTTCCTCGTCCAGATCGAATTCAAGATGCGCACGACGGGCATGGACACGCTCGTCACGCACGACGAAGCCGTATGGAACACGCGCGCGACCGATCCGGCGCGCGTCGCCGCACTCCAGGCCGGCCGCGGCCGGCTCGTGATCCAGGGCAGCCCGGCCTTCCCGCCGACGCTCGTGCTGGCCGACCTGTCGCCCGCGCAACCGGCCGCGCGCTACGCGCAGGATCTCGCGATGGCGAGCGACATGAGCTATCGCGTCGGCGCGTACGTCGCCAAGCACGACGCCGACCGCGCGATTGCGGGCTACGCCTATCGCCCCGACCACAGCTTTGCCGTCGTCATCCCCGAACCGATCCCGCCCGATCCGCTCACCGCGTCGCCCGCCACCGATGCAGCGACGCTCGTCGCGAAAGTCGCCGCCGGCATCGACACGCCGCCGCCCGGCCAATACCAATGGTATGCGCCCGTCTACGATCCCGTACAGCGCCGCGACGTGTTCCGGATCGCCGGTGCCGTCTACGATGCGCGTGCGCCCCGCGCCGTCTTCCTGTCGACGCTGCCGGTCGACGTGTTGCGCACCCGTCTGTCGACGGGCGGCACGACCGACGCCGCGATCGTCGCCGACGCGCACGGCCGCACGCTGCTGCGCGCGGGCATCGCGGCCGACGACGACGCCACCCGCGTCGCACTCGAACGCCTCGGCGCGCCCACGCACGAGGCAGCCAATCGCGGCGGGCCGCGCACCGCGTTCGGCGACGGGCTGTTCTCGCTGAGACAGCCCATTCCCGAAACCGACTGGACGCTCGTGCAGGCGTTCACGCTGCGCTCGCTGCTCGCGACGATCGGGCTGCACGCGGGCTGGTACGTCGCGGTCATGCTGGCCGTGATCGCGCTGGTCTGGTGGCTGCTCGTGCGCTTCGACCGCCGCGTATTGAAACCCGACGACGCGCGCACGCGCCGCGTGATCGACAGCGAGAACCTGAACCGGACGATCGTCGAGGCAGCGCCGTCCGGTATCGCGCTGCTGTCGCTCGCCGACGGCGCGGTGCTGCTGCAAAACGACACGATGCGCGACTACGATGCGCGGCGTGCGGGCGAACCTTCGTTGCCGGCGCGGCTGCTCGAACGCTTCGACCGCTCGCCCGCCGCCGCCGCGTGGCAACCCGATCTGCACGTGACGCTGCCCACCGCCGCCGGCGAGGCCGTCGACCTGCTCGTCAATCTGGTGCGCACGCGCTTTCGCGACATGGACGTCGTGCTGTGCAACTTCTCCGACATCACGTCGCAGAAGAACATCGAGCGCCGGCTCGACGAAGCGGCGCGCGCCGCCGACGCCGCGAACGACGCCAAATCGGCGTTCCTCGCGACGATGAGCCACGAGATCCGCACGCCGCTCAATGCGATCCTCGGCAACCTCGAGCTGATCGGCCGCGAGCCGCTCGCCGATTCGCAGCGCGAGCGGCTGCATACGGTCGAGGGCGCGTCGTCGGTGCTGCTCGACCTGATCAACGACATCCTCGACCTGTCGAAAATCGAAGCCGGCCAGATGACGATCGAGGCGATCCCGTTCGATCTCGCGGAGACGGTCCGGCAGACCGGCGCGATGTTCGAGCCGCTCGCGGCCGCGAAGGGGCTGCAGTTCGACGTGTTCGTCGACGATGCGCTCGCGTCGCGCTACGTCGGCGACCCGACGCGCATCCGGCAGGTCGCCGCGAACCTCGTCGGCAACGCGATCAAGTTCACGAACCACGGGGAAATCACGCTCGAGGTCTACCTGCGCGACGACACGAACCCGGAATCGCCCGTCGCGATCGGCGTGAGCGACACGGGCATCGGCATGACCGACGCGCAGCGCGCGGCGCTGTTCCGCCCGTTTACGCAGGCCGACACGTCGATCACGCGCCGTTACGGCGGCACCGGGCTCGGCCTCGCGCTGACGAAGCAGCTCACGCAGATGATGCAGGGCACGGTCGACGTGAAGAGCGAACCCGGCAAGGGCAGCACGTTCGTCGTCACGCTGCCGCTGCGCGCGGCCACCGATGCGCAGGTTGCCGAACATGACGCCGCGCGGGCCGACGATACCGCGCTGCCGGCCGTCGCCGCGCGCGTGCTCGTCGTCGACGATCACCCGGTGAACCGCACGCTGCTGCAAGGGCAACTCGTCACGCTCGGCTATGCGGCGGACGCCGCCGACGATGGCGCGGCGGCGTTGCGGCGCTGCGCGGAGACGCGCCACGACCTCGTGATGACCGATCTCAACATGCCGGGGATGGACGGCTATACGCTCGCGCGCGTGCTGCGTGCGCAATATCCGGGGCTGCCGGTCGTCGCCGTCACCGCGCACGCGAGCGCGGCCGAGCATGCGCGCTGCGCGGAAGCGGGCATCGCCGCCGTGCTCGTGAAACCGGTGCTGCTCGATACGATCGATCGCACCGTGCGGCGTTACGCGCAGACGGCAGCGGCGCAGGCGCCCGCCGCGCGCACGCTCGTCGATCTCGCGCAAGGTCCGCTGCCGCCGGACGTGCACGCGTTGCTCGAAACGAGTCGAGCGCAATCGGTCGCGGCGATGCACGACGCGGCATCACGCAACGATATCGCCGCGCTGCGTCACGAACTGCACTCGCTGCGCGGCGCGTTCGCGACGATTCACGAACATGCCGTGGCCGACGCGATCGGCGAACTGCAAGCCATCGTGCACGGCGGCGACCTGACGTCGTTCGATGCGCGGCTCGCCGACGCGGATGCCCTCGCGCGGGAAGCACTGCGACGGCGCGCAACGCAGGCGCCGACTGCCTGATTCCCGCGCGGCCGGCCCTCGCGCGCCGGCCTCCCCGATCCCTCGCCTTTCGTTCTGCAGCGCATGCCCGCGGCGCGTCGTCGCGCGCGTAGGACTGGGCCTACACGGTCGCTATCTCGAATCAGCCCTGGACGACTGATTAGGACGAGGCCGATCCCTACCATCGGTTTGTGAACTGACAAACTGAAAGGAGTAGGGGCATGAACAAGACTTATCGCAGCGTCTGGAACGCCGTGACCAGCACATGGACGGCCGCCGCGGAAACGGCGAAGTCGCATTCGAAGGGATCGGCGCGCGCGGCGCGGCAAGCGGTGATCGCGATCGCGATCGGTGGTGCGGCGATCGGCAGCGCGGCCGCGGCGGAAGCGTGCACGACGGCAGACGGGTCGAGCGGAACGGTCGATGCGGCGGGGGTATGCACGGCGGCAGGCGGTGGTGCGATCGGCATGATGGGCACCGTCGGCACGATGGCGACTGACGATACGACCTTCGTAAAGGTCAACGCTACTGCAAATCCTGCAAGCGCAACCGGCGCCAATGCGATCGCCATCGGTCAAACCGTGACTTCCGCGGGTTCGAGTTCAGTTGCCATCGGCTCCAACACGACGGCCAGCGGCCTGCACTCGGTTGCGCTTGGTGCAGGGGCAAAGAACGCAGACGCCAGCGACCGGCAAATCGCAATCGGCGGCCAAGCGCAAACCACCGGAAGGTACACGATCGCGATGGGCTACCTGGCATCGGCAACGGTCGAAGACGCTCTGGCATTCGGACGCGCGTCTTCCGCAACGAACACCGGCGCGGTGGCGATCGGCGCCACTGCAACGTCGGGCGGCACGGGCTCGACGGCCGTCGGCCAGTCAGCAGCCATCGCCAACGGCGCAAACAATGCCGTCGCGCTCGGGATGAACGCACGCGTGGCGAATTCGAACTCGGCCGCCATCGGATCCAATGCGTCCGCCTCCAACAATTATTCGACTGCGCTCGGCACGTCGGCCACCTCGACCGGCACCGCCAGCATGGCGCTCGGCGCCAATTCGACGGCAACCGGGAACTACAGCGTTGCTCTCGGCAGCGCCATTGGTACCGGTCGCGCTGCGGTGGCAACCGGCAACGCGTCGGTCGCGATCGGCACCACGTCCAGCGCCGGCGCCAACAACGCCGTCGCATTGGGCTTCGGCACGGTTGCGGATCGGGACAACACCGTATCCGTGGGTGCCGGTGTTCCCAATATCGACGGGAACAAGTTCACGCGCCAGATCGTCAACGTCGCCGCCGGGACGGAAGACAACGATGCCGTGAACGTCGGCCAGATGAAGACGGAGTTGTCGACGAAGGTCGACGATACGTACGTCAAGATCGATACGAGCAACAGCACGGTCGCCGCGCAAGCGGGTACGGCCGCGCTTGCAATCGGCACGAACACGAGCGCCTCGGGATCTTACGCGACGGCCGTCGGTAACAGCGCACTCGCCAGCGGCAACAACAGCACGGCACTCGGCTTCCAGGCCAGCAGTGCGGGCGGCGCCGCCGTCGCGGTCGGCAATGGCGCGAACGCAAGCGGCTCGCACGGCGTTGCACTGGGCGTCAACGCAAGCGCGTCCCATACCGATTCGGTGGCGCTCGGCGCCGGCGCGGCCACCGATCGCAACAACAGCGTTTCGGTCGGCTCGTCGGCGCTGCGTCGGCAGATCACCAACGTCGCCGCCGGCACGCAGGACACGGACGCGGTAAACCTCGGCCAGATGACGGCCGAGTTCACGAAGACGAACAACGCGATCGCCGCGACCAACCTCACGGTCTCCAGCCTGAGCACCGGGCTCTCGGCCACCAACAGCACCGTCGCGGGTTTGAGCACCGGCCTCTCGTCGACCAACGGCACGGTCGCCGGCTTGAGCACGGGCCTCTCGGCCACCAACAGCACGGTTGCGGGCCTGAGCACGGGCCTCTCATCGACCAACAGCACCGTCGCGGGCTTGAGCACCGGGCTCTCGTCGACCAACAGCGCCGTCGCGGGTTTGAGCACCGGGCTCTCGTCGACCAACAGCGCCGTCGCGGGTTTGAGCACCGGGCTCTCCTCGACCAACAGCACCGTCGCCGGACATACGTCGCAGATCAGCGACATCGACGACAAGCTGAGCAAGCTCGAGAGCGGGACCAGCGGTCTCGTGCAACAGGCGAATCCGGGGGACGACATCACGGTCGGCGCGAACACCGGCGGCAACGCCGTGGACTTCAGCGCGACCGGCGGCACCGCACGCACGCTCAAGGGCGTCGCGGCAGGCGACGTGTCGGCCGCCAGCACCGAAGCCGTCAACGGCTCGCAACTGCACGGCGTGTCGGACAGCGTCGCGGCAGCAATCGGCGGCAACTCGAAGGTGAACTCCGACGGTTCGATCTCCGCGCCGTCCTTCACCGTCGGCGACGGCAGCGGCGGCACGAAGATCGTCAACTCGGTCGGCGACGTCGTCACCAATCTCGACGGCCGCACGACGATCAACGAAGGCAATATCAAAAAGCTCGCCGACGACATCGGCAGCGGCACGCTCGGTCTCGTCCAGCAGCCGAAGCCCGGCGGCGACATCACCGTCGGCGCGAACACCGACGGCAACGCCGTGAACTTCAGCAGCAAGACCGGCGCGCGCACGCTCAAGGGCGTCGCGGCAGGCGATGTGTCGGCGACGAGCACCGAAGCCGTCAACGGCGCGCAGCTGCATGGCGTGTCCGACAGCGTCGCGGCAGCAATCGGCGGCAACTCGAAGGTGAACTCCGACGGTTCGATCTCCGCGCCGTCCTTCACCGTCGGCGACGGCAGTGGCGGCACGAAGATCGTCAACTCGGTCGGCGACGTCGTCACCAATCTCGACGGCCGTACGACGACCAACGAAGGTGACATCAAGAAGCTCGCTGACGACATCGGCAGCGGCACGCTCGGTCTCGTCCAGCAAGCCAACCCGGGTGACGACATCACCGTCGGCGCGAACACCGACGGCAATGCCGTGAACTTCAGCAGCAAGACCGGCGCTCGCAAGCTCGCAGGCGTCGCGGCAGGCGACGTGTCGGCAACGAGTACCGAAGCCGTCAACGGTTCGCAACTGCATGGCGTGTCCGACAGCGTCGCGGCAGCAATCGGCGGCAACTCGAAGGTGAACTCCGATGGTTCGATCTCCGCACCGTCCTTCACCGTCGGCGACGGCAGCGGCGGCACGAAGATCGTCAACTCGGTCGGCGATGTCGTCACCAATCTCGACGGCCGTACGACGACCAACGAAGGTGACATCAAGAAGCTCGCTGACGACATCGGCAGCGGCACGCTCGGCCTCGTCCGGCAGGCCAACCCGGGCGACGACATCACCGTCGGCGCGAACACCGACGGCAATGCCGTGAACTTCAGCAGCAAGACCGGCGCCCGCAAGCTCGCAGGCGTCGCGGCAGGTGACGTTTCGGCGACGAGTACCGAAGCCGTCAACGGTTCGCAACTGCATGGCGTGTCCGACAGCGTCGCTTCCGCAATCGGCGGCAATTCGAAGGTGAACTCGGACGGCTCGATCTCCGCACCGTCCTTCACCGTCGGCGACGGCAGCGGCGGCACGAAGATCGTCAACTCGGTCGGCGACGCCGTCACCAATCTCGACGGTCGCATGACGACCAACGAAGGCGGCCTCAAGAAGCTTTCCGAGCAGTTCGAAAGCGGCACGCTCGGCCTCGTCCAACAGAATCCGACGACGGGCGGCATCACGGTCGGCGCGAATACCGGCGGCTCGGTGGTGAACTTCACGGGCACCGGCGGCGCGCGCGTGCTGTCCGGCGTCGCGAACGGCGTGGACGACGACGACGTCGTGACGGTGTCGCAGCTCCGTGCAACCGGACTGATCGACTACACGGGCAAGGAAGTCGGCGCGGTCACGTACGACTCGGGCCTGAATTTCGACACGGTGACGTTCGCCGGCACGTTCGGCACGAAGCTGCAGCGCGTCGCCGCTGGCGAAATCAGCGCGACGAGCATGGACGCGATCAACGGCAGCCAGTTGTTCAACCTGCAGGAGCAGTTCGCGAAGCAGTACGGCGAACTGAGCGGCCAGTTCGGCGACCTGTCGAACCGCTTCGACGATCTGTCGGACCGTCTCGGCGAACTCGAAACGAACCCCGGCACGGGCGGCCCGGGCACGGGCGACGGCTCGACCGTCGTCGGCGAAGGCGCGGTGGCAACGGGCGAAAACAGCTCGGCGATCGGCGACAGCGCGCTCGCGTCCGGCGAGAACAGCTCGGCTGTCGGCCAGGGGGCGGTCGCATCGGGCAGCAACGGTTCGGCCATCGGCCAGGGTTCGACGGCATCGGGCAGCAACAGCTCGGCCGTCGGTCAGGGCGCGGTCGCGTCGGGCAACAACGGTTCGGCCATCGGCCAGGGCTCGGTCGCGTCGGGCGAAAACGGCACGGCGCTCGGCCAGGGCGCGGTTGCATCCGGCAAGGACAGCACCGCACTCGGCCAGGGCGCATCGGCCACCGGCAGCGGCTCGGTCGCGATCGGCCAGGGCTCGGTGGCGGCGGAAGCCAACACCGTCTCGTTCGGCAACGGCACGGAAGAAGGCAACCGCCGGCTCGTCAACATCGCGGACGGCATCAACGCCAGCGACGCGGCCACGAAGGGCCAGCTCGACCGCGCGATGGAATCGGTCGACCAGCGCTTCAACGACACGAACCGCGCGATCAACGACGTCGCGAAGAACGCGTATGCCGGTATCGCGGCCGCGATGGCGATGCCGAACATGACGCCGTCGCAACCGGGCAAGACCGTCGTCGCGGTCGGCGCCGCGAACTTCAAGAGCGGCTCGGCGATCGCCGCCGGCGCCACCTACCGGTCGCGCAGCGGCAACTGGCTCGTGAACGGCGCGACGTCGATCACGTCGGTCGGCGACGTGGGTGTCCGTGCGCAAGTCGGCTACGAGTTCTGACCGAAGGGCTCCGCGCAAGCGGAGTGCCGACCCGACGCGGAAGGGCATCGCCCCTTCCGCTTGTCGGCCGACGGCCAGTGGCGATTCCCGCGAGTTGCCACCGGCCGTCGGTGCGACGGGATCGCGACCGCCAGCGGTATCGCCGGCGGCCGTGCCCGTGTGCCGACTTCCACCCAGCCTCGACAACGCCTACCGCAACCCGCCGCATGGCGCGGCGCAACGCGCAATCTCAACATGAACAGAACCTTCCCCATCCGCATCGTGATCGCCGACGACCATCCGGCGGTCGTCATCGGCGCGCGCTACGAATTGTCCGCGACGAATACGGTGTCGGTCGTCGCGACCGCGCACAATTCGACGGAACTGATGGACGCGCTCGCGCAGCATCCGTGCGACGTACTCGTGTCGGACTACGCGATGCCGGGCGTCGAGCACGGCGACGGCCTCACGATGTTCACGAGCATCCTGAAGCGCTTTCCCGGCCTGAAGATCGTCGTGATGACGATGATGGAGAACGCGGTCGCGCTGCGCGCGCTGATCGACATCGGCATCGCGTGCATCGTCAGCAAGTCGGACATGCCGAATCATCTGACGATGGCGATTCACGCGGCCTATACGAACGGCCGCTACCTGTCGCCGTCGATGGACCGGATCATGCGCAACACGGGCAGCGTCAGCGGCAGGCCGCCGGCACTGTCGGCTCGCGAGGTGGAAGTCATCCGCCTGTTCGCGTCGGGGCTGTCGGTCAACGAAATCGCCGACAAGCTGAGCCGCAGCAAGAAAACCATCAGTACGCAGAAGAGTTCGGCCATGCAGAAGCTCGGCATCGAGCGCGACGTCGACCTGGTGCGTTACGCAATCTCGTGCGGGCTCGTGACCGACCACGGTTATTCGACATCCGCACGCGGCGACGGCGCAAACGGGTAACGCCGCCGCGGAAGACCGAAACAAAAAGCCCCGGCGCCTTGCGGCCGCCGGGGCTTTCGCGCGTCGGTGCGATCCGGCGCGCTGATCTTCGCCGGCACGTTCCCGTGCCGCCGGTGTCGTCGCACCTGCCGTCAGGCCGGATCGACGCCGCCCTCCTCCCTGGTTTCGCCGCCGCGCCCTTCGCTGGCCGACGCGGCGACGATCCCGTGCTCGATCGCGTAGCGCAGCAGGTCGATGTCCTTGTCGATCCCGAGCTTTTCCATCGCGCGCGCCTTCTGCGTACTGATGGTTTTCTTGCTGCGGCTCAGCTTGTCGGCGATCTCGTTGACCGTGAGGCCCGACGCATAGAGCCGCACCACTTCGAGTTCGCGGTCGCTGAGATCGCGCTTCTGGTCGGCGGCCCGCGCGCTCGAATGCGACGTGAGCGTGCGCACCACCTTCTCCACCGACGGCGAGTAATAGGTGCCGCCCGTCGCGGCCGCGTGAATCGCGGGAATCAGATGATCGATCGTGTCGGACTTGCTGACGATGCACTCGATGCCGAGCCGCGTCAGCGCGCCGACCACGGCCGGATTGTCGAGCATGGTCAGCACGACCAGCTTGACGGCCGGGTGATTGCGCTGGAGATAGGAGAACAGCGTGATGCCGTCGCCGTGCGCGCTGCCCGGCATCGCATAGTCGGACACCACGACGTCGCATACGCCGGCCTCGACGAGCCGGATCAGCTCGGTCGAATTGACTGCCTTGCCGGTCAACCGGATCGTCGGCACCGACGACAGCCCGTGCTCGACGCCGACCAGCATCGCCGGGTGGTCGTCGGCCAGTACCACGCGTATCAGATAGCTTCCCATAGTCGTCCAGATTTGCGCGGCAACCGTCGCGGCCGGCTCGCCGCCCGCGGGCGGCGCCGACCGCGCGCAGCGCGGCGTCGTGGATCGTAATTGGGCGCTATCTTCGCACGAAAACGGGGCCGTCAGCCATCGCCCCGGCCGGCGGCCGCCGCCGCCGCACCGCGCACCGCCATGAAAAAAACCGCCGGCTCGTGACGAGCGGGCGGTTCCAGGTACAGGGCGGGCGGGTGGGAGCGTCCTTCCATCGGCTCAGTGCCGATCGAGTCCCCGCACGTACCGGTGGAGCGTCATGCGTGACGCATTACTTCGCATCGATCCGGATCTCGACGCGGCGGTTCTGCGCGCGGCCTTCCGCGGTCGCGTTGGACGCAACCGGGTCGGCGGCGCCGAGGCCTTCCGACACGAACGACTGCGCCTTCAGGCCGTTGCTGCTCAGGTAGTTCATCACGTTGCGGGCCCGCGACGCCGACAGCGCCAGATTGTGCGTCTTGCTGCCGGTCGAATCGGTGAAGCCCGTGATGGCCACGCGGCGGAATTCGATGCCGCCGTTGATCTGCACGAAGCGGTCGAGCTGGCTGCGCGCCTCCGGCGTCAGTACCGCGCTGTCGAACGCGAAGTTCGCGTCGCCCTGCAGCAGCACCTGGCGCTGCTGAACCGGCTGCGGCGCCGGTTGCGGTGCCGGCGGCGCGGCCTGCACGACCGGCTGCGGCTTGCCGCACATGAACGTGATCTCGCGCGGGTCCTTCATCGGTGCGCGGCTGTACACGCGGTCGATCATCTCGAGCGGCGTGAAACCCTTGCCCTGGCAGAATTCTTCCGCCGCACGGGCGCAGGCGTTCGCGCTGCCGAGCAGCCCATCGCAGCTCACGCGAAATACGTTGTCCGGCTTGCCCGGAATCGACACCGCCCGGATGTCGTAGGTGACGCCCGATTGCGTCGTGCACGCACCGAGCGCCATCGCGATCGCGCCGATCGATGCCGCGCGCAACAACAAGGTTTTCATGGTCATGGTGAAACGTCCGCCGTGACGGCGGACGCCTGGAAAAAGTTGAATGGAGTCAGTCGGATCGACGTCGCGGGCGGGGCGCGATGCCCCGCCCGGCGACTTACCACTGATACGAAGCGCCCACGCCGACGGTGTTGCCGCCGCTCGACATGCCCACGCCGGCCTTCATCTTCAGGTTCTGCGTGATGCGGGCCTCGCCGCCGAACGCCACCGCCTGATAGCCCTTGTAGGTCGCGCCGCCGATACCGAACGACACCGTCTTGCCCGGATCGACGCCCGGAATCATCGTCAGCGCGGTGGCCGCGGCGATACCGGAGTACGCGTTGCGCGACAGGTCGTTGACCTGACCTTGCACGCCGCCGATCGCGCGATCCATCTGGCCCTTCGTCGCCGCGTCGGACGCGTTCACGCCATCGGCCAGGTTCGAGATCGTGCGCTTCTGATCGGCCGTACCGACGGACACGGTGTTGTCGCTCGACGCCACCGAACCGGCGCCCAGCGCGACGGAGTTCTTGCCCGATGCGTTCGCACCTTCGCCGATCGCCGTCGACTTCTCGCCGGACGCGTTCGCGCTGCTGCCGATCGCGGTCGCCCCTTCGGCGCTGCTCTTCGCGCCCGAACCGATCGCCGTACCGTTGCTGCTCGATACGTTCGCGTTCGAACCGACGACCGTGGCGTTGTTCGCGCCCGTCCCGATCGTCGAGCCCGAACCCGCGGCCGTGTTGCCCGTGCCGCTGCCTGCGTTCGCCTTCGTCGTACCGTCCGCACCCACGTCGGTACCGGCGAAGTAGTCGTTGCCGGTACCGCCATCGCCAGGATTGCCCGTGCCCGGGTTCCGCTCCAGTTCGCCGACACGGTCGTCGAGGCCGCCGATCTTGTCGTTCAGTTCGCTCAACTGCCCGAAGTTCACCGCGTCATACCGGCTCGCACCGTCCGCGACGTTGCCCAGGCGCACCGGTGCCGCGCCCGAGCCGCCGAGGGTCACCGAACCGTAGTTCGGCGTGCCGTCCTTGTTCAGGTCGTAACGCACCGCGAGCGAATCGGTCGCGCCGTACTTGGCCGCGGCCTGGACAGCTTCGGCCACGGTCTTGTACTTGCTGCCGTTCACTTCGATCGACGTATCCGCGAGCTTGCCGTCCGCATCGACCGTCGTCCCGCCGCCGATCGTGTCCGCCACGCTTTGCGCGGTGCCGTGCAGTTGCGAGCCGTTGATCGCGTCGCGGCTCGTCGCGCTCACCGCACCCGCGCCCACGCCGGTCAGCACGCGGTCGCCCGCCGTGCCCGCGAAGTTCACGGACGTGCCGTCCGTCTCCTTCGCGACCGTGATCTCGCGCGTGTCCGCGTCCTGCTGGACGAGGCCGATCGAGCCGTGGACGAGGCTGCTCGAGATGTTCTCGATCGCGTCGCCGACGTTGTTGTACGTCTTGTCGTTGACGGTGTACGTCGGGTTCGTCACCTTGCCGTTCGCGTCGACGGTCGAACCGCCGCCCAGCGCATCCGCCACGCTCTTCGACGCGCCATACAGCTGCGAGCCGTTCACGGCGTCCATGCTGGTCGCGTTCACCGCGCCCGCCTTCACGTTCGACAGCGTCGTGCCGTTCGCACCCTTCAGCGTGATCTGGTCGAAATTCGCCGAACCGTTCGCCTGCTTATCGTACGTCACGGCGAGCGACGTCAGGCCCGCACCCGGGTTCGTCGGATCGATCGGCGTGAGCACACCCGCGCTCTGCAGCTGACCGACGTTCACCGCGTCATGCTTGTCCACGCCGTCCGCGATGTTCTTCAGCGCCACCGGACCCGTCGCGCCCGCGCCGCCCAGCGTCACCGAACCGCGGTTCGCCGTGCCGTCCGCATTTCGGTCGTACGTCACCGCCGCGATCGACTGGCCGCTCACCGGGTCGACCAGACCCGAATCGGCCAGCTGCTTGTTGATCACGGTGATGTTTTCCGTGTTCGTCGTCGTGCGTCCGTCGAGGTTCGACAATGCATCGCCCACGTTGTTGTACGACTTCGACTTCGACGCATCCGCCGGATCGGCCAGCGAGTACGACGGGTTTGTCAGCTTGCCGTCCGCGCCCACGGTCGAGCCGCCGCCCAGCGAATCGGCCACGCTTTGCGCCGTGCCGTGCAGCTGCGCACCGTTGATCGCATCCGTGCTCGTGGCCGTCACCGCGCCCGCCTTCACGTTCGTGATCGTCGTGCCGGTCGCGCCCTTCAGCGTGACCGTGTCCTTCGCGGCACCGTCGTATGCGACGGCGAGCGACGTCAGGCCTGCCCCCGGGTTCGACGGGTCGACCGGCGCAACCAGGCCGGCATCCTGCAACTGGCCGAGGTTGATCGCGTCGTGACGCTCCGTGCCGTCGGCAACGTTCTTCAGTGCGACCGGCGTCGTGGCGCCTGCGCCGCCGAGCGTCACGGTATCCTTCGCCGCGCCGTCGTACGTCACCGCCATCGACGTCAGGTTGCCCTTGCCGTCGTCGCCCACCACGCCCGCGTTCTTCAGCTGGCCGAGGTTCAGCGCATCGCCGTCGTCCGTTGCGTCCGCCACGTTCTTCAGCTGCGTCGGGCCGGCGCCGTGGCCCAGCGTCACCGAACCGTAGTTCGGCGTGCCGTCCGCGAGACGGTCGTACGTCACCGCGGCGATCGACTTGCCATCGTCGCCGATCAGGCCCGAGCCCTTCAGCTGGCTCACGTTCACCGCATCCATGTCCGCTACGCCGGCCTTCACGTTCGACAGCGTCGTGCCGTTCGTGCCCTTCAGCGTCACGGTGTCCTTTGCATTGCTGTCGTACACCACGGCCAGCGATTCGCCCGTGACCGGATCGATCACGCCGCCCTTCGACAGCGAATCTTCCAGGTTGCCGACACGCGTGTTCGTCGCGAACAGCTGCGAGCCGTTCACGGCGTCCTTGCTCGTCGCCGACAGTTCGCCATCCTTGACGTTGTGGATCGCCACCGGCGTGGTCGCGCCCGTGCCGCCCAGCGTCACGCTGTCCTTCGCCGCACCGTCGTACGTCACCGCCATCGACGTCAGGTTGCCCTTGCCGTCGTCGCCCACCAGGCCCGCGTCCTTCAACTGGCCGAGGTTCAGCGCATCGCCGTCGTCCGTCGCGTCCGCCACGTTCTTCAGTTGCGTCGGGCCCGTGCCATGGCCCAGCGTCACCGCACCGTAGTTCGGCGTGCCGTCCGCATTGCGGTCGTACGTGACCGCCGCGTTCGCCTTGCCGTCGTCGCCGATCAGGCCCGAACCCTTCAGCTGGCTCACGTTCACCGCGTCCATGTCGGCCACACCGGCCTTCACGTTCGACAGCGTCGTGCCGTTCGTGCCTGCCAGCGTTACAGCGTCCTTCGCCGCGCCGTCGTATGTCACGGCCATCGACGTCAGATTGCCCTTGCCGTCGTCGCCCACCAGGCCCGCATTCTTCATCTGGCCGAGGTTCAGCGCATCGTGATCGTCCTTCGCATCCGCGACGTTCTTCAGCGCCACCGGAGCCGTCGCGCCCGCGCCGCCCAAGGTCACCGAACCGAGGTTCGGCGTGCCATCCGCATTACGGTCGTACGTCACCGCCGTGATCGACTGGCCGCTCACCGGATCGACCAGACCCGAATCGGCCAGTTGCTTGTTGATCACGGTGATGTTTTCCGTGTTCGTGGTCGTACGGCCGTCGAGGTTCGACAGTGCGTCGCCCACGTTGTCGTACGACTTCGACTTCGACGCATCCGCCGGATCGGCCAGCGAGTAGGCCGGGCTCGTCACCGTGCCGTCGGCACCCACCGCCGCACCGCCGCCGAGGGCATCGGTCACCCCCTTCAACTGGCTGACGTTGACTGCGTCGGTTGCCTGCGTGCCCGCCGCGACGTTGACGATCTGGCGTTCCGCCCCTGCACGGCCGACGGACACTGCGTTCGCACGATTCGAGAACGCGTTCGCGCCGAGCGCGACGCTGTTGGCCGCGCCCGCGGTCGCATTCGAGCCGAGCGCCATCGCGCCTTCGACGCTGCGCGCGACGTTCGCACCCGTACCGATCGCGACCGCATTGGTCGAGCCGGCCCGCACGTTCGCCGCGCTGCCGAGCGCGATCGAGCCGTCGCCGATCGCCTGCGCACCGTTGTTACCGACCGCCAGCGCATACTCGCCGTTCGCCTGCGCGTTCGCACCAAGCGCGACGGCCTGCGTGCCGTTCGTCTGGACGTTCGAACCCACGGCGACCGAGTAGTCCTGGCCAGCGCCGGTTTGCGCGAAGCTGCCGATTGCGACCGAGTTGTTCGAACCCGCGCCGCTCTGGAGGCCGACCGCCACTGCGTTGGCGCCGCTTGCCGCCGTCGACGATCCGATCGCGGCCGCCGTTGCCGTAGCCGGATCCGCGCCGTTCAGCGAAGCGACGTTGTTGCCCCGCAGACCTTCGATCGCGACGAGCGGGTCGCTGACATCCATCGGCTGCATCGAGCGCGAACTCACTTCGTCGATTGCAGCCTTCGTCTTCTTGTCGATCTCCGACGAGAAGGTATCGATCGCCTGCTGTGTCTTCGAGGTCACCGATGTCGACAGGGTGTTCAGTGCCGCATACAACTGGCCGCCGTTGACCGCATCGGTGCTCTGGAATGCGACGTCGCCGTCCGCCACGTTGACGATTTTTCGTTCACGGCCCACGTCGCCAACCGACACGACGTTGTTCTGGTTCGCGACCGAGTTGTAGCCGATCGCGATCGAGCCGTTGCCGGTCACGCGCGCACCGCTGCCGAGTGCCAGCGAGTTGGCGCTGGTCGCCCGCGCGTCGGAACCGATGGCGACGGCGAGCGCGCCGCTTGCGACCGCCGGCGTGCCCGTGACCGGGTCGGCATTGACCTTGACGAAGCGCAGGTTGCCGCCGGAAAACTCGTCGCGGAGGTCAGACAGGCCCGTGTTCAGTTGCTTGACATTGACCGCGTCCAGGTCGTCGACGCCCGTCGCGACGTTCTTGATTTGCGTCGGGCCTGCACCGTTGCCGAGCGTCACCGTGCCGTAGTTCGGCGTGCCGTCCGCGTTGCGGTCGTACGTCACCGCCGCGATCGACTTGCCGTCGTCGCCGATCAGGCCCGAGCCCTTCAGCTGCGACACGTTCACCGCGTCCATGTCGGCCACACCGGCCTTCACGTTCGACAGCGTCGTGCCGTTCGTGCCCTTCAGCGTGACGGTGTCCTTCGCGTTGCCGTCGTATACGACAGCCAGCGATTCGCCCGTGACCGGATCGATCACGCCGCCGTCCTTCAGCGAGTCCTTCAGGTCGCTCAGGTTCTGGTTCGTTGCGAACAGCTGCGAGCCGTTCACGGCGTCCTTGCTCGTCGCCGACAGTTCGCCTTCCTTGACGTTGTGGATCGCCACCGGCGTGGTCGCGCCCGTGCCGCCCAGCGTCACGCTGTCCTTCGCCGTGCCGTCGTACGTCACCGCCAGCGACGTCAGGTTGCCCTTGCCGTCGTCGCCCACCAGGCCTGCGTCCTTCAACTGGCCGAGGTTCAGTGCATCGTGATCGTCCGTTGCGTCCGCGACGTTCTTGACTTGCGTCGGGCCCGCGCCGTTGCCCAGCGTCACCGTGCCGTAGTTCGGCGTGCCGTCCGCGTTACGGTCGTACGTCACCGCGGCGATCGACTTGCCGTCGTCACCGATCAGGCCCGAACCCTTCAGCTGGCTCACGTTGACCGCATCCATGTCCGCTACGCCGGCCTTCACGTTCGACAGCGTCGTGCCGCTCGCGCCGGCCAACGTCACCTTGTCGCGTGCCGTGCCGTCGTACGTCACGGCCATCGACGTCAGGTTGCCCTTGCCATCGTCGCCCACCAGGCCTGCGTCCTTCAGCTGGCCGAGGTTCAGTGCGTCGTGATCGTCCGTTGCGTCCGCGACGTTCTTGACTTGCGTCGGGCCCGCGCCGTTGCCCAGCGTCACCGTGCCGTAGTTCGGCGTGCCGTCCGCATTACGGTCGTACGTCACCGCGGCAATCGACTTGCCGTCGTCGCCGATCAGGCCCGAGCCCTTCAGCTGCGAAACGTTGACCGCGTCCATGTCGGCCGCACCGGCCTTCACGTTCGACAGCGTCGTGCCGCTCGCGCCGGCCAGCGTCACCTTGTCACGTGCCGTACCGTCGTACGTCACCGCCATCGACGTCAGGTTGCCCTTGCCATCGTCGCCCACCAGGCCTGCGTCCTTCAACTGGCCGAGGTTCAGGGCGTCGTGATCGTCCGTTGCGTCCGCGACGTTCTTGATCTGCGTCGGGCCTGCGCCGTTGCCCAGCGTCACCGCACCGTAGTTCGGCGTGCCGTCCGCATTACGGTCGTACGTCACCGCAGCGATCGACTTGCCGTCGTCCCCGATCAGGCCCGAGCCCTTCAGCTGCGAAACGTTGACCGCGTCCAGGTCCGCTACGCCGGCCTTCACATTCGACAGCGTCGTGCCGTTCGTGCCCTTCAGCGTGACGGTGTCCTTCGCGTTGCCGTCGTATACGACAGCCAGCGATTCGCCCGTGATCGGGTCGATCACGCCGCCGTCCTTCAGCGAGTCCTTCAGGTCGCTCAGGTTCTGGTTCGTTGCGAACAGCTGCGAACCGTTCACCGCGTCCTTGCTCGTCGCCGACAGTTCGCCTTCCTTGACGTTATGGATCGCCACCGGCGTCCCGGCATTGCCCAGCGTGACCGCGCTCTTGGTTGCATCGTCGTACGTCACGGCCAGCGACGTGAGATTGCCCTTGCCGTCGTCGCCCACCAGGCCCGCGTCCTTCAACTGGCCGACGTTGACCGCGTCCATGTTCGCCACGCCGGCCTTGACGTTCGACAGCGTCGTGCCGCCCGCACCGGCCAGCGTCACCTTGTCGCGCGCCGCACCGTCGTACGTCACCGCCATCGACGTCAGGTTGCCCTTGCCGTCATCGCCCACCAGGCCCGCGTTCTTCAACTGGCCGAGGTTCAGCGCGTCGTGATCCGCCTTCGCGTCTGCAACGTTCTTCAGCGCGACCGGCGTCGTGGCGCTCGCGCCGCCCAGCGTCACCGAACCCATGTTCGGCGTGCCGTCCGCGTTGCGGTCGTACGTCACCGCAGCGATCGACTTGCCGTCGTCGCCGATCAGGCCCGAACCCTTCAGCTGGCTCACGTTGACCGCATCCATGTCGGCCGCGCCGGCCTTGACGTTCGACAGCGTCGTACCGGTCGCGCCGGCCAGCGTGACCTTGTCCTTCGTCGCACTGTCGTACGTCACCGCAGTAATCGGCTTGCCCGTCACCGGATCGATCAGCCCCGAATCCTTCAGTTGGCTCACGTTCACCGCATCGGTGTCCGCCGTCCCGGCAGCCAGATTGGTGATGCGTCGCTGCAACGCCGACGAACCGACGGAGACCGTGTTGTCTGCGGTCGCGATGCTGCCGCTACCCAGTGCGACCGACGACACGCCGGTCGACGACGCATTCGCGCCCAGCGAAACGCTCGAATTGCCCGACGCAAGCGCAGCAGGCCCGAATGCGAGCGTATTCATCCCCGATGCGGACGAACGGGTGCCGAGCGCAACGCTTTGACTGCCGGCCGGTCCCATTGCGGTCGCGCCATCGCCGATCGCATAGTTGGCATAGTTCGACTTGGCGCCGAACCCGATCGCACCGCCGCCAGCGTACCCGCTCGTGCCGGCTTGCGCGTTCACGCCGATCGCCATCGTGCCGTACCCGCCGCCGCTGGTATTGGCCGTGGCACCGTTACCGATGGCGATGTTTCCGCCAGAGCTTCCCGACTGAGCCACCGCTCCGCTTCCGAGCGCGACAGATCCCGATCCGCTGGCCGTCGCCGCGGTACTCGTCGCGTTACCCAGAACCTTGATGTAGGTGTTGTCCGTCTTCGTCGACAGCGCCGTGTTCATCTGGCCGACGTTTACGGCATCCGTATTGGCGATGCCGGCCTTCACGTTCGACAGCGTCGTGCCGCCAGCGCCCTTCAGCGTGACCTTGTCCTTCGTCGCGCCGTCATAGGTCACCGCGTTCGGATCGCTGCCGCCATTCGCGGCCAGCGCATCGAGCGCGTCGCCAACGTTGTGGTAGTCGGTTCCGGCGACCTTGTAGGTCGGCTGCGTGACGTTGCCGCTGCCGTCGACCACCGCGCCGCCGCCGAGTGCCTTGGTCACGCCCGACAGCTGGCCAACGTTGACCGCGTCGGTGGCTTGCGTGCCGGCCGCGACGTTCACGATCTGGCGCTGCTGCGTCGCCGAGCCGACCGAAATCGTGTTGTTGCGGGTCGCGCTCGAACCGGAGCCGAGCGCCATCGCACCGGTCACGTTCGCGGCGACCGCTGCTTGCGTGCCGAGCGCAACGGAATTGGTGGCCGATGCGCCAACGACCGCGCGATCGCCAATGGCAACGGCACCATTCGCGCCGGCATTCGCCTGATTGCCCAATGCAGTTGCGTGACTGCCGCTTGCCGATGCCATACGACCCAGCGCCGTTGCGCCTTCACCATTGGCCACCGTACCGGAACCGAGTGCCGTCGCGGACAGGCCCTGTGCGGAAGCCGTATTCCCGATAGCTGTCTCCGCGCCCATGGTGCCGGCCACGGCCGCATTGCCGATCGCGACGCCATTCGTGCTGCCCACGCTGGCCGCCGCGCCCGTCCCGCGAACGTTGACGTACGTGTTGTCGACCTTCTTCGACAGCGCCGTGTTCATCTGCCCGACGTTCACGGCATCCGTATTCTGCGTGCCGGCAGCCACGTTGACGATCTGTCGTTGCAGCGACGTCGACCCGACCGACACCGCATTGTTGCGATCGCCCACCGAGTTCGCGCCGAGCGCAACCGCATTCGTACCGCTGGCCAGTGCACCACGACCGAGTGCCGTCGAGGTCGCGCCCGTTGCACTTGCCCGCTCACCCAAGGCAACGCTCGACGCCGATGTCGCGTTCGCGAGCACACCGATCGCAACGGCGTTCGTGGTTGCATTCGCTGCATAACCGATTGCGGACCCATAGGTCCCGCTGGTGCTGGCACCGCGGCCCACCGCAATGGCGTTCGCGCCGACGGCACTTGCCGTCATGCCGAGTGCCGTGGCACCGTCGGCGCCCGAATAGGCGCCATAGCCGACGGTAGTCGCATTGGTGGACAGAGCCGCCGCACCTCGGCCCATTGCCGTCGAATTGCTCCCCGTCGCGCGTGCGCTCACGCCGACCGCCACGGTCTCGCTGCCCGTCGCGTTCGCAAGGGTGCCGAGCGCAACGGCATTCTGCCCCGTTGCAACGGTATTCCCGCCGAGCGCGACGGCCGACGTGCCGCCGGCGTTCGCATTCGCCCCGATTGCCGTCGCGCTGCCGCCCGCGCGTGCAGCCGTCGCAGTCGCATACGTACCGGTATTGGTCACCACGTACGGGTTCGCCGTCCCCGCGGCCGCAATCGCCGCGTTCAACTGGTTGACGTTAACGGCATCCGTCCCGGCCGTACCGGCAGCCAGGTTGTTGATGCGGTGATTCGTCATGTTGAAATTGCTGTCGACGTCCACCGGGCCGCGAAGGTGCACGCCCGAGCCGCCCAGCAGGAAGAGATGGCCGTCGACGGTACCGCTGATGCCGGCCTCGGTCGCCGCGCTTGCCTGACCGACACCACCACCGTTGACGTTGCTGTTGTTGTACAACTGAAACGACCTGACGTGACCTTCGCTCAGTCTGAAATTGGAGATCGCCGTACCGCACGCCGCAGTCGTCCTGGTTCCGACCGTGTTGCCGCCGCCAAAGGTCGTCCCATAATAGCCGCTGCCCGCCGGCGCACACAGCGACAACGATCCACCGCCATTGGCGGCCTGCGCCATCGCGTCGTTCGCCATGGCACCACCACCCACACCGGCCATCACGGCGACCGCCGCGGTGACCGACGAACGCATCGTCGTATTCGACTTCGATTTCGTGCGCATCCGCGCCGTTTCGGCTGCCGCCGTCCATGTACCCGTCGTCGCGTTCCAGACGGTGCGATAGGTCTTGTTCACGTTGTTTGCCTCAGTAGAAAAAGGGAGAAGGACGCTCCTCGTCCACCATTGGCAATGTATTGATCGCCCGTCGTTTCGATAATCAGACGGCCGGACGTGACATGACTTATTTCGTAGGCCTAGTCCTAACATGACGTTGCTTGACAATCGGCCGTGCCAGACGCAACGCGACACGCCGTTCTCTTGAACGATTCCGTTTGACACGGTTGCGTCGCAGGACGTATATACGCAACGCGCGGCCGATTGCCCGAATAGGACTGGTCCTATCCTTCGCGCGCGAGTGTTTCGGACTGCCCTACATACAGCCTCGTCCACTATCCCGATAATTTTCCCGTTCCCCGAGCCGGCGGCGCATCGCGCTGCCTTCAATCGGCTCGTGGAGATCGTCCGCGTTCCGGCCTCGCCGCGGCGCGTCCCCGATTCGCGCATTGATTCACCAGTCTTCGCCTCATGCCCATTCGCCACCTCTTCGCGTCCCACACGGACGCCAGCGCGCCGTTCGCATCGATCGACGACGACACGCGCGACCTGAGCCTGCTGAACCGGTATCAGCGCTTCACGCTGTACGGCGGCGCGGTCGTGCTGTCGCTCGTGATCCTGATCGCGGCAGGCATCCTGCTCGTCGGCTCGGTGCGCGACTACATCGCCGAGCGGCGCGACCTGTTCGCGACGCACAAGGCGCTCGTGCAACTCGAAATGGACGCGAAACAGGCGTCGATGCGCCGCGCGGTGATCAATGCCGAGCTGCTGTGGAACGGCCATCCGCCGCATGCGCGCGAAGCCTCCGACGCGCTGCGCAGGGACGGGCACGTTCTGCTCGCCCCGATGCCCGGCGTGAGCGAGATCTTCGTGGCCGCGTCGCCCAAGGCGCTCGCCGAGCGCGAAACGGATCGCTACGTGCAGCTGATGGAGCGCCAGACGATCTCGGTCGCGGCCGCCGAACGCCAGACCGGGCGCGCGGTACGCGGTTACGCATACAGCCCCGACCGCAACGTGATCGCGATCACGCCGCCGCCGTCGATGCCGTATCCCGACCTGCTCGCACGCATCGGCGTGCCCGACACGCCTACGCTGATCGAACACCTCGCGTTCGACGCGGCCGACTGGTCCGATCCGGCCATCGCGCGCTACTGGCGCCTGTCGCGCCGGATCGCCTGGCAGGCGCCGGCGATCGATCCGCTGACCGGCAAGACGGTCTTCCGTCTCGTCGAACCCGCATTCGACGGCCAGCAGCATTTCATGACCTTCGTGAGCGACTTCGACGTCGACGTGATCGCCGAGCGGATGAAGCATGCACCCGGCGATGCCGTCGCGATGTTGATCGACGAAAACGGCCGCGTGCTGCTGGATGCCGATCGCACCGGCGACGCGGAGGACGGCGCGGCCCTGATGAAACAAGCGCTGGCCGAAGGCACCTGGCGGCGCGGCCTCGCGCATTTCGACGAAAGTTACCGTCACGGCATGTTCACGATCACCGACCGGATTTCGGACACCGGCTACGCGATCGTCTATGCGTACTCGTGGCGCACGATCGCCTTTGCGATCTGGTCGACGATGCTGCGCGAGTTCGGCACGACCGCGACCATCCTCATCGTGCTGTGGACGCTCGTGATCGCGTTCGACCTGCGGGTGTTCGCGCCGCTGTTCCGTCGTTCGCGCCGCGTGTTCGAAAGCGAGCGGATGAGCCGCACGATCGTCGCCACCGCGCCGTTCGGCATCGGCCTCGTGTCGCCCGATACGCAGCAGGTGCTGCTGCGCAACCGGATGCTCGAGCTGTACGACCGCGAGGCCGGCGATCCGCCGCTGCACGAGCGGCTGCTGGCTCGCTACCGCGAGCGCGCGGACGCGTCGCCGGTGCAGCTCGACGTCGAACTGCCCGTGACGCTCGACGACGGCCGCGCGCGCGACCTGCTCGTCAACTTCGTGCGCGTCCGCTACAAGGGCAAGGAAGCGCTGCTGTTCAGCTTCTCCGACATCACGACGCGCGCCGACGCCGAACGCGCACTCGACAGCGCGAACCGCGCGAAGTCGACGTTCCTCGCCACGATCAGCCACGAGATCCGCACGCCGCTGAACGCGATGCTCGGCAATCTCGAACTGCTCGACAAGGCGCCCGACCCGAGCCGCCAGAAGCCGCGCCTGCATGCGGTCACGTCCGCCGCGCGCATGTTGCTCGACATGCTGAACAACGTGCTCGACATGACGAAGATCGAAGCCGACCGGATGACGCTCGAAGCGACGGGGTTCGGGATCGACGAGCTGATGCGCGACGTGGCGGACCTGTTCGAGCCGGTGGCCGGCGCGAAGGGCGTCGCGCTGCGTATCGACGTCGATCCCGCGGCGACCCGCACGTATCTCGGCGATCCGATGCGGGTGCGGCAGATCGTCGTGAACCTGGTCAGCAACGCGATCAAGTTCACCGATCGCGGCACGGTCGCGCTGTCGGTATCGGCGCCGCCGGGCGATGCGACGCCCGTGACGATCCGCGTCAGCGATTCGGGCATCGGCATGACGGCCGACCAGCTTGCGCACGTGTTCGAGCCGTTCGCGCAGGCCGACGAATCGATCGCGCGCCGCTTCGGCGGAACGGGCATCGGCCTCGCGCTGAGCTACAAGCTCGCGGAGTCGATGGGCGGGCGCATCGACGCGAACAGCGTGCCGGGCGTGGGATCGACGTTCGTCGTCACGTTGCCGCTGCCGCTCGACAGTCAGCCCGGCGCCGCACACGCGCCGTCCGGCGAGGATGCGCCGAACGTGCGCGTGCTGTTCGTCGACGACAACCCGGTCAACCGTTCGCTCGTCCACGATCAGCTGGACGTCCTCGGCTATCAGGCCGATATCGCATCGAACGTCGCCGAGGCGCTCGATCTGGTGGACCGTCACGACTATCCGGTCGTGCTCACCGATCTCAACATGCCGGGCCTCGACGGGTACGCGTTCGCACGCGTGCTGCGCGAGCGCGGGCGGGTGCAGCCGATCCTGGCGGTGACCGCGCATGCCGAACCGGACGAGTTGCGCCTGGCGTGGGAAGCGGGCATCGACGAGATCGTCACGAAGCCGACGTCGCTGAAATCGCTCGAACAGGCGATCGCGAGGTACACGGGCACGTGGCGTCGGCCGGTCTATCCGCCTGCACCGGCGCGTGCGTCCGGCCCGCTGCCGAAAGACCTGCATACGGTGCTCGCCGATGCAACGCGACGCTCGAGCGCGACCATCGCTCGGGCGCTGCAGGACGGCGACCTGAAGGTCGCGCGCTCGGAGATTCACAGCATGCGGGGCGCGTTCGCGATGATCGGCGAGCGGGAGATTTCGGGGCTCTGTGCGTCGATGGAAGCGCTGGCGCTGGCGGGCGATGCCGCCGCGTTCGCGCGGGAGTTCGAGCGCTATCGACGGAGCGCGAACGAGATCCTCATGCGGCGGGCGGCAGGCTGATCGAAATCGCCGACTGAAACGATTGCTGACACATCCGGAAGGAATCGATCATGCGGCCGGCCGGCTCGATTGCGCCGCACACGTTGTGCAGCAGGCATTCGAGGCATTGACCTGATGGCCATCGCGGATGATTTCGTACATGACTGCCCTCTGACACCGCGCGATCTCGGCTACAGTGGTTGCACGTTTTCGCCTGGACTCCGACATCATTTCGACATGCCAAGCATGTGACGGACTGATCGTTGGCATCCACTGCGTAAACGAGCGCGGCCCGCAGGTGATACAGCACCCACGGGCCGCTGACCACAACCAACTCAACGCAGGAGTTGACCATGGCTGGCGCGCATCATAACGCACCGATGTATTTCCGCGATTGTTTTGTCTCCCCTCAATCGTCTTTCCAATCTGGCCGCGTCGTCCCGCACATCAGGCTGACCGACATGGCGCCGCCCGTCGTGTATCTGTGGACGCAGTTGTCCGGCCGGTGGATCGAGGCTGCCGGCTTCGATCCCGGGCAGCGCCTGCGGATCGAGGTGTCGCACAAGCGGCTGGTGATCACGCCGATCGAAGACGCTGGCTGCACGTCGGATGAACAAGCGGGATGCCCCGATATCGATCGTGGAACCGGGCGGCAGCAACGTTCGGTGATGACGGAGGAAGCGTAATGAACTACGACGCATCGAAGCAGCACACCGACGACGTACCGGACGATTTCGACTACTACGATGTCGGCGAACTGGCAGCCAAGTCCGTACTCGTACTTAAGCTCAACGCATTGATGGCATCGCGCGGCCTGACCGAAGAAGAGGCCGCGGCGCTCGCGGAAATGGCCCGGCCGGTCGTGACCCCCGAGCAGCGCGAGCGGCTCCGCAACGTGACGCTGGATCAACTGATGCTGACGCTCGCCTCGTTCGGCCAGCATGTGGAGATCGTCGTACGGCCTGCGCGGGAAGGCGGGCCGGCGGGGATCACGGTTTCGGTGTGACGGCCATCGGGCGGGCTTGAAGGAGTGTGTGGCGGCCGGAAGCGCCTCGGCGCTCGCATGAGGCAGCGTTAGGAGTAGTGCTATCGAATACATAGCATGACGACGGCCGGGCCCAGCGGCCGACGCCGAAGCGGCTCCGGCACCACACTCGTTCAATTTAACGTGAACGATCGTCACAACCAATCGGACCAGGCTGATTCTTCTCCTGTCGTGGCGGCATCCTCGGCCATGCCATCGGTGGCGCATCCGATCGACTCCAATCCGTCGCTTGAATCCGCCGCCTCCAGTCCACGCGCGCCACGCGCCATCGATCCCCCAAAGCAGACGCGGCGACCGTCCGGTCACGCATCGAAATGACATCGGCCCGCGCTCGAATCGAGCAACGGGCCGACGTATGTGACACATACCCGGAAAGCGGGCCGTTTACTGCTGAATCACCGCCTGCTGCGCCAGCTTGTCCACCAGCGCCGTCATCGCACGCTGCTGCGCCTGTGCTTCGAGCTGCTGACGCAAGACGTTTTTCGCCGCGTCGAAGGTCGGCACGGTCGTCGCACGCTTCTCGTCGAGTTTCACGATCGCGAACGCGTTGCCGATCCGGATCGGGCCCGCGACGGCGCCCGGTTGCAGCGACGTGATCGCCTGCGCGAGCGGCACGGGCAGGCCGCCCGTCTTCCCTTCGGCCACCGGCGTGCGCAACTCGACCCACTGTGCCACGCCGCCGTTCGGCGTCGTGTTGTATCTCTTCGCCACGGCGTCGAACGCGACGCCCTGCTTCAGCTCCGCGACCAGCGCGTTCACGTCGGCCGGATCGGCCACGGCGATCACGTCCGCGCGATATTCGAACTGCGCGGCATTCGCGACGACGTCGTCGTAACGCGCCTTCACCTGCGCATCGGTCACCGCTTGCGGGTGCAGGTTGTCGCGCAGATAGAGATCCGTCGCCGCCACCGTGCGGGCGCGCATCACGACGCGGTTCACTTCCGGCCGGCTGCCGTAGTTGGCCTTTTCAGCCGCCTGCTCGACCAGATGCTGGGCGATCAGTTCACGCTTGGCCTGTGCACGCAGTTCCGGCGTGGCGGCCAGCCCGGTGGTTTCGATCATGCTGTCCACGTCGCTGCGCGCGATGGGTGTGTCGTTGACGACCGCTTCGACGCCCGACGGCAGCGGCGTTTCGGTTTTCGTGCCTGCGGCGCGCGCGACGGGTGCGCCGCAGGCGCATGCGAGTGCGATCAGCGTGGAAACAATGGATATGTGGTGCTTCTTCATGAGGGTTCCTTCATCGAGGGAGGGAGTTGCCGCACGCGATGGCGGTCGGGAGAAAGCGCGGCGGTTTCGCCGCGGGCAACCGAACGGATCGGTGCCGGACAGGCCGCGCGCGAACGATCGCGTCGCGGCCGGACCTGGAACGAGAACCGGTCGGCCCGGTCTCGCATGGGATGGCACAGCGGCCGCCGGCGACGCAACGGCGGCCGTCGGCGCGGAAGACAGAGATGAATGCCCTGCGCTCGCATGTGGCAGCGTTCTCCCAACCTGCGACCCAAATGGGGCAGACGCGACCGAGCCCACCGGTCGCCGCAGGGCATTCACGTCTCGCCATCCGGCTCGGCCCGCTTAGGCTGTATCGTTCGATTCGGGCGCACGCGGAGAAAAATGCGCCGCCCGGCGAACGGGCAGCGCGTCCAACGAAGCGGGGCTTCGGATACGAGGTGTCGGGCGCACACCATGCGACCGCCCGACGTTTGCATTGTCGAAGTTCGGACAGCGTCCGCACAATCAGCCGGGTCCTATTCCGCACGACATCACCGTTGAATCGTCGAGGTCTCGCGCGCATTCATCGTCACGGCGAGCGGCGGGAATGCGGCGACGCTGCGCATCGCGCCGTAGAACTTGTTCATCGCGACGTCGATCCCGTAGTTCGGCAGCGTGCGGCCAAGCCCGTGCGAGAACAGCGTCTCCGGCTGCAGCGGAAAACAATGGTCGAGCAGGAAGCGCGCACCGGCCGGCGAGATCGTATACGCGCAGATCCCGTAGAACTCGAGCAGGTTCATCACGAGCACGGGGCCGCGATCGATACGGAAATCCTCGACGGCCTGCGCGAGCGACGCCTCGTCGAAACGCATCGTCACCGGCGTGCGGCTGTTGAAGATCGAGCCGCGCAGGATCGAATCGAAGTTGTAGCCCCACGCGACGAAGTCGTAACGGCCGGCATGCGCACGCAGGAACCGCATCGCGGTGTCGTCGAAGTCGGGCCTGAAGATCGCGTCGTCTTCAGCGACGGTCACGAGCGCGTCGCCTGCGGCGATCGCGGTCCACAGCCGGTGCGTGGTCATCGCAATGCCGATCGCGCCGCGCGTATAGGGCAAGCCCGGTGCGAACAGCCCGCTTTCCTCGATCGTCGCATCCGACAGCGCGCGCCCGTCGACCGCGTCGACGAACGCAAAATCCAGATTCGGGTTGTTCGCGCGAAATGCGTCGCGACGGCCGCGTTCGTCCTCCAGCGAAATCACGCGCAGCGTGCGGGATACGGTCGGCATGCACGCGTCGGACACCGAGGCGGAATGCCGGGCGGTCGGGCCGGGCCGATCGGTAACGGGTGTCGACATCGTCACCACCCCGTCACGACCGACACGCCGAACACGATACCGAGCACGATGCCGACCGAGCGCCCTTGCAGAATCGGCTTCAACGCCGCGGGCTCGAAAAACGGATCGACCGCTTCGTGCCGGTTGCGCCACGCCGCGAGCAACGGCGGCGCCAGCAACGCCAGCGCCATCAGCAGCGCGGTTGCGCCCATCACGACCGCGCCGGTCGACGTCCAGCGCGTGCCGAACTCGACGACGACATGGACGAGCGCCACCGTCGCCGCACTGGCGATCATGCCCATCACCGTGCCTTTCACCAGATGATCCGCGTCGCTCATGGTTCGTTCTCCCAGTAGGTTGGCGGCCGAACGCCGTCGGCCGGAATACCCCGTATTAAAGGGATGCGCGACGCGAATCTCTGTCAGACGAGTCCGATTGGATAGCCGGACACGCAAAAATAGGACTGGGCCTACACGCACGGCGCGGAAATCCGTCAACGCGATGCAGATTAGGACTGGTCCGATTCAGTTGCCGAAACGGCATGCCTAAAGTGGCAGTCGACACGGAGCCGGTGTCGTCGAGCTTTCTCTCGTCGCCCGGCTCCACGACCGACAACCCGACCGTCCGCATGCCGTCACGCGGACGACTCACCGGAGCGACTTCCATGCAGACCACCTTCCCCGACACGCCGCCCGCCGCCCGCATGCAGCCGATGCCGATCGCCCGCGAGGACATCGTGTCGCCGGCGATGCATGCCGACGACAACGCCGTCGCGACGCTGACGCAGGCACTCATCGATCGCGGCGCCATCGCGGATGCCGTGATTCTCGCCGCGCGGCACTGGCACGCGCACCCCGACTCGGCGCATGCCGCGTTCAACTGCGGCTACGCACTGCAGATCGCCGGGCGCCACGCCGACGCGCTCGCGCCGTATCTGCGCACGTACGAACTGGCGCCCGCGTGGCCGTCGCTGAAGAACAACCTGGCACTGGCGATCCGGCTGACGAACGGCGACCCGGATACCGAATACGCGCTGCTCGAACATGCGCTCGACGACGACCCGAACGACGCGCAGGCATGGACCAATGCGGTCGTCACGCGGCTCGAACGGCTCGATCTCGACGGCGCGCTGGATGCCGCCACGCAGGCGTACGCGCTCGCCCCGGAAAGCCCGCTGGTCGCCAACAACACGGCGACCGTGCTGAAGGAAGCCGGACAGTGGGATGCCGCCGAGGCCTATGCGCGACGCGCCATCGATCTCGCGCCGGACAACGCGGCCTACCGCCACAACCTGTCGCTGCTGCAGCTCGCGCGCGGCGACTTCGCGTCCGGCTGGCGCAACTACGAAGCACGCTGGGACGGCTCCGGCGAACTGCGCGGCCGCCTGCCGGTGTTTGCCGGGCCGCGCTGGCGCGGCGAATCGCTTGCGGGCAAGACCTTGCTCGTCTGGGGCGAACAGGGGCTCGGCGACGTGCTGCAGTTCTGCCGCTACGTGCCGTTGCTCGCGGAGCGCGTGCGACGCGAAGGCGGACGCCTCGTCTGGAACGCGTTCCCGGTGATGGGCGCGCTGCTCGAGCGCAGTCTCGCGCAACACGTCGACGTGTACGACATCGCGATGCAACCCGACGCGCTGCCGGCCTTCGATTTCGAACTGCCGCTGATGAGCATTCCGTGGATGCTCGGTCTCGACGGCGACACGCTCGCCACGCACACGCCCTATCTGCACGCCGACCGGGCCGCGACCGATGCCTGGCGCACGGCGCTCGCCGACGAGACACGCCTGAAAGTCGGCCTCGCATGGACCGGCAGCGTCACGCATGCGCGCAACCGCTACCGCCGCATCGGCCTCGACCGCTACGCCGATGCGTTCGCCGGCCTGCAGGACAAGGTCGCGTTCTATTCGCTGCAGCCCGGCGCGCAGCACGACGTCGAAGCGGCGCGCGCGCGCGGGTTCGCGATGAAGGATTGCACGCACGAATGGAAAACGCTCGACGACACCGCATCCTTCGTCGGCGCGCTCGACCTCGTGATCACGGTCTGCACGTCCGTCGCGCACCTGAGCGGCGCGCTCGGCCGCCCCACGTGGGTGCTGCTCGATGCGAATCCGCACTGGGTCTGGCAGCACGAGCGCCGCGACAGCCCGTTCTATCCCGACGCGTCGCTGTACCGGCAGCCGACGTTCGCCGACTGGGGGCCGGTGCTGAACGAAGCGGCCGACGATCTCCGTGCGCTCGCCGCCTGACGGCGCCGCCCGATTCCACACCGCCGCCGGGCCGACGACGCGCGATCGCCGTCGGGCCCAGCGCGACACCGGAGCCTCGCCATGCACTACAACATCTGCGTCGTCCGGCCGCCGGGCTACGCGCATTCCGGCGCATTCACGGAACTCGCCGAAGTCGTCGCCTACGGACTCGACGATCTCGGCCACACCGTCCATATCAGCGAGAACGCGATGATGCCCGACGCGCGCAATCTGCTGATCGGCTGCCATCTCGCCGATCCCGACGCGACCGCGCACGTGCCCGACGACACGATCGTCATCAACACCGAGCAGATTCACGTCGACGAACAACCGTGGAACGAGACGATTTACCGCTGGGCGTCGCGTTACGAAACCTGGGATTACAGCGAACGCAATCTCGCCAAATTGCACCGCCTCGGTATCGCGCATGCGCACTATCTGAAGCTCGGCTCCCATCCGGCGCTGCGCCGCATTCCGCACGACGTCGAACAGGACATCGACGTGTTGTTCTACGGCACGATCGGGCCGCGACGCGCGGCGATACTCGACGCGCTGCAGGCGCGCGGGCTGAACGTCGGCATCGTCAGCGGCGGCATCTACGGCGCGCCACGCGACGCGGCCATCGCGCGCGCGAAAGTCGTGCTGAACCTGCATCACTATGCGTCGCAGATATTCGAGGTCGTGCGCGTGTTTTATCTGATGACGAACGGCAAGGCCGTCGTCGGGGAAGTGTCGCCTGCCACGGCCCTCGATCCGGACTATGCAGGCGGGTTTCAGGCGGCGCCGTACGACGGACTGGTCGACGCATGCGTCGAGCTGGTTCGCCATCCGGAGCGGCGTCGGGCACTGGAGGCGGCCGCGCTGGAAACGATCGGCCGGCATCCGCAGGCACGCGCGCTCGCACCGCTGCTGCGGGAAGCGGTTGCCGCATCGTGACGGGACGCGTCCGATCGGTCGCGCGTGGCCGCCTTGTCCACACCGTCGGCTGCCATTCCGAAGCGGCGTCAAGCGACTCGCCCATCGGCCCATCCAATTCTTCTTTCACAATCGTTGACAGACAGCTAAGACGCGTCTGATTCCCTGCACCCCGCCCATTCGACACAATGGCTGCGCTGGATGGCTAGGGTCTGTTTACATTCGATGAAATGTGTTTACATCTTGTTTTTTGCACGATCAAGGCAAGATGGTCCGAACATTACTGAGCGACGAGGTATGGGCACGAATCGAGTATGTCCTGCCAGGCAAGGAAGGCGACCCGGGGCGAACGGCAGCCGACAATCGGTGGTTTGTCGAGGCCGTTCTCTGGATCGGCCGCACGGGTTGTCCGTGGCGCGACTTGCCGAAGGAATTCGGCCGATGGCATACGGTGTACATGCGCTTCTCCCGGTGGCGTCGCAAAGGCGTGTGGGAACGCGTGGCACATGCGGTATCCGACGAGACGGAAATCAAACGCGTGCTGATCGACTCGACCATCGTGCGAGCACACCAGCATTCGGCAGGCGCCCGAAAAAAGCGGCCCGCAAGCGCTCGGCCGCTCACGAGGAGGATTGACGACCAAGTTGCATCTGGCCGTTGATGAAGCCGGGCGGCCGCTGCGAATGATTGTCACGCAAGGACAGGTCTCGGACATTTCGTGTGCGCACGAATTGGTCGAGCATCTGCGCACGGGCGCCGTGATTGCTGACAAAGGTTACGACTCGGACGCCTTCGTGAACACCATCCGCGCTACGCGCGCGAAGGCCGTTATCCCGCCGCGTTCGAATCGAAAGACCAAACGTCGGTACAGCCGCGTGCTGTATCGAACTCGGAACATCGTCGAACGCTTCTTCAATCGCATCAAACATTTTCGTCGTGTCTCCACTCGTTACGACAAGCTCGCCGGTAACTATCTCGCCTTCGCGGTGCTTGCTTGCGCCTTTGGACCGCTGGTGAGAATGTGAACAGGACCTAACACGCCGTCACCCGGCAAGTAATGCGAATTTCGTTGCGATTGGCGTCGTCGTTTTTTCGTTCTCGAATCGATTTTTTTTGTACGGAGTGCGTATCGATTTATCGTCGATCACCTTCCGCATCGATCAGACGCCATGGGCGAAAACCGCTTTACATCGGGCGCGCGCCGGTGATTCCCGGTCACGAACAGCTCGATTTTTCGTACATGTCCCATGGTTTCGGGACAAGACGGCACCTAGACTCGTCTTCCTCTCCGGATACGTCGGCAGTTGGCCCGCCGAGCAGCGTCCCGTGACCGGGCAGACGAGACGGCGCCCCATCGCGCCTAGCGGATCAGGTTGGAAGGGAAGAGAAACATGAATGGCAGGCAGCCCACAGGCAGCGAAATCACCGTGTGCGCGGTAGACGTCGCCGCGATCGTCGCGATCGCGGCCTGGGCGCATACCGGTTCGTTCCGCGATCTCGCATCGATCCGCGTCGAATCGATCCTGGTCGGCGTCAGCGCGCTGCTCGCGGCGTTCCTGCTTCGCCTCACCGGCGCCGGCATGGACGGCCGGCGCCTGCCTGCCACACGCGCCGCATTGCGCTCGCTCGCGCTGTGGTTGGTCGTGCAGGGCTTCGTGTTCGTGAAGATGATCGCGCTGACGACGCTCACGGCCGTGTTGCTGCACTGGTTCTTCGACTGGACGATCGGCGTCGCGATCGCGCTCGTGGTGTTCCGCATCGCCCTGAGCGTCGCGCGGCGGCGCAGCCTGCGCGCGACGGTCGCGCCGTGCCGCGTCGCGATCGTCGGCGACGGTGCGCGCATCGAGCGCCTGGCCGCCACGCTGCGGGCGAATGCCGCGCCGCAGTATCGACTCGTCGGCGCATACCTGACCTCGGGCGACATGCCGGAGCTCGACGGCGACGCACGCATTCTGGACACGCTGCCGTCGTTCTCCGCCTGCGTGCGGCGTGCACAGGCGGAAGAAGTCTGGATCGCGCTCGCGATCGAGGACGACGCGGTCGAGCCCGTGATCGACGAGTTCCGCAACGATTTCGTCGAATTGCGCCTGATGCCCGATGTCAGCAAGCACGCGCTGTTCGGCAGCCGCATCGACGAGATTCTCGGCGAGCCGGCGATCTCGCTGGCCGCACCGCCGCTGTCCCGCGGCGCCCGGTGGACCAAGGCGATCTTCGATCGTGCGTTCGCGGCGGTGGTGTTGATTCTGCTGATGCCGTTGCTGCTCGCGATCGCCGCCGCGATCAAGCTGAGTTCGCCGGGCCCGGTGCTGTTCACGCAGAAACGGCGCGGCAGCGACGGCGGCACGTTCGACATCTACAAGTTCCGCACGATGCGCGCGCATGCCGAATCGCCCGGCACCGTCGTGCAGGCGACGCGCAACGACCCGCGCGTGACGAAGGTCGGCGCGTTCCTGCGCCGCACGAGCCTCGACGAGCTGCCGCAGTTCATCAACGTGCTGTTCGGCGACATGTCGGTGGTCGGCCCGCGCCCGCATGCGGTGGAACACGACGCGCAGTACCGCACGCTGGTCGACGGCTACATCCATCGCTACCGGATCAAGCCCGGCATTACCGGCTGGGCGCAGGTGAACGGATTGCGCGGCGCGACCGAGCGGGTCGAAAGCATGCAGTCGCGCGTCGATTACGACCTGTACTACCTGCGCAACTGGTCGTTCGCACTCGACCTGCGAATCATCGCGGCGACGGTGCTCAAGGGGATCGTGCATCCCAATGCGTACTGAGCGGCCACGCCGCCCGGGGCGGCATCGCGGCCGCCGATTGATGTGACTGCGGCGCAGTGCCGACGCCACGGCCGCGCTGCGCGGCGCTCCTGGAAGGAACCCATGACCAATCCGATCGTACCGGCGGCCGTACGCCGCCTTGCCGCGCCCATGCTCGCCCTGACGGCCTGCGTGTGGCTGTCCGGATGCGCGCTGGCGCCCGGCATGAAGATGAGCCCGTCGTATCTCGGCTGGCTGGCGGACGACCCGCACCCCGCGCCCGCCTCCGCCGACGGCCCACGCGAAACCCGCGACGGCTCCGGCGGTGCGCCCGCCGCGCCGCAACCGCCGGGCGCTGCCTCCGGCGCGATGCCGCCCGTCGTCACGATCGACCCGGCGCTGATCGCGCGCCAGCATGCGGCGCACGAAGCGGCGGCCGCGTCGCTGGCGGCGCTCGCCGGCGCGCGCGCACCGGCCTACCGGATCGGCCCGGGCGACGTGCTGCAGATCACCGTCTGGGATCATCCGGAACTCGCGGCCGCGCAGGGCGGCACGCCGCAGACGCCGTCTCGCGCCGCCGATCCCGTCGCGGGTTTCGTCGTCGACGATCGCGGCAACCTGACGTTTCCGTATGCGGGCACGCTGAAGGTGGCCGGTTCGACGGCCGCCGAGGCACAGGCGAGCGTGCGGCGCGCCCTGGCGTCGGTCTACCGCGATCCGCAGGTGACGCTGCGCGTCGCGTCGTTCCGTTCGCAGCAGGTCTACATCGACGGCGAAGTCCACACGCCCGGTGCGCAGCCCGTCAACGACGTGCCGATGACGCTCGCCAGCGCGATCGCCCGCGCGGGCGGCTTCACGCCCGCCGCCGACCAGAGCGACGTGACGATCGTACGCGGCGGCATACCGGTTCGCATCAGCCTGACCGGCCTGCTCGAACGGCGCACCGATCCGTCCGGCATCGTGCTGCGCGACGGCGACCTGCTGCGCGTCAATGCGCGCGACGACAACGGCGTCTACGTGATGGGCGAAGTGAACCGGCCCATGCTCGCGCTGCCGAAGCGCAACGGCCGCCTGACGCTCAGCGACGCGCTGCTGCAGGCCGGCAGCATCAACTCGAACACGGCCGACGCCGCGCAGATGTTCGTGATCCGCGGCGCGCACAGCCGCGCGCCGACGATCTTCCATCTCGACGCGCGCTCGCCGGTCGCGATGGTGCTTGCGAACCAGTTCGAACTGGAGCCGAAGGACATCGTCTACGTCGACGGCAACGGGCTCGTCCGCTTCAGCCGCGTGCTGAGCCTGCTGCTGCCGAGCGTCAACACGGGCGTCGCCGCCGGGATCGCCGCGAAATGAGCGCGCGCCCGTTCCTGCTCGTCGTATGCGAAGGCAACCTCTGCCGCAGCCCGCTCGCGGCCGCGCTGCTCGCGGCGCGGTTGCCGCAGGCCGACGTGGAATCCGCCGGCCTCGCACCGCCGCCGCGCCGCCCGGCCGACCCGCTCGCGTGTGACATGGCCGAAGCGCGCGGCCTGACGCTCGACACCCACGCCGCCCGCCCCGTGACGACCGCGCTGTGCACGCGCGCCGACCTGATTCTCGCGATGGACGACGGCCAACGCCGCGTGCTCGAGGCGCGCCACCCGTTCCTGCGCGGGCGCGTGTTCCGGCTCGGCGAATACGCGCGTGCGTCGGACGACGCGCGTCCCGGGCTCGACATCCCCGATCCGTATCGCGGCACGCGCGCGGATTTCATCCGTTGCGCGGCGCTGATCGATCTCGCCGTTGCCGGCTGGCTGCCGCGCCTCGCCGCGCGCTGGCCGGCCCACCCCGTTTCCGTCTCCCGGTCATGAACACGCCCTCTTCCTCCGAACGCGAGATCGACCTGGTCCGCGTGCTCGACGTCCTGCGCCATGCGCGCTGGACCGTCGCGTCGATCGTCGCGGCCTGCGTCGCCGCCGGCGCGCTCTATGCGTTCGTCGCGCCGCCCACCTATCAGGCCGACCTGATGATCCAGGCCGACGATGCGAGCGACGCCGCATCGAAGAACCTGCTCGGCGACGCCGCGTCGTTCTTCAACGTCGGCTCGCCCGCGTCAGCCGAAGCGCAGATCCTGTCGTCGCGGCTCGTCGTCACGCGCGCGGTGGAAGACCTGCGCGCCTACATCGTCGCGAAACCGTCGCGCGTGCCCGTGATCGGCGCGTTCGTCGCGCGTTTCAACGACGGCGCGGTGTCGCCCGGCCTGCTCGGCTTCGGCGGCTATGCATGGGGCCAGGAGCGCGTGGACGTCGCGCGCTTCGACGTGCCGACGCGCGCCGAAGGCGACACGTTCCACGTCGTGCGGCTCGACGCCACGCGCTACCGGCTGACCGGCGCCGACCTGACGGCCGACGCCGTCGGCCGCGTCGGCCGCGCGGAAACCTTCGCGACGCGCTACGGCCCGCTGCAGATCGAGATCACCGGTTTCGACGCGCTGCCCGGCACCCGCTTCAGGCTGGTCCGGCATTCGCGCGCGGAAACGATCGACACGCTGCGCACCGCGCTCGACGTGCAGGAGAAGGTCAAGCAGTCGGGCGTGCTGGTCGCGTCGCTGCGCGGCGACGACCCGGCCGACCTCAGCGCGACGCTGAACGCGGTGGCGAACCGCTACGTCGAGCAGAACATCGCGCGCCGTTCCGCCGAAGCGGCGCAGTCGCTGACGTTCCTGAACGGACAGTTGCCGATCGTGAAGCAGCAGCTCGAACGGGCGGAAACGCATTACGCGTCGCTGCGCAGCCGCACCGGCTCGGTCGATCTCGCCGAGGAAGGCAAGCTCGCGCTCCAGCAAGGCGCGGACCTGCAGACGCGCGCCCTCGAACTGCGGCAGAAGCGCGACGAACTTTCGCGCCGCTTCCTGCCCACCCACCCCGACATGGCCGCGCTCGACGCGCAGCTCGCGACGCTCAGGCGCCAGCAAGGCGCACTCGACAGCCGCATCGCGCACCTGCCCGCGCAGCAGGCCGAGGAAGTGCGCGCGCAGCTCGACGTGAAGGTCAACACCGACCTGTACACCGCGCTGCTGAACAACATCCAGCAGCTCGAACTCGTGCAGGCCGGCCGCACGGCCAGCGTCCGCGTGGTCGACGCGGCCGTCGCACCGGCCGATCCCGTCCGGCCGAACCGGCCGGTCGTGATCGCGGCGGCCGCGCTGGCCGGCCTCGCGCTCGGCATGCTCGCCGCGTTCGCGCGCGAGTTCCTGTACGGCGGCCTCACGGCCGTCGACGAGATCGAACGCCACACGTCGCTGCCGGTGCGCGCGGTACTGCCCGCCGCCGCGCGCCAGCGCCGCCTGATCCGCGCGGTCGAACGGCGCGACGCGGGGTTGCACGTGCTGGCCTACGACGATCCGGACGAACCCGCGATCGAAGGGCTGCGCAGCCTGCAGACCGCGCTGCACTTCTCGCTGGCCGACGTCCCGCATCCGCTCGTGCTGGTCACCGGACCCGCGCCCGGCACCGGCAAGTCGTTCGTGTCGGTCAACCTCGCAGCCGTGCATGCGGCGAACGGCCAGCGCGTGCTGCTGATCGACGGCGACCTGCGCAAGGGCTATCTGCATCAGTACTTCGGCCTCGAACGCGGCGCCGGTTTCGCGGAACTGCTCGACGGTCGCGCCCGCGCGGACGACGTCGTCCGCCGCGGCGTCGCGCCGAACCTCGACTTCCTGCCGACCGGCGAACTGCCGGCCGCGCCGATCGCGCTGCTGCAGCACGCCGGCACCGGCGCGCGGCTCGCGTCGCTGCGCGAGCGCTACGACCTCGTGATCGTCGATGCCGCGCCGCTGCTCGCGGTCGCCGACGCGACCTGGCTCGACACGCACGCGGACGCGACCCTGCTCGTCGCCCGCGCGGGGTCGACCCGCGCCGGCGAACTGGTCGAGTCCGCGCGACGGCTGCCGCAACGGCCCGCCGGCTCGCTGGGCGTGGTGCTGAACGGCCTCGATCCGCGCTCGGGCGCGTCCGCGTTCGGCTCGAAATACGGCAGCTATCGCTACGAGGCCTATCGCTACACGTGCGGGACGCGCTGCACGTATCCGGCCCGTCTGCGCGCGGCCCTTCAACGCCTGCTCCGGAGGTCCGCATGACCGACATCGAACTTGCCCCGCCGCCCGCCACGCACACGGCCGCCCGCCCCACATCGAACCTGGCCGCGCCCGCAGCCCGCGCCGCACGGCCGACGCGCATCGCGCTGGTCGTCGAAGCAGCCGGCGGCGGCGTCGCCGTGCACCTGAACGACCTGATCGCAGGCCTGCGGACACGCCCGGGCGTCGAGATTCATCTGATCGCCCCGCTCGGCGAACGCTTCGACGAAACCATGCTGTCCGCCGCCGCCGCGCAATGTCACGCGTTCCACCGGCTGCCGCTGCAACGCGCGGTCGGCCTGCACGACCTGCGCGGCGCACTGGCGTTGCGGCGGTTGCTGCGCAAGCTGCGGCCCGACATCGTGCACAGCCACAGCTCGAAAGCCGGCGCGCTCGCGCGGCTGTGTCGCGGGCCGTGGAAGCAGGTCTACACGCCGCACGCGGTCTATACGCTGAACCCGGCGCTGTCGCCTGCGAAGCGCGCGTTCTACGGCGGCATCGAGCGCGTGCTCGGCAATGCCTGCTCGGACGCGGTGATCGCGGTGTCGCAGGACGAGGCCGATCACCTGCAAGCACTCGGCATTGCGCACCAACGGATTCGCGTCGTCGAGAACGGCGTCACGCCGCCGCGGCTGCTCGCGAGCCAAGCCGCGCGCATCGCGCTCGGGCTCGCCGACGACACGTTCGTCGTCGGCTTCGTCGGCCGTTTCGATCATCAGAAGGGCGTCGACCGCCTCGTGCGCATTGCACGCGCGCTGGACCGGCGCCACGGCCGCCGCGTGCAGGTCGTCGCGATCGGGTCCGGCGATTTCGCCCGCGCGGCGGGCGACGAGGCGCGCGACCTGCCGCTGAACCTGTACGTCGCGGGCCGCGTCGACGACGCGCGCCGCTACTTCGCCGCATTCGACCTGCTCGCGCTGCCGAGCCGCTACGAAGGCTTTCCGTACGTCTGCCTCGAAGCCGTCGCCGCGCATGTGCCGATGGTCGCGACCCAGGTCGCGGGCGCGGCCGAACTGATCGCCGCGCACCACGTCGGCCTTACCGTGCCGAACGACGACGATCCGACCGTGTTCGCCGCGGCGGTCAGCCGGCTGGTCGAGCACCCGGCCGCATTCCGCATGATGCGCGATCGCTGCGCGCAAGCGTCCCCGCATTTCTCGGCCGACGCGATGGTCGACCGCACGCTCGCCGTCTATCGCGCGCTTCTCCAGGAACACGCATGATGAAACGCTCCGTTCACGTCGTGCTGCTGCACGCCTACAGCGCACGCAACTCCGGCGACGGACTGCTCGTCGACCTGTCGGTCGCACTGCTGCGCGAGGCGTTCGGCCCCGACACGCAGGTCTCGATCGTCGCGGCCGATCCCGCGTCGTTCCCCGGCTACCCGGACGTGCATCCGGCGCCGGTGCTCGCGGCCGGCGGCGCCGGCCGCCTGATCGGCGCGGCGATGGCCGCGCTGCCCGTCGGCGCGAACCCGGCGCTCGCCGGGCTGCGTGCGCTGCTGCGTCGTGCGGACCTGATCGTCGGCGTCGGCGGCGGCTATCTGCGCGCGCGCAACGCGGTCGAAGCGCTCAAGCTCGAGGCCGGGCATCTCGTGCAGATGCGCGCGGCCCGCGCGGCGGGCAAGCCGGCCGTCTATCTGCCGCAGAGCATCGGGCCGGCTGCCGGCAGTCCGGTGCTCGCCGCGCACCTGACGTCGCTGCTCGCGGGCTTCGACGCCGTGTTCGTGCGCGACGACCGCTCGGCCGAGCTGCTCGCCGCCAATGCGAACACGCGCCGCGCCCCCGATCTCGCGGTGCTCGAACTCGCGCACCGGGCGAACGACCTGCGGATGCGCACGCATGCAGCCGCGTCGACGCCCGCCCACGTCGCATTCGTGCTGCGACGCCCGCCGGCGTGGAGCGACGCGCAACGCGCGCGCTATCTCGCGGCGACCGACGCGCTGATCGAGCGGCTCGGTACGCTCTGCCGCATCACGTTCGCGGTGCAGAGCACCGGTCGCGGCAACGACGACGCCGCGTACTACCGTGAACGCGGATTCGACGCCACGCGCACGCTGAAGGACGTGCTCGCCGACGACACCCCCGACGCGGTCGTGTCGGTGCGTCTGCACGGTGCGCTCGAAGCGATCCTGCACGGCGTGCCCGCGTACCACCTGAGCTACGAGCGCAAGGGTTTCGGCGCGTACGCGGATCTCGGCGTCGGCCACTGGGTCGCGAACGCGGCCGATTTCGACGCGGGCGCGGTGTGCGACACGCTGCTCGCGCCCCATGCACTGAGCCGCTTCTGGATGCAGGCCGACGCCGGGCTCGCCCGTCTCGCGCGCGAACGCGGAAAGATCGTCGCCGCACTGCGCGATGCGCTCGACCGCGAGGCAACGCGATGAGCGCCGCATGGTTGCGCCTCACGCTGCGCGTCGGCGCGCTCGGGCTGAAGTTCATGCTGACGATCGTCGTCGCGCGCACGCTCGGCTTCGATGCGGTGGCCGCTTACGGTTTCGCGCTCGCGATGTCGGTCGTCGCGTCGAAGGTGCTGGGGCTCGGCTTCAGCACCGAGATCAACCGCCGGCTGGCCGGCCCCGATCCGCACGACGCGGTGCGGACCTGCGTGCGCCTGTCCGTGCTGTACGCCGGGGTCTACGCGTTACTCTGCGGCGTGGCCACGCTGCCGATCGCCGCGCCCGGCGCGCTGCGCGACGTCCCGCTCCTGCTCGTCGCGCTCGTGGCGTGCGCCGAGCATGCCGCGCTCGAAGTCAATACGTGGCTGTTCTCGCTGCATCGCGCGCGCGCCGCATCCTGGCTGCTGTTCGTCCGCACGGGTGCATGGGCCGGCGTCGCGATCGGCGCGCTGACGCTGCGCGCGATCGCGTCGGTCGAGGATCTGTTCGCGATCTGGATCGCCGCCGACGTGCTGGTCGTGGCGATCGGCTGGATCCTGATCGCCGGCGCCGCGCGCCGCTTGCCGGCCATGCCCGCGCTGTCGGCGACGCGCGTGCGGCTCGCCCCGGTGTGGCGCGACGGTGTGCCGTTTTTCGTCGCGCTGCTGCTGCTGTCGGTGTTGCAGTATCTCGAGCGCTTCGTCGCGTCCGCGCAGCTCGATGCGAACGCGCTCGGCCACTATGTGTTCGTCTGGTCGATCGCCAATGCGATCCAGACGGTCGCGTCGGCGACCGTCGTCGCCGTCGCCGCGCCACGCGTCGTGCGCGTGCTCGACAGCGTGCACGCGGCCGCGCCCGCGTTCCGCGCCGAGCTCGCACGGGCCCTGCGTGCGTCGCTCCTGCTGACCGGCGCCACCGCGCTCGCGATCGCGCTCGCCCACCCGTGGCTCTTCCGGCTTGCGCACGGCGGCGACGATGCGCGGTCGACCGTGCTCCTGCTGATCCTGCTGCCGTCGTTCGTCCTGCGTGCTGCCGCCGACGTGCTGTGGGCGGCGGCAGTCGCGCTGCGTGCGGGGCGCACGGTCGCATGCGTGATCGCCGCGCTGACGGTTGCATGCGTGCCGATGTCGATCGCACTGGTCCAAAGCGAACATGAGCTCGGCGCGGCCTGCGCCCATCTGGTTGCGAGCATCGCGGTAACGGCGTGGCTCGCGTGGATCGTCACGTCGCGCCTGCCCGCCGTGCGCGGCAAGCGCACTCGAGCCGGCCATGCTGCGTAACGTCATCCGAAGCGCGATCCGCAGCGGGCCGCTGCTGAGTCCCGGCCTGCGCGACGCGATCGCGGCGCTCGTCGCGTTGCTGTACGTGGGCGTCTACGCGAATGCACGCGCGCTGCTGCCGGAATTCATCTTCCGCGATGCGGACAAGATCCAGACCCAGATCGGCGGCAGCTCGACCTACGACGGCTCGTCGTTCGACGCGGTCGGCAAGCTGTACCAGGCGCTCGGCAGCGCGGGCACCGCCGTGTTCGTCGTCGCGCTCGGCGTCGCGACGATCTGGATCGCGCTGCGCGAGACGCGCCGGCTCGGCGGGCTCGTCATCTATCTCGCGCTGATCGCGCCGTGCCTGTTCTTCAACCTGTTCGTCGCGAGCAAGGATACGATCGTCGCCGCGATGTCGATCGCCGTGCTCGCCGTCGCGCGCCTGCGCGGCACGGCGCGGCGGATGCTGATCGTTGCCGTGCTGTATCTCGCCTACGCGGCGACGATCCGCAGCTACTTCGCGCTGATTCTCGCGATCGCGTTCGCGGCGTGGGTATTCCGGCGCGTGTCCATGCTGCCGAGGGTGGCCGGCGCGCTGCTGCTCGTCGCGGTGCTGGTCGCGCTGCCGAACGGCGTTTATACGCTGCTCCAGCAACCGCGCGACCTCGCGGTCGACTATCTCGTCTATTCGTCGCCGTTCGGCGCGCGCACGAGTTTCTACAATCCGCTGCCGCCCGATTCCTTCGTGCATTTCGTCGGCAATTACGCGTATTCGGTCGTCCGGCTCAACCTGCCGGTGTTTTTCTCGTTCGATCCGAAGGGCTGGGCGATGCAGGCGCTGATCGCGCTGTTTCTCTGCGCCGCGTGGCGCCGCCTGCCGGTGCGGCGCATCGACGGCCACGCGATCGCACCCGCACGCGACGGCGAGTTGCTGGCTTGCGTGGTGCTCGGCCATGTCGCGGTGTCGATGCTGTTCGAGCCCGATCTCGGCAGCTACCTGCGGCACCTGTCGAGCGTCGCGCTGCTGGCCGTCGCGCTGTGGTTGGTCCGCACGGGACCGAGGTCGCCCTGATTACCGGGGAAGCGGCGCCGTGCGCAGCGCGGCACGCAATGCGTCGAGCGCCGGCTTCGGCGACCGGTCCGCATGCACGACGCCGTAGGCGCGTTGCGCCGCGTCGCCGGCGCTTGCGGTATCGGCCCACTCGTAAACCGAAATCAGCGGCGTATGCAGTTCGCCGCGCGCATCGAGCAGCGCGCGCAGGCGATGCGCCTGCCGCTGCTCGCCATCGCCGCCCGTCGACGCCGCGCCGACTTCGGTCACGATGGCCGGCAGCCCATAGCGCGTGTCGATGTCGCGCGCGGCCGTGCGAATCTGCGCGGGCGTCATCCCGTACGCGTGGTACGACACAGCGTCCAGACAGCCCGGTGCGGCCGCATGCACGCCCGCCAGCAAGCGGTCCGGCACGCTGCCCGGCAGCGGCGCGCGCGCGAACCCGAAGCCGACGACCGGCACGCCCGGCGCCGCGTCGGCCAGCGCGCGGCACAAGGCTACGGCGAATGGTGGAAAGGTCCGCGCGACATCGCCGGTCGGCCAGTAGCGCGCGAGGTCGGGTTCGTTCCAGAGTTCGACGGCGATCAGGTCGTGCCGATGCCGCGCGGCCAGCGCCGCGATCGCATCGGCCATCCGGCGGCCCGCGAGCGCGAGCGCGTCCGTCTTCGTTTTCGCGTCGTGCGCCGGCACGAGCGGACCCAGCGCGCGCACGGTCAACAGCACCGGCAGGCCCGCGGAACGTGCGGCCGCGAACGCCTCGTCGAGTTGCGCCCGATAAGCCGCCTGATCCAGACGTTCGGCCCACGCGCCGAAGCGGACGAACGCGAAGCCGGTGTCGCGAATGTTGCGCGCATCGTCGCGCGTCAACGACTGGATCTTGACCTGCACGCCGACGCGCGGCTCACCGCCCGACGCGCCAGGCCAGCGCGCCGTATCAGCGGCACCGGCCGCAGCCGCCAGCATGCAGCCGGCGGCGGCGATCGCCAGCTTGCGAATTCGATTGGACATCGCGGACAAGGCCCCCCTTCTGTCATGGAACGCGCACGAGCCGCGTCGATCGGCGCCGGTCACAATACGAAGAATATGGCGACGGTGACGCATATCGCGATGATCAGCAGACCCATGCAAGGATTCCCTCAAATCCCGACAGCATCGCCTGTGTCGCGCATGTGGGCAATCGGACCGGTCTTAGCCGCGCCACCAGGAAAACGTGGGCGGCCGGGCGCGATGGGCGCGCTCAGCGTTGGTAGGTTTGGGCTTGATCGGATTGCGGCGCAACTGTCATTTCATCGACGGTCAACGCGCGGGATGCCCTGATTGATGACCGGGTCCCGGAAAACGTCGTCTTGCCGGCACGATCACGCTTTCATCGGTAAGCACGTCCCTGAGCGCGTATGTGCCGTTACCTGTCCGCTCACCGAAACTCGTCGACGCGAATGCGCGTCCGGAAGATTGCATGCGGGAAGCAGAATACGCGGACACCGGCGAGCGCGGATCGCCGCCGCAACAATGCTCCGTGACATCACCCGGCAGCCCGTTCATCGTGTCGAAGGTCGCGCAATGGATCAGAAAGCGCCCTTCCTGCCGGTTCGTGCGCAAGCGCCGCGAGCGCGGCGACGATTTCGTTCGCTTCCCTATTTCGGCAACGGCGAAATAGGGAAAACCGAAAAGCCGGCTTGACGAGGGAAAGCTGCCGAGCAATAGAGCGACGCAGCCGAACGGCATCCCGTCGACGGCCGCATCACATTCACCTGCACACTTCTCGATGCACGACCGGCCGTCAGCGTCGGCCCGGCGCCCGGCTCACGGCCGCGAGAACACCATCACGCGCCCGTTGACACGCTGGAGCTTGAGCCAGCCCATGTCGGCCGTGAAACGCAGCTGCTGCAACGTGAAGTCGAACGACGCATGCTCGGCGGCGCTCACGACCGCGTTGGCGATCCAGCGGATCAGCGCCTTGCCTTCCTCGGTCGTCACGCTGCCGTTCTGGACGCCGTAGAAATAGCGATTCCCGGCGTTAACCTCGTTCTGCAACTGCATCCAGTGCCCCGGCAATCCCGGCAAGGTCCTGAACAGGTCGGCGACCCGCTGCGTCGTGAGCCCGCGCGCCCACAGCGCGCCGTTCGCGGCCGGCCGCGCCAGGTTGTGGCGGTCCGCCGCCTGGGCCTGCCCCTTGATATCGCCCCGCAGGGCATCTTCTTTCGACATGACACATTCCTCGTGGTGATGGGCGCGATAAAACGGACCCGCGCGCCGCTTGCACGATACGCTCGTTATGTGAAGTCATCGCCTGTCAGGTTTGTCAGGCCTGCGTCACACCGGCGCACCCATCACCGCTCGACTTACGCCACGGCCTTCACCGCGCGCGCCACGTCAAAGAACGTCGCCTGCACCGCCTCGTCCGCGCGCGCATACGCGCGGTTGATGCCGCTGATCACCGCGCGGATCGACGCGGTCGTCAGGTTCGCATCGATGCCGACGCCGAACGCGCTGCCGCGCACGCCCGTGCCGGCCAGCTCGGCGATCGCGATCGCCTTCGCATCGGCGCCCTGCGACAGCGCGCGCTCCTCATAGTGCTGGATCCGCAGCGGCGTGCGCAGCGCGTGCATCAGCGCGTCGAGCGGGCCGTTGCCTTCGCCGCGCAGCACGCGGCGCTCGCCGTGCACGTCCGCGGTCAGCACGATCGTCTCGCGGCCGTCGCGCTCGGTCAGCTCATGGCCGACATAACGCAGCGGCGCATCGCCCGCCACATACTCCTGCTGGAACAGCGACCAGATCTGCGCGCTCGTCACCTCGTGGCCGCTGTCGTCGGTCAAGCGCTGCACGGCCGCGCTGAAGTCGACCTGCAGACGGCGCGGCAACGCGACGCCATAGCCCTGTTCGAGCAGGTACGCGATACCGCCCTTGCCCGACTGGCTGTTCACGCGAATGATCGAATCGTAGGTGCGGCCGAGATCGCTCGGATCGATCGGCAGGTACGGCATTTCCCACACGGCGTCGGGTTTCTGCACGGCAAAGCCCTTCTTGATCGCGTCCTGATGCGAGCCGGAGAACGCGGTGAACACGAGATCGCCGACATACGGATGACGCGGATGGATCGGCAATTGCGTGCATTCTTCCGACGTGCGCGCGACTTCGTTGATCTGCGAGAAGTCGAGGCCCGAGTCGACGCCCTGCGTGTACAGGTTCAGCGCGAGCGTCACGAGATCGACGTTGCCGGTGCGCTCGCCGTTGCCGAACAGGCAGCCCTCGATGCGGTCGGCGCCGGCCATCACCGCGAGTTCGGCCGCCGCGACCGCGGTCCCGCGATCGTTGTGCGGATGCACCGACAGGATCAGCGCATCACGACGCGCGAGGTTGCGGTGCATCCACTCGATCTGGTCCGCGTAGAAGTTCGGCGTGCCGACTTCGACGGTCGCCGGCAGGTTCACGATCGCCTTGTGCTCGGGCGTCGGCTGCCACACGTCGAAGACGGCATCGCAGACTTCCTTCGCGAAGTCGAGTTCGGTGGCCGTGAAGGTTTCGGGGCTGTATTGCAGCGTGAACCGCGTGTCGGTCGCCGCGTCGGCGCAGCGCTTGATCGTGCGCGCCGCGTTCACCGCGAGTTGCTTCACGCCGTCGCGCTCGAGGCCGAACACGATCTTGCGGAATTCCGGCGCGGTTGCGTTGTACAGGTGCACGATCGCGCGCTTCGCGCCGCGCAGCGACTCGAACGTGCGCTCGATCAGGTCGTCGCGCGCCTGCGTGAGCACCTCGATCGTCACGTCGTCGGGAATGTGGCCGCCCTCGATCAGCTCGCGCACGAAGTTGAAATCGGTTTCCGACGCCGACGGGAACGCGACCTCGATTTCCTTGAAGCCGATCGCGACCAGCGTCTTGAACATCCGCATCTTGCGCGCGGCGTCCATCGGCTCGAACAGCGCCTGGTTGCCGTCGCGCAGGTCGGTGCTCATCCAGATCGGCGCGTGCGTGATCGTGCGCGACGGCCACGTGCGGTCCGGCAGGTTGACGGGCGTAAACGGTCGGTACTTCGTCGCGGGGTTCTTCAGCATCATGATGTTCGGTCCTCGGTCGGTATGTCGGGAAACCGCGTCGCGGCGGCCCTCGGCGGGTGTGGCCGGCTGCGCGCGCAGCGGTGACAGCGATGAAACGGCACAACGGCAAAGCGGTACGGCGAACGACGGCCTTGGCGGTTGAGCGACCGGGACGGAGCGGAGCGATACGGAAAAAAGACGAACTCAGGCGCCGGTCGACAACCGGGGCCAGGTCGGTGATACGGGGGAAATCTGGCGCTTCAGGACAGAAGCAGACGGAAAGCGCGCAGCCGCAGACCCAGCCCGGAGAAACGGGCTAGTAGTCGTAGCGAGAAGAGGGACTGGGCGGCTTGCATGGCCGGAATCAGATCACAGGGCGACCGGGGCTGTCAACCGGGCGCTCGGGATTCGCGGTTTTTGCCGGCACTCAGTGCGGGCACAAAATCAGTCCAGTCCGATAGGCGACGGCCTGCCCCGTCGATATGCTTCACGGGTGCGGCGCCGGTGAGGTCCTATTCATGTTCGGAGTGAGTCGGTCCATCCTCTTCGCCGGTGTCGCACCCGTTCCCCTTGCGATCGGGCTTCGGTGCGGGCGTTCGACGGTGGCCGGTGGGCGCGGCCACGACCGAGATGCTGATGTTGAAACGAAACGCTGCCATATGCGAACGCCGAGCGTCTGCTCCGAAGCCCGATTGTCCGCTGCACCTGCCCGCCACGCTCTCGCCGCGCTACGGCCCGCATCGTTCACGAAAACGATACGCGCATCGACATAATTTCCCGAATACATCGAAAATCGATTCATTAACTGCAATTCATTAAATCGATTAACCTTGATTTTCGATTTACTGAACAATAACCATTCCCGTTCGAATATTTTTTAATTTATTTTTCGCCATGCTTTAACCGTCGCGTTTCAAACGGCAAACGTTTGCGCGACAGCACTCACGCCTTATCCAACAAACCTCAGGAGGCAAGCATGGCCGACTCTCAAACGTCTTCCAATCGTGCCGGCGAGTTTTCGATTCCGCCTAATACCGATTTCCGTGCGATTTTCTTCGCGAATGCCGCCGAGCAGCAGCACATCAAGCTGTTTATCGGTGACAGCACCGAACCCGCCGCGTATCACAAGCTGACGACGCGCGACGGCCCGCGTGAAGTCAAGCTGAATTCCGGCAACGGCAAGCTCCGCTTCGAAGTGTCGGTCAACGGCAAGCCGTCGGCCACCGACGCGCGCCTCGCGCCGGTCAACGGCAAGAAGTCGGACGGCTCGCCGTACACGGTCAACTTCGGGATCGTCGTGTCGGAAGACGGCCACGACAGCGACTACAACGACGGCATCGTCGTGCTCCAGTGGCCGATCGGCTGACCTGACGCGATCGACGACCGACCACCGCCGGCTGGCCGCGTCCACGCCGGCCGGCGGGTTCGCGCCGCGTTCGGCGCCCCCTCACGCCGCCATCCCAGAACCGTGTCATCACCGGAGACTTCCATGCCGCTCCTTTCGGCTTCGATCGTCAGCGCGCCCGTCGTGACGTCGGAAACCTACGTCGACATCCCCGGCCTGTATATCGACATCGCCAAGGCGGAGATTCGCGACGGCAAGCTGCAGGTCATCCTCAACGTGCCGACGCCGTACGCGACCGGCAACAACTTCCCCGGCATCTACTTCGCGATCGCGACCGATCGAGGCGTCGTCGCGGACGGCTGCTTCACGTATTCGTCGAAGGTGCCGGAAAGCACCGGCCGCATGCCGTTCACGCTGGTCGCGACAATCGATGCCGGCAGCGGCATCACGTTCGTGAAAGGCCAGTGGAAAAGCGTGCGCGGCAGCGCGATGCATATCGATTCGTACGCGAGCCTGTCCGCGATCGGTGAAACCGCCGCGCAATCGTCGTCGCACGGCAGCGGGAATCCGGGCACCGGCAACATCGGTGGAGGGGCCGGCGGCGAACGCGACGGCACGTTCAACCTGCCGCCGAACATCAAGTTCGGCGTCACCGCGCTCACCAACGCGGCGAACGACCAGACGATCGACATCTACATCGACGACAACCCGACACCCGCCGCGACGTTCAGGGGCGCCGGCGTGCAGGACCAGAACCTCGGCACGAAGGTGCTCGACTCCGGCAAGGGCCGTGTGCGCGTGATCGTGATGGCGAACGGCAAGCCGTCGCGGCTCGGCTCGCGGCAGGTCGACCTCTTCAAGAAGTCGTTCTTCGGGATCGTCGGCTCGGAAGACGGCGCCGACGACGACTACAACGACGGCATCGTGTTCCTGAACTGGCCGCTCGGCTGATCGGCGGCAGTCACGCAGCTTCGCGATGGCGACGGGGCCAACCACACATTGCGAAACTTTCAAGCAGTCCCACGCTTTGCGCCGCGCGCGGCACGGTGACCCCGGTCACCGGCTGCGCAACGCGAGATATTCCATCGAGACGAGGACGACATGTCACAACCGTTTACCCATGACGATCTGTATGCGCTGCTGCAACTCGCCGGCAACGACGCCACCGCCGTACAAGCCAACGGCGATCAGGCCGTGCTCGACCGGATGCGTCAGTTCATGACCGCGCAGCTGGTCGAGAAACTGCCGCAATACGACGTGTTCGTCGATATCGCGACGATCCCGTACAGCTTCGACGTCGGCAGCTGGCAGAACAAGGTGAAGACCGATGCGGCGGGCGAAGTCGTCGCTTGCACGGTCACGTGGGCCGGCGCGCCCGGCGTGCTGCCCGGCGCCGCCGCCAAATTCGGCGTGGGCGCAGTCGTCAACTATTTCTCGAAGGCGACGCCGCAGCCCGTGCAGCCGGCGCCCGCGCCGACCGGCGGCGAACGCGACGGCATCTTCAACCTGCCGCCGAACATCGCGTTCGGCGTGACGGCGCTGGTCAACTCGTCGGCACCGCAGACGATCGAGGTCTTCGTCGACGACAACCCGACACCGGCCGCGACGTTCCAGGGCGCCGGCACGCAAGACGCGAACCTGAACACGCAGATCGTGAACTCGGGCAAGGGCAAGGTGCGCGTGGTCGTGACGGCGAACGGCAAGCCGTCGAAGATCGGCTCGCGCCAGGTCGACATCTTCAAGAAGACCTACTTCGGGCTCGTCGGGTCGGAGGATGGAACCGACGGCGACTACAACGACGGCATCGCGATCCTGAACTGGCCGCTGGGTTGAACCGCAGCAGCCCGTCGATCATCGCCACGCCGACCGGCGTGGCGATGTGCATTTGTGCAGCCGCCCGATCGCGGCTGCCGCGCAAGAACGATCAAATGCCCCGGCCGCCGATACCATATAGTCCACCCGACACCCTCATTGGTACGCCATGCACCCGGTTGGACAAGCACTCTGGTTTATCGAAACCGAACTGGACAGGGAACTGACGCTCGACAGGATTTCCGCCGATTGCGACATGACGCGCTTCGGCTTCTCGCGCCTGTTCTCGATGAATACCGGCTGGCCGGTGATGCGCTATGTCCGGTCGCGGCGGCTGACGCGCGCAGCGCATGCATTGGCGCAAGGCGCGCCGGACATCCTGCACGTGGCGCTCGATGCCGGCTATGGCTCCCATGAGGCGTTTACGCGCGCCTTCCGCGATCTCTTCGGCATGACGCCCGAGGAGGTGCGGGCACGGCGCACGCTCGACGGATTGTCTGTTGTGGAGCCGCTTCGCATGAAAGAACTGAAGATCGTCGACGTGATGCCGTCACGTTTCGAGACCGCCGGCACGCGGCTGATCGCGGGCATGAGCGACCGCTATACGTTCGAAACCAACGAAGGGATTCCAGCGCTCTGGCAGGCGTTCATCCCCTACCTCGGGTCCTTCCCCGGCCAGCTCGGCGACGTCACGTACGGCGTGTGCTGCAATCCCGACGCGGACGGCAGCTTCGAATACATCGCGGGCGTGGAAGTCTCGCGCGTCGACCGGCTGCCCACGCCGTTTCGCTGGGTCGAACTGGCGCCGCAGCGCTACGCGGTGTTCGAACACGCCGGGCATATCTCGACGTTGCACCAGACCTTCCACAGCATCTGGAACGGCTGGCTGCCGACGTCGGGATTCAAGGCGGTGGACGCGCCCGAGTTCGAGCGCTACAGCGGTGACTACGATCCGGTGACGGGTGCCGGCGTGCTGGAAGTCTGGTTGCCGGTCGAACAGGCGGCGTAAGCGGTCGACTTTGATATCCGCACCTTCGGCTGATCAGCGCCTGACGCCGGCGTGTTCAAGCGAACGAAATGACGAGCTTCTTGCCGCACGCTGCGGCGTACTTGCGCAGCGTCGCAAACGACGGCGAGTGCTTCTCGCTCGAAAACGAAGCTTCGAGCCTGGATACGGCCGATGTCGTAGTGCCCATTCGGGCGGCGACCTGAGCCTGAGTCAGGCCCGCGTCTTTACGCGCGTCGAGCAACGCACGAAGCGCGGTGAACTCCTCTTCCAGCGCATCGTACTCCGCCTTGATCGCCGGATCGGTAAGTAGACGCGCGGTGTCTTCGGCAGTGTGTCGGACCGGTGCATACCGCTCCTCGCTTGCATGCGCGCGGCGGGCGTTAGCCATTGTTACGTACCTCCTTCATTCGCCGGCGGGCGATTCGCAACTCGTCGCCGAATGTTTCCTGCGTCTTCTTGACGAAGGAATGCAGGACGACGAGGTCATACCCCACCTGCATGCAATAGAACACGCGCCCGATGCCCTCGCGACCTCGCGGGCGCAACTCAAACAATCCTTCCCCCATCGCGCGCGAATGCGGCATCCGTAGATCCGCACCGTATTCTTCCATCGTCTCGATCAGTCGGAGGTAGCCAGCAAGAATGCCCTTGGGCAAAGCGAACACATCACGTTTTACTCGTTCGTCGTAGTACAGGATCGTCTACTTCTTCATCGCAATGTTAGCAAATCTGCTAATTCTCATCAAGCTGTCGAGTCCTTCCGGTCAACGCGCCACGTACACGTGACCACCCGCATGTATTGAGACTCCCGCGACAACGCGACGTGCCCGTTGCCGGTCACGAGCCCCGATCAGGTCACGCTCGTCAGGCCAGGTGAGCCGGGTATCTGGCTTCGGTATGTCAATGCGTCTCTACACGCTTCCTTCGGACTCTAAGGCGACCTCCTCGCGATTCGTCAGTTAGCTAAACGATCTAATTCTTGCGTTGCACGTACTCTGAAAAAATCCGCCGTCATCGACAATGGCAGCGGCGTGACCGGCTCGCACACGCTTACTGCTGAATCATCGTCTGCGCGGCCAGCTCGTCGATCAGCGCCGTTATCGCGTGCTGCGGCGCCCGCGCTCCAAGTCGCTGACACACCACTTTCTTCGCGGCATCGAAGGTCGGCACGACCATCGGGCACTTCTCGTCGAACTTCACGATCGCAAACGCATCGCCTCTCCGGATCGGGCTCGCTGCAACGAGCTTCAAATGCTGCATTGTTGCTAGTTGCGATACGCATGCCCCATGCGAGCATCGATTGCCCGCGCCGCAGCCGAATCGCTGCCACGGCGCGCCCTCACCACGCCCACCGCACACCCGCATTCCCCGTGATCGTGCGCTGGTGCTCGCCGCCCAGGTTCGTCAGATAGCTGACCGTCGCATACACGCTGCCGCGCTTCGTCAGTTGCGCGACGAGCCCCGCGCCGACCTGACCGGCCGTCTGCGCGACCTGCGTTCCGATCGTCGTCGAACCGCCGAATGTCGTCTTGTCGTCGCTGCCGAACGAACGCAGCACGTTCACGCGCAGGTATGGCTTCCAGCTCACGCCGTTCGAATCGAACGCGTATTGCAGGCGAGCGCCGATCCGGCCGAGGAATGTGTTGCCGTTGTTCCACGTGACATCCGACACGCCGTCGTTGAACTTGTCCAGCGACAGGTACTGCCACACCAGTTGCGCCTGCGGCTCCAGCGTCAGCCCGTAACCGAGCGCGATCGGGAAGCCCGCTTCGACCGAACCCGTGAACGCGTTGCCGTTCGTCGAGCCGCTCACGTTGTCGTTCGAATGCGTGCGCACCGTGAGTGCACTGCCCATCACGACCGCATCCGTATACCAGCCGCCCGGGCCGATATGCGTCCAGTAACCGCCGAGGTTGTATGCATTGACCTGCAGCGAGCCGACGCCCATGTCCTGCTGTGCGAGAGCAAAACCGTTCACGTCACCGACCGCGCGCGAGAAGCCGAGGAAGAAGCCGTAGTGATTGCGATGGCCACCGGCAGTCGTATCGGCGTAGAGATCCTGCCCGACCTGCATCCCCCACACCGTGCCGTCGAACGACGGCGTCACGTCGCCCTTCTGCTTGATGTCGCTCTTGCCGCCCCACACGCGTGCCCATGACGCGGGCACCGAACCGTTCTCGGCCAGCAAGCCCTGTTCGCCCTGCCGGTCATGGAACGTGTCGATCTGCAGCAGGCCGAGCTGGCGCGCGACGGCCGGCGCTTCCGCGTACAGCGGCACTTCGGGACGGTAGATCGGTTCCGGCTTACCGTCGGCGCCTGCATTGTCGACAGCTTCAACGATCGATCCCGGCGTGCCTTCGGCCGGCGTGACCGGCGGTTCGGTCGGCGGCGTCGGCTGGCCGGGCTCGACCACCGGCGGCTGCGGTTTGGGCGGTACCGTGTTGCGCAGGTACCAGCTGTCGCCGGTGCCGTTCGCCGTGCCGCCCTTCGCGAGGAAGTACGTGTAAGCGCCGGCGCTCACCGTCCCGCCGGACAGCGAGAACGCGCCCGCATTCGTGGTCGCGCCATTCGCCGCCTGCACGACCTGGATGCCGTCGCCGGTCGTCTGCGCGCCGGGACCGCCGACGTTCGTCACCTTCAGCGTGCTCGATCCGCTCGCCGTGCCGCCGCTGACGACCAGCTTGTCGGAGGCCGAGCCGTCGCCGCCGAGATACGTGTTCATCGCGATCGTCGCGTTCTGGCCGACGTAGTTGCCTGCGACCGTCAGCGTGTTGCCGATGCCGCTGCCGCCGAGCTGCACGTGCCCCGCATTGATCAGGTTGCCGTTGATCCGGAAATTGCCGGTCGCGCCGCCTGCAAGGCTCGACAGCGCATTCGCGACCGACAGCGTGCCGCTGTTCGTCACGTTGCCCGTCACGCTGCCATAGCCGCCGAGCGTCGCACCCGATGCCACCGTCACGGGCCCGCCGCCACCCAGCGCCGCCGATGCGCTCGAGCCATCACCGACGATCACGATGCCGGCATTGACGCTCGTACCGCCTGCATGGCTGCTCGCCCCGTTCATCGTCAGTGTGCCGCTGCCGAGCTTCGTCAACGACCCCGCGCCCGTGATGCCTTGCGTCAGCGTCGAGTTGAAACCCTGCGTATCGATCGTGCCGTTATTCGCCGTGATCGACACCGCGCGGCTCGACGCGACATTGAACGCGCTGCCGAGCTGCAGTGTGCCGCCGTTCAACGTCAGGCTGCCCGACGCCGCACCGAGCGCGTTGTCCGCCGCGACCGACAGCGTGCCCTGCATAATCGTCGTGCCGCCCGAGTACGTGTTGCCGCCGGCAGAAGAAGGCGTGACCGTCAGCGTCCCCGCACCGGTTTTCTCCACCGCGCCCGAGCCGCCGATCGTACCCGTGTACGTGCCGGCGCTGTCCTGCTGGAAGCGCACGAGCCCGTTGTCGGTGACGGACAGCGGCAGGTTCGACGCATTCGCCTGCAGCGTCGCGCCCGCGTTGACGGCCGCGACGACCGACGCCGTCGTCGTGCCGAGCGTGCCGATGAGGTTCAGCGTGCCGCTCTGCACCAGCGCGGTCGAGAACGTGCCGGTGCCGGCCCACGTCCAGCCGGTGCCGGCCATCGTCAGGCTCTGGAAGTTCGTGAACGCGTTCGACGCGGTGCCCGTGCCCTGCAGCGTCACCGTGTTGGCGCCGGCGCCGCCGTTCGCCGTGCCGACGATCTGCGAGCCCGTCTGCAGGATCAGCGTCACGTTGCCGTTGCCGCCCTGGATCGCGGTACCGCCGCCGCCCTGGATCAGCCCCGCGTTGGTAATGGTGGTCGCGCCGTTGGTCGACCGCACGCCGATCCCGTTGTTGCTGATGATCCTGCCGCCGGCCTGGTTCGCGATCGTCGCCGTGAACGAACTGCCGAGCGTGTTCGACACGACGGCGTCGACGCTGCCGCCGCTCGTCGCGGTACCGGTCGTCTGGATCGTGCCGCTGTTGACCAGCGTGTCGTTGTTGCCCTGCATGTAGACGGCCGGCGCATCGCGGCCGTTCGACGTCAGCGTGCCGCTGTTGGTGATCGTGCCGTTGCCGCCGAGCAGCGACGCCGCACGCGCGTTGTTGCCGGACGTCGTCACGGTGCCCGTATTGACGATCTGGTTGCCCGCCGCGCCCGGATTGCTCTGCCCCCACGCGGCCGTCATCCCGTACGCGTTGTTGCCGGTGGTCGTGATCGTGCCATTGTTGACGAGCGTGTTGTTGTTGCCGTTCGCGGCCATCCCGTCGTTGTACTGACCGGTCGTCGCGATCACGCCGGCCGCGCCGTTGGTGAGCGTATTGCCGTTGTTCACGCCGAGCAGCACCGCGCCGCGGTTCGCGACGCCCGTGCCGTTGCCGGACATCGACAGGTTGCCGTTGTTGGTGACCGTGCTCGACGTGTCGACGGAGAACGGTGTCGGCGCGGACGACAGCACGTAGCTGCCCGTCACCGTCGAATCGAGGTTGATCGTCACGTTGGTGCTGCCGGCCGTGGCCACGACCGACGGCGCGTTCGCGCCGGTACACGTGACGGTCGTGCCGCTGCCCGGCGCGGTGGCCGAGCATGTCGCATACGTACCAACCGGCATTGCGCCGGTCAGGATCGCCACTCCACCCAAACCCAGATTCCGCGCCTTTCTTTTCATTTTTCCGCTCGCATTTATTGGTGACGTTATTGCTGCAAATCGGTGCGTGAACCGGGTTATATCACCTGTCTCGAAATAATCGCAAGATGCGATTGCGTGATATCGGCAATCACGCGGCGATTCATTTCGGATTGGGAAACAAGCGAAACGGGCTGGGCTGCTGCTTTGCAGCAACCCTTTGCGCGACGGCGCGGCGGCCGCGCGGCGGGGAAACCGGTTGAATTTGCCGGTTTGGACGAAAACGCTGAAAGTGCGGATGACGGATTTCGGGCGATTCGGAAATACTGACGCAATGCCGCCATTCGTTGGCCATGCATTGGCGATATGCCGCTCGACGATGCTGCTCTGCACGATGCGGACGACCCGCATCCGGTACACCCGCTCGCCGATTCGATTGTCGAACCGGCCGATACGTATTCCAGCTTGCCGGACGACTGTCGCCGGACCCGTCATTCGACAGGCTCCGGCGACAGTCAGACACTGGGCCGCTTATCCGCGTCGGCGCTCGCCTCGTGCCATGCTCGAGAAAACGCCGTCCCGGTAGATCCACGCATGAACCAGGGCAGCCGACAGATGGCCCACGACGACGACGAACAGCAGTCGCGCCAACAGGCCATGCGCATCGCGCAGCCATGCGAAGAGGGTCGGACTGGCCGGCACGATCGCCGGCAGGTTGACGCCCTTGAACAGGACGATCGGGAAACCGCCCGCCGACAGCAGCGCCCACCCGATCAGTGGAAGCGCCAGCATCAGCGCATACAACATCCAGTGCGATGCCTTCGCGGCCAGCCTCTGCCAATGCGGGAGATTCTCGGGCAGTGCAGGCGGCCGGCTGTGCAACCGGTTCGCGACGCGCAGCAGCGCGAGCGCGAGGATTGCGATACCCAGCGGCCGATGCAGGTCGATCAGCCAGATTCGATGATGCAACGACGTCATCATGCCCGCGCCGATGAACAGCATGGCCAGGATCATCGCGGCCATCAACCAGTGCAGACCTCTCGCCAGCGCATTGAAATGGCGCGGCACGCCGCCGCTCGCGCGCTTTTGCGTACTCATTTGACCTCCTGCTTGCCGACCGCTTCGGTCGCCTTGCCGTAGCCGATTTCCCGCTCGCGGCGATTGAACGAATGCGCGTATGCGCCCGAACGCGCATTCAGGATCGGATCGTTCGACACCTCGACGCCCGCGGGCACGATCGAAGGATCGAAGTTGATGTCCCGGCAGGCGCCCTCCGCCTGCTCGACGACGCCCGTCATTTCCAGCGTGCCGGCGACGATCTGCTTGCGATCGGCCGGCCACGGCTGCGATGCGTCGTCCACGGCATCGCCGGGCTGCGCGAGCTGCAGTACGTAGTCCCAATAGAGCGGCTTCCGCGCGAGCCGCGCGCGCACGCCTTCGAACAGGAAGTCGTGGTCGGCCTTCCGCCGTTGAACATCGCTCAAGGGCACGAACGGATCATGCGGGCGCATCATCCAGCGCACCGCTTGCCGGTGCCCGTCGGCGGCCACGAGATAAAAGGCGTTGACGCTATGGAACGTCGCGCCGGCGAAGCTGCCCGGTGCCGGTTCCCGTGCCGCCCATTTCATGAACTTCCCTGCCTCCGGGTACGCCTTCAGAAAAGCGGCTACCCGCTCCGGGTCGGGTTGGCCGGTGGCCGGATCGGGAGCCGTTGCCCGCTGCATCGCCAGAAAACCTTCCGGTTCGTGTGTCGCGAAGTACGGCTGGTTGTTCATGGCCATCCGCCATTGCTGCTTGTCGTCGGTCGTCAGCAGCAGGGCCATGCTCAGCGTCGTCGTGGAACTGTCCGCCGCATGCGGACTGCCGGTCCCGATCGAGAGCCGCCCGACGACGGGAATATCCGCCTGCGTGAAGACGCGCGCGGTCGACAACGGCACCGCCGCGCTGTCGGGACGAAAGGTGCCGGCGAAACAGATGCCCTTGCCGTGCGCGCGGCGAAAGCCCGGCGGAAACGGCTGCGGCGTCTCGGACACCAGCGATGCGCTCGTCGTGCGCGATCCGATCCAGCCCGCCGCCCACGCGAGCGCGGACGTCAGTGCGCCGGCCACGACCGCGATCGCCGCCAGTGCGCTCCAGGTGCGTTTCGATGTGAGGTCAAGTTTTGACATAGATGGTTTTTCATCCCGTTGTGTCGTCGCGCATTCCGCGCCGCGGCCGTCGACACATGAAGCGTCGACACGCCTGCGGACACCATCCGGCGCGCGCGATCGAGCCGATTGACGCGCGAACGCGACAGCGACGATCACCTGCGGAAATCGCCATGCGCGTTGCATACGAAAATCTTAGCGACGGGACGAAGACGGGTACATCGGACTGGGCTGAAAGCACCGGACGGACGTAGGCCCCGTCCTGCCGTACGAGCGCCGGCGACGCGCACATTCGGTGGCGACGGAGCACCGGTTGGCCCACGCAACGATGCCGGTCATTGCGACCGGCATCGACGGACTTCGGAGGCTGGCGGTCAACCCGCCCGCGGCGCATCGACCTTCGACATTGCCACCGGCTGCGCCAGCGCCGCCAACGCCAGTTGCGTGCGCGCATCGCGCGCCACGCGGCGGAACGCCACGCGTTGCTCCCCCTTGAGCTTCGCCGCTTTGGCCGCCTGCACCAGCGCGATCGGATCGACAAGGCGGGCATGCCTGCGCACCTCGAAGTGCAGATGCGGGCCGGTGGCCGTCCCCGTGCTGCCGACCGCACCGACGCGCTGGCCGCGCACGACCCGCATGCCGGTTCGCAACGCCGGGTCGAACGCCGACAGGTGCGCGTAGTACGACGCATAACCGCCGTCATGACGGATCACCACGTACTTGCCGTAACCGCGCGGCTCGGTGCCGATGAACGTCACGACGCCGCGCTCCGACGCATGCACCGCGCGACCGGCCGGCGCCGCGAGATCGACGCCGGAATGCACGTGACGCGCGCCGCTCACCGGATGCACGCGCGCACCGAAATGCGAGCTGATCCGCGTCGCGGCGACCGGCATGGCAAACCGCGAACCAGCGAGCGGCATGCCGTCGAGGTCGTAGTACGCGCCGGGCGCGCGCGCATCGGGCACGAACCATACGGCCGCGACCCGCTGCCCGCGAAAGCGGATATCGAGCGCCGTCACGCGTGCACGGCCCGGCTGCTTCGCCCTGCCGTCGGATTCGAAGGCGACGCGGAAGGTGTCGCCGGCCGCACCACGCTGCGTCGGATCGACGCGTCCGGCCAGCAAGCGGGTGATCTGCGCGGCGACGCCGGCCGGCAGTTCGGCGCGCGCCGGCGACGCCCGCAAGGTGCCGGTGATCGCGCCGGCACGGGTGCCGCGGCTGGGCGGCGCGAGCGTGAACGCCTCGGCCGATGCGAGATCGACGGCGGGACGCCCGGGCGCCGATGGCGGATCCAGCGCGGGCAACGGCGACGCAAGGCCGTAATCGAACCGCGCTGCATAACTGCGTTCGACCGCGCCGCGTGCCGCCTCGCACAGCACGCGGTAAGCCACGCATGCACCGAAGCGGGCAACGGGGCCGTCGCGCTCGGCGGCCGGCGGCCCGTGCAACGCGTACGATGCGTACGCGACGTCGAGCGGCACGACCGACGCGCGCAAACCGCCCCACGTCGTTCGGGCGGAACTGAAAAAAGGCACGCCGGCAAGGTCGCTGGATTCCGCGGTCGCCGGTGCGAAGGCGGCATCGTGCACCGCTTGCGCCGCCGACCCGTGCGCGCCGGCCACGCAGGCCGCCGCGGCGACACCGCGCATCAGCGCGCGGAGCGTCGGAAAACATCGGACGCCGCGCTCGGCGGGTCGACCTTGTTCGCGTGCGAGACGGGAACGCAGGTCTAACCGCATGACGTCGTCACTCGCTATCAATGAAAAATCGGGAAAAAACACGGAAAAACCGGGCATCACGAACCATGATCGGCGCGGCCCGGCAACTTGAAACCGAGTGTATCGGCGTACCCACTTCGGCTAAATAGGACCAATCTTATTTTTGGAAAATGCCGTTTAGTACACGAACGAAATTGCGTTTCCACCGTCCGACCCCGTGCAATCGCGCGAACCGCCGTGCGCCGGGTAGAGTCGAAGGCTGCCTGCGCACGACATACCGCGCCCCCTGTCTTCAACCCGGAATCCCGTCATGTTTCTCGATCAATTTCATCCGGAACGCTGGACGTTCCTGTGGAAAGCGTTGTCCACGCTCTCCCTCCGGCTCTGCGCCGGCCTGGCGCTGCTCGTCGCCGGCTGGTGGCTGTCCAAACGCATCGGCCGCTGGCTGAACCGGCTGCTCGCGAACAAGGAACGCGTCGACGACACGCTGCGGCCGATCCTCTGCGACGTCGCCGTCTGGGGCATCCGCATCGTCGCGATCGTCGGCGCGCTGTCGCAGCTCGGCATCGAGACCGCGAGCCTCATCGCGGTGCTCGGGGCCGCCGGCCTCGCGATCGGGCTCGCGCTGCAGGGCACGATGCAGAACATCGCGGCGGGCATCATGCTGTTGCTGCTGCGGCCGTTCAAGGTGGGCGACTACATCGACGGCGGCACCGGCGTCGCGGGCACCGTCGACGAGGTCGGGCTCTTCATGACGCGGTTGACGAAGCCGGACGGCATCTGCGAATACGTGCCGAACAGCGCGCTGTGGGGCAGCGCGATCCGCAACTACACGCGCAATCCGACGCGCCGCCTCGATCTCGAAGTGGACGTGTCGGTACACGACGATATCGATCGCGCGCTCGACGCGCTGCGCGCGCTGGCCGCGGCCGATCCCGACGCGCTGCAGGATCCCGCGCCCGACGTGATGGTGATGCGCTTCGACGACAGCACGGCCGTCGCGAACCTGCGCGTGTGGACCCATACCGACACGTTCTGGGCGATGCGCTGGCGCCTCGCACGCCAGGTGCGCAAGACGCTCGCCGACGCGGACTGCGCGCTGCCGATCCGCACGCGTGAACTGCACATCGTGCACGACGCCGAACGCCGCACGGACGGCGCACGCGCGCAGCGGGTGTAAGCGGCGGGGACATCGCTCCGGAGCGATGCGCCCGCTGGCCGCGCTCAAATCAGACTTGTCTGATTCACTGCGCGTGCAACGCTCGCCACAATGAGCGTGCCGGATGAAGCGGTCATCCCGTCCGGCACACGCCAGTATCCATCTCCGTTCTTCGCCGCTCTTGCCGAGCGGCGTTTTTTTGCCCGTCGATTCGACACGCGGGCATTCAATCGGGAAACCCGCATGAAAGAACGCGCCACCGTGCTGTGCCGACGCGGCGACCGGATCCTCCTGGTCGCCCGGTTGAATGCCCGCTGGGTACTGCCCGGCGGCACGCCGCGGCCCGGCGAATCGTTGCGCGACGCCGCGCGCCGCGAACTGCTCGAGGAAACCGGGCTCGCGTGCGGCAATGCCCGCTATCTGTTCCGGATCGCAGGCGCGCACAAGGTGCACCACGTGTTTCTCGCCGAGATCGATCCGGATGCGATCGCGCGCCCGATGAGCGAGATCGCGCATTGCGCGTGGATCGACCGCGAGTCCGTCGGGTCGCTGCATTGCAGCCGGCCGACACCGCTCGTCGTCGAACTCGCGTTCGACTGGCTGCGGCAGCCGCGCCTCGTGCCCGGCGTGATCGACCACGACGTGTTCGCCGATATCGCGGCCTGAGGTCCGCGCGCGCGACGGGCGCGCGATACCGGCGCGTACCGCGTCACATCTTCACGATGTCGAGCAGCGCCTTCTTGCCGCCCCTGTACGTGAACACCGAGATCGCGCCGTGCTTCAGGTCGCCCTGCGGCGTGAAGCTCGTCTCGCCGATCACGCCGCGATAGTCGGTGGCCGGCATCGCGGCCAGCACCTTCGCCGGGTTCGTCGAATTCGCGCGCTTCATCGCGTCGACGATGATGTACACCGCGTCGTACGAGAACGGCGCATACACCTGCATCGGCTGGTGATAGCGCGCTTCGTAGCGTTTCGCGAATGCCGCGCCGCCCGGCATCTTCTCGAGCGCGATGCCGGCTTCGGAGCACACGACGTTGTCCGACGCCGGGCCCGCGAGCTTCGGCAGGTCGGTCGAGCACACGCCGTCGCCGGCGAGGAGCTTCGCGCGCAGGCCGAGCTGGCGTGCCTGCTTCGCGAGCGGGCCGCCCGTCGCATCCATTCCGCCGTACATGATCGCGTCCGGGTTCTCGCCCTTGATCTTCGTGAGGATCGCGCGGAAATCGATCGCCTTGTCGTTGGTCGCGTCGCGCGACACGACCTTCATCCCGGCCGATTGCGCGGCCTTCTCGAACTCGGTCGCGAGGCCCTGCCCGTACGCGGTCGCATCGTCGACCACGGCGACCGTCTTGATGCCCAGGTGCTTCGCCGCATACATCGCGAGCGCCGGCCCCTGCTGCGCGTCGGTCGCGACGACGCGATAGGTCGTCTTGAACCCCTGCTGCGTGTACGTCGGATTGGTCGCGGCCTGCGAGATCTGCACGATGCCGCCGTCGCGATACACGCGCGACGCCGGGATCGACGTGCCCGAGTTGTGATGGCCGACGACGCCGACGACCCTGTCGTCGACGAGCCGCTGCGCGACCTGCGTCGCGGTGCGCGGATCGCCCGCGTCGTCCTGCGCGTCGAGTTGCAGCGTGACTTTCCGGCCGCCGATCGTCAGGCCCTTCGCGTTGATTTCCTCGACCGCGAGCCGCGCGCCGTTCTCGCTGTCCTTGCCGAGATGCGCGATCGCGCCGGTCAGCGGCGCGACGTGCCCGATGCGCACGATGTCGTCCGCATGCGCGGGCCATGCGGCCAGTGCGCACGTCAGTGCGGCCGCGGTGGCGAGTGCCGTCTTGTGATGCCGGTTCATGCCTGTCTCCTCCTTAATCACGCTTCGTTCGTGTCCGGATCCGTCGTTCGTCGAAGGCCGCGCATGCGCTCACGCGCGCCCTTCGAATCCCAGCAGGACGTTCACCGCGTTGATGCCGATCTCGTCGACCATGTAGCCGCCTTCCATCACGAACAGCGTCGGCAGGTTCAGGCGCGCGAGCGCCTCGCCGATCCGCAGGAAGTCGGGCGAGCGCAGCTTGAAATGGCTGATCGGGTCGTGCTCGAACGTGTCGACGCCGAGCGACACGACGAGCAGGTCGGGCGCGTGCCGCGCGATCGCCGCCGCGGCGCGGCCAAGCGCCGCCGAGTAGGTGTCCCACTGCGTGCCCTTCGGCAGCGGCAGGTTCAGGTTGAAGCCTGCTCCCGCCCCCTCGCCGCGCTCGTCCGGATAGCCGGAGAAGTACGGGTACGACACCGACGGCTCGCCGTGCAGCGACGCGAACAGCACGTCCGGCCGCGTGTAGAAGATGTCCTGCGTGCCGTTGCCGTGGTGGAAATCGACGTCGAGCACCGCGACGCGCGCGGCACCGCTCGCGATGCCGTGCTGTGCCGCGATCGCCGCGTTGTTCAGGTAGCAGTAGCCGCCCATGTACTCGCGGCCCGCGTGATGGCCGGGCGGGCGGCACAGCGCGAACGCCGCGCGCGCGCCGCCGCCCGACAGCAGGTCGGCACCGGTGAGCGCCGAGTTCGCGCTCGCGCTCACCGCGTCCCACGTGCCCGCGTTGATCGGCGCGCCGGCATCCATCGCGAAGAAGCCGAGCTTGCCGTCGATGAAATCGGGCAGCGCGGCCGACGCCGGCATCGCGCGCACCGGCCACACGAGCGGCAGCGCCTGGCAGGTGCGGCCGGTCGCCGTCCATTCGTCCCACGCGCCGGCGAGGAAATCGACGTAGCGCGCGCTGTGCGCGCCGGCGTAGCTTGCGCGGTCGAACGCACGCGGCGCGATCACGTCGCCGAGGCCCGCCGTGCGGACCTGCGCGAGCACCGTTTCGGCGCGAAGCGGGTTTTCGAACGACTCGGTGATCGCGCCGTCCTTCAGTTCGACGCCGCGATGCAGGTGGTGATCGCTGCTGTAGACCGTGAGCATGATTGACCGTTGCCGTGATGACCAGGGGAATGGGGTGGTAACAGTCTATTGACGCCGGCCGGCAATAACTTTGCTTTTCGCTTCTTCGTTTCGTACAATTTTGAGAAATCTGTCTACGAGACACCGGATATGAGCAAAAATCGCGCTTCGGTTGAACTGGACGGTGTCGACCGCGCAATGCTCCGCCTGCTGCAGGAAGACGGCGCGCTGTCGAACGCGACGCTCGGCGAGAAGCTGTCGCTGAGCGTCACGCCGTGCTGGCGCCGCCGCAAGCGGCTCGAGGACGAGCACGTGATCACCGGCTACCAGGCGAACCTCGACCGCCGCGCGCTCGGCATGAACGTGTTCGCGTTCGTGCAGGTCACGTTCAACATGCACTCGGATCAGGATTCGGATCACTTCGAGGAGGTGATGCGGCGTCACGACGAAGTCACGTCGTGCCACAAGATCACCGGCGCCGCCGACTACCTGCTGCAGGTCGTCGCGGCCGATCTCGACGCGTATGCGGAATTCGTCGAGCGCGTGCTGCGAAAGCAGGCCGGCGTATCGTCGATCCAGTCGAGCCTCGCGTTGCGCGAGGTGAAGTTCTCGTCGCGCGTGCCGGTGCCGGACGCGTGATCGATCACGCGTCCATGCGCCCGTATGCGGGCATCCGCCACCGATCGTCATCCCATGGAGCGCTACCCGATGAAACGTTACCTTCCCGCCGCGTCGTTGGCCGCCGCGATCGCCTGCGCATTCGCATTGAGCGCCTGTGCCGCGCAATCGTCCGCGCCGGCCAGTGCATCGGCGCCGGCCGGTCCCTCCGCGCAAGCGGCTCCGCCGATCGTCGGCGGCGATCGCGACGCACACGGCTGCATCGGCTCGGCCGGCTACGCATGGTGCGAGCATACGCAGCAGTGCGAGCGTCCGTGGGAACTCGCGAAGGCACATGGCTTCGCGAATTCGGCACCGGCCTACGCGCAGTTCTGCCGGAACGGCGAAGCGAAGTGAAGTGATTCGACGTGAACGGGGCGCGGTGCAACGCCGCGGCCCGATGACGTACCCGCGTGGCGCACGGCGTGTCCGTCGCCCGCATTTCGCGCTTCCGACCCCGCCGGTTTTCCCGCCTCGCGCACCGTCATTCCGGAAACCCGGACACGCAAAAACCCCACGAAAACAGGGGCATTCGTCGTCTGCGACACGTTGTCCGAGTTCGGTTATATTACGCGCCCCTTGCCACCCCGCCCCCGCAAAAACGCATCGCGCGCGGCGCCTTTCCACGCAGCCTGAAGCGCGTTCCGCCGAGGCTTGCCACAAGGGCCCGGGCACGTTGCGCACCCTCGCGATGCTGCGATTGCCTGCCCGCGGGAAGCCGATCCGAAGGTGTCCTTCCGAACGGCTGCGCGTGCGCAAATGCAACGGCGCATCGCGTCGATCCGGAATTCCGGATTCGCGATCCGGATCTCCGGATCCGCATGCCGGCGCAATGGAACCGCGCGCCGGGCGGCATGGCAAACCGATGTATCCAAGTTGAAAAAGGGATCTGCTGTGATCAAAACGTTACGGGTAATACTGTCGGCGCTCGCGCTGTGCGTCGCGACGTCGTCCGCGCACGCCGCCGATACGAAGAAGGTCGACGTCCTGCTGGTGGGCGGCGGCATCATGAGCTCGACGCTCGGCGTCTGGCTGCACGAACTCCAGCCCGACTGGTCGATGACGATGGTCGAACGCCTCGACGGCGTCGCGCTGGAAAGCTCGAACGGCTGGAACAACGCCGGCACCGGCCACTCGGCGCTCGCCGAACTGAACTACACGCCGGAGAAGGCGGACGGCAAGATCGACATCTCGAAGGCGATCGAGATCAACGAGTCGTTCCAGATCTCGCGCCAGTTCTGGGCGTGGCAGGTCAAGCAGGGCGTGCTGAAGAACCCGCACTCGTTCATCAACTCGACGCCGCACATGAGCTTCGTGTGGGGCGACGACAACGTGCGCTTCCTGAAGAAGCGCTACGAGGCGCTGCAGGCGAGCCCGCTGTTCCGCGGGATGCAGTATTCGGAAGACTACGACCAGATCAAGCAGTGGGTACCGCTGATGATGGAAGGCCGCGACCGCAACCAGAAGGTCGCGGCGACGTGGACGCCGATCGGCACCGACGTGAACTTCGGCGAGATCACGCGCCAGTTCGTCGGCTACCTGAAGACGCAGCCGAACTTCACGCTGTCGCTGTCGAGCGAAGTGCGCGAGATCACGCGCAATGCCGACGGCACGTGGCACGTGTCGTGGGTCAAGCTGCACTCGGATGAACCGCCGCAAGCCGTCGACGCGAAGTTCGTGTTCATCGGCGCGGGCGGCGGCGCGCTGCACCTGCTGCAGGCGTCGGGCATCCCCGAGGCGAAGGACTACGGCGCGTTCCCGGTCGGCGGCTCGTTCCTCGTGACCGACAACCCCGAGGTCGTGAAGCAGCACCTCGCGAAGGCCTACGGCAAGGCGTCGGTCGGCTCGCCGCCGATGTCGGTGCCGCACCTCGACACGCGGATCATCGACGGCAAGAAGATCATCCTGTTCGGGCCGTTCGCGACGTTCTCGACCAAGTTCCTGAAGAACGGCTCGTACTTCGACCTCGCGAAGAGCACCAACCTGCACAATGTCGCGCCGATGATGCGGGTGGGCGTCGACGAATTCCCGCTGGTCCAGTACCTCGCCGGCCAGTTGATGCTGTCGGACGACGATCGCTTCAACGCGCTGAAGGAATACTTCCCGAACGCGAAGAAGGAAGACTGGCGCCTGTGGCAGGCCGGCCAGCGCGTGCAGATCATCAAGCGCGACCCGGTCAAGGGCGGCGTGCTGAAGCTCGGCACCGAGATCGTCGCGTCGCAGGACGGCAGCATCGCGGGCCTGCTCGGCGCATCGCCGGGCGCGTCGACGGCCGCGCCGATCATGCTGAACCTGATGAAGAAGGTGTTCAAGGACAAGGTCGCGACGCCCGAGTGGCAGCAGAAGATCCGCCAGATCGTGCCGAGCTACGGCACGAAGCTGAACGACAGCCCGGCGAAGGTCGTCGAGGAATGGACCTACACGAGCGACGTGCTGCAGCTGTCGCCGCCGCCGAAGATCGACCTCGGCGTGCCGTCGCAGCCGGCCGGCAACGCGCCGGCCCGCCCGGCGAAGGCGTCGGCCGACATGGCGCTGTAACGCGCCCGGCCCCGTTTCGCCACGCCGCACGGCCGCCCTCCGGGGCGGCCGTTTTTCTTGGCGCGCACCGGGCGGACGCCCCCGCATCCGCTAGAATTGCGGCACGCGCGACCCCGTCGCCGCCCGATCCATCATCCGCATCGACACAACCCGAGCCACCGCCGGTGCGGCCCGCGCCCGAGCCGCGCGAGCGCCGCCCGCCGTTGCCGCGCCCGCCCGGGCGCGCCATCAACCGAATTCAGCTGGAGAAAGACCGTGTTTACCTGCAGAAACCAGAGCTGCGGCACGCAGTGGGAGCAGTCCGACGTCGCCATCAAGGACGAAGGCCAGGGGCTGCTGTTCCGCTGCCCGCTGTGCGGCGCGCGCAACTACCTCGAACGCTTCGAGGACGACGAAGGCAACGTCGTCTACGAGCAGATGGAAGGCCGCCCCTACCTCGGAGACCTGTCCTGACATGACCCAATCGACGCCCACGCCCTTCAGCGCGCTGCCACTGACGCCCGCCACGCTCGCGAACCTCGCGCAGCTCGGCTATGTCGACATGACGCCGATCCAGGCCGCGAGCCTGCCGGTCGCGCTGGCCGGCCAGGACCTGATCGCCCAGGCGAAGACGGGGAGCGGCAAGACCGCCGCGTTCTCGCTCGCGCTGCTCGCGCGCCTCGACGCGCGCCGCTTCGACGTGCAGGCGATGATCCTGTGCCCGACGCGCGAGCTGGCCGACCAGGTCGCGCAGGAAGTGCGCCGCCTCGCACGTGCCGAAGAAAACGTGAAGGTGCTGACGCTGTGCGGCGGCACGCCGATGCGCCCGCAGGCGCAAAGCCTCGAACACGGCGCGCACATCGTCGTCGGCACGCCCGGCCGCATCATGGATCACCTCGACCGCGGCAACCTGAAGCTCGACGCGCTGAACACGCTGGTGCTCGACGAAGCCGACCGGATGCTCGACATGGGCTTCTTCGACGACATCGCGAAGGTCGCGCGGATGTGCCCGACCACGCGCCAGACGCTGCTGTTCTCCGCGACCTATCCGGACGGCATCGCGAAGCTGAGCCAGCAGTTCCTGCGCAACCCGAAGGAAATCAAGCTCGAGGAGCGCCACGACGACAGCAAGATCCGCCAGCGTTTCTACGAGGTGACCGAGAACGAGCGGCTGCACGCGGTCGGCCAGCTGCTGAACCACTACCGGCCGGTGAGCACGATCGCGTTCTGCAATACGAAGCAGCAGTGCCGCGACCTGCTCGACGTGCTGCATGCGCAGGGTTTCCACGCGCTGGCGCTGCACGGCGAGCTCGACCAGCGTGAGCGCGACCAGGTGCTGATCCAGTTCGCGAACCGCAGCTGCTCGGTGCTGGTGGCGACCGACGTCGCGGCGCGCGGGCTCGACATCGCGCAGCTCGAAGCGGTGATCAACGTCGACGTGACGCCCGACCCCGAAGTGCATGTGCACCGCATCGGCCGCACCGGCCGCGCGGATCAGCAAGGCTGGGCGCTGAGCCTCGCGAGCATGGACGAGATGGGCCGCGTCGGCGCGATCGAACAGGCGCAGAAGCGCGACGTCGAATGGCATCCGCTCGCGGAACTGAAGCCGGCGGACGACAGCGTGCTGCTGCCGCCGATGGAAACGCTGCAGATCCTCGGCGGGCGCAAGGACAAGATCCGCCCGGGCGACGTGCTCGGCGCGCTGACCGGCGACGCCGGGTTCGACGGCAAGCAGATCGGCAAGATCAACGTGACCGAGTTCTCGACCTATGTCGCGATCGAGCGCGGCGTCGCGCGCGACGCGTTGCGCAAGCTCAATGCGGGGAAGATCAAGGGCAAGCGGGTCAAGGTCCGGTTGATGGACGAAGACGACGCATGACGCGCGACGCGGCGCGCCATGCCGCGCGCCGCGCCGTGCTTCACGCCAGTTCCGGATAGCCGTGCGCGGCCGCGTCCTCCGCGAACCGCGCAATCGTGTCGTAGTCGGCCGGCGACAGCCGCTCGAATCCCTTCAGCCGCAGCACGCGCGCCCGTTCCGCATCGGCGGCCACCGCCCGATCGAGCGCCTCCCGCAATGCGCCGACCTGCGTTTCCGGCAGTGCCCGCGACGCGATGAACGGCAATCCCGGCGCGGAGGCCGTCGTGCCGATCACCCGGATGTCCTTCAGCAGATCGGGCCACGCATCGCGCGCATAGGCAAACGTCACGCAGTCGATCGACGCGCAATCGGCCTCGCCCGCCGCCAGCGCACGCAGCACGTTCACGTGCGAGCCGAACGGCGTGACCGCGCCGAAGAAGCGTCCGTCGTGCGCATGCGGCGCGACCGCATGCCGGAATGCGTTCATCCCGCTGTGTGAATCCTCGCCGTTGAATGCGGCGCGCAGCCCCCGGCATGCGGCGAGCGTCGTCGCGCCGCCCGTGTGCACACGCGCCGACACGACCAGCACGCTGCTGTAGCGCGCGCCGTCGCAGCCGTCCGCGTCGAAGGCGGGCGTCGCGATCAAGCGCACGACGTCGCGCAGGCCGAGCATCCGGTACGGATAGCCGCAGGTCTGCGACAGCAGCAGATCGTCGCGCCGCCACAGTGCGTGCAGGTCGTCGAACGGATCGTCGGGCAGCACGACGTCGGCGGGGCCGCCCGCCTGCGCGAACGCATCGAGCGTATCGCGCAACAGCGCACGCCACAGGGCGGCGTGGCGCGGCGTCACGTTGTACATCGGGAGTACGGCGATCGATGGGCTCATGCGGGCATTCTACGCATCGGCGGCGGCCCCGATGCTTATCGGCCGCCCGCCGATAAGCAAATACGAATCGATTGGTTGGCCATGGCGCGCCCGCCGGTTACCGTTGGCGGGCCTGCCGGCGCCGCACCCTGCGCGATGCCTGGCGGGCCGACCGTGATCCGCGAGACACCAGCGCACCCGGGCCGAGCGCCCCGGTTCCACCGCTCGTTCCCCGCACTGCCCGATCCATCCCGCCTCAACGCCATGGCCGAATACTTCGACGTCGATCATGCGCGCGCGATTGCCGCGCTCGACGCCCGCTTCACCGCCCGCACCGAGTGGCCGACCTGGCTGCTGGTCGCCGTCATCTACGGCGGCTGGCTCGCCGTGCTGCTGCTCGTGCGCGACGGGCGCCTGCCGCTCGCGGCCGCGACACCGCCGCTGATCCTGCTCGGCGCATGGCACATGTCGCTGCAGCACGAACTGCTGCACGGCCATCCGACGCGCTCCGCGTTCATCAACAAGCTGCTCGGCTATCCGCCGCTGACGGTCTGGTATCCGTACACGCTGTATCGCGACACCCACCTCGACCATCATCGCGACGAAGATTTGACCGTGCCGGGCGTCGATCCGGAAACGAACTACGTGACACGCGAACGCTGGGCGCGGCTGCCACGCTGGCGCCGTGTGCTGACGGTCGCGCGCAAGACTTTCATCGGACGAATCGTCGTCGGGCCGCCGCTCTCCGTCGCGGCGACCGCCGGCGATGCCTTCGCCGCGTTCCGGCGCGGCGACTTCCGTTATCTGCCGATGTGGGCGACGCACGCCGCCTGCGTGATCGCGCTGCTCGCATGGCTGCAATGGGCGATCGGCGTGCCGTGGTGGTACTACCTGCTGGCCGTCACGTGGCCCGCGCTGTCGCTCGCGATGATCCGCTCGCTGTACGAGCACCGCGCCGCGCGGCATCCGAAGGCGCGCATCACGATCAACGAAGCCGGTTTCGCGATGCGGCTGCTGTACCTGAACAACAACTATCACCTCGTCCATCACGACCTGCCGAAGCTGCCGTGGTACGACCTGCCGCGTGCATACCGGATGCGGCGCGACGCGTATGCGCGCAAATGCGGCGGCTTCGTGATCCGCGGCGGGTATCGCGCGTTGCTCGCGCGCCATGCGTGGACGCCGACCGACCCGCCCGTGCATCCGTTCGACGAAGGCACGGCGTCGCTGTCGACCGGAAGCGGCGTGAAGGTGGCCGTGGTCGACACGGTGCTGCAGATCAGTACGTGACGGCCGGCGATCCCTCCGCTTTCGCGCCAATCCTTACGAAAAGCCGACAACGTCGATCTTCGCCGGCGAATTGCCAACCGGGCCGGCAATGGCCAGAATGGCGGCTCATCCGGGGCTTCCAACAATCATTCGCCCCGGCTCCGCCCGACGGCCGCGCGCCGCATTTCCCGACGACGATGCAACCGAACTCCCCGCCCGGCGCGATCCGCACGATCGGCAACGACTGGTCCGTGTCCGCGATCACCGCGGGCTTTCTCGCGGTCCTGATTTCCTATGCGGGCCCGCTCGCGATCTTCTTCCAGGCGTCGCAGGCCGCGCACGCGTCCAATGCGATGGTGTCGTCGTGGGTCTGGGCGATCTCGATCGGCGCGGGCGTATCGGGCCTGTTCGCGAGCTGGAGGCTGAAGGTACCGGTCGTCACCGCGTGGTCGGCGCCCGGCACCGCGCTGCTCGTCGGCCTGTTTCCGCAACTGACGCTCAACCAGGCCGTCGGCGCGTACATCACGGCCGCCGTCATCATCCTGCTGATCGGCGTCACCGGCTACTTCGACCGGCTCGTGCGCCACATCCCGCGCGGCATCGCGTGCGGGATGATGGCCGGCATCCTGCTGCCGTTCGGCATGCATGCGTTCTCCGCCGCGTCGGCGCAACCCGTGCTCGCGTTCGGCATGATCGCGGCCTACGTGATCTTCCGGCGCCTGCTGCCCCGCTACAGCATCGTGCTCGTGCTGCTGACGGGCGCCGCGCTCGCGACGCTGCTCGGGATGACGCATCTCGGCAACGTGTCGCCGAGCCTCGCGCGGCCGGTCTTCATCGCCCCCGAATGGACGCTCGGCACGACGCTCAGCCTCGCGTTGCCGCTCGTCGTCGTCAGCCTCACCGGCCAGTTCCTGCCGGGGATGACGATCCTGCGCGTGTCCGGCTATCCCACACCGGCGCGCCCGATCATCGCCGCGACCGGCGTGATGTCGCTCGTCGTCGCGTGCTTCGGCGGGATCACGATCGTCGTTGCCGCGATCACCGCCGCGCTCTGCACCGGCAAGGACGCGCACGAGGATCCGGACCGGCGCTACGTCGCCGGCCTCGCGAACGGCGCGTTCTACCTGCTCGGCGGGCTGTTCGCGGGCACGATCGTCACGGTGTTCTTCGCGCTGCCGAAGGCGTTCGTCGCGATCCTCGCGGGGCTCGCGCTGATCGGCGCGATCAGTGCGAACGTGCACGGAATCTTCGAGGACGAGCACCACCGCGAAGCGTCGATGATCACGTTCCTCGCGACCGCGTCGGGGATGACGTGGCTCGGGCTCGGGTCCGCGCTCTGGGGGATCGTGATCGGGTCGGTGGCGTATGCGGTGCTGAACAAGGTGCGCCGGCCCGCGTGATGCGCGCCGCGTGCGGCTGCTTCACTCAACGCGCATGCCGGCGCACCAGTTGCGCGAGCGCGTCCTCCGGTGCCGTCGTCCCGTAAGCCCGCTCCGACACGTCGGCCTCGACGTCGATCCGCCCCGCGTTGTGCACGTCGTACAGATCGACGATCAGCTGCGCATGGCGCTCGCCGAGCCCGGCGCGCAGCAGTGTCGCCTGCCATGTCTCGCGCGGCAGTTCGTGCGCGACGACCGCACGGCCGGCCGCCGCGCCGAGGGTCTCCGCGATCGCCGTCACGCTCACGCGTCGCGGCCCCTCGACGCTGACGATGCGCGGCCCGTTGCCGCCTTCCGGCGCATCGAGCAGCAGCCGCGCCGCGACGACGCCCACATCGGGCGCCCACACCGTCGGAAACACCTTGCCGACCGGATGGTGGAAGCTCGGCAGCACGCCGGCGCCGAGCGCGACCGGCAGCACGCGTGCCCAGTTCTGCAGATGTTCGGCGGCGCGCAGCAGCGTCAATCGCGTCGGGATCGTCTTCAGACGTTCCTCGAAATCATGAAACAGACGCGTGATACCCGTATTGCCTTCGAGCTCCGCTCCGTAGTCCGACAACGCGAGCAGCGCAGGCGGCGGGCTCGCGGCGAGCGCGGCGGCCGCCACGTCGATCGTCCGCGTCATCGTGGCGGCCGGATCGGGATCGGCGACCGGCACCGGACACAGGATCTGCACGGCCTGCGCACCGTCGATCGCCGCGGCGACGGCATTCTCGTCCGTCAGGTCCGCGATCGCGACATCGCAGCTGAGTTGCACGAAACGGTCACGATGACGCGCGTCGTGCAGCACCGCGCGCACGGCATGGCCGGCCTGGCGCAAGGTCGTCACGGTCGACAGGCCGACGTTGCCTGATGCTCCGAAGATCACGAACACGATCCGCTCCTGGGGGATGAAGGTGTCGTGATTGTCGGCATGCGCGGCCGGAAAGGCGCGCAGGGAGGGATGAATCGCGCAGGAAAGGATGACGGGATGCGAGCGCCGTTCGTGCAATCCGCCCGCCGGGCCGCTATCGGCGCGCAGGCTTCACGTCGTCCTCCCCGTCATAAGCCAGCCGCAACCGGCCCCGCGCGCCCGAGCGCGCAATCTCCGTCGGCGTCGCGCCGAGCACGCGGTTCATCCAGTTCGCCATGTGGCTCTGGTGCGCGAACCCGGCTTCGAGCGCGATCTGGCTGATGCTGAGCCGGCCTTCGAGCAGCAGCGCCTTCGCGCGCTCCACCCGGCGCCGCACGACGTACTGGTGCACGGGCATCCCGAGCGTTTCGCGGAACAGCACCTTGAAATGCGGCACGCTGATCGACACGAGCGCCGCGAGTTCGGCCAGCGTCATGCGCCGCTCGAGGTTCGCCTCGACATAGTCGATCACGCGCGCGGCCGCCTTCGGCGCCAGCGTGCGCCGGCGTTCGCGGAACGCCGGCTGGCCGTCGACCAGCCGCGCGACGAGCGCCGTGCACAGGCTTTCCGCATAGAGCGGGTCCGACGCGTCATCCGCTTCGAGCTCGGCGGCCATCGCCCACGCGATGTGCTGCAGCCGCGGGTCGCGCACCTGCAGCCGCCGGCGGATCTGCGCGTGCGACGGCTTCAGTTCGAGGTGCTCGACGGTGCGTCGCACGAACATGTCGCTGAGCATGATGTGCAGGATCCGGCAGTCGGCGCTGTCGGTCCACTGGCCGGGCAGGCCGGCCGGAATCACGTCGACATCGCCGTGCGCCTGGATCCGCGACACGCGCTCGCCGTCGCACACGCAATCCGCGCGGACGGGCCCGCCGATATGCACGCCGATGCGGTGATGCTCGGCGGCCGGAATCCGGTACGTGCCGGCGCGAATGTCGAGCAGCGCCGCGCCGAAGCCCCGCCAGCCGAGCCCGCGGCTGGAACGCAAACTGACCGGCACGCCGTTGTCCGGCGGCGCGGCGGGAATCGGATCGCTCATGGCTGGGCTCCACCCATTCGTGGTTCGAACGCGCATTGTGACGCGTTTTCGGGCCGCGCGCCGGGCCTGGACGGCCGTCCCGGCACCGAGCGGAAAAAGATCATCCGTTTCTGCTCGGGACGATCCTTGCGTGCGCGCCAGCGGGCGCCGCGGCGCTTACGATCGCCCCATCCGACACCTACGGAGCCCGCCATGCCCCATTCCTGCCCGCTGCGCGCGACGTTCGTCGCGCCTTCGCCTGCCAGCGCCGCCCGCCCAGCGTCCGATCCCCGCCCGCGCACTCGCCTCACCGCCATCGCCGCCTGGTGCCTGCGCGTCGTCGGCGGGTACCGGCTCGAACGGCTGCTCGCGTCGATTCCCGACAGCAACGACGACTTCGGGCTCGTCTGACCGGCAGTCGATGCGTTCGCCTACTTGCGCCGCCGATCGTGCGGCGCCACCGTCGCGCCGTCGATCACCGGCGCGCCCTGCTTGATCAGGAAGTCGCGGAACAGCCCCGTGACCTGCGAGATGCGCCGGTCGGCGAGCGTGACCACATACCATTCGCGCTCGATCGGGTTGCCGGGGAACGGCAGTTGCCCGAGCAGCCCCGTGCGCAGCTCGAGCGCGCACGCGTGCAACGACAGGAACGCGATGCCGAGCCCCGCTTCGGCCATTTGCTTGATCGCCTCGTTGCTCGACAGTTCGGAGCCCACATGAAACCGGTGGCCCGCGTTCTTGAACAGGCTCTCGACGGTCGAGCGCGTGCCCGCGCCGCGTTCGCGCACGAGCAGGTGCGCGGATTCGAGATCCTTCAGCGCGACGCGCTTGCGCTGCATCAGCGGATGGCCGGGCGCCGCGACGAACACCATCGGATGCTTCGCGAACTCGACCGCGTGCGTGCGCAGTTCCTTGGGCGCGCTGCCCATCACCGCGAGATCGATTTCATGCGTCGCGAGCATGCGGATGATGTCGTCGCGATTGCCGACCTTGAAATACGTCTTCACGTGCGGGCGCGTCGCGGTGAACTTGACGAGCAGCGGCGGGATCAGGTACTCGGCCGTCGTGATCGCGCCGATCCGCAACGTGCCGCCGAGATCGCCCGTCAACGCGGCCACTTCGTCGCCGGCCTCGCTCCACAGATGCAGGATCTCGCGCGCATAACGCGCCACGATCTCGCCGGCCGCGGTCAGCTGCACGCCGCGCCCCACCCGCTGCAGCAACGCGGCGCCCGCGGCCTCCTCCAGCAGGCGAACCTGCAGCGACACGGCCGGCTGCGTCAGGTTCAGCTCCTCGGCCGCGCGCGACACGCTGCCGAGCCGCGCAATCATGTCCAGCGCCTTCAGCTGCCGGAACGTCGCGGTCTTTCCTATAAGTGAATACATATGAGTCGCTTATAAACATTAAATTGTTCGAGTGGGTGCCAAACTATATCGTCGGTTCTTGAGCAATGTCATCCGAATCGTCATTCAGCGGGAGCCCCACATGGACAACACCACGCCCAACCTTGCAACGGACCGCGCACCGCGCCTGCCGCGCATCGTGATCGTCGGCGGCGGCGCTGGCGGCCTGCAGCTCGCCACGCGTCTCGGCGATACGATCGGACGCCGCGGCCAGGCCGACATCGTGCTCGTCGACCGCTATCCGACGCACTTCTGGAAGCCGCTGCTGCACGAAGCCGCATCGGGCCATCGCGATCCGGCCTCGCACACGATCGAATACGCGGCGCAGGCCAAGCGCCACGGCTTCCGCTTCGTGCAGGGCGCGCTGCAGCAGGTCGACCGTGCGGCACGCACCGCGACGATCGCGGCCGTGCACGACGCGGACGGCACCGAAGTCCTGCCGCGGCGCGAACTCGGCTACGACGACCTCGTGCTCGCCGTCGGCAGCGTGACGAACTTCTTCGGCGTGCCGGGCGCCGCCCGCCATGCGCTGCCGCTCGAAAACCTCGACCAGGCCGAGGATTTCCGCCGCAAGTTCCTCGCGGCCTGCACGAAGGCGAATCACCTGGCCGAGCAGCAGCCCGCGCGGCGCGCGGCACCGATCTGCATCAACGTGATCGGCGCGGGCGCGACGGGCGTCGAACTGGCGGCCGCGCTGCGCCACGCGGTCCAGCAGCTGACGACGTACCGCTTCAAGGCGCTGGTGTCCGCACGCGACGTGCACATCCGGCTGATCGAAGGCGGCCCGCGCATCCTGCCGGCGCTCGACGCACGGCTCTCCGGCAAGATGCACGCGCAACTGCGCGCGCTGAACGTCGACGTGCTGACCGACACGCGCGTGGCGGAAGTGGGCGCGGACGCCGTGACGACCGCGACGGGCGAACGGCTCGCGAGCGACATCACGATCTGGGCGGCCGGCGTCGCGGGCCCCGCGATCCTGCGGGACATCGGCGACCTCGCGCTCAACCGCTCGAACCAGGTGATCGTGACCGACACGCTGCAGACGCCCGACGATCCGCACGTGTACGCGTTCGGCGACTGCGCCGCGTGCCCGTCGACGGGTGCGAGCGGCTTCCTGCCGCCGCGTGCGCAGGTCGCGCACCAGCAGGCCGTGTATCTGGTCAACGCATTCGCGCGGCGCATCGCCGGCAAGCCGGTGGCCGGCTTCACGTTCCACGATGCGGGCGCCGTGTACCAGGCCGACATCAGCGTGCGCTCGCGCTCGCTGATCGTCGACGGGCTCGCCGCGATCGGGCTGTACAAGTTCCTGTATCGCAAGCACCTGTTCAGCGTGGTCGGCGCGAAGCGCGCGCTGTTCCAGTCGCTGAGCCACTGGCTGCAAAGCCGCAACCAGCCGTCGATCAAGCTGCACTGATCGACGGCACGCACGCGGCATCGCAAGACGGCATGCCGGGCGGCCATCGCTCGATATGCCGTTTTCTTATATGCATATGCCGAATGCATTCAAACCGCGCGCCACGCTGGTGCATCACGTCGAACGCCGTCGATGCGACGTCATGCGCGCGGGAAACATCATGCGGCCCGCACCCCGCGCCCGCTCTGGCGCGCCACCTCATTCATAAGCCATATCATATGAGTCACCTATAAATATTAATTGGTCTTATTTTCAAGATGAACGCTAAGGTGTGTGGCATTCCCGTCGGCGAACGGATCATCACGTCTCTGAAGAGGAATCACCGTGGTCATCGAAGCCATCGTCACCCGTCTCGACGCAGCATTCGCACAAATCGAAGCAACACCGGATTCGCGCGAATCGCGCCATCAGCGCGACGCGATCATCCAGTGGCTCGATCGCGCATCGGAAGAAGGATATCGACTCGGTCTCGTCACGACGCTGCCGGCCGCCCGGCTCAGCGACATGTTCGAAGGCCAGTTCGGCCGCGCGCACCTCGACCGCTTCTCGGTCGTCGTCACCGATTCAGATCAGCAGGACTCCAGATCGAATCAGCATCCGTTCGACGTCGCGCTGCAGGCGCTCGGCGTGCCGCCCGAACGCGCGGTCGCGATCGCAAGCAGCGAACCGGAGCGCCGCGAAGCCGAGCATTTCGGCCTGTCGCGCTGCGTGAACATCACCGACACCGTGCGCTCGATCGCATCGGCCGGGCTCCACTGAACGTCGGCACGGCGGCCGGCGGCGACCGGCCGGCGCCGATCCGGCGGCAATCCGACGATTGCCCGACCGAACCCTGACATTCCGCTGTCAAAGTCGCTTGCCACACTTCCGGGCTCGATCCCACTCTCCCGGAAACGGAACGGCGCGCATCCGCATGCGTCCGTCCGCCGCTCGCCACGATGACACGCCCGACCCGCACCGCCGCCGCCCTCACGATCGCCTGTCTGCTGCTCGCCGCCTGCGGCGGGGAAGAATCGACGCCGCCCGCCACCTCGGCCGACAACGGCGGCACGACGCCCGCGCCGCAGCCGCAGCCCACGCCGACACCGGCGCCCGCGACCTACTACCAGACGAAGACACCGTACCGCCCGCAGCAGGACGCCGCGACGTACGAAGCGCCGCCCGCCGGCTACGCGCCCGTCTATACCGAACTCGTCGCGCGCCACGGCTCGCGCGGGTTGTCGGGCTTCAAGTACGACGGCGCGATCTACGCGATGCTGCTCAAGGCCGAGGCCGACGGCGCGCTGACCGCGCTCGGCATGCAGCTCAAGGCCGACACGTACGCGATGATGAAGGCCAACGCGCTGCTCGGCTACGGCGTGCAGGGTATCTCGACGCCCGGATACGGCAACCTCACGCAAACCGGCATCCGCGAACACCAGCAGCTCGCCGCCCGTCTCGCCCAGCGGCTGCCCGCGCTGTTCGCGGCGGGCACCCGGCAGGTCGTCGTCGTCAACTCGGGCCAGGATCGCGCGGTGGACAGCTCGACGTATTTCTCGGCGGCGCTCGTCGCCGCCCAGCCGGCGCTGGCATCCGCCATCACGCTGCCGGCCGCGCCGTCCGGCTATCCGGCGAGCGCGCCGGTTGCGCAGCCGGCCGGCACCAACCGCTTCCTGCTGTATTTCCATTCGCTGAAACCGGCCACCGATCTCGTCACCGATACGAGCGATCCGTACTACGCGACCTATCAGGCGAGCCAGGCGTACCAGGCCTATGCGAACGACGCGACGGTCGCCGCGAAGCTGAAGGCGATCAAGGCCGCACCGCAGGCGGCCGACGTCGCGCAGACGGTGCTGTCCGCACTCGTGTCGCCGGCCTTCATCGCCAAGCTCGGCAGCGACGGCTACACGTTCGCGAACACGGGAACCTACGCGTTCACGTCGACGGACGGCAAGTTCACCAATACGCTGAAGGGTGACGGAAAGACGAGGATCGCGACGGCCGTCGATGCGGTGAACGTGCTGTACAACCTGCTGCAGGTCGCGCCCGCGATGACCGCGGAAACCGGCGGCGTCACGATGGAGAAGTACATCGGCGCGGAGCAGGCGCAGTATCTCGCGTACCTGCAGGATGCCGAGGACTACTACCAGAAGGGGCCCGGCATCCAGGAAGCGAACCCGGTCACGTACCGGATGGCAAAGGTGCTGCAGGACGATTTCTTCGGCGAAGTCGACGCGATCGCCCGCGGCGACCTGACGCGCGCCGCGAAGCTGCGCTTCACGCACGCGGAGATCGTGATTCCGTTCGCATCGGTCATGAACCTGAAGAACGTGTTCGTGCCGACGCCGCAGGCGCAGACGTACACCTATGCGAACAACCCGTGGCGCGGCGACCAGGTGTCGCCGATGGCGGCGAACCTGCAGTGGGACGTCTACCGCAACGGGTCGCGGCTGATCGTGAAGATGCTGTACAACGAGCGCGAGACGGATTTTCAGGCTGCGTGCGACGGCGCGAAGATCGCGCCAGCCAGCCACTTCTACGACTACGCGGGGTTGAAGCAGTGCTACGGGTATCAGTGACGCGAGGATGAGGCGCGGTGCGGGTCACGCAAGTCGCATCATCGCGTGCCCGCTCGCTACCTGAGGATCGAGCAGCATGACCTCGATCCGCTCCTTGCCCTTCCCGATGTTCTTGCGCTTGAGCGTCAGCATGCCGATCTCGCCGGTCGTCGCCGGGTGTGTGCCGCCGCAGGCCATCGTCGCAAAGCCGTCGACCGCCCAGAACCGGCGCTGTGCATCGACATCGCTGAAGTCGGTCACGATGCGCAGGTCACGCCTCGACAGGTCGGCGGCCGCCGATTCGATCTCCGGGAACAGCGGCGACAGGCTCGTGTCGCTCGCGAAGTCGATGCGCGCCTTGTCCTGCGCGATATGCGCGCCGATGCGCTCGATGCCGGGCCTGAGCCGGTAGACCAGTTGCAGCACCATTTCGGCCGCGAAGTGCAGGCGCATCAGCCGGTACCGGCGCGCCCAGTCGATGCGCCAGGTCGCACGATCGCCGACGCGCAGCGCGTGATCATGCGGGAGCGTATAGACGATGTCGAGGCCCTGCTTGTCGGCGCGGATCACCGGATAGTCGCCCAGCGATCCCGCGTCGCTTTCCTGGCCGCCCGAAAACGCGAAGAAGATGGTTGCGTCGACCCGCACGCGATCGCCGTCGACATGCGTGACGACGGTATCCAGCGTGGTCCGGTAGGGATCGTCCCAGAACATTTTCCTTGTCATCGCCCGCCACGCCTTTCGCCGAGGAAAACGCCCAGCTTAGCCCGAACGCGTCCGGGCGGCTTGTACGATCTTGCGCCCCGTTGCCGTCGCACCCTCCGCCGGTGCGTCGCGCGGCGCCATCGCGTCTTCCTCGCGCTTGCGCTCGACGCGCCACGTGTGGATCGGCCGATGCCCCGGCCGCTCCCACCCGGGCGGCATCCACAGGTGTTTCACACGCTGCATGACGGGCCCCGGCGCAAACACGTCGCGCCACATGTCGACGAATTCGTGCACGTTCAGCACCAGGAAGTTGTACGAACGGATCTGCTGCGTGATCCCGTAGTCGACCGGTTCCGTTTCCTCGACATACGTGCCGAACATGCGATCGAAGATGATCAGCACGCCGCCATAGTTCCTGTCGATATAACGCGGATTGCGGCCGTGATGCGCGCGATGGTTCGACGGTGTGTCGAACACGTATTCGAACCAGCGCGGCAGCCGCCCGATCGCTTCGGTATGCACGAAGTACTGATATGCGAGATCGACCGCGAGCAGGAACAGCACGACGGCCGGCGGGATGCCGAGCCACACGGGCGGCAGGTAGAACACGAACACGCCGACGAACGCATTCAGCAGCGACTGCCGCATCGCCGTCGTGAAGTTCATCACTTCGCTGCTGTGGTGCGGCACGTGCGCGGCCCAGAACCAGCGCACGCGATGCGACGTGCGATGAAACCAGTAGTAGCAGAATTCCACGACGACGAAAATCGGCACGACCGTATAGCCGTTCACGGGCACGTCGAACAGCCGGTGTCGATGGACCCACGCGAAGATCGCGCCGGTAAACAGCAGCCCCATCACGGTCTCGGCCACCTGGTAGCCGGCACCGAGCGACAGGTTCGCGACGATCTCCTTCCAGCGAAACGGCTCGCGGCGGCCGCGCCCGGTCATCACCGCATATTCGATCGCGAACGCGATCAGGAACACCGGCGTCATGCCGATCAACAGCACCTGCTTCCAGTCCACGTCGTTACCCAGGAACGCGTGGAGCCACGTCATCAACTCGTTCGGCATGTCGGCGGCCTCGATCGGGAACTGCCGCGCAGTATGGTCGCGCACGGGTCCGCTCGCGTTGACACTTGCCGACGATTACTTGACACTTTCCGCCATGCCCGCCGCCTCCCCGCTCGCGACCCAGCGCGTCTACTACTCGAGCACCTACGTGCGGCTGCTGTTCGACTATCTGTCCGGGCAGGGCCAGGATGCTCCGCGCGTCCTCGGCGAGGCGCGGCCGCCCGAGGACGATCGCGGGCTGACGCTGTACGCGAGCGCGCATTGGCGCGGCCTGCTCGAACGCGCGGCCCGCGCACTCGACGATCCGCTGCTCGGCCTGCACGTCGGCCAGCGGATCACGCCCGCGCATCTCGGCGCGCTCGGCTATGCGCTGCATGCGTGCCGCGATGCCGGCGCCGCGCTCGCGCGCTGGCAACAATACGAACACCTGATCGCGAACGTCGCGCGCATGGAAGTGCGCGTCGAGGCGACGTCGGTCGCGATCGAATGGCACGATGCGCCCGAGCCGCTCGGCCCGCTCGTCGACGAAGTGGCACTGACCGCCATCGTCCAGTTCGCGCGCAATATCACCGGCACGCGCCACGGGCCCGACGAAGTCTGCTTCATGCATCCGCCGCCCCGCGACGCACAACCGTACCTCGACTACTTCGGCTGCCCGGTGCGGTTCGGCCAGCCGGTGAACCGTCTCGCGTTTCCGCTGCACCTGCTGACGCAGCCGCTGCAACGGCCGGACGACGCGCTGCGGCACATGATGGAGCGCCAGGCGAGCGCGCTGCTCGCCGAGCTGCGGCAGGCCGACGACCTCGAACAGTCGGTGCGCGAAGCCGTCGCGCGCTTGTTGACGCACGGCGAAGCCGGCATCGAGCCGATCGCGGCGGCGCTGCACGTGTCGTCGCGCACGCTGCATCGCCGGCTGGCCGAACTCGGGCTGAATTTCAGGACCCTGCGCGAGGACACGCGGCGGCGGCTCGCGATCGACCACCTGAACGATCCGCGGCTGACGCTCGCGGAAGTCGCCTGGCTGCTCGGCTATTCCGAACACAGCGCATTCACGCGCGCGTTCCGGCGCTGGACCGGCGAATCGCCTCAGCAGTGGCGCGCCCGACAGCCGCTGCGGGCGGCCCGCGTCGCGCGCGGCTGACGAACTCGCGCCCGCCGGCACGGTCGAACGGACATCGCCGGAGAATCCTCATGAAACGCGTTACCGCTGCTGCTGTCCTGACCCTGCTTGCCGCCGTCAGCGTGCCGGCCGACGCCGGCGCGCTCCCCGGCGCCGCCGCGCCGGTTCCCGTTCAGGCGCACGCGAAAAACTGCGTGCCGTCGCGGGAGGCCACGCAGGACGTCCGCTCGCCGTCGAAGGCGCCGCCGATCCGCGTATGCGTCGGCGATTCCGATACGCAATTGAACCTGCCATGGTTCCTGACCGACGTCCTGACCGCGGTCGACACGCACCAGTCGCCCGGCGCGCTGCTTCACAAGATGCGCAACGATTTCTGAGTCGCGGCCGGCGCCGCGCCGGCGCCGCTCATTCCGCGTCAGGCCGCGACAGCACCTCCACGAACGTGCTGACGATGCCCGCCCACATCGCGGGGTCGGCGATGCGCGCCAGCCATCCCCGCAATTCCTTTCGCTCTCCTTTCGACAGTACCCCGTGCGCGCCGCAGATGGTGTCGTAGCGCGGCGTACCGCGCGACGCGAGTGCGCGATCGAGCAGATAGTTGCGGACCTGTCCGTCGATCGAAATCTGGATCCACAGCGAGCCGCCATCCGCGGCGGCAGCGCCATCGGTCACCATGACCGTCGTAGGAGCGGTATCTTCTTCCATCATTGCGAAACTCCGGCATGACGCGCGAACAGCCCCCGCGCGCTCGCGGCGACCCGCCTAAAACGGTATGTCGCGGCAATGTTTCTTTTTTAGACGCAATCACAAAACTGCACCAATTTTTAATCAATAATATTTCGTAATAGCGCGCCACATCATATACTTGCCGCGCACCATCCTCGTGCCAAGAGACGGTGTCTTTCGACCCGGCCGCATGACCATGCGGCCGGGGGTTTTTCGGTGTGCTACGTCAATATGGATGCGCAAAATGCACTCGTCAGAGACGTGAGCCGTCGGACCGAATGGCCGATCGCGACGGGCCTGCCGCCGCTGCCCAGCGCGATCGTCGCGCCGGTTCGCATCGCGATGCCGATACGCGAACCGGATCGCCCGGACCAGGCATGACGCATGCGCACCGACCGGTTCGACATGCCTCTCCATGCGTACAACATCAAGGGCAACCGCGGGAATGTCGGCGCTCATACCAGGCTCGAAGTCCGTTTTCCAGCGTAGCGGTACATGGCCGCGGGCGGTCTTTTTCGTCGCGGTAATCGTTTGCGTGCTCGTGCCCGCCTGCGCGATCGTACTGGCCGATCGCTACGCACGCGATGCCGTCACCACGCAGGAACGCGTCGTCGCGAACGACATCGTGGCGACGGTGAACCGCATCCTCGACGGCGTCCGCCTGCGACATGCGGACGAGCTGACCGCGCTCGTCGGACGCCCTTGCGCGTCGGTATTCCGGACGCTGGCCGAAGTGGGCACTCGCCTGCGCTACCTGCGCGCCGTCGCGCTGGTGAACGACGGCCGCGTCATGTGCTCGTCGGCGCTCGGTGCGATCGACCTGCCGCTCGACGCATACTCGCGCGAGCCCGAACCGGGCGCGACGATCGTCACGCTGCTGCGCCAGACGCCGTTTCAGCGCGGCATTCCGGTGCTGGCCGTGTATCGCGCCACCGCGCGTGGCGCGGGTGTCCTGTACCTGATCGAAGGCGACTACGTGGTCGATGCACTCGCGCCGAGCGCCCGCAGCGGGACGGAATCCGCCACGCTGTCGATCGCCGGATCGGGCCGTCTCGACCAGCAAGGCAAGTTCGCGCCGGAATCGGACCACGCTCCCGCCGGCGGCACCACGATCGCGTCGCAACGCTGGCCCTTCACGGTGTCGGTCGCCGCATCGGCTCAGTACGCCTCGCACGTCCAGGGCCACTACCGGTTGATCGGCATGACGATCGTGCTGTTGACCGACGGTCTCGTGATGGCCGCCTACCTGCTGGCGATGGCGCCGCGGCGGCTGTTGCTGAAGGCCGTTCGCCATGCGCTCAGGCGCAACGAGTTTCACGTCGTGTACCAGCCGATCGTCGACGTGCAGACGCGCCGGACGGTCGGTGTCGAGGCGCTGCTGCGCTGGCAGCATCCGAAGTGGGGAGTCATCAGCCCGGCCGTGTTCATCCCGCAGGTGGAAGCGAGCACGGTACTGCCGAAGGTGACCGAATTCGTGCTGCGGACGGCCGTGTCGGAACTGACCGCGCTGACGCCGTCCGCGCCGCTGCGCATCGCGGTGAACATCGCGCCGAAGGATCTCGAGCGCGCGCGCTTCGTATCCGTCGTCGAGGAAGCGATCCGCGCGCTGCCGCCGGGCTTCACGCTGGTGCTCGAGGTCACCGAACGCATCCTGCTCGAGAAGAACGCGCGGACCACCGAGGTCTTCAACGCGCTCCGGTCGAAAGGCGCGAAGTTCGCGATCGACGATTTCGGCACGCATCACAGCAATCTGGACGTGCTGTCGCGTTTTCCGTTCGACTACGTGAAGATCGATCGCCAGTTCGTCGCCCAGCTGAACGACGGCGGCGCAGGGCTGATCGAGGGAATCGCGGCCGTCGCGCACCACTACGACCTGAAGATCATCGCGGAAGGCGTGGAGACGGAAACGCAGCATCGCGCGCTGCATGCGATCGGGATTCAGTATGCGCAGGGCTATCTGTATCGGCGGCCGCAGCGCGCGGAGAACCTGAAACGCGATTTCGCTTGGGTGTCGTCGTAGCGGCACCGGGCCCGACACGCACCGCCGGCGGTTACTGTGCGCCGTATTGACCGCCGAGACGTACGCGGCCCAGTTCGACCCAGCCCTCGAAGTCGTCGCCGGTCTTGCCGTTCACGTACATGATGTTGTACCAGCGCCCGTGCGACTTGTAGACGGTCACCGAATCGCCCGGGACAATGAAGGTTCGCTTCGTCATGCACTGCGCGTCGGGTGCCGAGTAGAAATATGCGCGCCCGGCGCCGATGACCGTGCCGGACGCCGGCGGCCGGAAGTTGTCGTCCGGGCCGCTCGTGGCCGCATCGAGCTTCCCGCAATCCACCGCGCTTTTTGCCTGCGCGCCGTTCGCGACGAGGCTCGCGCCGATCGCCAGCAGCGCGATGCACGTGCGCATCCACATGTTCATTCGCATGGTTCGTCCTTCAGGTCGTCGTGTTCGGGGTTCGCCGGTGCGCGACCGGCGCGGCACCGATTGTAGCGCCGCCCGCGGCGTGTTCAGTCGTGCACGACCGCGGCCGCCTCGACGGCCGCCGCGTGCGGGCGATGCCCGAGCCGCGCGGAAATCGCCTGCCCGGCTTCCTTCAGCAGTGCGACATAATGCGCTTTCGTGTCCGCGCCGCAACGCATCGTCGGGAACGACAGCGACAACCCCGCGATCACGCGATCGAAACGGTCGAACACGGGTACCGCGAGACACAGCAGGCCGTCTTCCTGCTCTTCGTTGTCCTCGCCGTAGCCCTGCTGCCGCACGTGCGGCAGGATGCTCATCACCGCATCCGCCGACGCGAGCGTCTTCGCGGTCGACTTCCTGAACTCGATGCCGGCCAGCACCGCGCGCGCTTCGTCGGGTGTCATCCAGGCGAGCAGCACCTTGCCGATCGCCGTGCTGTACAACGGATTGCGCCGGCCGATCCGCGACTGCATGCGCAGCCCGTAATCGGCGTCGATCTTGTGGATGTAGATGATCGCGTCCTCGTCGAACGCACCGAGGTGCACGGCTTCGCGTGTCAGCTGCCCGATGCGGCGCATCTCGAGATCGGCCTCGCGCACGAGGTCCACGCTCTCCAGTGCCTTGCTGCCCAGCTCGAACAGCCGGATCGTCAGGCGGTAGCGGTCGGTCTCGCCTGCCTGCGCGACGTAGCCGAGCGTCTTCAGCGTCTGCAGGAAGCGATGCACCGTGGTCTTCGACATGCCGAGATGCTGCGACAACTCGCTGATGCCGATCTCGCGGCGATCGCCGAGCGCGGCGAGGATCGTGAAGACCTTGCCGACGGCCGCGACCGAATCGGCCTTTTCGGCGGCACCGGCCGCCGACGGGTCGGCTTCGGCGCCGAGGTTCGCCTGATCGCCTTTGCGCTGCCTGGGCGTTGCTGTCATGTCCGTGAATCCGTGAGTGCGAATCGGGAGAGCATAACGCGTCCGCCGCGAAGCGCGATCAGCGCGCGAGCCACCCGCCGTCGACGGCGAGCGTGTGGCCGTGCACGTAGTCCGACGCAGGCGACGCAAGAAACACGGCCGCGCCCGCGAGGTCGTCGGGCACGCCCCAGCGGCCGGCCGGGATGCGTCCGAGGATTTCGTCGCTGCGCCGGCTGTCCTCGCGCAGTTGCGCGGTGTTGTCGGTCTCCATGTAGCCGGGCGCGATCGCGTTCACGTTGATCCCGCGCGCGGCCCATTCGTTCGCGAGCAGGCGCGTGAGCCCCAGCACGCCGCTTTTCGATGCGGTGTACGACGGTACGCGGATGCCGCCCTGGAACGACAGCATCGACGCGACGTTCACGATCTTGCCGCCGCGCCGCTGCCTCACCATCTGCCGCGCGACGGCCTGCGACAGGAAGAACACGCTCTTCAGGTTCACGTCGATCACGGCGTCCCAGTCGGCTTCGGTGAATTCGAGCGCATCGCAGCGGCGGATCATGCCCGCGTTGTTGACGAGGATGTCGACGCGACCGAACGCATCGACCGCGCCGCCGACGATCCGCTCGACCGGTTCGAGCGTCGACAGGTCGGCGCGCACGTCGGCGAAACGCCGGCCGGCCGCCTCGACGCGCGCCGAGGTCTCGGCCGGGGCCGAACGGTTCGCGCCGACGATGTCGCACCCGGCCGACGCGAGCGCGACGGCCATCGCGGCGCCGAGCCCCGTATTGCAGCCGGTGACGATCGCAACCTTGCCGGTCAGGTCGAACAGGCCGGCGCGCGCGGGGCGCGCGTCGACGGCGGGAAGATCGGGCGTATCGCGTTTCATGGTGTCAGCGCAGGTCCGCAACGGCGATGTGATCCATGTCCTTGAACACCTGGTTCTCGCCGACCATGCCCCAGATGAACGTGTACGCCTTCGTGCCGACGCCCGAATGGATCGACCAGCTCGGCGAGATCACCGCCTGCTCGTTGTGCACGACGACGTGACGCGTTTCCCGCGGCTCGCCGAGCAGGTGGAACACGGCCGCATCGTCGGCGAGGTTGAAGTAGAAATACACCTCCATCCGGCGCTCGTGCGTATGGCACGGCATCGTGTTCCACAGGCTGCCGGGCTCGAGCTTCGTCATCCCCATCGACAGCTGGCAGGTGGGCAGCACGTCGGGCACGATGAATTTGTAGATCGTGCGGCGGTTGCTCGTGGCCGCATCGCCGAGCGTTTCGGGCGACGCCTGCGCGAGCGTGATCGTGCGTGTCGGCCAGGCCGTGTGCGCGGGCGCGCAGTTCAGGTAGAACTTCGCGGGACGCGTGCGATCGTCGCTGCCGAACACGACGCCCTGCCCGCCTTGCCCGATGTAGATCGCCGCCTCGGTGCCGACCGCATGGCGCTGCCCGTCGACCTCGACCCAGCCGGGGCCGCCGATGTTGATCGCCCCCAGTTCGCGACGCGCCAGCAGATGGCTCACGCCCATCGCCGCGCCGAGCGCCGCGGGCACCTCGACCGGCCGCGTGGCCGGCCACGCGCCGCCGACGATGATCCGGTCGATGTGGCTGTAGGTGAGCGACAACGCGTCCGGAGCGAACACGTTCTCCACCAGGAAATGCCGGCGCAGGCCGGCCGTATCGAGCGTCTTCGCGTGTTCGCCGTGTATGCCCTGTCGCACTTCCATGCCGGCTCTCCGTTGGGGAAGAAGACGCCGCCGACGCGCGTGCCGGCGGTGGTCATGCGATGAATTGAAGCACAGATTCCGCAAATTCGGAACGTCGATCCGAAAATAGTTCGCCGCACAACGACAGCGCAATTTCCTTTTTTATCAGCCATTTATAGTGATACGGGTATACGATTACCGTTTCAAACAATACAAACGGACCGACGTTCCGAATCATGTCCTATAGTCAGTCAGCAGACATCATTCGACAACGGGACGCATCGACGTCCACGGAGGAGACGTGAAGCTGAAACAGGCCATCGACCGCATACCGGGCGGGCTCATGCTGGTCCCGATGCTGCTCGGCGCGTGCGTGCACACGTTCGCGCCGAACGCCGGGAAGTACTTCGGCTCGTTCACCAACGGCCTGATCGCGGGCACGGTGCCGATCCTCGCCGTCTGGTTCTTCTGCATGGGCGCGACGATCAACCTGCGCGCGACGGGCGTCGTGCTGCGCAAATCGGGCACGCTACTCGCGACCAAGATCGTGGTCGCGTGGCTGGCGACCCTGATCGCCGCACGGTTCATCCCCGACGACGGCATCCGCACGGGCCTCTTCGCGGGCCTGTCGCTGCTCGCGATCACGACGTCGATGGACATGACCAACGGCGGCCTCTATGCGGCCGTGATGCAGCAGTACGGCAGCAAGGAAGAAGCCGGTGCGTTCGTGCTGATGTCGATCGAATCGGGGCCGCTCGTCAGCATGCTGATCCTCGGCGCGGCGGGCGTCGCGGTATTCGAGACGCGGCTCTTCGTCGGCGCGGTGCTGCCGTTCCTGATCGGCTTCACGCTCGGCAACCTCGATGAAGACCTGCGCGAGCTGTTCGGGCGCTGCGTGCATCCGCTGATCCCGTTCTTCGGCTTTGCGCTCGGCAACGGCATTGATCTCAACGTGATCGCGAAGAGCGGGCTGCCGGGCATCGCGCTCGGGCTCGCGGTGATCGTCGTGACGGGCGTGCCGCTGATTCTCGCGGACAAGTTCGTGGGCGGCGGCAACGGGACAGCCGGGCTCGCCGCGTCGTCGACGGCGGGCGCCGCCGTGGCGAACCCAGCGATCATCGGCGAGATGATTCCGAAGTTCAAGCCGATGGTGCCGGCCGCGACGGCGATCGTCGCGACGGCTTGCCTCGTGACGGCGATTCTCGTGCCGATCCTGACGGCGATGTGGGCGAAGCGGGCGGCCAGGATGTCAGGCATGCCGATCATCGTTGCGGCGCGGGCCGGGCATGGCGCGCCGATCGAACATGAAGGGCATGTTTGAGAGGGAAGGTTCGAGCCCGCCTTTCAGGCTCCGGCTGCGGGTCGATCCATGTTCGACGACATGAAAACCCCGGGAAATCGACGCGTTTCCCGGGGTTTTGTTCGTTGGTGTCGGCGCGCGCTCCGGACCCGGGCGCGCGTCAGCCGCGCGGCGCTACGCCACGTTTCAGTCGAACGTATGCACGATGGCGGACGCCTTGGTGGCGATCAGCCAACTGCCATCCACCTTGTGCATGACGAAGTGATCGTTGAACAGCCGGCTTCCGATCCGCACCCGCACCGTGGCCGTCGAAAGGCCGTCCGAGACGTGCGCCATGGAGAGGATCGCGTCGTCTCGGGGTGCGCCGCTTGACCGGGGGCTCGGCCTCCCGTTGACGAGCGCCTCGTACTCCGACGACGACAGCGTGCGCAGCCGGCCTTCGTCCAGCCACTGAATCAGGCAGCTCGGGTGAAAGACCTTGTTGAAGTCACGGCTCTTCGGCTCGTAAGCCAGATTGAAGTAATCCTCGATCAACGCGACGACGGCTTGGGTCTGGGTCATGACTGGCTTTCCTCGAGAGTGAACGGCTCGTATAGTGAGCGATCGTCCTCGCCTCGGCTACGGCGGCCCGTTTATCGCTGCCATTACAGGAACTCATGGATCATGGAAGACCTCGACGGAGGACTTGTCGGCGGCTTGCTCGTGCTTGCGGCCATCGCCGAATCCGGGAGCTTTGGCCGTGCGGCATCCCGTCTGGGCAGGACTCAGCCGGCGGTCAGTCGCGCCATTCAGCGACTGGAAGACCGCCTGCACGCGAAGCTCGTGCATCGCACCAGCCGGCACGTCGAAGTGACGGACGCTGGCCACGCGCTGTTGTCGAAAGTGCGGCCGTTGCTCCAGGGAATCGAAGAGGCGACCGCCGAAGCCGCCGGCCAGACCTCGGTCGTCAACGGAACGCTCCGTGTGGCGTGCGACGCGGCGTTCGCTCGACTTGTGCTGGCGCCGGAGCTGGCCCAGTTCATGAAGGATTACCCAGCGCTTCATGTGAAGCTGGAAACCCGGAACGACCTGTCGGATCTGGTTAGCGACGGTTTCGATCTCGCGATACGATTCGGGCCGCCGTCCGTTTCCACGTTGGTCTGTCGCAGGCTGTACAGCCCGCGGGTCCTGACGGTGGCCGCGCCGTCCTACCTGGCGCAACGCGGCCGGCCAAGGTCGCCGCAGGATCTGGTCGATGACGGCCATGAATGCATCCTGGCCATCGATCCGGCTACCGGTCGGCCCTTCGACTGGGAATTCTGGCGCGACAACGAGAAAGTGAAAGTGGCTGTCAACGGGAATCTGACCGTCACGGATGCGGGAACCAAAATCGGCGCGTGCGTTGCAGGCTTCGGGATCGCCCAGCTGATCGACCTCGGAATCGACGCGCACCTGCGTGCCGGCACGCTGGAGCCGATCCTGACGGACTGGAGCGACGAGACGTTCCCGCTTTATGTCTATTACCCCAGCCGGAGTCACGTTCCGGCCAAGGTACGAGCGTTCATCGACTTTGTCGTCGGCATGATGCCCGGGCTGCAGTCGAAGGGCCATGGCGCTGGCGAGCGGCCGTCATCGGCCGTGCTCGAAACGCTGCATCGCGCATAGTTTTCCGGCGTTCATGCCGAGGGTGCCGGCCGCGACGGCGATCGTCGCAACGGCTTGCCTTGGGACGGCGATGTGGGCGGCCAGCGTGTCGGCGGGTACTGCCGAGGTTCGCGGCGCGAGCCGGGCACGGTGACGCGATCGAGCAAGAGAGGCTTGTGCGACGAGGACGGTGCGGAGCCGCCGCCCACCTCACCCCTGAACGCTGAGCGCCTTCTCGAGCGCGGCGATCAGCTTGAACGCATCGTCCCGCCCGATCAGAAAACCGCGGCTGGTGTACTCGCATCCGAACGCATAGAAGCTCGGCAGCAGTGTCACCATGTCCTTCTGCCGATCGAGATCGACTTCACATTTCGTCAACGGGAAGAACGGGGGTGCCTCGGCCGGCATGTTGTACACGATGTTCTCCTAGTACATTTTGCGCGGCGGCAGCATGCGCTTCGCACGCAGGCGCTGCCTGGCCACGGCGCTGGCCTTTTTCCGCTTGCGTTCGGTCGTCGGCTTTTCATAGCCGGTGCGACTGCGCAGCTCCCGGATCAGCCCGGTTTTCTCGATGCCGCGGCGGAATCGCCGCAGCGCGACATCGATCGGTTCGTTGACCTTCAGCGTAATGGTTGTCATCAGGGTCCTGTTTCAGGGAAAGGAAAAGGGAAAGGGGGAACGCAAAACTAGCCAAGCCGTGTCATGACGGCACTCGCGATCCCGTCCGACTCGAATTCCGAATATCCGGCTCCGATCGACAGTGCGCGTACCGCCGCGAACATCTGCAGTTCCTGCTGATGGCACAGCGCCGAATCGGCGACTCCGGCAGGCACCGCCGTGCCCGTCCACGTCACCTCGCGTCGTCCGATCAATCCAAGCAGTTCATCGACAATCATTTCGCTCTCCGAATTCATCACGCATTGCATTGCCCGACCGCGTCGCATCAAAGCGAGGCGGCGAAGAAATCCTGTTTGTCGCGATTGCTGTCGATGATGCTCTCGGCGAAGCGCAGCGAAGCGCGACGCGCGTCGCCGGCGTTGTCGAACGGGCGACGCTCACGCACCATGAAAGTCTGGCTGCGGGTCAGCGTATCGTCGGTGCCGCGAAGGCAAATCTTGACCGCCGCGTCGAAACCGGCATCGTAGTTGTGCGGGCTGCCATTGGGCGCCGGCACGTGAGGGTAAATCAGTGGATAAATCTCGAATCCACGGTAGATATGCATGCTCATGACGAACTCCTGGCGTTCGGCCACGGCGCATCGCATGGGCGAACACATCCGGCCTGCATCCCCGTTGCGGGGCGGGCAGGTAGGGTGAATGGGACAACGTTGCAGCGCGGAGGCGGGGCGATGCAGCAAGCGGGTATTAGGAGGGGCGAGCGGCCGGTGGGCGGATGCCGGCTCGAATGAACCCATCATACGCGCATCGTTTGTCGGACGCCCAACTAATTCCGGGTTGCGCGCGACCAGGCGCGCGGGTGCAGCCGGACGGCACACGGTGTCCGGCCACGAAGCCGACACTCGCCGCGCCATCCGATCCGGATCGCGATTACGGCGCCGGCAAGCGCTTCTTCGGGCGCGATTTCGTGAGTGCGGCGGGTTTGGGCGGCACCCAGTTCAATGCGGTGCCGAGCCTGGGCAGCATGATGGCCGGCTTGGCGCGCGGCGGCGGCTTGTTGCTGCGGGACTGACTTCGGGTCATGCGGGTTCTCCTGCCGCACCGCTTGCGCGATCCGATGAGCGTGACGCGTCAAATCGCGCGCGCGGCCGAACACGCGCACGGCGATGCATGCCCGGGATCGGCATGCGCGCGAGTTCGACGGCGGTGCGTCACCCGTGAAGCGGCGACGACGCGCCGCCTCATGAACGATGCTGACGCACCCGGGCAATGAATTACAGCGGGGTGATGTTCGCTGCCTGCAGGCCCTTGGGGCCCGTCTTCGTCTCGTAGCTGACCTTCTGGCCCTCGGCGAGCGTCTTGAAGCCCTCACCGCGAATCTCGGAGAAGTGGGCGAACAGATCGTCGCCGCCGCTGTCGGGCGTGATGAAGCCGAAACCCTTGCTGTCGTTGAACCACTTGACGGTACCGTTATCCATGTTAGATCTCCTGAAAGTATGGACGAGCGCACGCATCCGAAAAGACGCGGACACAAAAAAATAATCAAGGAGGGAGAGGACAACGAATACCGCAGGCTGCGGTCGATGATGAGCAGCAATCGCGCTTCTTGAATACTTACGCGGCCGACAGTACGCCTCGTCAACAGGTGTGTCAAGCGCTTTCGGTCGAGGGGCGGAACGCGCGGCCGTCGTTCGCACCGTCCCGACGACACGCTCAGAGGGACGCCAGCAAGCGCAACTGATGTTCGGTTTCGGTGCCGTTGATCAACGCGAAGAACGCGGTCTCGCGACGCTCGATCGCCGACAGACCCTCGGTGTCGGAGAAGATGTTCCATGCGACGCCGTCGACATGCGCGAACCGGCCGCGCGACCGTGCAAACGCCCGCAACAGCGGGCTCGCCTCGCGGCGAAGCACCCGGCGATCTTCATTCAATACGTACGGCGCCCAGCCGGCACGCAGGACGAGATAACAGGGAATGGCACTGCGATCGATTTTCATGGGCACGCCGTTTCTTCCGGAGGTACGTTGCCGATCTCGCTCGTGTCGACGCGAACCACTGAACAGCGCTTGCTCCACTATACGCGCTACCGCTGCCGTGCATGCCGTCGCCGCGGCGCGAAGGCCCGTCGCGGCTGCGGAAATCCGCTCGAAATTTCGCTATACAAACGGATTGAACGGCGTACGATCGAGGCGACGGATGACCGGCGGCCGATTCCGGCGCGTTGCGCCGCGTCCCTCCTTGAATTCGATCGGGCCCCTCACCGCGACCGATCGCCCCGGCGCCGTCGAGCGGCCGTGATGCCCCCTTCCTGTCCCGTCGCTTGAGCGTGGCTCCGAAGCAGTTCCGGAGCAGCGGGCTTTCTCCTCTCCCTGCGGGCGGCATCCGGTTTGCCGGTCCATTCTTCCCCCTCCCGCGCCAGCCCACTCGCGGTAACCCGACAGGGAGGCGCCCATGCGCTTCGACACGACACGTTTCCGGATCGACCCGACACCGCGCAGGGCGGACGGCGAATACATCGCGCATGCGCGGATCACCACGATTCTCCTGGACGGAGATGAACGGGAAGTGCACGCCAGCGGCGATCTCGCCGGCTTCGATGCGCGCGATGATGCAGTCGCCTACGCGACCCAATGGGCCAAAGGATGGCTGAGCGCGCAGTTCGGTTGAGCACGGACGATCCGCAACCGGGCAGGCAACCCGCCGCCGCGGAACGCGAACCGTTCGAGCGCTGCCGGCTTCGCGCGCGGCCGGCGCGAGCGTGAACCCGGGCCAGGCGCTAAAATCCGCCGCCTGGGCATTCACGACGAGCAAGCGTTTTGACGGCGTTCGAGCAGGGTTTCATCCTCACCCGCCACTGGCGGGACACCGCATCCGGCATCGAGATCGAGTTCTGGCTGGCAACCGAACACGGTCCGCGCCGCGTGCGCTTGCGCCCGCAGGAAGCCGTCGCGTTCATTCCGGCCGAACAGCAGGCACTCGCCGAACGCGCGCTGGCCGGCGAGCGCGAAGCCGAATTGCGTCCGCTCGCGCTGCGCGACTTCCGGCAGCGCCCGGTCGTCGGCCTCTATTGCAAGCGCTACCGTCATCTGTCCGCGCTCCAGAAGCGCCTGGCCGCCGCCGGCGTCGACGTCTACGAGGCCGACGTGCAGCCGCCCGACCGCTACGCGATGGAGCGCTTCATCACGGCGTCCGTGCAGTTTCGCGGCCAGCCCGGCCGCGACGGCACGCTGACAGTCGCCGAGCTGAAGCCCGCCGACGGCTACCGCCCGACGCTGCGCTGCGTGTCGCTCGACATCGAAACCAGCGTCCACGGCGAACTGTATTCGATCGCGCTCGAAGGCTGCGGGCAACGCCAGGTCTACATGCTCGGCCCGCCCAACGGCGATGCAAGCGGCGATGCCGGCCCCCTCGATTTCGACCTCGACTACTGCGATACCCGGCCCGCGCTGCTCGCGCGGCTCAACGAATGGTTCGACGCGCACGATCCCGATGCGGTGATCGGCTGGAACCTCGTGCAGTTCGACTTGCGCATCCTGCATGCGCATGCGGAGCAATACGGCATCCCGCTGAAGCTCGGGCGCGGCGGCAGCGTGCTCGACTGGCGGGCGCACGGCCAGCAGCCCGACCACTTCTTCGCGGGCGCGGCCGGCCGGCTGATCCTCGACGGCATCGACATGCTGAAATCCGCGACGTGGACCTTTCCGTCGTTCAGCCTCGAGTACGTGTCGCAAGCGCTGCTCGGCGAAGGCAAGTCGATCGACAACCCGTACCAGCGGATGGACGAGATCCAGCGCCGCTTCGATCACGACAAGCCGGCGCTCGCACGCTACAACCTGAAGGACTGCGAGCTCGTCACGCGCATTTTCGACAAGGCCGACCTGCTGTCCTTCGCGCTCGAACGCGCGAGCGTCACGGGCCTCGCGGCCGATCGCACCGGCGGCTCGGTCGCGGCGTTCACGCACCTGTACCTGCCGCGCATGCACCGGCTCGGCTACGTCGCGCCGAACCTCGGCGACGTGACGGGACAGAACAGCCCCGGCGGCTTCGTGATGGATTCGCGCCCCGGGCTGTACGACTCGGTGCTCGTGTTCGACTACAAGAGCCTTTATCCGTCGATCATCCGCACGTTCCTGATCGATCCGGTCGGCCTGATCGAAGGACTCGCGAACCCCGGCGACGACGCCTCGGTGCCCGGCTTTCTCGGCGCGCGTTTCTCGCGCACCGCGCATTGCCTGCCCGATGTCGTGCGCCGCGTATGGGAAGGCCGCGACGATGCGAAGCGGCAGCGCAACGCGCCGCTGTCGCAGGCACTGAAGATCATCATGAATTCGTTCTACGGCGTGCTCGGCTCGACGGGTTGCCGCTTCTTCGACCCGCGCCTCGCGTCGTCGATCACGATGCGCGGCCACGAGATCATGCACCGCACGCGCGAGCTGATCGAGGCGCAGGGTTACGAAGTGATCTACGGCGATACCGATTCGACGTTCGTGTGGCTCGGCCGCGCGCACGACGACGACGAGGCCGGCGCGAAGGGCCGCGCGCTCGTCGGGCACGTGAACCGCTGGTGGCAGGCGCACCTGCGCGACCGCTTCGGGCTCGAGAGCGCGCTGGAACTGCAGTACGAGCGGCACTACCGCCGCTTCCTGATGCCGACCGTGCGCGGCGCGGAAGAAGGCAGCAAGAAGCGCTACGCGGGCCTCGCGGCCGCGGCCGGCGGCGGCGAGGACCTCGTCTTCAAGGGGCTCGAGACGGTACGCACCGACTGGACGCCGCTCGCGCAGCAGTTCCAGCGCGAGCTGTACCGGCGCGTGTTCCGGCGCGAGCCGTACCAGGATTTCATCCGCGACTACGTGCGGCGCACGCTGGCCGGCGAATTCGACGACCAGCTCGTCTACCGCAAGCGCGTGCGCCGGCCGCTGCGCGAATACGAACGCAACGTGCCGCCGCACGTGCGCGCCGCGCGGATCGCCGACGAGTTCAACCACGCGCAGGGCCGGCCGCTGCAGTATCAGCGCGGCGGCTGGATCAGCTACGTGATGACGACGGCCGGCCCCGAGCCGCTCGAAACGATGCGCTCGCCGATCGACTATGCGTTCTACCTGAGCCGCCAGCTCCAGCCCGTCGCCGACGCGATCCTGCCGTTCCTGCGGGACGATTTCGAGCGCGTGATCTCGGGGCAGGGGCAATTGTTCGGCGACTGACGCGCCGGCGCCGCGCGGCTCATTCTTACTCGTTCTGAAACACTGCTGGAACGGATTCTCCATTTATCCGGGCGGTGCGGGTTCCTAAACTTGCATCGTCGGTTCAGCCAAGCGAATGCGTGCAGGACCGTAACGAAACCGTCTGAGGAAACCGTGAAATCCGTCATCGTCACCATCGCCGCCGTCGCCGCTACCGCCACCGCTCTGCTCGCCGCGCCGGCCGTGTCGTACGCGCAGTCGTCGCACTCGACGCTCACGCGCGCCCAGGTCCGCCAAGAGCTGTTCGACCTCGAATCGGTCGGCTACGTGCCGATCGCCGCCGACGGTGACAACTATCCGGGCGACATCGTCGCCGCGCAGGAACGCCTGGCCGCCAAGCGCCTCGCCGAACGCGAGCACGCCGAGGCGGCCTACGGATCGAACGGCGCACCGGCTACGGAAGCGGGCACGCCGGCGGTGGCGACCGTGAAGCCGTAACGCGCGCGGCCGGTTGCGTCGGGACAGAACGCCGCCGGGCCGCTCGCCGCGCGTCCGGCTAAAATACCGGCCTGCCGCGCCTCCCGCCGCGGCCGGAGAACCTTCATCATGACCGCACGTCGCGGTGCCGCGGTCGTCATCGCACCCGGCCACGAAGCAGCCAGCCTGTCGAAAGCCCAGAAAACGTTCAATACGCTCGTCAAGCAGATCGAGCAGCGGCGCGAGCGGCTCGGCGCGTGGGACGCCGTGATGCCCGCGTTCCAGAAGAAATTCGTCGACGGGCTGCTGCCGCTCGAACAGGCGTCGACCGCGTTGCGGATCCGCTTGCTCAATCTGCTCGACGACGCGTTCCTGCAGAAGGGCTTGAGCAAGGCCGAGCAGCGCACGCTGTCCGCGCTGATCGCCGGCATGGCGCGCAACCTGCTCGACTTCAGCGACGACGCGCAGTTGAAAATCATCTACAACCGGCACGCCAAATCGGACGACGACCGCCCGGCGGCCGATCGCGCACCGGCGAAGCAGCATGCGGAGCCGACTCCCGACGTGGCGCCGGCGGACGATCTCGACATGCTGTCGCCCGACGAACTCGCCGAGCGCATGCAAGCCGAGCTGGACGAACAGTTCGAGCGCGACATGGCCGCCCACGAGGCCCGCGAGGCACAGCGCGCCAAACGCAGGAAAGCACCCCGGCAATCGGCCGCGGCGGCGAGGCGCGAAGCCGAGCAGGCCGAATCGAGCAAGTCGATCCGCGAGGTCTATCGCAAGCTCGCGAGCGCGCTGCACCCCGATCGCGAAACCGATCCGCAGGAGCAGGCACGCAAGACCGTGCTGATGCAGCGGGTCAACCACGCGTATGCAAAAGGCAACCTGCTGCAATTGCTGGAACTGCAGCTGGAGATCGAACAGATCGACCGGCGCGCGATCGACGGCCTGAGCGAAGACCGGCTGACCCGCTACAACGGCATCCTGGAGGAGCAGATTCGCGAGCTCGATCAGGAGATCCGGCACGTCGAGAACGACTTCCGGCGAACTTACGGGATCGCGCCATCGGTCAAGCTGGCGCCCGATACCGTGATGCGCACGCTCACGCGCGACATCGCCGCGATGCAGCGCAGCAACCACGACCTGACCGTGACGCTGCGCGAGTTCGACGATCCGGAAAACGTCCGCGACTGGCTGAAGGACATGAAGCGCCGGCCGGCTTCGTCGCACTTCGACGACGATTCTTTCTAGGCGCGTCGCCGAGCAACCCGCAGTTGCCGAGCATCAACGCGACGGAACCTTCCCGACGACCGGCTGCGATGCGAATGCGGTTTCGACATACGCGAGGAAGTCGGAGGCGGGCCGTGTCAGCTGCAGCCCCGGTGGCGTGAGCCGGTACAGTTGAAGCGGCGGCGGTGACATCGGCAGCGGCAACGGCGTCAGCTTCTGGCCGAAAACGGTCTCGGCGAGCGAGTGCCGGGTCCACGAAAAGACGGCGTCGGTGGTCAAGAGCAGGCTGTAGAACAGCGCATACGACGTACAGCGGGTGACGCAGTGCGGCGGCGGCAGCCCCGCCCGCTCGTGCAGATCGCGGATGTACGCGGGAAAGCTCTCGCTCGCGTCGGCGTGGATCCACTCCGCTTCGCGCAGCGCATCGAGCGACGTCGCGCCGGCAAAACGTCCGTTCTCGCGCGTGACGAACACGGTGTCGAAGGCGCGAATCGCCTTCACGTCGGCCGATTCGGCGAGCGGGCCCGTGACGGCCGCAAACGCGAGGTCGAGTGTCCGGTTGCGTAACTGCTCGGCGAGCTGGGTGAACGTCAGCTCACGCAGTTCGCACTCGACGTGCGGCCAGTGACGGCGAAACGTCGCATACGCATCCGCGAAGCCCGTCACCGCGACGATCGGCGTGAAGCCGATCACGAGCCGGCCGTCGCGCAAGCCCTTCATGTGCGCCATGTCCTCGCGCGCCCGTTCGAGCTCGCGGACCACCGCCTGCGCACGCCCGAGCAGCGCGTCGCCTTCCGGCGTCGGCACGACGCCCCACGGCATGCGCTCGAGCAGCGGCACGCCGAACTCGTTCTCCATCTCCTGGATCGCCTTGCTGACCGCCGGCTGGGTCACGTGCAGCGCGGCTGCGGCGCCCTTGATGCTGCCGGCCGTCGCCACGGCGACGAGTGCGCGCAATTGATGGGTTTTCATGATGTGGAATGTATCACCGGAAGTTATTTATATCAAAATTGGTGAGTTTTTTGAGCGGGTGGGTCTCCCTATGCTTGGCCGTGACGGTCGCGAGGCGGCCGATCTCATGGAGCTCATCAATGACGCAGGACCTTGCTCACGTGCTCGCGGCCATCCGCGAGTCCGAGTCCCGATTCATCGCGATCCGGCGCGACATCCACGCCCATCCCGAACTCGGCTTCGCCGAAACCCGCACCGCGCGGCTCGTCGCCGAACGGCTGGCCGAATGGGGCTATGACGTGACGACCGGTGTCGGCGGGACCGGCGTCGTCGGCCGGTTGCGGCGCGGCGCATCGGCGCGCACGCTCGGCCTGCGCGCCGACATGGACGCGCTACCGATCCAGGAGGCGACCGGGCTGCCGTATGCGAGCACCGTCGAGCGCACGATGCACGCGTGCGGGCACGACGGCCATACGGCGATCCTGCTCGCCGCGGCGCACTATCTCGCCCGCCAGGGGCGTTTCGACGGCACGCTGAACCTGATCTTCCAGCCGGCCGAGGAAGGGCTCGGCGGCGCGAAGCGGATGATCGACGACGGTCTGTTCGAGCGATTCCCGTGCGAGCGAGTGTATGCGCTGCACAACGCGCCGGGCGTGCCGGTCGGTCATTTCGCGCTGCGCTACGGCCCGATGATGGCGTCGTCCGATTCGGTGACGATCACGCTGACCGGCAATGGCGGCCACGGGGCGATGCCGCAGCTCGCCAGCGATCCGATCGTCGCGGGCGCATACATCGTCACCGCGCTGCAGTCGATCGTCTCCCGCAACATCGACCCGGCGAAGCCGGCGGTCGTGACCGTCGGCACGTTTCACGCAGGCACCGCGCCGAACGTGATTCCGCACAGCGCAACGCTGCAGTTGTCGGTGCGCGCACTCGACGCGGCCACGCGCAATGAAATCGAGGCGCGAATCCACCGGATCGTCGACACGCATGCGCAAGCGTACGGCATGACCGCGCAGGTCGACTACCAATCGATCTCGCGCGTCGTCGACAACAACCCTGCCGCGTCGGATCTCGCGGTGGAGACCATCGCGGCGCTGGCCGGCGACGGCGCGCTCACGCTCTTGCCCGACGGCGTGATGGGCAGCGAGGACTTCTCGTGGATGACCGAATGCGTGCCGGGTTGCTACGTGCTGCTCGGCAACGGCGTCGATTCGCAAGGCGGCTGTTCGGTGCACAACCCCGGTTACGACTTCAACGACACCGCGCTGAGTTGGGGCGCGGCCTATCTCGCCGGGGTCGCCGAGCGCTACCTGAAGGTCATCTGACGAGCGCGTGCGGGGAAAGGCGACGTATCCGCTGCCATCACGATAAGGAATCCAAATGAAAAAACGAATTGCACTGAGCGCCGCCTGCCTTGCACTCGGCGCAGGCCACGCGCGTGCCGTGCCGTACCAGGACACGCTGCTCGCCGCCGTCCCCGAGTACAACGGCCGCATGGCGGAAGGCGTCGCACTGTACGGCTCGGTGGACATGGGGATCAATTACCAGACGGTCGGCGGCCGCTCGTTGTGGCAGACGCAGAGCGGCGGTGAGTGGACGTCGAAGTTCGGCCTGTTCGGCCGCGAGAACCTCGGCGGCGGCTGGCGCGCCGAGTTCAATCTCGAGAGCGGATTTCTCGCCAACAGCGGTGCGCAGCAGGACCCGCAATCGACCTACAACCGGCAATCCTGGGTCGGCCTGTCGTCGGACAGCTACGGCCGGCTGCGTTTCGGCAAGCAGATCGGAACGGCACTGCCGCTGTTCATCGACGTGTTCGGCACGGTGGGCACGAACTCGGTCTATACGTGGCTCGGTGCGGCGGCGGTGCAAACGAGCCGTGGCGTCGGCTACAACTCGGACCTCGGCCCGGGCGCGACACAGTTGCCGGCGCGCATCGACAACGCGATCACTTACCGCACGCCGATCGTCGCCGGCACCACGTCGCTGATGCTGATGCTCGCCCCGAGCAACGTGGCCGGACGCGCACCGGCCGCCTCCGCACAAGGGGTGCTGCTGCAGTGGTACAACGGCACCACCTATCTGGCGGCGAGCTACAACCAGGCCTGGGGCGTCAATGGCGCGAGCACCGTGCGCAACGACCTGTACGGATTCGGCGTCGTCCACGACACCGGGCGGCTCGTGCTGTCCGCGTCCTTCAACCAGTACGCGCCGAAGCTGGCCGGCGACGGTATCGCGCGCGTCTACACGGTCGGCACGATCGTGCCGTTCGGGGTCAATGCGATCCGCGCGTCGGTCGTCTACCGCGACACGTCGGGCGTGCGCGACGCAACCGGCCGGCCGGCGAAGGACTCGGCGCTCGGCGTGATGCTCGGCTACGACTACCTGCTGTCGAAGCGCACCGGCCTCTATGCCCGCGCCGGTTTCATCCGCAACTACGGGATCTCGACCGTCCTGCTGAACGGCAATCCGTTGCCGACCGAGCCCGGCAGCACCGCGCCGCGCACCGGGACGACGCCGGTCACGATGTCGCTCGGCATGTATCACAACTTCTGACCATGGCCGCTCTTCGATGAACACACTGAATCGCACGGCCGCCCTCCCGGCGGATGCCGGACAGCGCCCGATGCGCCGCACGATCGTCGCGGCCGCACTCGGCAACGGACTCGAATTTTTCGATTTCACCGTCTACAGTTTTTTCGCGGCACTGATCGGCAAGCTGTTCTTTCCCGCCTCGAGCGACACGGGCGCGTTGATGCTGTCGCTCGCGACGTTCGGCGTCGGCTTCGTCGCGCGGCCGCTCGGCAGTGTCGCGATCGGCGCGTATGCGGATCGCGTCGGGCGCAAGCCGGCGCTCGTGCTGACCGTCGCGTTGATGGCGCTCGGCACCGGGCTGATCGGTTTCGCGCCGACCTACGCGCAGATCGGCATCGCGGCGCCGTTGCTGATCGTCGTCGGGCGTCTGCTGCAGGGTTTCTCGGCCGGCGGCGAAGTGGGCGCGGCGACGACGTTGCTGATGGAATCGGGCGGCACCCGCCGGCGCGGCGAACTCGTGAGCTGGCAGATGGCGAGCCAGGGCGGAGCGGCACTCGTCGGCGCACTCGTCGCGCTGACGCTGTCACGCACGCTGTCGCCCGACGCGCTGCATGCGTGGGGCTGGCGTGTGCCGTTCATGCTCGGCCTGCTGATCGGGCCGGTTGGATTCTACCTGCGGCGTCACCTCGACGACACGCTGCCGCACGCGACATCCGGTGTTATGCGCGAGCGCGTGCGCATTCCATGGCGGTTGATCGCGGCTGGCACGTTGCTCGTGATCGGCGGCACGTCGACGATGTACACGATCGTGTTCTTCCTGCCGTCGTTCCTGACGTTGACGACGGGTATGCCGGCATCGGTATCGCTGCTGTCGGGCTGCACGGCCGGCGTCGTGCTGCTGGCCGGCTCGCCGTTCGCGGGACGGCTCGCGGACCGGCTCCGCCGCCGCAAGCCGCTGGTGCGCAGCGTCTGCGTCGTGTCGGCCCTGCTCGTCCTACCCGCCTTTTACGCGATGCACGCGTGGCCGTCGGTGACGACCGCCATCATCGTCGTCGCCCTTCTGATCGGCCTGATGACGCTGTCGAGTCCGGCCTGTTTCGTGATGATCCTCGAGGCACTGCGCCCCGAAGTGCGCGCGACGTCGCTCGGGATGATCTATGCGCTCGGCGTCACGATCTTCGGCGGCTTTGCGCAACTGATCGTCGGCATGATGTGGCGTGCGACCGGCAGCTTCTATGCGCCTGCCTGGTATGTGATGGCCTGCTGCGCAGCCAGTCTTGCCGGCCTCGCGTTGTTCACGGAGGAAACCGGTGGCGACGGCACACGCGGGTAAGCGGTTCGGCGTAGGCGCCGCGACGCATCGGAGAGGCGCCGCCGGTCGAATCGTCGTGCTACGGGATGAGCCGCAGCTTCGGCCACGAAGCCGAGCATGACGACACGTCGAGGGCGATGCCGAGTGGCCGTTGCTGCCCGGCTACGTCACCGCACGTCGCCGATTCCGCCCATCAGCGTCATCAGTTGCTCGCGCAGCCACTGGCTGCCCTGGTCCTGATCCGCGCTGCGGTGCCAGTAGCAGAAGTAGTCGAGCCCCGGCATCTCGAACGGCAGTTCGAGGATGCGCGCCGGATAGCGCTGCAGCAGCCGCAGCGGCGCGGTGAGCGCGAGATCGCCGCGCATCGCGATCAGCGGCGCGACCATGTAGTGCTGCACGCGCATCTGGATGTTGCGGCGCAGCCCGAGGCGCGTCAGTTCCGCATCGACGTGCCCGCTGCCCTTGCGGCGGCTCGACACGTGGATGTGCCCCATCGACAGGTAGTCGTCCATGGTGAGCGTGTCGCCCCTGAACGGATGATCGTCGCGGATCATGCACGCGTAGCGGTCACGCACGAGCAACGCCTGGTGCAGATGCGGATCGCCGATCAGCGGCGCGTCGATCGCGATGTCGACCGAGCCGTTCGCGAGCGCGGTCGCGACTTCGCGGCGATCCATCGTGTAGCTGCGCACGTGCATGCCGGGCGCATGCGTCTGCAGCAGCTCGCCGAGCGCGGGCAGCAGCAGCGCTTCGGTCAGGTCGCTCATGCTGAGCCGGAACACGCGCTCCGAAGACGCCGGATCGAACACGTCGCCTTCGTGCGCGCTCGAATCGAGCAGTTGCAGCGCCTCGCGCACGCGGCCGACGATGTTCTCGGCCATCGGCGTCGGCATCATCCCGGCCGGCGTGCTGACGAACAGCGGATCGTTCAGCGTCTTGCGCAGCCGCGCCAGCGCATTGCTGACGGCCGGCTGCGTGAGGTTCAGCACCTCGGCCGCGCGCGTCAGGTTGCGCTTGTTGTAGATCGCCTCGAATACGACGAACAGGTTCAGATCAATCTTCGTCAAGCGCATCGCCGGATCTCCTTGCCGGCATCTTACGGCGCGCGCCGCTCGTTCGTCCATGTCGCCCGGCCGATCGTGCCGCCGCTCAGCCGCGTGGCGGCGGCGTCAGGTAAGGCGCCGTCGAACCGGGCTCGCCGTCCTTGATCTCCATCCGCGCGATCGCCTGCAGGTGCACCTCGTCCGGGCCGTCGGCGAAGCGCAGCGCGCGGCCCCACGTCCACAGGTCGGCGAGCGGCGTATCGGGGCTCAACCCCGCCGCGCCGAACACCTGCATTGCGCGGTCGCACACGTCCGTATAAACCGTCGGCACGAGCGCCTTGATCATCGAGATTTCCTTGCGCGCGGCCTTCGCGCCGACCTTGTCGATCATCCATGCGGCCTTCAGTACCAGCAGGCGCGCCTGATCGATCTCGATGCGCGAGCGTGCGATCCATTCGCCGACCGTGCCATGCCGGTTCAACGGCTTGCCGAACGCGACGCGCGACTGCGCGCGGTCGACCATCAGCTCCAGCGCCAGTTCGGCCGCGCCGATCGAGCGCATGCAGTGGTGGATGCGCCCCGGCCCGAGGCGCGCCTGCGCGAGCGCGAAGCCGCTGCCCTCCTCGCCGAGCAGGTTGCGCGCCGGCACGCGCACGTTGTCGAACGTGATCTCGCAGTGCCCTTCCGGCGCGTAGTGGTTGACCACCGTGATGTTGCGCACGACCGTCACGCCCGGCGTGTCGCGCGGCACGAGAATCATGCTCTGCTGCCGGTGCGACTCGGCGTCGGGATCGGTCTTGCCCATCACGATGAAGATCTTGCAGTTCGGATGCGCGGCGTTCGTGATGAACCACTTGCGGCCGTTGATCACGTATTCGTCGCCCACGCGCTCGATGCGCGTCGTGATGTTGGTCGCATCCGACGACGCCACGTCCGGCTCCGTCATCGCGAACGCCGAGCGGATCTCGCCGCGCAGCAGCGGCAGCAGCCACTGTTCGCGCTGCTCGGGCGTCGCGAACATGTGCAGCAGCTCCATGTTGCCGGTGTCCGGCGCGTTGCAGTTGAACACTTCCGACGCCCAGCCCACGCGCCCCATGATCTCGGCGAGCGGCGCGTATTCGAGGTTCGTCAGGCCCGTGCCGGGCTCGTCGTCCTTCAGGTGCGGCAGGAACAGGTTCCACAGCCCTTCCGCCTTCGCACGCTCCTTCAGTTCCTCCATGAACGACACCGGATACCGGCCCGCGTGCACTTCCTCGTTCCACTGGCGGATGCGCGGCACGATGTGCGCGTCCATGAACGCGCTCACGCGTTCGCGCAGCGCCTCCACTTTCGGGGTATAGCCAAAGTCCATGATCGACTCCTCGAGATTGTCGTGTTCCGTTCGGTCAGAAGGCCGAGACACCGCCGTCGACGGCGACGGCCTGCCCGGTCAGATAAGTGTTTTCCTTTGCGCACAGCGTCAGCATCGTCGCGACGATTTCGTCGGGCCGGCCGAGCCGCTTCATCGGCGAGCCCTGCGCGAGGAAGTCCTGGCGCTCGCCGATATCGCTGTCGGTGACCATCGGCGTCGTGCTGTAGAACGGGCACACCGCGTTCACGCGGATGCCGTGGCGCGCGTATTCGAGCGCGGCCGTTTTCGTCAGCCCGACCACCGCATGCTTCGACGCCGCGTACGCGGCGAGCTTCGGCGCGCCGCCGAGCCCGGCCATCGACGCGACGTTCAGGATCACGCCTTCGCGCTGCGCGAGCATCTGGCGGATCTGATGCTTCATCCCGAAGAACACGCCCTTCGCGTTCACCGCGAAGCTCAGGTCGAGATCGGCTTCGTCGGTATCGATCAGCGCCTTCAGCGGCGGCGCGATGCCCGCGTTGTTGATGCCGACGTCGAGCCGCCCGAAGCGCGCGGCGGCCTCATGCACCAGCGAAGCCACCTCCGCTTCGACGCGCACGTCGCAACGCTGCGCGATCACGTCGGCACCGGCCGCGCGCAGCGGCGCGGCCACGCGTTCGAGCGCGTCGCCGTTCAGGTCGCCGAGCGCGAGCCGCGCGCCCATCGCGGCGAGTTCGCTCGCGAGCAACGCGCCGAAGCCGCTCGCGGCGCCGGTGATCATGACGGCCTGCCCGGCGTAGCTGTCGATTTTCATCGCGCGCTCAGATCGTCAGGCCGCCGTCGACGACGATGCATTCGCCGTTCGTGTAGCTTGCCGCATCCGACACGAGGTACAGCACGGTGCCGGCCATCTCGCGCGGCTCCGCGTGGCGCTTCAGCGGGATCTTCGCCTTCCACGTCTCGTAGATGTCCTTGTCGGCGAACAGCGCGCCCGCGAACTTCGTCTTCGTGAGCCCCGGCAGCAGCGCGTTCACGCGGATGCCGAGCGGCCCGCATTCCTTCGCGAACGCCTTCGTCATGTTGACGACGGCCGCCTTCGTGATCGAGTAGATGCCCTGCCGGTCGCCCGGCTGCAGTGCGTTGACCGACGCCGTGTTGACGATCGCGCCGCCGCCGTGTTCCTTCATCAGCTTGCCGGCCTCGACCGACATGAAGAAGTAGCCGCGGATGTTCACGTCGACGGTCTTCTCGTACGCGGCGAGATCGGTATCGAGGATATGCCCGAAATACGGGTTCGCGGCCGCGTTGTTCACGAGGATGTCGAGCCGCCCGTGCTTGCCGCGAATGGTCTCGAACGTCGCGGCGATATCCTCCAGGCGCCCGACGTGACACGCCAGCGCCTCCGCGCGGCCGCCCGCCGCGACGATCGCGTCGGCCACGGCCTGGCAGTCGTCGAGCTTGCGGCTCGACACGATCACGTGCGCGCCCTGCTCCGCGAGCAGCTTCGCGATTTCCTCGCCGATGCCGCGGCTTGCGCCCGTCACCAGTGCGATCTTGCCCGTCAGGTCGAACAGGTTCGTTGCCATGTTGCTGTGCTCCTCCATTGATTGGATTGTCGTGTCGCCGCCCGGCGACCCTGGCGCGCTCAGCGATGCGCGTCGATCACGCCGACCGCCAGTTCGGCGAGCCGGCCGGCCATTTCGCCGACACGCAGCGCCTGCTCGCTCGATGCGTTGCCCTGCAGCGCGCGCGCCTTCACGCCCTGCGCGATCGCCGCGAGCCGGAAGAAACTGAACGCGAGGTAGAAGTGCCAGTCGCGAATCGGCGCGATGCCGCGCAGCTCGCAATAGCGCGCGACGATCGCCGCTTCGTCGGGAATCCCGAGCGCCGCGCGATCCTGGCCCGCGAGCCCGCGCACCTGCCCGCCGGACGGCAGCCGCAGGCACATGCAGAAATACGCGAGATCGGCGAGCGGGTTGCCGAGCGTCGACAGTTCCCAGTCGAGCACGGCCTGCACGCGATAACCGTCATGCGCGAACATCAGGTTGTCGATCCGGAAATCGCCGTGCACCAGCGCCGGCCGGCCCGTATCCTCGGGGCACGCGTTCGGCAGCCAGTCGATCAGCGTCTCCATCGCGTCGAGGCGCCCCGTTTCGGCCGCGCGATACTGCTTCGTCCACACGCCGATCTGGCGCTCGAAGTAGTTGCCGGGGCGGCCGTAGTCGGCCAGGCCCACCGCGTCGACATCGACGTCGTGCAGTGCGGCCATCGTCCGCAGCAGCGCGTCGTAGCACGTCGCGCGATCGGCCCGCGGCAGTTCCGGCAGCGCGGGATCCCAGAAGATCCGGCCGTCCTCGAAACTCATCACGTAGAACAGGCTGCCGATCACGTCGCGGTCCTCGCAGAGGTGATACGGGCGCGCGACCGGCACCGCGGTGCCCGACAGCGCGGTCAGCACGCGGAATTCGCGGTCGACCGCGTGCGCGGACTTCAGCAGTTCGCCCGGCGGCTGGCGGCGCAATACATAGCGGCCGCTCTTCGCGTTCAGCAGGAAAGTCGGATTCGACTGGCCGCCGGCAAACTTCTCCGTGTCGACCGGGCCTTCGAAGCCCGGCACATGCGTTTCCAGATAGCGCGTCAGGCGGGCTACGTCGAGTTGCTGGGAAGGGTTCGTCATCGTCGCGATCGTTCGTGGGTCAGCCGTAGGTTCGCCACGCGTGCCGTTCGGGATCCTCCAGATGCGGGATGCCGTTGAACGACGCGAGGTGGAACGCATCGGCATTGAAGAAAAACTGCGAAAGACTGCTGTTGCGGATCTGCAGGTTCAGCGCGATCGCGCTCGACGGCGGTGCCGCGAGCACCTGCTGGACGGTCACCGCGATCGGGCCGCCGGAACTCACCGCGAGCACGCGCTGACCGCCGCCCTCGCGGATCGCGGCGCGTGCGTCGGCGACGCGCTGCTGGAAATGCGACCAGGTTTCGGGGGCCGCGTCGCCGAGCTTGTCCTCGGTCCACAGCTGCAGCACCTGCCGGAGCGCGCGGAAGTGCTCCTTCATCGAGCCGGCGGCCAGCCGCGCGACGTCCGGATAGTCGCTCGCGGCCGCCGCGAACAGCCCGTGGAAGTCGTATTCGTTCAGGCCGGGATGGCGGTCGACCGGCACGCCCTCGCGGCCCATCCCGCGCAGGATCGCGTCGACCGTCTGCGCGTGGCGGGTCATCGTGCCGCGGATCACGCGATCGAACGTCAGGCCCTGCCGCGCGAAGTATTCGCCGAGCCACGCGCCCTGCTGCTCGCCGGCAGCGGAAAGTCGGTCGTAGTCGTCGGTGCCGAATGATGCCTGCCCGTGCCGTACCAGAAAGAGTTCAGCCATCGCATGCCCGCCTGAGTGAAGGATTCAGCATAGCCAGCGGGGCAGCATTTTTGAAATTTATTTGTTGAATGAACCGACATTCATGACGGAAATACACCTGCCCTCGCGGGCGGCCCCGGATTTGTCCGACTTATACTGCCCGATCCGCCCCCTTCACAGGAGTCCAGACCATGTCGCATTCCCCGCCCAACGACCTGCCCCGCTATCGCTTGCTGACGGGCAAGGACGACGCCACGTTTTGCCACCGTGTATCGGATGCACTGGCGCTCGGCTATCGCCTGTACGGATCGCCCGCCGCCACCTTCAACGGCGATCACGTCGTCGTCGCCCAGGCCCTGCTCTGGCCGGACGCCACCGACACGGACGCCGGCGCGTAATCCCGGCCGCCCGCCGCGCATCGTCCGATGCGGCAGCGGCGCCCCACGGACGCATCGGCCCCGGCGGCGCGGTACGCAAATTGCGACAGCACCGTGTCGAATAAATTCTGGAGGGATGCGATGCTCGGTACGATCCTCATCATCGTTCTGATTCTGCTGCTCATCGGCGCATTTCCTGCATGGCCGCACAGCCGAAGCTGGGGTTACTGGCCATCGGGCTCGGTCGGGCTCATCGTCGTCATCGTCGTCGTGCTGGTGCTGCTGGGTCGGATTTGACGCACGAACGCGCGTGCCCGTTGCATGAGCACGCGCGTTCCAGTCCCGGCGCCAGGACTTCCGTCGTGACTTCTTTACACACGCGAGCAAACCGTAGCAGCACACGCGGTGCCGTGCGTCACGCTTGCACGCTCGCCCACCTGTTCCGGGCGCGTTGCCCGCCTTCGTTCGATCGACCGGACCGTGCGGTAGTATGGCGACTCGATGGAACCCCGATGGATCTGAACGAGTGGCCATGCCCGAATTTTCCTCATCTCCCGGCGCCGGCCAGGGCGCGCAAGCGCTCGTCCTCATCGCCGAGGACGAGCCCGAGATCGCCGAGATCCTGACCGCCTACTTCGCGCGCAACGGTCTGCGCACCGTGCACGCCGCCGACGGCCGCCGCGCGCTCGAACTCCACCTGTCGCTGAAGCCGGACCTCGTGCTGCTCGACGTGCAGATGCCGCACGTCGACGGCTGGAAGGTGCTCGCCGAGATCCGCCATCGCGGCGACACGCCGGTCATCATGCTGACCGCGCTCGACCAGGACATCGACAAGCTGACCGGGCTGCGCATCGGCGCCGACGACTACGTGGTCAAGCCGTTCAACCCGGCCGAAGTCGTCGCGCGCGCGCAGGCCGTGCTGCGCCGGTCGATGGCCGGCTCGCGCCAGGAAGAACAGCGCGTGCTGCGCGCCGCGCCGTTCGAGATCGATCTCGAACACCACGAAGCGACGGTCGAGGTCGGCGGCACACGCCACACGCTCGTGCTGACGCTCACCGAATTCAAGCTGCTCGCGCAACTCGCGCGCGCGCCGCGCCGCGTGTTCAGCCGCGCCGAGCTGATGGCCACCTGCCTGCCGGAAGGCGATGCGCTGGAACGTACGGTCGACAGCCACGTCAGCAAGCTGCGCAAGAAACTGGACGACCTCGGCGTACAAGGCGTGCCCGCCAGCGTGCGCGGCGTCGGCTACAAACTGTGGAGCGGCGAGTGAAACTCGATGGCCTGAGCCGCCAGATCGCGCTGACGATGGGCGCGATCGCGTTCGGCATCACGGTGCTGATCGTCGTGACGGCCTACGCGTTCTACTACCTGCTGTACCAGTACTCGCCCGAGTACTTCAAGCCGCAGAGCTGGCTCCCGAGCGGACCGGAGTGGGTGTGGATCGTCTCGACCACGCTGGTCGGCCTGCTGATCTCGGTCGTCGTCGCGATCAACCTGTCACGCCGCATCCTCGTGCCGCTGAACTCGGTGACGGACGGCATCCGCCGCGTCGCGCGCGGCGACCTCCGCGCGCGCGCCGTCGCCGGCGACCGTTCGCTGCGCGAAGCCGCGCTGCTCGCCGACAACTTCAACGCGCTCGCGAGCGAGCTGCAGCGCGTGACCGAGGAGCAGACCTTCTGGAATGCGGCGATCGCGCACGAGCTGCGCACGCCCGTAACCGTGCTGCGCGGCCGGCTGCAGGGGCTCGCCGAAGGCGTGTTCACGCCGAACGAAGCGCTGTACCGCAGCCTGCTCGCGCAGGTCGAGGGGTTGACGCGGCTGATCGAGGATCTGCGCGTGGTCAGCCTCGCCGACAGCGGCCACCTGAGCATCGAGATCCGCGACACCGACCTCGCCGCCGACGTGCGCGCCGTGGTCGACGTGTTCGCGCCCACGCTGCAGGCCGCCGGCCAGCATCCGGAGCTCGATCTCGATACGCGGCGCATGTGCTGCGACCCGGTCCGCATCCGCCAGGCGTTGCTGGCGCTGCTGGAGAACGCGCGCCGCCATGCGGTGCCCGGCGCGATCCGGATCCGGACGCGCGTCGAGCACGGCATGTGCCGGCTGAGCGTCGAGGACGACGGCCCCGGCATCCCGGCCGATTTCGCGCCCCATGTGTTCCAGGCATTCCGCCGGATCGACGATACGCAACCCGGCGGCACCGGCCTCGGGCTCGCCGTCGTCGCGGCGATCGCGCATGCGCACCGCGGCGAGGCCATCTGCGTGCCGACCGGCGCGGGCGGCACGCGCTTCGAGCTGCAGTGGCCCGACAACCTCGTGCCGGCATCCGACCGCGAGCGCTTCCCGGCGTAACGCGGCGCCGTTACGCGCTCATGCGCACCGCTCGCGTCCAACCTGTTCGAGCGGCGGGCCGAAGCCGAGCACCGTGTACTCCGTCACGGACACCGTTCCTCTCCCGCCGGCGCCCTGCACGACCACCGCGCGCACGGCGCCGGCGCGATCGAATTTCAGCTGCGTGCCGACCGTGGCGTGACGCAGCGCCTCCAGTTCCTCGATCCGGGCGATCGCGAGCTTGCGCACCGCGCCGGACACGTACACCGGCACCGGCCCGGCTCCGGCCCGCTTCCCGCCCGACCACCACATTTTGTGCATCGCACGACCGACCCTGAGCAAAAAGTATCGGTTTCCAAACTCTTTTGATGTGGTGATCGCATCGCCCGCGTCACACCATTGTTCCTGCCGTCATCGACGGCATTCGAACAAGCAGAATCAAGGAGACACGGGTGAACAAGATGCGAATCGTCGCAGCCGGCCTGCTGCTCGGCGCCTGTCTGCCGGGCGTCGCGGCCGCGCAAGCCTGCAAGGTGCCGACCCTTCGGGTGCTCGCGCAGAAGAGCCTCGGCCTGTCGGTGATGGAGAAGTCGCTGGCCGACTACGAGAAGAAGAGCGGCACCAGGGTCGAGATCAGCTATTTCGGCGAGAACGACCGTCGCGCGAAATCGCGGCTCGACGCGTCGACCGGCGCGGGTTCCTATCAGATCTACTACGTCGACGAGGCAAACGTCGCCGAATTCGCGTCGGCCAACTGGATCGTGCCGCTCCTCAAGTACTACCCGAAGGAATACGACTACGACGATTTCCTGCCCGGCCGCCGCGCGGTCGCGAGCTACAACGGCGTCGCGTACTTCGCGCCGCTGATCGGCGGCGGCGACTTCCTGTTCTACCGCCGCGACCTGCTCGACGCCGCGCACATCCCGGTGCCGAAGACGCTCGACCAGCTCGTCGCCGCGATCAAGAAGCTCAACGCGCCGCCGAAGCTGTACGGCTGGGTCGCGCGCGGCCAGCGCGGCTCGGGGATGAACGTGTGGCGCTGGTCGCCGTTCATGCTCGGGATGGGCGGCGCATGGACCGACAAGGGCGGCCAGCCCGCGTTCAACTCGCCGGCCGCCGTGAAGGCCACGCAGCTCTACAGCGACCTGTTCAAGTACGCGCCGCCGGGCGCCGCGACCTACGACTGGAGCAACGCGCTCGAAGCGTTCCGCTCGGGCAAGGTCGCGTTCATGATCGAATCGACGCCGTTCGCCGACTGGATGGAGGACGCGAGCAAGTCGAGCGTGGCCGGCAAGGTCGGCTACACGCGCCCGCCCGCGCCGCTGCCGTCGGCCGCGTACGGCCACGGCTTCGCGATCTCGGCGGTCGGCGCGAAGGACGACTGCACGCGGATGGCCGCCGGCCGCTTCATCGCGTGGGCGACCAGCAAGGACCAGGAACAGGCGCGGCTGCGCAACGGCGTGTTCAGCGACTACAACCGCTCGAGCACGATCGGCAGCCCGTACTTCAAGCAGCACGTCGCGCCGCAGATCCAGGCCGGACTGAACGACACCAACCCCGTCACGCAGGTGACGATCTGGCGCACGCCGCAGTGGCCGGACATCGGCGACAACCTCGGCATCGCGCTCGAACAGGTGTTCACCGGCACGCAGACGGATATCCGCGGCACGCTCGACGACGCGGCCCAGTACGCGAAGGATGCGCTCGAACATGGCGCTCGCAAATGACGGCGCGGGCGGGCGCGCGCTCGACGTCCGCCCTGCCCCTTCCCCTCCTGCGGCCCGGCACGGCCGCGCGCGCCGCGACCGCACGAGCCTGCCGTGGGTATTCCTCGCGCCGACGCTCGCGCTGCTCGCGGTCCTGAGCCTCGTCCCGACCGTCGCCGCGATCAACCTCGCGCTGCGCAACCGCGTGCTGCGCTACCCGGACAGCGAATACGTCGGCCTGCGCAATTTCGTCCGGCTCGCGTCGGACCGCCGCTTCCTGAACGCGATCGAGGTGTCGGTGCTGTGGGAAGTCGTCACGGTCGCCGGCGCGGTGCTGGTCGGAATCGCGCTCGCCGTGTTCCTGTTCGAGCGCGTGCACGGCCGCTGGCGCCGTCTTGCGTCGCTGGTGCTGATCATGCCGGTGCTGCTGCCGCGCGTGTCGGCCGCGTTCATCTGGAAGTTCATGTACGCGCCGCTCACCGGCATCCTGAGCTGGCTGCTCGGTACGCTCGGCATCGAGAACACCGCGTTCCTCGCCGATCCGCATCTCGCGCTGTACGCGGTCGCGCTCGTCGACGTATGGCAATGGGGGCTGTTCTTCGCGGTCGTGATCCTGAAGCTGCTGGAGACGCTGCCGCCCGAGCCGCTCGAAGCCGCGCGGCTCGACTACGCGACGACGTGGCAGGTGCATGCGTACATCGCGCTGCCGATGCTGAAGGCGCCGCTCGTGAGCCTCGTGTTCATCAAGATGGTCGAGTCGCTGCGTTCGTTCGACCTGATCTACGTGATGACCAAGGGCGGCCCCGGCATCGCGACCGAGACGCTCGATCTCTACGCGTACCAGCAGGGCATCGGCCTCGCCGGCAAGGTGTCGTATGCGTCGGGCATGGCCGTGCTGATGATGGTCGCGACCACGCTCGTCTTCACGCTCATCTGGAAGAGGGTCAACAAATGGGACGACTGATGGCTCGCCGCGGCCCCGCCGCCGTTTCCACCGTCGCGATCGCCGGCGCGATCCTGCTCGTCGCCGCGTTTCCGCTGTTCTGGGCCGTGCTCAATTCGCTCAAGCACCTGCTCGACATCGTCACGCCGACGCCGCGCTTCATCTTCACGCCGACGCTCGCGAACTACGAGCAGGTGCTGTCAAGCCCCGAAGTGTTGATCGGGCTCGGCAACAGCATCGCGATCGTCGGCGCGGCCGTGCTGATCGGCGCGGTGCTCGGCGTGCCGGCCGCGTATGCGATCGCGCGCTACCCGGTGCGCGGCAAGCGCGACATCCAGTTCTTCCTGCTGTCGCTGCGCTTTTTGCCGCCGGTCGCGGTCGCGCTGCCGCTGATCGCGATCTGGGTCGATCTCGGGCTGTACGACACGAAGCTGTCGATGATCGTCACGTACCTGCTGGTCACGCTGTCGACCATCACGTGGCTGTCGATCCCGGTGTTCCGCCGGCTGCCGCGCGAGATCGAGGAAGCCGCCGCGCTCGACGGCTACGGCCCGTACGCGGTGTTCTGGCATATCGCGCTGCCGGTGTGCGCGAGCACGCTGCTCGGCGGCATCGTGTTCAGCTTCGTGCTGGTCTGGAACGAACTGATGATCGCGCTCGCGCTGACGTCGTCGCGCAGCGCGACGCTGCCGGTGGTCGCGTCCGCGTTCACGTCGCTCGGCCAGGAAGTGCCGTGGGGCGTGATCAATGCGTCGACGGTGCTGCTCGCGCTGCCGCCGCTCGTGTTCGTCGGCATGCTGAGCCGCCTGCTCAATTCGATGGTCAAGGGAAAATAAGGAGGAAACGTTGAAAGCGCTCGTACTCGAACGCACGCGCGAGCTCGCGCTGCGCGACATCGACCTGCCGCAACAGGTCGGCCCCGGCGATGTCCGGATCAAGGTGCATACGGTCGGCGTCTGCGGCAGCGACGTGCATTACTACGTTCACGGCGGCATCGGCCCGTTTCGCGTCGACGCGCCGATGGTGCTCGGCCACGAGGCGTCCGGCACCGTCGTCGAGACCGGCGCCGCCGTCACGCACCTGCGCGTCGGCGACCGCGTGTGCATGGAGCCCGGCGTGCCGCGCCTCGATTCGCCCGCGACGCTGCGCGGGCTCTACAACCTCGATCCCGACGTGCGCTTCTGGGCGACGCCGCCCGTCCACGGCTGCCTGACGCCGTTCGTCGTGCACCCGGCCGCGTTCACGTACCGGCTGCCCGACAACGTGTCGTTTGCCGAAGGCGCGATCGTCGAGCCGCTGTCGATCGGCCTGCAGGCCGCGAAGAAGGCGGCGATGAAGCCGGGCGACCTCGCGGTCGTGATCGGCGCCGGCACGATCGGCGCGATGACGGCGCTCGGCGCGCTCGCGGGCGGCGCCGCGCGCGTGATCCTCGCCGACGTCGTACCCGAGAAGCTCGCGCTGTTCGCCGGCAACCCGGCCGTCACGACCGTCGACGTGCGCACGCGGCCGCTTGCCGACGCCGTAGCGGAAGCCTCCGGCGGCTGGGGCGCGGACGTCGTGTTCGAGGCAAGCGGCAGCGCGAACGCCTATGCGGGCCTCGTCGACCTGATGTGCCCGGGCGGCTGCGCGGTGCTGATCGGCATGCCGGTCGCCCCCGTGCCGCTCGACGTGGTCGCGCTGCAGGCGAAGGAAGGCCGCATCGAATCGGTCTTCCGCTACGCGAACATCTTCCCGCGCGCGCTGGCGCTGATCGCGTCCAGCGCGATCGACGTGAAGCCGTTCATCTCGCGCACGTTCCCGTTTTCCGAAGGCGTGCGCGCGTTCGAGGAAGCGGCGAGCGGCCAGCCGCGCGACGTCAAGATTCAGATCGAAATGGATTGAGCCATGGCCCAGATCACCTGCAAGGCTTTGTCGAAGCACTACGACGGCGGCCCCGCCGTGCTGCATCCGCTCGACCTCGAGATCGCCGACGGCGAATTCATCGTATTGCTGGGCCCGTCCGGCTGCGGCAAGTCGACGATGCTGCGGATGATCGCGGGCCTCGAGGCGATCACCGGCGGCGAACTCGTGATCGGCGATGCGGTCGTGAACGACCTGCCGTCGCGCGAGCGCAATGTCGCGATGGTGTTCCAGAACTACGCGCTGTACCCGCACATGACGGTGTACGACAACATCGCGTTCGGCCTGCGGCGCCTGAAGGTGCCGGCCGACGAGATCGACCGCCGCGTGCGCGACGTCGCGCGCATCCTGAGCCTCGACGCGCTGCTCGAGCGCCGCCCGCGCGCGATGTCGGGCGGCCAGCAGCAGCGCGCGGCGATCGCGCGCGCGATGATCAAGACGCCGGCCGTGTTCCTGTTCGACGAGCCGCTGTCGAACCTCGACGCGAAGCTGCGCACGCAGTTGCGCGGCGACATCAAGCGGCTGCACCGGCGGCTGAAGACGACGACGCTGTACGTCACGCACGACCAGCTCGAGGCAATGACGCTCGCGGACCGCGTCGTGCTGATGCGCGGCGGTCGCATCGAGCAGATCGGTACGCCGGCCGAGCTGTACGGCCAGCCGCATACCGTGTTCGCCGCCGGGTTCGTCGGCACGCCCGCGATGAACTTCGCGGACGGCACGATCGGGCGCCACGGCGCGACCGTGGTGCTCGACTGCAACGGCACGCGCTGGCCGCTCGCGTCGTCGCGCTTCGCGCGGCTGCAGGACGGCCAGCAGGTCAAGGTGGCGGTCCGCCCGAATCACCTGCGGCTCGTCGCCGAAAGCGATTCGACCCCCGGCACGCTCGCGCTGACCGGCACCGTGGAACTCGTCGAACTGCTCGGCGCCGAGGCGCTCGTCACGCTCGACTGGCACGGCCAGCCATGCGCGGCCCTCGTGCCGGCCCCGATGGCACCGGCCCCGGGCGCCGTGGTAGCGTTGCGCTTCGACGAAGCAGCCCTGCACCTGTTCGACGCCGGCACCGAGCGCAACGTCACGCTGCCCGACGCGAACCCGATCGCGCACGCGGCCCCGCCGGCGGCCGCGACGCGCGCCACGCCGCCTGCCGCGACGGGCTGGTCGATGTCCCGCTCGTAGCACGCCGGCACGCCCGACGGAGCACACGATGAACCCGGATCTCGAGATCGTTCCCACCCACCGCGACGAATCGTTCCGCGCGTGGGTCCACGACTATCCGCATTCGGTCGCGAAGTGGCACTTTCATCCCGAATACGAGATTCATCTGATCCAGGCGTCGCACGGCAAGGTGTTCGTCGGCGACCATATCGGCGATTTCGGCCCCGGCAACCTGATCGTCACCGGGCCGAACCTGCCGCACAACTGGGTCAGCGAACTCCCCGACGGCGAGCGTGTGCCGTCGCGCGACGTCGTGCTGCAGTTCTCGCGCGATGCGATCGAGAAGATGGTCGGCGCGTTCAGCGAGCTGCAGCCGGTGATCGACCTGATCGACGACGCGGCGCGTGGCGTGCAGTTTCCCGACCGCATCGGCATCGAGGTCGCGCCGCTGATGCTCGAGCTCGCGAACGCGCACGGCTGCCGGCGCGTCGAGATCCTGATGTCGCTGTTCGACCGGCTGTCGTCGTGCCGCGAGCGGCGCGTGCTCGCGGGCCCCGGCTACCGCAGCGACGCGCAGCACTACATGTCGTCGACCATCAACCAGGTGCTGTCGTACCTGCAGCAGAACCTGCCCGGCGTGCTGCGCGAGACCGACGTCGCCGCGTTCGCCGGCATGAGCGTCAGCACCTTCACGCGGTTCTTCCGCCGCCATACCGGCTCGTCGTTCGTGCGCTACCTGAACCGGCTGCGCATCAACGAGGCGTGCGAGTTGCTGATGTTTTCCGACCTGACGGTGACCGACATCTGCTACCGGGTCGGCTTCAACAACCTGTCGAACTTCAACCGTCAGTTTCTCGCGATGAAACAGGTGCCGCCGTCGAAGTTCCGCGCGCTGCATCGCCTCAACGAACCGCACGGCCGCGACGACGACGCGCCGCTCCCGCGACGCGCGCCGCCGCGCGCCCCAGACAGGACGCTTCATACGTGACATTTCTCGGCATCGATCTCGGCACGTCCGAGGTCAAGGTTCTCCTCACCGATTCCGGCTCGGTGCCCCTCGCGACCGGCTCGGCCACGCTGTCGATCAGCCGCCCGCATCCGCACTGGTCCGAACAGAGCCCGCAGGCGTGGTGGCACGCGATGCTCGATGCGATCGCGTCGGTGCGCGCCGCGCATCCGGCCGGCTTCGCCGCGCTGCGCGGCATCGCGCTGTCCGGGCAGATGCACGGCGCGACGCTGATCGATCGCGCGGACCAGGTGCTGCGGCCCGCGATCCTGTGGAACGACACGCGCGCCGGCACCGAATGCGTCGAACTCGAGGCGCTGGTGCCGGAGTCGCGCGCGATCACCGGCAACATGGCGATGCCGGGTTTCACCGCGCCGAAGCTGCTGTGGCTCGCGAAGTACGAGCCGGCCGTGTTCCGCGCGGTGCACAAGGTGCTGCTGCCGAAGGATTACCTGATCTGGCGCCTGTCCGGCGAATTCGTGTCCGACCTGTCCGATGCGTCGGGCACGCTGTGGCTCGACTGCGCGCGCCGCGACTGGTCCGACCGGATGCTCGCCGCGACCGAGCTGTCGCGCGCGCAGATGCCGCGCCTCGTCGAAGGCAATGCGCCGGCCGCGCAACTGCGCGATGCGCTGCGGCGCGAATGGGGCATCGCGGGGCCCGTGACGATCGCCGGCGGGGCCGGCGACAACGCGGCGTCGGCGGTCGGCATGGGCGTCACGGGCGCCGGCAGCGGCTTCCTGTCGCTCGGCACGTCCGGCGTGCTGTTCGCCGGCAACGACCGCTTCGCGCCGAACCCGGATGCGGCGGTGCACGCGTTCTGCCACTGCATCGAAGGACGCTGGCACCAGATGAGCGTGATCCTGTCGGCCGCCGCGAGCCTCGACTGGCTCGCGCGCGCGCACGGCACGACCGCCGGCGCGCTGGCCGCGCGCGCCGAGCACGCCGATCCGGCGCGTGCGCCGCTGTTCCTGCCGTATCTCGGCGGCGAGCGCACGCCGCACAACGACGCGCATGCGCGCGGCGTGTTCTTCGGGTTGTCCAACGAGCACGACGCGGACGACCTCGCCTATGCGGTGATGGAAGGTGTCGCGTTCGCGATGGCCGACGGCTACGACGCGCTGCGTGCGGCCGGCACGACGCTCGACACGGTGTCGTTCATCGGCGGCGGCTCGAAGAGCGCGTTCTGGGCGCGGCTGTGCGCGAATGCGACCGGGCTCGCGATGCAGCGTCATGCGGACGGTGCCGTCGGCGCGGCACTCGGCGCCGCGCGTCTGGCGCGACTGGCGGCGACGGGCGACCCGCTCGAGGCAGTCTGCGTCGCGCCGCCGGTGACGGAGACGGTCGCGCCCGATTCGGCGTCGGTCGATCGGCTGGCGGGGCGGCTCACGCGGTATCGGCGGTTGTATCGGGCGTTGCGGGAGGAATTCGCGGCCGCCGACTGAGCGGCCGCGCCATCGCGCTTGACCCGGCCCTTGGGGTCGCCTTTATGCTGGACGCAACCAATCGACCGCAAAGAGGTGACGGATGGGTAGGTCCACGCCCCGTTTGAACGCATCCGCGGCCGCCGCGCAGCTTGGTGTTTCGACCAAGGCGCTGCGGCTGTATGAGCAGCATGGCCTCGTCATGCCGGAGCGCACGCCGGCCGGATACCGCGCGTACGGCCCGGACGACCTCGCCCGCGCCGCCGACATCGCGGCACTGCGCAAGCTCGGCCTCAGCCTCGCGCAGGTGGCGGACGTGCTCGACGGCGATGCGCGCAGCCTCGATGCCGCACTGGCGGCACACGAAGCCGCGCTCGATCGCGGCGTTCAGGATCTGGTGCGCAAGATGGACCGCGTGCGCGCGATCCGCGCCGGCCTCGCGCGCGGCCGGATGCCTGCCGGCGGCGAGCTGACGCGGCTGCTCGACGATTCGGGTACCGGCGTCGCGTTCAGCCTGCCGTGGCCGTGGGGCGGCGAATGGTTCGAGTGTCGCGATATCCGGCCGCTGAACTACATCATCGGCTCGCTGGGAAGCGGCAAGACGCGGCTCGCGCTTCGGCTGGCCGACGCGCTGCCCGGTGCGGTGTTCGTGGGGCTCGATCGGCTGGAAAACGACTGTGCGGCGGCATGCGCGGCAGTGCGCGCCGATCCAGCGCTGAAGTCGTGCGTCGACCGAGCGCTGACCTCGCTCGCCGACAGGGGCGCCACGCCGTCGGCAGCGCTGACCGCGCTGCTCGTCAACCTCGAAGCGGAAGGCCCGCGCACGCTGGTCGTCGACATGATCGAGCAGGATCTCGACCGTTCCACGCAACTGGCCTTGATGGCCCATCTGCGTGAACGCGCCGCCGCCGGCAGGCGGCCGCTGTTCCTGCTCACGCGCTCGTCGGCGATCCTCGACCTGGCGGCCGTCGGCCCCGACGAAACCATCCTGTTGTGCCCGGCCAATCACAGCCCGCCTTCACGGGTGGCGCCTTACCCGGGCGCGCCCGGTTACGAGGCGGTGGCGACATGCCTGGCGTCGCCGGCGGTCCGCGAGCGGCTCGCCCGCCGGCCGGAAGCGGCGTGAGCAGGTATCAGGATTCCAGCCGCCCCAGCCTGCGCGCCATCGCCGGGCTCACCGCATGCACGGGATCGAAGCCGAAGAATTCGAGCACGTGCCGCGCGACGTCGTCGCGATCGTTGTCCGCGCAGATCATGTGATAGCTGTTTTCCAGCACGATACCGCGCGCGTCGGGCATCTTCTCCAGCAGGAAATCGGCCGAGCGCAGGCTCGTCAGTTCGTCCTCGCGCGCATGCAGCACGAGTGTCGGGCACGGCGTGCCTGGCGCGGCCTCGCGCACCCAGTCGCGCATCCGGTCGACCTGCCGCACGCACGCGAGCGGCACCCACGCATAGTGGAAACCGTCCTGCCGCTCGAACTTCTTCTTCACGATCGCGCGGATCGTCGCGTTCTTGACGCCGAACGGATCGCCTTCCTCGACGCGCATCCGTTCCGCCACCCCCGGCACGCGATACAGCACGTGCCGCAGCGACCGATACCACGGCGTCGACCAGCCGTCGATGAATACCGGCGCGGCCAGCAATGCGAGCCGGCCGCGCGCATGCTGCACGCGGTGGCACAGCAGCAGCGCGACCAGCGCGCCCATGCACATCCCCGCGACATGCAGCGTGTCGTACTCGCGTTCCAGCGCACGATACTGTTCGGTCACCGCGTCGAGCCACGCCTCCGCGCGCACGCCGACCAGATCCTCGGGGCGCGTGCCGTGCCCCGGCAGCGTGATCATGTGCGGGTCGGCGCCCGCGCGCCGCATCGCCTTGTGCAGCGAACCGAGATCGTATTGCGTGCCACCGAGCCCATGGATCAGCAGGACGCCCGTACGCCCTGTCATGACGCGTGCCCGCTCATTCGTCCGCCGGCCACACGCGCTCGATCTGCCAGACGCCCGCGACCACCGTCACGTCGACGTTCGAATCGAGCAGCGGCGCGCCGTGGTCGGTGATCGTCCGCGTGCCGCCGTCGCGCAGCACGATGCGCAGCGACAGCGACGCGCGGTCCTCGCCCGCGATCTCCGCGTTCCAGTAGTCGCTCAGTGCTTCGCGGTCGCCCGGCTGCACGCGTTCGAGCACGAGCGGCACGCTCGCGATCTGCGACGCGTCGACGCCGACGCCGAACACGCGCTCGACGTCGCCGCTCCAGTCGATCCGGCCCGACTCCGGATCGAGCACGTACGCGATCTGGCCGGCGCTCGCGAGCGCGAGCTCCATGTTGTTCTGCAGCACCGCCGCATGCTCGTGCACGCGTTCGCGGGTCGTCTTCAGCGTGCTGACCGCCAGCACCAGCAGCGATGCAACCGCGAGATAAAGCTGCGCTTCGAGCAGCGCGCTGCCGTAGTGTTCGTGGAACGACGAGAACGGGCCGTCGCCCTGCGCGGTCTGCTCGATCACGATCAGCGCGAGCACCAGCACCGACGACGAGCCCGCGCGGCCGCCGAGCAGCAGCGTGACCGCAACGGCCAGGAACAGCGGGACATAGGTGAGCGCGAAGCCGGCGCCCGTGCCGAATTTCCGCGACGTGTCGCCGTCGAAGATCGCGAGCGCGACGAGCCCGAGCAGCGCGAACGCGACGATGCCGAGCATCAGGTCGAAGCGCTCGTGGTCGCCGGAGCGGTGCGCGCGAAAACGCGACCACGACGCGAGCACCGGCGTGACCAGCAGCACGCCGACGAAATCGGACGCGGCCCACACCGACCACACGTCGAAGAACGGCGCGCCCTTGACCGTCGTGTACCACGCCGCGCCGCCGATCGCGCCGACGACGCCCGCGATCAGCCCGGCGAGGATCACCGAGCGCAGGAAGTACAGCCCTTCGAGCGAGAAGCGCACGCGCTGCACGAGCCAGACGGCCAGCGCGGCCGCGCCGACCTCGTCGACCGTGAACAGCACGGCGTTGACGAGGCTGCCGTGTTCGATCGCGGTCAGCGCGAGCTGGCCGACGAGGAACGCGCCGGCCAGCGTCGGCCAGTCGCGCACCGGGCGCAGCATGAACGCGCCGACCGTCACGCCGGCCGGCAGCCAGATATAGCCCGTCAGCCGGACGGGGCCGTTGAACTCGTGCGAGATGTAGCCGGTCGCGAGATACAGCGCCGCCCAGAGCAGCGCGGCGACGAGCCCCGGCCGCGATCGTTTGGTGTCCATCGAGAATCCCTGTATGCCGCGCCTGCGGCCTGCAGGTGCGCGATGTGCGAATGATATGCGGACGGCGCGGGCCGGGGAATACCGGGGACCGGCGGCGCGTTCGGCGGCGCCGGCGTGCCCGCAAGCCGGCGGTTGGGACCGGGAAGATATCGGAAAAGTTCGCGGGTGGCCGGATGCTGTCGGGACACGTCCGCGTGTCCCCCTGGCCGAATGGCCAAATTCGCGCATGGCAGGTCGTTCACCCCCATCATGAAAGACATCCGGAAGCACTCGTTTCGGGTATCGTCCACCTTTCCAGCCCGCATTCGACATGACCACATGCAATGGAAACCGTCCCGGCCCGGCCGATCTCGGCCCCTTTGATGCCATGAGCCGATTTCGCGTCACGTACGACGGCCCCGCGCTCGAATCGTCCGAGATGGACGTGCGCGAACTCGCGCCCGCGCTGCTTGCATTCGGCGATTTGCTCGACGCGTCGACGCGTGCACTGTGCGGCGATCAGGTTCGGCCGCAAGTGAATGTGCGCGGCAGCTTCAAGACCGGCAGCTTCGGCATCGACTTCACGCTCGCGACCTCGTTGCTCGGCCGCATGCGCGACATGCTGAGCGGCAACGAAGGCACGGCGCTCGCCAATGCGGTCACGATCCTGACGGCGCTCGGCATCGCCGCGCCCAAGGCGAGCAAGGGGCTTTTCGCCGTCCTCAAGTGGCAGCGCGGACGCGAGATCCGGCACGTGCGGGTGCAGGACCACGGCGCGGTGCTGCAGGTCGACGGCGACGAACTCGAGATCGACCTGCCCGTCCTCACGCTGTTGCGCGACGTCCGCGTTCGCCACGCAACCGCGCAGGTCCTTGCGCCGCTCGCGCACGAAGGCATCGAGATGTTCGCGGCCGGCACCGATACGCAAGTGTTCGAGACGGTCGCCCGCCACGAAATTGCGTGGTTTCACGCGCCCGAGCCAGCCGATGCGCTCCTGCTCGACGAGCATCGCAAGATGGCGTTCTCGATCGTGTCGCTCGCGTTCAAGGACGACAACAAATGGCGGCTGCACGACGGCACGTCGACGATTCATGCGGCGATCACGGATGCCGGCTTCCTGTCGCGCGTGAACAACAGCCAGATCAGTTTCAGCAAGGGGGACGTGCTCGTCTGCAATGTCCGCATGCAGCAATGGCAAACTTCGGACGGGGCAAAAACCGAATACGAAGTCACGGATGTCCTCGAACATCGTCCGGCCGGCCGGCAGATTCAGTTGCCCGGCCTGTGATCCGCGTCGCCGCTCCAATGCCCAACGCAATCCGTCACCCATCATGAAAACGGCGATCGATCTGCGTCCTGCCTCCGCCGCCGACCTCCCCTTCCTGCTGACGCTCCGTCGACTGACGATGACCGAGCACCTGCAGCGGGTCGGCGCACCGACCGACGACGCAGCGCACGACCAGCGCATCCGCACCCACTTCGAAGACGCGATGATCGTCTGCGAAGGTGCCGCCGCGATCGGCCTGCTGAAGGTGACGCGCACCGCCGTCGAGTGGCACGTCCACCAGATCCAGATCCTCCCCGCGCACCAGTGCCGCGGCATCGGCGAGGCCGTGCTGCGCGCCTTGCTGGCCGACGCCGCACGCGAGCACGTGCCGGTCTCGCTGAGCGTGCTGCACGGCAACCCGGCGCGAAGGCTCTACGAACGGCTCGGCTTCCGGCTCGCGTCGGAAACCGCCACGAGCGCGAACCTGATCTGGCGCGCATGACGCGCGCGATATCGCCGTCGCGTTACTGCGTGATCTTCGCGTCCTTCAGCAGATCGCCGATCATCTGCGCGCTCGCCTTCTCGACCGCGATCGCCTGCAGCTGCTGCTGAAGTCCCGGCTTCGCGGCCTCGAAACCCGGCACCTGCGTCGGCCGCTTCGCATCCAGCTTCACGATCGCCCGCACACCGTCGACCGGAATCGAATCCTTGGTCGTCGCGCCGACGGCCAGTTTCTCGAGCGCCTGCGCGACCGGCAGCGGTAACCCGCCCGTCTTGCCTTCCGCCGCCGGCGTGTTGAAGCTCACCCAAGGCAGCTCGCCGCCGCTGTCGCGGCTCGGCGCCATGCTGTACTGCCGCGCGAGCCCGTCGAACGACTTGCCCGCTTTCAGTTCGCTCAGCACGGTCGCGGCCGTCACCGGATCCTTGACGACGATCACGCGCGGCTTGTATTCGCTCTTGCCGAGCGTCGCGACGAGTGCGTCGTAGCGCGCCTTCACCTGCTCGTCGGTCACCGGCTCGGGCTTCACGTTGTCGCGCAGGTACAGCTGCACCTCGGCCGTCACCTTCGCCTGCTGCACCGCCGCCTTGACCTCGGGCTTGTCGCCGTAGTTCGCCTTTTCGGCGGCCTGTTGCACCAGCACGCGCGTGATCAGCTGGTTCTTGATCGCCTGCCGGACCTGCGGCGAGTCGGGTTGCCCGGACGCACGCAGCAGCGTATCGACGTCGGCCTGCGTGATCGGCGTGCCGTTGACGGTCGCGACGGTCGCGGCCGTCTGCGCGTGAACAGGGCCGCACAGTGCGCCGGCCAGCGCGGCAATCAGCACCAGGCGGTTCGGTGTCGTCTTCATCTTCATCGTTATCGTCGCTTCGAGCGTAAGAAGCGCGGCATGGAGCGCCGCGCCGGTTCATCGTGCACGCACACGCAGCGCCTGCGTGTGCCGCTGTCATTGTGCACGGAACCGCGTTTCCGCGTCGGGAGGTTGGGGAATGCCGCGCCGCGCAACGCGGCCGCACGCCCGGCACATCAAGGCGTCCAGCGGTACACGGTGATGCTGTTCCCCTTCACGTTGTTCTTCATCACCACGTACTCGCCGTTCGATCGACGGTACGCGCGGAGGCTGTACATCGCGTCGATCGCGCTGCTCGTATCGACCGTGGCGGGGCTCGCATTGACCAGCGTGGTGTCGAGATTGCCGGTGGCGAGGTTGAACGCGTCGACGTTCGGCCACAGCGGTCCGCTGCTGCTGAACCAGTAGCCGACGAACAGATGATTGCCGACCGCGTCGATCGATTTGGCGCCGCTGTGCGGCAGCGTGATCACCGGATCGGGCTTCGTCGTGTTGCCCGCGCTCCAGCCGTGGTACACCTCGATGCGCGTGCCGATCGACGTCCAGTCGTTGCTGCCGGGCGCACCCTGCGCGAGCACCATCGTGTCGCTGTCCGCGAGATAGACGATGCGCGTCAGCGGCAGGATGCTGGCCGGAATGCGCGTCGCGACACCGGGCCCCCACGACGGCTTGCCGTTCGCGTCGAAGCCGGTCAGCGGGTAATGCGTGATCGCGCCGGTCTTGTCGAGGCCCGCCCACACGCCGCCCTTGCTGTCGATGCTGAAGCCGCTCGTCACGCGCTGCGTCGTGTTGAATGCGGGGCCCGGAATCGAGCCGTCCGGAATCGCGATATAGCCGTTCGCCGCGTTGAAATGGTAGAAGTAGAAGACCGGCGGATTCTGGCCGGCCGCGACGAGAATCCGGTTCGTGCCCACCGACGTGAGCAGACCGAAGTGTTCGTCGCGCTGCGTGTCGCTCATGTTGATGCGCGGGTCCGCCGGGTACGCGAACGGATCGACGGTGTTCGCGACGAACTTGCCGCCCGCGGTGCCGCTGTACACGTGCGTGCCGCCATAGAACAGCGCGCCGTCCGTGACGGGATCCGGCGCGGCGATGCCTTCGAAATTCAACGACTGCAGCGTATAACGCAGGCTCCCGGTGCCGCTGTACGCATGAATGTCGGTCGCGCCGTTGCGGCCGAGATCCCAGCTGCCGCCCCACGGATTGTTGAGCACGTACAGGTTGCCGCCGGTGTCCTTGCCGATCCCGACGATGCGCGTGAAGCGCTGCGCGCCGACCTGCCCCTTGATGCCCGTCGTCGTGTCGAGATAGCCGCCGCGCACGCCGAACGTGCCGACCAGCGCCGGTCGGCCCGCCACCGTATAGCGCTTGATGTTCTGGTCGGGGCCTTCGTCGCCCGCCAGCAGCTGGCCGGCCGCCGCATCGAAATACAGCGCCGACGGCCGCGACCCGGCCGGCATCCGGATCGTGTTCAGCAACGCGCCCGCCGGGCTGAAGCCGACGATCGAGCCCGCGCTCTTCTGGGCGACCCACACGTTGCCCGCACCGTCCACCGCGAGCGCGCCCGGCGCCGACACGTCGATGTCCCGCTGCCACACGCCGTCGGTGGTGAATACGCGCACGCGATTGCCGTAGAAGTCGCTGGCATAGAGCAGCGAACCGGCCGTCGCGAGCCCGGTGACGACGTCGATGCGCGGCTGGTTGGTCGCCGCGCTGATCTGGATCACGCGGTCGCGATATTTCGTCGCGCGGTTGTAGCGCCCCACCGCGCCGCTGCCGTACGTCTTGCCGGGCTGCAGCGCGACGAAGAGCGACGTCGCGTTGCCGGTGATCGCGCTGCCCTGGAATTCCGAATGCGTGCCGATCGAGCCGATGCTCTTGCCGTTCTGGTAGATCGCCACACCGCCTTCATCCTCGTCCCACATCGACGCGGTATAGATCACGCCTTCGGGCGCGACCCACATCGCGCGCGCGACGTTGCCGACGTGCGCCGCGAGCGTACCGTAGGTGTTCGCCAGCCAGTCGGTGGTATTACCCGCGTGCGCGGCCGGCGCAATCGCGGCGATCGCCGCGGCAACAAGCGCAGCCTGGATTCGTTTGCTGGCGACCATGACGGTTGCTCTCCTGAATGATGCAGACATTCACCTGAGGGACCGGCCGGCCAGATGGCTTGAAATCCGCAATGCGTAAATTCTTCCCGTGAATCATCCGGCGCAATCGGTATTACGTACGGCATGCGTTCGATAATGAGCAGGGCGAGAATAGCGTTATATAAATCGAAAAAAATTGCGGTCCGCTCGTGCTTGCGGCAAGCACGAGTGCGCGACAGTGAATGTTCACTTACGCACCGGCACGGGAATGGGGAGAATCGGGCGTTCGCCTGCGGGAATATCGCCGCTCGTCCAGCGGCGACGGATTGAAACGGCAAACGCTTTTAGCGGAGAATCGAAAAAGGCCGCCGAATGCGGCGCAAAATCATTGCGCAAAACAAATCGCCGGCCAGAATCCGTCGCGAATCCTGGCCGGCGATTGTCATCGACTGCGGATCAGGCAACGCGTCGCCGCGCTGCCATGCATCATGCCGATGTCTCCCGCACCTTTACCTCGGTTACCGTGCCGGCGTCCGAATCATTGTCGTCGCGCGGTTCGCCGAGTTGCCCTTCCCACTTCGCGACCACCGCGGCCGCGATCGAGTTGCCGACCGCGTTGGTGGCCGAGCGCCCCATGTCGAGGAACATGTCGACGCCCATGATCAGCAGCAACCCGGCTTCGGGCAGGTTGAACTGGTTGAGCGTCGCCGCGATCACGACCAGCGACGCGCGCGGCACGCCGGCCATCCCCTTCGACGTCACCATCAGCATCAGCAGCATCGTGATCTGCGTGCCCAGCGGCAGATGAATGCCGTACACCTGGGCGATGAACAGCACCGCGAACGTGCAGTACATCATCGAGCCGTCGAGGTTGAACGAATACCCGATCGGCAGCACGAAGCTCGAGATCTTGCGGTTCACGCCGAAGCGGTCGAGCGCGTCCAGCAGCTTCGGATACGCGGCCTCGGAACTCGCCGTCGCGAACGACAGCAGGAACGGCTCGCGAATCAGCCGGATCAGCGTGAACGCACGCTTGCCGAGGAACGTCACGCCGGCGAGCGTCAGCACGCCCCACAGCAGCGCGAGCGCCAGATAGAAGCTCGCCATGAACTTCGCGAACGTCAGCAGGATGCCGAGCCCTTCGGTCGTGATCGTCGACGCGAGCGCCGCGAACACCGCGACCGGCGCAAACCACATCACCGCGCCCGTCACCTTCAGCATCACCTGCGCGAGATCCTCGATCACGCCGGTCAGGCGCTTGCCCGCGTCGCCGAGCGCGGACAGCGCGGTGCCAAAGAAGATCGAGAACACGACGATCTGCAGGATTTCGTTGTTCGCCATCGCCTCGGCGATCGACTTCGGCACCAGGTGGACCACGAAGTCCTTCAGCGTGAAGGCGCCCGTCTTCAGGTTGAGGGCCGCATCGGAAGGCGGCAGCGGCAGGCTCAGGTGGCTGCCCGGCTGCAGGATCGTCGCGGTCAGCAGGCCGAGCAGCAGCGACGTGAACGACGCGATGAAGAACCAGCCGAACGCCTTGACGCCCACACGGCCCACCGCGCTGCCGTCGCCCATCTGCGCAATGCCGACGGTCAGCGTCGCGAAGACCAGCGGTGCAATGATCATCTTGATCAAGCGCAGGAATACATCAGACAGCAACGACACGTAACCGGCGACTTCCTTCGCCATCTTCGGGTCGGGAAACGCGCTGTGGCATGCATAACCCACGGCGATACCAAGCATCATCGCAATGACGATGTACTTGGTAATGTTGTGCTTCTTCTTCATTAGTAATCCAAATCACAAAACGTATGTTGCTAACGGCTGGCAAATCATTCGCGTCCGGCTGCGAATCGGAACCTGTGCCGCCACGCGGGCGACCAGTCCGCCCTGGCGGTCGCCAGGGCGGACAAGGGGGGGCATTCTAACGCAAATGGCGCACCGGCTTTCAAATCTGAAAGCGGCGCCGGTTGATCTGTGTCCGGATGTCGCCGGCAAAACAGGTTTTGTCGCGATCCAGCACGCCCCTGGCGAGGGCCGGCCGGCGTGGAACAGCCCGGCCGAGCGGCGAGAAATCGGTCGGCGCCGCCGTGGCAAACGGGTTACGCGCACGCACGCGTCAGCGCCACGCTCCGCGCAGGCGGCCGAGACGGTCAAGCGATCGCGACACATTCTCACAAAGATGCGCAGACCTCGACACTACGATACGTAAACGATATGTAATATTTGGAAATGATTCGCGTTGGCGCCATGCCCGGGCGTCGATCCGCGATCGCGAGCCGCAAACGCGGCACCGTGTTCGAGTCATTGCTCCCGACGGGTTGAGCCATTCATTTCATCAGTAGTCCTTTTAATGGGCGATCGAGGAAAAGCGGCATCGTGATGAACATTCTGTACACCAACTTCCACGGCGACTACGGCGGCGGCCAGGATACCTACGTACGCGATCTCGCCGCCGCGATGAGCCGGCATCACCGCGTGACCGTCGCGTCGCCGGCGGGAAGCCGCCTGTCGCGTCTGTTGAACGACAGCCCCGACGTGGCCATCTTCGACATGGAATTCAAGCCGCGCTGGAACCGGCTGTGCCAGGAAATCGTCCGGCTGCGCCGGCGCATCGTCGCCGAGCGCTTCGACGTCATCCACGTGAACGGGTCCGCCGACCACCGGCAGGTCATGCTCGCGCTGCTCGGGTGCCGCTACCGGCCCGCGGTCGTGCTCACCAAGCACAACACCTATCGGGCCGACAGTTTCGGCAACCTGCTGCGCGCACGGCTCGCCACCGACCACACCATCGCGGTCAGCGACTATGTCGCGAGCATGCTCGCGCTGCGTTCGCCGTATGGAAACGTCACGGTCGTGAAGCACGGCGTGCGCCGCCCGGCCGCCGAACGGCTGGCCGGCGACGAAATCCGCCGCCGCAAGATCGCGCTGTTCGGGCCGTCCGGCGCGGACGCAATCGTGCTGGGCAGCAGCGCCGGCACCGCGCCGGAGAAAGGCTGGATGGACCTGATCGCGGCGCTGGGCCGGCTGCCCGAAAGCGAGCGCGAGCGGTTTCGCGTGCTGCTGGTCGGCGCGGAGCCGTCCGGCGAGCAGCGCGAACAGATCGCGCGGCACGGCATGGCGTCGCGCACCGCGTTCACAGGTCGCCTCGACGACGTACGGGCGCCGTTCGCGATCGTCGACGTGTCGTTCGTGCTGTCGTACCACGAGAGCCTGTCGTACGCGTGCCGCGAAGCGATGTCGCTCGGCTGCCCCGCGATCGTCACACGCGTGGGCGGGCTGCCCGAGAACGTCGAGCCGGGCATCGACGGCTGGGTCGTCCCGCCGCGCGAGCCCGAAGCGATCGAGGCCATCCTGCGCGCGATCGTGCGCGAACCCGGCTGCGTCCGTTCGATGGGGCGCAGCGCGCGGCTGAAAGGCAAGCGCGAGTTCTCGTTCGACACCTTCGTCGACGCGACGCTGTCCGTCTATCAGAAATCGATTCGACACAACCCCTACCGCTGGGTGACATCCATGAGGTCCGCTTGATGGCAATGAATATCTGGAAGAAGTACTGGGATTTGCGGACGCAGGAATGTCCGTGCGACGTGCACTTCGTCGAATGGCTGGAATCCGTGCGTCTCAGGGGCGTGCGCATCTATCACTTCGGCACCGGCGGCCATCACCATGTCGGCATGGAATGCGCGCGGCCGCACCTGAACAACACCGTTTTCGGCGTGACGGCATCGCCGAAGGAATACAAGTCGTACGTCGAGCTCGTCACGCGGCAACCGGAGATCAGCAAGACCTACCTCGCGTATTTCGGCGACATCTATACGAGCAATTCGGGCCTGCTGCCGGCATTCGACGTCGTCACGCTGTTCCATCTGTGCGAATTCCGCGACGAGTCGAACAGCCGTTATGGCGCGAAAACGGACGAAGAGGTGCTCGACCTGTTCGCACGCCATACCGCGCCCAATGGTCACCTGTTGTTCTACAAGGGCTCGTCGGCATACCGCAAGGCCGAGCCGATCATCGCGCAGTGGGCGGCAAACGCCGATTTCGTCGAGATCGGCGAATTCAAGACCCTGCGGATCTTCCGCAAGGCCGCGTAACGCCGCGTTTTTCCCGGGCTGCCGATGTTTCTTTCCGCCACGCGCCATCCGATCCTGATGTATCACCAGATACGCCCGTTGCCGCCGCCGGCCGACCGGCTACGCGGCCTGAGCGTCGCACCGGACGCGTTCCGCCGCCAGATGACGCTGTTCAAGCGGCTCGGCTACCGCGGGCTGAGCGTGCGTGAACTGCGGCCGTATCTGCGCGGCGAGCGCAGCGGCAAGGTCTTCGGCATTTCGTTCGACGACGGTTTTCGCAACGTACTGACCCATGCGATGCCGGTGCTCGACGCACTCGGGTTCACCGCGACCTGCTATTTCGTCGCCGGCCGCTTCGGCGGCCAGAACGACTGGGATGCGGCTGACGACACCGCGCGCTCACCGCTGATGACATGCGAGGACATGCTCATGTGGCGCGACCATGGCCATGAAGTCGGCTCGCATACGCTCGATCACGTCGCGCTGTCGCAGGTGCCCGGGTTCGAGTCGGATCATCAGGTAAGCGAGTCGAAGCGGCGCCTCGAGGCATTGAGCGGCCACCCCGTCGAATCGTTCTGCTACCCGTACGGCGACCTGGATGCGCGGGTACGCGACCAGGTCGCGGACGCCGGATACGACAATGCGACGACGACCCGGCGCGGATGTGCCGGCGCGGCCGACGATCCGTTCCTGCTGCCGCGGATTCCGGTCGCGGGCGGTGTCGGGGCCGCCCGGCTGTGGCTCAAGTGCGTGAAGGCGCGGGTCATCGCACGCGGGTAGCACGGCGCCGTCGCCGGCACCCGCATCGATACGCGAGCCGCTCACCACGACGGCGATCGGCCCGCCCATCCAACGCGTTCTTCACATGGACGGGCCTGCCGCCGGGTCAAACCGGCGAGCGAAACACACGCGTCGCGGAGGGTGCACGCACATGCTGCTTCAGGTACACAAGCGCAGCGTCGATCGACAGCACGTGCTGCTCCCCGTTCCTCATCCGCAGCGACACCTCGCCGGCCAGCGCTTCCTTCCGCCCGGCCACCGCGACGATCGGCGCGGCGAGTTCCCGCGCGTCGAAGATCTTGCGCGGCAAGCGCTCGGCACGGAAATCCCGCAGCACCCGGCAACCGATGTCCTCGAACGCGAACGCCGTGTTGTCCGCAAATGCGCGTTCGTCCTGCCCGATGTTCGCGACGACGATCTGGTCGGGGGCCAGCCACGTCGGCAACCATCCCTCGTAATGCTCGAGCAGGATGCCGATGAACCGCTCGAGGCTGCCGAGCACCGCGTGATGCAGCATGACGGGCGTCGCGCGCACGCCGTCTTCCGCGACATAGGTTGCGCCAAGCCGCTCCGGCAACACGAAGTCGAGCTGGATCGTCCCGCACTGCCACTTCCGCCCCTGACGGTCGAGCAGATGAAACTCGAGTTTGGGGCCGTAGAACGCGCCTTCCCCGGGCAGCATCGCGAAATCCAGGCCGGCCGCTCGGGCGGCGGACGCCAGCATCGCTTCCGCCCGATCCCAGACCGCATCGTCGCCCGCGCGAACCGCCGGCCTCGTCGACAGCGCGACGTCGAACCCGTCGAACCCGAAGTCCGCGTAGATCGTCTTCAGCAGCACGCAGAATCGCGCGACTTCGACCTCGACCTGATCGGGCAGGCACAGCACATGCGCATCGTCCTGCGTGAAGGCGCGGGCGCGCATCAGCCCGTGCAGCGCGCCCGACGGCTCCGCGCGGTGCACCGCGCCGAATTCCGCGTAGCGGACCGGCAGGTCGCGATACGAACGAACGCCCTTCCTGAAGAGCTGCACATGGCACGGGCAGCTCATCGGCTTGAGGCAGTATGGGTGGCTGTCGCTCTCGAGCGAGAACATGTTCTTCCCGAACTTCTCCCAGTGGCCGCTCTGCTCCCACAGGCCGCGCGACACGATCTGCGGTGTCCTGACTTCGGCGAAGCCGGCTTGCCGCATCCTGGCGCGGATGTATTCCTCGACGGTCCGGTAAAGGACCATGCCGCGCGGATGCCAGAAGATGGCGCCCGGACTTTCATCCTGCTGGTGAAACAGATCGAGTCTGCTGCCAAGCACTCGATGATCGAAATCGTCAATCACGTTCTCCGTTGACTGGGGTGCCGGTCGAACGGAGCATGAAAAAAGCCCCGTCCGTTGCCGGCGGGGCTCCTGGGGATGATGTGACGCATGAATCTACGACGTGCAACCTCCCCCCGGCCCGCCGTTGGCGGTCGTGGTGGTCGTGACGAAACGTGCGTTCATGGGGTGAATCTAGTCAACCTCGTGCGGCCTGTCAATCATGCGTTCGAATCGCGATGCGTTACGCGCGCCGCCCGCCGGTTCGGTATCGCGACAGCAAATCCTCACGCGCGTATGTTCGCCGCCTCACGACGACATGGCGGGCGGTAACCCCGATCGAGTGCCGGTTGCGTCTAATCCCGACCTCACTCGCAACGCAACGCCTCCCATGGATCTCCACCATTTCATGGCGGCGCTGCGCGGCCGCCTGGCATACCGGCATACACGCACCCAGCCGTACCCACACCATCGCGCGATCCACGGTCGACTCGATGCCGGCGTTCAACGCCCCCGTCGAAACCGCACGCTTCAACCGCGAAGAAGCCGCTTTGCTCACGCGGCGTGCAGCGCGCGCAGCGCTTCGAACGTCACGATACGGCCGGCCAGCGCGCTCGCGGCAACCGTGTACGGACTGGCCAGCCATACGTCCCCGGGGCCGGAGCGCCCCGGAAAATTGCGGTTGATCGCACTGATCGTCACATCGTCCTTGGTGGCTGATTGACCCGGCCCGCAGTTCGCGCACGCACCGCAGCCCGGCATCACGAGCGTCACGCCGGCCTGCTCGAACGTGGGAAGATAGCCGCGTTCCGCGCAGTATTCGCGCACGTGCATCGTGCCGAACTGCAGGAACAAGCGTGTCGTCGGTGCCACGCGCATGCCGCGATCGACGCCCCACCGCAGCACTTCGTGATAAAAGTCGAAGTCCGCCTGCTTGCCGGCCGTGCACGATCCGCCGTAAGCCACGTCGATCGCGACGTTATCGACCAGCCCGCTCACCGCGACACCGTTGCTCGGGTCGCCCGGCCGCGCCAGCATCGGCTCGATCTCGCGCGCATCGATGTGGATCACGTCGCGGTAGACGGCATCGGGGTCGCTTCTCATCCACGGCTCGAGCACGAAGTCCACGCCGCGACGTTCTTTCAGGAACGCAACGGTCCGTGCATCGGGTTCGACGATCCCCGTGAACCCGCCCAGTTCGGCGACCATGTTCGTCAGCGTCGCGCGCTCGTCGACCGGCAACGCGCGCACGGCTGAACCGCCGTATTCAAATACCAGGCCAATCGCGCCGCCGGAGCGGATCTCGTCCATCTGCAGCAGATAGAGCACGATGTCTTTCGCCGTCACGCCGGGACGCAGCGCGCCGTCAACCTCGATCCGCAACGTTTCCGGAATCCGGCAGCGAACATAACCCGTGACCCAACTGTTGGCGATCTCGGTGGCGCCGGCGCCGAATGCCAGGCTACCCAACGCACCCGCGTGCGGCGTATGCGAATCGGTGCCCGCGACGATCTGCCCCGGCAACGCGTACTGCTCCGCCATCATCGAATGGCAAATGCCTTCCGAGCCGGGCGCGTCCGGCAACGCACCGTGTGCGCGCACCGGGTAATCGCGTGCGAATTCGCTGTGCCCGGCGACGAGATTCGCGATCCCGGGCAGCAGCCCGTCTCTCACGTGCGGAATGCTCTGCCGCGCAAGTGCGAGATGATCGTGGAACGCGATGATGCGGTCCGGATCGTGCAGCTGCGCCGGTTTGCCGAACGCTCGGTGCATCAGATACGCACACATGCCGGTGAAGTAGTCGTGGCTGAAGCGCCAGTCCGCGGCGACGAAAACGCCGTCTCCTCGCGATGCCCCCTGCATTTCCGGATGAAGGTGGCGTGAGAGAATCTTCTCGACGAGCGTACGCGGCCCGTGCGCTGCGCCCGCGCCCGCGCCCCCGTCGGCCGGCACGGTGCGCTCGTCCGCGTTCGGCCATCGGACGGTCTTGCTGTAGGCGAGCAGCCCGCCGCTGCGGATAATCCGTTGCGTGAGCGCATCCCGGCCCTGCAGGAACACGTCGATCGGGATCGCTTCACCCGCGAGCAGGCGGTCCAGCACGGAGAAATCGGTCGTGGTGAGGATGCCGATGTTGTCGCAGTTCTGCTGGTAGATCCGCTCGAAGCTTTCCGCGACGATCAGGCGGATGCCGGCCGACAGTTCGGCCAGCGGTGCCGATTCGCGCGACGAGCCCTTGCCGTATCGCTTGCCGGCCACGGTCACCTGGAAGCCGCCGTCATGCACCGCGTGATTCCCGATCGGTAAGCGGCCGCCCGCCTTGAAGCCGACGTACGGAAACTCGCCGAGCCGCTCGTCGTAGGTCAGCATGACGGTGACCGGCGTGATCTCGTCGGTCGACACGTCATCGCGCAACGCACCGGCCTCCTGCCGCGTCAGCGCGCGCCCCGCGAACTGCGCATCGATCGTGTCCGGATCGCGAGTCAGGTACAACACCTTCCCCGTCAGTCGAAACGTATCTTCCATAAGTGCTCCTCGGTTGCATTCGGTCATCGGTGGCGCCGGACAGTCCACGCTGTCGGCGGCGGTCGCTTACGGGTCGGCGTGGGGCAGGCGTACGGCAAGCCATGCCTGCACCATCGCGGCGATCCGGTCGGAATTGCGGTCCAGCATCAGCATGTGGGAGTTGCCATGGATACCGTGCGCCGGCAGCGACAGCGTTTCCAATCGCCCGCCCTGCTCCGCCAGCGCCCGCTCGTAGCGCAACGACACGCGGGTCAAACCACGCCAGAACGCCGATCCGTCCAGGTTGTCACCCCATACGAACAATTGCGGGATCGCGGCGATTGCGTGCAGGTCGGCCTGTTTCGTGTCGGGCATACCGGTCGGCTCGAGCGCGACGATGGCGCGGATCTTGTCGGGTGCGTGCAATGCGGCCACGAACGCAAAATTCGCGGCCTGGCTGTGCGCGATGACGACTCACGGGCATACGCGCTGCACGAGCGCGTCGTAGGCGGCCTGGGTCAATGCGTCGTTGGTGGCCCAGCGCGGCACGAACTGCTTGCTGAACGCATCGAAAGCGTCGACCGGAAACTGCGACTCCGGGTAGGCCGCGCGCGACGCCGGCGTATCCGAATAGGACGGCCCGATCCTGAAGAGCAGCCATGCTTCCCGCTTCGACCGGAAGAACGGCTCGTCCGGATAGAGATCCGGGTAACGCGCCCACGACGCCCGCCCGCGCTCCACGGCATCGCTGACATACACGTCGTAGCCCGCGCGCAGGAAGGCCATCTGCCAGCCGTCGCGCCCGTCCGGCGTCGTCTCCCAGTTCACGCCGGTCAGGCCGCCGCCGTGCCACAACAACACGGGCAACGCCTTGCGCGGATGGGCGAGCTTCACGTACTGCACATACATCTGGCCGACTTCGAACGTGCCGTTCGGGTCGACGACGGTCGGCGGCGCCCCGGGCGAGAATACGATGCTGCGCGACGGCAGGCCGGACAGCTCTGCCGCATGTCCGCCGATATGGAAACTGCCGATCGACGCGACCTCCAGCGTGCGCGCATCGCTGCGATACGTCGCCGTCGAATCGGCCGGCGTGTCGGCACAGCCCGTCAGCGTCAGACAGCCGGTCGCCGCGATCGACATCGCACCAAGCCACCGCATGCACGCGGCGAGCGCCGTTCGCATGCGGTGCGCCCGCCGGTCGATATCGCCCCTGACGGGCACGCGCGCATGACTCAAGGTGTGGCCTCGCCGGTGTCGACCGCCCGGTTCGCATGAAACAGCGCACCCAGCGCAAGCAGGTACAGGCCGCTCAACCACAGCATCAGTGCCTGAAAGCCGGCATCGGCGAGCAGATAGGCACCGATCGCGAGCAATATCCCGTTGGCCACCCCGAAGTTGCGTTCCATGCGCGCAAACATCGCGACCCGCGCAAGCGGGTCGAGCGCCGACAGGTCGAGATTCGCCATCGTCGCCGGCCGCACGCCGCCCGAGCCGAGACCAAGCAGGCTGATGCCGACCAGCCCCGACACGAAATAGTCGATGCCGTGGTAGGCCAGCACGTCGCTGCACCCGAGCACGAGCATGGAGCTGAACATGCAGGCGAGCGTCGCGATCATCAGCGCTTTCACGCCGAAGCGTGCAATGAATCCGTTCACGGCCAGTGAAGTCGCGAACGCAGACAGCGTAAACAGGCCGAGCACGGCGCCGAACAGAAGCGGATCGACATCGACCATGATGAAATAGAACGGCAGGAAACCGACGAACGGAGCGAGGGTGAACGCGCGCGACAACGAGTAAAAGCCCATCCAGAAACGCTGTCTCGGGTCGAGCACGGCCGCCTCGGTCGCCGCTTCCGTTGCCGGCCGCGGCTCGGCCCGCGGCTCGCGAATCATCAGCACCAGCAGCGTCGACGCGATGCTTGCCGCGAGTGACGCATAGAACGGCCAGAACGGCTGATAGTCGAACAGGATGCTGCCGGTCGATCCGGCCACCAGCGTCGCGATGAACATCTGGCTTTGCGAGCGCGTCTGCGTGCGCATGAACAGCGTCGCGTCGCCGGCCGCGCCCGCCAGCGTGCGCAGCAGGCTTGAATCCGTCGACAACGCGACGCTGAATCCGGTGCCGCCGACGATCTGCGCCAGCACCAGCAGGTTCATGTCGACATCCGCGAGCCGCGTGCCGGCGAGCAACAGCACGATTCCGCCTGCCTTCATGGTTTCGCCGGCCGCCACGACTTTTTTTCCGACATCACGCCGAGCAGCTTTCCGCCGAGCCCCGACGTGACGGTCGTCACCAGCCCGTAAATGGCCAGCAGTGCAATCACGCGATACAACCCGAGTTCCACCAGGTAAAGGTGGAGGAACAGCACCGGCAAATGGAAGTACAACCGCGAGACGACCCGGTACAGCACGAACAACCGGATGTCGCGGAGGCCGGGCGGCGGAGTCGGGACCGGATCGCTCATCGTCGCGCGCAATCGCTAGGCGATCACGATGTCGCCCTGGCGCAGGACTTTCAGCGTACCGTCGAGCAACGATACGATCGTGCTCGATTTCGTCGTCGTCGGCTTGCCGGGCGCCGGCGGGACAATGAAGTCGACCGCATCGGGAAAGGTCCGCGTGGCGAGATCGTAGTCGATCAGGCAATCGTGCTCGACGCCCGAGAGATTCGCGGAGGTCATCGCGAGCGGCCGTCCGAACGTTCCGATCAGTTCGTTCAGCACCGGATTCCGGTTGCAGACGACCGAGATGGAATCCTCCTTCAGGTAGCGGTGATCCGGCGCGCGTGCCGACTTCGGCAACACGAAATTCAGCGGCCCCGGCCAGAACCGTTCCATCAGCATGCGCACCGTATCGGCCTGCTCCGCTTCGAGACTCGCATATGCCCACAGCTCCTGCGGGTCGGACACGAAAAGCGTCAGCGGCTTCTTGACGTCGCGCTTCTTGATCTCGTACAGACGCGCGCAGGCGCGCTCGTTCCAGGGATCCGCCGCGAACGCATAGTTCGTGTCGGTGGGCACCATCAATACGCCACCGTTTTTCAAGACCTGCGCGGCATGTGCGTTGGGTAACATGAATCCAGTCTCCTCTGGTTGAAGTCGTGGGCAGCGCGGCGACTCGCCGTCGCCGCGACATGCGCGTCAGATGCTCACCTCGACGCTGCGGCCGGCCAGGCAGTACTGGCTCGGCTGCAACGCCCGCTTCCAGTCGACCCGCACACGCACCGTGACCACCTTGACCGGCAGTTGCCGGCGAGCGATTTCGGGCGGCGGTGCCGCGACGTACTGGCCAACCGTCACGCGGCCGGAGCCTGACCGGACCGTCTCGATCACCCCCGTCCAATGTCGCGCATCGTGCGACAGCGACACCTTGACCGGCGCGCCGACCTTCAGGTCGCGCACGTCCGATTCGTCGAAAAACGCATCGACCCACACGTCGTTGCAGTCGATCAGTTGCATGATCGGCGCCCCCGCGGTCAGCGCTTCGCCGCTCTGCGCATCGAGCGACCAGACGACGCTCGGCCGGTCCGCGACGAGCGTTGCCATGCGCTGACGCGCGTATTCGGCGCTGACGCGGGCCAGCTCCTCGTTCGTCGACGCGCCGAGTGCCTTCGTTTCCTGCAACTGCTGACGCAGATCGACGAGTTCCAGTTCCAGTTGCCGGTTGCGCTGTTCGGGCTCGCTCAGCGCGCGCGGTCCGTCGAGTTGCAGGCCGACGCGTGCCGCGGCGTACGTGGCCTCGCTCTGGCTGACCTGTGCGCGCTGCGCCTGCACCTGCGCGACGCTCACCCGCGCATTCGCGATGCTGCGGTCGTATCCGGCGCGACTCAGGTAGCCTTTCTCGAACAACGCGGTGGCGCGGCGCATGTCGGCTTCCGACAACGCCGACATTGCATCGAGGCGAGAAAGCTCCGCATGCGCCTGCGCGATCTGCGCGCCCGCGTAGCGCGCCTGCAGCGTCTGCTGACTGCGGCTTTCGCTGCGGTACTGATCCTGCTGCTGTTGCCGATCCGCGATCCGCAAGGCGAGGCTGCGCTCGCGTTGCGCGAGATCGCTGCTCTGCACCTTCAGTTGCTGCTCGAGCACCCGCAACTCCGATGCACGCGGGTTCGACAGGTCGCCGGCAATCGTCGCGACCGGCTGCGACGCTTTCGCCAAATTGCCGACCTCGACACCGGGGACGAACGACAACGTCCCCGCAATCGGTGCGCGCACGACGATGACGGTGGCATTGATGAACGCCTGCTTGCTGGCTGGCCGCTTCAGCCACCACCAGCCTACCGCCAGGATCGCGACGATGATGGCGACCACGGGCAACGCACGCTTCCACGCCGCCCGGGCCGAATCGACGTGGAGCGCTACCCACGATTCGCGACGCATCGTGCTTCCCCTTTTTCTCTGGTTGGATTCCGTGCGATCGAGGCCCGGGCGCTCAACGTCCGTAGTAGGCGGTCGTCGACGCGCTGTCGATCGTGTTCGCGTGAATCAGGAACCGGGCGACCGCGTTCGGCGTGGTCCCGTCGATACCCAGCTTTTCGACGGACAACGCGTGCAGGGTGAACACGTATCGATGCGGTTCCGCGCCCGGCGGCGGGCATGCGCCGCCGAAGCCTTGAACGCCGTAGTCGTTCGTGCTCTGGATCGCGCCGGCCGGCAGCAGGCGGCCATCCTTCGCGCCGCTGTTGGCGGACAATCCTTCGGTATCCGGAGGAATGTCGAACGCAACCCAATGCCAGAACCCGCTGCCCGTCGGCGCGTCCGGATCGTACAGCGTGATCGCGAGACTCCGCGTGCCGGCGGGCACGCCAATCCAGCGCAAGGCCGGCGATCGGTTGTCGCCGTCACCGCCGAAATCGTTGTACTCGTGTGCCTTGGCGAGCTTGCCCTGCTCGGCGAATTCCGGCGAAGTAAGGCTGAACGTTGTCATTTTTCTGTCCTGTTCTAACGGTTGCGTACGGATTCGGATTCCGCCGGCGGCATCAGGCCAACGCGACGCGACGGGCCCGGCTTTCGATGCAGGGCCAAGATAGCACGCACCCGTTTTCCTTCGAACAATTGGATCGTCAGCACGTCGATTGTTTCTCTCAGAGGACAATCATTTCGCCAGGGAGTCAACGCTCGGCAGGCGCTGCAGGCTGTCCGTTCTGCGTTAGAGTCCGGAGCAAACGGCCCTCGAACGGTCGACGCTCAGGAGGCCTCATCGCATGACCGGACGACTCTCGACATCCCTGAAAGCCTGCGCGCTGCTCGTGCTGGGCGCGTGCGCGCAAGCCGCGTATGCGACCGACCTGATGAGCGCGTGGCAGGACGCGCAGGCGAGCGATCCTGGTTACGCCGCCGCGCGCGCTCAGCGAGCGGCGGGCGTCGAGGCGTTGCCGCAGGCACGCGCGGCGCTGTTGCCGCGCCTGCAGGCGGCGCTTGGCGTCGGATCGACCTGGGCGAGCGTGTCCGACCTGCCTCGCCAGGAATACACGACCAATGGCTATGGCGCGTCGCTCGTCGTACCGGTGTTCCACTGGGGCGACTGGCAGGGTTACGAGATCGGCAAGCTGAAGGTCGCGCGCAGCGAGATCGTGTTCGAGAAGGCCAGGCAAGCCCTGATGATCGACGTCGCGCGCGCGTACTTCGACGTGCTGCAAGCGCAGGATCAGCTCGCGTTTTCGCGCGCGCACGAGGCGGCACTCGATGAGCAGCTCAAGATCGCCCAGGCCGCCTTCGACGCGGGCACGCAGACCGTCGTGGATCTCGATCAGGCGCGTGCCGCGCTTGACCTCGCGCGGGCCGAGCGAGCCGGCGCGCTGAACGACTATCAGATCCGCACCGAACGCCTGAACAAGCTGGTCGGCCATCCGGTCGGTTCGCTGGCCGCATTGCCCGACGATGCGTCGGTATCGCCGCTCGCCGCGGCCGATCTCGACCAGTGGACCACGCTTGCGCGGCAACGCAACCTCGACGTCGCCACTTGCGAGATCGACAGCGAGATGGCCAGCCGCGAAACCCGCCGCGCGCAGTCCGCCGACCTGCCGACAGTCGATCTGATCGCCACCTTCAACCACAGCAGCCAGGGCAACTCGCGATACATGTACTCGGCGACACTGCCCAGCCAGAACGGCATCGGTGTCGCGGGCGGCGCCGGCAACTCGTCGGTGATCGGCGTGCAGATCACGATCCCGATCTTCACCGGCGGCTACGTGCAGAGTCGCAAGCGCGAAACGCTCGCGCTCGAAAGCCGCGCCGGCAACGCGTTGCTCGATGCACGCGAAAACGCGGTCCTCGATGCACGGCAGACGTATCTGTCGTTGCTCAACGGGAGAGACATGATCGCGGCGCTGCGCTCGGCGGTCGTCTCGACCCGGACCTCGACCCGATCCGCGAAGACTGCCTACGAGATCGGCGATCGCACCAGCACCGACGTGCTCATCGCCGAGGACAAGCAGTATCGGTCGCGCACCGCATTCAGCCGCGCCCGCTACGACTACATGCTGCACTGGCTCGAACTCTCCCGTGCCGCCGGACAGTTGACCGACGCCGAACTCGCGAACGTCAACGCGCTGCTGACGACGTCGTTGCCGTCCGCGACGTCCGTCCGTTGAACCCGTCGGCGGCGTGGCCAGGTGGCCCCCACCACACGCATCACGCCTGTTCGAGCGCACGCGCACCAACCGAAACCCGAACCGTCAAACGAAAACGGCCGTCTGTCGTGCGGATGCATCGACAGACGGCCGGCGATCCGCCGGGCCGACGGCCCGGACGGATGGATGGATGGATCAGGCAGTTTCCGGCACGCGCGCCGGAATCTTGCCCACCAGGCGCGCGTAGGCGAACAATCCGCCCGCATCGACGATGTTGGCGAGCTCGCCGACCGGCTCGATCGGCGCACCCGGCTGGCCGTCGTCGATCCGGACGACCTGATCGTCGACCGAGATCTCGATGATGTCGCCGGTCCTGATCCGCTCGCACAGCCGTTCTTTCGACGCGACCGGCAGCAATTGCCCCGTCGATACGCAATTGCGGAAGAAGATCCGTGCGTACGACTGCGCGATCACGGCCCTGACACCGGCCGCGCCGAGCGTGACCACCGCATGCTCGCGCGACGAGCCGCAGCCGAAGTTCTGCCCGGCAACGACGATGCTGTACGGCGACTTGCCAAGCGCCGGATCGATGAACGGGATCGAACCTTCCGGCAGCCCGCACATCGCGAGCGACGCGAGTTGAGCATACCCTTCCGCGCTCGACGGATTGATCTTCAGATACTCGGCCGTCAGGATCTGGTCGGTATCGATGTTGTCGCCGAGCACGTAGGCCATGCCCCGAATCGTTTTTTCGGTCATCTGTCGGGTCTCACAAAAATGCGTTGGGATTGACGAGCCGGCCGGCCACCGCGGCCGCGGCCACCGTATAGGGGGAACCGAGGTAGATGTTGGCGCGCTTGTTGCCCATGCGGCCGACGAAGTTCCGGTTGGTGGTGGACGCCACCGACAGCGGTTCGTTGACGCGGCCGAACGTGTCGACCGGGCCGCCGCAACATGCCGCGCAACTCGGCTCGGATGAAAGCGTGACGCCCGAATCGGTCAGGATCGAGTAGATCGACGTGTCGCCGATCTGGGTCGTCACGATGCCATGGAAGACTTCCTTCGTCGCCGGCACGGCAAAAGTCGGCACGGCGACCTTGCGTCCTTTCAGCACCTTCGCAGCGGCGACGAAATCCTCGAGCTTGCCGCCCGTGCACGAACCGATGTACGCCTGCTCGATCCGGATATCGCCGACGTTGTCGACGCTGTCGACGTTGTCCGGCGAATGCGGTTTCGCGACGAGGGGCTGCAGCTTCGATACGTCGATGTCGAGTACGCGCGCATACCGTGCATTCGCGTCGGGCGTGATGACCTCGAACGGGATGTCGTTACGCGCGGCGAGATAGTCGAGCGTTGCCTGATTCGGCACCATGATCCCGTTCTTCGCGCCGCATTCCACGACCATGTTGCAGAGTGTCATCCGCTCTTCGACCGACAGCGCATCGGTGACTTCACCGCCGAACTCGATCGCCTGATACGTCGCCCCGTCGATCGTCAGTTCGCCGAGCACGGCGAGAATCAGGTCTTTCGCGAGGACATGGCGCGGCAGTTCGCCGTGAAAGTTGACGCGGATCGTGTCGGGTACCTTCAACGGGATCTCGCCCGTGCCGAGCGCGAATGCGGCGTCCGTGATCCCGAGGCCGACCGCGAAGGTGCCGAACGCACCCGACGTGACCGTGTGCGAATCGGTGCCGAGCAACACTTCGCCCGGCCGGTTGTGGCCGCCTTCCGCGAGGCCGATATGGCAGACGCCGCGATACTTCGGCGTCCCGACATCATAGAAATGCTTGATCTGCTGCTCGCGCGCGAACTCCCGCATCACGCGGACGTTCTGGTTGGCAAGCACGTCGGCCGTATAGATGAAGTGATCCGGGATCATCACGAAGCGCGCCGGATCCCATACGCGCGCGTCGGCGCCGAACTCCTTCTTGAAGATGCTGATCACGCCCGGCGAACACGGGTCGTGCGACATCAGGATGTCCACCTTGGCCCAGATCACCTCTCCGGGCGTGATATGCGTCCGACCGCTCGCCTTCGCCAATACCTTCTGGCTCAATGTTTGTCCGTGGTTCATGCTCACCCTTTTTCTGGCATTGGGATATCGGCGCGGCCTCGATGAATGCATCGCCGTCGTATGCAAAAAAAAGTAACACGGCACGCATACAGTCGAAAACAAATCGTTTATATTTCGAGCGTTTGTTTCCATGGAGAAACGAAGTGAATCAGCTCGATCAACTGAATTCGATGGCGATCTTCGCGAAGATCGTCGACACGTTGAGCTACACGGAGGCGGCGAAAGTGCTCGGCCTGTCCAAGTCGGCCGTCAGCAAGGAGATCAGCCGGCTGGAAACCGGGCTCGGGGTCACGCTGCTGAAACGTACGACCCGGCGTATCGAAGTCACGGAGGTCGGGCGCACCTATTACGCGTACTGTTCGCGATTGCTCGCGGAAGTGCGCGGCGCCGACGCGTTCGTGCGCCAGTATCACGAAGAGCCGATCGGCAATCTCCGTGTCGTCGCGCCGATGACCTTCGGCAATCACGCGATCGTGCCGACGCTGTGCCGTTTCATCTCGAACAACATCCACGTCCAGGTCGACCTCGAGCTGACCGACCGGATGGTCGACCTCGGCGAGCAGAACATCGACGTCGCGATCGTGATCAGCCGCGACAACCCGGAGCAGCCGGGCACCAACACGCACGCGTTGACCGACATCCATTGGGGCATCTATGCGTCACCGGATTACATCGCCGCACACCCGCCGGTCACGCGCCCGGAAGATCTCGCTCGACACCCGTTCCTGCTGTTTCGCGGCCCCGCGCACACGACCGCGCTGCAGTTGCGGCAGGGCAAGCGCCAGCTCGAGACGCGCGTGCGCTGCATCCTGCGCTCGAACAACAGCGTCGCGCTGCTGAACGCGGCCGTCGCCGGCGTCGGCGTCGCCTACCTGCCGCGCTACGTCGTGCGGGACGCCATCGCCAGCAACGAGCTGGTTCAGCTGCTGCCGAACTGGGCGTCCGAAGTGCGCACGGCCTACGTGCTGTATCGCGAAGACAATTTCCTGTCGCCTCGTGTCCGGATGTTCGTTCAGGATCTCACCCGCTTCTTCGCGACGGAAATGCGCGCGCTCGGCAACTAGTCACGCGCCGGCCAATCGACGCCCGTCGCGCGTCGATTGGCGCCGCGCTGCCTCGCGCTTCCCTGTCTCGCAGCCCCGCCTCAATCCCCCCTTCCTCGCATTCGCCCGTCCGGGTCGCTCGTCGATCAGGCATGCGTACGACTTTTCGTCGCGCCGATTCGGTTCAAGAGTTTCCCATTGGAAACAATTCAACGCCCACAAATGTTCGAGTAACGTCTCCAGCAATCCGGTGATAGTCTGAACTCCAATAAAGCGCGCCACGTCGTTGCGCACCAACCACCCACAATAGAACCTGAGAGATAAACCAGATGAAGACCATCAAACGGATCGAAACTTTACGATTCCATTAAAAAGCAGTCCTTAAATTATCAAATTTAAATATTCAATGTTTGTTTAAAAACAGACTGCTTTTGCACGCCTGTCGCCAGGAGAACGTTCCGTTGGCAAGGAACCGGCTCGCCTGCGACCAGAAATTCTCGAATACGGAAACAAAGAATTCGGTGCCCGTCATGAACCCTCATGCCGGGCGCGATGTAGTGTTCCCGCCCGGCCGGGCTGGAAATTCGCGTTGAAGTTTCTTACCTTATCGAGGATATTATGAAGTCGACGTTTGAATTTTCCGACCAAGAAAAAAGCGACCTATCGACCGCGCTACGAAAAATCGATAAAAGCCCCTACCAGGATTACTCGGGGTTTCATCGCGGTATCGGCGCCTTGGTCGAGAACGGCAGCATTCCGGTCTTCTTTCTGAACGTCTGCGAAACCATCCGCAACGAACGAACCGGCCAGAAGCGCTACGCGCATCTGCTGCGCAATGTCCCGCTCGACGACACGATTCCGGTCTTCGATCAGAATGATCCGGTCCAGGACAAGTACGCGAAGAAGAAGTCCTACGTGGGCGAGGCGCTGCTCGAGTTGTTCGCCCAACTGACGCGGACCCCGCTGCTCGCGTACCAGACCCGCAACAACGGCGACTTCTTCCACGACGTCTACGCCCACAAGAAATATAGCCAGACCCAGACGCAGAAAACGGACGGCGAACTGTTCTTCCACAACGACCGCACGGCTCACCCGGTGCGGGCCGACTACCTCAGCCTGCTCGGCATGCGTTGCAACGACGCCAATCGCATCTACACGGGCTTCCTCGACGGCCGCGCGCTGCTCGATCACATCAGCGAGGCGCATCAGGCCTTGTTGCGCGAACCGCACTTCATCACGCCGTACGACGAATACTCCCGTGATTCGAACCTGAATCAGACGGTGTCGGACCGGCACGTGATCCTCGAGAACGCGCACAGCTTCCGTTATTACGACACGCGTACCACCTACGCCCCGGGCGCGCCGCTCGGCGCAATCGACGCACTGCTGTCGCTGAAAAACGCGATCGTGAAAGCCAACAAGGAACGCGTGCAGATCCGCACCGGCGACTTGTTCTCGTTCGCGAATCAGGATGCGCTCCACAACCGCGAACTGATCGAGGTCAACGATCACGAAGACGCGCTCAAGCGCTGGCTTCTGAAGACCTACAGCTTCCGCGACGACGCGAGCATGCACCGCTTCGACCACTACTTCGCGGAACAGCCCGGCCTCGTCCGGGAATCGGCCGCCCTCGCCTGATTTTCCAATCGACTGCCGTCGCGGTCGCACCCTGCCTTGCATCGCCAAGGCCGGAGTGGTTCGTCACGCGCGTACCGCGCGCGTGACGCAGCACGCCCTCGCCTATCCGGCGATCGGCGTCCCTGCCGCTCCTTCGTCCCACGCCAGTCCCCTCGGTCTTTCGTCATGCGTGACGCAGCAATCGTCACGCATGCCGCCAACGGCACAGGTCTCTCATCATGCATATCCTGATCATTCCCGGCGCGAATCGCGCCGCCCCGCTCGTCCGTCACGTGATCGCGCTGCTCGACGATCTCAAGTCGCGCAACGGCGCGCTCGACTACACGTGCGTCGACGCGGGCACGCCCGATGACGGCGCGTATTCGGCCTGTTTCGAATCGGACATCGTGCTTGCCACACCCGGCGCGAGACATGCGACGGCCGTCGCCGCATTCGCCAAGGTAGCCGGGCTGCATACCGAACTTCATGCGATCTCCATCCCGGCCGAGCTGAAGCGGTTTTCTCCCGTGTCCACGCGGCATGCACGCGCAACGGATTGCCTGATTCTGGGCGATGCGTCGCGCGGCACGAAGAACACGCATACGAGCGGCGTCGTCGCGGGCGAACGCGAGCTCGTGGGCTGGTATACGCAGCGCTATACGGAGAGCGACATCCGTCGCCTCGCGCACCGGGCCTTCAGGCTGGCCGGCGCTCGCTCACGACGCCTGACCTCGGTCGACCGGTCGGATCGCCTGGACGTGATGGGGATGTGGCGCGACATCGTGTCCGAGACCGCGTTGCAGTACCCGGACGTTCAGCTCGAGCATCTGCTGGTCGAGCAGGCGATCGAGCGGTTCATCGTCGAGCCGGACGGGTTCGATACGGTCCTCGCAGGCGGCGACCTCGCGCCGCTGCTGGCCGCGCACGCGAGCGCACTGACCGGCTTTCCCGGTCTGCTCACCCGTGCCCGCGTGGGGGACGGCCCGGCCGTGCTGTACGAGATCGGCCTGCCGGTGCACATGGACCTGCCGGCCGGCCTCGAGGTCGACCTCGAGGCGCGCGCGGCTGCAAACGCGGTGTCGCTGCTGCTTCGCCACCCGCCGCAAGACGCGATGCCGGACCGTCCGGCGTACCCGCCGCAGATCCTCGACGCGATTCCGTCGCTACGCCACTGAATGCACGCGGCAACCGGTCACTTCCGGCCCGCTTCCTGCACGGAGAATTCGACATGTCCCCCGCCTTTTCATCATCGCCGACGCATCGGCCGGCCGCGCTCGAGCGCGCGTATCGAACCGCGACGCTACGCATCATCCCGATCCTGTTCGTCTGCTACATGTGCAACTATCTCGATCGCATCAACGTCGGCTTTGCCAAGCTGCAGATGCTCGATCAACTCCGAATGAGCAACACGGCGTTCGGGATCGGAGCCGGCGTATTCTTCGTCGGATATGTGTGTGCAGGCGTGCCGAGCAGCCTGGTATTGCGCCGCGTGTCGCCGCGCCGCTGGATGTGCATCCTGATGCTTTCATGGGGCACGCTGTCGGCCGCCCTGCTGTCGGTGAAGACACCCGCATCGTTCTATGCGCTGCGATTTCTGACCGGCGTGGCGGAAGCCGGCTTCTTTCCGAGCATCGTGCTGTATCTCGAGCAATGGTTCTCGACCAAGCATCGCGGCCGGGTATTGTCGCTGTTTCTGGTTTCGATTCCGGTGTCAGGCGCGGTCGGCGGACCGTTGTCCGGCTGGATGCTCGATTATTTCGCCGGCGGTCGCGCCGGCCTGTCCGCGTGGCAGTGGCTTTATCTGCTGCAGGGCGCGCCGACCGTCCTGTTCGGCATCCTGCTGCTGTTCGTGCTGCGTGATCGCGTCGAACAGGTGTCCTGGCTGACTGATGCCGAAAAGCAGATGGTCCGCGAGGATCTCGACAGAGACGCGCGCACGCGTGCCCTGCCCGCACACCCGACAGGCTCGACGAGCCATGTGCTGTTCGACCGAACAGTCCTGTCGCTCGGCTTCGTGTACTTCTGCATCCAGATGGGCGCCTACGCGATGAACTTCTGGCTGCCGACGATCATTCACGCGCTCGGCGTCACGAAGCCGGGCCAGATCGGCCTCGCAAGCGCGGTGCCCTATCTTGCGGCGAGTATCTCGATGGTCGTCGTCGGCCGTTCCGCCGACTTCCGCCAAGAGCGCCGTCTGCATCTGGGGGTGCCGTTGTTGATCGGCTTTCTGGGACTCTTGCTCACGGGCGGCGCGGGCGGCGACATGATCCTGTCGATCGTCGGCCTGACGCTGGCGACCGCAGGCACGCTGACCGGCATCGCGATGTTCTGGCCATTCACGTCGTCGCTGCCCAATCGCCCACCCGCGGCCGGAGTCGCACTGATCAATTCGCTCGGGCAGATCGCCGGCTTCGTCAGCCCGTATTTCATCGGTTGGGTCCACGATACGATCCATTCGACGACACCGGCACTCTATACGCTATCGAGCCTGATGGCGGCAGGTGCGCTGTTGATCGTGCTTCGACCGGGTCCCTCGCACGTCGTTCCCGGTGCGTCGACGCTGGAGACCGAATAGGCACGCGCGACCGGCGGGCCGACGTGAAAAAGTCGGGCCGGCGGCGGCGATCGGTCAACCGACAGCGGGCCGCATCTGGCCCGCCGTCGATAGCGAGATGCGCCAGCAACGCGATCTCGTCGAGACGATCCGGCGTGTGTCCGGGATCATCGCGGCCGCGTCGCGCGCGGTCGAGCTGACTACCCGACATGCTCTCGATCCTCGAGGCTGCTTGCCGGGCGGCCATTTACGGCCGCCCCGCCGCAGCAGGTCAGGCAGCGGGGTCCGGCAGGAAACCCGCATCGATCTCGATCTTCGACAGGTGCGCGACCGTGTTGACGAGCGTCTTGCCGGCCACGGCCATCGCAATCGCCACCGCCGCGCGGCGGTCGAAGCCCGCCGCCTTCAGCGCGTTCACGTCGCTATCCGATACCTGCGTGCGCTTCGATGCGATGGCTGTCGCGAACTGGCGCACCGCTTCGAGCTTCGGATCGGCAAGCGCGCTGCCGGTACGCAATGCGTCGACCACGTCCGCGGCGACACCGAGCTTGCCGGCCAGCGTCGCGTGGACGGCCACGCCGTAGTCCGCGGCATTCACGCGGCTCGCGGCCGCCATTGCGACCTGCTGCGCCACCGCATCGAGGGACGTCGCACCGAGAGCATGGAGCCACTGCAGGTAAGCCGACAGCACAGGCGGTTCGACCGCAAGCGCGTGGCCGAGATTCGGCACGAAACCGAATACGCCGCGCATCGCGTCGAACAGCGGCTGGGCCTCCGCCGACGCAGACACGTCGTCCAGTCCGCCAAACAGCGCCTGACCTTGTGCGACGTCCAGCGTGCGCGCGAAGAATGCGCGAATGATGCCGGCCACTTCGTCCAGATGCGACTCGAGCGGGAAATGACCGCCATCGACGAAATGCACCTCGGCATCGGGGATATCGCGCTTGAACGCCTCGGCTCCCGCCGGCAGGAAAAACGGATCGTTCTTGCCCCACACCGCCAGCGTCGGCGGACGATGCGTGCGGAAGTATTCGTGGAAGCGCGGATAGGCCGCGACGTTCGCCTTGTAGTCGGCGAACAGGTCGAGCTGGATCTCGTCGTTACCCGCGCGGTCGAGGAAGTGCTGGTCGAGCGTGTAGCTCTCCGGCGCAATGTGCGACGTATCCGCCTCGCCATGCCGGTACTGGAACTGCGTGGTACCGGCCGTCAGGAAACCGCGCAGTTGCTCACGGTTCGCATCGGACGGGTTCTGCCAGTATGCACGCATCGGATTCCAGCCGTCGCTCAGGCCTTCCTCGTACGCGTTGCCATTCTGCGAGACGAGTGCGGACACGCGATCCGGGCGCGACGCAGCCAGACGGAAGCCCACCGGCGCGCCGTAATCGAAAACGTACAGCGCGTAGCGCGTCAGGCCGAGCGTGTCGGTAAAGCGCTCGATCACTTCCGCGAGATGGTCGAAGGTGTAGCCGAACGCCTTCGCTTCCGGGGCGTCGGAGAAACCGAAACCGGGCAGGTCCGGCGCGATCACCCGGTACTTGTCGGCGAGACGCTCGATCAGCCCGCGATACTGATGGCTCGAAGTCGGGAAACCGTGCAGCAGCAGCACCGCGGGCGCGTCCTTCTGGCCGGCTTCCCGGTAGAACAGATTGAGGGCCGAGCCGGTACGACGATCGGCGACGGAGGCGGTTTGATAGGTCACGCGTGTGGACATCGAAAATCTCCTGGATCACGGAATGAGGCGTCGGCCCGAGTTTTCTGTACCGAACGATCGGTACAGTACATCCGGGAATGATGGGCGTCAAGGTTGATTTAACGAGCAAGGCAACTTACCCTTCCGCCTGTACCGAACGATCAGTACTTTTTGGGAAGCGAAAAGATCTATGGCCACCGCTCAGGCATCGAAAGACGAAATCATTGACCGGCTGTTCACGGTGTTCCGGGATCGCGGCTTCGACGGGGCGTCGATCGCCGATCTGTCGCGCGCAACCGGTCTCGGCAAGTCGAGCCTCTATCACCACTTCCCCGAGGGAAAGGAGCAGATGGCCGAGGCCGTGTTGGAGCGCGCGACAGCGGTAATCGACAGCGAAATCCTGAACGCGGCGCACTCGTCCGGCACGCTGAAAGCCCGCATTCGCAAAATCGTGGCCACGCTGGACCAGATGTACGTCGGTGGGCGCGCCCCCTGCGTGCTCGGTCAACTCGCCACGGCCAACATCGGCTCGGTTGCGAAACAGGGTTTGTTGCTGGCGTTTTCGCACTGGATCGACGCCATCGAAGCCCTGGCGCGTGAAAGTGGCATGTCGCCGGCGCGGGCGCGGCATTTCGCGGAGGACTGGGTTGCTCGCCTGCAAGGAGCGCTCATCCTGCAGGCGGCAAACGGCGATCTCGGGCCGTACAAGCGGGCCATGGCCGCGTTGCTCGAACTTTCGAAGGAAGGCAGGGAACACGCTCCGGAGTAGGTCTCGTCGCCAGCTTCCGATGGCGTCTGGTGATTCCGGGGCGACATAGGGCATCGGCGGGCGAATCGCACGCATTGAACGGCCTTTTTCCATGCGCGGCATGTGACGCTCCGGCTAACCTTTCAGATATTTCCAGAATCAAACCGGACGACTCGCCCATGCCGCGTCGAGATAATCGTGTCCCGGTACATAAGGCCTCAGCAGAAAGGGATGACGCCGTGTCAGCCCGTCCGCGAAGAAGTACCAGTCGCCAATCGAGCGTTGATCCGCTTCGTACGTCTTGTCGCGGGGAACGCGTCGCTGGATCCGGGGCCACAGGTCGGCGTGCAAATCGCGCCATCGCGACGGTCTGCCGTTGTCGATCGCCGGGATGAACGTCTTGATGCTGTAGCAGTCGTCTCGCACTTCGCCAACAAATACGCCTTCTTCGCACGCGAGCCCCAACTGCAACCATTTGTCCCGGTAGATCCACGGCTGCAACCAATAGATATTTGCCATGGCGGTATAGAGGCGCGTGCGGATCTCGTCCTCGCCGGTTCGGCCCGTCCGCTGAATGATCCGTTGCATTGCATGCTGGCTAACCTCGATCCGGTACATGAGACCGTCTTCCGGCCGCACAGCCGACGAACAGACGAAGAAGAAGAAATCCAGCCCGCCAGTGGCGCCACGTTGCTCGAACAATCCGCAGTACATGGTCATTTCGCCGAGGCGTATCAGCGGAAACGTGATCAGGTGCTTGTCGAGTTCCGGCTTCAGCACACGTTCCATGTAGCGGAATGCCTTCCTGCCGCTCATCCCGGGCCGCCACTGCTTTGATACCCGCTTTATCGCGCCATCAAATACCCTGGAAAACGCGAACTGAGACGTCGCATCTGAAATGACTCTTGCTCGTCCGTTCGCTATACGCGGATCAACGAAGCGCGGATGGTCCATGATTCATCGGGTCTCTGCTACATGCAGTCGATCTGCCAGATCGGCCACAACGGGGAAGTCGATGTGGGTTTTAGCCACTTCGTCGAGGTCGTGGGTGAAGACATTCACGGCGGCGAGTGCAACGATTTCGACGCTCGGTGCGTCGTCGTAGCCCGCATGCCTCACTGCAGCGATGTCGGCATCGCCGAGATGACCAAGCTGCTTCGCTACCAGGCGCGACCATCCAGCGGATTGCATCAATAGAAGCGTTCCGACCAACCACGCGCGCATAGGGAATTGCGCGTGGCCAGAACGGAGCAGCCAGCCATCGAGGCCAGGCAGCCGGACGCTTCATAGGACGCCCGGACCACCCGGACTTCAGGCGGCCTGACGGGCCCGCGTCCGAAGCGGCGGGAACGTCGCGTCAATGTCGGTCTTGAACGTGTTGTTGAAGAGGTTGGTGATGAAGCTGAACGCGGTCTCGGCGACGATGTCGACGATCTGCTCGTCGGTGTAACCCGCGGCACGTACGGCTTCGACATCCGCGTCTTCGATGTGACCGCGCGACATGGCGATCTTGTAGGCGAACTGCAGCGCGGCGTCGGCCTTCGGATCGGTCGAATGGCCGTCGCGATTGAGCTCCATGTCTTCCGGCGTCAGCCCCTGCAGCTTGGCGCCGAGGTAGGTGTGGGCCGACAGGCAGTAGTTGCAGCCGTTCACTTCGGCGGTCATCACGTGGATGCGCTCCCGGGTCTTGTGACCGAGGCTCTTGCCGAGCGCGCCGTGCATGTCGGCGATCGCCTTCAGTGCGTCGGGAGATTGCGAGATCAGGGCGAAGAAGTTCGGGATCACACCGAGAACTTTCTCGTAGTTCGCGAGGATCGGTTGCGCTTTGGCGGGAGCGGCTTCTTTCGAGGGGATTGCAAGGCGGGCCATGAGATTTCTCCGTTAATCCGAGCCACCGTGGCTTCGGTAGGAGAGATAGTAGTGACTTCCACCCAAAACAATAATTGGCTATTTTCGAGAACCGACATTCCATCCAGTGAAAGTATTGAGGAATTGGAAAGAGCGCACTCCTTGGAGCGAACGCTCGTCAGGCCTTACCCAGCTCCGACATCGCCGAGCGCAACCGGTCGGTTGCGAAGTCGAGGAAGACTCTCATCTTGAGCGGCAACAGCCCGCGCTCTCCGTGGACGAGACTGACAGGAATCGACTCGACATCGAACTTCGGAAGGACGTGGACAAGCTCCCCGGTGCGGAGCGCGGCATCGCAGTGGTAGCGGTACACCCTCGTCAAACCGGTGTGACGGAGCGCCGCCTGTACCGCTGCCTCGGCGGTGGTCACGGACAGGCGCGGAGTGATGTTGACGTTGAAATCACGTTGGGTCGACGGATCCCGAAACCACCATGTTGCGGTGGAAGGGCCGGCGAAGACAACGCACGGAAGCTTTTCCAGGTCGCTCGGGTGTTTTGGTTTGCCGTGCGCAGCCAGCAGGGCCGGCGAAGCGCACACGAGTGTATCCATGGCGCCGACACGCGTTGCAATCATGTTGCTGTCCGGCAGGGTGCCGATGCGCACTGCCATGTCAACGTGGTCATCGTAGAGATGAAGGTTCCGATCCGAGAGAACCAACCGGACGTTGATCTCGGGATAGGCAGCCAGGAAGTCCGTGACGATGGGCAAGATGTACACATGGCCGAACAGCACCGGCGCGGTGAGCACCAGCTCTCCCCGTGGAGTGGTGTACTCGCCAGCCGCGGCGCGTTCGGTTTCCTCGATGTCTTCCATGATGCGTCTGGCAGACGCGACGTATGCTTGGCCGGCATCGGTCAAGGTCAACTTGCGCGTTGAACGATGCAGCAATTTCGTGCCGAGATACGCTTCGAGTTCCGTGACCTTCCGGCTCACGGTCGGCAGCGGCATATTCAAGGCTTTCGCGGCCGCAGTGAGGCTACCTTTTTCGATCGTGAGCAGCACGATCGACATTGCTTCCAGTCTGTCCACTTAATCTTCCACCCAATGAAAGATGATCTATGGATATGAAACTATCATTTTTCTGGGTGAAATATCGGAGAAGGCTCTGTCCACACTGGCCGGGGCCTGACGAAGCCGCGTAGTCGGAGTAGATGCTGGCCATAAAAACGACATCGGGGGATGCACCGGAATCTCCTGGTTTTACAAACACGTGTGGGCTCTCAGAAAAGGTGTCTTTGGCCCCGAAATTCTCAGAAAAGTCGTCTTTGGGAATGTCACGGTCCTGCCTAGGCATCCCGATGGAACTTGGCGGCCAGCGGCGCCATGAACGGGCGTTTCGGCGGCCTGCACCGCCGACACTGCTCGTGCCATATGGGTTCAACCTTGCTAGATTGCACGCGACATGTGAACAGTCCAGCGGTCGCGACCAACATCAGCCGATGTGGCTTCAGGGTCGTCACAGCTGCCAGTGCGACTTTAAGTTGGCCGGTCCACAGGCTAAATTCGATAACCACCACCGCAGGTGGCTCACGTACCTTTATGTACGGAGCGAGTGGACAAGTAACGCAGGATTTCCGAGACTCCAGCGCCACATATGTGCTCAATGTGAACGCCGCCGGCCGTAATGCCGGCGCATCCCTGAACGGCACGGCCGTAGGTGCGTACCTCTACAACGCTTTCGGGCAGCGTGTGCAGAAGGTTGCCGGCGCAGACACAATCCAATTCGTTTATAACAGCGAGGGACATCTTCTGCTGGAGGCAAATACTGCGGGTGTTCCATTGCGAGAGTACATCTGGCTCGACGATACGCCAGTGGCAATGGTCGATTCGACTAAGGCAACTCCCGCTGTTTACTACATCATACCGATCAGTTGAGCACTCCCCGTCAGATGACCGATGCCTCAGCGAACGTTGTGTGGGATAACCTGTCTGATCCCTTCGGCAACCCTGTCGCGGTACAAGGTACGACATGGGCGAACGTCAACTGGAGAGGATCCAATTGGGCGTCGACTCAGACTTCGCTGAGCAGCATCCCATTTCCGGGACAGTATTTCGATTCGGAAACCGAACTAGCTCAAAATTGGTATCGGGACTACGATCTGTCTATTGGGCGCTACTTGCAATCGGACCCCATCGGACTAGCCGGTGGCATTAACACGTACGCGTATGTGGGCGGACAACCAACTCGGTACATTGACTCGACGGGGCTACAGGTGACTATACCGATGCCCGTGCCTCCCGCTTCTGGCGGCCCAGTTGGCTATCCGCGGCGACAAAATGGTGGTGTTGATCCGTTCCCTGGGGCATCAAACTCGCCATCGTCAAGGCCTTAAGTAAACATTCCGCCAACCGTCTGTATCATTATGCCGTGGGCCTGTGCGGCAGTCAGCGTTGCGGCGGGCGATCCACCAAAGGACGCATCCGATCCAAATGGCGCAAAGGCACCGGGAAAACCGGGCGAAGCAGAAGGATTTTGTGAACCCAAGAAAGGTCCAAGGTGGGGCAAGTCATCTAATGGTCGGGGCTCGGGTTGGGTTGATGCGGACGGTAATATATGGGTTCCCACCGGTTGGGGCTCTGGCGCTCACGGCGGGCCGCACTGGGATGTACAAGCACCGGATGGTAGCTATGAGAACGTCTACCCTGGCGGAAAGCGCCGATAGTTAGACGGAGAGACCAAATGAAAATAGATTTTGAGTTATCAAAATTTTATTCGCCCGGCGATGAGGCACGCTTCTTTTCCGGGCTCAGGGATATAAGGCCCGTGAAGGATGTGACTGGCGTTGGAAGAGGAATTCAAGTCTGTCTTGACGCTCGCCTACTGAGCAGAGATTCACTATGGGATTTGATTTCTTTGCTTTGGCGATATCAAATACCTCTTCGTCCGTTAGCTGTCTTGTCTAAGAGTAAAAAGTTTTTATGGATAAAAGGAAAGCAGTTCTATTGGCACGAAAGCATGTTTGAGAAAGAGGGGGTGGACCCGGGCATTAAGTGACGTGAAACGGCGATTGAGCGTCGTCAATGCGGCGACATCGATCTGACACCATCGACTAAACATTGCGTCGTAGGCCGTCATTGCAAAATATTCCCCAATCATTTTCTGCCTATCCACACGGGTTACATTCCCAACGCATGAAAGGTAGCCAATTATTCAAAGACAACTTATTGAGACTGCGGACATCTTTTCTGAGAGCCAACAAACACGCACCACACCGAGCCCCCAAGCAGCCCCCCGTACCGGCATCCATCCACATAACTGTACCGGTACTGTACAGAAAACCGTCGCTAAACTGACCTCCATCCCAGTCCAGAACAGAAATGGAGAATCCGCGATGGAATTCCTCACCCTCAGCGCGTTGCCCGCCGGCATGCTGTTCGCGCTCGTCACGTCGATCACGCCCGGCCCGAACAACACGATGCTGCTCGCATCCGGCGTCAACTTCGGTTTCCGCCGCACGATGCCGCACCTGTTCGGCATCAGCATGGGCGTCGCGATCCTGATGCTCAGCGTCGGCTTCGGCCTCGGCGAGGCGTTCAAGCGCCTGCCGCTGCTGTATACGATCCTCGAGGCCGCCAGCGTCGCGTACCTGCTGTACCTCGCGTGGCGCATCGGCACGTCGGGCGAGGTGAAGGCGCACGGCGCCAAGCCGCGGCCGATGACGTTCGTCGAAGCCGCCGCGTTCCAGTGGGTCAACCCGAAAGCCTGGATGATGGTGCTGACCGCCGCGACGACGGTCCGCCTGTCCGCCGACTACGGGATGAATGCCGCATGGATGTCCGTCGTGTTCATCCTGATCGGCTTCCCGTGCATCTGCCTGTGGGCCGCGTTCGGCCTCGGCCTGCGCCGCTTCCTGTCGAATCCCCGCGCGCTGCGCATCTTCAACGTGACGATGGCCGTGCTGCTGATCCTGTCTCTGTATCCGCTCGTCGCGCACCTGCTGCCGCAGTAAGCGCTCACGGCGCGCCCGTTGAGATTCGCGCAAGGCAGGCGTACCCTTTTGGTACGGGCGCGCGCAACCGCTTCGCCGGTTGCGCCGCAGCTGTCGGGAGACAAGCCGATGAAGCCACTGCTGAGGGCGGGCGAACACATCGAGGGCGTGCACTGGATCGCCGAGTATCACCCGCTCACGCACGATATCCGCGTGCTGCGCGAGAACATCGAAGTCGGCACTTACTGCGCGCCGCCGACACTGTTCGGCGACGAGGAAGAGATGGGCGCCGCGAACCACGACGATCATCGCGGCCGGGAGGCCGCACTGCGCGCGTATCTGCGCAATTTCGTCAAGGAACACGACGCGGAAGAATAGCGGCCCGAGCGGGGCCGCTGGAAGCGGGGCCGGCGCAACGCACCGGCCCTTGCGTCGCTCAATGCCCGAGCGACTCGATCTTGCCGGCCGGCTGCGCGACGCCATGCGGCCGCGCCGTCTGCTTGATCAGCAACGCGACGCACGCGAGCACGCCCGCAACGGCGATCGTCGCGAACACGCCCGCGAACGAGAAGTGCCGGCGCGTCAGTTCGGCGACGAGGAACGATCCCGCGATCCCGCCGAAGCGGCCGACGCCGAGCATCCACGCGACGCCCGTGCCGCGCCCTTCGGTCGGATAGAACGCGGCGGCCAGCGCCGGCATCGACGATTGCGCGGTGTTCATCAGCACGCCGGCCACGAACACGATCAGCACGAGCAGCCCAACGTTGCCGGCCGCCTGCCCGATCGCGTACACGCTCACCGCCGTCAGCGCGTAACACACGGCGATCACGCGGTTCGCGTTGAAGCGGTCCATCAGCACGCCGCACAGCACCGCGCCCACGCCGCCGAGCGGGAACAGTGCCGAGATCAGCGTCGCGCTCTTCGGCGTCAGCCCCGCATCCTTCAGCAGGATCGGCATCCAGTTGATCGACGCGTAGAAGATCACGAGGCCCATGAAGTACGCGAGCCACAGCATCACCGAGCCGACGATGTACGAGCGCGACAGCACGACGCCGAGGCCCTTGCTGCCGGTTTGCGGCGCGGCTTCGGTCATCGCGAACGAGCCGGCGTTCAGCGCGTCGCGCGAGATGCGCGCGAGCGTGGCGCGGATCCTGTCGATGGACTGACCGCTCGCGACCATGAAGCGCACCGATTCCGGCATCTTCAGCAGCAACAGCACGCCGAGCAGCAGCGGCGTCACGCCGCCGAGCACCAGCACGCTGCGCCAGCCGAAATGCGGAATCATCCACGCGGCCAGGAAGCCGCCGAACGCGGCGCCAAGCGGGAAGCCGCAGAACATCAGGTTGATCACGGTGGCGCGGCGCTTGTCCGGGCAGAACTCGCCCATCATCGTGACCGCGTTCGGCATCGCCGCGCCGAGCCCGACGCCGGTGATGAAACGCAGGATCGTCAGATGCCCGATCGTGTTCGAGAAGGCGGACATCAGGCACGCGACGCCGAACAGGAACACCGAGCCGAGCAGCAGCGAGCGGCGCCCGAGCCGGTCGGACAGCGGGCCCGACACGAGCGCGCCGCACGCGAGGCCGAACAACGCGGCACTCAGCACCGGGGCGAGATCGGGTTTGGTCAGGTTCCATTCGCCGAGCAGCAACGGTGCGATGAAACCGATCGCGGCCGTATCGAAGCCGTCGAGCAGCACGATCACGAAACACATGAGGAACACGAGCCATTGAAAGCCGCCGAACGGCTGCTCGTTGATGAAGGTCTGGACATCGACCACGGGTGCGCGATTCATCGCGAGTCTCCTGGATATAGGTACGAGCAAGACGGCATGAAGCCGTGCCCTTTCTTTGTTCGCGCACCGGCCATCCGGTGCGCCGCGTGCCGATGCTCTGCCGGCACGTTCATCGATCCCGTCGCGCGACCCGCTAATGGCAAGCCACGCGACGGCGGCCGGCCGCCCTCAGCCGGCCGCGCCTGACCGGCCGTCTTACGCGGCCGCGTCCTGTTCCTTGAAGATCTTGTCCGCGAGATGGAACGCGGAATTCGCGGCCGGCACGCCGCAATAGATCGCGGTCTGCAGCAGCACTTCCTTGATCTGGTCGCGCGTCACGCCGTTGTTGCGCGCGGCGCGCAGGTGCAGCGCCAGTTCCTCGCCGCGGTTCAGCGCGACCATCATCGCGATGGTCAGCAGGCTGCGCGTATGGCGCGGCAGGCCGTCGCGCGTCCAGATCTCGCCCCATGCATAGCGCGTGATCAGGTTCTGGAATTCGTCGGTCACCTCGGTGCGGTTCTCGAGCGAGCGGTCGACGTGCGCGTCGCCGAGCACCGCGCGGCGCACCTTCATCCCTGCTTCGTAACGTTCCTGGTCGTCCATCGTCGTTACCTCACGCGTTCAGGAAATCGAGCAGCGCACGGTTGAAGCCGTCGGTGCACTCGATGTTCGAAATGTGCGCGGCGTCGAATTCGACGTGCAGCGCACCGGGAATCGCGGCAGCAAGCGCGCGGCCCTGGTCGGGCGGCGTCGACATGTCCTTCGCGCCGGTCACGACGAGCACCGGCAGCGTGATGCCCTTCACCTCCTCGCGCAGGTCGGCGGCGTTCAGCGCGTCGCAGTTCGCCGCGTAGCCGTCCTTGTCGGTATGCACGAAGGTGTCGCGGATCGCGTCGAACAGGCGCGGCTCGCGTTCGACGAATGCGTCGGTGAACCAGCGCGGCAGCACGGCGTCGGCGAGCGCGGCCATGCCTTCGGCACGCGCCTTCTGCGCACGCGGCACCCACACTTCCGGCGAACCGATCTTCGCGGCGGTATTCGACAGCACCGCGCGCACGATGCGTGACGGGTAGCGCGCGGCGAGCGCGGCGCCCGTCAGCCCGCCCATCGAAATCCCGCAGAAGTGCGCGCAGTCGATGCCGACGTGGTCGAGCAGGCCGATCACGTCGCCGGCGAGCTGCTCGATCGTGTACGAACCGGCAGGTGCGTCGGAATGACCGTGGCCGCGCGTGTCGTAGCGCAGGATGTTGAAGTGCTGCGAGAGCGGGCGGATCTGCGGCGCCCACATCTGCAGGTCGGCGCCGAGCGAGTTCGAGAAGACGAGCCACGGCGCGTCGGCGCGCGCGGCACGGTCGATCCGGTAATGCAGTTTCACGCCGTTGACAGTGGCGAAAGGCATCAATGTTCTCCTGGTTGTTGCGCGCCCGCATGCAGCGCGAGCACGGCGTCGACATAGGCCTGCGCCTCGCCGACGTAATGTGCGGGATCGAGCAGCCGCGCGAGCGCGTCGCGCGACAGGTGCGCCGACACGGTCGCATCGGCGGCGAGCACGTCGAACAGCGTCGCGCCGGTGCGCACCGCTTCCTTCGACGCATGCTCGACGACATGGTGCGCATCGAGCCGGCCGATGCGGTCGCCGAGCGCGAGCATCACGGCTTCGCCGAGGATCAGCCCGTGCGTGAGGTCGAGGTTCGCGGCGAGGCGTTCGGTATTGACGTCGAGCCCCGCGACGATCTGCGCGATCTGCGCGAGCGCGCCGCCCGTCAGGCGCGCGAGGTCGGGCAGCGCATCCCATTCGGCCTGCCAGCCGCCGAGCGCGCGTTCGTGCTCCTGCACCATCCCCGCGAACACGGTCGCGACGAGGCCCGGCGCGCGCACCGCGGCGGTCAATACCGCCGCGCAACCGACCGGGTTGCGCTTGTGCGGCATCGTCGACGAGCCGCCCTTGCCGGCGGCCGCCGGTTCGCCGAGCTCGCCGACTTCGGTCTGCATCTGCAGCGACACGTCGCGCGCGATCTTGCCGAGCGTGCCCGTCAGCATCCCGAAGCAGGACGCGGCTTCCGCGATGCGGTCGCGCTGCGTATGCCACGGCACGGCCGGCGCTTCAAGCCGCAGGTCGGCCGCGAGCGCGGCAGTGACGCCGCTCGCCTGCTCGCGCAGGCTCGCGAGCGTGCCGGCCGCGCCGCCGAACTGCAGCACGAGCGCCCGCGCGCGCAATTCGGCGAAGCGCGCGCGATGGCGCAGCAGCGCGTCGAGCCACTGGGCGAATTTCAGGCCGAGCGTGATCGGCAGCGCCTGCTGCAGCCACGTGCGGCCGATCATCGGCGTCGCGCGGTGCGTGCGCGCGAGCGCCGCGAGCGACGCGCACGCTTCGTCGAGCATCGGTTCGAGCACGTCGAGCGTGTCGCGCAGCTGCAGCACGGTCGCGGTATCGATGATGTCCTGGCTCGTTGCGCCCCAATGCACGAACTTCGCGGCCTCGGGGTCGTCGGCCTTCACCTGCGCGGTGAGCTGCTTGACGAGCGGAATCGCGAGATTGCCGCCGAGCGCCGCGCCATGCGCGAGCGCGTCGGCGTCGAGCCGGCCGGCGTCGCATGCGCGTTCGATCGGCGCGACCGCGGTGGCGGGAATCACCTGCCGCGCGGCGAGCGCGCGCGCGAGCGCGGCCTCGACGTCGAGCATCCGCTGGATCGTCGCGCGGGGCGACCAGATCCGGTTGAGCGGCTCGGTGCCGCAGATGAGGGAGGTCAGGCGGGCGCTGTCTTCAAGCATGGCATCGGATTGGGGAAACGGCGTGTGCCTATTGTCCACCCAAGCGGGCCGGCCTGCGCGCGAGCGCACGCGCCGGCACGCCGGCGGTTCAGGCAGCCGCCTTCTGCGTCGCGTCGATCAGCGGCACGCCGGTCAGCTTCTGCAGTTCGTCGAACGACAGGTCGGTGAAGATCTCGCTCACCGCGAGGCCGTCGGCCGTCACGTCGAGCACCGCGAGATCCGTATAGATACGGCTTACGCATTGCACGCCGGTGACCGGATACGAGCACTGCGCGACGATCTTGCTTTCGCCCTGCTTCGTCAGGTGCTCCATCATCACGAACACCTGCTTCGCGCCGATCGCGAGATCCATCGCGCCGCCGACGGCCGGAATCGCATCGGGTGCGCCCGTATGCCAGTTCGCGAGATCGCCGGTCGCCGACACCTGGAACGCGCCGAGCACGCAGTAGTCGAGATGGCCGCCGCGCATCATCGCGAACGAATCGGCGTGGTGGAAATACGCGCCGCCGGTGAGCAGCGTCACGTGCTGCTTGCCGGCGTTGATCAGTTCGTCGTCTTCCTCGCCCGGCGCGGGCGCGGGGCCCATGCCGAGCAGGCCGTTCTCGCTGTGCAGGAAGATTTCCTTGCTCGGGTCGAGGTGGTTCGCCACCAGCGTCGGCACGCCGATACCGAGGTTCACGTACGCGCCTTCGGGGATGTCCTGGGCGACGCGCTTGGCCATTTCATCGCGGGTCAGTCGTTTCATGTCGGGTCTCCTGGCGACCGGGGCTGACGCTTCAGCGCTTGCTCCGGTCCCATACAAAGTTCGGTCAGGCAGCTTGCGAAGCGGCGTGTTCGGCGGCCAGCTCGGCCGCGTGCGCGGCCTGCGGCACCTCGACGACGCGCTGGACGAAAATGCCCGGCGTCACGATGTGTTCCGGGTTCAGCGCGCCGAGCGGCACGACTTCCGACACCTGCACGATCGCGACCTTCGCGGCGCTGGCCATGATCGGCCCGAAGTTGCGCGCGGTCTTGCGGTACACGAGGTTGCCCCAGCGATCGCCCTTGTACGCCTTCACGAGCGCGAAATCGGCGTGGATCGGCGTCTCGAACACGTACGGCTTGCCGTCGATCACACGCGTTTCCTTGCCTTCCGCGAGCTTGGTGCCGTAACCCGTCGGCGTGAAGAAGCCGCCGATGCCGGCGCCTGCCGCGCGGATGCGCTCCGCGAGGTTGCCCTGCGGCACGAGCTCCAGCTCGATCTCGCCCGCCCGGTACAGCCCGTCGAATACCTGCGAATCGCTCTGGCGCGGGAACGAGCAGATGATCTTGCGTACCTGCTTCGCCTTCAGCAGCGCCGCGAGGCCGGTCTCGCCATTGCCCGCGTTGTTGTTGACGATCGTCAGGTCGCGCGCGCCCTGCTCGATCAGCGCGTCGATCAGCTCGGACGGCATGCCGGCCGTGCCGAAGCCGCCGATCATGATTGTCGCGCCATCGTGGATGTCGGCCACCGCCGACTGGAGCGATTCGAAAATCTTGTTGACCATGTCTCTTCCTGATACGAACCCGCGGCTCGATGCGCGGCCTGTCGAGGGGACACGCGCGTGCCGCGTGCCGCGCCGGGGCCGACGTCGATCCCGGCATTTGTTCGCTAATCGAACCTAGATTCGATTAGCGAACGATGGGCCGATCATAGAGGCGCGCACAGCGCGTTGTCAAGGCGGGTTCCCTCGGGGGCCGTCGCGTCGTCGAACGGCAATCCGACGTAGTTTTCGGCGAGCGACTGCGCGGCGGCCCGCGAGCGCGTCACGTATTTCAGTTCGGCAAACTTCAGGCGATTGACGAACGGCGAATCGTCCGGCGACGCGTGCAGCATGTTCGTCATGAAGTACGAGAAGTGCTCGGCGCGCCACACGCGTTCGAGGCAGGTCGCCGAATAGGTGTCGAGCGGCGTCGCGTCGCCCGTCCGGTAGCGTGCGCCGAGCGCGCGAGACAGCGCGCGGACGTCGGCCACCGCGAGGTTCATCCCCTTCGCGCCGGTCGGCGGCACGATATGCGCGGCATCGCCGGCAAGAAACAGGCGCCCGTGCTGCATCGTCTCCGACACGAAGCTGCGCATCGGCGTCACGCTCTTCTGCGTGATCCGGCCCTCGGTCGGCGTCCAGCCCGTGTCGTTCGAGAAGCGCGTGTGCAGTTCGTCCCAGATCCGCGCGTCGGACCATTCGGCGAGATCCTCGTCGGGCTTGCACTGCAGGTACAGGCGCGTGACCGTCGGCGAGCGCATCGAGAACAGCGCGAAACCGTTGTCGTGATGCGCGTACACGAGCTCGTCGAGCGACGGCGCGGCGTCGGCGAGGATGCCGAGCCACGCGAACGGGTAGACACGCTCGAACGTCTTCAGCCGCTCCGCGGGAATCGTCTGGCGCGCGATGCCGTGGAAGCCGTCGCAGCCGGCGATGTAGTCGCAGTCGATGCGGTCCGCGCGGCCGTCCGCATGCTTGAACGTGACGAACGGGTGCTCGCCTTCGACATCGTGCAGCGCGACGTCGCTGACCTCGAAGTGCATCGGGTGGCCGTGCTCGACGCCGGCCGCGATCAGGTCGCGCACGACTTCGTGCTGGCTGTAGACGGTGATCGCGCGCCCGCCGGTCAGCTCGGACAGGTCGATGCGATGGCGCCGGCCGTCGAACAGGAGTTCGATGCCGTGATGTTCGAGCCCTTCGCGGCGCATCCGGTCGCCGAGGCCGGCTTCGTTCAGCGTGTCGACCGTCCCCTGCTCCAGCACGCCGGCACGGATGCGGTTCTCGCAGTATTCGCGCGAACGCGCTTCGACGAGGATGGAATCGACGCCTTGCAGGCGCAGCAGATGGGAAAGCAAAAGGCCGGACGGACCGGCGCCGATGATGGCGACCTGGGTGCGCATTGTTCGTCTCCTGAACATTGGTTCGAGTAATGGAACACATTTGAGCGCTTTCCCGACTATGCGGCAACGCGATTCAGGAGATATGTTGTATACGTTTTGACGATACTGGCCCGACGATGGAAGCGCTCGATCTGAACCTGATTCCCTACCTCGTCGCGCTCGACGACACGCGCAACGTGAGCCGCGCGGGCGACCTGCTCGGCGTGAGCCAGCCGCGCGTGAGCACCGCGCTCGGGCGGCTGCGCGAGTATTTCGGCGATCCGCTGTTCGTGCGCACGTCGCGCGGGATGGAGCCGACGCCGCGCGCGCTCGCGCTGCTGCCGGCCGCTCGCGACGCGCTCGCGCAGATCGAGCGCGGCCTCGTCGCGCCGCACGACTTCGACCCGGCCGCGAGCACGCATACGTTCTCGATCGCGCTGTCGGACGTCGGCGAGATCGTGTTCCTGCCGAAGCTGCTGCAAGCGTTCGCGACGCGCGCGCCGCACGCGAACCTGCGTTCGGTCTCGCTCGCGCACGACGAAGTCGGGCGCGGCCTCGAAGCCGGGTCGATCGATCTCGCGGTCGGCTACTTCCCCGACCTCGACGGCAACAACTTCTTCCAGCAGCGGTTGTTCACGCACCGGTTCGTGTGCCTGATGCGGCGCGGCCATCCGTTCGAGCAGGCGCCGCCGTTCACGGTCGAGCAGTTCCTCACCTGCGGGCATGCGGTGGTGCGCGCCGAAGGCCGCAGCCAGGAGGTGCTCGAGAAATATCTCGCGAAGCAGCGCATGCAGCGCCGCGCGGTGCTCGAGACGCCGCACTTCATGAGCCTGCCGTTCATCCTGAGCCGCACCGACCTGATCGCGACGGTGCCACATGCGATCGGCTATGCGTATGCGGCCGAGCACGCGTTCATCGTGCCCGTCGAGCCGCCGCTCGCGCTGCCGCGCTTCGACCTGAAGCAGCACTGGCACCGCAAGTACCACAACGATCCGCGCACCGCTTGGCTGCGCGGGGTCGTCGCGTCGCTGTTCAACGACGAGCAGGACGAATGGCCGAAGTGACGAAGGGTGAGCGCGGGGCCGCACGCACGACCCGCGAAAGCATGAAACAATGGCCGGATATCGGCCGCCGGAGGCGGCCTTCGATGGAGCCACTACATGGGTAAGGGAAAGAAAACCGTGCGGCCCGAGCCGGCCGTCACCCGGCCGAGCCGCGAAGAAGCGGAAGACGCCGTCCGCGTGCTGTTGCGCTGGGCCGGCGACGATCCCGCACGCGAAGGCCTGATCGATACGCCCGCGCGCGTCGTGCGCGCGTACGAGCAGTTCTTCGCCGGCTACGCGCTGGAGCCGCGCGACATCCTCGCGCGCACGTTCAGCGAAGTCGACGGCTACGACGAGATGATCGTGCTGAAGGACATCCGCTTCGAGAGCTACTGCGAGCACCACATGGTGCCGATCATCGGCCGCGCGCACGTCGCGTATCTGCCGAACCATCGCGTGGTCGGCATCTCGAAGCTCGCACGCCTCGTCGATGCGTTCGCGAAGCGCCTGCAGATCCAGGAAAAGATGACCGTGCAGATCGCCGACACGCTGTTCGACGTGCTGCAGCCGAAGGGCGTCGGCGTGATCCTCGAAGCCGCGCACCAGTGCATCTCGACGCGCGGCGTGCACAAGCCGGGCGTCGAGATGGTCACGTCGCGCATGCTCGGCACGTTCCGCACCGATCCGTCGACGCGGCGCGAATTCCTGTCGATCGTCGCGAATCCTTCTTCAGTCAACCTCACGAATACCTGATGGCGCAGACGAAGCAAGCGGCGCACGCGCCCGTCGTGCTCGTGACCGGCGCCGCGCGCCGGGCCGGGCGCGCGTTCGCCGAGTATTTCGCGAAGCACGGCTATCGCACCGCGGTGCATTACGACCGCTCGGCCGATGCGGCGCAGGCAACCGCGCGCGCGATCGCCGAAAGCGGGCACGATGCGGTCGCGCTGCAGGCCGACCTGTCGGATGCCGCGCAGATCGCCGCGCTGATCGACCAGGTGTATGCGCGCTTCGGGCGCCTCGACGTACTGGTCAACAACGCGTCGGTGTTCTGGCAGGACCATTTCCCGAGCTTCGACCTCGCGGCGTTCGACCAGGCATGGGCCGTCAACTGCCGCGCGCCGATCCTGCTCACGCGGGCATTCTACGAACGGGCGCGCGCCGCCGGCACGCAGGGCGTCGTCGTGAACGTGGTCGACCAGAAGATCAAGGAAAACTTTCACCGCGACCACTTCAGCTACACGGTCGCGAAGGCCGCGCTCGGCAACCTCACGCAGATGCTCGCGCTGTCGTCCGCACCGGTGCTGCGCGTGAACGCGGTGTTCCCCGGGCTGATGCTGCCGAGCGACGACCAGACGCAGGCCGATTTCGAACACGCGAGCCGCGCGTCGACGCCGCTCGCGCGCATCGCCGGCCCCGACGACGTCGCGAGCGCGATCCTGCTGCTGACCGGCAATGCGTACAACGGCGTGGATTTCGTCGTCGATGCGGGACAGAACCTGATCCGCGTCGACCAGGACGTGCTGTACAAGCACCGCTCGCCGGACGGCAAGCACTGACGCACACGGCGCGCGCCCGTGCGAAGCGGGCGCGCCGCCGCCCGCCGCGTTACGGCTTCTCGGCGCTCCCGCCTTCGCGAACCTTGCCCTGCGCGACGCTGGTGCCAGGCGGCACGCTGTGCGTGAGCCACACGTTGCCGCCGATCACCGAGCCGCGTCCGATCGTCACGCGGCCGAGAATCGTCGCGCCCGCGTAGATCACCACGTCGTCCTCGACGATCGGGTGCCGCGCATTGCCCTTCACCAGCGCGCCTTCGCCATCGGCCGGGAAACTCTTCGCGCCGAGCGTGACGGCCTGGTACACGCGCACGCGCTCGCCGATGATCGCGGTTTCGCCGATCACCACGCCGGTGCCGTGGTCGATGAAGAAGCTCGGGCCGATCTGCGCGCCCGGGTGGATATCGATGCCGGTGGCCGAGTGCGCGATTTCATTGATGAAGCGCGCGAGCAGCGGCACGCCAAGCCGGTGCAGCGCGTGGGCGAGCCGATGGTGCATCATCGCGAACACGCCGGGGTAGCACAGCAGGATCTCGGTGATGTGCTGCGCGGCCGGATCGCCCGCATACGCGGCCTGGATGTCGCTGACGAGCAGCGCGCGGACCGCCGGCAACTGCCGGCCGAATTCGCGCGCGATCTCGAACGCGCGTTCGTCGAGCTCGGCGAACGGCGTATCGGCATGCTCGGGCAGGAACGGCAGCGCACGGCGAATCTGCTCGGCCAGGATGCGCAGCGTGCTTTCGAGCGTGTGGCCGACGTAATAATCGACGCTTTCGTCGGTCAGGTCCGGTGCGCCGTAGTGCGTCGGAAACATCGACGCGCGCAGGCCGGTCACAATCTTGCAGATCGCATCGCGCGACGGCAGTTCGCGGATGCCGCGCGGATGGCGCGTGCGATGGAGTTCCTCGCGCGACTCGCGCAAGCCGGCGACGATTTCTTCGAGGCCCCACTGACGGGCGGGTGATGTCGACATATGCCAATGCACGCGGCCGCGCTCGGTCGCACGGCCGCTAATAAAGTGACGGGTTCCGCAAGATTACCGCGTTTTTCGTCCGGGAGCGGGACACCGGGGCTCGACCGGACGGCCGGTGCTGCACCGGCGCGGCGGCGTCACATCGTGACGCTGCTCGCGTCGATCCATCGCACGGCCCAGTCGCGCGCGTGCGCGATCGCGTCGCCTTCGTCGTTGAACTGGAGCTCGATCGGAAAAAAACGGTTCGCAACGAGCTCCCCGTCGCTCGATCGGGAGATCACGACGTAGGGCTTGAACGACCCGTCGCTGGCGCGCGCGGGCGCGCAATTCAACAGATAACCGCGGTGCGTGAAGGCAGTAGTCGCTTGCATGAATCCGCCACCTCTAGTCCCTTGCTTTGTTGTTCACTACCCGTCTCCAAGGGGTGCTGCGGCGCCCCGGCGCGGGCAGAGGCGGCGCGTCTGCATCCCCTGTCGCCGCTTCGCAGGAAAAGAATCATACTCTGTAGAAAACGTGTCTTCTAGCTGAAATAAATCATGACAAATCAGTGCGCGCCGCGCGGCTGCGGCGGTCGCTCGCGCGCCTTTTCCCGTCGTGCCCGGAACGGGATTTGCTTCGATCCGGAGCGTTTCGCCGCCAGGAGAGCCGCGATGGAATCATCCGGTCAAACAGGTCGTGTGCATCCGCGCAGCATCGAGCTCGACAACGACGACACGCACGACAGCACGGTCGACACCGACGGCAAGAACCGCGAGGCGTCGCGCCTCGCCGGCGGCGGGCCGATCTCGCCCGACCAGATCACGCGCAGCAATGCGTCGCTCGTCAACGCGATGCCGGAAGCCGGCGACGGCTTCGCCGGGTTCGACAGCCGCCCCGGCGGCAACCATCCGGCATTCGCGCCGCGCGCGGGCTACATGGTGATCGAGAAAGGCTTCGACGCGCCGGCTCCGGGCGACGCGCCGTTCGGCCCCGTTCACAGGATGTACGGCAGCGCGTACTGGCCCGGCCATGGACGGCGGCCGGAACGCATCATCGAACTGACGGCCGTACCGCGATAGCCGGCGCGCCGTTTGAATCGATCGTTCGTTTGCGCAACGGCATCGGTCGGCGACCGGTGGCGGCGGACCGGCGTGCGCGACCGATGCTCGATTGAACGATTTCACGCATCGGCATCCACGGCTTCATGCATGCCGCGAATCGTGCCAATGCCCATGCGTTGATCGAAGTCATGTCGAAACGGCCCGGTTGCGATTGAATGGCGACACGGGCGGTGCATCGACGTGTCTGTCGCGCCCGGCTGGTGCATGTCCTCATGCGTTCCCGCCGCCGACGCGCGCGGCGGCCACGACCGAGCCGCACGCGACGCACCCCGCGTCGCGCGGTGCGGCAGGCGCCGTGCGGCCGCGCGACCCGGCGGGCGCCGCACTGCAAAGTCCCCGCCGTTGGTTTACCCTGCCTCGCAGCATCGCGCATTGCCCAGCCCGATCGGCCATCCGGCCGACTTCGTTTCAACCCGCTATTCGGAGACACTATGTACAAGCGTATTCTGGTTGCCGTCGACGGCAGCGATACGTCCCGCCACGCGTTCGATGCCGCGCTGGCGCTCGCGAAAGCGCACGGCGCCGAGCTGCAACCGTTCTACGTCGTCGAGAACGCCGCGATCTACTACAACGTGCCCGGCTACGATCCGTCCGTGCTGCGCGATCAGCTCGTCGCGCAGGGCAACGCACTCGCGCAGGATTTCACGAAGCTGATGCAGGCCGCCGGCGTGAAAGGCGAAACACGGCAGAACGAAGCGACGTCGCTCAACGATGTCTCGTCGTTGATCCTCGACGGCGCAAAGGCGTTCGGCGCCGATCTGCTCGTGCTCGGCACGCATGGGCGCCGCGGCTTCCGCCGCCTCGTGCTCGGCAGCATCGCCGAGCAATGCGTGCGGCACGCCACCGTGCCCGTGCTGTTGATCCCCGCGGCCGCGAACGTCGACGAACAGCCTGCCTGAACGGTATCCGGCACGCGCCGCCGGTCGCGACGTTTTGTCACCCGACAGCGTCAACTTGCGGTGGGACAATGATTCTGTCGATCCAACGCCGGAGTAAACGATCATGCTGACGCCCGTCGCCACACGTCCCGCCGCCACGCCGCACACCGGTAGCTGGGCGCCTCGCCAGGCCGCGCACTGCTCGTCGTGCGCAATGCGGCACCTGTGCATGCCGCAGGGCCTGGCACCCGAAGCACTCAGCCGCCTCGAGTCGGTCATCTGCGCGGCACGCCCCGTCAAGCGCGGCGAAGCGCTGTTCCGCGAAGGCGACGCATTCGACAACCTGTACGCGGTGCGCTCGGGTTCGCTGAAAACCGTCGCGACCCGCCACGACGGCCGCGAACAGGTCACGGGCCTGCATCTCGCCGGTGAAGCGCTCGGCCTCGACGGCATCTGCGACGATACCCACCCGCGTACTGCGGTCGCGCTGGAAGACAGCTCCGTCTGCGTGATCCCGTACAGCGCGCTCAAGGCACTGTGCTCGGAAGCCGGCTCGATGCAGCTGCGCATGCACAAGCTGATGAGCGAACAGATCGTGCGCGAAACGTCGCAAACGATGCTGCTCGGTTCGCTGAATGCGGAAGAGCGCGTCGCCGCCTTCCTGCTCGACGTGTCGTCGCGCTACCTGAAGCGCGGCTACTCGCCGTCGGAATTCAACCTGCGGATGACGCGCGAAGACATCGGCAGCTATCTCGGCATGACGCTCGAAACGGTCAGCCGCACGCTGTCGAAGTTCCAGAAGCGCGGCTTGATCGAAATGCAGGGCCGCCACGTGCAGATCGTCGACTTCGACGGCCTGCAGCACGTCTGATCCCGCTCGGCGCGCACGGTTCGCGCGCCGCCGGCATCGCCTGCCGAATCAATCGAGAAACAGCGCGGCGCGCGTCTTCAGCGCCGCGCTGAAATCGTCGAGCCAGCCGATCGACAGGCGCCAGCTCTGCCAGTAGAGATCGATGTCGACGGTGCGCCCGCGCGACATGTCCACGAGCTCACCCGCCGCCAGTTGGCGATCGACCATCCGGTCCGGGCACATCCCCCATCCCAATCCCGTTTCGCATGCGCGCAGATAGCCTGCCACGTGCGGTATCCAGTGCTGCGGCGGATCGAGATCCGCGCGTGTCACGCGCCGGATGAAACGCGCCTGCAGCCCGTCCTTCGGATTGAACATCACGCACGGCGCGCGGCGCAGCGCGTCGCGCGTGATGCCCGCGCTGAAATAGCGGTCGTAAAACGCCGGCGAGCACACCGCGCGATAGCGGATGCGGCCGAGCCGTTCCGACCGGCATCCCTGGATCGGCTCGGCCTGCGCGGTCACGGCGCCCTGCACGCTGCCGTCGCGAATGCGCGACGCCGTGTAATCCTGGTCGTCGATCACGAGGTCGAGCAACGTCTCGCGCTCGGTGCAGAACGGCCCGACCGCATCGATGAACCACGTCGCGACGCTGTCGTCGTTGACGGCCACGCGCAGCGTCGGCCACGCGCTCGCGATCTGGCCCGGCAGCGCCGGCATCCGGCCGCCCAGTTCGGCCTCGAGCAACTGCACGCGTTCGGTATGCCGGCACAGCAGCGCGCCCGACGTCGTCGCGACGCACGGCTGCCCGCGCTTGACGAGCACGCTGCCGACGCGCTCCTCCAGCAGCTTCACGCGCTGCGACACGGCCGACGGCGTGACATTCAGCTCCTTGGCCGCCCGTTCGAACGAACCATGCCGGATCACGGCCGCGAGGGCATCGAGCAACGCATAGTCGAGCATTAGATTTCCTTAATCCGCATTAGGTGAATTAGCTTCTCTTATCTTCATGCTGCCCGCAGACTAGCGCTACCCGATTCATTCGTCTACGCCCATCCCGCTGCCCATCATCATGAACTGGCTCGCTTTTTCCCACGGCGCCGCCCTGTGCGGATCGCTCATCGTCACCATCGGCGCGCAGAACGCGTTCGTCCTCCGTCAGGGCATCATGCGCGCGCACGTCGGCAAGATCGTGCTGCTGTGCGCGCTGTCCGACATGATCCTGATCGGCGCGGGCGTCGGCGGCGCATCGGTGCTCGTCGAACGCTATCCGGCCTTCGTCCATGCGGTGCTGTATGTCGGGCTCGCGTATCTCGCCTGGTTCGGCATCAACGCGCTGCGCCGCGCGTTCAAGCCGGGCCACGCCACGCTCGACGTGCGCGGCGACGCGGTCGCGCCGCCGTCGCAGGGCGGGCTCGCGATCGTGCTGATGACGCTCGCGTTCACGTGGCTCAATCCGCACGTGTATCTCGACACGTTCCTGCTGATCGGCACGGCCGGCGCACGCGAACCGGAAGGCGCACGGCTCGCGTTCGCGATCGGCGCGATGACGGTCAGCGTCGTGTGGTTCCTCGGGCTCGGCTACGGCGCGCGCCTGCTGGCGCCGTGGTTCCGCAAGGCCGTTGCGTGGCGCGTGCTGGACGGCGCGATCGGCGGCATGGTGCTGTTTCTCGCGGCGGTGCAGTTGCGCTGACGGCTCCCCCTCGGACGGGCGGCCGACTGCCGCCCGTCTTTCCCACCGCGCCGGCACCCCGCCCGCGCAGCCTGCCTCCTCGTCGCACACGCCGCCGTAAAAAATTCGCTCCCGATCGAACGCAGCCGCACGAAACGCTCACGTAACGGACGACGCATCCGTCATCTGCCGCGAGCCATCCATCATCGCGGCGACGCACCGGCTGCACGAACCGGAGCGATCGGCGAGAATGTCCGGTGTCCCGCGACAACGGCGGAACCGCATCGCGCACGCCGCCGTCCCGCCGCATTCGTATCGCCCCATCCGCAGTTCAATCCCGTCACCCGCAGTTATCGGAGAGGAACATGGCATACCGCACCCTCGGCACATCGACCATCCAGGTTTCGCCGCTCGCGTTCGGCGGCAACGTCTTCGGCTGGACCGTCGACGAAAGCACGTCGTTTTCGCTGCTCGACGCGCTCGCCGACACCGGCATCAACTTCATCGACACGGCCGACGTCTATTCGGCCTGGGTCCCCGGCAACAGCGGCGGCGAATCGGAAACCATCATCGGCAAGTGGCTCAAGCGCTCCGGCAAGCGCGAGCAGGTCGTGATCGCGACCAAGGTCGGCCTGCTGGCCGCGCGCGCGGGGCTGACGAAGGACAACATCCTGAAAGCCGTCGACGATTCGCTCGGCCGCCTGCAGACCGACTATATCGACCTGTATTTCTCGCATCGCGATCTCGCCGATACGGCCCCGCTCGAGGAGACGCTCGGCGCGTATCAGACGCTGATCGACGCCGGCAAGGTGCGCATCATCGGCGCGTCGAACTACAGCGGCGCGCGCCTGCGCGAAGCCGCCGCGATCAGCCAGCGCGACGGGCTGCCCGCATACCAGGTGATCCAGCCCGAGTACAACCTGATCGACCGCGCCGGCTACGAACGCGATCTCGAGCCGGTCGTGCGCGACCTGAAGCTCGGCGTCGTCAACTACTACGCGCTCGCGAGCGGCTTCCTGTCGGGCAAGTACCGCAGCGAGGCCGACCTGAAGAAGAGCGTGCGCGGGGATCGTGTCGCCGGCTATCTGAACGAACGCGGCCTGCGCATCCTCGCGGCACTCGACGCCGTGTCGGCGAAGCACCGCACGCAGCCGGCCGCGATCGCGCTCGCGTGGCAGATCGCGCGGCCGACGATCACCGCGCCGATCGCCAGCGCGACGTCGCTCGCGCAGCTCGACCTGCTCGGCGAGGCGATCCGCCTGCAACTCGATCAGGACGATATCCACCAGATCGACGAGGCCAGCGCGCCCTGAGACCCGTTGCGGCAGCAGGCCGGCCGGAGAAGTCGCGCGATTCGCGCGGTTGCACGGCCGGCCTGTGTCATATGTACGCCGGTATCACCGTCCGCGCGGACACGGACAATCGCGGAATCACGGATGGATACAATGGCGAGCATCCCACGCACCCGGACCGCCGATGAACCGCATCCCGCGTCGCGCCCGATTCTCCCGCCCGCTCGCCGCGGCGATCGCCGCGCTGCTCGCCTGCGCGCCGGCCGTGTCCGTCGCCGGCTGGTACGAAATCGCGAACTACACGGGCACGATCGGCCACGCACCCGTTCACGTATCGCTGCAGACCTACGACGCCATCAACCGCAACGACGCAGGCCGCTGGCGCGTCGACGGCAGTTATTACTACGACGCGCATCGCAAGCCGATCCCGTTGCAGGGTCGGCGCACGCCCGACGGCCGCATGACGCTGTGCGAAGCATCGCAGCCCGCGTCGACGGCCGACTCGCCGGTCGTGCCGGCCGCGTCGCCGACGCGGCCGAAGCCTTGCCCGATCGCGCTGAACCTCGCCGGCAAAACGGGGACCGGCACGTGGGACGACGGCCGCAACACCTTCCCGATCACGCTGAACGAAGTCGGACGGCTGAACGACAACGACCAGGATCATCTCCAGCTCGATGGCGTGGTCGATATCCCGATGTGGTATCGCACCAGGACGCACATGCTGGTCGGTGTTTATGCGCTGTCCGACACGTGCGGCATCGCGATGCGGTCGCTGCGCGCCGTGAACATCGCGACCGGCCGCGTCGACCGCACGATCGCGCTCGGCTGCGACGCGGGGATGCTGATGACGTCGATCTACGCGAACGTCACCGACGCACGGCGTGCCGGCTACGTGAGCGTCGCGTTCCGCGGCGGCAAGATGGGTGACGAGCGGGACGTGCCGCTCGGGCTGCCCTCGTCTTCGTCGAAGTGAGCCCGGGCCGGCTGCCCGAAAATCATGGCCGTGTCTTGACTCGTACGGCCGCTTCCGTTGACTCGGCCGGACATCGATCGCGCAACCGCCCGCCGCGCCCCGCTGCAAGCGCGTGACGCGCCGGCCCCGGGTCTTTCACGGATTGACCGCGCCGTTCGACGTGCCCGAGACTGCGCCGCTCGGGCGGTCATTGGGAGAACGTCATGCCGGATACCAGCACGGAGATCGCCACGGTCTCGACGCGCGCCGTACGCGGTGCCGAGCGCGTCGACTTCTGGGTCGACCATGTCGCGCGCACGCTCGTGCGGATCGAATGCAGCGGAAAGTCGTCCGAAGGCATCGATGCGTCGATGCGCACGCGCGATCTCGGGCTGTTCCGCGCATGCGACATCGTCGCGAACCGGCATGCGGTCGTGCGTACGCCGCACAACATCCACACGGATCGGCGCGACGCCATCTTCATCTGCCTGATGCACGCGGGGCAGGGCTATACGTTCCAGGACGTCGACTGCATGCAGCACGCGCCCGGCGACCTCGTGCTGTACGACACGTCGATGCCGTACGGTCACGGCTTTCCGGCCGACATGGCGATGACCGTGCTCGACGTGCCGCGCGACGTGTTCGAGGCGCGCGTCGGCCCGTGGCGCTACCGCAGCCTCGTCAAGATCGATCGCGACGACGGCGTGACGTCGTGGGCCGTGCGGCAGGTGGTCGGGCTGCTCGCCGCGCCGCACGAGCCGACGCCCGACGCACGCGAACGGCGCGCCGCCGCGCTCCTCGAGCTCGTGCAGTCGATGCTGCGGCTGCGCGACGGCGACACGTCGCCGACCAAGTCGACCGTCCACACGCTGTCGCGCGCGAAGGCCTTCATCGACAGCCATCTCGCCGACGACGATCTCGACAGCCAATCGGTGAGCCGGGCGATCAACCTGTCGCCGCGCCAGCTTGCGCGCGTGTTCGAGATCGAAGGGATGCCGCTCACGCGCTACATCCTCGCGCGGCGGCTCGAACGGTGCCGTGCCGACCTGCGCGACCGGTCGCTGAAGCACCTGACGGTCAGCGAAATCGCGTTCCGCTGGGGCTTCAACAACAGCGCGCACTTCAGCCGCAGCTACCGCGCGCGATTCGGCGAGACGCCGAGCGCGTCGCGCGCACCCGCCGACGCCCGCTAGCGCCCGTTCGCGCGCCGCCACCCGCCGCCGTGTCCGGGCGAGGCAAGCACGGCGGCCGTCCCGGTCAAATGGGGCCGCAACCCGTTCGCTAAGCTGGCTTCCTGCGCGGCGGCACGCGTTCCGCCGCCCGACAACAAGGAGAAGAAGCGGGATGGAGACGTACGACCACATCGTCGTCGGCGGCGGTTCGGCCGGCTGTACGGTCGCGCATCGGCTGGTGACGGCCGGCAGGCGCGTACTGCTGCTCGAGGACGGCCCGAAGGACGACAGCCTGTTCATCCGGATTCCGGCGACGTTCATCCGCGTGCTCGGCACACGGCGCACGGTCACGTTCGAGAGCGAGCCGCAGCCCGGCGCGGCCGGCCGCAAGACCTATGTGCCGCAGGGCCGCACGCTCGGCGGCGGCAGTTCGGTCAACGCAATGCTGTACGTGCGCGGCACGCGCGACGACTACGACGACTGGGCCGCGCTCGGCTGCACGGGCTGGAGCTGGGACGACGTGCTGCCCGTGTTCAAGCGCGCCGAATCGCACCTGCGGCTGTCCGAGCCGTTCCACGGCACCGACGGGCCGTTGAAAGTCGGCGACACGCGCTTCCGGCATCCGCTGAGCCTCGCGTTCGTGAAGGCGGCGCAGGAAACCGGCATCGCGTACAACGACGACTTCAACGGCGCCGCGCAGCACGGCGTCGGCTTCTATCACACGACGATCTTCGACGGGCAGCGCGGCAGCACCGCGGCCACCTATCTCGCCGAGGCGCTCGCCCATCCGAACCTGCGCGTGCTGACCGGCTGCCGCGTGACGCGCATCCGGTTCGACGGGCGGCGTGCCGCCGGCGTCGAATGGCGCACCGAAGGCGGCGCAACGGGCGCGGCCGCCGCACGCGCCGACGTCGTGCTCGCGGCCGGCGCGCTGAGCACGCCGAAGCTGCTGATGCTGTCGGGCATCGGGCCCGGCGCGCACCTGCGCGCGCACGGCATCGACGTGCTGCACGACAGCCGTGACGTCGGCGCGAACTATCAGGATCATCTCGAGGTGTCGATCTACGGCCGCAGCCACGCGCCGGTCAGCCTGCTCGGCGAGGATCGCGGGCTGAAGGCGCTGCGGCACGGGCTGCAGTGGATGCTGTGCCGCACGGGCCTGCTGACGTCGAACGTGGTCGAATCGGGCGCGTTCGTCGATACGACGGGCGGCGGCCGCCCGGACATCCAGTTCCACGTGCTGCCGACGCTCGTCGGCGACGTCGACCGCGCGCCGCTGCCCGGCCACGGACTGTCGATCAACCCGTGCCTACTCAGGCCGCGCTCGCGCGGCTCCGTGCAACTGCGCGGCAACGATCCGGCCGCGCCGATCCTGTTCGACAGCGGTGCGCTGTCGGATCCGGCCGATGTCGACGGCCTCGTGCGCGGTGTCGCGCTCGCGCGGCGGATCATCCGCGCACCGTCGCTCTCGCGCATCGTCCGCGAAGCCGAGACGTTGAGCGACGCGACGCTCGCCGATTACGTGCGGCGCCGCGCGAAAACCGTCTATCACCCGGCCGGCACGTGCCGCATGGGGAACGACGACGAGGCGGTCGTCACGCCGCACCTCAACGTGCGGGGCGTCGACGGATTGCGGATCTGCGATGCCTCGGTGATGCCGCGCATCGTGTCCGGCAACACGAACGCGCCGACGATCATGATCGCGGAGCGCTGCGCCGAGTTCATGCTGGCGGAGTGACGCGGCGCGCGTGCGGCATGCGGCACCGCGCCGAAAGCAAAAGCGGCGCGTGACCCACGCGCCGCCGAACCTGCGAAAGCCGGGCCTCAGCCCCCGGCCGCACGCGCCGCATCGCGCAGCGCCATCGGCGACGCGCCGTAGCGCTCGCGGATCGCGCGGCTGAAGTGCGCCTGGCTCGAAAACCCCCAGCGAAACGCGATCTCGCCGATGCTCGTCTTGCGCAGCCGCGCGTCGGTCAGCTCGCGATGCGCGTGCGACAGCCGCTCCGACCAAATGTGCTGCGTGATCGACTCGCCTTCGGCCGCGAAGAGCCGGCCCAGATGCCGCAGCGACAGCCCGACCGCGTCCGCGACGGCCTGTGGCCCGAGTTCCGGCTCGCCGAGATGCGTCGCGATGTACTGCTTCGCGGTCAGCAGGTACGACAGCGACGCACGCGACGCGCCCGCGCCGTTGACTTCCGTGTCGATGAGTTCCGCGATCAGCGTGCGCGTATGCTCGACGAACCGCGCGGCATCGTGCGCCACCGGATCCTTCATGAAACGCTCGACGCTCGCGCGCAACGTCGCGCCGAGCATCGCGCCCGCGCCCGGTTTCGGCGCGATCCGCAGCGGCAGCGCGGCCAGCTCCGCGTCGAGCCGCTCGTCGAACGACGTGACCGGCATGTCGATCAGCAGCTGCCGCATCGGCGTCAGGAATCCGAACAGATAGGGCACGCGCGTGTCGTAGACGACGACATCGCCGGCTTCCGCGAGCAGGCACCGGTCGCGCTGGATGAAATACGCGCGCCCGCTCAGGATCTGGCACGCGAACAGCGATTCCTTCGGCAGCTGGCGCACCAGCGCGGGGCTGCGCTCGATCACGTGATCCTGACCGCTGATGTCGGCGATGCCGAGGCCCGGCAGCGCGATATCGGTCTTCTCGACCTCGAGCCCGGCCGGCGACAGCGACGAGCAACGCAGCCCGACCAGCGTCGCCGCATTGAACGCATCCCAGTACGCCATCCTGTCGCGCGCCGGCACGTCGGCCGTCGAGCCTCGCGTGCGTGAAAAAACGGTCGAATTCGTCACGTCGCCTCCTGCGGGCGCCCGCCGCGCGGAGCGGCACGGATTGGGGGATGGTTCGTCTGGATTTTGGTGCGATGCAATGTCCGGCGCGGTCAAGCAATTCGTCCAGCCCAGTCAAGAGCGGCGCGCACCGGCTGGCTAAAGTCGAGCCCACGACAACCCATAGAAGGAGACAAACCGTGGTCGACCAAGCCGTATCCGAATTCTGGCAAAACATTCCGGCGATTGCCAATCCGTTCAAGCCCGATGCGCTGCCCGAAGCGTACATCCCGAACGCGGCCACCGACGACGAACGCTATTACGTTCCGTTCACCGAAACGGTTTCGTCCCGGCCGCTGTGGATCTCGCCGTCGCAGAACAAATGGTGCGACATCCTGATGGCCAAGGAAGCCGGGCTCGTGAACCGGCACTATCACCCGCACGAAGTGTTCGCGTACACGCTGTCCGGCAAATGGGGCTACCTGGAACACGAATGGACCGCGACGAAGGGCGACTTCGTGTACGAAACGCCCGGCGAAGGCCACACGCTCGTCGCGTTCGATCACCCCGAGCCGATGCGCGCGTTCTTCATCGTCAAGGGGCCGCTGATCTGGCTCGACGACGAAGGCAACCCCGACGGCTACTTCGACGTGCATTCGTACATCGCGATGTGCAAGGCGCATTACGAGAAGGTCGGCCTCGGCGCGCAAGCGATCGAGAAGCTGTTCCGCTGACGCACGACGAGGCGCCCCATGACATCCCCGTCTTCCTCCCGGTCCCCCTGGACGTACGAGAACAGGCTGCTGCTGATCCTGTTCATGACGTTCGGCTTCGTCTTCTTCGACCGCCTCGCGCTGTCGTTCCTGTTCCCGTTCATGTCGGCCGAGCTGCACCTGACGAACACGCAGCTCGGCATGGTGTCGTCCGCACTGGCGCTCACGTGGGCGCTGTCGGGCGCCGCGACCGGCGCATGGTCCGATGCGCGCGGCACGCGCAAGCCGCTGCTGATCGCCGCCGTGCTCGGCTTTTCCGTGTGCTCGGCACTCTCCGGGCTCGTCGGCGGCTTCGCGAGCCTGATCGCGTTCCGCGCGCTGATGGGCATTGCGGAAGGCCCCGTGCTGCCGCTGTCGCAATCGCTGATGGTCGAAAGCTCGACGCCGAGCCGCCGCGGCTTGAACATGGGCCTGCTGCAGGGTTCGGCCGCCGGCCTGCTCGGCGCGATGATCGGCCCGCCGGTCGTGATCGGCATCGCCACCGCGTACGGCTGGCGCGAGGCGTTCTACGTGTCGTGCATCCCGGGCTTCCTGATCGCGTTCTGCATCTGGCGCTGGGTGCGCGAAGTGCCGCCCGGCGGCGCGCGGCACGTGCAGGCCGACGGCACCGGCGCGCCGGCCGCGAGCGGCGCGGCGATCAACCGCTGGGCGCTGCTGAAGGAACGCAACATCCTGCTCTGCGTGCTGATCAGCTGCTTCTTCCTCACGTGGTTCGTCGTGATCATCTCGTTCGCGCCCGTCTTCCTCGTGGAAAGCCGCCACCTGTCGCCGTCCGACATGGGCGTCGTGATGACCTGCCTCGGCGCCGCGTGGGTGTTCTGGGGCTTCGCGGTGCCGGCGATCTCCGACCGGATCGGCCGCAAGCCGACGATGATCGTGTTCGCGCTGATCGCGGCCGTGTGCCCGCTGGTGATGATCCATGTCGGGTCGGTCTGGGCGCTCGGTGCGCTCGTGTTCGTCACCTATACGGGCCTCGGCTGCTTCACGCTGTTCATGGCGACGATCCCGGCCGAAACGGTGCCGCCGCGCGCGATCGCCAGCGCGCTCGGGCTGATCATGGGCGCCGGAGAGCTGATCGGCGGCTTCGTCGCGCCGACTGTCGCAGGCTTTGCCGCGGACAAGTATGGCCTGCAGTTCGCGATGTGGACGTCGGCGACCGGCGCGATCCTCGCGTGCGTGCTGTCGTTCGGCCTCGTCGAAACCGCGCCGGCCGTGCTGCGCAAGCGCGCGCTCGCCGGTGCCGCCGCCAGCCGCCTCGACACGCCAAACCTCGGAGGACGCTGACATGCGGGCACTCCAATGGCATGGCCCGCGCGACGTCCGTCTGGTGGACATCGACACGCCGCGCGTCGGCCCCGACGACGTGCGCATCGCGATCGCGTATTGCGGGATCTGCGGCAGCGACCTGCACGAATATGCGGACGGCCCCCACGCGATTCCCGTCGACGCGCCGCACCCGCTGTCGCGCCGCACCGCGCCGCTGACGCTCGGCCACGAGTTCTGCGGCACCGTCGTCGAAGTCGGCGAAGGCGTGACGGCGCTGCGCGCGGGCGACCGCGTCGCGGTCGAGCCCGAGTACCGCTGCAGCCAGTGCGCGTACTGTCGCGCCGGGTCGTACAACCTGTGCGTGTCGATGGGCTTCGCCGGGCTGATGGGCGACGGCGGGATGGCCGACTTCGCGGTCGTGCCGGCCTACATGCTGCATCGCCTGCCCGACGGCGTGAGCCTCGAGCAGGCCGCGGTGATGGAGCCGGCCGCCGTCGCGCTGCATGCGCTGCGGCGCGGCGCACTGCGGCTCGGCGAGACCTGCGCGGTGTTCGGGCTGGGACCAATCGGCCTGCTGCTGATCATGCTCGCGAAGCTGCAGGGTGCGACGACGATCGTGGCCGTCGACGTGTCGCCCGAGCGGCTCGCGGCCGCCACGCGCGTGGGCGCGACGCATGCGTTCGACGCGCGTGCGCTCGACGCCGGCACGTTGCAGGATGCAATCCGCACGGCGACAGGCGGGCTCGGCGTCGATGCGAGTTTCGAGGCGGCCGGGCTGCCGGCCACGTTCGAGTCGGCGATGCAGGCGCTACGCAAGGGCGGCCGCCTCGTGATGGTCGGCCTGATGCCGCATGCGGGCTTCGACGCGTTCCGCGCGGTCAACGACGAGCTGACGTTCACCGCGAGCGTCGGCTACCGACACGCGTACGAAGACCTGCTGCGCATCGTCGCGTCGGGCGCGCTCGATCTCACGTCGATCGTCACGCGCACGGTGTCGCTCGAGGACGCCGTCGCCGACGGCTTCGATGCGCTGCTCGCAGACCGCACGCAGATCAAGATCCTCGTTTCACCCGCGCAACGGCCCGCCCGTCGCGCCCAACTCACCGGGAGTGCCGAGCATGAGTCGTCAGTGGGCGTTTGAAGGCCAGTCCGTCGTCGTGACGGGCGGCACGTCGGGCATCGGCGCGCGCACCGCGTTGCGGTTCGCGCAAGCCGGCGCGTCGGTCGTCGCACTCGGGCTCGACGCCGCCGGCCCGCATGCGCCCGTGCATGCGGGCATCCGCTGCGTGGCGCTCGACGTGACCGACAGCGATGCGCTCGCGCGTACGATCGCGGCGCTGCCGCGGCTCGACGTGCTCGTCAACGGCGTCGGCATCAGCCGGCACGCGGACGAATACCGGATGGACCAGTTCGAGCTCGTGCTGAACGTAAACCTGACGTCGGTGATGCGCGCGTCCGACGCCGCCCGGCCGGCGCTGTCGGCACACGGCGGCAGCATCGTCAATATCGCGTCGATGTACACGTACTTCGGCAGCAAGGACCGGCCCGCGTACAGCGCGAGCAAGGGCGGCATCGCGCAGCTCACGCGCTCGCTCGCGCAGGCGTGGGCCGATCGCGGCATCCGCGTGAACGCGGTCGCGCCCGGCTGGATCGACACGCCGCTCAGTAACGGCCTGAAGGCCGACGCGCAGGCGTCGCGCCGCATCCTCGAGCGCACGCCGCTCGGGCGCTGGGGCACGGCCGACGAGGTCGCGGAAGTGATCCTGTTCCTCTGCTCGCCCGGCGCGTCGTTCGTGACCGGCGCGGTCGTGCCGGTGGACGGCGGGTACTCGACGGTCTAGCGCTCGGCGCGCGGGGCATCGGCGGATTCGCGAAACCCGCCGATACCCGTCGCGCGGCCGGCTCCCTTCCGTTGCCGCCGAACCAGGATTCTTCCGGTTCGGGTTTGTTCATATCAATCAGTAGTTCGATCAAAAAATATCCGATCCGATCGGAAACATGTGAGGAGCACATTGGAGATGACGAAAAAGACCTTACTGGCACTCGCGGCCTGCACGCTTCCGGCTGCGGCGTTTGCACAGAGCAGCGTGACGATGTTCGGGCTGATGGACGCCGGCATCAGCTATGTCAGCAATCAAGGCGGCCACGGCGCCGCGAAATTCGACGACAACATCTTCTTTCCGAACCTGCTCGGCTTCGAGGGCAAGGAGGATCTCGGTGCGGGCACGCGCGCGATCTTCCGGCTCGTGAACCAGTATTCGCTCGGCAACGGCTCGATCATCGGCGGCGGGCTGTTCGCGCGCACCGCCTACGTCGGGCTGCAGAACGACCGGTACGGCACGCTGACGCTGGGCAACCAGTACGAGTTCATGGTCGATTCGCTGGCCGCCAGCGGCAACGAGATCGCGCAGGATCTCGTCGGCCTGTACGGCTTCCGCAACGGACCGTTCGACAAGCTCGCACTGCCGAACAACCCGACGGGCGCGTTCGACTGGGACCGCGTCGCGGGCAGCAATCGCGTCGCGAATTCGGTCAAGTACACGAGCCCGTCGCTGTCGGGCCTGACCTTCGGTGCGCTGTACGGCTTCGGGAACGTCGCGGGGTCGATCGGCGCGAACAACACGGTCAGCGTCGGTGCGAGCTACGACAACGGCCCGTTCGGCGCGGGCGCGGCCTATACGAACCAGAAATACGGCGCCGTCGGCGGACTGCCGCCCACCAGCGTGCGCAACTGGGGCGCGGGCCTGCATTACACGGTCGGCACGGTCACGGGGAAGGCGCTCTTCACGACCGTGCACAACGCGCAGAACGGCGCGGGCGCATGGTCGGCCGAAGCCGGTGCCGCATGGCACCCGTCGCCCGCCTGGGTCGTCGGCGCGAGCTATACCTACATGAAGGGCAACGACACGCTCGACAACGCGCATGCGCATCAATTCCTGGCCGCCGTCCAGTACTGGCTGTCGAAGCGCACGATGGTGTATGTCGCCGGCGTGCATCAGCGCACCGGCCACGGCAGCAACGCGCAGATCAACGGCGTGATGGATGCGGACGGCGCATCGAGCGGCGCCCGGCAGTCGATCGCGCGGATCGGGTTCAGTACGCGGTTCTGACAGCGGGGGCTGGAGGGGAGCGGCCCCTTCGCTTGCTTCCGTCTGCCGTGGAAATACGGTGCAACGGCAAGCGACGCATGCATCGGGAATAAATCCGGCCCGGTCCCGGTACATCGGGTGTCGCCACGCCGTTCGCTGCGCCGGACGCGCGGGTGCGCGGCACCCTACCCGAATCTGCGAGACCGCTCATGTCACAGCCCAACCACGCCGCCTACGCACGCTTCGCGATCGCCATGCACGGGTCGATCGCGATCCTGATCCTGTTGAACCTCTCGATCGGGCTCTACATGGATACGTTTCCGCACAACTCGCCGCAGTTCAACGGCATCCTGTTCTATCACGCGTCGATCGGCAGCCTGATCTTCATGCTGACCGTGCCGCGCCTCGCCTGGCGCGCGACGCACACCCCGCCGCCGCTGCCGGACAACGTCCCGGCCTGGCAGGCGCGGATCGCCGGTGCGTTGCACGGCGTGCTGTACCTGCTGCTGCTTCTCGTGCCGCTGACCGGCTACGTGCACCGCCTCGCCGGTGCGCACGCGGTCAGCTTCTTCGGCATCACGGACCTGCCGATGCTCGTCGGCCGCGACGAACCGTTGCGACTCCTGACCGATACGCTGCATCGCGCGCTGGTGCTGACGCTCGGCCTGCTGCTGGCCCTGCACGTCGGCGCCGCGATGAAGCACAAGTTCGTGGATCGCGACGGGGTGGCGGAGCGGATGGGCATCTGAAGGAAACGGGCACACGCGCCGGCCCGCGGCGCGTCGTTCGGCTGCCGCTCACCGCGCACCGCAGCGATTCCGGTGGACGATCTCGGGATCGACGCTCACGCGCCCCGGCGAAATCCGCATCATCACCAGCTTGGCATCGCCGCCCGGCGTCGACCACAGGCTCACCTGCGTCAGGTCGGTCCCGTTCGACGACCTCAGCCAGCGCACCATGCGGACCTGATCGGGAAAGCAGGTCGTCGCGCCTTCGTTGTCTTCGACGATGGTCCCGTACGCTTTCAGCATCGCACGCATCGCGTCGACGGCCTGCGCGCGTGATACGGTCGCGCGCATCGCGTCGGCCGCGTCGTCGTAGATCGCGTCGAACGCCTGCGCGTTGAAGCGCTGCACGACCAACGCTTCCGCCCGAAGCGCGGCCTGCCTGTCGTCGGCGTAGTAGCCGAAGTGGATGCGCATGCCGAGCGCGACCCATGCGACGCCCGCCAGCGCAACCAGCGCCAGCGCGACCTTCCACGTACGGTTCGCGGCTTTCGATCCCATGGTCGGCGACCTCTTACGAGACATCGGCGCCGTCGTGCATGTCACGCGGCGCCGCACCGGTAGTCAACACGCGCGAATCCTCGATGCGCTGCCTGGCCTCGGCGACGATACGCAACGATTCGCGGACGAATGCGTCATCCGCGGCCGCCTCGAGCAGCAGCGCGTCGGCGCGTTGACGCCGGTCTTGGCGTGGATTGTGCGGCAGGATGAACGTCATTCGAATTTTCCAGGGCGCGGAAAGCGAGAGCCGCTTCTCAAGCGCGCTCGTCCGGGCGAGCGCGCCGATTGTCGCCACTGAGTGCACGGACCACAACACACCGGCATCGGAATTGACCATTGTTGACATGGGCGACGGTGCGGGAGGTCATCGCGCGATGCACGGCGTCCCCTTCGCAGACCCAATCCAACCCCAAATAAATCCCCTTGACGCCCTATCTTTCGATATATATCTTTAGATATGTTTTTCGACATATAGGACAGGATCATGCGACACAATCACTTCCGCGGCCATGACCGTTGCGACGGTCATGGTGCGCATGCCCGCCCCGACTGGTTCGCCGGTCTCTGGTACGCGATCGGCCGCCACCGCCGCGGCCACGACATGTTCGGTGGCGGCCCGTTCGGCGGCCGGGGCGGCCGGGGCGGCTTTGGCGATTTCGGCGACGACGGTATGCCGCGCGGCCGCCAGTTCAGCTCGGACGATCTCCAGTTGCTGCTGCTCGCGCTGGTCGCCGAACAGCCGAGCCACGGCTACGAGCTGATCAAGGCGCTCGACACGCGTTCCAACGGTTTCTACAGCCCGAGCCCCGGCATGGTGTATCCGGCGCTCACGTATCTGGAAGAAGTCGGCTTCGTCGCATCGCAGGCGGAAGGCAACCGCAAACGCTATGCGCTGACCGACGCCGGCCGCGCGCATCTCGATGCACAGCGCGAACGCGTCGACACGCTGTTCGCTCGCCTCACGCACCTCGCACGCAAGATGGAATTCATGCGCCGCGCGTTCGCCGGGGAATCGGCGGGCAACGAAGCACCGGACGAATCGCAGGCCGGCTGGCTGCCGGAGTTCGTCGAGGCGCGCCTCGCGCTCAAGCGGGCGCTGCTGCACAAGAGCGCAGCCGACGCCGACGAACAACGCCGCATCGCGGCCATCATGCGCCGTGCGACGGCCGAAATCGAAGGCGGCTCCGGCGCGTGATCCGCGCCGCCCCGTCAAACCTCAAGGAGAACGGATTGATGCAGAACCTATCCGAGCGCACCGTTACCCGCGTGCGCCATACCCTCAAATTCCGCCTGCTGCAGGTCCTACGCGTGCGTGCCGTGACGCCGCACCTGCTGCGCGTCACGCTCGGCGGCCCCGATCTCGCGGATTTCGAGTCCGCGTCGTTCGACGATCACGTGAAGGTGTTTTTCCCCCGCCCGGTGCGGAACGGCCCGCGATGCCGACGCTCGGCGCGAACGGCCCCGAGTTTCCGGAAGGCGAACCGAAGCCGGTCGCGCGCGACTTCACGCCGCGCCGCTTCGATCGCGCCGCCCGCGAGCTCGATCTGGAATTCGTGCTGAACCATCCGGGCCCCGCGTCGCAATGGGCCGCGCAGGCACGTGTCGGCCAATGGCTCGGCATCGGCGGCCCGCGCGGTTCGTTCGTCATCCCGACCGGTTTCGACTGGCATCTGCTGATCGGCGACGATACGGCGCTGCCGGCCGTCGCGCGGCGTCTCGAGGAATTGCCTGCCGGTGCGCGTGCGGCCGTCGTGCTGGAAGTCGCCGATCGTGCCGCGCAAATCTCGTTCGACACGCGCGCCGACGTGCATGAAGTCTGGCGCTTCCGCGCCGAAGCCGACGCGGCGGACGGCGATGCGCTGTTGGATGCCGTCCGCGACCTGCCGTTGCCGTCGTCCGGCGACGGCTACGTGTGGGCGGCCGGCGAAGCGCTGTCGATGCGGGCGGTCCGCCAGCACCTGACCGGCGAGCGCGGCGTCGACAAGTCGCGCATCCGCGCGGCGGCCTACTGGAAGCGCGGCGCGGCGGCCGTGCACGAAACGCTGGAAGACTGACGGGGGCGGGTACCCGGTAAACGGGCGCCCGGTCGGCCGGCGGATGACACAATCGTGGCGTCCGCGCACCAGCGGGCTTGGCACCGGTATCGCGGCTGGTATATATCTGTATCTGCGACGCCGCTGTCAGGCGACAGCCGCCGCAGCCCGCCCAGGAGCGCCCGGTCATGACAAAAGAAAGCCACGCTTCGCCTTTCCTTCGCCACCTGAAGATCGTCGGCTATTGCGGCCTCGCCGCGGTAGTGCTCGCGCTGTTCGTCGCGATGTGCGCGATCCTGAAGGAAAGCGCCCTCGAGCGCGATGCCGCTCAGCACCCGACCGATACGTCCGAACTGCACGATGCGGGCGGCGGCCCGTCCGCCTCGGCCGATTCGGCCAAGACACCCGGCTGACGGCGTCCTGCCCGATTTCCGTTCATTCAGGGCGCGTGCCGGCGCCCCATCACGACCGCGTGTACCGAATCGCCGATCCGTTCGAGCAGCGCGATCGCGCGTTGCCCGCACAGGTGCGCGGCCAACGCGCCGGCCGTACCGACCAGCACGCCGCCTGCCATGTCGAACGGCCAGTGCACACCCGCATACACGCGCCCCCATGCAATCACCACGGCCAGCGCGGCCATCACGAACCCGGTGACGCGGGTCGTGCCGCCGAGCATCAGGCCGACCGCCATGCTCCACGCAAACGTCATGTGATCGCTCGGAAACGAGCTGTCCGGCGCGTGCGGAATCAGTTGCGTGCCGACGCCGGCCATGAACGGGCGCGGCGAGAACCAGACATGCCCGATCGCTTGCGCGAGCACGAGCGCCACGCACACGCCGACGCCGGCTTCGATCGCCTGGCGTCGTGTCGGGCGCGCGCCGAAGATCCAGGTGAGCAGCAGCATCGCCGGCAGCACATAGACCAGCCAGTCGGCAGCGAAGATCGCGAGGCGGGCGACGCCCGGCTGCGGCGCAACCCCGGCGTTGACGGCGGAAAAGAGGGTGAGATTGAGGTTCTGCATGAATCCGGTTGCGTGGGGCAAAAAAACGACCGGTTGCCCGGCCTGATACGAACGATGCTAGGGCGCGCCCGCTTAAGCGATGCTTAATGCGTTCGCCGCCGGGGCGAAGGCCGCCGCGGCGAACGCACTTAGAGCATGCACCGCAACACAAGTTCACACAATTGTCATATTCCCGCGCGACCGTCTCCCGCAAAGGCTCACCCCCCCCGAAAAGGCTCACCTTTTTCACATCGTGGTGTCATCGGCGCGTGCGACCATCGGACCGCCGGGCGCCTCCCCCGCCGTTGGTATCGTTCATCTCAATATTTACGCCGCAAATCATTCGAAATCGGCAACAATTAATTCCAGATGCGGCATCGCACAACGGCAACGCACAGGCATACGATTACGAGCACTCATCCACGAAGCGATCAACAACAAGGAGTCCGCATGAAAGCCAGCGATGTCCGATCGAAAGCGTTTGCGATGCCGTTGACCAGCCCTGCCTTCCCGATGGGCCCGTACCGTTTCGTCGATCGTGAGTTTCTGATCATCACGTATCGCACCGATCCGGACCGTCTCCGTGAAATTGTCCCCGAGCCGCTGCAGGTTACCGAGCCGCTCGTGCATTACGAATTCATTCGCATGGCCGATTCGACCGGTTTCGGCGACTACACCGAAAGCGGCCAGGTCATCCCCGTCGAGTACAACGGCCAGCCGGGCGGCTATACGCTTGCGATGTATCTCGACGATCACCCGCCGATCGCCGGCGGCCGCGAGCTGTGGGGCTTCCCGAAGAAGCTCGCGTCGCCCACGCTGCACGTGAACACCGATCACATCCTCGGCACGCTCGACTACGGCAAGGTGCGCGTCGCCACCGGCACGATGGGCTACAAGCACAAGGAACTCGACATCGACGAGCAGACGAAGCGGCTCGCCGGCCCCAATTTCCTGCTGAAGATCATCCCGCACGTCGACGGCACCGCGCGCGTCTGCGAACTCGTGCGCTATTACATGCAGGACATCAAGATGAAAGGCGCGTGGACGGGCCCCGCGTCGCTCGAACTGGCGCCGCATGCGCTTGCGCCCGTGGCCGACCTGCCCGTGCTCGAAATCGTCGAGGCCCGGCACCTGGTCGCCGATTTGACGCTGGGCCTCGGCGAAGTCGTCTACGATTACCTGGCCAAGTAACACGTCCGCAGTCTCTTCTCCCTGTCAAACCTTTCATCACGGGAATTCGAACATGAGCAACCTGAATGGCAAGACCGCAGTCGTCACGGGCGCCGCGAGCGGCATCGGCAAGGAAATCGCCCTCGAGCTCGCCAAGGCGGGCGCGGCCGTCGCGATCGCCGACCTGAACCAGGACGGCGCGAACGCGGTCGCCGACGAGATCAACAAGGCGGGCGGCAAGGCGATCGGCGTCGCGATGGACGTAACGAACGAGGACGCCGTGAACAGCGGCATCGACAAGGTTGCCGAGGCATTCGGCTCGGTCGACATCCTCGTGTCGAACGCCGGCATCCAGATCGTCAACCCGATCGAGAACTATTCGTTCTCCGACTGGAAGAAGATGCAGGCGATCCACGTCGACGGCGCGTTCCTGACGACGAAGGCCGCGCTCAAGCACATGTACAAGGACGATCGCGGCGGCGTCGTGATCTACATGGGTTCGGTGCACTCGCACGAAGCGTCGCCGCTGAAGTCGGCGTACGTGACGGCCAAGCATGGCCTGCTGGGCCTCGCCCGCGTGCTGGCGAAGGAAGGCGCGAAGCACAACGTGCGCTCGCACGTCGTGTGTCCGGGCTTCGTGCGCACGCCGCTGGTCGACAAGCAGATTCCGGAGCAGGCGAAGGAGCTCGGCATCAGCGAAGAGGAAGTGGTGAAGAAGGTGATGCTCGGCAACACGGTCGATGGCGTGTTCACGACGGTGCAGGACGTCGCGCAGACGGTGCTGTTCCTGTCGGCGTTCCCGAGCGCCGCGCTCACGGGCCAATCGTTCATCGTCAGCCACGGCTGGTTCATGCAATGAAGCCGCATGCCCGCACGGAAAAGCAGGCCGTCGATGCGGCGGACCTGCAACACGAAGCCGGCGCGCCGGCCCCCGCGCGATCGCTGCCGTACGAAACGATCGCGCTCGTCCTGCAGGGCGGCGGCGCGCTCGGCGCGTACCAGGCCGGCGTGTTCGAAGGACTGCACGAGGCGGGTGTTCCGCTCGACTGGATCGCGGGCATCTCGATCGGCGCGCTGAACACCGCGCTGATCGCCGGCAATGCGCCCGAGCATCGCGTCGAGCGCCTGCGCGAGTTCTGGGAAACGATCTGCCAGCCGGCATTCTTTCCGACGGTTCCGGCCGCGTTCGAATTCGCGCTGTTCAACAGCATCGACCAGATCCGCACGTTCTTCACGGCGTCGCAGGCGGCCAGCGCGATGATGCAGGGCCAGCAAGGCTTCTTCGTGCCGCGCTTTCCGCCGCCGCTGCCGGGCGTGTCCGACCATCCCGAGAAAATCAGCTGGTACGACACGTCGGCGCTGCGCACGACGCTGCTGAAACTGTGCGATTTCGACCGGATCAATTCGGGCGAGACGCGCGTGTCGGTCGGCGCGGTCAACGTCGGCACCGGCAACTTCGTGTACTTCGACAACTCGCGCATCCGCCTCGCGCCCGAGCACTTCATGGCGTCCGGTGCGCTGCCGCCCGCGTTCCCGCCCGTCGAGATCGACGGCGAGTATTACTGGGACGGCGGCGTCGTGTCGAACACGCCGCTGATGGAAGTGCTCCGCGCCCGGCCGCGCCGCGACACGCTCGCGTTCCAGGTCGATCTGTGGAGCGCACGCGGGCCGCTGCCGCGCACGATGGCCGACGTCGCCGAACGCACGAAGGACGTGCAGTATTCGAGCCGTACGCGTTTCGTCACCGACACGCTGCAGCGCGAACAGCGCTATCGCAACGTGCTGCGTCACGTGCTCGAACAAGTGCCGGAAGAGCAGCGCAAGAACGACCCGTGGTGCGTCGAGGCAGAAGCGATGTCGAGCGGGAAGAAGTACAACATCCAGCACCTGATCTACCAGCAGAAGGCGTACGAACATCACTACAAGGACTATCAGTTCGGTCTGTCGACGATGCGCGACCATTGGTCCGCGGGGCTCGACGACATCCGCAAGACGCTCGCGGTGAAGGACGGCCTCGCGCTGCCCAACAACGACGCGGGCTTCGTCACGCACGACATTCACCGCCGCCGGTAATGCCGTGTACGGCGGCCCGGCGCGATGCATGCGCCGGGCCGTTCTCCTTTCAGATTCACCATGCCGATTTTCATTGCACTGTTCGCGCTCATCGCGATTGGATGGGGCGCGGTTCACCTGTTTCACGTCATCGCCGCGCAGTTCGGCCAGCCGGTCGCGATCGCGGCCGCCGTGCTCGCCGCCGCCATCGCGATCGCACTGGTCGCGTGGTGGATCAAGCGCCGCCGCGACATCGCACCGAATACGAAGGAAGAGGGCTGGACGCACATCGTGCATCGCGCGTGGGGCGAGTTGCGGCTGTCCGCGACGCAAGGGCTGCTCTGGCTGTCGCACGACGGCGCCGACGGTCGTTATACGCTGTCGCAGCTCGACGGCTGCCAGGCTGCCCCGATCGGCGGCCGCTGGCATCTCGTCGTACGTGTGCGCGACGCCGGGCGCGGCGAATGGAAGCTGCCGATGACGGACAAGCGCGACGCGCAGCGCTGGGCACGCGTGCTGATGCTCGCGAAGGACAACCGGCTCTGAACAATGCGCGCCCGGCGCGCGCGGGCAACCGCGCCGCGATCCGCTATCGCGCGCCGACCGCCCGCAGCGCATCGAGCACGTGCTGCGTCGCTCGTTCGACGGGGCCGGCCCGATGGGCAATACCCAGTTCGCGCCACAACGCCGGGCGCAGCGGCCGCATGACGATGCGCGCATCCGGCAGCGGCGCCCCGGCCTCGTGCGGCAGCAGCGTCGCCCCATAACCCGCGGCGACCAGGCTCTTGATCGCATCGTTATAGTTGAGCTCGATCCGCGGCTCGGGCCGATGGCCGCCGAGCGCGAACCATTCCGTCGTGAGCCGTGACAGGCGCGTGGTCGCATCGTTGAGAATCAGCGGACGCGCCGCCAGATAGGCCGGCGTCACACGCGCCGGAAGCCGCCAGTCCGCAGGCAGGAAGGCCATCACCGGATCGCGCCGCCATGCGCGGATCGACAGCCCCGCGACCGGCGCCTGCGGCAGCGCCACCAGCCCGACGTCGAGCGTGCCCTGCGCGATGCGCGCCAGCGTGTCCTGCGACGTGAGCACCGCGATCTGGACGTCGATATCCGGATGCTGTTCACGCAGCCGCGCCACCGCCTGCGGCAACAGGTGTGCGATCGCCCCGGTCGATGCGCCGAGGCGTACCCGCCCGGTCAGCCCCTGCACCTGTCGCTGCACGTCGTCCAGCGTGGCCTCGACCTCGGCCAGCAGACGCCGCGCCCGCTCCACCAGCACTTCACCGATCGTCGACGGCCGCACGTTTCCGCGCGTGCGGGACAGCAGCGGCGCGCCGACGCGGCTTTCCAGCTCGGCGATATGAAGACTGACGGTCGGCGGCGCGAGATGAAGCCATTGCGCCGCCGCGACGAAGGATCCCTGGTCGGCAATCGCGACCAGCGTACGCAGGCGATCGAGACTGATCTCGCGCATCAAGCACCTCTCGTTCAGGAAAGCTGAATCGGATAGTCAGTAAATTCAACTTTTCCTATTCTAGGCGTTCGATGGACGATACGGCTTTCCCCCGACGACCGAACGCGAGGAGCACGACCATCATGCGCTTTCCCACTGTCTTCATCGACGGCGACCAGGGTACGACCGGACTGCTGATTCACGAGCGCTTGCGCGACCGCGCCGACGTGCGGCTGCTCACGCTGCCGGCTGCCGAACGCAAGGACCCCGTACGCCGCGCCGACGCGCTCAACGCGTGCGACATCGCGATCCTGTGCCTGCCCGATGCGGCCGCGCGCGAAGCGGTCGGTTTCATCCGGAACCCGGCGGTACGCGTGATCGATGCGAGTTCCGCTCACCGCACGCAGCCCGAATGGGTCTACGGCTTTCCCGAGATGGCCGACGGACATGCGCACCACATCGCGCAAGCGAAGCGCGTCACCAATCCGGGCTGCTATCCGACAGGCGCGATCGGCCTGCTTCGCCCGCTGCAACAGGCCGGCCTGCTGCCGCGCGACTACCCGGTGAGCATTCATGCGGTTTCCGGTTACTCGGGAGGCGGACGGGCGGCCGTCGAAGCATTCGAATCGGGTGATGCCGCCGCACGCGGGCGGCCGCTGCAGGTGTACGGCCTGGCACTCGAGCACAAGCATGCGCCCGAGATCCGGCTGCACGCCGGGCTCGCACACCGCCCGTTCTTCGTGCCGGCCTACGGTGCCTACCGGCAAGGTATCGTGCTCACCATACCGATCGAACTGCGCTTGCTGCCGGCCGGCGTGACCGGTGAGCGATTGCATGCGTGTCTCGCGCACCATTACGCCGGCACGCGTCACGTCGACGTCACGCCGCTTGCCGATGCGCGCGCGATCACGCATCTCGATCCGCAAGCGCTGAACGGCACCAATGACCTGCGGCTCGGCGTATTCGTCAACGAGGATCACGGTCAGGTGCTGCTGTCCGCCGTGTTCGACAATCTCGGCAAAGGGGCATCCGGTGCAGCCGTACAGAATCTCGACCTGATGCTCGGTGCGTCGAGCGCAGCGTGATTCGCTCGCGGGCATCGTCGAAGGCCTGCCCGCCAGGCCGATCGGCGTCGCGTCCAGCGCTGCGCCGGTGCCTGCGCACGCCCCCCGTAAAAGCTCACCTTTCGCCGATTTCAGGCCGTATCGCCACCCGCCGCGGCATTCAGGCCGGCCAGCGTCTCCGCCAGAAAATCCACGCACACGCGCACCTTCGCCGACGCCGCCACACGTTCCGGATACACGGCCCAGATGTTCGCGGGCTGAATCGCGTCCGGCAGCACGCGACACAGTTCACCGCGTTCGATCAGCGGCGCGGCCTCCCAGATCGAGCGCAACACGATCCCGCGCCCGGCAAGCGCCCATTGCACGGCCACCTCGCCGTGGTTCGTCGACAGTGCGCCGCCGACCTTCACCGTGACCGTCTCGCCGCGCACGTTCAGTCGCCATACACCCAACGGATGATCGCGCTCCTTGATCGCCAGACAGTCGTGCGACGCGAGATCCGCGAGCGAGCGCGGCGTGCCGCGTCGTGCGAGATAGTCGGGCGACGCGCACAGCACGCGATGGTTCGCGGCGAGGCGGCGCGCGATCAGGTGATCGGCGATCTCGTCGCCGATGCGCACGTCGAGGTCGTAGCCTTCGCCCGCGACATCGACGAGCCGGTCGAACAGATCGAGCCGCACGTTCAGTTGCGGGTAGCGCGCGCTGAAGTCGAGCAGCGCCGGCGCGACGACATGCCGGCCGAAACCGAAGCTGCTCGAGATGCGCAGCGTGCCGCGCGGCACCGTGCGCGTGGTCGACACGTCCTCGACGAGATGATCGACGTCGTCCAGAATCTTCTCGGCACGCGCGAACACGCGTTCGCCGGCTTCCGTAACCGTCACGCGGCGCGTCGAGCGATGCAGCAGGCGCGTACCGAGCTGCGCCTCCAGCAGCGCGATGCGCTTGCTGACGTACGCGGGCGACACCGCGAGCTGCTCGGCGGCCGCGCTGAAGCTCGTCAGGCGGACGACCAGGCTGAACACGCGCAGGTCGTCGAGATTCGGGGATTTGTTCACGATTCGTGGAAAGTCGATTAACCTTTCACACGATTCTAATCCGAATGGAAATAAATAGAATGACGTGACGGGCCGCCGCCTCCCTCGGCAGCCGGCCGACCAGCCAAGGAGATTTGCATGACCGACAGGACTTACAGAATTGCCGTGATTCCCGGCGACGGCATCGGCCGCGAAGTGATGCCCGAGGGCCTGCGTGCGCTCGCGGCCGTGACCGCGCGCTTCGGCATCCGCTTCGACTTCGTCGAGATCGACTGGGCGAGCTGCGACTACTACGCGCAGCACGGCAAGATGATGCCGGACGACTGGAAGGCGCAGCTGTCGGGCATGGACGCGATCCTGTTCGGCGCGGTCGGCTGGCCCGCAACGGTGCCCGATCACATCTCGCTGTGGGGCTCGCTGCTGAAATTCCGCCGCGAATTCGACCAGTACATCAACCTGCGGCCCGCGCGCCTGTTCGACGGCGTGCCGTCGCCGCTCGCCGGCCGCCGCCCGGGCGACATCGACTTCATGATCGTGCGCGAGAACACCGAGGGCGAATATTCGTCGGTCGGCGGCACGATGTTCGAAGGCACCGATCGCGAAGTCGTGATGCAGCAATCGATCTTCACGCGGCACGGCACCGAACGCGTGCTGAAATTCGCATTCGAGCTCGCGCAGCGGCGCGCGAAGCGCCTCACCGTCGCGACGAAGAGCAACGGCATCGCGATCAGCATGCCATGGTGGGATGCGCGCGCGGCCGACATGGCCGAACGCTATCCGGAGATCGCCGTCGACAAGCAGCACATCGACATCCTGTGCGCGCGCTTCGTGCTGCAGCCGGACCGCTTCGACGTCGTCGTCGCATCGAACCTGTTCGGCGACATCCTGTCGGATCTCGGGCCGGCCTGCACGGGCACGATCGGCATCGCGCCGTCGGCGAACCTGAACCCGGACCGCACGTTCCCGTCGCTGTTCGAACCCGTGCACGGTTCCGCGCCCGACATCACGGGGCAATACATCGCGAACCCGGTCGCGATGATCTGGTCGGCCGCGATGATGCTCGATTTTCTCGGTAACGGCGCGGGCCGCGAACGCGAAGCACACGACGCGATCGTCGCCGCGATCGAGGATGTGCTGCGCACCGGGCCGCGTACGCGCGATCTCGGCGGTGACGCAGGAACGCAGGCCGTGGGTGAGGCGATCGCCGCGCGGATCGCGGGCTGACGGTCATGCCCGGCGCGGGCCGGGCAGCACTTCGTGCATCCGTGCGCGGTGAGCAACACGCGATGCGTTCGCGCACTCGTGCAGCCTCGCCGGACGCGTGCGCAACGAAGTCGATCCGATCGGTGAGTGGCACGTCACGCGCGCGCACACCGATCGGCGATGCCTGACCCGATGAGATCGGTGAGATGCATCACGCGGCGGAACACACCGATGCGCATCGACGTGCCTGCGTCACCCGCGCCATGTCGCGTCGATCTGCGCGAAGTACACAGTCCGACGCGACATTTCACCTCCTCCCGAATAATCTCACCTCAGCGCATCGCCTCCCGAATTTCCTCACCATTGAACCTCGGCGAGGCGTGCGGCGTTCCGCCGAGTCGACACGCATCTCACAGCCCGAGGTCGGACAGCCCCGGATGATCGTCCGGGCGACGGCCGAGCGGCCAGTGATAAAGCCGATCCGCCTCGCGAATCGGCAGATCATTGATGCTCGCATGACGATGCGCCATCAGGCCGTTCTCGTCGAACTCCCAGTTCTCGTTGCCGTACGAGCGGAACCAGTTGCCCGCGTCGTCGCGCCATTCGTACGCAAAACGCACCGCGATGCGATTGCCGTCGAACGCCCACAGCTCCTTGATCAGCCGGTAGTCGAGTTCGCGCGTCCACTTCCGCTGCAACAGCCCGACGATCTCGTCGCGGCCCGTCACGAACTCCGCGCGATTGCGCCATCGGCTTTGCGGCGTATAGGCGAGCGACACGCGTTGCGGGTCGCGCGTATTCCACGCGTCCTCGGCGGCGCGCACCTTCTGGCGTGCCGTTTCGAGCGTGAAGGGCGGAACGGGCGGGCGGACTTCGGGGGAAGCGGACATGGGTTGCTCCTGTTCAGGTTCTGGCCGCGAACGAACGCAGCCGGTTCGAATTCGCTGCGTCGGCTACCGCGACACGGTATCGAGCAGCAGTTCAGCCGTCGCGCGCGCATCGCGCGCGACGTTTGCATCGCCGCTGACGAGCGCCACGCCGATCGCGCCGTCGATCAGCACGAGCCACTGGCGCGCGAGGCGGGCGAGCCCGCGGCGCTCGATGCCGGCTTCGTCGGCGTACGCATCGAAGCACGCGCGCACGAATGCCAGCAGCCGTGCCTTGTGCTCGCGCGCGACGACACGCACGGGATCGTCGGCGTCGGGGATTTCGCCCGACGTATTCAGGAACGCGCAGCCGTGAAAGTCGGGCTGCCCGAACCAGTCGCGCAGCACGTCGAACATGCCGAGCAGCTGCGCGCGCGGCGCCTTGCCGCGTGCCTGCGTGGCATCGACGAACCAGCGCATCCAGCGCTCGTCGCGGCGTTCGAGGGCGGCGACCACCAGCGCCTCTTTCGATTCGAAATGCGAATAAACGCTCTTGCGTGCCGCGCCGGATCGCTTGACGATCGCATCGATGCCCGTTGCGTGGATGCCGCCCGAATAGATCAGCGCTTCGGCCGCGTCGAGCAGCCGGTCGCGAACACCCGGTTCGCCGGAGGAGTCGTGAGATGGGTTCATGCGTTTACGGTAGAACGATCGTTCTCCATCGTCAACCCCCGTGTGAAAAAGCCCTGTCGGCGAAAGGGCTGAAGCGCGGCCTGACGGCGCGCGTTTACGACATTTTTTCTTGAAGGCGATACGGGACGCTCACTACACTTCGGTCACCCTGTCTGGGCACAAGGACATCATGCAGCGACCGGAATCCGCGCGCCCCGCGCGCGCTCATGCGGCTTATGCGAAGCGGCTCGTCGGCCGCGTCGTCGTGCGGCAAGCAGGTGCCGCGTCATGAAACACGACGTGCCGAAACGCGACGGCGGCAACGATCGCGCACCGCTCGACGTCCGCCAGGCGCGCGTGCGTGCTGCGCTGCGACTGCGCGGCGTGATGAAGCTGACGATCGTCACGATCGCGGTTGCGCATGTGCTGACGTTCGCGTTCGACCGCCTGCTGGTCGCGGCCGGTTTCGCGCCGGACGCCGCAACGGTGCTGCTGTTCCGTTTCGTGACGTGCGCGCTCGTCAGCTTCTGGCTGCAGGCGGATGCCCTGCGCGCGTATCGGTACGCGGCGCAGCACGGGTTCGTCACCGTTCCCGGTGCACACGGCGATCCCGTTGACGTTGCGCCGCAATGCCCGAAACGCTGGCTCGTCGTGCTGAATCTTCAGCTCGAACCGCGATGGTTGAAGGGTGAAGGAAGCAGGTAGCGACCCGCGCACCGTCGAACGCCGTGCGCGACGCGTATGAGTGAGTCGCAACGACGTTCGCAGGCTCACGGTTGATGGCGCGATTCGATTCGGCCTCGCAGGCGGCGCATCGCGAACGAGCCCTCGGCGAGCGAAGCAGGGAAGCACGTGGAAAGGGAGGGCAGGCGCCGAACGGCGTAAACGGAAGAAGCGAAGCAGAGGCTGACAGGTGAAGCGAACGGGCAATCGCAAGTCACCGATGTGCGATTCGCGCCCGCAAACACAGCTCCCGAATAGTCTCACCTCAAGCGTTGAATCACGCACGTCGATGCCGACCATGTGCATGTCAACGAAAGCGGGGCAGGCGGCAAACGCGCCGCCCTGCCCCGTCTCGATACTCGACTCAGGCCGTCCAGTCGAGAATCACCTTGCCGCTTTCGCCGGACAGCATCGCGGCGAAGCCTTGCTCGTAATCGTCGGCCGCGAAGCGATGCGTGATGATCGGCGACAGGTCGAGGCCGCTCTGCAGCATCGCGACCATCTTGTACCAGGTCTCGAACATCTCGCGGCCATAGATGCCCTTGATCTCGAGCCCCTTGAAGATCACCTGGTTCCAGTCGATCGCCGTCTGCGCGGGCGGGATGCCGAGCAGCGCGACCTTGCCGCCGTGGTTCATCGCCTCGAGCATGCTCGTGAACGCGCTCGGCACACCCGACATCTCGAGACCGACGTCGAAGCCTTCGGTCATGTGCAGGTCGGCCATCACGTCGCGCAGCGACTCGCGTGCGACGTTGACCGCACGCGTCGCCCCCATCTTGCGGGCGAGTTCCAGCCGGTAGTCGTTGATGTCGGTGATCACGACGTTGCGCGCGCCGACGTGCTTCGCGATCGCGACGGCCATGATGCCGATCGGGCCCGCGCCGGTGATCAGCACGTCTTCGCCGACGAGGTTGAACGACAGCGCCGTATGCGTCGCGTTGCCGAACGGATCGAAGATCGACGCGAGATCGTCGGAGATCTCCGGCGGAATCTTGAACGCGTTGAACGCCGGAATCGCCAGATACTCGGCGAACGCGCCTTCGCGGTTCACGCCGACGCCGACCGTGTTGCGGCACAGATGCCGGCGCCCCGCGCGGCAGTTGCGGCAGAAGCCGCACGTGATGTGGCCTTCGCCGGACACGCGATCGCCGATCGCGAAGCCGCGCACTTCCTGCCCCATCTCGACGATCTCCCCGACGTATTCGTGACCGACGTGCATCGGCACGGGGATCGTCTTCTGCGCCCAGTCGTCCCACTTCCAGATATGGATATCGGTGCCGCAGATCGCCGTGCGGCGGATCTTGATCAGCACGTCGTTGTGGCCGACTTCCGGACGCTTCACGCGCGTGAGCGTGAGACCGGGGCCGCGTTCGAGCTTTGCCAGTGCTTTCATGGTCGCGCCTCCGTCAGATGATGCCGAGCGACTGGCCGACGCGCACGAACGCGGCGACCGTCTGGTCGATCTGCTCGGGCGTATGCGCGGCGCTCATCTGCGTACGGATGCGCGCGCGGCCACGCGGCACGACCGGGAACGAAAAGCCGATCACGTAGACGCCTTCACCGAGCAACTTGTCGGCCATGTTCGTCGCGAGCTGCGCGTCGCCGAGCATCACCGGGATGATCGGATGCGCGCCGGGGACGAGCGTGAAGCCCGCTTCGGTCATCTGCTGGCGGAAACGCACGCCGTTCTCGCGCACGCGCGCGCGCAGCTTCGCGCCTTCGTCGCTGCCGAGCAGTTCCAGCACCCTCAGCGATGCCGCGGCAATGCTCGGTGTGAGCGTGTTCGAGAACAGGTACGGACGCGAGCGCTGGCGCAGCAGTTCGATCACCTCGCGACGCGCGGCGACATAACCGCCCGATGCGCCGCCGAGCGCCTTGCCGAGCGTGCCCGTGATGATGTCGACGCGGCCTTCGACGCCGCAGTGCTCGGGCGTGCCGCGGCCGTGCGCGCCGATGAAGCCGACCGCGTGCGAATCGTCGACCATCACGAGCGCGCCGTAGCGATCGGCGAGATCGCAGATGCCTTTCAGGTCGGCGATGATGCCGTCCATCGAGAACACGCCGTCGGTCGCGATCAGCTTGTGGCGCGCGCCCGCCGCGTCGGCTTCCTTGAGCTTCGCCTCGAGGTCGGCCAGGTCGTTGTTCTTGTAGCGGAAGCGCTTCGCCTTGCAGAGGCGAATGCCGTCGATGATGCTCGCGTGGTTCAGCTCGTCGCTGATGATCGCGTCGTTCTCGTCGAGCAGCGTCTCGAACAGCCCGCCGTTCGCGTCGAAGCAGCTCGAATAGAGGATGCTGTCCTCGGTGCCGAGAAACGCGGCCAGCGCGCGTTCCAGTTGCTTGTGGACGGTTTGCGTGCCGCAAATGAAGCGCACCGATGCCATGCCGAAGCCGTCCTGGTCGAGGCCGGCCTTCGCCGCATCGATCAGGCGCGGATCGTTCGCCAGACCCAGATAGTTGTTCGCGCAGAAATTGAGCACGCCGGCACCGCCGGCGAGCGTCACGGCCGCCGCCTGGGGACTCGCGATCTCGCGCTCGGTCTTGTAAAAACCGTCCGCGCGGATCTGGTCGAGCGTCCCGCGCACCTGGGCGAGAAAGGCATCACGCATCGCAAAGCTCCTGACAGGGATTCGCATTCCGCAGCGCACCGCTCGTGGCGGCGGCGCAACGGCCTGCTACTGTTATAGTCGGTCGTTCGGTTGACCGCATTTATCCGATATTCCGAACTAGAATTCGAAATATCGAACAACTCTAAGCGAACGGAATCCAAATGGCAAGTTCCCCCGGATCGCGGCGCACGCCTGCCGGTGCCGCACCGCAGCCGCCGGCCGCGACACCGCCGCGTGTCGGCGAACAGATCCAGCGGCTGCGCAACGAGCGCAAGCTGACGCTCGACGACCTGTCGCGCGCGGCCGGCGTATCGAAATCGATGCTCTCCGAGATCGAACGCGACAAGGCCAACCCGACGATCGCCGTCGCGTGGCGGCTGACGAATGCGCTCGGCATCACGCTCGACGAATTGTTCTCGCAGCCGAAGGCGCCCGAGACGATCCGTGTGGACGGCCCGCACGACATTCCGACGCTCGCCGGCCACGACGGCCGGTACCAGCTGCGCGTATGGGGCCCGATCGACCTCGCCGGCAAGTTCGAGTGGTACGAACTGACGCTGCCGGGCGGCGGTGCATTGGTATCGAACGCACACGAACCCGGCACGCGCGAGCACCTCACCGTGCTGCAGGGCGCGATGGAAATCGAAGCCGCCGCGGCCAGCCGGCGCCTGAAAGTGGGCGACACCGCACGCTACCCGGCCGACGAGCCGCACGCGATCCGCAACCCCGGCAAGGCCGAAGCGCGGGCACTGCTGATCGTGATCCATCGCTGACGGCACGGATAGCTGGCCAACAGGCCATGCAGGCCAGTTGCGGAAAATACTGTATGTTTGTACAGTATACGGACATTCCGCCATGCACGGGCCGGAGCCGGCGCACCGAGGCGCCCGCCCCGGTCGACAGGAGCCTGCAATGACAGAAGAACAAGATTTGGCCGCGCTCAGCTTCAAGGCTGCCGCGCACGATCTCGAACTGATCGTCCGACATATTGCCGGGCGCTACATCCGCCAGCGCGTGCCGCTCACGTGGCGCCTGCTGCACGCGATCGAAGCCGAGGCGCTCGCCGACCTCGGCTTTGCCAGCCGGCACGAAGCCGGCATGCGTCAACTGTTCGAACGACCGTCGGACATGACGTTTCCCGAAACGGACGACCCCATCGACTTCGGGCGCTCGAATGCGCTGCCCGCCGTCTTTTCGTTCGCGGTCCTCGCGTATGAAGCCGCGGCCGCGGCCGCGTCGCACGACACGGCGCCTCGCGAGCGTGCTCATCGTCCGTCCAAGGCGTGGGGCGACTGATGGCCGAGCCCCGGCCGTTGGGCACGGCGGCCGGTCCAGCCTCCGCTGCCCGAGACGTTGCGGAAAGGGCTACCATATACGCAACTAACGGAATAAATACCATGTCCCTTCCCACCTCGCCCGGCACCGCCACACGCCCGGAAGAACCGGATCTGTTCGACCGCGGTGCATCCGACTGGATCGTCTCGCCCGAAGCCGCGTTCGACGCATGGCTTGCGATGCAGGACTATCGTCGCTCGTCGGCCGACGTCTATCGCGCGCAATGGGGCGCCTTTCTCACGTGGATGCGTGCACATCAAAAGAATCTGGCAACGGTCGACACGGCAACCATCGCCAACTTCGTCGGCGAGCTGCCGATCAGGAAAACGCAGCGCATGCGCTATCTGCGCCTGATCGAGCGTGTGCTCGACCACATCCGGCGCACCGAATACGCATCGACGAACCCGGCCCGCTTCATTGCTCAGGATGGCGAAGCGAACTGGCGCAAGGCACGCGACAACGAGCCGACCGGCTTCCTCACCCCGGCCGAGCGCGCGACGTTGCTCGCCTATCTGTTTTCGCCGATCGGCGTATCGGGTTCCGCGTACTGGAAAGAACGGCGCGACCGGGCGCTCGTCGCCGCGTTTCTCGGCGCCGGCATCAAGACCGGCGAAGCGCGGGCACTTACGATTAGTTGCATCAATACGAGCGGCACGTCGCTGCGGATCGAGGCGGCGCATCCGGATTACGCGCGCGAAACCCATCTGGCGTCGTTTGCGATCGCGCTGCTCGAGGCATGGCTCACCGAACGCAAGCGCCAGGACATCCCCGGAGAACTCGTGTTCCCGGCATCGCACGCCGGGCGGCCGATGCACAAGGCGACGATGCTGCGCGCGATCGACGCGATCGTCGAATCGGCGGGGCTCACGTCATCGCGCACCGCGCGTGCGAGCCCGCAAACGCTGCGCAATACCTATGCGGCCGAACTGTTCGAACACGATGTGCCACCCGAGCGCGTGGGTAAATGGCTGGGCTTCATGCGGCCGGTCTCGTCGAACCGCCTGCATCGCGCGTGGAAAAACTGGCGCGATGGCCTGGCCGCGCACAACGGTGACGCAACCGACAGCGACGAAACTCACTGATCCGGAAACGGCTGCTCACGCGACACGATCCGTGAGCAGCCTTGCGTGACGCAGCCTCACCGTTTCACAGCTCCCGAAAAACCTCACCTCAAGCGTCCCGGATCCTCTCACCTGTGCAAGCGCTGCCGATCTTCGGGTCAGGAACGCGCAAAACGCGCGACGGCTTCGAACCGGGACGGCCATGCGCCCGACGCGTGTTCGCATTCCGGGCACGCCACTTCAAACCCTTCTTCGCTGTGTGACAGCTCGGGCTCCCCGTCGCAATGCGGGCACTCGGCCGGCACCGGAATGTCCTGATCCAGTGCCGTGCCGATCGCGGAAAACGCTTCCGCATCCAGCTGCCCGGCATCCGCCAGGCGCCGGATCAGCGCGGCGATTTCCGGATTCATTCCTCGGCTCGCGCGGAGCGCATTCGCGTCGCGAGTCGCGCGTTCCAGCTCATCGCCCTGGGTGCGCAGCTGTTCTTCGAGCCGGTCCGCGCGGGCCTTGGCCGAACTCAGTTGCTGCAGAAAATCGAATTCCTTGCGCTGAACGTCGCGTAACCCGCTCTGATAGCTCGACGCCATGCTGCGCAACGAGTCCAGCTCGACCAGCATCGGCTTGACGCGGCGTTCGGCTTCGGCCACGGCGTCCTTGATTTGCTGCGCGTAGTGCTCGGTGCGCTGCTGCAATTCGGCCTGCAATGCATCGATACGGTCGCGCAACGCAGCGTTTTGCGCCTGCTCGGTGTCGATGCGGGCCGCCGCCGCGGCCAGTTCCTTTTCCAGTCGGGCGATTGTGGTGAGCAACGTGGCTTCGCTTGCCGAACCGTGCGTCGATTGCGACACGAGTTGAACTTCGAGTTCGGTCACGCGGGCCTGCAGTTGCTCGTTCCGGGTTTCGCCGCGGGCGAGCGCCTCTTCCAGCGTCTGCTGGCGGATGGTTGCGTCGCGCAACCGCCGTTCGGCGTCGGCCATGCCGGCGCGAACCTGTTCACGATCGCCATCGAGGCTGTCGCGCGCGGCTTTCAGCGCTTCTTCATAGAGTGCGCCGAGCAATGCACCGGCTTTTTCCTCGACGGCCTTCGGGATCGCCGCACCGTCGAGCCGAATCTTGGACGCGGAACGGATGCGCTCCCAGAAATGATCGATGTCTTTCGGAATGTCGCTGGCGCTGCCGGTCTGGGTGAGATCGCGGACATTGGCGGCCGATGGCCGGATGCCGAGATCGAAGAACAACCGCTTGCATGCATGCAGCGACAATTCCTGACGACGTGCACCGCTGGCACGCAGCGATTCCAGTTCGTCGCGAATGACTTGGCGCATTTCATCCAGGGTCATGACCAGGCTCACAAACGTTGAAGTGTGGCAATCATAACGAAATACGTATTTCCTGATACCAATTTTGTGCAGGCGTGGTGAATTTACGTCGTAATGCACAGAAAGCGGGTCTGTGAGCCTATCCGGACGAATGTGGTTCGGGATTCCGTGAAACAAAGCGAAGAAAAGCAGCCAAGTCTTTGTTGTACAAGCATTTTCCAGCGGACCCCGAATTTGGGCATTTGTTTCACATCCGACGGATCCGTTTGCCGGCGGGTGTTCAGGGGTTGGGGTGTCTGTGGAAAACTCGTCAGCCGATGTCTTGAGAGTATTAGAAGTAAACACCCTTGAACCCTTAGTTAAAAACGTTAACGCCACGGCACAGCCTTATGTAGCAAGGCTTTCCAGCCGACAAGGTGAAGTTTTACGGGAGCCAAGGTGATCGTCTGCGGGAGCTGACGTGATGGGGTTCAGGGAGCAGCGTGAGCCGTTGCAGGAAAGGACGTGAGCGGATTCGGGATCACAGTGAAACACGAGATTTCCCAAAGGTGAGCGTTTTCGGGGCCGCACAGCCACAGAACCCGCGCGCTGCCTGACTGCACAGTTTTCTGCCTGTGCAGACACAGGTGAGAATTTGCGGGACCTTCTTTGCGCCCCGATTCTGCCCATCTTTTAGGCAGTTTGGGCGAAAGGTGAGGTTTCACGGGACTCCGCGAGATTTTGCTGTGAGGATTTCCGGGAACCGAGCGCCATTTTGCACAGCAAAAGTGCGTTCAGGGGCCCGTGATGCCCTAAAGGTGAGGTTTTTCGGGAGGGAAATCCGGGTTTTCCTGCCCTGATCCCGCTGAGGTGAGCTTTTTCGGGGCATGGATCACAGGCTGTGCGCTCGCTCACAGGTGAGACTTTTCGGGAATGGAATTTGCCCGAAAAATGGGCAAAGGTGAGGCTTTTCGGGACCCTTGAGGGGCCGAATTCGCCGAAAAGCCCGCCAGGACTGGAAGAAATCTCGTTTTTGCTGTGCCACTTTTTGGCACAGGTGAGATTTTTCGGGGGCGGACCCAGGGTCGTCGTATGAAGGATTCCCGCCGAAAGGTGAGGTTTTTCGGGGGACATCTACCGCGCACAGCCAAATGCCTTCTGTGCATAAGTATCGGAACGCATTGAGGTTTTTGATACCGCGGTGGTTACGGTGAGGTTTTTCGGGAGCCATTCCCGTGCCTGTCGACGCACAGCCTTTTTTCGGCAAGGTGAGCGTTTTCGGGAGGCGGTACCGGTCAATCCCGCGTGAGTCGGGCCTTCGTCGGCATCCAGGTAAAAGAACAAGCTGTGCTCAAGGTGAGTATTTTCGGGACCTGATCCGATTGGGCCGCTGTACAATGCGCGCCCGGACCTGCAAATCAGGCCCGATCGGGCCGCACGAGCCGGTTTCGACGGCGCCGTGTCGAACGCCGGACCCGATTCCGATCTTCCCGCGAGCCGCGCCTGTACATGCATACAGGCCGCCGCGAGGCGATCCGGAACGCAGGGTGCAAGGCAATCGCAACCCTGTGCCGAACCCCCGGCCGTGAAGTCGCAAAATTACGACAAATCGAAAGGTGAGCTGATACGGGAGCGAATTCCGCACGTGTCGAGCACAGGTGAAATTCTGTGAATCCGCGCATCCCGCGGCACGTCTGGAAGAGTCCGGAACGCCGCAATGACGGACCGGTGAGGGTTTTCGGGAGTCACTGGGGTGAGTGCTGTTTTGCACGCGTGCTTCACCGGCTATGGTGAGCATGTCGTTCTGGACGCACATCACCGCAGGCGCTATCCTTCCGGGAAACTTCACCTCCGACCCGACGTATGGCCACGACGAAGCGCGCCAAGAAAACCGATGTGGATGTGGTGAGTGCCAGTTCCGCCGAATTGCGCAAGGCCGTCGAGGCGATTGCCATTCAGCCGAAAAGCGGCAAGATCACGCTCCTCACTCGCAAGCTGTTCAATGTCCTGCTGGCCGTCGCGCAGCAGGCCGACGACTCGGGCGATACCTACCGCGCGCTGCTGTCGGACATCGTTGCCAACTCCGCTTTCGATTCGAACGACACCGCACTGGTGAAGGAACACCTGCGTCGCATGGTGTCGGTGCAGGTCGAATGGAGCACGGGGACGTCGAGCCAGAAGCCTGGCCGCAAGTGGGGGATCTCGACGCTGATCGCCGACGCCGAAATTCTCGAGGATCCGACGACCCGCCGCGTGTGGGTCGAATTCTCGTTCGCGCCGAAGATCAAGAAGAAACTGCTCGACCCGGTCCAGTACGCGCGCCTGAGCCTGCAGTTCCAGAGCCAGCTGCGCAGCAGCGCGGGTCTCGCACTGTACGAGATCTGCGTGCGCTACCTGACGAACCCGAGCCACCTGACGATGCGCGAGCCGTGGGAATGGTGGCGGCCGATCCTGTCGGGTACGCCCGATACGGAAGCCGGCGACGAGGCGAAGCGCGAGTACAAGTACTTCAAGCGCGACTACCTGCGCCCCGCGATCGCGGAAGTCAACGCGGTCACCAACATCTTCGTCGAGCTGATCGAGCACCGCGAAGGACGCCGGGTGGCCGAGATCCAGTTCCGCGTGACCGAGCGCAAGCAGCCGATGCTCGCGCTCGACGAACACCCGAACGTGTTCGACAGCACGCTGGTCGACCGGATGGTGAAGCTCGGAATCCCGCTGAAGGAAGCGCAGACGCTCTATGCGGACAGCGAGGAGAATCGGATTCGCGCCGCACTGCAGATGACCGAACAGCGGATGCGCAGCACGACGCTGCCGCCGGTGCGCAGCGCGCCGGCGTTGTTCAAGGATGCGCTGAAGAAGGGTTATGCGCCGCCGGTCGAGTCGGTCGATGCGCTGCCGGCCGGCACGCCGTCCGCGAAGGTCGCGGCGGCCCAGCCTGACGACCTGAAGGCGCGCCTGCTGAGCGAGTTCTCGGCGTTCCGCCGCAAGGAAGCGAAGGTGTTGTACGAAGAGCAGGGCGACGCGGAACGCGAAGTGGCGCGCGAATCGTTCGAAGCGGAGGCGCTGCCGACGATGGGCTCGCATCTGCGCGACGACTGGCGCAAGCGCGGCCTCGATTCCAAGCTGGCCGAGACGGCCTTTTTCGACTGGCTGGCCCAGAAGACCTGGGGCGAGCCGACGGACGGCGACCTGCTGTCGTTCACGCTGAACCAGTCGCGGGCCGCCTGAGGCCCGCTCAGGCCCGCTCAGGCCCGCTCAGGCCCGCTGACGGGCCGCCGCCGGCCCCGCCCCTCGATCGGGCGGGCCCGGCGTCCTCACCAGGCCCTGCCGGCCGTTTCCATCACTCCGACAACAGCATCCGTTCGAGCTGCTCGAGAATCGCGTCGCGCTTGTCCTTCGGGAGGCCGCGCAGGCGCAACTCGATGCGATCCTCGCCATACGACTTCAGGTCGCCAACCGACTTGCCGCCGAGCTTGATCTCTAGACGCTGCGCATAGCGCTGGCGGCCCGCGGCCTTCGGCGTTTCCTGCGCCGCGACGCGGCCCTTGACGATGTCCGACACTTGGCGCGTGCTGAGATCGTCCGACACGATCTTGTTGATCAGCCGCAGCGTCGCCTCGGTCCCGCGCGCATTGTGATAGCGGCCGACCTGATACGCCATGTTCGAACCGAAGCGGTCGGGACGCGCGACCATTTCCTGCATGATCGCTTCCGGCAGCTTGCCGATCGACAGCGCAACGGCCACCGTCGACTCGTCGAGCCCGAGGTGCTCGGAGAGCTCCTTCTGGCTCTGGAAATGCTTGTCGTCGAGGAAGCGGCGCCACACGACGGCGTTGTCGAACACCGTCTGCGAATCGCGCTGGACGTTGAGGTCGTAGCCGAGCTTGTAGCTCTGGATGCCGATCGGCACGTCGATCACGATCGCCTTGACCGACTCCTTGTTCGCTTCCTTCAGCGCCCGCACGCGGCGACCGCCGTCGCTGACGAAATACGTGCCCGGATTGTCGTAATCCGGAATCACGTGGATCGCCTGCTGTTGCCCCTGCTTCGCGAGGTTGACCGCGAGTTCGGCAATCGACGCCTTCAGATAGAAGTGCCGCGGGTTGAACGGGCTGTGCTTGATCGCCTTCAGCGACAGCTCGATCACCTGGCCCGGTGCGTAACGATTCTCGAGGCGCCACGCACGATATTGCGGCGACTCGTCGATCGACGGATCGATCGTGAATTCCGGAGCAGGCGGCGAAGCGATGTCTTTCTTTGCGGATTTGGTCGGCGTCGGCGTGGGCGTCTCGGATTTGACGATGCCGTCGATCGCATTGAGCCGATCAAGCGCGGTGCGCTTCTCGCTCGTCGTGATATCCGGGCGCGCTTGGAATCCTTTGGCAAATTGGGAAGGTTTCATGTGACTCCTTTATGCGCATAAAGTCAGGGCAGCATGGCGACGATTTCGTCGGCACATGCGCGAATTTCGGCGGCGGCCAGCTTGCCGCCGCGATCGTTCATCTGCAGCACGGTCTGACCGAGCGCCATCGCCTGCTTGTACGCTTCCCGGGTCGGGATCTGCGTTTTCAGCAACGGGAAGCCGAGTTCCTCGAGCGCGCGCTTGAGCTCGCGGGTCAGCATGCGCTTCTCTTCGGTCTTGTTCAGCAGGAAGACCGCGCGGAGGTCTTCGTTCATGACCTGCGCCTGCTGGATCAGCTTGACCAGCCCGACGCTCGACCAGTAGTCGGCCGGCGACGACGAAGTCGGGATCACGGCAATCGATGCGGCGAGCAGGACGACACCGGACACCTTCTCGGTGATCGACGGTGGGCAGTCCACGACGATGATGTCGTAGTCGTTGATGAACTTCTTGATCTCGCGATGGATCTGGCCGTCGGCTTCGGCGAGGTTGACGACCGGAAACGGGATGCCGTCGTCGCTGTCGCCGGATGCGCTCGACCAGTGAACCAGCGTGTTTTGACGGTCTGCGTCGATGACGAGGACGCGTTTCCCTTTTTCATGGAACGCGGCGCCGAGGTGCATGGCAATCGTGCTTTTGCCGACGCCACCTTTTTGTTGAGTGACTGCAATGATTTCCGCGGCCAATTTTCACTCCTGTTTTGGTCGTTGGAATTCTACAGGACGATATTTGAATTTCAATGAAATTGTCGTTCGACAACTACGCATTAGCCATTCGGGCTATCGGTTTATGCGCATAAACGGGACGGAGGAGATCGATGGCTCGATCGGATCGTGTGGCGGAGGCCTGGCGATGTCGATGGACTACTCGATGGATGTGTCGCGGCGATCGATGTCGGCGAGATGAGTGGGCGCGCTCTACGATGTCCCGAAGCACTGCCCTTTCGATGGATGGGGGGACGCTTGCCAGAGAGTCGGGGAGTTTGTGCGCATAAACTCGGCGGGGATCGAGCGGATCAACATCGAGGCCAAATGGGCTGTCGTTCGCGAGCGAGGGTCGTGAGCGGCGTACCCTGACCAAGCATGTGGCTTTAATGGTGCGTGTGGTTTGAGCGCGTGGGCATCGATGCGACGGCCTGTTCAGGCGCGACGCGTTTATGCGCATAAACCGGTGACGCTCGATGGCGATGAACGACGGGCCACGCGCGGTCTCCGCCTGAATCCGATGCGCGATGATGCCGTGGCCAAGCCGCATATCGATTCGGCGGTCCATCGAGGCCGTGGAGTATCGACATGCAACCACGCCGTGAATCGCGACGCACCTCCTCCGGCGACCGGAATTTATGCGCATAAACCAAGCGGCTCACGCCATTCCCCGCCCCCTCTCTCAATGCAAAGGGAACCACGATGCATTGGCTCGCAGATTCCGCGCCTCATCCCGCGATCGCACGCTGCCCGACTTTATGCGCATAAACACATCCATTCTTGGACTCAAGTTTCTCCGGATAGCACACCCCTCTCGCGGCTCGCATCGACGAGGTGCCACCTGTCCGATCGCCGCGGCGATACACAAGCCCACTCGCGATCGCCCCCTGACCACCTTCGGGGCCCCCGGCACAGACTGGCTACAATACCGGGCTCTACCATCCAGGCCTGAATGATGATCACGATCTACCACAACCCCCGATGCTCGAAGTCGCGCGAGACGCTTGCGTTGGTCGAGTCGCTGCATGCCGCCGGCACGCCGCTGAACGTCGTCGAGTACCTGAAGACGCCGCCGACGGTCGAGGAACTGGAAACGCTGCATCGGCAGCTCGGCCGCCCCGTTCGCGACATGCTGCGCGATGGCGAGGAGCCGTACAAGGCGCTGAATCTGGCTCGCGCGGATCTCACCGACGCCGAAGCCTATGCCGCGATTGCCGCGCACCCGATTCTGCTGCAGCGGCCCATCGTCGTGTACCGCGGCAAGGCGGCCATCGGCCGGCCGCCCGAATCGGTGAAGGCGCTGTTCGAATAATTATTGCCCGGCGTATTTTTCTTATTGCATCAGCCCGACGTTCGCACCGGCATCCGACGCCGACGCGATCGCCGGGCCATCGGCCGTCCGCGACGCGACGGACGACGGCGGCAACACGACGAACCGGATCCTAGCGTTCACCGGACGGCGCACCGTCATCGTCCGGCGCCCGCCCCGCCGCCGCTTTCGCGGCCGTCCGCAACAGCGAAATCTGTCCGCGATAGGCCCTGCATCCGCTGCAGGTCGGCAGATGCACGCGCACCTGCAGTCGCTCGTGCAGTGTCAGATGCCGATCGAGCGCATCCGACAGCAGTCGCGTGATGTCAGTACATTTCCCCGGCAGCATCTTCGGTCGTCATCCCTTTTTCGCTCAGGCAGGTTCGCAGGCGCGTGCGCGCCCGATACAGCAGCACGCTGCAATGATTCGTCGTCAGCGTCAATTCGCTGCAGATGTCCGTGATCTCGACGTCGAGGAACTCCCGCATCATGAACACGCGCCCGATCTGTTCCGGAAGGTGGTCGAGACAGGCCTGGAACAGCGTCCAGAACTGCTGCTGCTGCAACAGCGTCTCGGGCTTCGGCCACGGTCGCGGCTTCGCATGCGCGGCCCAGTGCCCGTTTTCCTTGAACAGTTCGCGGTCGAGCACCGATTCGCCGTCGAGTTCGGCGTCGAGCGCGGACAGATTGACCGTCCGCTGCCGCGCGCGCAGCACGTCGATCAGCTTGTTGCGCAGGATACCGAACACCCACGTCTTGTGAGCCGACAGCCCGGCGAAATCGCCCGCGTGCGACCACGCGGCGGTCAGTGCCTCCTGCACGGCGTCTTCGGCCGCGTCGGCATCGCGGAGCTGGAGTCGCGCGAAGCGCAGCAGGTCGCGCCGCAGTTGTGCGAGATAAACGGGATCGTCGTAGGCGGACGGCATGTCTGGGTTGCAGTGTGTCGAAACGGTCGCGCCTGCGCGACAGAGCGCGCGCATCGCGGTGCGAGCAGCTTACTGGGCGCGCCGCTTGCCCGCAACGCATGTTCCGTCACGATTTCACGAAACCGGCCTGCCGGCTGCGCTATGCTTGCCGAACCCCGGCTCGCGCGTCGACGGCGTCGCGCGGCGGGCAATCTGTAACGTCGGAACATAACGGTCGAGTTATCCACAATTTCTGTGGAAAACCTTGTGGAAAGTCGGCCGGACGGCCCCGTGGGACGGCTCGCGGGCTGGCTTGCCTATAAACAGACCTTTGTCGCCCATTCGGAAGCAATCGATCCGATTCCTCACTCACCGGAAGGAGAATGCTATGTCCTATCGTGTTGCGGTCGTCGTCGGCAGCCTGCGCCGTACTTCGACGAACCGTGCGCTCGCGCACGCCGTGATCTCGCTCGTCCCCGCCGATTTTTCGTTCGAGTTCGTCGAGATCGGCGAACTGCCGCTGTACAGCCAGGACTACGACGCGGATTTCCCGGACGTCGCCAAGCGCTTCAAGCAGTCGATCGAAGCCGCCGACGCGCTGCTGTTCGTCACGCCCGAATACAACCGGTCGATTCCCGGCGTGCTGAAGAATGCGCTCGACTGGGGCTCGCGCCCGTGGGGTTCCAACTCGTGGTCGGGCAAGCCGGGTGCGGTGCTCGGCACGTCGCCGGGCGCCGCGGGCACCGCGCTCGCGCAGCAGCACCTGCGCAACGTGCTCGCGTACCTCGACGTGAAGACGCTCGGTCAGCCCGAGATGTTCATCAAGCACGATCCCGCTCGTATCGACGATCAAGGCCAGATCGTCAGCGAGGACACCCGCAAGTTCCTGCAGGGCTTCGTCGATCGCTACGCGGGCTGGGTGCGCCTGCTCAAATCGGCCTGAGCGTCACGCCCGCCCCGCCGCCGGCGCCGGCCCGCATGCAGCGGGTCACGCGCCGGCGTGCCGTGCGTCGCGCGCCTCGCGGATGCCCAGCAGGATTTCGTCGAGCAGCGCGATGTCGAACGGCTTCGACAGCACGCGGACGTTGACGGTGCGCGTGCGGTCGAGTTCCTCCGCATAACCCGTGACGAGAATCACGGGCAACTTCCCCGGCCGCTTGTCGACCGCTTCCGCGAGGTCGATGCCGTTCAGGCGGCCCGGCATGTGGATATCCGAAATCACGAGGTCGAACGCGTCGTTCGCGGCCGCGCCTTCGATCAGGCGCAACGCGTCGTCGGCGGTGGGCGCATAGGTCACGCGGTGCCCGAGCAGCGACAGCAGCGCTTCCGTGCCGGCCGCGACCTCGCTGTTGTCCTCGACGAGCAGCACGTGCAGGCCGGCGAGCGTGCCCGAACCGGCATCGTGCGCGACGGCCTGCGGCCGCGCGACGACGTCCTCGGCGCGTGCGCGCGGCAGATAGAGGCGCACCGACGTGCCGGCGCCGACCGCGCTGTCGATCGTCGCCAGGCCGCCCGAGCGCTCGCAGAACGCGAACACCTGCGGCAGGCCGAGCCCCGTCCCCATCCCCGGCGCCTTGGTCGTGAACAGCGGCTCGAAGGCGCGCGCGAGCACGTCGGGCGCCATGCCCGAACCCGTATCGTCGAGCGAGATCTGCACGAAGTCGCCGGTCAGCGGGAAGCCGTCCTCGCGACGCAGCGTCACGTTGCGCGCGCCGACCGTGAAGCGCCCGCCGGCCGCCATGGCGTCGCGTGCGTTGACGGCGAGGTTGATCACCGCGAGCTCGAGTTCCGCGACGTCGACACGGATCGGCCAGACGCCGGGCTCGATCGCGACGACCAGCGACGACTTCGAACCGAGCGACGTCTTCAGCAGTTCGCGGCACGTGCCGAGCCATTGGCCGACATCGATCGTCTCGTTGTGCAGCGGCTGCTTGCGCGCGACGCCGAGCAGCTGGCGCGTGAGCGATTGCCCGTTCTTCAGCGCGCGCTCGATCGCGCCGAGTTCCTTGTCGAGATGCTGGACACCGCGCCGCCGCGCGATCTGCACGTTGCTCGAGATGATCATCAGCAGGTTGTTGAAGTCGTGCGCGACGCTGCCCACGAGGTTGCCGAGCGCCTGCATCTTGCGCGACTGCCGGTATGCCGACTCGATCGAACGCCGCATCGATGCTTCGGCCTGCCAGCGATCCCATGCCTCCTCTTCCGCCTTCAACCGCTTGAGCGACAGCCAGATCACCGACCACAGCGCGATCGACGGTGCGAACATCGAGATGAACAGCACGCTCAGGTGTTCGTACCATTCATGCCAGATCGCCGACGTGCGGTACGCGCAGGTCACGTATACGGGATAGCTGCCGACCTGGCGGTACGCGACGATCTCGCTGCTCGCGCCATCGTGGCGCACGCGCACGACGCCCGCGCGCGGATCGTTGCGCGTGTCGCCGAACGTGACCGAGCGATCGGTGTGCGCGAGCGACGGCGGCGGCGGATACGATGCGATCACGGCGCCGTCCGAGCGTGCGAGCGCCATCGTCATCGGCGTGCTCGCGCCGCCGAGCAGGTCGCGATAGAACGCATTGAAATACGACGACTTCAGCGCGATCGACACCATCCCGGCGAACGAACCGTCGCTATGACGGCGCGCGACGCCCGTGTTGAACACCGGAATGTTCTCGAGCTTGAGCGGACCCATCATCAGCCGCGAGATGTGTTCGATGACCTTGCCGTCGCGGATGCCCGCGAAGTCGTCGCGGTTCGCGATCGACGCGTACGGCGCCGGGTAGTAGAGGCTGTTGGCGAGCAGCATCCCGCTCGCGCCGAAGATCGACACGGCGGCCACCTGCGGATAGCCGCCGCCGATCGTGTTCAGCGCTTCGTGGATGTCGGACTCCTTGTCGCGCACGGCGGCGTCGTCCATGTCCTGCACGAGGTCGACGATGCGCGCGTCGAGCGTCTCGCTCAGGTCGAACACCTTGAGCGCGTGTTCCTCGGCGACCCGCACGGTGCGCATCGTCACGTCGCTCGCGGCGGCCTCGCGCGTCTTCAGGTCGTTGTACGCCATCACCACCACGTAGATGCACGGCAGCACGATCGCCGCGACCAGCAGCACGATCAGCGTCACGCGGCGGACCGCGAAATCATGTTCGGGTGCGCCGGACGCGTAGCCGCCGTCGTCCTGCCAGTCATCGGCGGGCGGGGAGGCGGGAGCGTGGGAGTCGGCGGGCCGGTCGGACGTCATCGAAGAGGCGGGCGAAGCGGAGGTGCCTGCCATCATAAACGAGTTGCGGCGGCCGGCCGCGCAGCCCCGCCGCGCCGCGATCCTGTCGATTCCGACAGGGGGAGATTGTCAGATTGAAAACGCGACGAATCCGGCAGCGCAAACGTACACAAGGAAAAATTTTGCGTGCTTATCTCGAAAATGATCGCGGCTGTTTTCGGAATGACGGGCGATCGGACCAATTCTGTTCGAAATGGTGAAAATGGCGAGTTGCATCGCCTCCGGTTTACTCCGAGAATCGCGCCTTGCTTTCCCTATGACAGATAGATGCGCCCGCCGGCGACCGCCGCGCGGGCATCGCGCGCACCCGCGTCGCGATACCCGCGCACGGCCGCAAGGCGGTTGCCCCGCGCCCGAACGCATGGCCCCTAAAGAAGTGCGCCGCGCGGTCGTTAACGCGAGAGAGACCATTCCGTATACCGCATCGCCCCATGCCTTTGCCGATTGTAATTGCCGACGATTCGCTGCTCGCTCGCAAACTTCTGACAAAGGCGCTGCCGGGAGACTGGGACGTTGAAGTCGCGTATGCCGCGAATGGTCGCGAGGCCTTGGCGCTTTATCGTGACGGCAAAGCTTCCGTGATGTTTCTGGACCTGACGATGCCCGACATGAGCGGATATCAGGTCCTCGAGACACTGCGCCACGAAGATCTGAACACGTTCGTGATCGTGGTATCCGCCGATATCCAGCCGCAGGCGCAAGCACGCGTGCGTGAATTGGGCGCGATCGCATTCGTTGCCAAGCCCGTGACGTCGGAGGCATTGCTGCCCATTCTCAAGGAGTATGGGTTGTATGCCTGAATCGGTGTTCACGGCGGAGCAACGCGACGCGTTGCAGGAGATCGCCAACCTGGCAATGGGCCGCGCCGCCGCGCGGCTTGCGTTGTTGCTCGGGCGCTTCATCGAATTGTCGGTGCCGCGCGTGCGCGTCGTGAAAGCGGCCGACGCAGGCAATGCGCTGCGCGAGATGACGGGCATTCACGACAACGTGACCGCCGTGCGCCAGGGCTTCCGTTCCGACATCAAGGGCGAGGCGATCGTACTGTGCCGCAGCGCGAGCGTCGCGCGGCTCACGTCGGTCGTCGACCGCACGTTCGGCGACGGTGTCTACGGCGGGATGGCGAGCCCGGACGAACTCGTGTTCGACGTCGCGAACGTGCTGATGGGCGCGTGCGTCGCGTCGATCCTCGACGAGCTCGGCCGCAAGCCCGTGTTCTTCCCGCCGGGGCTGCTCGGCGCGAACGTATCGTTCGACGACGTGTTCGAGCCGAACATGCTCGCGTGGAGCGTCGCGCTGCTGCTCGAGGTGAACTTCGGGCTCGAGGACCACACGTTCCGCGCGCACTTCGTGATGCTGATGGCCGAGGATTCGATCCGGCTGATGGGCGACGCGCTCGACGCGTTGCTCTCCGCGCTATGACGGCCGCCGCTCCGTCGCTGAGCGACCTCGTGATCGAGCGGGTCGGCTTCGGCCTGTTCGTGCTCGACCGCTCGATGACCGTGCTGATGTGGAACCGCTTCATGCAGGATCACAGCGGCATTGCGGCGGCCGACGTGATCGGCCGCAACCTGTTCGACTGCTTTCCGGACCTGCCGCGCGCGTGGCTGTCGCGCAAGCTCGAAAGCGTGTTCCAGCTCGGCAGCTTCGCATTCAGTTCGTGGGAGCAGCGGCCCTACCTGTTCCGCTTCGAGCATGACCGCCCGATCACCGGCGGGGTCGACTACATGCAGCAGGACTGCACGTTCATGCCGCTCACGCGCGGCCGCGACGTCGAGGCCGTGTGCGTGACGATTTCCGACGTCACGCATGTGAGCGTGATGCAGCGCGAGCGCGAGGAAGCCGTCGCGAAGCTGCGCGAACACGCGAATCGCGACGGGCTGACCGGCATCGCGAACCGGCGTTTCTTCGAGGCGCGGCTCGGCGACGAATTCGCGCGCTGGCAGCGCTACGGCGGCGACCTGTCGGTGCTGCTGTTCGATCTCGACCATTTCAAGACGATCAACGACCGCTTCGGGCATGCGGCGGGCGACGCCGTGCTGCGCGAGACGGCGCGCCGCGTCGCGTCGATCGTGCGCGGACAGGATACGTTCGGCCGCTTCGGCGGCGAGGAATTCGCGCTGCTGCTGCCGTGCACGAATCTCGACGAGGCGATGCGGGTGGCCGACAAGGTGCGCGACGCGATCGGCAGCATGCCGGTCGATGCCGAGGGCGTCAGCGTGCCGGTGACGGCGAGCGTCGGCGGCGCATGCGCGAGGAACGGCGCGCCGACCAGCGACGTGCTCGTCAGCGAGGCCGACGCCGCGCTCTATCGCGCGAAGCGGCTCGGGCGCGATCGTTCGGTTGCCTACGCATAGACCGCGCCCGCCCCTGGCTCAGCTTTTCGCGATGTCGGCGAGCACGCCGGCCAGCACGGCCGGTTGCGACACGAACGGCGAGTGGCTGCTGTCGAGCTGGTGCACGTGGGTGGGATTGCCGGGCGCGAGCGTGTCGGCTTCGTCAATGAAGCGCTGCTGCAGCGCGGGCAGGATCACGCGATCCTCGAGACACTTGATGTAGTGGCGGTCGATCGCACCCCAGCGCGCGGCGGTGGTCGGGATCGCGGTCGCGAACGGCGCGGCCGGCACGTCGCAGGTCATCAGGTTCGTGACGGCGTCGAAGTCGGCCTGCGACACGTCTTCATAGAGCGCGCGTTTCATGGTGTCGCGATACGCGGCGTCGCCGCTGCGCGGATCGATGCGCAGCGCGCCGGCCACGCGCGGGCTTGCGAGCATCAGCGGGCCGAGCATCTCGCCCTTGTTCTCCGGCGCGCGCACGTAGTCGAGGCCCGGCACGCCCGAGCCCGGCATGAAGGCCGCGAGATAGACGATCTTCGCGATCTTCTCCGGCGCGCGCTCGGCGGCCGCCGTGATCGCGAGGCCGCCCATGCTGTGGCCGACCAGCACGACCTTGCCGCGGCCGAGCGCGTAGGCGTCGTCGACGGCCTGCATCACCTGTGTCGCATAATCGTCGAGCGTCGTGTTCGCGACCGGCGACGGTTCGGCGCCGAACGCATCCTTGTCGAGCGGCCGTTCGAGATACGACGCGGGAAAGCGGGCATTGATGCCGTGCGCGGGCAGGTCGCGCGCGATCGACAGATAGCCGCGCGCGGCCAGCGCCGCCGTGACGTGTGCGTAACACCAGGCGCCGTGCCAGGCGCCGTGCACGAGCACGAAAACGGGATGGCCGGACGGCGGGGTGGCGGTATCGTTCGTCTCCATGATGTCCGTATTTTTTCGAGAAAGGTGTCATCTTAGACGAACCGGCCGTCATCCAGACGCGAACGCGCAGGGCGATCGCGTGACGGGCCTCGATCCGTCCCCTTTGTCTCGTGCAGGCCACATTTCGTCCGGATCCGATAGGCATTTGTGCCGAAGCACGCTACTTTGTCGCTTTACTTGCGATTGCGCCCCATGAACGTCGACTATCTTTTCTACCGGAAGCCTGACAAGCCCGGCCCCTATTCGCTCGACGACCTGGGCGACATCGCGCCGCCGATCGGCCCGGGCGACGTGGTGCGCGCGGGTATCGCGCGCGTGTTCGAGCAGATCGACTGGCAGGAATCGCCGGACGTGCCGGGCGCATGGTTCGGCACCGGCGGTGCGGTGTTCCAGTTCACCGCGGAGCCCGACGGCGGCGTGACGAGCTTCATGGGCTCGCGCCTCGAACGCCGCTCGATGCTGCAGCTCACGCGTGAAATGGGGCTCATCGCGCTCGATCTGCAGCGCGACATCGTTTACGGCTGACCCGCCGCCGGCGCCCGGTCCCGCCGGGGCCGGCCGCGCCCGGCTGCCGGCGGCCTCCGGCGCCCCGCCGGGCTTGGCGCGTGTCCGCCATCGAACTTCAAAGATTGCTATACTTTCGCCCAATTCCGGCTTCCGGCCGGTAATTTGTGCCTGTCTGTGTCGATCGTTCGCATATCTCGCACGCATTTGACACCCTGACCATCCCAGCCGGGCATGGCTTCTTCAATCGCCCCGCGTGGGTGTCTCCGTGGAGCTCGTCTTGGCCGTTTCCCATTCCGTCGTGGACGAACAAGAAACCGACGCCGCTGCCGTCACATCGGGCAGTTCCTTCTATCTGGCGATGCGCATCCTGCCGGCCGTGCAGCGCGACGCGATGTTCCAGGTCTACGCGTTCTGCCGCTCGGTCGACGACATCGCCGACAGCGACCTGCCGCGCGCCGAGCGCAACGCGGGCCTCGACCGCTGGCGCGCGGACATCGACGCGTGCTTCGCGGGCCGCCCGCCGCGCCACCTGGTCGCGCTCGACCGCGAGATCCGCGCGTTCAACCTGCAGCGCGCCGATTTCCACGCGATGATCGACGGGATGGCGATGGATGCGGTCGAGGATATCTGCGCGCCCGACGAGCCGACGCTCGACCTCTTCTGCGATCGCGTGGCGAGCGCCGCCGGCCGGCTGTCGGTGAGGATTTTCGGGATGCCGGAAGCCGAAGGGATCAAGCTGTCGCACCACCTCGGCCGCGCACTGCAACTGACGAACATCCTGCGCGACATCGACGACGACGCGGCGATCAACCGCTGCTACCTGCCGCGCGAACTGCTCGCGCGCGAAGGCATCGCGATCACCGACCCGGCGACGATCGTGCGCGATCCGGCGCTGCCGCGCGTGTGCGCGACGCTCGTCGAGCGCGCGCTCGAGCACTTCCGCCAGGCCGACGCGGTGATGGATACCTGCCCGCGTGCACAGGTGAAGGCGCCGCGCATCATGTCGGGCGCGTATCGCTGCATTCTCGAAGCCGCGATCGCACGCGGCTTTGCCGCGCCGCGCGCGCCGCTGCGCAAGCCGAAGGCGCGCATGCTGATGATCGCCGCGCGCTACGCGCTGTTCTGAGCCGATCGCGTCGATGCCCAGAACCGTCCACGTGATCGGCGCCGGACTCGCGGGCCTGTCGGCCGCGGTCGAGCTGCAACGCCGCGGGCGGCGCATCGTGCTGCACGACGCGCACGCACACGCGGGCGGCCGCTGCCGTTCGTGGTTCGACGGGACGCTGAACGCGACGCTCGACAGCGGATTGCACACGGTCTTCGCGGGACAGCCCGCGACGCAGCGCTACCTGCGCGCGATCGGCGCGGCCGATCAGCTCGCGGGGCCCGCGCTGCCTGAATGTCCGGTCGTCGACGTCGCATCGCGGCAGCGCTGGACGCTGCGCTTCGGCGACGGGCGCTGGCCGTCGTGGCTGTTCGACGCCGCGTCGCGCGCGCCGGGCACGACGCCGCTCGACTACCTCGCGCTCGCGCCGCTCGCGTTCGCGCGCACGGGCCGCTCGATCGCCCAGACGATGCGATGCGACGGCGTGCTGTGGGATCGTTGGCTGCGGCCGTATTTCCTCGGTGTGCTGAACGTCGAGCCGCGCCACGCAAGCGCCGAGCTGGCGCGCGCCGCACTGTGCGGCACGTTCGGCGCGGGTGGCCCCGGCAGCCGCCCGCTCGTCGCGCGCCACGGGCTCGGCAGCGCATTCGTCGAACCGGCGCTGCGGATGCTGCAGCACGGCGGCGCGCAGATCCGGCTGAATTCGCGGCTCGACGCATTCGAATTCGGCGCGCACGGCAATGCGGTCGATGCGGTTTCGGTCGGCGGCGAGCGCGTCGATCTCGCGCCGGGCGACGCCGTGGTGCTGGCCGTGCCGCCCGAGGTCGCGCGGCCGCTGGTGCCCGAACTCACCGCGCCCGACACGTTCAGCGCGGTCGTGACCGCGTATTTCGCTGTGGAGTCTCCAGCCGGCCATCCGCTGCAGACGGCCGTCGTGAACGGCATCGTCGATGCGGTGCGCACCGGCGGCGGCCAGCTTGCGGCGACGATCCGCGACGCGGGCCGCTGGCTCGACACGCCGCGCGACACGCTCGCGCGGCGCATCTGGGAAGACGTCGCGCGCGTGACCGGCGCGAACCCGGAAACCATCCCCGCGTGGCAGCTCGTCGTCGAGCCGCGCGCGGGTTTTGCGGCGGTGCCGTCGCAGGAAATGAAACGTCCGGCCGTGCGTACGCGCTGGACCAATCTCGTGCTCGCGGGTGACTGGATTGCCACCGGCCTGCCCGCCACGATCGAGGGCGCGATCCGTTCCGGCCAGCTGGCCGCGGACGTGCTCCAGACGCAATAAACAGAGGGACCAATGAACGATCTCACCGAAATGGCTACCCTGTCCGCCGGCGCGGTGCCGGCCGGCGTCGACGCGGCCGTCGCGCGTGCGACCGACGCGCTGCTGGCCGCGCAGCAAGCGGACGGACACTGGGTCTACGAACTCGAAGCCGATTCGACGATTCCCGCCGAATACGTGCTGCTCGTCCACTATCTCGGCGAGACGCCGAACCTCGCGCTCGAGCAGAAGATCGGCAACTATCTGCGCCGGATTCAGCAGGCCGACGGCGGCTGGCCGCTGTTCACCGACGGCGCGCCGAACATCAGCGCGAGCGTGAAGGCGTACTTCGCGCTGAAGGTGATCGGCGACGACGAGAACGCCGAGCACATGCAGCGCGCCCGCAAGGCGATCCACGCGATGGGCGGCGCCGAGATGTCGAACGTGTTCACGCGCATCCAGCTCGCGCTGTACGGTGCGATTCCGTGGCGCGCGGTGCCGATGATGCCGGTCGAGATCATGCTGCTGCCGCAGTGGTTCCCGTTCCACCTGTCGAAGGTGTCGTATTGGGCGCGTACCGTGATCGTGCCGCTGCTCGTGCTGAACGCGAAGCGCCCGATCGCGAAGAACCCGCGCGGCGTGCGCATCGACGAGCTGTTCATCGATCCGCCCGTCAACGCCGGGCTGCTGCCGCGCCAGGGCCACCAAAGCGCCGGCTGGTTCGCGTTCTTCCGTGTGGTCGACCATGCGCTGCGCGCGGTCGACGGCCTGTTCCCGAGCTATACGCGCGAACGCGCGATCCGTCAGGCCGTGTCGTTCGTCGACGAGCGCTTGAACGGCGAGGACGGCCTCGGCGCGATCTATCCGGCGATGGCCAACGCGGTGATGATGTACGACGCGCTCGGCTACGCGGAAGATCATCCGAACCGCGCGCTCGCGCGCAAGTCGGTCGAGAAGCTGCTCGTCGTGCACGAGGACGAGGCGTATTGCCAGCCGTGCCTGTCGCCGGTGTGGGACACGTCGCTCGCCGCGCATGCGCTGCTCGAGACGGGCGATGCGCGCGCGGAAGAAGCCGTGCTGCGCGGCCTCGAATGGCTGCGTCCGCTGCAGATCCTCGACGTGCGCGGCGACTGGATCTCGCGCCGCCCGCACGTGCGGCCCGGCGGCTGGGCGTTCCAGTACGCGAACGCGCACTACCCGGACGTCGACGATACGGCCGTGGTCGTGATGGCGATGGATCGCGCGCAGAAGCTCAAGCAGTCGGACACCTATCGCGATTCGATGGCGCGTGCGCGCGAATGGGTCGTCGGCATGCAGAGCAGCGACGGCGGCTGGGGGGCGTTCGAACCGGAAAACACGCAGTACTACCTGAACAACATCCCGTTCTCCGATCACGGCGCGCTGCTCGATCCGCCGACGGCCGACGTGTCGGGCCGCTGCCTGTCGATGCTGTCGCAGCTCGGCGAGACGCCGCTGAACAGCGAGCCGGCCCGCCGCGCGCTCGACTACATGCTGAAGGAACAGGAACCGGACGGCAGCTGGTACGGCCGCTGGGGGATGAACTACGTGTACGGCACGTGGACGGCCCTGTGCTCGCTGAACGCGGCCGGCCTGACGCCGGACGATCCGCGCATGAAGCGCGGCGCGCAGTGGCTGCTGTCGATCCAGAACAAGGACGGCGGCTGGGGCGAGGACGGCGACAGCTACAAGCTGAACTACCGCGGCTTCGAGCAGGCGCCGAGCACGGCGTCGCAGACGGCCTGGGCGTTGCTCGGCCTGATGGCGGCCGGCGAAGTGAACCACCCGGCCGTTGCGCGCGGGGTCGACTACCTGATCGCGCAGCAGAACGAAGAAGGCCTGTGGGACGAGACGCGCTTCACGGCGACGGGTTTCCCGCGCGTGTTCTACCTGCGCTACCACGGCTATCGCAAGTTCTTCCCGCTGTGGGCGCTCGCGCGCTACCGCAACCTGAAGCGCGACAACGCGACGCGCGTCACGGTCGGGATGTAACGCGTGGGCGTGTCACGACACAACGGCGCATTGCCCGTCATCGCGGTGACGGGGATGGCGTTCGAGGCGCGCATCGCGCGCGGCGACGGCGTCGAGGCCGTGTTTGCCGCGCGGGCCGACCGGCTCGAACGCGCGCTGGCCGACGCGACCGCGCGCGGTTGCGCGGGCATCGTCAGCTTCGGTACGGCCGGCGGGCTCTCGCCCGATCTGGCGCCCGGCGCGCTCGTGATCGCGAACGCGATCGACGGGCCGTTCGGCCGTGTGGAGACCGACGCGGGCTGGAGTACGCGGCTCGTCGCCTCGCTGCACGACACGCCGGTGTGGGCGCGTGTCACGCGCGGCACGATCGCGGCCGTCGGCGCGCCGGTCGTCAGCGAACAGGAGAAGACGTCGCTGCACCACGCGAAGGGCGCACTGGCCGTCGACATGGAGTCGCACATCGCGGCGGCCTTCGCGGCGGCGCGCGGCGTGCCGTTCGCGGTGTGCCGCGCGATCGTCGATCCGGCGTGGCGCACGCTGCCGCGCGCGGCGACGGCCGGCCTGCGCGACGACGGCAGCACGGCGATCCTGCCGATCCTGCGTGAACTGCTGAAGCAGCCGTCGCAGCTCGGCCCGCTGCTGCAGGTCGCCAGCGACGCGCGCGCGGCGCGTACGACGCTGATCCAGGCGCGGCACGCGTTCGAGCGGACGGGCGCGATGCGGATCGTCTGAGCGGCCCGCGCCGCGGCTGTCTCCCCTCCTCCCGGATTCTCCGTTTCGTACGGACAAAAAAAGAGCGCTGCGTGATGCAGCGCTCTTTGTCCTTGCGCGGCCGCCGGTGCGGCGTTACTGCGCGGCCGGACTGCTTGCGGGTGCCGCCGGAGCAGCCGGCACGGTCGCCGCCGGTACCACGGCCGACGCCGCGGCAGGCGCGCTCGCGGGCATCGCATTGTCCGCGCCCGGGTCGTCGTACTGCGGCAACCCCGGCGCAGCCGGCGCGGGGTTCGGCGCGGCGCCCGATGCACCGCCCGCATCGCCCGGATCCTCGTAGTTCGGCAGCCCCGGCACGGCCGGCGTCGCGGCCGGCACGGTGCCGGCTTCACCCGGCTCGTTGTAGGTCGGCAGCGCGGCCGACGACGACTGGCTGCGGTACGTCAGCGACTTGCGCTGCTGCAGGTATGCGTCGCGCACGAACGAATACGGATCGAGCGCGGCCTGCTTCAGCAGGTCGGTCGCGCCGAGCAGGTCCGAACGCGCGCTGATGAACTGCGCGATGTACATCGGGTTGCGCGCGGCCGGCTCGATGTAGTTCAGCAGGTTGAAGCGCACGTCCACCGCGCGGCCGACGCCGTCGCGGACCGTGCTCGGCCCGAACACGGGCAGCACGAGGTACGGGCCGGACGGCATGCCCCAGCGCGCCATCGTCAACCCGAAATCCTGGTGATGCTTCGGCAGCCCGGCCGGCGTCGCGATGTCGATCAGGCCGGCGACGCCGAACAGCGAGTTCATCGCCACGCGCATCAGATCCTGCGTCGCATCGGTGATGCGCAACTGCAGCAGGTTGTTCGCCATGTTGCCGAGATCGCCGAGGTTCGAGAAGAAGTTGCTGATCGCGGTCCGCACCGGCGTCGGCGTGACCTTCTGGTACCCCTTCGCGATCGGCTGGGCGATGTTCGTGTCGACCGTGTCGTTGAACTTGTACATCGCCCGGTTCATCGGCTCGAGCGGGTCGTCGGGATTGCGGTTCGGTCCCGTCGCGCAGCCGGACAGCATCGCGCTGGCGGCGACGGTCGCCGCAATGATTCGCACCTTATTCATTGATTCCTTGCGATTGGTTCTTGGCACGTTTGACGCGCGGTTTGCCCATCAGGACGGGCTGGAACACCACGGCGCCGATCAGCGTGCAGGTCAGGGCCAGCGCGAGCAGCTTGCCCATGCTCGACGTGCCCGGATGGTGTGACAGCCACAGGCTGCCGAATGCGGTCGCCGTCGTCGCGGCGCTGAACAGCACGGCATGCGTGAGGCTCGAGTGCAGCAACCCCGTCTGCCCCGCGCGCCATGCCATCACGAAATACACCTTGAACGCGACGCCGACGCCGAGCATCAGCGGCAGCGCGATGATGTTCGCGAAGTTGAGCGACATGCCGAGCACGACGCACATCTCGAGCGTCACGATGCCCGACACGAGCAGCGGCACCAGCGTGCGCAGCACGTCGCCGAAACGGCGCAGCGTAATCCACAGCAGGATCGTGATCGAGATGATCGACCACAGCGCCGCGTGCAGGAACGCGTTGATGATCGTGTCGGCCGAATGCAGGATCGAGATCGGCCCGCCGGTCGCGCCCGGTTCCGCGGCCTTCACCGCCTTCGCGAAACGGCGCAGCATCGTGTCGTCGTTCGGGTCGACGCCCTTCGGCACCTTCGGCGAGATCTGCACGAGCGCGTGGCCGTCCGGCGCGACCCAGTCGCGCACGAGTTGCGGCGGCAGCGATTCGCGCGTGATGTCCTGCGGCTGCAGCAGCGACGCGAGCTGGTTGAGCGCGATGCGCAGCGTGTCGGCGAACGCGCGCTCGGCGCGGTCGCGCGTCGCGCTGTCGGCCGCCGCGAGCTTCGCGAGCGACGCGGACAGGTGCTGCGCGGCGGCCGCGCCGGGGCCCGGGTGATCTTCGGCCGCGTAGCCGAGCAGGTCCGACACGCGCTTGAGCGCGGCCACGCGCTGCGCATCGGTCGCGGGCGGCGCGGCCGGCTGCGTCAGCGCCGGCAGCAGGTCGCTCGCGGCCGCGGCGATCGCCGCGCGCTTGGCCGGCTGGTCGGCGGGGATGAAGGTCGACAGCGTGGTCGTGCGGCCGACTTCGGGCAGCGTGTCGAGGCGCTTCGCGGCCGCGTCGGCTTCGGCGAGCGACGGCGCGAGCAGCGTGACATCGTTGACCGCGGCTTCCGGCGAATCCTTCAGCGCGAGCAGCGTCGCCATCGATTCGCTGTTCGGATCCTTCAGGTGCAGCGGGTTGAAGTCGAAGTGCAGGAACGCGAGCAGCGGCAGCGCGCCGATCACGACCGCGAGCGTGCCGATCAGGATCGGCTTGCGATGACGATCGAGGTAGTCGTCGACCGGCGCGAGCCACGGGAAGCCCGGCGTCTTCGATTCGCCCGGCGGCGCGAACAGGCGCAGCAGCGCGGGCAGCAGCGTGAGCGTGGTCAGCAGCGCGACGAACATCCCGACGCCCGCGATCAGCCCGAGTTCGGACACGCCGCGATAAGCCGTGGGGATGAACGAGAAGAAGCTCGCGGCGACGGCCGCGGTGGCCAGCGCGAGCGGCATGCCCATCGAATGCGCGGCGCCGATCAGCGCGTGATCGATGCGCGGATCCCGGAAGCGTTCCTCGCGGTACTTCACGCCGTACTGGATCGAGAAGTCGACGCCGAGGCCGACGAACAGCACCATGAACGCGACCGAGATCATGTTCAGCGAACCGACCATCGCGAGGCCGAGCGCGGCGGTCACGACGAGACCGACGAACAGCGTGACGAGCACCGAGCCGATCATCCGCTTCGAGCGCAGCGCCAGCCACAGGATCACGAGCACGGCGAGCAGCGTGAGCACGCCGTTGAGTGCGGCGCCGTCTTCGACCGACGCGAATTCGTCGTCGGCGAGCGGCTGCTCGCCGGTCAGGCGCACGGCCGCGCCGTAGCGCTTCTCGAGGTCGAGCGAACGGGCCGCGTCGCGGATCACCTGGCTCGTTTCCGCGCCGGCCTTCAGCGCGCCGTAGTTGACCACCGGCTGCACGGTGACGAACGCGCGCGCGGGCAGCTGCGCGGCATCGTTGTCGACCAGCGCGCGCCACGAGAACGCGGCCGGCTTGCCGGCCAGCACGTCGTCGACCGTCGCCGCGCTGCGCGCGAGCAGCTTCGCCATCGCGGGCAGTTTCACCTGGCCCGTCAGCAGCGGCTGGCCGAGCGTGGTGGCCAGTGTGGTGGCGAGCCCGGTCAGACTCGGGTTCTTCGCGAGTTCGTTGACGAGCGGTCGCGCGCTCGCGAGCTGCGACGTCGTATCGGCGACTTCCTGCGGCGACAGGAACAGCAGGCCGTTGTGCTCGAAGAACGGCCCGCCGCCGGGCTCGGCGACCTGGCCGATGCGGCCGGCGGCCGCGTCCTTCCGCAGTGCTTCGGTCAGCGCATGCGCGGCGGCAGTCGCGAATTCGGGCGCGGGGGCCTCGACGACCGCGAGGATCGTGCCGTTGCGTTGCGGGAACGCCTTGTCGACGGCCTGCCCGAGGGCGGCCCATTGCGGCTCGGCATCGACGAGCTTGCTGATGTCGGTATTGATCTTGAAATGCTGCGCGACGTAGACGCCGCTGACGGCGGCGATGACGAGCGACAGGACGACGACCCAGACGGGGCGGCGCACCGACCATGCGACGAGTCGGACGATGAGAGATGTCACCATGTGGCGGTGGGGAGCGGCTGGCAAGGGCAAAGTAGCCAAGTATACCGGCGCGGCGTGGCGGCGGTCGTGACGTTGCGGGTTTCGGGGCGGGAAGGAGATTTGCTCGTGGCGGCGAAATCGGTACCGATGACCGGTTCGTTTGTATGGGGATATTTACATAATCGGTGCGGGGCCGCGCGGCCTGTGACAAATGCGGCTGAAAGGTAACAGTCGGTCACCGTGAGGCACCGGGGCGTCGGGCCCGGTATACTTTGCTTCACCGGCCGATGCAAGGAGCCGGTCGTTTTTTCCCATCGAGTGCGATATCCGTATGAAACGTCATCTGTTTGCTTTCGTCGCGGCCGCCGCCGTGTCGGTTTCCGCTTTCGCGCAGAGCGCGCCGGTCGACATCGTCCGCAATGCGGTCGAGGGCACCGTCAATGCGATGAAGGCCGACCCGGCCGCGCGCGGCGGTGACATGGCGAAAGTCTCGCAAGTCGTCGAGCAGCGCTTCCTGCCCGCGACCAACTTCGAGCGCACGACCCGCATCGCGGTCGGCGATGCGTGGAAGCAGGCCACGCCGCAACAGCAGCAGGAGCTGTACAAGCAGTTCCGGCTGCTGATGACGCGCACCTACGCCGCGTCGCTCGCGCAGCTCGGCAGCCAGGACGCGAAGTTCTCGTTCAAGGCCGGCGGCGCGTCGGGCGCCGACGCGCTCGTGCAGTCGACGGTCACGACGCCGGGCGACAGCCAGTCGGTCGGCTACCGTCTCGGCAAGGTCGGCAACGACTGGAAGATCTACGACATCGACATGTCGGGTGCGTGGCTGATCCAGGTGTACCAGGGGCAGTTCAAGAGCCAGCTGTCGTCGGGCGGGATCGACGGGCTCATCGCGTATCTGCAGAAGCACAATTCGCGGACGAACTGACGGCTGATTCAAGGCCGCGGTCCGGATGCATGAAGGGCGCCCTCGGGCGCCCTTTTTCATCGCTGCGCGTTGACTGTGCGTCATGTGCCGATGCGTGCTATCGAATCACATACGACGCGATGTAGATCAGCATCGTGGGTGTCACCAAGGCGATCAAGGAAAGCACCCGTTTTCGGGCCGTGGCGCGCTGACGACCGATTCTCCAACCCGCCAAGGCGAATGCGAGCGACGGGCCGAGAAGAAATGCGATGAGCAATGCGAAAACGGGCCAGGGCGGCGAGCAGAGGTCGATTTCGTGGCACGAGTGGCGGCCGAAGTACAGTCGCCAACCGGTATGAATCCGCCAATCGATCCGACTACCGATCCAGCATGCGAGCCAGGTCGTGATGAGGCCTGCTATCCAGTACGCAAGCGACAAGCCGGCTCGTTTCACCTGATTTCCCAAAAAAGAATGGTTTTCGATTTTGCCAGATCGGAGTAACCGAGGTCAGTGAATGGAATCTGCAGACTGGATATTCCGATCCGTCTGCCTATCGAGGCGGCGATACCGCGCGTACTGGATACCGGCAGACGGGTACCATTCCAGAGGTCGATGTGCCCGCCGCTCAAGTCGTCGATAGCGTCTCCCTGTTGTTGCCAGTACCCGAAGAAGAAAATGATGCCGGTGCGATTTCTGACTCGGCTTTCCCAATCGGCACCGGTTACGTTCTCCGGAGCGGAAAGCCCCGCGACCGGCCGCAGCTTTAACCACTCGGCGAATTCGTACGCGCGTGTGGCTGTCGGCTTTCCGCCAATCAGAAGGCGGCCTATCGTCGGTTTGCCCGGCATCGGCCGAACCCGCTTCTGCGAAAACGACTTCATTGCGATGCCGACCTTGTGCAGCGTCACGCTCATCCGGATTGCACACTGGTTCTTGTATTGTCCGTTCGGATCGTCGTACGGGTTGCCGTGAGCGTAGTTGTTCCAGAGCTCGGAAAACGTCACGGACTTCAACTCGACTGCCTTGTGCGATTCCGGCACGGCGGTTGTCTTCACGGTTGTCCTCGGGTTCGGCACTATGCGTCCCCGCTTGATCGGGCGAGCGCTTCGTCGCCCCAATAGACGACGTATTCATCCTCACTGGCAGTGTGAATGCGCGGCAGATGCCCGCTGTCGTCGAGGTGGCCCGAGTGGATGCGTCCGTCCGACGTTTCGATAACGTACGGATAGCCTGTCGACGCACCACTTCCGATGGCGTGAACGGATTCGTCGTAAGCGCCCGCGATGATCGACACGACACCGCCTTTCCGATTTTCGCCGGACGTCACAATGCCTGCCGTTTCCGCCATGTCATCGCACCATGATTCGCCGGCGAGGACCGCGACGATGCGCGGCGGTGTCGGGCAGCCGCATAAGACGACGTCACCATCGGCGGCCGTTTCACCCATGAATTCGAGACGTCGCGGCCCGCCGGCCTTGGCGATCGGCCCGGTGCCTTGGCATGCATCGCAGAATGCGAGACCGCCGATCAACGCAACCGGGCGACCGGGGCTGCCGAACGTGAATGTCGGCCCCGCATAGGCAAGGATGCTTCCCCCGGTCTCCAGCGCGTCGCCGACCACCGCGATACGGCGTTTCATGATTTCGCTCCCCGGTTCCGGTCGCCGACCCGTGCCGGCGATACCGTGTGCCGCGTGACGACGTCACGCGCGGGAGGGCGCGGCTCATGACGATGTCGCCTGCTGCGGCAAGCGAAAGGATTCCATCGACCCGGGGAGCGGTCGATTGGACGAGTATGAAATTGAACGGCGAATCGTGAGGGGATGCGCTTGGGGTACCGACCTACCGCCGCCGATGCTCGACCGCGAACTTGATCAGCTCGGCCTGCCCTTCGATCTCCAGCTTGCGCTTCAGGTTGAGCCGGTGCGTTTCGACCGTGCGCACCGACAGCCCCGTCTGCTGCGCGATCTGCTTGCTCGACAACCCTTGCGCCAGCGCATCGAGGATGTCGCGTTCGCGCGGCGTCAGCCGATCGAGCGGCGACGCGGTCGCGCTCGCGTGGATCATCCGCGCGGCCAGCCCTTCGCTGAAGAACGTCTGACCGGCCAGCACCGCGCCGATCGCGCGGACGATCTCGCTCGCGGGCGAATCCTTCAGCAGGTAGCCGCTCGCGCCGGCCCGCACGGCTTGCGTCACGTATTCGACGTTGTCGTGCATCGACAGCATCAGCACGCGGATGCCGGGAAACCGCTCGTGGAACACGCCCGCGAGCGTGATGCCGTTCATCCCGTTCATGCCGACGTCCATCAGCGCGAGATCGGGTTCGAGCGACGCGGCGAGCGCGAGCGCCTCGTCGGCGTTGCCGGCTTCGCCGACCACCGACAGGTCGGCCGCCTCGAGCCGCATCCGCAGGCCGTCGCGCACGAGCGGATGATCGTCGACGAGCAGCAGTCGGGCGGCGGGCCGGGCGGAGTCGGGGGCGCTCATGCGTGAAAGTCTCCTGTCATGGGGCGTGTCGTCACGCCGCGCAGCGGCACGCGCGCGGCGACGATCGTGTGGCCGACCTGCGACGCGATCGTCAGCGTGCCGCCGAGCGCGTCGAGGCGCTCGCGCATGTTGCGCAGGCCGATGCCGCGGCGCGCGTCGGCCTGCGAGCGTTCGGCGTCGAAGCCGCAGCCGTTGTCGGCGATGGTCAGCGTGACGGCGTGCGCGCCGACGTCGAGCGTGACGGCCGCGCGCGACGCCTGCGCATGATGCACGATGTTGCTCAACGCTTCCTGCGCGATCCGGAACAGCGCGGTGTTGACGGCCTCGGGCAGCGGCTGCGCGCCGCTGTGCGCGACCTGCGTATAGCCGATGTCGATGCCGCTTTCGGCGCCGAGTTCGCGCACGAGTTGTTCGAGCGCGGCCGCGAGGCCGAGATCGTCGAGCATCGACGGCCGCAGCGCATGCGAGATGCGCCGCACTTCGCGCAGCGTGTCGCCGAGCCGACCGACACCCGACGCGAGCGCCTGCTCGGCTTCGGGCACGCGCGCCGTGCCGCGCTCGAAGCGCGCGAGCGCGGATTCGAGCATCAGCTTCGCGGACACCATCATCTGGCTGATCCCGTCGTGCAGCTCGCGCGACAGCCGCGCACGCTCCTGCTCCTGCGATTCGACGATGCGCTGCGCGAGCAGCTTGAGCTTCGCGTCGGTGCTGCGCGACTCGCTGACGTTCAGCACCAGCGCGCACACGGCGATCGCCGCCGCGCCGGTCAGCGCGATCGCGGTGAGCCAGCTCATCGTGCGCTCGATGTTCGCGGATGCCCGCGCGTCGATGCGCTGCAGCGCGGTGTCGACGTCGTCGAGATAGATGCCGGTGCCGACCATCCAGCCCCAGCGTTCGAGCGCGACGACGTAGCCGAGCTTCGGCGCGACGCGGCCCGTCGACGGTCGCTGCCATGCGTAGCGCACGTAGCCGCCGCCGCTCGACGCCGCGCCGATCAGCTTCTGGATCGTCAGCGCGCCCTGCGGGTCGCGCATCGACCAGTAGTTGTGGCCGACCCGTTCGGGCTCGCGCGGATGCATCAGCGCATTGCCGTGCAGGTCGTACACGAAGAAATAGCCGTCCGGGCCGAAATCCATTTTCTGCAGCATCGCGAGCGCCTGCGTGCGCAGCAGCGCGTCGTCGCGCGCATTGCGGCCGCTCGCGTCGTAGAGCGGCATGATCGCGCTCGTCGCGAGCTCGACATAGTGCTTCAGCTCGACTTCCTTGCTCGACAGGTACGCGGCCTGGATCGTCGCGTGCTGCGTGCGCGCGAGCGACGTCGCCTGCTGGCGCACGCCGAAGCCGATGCCGGCGATCGCGAGCAGGAACGGCACGACGGCCAGAAGGAAGATCTTTGCCTTGAGTCTCATGGTGGTGCGAAGCGGCCGCGAACCGGCGCGGGCCGGCCGGGCGCGTCAGCCGCGCGGCGGCGCGGCGGCGGATCGAGCCGACATTGTCGGCGATTTTGCGCGCGGGCGGCGCCGCCGCCGGGCACCCGGGCGTTCAGGCCCGCCGCGATTCGAAATGGTCCGGCGGCGCGGCCGTCTGCACGACGATGCGATTGCGCCCGGTTTCCTTCGCGCGATACAGCGCGTCGTCGGCGAGCTTCAGCGCGGCCTGTATGTCGTCGTCGCGTTCGGGGTAGCTCGTCGTCACGCCGATGCTCACGGTCAGGCGGCCGGCCGTGCCGGCGTCATGCCGGATGCCGAGATCGAGGATGCCCGTGCGGATCGCCTCGGCGATCGTCACCGCGCCGTCCGTGTCGATGTCGGGCAGGACGACGACGAACTCCTCGCCGCCGTAGCGCGCCGCATAGTCGGCCGGGCGGCGCAGGCAGCCGGCGATGCAGTGGCCGACCGCGGCGAGCGCGTCGTCGCCGGCCTGGTGGCCCTGCGTGTCGTTGTAGCGCTTGAAGTAATCGACGTCGATGAACAGCAGCGACAGCGCGTGCTGCTCGCGCGCGGCGCGGCGCCATTCGCGCGCGAGCGTGACGTCGAGCATCCGGCGGTTGTCGAGGCCCGTGAGGCCGTCGGTGCGCGCGAGCGCCTGCAGTTCGGTTTCCGCGCGGTGGCGCTTGCGCAACTGCACGTCGAGCAGCAGCGACAGGCCGACGAAGCCGATCGCGAGCACGGCCATCGCGGAGCCGATCGGAATCGCGCGGTCGTACCACGCGGCGTAGGTGTCCGCCTCCGAGCGCGCGACCATGATGATGAGCGGCAGGTGCTCGAGGTGCCGGAACACGTACAGGCGCCGCACGCCGTCGATCGTCGCGGTGTCGGCGAAGCTGCCTTCGTTGGCCGTCATGAAGCGCCGGAACGTGCTGGCATGGCTGATGTCGCGGCCGACGATCTTGGGGTCGTACGGCTCGCGCGCGACCATCTTGCCGTCCGTGTTGATCAGCGCGATCGAGCCGCGATCGCCGAGCGACAGGCGCGAGAACAGGTTCTGGAAATATTCGAGCCGGATCGACATCACGGCGACGCCGCCGAACGACCCGTCGGGCTTCGCGATCCGCCGGCTGAGGGCGATGCTCGGGGAGCCGCCGCGCAGCCGGGAGTGATACGGCGGGCTGACGTACAGGCCGACGTCGGGATGGTCGCGGTGCACGGCGAAATACGGCTCGTTGGCGAAATTGGCCTTGCGCGGCACATCGCTCTTGCCGTCGACCGCGATGTCGCCCTTCGCGTCGAGCACGTAGATGCCGCCGAGGTACTTGGCGGTCGTCGCGCGGTCGAACAGCACCTGGCGGCGCAGCGGCATCGGTAGCTTGACGACTTCGGGGTCGGTCGCGCCTTCGACGACGGCCTGCAGCGACAGCGAATAGATCTCGATGTTGCGCTCGATGTCCCACGATGCCATCAGCGCCAGGTTCTGCTGCATCGCAATGGAACGGTCGCGCGCGTCGATGCGGCCTTCGTACAGCACGATGCCGCACAGGAGCAGCAGGAGCAGCGCGATCAGCAGCCCGGTATAGAAAATCAGGTGCGGCAGCAGGAACCTGCGCAGATGAGCGGCGACACGGCGCGTCGGGCCGGATTCGCTGGGCATTGCGTAGTCGGTTTCTGCCATGGTCCGTGTGGATCGATGGGCATCGCCGCCTGGCGGCGGGCCGATGCGATTGTTCGTATGACGTGTCGGCGGCGATCCGGTGCGCGGCCCTTCCGGCGCCTTCCCGCCGTTCGGCGGAGAAAGTTGACACCGATTATCGGCAATCGCGGCCGGATTAACCGGTAAATCATCGATTCACCGGTGGCATCTGCCGCGATTCGACGATCCGGCGAATCGGGTGGCGTGGATTCAACGGAGTATAACGCGCGCGTTCGTGTGCGCGGAAAATGTTGCGACCCGTTGATCCGGATCAAATTATAGTGAATTCACGGACTTGCAAATATCGGGCAGAGCGTTGCGGTACAAGGCTTTGCGGTATGCAAAAGGGTGCCGCGCCGCGTATGGCCGGCGATTCCACTGGTTTAACGGCGGGCGTCCGAGATACTTGAATGCACGTGGTATGTACCGATTATCGGTTTCAGCGGACGATTGCAGTGGCCGTGTCAACGCGAATATGAAAACGGGCGGCCGCGAGGGCCGCCCGTTTGGTCAGGCCGGCATGCGGACCGGCCCGCATGCGCAGGTTTAGGCGCCGTGCTGTTGCGCCTTGAACGCGAGGCGGAACTGGTGCAGCAGTGGCTCGGTGTAACCGCTCGGTTGCGACGTGCCCTGCAGCGCGAGCGCGCACGCGGCCTTGAATGCGGTCGACTGGTCGTAGCCGGGCGCCATCGGGCGATAGTTCGGGTCGCCGGCGTTCTGCTGGTCGACGACGCGCGCCATCCGCTTGAACACGTCGAGCACGAAGGCCTCGGTGATCACGCCGTGGCGCAGCCAGTTGGCGATGTGCTGGCTCGAGATGCGCAGCGTTGCACGGTCTTCCATCAGGCCGACGTCGTGGATGTCGGGCACCTTCGAGCAGCCGACGCCCTGTTCGACCCAGCGCACGACGTAGCCGAGGATGCCCTGTGCGTTGTTCTCGACCTCGCTCAGGATCTCGGCCTCGCTCCACGCGGCGCGCTCGACGACCGGCACGGTCAGCAGCCCTTCGAGCAGCGTGTCGCGTTCGCTCGCGTACGGCGTCTTCTCGAGTTCCTGCTGGACGGCCTGCACGTCGACGAGGTGGTAGTGCAGCGCGTGCAGCGTCGCGGCGGTCGGCGACGGCACCCAGGCGGTGTTCGCGCCGGCGCGCGGATGCGCGATCTTCTGCTCGAGCATCGCGCGCATCAGGTCCGGCATCGCCCACATGCCCTTGCCGATCTGCGCGCGGCCGCGCAGGCCGGCCGACAGGCCCGCGAGCACGTTGTTGCGCTCGTACGACTGGATCCACGCGGACGACTTCATGTCGCCCTTGCGGATCATCGGGCCCGCTTCCATCGCGGTGTGCATCTCGTCGCCGGTGCGGTCGAGGAAGCCGGTGTTGATGAACGCGACACGCGCGGCCGCCGCGGCGATACACGCGGCGAGGTTTACGCTGGTGCGGCGCTCCTCGTCCATGATGCCCATCTTCAGCGTGTTGCGCGGCAGGCCGTACAGATCCTCGATGCGTGCGAACAGCGTATCGGCGAACGCGACTTCGACCGGGCCGTGCATCTTCGGCTTCACGATGTAGATCGAACCCGTGCGCGAATTGCGCTTCGCCTTCAGGTCGTGCAGCGCGCACAGCGTCGTGACGACGCCGTCGAGGATGCCTTCCGGGATCTCGTTGCCGTCGCGGTCGAGCACCGCGCCGTTGGTCATCAGGTGGCCGACGTTGCGCACGAACAGCAGCGAGCGGCCGTGCAGCGACAGCGTGCCGCCGTCGGGCGTGGTGTACTCGCGGTCGGCGTTCAGGCGGCGCGTGAAGTGCTTGCCGCCCTTCGCGACTTCCTCGGCCAGCGTGCCCTGCATCAGGCCGAGCCAGTTGCGGTAGAGCTGGACCTTGTCGTCGGCGTCGACCGCCGCGACCGAATCCTCGCAGTCGATGATCGTGCTGACCGCCGCTTCGAGCACGATGTCCTTCACGTTCGCGAGATCGGCGCGGCCGATCGGCGTCGACGCGTCGATCTGGATCTCGAGGTGCAGGCCGTTGTGCTTCAGCAGGATCGCGGACGGCGCGTCGGCCGTGCCCTGGTAGCCGACGAACTGCGCCGGCTGCGCGAGCGATACGTTGCCTTTCGCGGTTTCGACGGCGAGCTGGCCGTCCTGCACGCGATAGCGCAGCGCGTCGCGGTGTGAGCCGCTCGCGAGCGGCGCCGCGTTGTCGAGCACGTTGCGCGCATAGTCGATCACGCGCTGGCCGCGCGTGGGGTTGTAGGCCGCGGTGCGTTCGGCGCCGCCGTCTTCGGGCAGCGCGTCGGTGCCGTACAGCGCGTCGTACAGGCTGCCCCAGCGGGCGTTCGCGGCGTTCAGCGCGTAGCGCGCGTTCGACAGCGGCACGACGAGCTGCGGGCCGGCCTGCGTGGCGATCTCGCTGTCGACGTTCGCGGTGGCTGCCGCGACGTTCGACGGGACCGGCACGAGGTAGCCGATTTGTTCGAGGAAGGCACGGTACGCGGCGTGGTCGCGTACGGGGCCCGGGTGGGCACGGTGCCACGCGTCGAGTTCCTGCTGCAGGCGGTCGCGTTCCGCGAGCAGTTCGCGGTTGCGCGGCGCGAGGTCGTGCACCAGGGCCGAGAAACCGCTCCAGAACGCGGCCTTGTCGATGCCGGTGCCCGGCAGCGCTTCGTTTTCAATGAACTGGCTCAGCGCTGGCGCGACTTGCAGTCCTGCTTGGTCGATCATCGTTAATCCTCCCGGGGAAAAATGCGCGCGCGGCTTGGCTGGTTATTCCGCGACGCTCTGTGTGCCGGCGCGGGCGATCTGCGCGTCCTGCTCCGACTTTACGCCAGACACGCCGATCGCGCCCGCAATCCGGCCGCCGACCGTGACCGGCACGCCGCCTTCGAGCAACCCGCTCAGCGGCGCGCTGAGAAACGCGGTGCGGCCACCGTTGATCATATCCTCATACGCCTTCGTCTCGCGACGGCCGAGCGCCGCCGCGCGCGCCTTGTCCTGCGCGATGTCGCTGCTGGCCGGCGACGCGCCGTCCAGCCGCGCGAACGCGAGCAGGTGGCCGCCGTCGTCGACGACGGCGATCGACACGGCCCAGCCGTGGCGTTCCGCTTCCGCGCGGGCGGCGGCGAGCATGCGGTCGGCGTCGGCCAGTTCGAGTTCGGGTTTCGTCTGCATGGCATTCCTCCGGAATCCGGTCAGTTGACGAGCCGGTTGTCGACGAGCTCGATCCAGTGGCGTACGGGCGTGCGACCCGCGCCGTTCAGGTGAGTCTGGCAGCCGACGTTGGCCGTGACAATCAGGTCCGGCCGCGCGGCTTCGAGCGCATCGAGCTTGTTGTCGCGCAGCGTCGTCGCGAGCTCGGGCTGCGTCAGCGAATACGTGCCGGCCGAGCCGCAGCACAGATGGCCGTCGGCGACATTCGTCAGATCGAAGCCGAGCCGCGTCAGGACGCTTTCGACCGCGCCGCCGAGGCGCTGAGCGTGCTGCAGCGTGCACGGGCAGTGGACCGCGATGCGGCGCGGCGTCCCATCGGCCAGCGCGTCGAGCGGCTCGGCCGCGATCACTTCGGCGAGATCGCGCGCGAGCGTGCTGACGCGCCGCGCCTTCTCCGCATAGACGGGGTCGGAGCGCAACAGGTCGCCGTATTCCTTGACGAACGCGCCGCAGCCGCTCGCCGTCAGCACGATCGCTTCCGCGCCGGCTTCGATCGCCGGCCACCACGCATCGATATTGCGGCGTGCGCGGACCAGGCCCGCCTCCTGCGCGTTCAGGTGATATTCGGTCGCGCCGCAGCAGCCGGCCTCGCGCGCCGGCGTGATGCTGATGCCGAGCCGGTCGAGCACGCGCGCGGCGGCCGCGTTGGTGTTCGGCGACAGCGACGGCTGCACGCAGCCTTCGAGCATCAGCACGCGCCGGGCGTGACGCGCGGCGGGGCGCGCGGCGGCCGCGGGGACGGCGGCCGGGATCTTGTCCCGCAGCGTGCCGGGCAGCAGCGGGCGCAGCGCGCGGCCGGCCTTCAGCAGCGCGGCGAACGTCGCCGGACGCGGCACGACGTGACGCAGCCCCGCGCGCAGCCATCGTTCGCGCGCGGGCCGCGGCGCGCGCTTCTCGGCTTCCGCTCGGCCGATGTCGAGCAGCGTGTGGTAGCGCACGCCGGACGGGCAGGTGGTCTCGCAGTTGCGGCACGTCAGGCAGCGGTCGAGATGCCGTTGCGTGCGCTCGCCGCACGGCTCGCCTTCGAGCAGCTGCTTGATCAGGTAGATGCGGCCGCGCGGCCCGTCGAGCTCGTTGCCGAGCACCTGGTAGGTCGGGCAGGTCGCATTGCAGAAGCCGCAGTGCACGCAGGCGCGCAGGATCGCTTCCGCTTCGTCGGCCCGGGCGAGGGCCTTGCTTGCTTCGCTGAGATTGGTTTGCATCGGCGGGTCGGGGTCAGGTTCGCGTCAGAAGTCGGCGTAGAGCCGGTCGGGGTTGAAAATCGCGTACGGGTCGAGCTGCGCCTTGAGCTGCCGGTGGACGCGCAGCAGCGCGGGCGGCAGCGGCTGGAACGGCGCGTGTGCGGCGCCCGCCGTGAAGCAGGTCGCGTGGCCGCCCCATTGCGCGGCGAGCCGCTGCACGTCGGCCGGCGCGGCGTCGCTCTTCAGCCAGCGCTGCGCGCCGCCCCAGTCGACGAGCTGCGCGCCCGGTAACGCGTCGAGCGGCGCGGCAGCCGGCACCGACACGCGCCACAGCGGGCGCGGATCGTCGAAGAACGGCAGCGCAAGGTCGCGCAACCGTGCCCAGAACGTGTCCCCGGCGTCGTCCATCGGATCGCCGCCGATCGTGTCGCGCGCGGCCTTGACCGAGCCGTCGCCACCCTCGATGCGCACGCGCAGCACGCCGTCCGCGTGGCACGCGCCCGCGAGCGGCAGCCCCGCGCGCCGCCATGCGGCGACGCGCTGAACGGCTTCGCCGGCCGCGAGCGTCAACGCGAGATCGCCGGTCGCGCGCGGTTTCGGCAGCACCTTCAGCGACACCTCGGTCACGACGCCGAGACAGCCGAAGCTGCCCGCGAGCAGCCGCGACACGTCGTAGCCCGCGACGTTCTTCATCACTTCGCCGCCGAACCGCAGGTGCTTCGCGTGGCCGGTGATCACGCGGCAGCCGAGCACGAAGTCGCGTACCGCGCCGGCCCACGGGCGGCGCGGTCCCGACAGCGCCGCTGCGAACATCCCGCCGACCGTCGCCGCGCCGCCGAACGACGGCGGCTCGCACGGCAGCATCTGGCCGGCCGTGTCGAGCATTGCTTCGAGATCGGCGAGCGGCGTGCCCGCGCGCGCGGTGACGACGAGCTCGGTCGGGTCGTACGAGACGACGCCGCGATGCATGCGTACGTCGAGCGTGCGGCCTTCGACGGGGCGGCCGAGGCACGCCTTCGTGCCGGCGCCGCGGATGTGCAGCGGCTGGCGATCGTGGATCGCCGCGTCGACCTGCGCGACGAGCGCCGCGCTGTCGTCGATCGATTCGATGTCGCGTCGCATCAGAAGCGCTCCAGTTCGGGAAACGGCAGCTGGCCGTGATGGACGTACATCGCGCCGAATTCGGCACAGCGGTGCAGCGTCGGGATGTTCTTGCCGGGATTGAGCAGCCCCTGCGGGTCGAACGCGGCCTTCACCGCGTGGAAGAACGTGATTTCGTCGGCGTTGAACTGCACGCACATCTGGTTGATCTTCTCGCGCCCGACGCCGTGCTCGCCGGTGATGCTGCCGCCCGCCGCGACGCACAGCTCGAGGATCCTGCCGCCGAGCGCTTCCGCGCGATCGAGCTCGCCGGGCCGGTTCGCATCGAACAGGATCAGCGGGTGCATGTTGCCGTCACCCGCGTGGAACACGTTCGCGACCGGCAGCCCGTATTCGGCCGACAGCGCGGCGATCCCTTCGAGCACGCGCGGCAGCTCGCGACGCGGGATCGTGCCGTCCATGCAGTAGTAGTCGGGCGACATGCGGCCGACCGCGGGAAACGCGTTCTTGCGGCCGGCCCAGAAGCGCTGGCGCTCGGCCTCGTCGCGCGCGACGCGAATCTCGGTGGCGCCCGCGTCGCGCAGCAGCGCGGCGACGCGCTCGGCATCCTCGTCGACGTCGCTCGCCGCGCCGTCGAGTTCGCACAGCAGGATCGCCTGCGCATCGACCGGGTAGCCCGCATGGATGAAATCCTCGGCCGCGCGGATCGCGAGGTTGTCCATCATCTCGAGGCCGCCGGGAATCACGCCCGCGCCGATGATTCGCGCGACCGCGACGCCGGCCTCGGCGACGTCGTCGAAGCTCGCCATCAGCACCTTCACGCTCGGCGGCTTCGGCAGCAGCTTCACGGTCACTTCGGTGACGATGCCGAGCATGCCTTCGGAGCCGGTGAACAGCGCGAGCAGGTCGAAGCCGGGCGCGTCGAGCGCATCGGCGCCGAGCGTGAGCGTGTCGCCGTCGATCGTCAGGATCTCGACCTTCAGGATGTTGTGCACCGTGAGCCCGTATTTCAGGCAGTGCACGCCGCCCGCGTTTTCGGCGACGTTGCCGCCGATCGAGCATGCGATTTGCGACGACGGATCGGGCGCGTAGTAAAGGCCATGCGGCGCGGCCGCCTGCGAGATCGCGAGATTGCGCACGCCGGGCTGCACGCGTGCAATGCCGGCATCGGGGTCGATGTCGAGAATCCGGTTGAACTTCGCCATCACCAGCAGGAGGCCTTTTTCGAGCGGCATCGCGCCGCCCGACAGCCCCGTGCCCGCGCCGCGCGCGACGACCGGCACACCGTGCGCGGCCGCGACGCGCAGCACCGCGCGCACCTGGTCGACCGTGTCGGGCAGCACGACCGCGAGCGGTACCGTGCGGTACGCGGCGAGGCCGTCGCATTCGAACGGCTTGAGCGCCTCGCGTTCGTGCAGCACGTCGAGGCCGGGCGCCGCCGCATGCAGCGCGGCGACGAGCGTGTCACGGTCGACGGTCGCCAGCGCGCCGTCGATCCGTTCGTCGTAGATGAAACTCATCGGTCTGTCTCCACCATGCAGGCGGCCGCGCGATGCGCGGCACGCCGGAAGGAAGGGATTCTTGGCGGGCCGCGCGGGCGTGTCCAGATGTCTTCAAGGTGGTCGTACCAGTTTTTCGATCGAGCCTTTTGAGATAGTCGTGGCGGGCCAGGAAAAACCAGTAGGAACAAGGCTTTGTGAGAAAATCGGCGATATCCGTCCAAAGTGGTCATACCAGTATGGGAATGCAGGATCGAGAAGGGCCGGCGCGGCGCGTGGCCGATGTCGTCGCCGAGCGGATCGAGCAGCTGATCGTCGACGGCGTGCTGAAGGCCGGGCAGGCGTTGCCGTCCGAACGGCGGCTGACCGAGAAGCTCGGCGTGTCGCGTACGGCCGTGCGCGAAGGGATGAAGCTGCTGCACGCGCGCGGGATCATCGACACGGCGCATGGCAAGGGCTCGTTCGTTGCGAGCCTGACCCCGCAGCGCGAGGTCACGCCGATGATGCATCTGCTCGGCTCGCAGCCGCGCACGCTGTACGACCTGTTCGAGGTGCGCGGGATGCTCGAGGCCGAGGCCGCGCGGCTTGCGGCGCTGCGCGGCACGCCGGCCGATTTCATCCTGATCCGGCGCCGCTACGAGGAAATGACGGCGGCCGACGCGCAGGATCTCGACCCCGCCGCGCGCGCGAAGCTCGATCACGCGTTCCATCTCGCGATCTGCGAGGCGTCGCACAACCCCGTGCTCGTCAATACGCTGCAGTCGCTGACCGACCTGCTGCTCAGTTCGGTGTTCGCGTCGGTGAACAACCTCTATCACCGCGAGCCGTTGAAGAAGCAGATCGACCGCCAGCATGCGCGGCTCTACAACGCGGTTACCGGGCGGTTGCCCGACCAGGCACGCAAGGCCGCGAGCGAACATATCCGCCAGTGCGTCGAGTATCTGCGCGAGATCGAGCAGGAGGAACAGCGGCTCGTACGTTCGACGTTGCGGCTCGAAGGGTGGACTTGAGCAAGCGCTGGTGCGTTCGGGCGATGACGTCGATCAAGTGAAGTGCGTTGACGATGCGGGTTGACACGCCAATGCATCATGATGTGACGTATCCGGCGAGCGGCGCGCGCTGATTGGCACATTCGTGCAATACGCGCCGTGTACCGTCGAGCGTGTTACGCCATCGATCCCGACAGGAGGATGCTGCATGTCGATGCCGACGCATGGCGGCGGCCCTGATACCCACGCCGGCCCGAATCCGCAAGATGACCGCACGGCGCTGCTGGCGACGCTCGACGAACTGCTGGAGGCCGAGCGCGCGAGCGCACGTGTGGCTTCCGAAACGGCGGCCGAGGTAACCGGCGATCCGGAGCTGCATCGGCTGATCGCGCACATTCGCCAGGACGACGCGCACGGGTGCAGCGTGCTCGTCGACGCGATCCGGTCGCTCGATGCCGTACCGACGCGCGCGACGGGCGCGTTCCACGAGCAGGCGATGGCGATCGACGATCTGGCGCAGCGGCTGGCGTTCCTGAACCGCGGCCAGCGCTGGGTCGTGCGCAAGCTGCAGACGTTGCTGCCGACGCTTGCCGATCGGGACATGCATCACGCGCTGTCGTTGATGCTGGTCGCGCACGAGAAGAATATCGGGGCGGTGGCGGTGTGGCTGCGCGGTGCGGCGCACGGGGCGCAACCCGCGCCGTAACCGCTAGAATTGCGGTTTTTAGCCCGGAATACGTCCATGTCTTTTGCCTCGCTTGGCCTGATCGAGCCGCTGCTGCGTAACCTGCAGGGCCTCAATTACCAGACACCTACGCCGGTGCAGGCCAAGGCGATTCCTGCGGTGCTGAACGGCAAGGACGTCATGGCCGCGGCACAAACCGGCACCGGCAAGACGGCAGGGTTTGCGCTGCCGCTGTTGCAACGGCTCGTGCAACACGGCCCGGCGGTATCCAGCAACCGCGCGCGCGTGCTGGTGCTGGTGCCCACGCGCGAACTGGCCGAACAGGTGCTGCAAAGCTTCGTCGAGTACGGCAAGGGCCTCGATCTGCGTTTCCTGGCCGCCTACGGCGGCGTGAGCATCAACCCGCAGATGATGAAGTTGCGCAAGGGCGTGGACGTGCTCGTTGCCACGCCGGGCCGCCTGCTCGACCTCAATCGCCAGAACGCGGTGCAGTTCGATCAGGTGCAGACGCTGGTGCTGGATGAAGCCGATCGCATGCTGGATCTCGGCTTTGCGCGCGAGCTCAATGCCGTCTTCGCCGCGTTGCCGACGCGGCGCCAGACACTGCTGTTCTCCGCCACGTTTACCGACGATATCCGCGCGATGGCGGCGGGCATCCTGCGCAATCCGGTCGATATCAGCGTCAGCCCGCCCAACGTCACGGCCAGCAAGATCAAGCAGTGGGTGGTGACGGTCGACAAGCGGAACAAGCCCGATCTGTTCATGCACCTGGTGGCCGAGAACAACTGGGAGCACGCGCTGGTATTCGTCAAGACCCGCAATGGCGTCGACTATCTGGCGGCCATGCTGGATGAAGCCGGCTATGCGGTCGACACCATCCACGGCGACAAGCCGCAACCCGCGCGCCTGCGGGCGCTGGAGCGCTTCAAGGCACGCGAAGTACAGATGCTGGTCGCCACCGATGTGGCGGCGCGCGGGCTGGATATCGACGATCTGCCGCTGGTGATCAACGTCGATCTGCCGATCGTCGCGCAGGACTACGTGCACCGCATCGGCCGGACCGGCCGCGCGGGTGCCAGCGGGGTGGCCGTGTCGCTCGTGTGTGCCGATGAAGCGCCGCAACTGGCCGCGATCGAAGCGTTGATCCGGCAAACGCTGCGGCGCGAGGAAGAGCCGGGTTTCGAAGCCGAACACCGCGTGCCGGAGACGAGCGCGACGGGGCAGATCATCAAGAAACCTAAAAAACCGAAGAAGCCCAAGGTGCAGCACGCCGCGCCGGTTGCCAAGCCGGCGCCCGGCAAGAAGCCGCGATCGCCGGGCGGCGAAGGGCAGCGCAAGCCTGCGGCGCAGCATGCGAGGTCGGCCGACAGCGGGCCGGACTACACCATCGGCAGTCCGTTCAGTGTGAAAAAGCCGCGCGGCAAACCTGGCGGCAAGCCAGCGGGCAAGCCTGCCGGCGGCCGGGGCAAACCGTCCAGGTAATCCGGATCGGTCCTTTCAAAGTCGGTCAGCCGATCCGGCTGCATCCGGCAACTGCGGCCTGTTCGGCGTGCGTCGACGTTTGCTGAAACAGGTCGTGCGTACGTCGCGCGCGGACGGGCGTAGCCATGGCCGACGGCCACGACAAACCGTCAGGCGGTGGACGTGCTTGAAACCCGTCGTTGCATGCGTGCCATGACGCGCGTTGCTCGACCCGTTGTCCAGGCCGTCACTTCGGCCATCGCCAGGTCGGATCGCTCAGATGTTCGGCGAAGTAATCGGACAGCGCCGCGACCTTCGCCGGTCGCGCGCGCGCCGACGGCGTCACGAAGTAAAGACCGCCCTTCGTCAGCGACCAGTCGGTGAGGATCGCTTCGAGACGCCCGTCGGCCAGATATTCGCCGGCGATGAACTCGGGCAGTTCGGCAATCGCCAGGCCGTCGAGCAGCGTGGGCAGCAGCGCATCGGCGTTCGTCACGCGCAGCGGGCCCGCCGGCATCACCGGTTCCTCCTCGCCCGCGTCGTTCGTGAAGCGCCACACGGCGCTGCGTGCACGGTACGCGTACGAGAGACACGGACGGTTCGCCAGTTCGCGCGGATGCGCGGGCCGCCCTTCGCGCCGCAGATACTCCGGCGACGCCACCACGTATTGCGTGACCGCGCACAGCCGCCGGGCGACCAGCGACGAATCCGGCAGCGCGGCGATACGCAGGGCGGCGTCGAACCCGTCGCCGACCAGATCGACCGACGCGTCCGACAGATGCAGGTCGATCGACACCTCCGGGTATGCGCGAAAGAAGCCGGGCAGCAACGGCGCGACCCAGCGCAGCCCGTACGACATCGGCACGGCCAGCCGCACCAGCCCGCGTGGCTGTACCGACATTTCGCGCGCCGAGCTTTCCGCCTCCTCGGCCTGGCGATAGATCTCGCCGGCTTTCTCGCTGATCGTCCGGCCGAACTCGGTGAGCGAGAGCTGACGCGACGTGCGATTGAACAGCCGCGCGCCCAGCCGGTCCTCCAGGCGGGCCACGCCGCGCGAGACCGTGGCGACCGATACGCCGGTCGCGCGCGCCGCGGCTGCGAACGATCCGTGCTCGGCCACCTTCGCGAACATCGCGAGCCCTTCGAAATCGGGGAGTTGAGCCATGTCCTTGTCTTTTCATTTATGCAACGTTTGATTGCAATCAATTCTATTTCGAAAAGATAAGGCCGTCGATATTCTCCTCACATCGCAGCAAGCCGCTGCGACGCAAACATCACCGACTCATCGAAAGGAGCACTACCATGGCACGCAAACTCGACAACAAGATCGCACTCGTCACCGGCGCAACCAGCGGCATCGGCCTCGCCACCGCGCAACGCTTCGCGGCGGAAGGCGCGCACGTCTATCTCACGGGCCGCCGACAGGCGGAACTCGATGCCGCCGTGAAAGGCATTCGCGAAGCCGGCGGCAACGCGACCGGCGTCCGTTCGGATTCCACCCGGCTCGATGAACTCGACGCGCTGTATGCGCAAATCAAGGAAGAACAGGGGCGCCTCGACGTGCTGTTCGTGAACGCCGGCGGCGGTTCGATGCTGCCGCTTGGCAACATCACCGAAGCGCACTACGACGACACCTTCGACCGCAACGTGAAGGGCGTGCTGTTCACGGTGCAAAAAGCGCTGCCGCTGCTTGCCGAGGGCGCATCGGTGATTCTCACCGGCTCGACGGCCGGTAGCGCGGGCACTGCCGCGTTCAGCGTGTACTCGGCTTCGAAGGCGGCGGTGCGGGCGTTTGCGCGCAGCTGGATTCTCGACCTCAAGGACCGCCGTGTGCGCGTGAACACGATCAGCCCGGGCGCGACCCGTACGCCGGGCCTGCTGGATCTTGCCGGCGACGACGCCGCGCAGCGCCAGGGGCTGGCCGATTATCTGGCTGCGCAGATCCCGATGGGGCGGCTCGGCGAGCCCGGCGAGATCGCGAGCGCGGCGCTGTTCCTGGCCTCGGACGACGCGAGCTTCGTGAACGGCATCGAACTGTTCGTCGATGGCGGTCAGCAGCAGATCTGAGCGTTGCCGGGGCGCCCGGGGTGTGGGGGACGCGGTCTTCGACGATCGCGATCCGCACCCGGCGTACCCGAATCGAGCTTCATCATGATCGAACATCGGCCTTTTCTTGCGCTGGGCGTGCTGCGGCGCGGCGGTGTCGACGCCCGCCGGCATTTCCGCGAGGGCGTCGACCCTGCGCTGCCCGGCCCGCTCTACGGATGGGACGACGTCGAATTCGCGCCGCACTCGGGCCTCGGCATGCAGGTTCACCGCGACGTCGAGATCGTCACATGGGTGCGTTCGGGCGCCATCACGCACGAGGACGACGCGGGCAATCGCGTGCGTCTGGTCGCCGATTCCGTCCATGTGACGAGTGCCGGCGCGGCGTTTCATCACGCCGAGCGCAACGAGGAAAACGTACCCGCGCGGCAGTTCCGAATCTGGCTGCGTCCGCGCACACCGGCCGGCACCGCGCGCTGCGCGACGCGCGTCTGTTCGCCCGGATGTCGCGACGGCCGATTCGTGACGGTGGCGAGCGGCGATCCAGACGATGTTCGCGCCGGCGCGCTGCCCCTTCACGCCGACGCACGTGTGCGTATCGCGATGCTGCGCGAAGGCACGACGATGCAGCACGGGTTGCCGCTACCGGGCGCCGCCTATCTGGTTGCGGATCACGGGCGGCTGGACGTCGGGCCGATCAGGCTGGCGCAACGCGACGGCATCGCCGTTCGCGATGAAACGTGGCTCGCGTTGCGGGCGCGAGTCGACACGGAGGTCGTGATCGTCGAGCGCCTGCGCCAGGGCAGGCGCGTCGACAGGTGACATCGAGCGGCATTGCCTTCCAATCCGCACGGCATGAAAAAAGCCCGCCGAAGCGGGCAACCTCACGATGCGGAGGGGGAGATGCGAAAAACGCTTGCGGCGCGCGTTCAGCCTTTCGTCGCGCCGAACGTGAGCCCCGCGACGAAATGCTTCTGCATCGCGAAGAACATCGCGACCGACGGCAGCGCGGCGAGAATCGACCCGGCCGACACGAGATTCCACGACGTCGTCCATTGCCCCTTCAGCGCCGCGACGCCGGCGGTGATCGGCGCGGCCTCGTCGCCCTGCGTGAGACACAGCGCCCAGAAGTAGTCGTTCCACACGAACGTGAACACGAGAATCGCCAGCGCGGCCAGCGCGGGCCGGATCAGCGGCAGCACGATGCGCCAGAACACCGTCCATTCGCCCGCGCCTTCGATGCGCGCCGCCTCGATCAGCTCGAACGGCAACTGCTTGATGAAGTTGCGCAGGAACAGCGTGCAGAACCCGGTCTGGAACGCGACGTGAAACAGGATCAGCGCTTCGACCGTATTGAACACGCCGAGCCTCAGCGACAGGTCGCGCACCGGAATCATCAGCACCTGCACCGGCACGAAGTTGCCGGCGACGAACGTGCCGAACAGCGCGGTATTGCCGCGGAACCGGTAGGTCGCGAGCGCGAAGCCGGCCATCGCCGCGAGCGCGATCGAGCCGATCACGGACGGCACCGTGATCTGCACGCTGTTCCAGAAGTAATGCAGCATCGGCGACGTCGTCAGCGCGTCGCGGTAGTTCTCGACCATCGCGAAGTGGCGCGGCCAGCCCCAGTAGTGGCCTTCGACGAGTTCTTCGGTCGAGCGCACCGACGTGACGAACACGGCGATCATCGGCATCAGCCAGATCAGCAGCGCGACGGGCAGCGACAGCTTGTACAGCCGGCGCGAGACGGGCTTCCATTGGGCAACGGGCGTCGGAAACATGATGAAGCCTCTCCGGTGGGTCACTGCTCGTTGCGCAGCATGCGGCGCAACTGGAACACGATGTAGACGAGCATGATCGCGAACAGCACGGCGGCGATCGACGCGGAATAGCCCAGCCGGTAATACTTGATCGCCTGCTCGTACATGTAATACGCGAGCACGGTCGAACTCTCGAACGGGCCGCCGCTCGTCATCACCGAGATCAGGTCGAAGCTGCGCAGCGCGCCGATTACCGTGACGACGATCGCCATGAAGGTGGTCGGCCGCAACTGCGGCAGCACGACGTGCCACAGCAGCGCGAAGCCGCGCGCGCCTTCCATCCGCGCGGCCTCGATCTGTTCCGGGTTGACCGACGTGAGGCCGGTCAGGTACAGGATCATGCAGTACGCCGTCTGCGGCCACAGCGCGGCGAACACGACGCCGAGCGTCGCGTAGCGTGCGTCGCCGAGTACCGGGATGCCGTGCCCGACGATCAACGCGAGCAGCCCGAAGGTCGGATCGTAGAACCACGAGAAGATCAGGCCGACGACCACGCCGGACAGCACGAACGGCGCGAAGAACAGCGATTTCACGAGGCGGATGCCGCCGACCGCCTGGTTCAGGTACAGCGCGAGCGCGAGGCCGAGCGGCGGCGCGAGCATGAAGAGCGCGAGCCAGATCACGTTGTTGCGCAGCGCCGTGTAGAAGGTCGGCGCCTGCAGCAGTTCGGCATAGTTCGCGAGACCGACGAACGTGCGCTCGGTCATCCCGTCCCAGTTGTACAGGCTCAGCCACAGCGTCGACAGGATCGGCCAGATCACATAGACGGCCACCATCGCGCAGGCCGGCGCGAGAAACAGCCACGCGGCGCGCCGTTGCCGCCGCACGGCGGGCGACGGGCGGCGCGCGGGCAACGCGGCGGCGGATGTCCCGCGCGGCGGCGGCGCGGTGCCGCCGCGCGGGGGGGACGTGATCGGACTGGACACGGCTAGCCTCCTGAACGGGCAGGGCGGCGCGCGGCCGCCGGTTGGGTCACGCGGTCACTTCTTGTAGATCCGCTTGCGGGTCTGTTCGAGTTGCGCGAGCACCGTATCGAGCTGCGCGGGATTCGCGAGGAACTGCTGCATGCCTTTCATCCCTTCGTCGGCCATTTCCTTCGTCATGTCGCGGTCGTAGAACTGCGCGACGCCGCCCTTCGTGTCGGCGAGAATCCGGAACCCGATGCGCGAGACCGGATCGGCCGGCTCGGGCGACTTGCTGTTGGCCGACAGCGAGCCGAGCCCTTCCGCGAGCTTCGCGCCGATCTCGGGCGTTTCGACGAATGCGAGGAACGTGCGCGCATCGGCCTTGTTCTTCGCCTTGGTCGGGATGTGCAGCGATTCGACCGGGCCGTCCTCGGCGGTCGGCACCTTCGGGTCGATGATCGGGAAGCGGTAGTAGCCCATTTCCGGTTTCACGTTCGGCGGAAAGCCCGCCGCGATGAAGGTGCCCATCAGCATCATCGCGGCCTTGCCCTGGAACAGGAACGGCTGCGCGCCGTCGAGATCGTAGGACAGCGCGTTGTCGATGAAGTAGCCGGCGTCGATCAGCGACTTCCACGTCGTGTAGACCTTCTTCACGCGCTGGTCGGTGTACGGCACGTCGCCGGCCATCAGTTGCTGGTGGAACGCGTTGCCGTTCAGGCGCAGGTCGAGATAGTCGAACCAGCCGGCAAGCGTCCACGCGTCGCGGCCGCCGATCGCGACCGGCGTGATGCCGGCCGCCTTCAGCTTCTTGCACGCGTCGAGAAACTGGTCCCACGTCTTCGGCTCGTCGGTGATGCCGACCTTGCGGAACAGGTCCTTGCGGTAGAACAGCCCCCACGAGTAGTAGACGGTGGGCGCCGCATACTGCTTGCCGTTGTACGACGAGGCATCGCGCGTCGACGCGTACATCGCGCCCCAGCCGTTCTTGGTCCAGTCGCCGCTCAGGTCCTCGAACAGCCCGCGCTTCGCGTAGTACGCCATCCGCTCGCCCGCGTGCCAGTTCACGACGTCCGGCGCGACGGTCGTCAGCCACGCGGGGAGTTGCACCTTGTACGCTTCCTCGTCGACGAAGGTCGCCTTCACGTCGATGTCGGGATGCGCCTTGTGGAACGCGTCGAGCGTCGATTGCCAGACCGCGCGCTGGCTCGCGCCCTTGAACGCGATATTGATGGTCAGCGTGCCGGCATCGGCGGGCGCCGTCGTGCCGAGCGATGCGAACGCGACGGTGGCGGCCGCGGCGAGCCGGGCGGCGGCGCGAAGGGGGCGATGTGTCATGCGTGTCTCCATTCCAGTGTGTCGTCTTGTGCGTGACCGGCGCGTCGCGGCGCCGGTGGCGGGGGGCTACGAACGGCTTCGATACACGGCCACGTCCTGCGGCTCGACTTGCGCGGCGCCGAGCACGAACGCCGACGGCGGCACCGCATCGATCGTGTGCGGCGCGTTGCCGTAGTTGAAAACGTAGGTCAGGCCGCCGCGCCGGCTCACTCGCACGCCGTCGCCGAGCGGCGTCGGCGCGAGGCCCGCGTCGGTCGCAACGTCGGCGAACAGCTTCGCGGTGGTCGCGGCGTCGAACAGCGCGGCCCAGTAGTGCAGCGCGCCATGCGACACGCAGGCCGGATGACCGTCGGCGAAACGCGCATGCACGACGCTGCGCGTTTCGTCGTGGAGCTCGACGAAGTCGCGCCAGTGGCGCGCGTCGCCCGCGAGCGGCGAGCCGTCGCGCAACGTGCCGTCGATCCGCTCGGTCACGTTCGGCCGCAGCGATTCGACGCGCCACACGCGCACCGGCAGGATCGACGCGAGCGGGCCGGGCGGCAGCGTCGGCGGAATCTGCAGGTCGACGGTCTTCGAACCCGTACGCGGCCCGAATACCGCATGCGCGCCCGAGGCGGCGAGCCGTGCCGCGAAATCGTCCGGCACGACGGGCAGCGGCGGCACGACGACGAGGCGATAGCCGTCGAGCGGCGCGTGCGGCGACACGATGTCGACGTCCAGGCCGAGCGAGCGCAGCGCCGAGTAGTAGTCGAACGCGACGCGCGGGTAGTGGAAATCGGCGCCTTGCGGCTGCACTTCGAACAGCCACTTCGCTTCATAGTCGAACACGAGCGCGACCGGGGCGCGCACCGTGCCGTTCGCGTCGGCATCGGCGCCGGCATCGAGCACGGTGGCGATTTCGCGTGCGACGCGCTGCGCCTCGCGGCCGCCTTCGTCGAGCCGGTTGTCCGGCGTATTGAGGCCCGCATGCATCTGCTCCTGCGCGAACGGCGCCTGCCGCCAGCGGAAGTAGGACACGCAGCCGGCGCCATGCGCGAACGCTTCCCAGCTCCACAGGCGCACCATGCCCGGCAGCGGCGCGGGGTTCCACTGGGCCCAGTTCACGGGCCCCGGCTGCTGCTCCATCACCCAGAACGGCAGCTTCGACATCCCGCGATACAGATCGTGATTGAACGACGCGAAATCCGGATGGCCGGTGCGCAGCCAGCGCGCCTTCACGTCGGGCGCGAACCAGAGCTCCTCCAGCGCGCCGAGCGGGTAGCTGTCCCACGTCGCGATGTCGAGGTCGCGCGCCACCTCGTAGTGATCGAACTCGGTGAACAGCTGCATGAAGTTGTGCGCGACCGGCCGGCCCGGCGAATGCGCGCGGATCACGTCGACCTGCATCCGGTGATAGCGCGCGACTTCGTCGGATGCGAAGCGCCGGTAATCGAGACGATGCGACGGATGGGCTTCGGTCACGGTGCCGACGGGTGCGTCGATTTCGTCGAAACGGCGATACTCCATGCTCCAGAACACGGTGCCCCATGCGCGGTTCAGCGCGTCGATCGTGCCGTAGCGCGCCTTCAGCCACGCACGGAAGCGCACGAGCGCGGCCGGCGAGTAGCTGACGACGGTCTGGTGGCAGCCGAGTTCGTTGTCGGTCTGCCAGTGGCGCACGGCGGGATGGCGGCCGTAGCGTTCGGCGACGGCCGTGCAGATCTGCCGCGACGCTTCCAGATAGGTCGGCGACGAGAAGTCGTAGTGGCGGCGCGAGCCGAACGCGCGCGGCCGGCCGTCGGCACCGATCGCTAGGATGTCGGGATGGCGGTCGACCAGCCATTTCGGCGGCGTCGCGGTCGGCGTGCACATCACGATCTCGAGGCCGGCCGCGCCGAGCACGTCGACCGCGCGGTCGAGCCAGCCCCAGTCGTATTCGCCCGGCGACGGCTCGATGCGGCTCCACGCGAATTCGGCGATCCGCACCTGCTCGATACCGAGCGCTTTCATCCGGCGGGCGTCATCGGCCCACATCGATTCCGGCCAGTGTTCCGGGTAGTAGCAGACTCCGAGGCGCATGCCGATCCTTATGCGTAGTGGTGGACGTGGACGTCGGCGCACGCGGGCACCGCGCGGCCGTCTTCGGTGAAGAGATGGCAGGCCGCGGCCGGCGCATGCAGGTGCACGCGCTCGCCGGTGCGCACCTGCGCGTCGCCGGGCACCTTCGCGATCAGCGGTGCGCCGCCGGGCCCGTCGAGGTGCACGTAGGTCTGTTCGCCGAGGCGTTCGACGAGCGCGACGTCGCGCGCGAGCGTCGTGGCGTCGAGCGCGACGCCGAGCGTCAGGTGTTCGGGGCGAATGCCGAGCGTCACGGCGGCGCCGGCGCCAAGTGCCGAGCCGTCGCGCGGCAGCGCGAAGGTCTCGCCGGACGGCACGAGCGTGACGGTCGTGCGATGCGCGTCGCACGCGGTCACGACGGCCGGCAGGAAGTTCATGCGCGGCGACCCGATGAAACCCGCGACGAAGCGGCTGGCCGGATGGTGGTAGAGGTCGAGCGGCGCGCCGACCTGCGCGATGCTGCCGTGCTGCGCGGTATCCGCGCCGGCGTGCAGCAGCACGATCTTGTCGGCGAGCGTCATCGCTTCGGTCTGGTCGTGCGTCACGTAGACGACGCTCGCGCGTTCGAACTGCCGGTGCAGCCGCGCGATCTCGATGCGGGTCTGGCCGCGCAGCGCCGCGTCGAGATTCGACAGCGGTTCGTCGAACAGGAACACGCCGGGCTCGCGCACGATCGCGCGGCCGATCGCGACGCGCTGCCGCTGGCCGCCGGACAGCGCCTTCGGCTTGCGGTCGAGCAGCGTGTCGAGCTGCAGGATGCGCGCGGCGTCGCGCACCTTGCGGTCGATCTCGACTTTCGGCACCCGTGCGAGCTTCAGCCCGAACGCCATGTTCTCGTACACCGTCATGTGCGGAAACAGCGCGTAGCTCTGGAACACCATCGCGACGCCGCGCTCGGCGGCCGGCACGTCGTCGACGCGGCGGCCGTCGATCGACAGTTCGCCCGCGCTCAGGTCCTCGAGCCCGGCGATCATGCGCAGCAGCGTCGACTTGCCGCAACCGGACGGCCCGAGGAACACGCAGAACTCGTGCGCGCCGATCTCCAGATCGACGTCGCGTATCACCGGCGCGTGATCGCCGTAGGCTTTCTGCACGCGCCGCATCGAGATGCTCGCCATTGTCTCCGCTCCATGTTTTAATGCGCCGTACTGCATGATTAAGCGCTTAATCATCGCGATCAAAAAAAGAGGCGATGCGATCGCGTCCGAGTCGCGCCCGTCGGGCGGCGGCAAGGTGTGCGGCGATAGTGCGCCGCTTCGGTGAGCGAAGCAAATATTGGATCGACGTCTCATATAGTGAGCAAACGATGGCAACCCTGGATGAAGTGGCGCGTCGCGCCGGCGTGACGGCCGCGACGGTGTCGAACGTGCTGCGCGGCCGCGGCCGGGTGGGCGAGGCGACGCGGGCGCGCGTGCTGGAAGCCGTCGAGGCGCTCGGGTACCGGCCGCATCTCGCCGCGCGGGCGCTGGCGGAAGGGCGCGCGCCGACGGTCGCGCTGATGGTGTCGAGCATCGCGAACCCGTTCTACCCGGAATTCGCGCTGGCGGTCGAACGGGCGGTGCGCCGCAACGGGCAGTTCCTGATCGTCTGCAATACGAATGAAGACCCGTTGCAGGGGCGCGCGTATCTCGACCAGATCGCCGGCACGATCTCGGAAGGGATTCTCGTGACCAACGCGAACCTGCACCTGCCGGATCTGCTCGACGTCGCGCGGCGCGGCGTGCCGGTCGTGCTGTGCCTGTGGGAGCGGCCCGAGGCGCCGCCCGACGGCCTGCCGTGCGTGGCGATCGATTTCCGCGAGGCGGGACGGATCGCGACACGGCATCTGCTCGAACTCGGCCACCGGCGGATTGGCGTGATCGTCGGCGGGTCGGCAAGCGGCGTGCAGGCGGCGCGCTACGACGGGTTCGTCGACGTGATGCGCGAGGCCGGGCTCGACGCGTCGGTCGTCGCGGCCGAGCCCGATTCGATCGAAGGCGGCGTGCGCGCGGCGGGGCGGCTGCTCGATGCGCATCCGAGCCTGACCGCGCTGGTGGCCACCAACGACCTGCCGGCGATCGGCGCGATGCATGCGGCGGCCGACCGTGGCAGGCGCGTGCCCGACGATCTGTCGATCGTCGGGATGACCGACATTCATCTGGCCAGCGACACGCGCCCGACGCTGACGACCGTCGCGATCCCGACTGCCGAGGCGGCCGGCCTCGCGGTCGAACTGCTCAATACATTGCGCGAGGCGGGCGGATGGAGCGACGAGGCGCCGCGCATGCGTGTCGCGTCGTTGCCGAAACTGAGGGTGCGCGGCACGACCGGACAGGCGCCGCGCGCGGCATAGCGCGCGGCGAACCGGCGCGCACCGGTCTCAAGCGCCTTCGACGAGCCGCATCACGATGCGTCTCGCCGACTCGAGATGCGCGACCGTCATCGAGCGTGCCGCCCGCGCATCGCGTGCGCGGCACGCCTGCAGAATCGCTTCGTGCTCGACCTGGAACGACGGCGTATCGGCGAGCAGCGTCGTCTGCAGGCGCTCGTAACGTTCGACCTGGCTGCGCAGTTCGGCAATCGACTTCAGCTGCCGCGCATTGCCGCAACCCGCATACAGCAACGCGTGGAATTCGCGATTCAGTTCGCCCTGCCGGCGCGGCACGCTCGCGTCGCCGAGCAGGCGATGCACGAGTTCGGCGCGCGCGAGCGCCTCGTCGTCCAGACGTTTCACGCTCCGGTAGATCGCGTCGCCTTCGAGCAGCACGCGAAGATCGTAGATGTCCTGCACGTCGGACGCACTCAGCATCCGCACGACGGCGCCACGATTCCTGAAGATATCCAGCAATCCTTCGCGTTCCAGCCGCTGGATCGCCTCGCGCATCGGAATCCGGCTGATGCCGAACCGTTCGGCCAGATCGCGCTCGACCAGCCGTTCGCCGGCCGAAAGCTCGCCGTTGATGATCATGTCGCGCAGCGACGCGGCGACCGCGTCCGCCGTGGAGTCGAGTTTGGCTTCCATGCCTGCGTGTTTCGTCGATTTGGAATAATGGTATACCAAATGGCCATCCAGTGCCACAATGGCGGCCAGGCAGGCGGATGCTGCAAAACGGCATCCGACACGGTCGAGGCAACCGACATCAATGGAGAGCGAGATGGCAGCAGGCGAGCACAAATATCGCGTCGCGGTGGAGTGGACGGGCAATCGCGGCACCGGCACATCGGGGTATCGCGAGTACGGGCGCGATCACGTGATCCGGGCGGGCTCGAAGCCGGATATTCCCGGTTCGTCGGATCCGGCGTTCCGCGGCGACGCGTCGCGCTGGAACCCCGAAGACCTGCTGCTCGCGTCGGCATCGGCGTGCCACAAGCTCTGGTATCTGCATCTGTGTTCCGAGGCCGGCATTCGCGTGCTGGCCTATGCCGACAACGCCGAAGGCACGATGCTCGACGGCGCCGGGGAAGGCCGTTTCACCGAAATCGTGCTGCGCCCGCACGTGACCATCCAGGCCGGCGACGATCGTGAGCTGGCCGGGCATCTGCATCACGATGCGCATGCGAAGTGCTATATCGCGAACTCGGTCAATTTCCCGATCCGCTGCGAACCGGTGATCGAGTTCGCCGCGGCGTAGGGAACCCCCGCCGCATCGTCACGGCGCGACGCCGTACACCTCCCGCGCAGCCGCGCGAATCGCGTCGGCCATCACCGCGACGGCCGGCGAATGGAGCCGGTCGGTGCGCGTGATGATCCCGAAATCGTCCATCCGGCAATCCATTTCCAGCGGCAGCACCGTGACGATCCCGTGCCGCGCGTAGTAGTGCGCGACGTCCTCGGCCAGCACCGCGATCATGTCGCTCTGTTCGAGCAACTGCGTGATGAACAGCAGCGCCGCCGTCTCGACGAGGTTCGCGGGCGGCGCAAGGCTCGCGCGCTGGAACACGAGCTCGAAGCGGTGGCGCAGCACGCTGCCGGCCGGCGGCACGACCCACGCGGCGCGCTGCACGTCGGCGAGCGACAGCGGCGCGTGCGCGAGCAGCGGGTGGCCGGGCCGCACGACGGCGGCCACCGACTCGCCGGTCAGCGGCTCGTAGCGCAGGCGCAGCTTGTCGTGTTCGGCGGAGAGCCGGCCGAGCACGATGTCGATCTTTTCCTGCGCGAGATGTTCGAGCAGCACGTTGCTGGTGTCGATCTCGACCGACACGTGCAGGCCCGCATGCGTGCCCTTCACCGCGGCGACGGCCGGCGGCACGAGCCGCAGCCCGGGCGACGTGATCGCGCCGACCGCCACGTGGCCGAGATGGCCGGCCTTCAGCGCGGCCAGCTCCTCGTGCGCCTGGTCGAGGCTGCCGAGCGCCGCGCGCGCATGGCGGATCAGCGCGTCGCCGTAGAGCGTCGGCCGCATCCCGCGCGGCAGCCGCTCGAACAGCACCGCGCCGATCGATTCCTCGAGTTCGCGCAGCAGCTTCGACGCGGCCGGCTGCGTCATGTTCAGCGCGGCGGCCGCGCGATGAATGCTGCCTTCGTCGGCGAGCGCGACGACCAGCAGGAGCTGGCGCGTCTTCAGGCGGCCGCGGTTTCCCCACGGACTGGCTTCGGGCATCGTACGGGTTTATATCGATATTGGAATCGATATCGTAATCGCCAAAAACGTCATTAGCCAGTTATCAAAATTCTGCCTAGACTGCGCCGGTATCCCGTCACCACAGGACTGACGATGTCGGCAACAAAACCCAGGCTGCGCTCCGCGCAATGGTTCGGCACGAACGACAAGAACGGCTTCATGTACCGGAGCTGGATGAAGAACCAGGGCATTCCCGATCACGAGTTCGACGGCCGGCCGATCATCGGCATCTGCAACACGTGGTCCGAACTGACGCCGTGCAACGCGCACTTCCGCAAGCTCGCCGAGCACGTGAAGCGCGGGATCTCCGAGGCGGGCGGCTTCCCGGTCGAGTTCCCGGTGTTCTCGAACGGCGAATCGAACCTGCGGCCGTCGGCGATGCTCACGCGCAACCTCGCGTCGATGGACGTCGAGGAGGCGATCCGCGGCAACCCGATCGACGCGGTCGTGCTGCTCGCCGGCTGCGACAAGACGACGCCCGCGCTGCTGATGGGCGCGGCGAGCTGCGACGTGCCGGCGATCGTCGTGTCGGGTGGCCCGATGCTGAACGGCAAGCTGGAAGGCAAGAACATCGGGTCGGGCACGGCCGTATGGCAGCTGCACGAAGCGCTGAAGGCCGGCGAGATCGACCTCCATCACTTCCTGTCGGCCGAAGCCGGCATGTCGCGCTCGGCCGGCACCTGCAACACGATGGGCACCGCGTCGACGATGGCGTGCATGGCCGAGGCGCTCGGCGTCGCGCTGCCGCACAACGCGGCGATTCCGGCCGTCGATTCGCGTCGCTACGTGCTCGCGCACATGTCGGGCATCCGCATTGTCGAGATGGCGCTCGAAGGGCTCGTGCTGTCGAAGGTGCTGACGCGCGCGGCGTTCGAGAACGCGATCCGCGCGAACGCGGCGATCGGCGGCTCGACCAATGCGGTGATCCACCTGAAGGCGATCGCGGGCCGCATCGGCGTGCCGCTCGAACTGGAAGACTGGATGCGCATCGGCCGCGACACGCCGACGATCGTCGACCTGATGCCGTCGGGGCGCTTCCTGATGGAGGAGTTCTATTACGCGGGCGGGCTGCCGGCCGTGCTGCGCCGCCTCGGCGAAGGCGGGCTGCTGCCGCATCCGGACGCGCTGACGGTGAACGGCAAGTCGCTGTGGGACAACGTGCGCGAAGCGCCGAACTACGACGACGAAGTGATCCGCCCGCTCGACCGGCCGCTGATCGAGGACGGCGGCATCCGCATCCTGCGCGGCAACCTCGCGCCGCGCGGCGCGGTGCTGAAACCGTCGGCGGCGAGCCCCGAACTGCTCAAGCATCGCGGCCGCGCGGTGGTGTTCGAGAACCTCGACCACTACAAGGCGACGATCAACGACGAAGCGCTCGACATCGATGCGAGCTCGGTGATGGTGCTGAAGAACTGCGGGCCGCGCGGTTATCCGGGCATGGCCGAGGTCGGCAACATGGGACTGCCGCCGAAGCTGCTGCGCCAGGGCGTGAAGGACATGGTGCGGATTTCCGATGCGCGGATGAGCGGCACCGCATACGGCACGGTCGTGCTGCACGTCGCGCCGGAAGCGGCCGCCGGCGGGCCGCTCGCGGCGGTGCGCAACGGCGACTGGATCGAGCTCGACTGCGAGGCCGGCACGCTGCATCTCGACATTCCGGACGACGAACTGCAGCGCCGCCTGTCGGACGTCGATCCGACCGCCGCGCCGGGCGTGGCCGGCCAACTCGGCAAGGGCGGTTACGCGCGGCTGTATATCGATCACGTGCTGCAGGCCGACGAGGGGTGCGACCTCGACTTCCTGGTCGGCACGCGCGGCGCGGACGTGCCGAGCCATTCGCATTGAGCGGCAGGCGGCGCGACGTGCGCCGCCGGTTGCGGACCTTCCCGGTCCGCGCTTCGTGAAACCGTGAACGCAAGACGGCCGGTCGCTACCAGGGCCGGCGCAGGACGCGAAACATGACATCGAGCAGCACGCCGCGTTACCGCGGCATCTTCCCCGTCGTCCCGACGACGTTTACCGATACCGGCGAGCTCGATCTCGCGAGCCAGAAGCGTGCGGTCGACTTCATGATCGATGCCGGCTCCGACGGGCTGTGCATCCTCGCGAACTTCTCCGAGCAGTTCGCGATCACCGACGACGAACGCGACGTGCTCACGCGCACGATCCTCGAACACGTCGCGGGCCGCGTGCCGGTGATCGTCACGACGTCGCACTACAGCACGCAGGTGTGCGCGGCACGCAGCCTGCGCGCGCGGCAGCTCGGCGCGGCGATGGTGATGACGATGCCGCCGTATCACGGCGCGACGTTCCGCGTGCCGGAAGCGCAGATCTTCGACTTCTATGCGCGCGTGTCCGACGCGATCTCGATCCCGATCATGATCCAGGACGCGCCCGCGAGCGGCACCGCGCTGTCCGCGCCGTTCCTCGCGCGGATGGCGCGCGAGATCGAGCAGGTCGCGTACTTCAAGATCGAGACGCCGGGCGCGGCGAACAAGCTGCGCGAGCTGATCCGGCTCGGCGGCGACGCGGTTGAGGGGCCGTGGGACGGCGAGGAGGCGATCACGCTGCTGGCCGATCTTCACGCGGGCGCGACCGGCGCGATGACGGGCGGCGGCTTTCCGGACGGCATCCGGCCGATCCTCGAAGCCTTCCGCGAAGGGCGGCACGACGACGCGTTCGCGCATTACCAGACATGGCTGCCGCTGATCAATCACGAGAACCGCCAGTCCGGGATCCTCACCGCGAAGGCGCTGATGCGCGAAGGCGGCGTGATCGCGTGCGAGCGGCCGCGGCATCCGATGCCGGAACTGCACCCGGACACGCGCGCGGAACTGCTCGCGATCGCGCGGCGGCTCGATCCGCTCGTGCTGCGCTGGGCGCACTGAGCGATTCGCGAAGGAGACACGCACGATGAGTGATCGGATTTCGCTGGGCGTCGTCGGGATCGGCAAGATCGCGCGCGACCAGCATCTGCCGGCGATTGCCGCCGAACCGGGCTTTGCGTTGACCGCGTGCGCGAGCCGCCACGCGGAAGTCGCGGGCGTCCGCAACTATCAGGACCTGCGCGCGCTGCTGGCCGCCGAGCGCGAGCTCGACGCCGTGTCGCTGTGCGCGCCGCCCCAGGTGCGCTACGCACAGGCCCGCGCCGCGCTCGAAGCCGGCAAGCACGTGATGCTCGAGAAACCGCCGGGCGCGACGCTCGGCGAAGTGGCCGCGCTGGACGCGCTCGCGCGCGAACGCGGCCTCACGCTGTTCGCGACCTGGCATTCGCGCTGCGCGAGCGCGGTCGAGCCCGCGCGCGCATGGCTCGCGACGCGCACGATCCGCGCGGTGCAGGTGCGCTGGAAGGAGGACGTGCGGCGCTGGCATCCGGGGCAGCAGTGGATCTGGGAGCCGGGCGGCCTCGGCGTGTTCGACCCCGGCATCAACGCGCTGTCGATCGTCACGCGGATCCTGCCGCGCGAGCTCGTGCTGCGCGAGGCGACGCTGTTCGTGCCGAGCGACGTGCAGACGCCGATCGCGGCCGACCTCGACTGCGCGGATACCGACGGCGTGCCGGTACGCGCGGAATTCGACTGGCGGCACGGCCCCGTCGAGCAATGGGAGATCGCGGTCGACACGGCCGACGGCGTGCTCGCGATCAGCCGCGGCGGCGCGCAATTGTCGATCGCGGGCGAGCCGATCGAGATCGGGCCGGAACGCGAGTATCCGGCGCTGTATGCGCACTTCCATGCATTGATCGCGCGCGGCGAAAGCGACGTCGACGTGCGGCCGCTGCGGCTCGTCGCCGACGCCTTCCTGTTCGGCCGGCGCGTGCAGACCGACGCGTTCGGCCGCTGAACCCGCGCGCGTCGGCACGACGCGCGTCCGACGAATCTTTACGGCACACATCACGGCACCCGCCGATACCAAGGAGACATCCCATGAACCGCACGACTCACACGATTCGCCGACATACCCTGCGCGCGCTCCTCGCCGCGCTCTGCATCGCGCCGCTCGGCATGCAGGGCGCCGCGCGCGCCGACGCGCCGCTGAAGATCGGTTTCCTCGTGAAGATGCCCGAGCAGGCGTGGTTCATCAACGAGCAGAACGCGGCGTCCGCGCTCGGCCAGAAGGAGAACTTCTCGGTCGTGAAGATCGGCACGCCGGACGGCGAGAAGGTGCTGGCCGCGATCGACAACCTCGGCTCGCAAGGCGCGCAGGGCTTCGTGATCTGCGCGCCGGACGTGCGTCTCGGGCCGGCGATCGCGTCGCGCGCGAAGCGCTACAACATGAAGTTCGTGACGGTCGACGACCAGCTCGTCGATTCGAGCGGCAAGCCGCTGCCGAACGTGCCGCACCTCGGGATGTCGGCGACCAAGATCGGCAACCAGGTCGGCCAGGCGATCGCCGACGAGATGAAGCGGCGCGGCTGGAAGCCCGAGGAAGTCGGCGCGCTGCGGATCACCAACTACGAGCTGCCGACCGCGAAGCTGCGCACCGACGGCGCGACGCAGGCGCTGCTCGCGAACGGCTTCCGCAAGGAGAACATCTTCGATGCGCCGCAGAAGACGACCGACGACGAAGGCGGCTTCAGCGCGGCGGCGCCGGTGCTCGCACGCCATCCGAACGTGAAGAAATGGGTCGTCTACGCGCTGAACGAGGAAACCGTGCTCGGCGCGGTGCGCGCGACCGAGCAGCTGCACATCCCGGCGGCCGACGTGATCGGCGTCGGCATCAACGGCGCGGGCGAGGCGTTCGCCGAATTCCAGAAGAAGGAGCCGACCGGTTTCTACGGGACGATCGCGGTCAGCTCGACCAACCACGGCAAGGACAGCACGCAGAACCTCGTCGACTGGATCCGCAACGGCAAGACGCCGCCGGCCGACACGCAGACGAGCGGCAAGCTGATGACGCGTGCGAACTGGCAGGCCGTGCGCGCCGAACTCGGTATCTGAGCGGGCGAGGCGAGAACGCGATGACGACGCAGACGATGCCGGCCGTGCCCGGCCACGACGCCGAAGCGGGCACGCCGCCGGACGGCCCGCTGCTCGCGCTCGACGGCATCACCGTGACGTTCCCGGGCGTACGCGCGCTCGATGCGGTGTCGCTGTCGGTGCGCGCGGGCGAAGTGCACGGGCTGATGGGCGAGAACGGCGCGGGCAAGTCGACGCTGCTGAAGGTGCTGTCCGGCGTGAACCAGCCGCAGGCCGGCACGCTGACGCTGAACGGCACCGTCCAGCGCTTCGCGTCGACGCGCGCGGCGCTCGAGGCCGGCATCGCGATCATCTACCAGGAGCTGCATCTGGTGCCCGAGCTGACGGTCGCGGAGAACCTGATGCTCGGCCAATTGCCGAGCCGGCTCGGCGTGGTCGACGAGCGCACGCTCGCCGCGCGCGCGCTCGATGCGCTGGAGCGGCTCGGCGAGCGCATCGACCCGGGCATTCCGGTGAAGTATCTGTCGATCGGTCAGCGGCAGATGATCGAGATCGGCAAGGCACTGATGCGCGATGCGCGCGTGATCGCGTTCGACGAGCCGACGAGTTCGCTGTCCGCGCGCGAAACCACGCAACTGTTCCGGATCATCCGTGCGCTGCGCGCGGAAGGGCGCGCGATCATCTACGTCACGCACCGGATGGAAGAGGTATACGAGCTGTGCGACCGCGTGACCGTGTTTCGCGACGGCCGCCGCATCGACACGTTCGATTCCGTCGCCGATCTCGACCGCGACCGGCTGATCGGCTGCATGGTCGGCCGCGCGATCGAGGACGTCTACGGCTATCGCCCGCGCACGGCCGGCGACGTGCTGATCGAGGCGAAAGGGCTGGCGGGGCCTGGCCTGGCGGAACCCGTGTCGTTTACCGCGCGGCGCGGCGAGATCGTCGGCTTCTTCGGGCTCGTCGGCGCGGGCCGCTCGGAGCTGATGAAGCTGCTGTACGGCGCGGTGCGCCCGAGCGCGGGGCACGTCGAGCTGAACGGGAAACGCGTCGCATTCGGGAGCCCGCGCGATGCGGTGCGCGCCGGCATCGCGCTGTGCCCGGAAGACCGCAAGCAGGAAGGCATCGTCGCGATCGCGTCGGTGGCCGACAACCTGAACATCAGCGCGCGCCGCCATTTCAGCCCGGCACGCGTGCTGCTCGACGGGCGGCGCGAGCGCGAGCTTGCACAAAGCTACATCGAGCGGCTCGCGATCAAGACCCGCGACGGCGACACGCCGATCGGCGCGCTGTCGGGCGGCAACCAGCAGAAGGTCGTGCTCGCGCGCTGGCTGGCCGAGCGCATCGACGTGTTCCTGATGGACGAGCCGACGCGCGGCATCGACGTCGGCGCGCGCGCGGAAATCTACAACCTGTTCTACGAACTCGCGGAAGCGGGCCGCACGGTGATCCTCGTGTCGAGCGATCTGGCCGAGGTGATCGGCGTGTCGGACCGCATCGTCGTGATGAAGGAAGGACGGATCGCGGGCGAGGTCGCGAAGGCGCATGCGACGCCCGACACGCTGATCAAGCTCGCGCTGCCGCGCTAGCGGCGAGCAGTCAACCGGAAAGCAACCGATATGAGCCAGGCAATGCAACCCCAACGCACTTCCCCGTCCCCCGATGCCGCTGCCGTGCCCGCACGCGCGCGCGGCGGCGTGTGGCAACTGATCAACCGCTCCGGCATCGTGATGGTGTTTCTCGTGCTGTTCGCGGTGCTGTCGTTGACCGTGCCGGACTTCCTCACGCCGCGCAACATCCAGGGTCTCCTGCTGTCGGTCACGCTGATCGGTTCGATCGCGGTGACGATGATGTTCGTGCTCGCGCTCGGCGAGGTCGACCTGTCGGTCGCGTCGATCGTCGCGTTTTCCGGCGTCGTCGCGTCGACGCTGATCACCGCGACGCACAGCGTCGTGCTCGGTATCGCGGCCGGCGTGCTCGCGGGCGGCGCGGTCGGGCTCGTGAACGGCGTGCTGATCGCGCGCTACAGGATCAATTCGCTGATCGTCACGCTCGCGATGATGGAAGTCGTGCGCGGGCTCGCGTTCATCACGTCGAACGGCGATGCGGTGATGATCTCCGAGGAGCGCTTCTTCGATCTCGGCGGCGGGTCGTTCCTCGGCATCTCGTATCCGATCTGGAGCAACATCGTCGGTTTCGTCGTGTTCGGCTTCCTGCTGCGCAAGACGGTGTTCGGCAAGAACGTGCTGGCCGTCGGCGGCAACGGGGAGGCCGCGCTGCTCGCGGGGCTGCCGGTGATGCGCATCAAGATCACGGTGTTCGTGCTGCAGGGGCTCGTGACCGGCTTCGCCGGCGTGATGCTCGCGTCGCGCATGAGCCTCGGCGACCCGAAGACGTCGGTCGGCCTCGAACTCGGCGTGATTTCCGCGTGCGTGCTCGGCGGCGTGTCGCTGACGGGCGGCGTCGCGACGATCTCCGGCGTGCTGGTCGGCGTGCTGATCATGGGCGCGGTGCAGGATGCGATGAGCCTGCTGAACGTGCCGACCTTTTACCAATATCTGATACGCGGCGGAATTCTGTTGCTCGCGGTGCTGTTCGACCAGTATCGTCGCAACCAGCGGCGCGCGATGAAGATCTGACCGGCAGCGCGGCCGCCCGCGAACGCGACGGTCATTCGCGACAGATATCGGGAGACGGCATGCAACAGACTCATCCGGCCGCGCACGCGACGCTGCTGGCAGACACCCGCAACACGCTCGGCGAAGGCGCGACGTGGTGCGACAAGGCCCGCGCGCTGTACTGGGTGGACATCGAAGGCGCGCAACTGTGGCGCTGCCGCGCGGACGGCACCGACCTCACGCCGTGGGCGATGCCCGAGCGGCTCGCGTGCTTCGCGCTGACCGACGATCCGGACGTGCTGCTCGTCGGGCTCGCCACGCATCTCGCGTTCTTCGACCTGCGCAGCGGCGCGTTCACGCGGATCGTCGACGTCGAGCCCGATCTGCCGACGCGCCTGAACGACGGGCGCTGCGATCCGTCCGGCGCGTTCGTGTTCGGGATGAAGGACGAAGGCGCCGAGCCGCCGCGCGCGGTCGGCGGGTTCTACCGGCTCAATGCGGACCTCACGCTCGAACGGCTCGCGTTGCCGCCGGCCGCGATCGCGAACAGCATCGCGTTTTCGCCGGACGGCTCGACGATGTACTTCTGCGATTCGCTGGTGCGCGAGATTTTCGCGTGCGATTACCGTGCGGGCGGCGACGTTGCGAACGTGCGGCCGTTCGCGCGGCTGACCGATGCGGACGGCGACCCGGACGGCTCGACGACCGATCGCGACGGCGGGCTGTGGAACGCGCAGTGGGGCGGCCGGCGGGTGGTACGCTACGGGCCGGACGGGATCGAGACCGATCGCGTCGACGTGCCGACCGCGCAGCCGAGCTGCGTCGCCATCGACGGTGAAGGCCGGTTGTACGTGACGAGCGCACGCATCGGGCTCGGCGACGATGCGCTGGCGAACGATGCCGCCGCCGGCGGCGTGTTCGTCGCCCGCACCCGCTACGCGGGGCTGCCGACCGCGCGGTTCTTGGGCAAGCCCGCGAACTGAGCGCGCCGGTGCGGCGGGTGCGGGCGGCGGCGCGGTCGGTCGGGCCGCCACGCGCTGCCGGCCGCCGTCACGGCCGGACGGGTCACGACTGCCGCGCGGCCTGCAGCCCCAGCAACGCGACCGCGTTGTCTTTCAGAATCAGCGAATGCACGTCGGGCCGGAACCCGGCGCCCTGAAAATCCTCGAGCCAGCGGTCCGGCCGGATCAGCGGAAAGTCGGACGCGAACAGCACCTTGTGCCTGAGCAGCGTGTTCGCGTATTTCACCAGCTCGGGCGAGAAGTACTTCGGCGACCATCCCGACAGGTCGATGTAGACGTTCGGCTTGTGCAGCGCGATCGACAGCGCCTGCTCCTGCCATGGCCATGAAGGGTGCGCGATCACGATCTTCATGTCCGGGAAGTCGACCGCGACGTCGTCGAGGTGAATCGGTTCGGAATACTTCAGATGCAGCCCGCCGCCGCCGCGCATCCCCGATCCCATCCCCGAATGCCCGCTGTGGAATACGGCCGGCAATCCGTATTCCGCGATCACCTCGTAGATCGGATAGGCGAGCCTGTCGTTCGGGAAGCATCCCTGCATCGTCGGGTGGAACTTGAAGCCCTTCACGCCGTGCTCGTCGATCAGGCGGCGCGCCTCGCGGGCGCCGAAGCGGCCCTTGTGCGGGTCGATGCTCGCGAACGCGATCATCACGTCGGCGTTGTCCCGCGCGAATTGCGCGATTTCCTCGTTCGGAATCCGCCGCCGGCCGATGTTCGTCTCGCAGTCGACGGTGAACATCACGAAGCCGATCCGGCGCTCGCGGTAATACGCGATCGTCTCCGGAATGGTCGGCCGACGGCCCTGCTTCAGCACGGTGCCGAAGTACTTGTCGGCCGCGTCGTCGAATGCCTTCGCGAACAGGTCCGGCGGCTGGCAGCACGACACTTCGGCATGCACGTGCGTGTCGATGGCGATCAGGTTGTCGATGTCCAAGCGTGTCTCCTCATGTCGTGATTCGTCGGCCGGCACGGCGCGAAATCGGCTGTCCGGGCCCGTTTAGGGGTTTGTCCGGAGCCGCTTCCATTCTACTTTACATATCAGGTTACCTGATAGTAAATTGGTCGCGAGTCGCACAGGGCGGCATCGTCATTGGAGAACGAAAATGGGTTACGAAGGGCGCTGGAAAACGGTGAAGGTCGAGGTCGAGGGCGGGATCGCATGGGTGACGCTGAACCGTCCGGACAAGCGCAACGCGATGAGCCCGACGCTGAACGCGGAGATGATCGACGTGCTGGAGGCGATCGAACTCGATGCCGAGGCGCAGGTGCTCGTGCTGACCGGCGAGGGCGACGCCTGGACGGCCGGGATGGACCTGAAGGAATATTTCCGCGAAGTCGACGCGGGCCCGGAAATCCTGCAGGAAAAGATTCGCCGCGACGCGAGCCGCTGGCAGTGGCAATTGCTGCGCATGTATGCGAAGCCGACGATCGCGATGGTCAACGGCTGGTGCTTCGGCGGCGGCTTCTCGCCGCTCGTCGCGTGCGACCTCGCGATCGCGGCCGACGAAGCGGTGTTCGGCCTGTCGGAAATCAACTGGGGCATCCCGCCGGGCAACCTCGTCAGCAAGGCGATGGCCGACACCGTGGGCCATCGCCAGGCGCTCTACTACATCATGACCGGCGACACCTTCACCGGCCCGCAGGCCGCGCAGATGGGGCTCGTCAACAAGAGCGTGCCGCGCGCGCAGCTGCGCGACGAGGTGCGCGCGCTGGCCGCGAAGCTGCTCGACAAGAACCCGGTCGTGATCCGTAACGCGAAGCACGGCTTCAAGCGTTGCCGCGAGCTGACCTGGGAGCAGAACGAAGACTACCTGTACGCGAAGCTCGACCAGGCGAACTACCGCGATCCGGAAGGCGGGCGCGAGCAGGGCCTCAAGCAGTTCCTCGACGACAAGAGCATCAAGCCGGGCCTGCAGGCGTACAAGCGCTGACGCGCGCCGCCGCACGCAACCGGATCCGAGTGGAGACACGGAAATGCACGAAGTGAGTTTGTTGATCGACGGCGTGTCGCGCGGCGCGTCGGACGGCGGGACCTTCGACCGGATCGATCCGGCGACGGGACAGGTGGCGTCGCGCGCCGCCGCGGCGACGCTTGCCGACGCGGACGCCGCGGTCGCGGCAGCGGCGCGCGCATTCCCCGCATGGGCCGCGCTCGCGCCGACCGAGCGCCGTCGGCGGCTGCTCGCGGCGGCCGACCGGATGGACGCGCGCGCGGGCGAATTCATCGAAACCGGCCGCGCGGAAACCGGTGCGATGGCGAACTGGTACGGCTTCAACGTGATGCTCGCGGCGAACATGCTGCGCGAGGCGGCCGCGATGACCACGCAGATCGACGGCGCGGTGATCCCGTCGGACGTGCCCGGCAGCCTCGCGATGGCCGTGCGCCAGCCGTGCGGTGTCGTGCTCGGGATCGCGCCGTGGAATGCGCCGGTGATTCTCGCGACCCGTGCGCTCGCGATGCCGCTCGCCTGCGGCAACACGGTGGTGCTGAAGGCGTCGGAGGGGTGTCCGGGCGTGCACCGGCTGATCGGCAGCGTGCTGCACGACGCAGGGCTCGGCGACGGCGTGGTCAACGTGATCACGCATGCGCCGCGGGACGCGCCGGCGATCGTCGAGCGGCTGATCGCGAACCCGGCGGTGCGCCGCGTGAACTTCACCGGTTCGACACGCGTTGGCCGCATCGTCGCGACGCTTGCCGCGCAGCACCTGAAGCCGGCGCTGCTTGAACTCGGCGGCAAGGCGCCGGTGCTCGTGCTCGACGACGCCGATCTCGACGCGGCGGTCGAGGCGGTCGCGTTCGGCGCGTTCTTCAACCAGGGGCAGATCTGCATGTCGACCGAGCGCGTGATCGTCGATCGCAAGGTTGCCGATGCGTTCGTCGAACGGCTCGTCGCGAAGGCACGCACGCTGAAGGCCGGCAACCCGGCCGCGCCGGGCGTCGTGCTGGGCACGCTCGAAAGCGCGGCCGCCGCGCGGCGGATCGCGGCGATGGTGGACGACGCGCGCGCGCACGGCGCCGCGCTGCCGCTCGGCTGTGAAGTCGACGGCGCGGTGATGCAGCCGACGATCGTCGACGGTGTCACGCGCGACATGCAGCTGTATGCGGACGAATCGTTCGGGCCGGTGGTGACCGTGCAGCGCGTCGACGGCGACGCCGCCGCGCTCGCGGCCGCGAACGACAGCGAGTACGGGCTGTCGGCGGCGGTGTTCAGCCGCGATATCGCGCGCGCGATGCAGGTCGCGAAGCAGATCGAATCGGGCATCTGCCACATCAACGGGCCGACGGTGCACGACGAGGCGCAGATGCCGTTCGGCGGCGTGAAGGCAAGCGGCTACGGCCGGTTCGGCAGCAAGGCGTCGATCGCCGAGTTTACCGACCTGCGCTGGATCACGGTCCAGACCACGCCGCGTCACTACCCGATCTGAGCAGTTCCGGGCGCCGCGGCGCCCCCGTTAAGACAACGACACAATGAAGTCTCCGCCCGGCGCGCGTACGCGCGCGGGGCGGAACCGACCGGAGACAGAACTTGGATGCGGATCCGACCCAACTGCGCGACGCGGCTGCCGCACAGCGCGTTCCCGCCGGCTATCGCCCCGTGGCGATCGGCACGGCACCGCCGGAGATCGTGCAACGCGACGGCTGCTGGACCTTGCGCGCGACGACCCCGCTCGGCGCGTACCCGCACCGGCTGACCGACCGGCTCGCGAGCGGCGCGCGCGCGCATCCGGACCGCTGGCTGGTCGCGCGGCGCGGGCCCGACGGTACGTGGATCGGCATCACGTATGCGCAGATGCTCGAGCGCGCCCGCGCGATCGGCCAGGCGCTGCTCGATCGCGGGCTGTCGGCCGAGCGGCCCGTCGCGATCCTGTCGGGCAACGACCTCGAACATCTGCAACTCGCGTTCGGCGCGATGTGGGCCGGCATTCCGCATGCGCCGCTGTCGCCTGCGTATTCGCTCGTGTCGAGCGATTACGGCAAGCTGCGCCACGCGCTCGCCGTGCTCACGCCGGGGCTGGTCTTCGCGTCGGACGGCGCGGCGTTTCGTGCCGCGCTCGACGCGGCGGTGCCGCCTGATGTCGAGCGCGTGGTCGTGTCGGCACCCGACGGGATGGACGGCGTCACGCGTTTCTCGTCGCTGCTCGACACGACACCGGGCAGCGTCGATGCCGCGCACGGTGCGATCACCGGCGACACGATCGCGAAATTCCTGTTCACGTCGGGGTCGACACGGCTGCCCAAGGCGGTGCCGACCACGCACCGGATGCTGTGCAGCAACCAGCAGATGCTGCTCGAGACGTTTCCGCAGTTCGGTCTGGAGCCGCCGGTACTGGTCGACTGGCTGCCGTGGAATCACACGTTCGGCGGCAGCCATAACGTCGGCATCGCGCTGTACAACGGCGGCACGCTGTACATCGACGACGGCAAGCCGGTCGCCGGCAAGTTCGGCGAGACGCTGCGCAACCTGCGCGACATCGCGCCCACCGTGTATTTCAACGTGCCGAAGGGCTGGGAAGAGCTGACCGCGGCGCTCGAGACGGATGCCGCGCTGCGCGAAACCTTCTTCTCGCGCGTGAAGATGTATTTCTTCGCGGGCGCCGGACTGTCGCAGGCCGCGTGGGACCGGCTCGAGCGCGTGACGCTCGCGCACTGCGGCGAGCGCATCCGGATCATGGCGGGCCTCGGGATGACCGAGGCCGCGCCATCGTGCATGTTCACCACCGGGCCGATGTCGGGAGCCGGCTACATCGGCCTGCCCGCGCCCGGCTGCGACGCGAAGCTGGTGCCGGTCGACGGCAAGCTCGAGGCGCGCTTTCGCGGGCCGAACGTGATGGCCGGTTATTGGCGCGCGAGCGGCGACGACGCGCGCGAGGTATTCGACGAGGAGGGCTACTACCGCAGCGGCGATGCCGTGCGTTTCGTCGATCCCGCGCGACCGGAGATCGGCCTGATGTTCGACGGGCGCATCGCGGAGGATTTCAAACTGTCGTCCGGCACCTTCGTGAGCGTCGGGCCCATGCGCGCGCGGATCGTATCGAACGGCGCGCCGTACGTGCAGGACGCGGTCGTCACGGGGATGAACCGCGACGACGTCGGCGTGATGATCTTCCCGCGCATCGACGATTGCCGTCGCCTGGCCGGCGCGGCACCGGATGCCGATGTGCGCACCGTCCTGCAGGCGCCCGCGGTGCGGGCGTTCTTCGCGGACCTGCTCGAGCGCCTGAACCGCGACGCGACCGGCAGCGCGACGTTCGTCACGCGGCTGTGCGTGCTCGATACGCCGCCTTCGCTCGATCTCGGCGAAGTCACCGACAAGGGCTCGATCAACCAGCGTGCGGTGCTCATGCACCGTGCGGCGGTGGTCGACGCGATGTACGAGCCGGGCGCGGCCGACGCGGGCGTGATCGTCGCCGGCACGGCGTACCGGGCATGAGGTGCGTGCGATGAGCAACGCGTATTGCGCGCCGTTGCGCGACATGCTGTTCGTGATCGGCGAATGGCTCGATGCGCCGGCGCTGCGGCGCCGCGTGCCCGACTGGGCGGAGCTCGACCTGTCGACCGCCGGGCAGGTGCTCGACGAAGCCGCCCGCTTCGTGGTCGAACGCATCGCGCCGCTCGATTCGACCGGCGATCTCGAGGGCTGCCGGTTCGACGGTACCGGAGTGACGATGCCGGCGGGCTTTCGCGATGCGTACCGCGACTACGTCGACGCCGGCTGGCCGACGCTGGCGCTCGACGCCGATTGCGGCGGCCAGGGGCTGCCGCATCTGCTCGACGTCGCGCTGCAGGAGATGCTCGCGGGGGCGAACCATGCGTGGCTGATGTCGCCGGGGCTCACGCACGGCGCGGTGGCGTGCCTGCGCGCGCACGGCGGCGAGCGCCTGAAGCGCGACGTGCTGCCGAGGATCGCGAGTGGCGAGTGGCTGACGACGATGTGCATCACCGAGCCACAGGCGGGCAGCGATCTCGGCCTGCTGCGCACGCAGGCAGTGCCGGACCCGGCCGCCGACGGCTACCGGATCAGCGGCAGCAAGCTGTTCATCACCGGCGGCGAGCACGATCTGACCGACAACATCGTGCACCTCGTGCTCGCGCGGCTGCCCGATGCGCCGGCGGGAACGAAGGGGCTGTCGCTGTTTGTCGTGCCGAAGTGGCTCGACGCGCCGGGCGGCCGCGTGCGCAACGGCGTCTGGTGCGACGGCGTCGAGAAGAAGATGGGGCTGAAGGCCAGCCCGACCTGCACGATGCGTTTCGACGCGGCCGCGGGCTGGCTCGTCGGCGAGCCGCATCGCGGGCTCGCATCGATGTTCGTGATGATGAACGCGGCGCGCCTGCAGGTCGCCATGCAGGGTGTCGGGCATGCGCAGAGCGCATGGCAGGCCGCGTCGGCCTATGCGCGCGAGCGCGTGCAGGGCAGGGCGGCGCCGATCGCGCAACACGCCGCGATCCGCCGCATCCTGCTCGATGCGCAGGCGATCGTCGAAGGCGAGCGCGCGATCGGCTACTGGATCGCGCACTGGCTCGACGTCGCCGCGCACGATCCGCAGCCGCCGGCACGGCTCGCGGCGTCGCGGCTGGCATCGTTGCTCACGCCGGTTGCCAAGGCGTTCTTCACCGCGAACGGCTTCGCGGCCGCGTCGAACGCGCTGCAGGTATTCGGCGGCTACGGTTACGTTCACGAATACGGGATCGAACAGACGGTGCGCGATTGCCGCGTGTCGATGCTGTACGAAGGGACCAACGAGATCCAGGCGATCGATCTGCTGGTGCGCAAGGTGCTGGGGGATCGCGGCGAGGCGCTGCACGCGCTGCTCGAGTTGATTCGCACGGAAGCCGCGCAGGGCGTCCAGGCGGCAGCGGACGAGCGGGTGAGGGACGCCGGGGCGCGCGTCGCCACGCTGTGCGCGGAGCTCGAGCGCGTGACGGCCGGCGTGATCCGCGCGAGCGAGCACGATCCGGATCTGCCCTACCGGGTCGCGGACGACTATCTCGCGCTGGTCGGCTGGCTGCTGCTCGCGTTCGCGTGGGCGCGCACGCTGCGCATCGTCGGCGATTCGCCGGGAGACGATTCGTTCCGTGCCGGCAAGCGCGCGGTCGGCACCTACTTCTTCGACTATCCGCTCGCGGCGTTCGCACACCGGCTCGCGCTGGTGGACGCGGGCTGCCGCGCGGCGTTGCCGGTTGCCGCGGCATAAGGTTTGTCCGAGCCGGGCGTGGATGGCCCGGAGCGGCTCGCCGGCCGGCACGAGCCGCCGTGCGGGCCGATATACGGGCCGATAGACGGACCGCGTGAGGTAAGATGGCCCGCGATCCTCCTTCCGACACGTTCATGAGTTCGACACCCGTCAAACCGGCCGGCACGAAACGCACGGCCCGCGCCAGCGAAGCCAGGCCGCGCATGCGTTCGCAGCAGCGGCTTACCTACCTGATCGGCAATCTCGACCGGCTGCTGCGCCGCCAGATGAGCGATGCGCTCGCGCCGCTCGGTGTGACGCTCGCGCAGTACACGGCGCTGTCGGTGCTCGAGGCGCGCGGCGCGCTGTCCAATGCGCAACTCGCGGTGCGCTCGTTCATCACGCCGCAATCCGCGAACGAAGTGATGGTTGCGATGGCCGCCCGCGGCTTCGTGACGCGCGAGGCCGATCCCAGCCATGGCCGCGTGATCCTGCTGCGTTTGACCGACGAGGGCTCGGCAATCCTGCGCGACTGCGAGCGGGTGCTGCGGCCGCTCGAGCGCCGGATGCTCGGGGACGACGTGAACGCCGACGACGTCGAGCAGGTTCACCGCACGCTCGAGCTGTTCGTGCGCAACCTGCGCGACTGAGCACGCCGCCGCGTCTTTCGTTCCGGTTTCTCCGGCCGCGCCGGGCCACGCCGCGGCGTGGCCCGGGTTGCGAACGGGTTGCGGGTTAACACCGCGCTCGCGACACTTGAAATATCAGGTTACCTGTTATTAAATCATCCCGTCCCTCGACGGGATTTTCTTTCGGGTTATTAATCAGGCTACCTGATAAAGTAACGAGACCCGATCACGATAAAGCAAGGACACCGCGCATGCGTTCCGCGTATGCCGCGCGAGTCACGGTTAGGAGACGACATGGATACTTCCGTTGCCGCAAGGCCGGCCGTCGCGACGACGCTCGGCCTGTGTTTCGCGATCGCATTGCTCGAGGGGCTCGACCTGCAGTCGGTCGGCGTCGCGGCACCGCGCATGGCCCACGAATTCGGGCTCTCGGTTTCACAGATGGGACTCGCGTTCAGCGCGGGCACGTTTGGCCTGCTGCCGGGCGCGATGCTCGGCGGCTGGCTGGCCGACCGGATCGGCCGCAAGCACGTGCTGATCGCGTCGGTCTGCCTGTTCGGGCTGCTGTCGATCGCGACCGCGCAGGTGTCGAGCTTCGCGATGCTGGTCGCCGTTCGCGCGCTGACCGGCCTCGGCCTCGGCGGCGCGATGCCGAACCTCATTGCATTGTCGTCGGAAGCGGTCGACGCACGCTCGCGCAGCAGCGCGGTGGCCGTGATGTATTGCGGGATTCCGTTCGGCGGCGTGATCGCGTCGCTGATCGGCGTGCTGCTCGCAGGCGACACCGAATGGCGGCACATTTTCTATGTCGGAGGCGTCGGCCCGCTGCTGCTCGCGCCGCTGCTGCTCGCCCTGCTGCCCGAATCGCGTGCGTTCCTCGACGTCAGCGCATCGGGCGCGGCGCGCCCCAGCGTCGGACAGACGCTGTTCGGCGGCTCGCGCACCGGCACGACACTGGCGTTGTGGCTCAGCTACTTCTGCACGCTGATCGTGCTGTATTTCCTGCTGAACTGGCTGCCGTCGCTGATGGCCGCGAAGGGGCTCGCGCGCAGCCAGGCCGGGATCGTGCAGATCTTCTTCAACATCGGCAGCGGCCTCGGCGTGCTCGGCATCGGCATGTCGATGGACCGCTTGCGTCCGTCGCGCGTGGTCGGCGGCATGTACGCGGGGATCGTGCTGTCGCTTGCCGCGCTGGCGATCGCGCCCGGACTCCTGTGGCTGTCCGCCGCCGCGTTCGCGGCCGGGATGTTCGTCGTCGGCGGCCAGTCGGTGCTGTATGCGCTGGCCGCGATCTATTACCCGACCGCGATGCGTGGCACCGGCGTCGGCTCCGCCGTTGCCGTTGGCCGCCTCGGCTCGGTGGTCGGGCCGCTCGCCGCCGCCGAGCTGCTCGCAATGGGCCGCAGCGCGCCCGTCGTGATCGGCGCGAGCATTCCCGTCACGCTCGTCGCGGCCGTCGCCGCGCTGCTGCTGATCCGCCGCCCGCAGGCGGACGACTGAGGTTTTGCTTTTTTCGATACGCGCCGTCAGAGCGCGCCATTCAACATGGTCTGGAGACGCAACGATATGAAGACGAAGACAAGGAACGGCCTGCTGGCCGCCGGCGCGTGCTGCGCGCTCGCCGCAACCGGCGCGCACGCGCAGTCGAGCGTGACGCTGTACGGGATCATCGACACGGGCGTGGAGTTCGTGTCGCACGCGAACGCGGCCGGCGATCACGTCGTGCGCATGCCGGGCGTGACGGGCGAGCTGCCGTCGCGCTGGGGGCTGCGCGGCACGGAGGATCTCGGCGGCGGTTATCAGGCGGTGTTCACGCTCGAAAGCGGTTTCAACGTGCGCGGCGGCGATCTCGGCCAGGGCGGCCGGCTGTTCGGCCGGCAGGCGTTCGTCGGGCTCAAGGGCGGCTTCGGCACGCTCGCGTTCGGCCGCCAGTACACGATGACCTATCTCGCGCTGCAGGGCGCGGACATCATCGGCCCCGACATCTACGGGCTCGGCTCGTTCGACGCCTACGTGCCGAACGGCCGCGCCGACAACGCGGTGACCTACCTCGGCACCTATCGAGGCGTGACGCTCGGCGCCGCGTATTCGTTCGGCCGCGACGGCGCGGGCACCGGCAACTCGCCGGGGCAGGGGACGTGCGCCGGGCAGGTGCCGGGCGATGCCACCCAGTGCCGCAACTGGTCGGTGATGCTCAAGTACGACAGCGCGTATTTCGGCGCGGCAGCGTCGTACGAGGAACAGCGCGGCGGCACCGGCGCGGCCGCCAACTTCTTCGACGGCATCGCCCCCGTCGCCTTCACCAGCAGCGGCGGCAAGGATGCCCGCACGCACGTGAGCGCGTACGCGCAGGCCGCCGGCGCGCGGATCGGCGCGGGCTGGATCGGGCGGCGCGTGTCGACCGGTTCGCCGGCCGCGCCCGGCGCGCATTCGGACCTGTTCTTCGTCGGCGCGTCATATGCGGTGAAGCCCGATTTCGTCGTCGACGGCGAAGGCTACCGGATCGTCAACACCGCGCACGACACGCGCGCGACGATGGCGACGCTGCGCGCGACCTATCTGCTGACCAAGCGCACGGCCGTCTATGCGCAATCGTCGTATCTGTGGAACAGCGCGCACGCACGCTACGCGGTCAGCGGCGGCGGGCCCGGCACGACGCCGGGCGAAGGGATGGGGCAGCTCGGCGCGATGGTCGGCGTGCGGCACATGTTCTGATCCGGCAGCCAGACAAACGGGAGATATCTTGAACAGGAAATCTGCATTCCTCTGCATCGCGCCGCTCTCCGCGGCGGCCGTGCTCGCCGGTTGCGGTGGCGACGACTCGGTCAGTTCCACGCCGACCCACCTGAGCGCCGCGACGCCGGCCGCGATGGCGCAGACCTGCGACGCGCTTGCCGCGAAGCTCGCGTATGCGAACACGTCGTTCACGTCGGTGACGACCGCGGCCGCCGGCGCGCTGACGGTGGCCGGCAAGCCGATCGCCGAGCACTGCGTGATCGAAGGGAAGATGAACGAGCGCGTGAGCGCGGTGGACGGCAAGACCTATGCGATCGGCTTCGAGATGCGCTTGCCGAAAGCGTGGAACGGCCGCTTCTTCTACCAGGCGAACGGCGGGCTCGACGGCAACGTCGTGACCGCGACCGGCGAGATCGGCGGCGGCGGGCCCCTGACCGACGCGCTGAACCAGGGTTTCGCGGTGATCAGCTCGGATTCCGGGCACAGCGCCGCGCAGAACCCGCTGTTCGGCCTCGATCCGCAGGCGCGGATCGACTACGGCTACGGCGCGGTCGATGCGCTCACGCCGATGGCGAAGCAGGTGATCCGGCTCGCGTACGGCAAGGCGCCCGATCGCAGCTATTTCGGCGGCTGCTCGAACGGCGGCCGTCACGCGATGGTCACCGCCGTGCGCAACCCGGCCGACTACGACGGCATCATCGCGGGCGATCCGGGTTTCCATCTGCCGAAGGCGGCGATCGGCGAGATGTACGGCGCGCAGCAGTTCGCGAAGATCGCGTCGGCGACCGGCGCGAACGGGCTGCCGGATATCCGCAGCGGCTTCAACGATGCGGAGCGGCAGTTCGTCGGCGCGAAGATCCTCGAGAAATGCGATGCGCTCGACGGCGCGGCCGACGGGATGGTGCAGGACGTCGCCGCGTGCCAGGCGCATTTCAGCGTCGAGGCCGATATCCCGACCTGCGCGAACGGCACCCGCACGGGCGCCTGCCTCACGCCCGCGCAGAAGACCGCGCTGGAGAACGTGTTCACGGGGGCGCGCAACAGCGCGGGCACGGCGCTCTACGCGAGCTTTCCGTACGATCCGGGCGTGGCCGGCGGCGGCTGGGCCGCGTGGAAGCAGTCGAATTCGGTCTCGCTCGATCCGGCCGCGATGGCGTTCACGTTCATGACGCCGCCGAAAACCGCCGCGGCGCTCGCGAACCTGCCTGGTTTCGCGCTCGGCTTCGACATGGACAACGATGCACCGGCGATCTTCGCGACGAACGGCGTGTACACGCAATCTTCATGGTCGTTCATGACGCCGCCCGACGAGACGAACCTGTCCGCGCTGAAGGCGCGCCGCGCGAAGCTGCTCGTCTATCACGGCACGGGCGACCCGGTGTTCTCGTTCAACGATACGCGCGACTGGTATGCGAAGGTCGCGCAGGCGAACGGCGGCGATGCGTCGGATTTCGCGCGTTTCTATCCGGTGCCGGGGATGAACCACTGTTCGGGCGGGCCGGCGGCCGACCAGTTCGACATGCTGACGCCGCTCGTCGCGTGGGTCGAGCAGGGCCAGGCGCCTGCCGCGATCGTGGCCGCCGCGCGCGACACGACCAACGCGGTGCCGAATGCGGACGTGCCCGCCTCGTGGGGCGCGGGACGCACGCGGCCGTTGTGCCCGTATCCGCAGGTCGCGCGCTACAACGGCTCGGGCGACGTGAATTCGGCGGCGAGCTTCAGTTGTCGTTGACGTAGCCGTCGACGGGAAGCGGCCGGCGCGGGCAGTCGCGCGCCGGCCGTTTCATTTTTGCCGGCAGGCGCGTACTTACTCGCCGAGATCGAGCGGCACGTCGAGCCCGACCTTCACGCGGCTCATGCTCACCAGCGTCTTGAACCGCTTCACGTTGTTGTTCGCGAAGAACAGCTCGCGCGTGAGCGCGTTGTACTGATCCATGTTGCGCACCGCGAGGATCAGCACGAAATCCCATTCCCCCGTCACGTAGTAGCACTGCTGGATCTGCGGACAGCGCTCGAACGCGCGCTTCATCGCATCGAGCTGATCGATCTGCTCGCTCTCGACCTCGACGTTCACGACGATCGTTAGCGGATGGTCGACCTTGTCCGGCGCGATCACGGCCGTATAGCGCTCGATCACGCCGTCTTCCGCGAGGCGCTTCAGCCGCCGGTTCACGGCGGCGGTCGACAGGTTGACGCGCGCGCCGAGCTCGGCCTGCGGCGTGTGCGCGTCGCGCTGCAGCTCCGCCAGCAGCTTGCGGTCGAACGCATCGAGTGGGGTCGTCATGATCGCGCGTGAGCCCTCGAAAGAATGAGAAATTTTTGCGTTGAAGCCGTCGATTTGGCGATTTTATTGACCGGTCCGCGCAATATTATTTTTCGAACCGACGGCGAGCGCAACTGGCGCTCGCCCGATCCGACCCACCCGACGGACCGCCCGCGCGGTCCCGCCCCAGGAGCCCTCCGCCATGCTGATCGCCAACCCGCGCGCGTCGCGCACCGCGTACCCGAACGCGCTGCGTCGTGTGATGAACATCGCATCGGCCGACGAAAGCGGCGCATGGCTGTCGCACTGGCCGCTCGTCGGCAACGCGCGCACGCCGCTGCGCGCGCTGCCCGATCTTGCCGCGCGGCTCGGCGTCGCGAGCGTCCGCGTGAAGGACGAGTCGTGCCGCTCGCCGCTCGGCAGCTTCAAGGCGCTCGGCGCGCCGATCGCGCTGGTGCGGCTCGTGAGGCGACTGCGGCGCACGCGGGATCTCGAGCCACGCGGGCTCGTCACCGGCGCGTACGCGGCGGAACTGGCCGACCTGACGGTGATCAGCGCGACCGACGGCAACCACGGCCGTGCGCTGGCCGCCGCCGCGCGCGCGATCGGCTGCGGCTGCGTGATCGTGCTGCACGCGAACGTCGACGCCGAGCGCGAACGCGCGATCGCGGCGTACGGCGCGCGGATCGTGCGCATCGCGGGGAACTACGACGAATCGGTCGTCTGCGCGGCGCAGCTCGCGCAGGCGAACGGCTGGCATGTCGTGTCGGACACGTCGTACGACGGCTACGAAGCGATTCCGCGCGACGTGATGCAGGGTTACGGCGTGATCGCCGCCGAAGCGGCCGCGCAGGCGGCGCAGGACGACGGGCGACCGTTCACGCACGTGTTCCTGCAGGGCGGCGTGGGCGGCCTCGCCGCGGGCGTCGCGAGTTATCTCTGGGAACGCGACGGCGTGCGGCGGCCGCGCTTCGTCGTCGTCGAGCCGCGCCAGGCCGATTGCCTGTACCAGAGCGCGTTGGCCGGCCGTGCGACGAAGGCGACCGGCAGCGTCGATTCGGTGATGGCCGGGCTCGCGTGCGGCGAGGCGTCGCCGCTTGCATGGGATTTCCTCGAGAGGTGCATCGACCACTTCATGCTGATCGACGACGACGACGCGGTGCAGGCGATGCGCGGCCTTGCGGCCGGCAGCGCCCGCGACGTGCCGGTCGTCGTCGGCGAATCGGGCGCGGCCGGCGTGGCTGGCCTGACGGCACTGATGCGCGACCCGGCGCTCGCGCGGCAGGCCGGGCTCGACGAGAACGCGCATGTGCTGGCGATTAATACCGAAGGCGCGACGGCGCCGTCCGTGTACCGGCACTGCGTCGGCGAGACGGCCGACGCGGTGCGCGCGCGGCAGCGCGACTGGCTGGACCGCGTGGCGGTGGCGGCCTGAACGACATGACGACCGACGAGGCGAACGCAATGGAAACAATCGAGGAAAGCACGCTGCAGGCGCGACTGAAGACCTGGCGCCGCCATCTGCACCAGTATCCTGAAACGGGTTTCGAGGAAGTGAACACGTCGGACTACGTCGCGCGCATCCTGACGACGCTCGGGCTCGACGTGCATCGCGGGATCGGCGGCACCGGGCTCGTCGCGAACCTGACGGCCGGCACCGGCAAGCGCGCGATCGGCATCCGCGCGGACATGGACGCGCTGAACATCGCCGAGCACGCGCCGGGCCGCGAACATGCATCGCGCACGCCGGGCAAGATGCATGCGTGCGGGCACGACGGCCACATGTCGATGGTGCTCGGCGCCGCGCAACTGCTGGCCGAGCGCAAGGATTTCGACGGCACCGTGCGTTTCGTTTTCCAGCCGGCGGAAGAGCACGGCCGCGGCGCGAAGGCGATGATGGCCGACGGATTGTTCGAGCGCTTTCCGGTCGACGCGATCTTCGGCGCGCACAACATGCCCGGCATGCGCGCGGGCACGTTCTCGACGCGCGCGGGCGGCATCATGGCGAGCGAAGACAATTTCGTGATCCGAATCGATGGGCGCGGCACGCATGCGGCGCGGCCGCACATGGGCATCGATCCGATCGTGATCGGCGCGCAGGTCGTGCTCGCGCTGCAGACGATCGTGTCGCGCAATCTCGACCCGGGCCAGCAGGCGGTGATTTCGTGCACGGAGTTCATCACCGACGGGCTGCGCAACGTGCTGCCGTCAACCGTGACGATCAAGGGCGACACGCGCAGCTATTCGCGGGACGTGCAGGCGCTGCTCGAAACGCGGATGCGCGAGATCAGCGAAGGAATCTGCCGCACGCATGGTGCGACCTGCACGTTCGAGTACACGCACGAGTTCGCGCCGACGGTGAATTCGCCGGAATGGGTCGACACGGCGGTGCGGGCCGCGGCGCAGGTCGCGGGCGCGGAGGCGGTGAATGCCGACGTGCAGCCGATGATGATCTCGGAGGATTTCGGCGCGTTCCTGCAGGTGGTGCCCGGCAATTTCGTGTTCATCGGCAACGGTGAAGCGGGTGGCCACGGCGGCGTGCCGCTGCACAACGCGACGTACGACTTCAACGACGCGATCCTGCCGGTGGGCGCGCGGTATTTCGCGGAAGTGGCGCGGCGGGCGTTGCGGGCCGCGTAGCGCGTGCTGCGGGACGGTACGCGCTCGCGCGAGCACCGTCCCGCGCGTCGTCACGTCACACCAGTTCGCCGAGGCACGCGTCGAACTGCGCGACGAGCCGGTCGACATCGTCGGCCGTCGTCTGCGGACACACGAGCATCATGTTGTGGAACGGCGTGATCAGCACGCCGCGATTCAGCAGGTACAGGTGCACGATGTGCTCGAGTTCGCTGTCGAGTTGCGCGCCGGCCAGCGTGCCGTTGCGCGGCGGCGCGGACGCGAACTGGAATTCGGTGCGCGCGCCGATGCGCGTCACGCACCACGGCAGCCGGTGTTTCGCGATCGCCTGCTCGAGCCCCGTCGCCAGCCGCGCGGCGAGTTCGAACATGTGTGCATACGCGGCGTCGGTCGCGACGTCGGCCAGCGTCGCGCGCATCGCATGCATCGCGAGCATGTTCGCGGTAAGCGTCGTGCCGATGCCCGAATGGCCGGGCGGCGCGTTCAGCTTGGCCTGCTTCGCGCGTTCCGCGAATTCGGCGCTGAAGCCGTATACCGCGCACGGCACGCCGCCCGCGATGGGTTTGCCGACCACCAGCATGTCCGGTTCGAGAGCGTGCGCGACCGCGTAGCCGCCGGGGCCGCTGCTGATCGTGTGCGTCTCGTCGATCACGAGCAGCGTGCCGTAGCGGCGCGTCAGTTCGCGCGCGGCCGCCCAGAAGCCCGGGTCGGGCAGCACCATCCCGATGTTCGTCATCGCGGGCTCGGCCAGCACGCACGCGACGTCGCCATCCTTCAATGCGGCTTCGAGCGCGGCCAGGTCGTTGAATTCGACGACGCGCGTGTTGGCGAGCAGGTCGTAGGATTGCCCGAGCAGGCTGTCGCGCTGAACCGGGCGGCCGTCGACGAGATCGACGAATACGTCGTCGACCGTGCCGTGATAGCAGCCGTTGAACACGACGATCGTGTTGCGGCCGGTGGCCGCGCGTGCCCAGCGCAGCACGAAGCGGTTCGCGTCGCTCGCGCTCAGCGCGAATTGCCAGACCGGCAGCTTGAAGCGGCGCGCGAGTTCGCGCGACACCCATGCGGCGTCTTCGCTCGGCAGCATCGTCGTATAACCGCGCGTGGCCTGTTCGACGAGCGCGCGGGCGACCGGTTCGGGCGCGTGGCCGAACATCGCGCCCGTATCGCCGAGGCAGAAATCGACATAGCGATGGCCGTCGACGTCGGTGAACGTCGCACCGCGCGCCTCCTTCACATACAGCGAGAACGGTGTCGACCAGTCTTGCATCCAGTGCAACGGCACGCCGAACAGCAGGTGCTCGGACGCTTCCGCGGACAGCGCGCGGGAGACCGGCATGGCTTCGGTGAACGCTTGGCGCTCGCGATCGAACAAGGCGCGGGCGCGGATGAGGTCGACTCCGTGGCGGGAAGGCAAAGGCAGCTCCTGGGCTGTGAACAAGGAGAAACGATAGCGCGGGCGGCAGGGGGCTGAACAGGGGCGGAATTCCCGAGGCGTGATGGCGGGGGGAACGCCCGGGCGCGTCCTGTTCGATTTCAAGATGGCGCGAGTGAATCGAAGCTGTGCCGGATACTGACCGGCGCGCGAATTGGCGCGGGAGGCGATCGAATCCGACGAGGATTTTTAGCTAAAGTTTTTGCGCATAAAGGTATGACAACGTATCTTTAGAGGCGGTCTGTCAGAAGTGAGTGTGCGCACACATTCATAGCATCGAACCAATGAGAATGCAGTCGGAGACAAGAATCTGCCTTGATATGATCCTGCCTGGACGGTGTGATACGGTACGACGACGTATGAATTGACGCCGAACGGCGGGACCCACCACGCTTCCAGGCGATCGTCGCGCAGGGGCCGGGTCGCGTCCGACTGCAACGGCACGCCGCCCACGCCTGCCGTGCGGCCGATCCCCGGCGCGACGACGGGCAACTGCGACTTCGGCACGCCCGTCGCAACGCGCACGCCGACAGTCACATCGCCGGGGCCGGTCCAAACGTTCAACATGAGCGCGATGACGCCGACGAACGTGACGATCACCGACAAGCGGCGATGCCATGAGGCGAGGGGGGCATTCGCGTGCGGCGTGGTCGGCCGATGCACGCGAACGCAACGGCAAATACGGAAGCGGATGAACGTGAACGCGTTACGCGAGCGTCTTGATCATGTAGTGCTCGTCGTAGAACCGGCCGTCGACGAACATCGAGCGCGGCTCCGTGCCGAACCGCACGAACCCTTGCGACGCATACAGCCGCTCCGCGTTGCCGTTGACCTCGTTTACGCACAGCATCAGCTGCTTGCACTGCCACGCCTGCGCGGCATGCTCGGTCGCGCTTTCGAGCAGCGCCTGCGCGATGCCGCGGCCGCGATACGCGGGCTCGACGAACACGCCCCAGATCGTCGCCTTGTGCGCGATCTTCGCGCGCGCATCGCGGCGTACACCGGTGATGCCGACGAGCGTCTCGCCGTCGAACGCGCCGAACACCGCGCGCTCGTGGTTCGGCGTGAGGCGCGTCGCGAATTCGTCGACCGGCACCTGGGATTCCTCGTCGAGCGTCGGCAGGAAGGACGTGGGCGCGGTATCGACCGCACGCAGGCGAACGGTCTGGAAACGGGCGGCGTCGGCCGCATCGAGCAGGCGGGTCGTGATCGTCATCGGCGGGATTCCGGTTGAGAGGCGTGCATGCCGGCGCGGGCTGCCGTAGCCGCGGGATGCATCGTCCTCATCCTAATGGGAATTCGGATGTCGCGTGGCGCCGTTCGGCGCGTTGCGCATTTCGGCGGCACCGGAGCGTTGCGGGCCGTGCGCGCATGGCGGGTCACGCGGCCGTGCCGGCGTGACGGAAGGGACGACGTGCGCGCGATCAGATCACGCGCACGCAACGGGCATCAATCAATACCGCGACAGCTGATTGCCGTTGATCTGCACGCGGTCGCCCGGACGCAGATTGCCGGGCGACTGCACGTCGAACGAGCGCATCGAGCCGTCGCTGACCTGCACGTCGATCCGGTAGCTGCTCGGGCCCTGCGCGGCACCCATCTGCTGACCGATCTGGTTGCCCGCCACCGCGCCGCCGAGCGCGCCGATGACGGTCGCCGCATCGCGGCCGTGACCGCGGCCGACCTGGTTGCCGAGCACGCCGCCGATGAGCGCGCCGACGACGGTACCGGCCACGCCCGACGGGCCGACCGAGCCGTTGACCGGCTGGATGTTCGCGACGGTGCCGTATTGCGTGCCGTACGGATTCGCGTATTGCTGTTGCGGGTTGCCGTATTGATCGTACGGCTGCGGCGCCGGGTTCGGATACGCCGGTTGCTGCTGCACGTAGCCCGGCTGCGAATACGCGGGCTGCGCGTAGCCGGGCGTCGCGTATTGCTGCTGCTGCGGATAGCCCGGCTGCGCGCCGTAGTAGCCGGGTGCGACGCAGGCGGTCAGGGGAAGCGCCGCCACGGCGACGAGCGAGGCGAACAGAACGGTCTTCGTGGAGGGCATGCGCATCATGATGTTTCCTGCATCGGCAACGTGTCCGCCGATGGATTCCCGTCACGGGTGGCGAACTCGGCGTGAGTATAAGGAATGGCCGGATGCGCGTCCGGTGCGGCCGGGTAACAACGTGTAAAGTCTGTTGCCGCGTAAATCGCTGCGCCGGCGCGGCGTTCGAGCCAGGCCCGACAACGGCGCGAAGCGGTTTCCAGTCATCCGCGTGCCGGTGATGCGGCCCGCTTGTTTCATGCGGCGTGTCGGCCCTCCGTTGCGATCGAACCCCTGCGTCACGCGAGACCCGGCGGGCGTGTGCGGCACACATCGCGAAATCGAATGCGCGGCATCGCGACATTTAATTGGCCGCGGGCGGCAGCGTCCGATATCGTGGCCGGATTCCCTGCCCGTGGTCGCGCCGCGCCGGCTGCGGTTCCTTCCCCTATCCGCGCCGGCGGCGCGCCGCGACCGCCCCACCTTCCAGGCCATGACCGAACGATTCTTCATCAACGCCGTCGATGCCGGCGGCCAGCCCGTCAACCTCGTCGTCCGCGACGGCCGCTTCACGGCGATCGGCGCCGATTGCGCAGCCGCGCCCGGCGCGGAGACCATCGACCTCGACGGCCGCGTCGTGCTGCCCGGCTTCGTCGACGGCCACATCCACCTCGACAAGAGCTTCGTCGGCGCTCGCTGGGTGCCGCACGAATCGGTCGGTTCGCTGCGCGAGCGGCTCGCGGTCGAGAAGCGCCAGCTTGCCGCCGCACCGCCGATCGTCGAGCGCGCGAACGCGCTGATCGCGCAGGCCGCCGCATTCGGCACGATCGCGATGCGCAGCCACGTCGACGTCGATGCGACGACGGGCCTGTCGAACCTGCAGGCCGTGATGGCCGCGCGCGAGCAATGGCGCGGGATCGTCGACATCGAACTGGTCGCGTTTCCGCAGGCCGGCGTCGTGACGTGCCCGGGCACGGCCGCGATGCTCGACGCGGCCGTGCGCGAAGGCGCGGACGTCGTGGGCGGGATCGATCCGACGACGCTCGACGGCGACGCGGACGGCCAGCTCGACATCGTGTTCGGCATCGCGGAGAAACGCGGCGCGAAGATCGACATCCACCTGCACGAGCCGGGCGAGATCGGCATCGCGCAACTGCTGCGGATCGCGGCGCGCACGCGTGCGGCCGGGCTCGGCGGGCGCGTGAACGTGAGCCATGCGTACGCGCTCGGCCAGGTGAGCGATGACGAAGTCCGGCGCACCGCGGCGGCGCTGGCCGAAGCGGGCGTATCGATCCTGACGAATGCGCCGGGCGATTGCGCGTTTCCGCCGGTGCGGTTGTTGCGCGACGCGGGCGTGCACGTGTTCGCGGGCAACGACAACATTCGCGACGCGTGGTGGCCGTACGGCAACGGCGACATGCTGCAGCGCGCGATGATGGTCGGCTACCGGTCGGGTTTCTACACCGACGAAGCGCTCGGCATCGCGCTCGACATGGCGACGTACGCCGGCGCGCGCGTGATCGGCAACGCGCACTACGGCATCGCGGTGGGCTGCGATGCGAGTTTCGTCGCGGTGCGCGCGCCGAACGCGGCGGCGGCCGTCGCCGGCGTGCCGGCCGAACGCTGGGTGTTCCGCCGCGGCGAAAGCGACACGGGGGCGCCGTTCGCGCCGTCGCTGCGCTTCACGCGCTGACCCACCGGCCGGCGGCACGGCATGCGCCGTGCCGGCCTTGCACTGACCGACTTCACCGGAATCGACATGACGAACCTGCTGATCCGCAACGTCCGCACGAGCGCCGACACCGCACTCGACATCCTGATCGAAGGCGACCGCATCGCGCGTGTCGGCCCGTCGCTCGACGCGCCCGCCGGCTGCGCGATCGAGGACGGCGCGGGCGCGCTCGCGCTGCCCGGCCTCGTCGAAGGCCACACGCACCTCGACAAGACGCACTGGGGGATGCCGTGGTATCGCAACCAGGTCGGGCCGCGTCTCGTCGACCGCATCGAGAACGAACGCCACTATCGCGCGACGAGCGGCCACGACGCGGGCGCCGCGTCGCTCGCGCTGGCACGAGCCTTCCTCGCGGCCGGCACGACGCGCATCCGCACGCACGTCGACGTCGATACCGAAGCGGGCCTGCGCCACCTGCACGGCGTGCTCGCGACGCGCGAGACGCTGCGCGGGCAAGTCGACATCCAGATCGTCGCGTTTCCGCAGTCGGGCGTACTCAAGCGGCCGGGCACCGATGCGCTGCTGTCCGATGCGCTCGGCGCCGGCGCCGACCTGCTCGGCGGACTCGATCCGTGCGCGATCGAAGGCGATCCGGTCGAGGCGGTGGACGTGCTGTTCGCGATCGCGGAGCGTCACGGCCGCGGGCTCGATATCCATCTGCACGAGCGCGGGTCGATGGGCGCGTATTCGCTCGACCTGATCCTGCAGCGCACGGCCGCGCACGGCATGCAGGGGAAGGTCACGATCAGTCATGGTTTCTGCCTGGGCGATATCGCCGAACGCGAGCGCGATGCGTTGCTCGCGCGAATGGCCGCGCTCGGGGTGGCGATCGTCACGACCGCGCCGGCGGCGGTGCCGGTGCCGCCGGTCGCCGCGTGCCGGGCGGCGGGCGTGATCGTGATCGGCGGCAACGACGGCATACGCGACACGTGGACGCCGTACGGTTCGCCCGACATGCTCGAACGCGCGATGCTGATCGGCATGCGCAACGATTTCCGCCGCGACGATGCGCTCGAAGTCGCGCTCGACTGCGTGACGCACGGTGCGGCGCACGGCTGCGGTTTCGCGGATTACGGGCTGCGGCCGGGCAGCCGTGCGGACGTCGTGCTCGTCGACGCGCTGACGTTCGCCGAGGCCGTCGTCGCGCGGCCGGTGCGGCGTCTCGTCGTATCGTCGGGGGCGATCGTCGCGCGCGACGGCGCACTCGTCTGAGCATGGCGTCGCGCCGGTATGATCGGGTTTTCAGCCGGATTTCCGGGGAGACGACGATGCGACGCACGACAGCGGCACGGGCCGCACGATGGACGGCGGCGGCCTTGTTCGCCGTGACGGCCGCGCACGCGGTGGCGGCCGATCCGGCCGATGCGCGGCAGGAAGCCAACCGGCGGACGGTGCTCGCGTTCTACGAGAAAGGCCTCAACGAAAAGGATGCGGACGCCGCGCTCGCGTATGTCGGCGATCGCTACGTGCAGCACAATCCGAACGCGGCCGACGGCCGCGACGGTTTCCGCAAGTTCGTCGCCTTTCTGCGCGACACCTATCCGCGGTCGCACAGCGAGATCAAGCGTTCGTTCGTCGACGGCGACTACGTGATCCTGCACGTGCACGCGGTGCGCGAACCCGGCACGCGCGGCAGCGCGATCATGGACATCTTCCGGCTCGAGCACGGCAAGATCGTCGAGCACTGGGACGTGAACCAGCCGGTGCCCGAGCAGGCCGCGAACGGCAACACGATGTTCTGACATGTCCGGGGCAGTGCGCCCCGTGCGTGGCGCCCGGATGAAATCCGCGCGGCTTATCGCCCCTCGAGTTCCAGCATCGCCGCGAGCGCTTTCGTCAGCTCGCTGACCATCGGGTCGGCCGTCGGCCGGTGCAGGATCGCGATATCCATGTTCTCGATCGGCGCGAAGCCCTGCTTCGCGGTCAGCACGACGTGCTCGTCGGTCACCACGCGCGCGGGCAGCACGCTGATGCCGAGCCCGTCCGCGACGGCCGCCTGGATGCCGCTCAGGCTCGACGTCGTGAAGCTGATGCGCCAGCGGCGCCCGCGCTCCTCGATCGCCTTGATCATGTCGTCGCGATAGAGCCCGCGCGGCGGAAACACGACGATCGGCACCGGGTCGAGATCGATCGACGGATGCTTCGCGCTGTCGATCCAGCGCAGCTTCTCGGGCCAGCGCACGACGGCCTCGCGGCTGTCGCGCCGCTGCTTGATCAGCACGAGATCGAGTTCGCCGCGATCGTACGCGGCGCAGATGTCGCGGCTCAGCCCGCACGTCACTTCGAGCTTGACCTGCGGATGCTCGCGCTTGAATGCCGCGAGCGCGTGCGTCGTGCGGCCCGCCGCGAAATCGTCGGGCACGCCGAGCCGGATCGTCAGCGCGACCGTGGCGCCCGACAACGCTTCCAGCATTTCGTCGTTCAACGCGAGCATGCGCCGCGCATAGCTGAGCACCGTCACGCCCGCATCGGTCGGCCGGACATCGCGCGTGCCGCGATCGAGCAGGCGGTGGCCGGCGATTTCCTCGAGCCGGCGCACCTTCTGGCTGACCGTCGACTGCGTCGAATGCAGGCGCGCGGAAGCCGTCGTGAAGCTGCCGCAGTCGGCGACCATCACGAGCGCGCGCAGCAGGTCGAGGTCGAACAGGGGTCTATTCATTTTTGCACTTTTGCGGATTCGAGCATTGCATTTCCACATGCATGCGACGACTTTTAACATGCGCGGACGGCGCGGGCAATCGCGGTTTGGCCGGACTTGGGGCGGCGCGTTTCGCGGGCTTTTGAGGCGCCTGACGACATCCTGCGGATGACGCTCGCGCCCGGCGCCGACCTGCGCGGCACGCACCGGTATCGCGACACCGCATTGAATCCGGCGGCCGAACGCGGTCGTGTCGAGACGGTGCGCAGGCTGATCGATGCGGGCGTGGCCGGGGTTAGCGGCGGCGCGATTTGGGCTCGGGCGTGCCGCCGGGGAGTTTTCGCAGGAAGGCGTCGGCGAGTTCAACACTAGAGTCGAACGACGGCGTGTAGCCGAGTGTCCGGATGTCGTCGAACCGCGGCCGTACGAACGTGCGAGGCTCGTTGAGCAAACGCAGAAACGTGTCGCGATGCCGAACGAGAAACGCAGCGGTTTCGATCAAGCTTGCCGGCTCCCGCTCGATGACCAGGCACAAGTCGAACAGGTCCCGCGCGGTTGGACGATCGCCGCGGAAGTCCACTGCGGTATGGGGCGCGTGATCGGCAGGTTCGATGAAACATCGGGCAACCTATCGGCACGGATACCGGTATAGACCGCTATTTCTTGCGTTTCGTCGCGGACGGGTGTCGCGCACGGGAGCACCTGAATTCCGCATAGAAATGCGTTGAATCGAAGGCTCCCCTGCCTCCCTGGTCCTCATCTCCCGTCGGTCCATCGCGCTCCATTGTTTCCCCTGCTTGCACTCGAAATTTATGCGGTCTAGACTGCATCCCAGTCTCATCGAAGTCCCGCCTTTCGCGCACCGCGCCGGCTCTCCGGCGCGGCGCCTCCACCGGACGCCGGCGTCGCCCGCCGCGTCGAGACCTGCAAGGACCCGCCATGAACTGCACTGCAACGCTCCTCGTTACCGCGCTGGCATTCGCGCCGCTCGTGTCGTTCGCCCAGGACACGTCGACGATCCGCTGGGGCATCGACCCCACGTATCCGCCGTTCGAGGCGAAGCAGCCCGACGGCTCGCTCGCCGGTTTCGACATCGACCTGCGCAATGCGATCTGCGAGCAGCTGCATGCGAAGTGCGTGTGGGTCGAGCAGGGCTTCGACGGGATGATTCCGGCGCTGCGCGCGCGCAAGTTCGACGTGATCATGTCGGCGATGACGGCCACCGACGAGCGGCTCAAGCAGATCGACTTCTCGAACAAGCTGTATGCGTCGCCGGGTGCGCTCGTCGCGCCGGTCGGCTCGAAGCTGCTGCCGACCGCCGCGTCGCTCGCGGGCAAGCGCATCGGGATCGACCAGGGCACGACCCAGGAGGCGTACGCGAAGGCCGAATGGGCGACCCGGGGCGTGACGATCGTCTCTTACCAGAATCAGGACCAGGTGTACCAGGATCTCGTCAACGGCCGCCTCGACGCGACCTTCCAGGACAAGACGCAAGCCGGCTACTCGTTCCTGAAGACGCCGCGCGGCAAGGGCTACGCGTTCGCCGGCCCCGACGTGACCGACGCACGGATCACCGGCTACGGCGTCGCGATGGGCGTGCGCAAGGGCGACGCGGACATGAAGAAGCGGCTGAACGACGCGATCGTCGCGATCCGCGCGAACGGCACATACCAGAAGATCGCCGCGAAATATTTCGACTTCGACATCTACGGCGCGAAGCAGCAGCTGACTTCGGCGCCGTGACCCGGTGATTCATTCAATGGACAGGCACACCATGACGAGTATCCAGGATCGAGTCGCGCAAGCCGTGACGCCCGAACTGATTGCCGCGTTCCGCGAGGAAGGCGCGGTCTGCATCAAGGGCATCTTTTCGCCCGACGAAGTGGCCGCGCTGCGGGCCGGCATCGACGTGAATCTTGCCCGGCCGAGCGCGCGCGCGAAAGTCGCGAGCCGGCCCGACGATCCCGGCTGGTTCTTCGAGGATTTCTGCAACTGGCAGCACAACGAAGCGTATCGCGACTTCATCGTGCGCTCGCCGGCGCCGTCGGTCGCCGCCGCGCTGATGGGAACCGGGCGCGTGCGACTGCATCACGACCACCTGCTCGTGAAGGAGCCCGGCACGCGGCAGCGCACGCCGTGGCACCAGGACCAGCCGTACTACAACATCGAAGGCGACGACAACGTCAGCATGTGGATTCCGGTCGATCCGGTGCCGCTTGAATCGACGCTGGAATTCGTCGCGGGCTCGCATCGCGGGCCGTGGCTGATGCCGCGCACGTTCATGGACAAGGAAGCGAAGTGGTTCCCGGAAGGCAGCCTGGCCGACTTGCCCGATATCGAAGCCGACCGCGCGGCGTTCCCGATCCGCCGCTGGGCGCTCGAGCCCGGCGACATGGTGTGCTTCCGGATGCTCACGCTGCATGCGTCGGGCGGCACGCGGAACCGCCGGCGCGCGTTCTCGATCCGCTTCGTCGGCGACGATATCCGTCACGCGCCGCGCCGCTGGAAAACGTCGCCCGACTTCCCCGGGCTCGCGGAGCAGCTGGCCGACGGCGCACCGCTCGACCATCCGCTGTTTCCGGTCGTGTGGTCGCGCGGCGCGGGGCAGGTCGGCGCGATCTGACCGGCGCGGCGAACGAACGCGGCGGCCGTTTCGTCATGAAACGGCCGCCGTGTCCATTGGCGCGTACGGGGAAAGATCAGGTCGGGTGGCGCCCGGCGCCCGGCTTGAAGCGCGAGCCGAGCCGGTAGCGGTTGCCCGGATGCAGGAAATGCACGAACGTGACGGGCAGCCCGTCGGTCCACGTGCGGCGCGTGAGCGTGAGGCACGGCTCGTCGGCGCGCATGTCGAGCAGCCGCGCCTGCTCGACGGTCGGCAGCGACGCGTCGACGACGTGCTCGATTTCCAGTTCGTAGTGCGACACGTTGTTGTACAGGTACTCGGACGGCGGCTCGGTCTGGAAATCCTGGTCGATGAAGCCGGGCGCCGCGGCCGGGTTCACGTAGCGGTCCTCGAGCTGGATCGGGCGGCCGTTTTCCTCGTGCACGCACACCACATGAAAGACCGGCGTATTGACCGGCAGCCCGAATGCGGCCGCGACGTCGAACGATGCCGGCTCGCTCGCCCGGCTCAGCACGCGACAGCGATATTCGTGCCCGCGCGCGCGGATTTCGTCGCGGATGTGCGCGATCATCAGCAGGTTCGACTGCGGCTTCACCTCGGCGACGAAGGTGCCGACGCCCGCGATGCGCTTCAGCACGCCTTCCTCGGTCAGCTCGCGCAGCGCGCGGTTGACCGTCATGCGCGCGACGCCGAACTGCGCGGCGAGATCGAGCTCGGAAGGGATGCGGTCGCCCGGGCGCCAGTCGCCGGACTCGACGTTCTGGCGAACGAGCGTCTTGATCTGCTGGAACGGTGCGGCGGCCTTCGTGACCATCAAGGAGGTTTCCGTGGGTGAAATACCAGCGGGATTCTATCGTCTTTGCCCGGTGGCGCTCCGGACGCGGCCTTGCGGGCGGCCGCTGATCCGACGACTCCTTTCCGTCCGTCGACAGGAGGGGCGATGTCGATTACAGGTTCCGCACGTCGGCCGTCGGCTCTGCGCCGAACGCATCGCTCAGCGCATAGCCGATCAGCTGGCGTGCGGCGGCCTCGGGCGTCGCGAGCGCGCCGCTCGATTTCAATTCGTCGAACTTCTCGCGCATCGGGAAGTTGTCTTCGCTGGTCGAGCGGATCGTCGCCTGCATGCCCGTGTCGACGACGCCCGGCGCCACGCTGCAGATCCGCAGCGGGCCGTTCGCGTCGAGCGCGACCGCGCGTGCATGGTGATCGAGCGCGGCCTTGGTCGCGCAGTAAACGCTCCAGCCCGCGTATGCGTTGCGGGCCGCGCCGCTCGACAGGTGCAGGATCCGGCATTCGGTCGCGGCCGAAGCCGCTTGCGCGAGCGCGGCCGACAGCATCAGCGGCGCCGCGACGTTCAGGCCGACTGCACGCGCGACGATCGCCGGATCCTGCGTGGCGAGCGGGCCGATCGGATCGACGATGCCTGCGTTGTTGAACAGCAGCACGAGCGACGCGCCGTCGACGAAGCGGCGCAGCGTGTCGCCGGCGAGCCAGGCTGCGACGGCCGTGGTGTCGGACAGGTCGATCTCGACTTCGGAGAAGCGGTCGCCGGCTTGCGACGCGAGCGACGGATGGCGGCTGCGCGACACGCCGAGCACGGCGACGCCTTCCAGCAGCAGTTGTTCGGCGAGCGACGCGCCGAGGCCGCGCGTGTGTCCGGTGACGATGGCGCGCACGTGCGGCGCGGAAGAGGATGCAGTCATGGCAGTGAACCGGTGAAGGCGTGAACGGTGTTGACGGGCGGCGTGCATGCGCGGCGGCAGCACGATAAGGACGGGCGACGCGTGGCATCGGCGGGCGAAGACGATCGTGTGCGGCGCCACGGATACCGGGGTGAACGCATATCGTAGCGCCGGCATGTGTATCGCGCAAATGCCGGTGCGTGCGTGCAGGCGTTGCCGCGCGGTATCGGGCGCGCCGACAGGCTGGACGACAGCCCGCTGCGGCAAGTGCGCGCGCCGGCGCAGCGCGCGGCGCCGGGCCGTGCGTCGCGAGCTATCATATGGCTCGCCCGTGCGCGATGCCGGACGGGCCGCGATCGTTTCCCTTCACCTGCTGCACGCTGCGACGCCACTCATGAACACCACGCCGGATACGCCCACGCCACGCGCCCTTCGCGAACTCACGCCCCTCGAGGCCCGCATTCTCGGCGTGCTCGTCGAGAAACAGCACACGGTGCCGGATACGTACCCGCTGTCGCTGAACGCGCTGACCGCGGGCTGCAACCAGAAAACCGCGCGCGCGCCGGTGATGAACGTCAGCGAGGACGAGGTCACGACCGCGCTCGACGGGCTGAAGCACCTGAGCCTCGTGATGGAGGGCAGCAGCAGCCGCGTGCCGCGTTTCGAACACAACATGAACCGCGTGCTGGGCATCCCGAGCCAGGCGATCGCGCTGCTGACGATCCTGCTGCTGCGCGGCCCGCAGACGGCCGCCGAGCTGCGCCTGAACAGCGCGCGCCTGCACGGCTTCGCGGATATCTCGTCGGTCGAGGCGTTCCTCGACGAACTCGCGGCGCGCGCGCCGGCGCTCGTCGTCCGGCTGCCGCGCGCACCGGGCGCGCGCGAGAACCGCTGGATGCACCTGATGTGCGGCGAGGTGAACGTGGCCGATTTCGCCAGCGCGGAGGCCGGCGGCGCGGATTCGGTGCCGCCTTCCGAGTTCGAGGCGCTGAAGGCCGAGCAGAAGCGACTCGCGGATGAAGTGGCGCGACTGAATGCGCTGGTTCAGCGGATGGCGAGCGAACTCGGCATCGACGTCGACGCGCCGGGCGACGCCGGCTGACCGACAGCCTGCAACGCGCTCCTCGCTACCAGCGGCGCCCCGATTTCGCCGAAGCGTCGATATCCGGCGCCCACGCGAAATCGGTTTTCCTGCCCGTGCGCGCGTTTGTGTAGGGGATCGAATAGACCATCGCACCCTGGCTCATCATTTCGTATTCGCCGTCGATCGTGCCGTCGACCATTCCCCACCACGTCGTCGTGTATTGATACGACCGGTCGGCTGCCAGCATTTCCGCGTCCCGGTGCTTGAACGGCAACGGAATGGCCGTGTTCGATTTCGCATGACGGACGATGCCACCTGACCATTTCGCGACGTCGTCGTGGTACATGCGCGGTTCGACGCGCACGGGTTGGCCGCCGGCTGTCCGGAAGCACGGCACTTTCGTGCTCACTTCGGCCGAGGCGGGCAATGCGATGCAAAGCATCAGCAGCGCGAGCGCTTTCTTCATGAGCGTATGTGAACGACGATGCGCCATTTCAACCCACGCTGATCCGCGTCGCACCTGCATCGACGAGCCGGAACAGCAGATCCTCGACGGCCGTCTCGGGCGCCGAGCCGAGATCCGCATTGACGCGCCACCCGTGTTCCGTGCGAACCGGTTCCGACAGGTAATGCACGATGCCGTGCAGCCCGTCTTCGGCCGGATCGTTCTCGTCGTCGACATCGAACCACGCGAGGAACCACGTCTTGAACGCATCGGCCGCCGCGCTTTCGTCGAGACCGTCGGCCTCGATCACGACCCAGTCCCATACGAACGGGCGGACTGACACGGCTGCCGTTTCGAGGTCGAACTCGAACGGGTCGAAATCGAGTTGCGTGGTCGAATCGATCATCACGGGCCGGCCGCTTCGCCTTCGGCCGCGATGGTGTCGGCGCGGCACGGCAGCGCGAGCGGCCCTTCAGTGGCGAGCGTGCCGTCGGCCTTCCGGTAGGCCGGCTCGACGATCACCGACGGTCGCGTGGCCGCTTTCGCGAGCAGATCGGCGTAGGGTTGGCGGATGGCACTGAGCAGTTCGGATACGGTCATCGTGGCGAGTCCGTGGGGCGGGGAGCGAACGGTTGCAGAGCAGGCGGTGGACGGCGCGGACCGCCTCCTGCGACGGGCCGCTTCGTTACCGGACAGCGCCGATCGTACGGTACCCCGGCAAAACGCGAACAGTCGGCCGAACGGCCGGTGCGCATGCGTCGGCCGGCGAGGGTTTTAGACGTTTACCTTCAAACAATCGAAAACGCGCGTCGAACGCGTTCGCGTTGTGCTTCAATGAATCCGGTTTGTACTCCTACTAAAACGACAGGTTCAGAACAAGCCGGATCATTCATTCACAGGAGACAGTCGATGGCACGGAAACGGTTTTGATGCGGCAGGCACGATGGTCTGCAATACCGCCGAACTTCCTTCGATGAAAGCAGGTTATCCCAGAGGCCCCCACCCATGTCCTCCAGACGACTCATGACCGTCGCGGCCGCCGTGTGCGCCGCGCTGGCCATCGCCGCACCGTCGGCCGGCGCCGCCGCGCCGACCGTGCCCGATCCGTTCTACACGTACACCGGCACCACGCCGCTGGCGTCGATTCCGCCGGGCACGGTGCTCAAGACGCGCAACGTCACCTATCACGTGGCCGGCATTCCGACCGCCGTGACCGCGCAGCAGTTGCTGTACCGCACCAACAACGCGCGGAACCAGCCCGTCGTCAACGTGACGTCGGTGATTCGCAGCCAGGTCAGCAACGGCCACGCCATTTCGTACCAGTCGGCCTACGATTCGCTGAACCCGTACGACGAGCCGTCGCAGGTGATCGCCGGCGACCGCGACGTGACCAAGGTCATCAACGTCGGCACGCTGCTCTACAGCGCGGAATCGATCCCGCTGTCGACGCTGCTGCTGCTCGGCTACAACATCATCGTGCCCGATACGGAAGGCCAGACGGCAGACTTCGCGGCCGGCCCCGAATACGGGATGACGACGCTCGATTCGATCCGTGCGGCGCTCAATACGCCGTCGACCGGCCTGAATCCGTCGAGCAAGGTCGCGATGATCGGTTATTCCGGCGGCGCGATCGCGACGAACTGGGCCGCGCAGCTCGCGCCGAGCTATGCGCCCGACGTCAACAAGCAGCTCGTCGGCGCGGCGGAAGGCGGCGTGCTGGTCGATCCCGCGCACAACCTGCGTTACGTCGACGGCAGCATCGTGTGGGGCGGCGTCGCGGCGGCGGCGCTCGCCGGGCTGGTGCGCGGCTACGACTTCGACCTGACGCCGTATCTCAGCGATACCGGCGTGGCCGTGTTCAAGGACATCCAGAACCAGTCGCTCGCGTACATCCTGCCGAAGTACACGGGGCTGCGCTGGGGCACGCTGTTCAAGCCGCAATACGCGAACGACATCAACAGCATCCCGGCGTACGTGACGTATGCGAACAAGGTGAATGCGGGGCTGGCCGCATCGCCGACGATCCCGATGTTCATCGGCCAGGGCACGGCCGGGGCGCTCGACGGCACCTTCAGCAGCCAGGTGGGCGACGGCGTGATGCTCGCGTACGACGTGCGCGCGCTGGCGCAGAAGTTCTGCGCCAGCGGCACGCGGGTCACGTACACCGAGTATCCGCTCGAGCATGCGGGCGCGATCGTGCCGTGGGTGGCCGGGATGCTGCCCTGGCTCTACGACCGCTTCAACGGGAAAGCCGCGCCGAGCAATTGCTGGCTGACGTCGCTGCTGCCGAGCAACTCGCTGGCGCCCGAGACGTTGCATTAGGCGCGACGGCGTACGACTGCATGCATGGCCGGGCGATCTTTTTCGGGTCGCCCTTTTTTACGATGTTTCGACGTCGGTCGCGTGACCGGTGTGACGACTGTCCGCCTTCCCCTGCCGTCCCCCGCTGCCGCCTTCTCCGGGTGCCATAATCGAGCCTGCCCATCATTCCAGACGTCCCCCGGAGAATCACCATGCAGAACCTCGACAATCCTTCCCACGATCGCGAGGTAGGCAGCGCCGACGCGACGCAGGACACCACGCGCATCGACGACGTCCGCATCGGCGCCGTGCGCCCGCTGATTTCGCCGGCGCTGCTGCTGGACGAGCTGCCGGTGCCGGCCGGCACGCAGACGCTCGTCGAGGACACGCGCCGCGCGATCGGCGACATCCTGCACGGCCGCGACGACCGGCTGCTGCTCGTCGTCGGCCCGTGCTCGATCCACGATCACGACCAGGCGCTCGACTACGCGCGCCGCCTGAAAGCCGCCGCCGACGCGCTGAAGGACGACCTGCTGATCACGATGCGCGTCTACTTCGAGAAACCGCGCACGACGGTCGGCTGGAAGGGCTACATCAACGACCCGCGCCTGGACGGCAGCTTCCGCATCAACGAAGGGCTGCGCGCCGCGCGGCAGCTGCTGCTCGACATCAATGCGCTCGGCCTGCCGGCGTCGACCGAATTCCTCGACCTGCTGAGCCCGCAATACATCGCCGACCTGATCGCGTGGGGGGCGATCGGCGCGCGCACGACCGAGAGCCAGAGCCATCGGCAGCTCGCGTCGGGCCTGAGCTGCCCGATCGGCTTCAAGAACGGCACCGACGGCGGCGTGCAGGTCGCGTCGGATGCGATCGTCGCGGCCGCCGCGAGCCATGCGTTCATGGGGATGACGAAGATGGGGATGGCCGCGATCTTCGAGACGCGCGGCAACGACGACGCGCACGTGATCCTGCGCGGCGGCAAGACCGGCCCGAACTACGACGCCGAGCATGTCGAGGCATGCTGCGCGGTGCTGCGCAAGGCCGGGCTGCGCGAGCAGGTGATGGTCGACTGCTCGCACGCGAACTCGAACAAGTCGCACGACCGGCAGGTCGACGTCGCGCAGGATCTCGCTCGGCAACTGTCGCAGGGCGAACATCGGATCGTCGGCGTGATGGTCGAGAGCCACCTCGAAGCCGGGCGCCAGGACCTGAAGCCGGGCGTGCCGCTGAAGTACGGCGTGTCGATCACCGATGCCTGCCTGAGCTGGGCGCAGACGGAGCCGGTGCTCGACGTGCTGGCCGATGCCGTGCGGCACCGGCGCACCTATTCGCGGAATGCGTGACGCCGCGTGGCGGCGCGGCGCCGGCCGCGCCGTTCGAGGCGCCGCGAAGATCGGGGGACCATCCGTGAGGTTGTCCTGATCGACGGGCATCGATGCCATTTTTCCGCGCCGCCCGCCCGGTCTGTCCGCACGATCATTGATCCTGATCCGGCTCGTCCGGCGTGTCACGTTGCACCCTGGGCGCACGATCCGCCGAATGCCGCTACCATGAAGCCGTGTCGCACGCTGCGGCCCGGCTGCGCCGGTCCGTCACGTACACATGGCGTGGTGGTGCGGCCGGCCGCCACGCGACCGACGAAGCGCGGGGCGCTCACCGATCAGCCGTTGCGTCCGCGCCGCTTCGTCCCCGGAATCAACAACAACCGAACCGGAGTGCAACGCATATGAAGTTTTACAAGACCCTCATCGCAGCAACCGTCCTCGCGTCGAGCGTCGGCGCGCACGCGCAGATCGCGGGCGCGCAGCCGATCAGCGTCACCGTCGAGCAGTCGCAGGCGCTGCTCGAAGGCTGGAGCGTGAAGAAGAGCGTGCTCGGCAAGACCGTGTACAACGACGAGAACCAGAAAGTCGGCAAGGTGCGCGACCTGATCGTCGCGCCGGACGGCTCGGTGTCGGCCGCGATCGTGTCGGCCGGCGGCTTCCTCGGCGTGGCCGCGCACGACGTCGCGGTGCCGATCGCGTCGCTCGACGTGCGCAACGGCAACATCTACCTGCCGGGCGCGACGAAGGAAGCGCTGAAGGCCACGCCGGCGTTCCAGTACGCGAAGGTGCCGTCGCCGCCGAAGCCGAAGAAGCTCGACGAAAAGCACTGACCTGCGGTACCGGCGCGGGGCCCGCTGCGCGATGCGGCGGGCCCCGCGTTTTCATTTTCGCTCAGCGCTGCGATGTCTCGTCCGGCGGCGCAAGCGCCACGACGTGACTGATCCCTTCGTGCGCCATCTTCGTATACGGGCTGAAGCGCTCCGTATTGCGCACGAGCTCCGCCGCCACTGCGCGTTCGACACCCGGCAGCCGCACGCGAATGTTCGCGTTCAGCATGAACAGCCCGTCCACCGGATCGCGACAGAAGTCGATCGATGCGGACACCGATGCCCCGGCGATCGACACGCCGGCCCGTGCAGCCAGCAGGCTCAGCGCGCCGTGAAAGCACGCCGCATAGCTCGCGGCGAACAGTTGCTCCGGGTTCGGGCCGTCGCCGGGCCCGCCGAGCGCGGGCGGCAGGCGCAGCTCGACATCCAGGCGCCCGTCGTCGGAACGCGCGACGCCGGAGGCGCGGCCGTGCTCCGCCGTCCCGCCCGTGACGGTCACCGTCGTCGAGTACAGCGTTTGCGGTTCCCGACCGCGATACCGGTCGAGCAGCGAGAGGGGCGGCGGGCGCAGCGGCGTCATGGTGTGCGATCCGGCGGCGGCGTTCAGCGCGCGAGCGCGTTCTGCCGGAACCACGTGTCGAAGGTCGTCGCGCCGAGGCGCGCACCGGGCGCCGGCACGAGCGTGTCGTCCTGCAGCACCGCGCCGAAGTAGTCGGCGGCCGCATCCCGCGTCACCGTGCGCGCGTCGTGCGTGGCCGACAGAAAACGCTCGACCAGATCGGCGATCCGCACGCGCTCGGGGCCGCCGATTTCGGCGATGCCGTTGCGCGGCGCGTCGAGCGCGAAGTCGGTCACGGCGGCCGCGACGTCGTCGGAGGCGATCGGCTGGAAGTGCGCGGTGGTCAACCGCACCGTGTCGCCTTGCGCGCCGGCCTGAGCGATCGCCCCGACGAATTCGAAGAACTGCGTCGAACGCACGATCGTGTACGGCACGCCTGCCGCGCGGATCAGGTCTTCCTGGATGATCTTGCCGCGGAAATACGCGCTCTGCTGCAGTCGGTCGGTGCCGACCACCGACAACGCGACGTGATGACGCACGCCGGCCGCGCGCTCCGCGGCGAACAGGTTGCGCCCCGACGCCTCGAAGAACGCCTTCACGGCCGCTTCCTCGAATGACGGCGAATTCGCGAGATCGACGACGACCTCCGCGCCGGCGAGCGCGGCGTCCAGTCCCGCACCCGTGATCGTATCGACGCCCGTCGACGGCGCTGCCGCCACCGCGTCGTGGCCGCGTGCGATCAGGTTCCTGACGACCTTGCTGCCGATGAGGCCGGTACCACCAATCACGACGATTTTCACGATTGCTCTCCTTGAACGGGCGCGCGACATGCACGCCGCTTGAATGTGCCGAAACCGGCGCCCAGCGCGTTCGCGCGACGGGGCCTGGACCTTGCCGAGCGGTGCACCGCCGTATCGGCATGCCGGTCGAACAGCCCGCATCGTAGGCATGCGCCGCGCGATCCGCCAGCGTCCCGCAAGCCCTCATCATGTTGCCGCGAATGCATCAATCGATCGTCTCCAGCGGCGCGATCGTCGTCATCGTCGTTGGGCACTGCAGGTCGCGCGCACGCGTCTGCTCGATCATGTAGTCGATGAACGCGCGGATGCGCGTGGGCAGGTGCTTGCGGCTCAGGTAACAGAGATAGTGGCCGCCGTCGTCCGGCGCATGCTGGCCGAGACAGCTCACCAGCCGGCCGTCGGCGAGCAGGTCGCACACCTGGTACGCGGGCAGTTGCGCGATGCCGAGCCCGTCGAGCGCCGCGCGCACGACGAGATCGATGTCGTTGAACGTGTGATGCGCGGCGAGCTGGCGCTGCTGCGTCACCCCGTCGATCCTGAATTCCCATTCCGTCACGCGGCCCGACGCGGTGCACAGGTTGATGCAGCGATGCCGCGCGAGTTCGTCGACGTGGCGCGGCAAGCCGTGCCGGTGCGCATACGACGGCGACGCGCAGACGATCATCTGCATCGGAATCAGCCGGCGCGCGACGATCGCGCTGTCCTCCATGCGACCGTCGCGAAACGCGACGTCGATGCGGTCGGCGGAGAAATCGGCCGGCCGGTCGTTCAACAGCAGGTCGAGCGTGATGTCCGGATAGCGTGCATGGAAATCGCGCAGCAGCGGGGCGATGACCTTGCGGCCGAAGCCTGGCGTCGAGCCGATGCGCAGGTGCCCGCTCGGCGGTCCGCTGCGCAGCTCGCGCATGTCCTCGAGCGCCTGCGCCAGATGCTCGATGCCGGGCCGGCAGTTTTCGTAGAAGAGCTCGCCTTCGCGCGTCAGCGACATGCTGCGCGTGGTGCGCTGGAACAGGCGTGCGTCGAGCCGGTCCTCGAGCCGTTGCACGTGACGGCTGACCGACGAGCGGCCGACGCCGAGGCGATCGGCGGCGCGCGCGAAGCTGCCCTCGGTGACGACGGCCAGGAATGTGACCACGCCGGCATAGCAGGTCGAGAAGCTGCGCGCGAATGGATCGTCGGCGTCGGGGCGGCGGATGGAGGTATCGGGCATGGAGGCGCTGGAATCGTGGTGTCCGTATGCGACTAGACGTTTCAGCGCTGCCGCCTGTGACACCGCCCGCCGCATTTTTTTCAAAAAGGTCGCGGCGGCGTGCGGGCCGGCTATTTTTCCGGCACGAGCACGGGCGCGCCCTTGTCCTTCAACAGCAGCACGATGAACTTCGCGGGCCGGGTCCGGCTCGCGTTGCGTCCGACCGTGTGCAGGTCGTCCGGACCCTCGTAGAAGGTCTGGCCCGGTTTCAGCGTGACCGGCTCGCCGCCCTTCACCTGCATCACGATCGACCCCTCGACGACGTAGACGAACGCGTCGGCGTGGTGGCGGTGAACGGGGTCGACCGCGCCGGGCGGGTACTCGACCGAGATCATCTGCGCTTCCTTGCCCGGGTAAGCGTCGAGCGGCTTCGTCATCAGCGGCGTGACGATGGCCGAGGGCGCCGCGCGAACGGCGCCGGTCGCGTGGGCCGCGACGACGAGCGCGGACGCGATCACGTGTTTCATGCGAATCATGGTGGTGGCTTCCGGTGGGCCGCCGGCCGACGGCCGGCAGCGAGAGAGGGGGCGGCCGTCAGGCGAGGTTGGCCTTGTCGAGTCCGAACGCCTTGTCGGACGAGCCCGGCACGGTCCGGAACGCGACGTTCGCGCGATTCCAGCCGTTGATCGCCATCACTTCGAACGTCAGGTCCGACAATTCCTTCTCGGAGAGCTGGCCGCGCACGCGGTCGTAGACATCGTCCGGCACGCCGTGCGCGGGCAGCGTCGTCAGCACTTCGGTCCATGCGAGCGCGGCCCGCTCGCGCGGCGAGAACAGCGTCGATTCGCGCCAGGTCGCCAGATGATGCAGGCGCAGTTCGCGCTCGCCGTGGATGCGCGCTTCCTTCACGTGCATGTCGAGGCAAAAGGCGCAGCCGTTGATCTGGGACGCCCGGACGGACACGAGATCCCGGATCGATTCCTCGATCGCGCTGCTGCGCAGCAGGTTGCTGAGTTCGAGGAGTTTCCGGAACAACTCGGGGGACTGTTGAATGTAGTTGAGACGCTGCGTCATGATTTCTCCTGGCGACGAAGAGGCTGGCCCGCATGGCGCGGGTGTCGTGGGCGGCAGGGCGCCGCGCGAAATCATCTTAGGGGTGTGCATCCGTGCGCGGTAGCCACGCACGGGGACGCATCGTGTTGCGCGCGCTGCACCAATCCGCGCTCGGCGGCGGGCGCGGTCGGCGCGGGCGCGCGATGCGCGCGTCAGCCGGCGGCGCAGGCGGCCGCGATGCGGGCGAGCTTGTCGGGATTGCGCTGCACGAGAAGCCGGACGATGCGCGTGCCGTCGGTCTCGAACGACATCGCCGCTTCGAGCTGCCCGTCGATGAAACGCAGCATTGCCCACTGGCCGTTCAGCACGACCGGCCGCATCTCGACACCGCTGCCGCAGCGCAACCACGTCGCATAGAACAGTTGAGCGATCCGCCGGCCGCCGACCATCGGTTTCGGGAAGCTCTGGACGTGGCCGCCGCCGTCGCCGATCAGCATCGCGTCCTCGGCGAGCAGCGCCTGGATCGACGGGAAATCGCCGTGCGCGAGCGCATGCGTGAACGTCTGCAGCAATCGGCGATGCGTTTCGTGCGGCACCGTGCGCCGCGGCTGGGGATCGTCGCGCAGCCGCGCTCGGGCCCGGCTGACGAGCTGCCGGCACGCGGCTTCGGACTTGCCGATCGCGTCGGCGACCCGGTCGTAGTCGAACTCGAAGATTTCGTGCAGCAGGAACGCCGCGCGCGCTTCCGGCGTCAGCCGTTCGAGCAGCAGGAGGTACGCGACCGACACGTCGTTCGCGCGCTCCGTCATTTCCTCGGGCGTTGCAGGCGATTCGCCGAGCTCCGGTTCCGGCAGCCAGATGCCCGCATAGTGCTCGCGCCGGAGCTTCGCCGCGCGCAGGCGGTCGATCGACGTGCGCGTCGTGACCGCGACGAGCCAGGCCTCGGGGTTCTCGATGCTGCCGCGCGCCGCGTCGTGCCAGCGCAGCCACACGTCCTGCACGATGTCCTCGGCATCCGCGACGGAGCCGAGCATCCGGTACGCGATCTTCTGCAGGCGCGGGCGCAACGCGTGGAAGGCTTGTGCGTCGTCGGTCATCACAGCCACACCCCGCTGAACCCGAACGTGACGGGCCCGCTCAGGAACACGCTGCCGGCGCCGTCCCATTGAACGGTGACGTCGCCGCCGTCGCACGTCACCCGCACGGTATCGTCGAGCAGCCCGCGCCGGATGCCGTTGACCGCCGCGCCGCACGAACACGAGCCGGACCCGAGCGGCACGCCGCCGCCGCGCTCCCAGATGCGAAGACGAATGTGCGTGCGATCGATGACCTGTACGACGTGCACGTTGGTTTTCCGCGGAAACAGCGGATGCGTTTCGATGGCCGGACCGAGCGCTTCGAGGTCGACCGCATCGACGTCGTCGACGAAGAACGTGCAGTGCGGATTGCCCATGCTGCACGCGGCCGGCGCGCCGGGCAACGGCAGCGCGAGCGTATCGACGGCTTCGGCGACGGGCACGTCCAGCCAGCCGACGCGCGGCACGCCCATCTCGACCTTGATCGACCCGTGCGCGTCGTACGCACACTGCAGGGGCCCGCGATTCGTGCGCAGCACGATCGACGCCGCGCCGGTTTCCCGCATCAGCTGCCACGCGACGCCGCGTGTCGCGCTGCCGCAGGTATCGAGCGTCGAGCCGTCGGGATTCCAGAACGCGACCTGTGCGGCCGCGTCGTCGCAGTCCGTCACCACCGCGAGCTGATTGAAGCCGATGCCGCTGTGCCGGTCGCCCATGCGCCGCACGAGGTCGCGATCGAGGCGGGGCACGCGATCCTGATCCTGACCGCGCCGGTCGACGATGACGAAGTCATCGCCGTTTGCGTTCATCTTCTGAAATCGGATCGGCATGGCGGTTCCGGAATGGAGACAGGCGAACACTGTACGTGGCTCGCCGTTCACGATCAATCGCATGCCGGCCGATCGCCACGCAACCGGCATCTACGTAATTCTACGTAGTCGCGCGTACGTAGTTATCCGCTTGTAAGCCGCCCCCGTCGCGCGGAATACTACGGCCCATCGTCGCGGCCTTTGCGAGGCCGCGGCACGACGCATCGACGTCACGTGTGCGCGGCCCCTGCGCCGCACGCCATCTAAAACCACATTGGAGACCAGGAGACGCCATGAATCGGGCTTCCAGTACCCTGCTCTGGATCGCGGTCGCGCTGCTCGGCGCGTTCTCGTTCGGCACCATCGCACTCGCACACGGCGAGCGCGTGAGTGCCCTCTGGATCGTGATCGCCGCTGTCTGCGTGTATCTGATCGCGTATCGCTTCTACAGTCGTTTCATCGCCAGCAAGGTCATGCAGCTCGACGGGCTGCGGATGACGCCGGCGGTCAAGTACAACGACGGCCTCGACTACGTGCCGACCAACAAGTACGTGCTGTTCGGCCATCACTTCGCCGCGATCGCCGGCGCCGGGCCGCTGGTCGGCCCCGTGCTCGCCGCGCAGATGGGCTACACGCCCGGCATGCTGTGGATCCTGGCCGGCGTCGTGTTCGCCGGCGCGGTGCAGGACTTCATCGTGCTGTTCATCTCGACGCGCCGCGACGGCCGTTCGCTCGGCGATCTCGTCAAGATGGAACTCGGCACGGTGCCCGGCGTGATCGCGCTGTTCGGTGCATTCCTGATCATGGTGATCATCCTCGCGGTGCTCGCGCTGATCGTCGTGAAGGCGCTGACCAACTCGCCGTGGGGTACGTTCACCGTCGCCGCGACGATTCCGATCGCGCTGTTCATGGGCATCTATACGCGCTACATTCGCCCGGGCCGCATCGGCGAAGTGTCGGTCATCGGCTTCATCGGGCTGATGGCGGCGATCGCGTTCGGCCAGAACGTGGCCGCGTCGCCGACCTTCGCCGCATGGTTCACGTTCACCGGCACGCAGCTCACGTGGATCCTGATCGGCTACGGCTTCGTCGCGTCGGTGCTGCCGGTGTGGCTGCTGCTCGCGCCGCGCGACTACCTGTCGACGTTCCTGAAGATCGGCACGATCCTCGGCCTCGCGATCGGCATCTTGGTCGTCGCACCGGAACTGAAGATGCCCGCGCTGACGAAGTTCGTCGACGGCACGGGCCCGGTGTGGTCGGGCAACCTGTTCCCGTTCCTGTTCATCACGATCGCGTGCGGCGCGGTGTCGGGTTTCCACGCGCTGATCTCGTCGGGCACGACGCCGAAGCTGATCGACAACGAAACCAACGCGCGCTTCATCGGTTACGGCGCGATGCTGATGGAATCGTTCGTCGCGATCATGGCGCTGGTCGCGGCCTGCGTGATCGAGCCGGGCATCTACTTCGCGATGAACGCACCGGCCGCCGTGCTCGGCTCGACGCCCGAAGCCGTCGCGAACACCGTCACGCAATGGGGCTTCGTGCTGACGCCCGACATGCTGACGCAGACCGCGAAGGCCGTCGGCGAAACGACGATCATCGCGCGCGCGGGCGGCGCGCCGACGCTGGCCGTCGGCATGGCGCACATCCTGCACCAGGTGATCGGCGGCGAAGCGATGATGGCGTTCTGGTATCACTTCGCGATCCTGTTCGAAGCGCTGTTCATCCTGACGGCCGTCGACGCCGGCACGCGGGCGGGCCGCTTCATGCTGCAGGACCTGCTCGGCACGTTCCACCCGGCGCTCAAGCGCACCGAGTCGCTGCCCGCGAACCTCGTCGCCACCGCGCTGTGCGTGGCCGCGTGGGGCTACTTCCTGTACCAGGGCGTGGTCGATCCGCTCGGCGGCATCAACACGCTGTGGCCGCTGTTCGGCATCTCGAACCAGATGCTCGCCGCGATCGCGCTGGTGCTTGGCACCGTCGTGCTGTTCAAGATGAAACGCGAACGTTATGCGTGGGTGACGGTCGTGCCGACCGCGTGGCTGCTGATCTGCACGCTGACGGCCGGCTGGCAGAAGATTTTCGACGCGAACCCGAAGGTCAGCTTCCTCGCGCACGCCGCGAAGCTGCAGGCCGCGGTGGATGAAGGCAAGGTGCTCGCACCGGCCAAGTCGATCGCGCAGATGAAGCGGATCATCTTCAACGACTACATCGATGCGGCGCTGGCCGGGCTGTTCATCTTCGTCGTCGTGAGCATCGCGGTGTACGGCGTGATCGCCGTGCTGCGCGCGCGCCGCGAGTCGAAGCCGACCGTGCGCGAGACGCCGTACGAAGCGATGCCGGCCGCGCAGGCGCTCGGCAGCGGACGTTAAGGGGAGGCCGCGATGTTCAGCGATCTTGGCAGCGACCTGCGCAGCGCGGGGCGTTACCTCGGGCAGGCGTTGCGGCTGATGGTCGGCCTGCCCGACTACGACACCTACGTCGCGCACATGCGCGACACCCATCCGGACCGCGAGCCGATGACGTACGAGGAATTTTTCCGCGAACGCCAGAACGCGCGGTACGGGTCGGGCGCCGGGAAGTGTTGCTGAGCCGGACTGTCCAGGCGGTTCGACGATCGAAACGGAAGCGCCGCGATGGCAGTCGCGGCGCTTTTTTCTTGGGCGGCCGGCGACGCACGTCGCGTGACGGCCGCTTCGCCGTTTGCCCGGGCGCAGCACGGCAAAATCCGGCCGCCGGTATCATAGGGGTCCCTCTTTTCCCCGATGGACCGCAGGAGAACACGTCGTGCATGTCGGTGAGCGTTTCAACAGCATTTCCCATCTCGTCGGCGCGGTGCTGTCGGTGGCCGGTCTCGTGGCGCTCGTGACGATGGGCGCGCTCGAAGGCGATCCGTACAAGGTGGTGAGCTTCAGCGTGTACGGCGCGATGCTGTTCCTGCTCTACGCGATCTCGACGCTGTATCACAGCGTGCGCAATCCGCGCCTGAAGGCGATCCTGCAGAAATGCGACCATTCGGCGATTTACCTGCTGATCGCCGGCAGCTACACGCCGTTCACGCTGGTGACGTTGCGCGGCCCGTGGGGCTGGTCGCTGTTCGGCGTGAGCTGGGGGCTCGCCGTGTTCGGCATCGTGCAGGAGCTGACGCTCGGGCGCCGCACGCGCATGCTGTCGATGATCCTGTACGTGCTGATGGGCTGGCTCGCGCTCGTCGCGGTGCGTCCGCTGATTCATGCGCTGCCGCCGGTCGGCACCGCCTGGCTCGTGGCCGGCGGCGTGATCTACAGCGCGGGGATCTACTTCTTCATCAACGACGAACGCATCCGCCACGGGCACGGTATCTGGCACCTTTTCGTGCTGGCCGGCAGCCTGTGCCAGTTCGTCAGTGTCGCGATGTATGTCGCGTGAGCGCGTTGTCTGCCGCGGAATGCGCTAGCGTCGCGTGGCGGCCGCCTGCAGGTGCGCGGCCGCTTCGCCGGTTGCCGGTGTCGGCCGCGTCGCGAACCGCCACGATACCGCGGCAAGCGCCGACAGCGCGATCGCCATGACCAGCGCCACCCGCATCGCGACCGAAAACGGCTGCAGCGTCGCGATGCATGCACCGAAGATCGCCACGCCGAGCGCCGATCCGCTCTGCCGCGCCGCGTTCAGTGCCGCCGCCGCGACGCCGGCGCGGTGCCGGTCGATCGTCCCGAGCGCCGGTGACGTCGCGGCCGGCGAGATGAATCCCGAGGCGAAGCCGATCGCGAGCATCGGCGCGACCGCGAGCCACGCCGGTGTCGTCGCGCCGATGCCCGTCATGCCGAGCGCGCCTGCCGCATACAGCCCGAACGCCGAGCACATCGGCCCGCGCGTCCCGAAGCGCGCGACGATCCGCCCCGAACACAACCCGCCGAGCGCCACCATCGCGGTCATCGGCAGGAACGCGAGCCCCGTGTCGAGCGGGCTCGCGCCGCGAACCTGCCGATAGAACAGGCTGAGCACGAACAGCAGGCCGTAGAACACGAACGCCGACGCCATCGACACGAACGTCGATCCCGCGAACAGCCGGTTGCGGAAGAACGCGAGCGGCAGCATCGGTTCGCGGCGCCGCGCTTCGATCGCGACGAAGGCGATCCATGCGGCGACGCTCGTCGCGGCACCGCCGACGATCGGTGCCGAGCGCCAGCCGAGCGACGGGCCTTCGATCAGCGTGCCGATCAGCGCGGCGATCGCGACGGCGGCGGCGGCCTGGCCGGCCCAGTCGAACTGTCGCGACGCGTCGGCGGCGGCGCGCACGACCGTGCGGCCGAGCCAGATGCCGGCGAGCCCGAACGGCAGGTTCACGAAGAACAGGCTGCGCCATCCGAACAGGTCGACCAGCAGCCCGCCGATCAGCGGGCCCGACGCCATCGCGATGCCGCCGCAGCCCATCCACAGGCTGATCGCCGATGCGCGCGCGGCCGGTGCGGGGAAGGCGCGGTTGATCAGCGCGAGCGAACAGGGCACCAGCATCGCGCTGCCGACGCCTTGCAGCGCACGCGCGACGGCAAGTGCCGGAAGGGTCGGCGCGATGCCGCACAGCGCCGACGCGGCGACGAACACCGCGAGCCCCGCGACATGGACGGTGCGATCGCCGAGCCGGTCGCCGAGCGTGCCGCCCGTCAGCAGCAGGCTCGCGAACGCGAGCGTGTAAGCGTTCACTATCCATTGCAGGCCGGCCACGCGGCCGCCGAAGGTGTGCGCGATGTCGGTGAGCGCGACGTTGACGATCGACGCGTCGAGCAGCACGAGCGTGTAGCTCACGCAGGTCGCGGCGAGCACGCGGCGGGCCGCGGCCCGGTCCGGCACGGCGGCCGTCATGCGCGCTCGTGCGCCGGCGTGGCGGCCCGCAGCGCACTGAATCCGACCCATCCCCAGTACACGCGATGATGCGCGATCCGGCCGTCGCGCAGATCCATGACTTCGACGAGATCGACCTGATCGCCGTCCGGCGCGGCGCGCGGATACTCCCAGACGAGCTGGCGGCCGTTCGAGAAGAACAATCCGGTCCGGTACCAGCGTCCGAGCGGGCTGCCCGGATTTTGCAGGCCGGTCGCGAAGAATGCCCCGATCGCGGCCTTGCCGTGCAGCACGCCCGAGCCGTGCGCGGGCAGCGTGACGACGACGAGCGGCGTTTCGAGCACCGCGTCGTCGGCATACAGCGCCATCAGCGCGTCGAGGTCGCGTGCGACGACGGCCGCGTGCCAGTCTTCATGGATGCGCCGGGCATCGGCGTCGGTGTCTGCGGGTGTCATGGCGGGTGTCCGGAAGCGTCGTGAGCGGAAACCCACTGTATGGGCGCACCGCCGCGGGACGTTTCACGTCGACCCGAAACGTGGATGCAGCCTCGGGAAGGCTGCGCCGCGGGCCGCCGTTACCCGGTGAGCGCGTCGAGATTCAGCCCATACGACTTGCCGAGCCACACCGCGCAATCGCGATGGTCGCGCAGGTCGTCGCCGGTATTCGGATGCAGGAAGATGTCGAGCGCGCCGTGGTTCAGCACGAGCCACGGCACGATCTCGTCGAAGCGCGCGGCATCGAACGCGATCTGGTACGACCAGGCCGGATGCGGACCGACGAGGCGCTCGTGAAAGCGGCCGAGCTCGATGACCGCGCCGAACCGTTCGTCGACGACCTGGCGAAACGCCCAGGCCGCGTCGCGGCTGGCCGCATCGAAATAGACGTGCGCGTGCCAACTGTCGATGGCGGTGGTGTCGAGGGCAGCCATGGAAGGACTCGATGAAAATGGGAAGGTATGAGAGACCGTGCGAAACGAAGCGAATGGCCGATGCGTGATTATCGCGCGTCCTTGCCGGGCACGTCGTGTGGCGATCCGGCGATTCGGCGCCGATGGCTTGTCCTGTGTCAGAAGAACCGTTGGTCCGATGCAATCGTTTCCGCGCTATCCGCATGCGCGATATCACGCCGGGACCCTTGCCGGCAGGTGCGCACGCCACGAGCGCGCCGGCAACACGTCATTTCGGAAACTGAAAAAGCGGCGGGCGTGCCGCTTGCGATCGGGCGCAAAAGCGCGATCAGGTCGTTGAATGAAATAGAGAAATTCCCGCGCGAAGCGATTCGCGAATGGCGCGCGCGCACACCGGATTCCGAAGCCGAAAATATCCATTGCGGAATCGGCTATTCAAGCGGCATGCGGCACGACATACGATGGTTTCAACGCATCGACGATCACGATCGATGCGGGGACAACCATCTGGAGGCCACTATGCGATCCCTCGTTCCCGTTGCGGTTCTTTCCTGCGCACTCGTTGCGCTGCCCGCCGTCAGCTTTGCGCAGTCGGCCGGCCCCGACTGGTCGTCGTATGCCGCGCAGTCGACCTGGTCGGCGGCGCGTGCCGAAACCGACGCGCAACTGATGCAGATGACGCGCGCCGGCTATCGTGCGACGTCGGTCGGCAACCAGAACTATCCGCTTGCGATGCAGCGTGCGCTCGCACGCGTTCACAATCCGGTGCCCGACCGGTCGCGCGAGGAGCGGGCCGCGATGGAAGCGCGCGCCGCGCGCGACGCCCAGAGCGGTCATCCGGTGAAGGCGTTCTTCGTGAAGACCGCGTTCTACCTGAAGGGCGAGAACACCTTCTGATGCGGGAGACGAGCATGGGATGCCCGATCCGCTCGACCGGCGTCGCGCGTGCGGCGTTGCCGCGCGTTGAAGTGCCCGCAAGCGGGCACGAAGCATGAAGGCCGCACGCAAAAACCGTCGTCGCGTGCCGTTGACGCGCGAGTGGCTGCTGCCGCTGCCTCCCGCGCATGCACGCGACATCTCGCTGAAATGCCACATGGCGCTCGTCGCGTTGCGTGGCGGGCACGGCAACGAGGCGCTGCTGACGCGGTTGCGCACGAGCGTCTACCTGGTGTTCCTCGCGCTCGACGATACGCGGTACGCGGAAGCGGACATCGACCTGTGCGTCGACGCGGAGCGGGCGCTCGAAGCGAGTGTGGCGCGCGCGGCGCAAAGCGGCGCATGGACGCTGCGCGATGACGAATGCGCGGTGCTCGAGCGCGTGCTCGCCGCGCACGACACCTGCGTCGCGACGCTCACGCGGCATCGGCTGGCCGAACTGTGGCGTGATGTCTGCACGTTCGCGTCGTGCGGCCAGCCGGCGCTCGTTGCGAGCGCGGCGGAGAAGATGCGCGCCCACGTGCCCGACTCGCTGGCCGCGTAGCATCGTGCAGCGGTTTCGCAGGGAGGATGGAGGAGACAGGGCCGGCCGAGCCGGCACGGCGACGGCGTAACGCGGCCCAAAACAAAAGCGCCACGGAGCGAATCCGTGGCGCTTTATTTTTATCACCTGCGCGGAGGCACCGCCTCCGCGTGGCGCAACGCGTTTAGGCGGCCGTTGCCGGCTTCGCCGGCTTCTGCAGCTTGCCCTTGCCGGCGCGCTGGATTTCCTCGAGCTTGATCTCGACGTGGCGCGAGAACACGTACTCGGCCGGACGCTGCTTCGCGATCGAGATGTCCGGGGCGAACGGGCCGTCGGTCCGGATGCCCTTGCGGCTCACCTTCAGCGCCTTCAGCGGGTTCGAGATCGTGTCCATCACGGCCGTTGCCTCGAAGCCGCAGTGGACCATGCAGTCCGCGCACTTCTCGTAGTTGCCGACGCCGTAGTTGTCCCACTCCGTCGTTTCCATCAGTTCCTTGAAGGTCTTCACGTAACCTTCGCCGACCAGGTAGCACGGCTTCTGCCAGCCGAACACCGTACGCGCCGGGTTGCCCCACGGCGTGCACTTGTACGTCTGGTTGCCGGCCAGGAAGTCGAGGAACAGCGACGACTGGCTGAACGACCAGCGCTTGCCGCCTTCGCCGCGCTTCAGGATTTCGCGGAACAGGTTCTTCGTCTTGTCGCGGTTCAGGAAGTGCTGCTGATCCGGCGCGCGCTCGTACGCGTAACCCGGCGACACCGTGATGCCGTCGACGCCGATCGGGCCCAGCGTGTCGAAGAACTTCGCGACGCGCTCCGGCACCGCATCGTTGAACAGGGTGCAGTTGATGTTCACGCGGAAGCCGCGGCGCTTTGCTTCCTTGATTGCCGCGACGGCCTTGTCGTACACGCCTTCCTGCGACACCGAGTGATCGTGCGCTTCCTTGTCGCCGTCGAGGTGGACCGACCAGACGAAGTACGGGCTCGGCGCGTAATCGTCCATCTTCTTTTCCATCAGCAGCGCGTTCGTGCACAGGTACACGAATTTCTTGCGCTTCATGATGCCCTTGACGATTTCCGGCATCTCCTTGTGGAGCAGCGGTTCGCCGCCGGCGATCGACACGACGGGCGCGCCGCACTCGTCGACGGCCTGCAGGCATTCCTCGACGGACAGGCGCTGGTTCAGGATCGGATCCGGATAATCGATCTTGCCGCAGCCGTTGCACGCGAGGTTGCAGCGGAACAGCGGCTCGAGCATCAGCGCGAGCGGATAGCGTTTGTTGCCGGACAGGTGCTGGCGCACGATGTACGCGCCGACACGGACTTGCTGGAGCAGCGGAATAGACAAGGGATGTCCTCCTTAAACTTCGCGGGCGACGGCTTGCGTGAGCTTCGCCGGCAGCTTGAATTCGACTTTTTCCTCACGGCCCGCCATCGTCGCGACATCGACGGGCCCCAGCGCGCGCAGCGCGCCGATTACATCCTCGACCATCTCTTCGGGCGCCGACGCGCCGGCCGTCAGGCCGACCGTCTGCACACCCGCGAACCATTCGGCCTTCACTTCCGAGCCGTCGGCGACGAGATAGCTCGGCACACCGCTTTCGGTGCCGATCTCGCGCAGGCGGTTCGAGTTCGAGCTGTTCGTCGCACCGACGACGAGCAGCACGTCAACCTGTTCGCTCAGCTCGCGCACGGCGGCCTGGCGATTTTGCGTGGCGTAGCAGATGTCGCGCGTGTCCGGGCCGACGATGTCGGTGAACCGGCGCTGCAGCGCCTCGATGATGCCGCGCGTATCGTCGACCGACAGCGTGGTCTGCGTGATGTACGCAACCGGCGTGTCGACGGGCAGCGTCAGCGTATCGACTTCGGCTTCGCTCTGCACGAGGATCACCTCGGCCGGAATCTGGCCGATCGTGCCCTCGACCTCCGGATGGCCCGCGTGGCCGATCAGGATCAGCCGGCGGCCCGCCGCGACGTACTGGCGGCCCTGCACGTGCACCTTCGTGACGAGCGGGCAGGTCGCGTCGAGCACGTCGAGCCCGCGCGTTTCCGCGTCGCGCTCGACCGTCTGGGCGACACCGTGGGCGCTGAAGATCGCGACAGCGCCGTGCGGCACCTCGTCGAGTTCCTCAACGAATCGTGCCCCTTTATTACGCAGATTTTCTACGACGTGCCGGTTATGCACGATTTCATGACGCACATAAACCGGCGCACCGTGCTGTTGCAGCGCGCGATCGACGATTTCGATCGCACGGACAACCCCCGCACAAAAGCCGCGGGGCTGGGCAAGGATGACTCGCATAGGTGAGCGAACTCCGACGACAGACGCCGGGGTTCGAGGAGCTGGCACTCGCTCGCTCGCCCCGGCTTGATGTTATGAAGGCAGGAACGAACCGGCCGGCCAGGCCCCGGAACCCCGAATTAATCGCGCATTTTAACCCTATCGCGCCGTCCGTGCTTTGGTGCTGTATCGGCGCTGTTGCAATTGCGGGAGAGCCGCGTCGGCGCTGGCGCGCGCGGAACCCGGTAAACTGCGCGGTTTCGCGGGCGGCCGCTCCGGCTGCCCGGCGTCGCGCTCATTTCAAGGCCATTCGATGACCGTCGATTCTCACGCATATTGCCCGTCCGCCCGTGCGGTGTCGGGTGTTTTGTTCCTGACCCCCATTGATATCGGGCATGCCGGCGCCCGGCAGGAGGCGTGCCGATGATGCTGGCGATCGCTTTCCTGGTGTCCGGCCTGTCGCTCGTGATCTGGATCGTGCTGCTCGTCGCGCGCGGCGGCTTCTGGCGCGCGGTGCCCGCGCGGCCGCTGCCGCCCGAGGCGCGGGGCGCCGCGGCCGAGGCCGGCTGGCCGGCCGTCGTCGCGGTCGTGCCGGCGCGCAACGAAGCCGACGTGATCGCTCGCGCGGCGACTTCGCTGCTCGAGCAGGACTATCCGGGCGACTTTCATCTGATCATTGTCGACGACCACAGCGACGACGGCACCGCCGACGCGGCGCGCGCGGCGGCGCTCGCGATCAACCGCGCCGACCGGCTGACGGTGCTGGCCGCGAAGCCGCTGCCGGCCGGCTGGTCGGGCAAGGTGTGGGCACAGTCGCAGGGGATCGCCGCGGTGCAGACGCTCGGCCTGCCGGCCGACTACCTGCTGCTGACGGATGCCGACATCGGCCATCCGCCCGACGCCGTCGCGCAACTGGTCACGCGCGCACAGGCCGAGCAGCGCGATCTCGTGTCGCTGATGGTGCGGCTGCGCTGCGATTCGTTCTGGGAAAAGGCGCTGATTCCGGCGTTCGTGTTCTTCTTCGCGAAGCTGTACCCGTTCTCGTGGATCAACAACCCGCGCAACCGGACGGCCGGCGCCGCCGGCGGCTGCATGCTCGTGAAGCGCACGGCGCTGGAGGAAGCGGGCGGCATCGAGTCGATCCGCGGCGCGCTGATCGACGATTGCAGCCTCGCCGCGCAGATCAAGCACCGCGGCAGCGGCCGCCATCCGATCCGTCTCGACCTGGCCGATCGCAGCGTGTCGCTGCGCCCGTACGACAGCTGGCGCGACATCTGGAACATGATCGCGCGCACCGCGTTCACGCAGCTGCACTATTCGCCGCTGCTGCTGGCCGGCACGCTGCTCGGGATGACGATCATCTATCTCGTGCCGCCCGCCGCGGCGCTCGCGTACGGCGCGCGGGCGTGGCCGGCCTGGCTCGCGTGGGCGTCGATGTGCGCCGCGTATGCGCCGATGCTGCGCTACTACCGGCGCTCGCCGCTGTGGGCGCCCGCGCTGCCGCTCGTCGCGCTGTTCTACGTGGGCGCGACGTTCGCGTCCGCGTGGCGCTACTGGCGCGGCAAGGGCGGCCAGTGGAAGGCGCGCGTGCAGGCGCCGGTGGAGCGCTGAGGATCGGCCGGGAGGCGCGCCTCCCGGCAGCCGGAAAACGAACAGCCCGATCGGTGAACCGGTCGGGCTGTTGCGTTTTGGGGCGGGCGGCGGCTTACCGCTGCGTCAGCATCATGTACATCTGGACCACGACGTCCGGCGAGAACGTGAACGGCACCCAGCCGTAGCCCGTGTGGCGGGCGACCAGCAGGCGGTCGCCATTCGACTGCTTCTGCACCGCCATCATCGGGTTCTTCGTCGTCACGAAACGCCAGCCGGCCGGGATCCCGGCCGGCGGCTCGGGCTGCATCGACGCGCGCGCATGCGCGAGTTCCTCGATCAGCTGGCCCAGTTGCTCCGGATGCAGCGTGATCGACTGGCCGTTGATGGTCAGCGTCAGTTCGTTCTGGGACGGGCGCGCGACGTGCAGCGTCGCCTTGTCGGCCGGTGCGGCGGCCGTGTCGGTTTCAGCGGCGGATGCGGCTTGGGCCGCCGGGACGATCGCGGTGTCGGCCGCCGTCGCGCCGGCAACGTCGGCCGTTTCGGCCTCGGCCGGTGCCGCTGCGCTCACGATCGGTTCCGCCGGCGTCGGTTCGACGACCTCGGCCGCCACGGCCGGGGCGGCCACCGCGTTCGTCGCGGCTTCCTTGACGACGGCCTCGACCAGCGCCTCCGCGTCGGCGATGGCCTTCGCGTGGTGCTGCGCGGCCGCTTCGGCTTGCGCGATCGCTTCGGTATGGCGCTGCGTGACGGCCTCGGCCGCGGCGGTCGCGTCGGCATGACGCTGCGCGGCCGCTTCGGCCTGCGCGATCGCCTCGGTGTGGCGCTGCGTGACGGCTTCGGCCTCGGCGGCCGCATCGGCATGACGCTGCGCGGTGGCTTCGGCTTCGGCGATCGCCTGCGTGTGACGTTGCGCGAGCGCTTCGGCTTCGGCGATCGCGGCCGTGTGGCGCCGTGCAGCCGCTTCGGCTTCGGCAGTCGCTTGCGCGTGACGTTTCGCGGCGGCTTCGGCTTCGGCGGTCGCGGCCGCATGACGCTGCGCGGCCGCCTCGGCTTCGGTTGCCGCGGCGTGATGGCGTTGCGCGGCGGCCTCGGCTTCGGCGATCGCGGCCGCGTGGCGCTGCGATGCGGCTTCGGCATCCGCGTGACGCTGCGCGAGCGCTTCGGTCAGCGCGGTGGCTTCCGCATGGCGCTGCACGGCCGCTTCGGCCTGCGCGGCGGCATCGGTATGACGTTGGGCGGCGGCTTCGGCGGCAGCGGTTGCGTTGGCGTGGCGCTGCTGCGCGGCTTCGGCGTCGGCGGCAGCGGCCGTGTGGCGCTGCGCGGCGGCCTGCGCTTCGGTTTCCGCAGCGGCGTGACGCTCGGCCGCGGCCCGGGCTTCCGCCGCGGCGGCGCGCGCGAAGGCTTCCGCGCTGCGGGCCGCCTGCTGCGCGGCGTGGTGATCGTGGAGGAGCTGATCGACGCCCGTGGCGAGCGAAGCGATCTGATCGTTCAGGTTCATGCGTGTCTTCTCTGCGTAAGACCCGCGATTTTAACCGCTGCGCGGATGTCGGTCCGCGCGGGTCGTGTAACAAAGTGCGCAAGGCGGCGCGCCGCGCGCCGCTTTGTGTTACTTCAGGTAGCCCGCCGAGCCGAACCAGTCGAGCGCGTCGCGCAGCCCTTCGCGGTACGGACGCGCACGGTAGCCGAGCTCGCGCTCGGCCTTCGCGGACGTGAAATACATCTTGTTCTTCGACATCCGCAGCCCGTCCACGGTGACGAACGGCTCCTTCTTCGTGAACTTCGCGACCGCTTCGGCGCCGACCGCGAGCGGGTACAGCGGCCAGCGCGGCAGCGCGATCGTCGGCGCCTTGCGTCCCGTCATCTGCGCGATGTCGGCGAGCATCTGCTGCAGCGGCAGATTCTCGCCGCCGAGGATGTAGCGCTCGCCGATCCGGCCGCGCTCGAGCGCGAGGAAGTGGCCGTGCGCGACGTCGTCGACGTGCACCAGGTTCAGCCCCGTATCGACGAACGCGGGAATCTTGCCGAGCGCGGCCTCGACGATGATGCGGCCGGTCGGCGTCGGCTTCACGTCGCGCGGGCCGATCGGTGTCGACGGGTTGACGATCACGGCCGGCAGCCCTTCGTCGGCGATCATCCGCTCGACCGCGCGCTCCGCGCGCACCTTGCTGCGCTTGTACACGCCGATCGCCTGCTCGGCCGTGAGCGGCCGGTTCTCGTCGGACGGATCGCCGGCGCTCGTCACCTTCAGGGTCGCGACGCTGCTCGTGTAGACGATCCGCTCGACGCCCTCCGCGCGGGCCGCGCGCATCGTCGCGACCGCCCCCTCGAGGTTCGCGCGTTCGATTTCGTCGGGATCGGGCGCCCACAGCCGGTAGTCGGCCGCGACGTGCAGCAGGTAGCGCACGCCGCGCAGCGCGGCGCGCATCGACGCCTCGTCGCGCATGTCGCCGGTGACGATCTCGGCATCGAGATCCGCGACGTTCGTGCGCGGGCTGGTCGGGCGCACGAGCACGCGCACCGCATAGCCTTTCTGCTGCGCGATGCGCGCGACGGCCGAGCCGACGAAGCCGGACGCGCCGGTGACGAGAACGAGATCGCGGGAGGTATCAGTCATGCGTTTCCTTCAGGGCCGCGCGCGGGCGGCGCGGCGGTTGAGCATCGGCGAGATTGTACGTGGTCGGCGCACGCGGCGACGCCTGGCCGGCGCGTGTGCGAAGCGGCCGGCGCGACTACAATGCCGGGCTTGAATGCAACGGGAGGGCGACGCGATGAGCCGCAATGAACTGGACGAACGGATCGAAACCTACTACGTGCGGGTGCGCGGCGTCGTGCAGGGCGTCGGCTTCCGTCATGCGACGGTGCGCGAGGCGCATGCGCTGAAACTGCGCGGCTGGGTCGCGAATCTCGAGGACGGCAGCGTCGAGGCGATGATCCAGGGCCCCGGCGCGCAGATCGACCGGATGCTCGCGTGGCTGCGTCATGGGCCGCCGGCCGCGCGTGTCACCGAAGTGACGTTCGAGGAGCGCCGGACCGAGCGGCGCTTCGAGCGTTTCCAGCAGCAGTAAGCGGCGCGGAACGACCATGACGGGGTATCCGGAAGCCGGTCGCGGCCTCATGTTGTCGGTGACGGCGTCGACGCTGTTCGCGCTGATGTCGGTTTACGCAAAACTGCTCGCGCCGCTCACGGGGCTCGACATATTCGCGTGGCGCGTCCTGTGGACCGCACCGGGCGCGCTCGCGCTGATCGCGCTGCGCGGCCGCTGGCCGGCGCTCGTCGGTCTCGTGCGCCGCACCGTGCGCGACTGGCGCCTGCTGCTCGCGCTGCCGGCGAGCGCGGCGCTGCTCGGCGTGCAGCTGTGGCTGTTCCTGTGGGCGCCGCTGCACGGCCGCATGCTCGAGGTGTCGCTCGGCTATTTCCTGCTGCCGCTGACGATGGTGATCGTCGGCCGCTTCTACTATCACGAGCGGCTCGACCCGCTGCAATGGGCGGCGGTCGCGTGCGCCGCGCTCGGCGTCGCGCACGAAGTGTGGGCGACACGCGCGTTCGCGTGGCCGACGCTCGTCGTCGCGCTCGGCTATCCGCCGTATTTCGTGCTGCGCCGGCGGATCAACGCCGATTCGCTGGCCGCGTTCGCGGTCGAGATCGTGCTGCTGTGCCCGATCGCGTTCGTGATGGTCGCGACGAGCGCGACGCGGGTCGACGGCCATCCGGTGCTGTGGGCCGCGCTGCTGCCGGGGCTCGGCGTGCTCAGCACGCTCGCGCTCGCCAGCTACCTGAAGGCGAGCCGGATGCTGCCGATGGCGCTGTTCGGGATCCTCGGCTACGTCGAACCCGTGCTGCTCGTCGCGGTGTCGCTGCTGCTGCTCGGCGAGACGCTGAGCGTCGCGAAGCTCGCCACCTACGGGCCGATCTGGGCCGCCGTCGCGCTCACCGCATGGCACAGCGCGATGCTGATGCGGCGCCTGCCCGCACGCGGATGAGCGCCGGTCGCGATGGCGCGGCCGCGCGGAACGTGCATCGCACCGCGCTTCCCGCCCCGATCGAACGGTGGCGATCCGGTGGCCGAACGAGGCGATGCTGACCGCAAACTGGCGTCGCGCTGACGTGAATCTGGCCACGCCGACCGCCGCGCTCCGTCAGGCTCGCGCGTGTAATCGAACAGAAGATTCGGTTGCACTTTGTTACTTAGGGTCTTCCCCGATCGGCCATTAGACTGACCTGACCGACTACCCTTCGTATGCAGCTTTTCGATGAACGGTCATCTCCGTGCCTGGCCAGCCGGGTTGGTGCGATGCGGGCATACGCGTATCGCCGCTGACCGCGCTCGCCAGCTTCTTCCCGATCCCTTCCCCGGTGCCCGTCGCACCGCCGTCGTGCCGGTGCGCTCATGTCGTTGAGCCCGTCGCCGTCCGCCACGGTCCTGCCGCCGCGCGGCGGCCGCCTGATCGAAATCGACTTCTTCCGCGGGCTCGTGCTGTTGATGATCGTCGTCGATCACATCGGCGCGAGCGTGCTGTCGCGCGTGACGCTGCATGCGTTCGCGCTGTGCGATGCAGCCGAGGTGTTCGTGTTTCTCGGCGGTTTCGCGACCGCGAGCGCGTACGGCGCGATCGCCGAGCGGCACGGCGCGCGCGCCGCGCAGCAGCGGTTCGTGCGGCGTGCGATGCAGATCTACCGCGCGTTTCTCGCGACGTCGACGCTGATGCTGGTCGTGTCGGCCGTGCTCGACCATTACGGAATCGATGCCCCGAACCTCGCGCTCGACGATGTCAGCGTGATGCTCGCGTCGCCGCTCACGGGCGCCGCCGAGTTGCTGACGTTCCAGCGCCAGCCATATCTGGCGTCGGTGCTGCCGATGTACGTGCTGTTCGCGCTCGCGTCGCCGGTGATCGTGCCGTTCGCGCGTCGCCATCCGTGGCTGCTCGTTGCGTTCAGCGTCGTGTCGTGGGGCGCGGCGGGCTGGCTCGGCCCCGAGCTGCTGGATACCGACGGCTTCCGCTGGAGCTTCAACCCGTTCGCGTGGCAGTTGATGTTCGTCGCCGGCGTGCTGGCGCGCTGCCAGCCGTTCTACCGGCGCATCGCGCTGGGGCGCTGGGGCGCGGCGGCGACCGGGCTCGCGTGCGCGGTCGTGCTCGGTTGCGCGAGCTACAAGCTGTTCTCGGGCTTGCCGTTGCCGGAAGGCGTGTTCAAGCGCGACCTGGCGCTGCCGCGCGTCGTGAGCTTCGCGGCCGTCGCATGGCTGATGGCCGATTGCGTGCGCTTCGGCTGGATCGCGCGGATCGCGCAGGGCGTGCGACCTGTCGTGGCGGTCGGCCAGCGCGGGCTGATCTGCTTCGTGGCGGGCGCGGCGATCTCGCTCGTCCTCGATTCGCTGCTGCATCCGGTCGTGGGCGGCGCCGACCTGCGGCATGTCGGCGTGGGCCTCGTGGCCGACGCGTGCGCGCTCGGGCTGATGATGGCCGTGGCCGGTTCGGGGACGTGGATCGCGCGGTGGCGCGGCGCGGCTGCGTGAGCGGCGCGGAAGGCGGCGCGTGCCCGCCGCGGCGTCAGTGAGGTGAGCCGATACGGGAGCGGGGCACGGCGGCTGCGTCGTCGGATTCGGCGTCGTCGCGTTCGTCCGGTGCCGGATCGTCGCGCTCGGCGAGCACCGCGTCGGCTTCGGCTGCGGCCCGGGCGGCGCGTATCGCGGTGCAGCGCTGCGCGTGCCGGATGTCCGACAGTATCCTCAAGAGCCGAGTCGTCTTGTTTTTCATGATCTTCTCCCGCCAGTGCGCATCGCGACGGAGCGGATGCGCCGTTGCAACCAGTGTAGGACGTGCCGGCCGCGCTGGCGGGAGAGATGGCGTGCGGGCCGCACGCCGAGGGATAGTACTTACCGGGCCGGGGCGACGCCCTGCGCCTGCAGCGCTTCCTCGCGGCGCTCTTCCGCACAGCGCTGGTGCTGGCGCGACAGGCGGTTCATCAGCGGCAGCAGCAGCAGCGCGAGCACCATGCCGATCGCGGCGAGCCAGCCGAGCTTCTCGAACAGCGACAGGTAGAGCGGCAGCGATTCGGTGGCCGGCAGTTCGTGCGACGGCATCTGCGCGAAGTTCGCGACGACGCTGCCCAGATACTGCGACACGCCCGTCGCGACGAAATACGCACCCATCATGAAGCCGCTCATGCGCGCCGGCACGTAGCGGGCGATCATCGCGAGGCCGAGGCCGCTTACCAGCAGTTCGCCGAGCGAGTACAGGCCGTAACCCCACACCATGAACCACGACGACACGCGGCCGTCCACGGCATAGCGGCCGCTGATCGTGAACACCAGGTAGCCCGCGGCCACCGCGCCGAAGCCGAGCGCGTACTTCGCGGCGACCGGCAGGTCGCGGCCGCCCTTCGCGACGGCATTGTAGACCCACACGAGCAGCGGGCTCAGCAGCATGATCCAGATCGGGTTCAGCGCCTGGAACTGCGCGGCGCTCCACGTGAACAGCGTCGTGCCGAACACGATGAAGCGCGGATCGACGTTGCGCAGCGCGAACAGCGTCAGCGACGTCGACATCTGCACGTAGAAGATGAAGAACAGGATCACCTGGCCGATCAGCACGAGCGCCGCGATCAGGCCCGCGCGCTCCGAGCGCTCCGACTTCGCGATCATGTACGCGAAGATCGCGAGGATCGCGAACGCGGCCGTCCATACGCTGGCCACGGCGAGCTGCTTGTGCTGCAGCACGTACAGCGTGACCAGCGCGAGCGCGACGCCGCCGGCCGCGACCGCGCCGAGGCGCTTCCAGCGGATCGGTTCGTCGTCCGGCTGCGAGCCGACGTGCGCGAGCGTGCGATGCATCAGCATGAAGTTGAGGATCGCGAGCAGCATGCCGCCGCAGCAGACCGCGAACGCGGTGTGCCAGCCCCAGTGATCCTTGATCCACGGTGTCGCGAGCATCGACACCGTCGAGCCGATGTTGACCGCCATGTAGTAGATCGTGAACGCGCTGTCGATGCGCGCGTCGTCGCCTTCGTAGATGCGGCGCACGAGGTTCGCCGCGTTGGCCTTGAACAGGCCGTTGCCGACGACGATCACGCCGAGCGACGCGTACATGTACGTCAGCTGGTCGTTCGGCACCGACAGCATCAGGTAGCCGGCACACAGCACGGACGCGCCGACGATCATCGTGCGGCGGGCGCCGAGCACCTTGTCGCCGATCCAGCCGCCGATCGACGGCGCGGCATAGACGAGTGCGGTGAACGCACCCCAGGTCAGGTTCGCATGGCTGTCGGTGAAACCGAGCCGGTCGACCATGAAGAGGACCAGGAGCGCGGCCATGCCGTAGTAGCCGAAGCGCTCCCACATTTCGATGAGGAAGACCGTCGTGAACGATCGGGTTTGTGAAACAGGTGAATGCATCATCAATCTCGGTTGAAACGGACGGCACGGATCACGCGTCGTCTTGGGGTCGAACTGGCGCCGGAGCACTGAGGCCGGGTAGGCTTGCGTCGGCGATGGAGCAGTCGGGCGGTTAGCCCGGGCCGGGGTCGGACTCCGCCCGACAAGGCGGTGCGCGGCCCCGACCGGCGCGCGAATGGTAACGTTTGCCGGTCCGGTGCGTCGGGTCCGTGCCACTTAGGGAAACTCCCGATATGGCAGCAGCTTTCAGGAACATTCGTCTCATCATGTATTTGTAAGCTTGACGCCCGTTCTCCGCAAATTCCCGGAGAGCCGCTTGCAGCTTGCCTGTGAAGCCCGCGAGTCTGGCAAGATAGCGCGTCGTTTCGTTCGCTTCGGGCCCTGTTTAGTGCACCGGGCTCAACGCCGAAGGCGTGTACGAACCCGAAGATTAAGCTATCTCCAATTAACTTAGTTACTTTCCATCAAACATTTTTTGACGACCACTTTTCGGCCTGCTATGGTTCCCCCCACTGAAAACTCGCGATCGGCAGACGCTGTCGCACTGGGCAGCAAGATTCGCGCGTTGCGCCAACGTCTGAAGCGCACGCTCGACGACACCGCTTCCGCCGCGGGGATTTCGAAGCCGTTTCTGTCTCAAGTCGAGCGCGGGCTCGCGTCGCCGTCACTGACGTCGCTGGCCGGTATTGCCCACGCGCTCGGTGTGACGGTGCAGTACTTCGTGGATACGCCGAGCGAGGAACGCTCGGTCTGCCGAGGCGATCAGTTGCGCTTCTTCGGGTTTGCCGATTCGGCGAACCTGTTCGCGCGGCTGACGAACGTGTCCGAAGGGCGCCAGCTGGAGGCGATCCTCGTGAGGATGCCGCCGGGGCAGAAGCGGTCGGAGGTGACGACACATGCAGGAGAGGAGTTCCTGTATGTGATTGAAGGGGAAGTGTCGCTGACGCTGGAAGGCAAGACGTTCGTCCTGCAGGCCGGCGACAGCTCGCACTATCAGTCGACGGTGCCGCATAGCTGGGTCAACACCGCGAAAATCGAGTCGGTGGTGGTCTGGGTCGGTACACCGAGGCTGTTCTAACGCACAGGTATTCCTTCGTTTCCAAGACGGAATGCCTGTCGAAAGAAACGTAAGGAATACTAAAATGCTACACGAGAATCACGGGCCTCCTCAATCGCTGCGCCCGTCAGCGTCTCACGCGTAATCCGCGGCATCCGCCGCGCGACGCGCACCGAACCAACCTTCTCAAGACTGCCACGATGAAATCCTTGCATGCCATGTCGGCCGTGCTGGCCGCGCTCGCCCTGACGACGCCTGTTGCCCACGCCGTTACCGTCCCGTCGAACGTCGCGCTCGCTCCTCAACAGGACCTGACGCGGCAGGTGCCCGCCGAAGTCGAGTCGCTCGATCCCGCGCACATCGAGTCGTGGACCGGCAACACGATCGGCCTCGACCTGTTCGAGGGGCTGGCCCGCATCGATGCAGCCGGCCAGGTCGTGCCGGGTGTCGCGCTGTCGTGGGAACGCAAGACGCCGACGACGTGGATCTTCAAGCTTCGCCATGACGCGAAGTGGAGCAACGGCCAGCCGGTGACGGCCGCCGATTTCGTCTATTCGTGGCAGCGCCTCGTCGATCCGAAGACGGGCTCGAAGTACACGATCCTCGTCGAGTTCGTGAAGAACTCGAAGGACATCATCGCGGGCAAGGCCGCGCCGTCGACACTCGGCGTGCGCGCCGTCGATCCGTACACGCTGGAAGTGACGACCGACGTGCCCGTCGCGTTCTTCCCCGAACTGACCGCGATGGTGCCGCTCGCGCCGGTGAACAAGGACACGGTGACGAAGCTCGGCGACGCATGGACGCGCCCGGGCAACATCGTCAGCAACGGCGCATACCAGCTCGTCGACTGGCAGCCGAACAACCGCATCGTGATCTCGAAGGACGCGAAGTACTGGAACGCGCCGAAGGTCGTGATCAACAAGGTCACGTACCTGCCGATCGAGAGCGACGAGACGGCGATGCGCATGTACCAGGCCGGCCAGATCGACTACAGCTACTCGATCCCGTCGGGGATCTTCCAGCAGGTCAGCAAGCAGTTCGGCGGCGAACTGCGACAGGGCCTGCAGCTCGCGACCTACTACTACTACCTGAACAACAGCGATCCGGTGCTGAAGGACAAGCGCGTGCGCCAGGCGCTGTCGATGGTGCTCGATCGCGACGTGCTGACGCAGAGGCTCACGCAGGCCGGCGAGAAGCCGATGTACGGCCTGATGCCGAACGGCACGAAGGGCGTGCAGCCGTTCACGCCGGACTGGGCGTCGTGGCCGATGGCCAAGCGCGTCGAGACCGCGAAGAACCTGCTGAAGCAGGCCGGCTATTCGGACGCGAAGCCGCTGTCGTTCACGCTGACGTACAACACCAACGACCTGCACAAGAAGGTCGCGCTGTTCGCCGCGTCCGAATGGCGCACCAAGCTCGGCATCAACACGAAGCTCGAGAACGTCGAGTTCAAGGTGCTGATGAAGGAGCGTCACGACGGCAAGGTGCAGATCGCGCGTGACGGCTGGTTCGCCGACTACAACGACGCGATGACGTTCTTCGACCTGCTGCGCTGCGGCAGCGCGCAGAACACCGTCGGCTACTGCAACAAGCAGGCCGACGCGCTCGTCGACGAAGGCAACCAGAAGCTCGACGACAAGGCGCGCGCCGCGCTGCTCACGCAGGCGCACGACCTCGCGCTGAACGACACGCCGATGGTGCCGCTGTTCCAGTACTCGGCCGATCGTCTCGTGAAGCCCTACGTGGGCGGTTATTCGCTGAAGAACGTGATCGACATGCGTGCTTCGCAGGACATGTACCTGATCAAGCACTGAGCGGAGCGATCATGCTGGCCTACGCATTGAGGCGCACGTTGTGGGCGGTGCCGACGATCCTCGCGGTCGTCACCGTCTGCTACCTGCTGCTGCACTTCACGCCCGGCGGTCCGTTCGATACGGAAAAGCAGTTGTCCGCCGCGACGCTCGCGAACCTGAACGCGAAGTATCACCTCGACCAGCCGCTGTGGAAGCAGTACCTGATGTACCTCGATTCGCTGCTGCACGGCGATCTCGGTCCGTCGTTCCGCTACGTCGACTGGTCGGTGAACGACCTCGTGAGGAAGGCGCTGCCCGTGAGCCTCGGCGTGGGCGGCGTGTCGATCCCGATCTCGATCGGGCTGGGCGTGCTGCTCGGCACCGTCGCGGCGGTGCGCCGCGACAGCTTCATCGACCGCATCGTGATGCTGATCGGCAACGTCGGCAACGTCGTGCCGCCGTTCGTGCTCGGCCCCGTGCTCGTGTGGATCTTCGCGATCCTGCTGAAGACGTCGGCCGGCAACGGCTGGCTGCCGGCCGGCGGCTGGGGCGACGGCGGCTGGCAGTACCGGCTGCTGCCGATCGTGCTGCTGACCTTCATCAACATGTCGCTGCTCGCGCGCGTGATGCGCGGCTCGATGATCGAGACGCTGTCGAGCAACTACATCCGTACCGCGCGTGCCAAGGGCCTGCCGGGCTCGACGATCGTGCTGCGCCATGCGCTCAAGCCCGCGCTGATGCCGGTCGTGTCGCTGTTCGGCACGGTCTGCATCTCGTCGATCACGGCGGCCGTCGTCACGGAATCGGTGTTCGCGCTGCCGGGCCTCGGTCAGCTCGTCGTGAACGGCGCCATCAACCGCGACTACACGCTGGTGCTCGGCCTCGTCGTCCTGACCACCGTCTGCGCGGTGCTGTTCAACCTGCTGGTCGACCTCGCGTATGCATGGCTCGATCCGCGCATCCGTTATTGAGCGAGGCACCGCGATGACTCCGACTACTCCCGTCGTCGGTCTGCCCGTGCAGACCGATTCGCCGCCGCGTTCGCGCTCGCCGCTCGCGCTCGCGATGGCGCGTTTCCTTCACAACCGCGCAGCCGTGTTCAGCCTCGTGCTGCTCGCGCTGATCACGCTCGCCTGCTTCGTCGGCCCGTGGCTGCTCGCGGCCGATCCCGCCGCGAGCGACTGGGGCGCGATCAGCCTGCCGCCGACCTGGGCGAACCAGCACTGGTTCGGCACCGACGAGCTCGGCCGCGACCTGCTGGTGCGCACGCTGATCGGCGGCCGCGTGTCGATCGAGGTCGGCGTGCTCGGCACGCTCGTGTCGGGCCTGTTCGGCGTCGCGTGGGGCGCGACCGCGGGCTTCGCGGGCGGCCGCGTCGACTCCGTCATGATGCGCGTCGTCGACATGATGTACGCGATCCCGTACCTGCTGATCGCGATCCTGATGATGACCCTGTTCGGCCGCTCGTTCATGCTGGTCGTGCTGACCATCAGCGCGTTCTCGTGGATCGACATGGCGCGCGTCGTGCGCGGCCAGACGCTGTCGCTGCGCAACCGCGAGTTCGTCGACGCGGCGCGCGCGATCGGCGTGACGCCGGCCACGATCGTGCGGCGCCACGTCGTGCCGAACCTGCTCGGCGTGGTCGTCGTGTACGCGACGGTCTCGGTGCCGGGCATCGTGCTGACCGAATCGGTGCTGTCGTTCCTCGGCCTCGGCGTGCAGGAACCGATGACGAGCTGGGGCGTGCTGATCCAGGACGGCGCGCAGAAACTGGAATCGATGCCGTGGCTGCTGCTCGCCCCGGCCGTCATGCTGTGCGTGACGCTTTATTGCGTGAATTTCGTCGGCGATGGCCTGCGGGATGCGCTTGACCCGAAGGATCGTTGAGATGGCCGCATTGCTCGAAGTAGACAATCTCGGCGTGCGCTTCACGCGCAAGGATGCCCCGCCGATCGACGCCGTCAGCGGCGTGTCGTTCTCGCTCGAAGCCGGCAAGACGCTCGGCATCGTCGGCGAATCGGGCTCGGGCAAGAGCCAGACCGTGATGGCGCTGCTCGGCCTGCTGGCCGGCAACGGCACGACGACCGGCGTCGCGCGCTACCGCGGCGACAACCTGCTCGACATGGACACGCGCGCGCTGAACGCGGTGCGCGGCGACCGGATCGCGATGATCTTCCAGGATCCGATGACGTCGCTCAATCCGTTCCTGACGATCGAGCGGCAGATGACCGAGACGCTGCAGCTGCACCGCAAGCTGTCGCGCAAGGAGGCCACGAAGCGCGCGATCGAGGCGCTCGAATCGGTGCGCATTCCCGACGCGGCGCGACGCATCCGCATGTATCCGCACGAGTTCTCGGGCGGCATGCGGCAGCGCGTGATGATCGCGATGGCGCTGCTGTCCGAGCCGGAAATCCTGATCGCCGACGAGCCGACCACCGCGCTCGACGTGACCGTGCAGGCACAGATCATCGACCTGCTGCGCGAGCTGAACCGCGAGCGCGGCACCGCGATCGTGTTGATCACGCACGACATGGGCGTGGTCGCCGGCCTCGCGGACGACGTGATGGTCATGTACTCGGGCCGCACCGTCGAATACGCGCCGGCCGAATCGATCTTCGCGGCGCCGTCGCATCCGTACACGATCGGCCTGCTCAATGCGCTGCCGCGCCTGACCGACGCGGACGATGCGCCGCTCGTCGCGATTCCCGGCAATCCGCCGATGCCCGGCACCGCGCCGGCCGGCTGCGCGTTCGCGAAGCGCTGCACGTATGCGGAAGAGCGCTGCGGCGCGGCGCGCCCCGCGCTCGAAACCTATGGCGCCGCGGGCGCGGTGCGCGCATGCCACCGCCCGGTGGCCGATCTGACGGGAGGTCTGCGATGAGCGTCAATGAACGCCGCGATGCCGGCGCGACGGACGACACGCTGCTGTCCGTCGACAATCTGAAGGTGCATTTCCGCGTGCCGCTCGGCGGCTATCCGTGGTCGCCGAAGGGCACGCTGCGCGCGGTCGACGGCGTGTCGTTCGACGTGAAGCGCGGCGAGACGGTCGGGCTCGTCGGCGAATCGGGCTGCGGGAAGTCGACGCTTGCGCGTGCGCTGATCGGCCTCGTGCCGATGACGGCCGGTACGGTGAAGTGGCGCGGCGAAGCCGTCACGCCCGATCACCTGCGCGGCTCCACGATGCGGCGCGAAGTGCAGATGATCTTCCAGGATCCGCTCGCGTCGCTCGATCCGCGCATGACGATCGAACAGGTCGTCGCCGAGCCGCTCGTCACGCACCAGGCCGGCCTCGGCCGTGCCGAGGTGCGCCGCCGCGTGGTCACGATGCTCGAACGCGTCGGCCTGAACGCGCATCACCTGCTGCGTTATCCGCATGAATTCTCCGGCGGGCAATGCCAGCGCGTCGGCATCGCGCGCGCGCTGATCGGCGCGCCGAAGCTCGTGATCTGCGACGAGCCCGTGTCGGCGCTCGACGTGTCGATCCAGGCGCAGATCGTGAACCTGCTGCGCGACCTGCAACGCGAACTGTCGTTGTCCTATCTGTTCGTTGCACACGATCTCGCCGTGGTGAAGGCGATCAGCCAGCGTGTGCTCGTGATGTATCTCGGCCGCGTGATGGAGTTCGGCACGCGGCATGACGTGTACGGCGTGCCGCAGCACCCGTACACGAAGGCGCTGCTCGATGCGGCGCCGACGCCGGAGCCGGCGCGCGAGCGTGCTCGCCGTCCGATGCTGCTGGCGGGCGAGATGCCCTCGCCGCTCAACCCGCCGTCCGGCTGCGCGTTCCGCACGCGCTGCCCGGTCGCGATCGACGCATGCGCGCAGGACGTGCCGCTGCCGGAAGTTCGGCAGGGGTCGGCGGCGCGTGTCGCGTGCATCCGCGCGGGCGTGGCGTGAAGTGAAGTAACTCGGCAAATAAAACCAGGCAGGTCAACAGGGGCAGTGGCGGCGCGAATGATCTTCGCGTCGCGGGTACAGGCGCGTCCTTAACCGGGCGTGCCGGGGGGCCGGGAGCGGATCGCGACCGGCGTGGACGGATATCAACACAAGACGAGAATGACGATGAAAAAACAGAAGACGATCGGGACGGCATCGAAGATGCTGCTCGCATGGGGACTGCCGGCACTCGCAGGCGTCTCGCTGACGGGCGTTGCGCACGCCGACGACGCGGCGCCCGCGCCGCTGACGGTCGCGCAGGCCGCGCCGGCCGCCGGTACGGCCGCGACCGTTGCGCAGGCATCGACCCCGAACGCCATCATCAACGCCGAAGCGAACCAGGCCGTCACGCCGCCGGACGAGCCGTCGGCGCAGTCGAAGTCGAATGGCTTCATTGCCGACAGCCATCTCGACTTCCTGTTCCGCAACTATTCGGACGTGCTCGACAGCAAGGGCGGACCGCATCGCCACGCGTGGGTCCAGGGCGCGATGGCGAACTTCGAGTCGGGCTACACGACGGGCCTGATCGGCATCGGCTTCGACGCATCGCTGTATGCGGCGCTGAAGCTCGACGGCGGCCAGGGCGCCGGCAGCATGGTGCACATCGCGAAGGGCGGCGGCGGCGGGAACCAGCTGGCATGGGCGTACCCCGGCATCTACGACATCAAGGCGCGGATCTCGAACACGGTGGTCAAGTACGGTCTGCAGGCCGTCGACAACCCGTTCATGGAGCAGCACGACAACCGTGCGCTGCCGCCGACGTTCCTTGGTGCGACGATCGTCAGCAATGAATTCAAGAACGTGATGCTCGAGGCCGGCAGCTTCACGAAGACCAACGCGCGCGGTCACACGACGCTCACGAACCTGACGACGCAGTACGGCGGCACGCGCATCAATCGCCTGTCGTATGTCGGCGGCACGTGGGACTACTCGCCGAACGGCGAAGTCGCGCTGTATGCGAACCAGGCCGACGACGTGTGGCACCAGTACTACGCGTCGGTGAAGCACAGCATCGGCAGCCCGCAGACGATCAAGTGGACCGGCTTCGGCAACGTCTACTCGACGCACGACACGGGCGATGCGCTGCAGGGCAAGATCGACAACAACGCATACAGCCTGTCGGTGGCGGCGCAGCACGGCCCGCACGAGCTGCTGCTCGGCTTCCAGCAGGTGCTCGGCGACCAGTTCTTCGACTACCTGAACGAAACGAACGGCATCTTCCTGACCAACTCGATGGACGTCGACTACAACGCGCCGCACGAAAAGTCGCTGCAGCTGCGTTACACGTTCTACGGCAAGGAAGCGGGCCTGCCGGGCTTCAAGGCGATGGTCTGGGGCGTGACGGGCTGGGGTGCGGACGGCAGCGCGGGCGCGGCCAACGACCCGAGCAAGTCGAGCATCTACTGGAGCAACGGCGCGCCGGTGCAGGGCCGTCACCACGAGTTCGGCTTCATCCCGTCGTACACGTTCCAGAGCGGCAAGCTGAAGAACACGAAGGTCACGTTCATCGCGATGTGGCACAACGGTTCGGCACACTACTCGGACGCGACGAACAGGGAGTACCGCCTGGTCGTGAACCTGCCGCTGCACGCGTTCTGATCGACGGGGGCATCGCGCCCCCCGCATCGCGCGGCCGGCCCGCGGGCAGTGTGCTCAGGCCGGCTTGTGCAGCCCCGCGACCGGATCGTTCGCCGCGGGCATCTCTTCCGCGAGCGACGTGAGCTGGCGGCCCGTGTCGCGCCATGCGTCGAGGCCGCCGCGCAGCGCAAGCGCATCGGTGAAGCCCGCGTCGAGCAGGCGCTTCGCCATCAGCGCGGCCGTCACTTCGTTCGGGCACGAGCAGTACACGACGAACTTCTGCGAGAACGGATAGCGCGCGACGATGTCGGCGATCTGCCGCTCGTCGGCGAACTGGGCGCCGGGAATCGAGAACGGGTCGAGCTTGCGGTGCTCGGGCGAGCGCACGTCGAGCACCACCGGCGCGGTGTCGTCGCGCAGCAGGGTGTCGAGTTCGTCGACGCCGATCCGCGCATGGGCGAGCTGGCGGATCAGCGCGCGGCGGCGCATCCAGCGCACGGCCGCATAGATTGCCAGCAGCGCGACGATGACCAGCAGCACCGCGCGGCCGAGACGGCTCGCGCCGGCGAACAGCCAGTCGATCTGCCGGTAGAACACGATGCCGGCCGCCAGCCCGGCGATCGTCCACAGTGCGGCGCCGAGCGCGTCGTAACCGGCGAACGTGCGATAGCGCGTGCCGAGCGCACCGGCCATCGGCACCGACACGAGCGACAGCCCGGGAATGAAGCGGGCGACCGCGAGCACGCGCACGCCGTAACGGCCGAAGAAGCGTTCGGTCTTTCTCACGCAGGTATCGCGCGACAGCGACAGCCGGCAGATCGTCTTCAGCGTCGTGCCGCCGTAACGGCGCCCCGCGACGTACCACACGGTGTCGCCGATCAGCGCACCGAGCACCGACACCGCCACCACCGTCACGAGCTGCGAGCCGATCATGTCCGGGTGCATCCCGGCCATCGCACCGAACAGCACGAGCGTCGGCATCGCGGGCACCGGCAGGCCGATGGCTGCCGCGAGCACGTTGGCGAACACGAGAAGCGGCCCGTACTGGGCGACGAGGTCACGGAGCATGACGGCTGGCCGAAAAGGAAAGGCGTGGGCAGGAAACGCAGATGGGCCGATTATCGGCCTTTTTCAAGACAACGGCGGGAATGACGGAAAGCGCCTGACGACGGCAGGGGGATGTCGGTGAGCCGGCGCGCTGCGCGTGGCTCACCGACCGGAATCAGGAGAGGGTGCGCGCGAGCGAGGCGGCGCCATGGTTTTCGCCGGGCAGCTCGGCGCCGTGCGAGCGGATCGCCGCGATCAGTTCGGCCGGCGTGATCTCGTAGCGGACCTCGCGGTGGATGCCGGGCTTGCGTTCGTCGATCTCGATCAGCAGCACGCTTTTGCCGTCGCCCGTTGCTTCCAGCCGGAGCGAGCGCAGTTCGCGGCCGTCGGCCGGATCGTGTTCGGTGAGCAGGGTCATTGCCCCGGATGAGCCGGTAGTGCGCATCGAACCTATCCTCGTATCGTGTCGTGGATGCCGTGACGGCAAAGATGTCTTTGTTGACTACAGCTTGACGCAGTTTAACGCGAACGGGCCGCAAGACGGAGCATTTTCGTGCGGTGAAATGAGGGCTACACCACCCATCCTTCTGATGTTTGAGCCATGCGGGGCGGGCGTTTCAGCCGGATCGGCCGCCGCCGCGGCCGGCGCGCGACCGGCGTTCGCGGCCGCGCCGGCGCGGGCGGCGACACGCGGTGCGATGCGTGTCGCCGCGGTGCCGTCAGAAGCGGTCGGCGAGACCCATCGCTGGGTCGCTGACCGAGTGGCGGCCGGTTTCGACGCGGCCGGCCACGCGGCGCGAGAAGCTCGTGTCGCTGTCGGCCGTGACGATGAAGTCGTACCAATGGCCGGTCGAGTCGAGTGCCCAGTGCAGCTCGGCCTGGTCGCCGGCGCGTACCGCGACGGTCCACGTGGTACCGGTGCCGTGACCATGGCCGTGGTCGTCGTCTCCGCCGCGGCCGGACAGCGGCCCGTAGACCTGGTTCGACTTCACCGTGAAGCGCACCGTGCCGCCGCCGTGGTTGCGCAGCCGCAGGTGCAGGTTGCCGCTCGCGCCCGCGTAGCCGACGCGCACTTCCGGATGCGGTGCGCGGGCGCCCGCCAGACGGCTTAGGTCGCCGGTGAAGCGGCGGTGATAGCCGTTCGGCCCGAGTACCCACAGGTCATATTTACCGCCATCGTCGGCGCGCGCGGCCCAGTCGCCGTGCAGCGTCTTGCCCGGCTCGACGACGTAGCGCTGCGGCAGGCGGTCGAGGTGGAGCTTGTCGTAGACGTGAAACACGGCGGCGGCGCGGCCCGTGTTCGCGAACTTCAGCGTGACCGTGCCGGCGCCGGCATCGGTGCGCGCGCTCGCATGCAGTTCGTACGGCAGCGCGCGCGACGGGCGCACGCCGGTGGCCTGCGCGGGCAGCACCGGCGCGGCGGGCGGCACGATCTTCGGGGCGGCCTGCTGCGCGGCGCTCAGCGCGTCGACCCGGCTTTTCGTCGTACGGCCCGCGAGCGTCGGCAGCGGTTCGTCGTTCGGCGTGCGGAAGTTGAACGCGCTCGTCAGATCGCCGCACACCGCGCGGCGGTACGCGCTGACTTGCGGCTCGGCGACGCCGAAGCGCTGCTCGAGGAAGCGCAGCGTCGACGTATGGTCGAACACCTGCGAGTTGACCCAGCCGCCGCGGCTCCACGGCGACACGACCCACATCGGCACGCGCGGGCCCGGGCCGTACGGACGGCCGTCGGTGGCCGGCTGGCTCGACGTGGCCGGCGTGAAGTCGTGGTATTCGACGGCGATGTCGGCGTCGCGCAGCGTATGGCCGCCCGCGAGCGTGCCGTCGGGGCGGCGCGACGGCACGGCCGGCGACGGCATGTGGTCGAAGAAGCCGTCGTTCTCGTCGTAGTTGACCAGCAGCACCGTCTTGCTCCACACCTCCGGGTTCGCCGTCAGCGCGTCGAGCACGGCCTGCACGTACCAGCCGCCCTGCGCCGGGCTCGACGGCCCCGGGTGTTCGCTGTACACGGACGGCGGGATGATCCACGACACTTCCGGCAACGTGCCGTTGCGAATGTCGTCGCGCAACGTTTCGAGAAAGCCGTACGGCATCGTGTTGCCAAAACCTTTCGCGAGCGGGCTCAGCGGATCGTCGATCGCCGGGTCGTAGAACGCGCCGGCAGCCGTCACCGGTTGCGTGATGTCCGTCGACGCCACGTACGCGGGCCGGCGCGCGGCCGGCATCTGCTCGATCGCCGCGCGCCAGTGGCGGAAGCTCATCATCTCGTTGCAGCCGAAGTTGTCGATCAGGCTCTGATAGACCTTCCAGCGCACGCCGGCCTGCTGCAGCCGGTCGGCATAGGTCGTCCAGGTCCAGCCCTGGCTCGACGGGCCGATGTCGTTGCCGCCGTTGAACTGGTTGTTCAGCGCGGCGATCTTCACGCGGCTGCCGTCGGCCGGGCTGATGCCGTTCGGGCCGTTGGTGCCGCTCCAGTAGAACAGGCGGTTCGCGATCGTGGCCGTATGCATTCCGCAGTGATAGTGGTCGCACAGCGTGAACGCATCGGCGAGCGCGCGCTGGAACGGTACTTCCGCGGCGTCGTAATAGCCCATCGACAGCGGCGTCTTCGCGTCGGGCCAGCGGTTCATCCGCCCGTGATCCCAGGCGGCCTGCGCGTCGGCCCACGTGTGCGGCGTGCCGCCCGCCCGCTGCGCGTTGCCCTGGCTCGCGTCGAGGTGATACGGCGTCACGGTCGCGGCGGGCGTCGCCTTCGTGTACGACTGGTAGAACACGTCGCGGCCGTTCGGCGACGGGACCGCGAAGCGGTCGCCGTAGCCGCGCACGCCCTTGAACGTGCCGAAGTAGCTGTCGAACGCGCGGTTCTCCATCATCAGCAGCACGACGTGCTTGACGTCCTTGATGGTCCCCGTTTCATGAAACGCGGGAATGGCGAGCGCGCGGCGGATGCTCGGCGGAAACGCGGACAGCGCGGCGGCGGCGAGGCCGGAAGCGGCGGTCTGTTGAAGGAATGTGCGGCGTGACGTCATGGCGTTCGGATCCTGTGAGGGTGGGAGCGTTCGTGACTTCTTCTGGCGGCGCCCGTGCGTCGTCCCGCAAGGGACGATCCGCGATGCGTGTGCGTTCGGTGCGCCGGCCGCCGGCGGCTCTGGTGCGCGCATCGCGTTCGGCAGACGGTGTCGCACCGAGGCGGCGGCCGTCGTCGCGATCCCGCGCACCGCGCGCTCGTGATGCGCGGGGCAGGGTGTCGGCACACGCCGGCCCGGTGCATGCCGGGCTGGGCGGCGCCCAGTCTAGGGAGGCGACATGACGTCGACGTGATGAAGGCGTGACATCGCGTGTCGCGTTGATGACGTTGCGTGCACAACGATTGGTGCCGGCGCGATGCGTGATCGAAAAAGGTCAGGAATTACCGGTCGCCGCATGCGCGACCGGGCGGATTTTTCCGATTTTCGGACGAGTCGCGGGATCACGTTCGTTGCGGATCCAACCCGGCGTGAGGCGACGTGACCCCCATGTTTCAAATGCATGAAATCGGATAAGCTCGACACGTTGCTGCGCATACGCGCAGTCCGCGCCTGCAGCGCGCCTTTCCGGAACCGGCCCACCCATGACCGACATCACGATCCGGCACAGCGAGACGCACGACGTCGACGCAATCCGGCAAATCGCCGCGCATCCCGCGGTGTACACGAACACGTTGCAATACCCGTTTCCGTCGCTCGAAAAATGGCAGAAGCGGATCGAGAACGTGCACGAGCGCGGCGTGAGCCTCGTGGCCGAAATCGACGGCACGGTGGTCGGCCATCTGGGCCTGCACTTCGAGCCGAATCCGCGCCGGCGCCATGCAGCGGGGCTCGGCATGATGGTCGACGCGGCCCGTCACGGGCACGGCATCGGCGGCCGCCTGCTCGCGGCGGCGATCGACCTCGCGGAAAACTGGCTGAACATCACGCGTCTCGAGCTGACCGTGTTCACCGACAACCGCGCGGCGATCTCGCTCTACGAGAAGCACGGTTTCCGGATCGAAGGCGAATCGCCGGGCTACGCGTTGCGCGACGGCGTGCACGCGCCCGTGTATCACATGGCGCGGCTCAAGGCGCGGCAGTGATGCGCCTGCTGACACGCATGTGACCGCGCGCGCGGCCACGATCCCGCGTGTCATATTCATTCGAGAATTCGTTCGTTTCCCACTGGCTTCACGCGTCGTATCGTCGAACGATTTGCCGGTCGCTTCGGCCGGCGTTCGCTGTTCCGATTCGATGCATGCGCGGCGTTGCACGCCGGTCGGCTTCATCGTCACGGCTTCCCGGCCCTCGTTTCGTGCGCCGCCCTTTCTCGCAACCGTCTCCTTCAACGGAACCCGCTTCGATGAAAACCGCTCTCCGGAATCTGACTGCCGCCTGCCTGTTCGCCGCCGCCGCGGGTGCGGCCTTTGCCGCCGCCACGCCCAGCGGTGCCCCGGTGGCGAGCGCATCGCCCGACGGTACCCATCTGCCGCCCGGCATCGCGTGGCAGCACGGCGACGTCGATGCCGCGTTCGCGCTCGCGAAGCGCACCGGCAAGCCGCTGCTGCTGTACTGGGGCGCCGTGTGGTGCCCGTCGTGCAACCAGGTGAAGTCGACGATCTTCAGCCAGCAGGCCTTCAAGACGCGCTCGTCGTTTTTCGTGCCCGTCTATCTCGACGGCGATACCGAAAGCGCGCAGAAGCTCGGCGAGCGTTTCAAGGTGCACGGCTATCCGACGATGATCCTGTTCCGCCCGGACGGCACCGAAGTGACGCGGCTGCCGGGCGAAGCCGATCTCGACCGCTACATGCAGGCGCTGTCGCTCGGGATGACGGCGGCGCACCCGGTGCGGCAGACGCTTGCCACGGCGCTGAAGAACGGCGCGTCGCTGACGCCCGACGAATGGCGCCTGCTGGCCGACTATTCGTGGGATACCGACGGCGCGCTGCCGGTGCCGGCCGATCGCGTCGCCGAGACGCTGCAGTCGCTCGCGCAGCGCGCGCGGGCGGCCGGCGCGAAGGCCGAAGCGGCGCGCTTCGCGTTGAAGTCGGCGGTGGTTGCCGCCTCGGGCGATCCGGCGCAGGCCGGTGCGCTCGACAAGGCGGCGCTCGCCGAATCGCTGCGCGGCGTGCTGCACGATCCGGCGCTGTCGCGCGCCGATTCGGACGTGCTGGTCGCGGCGCCCGCACGTGTGGTCGCGTATCTCGGCGGCGGCGACGATGCGCCGCGCGCGAAGCTGCGCGGCGCGTACGACACGGCGCTCGCGCGCCTGTCGACCGACACGACGCTGTCGTCGATCGACCGGCTGATGGCATTGCACGGCCGCGTGCTGCTCGCGCGCGGCGACGCGCGCAAGGGCGCGCCGCTCGACGCGCCGGCGCTGGCCGACACCGCACGCAAGCAGATCGCCGCGTCGGTGCAGGGCGCCGCGAACGCGTACGAGCGGCAGGCGCTCGTCAGCGAAGGCGCGGACACGCTGACCGACGCGGGGCTGTACGACGAGTCGGATGCGCTGCTGAAGGCCGAGCTGCCGCGCTCGTCCACGCCGTACTACTTCATGTCCGGGCTGGCCGCGAATGCGAAGGCGCGCGGCGACAAGGCCGCCGCGCTCGACTGGTATCGCAAGGCGTACGACGCGGCCAGCGGGCCGGCGACGAAGCTGCGCTGGGGGGCCACCTACTTTGCGAATGCGGTCGAACTGGCGCCGGACGATTCGGCCCGTATCGAGGGCATTGCCGCGCAAGTGCTCGCGCAGGCCGACAAGACCCGCGACGCGTTCTACGGAGCGAACCTGCGTGCGTTGACCAAGGTCGTCACGCAACTGAACCGCTGGCGCGGCAGCGGCGCGCACGATGCGTCGGTCAGGTCGGTCGTGAAGCAGTTCGACGGCGTATGCGGGAAACTGCCGGCGGGCGATCTGCAGGCAACGGCATGCGCGAAGCTGATCCAGCCCGTGAAGGCCTAACGGCGCAGGGATGCATCGCCGGGCGGGCCGGACGCCGGATTACTGGCCCGACTCCGACGACGCGCCGCGATCGCTGCCGTACCCGGCGGCGTCGTGCTGGCGGGCAATCTTCGCTTCGGCGGAAACGATGCTGGCCGGGTAGAACCAGTCGCTCGACTGGAAGCCGGCCTGCTTCAGCGCCTTGACCTCGGCGCGGACCTGCGCGCGTGTCAGCGGCTGGTTCGACTGGGCTTGCGCGGCGAGCGGGGCCGAGATGGCAAGGGCAATGGCAACGGCTTGGATCAGGCGCTTCATGATCGGGACCTCCAGGATTCCGGTGAATCGCTGCACTTCGTTCGTCGAAGCGCCGCGCGACGTTGAACCCAGTGTAGGCCGGAGCACGCGTGCGAAAAATGCGATCGCGCCCAACGCAGTGTTTTGTTGCGGGTAACAATGGGTGTGCGGCGGCGCGCCGGATGGCGGCCTGGGGAGGGGCGCAAACGCGCGGCGGTGCGGATCGACCGCGGCCGACGAGCGGAGAAATGAAATCGGACCGGATGCGATTTCCGGAAGGCGTTCCGGTTCGCAGGCGGTCCGATCCCGATACGCGGGTCAGGCGGGAGACGGCGTACGGAACGCCGCCTCATGCCGGCACTTACACGAGCCCCGTCGCGTAGTACACGGCGATCACGAAGAACACCGCGAGCGTCTTGATGACGGTGACCGCGAAGATGTCGCGATAGGACTCGCGGTGCGTGAGGCCCGTGACCGCGAGCAGCGTGATGACGGCGCCGTTGTGCGGCAGCGTGTCCATGCCGCCGCTGGCCATTGCGACGACCCGGTGCAGCACGTCCATCGGAATGTTCGCAGCCTGCGCACCCTTGATGAACAGGTCCGACATCGCGGCGAGCGCGATGCTCATGCCGCCCGACGCGGAGCCCGTGATGCCGGCGAGCGAGCTGACCGACACCGCTGCGTTGACGAGCGGGTTCGGGATGCTCTTCAGCGCATCGCTGACGACGAGGAAACCCGGCAGCGCGGCGATCACGCCACCGAAACCGTATTCCGACGCGGTGTTCATCGCGGCGAGCAGCGCGCCGCCGACGGCGGCTTTCGAGCCGGCCGCGAAGCGCTCGCTGACGCGCTTGAACGCGGTCAGCACGACCAGCACGATACCGAGCAGCAGCGCGGCCTCGACCGACCAGATCGCGACGACGGTCTTGATCGACGTCGTGACCGGCGCATGCACGCCCGGCAGCACGTCCGGCGCGACCGTGTACGACGCGGCGCCGTACCACTGCGGGATCAGCTTCGTGAACGCGAAGTTCGATACGCCGACGAGGATCAGCGGCAGGATCGCCAGCGCGGGATTCGGCAGCGACGTCGCCTCGACGCGCTCCGGCTCGTTGACCAGCGACGTGCCGTAACCCTCGCCCTTCGCCATGGCCGAACGGCGGCGCCATTCGAGATACGTGAGGCCGACGACGATGATGAACAGCGAGCCGATCGTGCCGAGCGCGGGCGCGGCCCACGCCGTCGTCTTGAAGAACGTGGTCGGGATGATGTTCTGGATCTGCGGCGTGCCGGGCAGCGAATCCATCGTGAACGAGAACGCGCCGAGCGCGATCGCGCCGGGCATCAGCCGCTTCGGAATGTTGCTCTGGCGATAGAGTTCGGCCGCGAACGGATAGACGGCGAACACCACGACGAACAGCGAGACGCCGCCATAGGTGAGCAGCGCGCACACCGCGACGATCACCGCATTCGCGCGCGAGCGGCCGATGTAGCGGATCGCCGCATGGACGATCGACTCGGAGAATCCGGACAGTTCGATCACCTTGCCGAACACGGCGCCGAGCATGAAGACCGGGAAATACAGTTTGACGAAGCCGACCATCTTCTCCATGAAGATGCCGGAGAAGACCGGTGCGACGGCGGCGGGTTCGGTCAGGAGCACCGCGCCGAGCGCGGCGATCGGCGCGAACAGGATCACGCTGTAGCCGCGATACGCAGCGAACATCAGGAACGCCAGCGCGGCGAGGACGATCACGAAAGACAAGGGAGTCTCCTAATGGCTTTGGTTGTTGTTCGATCGCGCGACGCGCCGCGGACCGGCTCAGGTTCGTGCAGGTTTCGTGCCATCGGCCGGATTGCGCCGCCGGACATGGGTCCGCCGCAGGCAGGCGGGCCCGCGCCGGCCAATGTCTGACGATTCTACAGAAAACGTCTCCATCCGGAGACGATATGGCCGTCCGGCCAGCGCGCGAATTCGCGCAGGGCATGCCCGGGCAACGCATTGCGGCGCGTCTCCGGGGTGAGATAATCCGTCTCGTTCCGGAGACATCCGGTCGAAAATACATGGAGACGAAGACACGATGATGAACGACTGGGCCCGCCTGCCCGTCAACTACGGCGACGTGCTGCGGCGTGCCGCCGAGTCGCTGTTCCGGACCTTCGAGGATTCGAGCGCGGGCACGGTGGTCGTCGATCGCGATGCGCGCGTCGTGTGGATGAACGATCGTTACGCGGCGCGCTTCGGCTTCGCCGATCCGCAGCAGGCCGTCGGCCTCGACTGCGAAGCCGTGATTCCGAACAGCCTGATGCGCGAGGTTGTATCGACCGGGCAGCCGATCCTGCTCGACATCATGGAGACGGGCCGCGAGCCGCTCGTCGTCACGCGCCTGCCGCTGAAGAACGAGGCCGGCGAGACGGTCGGCGCGATCGGCTTCGCGCTGTTCGACCAGTTGAAGACGCTCACGCCGATCTTTTCCCGCTATGCGCAGCTTCAGCAGCAGCTGATCGCGACGCAGCGTTCGCTCGCGCAGGCGCGCCGCGCGAAATACACGTTCGCGAGTTTCGTCGGCACGAGTGCCGCGAGCCTCGAAACCAAGCGGCAGGGGCGGCGGGCCGCGCAGGTCGATTCGCCGGTGCTGCTGCTCGGCGAGACGGGCACCGGCAAGGAATTGCTCGCGCATGCGATCCACGCGGCGTCGGCGCGCGCGCTCCAGCCGCTCGTGACCGTCAACGTCGCCGCGATTCCCGATACGCTGCTCGAAACCGAATTCTTCGGCGCGGCGCCCGGCGCGTATACGGGCGCCGACCGCAAGGGGCGCGTCGGCAAGTTCGAACTGGCCGATCGCGGCACGCTGTTTCTCGACGAGATCGGCGACATGCCGCTGCCGTTGCAGGGCAAGCTGCTGCGCGTGCTGCAGGACAAGGAGTTCGAGCCGGTCGGCTCGAACCGGATCGTGCGCGCGGACGTCCGGATCATCGCCGCGACGTCGGCCGACCTGCCGGCACTCGTCGCGGCTGGGCGTTTTCGTGCCGATCTCTATTACCGGCTGAACGTGCTGACGATCCATGCGCCGCCGTTGCGCGCGCGCGCATCCGACATCGCGGCGCTCGTCTACGCGACGCTCGAGGAGCTGGCCGCGCAGCACGGGCGCGCCGCGCACTGCGAACTGACCGACGACGCGCTGCGGATGCTGTGTGCGTATCCGTGGCCCGGCAACGTGCGCGAGTTGCGCAATACACTGGAGCGCGCGTTGATGCTGTCGGATCGTGCCGTGATCGATGCGCGCGCGCTCGCGCCGTTCCTCGGGCCGGTGCGCGTCTCGACGGACGCCGCGGCACTCGCGCAGCGGCTTGCCGCGACGCCGGTCGAGCCGCGCGCGGGCGAAGCACCCGGCGCATCCGGGGCGCCGGTCGCCTCGTATGCGGATGCGTTGGCGGCGTGGGAGCGCCAGTTCCTGACCGATGCGCTGGCGGCCTGCGACGGGAAGGTCGTCGAGGCGGCCGCGCGCATCGGGATCGGCCGCGCGACGCTTTACAAGAAGCTTGCGGCACTGGGTATCGACCGGTAGGCCGATCGGCGATGCCGAGGCGCCCGGACGTGAAGCATCGAACAGGAGATCACGATGAAGCGGATCGGCATCGCTGGGTGGCTGGCCCTGTTGCTGGCGACTTCCTCGTTCGCGCAATCCGGCGACGCCGACGCGCCCGAGGCGCGGCGCAACTGGTACAACGATCCGTTCGTCGCGCTGTCGTGGGACGTGGCCGAATGCCCGCTGCCGCTCGGCCCGTGGATGACGCGTGCCGAGATGACGGACGATGCGCATTACCGCGCGGAACGCGGCACGACCTGCTGGCTCGCGCACCGCTGCACGAAGCCGAACTCGTATATGTATGACGCGTCGATCGCCGATGCCGCGAAGGCGCACTTCGCCGGCTCGGATCGCCTGCGCGGCACGAGCCTGTGGATCACCGTGCAGCGACGTTTCATCTACGTCGAAGGATGCGCGGATACGGCGTTCGATCGCCAGGCGCTGCAACGCGAATTCGAGGCGCTGCCGGACGTCGAGCAGGTTTTCGTTCGCATCACCGACGATCCCCGCCGGAGCTTGCCGTACAAGGCGCGCGGGCAACCGGACCGCGCGCCGAATTGACGACGGAAAGGCCGCGCATGGCATACTCGCGACATTCAAAAAAAGGTTGACGGGAAGAACAATGAAACACATGCTTGCGTCGGTCTGGCGGCGGTCTCGGGCGGCCGCATTGTTGGCTCTGGTTGCGGGGCTTGGCGGGTGTGGCGGCAGCGCGCCGCTGTTCACGTCCGACGGACGCCCGACGACACAGGTGCAATGCACCGGTCGCGACTGGAGCAATTGCACGGACAATGCCCGGGCGATGTGCAACGGGGATTTCGAAGTGATCCAGCAATCGACGGATGACGCCGTGCGAAATCTTCTCTTCGCATGCAAGAAGAAAAGCGGTTATTGATCCCGACATGACCGGCTGAGGAGACCACGATCGGGCGAAGCGCTTTTCTGTTTGCTTGGAGTTACCTATTTTTCACGAATAACACTCACGGAGTCCCATCCATATGGCGACCTACAGGCAACTGTCCGCACAGCTCGAACGGCTTCAGCAAAAGATCGACAAGGAACGTGAAAAGGCGATTGCCGAAGCGATTGCCGAAATCCGCGCGAAAATCGAGGAATACGACATTACGCCGGAGGAGCTCGGTTTTCGTCCGATAGGGTCCGCCGTCGCTGCCGCCGCGAAGCCGAAGCGGTCGTTGCCGCCGAAGTACCTGAATCCGAAGACGGGCGAGACGTGGAGCGGCCGCGGGCGGGCACCGACCTGGCTCGGCAAGAACCGCGCACGTTTCCTGATCAAGGACTGACTCCCGAAAATCCTCACCTTTCGTGTGCCGACCGACGGTGCGAATGGCCATGCGGCCGTCGCACCGTTTTGTTTTTGCGCAGTCGCCGTGCGATTTTCCCTGCCGAATGGATGCGCGATGCCGCGCAATTGACGGCCTCCGTTTGCGGATTCACCGCGATTCGGCCGTATATCGCGGCGAATTCCCGTAAACAACCGTGCAATTACGCCGCGCATGCGCATGGGCATTCGCGATTTTCGCGGTGCAGGCGTGCCGCGGATTCTCATCACCTTTCGCGTATTTGCGCACGGCGTCGTGCTGATCCCGAAGATACTCACCATGGCTCCTGTAAACCCTCACCTTTGAGGAAGCGGCTGCAGCGTCGAGCCGGGTTGTGCGGCGATGGGCTGCCGCGTGTGTTGCAGGTCCATGATGCGAGCGTTGATGCGCGTCGAGTAGTCAGCCGTTCGGCATATAGGCAGCCGCATGCGCTTCGCCTATGCTTGGGGTTCGCGTCGATCGGCGCACGGCCTGTCCGGCCGCATGCCGATCGTGTCGTCTTTCGTCACCGCAGGGAGTCGATGTGACCGTTCGCCATCTCGATGCGTTGTTCCAGCCCAAGTCCGTTGCCGTCGTCGGCGCGTCGTCGCGCGCGGGCAGTATCGGCGCGATGGTGTGGTCGCGTGTGCTCGACGGCGCGTTTCAGGGGCCCGTGTGGCCCGTCAATCCGAAGTACCGGGAACTGGACGGGCATGCGGTCGCGTCGGACGTCGACCGGCTGCCCGCGCCGCCGTCGGTTGCCGTGATCTGCACGCCGCCCGCCACCTGGGCCGGCATCGTGCGCAAGCTCGGCGAGCTCGGTACGCGTGTCGCGGTGATCGTCGGCGAGGCGCGCACGGACGCCGATCGTGCCGCGGTCGATCGCATGCTGAAGGCGGCGAAGCCGTTCGTGCTCCGTATCGTCGGGCCCGGCAGCCTCGGCGTGTTGTCGCCCGCGCGGCACGCGCATTTCGGTGCGCCGGCCTATACGGCGCGATCGGGCGGCGTTGCGTGGGTGTCGCAATCGAACGCGCTGACGAACGCGGTGCTCGGCTGGGCCGACGCGCGCGGCCTCGGCTTTTCGCATGTCGTCGCGCTCGGCAGCGAGTCCGACGTCGATGCAGGCGACGTACTCGATTATCTGGCGAGCGATCCCGGCACGCGCGCGATCCTGCTCGAACTCGATACCGTGCGCGCGGCGCGCAAGTTCATGTCGGCCGCGCGCGCGGCCGCCCGCAACAAGCCGGTCCTCGCGTTGCGCACCGGGCGTGCCGATCCCGGCGACGCACTCTATACGGCGGCGTTCCAGCGCGCGGGCATGGTGCGTGTCGATGCGCTCGACGATCTGCTCGACGAGATCGAGACGCTCGGCGTCGGCCGCGTCACCGCGCGCGGCGCGGCGACGCTCGTCACCAGCGACGCGGGTGTCGCGAAGCTGGCGGTCGATGCGGTCGCGGAAGTGCGCGTCGCGCTGGCCGACTGGCCGCCGGCGGCAACCTCGGCCGTATCGGCCGCGCTGCCGCATCTGGCCGCGCCCGGCAATCCGCTGACGCTGGGCGACGATGCACGCCCCGAGCACTTTGCCGCGGCGATCCAGGCGCTTGCGCCGTTCCCGCAAACGGGCACGCTGTTCGTCGTCCATTCGACGTCCCACAGCGCGCCGGCCGATTCGGTTGCACGCACGTTGATCGACTCGCGGCAATACGCGCATCGCGGCATCCTCGCGTGTTTCTTCGGCGCGGTCGATGCGGCGACGCGCGATGCGCTGCACGCGAACGGCATTCCGGTCCATACGACACCGCAGCGGCTCGCGCGCGCGTATGCGCGTCTCGTCGACTACAACCTCGGGCGACAATTGCTGATGCAGACGCCCGAAGGCACGCCGCCGCAGCCGGCCGAATGCGTCGCGTCGGCGCAGGCGGAAGCGCGCCGGATGGTCGAAACCGGCCAGCATGAACTGGCCGGCGATGCCGCGTTGCGCTGGCTGTCCCATTTCGGCTTGCATGGCGAGCAGGCTGACGAGCCGGCGGGCAGGAAAGTCGTCGATATCACGGTCGACATGTACGACGATTCGAACTTCGGTCCGGTGTTCCGCTATGCCGTGCCGCCCGCGGACGGTGTCTCGGCGCCATTCGTCGTCTACGGCCTGCCGCCGCTGAATACCGTGCTTGCGCGTGCGGTGATGGAGCGTTCGCCGTATGCGCGCAGTACGCCCGTCGAGCCGACGCTCGACGCGGTGACGGCGTTGTCGCAGGTCGTCTGCGACGTCCGCGAAGTTGTCGCGCTGTCGGTCACGCTGCGCGTGCTGTCCGACGGCGCGCGCGTGATCGCGCCGCGCATCACGCTGGCCACGGGGCGCAGCCGGCTCGCGATCATGCCGTATCCGCGGCACCTCGAACAGACGCTCGAGTGGCGCGGCGAGACGGTGACGATCCGCCCGATCCGTCCGGAAGACGAAGCCGCGCACAACGAACTGCTCGGCGCGATGACGCCGGACGATCTGCGGATGCGTTTCTTCGGCGCGGTGCGCAGCTTCGATCATTCGCAGGTGGCGCGCATGACGCAGATCGATTACGACCGCGAGATGGCTTTCATCGTGTCGTTCACCGACGCGTCGGGGCGCGACCACACGCTCGCGGTGGTGCGCGCGGTCGCCGACCCCGACAACGAGACGGCGGAGTTCGCGATCGCGGTACGTCCCGATCAGAAGGGCAAAGGGCTCGGCAGGCTGATGATGGCCCGCATCATCGACTACGCGCGTTCGCGCGGAACCGCCTGGATGGTTGGCGAGGCACTGCGCGAGAATTCGGCGATGATCTCGCTCGCGAAGTCGTGCGGCTTCACGGTGTCGACCACGGAGGAGCCTGGCGTCGTGGGCTTCAGGATGAAGCTGCAGCCGTAGCGGTGGCCGGCTGCGTGAAGCGAGGAGGCACCGTATGCAAGTGGACGGCTCCGGCATTCACCATGTTGCGCATTCATTCACTCAGGAATGCAAAGTATTGGCATGCGCTTTCGGAAGAAGCGCCTGAATGTACCGAGCCGTTGCCAGGTCGATGCCGGCGGCGTCTGGAGGCGCTTGCCGAGCATCGCGTTGCCTGCTCCGCATGGCCTTTACGCGAGGTATTCAAGCGTTTTGCGCACCGTATGCCGGCGTCGCCAATTCGGATCGACCGTAAAGGTGAGATTTTTCGGGAGCGGCCAGTGAGCGTTTCCGTGAATGTGTGGTGAGCCGATACGGGAGCGTTCGGTGAGCCTTCCCGGGGGCGACCGGTGAGCCCTTGCGGGAGCCGCCGGTGAGCCTTTCCAGGACGTCTCGGTGAGGGCTTGCGGGAGCATCCGGTGAGGATATTCGGGAGACCTTGGTGAGCGTCTTCGGGAGCCTTCGGTGAGCGTGTTCGGGAGGTGTCGGTGAGCGCCTGCGGGAGGCTGAGGTGAGACTTTTCGGGAGCGGGTGGATGCACCGCTCCCGTGAGCGCGGCGCCGGTCAATGCGGGCGCCGCGCCGGGGTTCGGGCACGCATGAACCGTGCCCGAGGCCGCATTTACGCGGCGAGTTTCGACGCCGCGTCGTTCACCTGGTCGCGCGAAATCGCGAGTTCCTCGAGGTGCGGATCGGCATAGACGGCGCCGGTTTCGCGCTCGAGGCGGGCGATCGTCAATGCACAGCGCGCGGTGTCTTTCGGCATCGCGATGAAGCGCTTGACCGATTCGCCGGACGTGAATGCGTCGAACAGCGCGCCGCGCACGTCGTCCGGAAGCGTCTTGGTCCACTGGTACGGCTTGCCGTTGAACGTGATCGACGGCGGCAGCGTGCGTTCCTTCTTGGTCGCCGTGATGAGCCCGTAGGTGCGGGCCGCGTCGCCGATCTGCTCGGGCGAGAAGAGTTCGTCGGGTGTGATGTCGAACTGCTCGATGTAGTTTTCGATCGCCTGCATTGCGGCGGCGCGATCGTCGCGCTTCTGCTGCGCGCGCGCGACGATATCGCGCAGCTCGTCCGCTTCGTCGGGCGTGATCGTGAAGCTTGCCTGCTTCTGCTGAAGTTCGGAGAAACGCTGGAATTCTTGATCGTTCAGAAGTTTGGCCATGACATCCATCGGACACGACGGCCGCGACAACCGGCCATCGTAGTTTTTGAGAGGGCCGCTATTTTAGCGTAGCGCCGCGAGCGCACGATATGGCACCGCAAATCGTGCATCGCATATCGCGCACCGCACCGGCGTCCCCCGGTGTGCATCGGGAAGCATCCGCGTGTCAGCAGATCTCGATGCGTCCCATCGACAGATGGGAGGCCGTGTCGCGCAACCCTTCGACGACGAGGTCGACGGACGGGGCCGCATGCGCATCGATCCGGCGCATGTACGGGCAGGTCAGCACCGCGATCGCATGGCCGGACGGCCCGAGGATCGGCGCGCTCAGGTCGGTCACGCCATAGGCCTGGCGGCTGTCCTGGCGCAGGTAGCCATCCTGCCGAATGGACTGGCACGCGTACGCGAGTTCCTGCTCGTTCAGCGGCGTCTCGCCCTTGACCTGGCGATGCTCGGCCAGCATGTGCGCGCGTTGCTCGGGGCCCTGGAACGACAGCATCACGCGTCCCGACGCCGTATCGGCGAGCCCGATGCGCGAGCCGAGCCGGACCGACACGCCCCACGGGCCGGGCCCGTCGACCTGTGCGATCACGAGCAGGTTGCCGCGATCGTAGACCGACAGGTGGCACGACTGTTCGGCCGCGTCGGCGAAGCGCTGCATCGGCGGCAGGGCTTCGGCGATCAGCCGGCTCATCGGCGGATGCCGGTGCGCGAGCGCGAACAGCTTGAGGCTGAGCGTGTAGCGATCGCCGCCGGTCGAGCGCATCACGTAGCGGCGAGCGACGAGGCGTTCGAGCATCCGGTAGATCTCGCTCGCGTTGCGGCCGAGTTCCTTCGTGATTTCGGTGCGGGTGAGTCCTTCTTTCTGCTCGGACAGGAGTTCGAGAATGTCGAGCCCCTTGTCGAGCGCGGGGGCGCGATAGCGGTCGATAGCGGCCATCGATTCCCGTGCGTCGCAGCCGGGAAGCGGGTCGTTGGTTGTCTGCATTGTCGATGTGAGGTTGGGGGATTACCGTCAGTCGGTTGGCGACGCACGCTGGCCGGTTCTGCACGCGCATAGGGTGGGCCCGCGAATGGCGATGAAAGCCATCTGTTCGAGCTTAGCAATAAACATGCAGTGTGCAATGCAGCGTCTTTTTACCGATCATTACCGAACAAGAACGGATTGGCAAACGTTCTCGATGACAGGGGCACCCCGAATATCCAGTATTCATGGTCTGATGGCAGGCGATGCCGGCCAGCCCGACCGGTCGGTCGAGGGATGCGTATCCAATGCTGCGCCGCAATGTCCGCAGGCACGCCAATAGTCGGTATCCGTTGCGCGCCATTTCACGGTGCGCGGCCGATGGTACAAAGTCGGGCGGGCCAGCGACGGCGCGGCCGCGCGTGAAGCCGGCCGGCATGGTCCGGCACGCGTCGCGGGTGCCGGGCCGTCGTCGCCGATGCGCAGACCGGCGGCCGCCCGCTCGATGCGCGCCGTACTGTTCGTACGACGCCGCGATCGCTGCGCCCGCGCGACCTTCGCGCGTCGACGGCCCGCCGGGTGCGGTGTCGACGCGCGCAATCGACGATCGACAATCCGTCCGGTGCGCGGCCACGAAGGGCCGCGTCGCCGGTATCCTGTCCCATTCGACAACAGAGGTAGCACGATGAAACTGCTTCGCTATGGCCCGTCCGGCCAGGAAAAGCCCGGTATCCTCGACGCGGCCGGCCGGATTCGCGACCTGTCCGCACACGTGCCGGATCTTGCCGGCGACGTGCTGTCCGACGCGGGTCTCGCGCGGCTGCGCGCGATCGATCCGGCCACGCTGCCGCTCGTAGCCGACGAGCCGCGCATCGGCGCGTGCGTCGGGCACGTCCGCAAGTTCATCGGCATTGGTCTGAACTATGCCGATCACGCGGCGGAAGCCGGCATGCCGGTCCCGAAGGAGCCGGTCGTGTTCGGCAAATGGACGAGTTCGATCTGCGGTCCAAACGACGGCATCGACATTCCGAAGGGTTCGGTCAAGACCGACTGGGAAGTCGAACTCGGCGTCGTGATCGGCACGACCTGCAAGGACGTCGCCGAAGCGAACGCGCTCGATTACGTCGCGGGCTATTGCGTCGTCAACGACGTGTCCGAGCGCGAATGGCAGATCGAGCGCGGTGGCCAGTGGGACAAGGGCAAGGGTTTCGACACGTTCGGCCCGATCGGCCCGTGGCTCGTCACGCGCGACGAAGTGCCCGATCCGCAGCGTCTCGACCTCTGGCTCGAAGTCGACGGCCACCGATATCAGAACGGCAACACGCGCACGATGGTGTTCACGGTCGCACAGTTGATCGCGTATCTGTCGACCTGCATGACGCTGCAGCCGGGCGACGTGATCACGACCGGCACGCCGCCGGGCGTCGGCATGGGCATCAAGCCGTCACCGGTGTTCCTGAAGGCCGGCCAGACGGTGCGCCTCGGGATCGACGGGCTCGGCGAGCAGTTGCAGCCTGCGCGCGACGCGCGGTAACCGGCGCCGGCGTGCCAACACCCGAAAGGGCCCGATTCCGCAGGATGCGGAATCGGGCCCTTCGCATTTGTCTACGGTGAATCCACGCGGCGTCACACGATGTTGTCGAGTTCGCAATGCGCTTCCAGCCGATATCCGTCGGGATCGACGACGAACGCCGCGTAATAGCCGGGACCGTAGTGTTCGCGCTTGCCCGGCCCGCCGTTGTCCTGGCCGCCGTGCGCGAGCGCGGCGCGGTAGAACGCGTCGACCTCGACCGGCGACGCGGCCTTGAACGACAGGTGCAACCCCGAGTCGGGATCGGCGACGACGGGGCGTGCCGCGTGCTGCAACCACAGCTTCGGCTCGGTCGTGCCGTACCCGATGGAACCGTCGTCGCTATACAGCCGCTTGTAGCCGAGTGCGCCGAGCGCGTGGTCGTAGAAGGTGCGGCTGCGGCCGATGTGTGCAACGCCGAACGAAAGGTGATCGATCATCTGTGGCTCCTTGTGGACTGAAAGGGGACGTCGGTGCGGCAAACCTGCTCATAACCGCCATGCAAGCCGCTTGTAGCGGAGTGTGCCGAGCGTGCTGTCGTGGAACGTGCGGCCGTTGTGGATAACGCCATACGAAAGACGATCGATCGACTGTGACTCCCTGGACCGAGGCGGTTGTCCGTGCAGCAGACCTATTTATAACTACCATGCCGGTTATGTTAGAAAGTGCCCGGAGGCTTGTCAACCGGCATGGTGGTTAGATACGATCGCGTCATGAGCAAAACGCAACCTTCCGTCGCGACGGACTGCCTGATTCCATCGCCGCCCGAAACGCTGGGCATCGATTTCATGAACACGCTGTACTGGCGCGGCAGCGATCCGCCGACGGAAACCTTCGGCACGCTGGACGACCTGCTGGCGTGGTGCCGCGAACACGCCGGCGTGCCGGCCGGCGTGGCGGAAGCCTGTCGTGCACGTGGGGTGGAGGAAGGCGAGCCGGCGATGCTGGCGCGTGCGCTCGCGTTGCGCGAGGCGTTGTATCGGCTCTTTCATGCGCAGGCCGAGCAGCGCGAGCCGCACGCGGACGATCTCGCGCTGCTCGGCGGCTTTCTGGCGGAAGCGTCGCCGCGCGTCGCGCTGGCGCGCATCGACGGCGGTTATGCGTGGCGGGTCAGGAGCGCGGGCGCGACGCTCGCCGGGTTGCTGAGCCCGGTGCTGTGGTCGGCGATCGACCTGCTCGGCGGCGCGCGGTTCGCGAAGGTCAAGCGCTGCGCGAACGACGCGTGCCAGTGGTTGTTCATCGACGACAGCAAGAACGGCAGCCGCCGCTGGTGCTCGATGTCGTCGTGCGGCAATCGCGCCAAGGCGTACCGCCACTATCACAAGGCCGACTGACAGACCGGCCGTCCGCCGGGCTTATTTCGCCGACAGCTTCCGCCACAGCGTCGTCTTGCTGATGCCGAGCATCGCGCACGCGCGGTCGCGGTCGCCGCCGCACGCGTCGAGCACCGCGCGGATCTCGTCGGCTTCCGCGCGACGGCGGCGCGCGTGCAAGGTCTGCGCGTCGTCGGTGCCGGCCGCGTCGGGCGGCGCCGCGAACAGTTCGGGGGCGATCGTCCGCAGCGCGTCGGGATCGAGCGTGCCGCACGCGGCCGCGGGATCGTTTTCATCGGCTTCCTCGGCGAGTTCCACCGCGATCCGCTCGATCACGTTCTGCAGCTCGCGCACATTGCCGGGCCACCGGTAGCGCGCGAGCGTCGCCCCGGTCGCGTCGAGCACGCGCGCGGCGTCGCCGGCATCGCGCAGGCGTTCGGCGAGACGCGATTCGCGCCGTGCAGCCTGCACGAGCAGCGCCGCGGCGAGCGCGGGGATGTCGGCCGCGCGCTCGCGCAGCGGCGGCAGGCCGACGTTCAGGATGTTGAGCCGGTAATAGAGATCGGCGCGGAACGTGCCGGCCTCGACGGCCGCGAGCAGCGGCCGGTGCGTCGCGGCGATCACGCGCACGTCGATGCGGATCGGCTCGGTCGAGCCGAGCCGGATCACTTCGCGCTCCTGCAGCACGCGCAGCAGCCGGCTCTGCAGCGACGGCGGCATCTCGCCGATCTCGTCGAGAAACAGCGTGCCGCGATGCGCGGCCTCGAACAGGCCGGTCTTGCCGCCGCGCCGCGCGCCGGTGAACGCGCCTTCCTCGTAACCGAACAGCTCGCTCTCGAGCAGCGCTTCCGGAAACGCGCCGCAGTTGACCGCGACGAACGGGTAGCTGCGCCGCGCGGACAGCCCGTGCAGGCTCTGCGCGATCATTTCCTTGCCGGTGCCGCTTTCGCCGAGCACGAGCACGGTCGCATCGGATTTCGCGTAGCGGCGCACGAGGTCGCGTACGCGCGTCATCGGCGCCGAGGCGCCGACCACGTCGTCGAGCGCGTAGCGCGCGGCGAACTGCTGCGTGGTCGGCTGCGAACGCAACGCGCGGTCGAGCCGTTCGACCGCCCGCGATTCCTGGAACGTCAGCACGCTGCCCGACGTCACGCCGCGATCGACGAGCGGCCCGCGATGCACGACGTAGCGCACGCCGCGTACGGTGGCGAGCGCGTCGCCGTCCTCGCCGCGCAGCGTGCGCAGCTCGGGCCGCAGGTCGACGAGCGCGCGGCCGACCGCCGCCGCGGGTTCGACCCCGAGCGCCGACGCGAGCCGCTCGTTGATCGCCTCGACGCGGCCGTGTGCGTCGAGCGCGACCACGCCGTCGCGCAGATGCTGCAGCAGCGTGTCGAGCCGCTGGCGGCGGAACGCCTCGGCGTGCGTCGCATACGCGACCTCGAGCGCCGTTTCGACAGCCTTGCGCACGGAGGCGTGCGAATACAGGAACACCGCGCCCATGCCGGCACTCGCCGCGAGATCGGTGACGAGGCCGGGGCCGACGATCGTCTCGATGCCGCGATCGTGCAGGTCGTGCACGCAGGCTTCCGCTTCCTGCGCGGACTGATATGACGCAAACTGCACGTCGAGGCCGTACGCGGCGACGAAGCGGCGCACTTCAGGCGGGGTGTCCCCGGCGCTGACGAGCGCGATCCGCGACGCGTCGCGCCGGGCGCGCGCGAGTGCCTGCATCACGTCGAAGCCGGTCGGCGATACCACCACCACCGGCACCGGCGCACGCGTCTTCAGGAAGCCGCCGTTCGAGCCGGCCGCGACGATCACGTCGGGCCGCGCGGCACCGGCCTCGGCGATCGCGCCGAGCGCATCCTCATACGCGCGCGTCACGATGCGCACGTCGGCGCGTTCGTCGAATTCGCCGGCGATCTCGCGAAACAGGTCGCGCAGGCGGCTGATGCCCATCGCCCAGATGCGCGGGCGCACCGTACGATCGGCCGGGCCGACGGGCTTGGTCGAGGAGAGGTCCATGACGATCGATTATGCGCGTGAGATTTCATTTTTGAAACATGAAATTGCCGAATTGAAATCGGTGGACATCGTGCCGCCCGGACCGGTTGCTTAAGAATCAGGGGGTTAGCGACGTTTCGCGCGCTGGCCCGGTCCTTGCTGTTATCAGGCATTCCATCAGGAGGCCGTTCATGAGCAATACGCATCTTCAGAGCGCCGGCGCGAAATTCCGCGCGGCAGTCGCGGCGGAACAGCCGCTGCAGGTGGTCGGCGCGATCACCGCGTACGCGGCCAAGATGGCGCAGGCCGTCGGTTTCAAGGCCGTCTACCTGTCGGGCGGCGGCGTCGCCGCGAACTCGCTCGGGATCCCCGACCTCGGCATCAGCACGATGGAAGACGTGCTGATCGACGCGAACCGGATCACCAACGCGACCGACCTGCCGCTGCTGGTCGACATCGACACGGGCTGGGGCGGCGCGTTCAACATCGCGCGCACGGTCCGCTCGTTCATCAAGGCCGGCGTCGCGGCCGTGCACCTCGAGGACCAGGTCGGCCAGAAGCGCTGCGGCCACCGCCCGGGCAAGGAAGTCGTGCCGACCGAGGAAATGGTCGATCGCGTCAAGGCCGCGGTCGATGCGCGGACCGACGACCAGTTCGTGATCATGGCGCGCACGGATGCGGCCGCCGCGGAAGGGATCGACTCGGCGATCGAGCGCGCGGTCGCGTACGTCGAAGCCGGCGCGGACATGATCTTCCCGGAAGCGATGAAGTCGCTCGACGACTACCGCCGCTTCAAGGCAGCCGTGAAGGTGCCGATCCTCGCGAACCTGACCGAGTTCGGTTCGACGCCGCTGTTCACGCTCGACGAACTGCGCGAGGCGAACGTCGACATCGCGCTGTACTGCTGCGGCGCGTATCGCGCGATGAACAAGGCCGCGCTGAATTTCTACGAAACGCTGCGCCGCGACGGCACGCAGAAGGCGGCCGTGCCGACGATGCAGACGCGCGCCGAGCTGTACGACTTCCTCGGCTATCACGAATACGAACGCAAGCTCGACGAGCTGTTCGCGCAGGGCAAGAAGTAACGCGGCCCGCCCCCCGATACAGGCATCTGGAACATTGGAGAACGGAAACATGAGCGAGACGAAAGACGCAGCAGCACCGGCCGCCGCAGGCGCATTCAAGCCGAAGAAATCGGTGGCGCTGTCGGGCGTGACGGCCGGCAACACGGCGCTGTGCACGGTCGGCAAGACCGGCAACGACCTGCATTACCGCGGCTACGACATTCTCGACGTCGCCGAATCGTGCGAATTCGAGGAAATCGCGCACCTGCTCGTGCACGGCACGCTGCCGAACCTGACCGAACTGGCTGCGTACAAGACCAAGCTGCGCGCGCTGCGCGGCCTGCCGAGCGCGCTGAAGGCGGCGCTCGAGCAGATCCCGGCGTCCGCGCACCCGATGGACGTGATGCGCACGGGCGTGTCGGTGCTGGGCACCGTGCTGCCGGAGAAGGACGACCACAACCTGCCGGGCGCGCGCGACATCGCCGACCGCCTGATGGCGTCGCTCGGCTCGATGCTGCTGTACTGGTATCACTTCTCGCACAACGGCAAGCGCATCGAGACGGAAACCGACGACGACTCGATCGGCGGCCATTTCCTGCATCTGCTGCACGGCAAGACGCCGTCGAAGTCGTGGGTCGAGGCGATGCACACGTCGCTGATCCTGTACGCGGAGCACGAATTCAACGCGTCGACGTTCACGGGCCGCGTGATCGCGGGCACGGGCTCGGACATCTACTCGGCGATCACCGGTGCGATCGGCGCACTGCGCGGGCCGAAGCACGGCGGCGCGAACGAGGTCGCGTATGACATCCAGAGCCGCTACAGCTCGCCGGACGACGCCGAAGCGGACATCCGCCGCCGCGTCGAGAACAAGGAAGTCGTGATCGGCTTCGGCCACCCGGTCTACACGATCTCCGATCCGCGCAACAAGGTGATCAAGGGCGTCGCGCACAAGCTGTCGAAGGAAGCGGGCGACCTGAAGCTGTACAACATCGCCGAGCGCCTCGAGTCGGTGATGTGGGAGGCGAAGAAGATGTTCCCGAACCTCGACTGGTTCAGCGCGGTGTCGTATCACATGATGGGCGTGCCGACCGCGATGTTCACGCCGCTGTTCGTGATCTCGCGTACGTCGGGCTGGAGCGCGCACATCATCGAGCAACGCATCGACAACAAGATCATCCGCCCGAGCGCGAACTACACGGGCCCGGAAGACCTGCAGTTCGTGCCGATCGAGAAGCGCTGAAACACCTGCCGCGCGCGCCGATGCCCGTGATGCGGGCGGCCGGCGCGCGCGGAACGTCATACCCCGATTCCCGCCCCACATCATGAATACCGCCAACCGCAAACCCCTGCCCGGCACGTCGCTGGACTATTTCGACGCGCGTGCCGCGGTCGACGCGATCGCGCCCGGCGCCTACGACACGCTGCCGTACACGTCGCGCGTCCTTGCCGAAAACCTCGTGCGCCGCTGCGACCCGGCGATCCTCGCCGATTCGCTGAAGCAGATCATCGAGCGCAAGCGCGAACGCGACTTCCCGTGGTTCCCGGCGCGCGTGGTGTGCCACGACATCCTCGGGCAGACGGCGCTCGTCGATCTCGCCGGCCTGCGCGACGCGATCGCCGACGGCGGCGGCGACCCGGCGAAGGTGAACCCGGTCGTGCCCGTGCAACTGATCGTCGACCACTCGCTCGCCGTCGAATGCGGCGGTTTCGATCCGGACGCGTTCGCGAAGAACCGCGCGATCGAGGATCGCCGCAACGAGGATCGCTTCCACTTCATCGAGTGGACGAAGAAGGCGTTCGAGAACGTCGACGTGATCCCGCCGGGCAACGGCATCATGCACCAGATCAACCTCGAGAAAATGTCGCCGGTGATCCAGGCGCACGACGGCGTCGCGTACCCGGACACCTGCGTCGGCACCGACAGCCACACGCCGCACGTCGACGCGCTCGGCGTGATCGCGATCGGCGTGGGCGGCCTCGAGGCCGAGAACGTGATGCTCGGCCGCGCGTCGTGGATGCGCCTGCCGGACATCGTCGGCGTCGAGCTGACCGGCAAGCGCCAGCCCGGCATCACCGCGACCGACATCGTGCTCGCGTTGACCGAGTTCCTGCGCAAGGAGAAGGTGGTCGGCGCGTACCTGGAATTCCGCGGCGAAGGGGCGGCGAGCCTCACGCTCGGCGACCGCGCGACGATCTCGAACATGGCGCCCGAATACGGCGCGACGGCCGCGATGTTCTTCATCGACGGCCAGACGACCGACTACCTGCGCCTCACCGGCCGCAGCGACGAGCAGGTCAGGCTCGTCGAGACCTACGCGAAGGCGGCCGGCCTGTGGGCCGACACGCTGGCCAACGCGCAGTACGAACGCACGCTGACGTTCGACCTGTCGAGCGTCGTGCGCAACATGGCCGGTCCGTCGAACCCGCACAAGCGGCTGCCGACGTCCGATCTGGCCGCGCGCGGGATCGCCGGCCAGTGGGAAGAGAAGCCGGGCGAGATGCCCGACGGCGCGGTGATCATCGCCGCGATCACGAGCTGCACGAACACCAGCAACCCGCGCAACGTGATCGCCGCGGCCTTGCTCGCGCGCAACGCGAACGCGAAGGGCCTCACGCGCAAGCCGTGGGTGAAGAGCTCGCTCGCGCCGGGCTCGAAGGCGGTCGAGCTGTACCTGGAAGAAGCGAACCTGCTGCCCGAACTCGAGAAGCTCGGCTTCGGCATCGTCGCGTTCGCGTGCACGACCTGCAACGGGATGTCGGGCGCGCTCGACCCGAAGATCCAGCAGGAAATCGTCGATCGCGACCTGTACGCGACGGCCGTGCTGTCCGGCAACCGCAACTTCGACGGCCGCATCCACCCGTATGCGAAGCAGGCGTTCCTCGCGTCGCCGCCGCTCGTCGTCGCCTACGCGATCGCCGGCACGATCCGCTTCGACATCGAGAAGGACGTGCTCGGCCACGACCGGGACGGCAAGCCCGTCACGCTGAAGGACATCTGGCCGACCGACGAGGAGATCGATGCGATCGTCGCGTCGAGCGTGAAGCCCGAGCAGTTCCGCAAGGTCTACGAGCCGATGTTCGCGCGCAGCGCCGACGCCGGCGAGCGTGCGGCGCCGCTGTACGACTGGCGCGCGCAGAGCACGTACATCCGCCGCCCGCCGTACTGGGAAGGCGCGCTGGCCGGCGAGCGCACGTTGAAGGGCATGCGTCCGCTCGCGGTGCTCGGCGACAACATCACGACCGACCACCTGTCGCCGTCGAACGCGATCCTGCCGGACAGCGCGGCCGGCGAATATCTCGCGAAGATGGGCCTGCCGGAAGAAGACTTCAACTCGTACGCGACGCACCGGGGAGACCACCTGACCGCGCAGCGCGCGACCTTCGCGAATCCGACGCTGATCAACGAGATGGCGGTCGTCGACGGCGCGGTGAAGAAGGGCTCGCTCGCGCGCGTCGAGCCGGACGGCAAGGTCATGCGGATGTGGGAGGCGATCGAGACGTACATGAACCGCAAGCAGCCGCTGATCGTCGTGGCCGGCGCCGACTACGGCCAGGGCTCGTCGCGCGACTGGGCCGCGAAGGGCGTGCGGCTCGCGGGCGTCGAGGCGATCGCCGCCGAAGGCTTCGAGCGGATCCACCGCACGAACCTGATCGGGATGGGCGTGCTGCCGCTCGAGTTCAAGCCGGGCACGAACCGCACGACGCTCGGCATCGACGGCACCGAGACCTTCGACGTGATCGGCGAGCGTACGCCGCGCGCCGACCTGACGCTCGTGATTCACCGCAAGAACGGCGAGCGCGTCGCGGTGCCGATGACGTGCCGGCTCGACACGGCCGAGGAAGTGTCGATCTACGAGGCGGGCGGCGTGCTGCAGCGTTTCGCGCAGGACTTCCTCGAATCGTCGCAGGCGGCCTGACGGGCGCACGGAGAGAACACAGACATGGCTCATATTCCTCAAATCAGGATTCCCGCGACCTATATCCGCGGCGGTACCAGCAAGGGCGTGTTCTTCCGGCTGCAGGACCTGCCGGACGCCGCGCAGGCGCCGGGCGCCGCGCGCGACGCACTGCTCCTGCGCGTGATCGGCAGCCCCGATCCGTACGGCAAGCAGATCGACGGGATGGGCGGCGCGACGTCGTCCACCAGCAAGACGGTGATCGTGTCGAAGAGCACGCGGCCCGGCCACGATGTCGACTACCTGTTCGGCCAGGTCGCGATCGACAAGGCGTTCGTCGACTGGACCGGCAACTGCGGCAACCTGTCGGCGGCCGTCGGCCCGTTCGCGATCAGCGGCGGGCTCGTCGATCCGGCGCGCGTGCCGCGCGACGGCGTCGCGACCGTGCGGATCTGGCAGGCGAACATCGGCAAGACGATCGTCGCGCACGTGCCGGTCACGAACGGCGCGGTGCAGGAGACGGGCGATTTCGAGCTGGACGGCGTCACGTTCCCGGCCGCCGAGGTGCAGCTCGAATTCATGGACCCGGCCGCCGAGGAAGAGGGCGCGGGCGGTTCGATGTTTCCGACCGGCAATCTCGTCGACGATCTCGCGGTGCCGGGCGTCGGCACGCTGAAGGCGACGATGATCAACGCGGGCATCCCGACGATCTTCGTCGAGGCGGAAGCGATCGGCTATACGGGCACCGAGCTGCAGGACGCGATCAACGGCGATGCGAAGGCGCTCGAGAAGTTCGAGACGATCCGCGCGCACGGCGCGCTGCGCATGGGCCTGATCGATACGCTCGACGAAATCGCGACGCGGCAGCACACGCCGAAGATCGCGTTCGTCGCGAAGCCGGCCGACTACGTCGCGTCGAGCGGCAAGCGCGTGAACGCGGGGGATGTCGACCTGCTGGTGCGCGCGATGTCGATGGGCAAGCTGCACCACGCGATGATGGGCACGGCGGCGGTCGCGATCGGCACGGCCGCGGCGATCCCCGGCACGCTCGTCAATCTGGCGGCGGGCGGCGGCGAACGCAACGCGGTGCGCTTCGGCCATCCGTCGGGCACGCTGCGCGTCGGCGCGGAGGCGCGGCTCGAGAACGGCGAGTGGACCGTCACGAAGGCGATCATGAGCCGCAGCGCGCGCGTGCTGATGGAAGGCTGGGTGCGGGTGCCGGGCGACGCGTTCTGACGCGCCTACCGGCACGCGCATGACGCGCCGCGATCCCTGCGAAGCGGAACCCGCTGCGCAGGGATTTTTCGTTTGAGGCGCGCGTGCCGGATGCAAGCCGCCGCACGAAGCACCGCGCCGGCGCAAGTGCCGACGCGCCGACCGGGACAGGAGAATCGCATGCCACTCGATACGCCGCTTTCGGGCATCCACATCGTCGAATTCGAAGGTCTCGGCCCCGGCCCGCTCGCGGGCTGGATGCTCGCCGGGATGGGCGCGCGGATCACGCTGATCGCGCGGCCGTCCGGCCGCACGAGCGCGCCGGACGCGTTGCGGGCCCGCGACGGCGATCTGCTGCGCGAAGGCAAGACGATCGTCGAACTCGACCTGAAGGCGCCGGCCGGCCGCGACGCCGCGCTCGACCTGATCGCGCGGGCCGACGCGCTGATCGAGGGGCTGCGGCCCGGCGTGATGGAGCGGCTCGGCCTCGGGCCCGACGCTTGCGCGCGCCGCAACCCGAAGCTCGTGTACGGACGGATGACCGGCTGGGGCCAGCACGGCCCGCTCGCGGCCGCGGCCGGGCACGACCTGAACTACGTCGCGCTGACGGGGCTGCTGTCGCTGTCCGCGCCGCGCGACGGCCGGCCGGGGCTGCCGCCGACCGTCGTCGGCGATGCCGGCGGCGCGCTCGGGCTCGCGTTCGGGATCGTCTGTGCGCTGCTCGACGTGCGCGGCGGCGGCGCGGGGCGCGTGGTCGACGGCGCGATCGTCGATATCGTGTCGATGCTCGGTTCGCTCGCGCTGTGGGCGCGCGCGAACGGGCAGCTCGACGGCGTGCAGCCGAGCCTCTTTCACGATGCGCCGTTTTACGACGTGTACCGCTGCGCGGACGGAGAGTGCGTGACGATCGGCGCGCTGGAGCCGCCGTTCTATGCGCTGCTGGTCGAACGGCTCGGGCTGGCCGACGTCGATCCGGCATCACAGTACGACCGCGCGCGCTGGCCGGCGCTGAAGGCGCGTTTCGCCGACGTGTTCGCTCGCCAGCCGTCCGCACACTGGCGCGCGCTGCTCGAAGGCACCGACGCGTGTTTCGCGCCGCTGCTGAGCGTGGCCGACGCGGCCGCGCATCCGCATAACGTGGCGCGCGGGATTTATCGTACCGACGAGAGCGGGAACCTGAGGGCGCGTGTGGCGCCGCGCTTTTTGCCGCTGGCGGGGGAGGCGGCGGATCCGGCGTAGCGTGCACGTCGATCTGGCCTGGTGCGTGAAAAACCGCGGTTCGGCACGGCAGCGGTGGATTTAATTGGTGCTCGTTTAGGTGCTGAATTTGGGGCCAAATAAAGCATAATCGTTGCCTGGCTGGAGAAGGAATCGACATGCCTCACACCATGCTGGCCAGCGTGACCGCGAGCGTTTCGGCGCTGAAACGGAACCCGATGGGGACGGTCGCGGCAGGAGAGGGCTTCCCGGTCGCGATTCTGAATCACAACGAGCCTGCGTTCTATTGCATTCCGGCGAAGACGTGGGAAGCCATGGTCGAACGTCTGGAAGACATTGAAGACAACGCGTTGGCCGATTCGCGCGCCAAGGAGAGGGTCGTCAAGGTCACGCTGAATGACCTTTGAACGTGCCTTTCTCGAATCTGCATTGAGGGAGTGGAAGAAGCTCGATCGCACTGGTCGCGATCAATACAAGGCCAGGCTTGCCGAGCGGATCGAGCATCCTCGCGTTCCCTCGGCCGAACTGCATGGCCACCCGGATCGTGACAGGATCAAGCTGCGCGGCGTCGGCTACCGACTCTTCTACGAAGTACGCGATTCGGAAGTTGTCGTTCTGGTCGTTGCAGTCGGCCGGCGTGAAGGCGATGCAGTCTATCTTGCCGCGATGAAACGTTAGGTCGGGACGCGCTGTACATGTGAGCGGCGTGAGCGGTCTTGCTGCGGCGCCCGGCCATCGGGTTCGAATCCACCCACGTCGTTCGGCGTGCCGACAATCGCTTTCGCCCGTTCAGGTCGGTCAGGCCGTTTCCGCCGGGCCATCCGGCATCTTGCCGTCGCCGACGCGGTTGATCGTGCCTTGCGCGATCGCGACGAGGCGTTCGTGATCGCCGTCGATGACGAACACATGACACTGGCAGGTCGCCTGATGCCGCCCTGCGTAGACCAGCTTCGCGCGCGCGACGAGCGTGCCGTTCACGGCCGGCCGCAGGTAGTTGATCTTGTATTCGGCGGTGATCACGCGCGGGCCGAGCACGAGCGCGCCGGCGAACGTCAGCGCATTGTCCGCGAGATAGCTGATGACGCCGCCGTGCACGAAACCGTGCTGCTGCCGCAGTTCGTCGCGCACGGGCAGACACAGCGACACTTCGTTGTCGCCGATATGCATCAGCTCCGTGCCCAGCAGCATGCTGAACGGTTGCGCGCGCAATGCGCCGCGCGCGTGGTCCGTGATGTCGGTCATCGAACTTCCCTCGAAATGCGTGCCCGCTTGCGCTGAACTCTAGGAAGGGGGCTGCGGATAAGCAAGGAAATTCGTTCACGTTTCGTGCAAATTACGGCGTGACGCGGCGCGATTATTGCGTCGAATACCGAAGATCTCCCCTGTTTGCGGGCGATTCCGAGGGAATGCGCGGGCAACGCGAACATTGCCGCCTTCCGCTCCTAAAGTCCGACGAAGAAATGCCGCTAATGCCGGGGCATTGCCTCATCGTCCGCTTTCCAGGAATCTCCCCATGTTCGGAAAAATCAAGCTCGCGTCGGGTCTGCTCGGCGTGTTGACCGTGTTCTGCCTCTTCCTGCTCGCGATCGAAGCGCTCGGCTTCTGGGCGCTCACGTCGACGCGCAGCGGCGTCGACGATCTGTCGAACGTCGCGATCGCGCAGGTCGACGCGGCCAGCCGGGCGACCGAGCAGCTGCTCGACGCGCGCATCAACCTGTCGCGCGCCGGTACGCGGATGGTGCGCGGCGGCCCGAAGCCGGAAGACATCATTCGCCATGCCGGCGCGTCGCTCGCGGAAGCGGACAAGGCGTTCGCCGTGCTGACGGCCGCGCAGCCGGTCGACGACACGAACCGCGCGCGCGTCGCGGCGCTCGCGGAGCGCTATCGCGCGCTGCGCGGCGCGCTGGGCGAACTCGTGCAGTTCCTCGACGCGGACAACATCCAGGCGTTCCTCGACCAGCCGACGCAAGGCATCCAGGACGCCTATATCGCCGAGCTGCACCGCTTCACCGACTATGGCGGCGCATCGAGCCGCGCGGCGCTCGACACGATCGACGGCGGCATGCTGTGGTTCAAGTCGGTCGGCATCGTGCTGCTGGTGGCGATGCTCGCGGCGAGCGCCGCGATCTACGCGGCCGCGCGGCGCGCGGTCGTCGCGCCGCTGGAGGACGCCGGCCGCCATTTCGAACGGATCGCGCAGGGCCGGCTCGACGAAACCGTGCGCGCGGGCGGCGTGTTCGAGATCGACCGGATGCTGCGCGGCCTTGCCGCGATGCAGACGAGCATCGCAAGCACCGTGCGCACGGTGCGCCACGCGTCCGACGCGATCCACCTCGGCGCGGGCGAGATCGCGGGCGGCAACGCCGACCTGTCGGCGCGCACGGGCACGCAGGCTGCGTCGCTCGAGGAAACCGCCGCGAGCATGGAGGAGCTGACCGCGACCGTCCGGCAGAACACCGACAGCGCCCGCGCGGCGAGCGCGCTGGCCGACGCGGCGCTCGAGGCGACGAGCCACGGCGGCGGCGTGGTCGACAGCGTGATCGACCGGATGCGCGGCATCGCGCAAAGCTCCGGGCGGATCGCGGAGATCATTTCGGTGATCGACGGCATCGCATTCCAGACCAACATCCTCGCGCTGAACGCGGCGGTCGAGGCCGCGCGGGCCGGCGAACAGGGGCGCGGTTTCGCGGTGGTCGCGGGCGAGGTGCGCTCGCTCGCGCAGCGCAGCGCGCAATCGGCGAAGGAGATCAAGGCGCTGATCGAGGATTCGGTTGCGCAGATCAACGGCGGCGCGGAACTCGTCGAGCGCGCCGGCGACGCGATGCGGACGGTGTCGGCGTCGATCACGCGCGTCGTGCAGACGATGTCGGAGATCACGGCCGCGTCGGTCGAGCAGAGCGTCGGGATCGAGCAGGTGAACCAGGCCGTCACGCAGATGGATCAGCTTACGCAGCAGAACGCGGCGCTGGTCGAGGAAGTCGCGGCGGCGGCGGCGTCGCTGAACGACCAGACCGCGCACCTGATGCAGGCCGTGTCGGTGTTCGAACTGGGTGACGGACGCGCCGCCCGCGGCGAACGCGCGGCGCCGTCGTTCGCCGGGACGGGTTACGAGCCGGCCGGCAGCGCCGCGTAGGCGGTGGCGAGGTGGTAGGGCGTCGTCGACGGCATGTCGGCGCGCGACACCTGCCCGTCCGCCGTCTTGCACTCGAACCAGCCGCGCGGATGCAGGAACCGCGCGGCGAACCGCTCGATCTGCCGCGCCAGCGGCGCGGAGGCCGGCGTGCCGCCGTGCGTCGCGAGCGCGCGCAGGTATTCGGTCTGCGCCCAGATCCGCTGCGTGCCGTCGACGCACGCGCCTTGCGCGTCGAGCGCCGCGCGGACGCCGCCCGTTTGCGGATCGACGCCGTATTGCTCCGCGAACGCGAACGCGCGCGACAGCGCGGCGGGGAGCCCGGTCTGCGCGAGCCGCGCGCCGGCCGCATCGACCAGATAGAACCACTCGAATTGATGGCCGGGCTCGAAGCGGTTGTCGGCCGCGCCCAGCGGCAGCTCGGCCACGCAGCCGGTCGCCGCGTCGACGAACGTGCGCTCGACGGCCTGCGCGGTGCGCAACAACGCATCGTCGAACGCCGCGTCGCCGAATGCATCGGCGGCCGCGAGCCATGCTTCGGTCAGGTGCATCAGCGGATTCTGCAGCGCACCGCTGCCGGATGACGAGAAATCGGCGTGGCGCGCCGCATCGAGCAGTGCGTCGCCGGGGCGCGGGGCGAAGCGATCCTGGATCAGCGCGGCCGTCTCCGCGGCCACCGTGCGCGCGTCGGTGTCGCCCGAAGCCGCATGCCATGCGGCGCACGCAAACACGACGAACGCGTGCGTATAGAGATCCTTGGTCGTATCGAGCGGCGCGCCGCGCGCATCGACGCTGTAGATCCAGCCGCCGTGGCGCGCGTCGCGAAAGCGGCGGCACAGCGCGTCGAACAGCGTGGCCGCGTGCGCGGTGTCGCCGGCCTGCGCGAACACGAACAGTTGCCGAGCGCACGCCATTGCGCGATAACGGGTGACGGGCAGCGGCGCGTGGGTGGCCGGATCGACGGCCTCGAACGGCAGCTGCAATGACGGGTCGAACCCTGAACCTCGCCAGATCGGCAAGACGACGTGCGCGAAATGGTGGCGCAGCTGGGCGGCCTGGGCGGATGCGGAGTCGGAAACGGGCATGGCGGGGTTGAGCGCTTGGATCGAAACGTGTCGGCACGGCCCGGAGGATCGGCGCGGCCGGGGCCAAGGATAAAACATTCCGCGCGGCCGGCACCAAAAAAGGAGAGAAATCGGATGCTCAGCAACCTGGAACTCGTGATGCGGCTCGTTCTCGCGGCGGCGCTCGGCAGCGTCATCGGCTTCGAGCGCGAGCGCCTGTCGTGGGCGGCGGGCCTGCGTACGCACATGCTGGTGTGCGTCGGCTCGACGCTGATCATGATCGTGTCGGCGTTCGGTTTTGCCGATGTGCTCGGCAGCAGCGACCACATCATGCTCGACCCGTCGCGGATCGCCGCGCAGGTCGTGTCGGGCATCGGCTTCCTCGGCGCGGGCTCGATCCTGCTGCGCGGCGAGATCGTGCGCGGGCTGACGACGGCCGCGAGCCTGTGGTCGGTCGCCGCGATCGGTCTCGCGGTGGGCGGCGGGCTCTACGTCGCGTCGATTTCGGCGACGATCATCATCCTGATCATCCTGGCCGGCATCAAGCCGCTGGAGCGGCGCTACTTCACGGTGCGCCAGCGGCGCCAGCTCGCGCTGACGGTCGTGAGCGGCACGCTGACGTTCGACTCGCTGCATGCGGCGCTCGGCCCGGACAGTGCGCGCGTGAAGCAGTTCATCGTGCAGCGTGCCGACGACACGGGCGAGCACGACGAGGTGCGCATCGCGCTGGCGCGGGTGTCGGAACTCGAGTACCGGGCGATCTGCGACAAGCTGCGCGGGCTGAAGGGGGTGACGCGTTTCGAAGAAGGCAACGGATTGTCGGGCGACGAATAGGCCGAAGCGGTTGCGGGGCTGGCGACGATGGCCGATCACGGATTCCGTTCGACGACCGGTTGCGCGTCCGTGGCCCCCAACTCCTTTCCATGACCGACGCTTCGTAACGGGCCACGCGGTTCCGATGAACTGCGGCGCGCGGAACAACGCGACGCTCGATCAATGCCGCGTGTCGCTGCCGGGATCGGACTCGCACAACGTCGACACGGTAATGTGGTCGATGGCGAGACACGCGAACGGATGGCCGGCGATGTGCGACCGCCCTTGCCCGGGCGGCCTGGATGCATGGCGGGCGTCGGACCTGCCTGTCTGGCTGGCGAGGCCCGACGCCCGCGCGCGTTCCCGCTTAGTCTTCCACGCGACCGCCGCCGATGTTGACCGCGACCTTCGGCGAACCGGCGGCGTCGCCCGTCGCCGTGTTGCCCGACAGCAAGGAAGCGTTGAAGCCGGCAAACGCACCGTATCTGCCGGCTTCGGTGGAGACGACGCGGCTGCTGGTCGTCGATCCCTTCACCACGCCGAAGTTGCCGCCGACGAGGCCGCCCACCCATGCGCCGCGCCCGCCATGGACCGCACCGCTCGAGGACGAGGCCGTGATGAACCCGGCGTTGTTGCCGACGAGGCCGCCGACGAAGTGTCCGCCCGAACCCTTGACGGTGCCCGACGCATGCGAGTTGTCGACTGAACCCATGAGCGAGCCGACGAGACCGCCGATGTCGCTCATCGGCCCCCCCTCGACGTCACCCGATGCCGAGGACGAGCGGATGTTGCCCTTTTCGTTCGCGCCGACGAGACCTCCCACCGTGCTGCCGGCGCCGGCTTTGACGTTACCGCTGGCTTTCGTGCCCTCGATGTTGCCCCGGTTGAGGCCGACGAGACCGCCCACGTTGCTGGCGGCCAGGGCCGTGACGTTGCCGGACGCCGCCGACGCGTTGATCACGCCGATGCTGAGGCCGGCCAGGCCGCCGGCCGTGCTCGCGTTGCCGGCCGAGACATTGCCCGACGCCTTCGAGGTGGCGATTCGGCCGTTGTTGATGCCGACGAGACCGCCTGCCGTGCTGTCGTTACCGACCAGCACCGCGCCTTCGGCTTCGGATGCCTCGATGGAACCGTCGTTCAGCCCGACGAGCCCGCCTGCCGTCGATGCGTAGCCGGCCGTAACGCTGCCGCGTGCCGACGCGTGGCGGATGAGGCCGTTCTTGTTGTGCGCGACGAGGCCGCCGACCAGGCTTTCATTGCCGGCCTTGACATTGCCGCTTGCCTTGACGTTCTGCAGCAGACCGGTGTTCAGGCCGATGAGGCCGCCCGCCATGCTCGACGCGCCCGCTGTCACGTTGCCCTTGGCCTCGGCATTGGCGACCTGGCCGGCGTTCGAGCCGATCAGGCCGGCCGCCTTGCTCAGTGCGCCTGCCGATACGTTGCCGCTGGCCGTCGACGACGAAATCTCGCCTTCGTTGACGCCGACCAGGCCGCCGGCGATGCTGATATCGCCGACCGTCACCGTGCCGGTTGCCTGCGTTTCGTCGATGCGGCCCGCGTTGCCGCCGACGAGGCCGCCGGCCACCGCGTTGGAACCGGCCGTCACGCTGGACGACGACGACGAGTGGCGGATGACGCCGCCGAAGTCGTTGACGCCGACGAGGCCGCCCAGCATCGCCAAAGGACCGTTGCCGGTCACGCTGCCGGCGCTCGACGAATTCAGGATGAGGCCGTTGTTATAGCCGGCGAGGCCGCCGGTCGCCCCGTCCCGTGCGACTGTCACGCGCATGTTCGCATGGCTGTCGGTGATCTCGCCGCCCTCCGAGAACTTGCGGTTGGCACCGACGAGGCCGCCGGCATAATAGGTCGATTGATCGGCGTCGAGACGGCCGGCCACGGTCGCGCCGTCGATCCGGCCGTTGATGTTGGCGCCGACCAGGCCGCCGGCTTCCGTCACGCCCCGAGCCGTGACCGTGATGTCCGTGGCCTTCACGTTCGAGATCGTGCCGAAGTTATAGCCGACCAGCGACCCGATCGATTCATTGCGCGCCGACGACGTCGCGCGGATGTCGTGCAGCGCGAGGTTGCCGATCCAGCCCATGTTGGAGCCGAACAGGCCGACGTTGGGGCCGTTGGGATTGCTAATGGCGAGTCGGCTGATCGAGTTGCCGAGGCCGTCGAATACGCCGACGAAGGCGCTGCCGTTGTCGATGGTGATGAAGTTCGCTCCGGCGCCGTCGATCGCATTGCCGAGCACATAGTTGCCGGCCATGTTCGACGCGATGTTGCGCAGATCGGCGAGGGTGTGCACCACCTTGTAGTCCTGGCCGTTCGCGCGATACGACGAATACGGGCCCGACAGCGTGACCACGGCCCGGGCATTCGCGAGCACGTGGCCGTTGCGCGAATTCAGTTCGAGATGCGCGTTGCGGCCGGTGAGCTTGACGGCATTGTTCAGGCGGATCCGGTCGCCCGCATTGAGCGTCAGGCGCGCGTTCGCGCCGGTCGCCGACAGCGTGTCGCGCAGGTCGACGTTGGCCTTGCGCGACGTCAGCGTCAGCGCGTTGTCGCTCGTCCACGACACCGGGGCGCCGACCGTCAAATCGCCTTGCGTGTTCGCCAGCTCGATGCTGGTGGTGTCGAGATTGCGCGACAGCGTATCCGTGTCGATCGAGCGCCCGCTGATGTTCGGACCGTTCACGCCGGCGTTCGCCGCTTCGATCGTCCACGTGCCGGCCGTGCTGCCCGAACGCGTGTCGACGCGCGTAGCGGCAGCGACATCCACACGCTCGCCGCGCGTCACGACCGCCCCCACCGGCGCGCCGTTATCCGCCGCGCTCGCGTCGAGCTTGCCGCCGACCTTGACCGTGCCGCCGTCGAGCGTGATCCGGCCGCCGCGACCGGACAGGCCGCGCGCCTCGATCACGCCGGTATTGTTGACCACCGCGCCGAGCAGATCGCCGGCCGCGCGTGCGTTCATCAGCACTGCGCCGCCGTCGGCCTTCAGCAGGCCGCCGTTGTTGACCTGCGCGTCGACGGCGCCGCGTTCGACCTGCAGGTTCAACAGCCCGTTGCCGTCGAAGTTGACGTTGAAGGCTTCGCCGGCGCCGAGTGCGACGCTGCCGAGCTTGGCCTGGATCACGCCCCGGTTCGACACGCGCGCGCCGAGCAGCGCGACGCTGCCGCCCTCCGCGGCGGTGAGGGTGCCTTCGTTGACGACGGAGGCGCCCGAGGTGCCGGCGAAGCGATAGCGGCCTGCGAGGAAGTCGGCATCGGACAGGTTCTGGGTCGACGCGACCAGGCCGCCGACGTTGACCTGCGCGCCGCTGCCGAACATCACGCCGTTCGGGTTGACCAGGAACACCTTGCCGTTGGCGTCGATGGCGCCGTGGATCTGGCTGCCCTGGTTGCCGAGCACGCGGTTCAGCGCGATCGACTGGCTGCCGGGCTGACGGAACGACACGCGCTCGCCGTGATCGACGCTGAAGTCTTGCCAGTTGGTGACGAGCTTGTCGGTATGCTGATTGATCGACATCGAGCGGCCATCGTTCGAGCGGCTGATGTCGGCCTTCCCGTTGGCGACGGATTCGCCGCTGGGCAACGCGAACGCGGGCAGCGCGGCAAAGCCGAGCAGCGATACGGCGGCGACGGCCGCGCGCTTGCCGCTGCCGGTCTTGCCGCGGCGGCGCGCGGTTTCCCCGACCGCGGCCCAGCTGCGCCGGACCGGGTTCCATACCAGGACATAGGTCTTGTTCATCGTTATTGTTTCCTCAAGGTTGGGTCGATTCGCCGACATCGACGGGCATGCGTGACGAATCGATACGGGCAGGGCGGGAATGAGCGCCCCGTCGTGTCGCGGACAGCGAAGCTGTCTGCGGTTGCCGTCCGGCCAGGGCCGGACGGGCAGTCGGCGGCCGCTCAGAAATACTGCGCGGCCTGCAGCCACACGCTCGGCGCGCGCGTGACCGTCTGGATCGAGTCGGCGGCGCCGAGCGGCCACGCGGCCGTGACGCCGAGTTGGCGGCCCGCGCCATACCAGTTCAGGCTGAGCCCCGTGCCCGACAACTGCAGCGTGTTGAGTTCGTTGCGCCAACGCTGCTTGTTGAACTGGACGCGCCCGGTATCCATGAACGCGCCGAGTTGCCAGCCCGGGGCAGCGAGATAACGCAGCTCGACGCTCGCCTGCCAGCCTTGGTCGCCGCTGCCGGCGCCGAGCCCATACGCGCGCACGCCGTACGGGCCGCCGAGGCTGAATTTTTCCGACGCGTCGAGGTTGCGCGACGCGAGTTGCGCGCTGAACTGCGTGTAGAGCTGGAATGGCGCCCCGAGAGACTGCAGACGCAGTGCGTTGAGGTTCAGTTTCGCGAACGGGCCGTGCGTCTTCGCGAACGCATTCGCCTCGAAGGGATCGTTGCCGCGCAGCCGCCCGATGCCGAGCGTCATCGAGAACGCATTGCGGCCGCCGCCGAAGCGATCGTCGTCGCTGTTGCCGCTCAAACCGAACGACCACAGGCCGACGTTCTTGTCGCTGAGGGTGTCGAAACTGCCGTAGTACTCATGGAGGTTCTTGTTCTCGTAGGACACCTGGGCGTCGAGGCGCGCGCGCCGGCCGCGCAGCAGCGGCTGGATCACGAATGCGCTTCGCACGTTCGCGCTGCCGCGATAGTCGAGCGCGCGGAAATCCCCGCCGAGCCGATAGGTCATGTCGGAATAGGCGACGCCGATCCGGGTCGACGCGGGGCCTACCGGCACCTGATAGGCGGCACGGTAGTAGCGCTGCCGGGTCTGACTGGTGAGGCCGCGCAACGACAGTTGATCGCCGAGCCGTAGCGGCGCGTTGACGTCGAGGATGCCGGTGGCCCGATAGCGGCCGGTGAGCGGATCGCCGAAGTTGTCGAGTTCGAGCGAGCCGGTGGCGAAGCGGGCGCGCTGCGCCGTGACGGCGAGATCGGTCGTGCCGGGTTCGGCGCCCGCGCGCAGCGTGCCTTTCGCATCGACCCCCGGCAACTCGTCGAGCAGGGTCAGGGTACGCTCGAGATCCGCGCCGCGTACCGCGTCGCCGGGCCGCAGCGCGCCGAGCGGCTGGCGCAGCACGCCGTCGAGCACGCGCGAATCGTTATCCAGTTCGATCTTCCCGTAGCGGCCTTCGACCATCGCGATGCGGACGACACCATCATCGATGTCCTGACGCGGCAGATAGGCGCGCGCCAGCACGTAGCCGCGGGCGCGATACCAGGCGGTGACGCGGTCCGCGGCGGCGCGCAGTTCGTCAAAGCCGAGGTCGCGGCCGACGAGATCGGCGAGCAGCGCCTGAAGCTGCGCATCGTCGGCGAGCCGGTTGCCGTCGAACGCGAACGCGCGCACCGGCACGCGCGGGCCGTCGGCCGAGTCGGGCGCGCGGCTGTCACCGTCAGCCGACGGTGGAAGCACGATGTCGGGTGTGACGGGGGCCGGCAGCGCAGGGCGTGTCGTTTCGACGTCGCGCAGTGATTGTCCGGCTTGCGGGACCTGCGCGTGGGCGAGGCCCGGGAGCGCGAGGGCAACGGCGAGCACCTGCGCGAGCGCGCTGGTTGTCGATGCGGCGGCGCAGCGGGTGCCGCGAGGCGGCGAATGCGCGTGGCCGTCCGGCGGGCGCGCGTTGCCGGCCGCCTGGCGTTCTCTGGCGTGAGTGACGGCGGTGGCCGGATCGTACGGGCTGCTGACAGGGAAAATTTCCGACCTCGGGCGATTGGGTTTGGGACTCGGCTCGGCTGGCGAATCGGTTGGTTCGAGCGTCGACGGATGTTATGAAACGTTCGTGCCGGTGAAAATTGAACGAGTACGAGAGGCGGTGGGTTGTTGATCTGTCTTGTCGGATTTTGCGAAGGCAGGTGACAAACGCGAGCGTGCGCGGGTGGCGATGACGTGGGCTCTCGCGATCTTGACGGCGATCCCGATCGCGTACGGATGGGATCAAGTCGATCGAATGGCTGGCCACCCCAAGTACCGCGACGGCTTCGTGAGCGACTGTCCGACCGGTCAGATCGAGTGCGAGCCGTTCATCGTGGAGCGTGCCGACGGCACGGGGGAGCATGACCCGGTGCGCATCGCGCTGGCGCGGGTGTCGGCACTCGCATACGCGGCGATCTGCGACGAGTTGCCCGCGTGGCCGGGTGTCGCGCGCCTCGACGGCGGACACGGCCGGTCGGGCGATGAATACCGTGAATCGGCTGCGGGGCGTGCGACAATGGCCGATCACCGATTCCGTTCGACATCCGGGTCCGCGCCTGTGGGCCCCGCTATCCGATTTCCATGACCTCCGCCAAGTATGCGATAAAAGTGACTAATATTCAATAGCTTGCGTGCGAATCTGTTTTTTGGCCCATCCGCCAGACCATCATTGAGTATTGGCTAGATTGAGATCAAGTTGGACGTGGTCGGATAGTCAGCCGATGTCGTTGATTTCGAAATTCTGCGCCACCGAAGCGATGCCGAGCAGCGGGTTGGAACGCATGATGTCCTTTATACTCGATCCGATATAACTCAACCAAGCAGGATAAAGATGCAAGTTCGAGTCAAGTTGTCATCCGATCCGCTGATCAATGTGTTGGCGCTTAGTCGGGCAATCGCCCGTGCCGTTTCTCCAGCAGGCGAAGAAGGCCTCAAGGGTATCGATTGCATCGTTGGAAAGCGGATGAAGTTGAGTGGCGTTGACGGGACGATGCCAAGTGATTTGACGTCGAGTGAGCGCCGAACCTTGCAGAAATTGCTGCCGAAGCTGCGCAAACTGAGGTGCCCAATATCCGACAAGGTCGCGGAGGAGTTCTTCGAGAGCTATCGCAAATTGCCGGGGCGGCCCAAATGGGAGCCTGAGCTGGTGCATGCGCGGAACATAGGTTTTCTCAAAGCTAAACAGGACGCGGTGATGTGTGATCACCAGTTGGCGCTCTGGGAGGCGTTCAGGGAAGGTCAGTTTATGCTAGTCGACGCTAACCACGTCGAGGCGAAGAGGCCCGACGCGAGTGACTTCATTTCCCGAGATGACGCTATCGCGTACTTGACGCGATGTGGATTTTTGCTCGCTCCTCGGGAAACGCAAGACACCGTCGGTGAAAAAAAGGTTACGGACCCAGAAGCCGTGTACAAGTTCTGTTTGAAGATGTATCGAGCGAAGCAAAAAAATTACAATATGCTAACGGCTGACGAGTTCGGCATCTCGGGGAGGCAGGTCCGGAACATCATTCGCGAAATCGACGAAGCGCGAGGGGAACCGAGCCCGTTTCCAAAGCAGACCAGACGTCAGTAATTTCGCCTTGTATGCCCGCAAGCCTCACTGGACCGGGTTAGACAAAAAGTAGCAAAAATCATTTGCGCGGAAATACGTTTCCGCCTTGATTCTCCATCACATACGGCACCTAGCCGGATCGCGGTAGACGAGGACAGATAGCCTCGTCCGCCATAACGTGTGATGGAGAAACTCATGACCCAGAAACTGCAGGGCGCTGCTCAGCGCCAATCCGGTACCCGCTATTTCAGTGTTCCGGTGGACGTAAAGTCTGCCGGGAACGGGGATTCGGTTCCGACGACAGAAGATCTCCTTCCATCAGTTCGTGCCCGCGGGCCTGGACCATTTCCCAAAACTCAAAGTGTCTTGTCGAGCGTACATAGCTTGGCGCCAGGGCAACCTGACAAGGCGATGATGCGCATTCTGCGCATGAAGCAATTGGTCGATCGGACGAATCTTTCACGAGCGACGCTGTACGTGTTGATGTCCAACGATCCTACATTTCCCAAAAGAATCAAGCTTACGGTGCGCTCGATCGGCTTTTTGGAGTCTGAGGTCGATGCTTGGATCGCAGCCCGTGCCGAATCGCGGAATGTGGCGTAACGCGGGGGCGATATGAACTTACTTACACAAGTACGGCCCTGTTTGAACGTCGACGCGTTCTGGCTCTCTTTCGGCAAGCAGTCTCCGACGGTGTTTTTCGCGATGGTCGCTACGGCGGTGTCGGTCGGCATCGCCGTATATGCCGGCTGGCATGGCGGAGGTTCATCAGTTGAGAGGGCGATAAGCATTGCGCTTGGATGCGTGGCTGTGTTGTATGTCCACATGTTGCCTGCGGGGCGGCAAGCCTTGGTCGGCACCGCTCGGCTGTTTGCGTTCGTCTTATGGTGTATCGGTCTGGTAGTGGTGCTGTACGGCCAGGTCACGTTTGTTTTGTTGTCTCGGCAACATGCGGGGGATCAACGAGCCGCAAGGGTTCCGACGACCGTGCCGCTGTCGCTCCCGGCGGTATTGCCCGGTCGCACGTTGACTGAGATTGCCAAAGACGTCTCGAAGGCCAAGATCGATCTAGCCCGAATAGATGAGCGCCTCTGTGTCGGCGATTGCCGGTGGCTCAAGGTGCGTCGAACGATTCTCGCAACGCAGATCACGACACTGGAAGCAGAGGCCGGAGAAGTGCGACGGCGCGAAAGCGAACAGGACCGACGCAATCGACTGGCCGATCGCGAAGCAGTACTTCGTGCGACCGCGCGGGCCGATCCGGTCGCGGCAGAAGTCGCGCCGTGGCTCGGTACGACCGAAGGACGACTGGAGGTGCTGTTGGCGGTCGCGTGCTCGGTCGTGCTTGAAGGCTCGGCCATCATTGGCTGGATGCTGGTGTTGGTCGTACCGAGTCGTGTGAGTAGTCGTGACGTGGTCGTGGTCGGTCGCGGGCCGGAGTTGTCCGACCAGAACTCAGTCGTGTTCGCACCGGAGGTCGTGCGCAGCGACCACGCGATCTCACCCCCAGACCCCGGGGTTGTCGGGCCAGTAGTCACTACAGTTGACTCTGACAATGGGACAAGACCTGCATGCCCCGACGACGATCTCGACACGCTCAAGCAGATTCATGAAGCTGTCGTCGCTGGGCTGCTCAGACCGACGCAGGACGGGATTCGCAAGTTCCTTCGTTGTGGCCAGCCAAGAGCTGGCCACCTGAACCGTCAATATGCCGCTCACTTCCGCAGTGCTTGTACTGAGGAGGTGGCATGAGGAGAGTGGACGCGAGGAAGAGTAGAGATGTGCTTGTAGCGCCGTTCCGGAAACAAGTGTGCTGGGAGGGCGGTAGTACAAGACGGAGGGGCCCATGCCAATAGTTGAGAATCTCTTCGGCCAAGTGCTATATCAGCCTTTATATCTGCAAGGCTATTATCCAATCCACGTATTTCCGACCATTATCGCTGAAGCTGTACGAGAGGTCTGTTGGAAATTCAACGTGCCGATACCGATGGCCGCTCATGCAGCAATTGGTGCAGCCTCCCTAGTTAGCCAGAACTACATCAACGTTCAATGTCCAGGTTATGAGCCGGCTCCGGTTACACTGTTTCTGATTGATATATGCAATTCTAGTGCTGGCAAATCCTTGATGGTGCGACGCTTTTTTCGTTCAGTTTCAAAGTATGAGCAGCAACAGAATGAGGAATTTCCCGCCAAGATGCGAGCTTTTCAGGCTGAGACGAAAATTTGGCTTGATGACCAGCGCTGGTTGGCGAAGAAATATCTTGATGCTAAACCGGGATCTGATGAGAAAGCACAACTTCGCAAAGAGCGATTGCTCCATGAAGATGAGCGTCCTGTCAAGCCGGTGATTCGAAATATTCGAATCACCGAATCGAATATTCAAGGGTTGCGTGAGGTACTGATTGCCAACCATGCGATCGGTATTGTTTCTGCGGACGGCGGGCCGACTCTGAACGGCGAGACATTTAGTCAGCCGGCGGTCTTGTGTGATTACTGGAGTGGCGAAGAGCGAGCCACGGGCCGCGTCAGTGGCACGCGTCGTTCCGAGGAGCCTCGGGTAACTATTTTGATCATGGCACAGGAGGATCAGGTTGCCGATTACATGAAGCGCCGGGGCTCCAGTGCTTTTGACACGGGCTTGCTTGCTCGCTTTTTGCTCGCAGCTTCGCCGATCTTCGACATGCAAGGAATTAGCATAGAAGTAGATGATACGCCAGAGCACAAACTTGACCTCTTCAATGAAAGGATATGGTCCATGTTGAATCAGCCAGTACCCCCACCGCGCGAGCGCAAGACGCTGCAACTATCAGACGAGGCAAAGCTCTATTGGAAATTGTTCAAGGAAGGGATTAATAAATTCTGGCTCGCTGGGAACTATGCTGACAACATCAAGTCGTTTTTCAGAAAGCTGGGGCAGATGGCGAGTCGCTTCGCGGCGTTATTTCATTACGTGAGTGCCGATGAAGGCGATATCCCAGGGAGTGCTATGAAGGCGGCAATTGAGTTATGCGAATGGTACATATTCGAGTACATCCGCATATTTTCTCCATACGCTCAAACACCGCAGCAGAAAGATGTAGCCGCAGCGTGGAAGCTCCTTGAGTGGTTTAAAGAAGCGGTTACGCATCCGATGCGATACTCTAGGCTTACGTCGGGTCGGTATACGGAGCGTGATTTACGGAATTATTCGAATATTAGGGGCGATCGGGAGCAATTGGGGCGCGCAATTGGGCTTCTCCACCAATGGGGGTATATATCAACTGAGCCAGGGAAGAATGGAGGATTGGTAATTATCTATCCAGCCAACAATCTGTCGGTGCAGGCGCCGGTTGCGAATTATCCGCACTCGACCAGCTCGAACGATCGTTCGTCACTTGCGCAGGTCAATGAGCAGCCTGGGGGAGTCGCCACAACTGCCGCCGGGGGCATTCAGCACCACGGTTTCAACAATCGAGCGCAGGAGAGGGGGCGTGAGCTTGAGAGGGCAGTTTCCGGTGGAAAGCGCAGCAACATGATGAGCGCAGTTTTGAAATCAATTTCGCCAACCGCCGCTCAATTTCTTTCTCATTGCGAACCGCCCTCTGACATCTGATATTGAGTAGGAGGTTTCTTATGCGCCCGTTTTTACGGGCGTTTTTTTTGCCATCGCGACGTGTGCATAGTGAGATGGGGCCAATCGATGGAGCATTCTGGGGTACGAGCTTTGTTGCGTGCACGCGACGAAAATGTGCGTCTCTTGGTCACCGTCCCCCTTGCTACATTGCTACGTAGCAGTTGTAGCAGCGTAGCAATGGTCATCCGTGACGGAATCATCGGTGTTAAGCACAAAAAATGCACCAATACGGTGCTGGCTGGAGTGATCACCGATTGATTCGGATGCTGCTCTTGAGGCGTCTTGGATCGGTTGTGGTTTTAGAAATCGCGAGTCATTGATTGACCTGTTTTGGCCGAATAAATTGCAGATCGATGATCTACTCTATTCGGGATAATTCTGTAATATCAAATAACTAAGATTGTCTGATGTTCCTCACGGTATATCCGGTGAGTGTGATGGATGGTGCTGCATGAATCCCTTGTGTTTGATCTTGTTCGTGTTGGTGATGTTTGACGTTCTCCTATATTAAGATAGTCTTTGGTGTTTTTATGTTGTTATATGAGTATTAGTGATGATGTTTTGTGTCATGGATAATTTGATTAATGATAAATTAAGTGTATCGATATTTGATATATTGATGGAATGTTTAGATTGAACGTTGTAGTGAGATTGATTGAGGGGTGTTGGGTTTGTGTATACTAAGGAGGATGGAGGGTGATGGTTATGTCATTCTCATTCTTTCTATTGTAAAAATAACAGTGCTCATCTATGGAATGTCCTAACGAGGAGATTTCAGATGAGTCAAGAGATGAATGGGGTTGGTCAGTCCGGATCAGGTATGGCAGGTAATGGAGGCAATCAGCCTCTTGTAGGCTTCATGAAGTACTGGGAGGTAGGTGAGCATCGTGAGCTGATGGAAGAGCTAGAAAGATTCATGGCTACTGTCCTATGGACTGATCAGATCCCGTTTGAGATCCGGTATCAGTCAGGTAACTTGAAGGCAGTACGTAATCCAGTTGGTGAGGTTGGGTATAAGAGCTTGGTTGGCTTTATGCATCAATGTGCGCAATGGATGGAGCTCTATTGGTCTGGGTATGCGTATAGAGCTGACCTACAGCTCTTCTTTGACTGCTTCAGACAGCATCAGTACGCTCGCTTGTTCAGTCATGGAGTCATGATGGGTCATGTTGATAGCGTGACTGCTGGGAGGCTTTATAATGACTTTGTAAGCTATCTGCGTACAGAGGCGGTGAGTCGAGGTGTGAAAAAGACATTAACAGATGCTCGTGCTACGGTTTGTGAGCAAGCAGGTTCACTTAGAGGGTATATCGAGGAGCTTGCGAGCAAGAACGAGGTTCTGGTACCGATACGCTTTGATCTGACCTATCAAGAGAATGCGTTCGATGGTAATGAAGCAATGCCACGTATGGGCTGGCGGGCAACGAATGAGGGCGGGTGGTTGTCAGTTCCCTCTAGTGTGCCTGTAAGGGATGAAAGGCTGGAGACTCGGGCACGTATTGATCCTGCGCCGGCGTTTGCTGATCGAGATAGCTTTTTCGATAACCGCCGTGGAGCCGACAAGCTTCTCTTTGATCACATGGTGGGACACATTTGCAAATTTGAACAGTGTGGTCGAAACAGGGCTAACCACTTTCATTGCATCTTGCTGATGAACCCTGAGAGATTATCGACAAGCGATATCATGGGTTTGCGGTTTGAATTCAGTGGACGCTGGAGTCGTGTCACGCGAGGCAAGGGGCTATGGTTTGATTGCCACGATGATGCGTACCGGCAGGGCCTTGAGCCGAACGTCGAGTGGGCGATTGATCGGCTAGATTGCTCCAATGGGAGGCATGTCAAGAGGTTTGCCGACTACGTAGTGCGATACTTCGCGAAGGATAATAGGCCGATACCGTGGGTCAAGCCTACGGCGAAGTCGCATACGTTGACGAAGGGACGATAACAAAGCGGAGGTGACGAGGTGGCCTAGGCGGCCAGTGTGATCGGAAAGTTGGACTCACACTGCCTCCCGCGGCTCGATTCGAGCGACCGTGGCTGATGCCTTCGAGTGGCTGTTGCCGACGCAGTCCAGACCACTGCAACCGGAGAATTAACATTCGCTATGCGCTCGTGATCTATTTACGTAACTGGTTTGGATTGACGTCGTGATCCATTGCCGCGTGTGAGCAATCGATATGCCAGGCCGCGAGCCCTCATGGAAAGTGACCACTTACAGATGAGCGGATCGGCTATTCCACACGGTAATCATGGCGAGTTCGAGGCGAATCGCACTTCTGGTAGAGGATCTGCTGCTGACGAATCAAGAAGGTCCGCCAGCTCGCGATAGTCCGGAAACCGTTGCGTGAGGACTAGGGCAAGCTTGATGCACGCTGACCTGATGATCGATGCGGTGACAGCTTCCTCACTGTGCGGATCGACGTTGCGGTAATCAACAGAGCGGAAAACGTCAGGGATCACTTCGGCAAGTGTGCGGCATTGATCTTCCGTTAATCGTCTTTCTACAAACAGTTCCTTTGCAAGCCAGAGCAGCTGGTGAAGCGCGATTGTGCGGCCGGACTCGATCATGCCAATCGCTATGGACGTGAGCTTCATGAACTCCGGTGATGTCTCTGAATTCGTCAAGTCCATCCATTTCCGCAGCGCGATTGCAGCGTAGGTGACCTGCGTCGCATCCCGTCCTCGTAGAGCAGACGCAATCATCTTCTCGACGGTGCTGGCCGACAGAGCGTCTGTCACGGCAAAGTGGACTAGGGCAGGTAGGGCTGTCCGAGCTCCGTCTACTTCCGAATAAAAGGACCGCAATCGTTCCCATCGAGAGGTTGTCTTATCCTCGTACGTCAGCGCAGGTACGATCGAAAAAGAGAGTGCATGACCGATACTTTTTGCAAGTTCTCGTCGAGCGCGAGCGGCGATGTCAGCCATCCCGCCTTGCTCGCTGACTGGCCTCCAAGCCGTCAGTCGTTCGAACAGTGTGACGGCCTGCTCTGCGGTCGGGAATAGCTGAGTCGCTTGATCCTCTGCAGCACTTGTCATACCTTCATAGGCCGATATAGCGAGGTTTACCTCTGGAGATGGATATTTTCGCAGCTCCTTCTGCGTGTCGGCGAGAACATCGGGATTGTGGTCGTACAGCTGCGAGCGAAGGAGCGCCTCCACTCGACTTGGGTCCCTTGTCGGTAGAATCAATAGTGCGTGAGGGAGCAAGCCTGTCTCGGGTAGAGCGGTATACGCAGGTGCATCTCCCCAGACTGCATCCGACAAGTTATTGCGCTCTGCCTCGGTGAGGAAATTTTTTTTACGGGAGAGCGGAAGCAATCGGAGCAAAGAATCACGTCTTGATGAGTCCCTGTCTGCCCGCACAGCGTCTATCAATTGTGCGATGCGCTCATCGATGATAGGGGAGGCTAAGCGCTCCCCGGAGTACTTGATCACCGGGTTGGGCCATTCCGGGCCGTTGCGCTCTTCGATTTCGTGGGCGAGTGGGAATTTTAGAGCAAGGTTCAGCACGTCGGGTAATTCGGACTCTGGAATGCTCGAGAGCGAGTTATTCACAAGAGAATCTAGAGCACTACGAAGCCAGATATGTCGCATTTCTGGTCGGTCTGCCAAGGAGGCAGCGAGCGCAAAAATTTCCTTCGCTTGGGAGGGGGGAACCCGAACCACGAGCCGCGCAAGGACCTCTACAAGCACGCGAAGCCTCGTCAAACTGTCAACGTCTTGCTGTGCTGTACTTCGCACTTGCTGCCAGTGTTTAACGGCAGACATAACTCGGGGAATCAAGATATCCACAGAACGCTGGGTGAAGCAGGCAACATTGATTCGGCCAAATACATCCCTAACCGCTGACGAATCCTCACTGCTTGCGGAGCGGATCGCGATCGGAAGATCAAATAGTTCAGCGCCCGTGCCACCGTACAGCACAATAGCTTTTGCCTTGTCCGAAAGCAGGCTGACATTGAAGCCACGAGTAGTAATGCGAAACGGCACTCCACAAATCCGGCTCAAACCATCAAGGAGCAGGAAGTCAGAGTTGTCGATTCCGTTTGAGGTGTTGCGGGAATGTACGCGATAATGCCCCTGCTTGAATTGCGGCTCTATCGGACTGCGATTCTTAAGGTATCTGTCCCGACGCTTTTCGATACTGGAACGAAGCGAGTCTAGCCACGACCATGGATCACACTTCCACTTTCGATAGTTGGCTTCTACAAACGGCGGTAATTTCTCAGAGTCGTTTCCAGAACTACCTCGCTGTAGAGCTTCCATCAGCCAGTGAGCCCAAAGCAGCCGTGACATGACTGGAATCGATTGACGGCCCCTACGATGATTCTCGCGCAGTTGCCCGTAAGCCACTGCGACCAAGTCGGCTGCGTCGCCTTCACGACCGAGATCCATGAGTAGGGCTGCCTTCCTCAGCTTCCAGACAGGGTCTTCCCCTGAAATCTGATCAATCGCCGCCGCCAGTTCATCATAGTCCAGCCGGTCGCGCGCTGCGAGTGCGTGGTGGTACGCTATTTCGGCGGCACCGTCTGGAAAATAGAATACCTGTGTCTTTAGTATGGCGATAAGTTCTTGAATGTGCTCGTCGACAGCCTTTTGCTCTTCATCATTGTCTGGACAAAGCCAACGAGCGTTGTGCAGTAACGCAAGCGCGATTTCTGCCTGCTGGCGCTCGCTGATAGCGCATGGCTGGTTCTGTCGAGCAACCTCGAAGAGCGCTTCAACAAGCCAGGGCCGCATGTACTCCAATGCGGTACGGTGCCGCCAGGCGATTTCGTAGAGCAATTTTGCGCGGTTGTCGGGTGTGAGAGCCGCGAGATTTTCCGCATTCGGAAACGGCATGCTCAACTGGTTGGCTACTCGCCAGCGCAGTGATTCGGGGCACAATAGCCAACCCGGATATGCCTCGCGATCTTTGCGCAGGGTTTCAAGCTGGCTGGTGAGCAACGTTGCGGCATATTCCGGATCGCTGTAGGCGCGATTTTGTTCCCCCGGATTGGCAGTGTGGGCCGGAAAGCTCGTCGGCTGCCAGTCATGCGGCTTAATTCTGGATTCGTCCGCGCTCTTCATCTCTCGGAGAAACATTGCGATCGCCTCTTGGTGACGAAGCTCTCTATCGGTAATGTGAGCGACCGCTGGATATAAATCGACTGGTGCAATGTTCGTCGACTCAAGTTGTTTGCGGCGCGCAGCGGAGAGATTCAGTGCGCCAACGAGATAAATCTTACGTGCATGGCCTGCTAGATGGTCCCGAACCCAGCCTGCCCATTGAAGGAAGTTTGGATCATCACCGGAGAAACCAAGCAGACAGAGCTCGTTTTCGATGAATACTTGCCGTGCGAGATTCACGAAAGGTGCAAAACGCGCGGGGTAGGTACGATAGTCTTCCTGCGCCGCGATGAAACTGTCCGTGATGCCGATTGTGCCATGAAGTTTCACGATACGAGGGGACTGGGCCCACGCCAGATCTGACGTCTTCGTCACTGTGGTGTAGTACGGGCTGTGGACTTTTTCCGCTGCTTGCTCAAGCAACGTATCCCAATTGGTCGTAAGTACTTCGGACCATGGGAGAGTTAGGAGGGCGTCGTATAGAGGGCCGGTGCGCCAGGCATCGTTGTCGATTTCGAAACGAATTTTGTCATTCAGCGCTCCCTGCCCGAAGTATGCGCGGTATTCCTCCGCCACGCGTAGGGGATCCGCAAAACTCAGATTAGTCTCGCCGGCGTAAAGGTCGCGAGTAAGGCTTGTCGTGAACTCGGCCCAGAGCGGAACCCGTTTTTCACCGCTCACGTGAACCGCCGCACTTCGGCTAAAGCCTGCGCCGATCATGATCGCGGCCCCGTGGTGATGTGCGTCAAGACGATGCAATGCTGAGGCGAGCTTCTTGACGGCAGGATAATCGTGGAGTTCGGTGAGTTTCGTTGTTGTGGCCATGGCGTAATATCCGTCTCGATAGTCGATACTTTAGCTGCTTTCCGGAAATACCTGGCCTGATGAGTATCTACAAGGGACGTTCTAGGGACGTCTGCGATGCATGCAGGCCCCGTGCAACCCGCAGTAGCCGATCAGAATTTCGGTTCGGACTCAGTGCATTGTGGTGTAGTGGGTTGCACAAGCATACTCGTGGCAATAGCGGTGAAGCTGCCTTCGGCCGACGCGCGGATAGGTTTGACCTGCCCCACTACAGCAAGGCCCTGTGCCAGGGCGCGCTGCCGGTAATGTTGAGCCGCGCTAGCACGGTCCCGAAGGCAGGATATCTGTCCGACGCTGAAACCCAACCGAGCGGGATACAGGACAGAGCGGCAAAATCGAGCCGGAACGGCTTTGCATGAAGTGCGATAGAGGCTGCCTACCTTGGCCAGCAGCGGGCTAACTGCGCGTTGATAGAGTCGTATCGCCAGAGCCGTCTCGTTCAAGATTGATGCTCGATCCGATTGAAGGTATATCCTCTTGGTTGGCGACGGAGGTAACCGCAAGTGTGCTGTCGTGAAGTTGGACGGCAATGTGTTCTTCGGCGCTCATCAGGAGGGTCGCACGGACTTGCTCGCCTTCGGCCGGTTTGAACCAATGCGCGTCCGTGCTGCGTTTGTCCATCCAGTCCCATATGCGTTTCCAGCCGGCCGCAGACCGCCGTTCCGCAGCTGCTCTATTCCTTTCTTTTTCTATCGCGTCATCAATGACGTCGCGAGCAGAGAGAAACGGCGTTGAGATCATTCGTTGGGCTTGCCCGTCCTTATAGGAAAGCTTGAGTGTCTTATCTATAACTTGTGCGAAACCTGCAACGCTCGGGAGATCGATTCGCGGCCCTGACGGCGTGAATGGGCGAAGGTTTCGGATTCGTAGCGCATCCAGCTCGGCCATCAGAATCGTAGTCGCCCACGTTTCATCTTCATCGCGCAGTGAAATTACTACCTCGAGGTCTTTCATTCATCGTCTCCTGCGAAGATGAGACTGCGAATTTTGAGGCACAAGTAGCCCGAGATCATAAGTATGACGTCGCATTTCTCGCAACGATAGGTATCGCTTAGAAGCTAGGCATTCCCGTGAGCGGAGCCAACAATTCGTCGTCACCTGTGTTCCATGTCGGGCTATCGAGCATCAGCAGGGAAATGCTCATGTCGTAACGATCTGATACCACTACCATCTCGCGAGTTCTCGTGTCTGGAAACCAGATTCCGCGTTCATGCTCAATTCCGTCGCGGGAGTCGATGTCGAAAGTCGCTGAGCGAGGTTGCATCACCAGCGATTGCATCGGCAGTTCCATGCCTTCATGAAGATGGTTGAAGCCGAACTTCTTCGCGCTCGTGCTGCCTTTCCACCAGTGAAGCATACCTTCGCGGGCGAAAACGGTAATCGCGGACTGCTCGGTGAAGTCGATCCACTTCAGAATGGCCGCCGTCAAAGAAACCCCGTATCGGCCGGCGCATTCGCCGAGAACGTCAAGGGTAATGTGTTTGCCCTTCACTTGGTTCCGGAAATCATCAATCGGCATGAGCAGATACGAGGCGAACAAATCGGCTTCGCGCTCGATAGCCTTTGCCGCCAGCCCGAGCGTCGCGCTTTGTGAGCAGCGAAACGCCTCTTCCCGCGTGCGGTGCAGCACGTAGTGGCCGAACTCGTGGCCGATCGTGAAGTTCGTCCGCCCGGGGACGTCTTCGTTGGGAGCGTGCAGGATCACCCATTCTTTCCTCTTGGGCAACCAGAACAGTCCGCCCTCGAAGCCGTCGAGATCCTGGGCTAGAACTTCGCCGATAGGTCGATCCGCTGATACCTGTCGCGACCATTCGACGGCAAGTTCGCCGGCTCGAATTGGAAACGCCGAGCCATGTACTGCCCGCCAGAGCTGCACCAACTTCATTGCTTCGCGCTGCGGCGACAAAGGCTGATCAGTCACGTTTTCGGTCAAGAACGTCGAGGATGTCCTGGAGTTGCCGTTTAACGGGCTCGTCCAGCTGCTCATACTTTCGAAAGAATGCCTCGTCGGCGACCTTCCTGGAAGGCTCGGTTTGCGTGTCGTCCAGCAGATACGCGGAGGTGACGCCAAGCGCTTGGGCAATCGCGTCGATCCTGTCGGCCGACGGGCGGGCCTTTTCTTTGTTCTCCAGTTCCCAGATCGATGACTTGGATGCGCTAACCTGAAGGGCTAGCTGATCGAGCGTGAGTCCTCGCTGTTTCCGCAGCGTGCGGATCTTTTCGCCTAGAGTTGGCATGATGTTCTGAATTTCGATAAAAAAAGTGCTTGACTTCGATCATTCTGAAGTCCAGTATTTTCATTGTCGGACTTCCGAACCGAAAAGGCAAGAAGACCGAACGCCTTTTCGCGTACGTGTCCGGCAGTCGGATTCGGCGCGAAGCTCTTGAGTTGAAGGAGAGCATCATGCCGAAAGCACTGAAACCGGGGACGCCGGCCCCGTCCTCCGGGCTGTACCGCAATAACGTGACTCGCACCGAAGTGACGGGGGTGAAGGGCCTTCCGCTGCCGCCTACGCCCGGGCGTCATCAGACCTACACCCTGGTCGACCCTGCGAAACATAAGCGCTAATTCGAGAGCGGGAGGACGGCGGAATGAGTACATCAGCACTGACTATTAGCCCCTTGGACGGCGGCAGGGAAGAAGGCAGCAGAGCAACGTCGCAGGTGCAGCAACAGCGGCCTACCTTTTCGCATCGTGCCGCAGCGCAGTTTTTTCATCTTGCCGATGCGATCGCTCGCTCGCACGAACCCACGGCAACACAACTTCTGGCGCTTGAGTCCTCCTACATCAGTACCGCGGGGTATCTTGCTGAGAGTGACGAGTTCGCGGGTCTGACGACGAACATTCATGGCCATGGCTCGAGGGTTCTTGGGACGTTGCTGAGGCCGTCGGATGAATCGCGTGAAGGCTTCGACATTGATCTCGTCGCGCGACTCGATCAGCGTGCCATGTCGCGATACGGCGGAGACGGCGGTCCCGGGTTGCTGATCAACCACCTGCATGCGGTCCTGTCACGATATGCGACCGCACACGGTTTGAAGGTCACGCGTTGGGAACGGTGCGTCACGCTTGAATATGCAAGCGGCATGTTTGCGGACATCACGCCAGTCGTCGACGATCCGCTATCCTGGGCTCCGTATGGCGACACGCACGGCCGTGTCCCGGATCGCCTGTTGCGGACGTACGAACCCACGAATCCGCGCGGATTGACCCGCGGCTTTGCGCGTGCAGCTGCGATTGCACCGGTCTTCACTGCCGTCGAGCATCTGACATTCGCGGCCGACTCCGTTCGCAAGTCGATTTCCCCCCTTCCGAAGGCCGATGAGGTTTTCGAGCGATTGCTGAGCCGTCTCGTACAGCTGCTCAAACTGCATCGAAACGTAGCGTTCGGGAAGGCTACCGGTCACGAGGACTTCGCGCCCTCGTCCGTGTTCATCACTGCGCTTGCGGCTGCAGCGTACGTCGACTTGGCTCCGAAACCCCATTCCACGCCGCTGGATCTTCTGCTTGATATCGTCGAGGCGATGCCGCGATACTTCACGCGGGAGCGCGATTTCGGCCGAAGTGAAGTCTGGTACCTTCAGAACCCATCGTCGCCTTACGACAACCTCGCGAGCAGCATGAACATGCGTGAGCGCCAGGGCGCATTTGACGAATGGCATGCTCGAATCTGTCGGGATCTGCGCAGGCTTGTCGACGCGATCGAAACAAACGCTGGTCTGGACACTGTCGTTCGCATCGTGGCCGCGGTTTTCGGCGAGCGCGCGCGAGCGGAAATTCTCAAGGATGATCGGGCGCGACGGGAAGCAGGCCGGAAAGCAGGGCGCGTGGCGATCATGGGCGGCAGCGCGGCCCCGTCTTCCGTTATCGCAAGATCGAAGCCGCATACCTTCTACGGCGATTGAATGCGCCGCGTCCCGCCACCCCCGAGTCTTGCCGCACGGACAATGGATCTCGCGTCGTTGCAACTGGCGGACAGTTCATTTACCTTGTGTTCCGGCAAGGAGTTGCGTTTCGTGTTCGTTGTCTCCCCCGGACCGTATGCGCGCAGATACCGATGCCTTCTTCGGCTGGAGGCCGGACGCAAGGTGCCCGAGCTTTTGGTACTAGACCCCGACTTAAGGGTTCTCTCAAACGGCAGACGTCCGCCGCATACCTACTTGCACGACGGGCCGGGCACAAAACTCTGCCTGTGGTGGCCGAAGGCGCGTGAGTGGTCTACGGGCATGAGGTTGTCTGAGACGTACATTCCGTGGGCCGTCGAGTGGCTGGGCTACTTCGAGGAATGGCTGGCGACGGGAAAATGGCTGGGAGGCGGTGAGCATCCACCGTCGGCTCCCCGTCGTCGGTATGGGGTCGGACGACGGGACGCTTGAGGATCTTCCCGGCAGGCATAGCCCGGCATGATTTCCCGGGGTTACTGAACGCTTTCTGTGAAATAAAAATGTCCAACGCAGATCCGATACGAAAACGCTACTTCGATGATGTCGAGCTTGCCGATACCGCAACGGACTGGCTGTTTTACGTCGGTGCGGTCTTGTCGGTTCTGTCGCTGCTGCTCGACAAGAGCGTGTACCCGAGGATCTACGATTGGGTTCAGGTCGGGTTCCTGATTGATGCCATCGTCCTGTTTGTTCTCGGTCAGGTTTCCCGGTTGTATCTGACGCCCCGGGCTGAGGATAAGCGTCGTCAGGACTTTTTCGGGCGCGCGTTTGATGTCCGTCTTAGCCATGAAATGACCGACGGCTACTACAACAATGATTCACGTGATCCGAACAGGAAGCTCGCTGCGCAGTTGCTCGAAAATAGTCTCTTTAGCAAAGCCATCGCTCTGTCGATGGTGCGCTTCGAGCGCATCAAGCTTCTCGTATATGCAGTGTTCTGGCTTGTCTGTGTATTTAATCGTCAGTCCGATCTCGGCGTGATTCTGGCAGCGTCACAGGTGGTTTTCAGCGAGCAACTGGTATCCCGATGGCTGCGACTCGAATGGTTGAGGATGCGATTCGAGAAGACACACGACGACGTGTATCGATTGTTTCAGTCTCGTCCCCCCGCCTCGACGTTTGCTGCGATGACTCTCGACTCGTTGACGTCGTATGAAGCGGCAAAATCCACGGCCGGAATCACTCTCTCGTCAGGGACGTTCGAAAAATTGAACCCGGCGATTTCGCAGGAATGGAACTCCATCAAAGTGCTCCTGAAGCTTTGAAGGTGCCGCTGGAACATTCTGGGCTTGTGCAGCGTGCCTGGCTATTGGCAACTTCATAAGGCACCCTCAGTTGCGCAGGACTTATCGGCGCAGCCTGCTGCGGTTTCGCCGGTGGAACAGCCAAAGATCGCGCATGCGCCATCGGTGCTCACAAGGCGTGCAGCACGAATCGTCGTTTAACGTCGTCATCATGCACCAGCACCGGCTTCCGTCACCGATAACGACGATGCGAATGCCGCATCCCAGTTGGAGGGACAGTCGCCTGTTGCCGCCTCCGCAGTGCCCACGGTGCGACTACACGACTAGAGTCTCGGCCAGAGGGCTCATCTCACATAAGGCTTGCTGGTCCGGCCTTAGATCTCAACAGCGCATTCGTGTGTCTCCGAATCTTACGCTCTTGGTCCTGCCGGGCGGCTAGATCCGGTTCCGACATCGTGCCGAGCGCTACGCTGATTGCTCATAGCCGAAAGAGCTTCCTGATTTCACCTTCTGCTGTCGAAGGCTTGCCATCTTTCTCGTATCTCCTGACGTTGGCGATTGTAGTTTTCGCACGGGTGATCTCGTTGTTTACCCATTTCGCATATGACCAGGTTGTACCTAAATTCTCGACGACGGAAAATAAATAATCCTTCTGATTCGCCGACCACCAAAAACTAAGCCCGCACACCCACTTTTCTATTTCATAGGACTCAAATGGAAAGCCGCTGGTCGCGTTCCAATATTTGAATAAGCGGATGGTGGGTTTGATCAACGAGTTGTTCGACTTATTTTTGGCTTCAAGAGTGGAATTGAAGTCGTTGGGATCGGTTCCTCTCCAGCCACGAGGACCATTCGGAATCATGAGGTCGCCAAATAGTGTCGTCGTTGCCGGCACAAGATCGAACTTGATGTGATTCAGTTCAAGAACGATGGTTGGATGGCTTTGGTAAATTTCTGACGAACCATAACATTTTTCGACGAAGGTCTTCAGGCGATTCAAATATGTTTGTGGCGTTGCATTGTTGTCGCTGAAGACAATCATGTAGTCGACGTCGGACCGCTCGTCCATCGAGCGTGGCAGGATGGTCCCTCGTGTAGACGATCCAAAGCGGAAGTGTCGTTTGATCGCGCCACTACCGAAATGCTGTCCCATCCGGACCTGCAGGGTGGCGATCGAGGTAACAATCGACGACTGCTCGGCGGACGAAAGAACGGCATTGCCCGCCAGGTCCGTGAGAAAATTCAATACCGACATTCGGTCATCCTTTTCGACTTGCGGCTATGCACATACGCCGCAGGTTACGATCCTCACGATCGATTGATCGATCAGGTTCGTTCCGGCCACCATGGCTGGGGCGCCTCACGGATAAGATAGTCGTCGAGATTCTTGTCGGCAAGCCATTGTGGACGTGGGCCTTTGCCAGACCAGGACTGCCCGCTGTTTGGGTCGTAGTACTTCGCTGGAGCCTTCTTTCGTTTGGCTTGGACGAAGCCAGCAGCGCGAAGTAGTTCGATTTCGGTGATGCCGTATTCCTTGACGTATTCGGCGATCTGCTTGAGCTTGGCTTGCTTCTCCTGCTGTTTGGTTTCTTCAACAAGCAGGTTCAACTGACCAAGCTGTTTCTGGAGGTCGCGAATGGTAGGTGTATTCATGTGATGATGTCTTGAGCGAACAACTGCCGCTTGGAGTGGCGCCGGGCAGTCGAGTTCGCATTGTTGTTCGTTTGGTGGGCCCGGCCGGACTTGAACCGGCGACCAATCGATTATGAGTCGACTGCTCTCACCAACTGAGCTACAGGCCCTGTGAAAGGGGGGGCGACTGTTTCACAGACGCTGTGCTAAGCATGCGATTGTATCGAAGTGAACTGGCTTTGGTGGGACGTTCGTACCCGATGCCGTCGTCGGGATGATCGGTCGCTGCCCAATTCGATGTCATCATGTAGCTCTTGAGCGCTGAGATCGTCGCTCGCCGTCAAGTTGCAGATTGGAGCAGAAGATGCCGACACCTTGGTACGATTTCCCGAGCAGGCTCAGAACGATTGGAGAGAATGCGCGTGTCTTTGGGGAGGACGACCTCGGTGCTGCTGCAGGTCGCGAGGCCGAAGAAGATTTAGCCGCTGAACTCAACGAGCGTATTCACGGGACTGGTTGGTATCTCGCTACAAATGTTCGTGTGCCAGATATGGTCCAGGGGCGTGGGCGTGAACTGGATTTCGTTCTTGTTGGTCCCGAAAAAGCGTTTGTTCTGGACCTGAAGCATTGGTCGGGCAGCGCCAGCCTTGGACCTGACGGTACGCTCGTTCAGGTGAACCGATACGGGGATGAAAAGCAGCGGATAGAGAGGTTTATGCCAAATCTCCAAGAATCGGCTGACGTGTTGATTCAACATAACGCCGTCCGCGGCCGTGGCATTGCGAGAATCATTCCCTATCTGGTTTTTGACGATCTGCAACTGACGATCTCGGATGAGTTGGCTCAGCACCCTAACGTACTTACGCGCAAGCAGCTTCTAGCACATCTTCCGCCGGAAGCGAAACGCATGTCGTGGGCAGCCAGGTTGCTGTGGGCAATCATTGGTTTCCTGACGGGGAAGCGTCCCGGTGGAGCGATAGATCGATATGAAGCGCCTACGCCAGAGATGCTTGGTCTTCGGGCAACGCTCGAGGAGTTGAACACATGGGATACTATCAAGCTACACGGTGGCAAGACCCTTCGAGGTGACATTCTGGATAGTCTTGCGGACCGATCGGCGAATCGGCTTGATCCGCTGGACCGTCGGCAGTTCGCATATTGCGAGATCAAGGTTGAAAGAGACAGGCTCAAAGCGCTGCTGTTCGACCCGAGCGAATATGCACAGGTGCGGGCGTATCGCATCGGTGATTCTCGCAAAGAATATACCGATTTTCCGGTGAGGCTCACGCAGCCAGTGCGAATCCACATACCGAGCAAGATGGCGGGCGGTGCGAAGATTGAGCTAGCATTGCGCAACCTCCGGTATATCGAATTCGGTTATCAGGAACGCTCGGAGAAACTGCACGATTTAGAGAGCCTGGCTCCTGGCGATATCATGGCCGGTAAGGTTTCGCGCAAGGTGAAGAATGGGGTGCAGGTGGATGTTGGGAGGTCAAAAGGCGTGGGAGCGCGCATTCACGCATATGCAGATGCCAATAATAACGACGCGTACGCGAATTTGCCGGAAGTCGGGCGACGAGTGTTGGTCAAAATTAAGCGGATCTTTGAGTCCGGAAAACTCAGCGTGGAAGTGCTGTCGGTACTTGGTGTGGCATAAAAAAGAACGCCAGACAAAAGAGAGTCACGCCTTTCGGCGTGACTCTCTTGGGATATCAATTTCGAGTTTACGCAAAAGCGTTTCGATGTATCCATGTCGCAAGATCCGCGAGCGCGGAAAGTGCGCCAGTTTTCGACTCGTCCCGTGCCCAAGCGCTGAACGCAAGGAGCCGCCGATTGCTTTCGAACCACGTCAAGGTGTCGCCAGCATCGCGTTTCCACGAGCACTGATCGCGCATCGTTTCACGTTCGAATCTCTCTTGGAGCTCATCGAGGGCAATCCGTGTGGTATCGCGCTCGATATACGCGTTCACGTAAAAACGGATTGAACGGTTACCTTTGTGTTCGGTGTCTGGTAAATAAACGAGTACAACTTGTGATTGTCCACCCCAGACATGAGGATAAAAGCGAAGTGCCTTTTCACCATTCCCCCAGTTGCTCACGCCGGTTCGGATCGTGGTTTCGACGCTCAGCTCCAATAAGGCACGTTTGATTGCAGCTTCGCCTTCATTGCGAAGGCCATCCTCCAACTGATTCAACAGATCAGCGGCTTTCAGAAGGTTCGGGAGATTCTCGATCGCGAAGTTGATATTTTCTTCGTTCATGGGGAGAGTTTGCAGAGGCTCGGAAAGGGACCGCAGATGAAACAGGAATTCTCGATAGAAGAAGGGCCACTTGGTTACCGGGCCAAACGCTACCTCCGTGCCGTATTGCGACAGCGCGGCATCTACCAGGTCGCTGTAGCTGACCACTGGCCAATCGGAACCTAGGGGCAGGTCCTGACGGTTCGTCGTTGCGCGAAGTATGCACCTGAGTATCGGGCCGCCGCGGGCCGTTTGCTTGAGCAGCTCGTCATACACCCTGAAAGGGTTGTATGCGGCCGAGGCGTAGACCTTGTTTTCGATACCCAGGGCGAAATTGCCGTCCGAAACAACGAGGTCGAGGCGTTTGGTCGAATCGGCATGCTTGTCCCACGCTGCGACCTCACGTTTCGCGCGCACCTTGGTCCAGTCGACGCCCTCGAACAATTGCGCGTCGACGTGACCTTGTCGCGCAAGACATGACACAAGGGCTTTTGCAAGCCAGCGCGGCGTGGAGGGCTCTGCACCCATGAAGAGTGCGAGCAAATCTGAAGTTGGATTCTCGAGATAACCACTTCCTCCAATAGAAAAGAAATTGGGCTCGGGTTCGGATTCTGAAACTTCGATCCGTTCCATTTTCCTCAGAAATTCTTCGAATTCAATTGGAGGTGTGGGCATTTTGCGATTTCAGTTGAAAGGCAAGCTTTATGTGTTCTGAAAGGTCTGGCGCAGATGAGCCGCTTTAATGTGTGCTGACACTAATCAGTGTACCTCTTGCCAGCCGTTATCGGTCTTGATCATCGAAATTGTTTCGTTCCACTCGTTTTGTACCTTTTGAGTAAGATCAGTCGACGCATTGACTCCGTGGAAAGCTTGTCCCAAGGCTTTCAGTTGGATACTCGGACACTCTTTGCGCAGGTTGTTCGCGAAGCTCGGAATATTCGCATCCTGACGGACGTGCTCTTGTTGGACTGCATAGGCTTCAGCAGTCGCGCCGCCATTGAGCTGGCCGCTATGTTCGCGGAGATATTTGTTTCGGGCGCCTGATTCGCCAAGTTCCACTGTGTAGGTGACTTTGGTCGGGTCTGCCGGATCATGCGTGGCGATGCTGGTGTCCGGGTCATGCTGATGAGCTTGGACCCAAGCGTCTTCGTCGGCCTTGGAACTTGCCCTCGCTGCATCGTAGGCCTGTTTGGCTTCTGCGAGCTTCGCACGATCAGAATTCAAGGTTTCGGCGCGCTGCTTCATGTCGCTGGTCGGCGTCAGGGTGAGCGAATATTTCACCTCAACTTGGTACAGGTTGTCACTGACCTGCGTCCCGTTGATTTTGGTGAAGTCACTCACACGCAGGTAATCACAGTCGCCGATGCGAGCTTGTACAGCAGTTTTCGCATCGCTTTCTGACGGGCTGCTGTGCCCGCAGGCGGTGAGGCTCGCTGCAACGCAGGTAAACAGCGCAATGCGTGTAGCGATCAGTTTGTGGGTGGTTTTCATGCTTTCATTTCCAGTCAGTAATGAATTCGTTGTGAAGGACTTGCGTACCAGCCGGGATGAGTCGGCGTGACAGATTCCCGGCCACGTGCCTCATGGCTCTACCCGAAGGGATGAAAATCATCCAAATACGATGAATATCAACTAATAAAGCCCTTCATGTCAAACGGATGGTGCTCAACCATTCTGGATGACAGGGAGGGAGCATGCCGAAAGCGCAAACCGACGATCTCGCGGCCGCGGTGGGGCGAACCATCGCAAAGCAGCGCATTGCGAGTGGATTGACGCAAGAGAAGGTGGCGGAGGAATTGGGGGTTGGCCTGGAGGCCGTGTCCCGGATGGAGCGCGGTGTGGTGATTCCGACCGTGGTCCGGCTGTTTGAGCTGGCGGAAATCTTCCAATGCGATGCTGCGGATCTGCTGACTGAGGCGAGCAGCCGATCGAGCGACCAAGCAAATCACCTGGACCGGCTACTATCTCGGCTCGGTGCAGCGGATCGGGCCATGATGCTGGAGGTTTTTGAGCGTTTGTCGGCGCGACTGACGCGTCGGTAGGTTGTTGCCTAAGCGCCCCCTGCGCACGTAATGAATGTGCCATGCCGGTCGGAAAGATGGGCGATGCAGGCGAGATCGGGGATTACGTTCATAACACTTAGCAATTCGCCGGTCGCGACACTGGCGAACATCTGCGATTCGCTGAACGTAACGTTGACGGGACGGTTCTCGCCGATGGACGTTGTGTCGCTGCGATCGACCGGTGAACGCCGCGCGAACGCTACGACCCCGCCCGAGCTCAAGCGTCGGCGCCTGCGGTAACCAACATGAAGAACCTGGTGAGCAGATGTAAAAAGACCGACCGGCGAACCGGTCGGCAAAAGGTTCTGGCGATCCGAGGGTGATGTGTGCCAGAACCTAAGCGGAACTACGAGGGTGTTGTCAGATGCGGTCCGACCGCGCTCGTCCGTGCTCGGCAAGGATGGCGGCGTGAACGCGTGCTGCGTATATATCGGCCGCTGTCATTGTTTCGGGCTGTTCGATGAGGACGGCAAGATGTTCGAGTGGCGGTGCGCTTGTAATCTGGAGCGAGCCATCCGGCTGGTCCTCGATGGTGATGACATATTTGCTCATGATGGTTGCCATAAATGTGTGTTGCGCACCAGAAGCGTGCTGATTGCGCCGAGATGAGATGACACCGGCACGGATCTGGCTGGTTAGCCCGGAGTACCGCTACGCTTCAAAGCGAACGATCGGGATTGGTGTCTGATGCATTGGGCGCACATGCTTCACCATTCACGGGCCGTCCCGTGATCGACGTTTGCGCATCCAGGACCGCTGAACACGCGCGGTAAATCGACGGTCCCAGCAAGCCGGCACGTTCGAGTACGATCAATCGCTCTCGTCGGACATGAATAGGGCAAGTCTCATTTCCGATGAACGTCCACGCGGCTTCGATCAGGGCACGCTTGGCAGCGGCACGCCGGCTCAGGTAAATCGCTCCAGCAACTGGCCCTGTGCAGGCAGCCGCAACGATCCATCCCCCGAGCGACATGCCAACGCGGTTTGTCCGAAGTCGGTACATATCGAATGCAATGGCCGCGGCCGTGGTGGCGGCGCTACCAAGCCAAATGAGTTGAAACATGTAAGCCTCCTTGAATATATCGTATACGGATACAGAATATCCTGTATGTGTATCTAGAATTTCACTATGACCCATCCGATCCACGACCCCCGCTACCAGCGGATCGCAACGCTGCTCGGTGAGATCCGCAAACAACGCGGCCTGCTCCAGCAAGACGTTGCGGACCGACTTGGACGGCCGCAAGCCTTCGTATCGAAGGTTGAGAGCGGCGCTCGCCGCGTCGATATGGTCGAACTGCTGGATTTCCTGCGGGCACTGGATGCCGATCCCCATGCGTTTGTCGACGCACTGCTGAACCAGCCCCTTTCTTCCTTGCCGCGCTGACGGCTAGTAGTCTCCCGGCAACAGGAACGTTGTTGCCGATCGATCCCCTTCCGTGATGACCCAGACGGTTTGTCCGTTGGGGAGAGCGTAGCTGGACAGCAAACGCAATCGGGCTTCGGTCGACAACTCGTTTTGCTGCCGATCGAATTCGGACAAGGCACCCCAGTCGCCACGAACATGAAGGATCAGCAGGTCGACGATCGAGACGCGTGCGGCGTTCATGACGTCTACTGCGGCAGGTGTAGCGAAGATCCGGCCGAGCCTGAATCGCGGACCGACGCAGTGAGTGGAAGACTGGCTCATGGTGATGGTCCCTAGGGTCTGTTTACATTCGATGAAATGTGTTTACATCTTGTTTTTTGCACGATCAAGGGTATGCGATCCACGAATGACGTCCCTCAGAGCAAATCGGTGGAGCGCTTGAGGTGCGGTAAGGAAGCGGATCAGCGCAGGTCGGCCGGCATTTTCCAGGGCAGCAACGCGTCGTAGTCGTCGACGCTCTTTGCTAGCGGTAGGTGTTGGAACAGCCAGGTGAGATAGCGATAGGGGTCGATGCCATTCGCCTTGCAGGTCTCGACGAGAGAGTACAGATTGGCACTCGCGTGCGCGCCGTCGGCGGTATCGCTGAACAACCATCCGCGGCGGCCGACGCAGAACGGCCGAATCGCGTTTTCACAGGGGTTGTTGCTGATCGGCCAGTCGCCGTTTTCGACGTAGCGGATGAGCTTCGGCCACTGCGAACGCAGATAGGTTAACCCCTTGCCGAGCAGGCTCTTCGGCGCGACACCGGGTGACTGCTCGACCATCAGCGTGTGGATCGCTGCGAGCACATGTGTGCTGTAACGTCGTCGCAATCGCTGTCGTCGCGATGCCGACCATGTTTCACTACGCGCTTCGGCCGCGAACAGCTTGCCGACCAGCTTGATGAAGCGCGTCGCGAGCAGATCCGGTGTGCGCGCTGCCTTCGGCACGCTGTCTTCCGCTTTAACGAAGTTCCGTCTCACGTGAACCCAGCATCCCAGATGTACGAGTTGGTGACGCTCAGCGATGTCGTTGTAGGGTTCGTAGCCATCGGTCATCATGACCGCGCCCGCACGGATGCCGGTGAACAGCTTGTCGCCAAGCCAGGCGCCACGTCCCGGTGTATAGGTAAAGCAGCGGATGGGCATACCCGAACCCGTCATCTGCGCCCACAGGTAACTCTTCGTTTGCGCGCGGCGGCCTTCTTCTTTCAGCACCTGGAGCGTCGTCTCGTCGCAGTAGATCAGCTCGGCATCAAGCAGCGCGTCGCGCATCAGGTTGATGACGGGCTGCGCAGCAAGGCCGACGCGAACCATGCTCGCGGCGATCGTGTTCGATGAGATGTCGCCGCCGAAGCGGCGCAGCAAACCGGCTTGCCGATACAGTGGCATGCCGAACTGATACTTGCCGGTGGCAATCCACGCGAGCGCCGATTCGCTCAACAGTCCGCGGGGAATGATACGTGGCGGCGCCGGCGTCACCTTGATGCCGAGCTCACAGCACGGGCACGCATATTTGACGCGCTGGTGCTGGATCACCCGAAGCTGCTCAGGGATCACCGTGAGCTGTTCGCTGATCTCCACGCCGAACTCGACGAGTGCGTGACCGTCGATCACGCAGAAGCGTTCGGCTTCGGGTAGTTCGTGCCGTACGATGTCGCGCGGCAGGTTGGGATCGAGCGGTTTGCGATGGCCGCGCTTTTTGCGCGTATGGGCGACGACCGTCGTATCGGGTGCATCTTCCTGCGCGGGCGTCGCGTTTGCGCCCAGCGCTTCGGCCTCGTTGAACAGGCCGAGCTGATCGGAGTCCCGTGCTTCACTCTTCGCGCCGAACAATTCGCGACGGTAGGAGCGCAGTCGCTCTTCGGCCAGATCGCGTTCCGCAGTCACGAGACGCACCATGCTACGCAATTCGTCTCGCTCTTGCTGAAGCGCTGCGTGCTGCTCACGTATCGCGAGCAGCGCGGCCAGTTCATCGGCGGTGACGGTGACTTGAATCGGCATGCTGATTGGACAGGCATGCCAATTCGATGTTCAGCTCACGCGTAAATATTTCCGCGTCGGATGCCGCTGGACCGTGGTAATGTCGTCGCCGTCGAGCAACGCGTGCAGCAGCTCCGTCGTCATGGTCACGACTTCGGTTTTCTTGTCAGGCCAGATGAAGTGATCAGCCTCGAGGCGCTTCATTAGCAACCAGAAGCCGTTCCCATCCCAGCCGAGGATTTTGATCCGATCGCGACGTCGATTGCCGAACACGTAGAGCGACGCATCCATCGGGTTCAGGCGCATCGACTGTTCGACGAGAATCGAGAGGCTGTTCATGCCGTACCGAAAGTCGACAGGATCGCGGTGCAGGTAGACCTTCAAGCCTTCGTCGAACCGGAACACGGCAACCTCCCGAGCATTTGAATGACGGTGGCCAATTCGTCGATGCTTGCTTCGCCAAGATCGAACTCAACGCCATTCGATAGACTCACGTGCAGCGAGAGCGCCATCGGTCGAGTTGCAGGCAATAGCTCTGGTGGTTGTGCGCACGGCGATGCGGTAGCCGCTACGATCGGCACGAACGCCGATGGCGTACTGGGGAGGTCGATCGTGACGCCGTCAGAAATCGCGGGCGTACGAGCGACTCGCTCGTGTTCGAGTTGCGCCTGAATCTTCTGGTAGCGGGCGATCCAACTGCGCAGGAGGTTCGGATTGAGACCATGCTCCATGGCGGTCCGTGCTATTGAAACGCCAGGTTGCAGGCAGATCTGTACCAGTTCGTCTCGAGCGGCATCGTCATATTCTCGGCGCCCATCTCGCTTTAGGCCGATGACCAGTCGGCTACGCAGGTCTCGTTTTTCACTCATACACTCTGATACCAGCTGTCCACGTGGACACGTAGCATCAGAGTGAAGCGATTTCTAGACAAGGACGTCGTTAACGGATCGCATACGATCAAGGCAAGATGGTCCGAACATTACTGAGCGACGAGGTATGGGCACGAATCGAGTATGTCCTGCCAGGCAAGGAAGGCGACCCGGGGCGAACGGCAGCCGACAATCGGTGGTTTGTCGAGGCCGTTCTCTGGATCGGCCGCACGGGTTGTCCGTGGCGCGACTTGCCGAAGGAATTCGGCCGATGGCATACGGTGTACATGCGCTTCTCCCGGTGGCGTCGCAAAGGCGTGTGGGAACGCGTGGCACATGCGGTATCCGACGAGACGGAAATCAAACGCGTGCTGATCGACTCGACCATCGTGCGAGCACACCAGCATTCGGCAGGCGCCCGAAAAAAGCGGCCCGCAAGCGCTCGGCCGCTCACGCGGAGGATTGACGACCAAGTTGCATCTGGCCGTTGATGAAGCCGGGCGGTCGCTGCGAATGATTGTCACGCAAGGACAGGTCTCGGACATTTCGTGTGCGCACGAATTGGTCGAGCATCTGCGCACGGGCGCCGTGATTGCTGACAAAGGTTACGACTCGGACGCCTTCGTGAACACCATCCGCGCTACGCGCGCGAAGGCCGTTATCCCGCCGCGTTCGAATCGAAAGACCAAACGTCGGTACAGCCGCGTGCTGTATCGAACTCGGAACATCGTCGAACGCTTCTTCAATCGCATCAAACATTTTCGTGGTGTCTCCACTCGTTACAACAAGCTCGCCGGTAACTATCTCGCCTTCGCGGTGCTTGCTTGCGCCTTTGGACCGCTGGTGAGAATGTGAACAGGACCTAGGTTCAAGGTGCGGGGCGTGTGTCGTTATCGCGCTGCGGGTAGCAGTCGTAGACGGGCCAGCGGCAACGACGGGCAATCGCTTTCGCGTAACGCAGTGCCTTTCGATGCGTCGGCAGGTCGGCACAGCACGCGACGCCACCGGAGACGCAATGCAGGTAGACGCTGAAGAACGACGGATTGTCGTCATCGACCTCACAGCAAGTCTCTGGCGGATTGCTTGGGTTCGCGAATTGCCGGACACCGTGAATTTCGACAGCATCAAACTGACCAAGGGCATTGCGGATCAGTCGGGTGGCGTAGCGGATTGCGGGTAAGGGGTTTTTCGCGGCGAGAACGAGTGAGGTCCTTCGCCGCTTGAGCGTTGCGATAACGGATGGCATGACGTGGTTTCCAGAAGAAGGGCGAGCGTGAGCCTCCGGCAGAGCCAGATACAAGGTCGTAGATCGGGGGGAAGTTGGACGCAGGACGAGGACGCGCCCCGGAGCTACCGGACTTCGGAGGCGAGCGCGTTCGGGTAGTGCTTCGCGAGGATCTTGTTCATTTGGTCGACCAGATCCGGACGCTTGAAGCTTAGGTGACCATTGCCATTCTTGAACCACCGTAAATGGAAATAGTCGTGTTCGGCCTCACTGCACCTGGCTTGCCGAGTGTCGGAAACGAGGCAATACGCACCGTTACGATGATCCGGTTCCGGCTTGCCGTCGAGGATGCAGAACACGCGGATCAGATCGTCGAGTTCGTTGGTGACGTGGAAATTCGGCGAACCGGAGGTGAGCAGGCGTCGCACGATGATCCGCTTTCCGAACTTGAAGGGCTGATTGGTCTTGTAATCCCACGACAGTCGCTTGAAGCACTGAAGCACACCGCGCTCGAACATATCGCCGCGCGCACCGTAAAGCTGCGCGAAGGTCGCTTCGATGTTGGCGGCCGTCAGTTCGGGTACGTCACCTTCAGCAATCTGGCTGCTCCACTCTTCACGGGCCTTCGCGTCCATGAAGGTGCGCAGACCCGATTCGGACAGCAGGTAATCCCAGCCGCGCACGTCGATGCTCCGTACTATGGCGGCTTCCGCTTCGTCTCGATTGGCATGTTCTCCGGTGACAGAGGGCCGGCCGCGACAGCCATAGCTCTCATCGAGCACGAGACGGGGGAACCCGAGATGTGCAGCCTTGGCGAGCGTCTGGGCTTCGCCAAGCAGATCGAGTGCGGCGTGCACGCGTTCGACGACGGCGACGCGTTGATTGGCGAGGTTCACGATACTGATGCTGGGGACGAGTTCGGTGGTATCCATGTGGCATGACGAGAATGAGTGGGGGAAGACGAAAAGAAAACAGCCGGGCGAGAGCCCCGGCTGTTTATGCCGTCACGTTGTATTCGGCGAGCTGACGACGTAGTTCGGCAGCGCGGGCCTGAGAGCAGCCCAGATGACGGCGTATGTCGGCAACGGTGGGCCGAACGAGACCGGCCGCGACATCCTGAACGAGTCGCGACAGGTGGTCGTTGACGGGATCGACGGCCGGTAACGGCGAAATCGGGTCGTCGCGCGGAGCGTGACTGTCGGTCGTGCTGTTGTGACTCGGCGTCCCGTCTTTGCGACTAACAGTCTTGTCGTCGTGACCCGCCGTGACGGGTATGACTACCGGCTGAGTCATGCCGACCGCATCCGTGACTGTCGTGACTACGGGTTCAGTCACGTTCAGCGTGCCCGTGACTGGCGCGACTACTGGCTGAGTCATGGAGGGCGTCACCGTGACTGTCGCCCGGGTAACGCCAGTCACGACGGGTAACGGCTTCGATACCGGCAACCGTAGCGCGACGGTCCACAGCAGGCAGACCACGCCTTCCAGTACGGCGGCGAACCCAAGGCCCGTCAGCAGATCGACGCGCGCCGTCGTCGTGCCGAGTAACGCGGCGAGTCGCGACGTGACTGGATCAGCGAGTAACGCGTCACGCTGCTCCGTGACTCGATCGATCGCGACTTGCTGACGACGGACGTCGTCGGCTTCGGCGTTCAGCGCATCGATCCTGGCGGCGAGCGTGACGCGACGACCTTCCAGCGTCACGCAGTTACCGACGCAGTAACGGGCGTTCGCGGCTGCGAGTTGCGCGGTCACGGCGGCGCGTTCCGCCATGACTGCGGTGAGACTACGAGCCGGTGACGAAACAGCAGTCACCTTCACCGTCGTCGCCCGTTGCTCACCGGCGTGCTGTTGGGCGAAAGCGAAGAAGATCGCGTGCCCATAGCAGGCCGTGACCAGGCACGCCCCCCATAACAGGCTACCTACGCCTCGAATGGCGATCGGCGCATCACGGATCAACGCCGGTAACAGGTGTGCGCTCGTGACGAGCACCGTTCCGATCGCGATCCAGATGAGCCGTTCCGGTAACGTACCGCCGCGCTGCCAACCCGCCAGAATCGACAGACTGAGCGCGGTCACCGTTGCCAGCGTCGCCAGAGCGAACACCCAGCGTCGAACGCTCATGCCGCTTTGCCGCCGAGCAGGACGGCTTTGCGTTCGAGCTTCTGGCGAAGCGTGGCTGGTGTTTCGGCCGGATCACCCTCGCCAGTGTCCGATGGCGGCGCATCCTGCGGATAGAACTCTTCGACTACAGCGGCACGCTCATCCGGACTATCCTCGAAAGCACCGTTGGCGAAACCGAGCCTGGCGGCAGCATCGAGTGCTGCTTGATCGAATCCGGCTTCGCGTCGGCGCGTGTCCAGTTCCTTCGCCTCGATCAACGCTTGTTCGAGTTTGCTTCCCGCACGCACGCCCAGGTCGACGTAGTAGATGGCCGACCGATAACTCTGCGTGGTCGACTTGCCGCGCAGCTTCAGTTCCAGCGGCAGACAGGCCAGCAGGTTGCCGGACACCGCGCGGAAGTAATGCAGGCGTGCGGCGAGCGTCCGGATGCTGTTATAGGACGTGGTGCGGAAGATGAACGAACCCATCTCGTCGTCATCACCGATGATCACGTTCAGCCGCCCGTAAGGCTTGCAACCACCCTGACGACCGAAGACGCAGCCATCCGGCGACGGGCAAGGAAGGGTTTCGATACCTGCATCGGTGGCACGTCGGCACGTCTCGCCATTGCCGACACAGACGGGCCGCCCGGTATCGCGGTCGAACAACGAGTATTCAGCCCGCAGGTTCAGATCCGGATCGTTGAACAGCACGCGAACCGGAATCGCGCGCGGCTTGCCGGCCGTCGCCTTGCGCAGCGTTTCGTTCAGCGGGTGCAGCATCCATTCGCCGCGCTGCTGGACCTGGGTGGTCAGCGTAAATTGGTCGTCTTTCTCGGGAAGGCGTTTACCGTTCTTCTCGACAATTTTTCCAATCGCGATGCGGCCGACGACAGGCGGAGTGATAGCCAGACCTTTGAGCATGGGGTCCTCAATATAGAAAGGGGGAGGGGACGGCGAGCACCGAACTGCACCGACTACCGTGCAAAGTGCGCTTCGAGCTTCGTGTGGATTTCCTGAGCGACGCCGTGCCAAGCTTCGACGCTGATCAACGGGTGAATGCCGAACTGTTCTTGCAACTTGTCGAGGGGTACGGTCGCAACGCGCTCGGCGTGCTTGCTGAGGGTGTCCATCACGAACGCTTGCGCGAGCGCGCCGTATCGGGAGAACGTCATGATCTCCGTGAGGCATTCGAGGTTTGTCATGGGGGAATCAGGTGGAAACAAGGAAACGCCGGGAACCCGGCTTCGAGAGGGCGTACTGCTGTTCGAGCGATGGGTGATCGGCCAACAGCCGTTCCAGATCGACCGACAACGAATCTTTGCTGCGCTTGAATGACACGGAGCCGATGTCGAATACGGCCCGAGTTGCGTCACCCATCGCCTGCTGGATCGTCTGCTTGAACTGCGCTTCGAGCGTTTGCCGTGTTTCGATCTCGGCGCGCACGGCGACCAGATCGGCAAACACGGAGGACAGCATCCGGTCGTCGCTGAAGTCGATCGTTTCGCCGTTGCCGGGATAGAGATGCCGAAGCGCCCGATCCGCCGATTCCGATCCGTCCGCAGGCGGTGGCGTATCGGTTTCCACGAACCGCCAGAAACGGGCTTCCAGTTCGATGAGTCGACCGATCAATGCGTCGTCCCGCTCGATCCGATGCACTTTCAGCGCCTGCCCGCAGATCAATACGGCAACATGCGCCGCTGTCTTGCCGGTGACTGCGAGCTGATGCTGGACCTGTAACTGCACGTACTCGGGAACGCCGTCACGCCAGAGTCGGGCACCCTACTCGCCGGCTGTCTTGCATTCCAGAATCTGAACGTCGTGCGTACCGACGATCTCGCGATCGATATTCGCCAACATGAATGGGATCGTCGGATGCCGCAGCACGGCGTTGACCTTGCGGACCTTGTTGCCGGTCTGCTGGGTGTAGACGGCTGCGACGATCGGCTCCAGCAATGTTCCCCAATACGTCGGGGAAGTCGTGTCGGCTGGATCGGGCCGGGGCATGCCTTCTGCGCGTCCAGTCTTGTCGAGCCACAATTCCAGCGCGCTCATGTACGGATTCAGCCCGACTGCAGCGGCTGCATCGGAGCCGCCAATGCCGGTACGGCGAACAGCCAGCCAGTCGTCACGCGAAAGCTCGGCAGTCTTGACGAGCTTCAGCGCCGGCTTTCGTGTGCGCGGCGGTTCAGGGTGAGGGGTGTTCAAGAGACCTCCAGAAGCAAAGAAACCCGGCAGACGAATCTGACCGGGCTAAAGGTGAGTAAATACGGGAGAGCGGTGCTACGCTGAGTGGGTGCGCCGGAATGCGTCTTGCAACGCGTCGTGGGCGAAGGTCACGAGCTTGCCGTCTCCGAGGTGGACAGTCGTACCTTGGGGTTTGATTTGCAGGATCGTGGCGTATCGGCCGCCGAACCGTAACCCAGTGCCGCGCGGGATTTGAATCCTCATGTCGACGGCCAGAGGCGGTATGGGCTTGGTCATGCGACAAGCTTCATCGCCTCATCCCAGGCACGCTGCTTGAGCGTCGCCCCCGCGCCGAACCATGCCGCATCGAGGCGGTGATCGTCGGTCCGTGCGCGGCGATGGTGATCGCACCACTCGGTCACTGCGTTCAGCAAACCCCATGCCGTTCCGGATGCTGACGGCAGATTCGCTCCCTTGCCGCGGCCGCCGTACAGTTGGCCGACAGCTTTGATCGCGCGTTCGTTGACGGCAACAGTTTCGCGATCGGGCAGGTTGGCCGTCGAGTACGTCAGCACGCGCCGCAGGAACGCGTCAGCCGTGGAGTCGGTGATCTTGCGTTCGGCGAGCGCTTTGGTCCGTACCATAAACGCATCCCAAGACGACACAGCGATACCGAGCTGGCGTTTGACGGCTTGCGCATCGAACTGCGAGCGATGGGGCACCTTGACCGCGCCGACGTTGTGATCCAGCGCGATTTGCAGGGTGTTGTTGCACACGACACGCACCGACGTGAACTGCGCGGTGGTGGCGAGCGTGCCGTCGCAAGCGGTAGCCAGCAACAGATAACCGTTCACTTCGTCTTTGCCCTTGAGCATCCCGGACTGACCGGTACGGGCGAGGGCCCAGAGCTTGCGACCTTCCTTGAGCACGCCGGCCGTCTCGAGCTGGAACCCACCGACCTCCGTCAGATCGCGATAGAACTCCAGAATCGCTTCAGGTTGCACGACCTGATAGCGCGCCGACACGACGGACAGGGGCATCTTCGTATCGCTGCGGTACAGCACCTTCTGTTCAGGAAACGCGTGGATCGAGCCGAGCTTGCCGCCACCGGCGACGAAGCGAACTTCGGCTTCTTCGATGCGCCAGTCCATGCCGGCGGCTTGCGCCCAGACTTCGAGCGGTTGTTTGGGGGCGAGTTTGTTGCCGAGACCGTGCCAGGGTTCGGCACCGACGTAAGCCATCGTTTGGACGAGATGCATGCAGGAATCTCCTATTCAAAAAACACAATGCATAAAACCTGGCCAAGGCCGAGCGGAATGAAATCAACAATGGGAATGAGGCGAGGACTAGCTTGTTTGGACGCTGAAGGTGCGTCCGCAGGCGAGGCAGCGCCAGTTATTGAGGATGTTCTGATCGACGGCTTCGCCAAATGCGGCGCCAGTCGCACAGCCCGCCGCACCGGCAATAAGTCCCGCGAGAACCGCACCGGCGATGCCGCCGCAGGCCGAGCCGATCGGACCTCCGACTACACCGACCATTGCACCGAATTCGGCACCGGACAACGCGATGGCGACGGCGCTGGTGGCGCCGGCCGCCGCGCCGACCGCACCCCCTGCGCGACGCGCGACGTGGCGCGGCTCAGTGCGAGGCGACTGACATGCCGGACACGGATAAACCGGCGCCATGCCCGGGTAATAGTGCGGCGATTCACCGGTATCCGACGACGACGAATGGGCAAACCACGATTCCTCTTCGTCGTCGAACGGCGGCTGATCATGCATGGGCCGATACCTCCTTGCGAAGTCTGCTGATGTATTTGCAGTGACAGACGGCAACCAGCATGCCGCAGACGAACGCGAGAGCGAATGCTGCGAGGTTGTCGAGGGGAGAGGGGTAAGACATGGCTGAACTCCAGGGGGGATAAATCCGCCGCGGATGATGTCGATGCGGCGCAGGGGTGGATTGGGATGAGGGCGCGAATTGGCTGCTGAGATTGCTTGGGATTACGCTTGAGCGACGGCGTACCTTAGCGACGTGTGGAATCGAAGGGCGGACTGGAATACGCGGGAACCGGATTGGTGAAGCAGGAGCGATCGGGCCGCGACCGACGACCTGAAGTACTGGAAAGTATCGGAGACGGGGGTGCACCGCTATGGGCGAGCTTGTCTTTGGTAGCGAGCCAGTAGAAACCGAACGCATACATCGCGACCAGTGCGAGTGCCAGGCCGACCAGCAGTGCGTTGTAAAGAGTGGGATTCACGAATGCTCCTGAGCGAAGTGCGCCGATGTGGAAGTGCAGCGGCGGAGCGGCCGAGGTTAGCCGTGCTCAGGAGAGTGATATGTGATCGAAAAATTTTAGATTCGACCCTTCGATTATGTTCGTTTAACTGATTGATCGGTTCCTAAAAAAAGCGACTAAAACGGCCATCAAACTGTCATCAATTCGGCGAACGATTGGGCTTCAACGTCGATCGTTGGAGCGCGATCATGCGGCACTCAAAAACCGTTGATGAAAAGCGAAGTGACGGGAAGCTTCCGGTTGCCCAGTACACGCGCATGTCGACCGAGCATCAACGTTACTCGACTGAGAATCAAACCCAGTTCATTGCTGAGTTCGCAAGCAAACATGGCATGGAGATTGTGCGGTCGTACCAGGATGCCGGAAAAAGCGGACTGAACATCGAGGGACGTCAGGGACTCCAGCGTTTGCTTCAGGACGTACAGAGCGGAAAAATCGACTTCGTCGCCGTACTCGTCTACGACGTAAGTCGATGGGGCCGCTTCCCTGACCCCGACGAAGCCGCCGTCTACGAGCAGATATGCAAGCGCAACGGCGTCCAAGTAATCTATTGCGCTGAACAGTTCGGAAGCGACACGTCGCTCAGTTCCACTTTGCTCAAAGGCCTGAAGCGCAGTATGGCTGCGGAGTACAGCCGCGAACTCTCCGACAAAGTCAAAGCCGGTCATACCAATCTTGTTCGACTCGGCTATCGACAGGGGGGCGTGCCGGGTTTCGGACTGCAACGGCAACTGATCGATGAGAACCATGTCGTTAAGGGCCCCCTCCATCACGGCGAGAAGAAGAGCATTCAGACGGATCGCGTCGTACTGGTCCCGGGTGCGGAAGAAGAGGTTGCCACGGTACGCCGAATCTATCGGCTATTCCTCGAGCAAGGCATGCCCGAACGCGTGATCGCATCGCTCCTTAACCGCGAAGGCATCCTGAATCACTGCGGCCGGCCATGGACGCGAGGAACGATTCATCAGATTCTGACGAATGAGAAGTACATCGGAAACAACGTGTACAACCGAACCTCGTTTAAGTTGAAGATGCAGCATGTCCGAAATCCGCCAGAAAAATGGATTCGAAAGGACGGTGCGTTCGAGGCCATTGTCCCCGCCGATTGGTACGTGACGGTCCAGGCGATCATCGCAAATCGCTCGCGTCATCTGGACGACGATGAGATGCTCAAAGCACTTGCGAGCGTTCTGGACAAGTATGGCGCTCTGTCAGGCTTAATCATCGACGAGGAGGATGGGGTGCCTTCGAGTGCCGCGTATCGGTCTCGTTTCGGTAGCCTGTTGCGTGCGTACAGCCTTGTCGGCTTTCTGCCTCGACGCGACTATTCCTATCTGGAAATCAACCGTGCACTCCGTCAGCGATACCCTGAAGTGATGGAAGAGATTCAGGCGGGGATCGAGCAGGCCGGAGGTGCTTCCTGCCGAGACAGCGAAACAGATCTGCTCGATGTCAACAGGGAATTCACTGCGTCGCTGGTCATCGCGCGATGCAAGCCGACTCCGGCCGGAAGCTATCGCTGGCGTATTCGCCTCGATACGAGTCTGGCGCCCGACATCACGGTTGTTGTCCGCATGAATCATGACAACACAGCGCCGTACGACTTTTACCTGCTCCCGGCGATCGACTTCACATCAGCATTATTGCCCTATGCGGAGCACAACGGCTTCGCGCTCGATGCATACCAGTTCGAGACGCTCGATGTGTTCTATCTACTCGCGGCACGAGTGCCGCTCGCGGAGGCAACATGAACAACGAATCCGGACAGGTCGTCATGATTCCCGTCAATGCAATCACAGTCATCAATCCGCGAATTCGCAGCAAGAAGACGCATCGCGAGGTGACGGAGAGCATACAGCGTGTTGGACTAAAACGACCGATCGAAGTACGGCGTTGGCCCAATGATCCAGATCGGTACGCGCTCGTGTGCGGACAGGGACGTTTGGAGTCTTTCAAGATACTCGGACAGACCGAGATTCCAGCCATCATTTTAGACATCGATGAAAAGACCGGATTGATGATGGGGGTGGTAGAGAACGTCGCGCGACGGAACCCGCTCGCGAGCGAAATGCTCGCGCAAGTCGACGCGCTACGCAAGAAAGGATACTCTGACGCAGAGGTCGGAAAGAAGATCGGTTACACGGCCTCGTGGGTCAACATGGTCGGCACGTTGTTGGAGAGGGGAGAGAAGCGTCTGCTTGCGGCGGCTGAAGCCGGACATATTTCGTTGCACCTCGCGATCGAGATTTCTCGCGCATCAGATGCCGAAGCTCAGCATCTCCTGCTCGAAGCGGTGAACAGCGGAGAGATTCGAGGAAAGAAGGTTGTGGTAATTCGCCGGATTCTCGATCAACGCGCACGAATCGGAAAGGGAACCAGCGAGCAGCCCGGGAGAAACGTCAAGCGGAAGAAGCTGAGTCCGGAAGACCTGATGCGAATGTATCAGCGGGACGCTGATCGGCACAAGGTGATCCAGCTCAAGGCCGAACGTGTCAGTACCTCGCTACTGGTTGTCAACGAGATTTTCAAGCAACTCTTCTCCGATCCCGAGTTCGTGAACGTCGTGAAAGCAGAAGGGCTCGGGACGGTTCCGCAACCACTGGTTGAGGCCGCTAACCGTGGAGGACTCGTGTGATGGAAAAGTCTCGTAACAGAGGCGTCGAGAGCGCATTCAATCATGAGTGGTTTGATGTGCCCCTGGCCGCGCTTCATCCGTCGAAGGTGCTGCCAAGCAAGGTGAAGGAGAGTTCCAAATACGCGCAGATTCGGTCATCTGTGGCAGCGATCGGTCTTGTCGAACCGGTTGTCGTTATTCAGCATTCTTCAATTCCGGGTCAGTTCTCGATTCTTGACGGGCACCTTCGTATCGAAGCTTTGACGGATCTCGGCAGAACCCATGCTCGCTGCTTGATAGCGAAGGATGACGAGGCACTCACGTACAACAAGAAAGTCAGTCGCGTGGCAGCAATCCAGCAACACAGGATGATCGTGAAAGTGTATGAAAGTGGGGTGCCGGCGGAGCAACTGGCGGCGGCACTCGGCCTCACTGCCTCGACAATCAGAGGGCATTTCAAGATGCTGGACGGAGTGTGCGATGAAGCGATCCGTTTGTTGTCGGACAAGGTGGTGCCTCGTCGCGTTTTTTCGATCCTGCGTCAAATGAAGGCCTTGCGCCAGATCGATGTGGCGCACACGATGAACACGCTGGAGAACTACTCTGGAAAATTCGCGCTGGCAATGCTTGAGACCACGCCGGATGACCAACTTGTCGAGGGCCTGAAGGAGCGTGCAGCAAAGAGCGGAACGCTTGAGGCGATACAGCGCCTGGAGCGAGAGTTGGCGGTCTTGCAAGCAGATACCAAGTTACTTGAGGAAAACTACGGCCCAGACAGTCTCAAGCTGGTGGTCATCAAGAGCTACGTGACAAACCTACTCGACAACGCACGTGTCGTACGGTGGTTGGCCCAGCATAAGGCTGACTATTTGCAACAGCTGCAATCCATCGCGGAAGTGAAGTCGCTGATGTCGCCAAAAAGTGTCGACAAGGCAGCTTGACGGCGAATGCGCAAGAGTGCCAGTAAGGGGCGAGTGTGCCGATATGGGCCTGCATAGATCGTGTGTCATCTCGACAACGTGCAACGAGTGGTGCAGGGCTTGTGAAGACCGAGCACGCATCGAGCTGGTCCGAGATCCATGCCAAGCACCGAGTCTGGGAGTGTGATCAGCGCGCTCGACGAGAGGTCAAGTGGCCGTGTATGTATTGCAACACTAAACCGAGAATGTTCCCGTAAGGCGTCCCTTATGTATTCGTTCCTCACGGGGATCAATCCCCGTCCGTCGCGTCGAATATAGATATATTTAGAATTAATAGGTGACTGCGACTGCTGCTTGGTGCTTGGTTTTTTAAATGCGGAAATTGGTCAAAGTGATGTCGCTAATTGTTAATTGAATAAACGTCAAAAGATGACGTGAGTGGTTAGCGCTGGGTGTGAAGCTTGATAAAAATGCAATTGACACGAGTGTCGGCGCAACGCACCCGTGAAGGTGATGCAATTACGGATCGGGGTAATTGTTAAGTAGATATTTTTATGATTTTTATGTATCGCAGGCCAGCTTAAGTGGTTGTGAGGAGGGGAGGCGAAGCGTTGTCGAAATAATTGATTGTTGGTTATTTGAAAGGAGTTGTGTGACGGAGTTCTGCATCTGACAATCCTTTATGTTTTTTTGGGGCGCATTCATGTAACGATACGAAAAAATTCGAGTGGACCTGATCATGCGCCGCACCACGCGCGATATTGAGAGTCGGCACGTTCAACGGGGAACGGCCAAGCAAGCGATTATCTTCGACCATGCTTCGCTGCAAAGCGAGGCGCCTGCGCTATGGGTTAAGGCGACGGCGTGGGTCATGTCGGTTGTGATGTATTTCGCACCGGCGGTTTTGCTTGCCGATCAGACCGCACACGCTGCGCCGATTGTCGATCCGCGTGCGCCGATCACGTTCCAGCCGTCGGTCACGCAGACCAGCACGGGGATTCCGGCCATCAACATCCCGGCTCCGAACGCGAACGGGATAAGCGTTGGGCAATATCAAACGTTCGGAGTAGGTCCTGAAGGTTTAGTGCTGAATAACAGCACAGTAGCGGGATCGCCTTTGCTCGGCGGCTCGCTGGGCGCGAACCCGAATCTGAATGGCCGCGCGGCATCGACCATCATCAACCAGGTCACGTCCAACAATATTGCGACGCTGAACGGGCCGTTGGAGGTATTCGGCTCGCCGGCGGCTGTCATCGTGGCGGCACCAGGTGGTATTTCCGTTAACGGAATGGCGCTGACCAACATCCCTGGTCTCACGCTGACGACCGGAACGCCGCAGTTCCTGACGGGTGTTGGCGGCACCGCGACGGATTTTGCGCACGCTGGCGCGGTGGCCTACAACGTTCAGTCGGGCAACATCTCGATTAGCGGACCGGCAGGCAACGACGGTACGCCCGGGGCCGGTATCGAAGGCACGGTCGGCAATATTGACCTGATCGGACAAAGCGTTAGTTTGTCGGCCCCGCTGCGCGCGGATCAGCGCGTGAATATCGTGACGGGTAACCAGGCCGTCACGCCGACCTCGATGAGCTCGAGCGGTAACGCGTATGCGACCGCTGCCAACAGCGCGACGAACACGGCGGCTGCGATCGGCAAGACGGTTGCGGTAGATGCCAATCAATACGGTTCGGTCACATCGGGGACCGTGTTCATCGTCTCCACAGCGGCTGGCATGGGGGTCAACACCCTGGGACAGTTGTCCGCTACGGCGGGTAATGTAGTCGTCAATTCGAACGGCGACATCGCGGTCGGACAAACGTTTGCCCATCAGGATGTCACGCTGACGAGTGCCGGTAACACGACGATCAGCGGCACGGGACTCGCCAACCAGAACTACACGGTCAACGCGAACGGCGACATCAACGCGACGGGCTCCGTGTCGGCCGGCCAGAACGTCTCGATGACCGCGGGCGGCAACCTGAACGGAGCGTCGGTCGCGGCCAATGGCTCAGCCAACCTGACGGCCGGGCAGTCGATGAGCATCGACTCGCTGTCGGCACACGATGTTGCGTTGAAGACCACGAATGGCGATCTGACAGTCGGCGGCCTGAGTGCGCCGGGGACGATCTCGGCACAGGCCGGACGAGATTTGACGGTCAACGGTGCGGTGCAGGGTGGGAGCACCGTCGCGCTCACCGGGGCGCGTAACGCGACGGTCAACGGTTCCGTGTCGGCTGTTGATACGACCACGATCGCGGCGACGACCGGTACCGCGCAGATAGCAGGCAGTGCAATTAGCAATGCGGTGTTGTCGGTCACGGCAGGGCAGAGCGCACTCATTGGCGGCAACGTGTCGGCCCAAGGGCCGCTGACGGTGACGGCAACGAGCGGAGACGCAACGTTGTCGGGTACGGCCGTGACGCCGGGTGCGCTGACGGTCAGCTCGGGTGGCACGACGACCCTCGGTGGTCAGACGCAGGCTGCGACGGCGAATGTGTCGGGTAGCAATGTAGCCGTCAACGGCGCACTGACCACAACGGGCGATACCACGCTCGCTGCGAAGAACGGCAACCTGACCGGTACGGGTGCGATCGGCACGACGCAGGGCAATGTCAACCTGTCAGCGAGCCAGAACATCGCGTATAGCGGCGGGGTGCAGAGCGGTGGCTCGGTTTCCGCGACCGCCGGGCAGGATGCAACGCTCGCGAACGTGTCGGCACCGGGTGTGATCACGATTCAGGCTGGGCGAGACGCGACCGAAACCGGCAATCTGGTCGGCGGCAGTACGGTTTCGACGACGGCTGGGCGTAATGCGACCGTCAATGGTTCGGTTGCGTCGGTCGGTGACACAACGATTATGGTGCAGACCGGTTCGGCGGCCGTGAACGGCAACGCACAGTCGAACGGCGCGCTGACCATCAATGCCAGCCAGAACGCCTCGATTGGCGGCACGGCGCAGGCGCAAGGACCGGTATCGATCACCGCGCAGGCCGGTTCGTTGACGGGCCAAGGTAATGTCACGTCGTCACAAGGCGCAGTCAATCTGAAAGCGGGCCAGGCGATTGCGCTGGGCGGTGCAGTGCAGAGCGGCAGCACGATCGACGCGACGGCGGGGACCAACGCGAGCTTCGGCGGCACGGTCGCGGCACCGGGCGCGGTAACGATTCAGACGGGGCAGGACACGACGCTGGCTGGGAACGTGACGAGTGGCGCGAATCTGAGCGTGACGTCGGGTGGTAACACCAGCGTGCAGGGGACGGCGGCGTCGATTGGCGACATGACACTCGCGGCGAATGGCGGCGCGCTGTCGACGACGGGCAATGTGGTGTCGATGGGCGCGCTGAACGCGACCGGCCAGCAAGGCGTGAGTTTGGGCGGTACCGTCTACAGCGGCGGCAACGCGCAGATCGGCTCGACGGCGGGTAGCGTGGCGGTGGCCGGAGCGGTATCGACGCCAGGCACTTTGAACGTCAATGCGGGGCAGGACGCGACCGTAGCAGGCACCGTGCAGAGTGGCCAAAGCACGACGGTCACGGCCGCGCGGGATGTGAATCTGAACGGTGGCCTGTCGGTGAATGGCACCGGCAACGCCAGCGTGACGGCAGGGCGTGACATCAATGGCACGGGTGCGCTCACCGTCGCAAATGGCACAACGCTGAACGCCGGGAACAACGTCGGCATCAGCGGTGCGATCCAGACCGGCAACAACCTGAGCGCGACAGCGGGCAACAACCTGTCGGTTGGTGCGACAACGGCAGTCGGCACCAGCATGCTGACGGCAACGAACGGCAGCGCGACGCTGACCGGTGATGCGCTGTCGGGTGGGGCGACGACGATCACGGCCGGCACGGACGTCAATACCCAAGGCAGTGTCAAGAGCCTGGGCGATCTGTCCGTCAACGCGAAGTCGGGCAACCTGACGGCGACCGGCGCAGTCTCGACCGCAGGTAACGCGGCGCTGAATGCAGGCCAGAACCTGACGCTCAACGGCCAGACGACTGCATCGAAGGATGCGGCGCTGACAGCGACGAACATCACTACGCAGGGTGTGTCGGTCGGCGGCAACCTGTCGGCTACCGCGACGAACAATCTCGATACGTCCGCAGGGCAGCTCAACGCGCAGTTCGACGCAACCGCGCCGGCGCTGTCGGTGGGCGGCAACGCGACGCTTACTGGCGCGAACGTGACGACCGCGAACTCGGTGGTCGGCGGCACGACGCAGATCACCGGCACGCAAAGCCTGACGACGGGCGGGACGGCCGCATTCAAGGGTGATGCGACGCTGGCGGGCGGTACGGTCAATAACGTCGGTACGCAAATGGCGGCCGGCAACCTGAATGTGTCGGGTACGACCGTCACGAATTCGGGTGCACTGTCCTCACTGCAGACCGCGACAATCAATGCCGCGGACCTCGTGAACAGTGGCTCCGTCTATGGGCCCACCACGAACGTCACGGCGAGCGGCAGCGTCACCAACTCGGGTAGCCTTCTGGCGACGAACGCGCTGAACGTCACGACGGCGAATCTCAGCAACCAAAAGGGTGTGTTGTACGCCGGTGATGTTGCGAATCCGACCGCTGCAACGGGCAAGACGACCGTGACGGTGACAGGGGGCAACGGCTCGTTCAACAACTCAGGCGGCACGATTTATGGGCAGAACAACGCGACGTTGAATTTGCCGAACCAGACGTTGGATCCGTCCGCAGCGACCTTCGGTACGGTCGACAGCCGTAATGGCGTCAACCTGTCGGCGCAATCGGTCAATAATTCGGGAACATGGACGCTACCGAGTTCGAACGTCACGGTGTCCACCGCACAGGGCTTCAACAACACCGGCACGATCAATCAAGGCATCGGTGCACTGACGGTGAATGGTGCTGTCGGAAATACTGGCACGATCAATGGCAACGACCTGACGATCAATGGCTCGCTCGCCAATCAGACCGGTGGCACGGTTGCGGCGCTCGATGCGCTGACGCTCAACGGTGCGGGTACGAATAGCGGTACCGTTCACGCAGACAATACGCTGACGATTGCGGGGACGAGCTACGACAATTCGAACGGGGTGACCAGTGCAGGCAATAGCAAGAGCCCGACCGGTAGTGGCAACGCAACGATCAACCTGAGTGGCGACCTCGGGAACGCTGGCGGCACGCTGACGGCGACGAACGATCTGAAGATCACGGCAAACAACGTCAACAATTCCGCGGCGGCAACGGTCACAACCACCACGACCACGAAGACCGTCGACAATCCTGGGTTGCTGATGGCCACGCCGATCGGCTCGGAATTGGTCTATGCGATCTATAACGTCGGCAAGGACGGTGGGACGCTGACCCTTGGGCAGGCAAACTTGCCGGCGACGCTCGGCGGGCTCCTGTCGGTCGGCGGTGAGCAGCCGACAAATTCAACCGTCTGGTCGATTTCCAGCGCGCGGCTGATCTATCAAGGCTGGGGCGACGCCTCGCCACCGGTTGCGTCCTCGGGAACAGTCCAGTTTGCACTTGTGCCCACGAGTAATGCACCCAAAGGTGCTATGTGGGTTGTCGTGCCGCCTTCTACGCCGGTTTCTGGTGCAACGACGGTTCAATCCCTCACCCTGCCGACCGTTACCGAGACCACCACCACGACCGGCGCGTCCGTGACGTCGTCTGTCATCGCGGCCGGGCACGACCTTAACCTGACGGCCAACACGCTCAATAACCAGAGCGGTGTTGTAAGCGCAGGGCACGACGCCAACGTGAACGTGCAGCAGCTCCAGAACGGAGGCTCAAGCTTCACGTCGTCGGTCACCGACACGGTCGATGGCGCATCGCTGAATGCGTTCCTGACGTCGCTGCAGGCGTTGCAGAAATCCGGATCGATCGGCGTGGCCGGCACGGCGAACCCGAGTGGCACCTATCAGTGCGAGGGAGGATATTGCCTGGTCGGTACGCCAACGCCGCCGGCAACCTATACGATCAGCGCGCCGGGGACGGTGCCGCTGGAGACAACGAGCAGGACCGCCACGACACAAGGTGCCGTCGGGCAGATTCTTGCAGGGAACAATCTGAATCTGTCGGGCGGCAATCTGACCAATACCGGCACGCTTGCGGCTGGCAATGACGTCACGATTCAGGCGGCAAGCTTCACGAATCAAGGATCGAATGTCGGGTCGAAGGCCGTGACGGCCGGGTGTGCGTCGGGGGTGTCGAATGCCGGCTGCTCGAATCTGAGAACGACCAACCCGAACTCGGAGGCGTACAGCTACCAGCAGACCAACAGCAACGTGACGGCCGGTCATGACATCGTCATTGCCGCCAACCAGGTCAGCAACACCTACGGCAATCTGGTTGCGAAGAACGATGTCGTCATCGGCGGTGCTGGCACGACTGCGGCGAACACGACGCAGGCAGCCAGTGTGACGAACACGTCGGCCGCAATCGAGGCAGGTCATAACGTGCAAATCAACGCGGCAAGTGTGACGAACACGATTGCCGCGCCGGTGGCGGTCCATCAGAACTATGGTTCGGCGTCGCCCTATAGCGGGTGTGGCCAGAACTGCGAAGCGTATGTCGAGGTGCAGTCGGCTACGCCGTCCACGATTACGGCGAACAACGACCTGTCGATCGCAGCGGGGATGTTCAGCAACACCGGCAGTCTCGTCACGGCACTGAATACCGCGACGATCAACGCAACTCAAAGCGCATCGAGCGACAATCAGTACCTGCACGCGTACTGGACCGGTAATCCGGTTGGTACCCGAACGTGGGGCTGCCTGGGCATGGCGTCGACTTGCCAGAATCTGTATGGCGGGGCGTTCAATGCTGGCGATGCGCAAGCCGTATCGGGCCTGCCGTCGAACGTCGGATTGCCCGATTTCGTGCCGGGCACGATTCAGGCGGGTAATCTGAGCGTCCATTCGCCGACGCTGAACAATACCGGCAACGTGATCGGCCAAACGGTCACCCTGACGGGCTCGACGCTCGTCAACGGGATTACGAACCCGAACGTCTTTACGCCGCCGCCGGTCGTCTCGGGACAGGTAATTTCGCTGGCTCCGCCAACGCTGCCCAGTTCGATCGCGGATTCGGTGAACAAGGCCGGGTTGGTCACGGATCAGAACGGCCGGCCGACGTCGGTCACCGGGATGACCGGTCTGCCCGCCAATACGCCGATCGGCTCGCAGACGGTCGGCCAGCCGGTCGCGCCGGTGGTTACCGTGACGACCCGTCCGGTAGGCGCGTCGCCGGGCTCGGCGTCTGCGCCTATCGCGGGTACGCCGCAAAGCGTCACCGTCAAGACGATCGCGGGTGCGACGACCACGGTCAGCTACCTGACCAGCAATCCCGCCGCTCAGGTGGTCGATTCGCTCTCGTCGGCCGCGCTGATCGCGAATTTGCCCGCGAACCTGCAACCGGGGAGCGTGCCTTTCTACTATGACCCGTACACCGAAAACCAGCTGATCCAGCAGGCAGCGTTGCAGGCGATTGGCAAGAGCAGCTTCTACAGCACGACGAGTGCGACGGACAGTACGAGCCAGGCGTCGATCAACAATCAGGACAAGGCAGCGTTGTACGGCGCGGCGCTCGAGTATGCGGAGAAAAACAACGTCGCGCTCGGCACGAAGCTGAGTGAAGCCCAGCTCGCCCAGATCAACTCGCCGATGCTTTGGTATGTCGAGCAATCCGTGCCGGAGCCGGGATGCAGCACGACCGGTGGCGCGGCCTGTCCGACAGTGCAGGCGCTGATGCCGGAGGTGCTGCTGCCGAAGAACTTCGCGGAAGTGAACGCTGACGGCGAAATCACGGGCACGAATGTCACGCTCAATTTCGCGAACAGCATTCTGAATACCGGCACGGTCACGGCGCAGAACCTGACGGTCAATACCGGTTCGCTGACTAACCAACAGCGTTCGACGGATATCGGCACGATTTATCAGAAGGGGCCGGAAGGCGTGGCGTTGCAGACCAGGGGCACCGTGGCGCAACAAGGCGGTTTCATGTCGGCCGCCAACTACGATTTGCAGGTGCAAAGCCTGAACCAGATCGGCGGAGCACTTCAGAAAGTCGGCGCGGATGGCGCGGTCGACACGGCTGGCACGCAGGCGATGCTGGCGAATCTGAAGAGTCAACTCGGCGGTAACTTCACGCAACAGACCGTCACCGACCATCTCGATACCCAAGCGCTCGACAGCGACTCGTGGTTCGACCAGATCTTCATGACTGGAGTGATCGTCGGGCTCTCGATTATGGGGGGCATGGCGGCGTCGGGGGCGATTGGGGCTTCGGCGACGGCAACCGTTGGTACTGGGACGACATTTGCAGCAGCCGTGCCAGCGACTACGACGACGATAGCGGTTGGCACGACCGAGGTGACTGTGACGACGGCGGCGGCGGTTGGCGCAGGCACGGCGAACGTGGCGCTGTCGGCCGCGTTTGCCGGCATGATGAACAGCACGATGAGCCAGTTGAACAGTGGAGGCTCGTTCAGCGTAGGGAAGGTGTTCGAGACGGGCGGTGTGGCGGCGCTAACGGCTGGCCTGACGAATGGCATTACGTTCGATAACGGTAGCTTGGGCTGGTCGTGGAATGCCTCCCAAAACAGCCTTGCGGCACTTGCGGGTGTGCAATCTGTGGGCAATACGCTTGTGCCGCAGGCTGGTGCAGCAAGCGGTTCCCTGCCGACGGCACTCACTGCACTCGCGGCGGAGTCTACGCTTCAGGCAACCGTTCAGACTGCAATTCAGGGTGGCAGCTTCCTGACGAATCTGCGCAATAGCGCCGTCAGCAATGCGGCCGCAGCCGGTGCATACGCGATCGGTAATGGGACCGATCCGCTCACATTCGAAAATATTGCTGCGCATGCGGCGTTGGGCTGCGCAGCATCGGCTGCCGAAGGAACCGGGTGTGCTGGTGGTGCGATCGGCGGGGCAGTATCTGCCGGTTTGAATCCGATCATCGACGCGAATGGAAGTATTCCGGCACCGATTCTCACCGCAATTGAAACAGTCGTAAGCGGCAGTGTGGCGGGTGCAACCGGCCTCAATATTCAGGCGGCGATGACCGCTGCCCAGAATGAGACCCAGAACAATTGGTTGAATCACGTCACGATTTTGCCAGGACAGAAGTCGGAGGCACAGCAGGCAGCAGAGGCGCAAGCCGGATGCGACAGCAAGAATGCGGCTGACTGTGCTACGGCGGCTGCGTTGATGCAGAAATCGACTGCTCGTGATCAGGCTCTCGCAAAGGCGTGCCAGTCTCCAAGCTCGATAGCTTGCCTGTCCCAGAAGTTTCAGGCGTATATGGCGGGCAACACCATCCAAAATTGGGGTGGTACGACCGTCGCTGTCGAAACACCGTCACCTGTGACGACTGCACCGAGTCAGGCGGCAGCTACCCTGGACAATATGCTCGGTAGTCCGCTTGCAGGCATCTACGGTGGATTGATGTATGTGACTGGCGCTTCGCCGACCGATGCGTACTACGCATCAGTGATTGGTCAGGCAACAGAGGGAATTGCGGCTGGTGCTACAGGGTTCAAGATGCCGGGGGCGCCGATTAGTGGTTCGGTTGCATCTACTTCTCGCACCACAAACAACCCATCTGCCCTTACGTCTGCGGAATTGGCGGACGGTGGCACAATCATCAACATAAACCCAGCCGATCTCCGGTGGACGCAGACGAGTGCTGGTGGCAATGGCCGCGCAGACACGCTTCGGCAAAGCATGGCTCAGAATGGGTATTCTGGAGCGCCAATTGACGTTGTTCAGACGACCGATGGCATTGTGACCGTTGATCACACTCGGGCAGCCGTCGCACTGGAGCAGGGGATTTCTAGTATTCCTGCCACGGTGCATCTCCCAAGTGATCCACTGCCGACAGATATGGCTGGACGATTCGGTAGTGCGACGACATGGGGAGAAGCTGCGGCTTATCGGGCAGCCAATCAACGGCCTCCGTTGCCTCCAACCGGCACAACTACGCCACCAAAGTTACCAGCCCCCAAAATTGGAGGTTAATTGTGAATATTTTGTCAGGACTGGCAGTGCCCTCTGGCTACAAATGGTTGCTTGAAAAGGCACTGGTCGGGTATGAGCCGTTTACGCAGTTGCAGCCGTGGCACTACTTGCCGTTGGAGCAATGTTTTTGGGCGTCGGATCGTTGGCCCGGCGTTACAGATAAACGATTGCTCGCATTTGCAAAGCGACAGGACTGCGATGATCTCGCTTGCTTCGTAGTTGCGGCAGACGACTCTGTTCAGAGCATTGCGCTGATCCACGGATGGACGGGGAGCGGCTACGAACTATGTCAAGAATTTCCTGATTTCTGGGCGTGGCTTAAACATATCGTAGATGACATAGCAGATTGGGTGAATGCGGGGGAGTGATTAAGAAATGAGGATCATCCTTCCGGTCGCTGTGTGGGAGAGTCACGAAATAGCGGCAGCGTTGCCGTCTGATGTGGAGTGGTATCTATCGTAATTGGGAGTCTTTTTTGCGCGGCGGTGGATATGAGGGCAATTGATAGAATTGCGGTTGTTTGTGTTGTGACTTTGGTGGGCGCATGCGCATCGAAACCTCAATACGAATTCGATGCGCAGAAAATGACGTCGATCAAGACGATTGCGGTCGATGTGTCTAGACCAACAGTGTATTTTGCTGTTATGGCGGGCGGTCCAATAATCGTTCCGATTCCAGGCGTGGATCTGTTGGCTGCGGCTGTCGGCGGGGCAATCGCCGGAGGGACGGCGGCCGTATCGACTCGCACCAACAAGGACTTCAACGATCTCGTCAAGAGTGAGCTCGGCGATACCGGACTCAACCGTAAGTACATCGAGGCACTGGAGGTCGAGCTACGAGCGCAAGGCTACCAAGTGAAGGAAATCGATCTTGGCCAGCCCGACATGCCAAAAATTTCAGGGGATTGGCTCCATCCGACGTTGAAAGGTGAGGCCTATACGGGGGCGGACGCAATTCTAATTGCGCCGGCTAACACGGGCTATGGCGCAAATGGATTGGGGTGGCCATATGTTCGATCCGTTAATAGCCAAATTCGAATTTTTTCGACAAAGACGTTTGAGCCAATTTTTTCGCAAAATATATTTTTTCCGACTCCTAGTCATCTAAGTCCGACCTCCGGAAGTGGGGGCGTTAATAAAAATACGGGCTCTAACTTCGCATCAGATGCCAAGGAGAATGGTCCATATGTCTATCCCTTCTATGCCGATCTGGTGAAAGACCTGCCCAGTGCCATCAAGGGGATTGATGAGGCGCTCATGAGCTTCGTGCCACAGTTCCGCACTGCGCTACTGACCGGCCGAGGAATATCTCAATCGGCCAGTGAAAGCAAGAAGTAAGAAAAGGCTGCAATGACATGAAGAAAGTCAACGAAATTGGGCGATTCGTGCGCGCTAAGCATCTATCAATACTCCTAATGATGTCATCTCCGGCTTGGCAGAATGCCGTATTTGCCGGGACCATCGTTCCTGATGGCGGTACAGCGACGTCTGTTTCGGTGGGCGTGGGTGGCCGCCAAACCGTCAATATTGCTCCTTCAGTCGGCGGCGTCTCGAACAACACCTACTCGTCGTTCAACGTCTCGAAAGCTGGTGCCGATTTGAACAACGTCGGCATCAATGCTCGCACGATCGTCAACCAGGTCACGAGCACGAATCCATCATTGATCCAGGGCAATGTCAACGTCCTTGGCCCGCGCGCGAACGTGATCCTGGCGAACCCAAACGGTGTCACGGTCGACGGCGGTAGCTTCACGAACACGGGCCACGTCGTGCTGTCGACCGGGCAGGTGAGTTTCAACGACATTACGATCGCGCCTGGTGTCGTGCAACGCAACGTGGTGTTGACGACCGACCGGGGCGCAATCACGATCGGCCCCGGTGGCTTGTCCGGCACACTGGTCAACCTCGACCTGATCGCCAAGCAGTTGAGCATCAACGGTTCAGTCACGAACGGTTTCACAAGCTCGACGAGCGGTATCCGTGCGATTGTCGGCGACAGCACGACCACCTACGACACGAGCTTTTCGCCGTCTGATAACGGACACGACTGGCTGATCAATACCACGACGCCGGGCACGAAGAGCAACGCGGTCGCAGTCGATATTACGGCGGCAGGCGGCCTGACGGCCGGTCGTGTGCAACTGATCGTCACGGACCAGGGTGCGGGCGTGCGTAGCCTCGGCAAGATTTATGCGAGCGCAGGCGACGTCGTATTGACGTCGACTGGCGATGTGACGGTTGCAGATGGCTCGGTCAAAGCTGAGCGTGATGTGTCGATAACGACGCCGGGCGCGGTCACACTGCAAGGGGCGCAAGTGAGCGCCGCAAACAACACGACCGTTCAAGCCGGCAGCATCACGCTGTCGGACGACGCCTTGGGTCGTTCGTTCGTGAGTGCAGGCAACACGGTCAGCCTGACGAGTAGCGGGGCGATTTCCAACACCGGTAGCCAGATTCAGGCTGGTACGGACAGCGATGGTACGACGAGCGGCGGGAATGTTGTTCTGAAGGCAGGTGGCGACATCAAGAATCGCTCAACCGCAAGCAACACCGCAGTCGTCGTTGCAGATAACGGCAATGTCACGCTGGATGCTGGTGGCGGCATCACGAACGGCAATGCGCGTGTTCAAGCGAACGGTACCACTTCCCTGATTGCGGGTAGCGACGTAGCGATCACGGATGGCTCGATAAAGTCCGGCGGCGACATGTCGATCACGACACCTGGCGCGCTGTCGATTCAAGGTGCGCAGTTGGGCGCTGGGCACGATGCTACCGTTCAGGCGGGCAGCGTAGCCTTGTCCGAGGACGTATCAGGCCCGGTAACGCTGAGCGCGGGTAACGCGGTTACGGTTACCAGCAAGGGTGCCATCGCCAATACGGGCAGCATGATCCAGGCGGGTACGGTCGCGAGCGATGGTTCAGCGACTGGTGGCGACATCACGCTTAACGCTGCTGGCGACATCACGAACCGTTCCACCGCAAGTAACCTTGGCATTGTCTTCGCTGCGAAGGGCAATACCAAGCTGACCGCCGGCGGCAACATCATCAACGACAACGCCCGTTTTCTGTCGAACGGGGCGATCGAGCTGAATGCGGCCGGAGATGTGCAAAACCTGATCGACCACACGGGCGGGACCAATGTCGGCCAGCCTACCGCCTATTCGGATCGTGGGGGCAGCTTTCTGTTCTTCACGCACACCACGAGCGGCTTCAATGTCGATTACGGCACTGTCAGCCGACCTGGTCAACTCGCCTTCATCGCGGCCACACACGGCCCGGTCACGATCAACGCACGCAATTTCAGCAACTCGGGCGGCATCGTCCAGTCGAATGATTCCGACGTAAAGATCACGGCGCAGAACGCGTTCACGAACGCAGCCGTGTTCTCGGGGCAGGCGAGCTACACGCGTAGTTGCTGGATTTTCTGCCACGCGGATGCGTCGAGCAATGTGACGCCGTACGGCGGAACGATCCAGGCGGGCGGCAACATCAATATCAAGGCGGGCAGTGTTGCCCGCAACATCGGCGGCAACGTATTCGCGACGGGTGACATCAAGGTCGACTCGCCGATTACCTACGCGCAGGGCGTTACCGGCTACTCGGCAATCAACCAGCACCGTGGCTTCAAGGCGTTCTTCGGGAGTACGTGGGCCCAGATCATCGCAATGGACGTCGGTGGCGGCTTTACGGCAAACGGCAGCGTGACGCTGACGGGCGATGGCGTGATCGACGGCGGTTCGTTCAGTGGCGGGACGGGCGTCACGGCGGCTGGTGGTATCACGACTGTGCGCGCGCCTTCGCGTACTCCGGTGCAGATCGACCAGCACCTGGGCCTGACGACGTGGTGGTGGCGATGAAGAACCGTGCTGCACTGATCGTGCTGTTCTCGATGTCTGCTGCGCTGCTGGCGACGCTTGTGATCGTCCTGGTGACAGCACCGCCACCATCCATTCAAACCGTCGCGCCGGCTGGCGCGCATCACCACGTCAGCCAGGAGTGACCATGCGAGTTTCGTTCAAGCGGTGGCTGGGTGCGCTCCCGGCTGTCGCGGTGATGCATACGCCTGTTTTCGCTCAGACGTCGCCTGCGCCGGCTGGTCGGCCGGTTCAAGACCCGGCGCAGCTGATTATCGAGCAGCAGCGCGAGCAGGCTCGGCAACGCCAGCTCGAACAGCCGCCGGCCTCAATCACGGTTGCGCCACCTGCGTCGGATGTGACGCTCGACTATCCGTCCGATACGCCGATCAGTACAATCAACGAATCAGGTCCGACCTTCGCGGTGAAGCAGGTCGTCCTGCTGACGCCGGGTGGTCAGCCGTTCGATGTACCCGCTGGAATCTCGAGCGAGCGGCTCGATGCTGTCGTAGCGCCGTTCGCCGGGCAAGATCTGGGCTCGCACCGCATCAACGTGCTGTTGAAGCGATTGACGGATGTGTTCGTTGAACGAGGATTCGTCACGACGCGCGCATTGCTTGGTCCGCAGAACCTGAGTACGGGCACGCTTAAAGTCACGATTCAGGTGGGCTTGATCGAGGCGTACACCATCAACGGAAAGCCAATTCACCGGCTCAAAACGAACGAGGCGTCGTCTGGTGGAGGCTGGTTCACCGATGCAGGCTATGAGAACGTATTTCCAGCCTCGTCAGGTGACCCGCTGCGCTTGTCCGACATCGACCAAGGCGTCGCGCAAATCAACCGCATGCGCCGCAATCAGGCGACCGTACAGATCCTGCCGGGTCAGAATGCAGGTGAGTCGGTTGTCGACGTCACCAACAAGTCGGGCGATCGTCTGTACTACAACCTCGGCGTGGACAACTACGGCAGTTCGGCTACGGGCGTGACGCGCTATCGCGCCGGCGTTGAAGCTGACAACCTGCTCGGCCTGCAGGAATCGCTGAGCCTGAACTTCCTTGACAGTGAGGACAGTAACGCACTGGTAGGATCGTTCGCGGTGCCGTTTGGTCGCAATACGTTCAGCTACACGATCTCCGATTCGGAGTACCAGCAGGTGATCGGCACGACAGCGCTGGAATATGGCCGAACGCTGTCCCACATCTTTGGTTGGAATTACCTCGTGAGCCGAAGCGTCAGCGACATCACGAGTGTTGATGCGACGTTGTCATGGCGGCGCACCGATCGGGAAGTCAACGGGATCGATCTCGATCCGCAGCGCCTTGCGGTATTCCGTCTCGGCGGAAACTGGCTGCACAAGTTCGTGATGAACGACTCGCAAGGAAACTTCACGCTCAATGCTGGGTTATCGCAGGGCCTGCCTTGGCTGGGTGCGAGCCATGACCAGCATGGCATTACCCGCGAAGACGCTCACAGTCAGTTCACCAAAGTCGATGCGACTGCCGCCTTCACTCTGCCTCTGCCGAAGCTCGGTCGTGCAATGCTCGCGTACCGAGGTGTGCTGAGCGGCCAATTCACGAATGCGGCGCTTTACGGTTCTGAGCAACTGTATTTGGGCGGGATGGACACGATTCGTGGTTTTCGGTCGGGCGAGATCGCCGGTGACCGGGGCTTGTACTCGCGCAACGAGCTCGCGTGGGTGAATGCGCCGGCATGGAAGAACGGCCGTATCGAACCGTACGTGTTCATCGATGCCGGCAAGGCAAACCTGATCGCGGTGCCAGGATTCCCGACACTAGCGGGTGCAGGCGCGGGAGTTCGGGTCCAGTGGCAGTGGGGCAAACAACTGTTGTCCGGCGAGTTGCTGGTCGGCCGCGCATTGGCTCAGCCCGCGGCGCTTGGCTCTAAAGCGACGCTGGTTCTTGGAACTGCCAATTGGTGGTATTAGCGCGCGATATGTTTCCTCGTGTCTTGACTGTCCCCCCGGTCGAGATGCATTAGCGTGGTGCTCGTGGGTGCCACGCGCTTTTTATTTGGCCGTGCCCAGGTCCCGTTATAGCCTGGGCGCTTTGCGCGGCGAATACCACTGCCGCGCACTTTTTATTCTTTGTCGAAGATGAACATGCAACGTATCTCAACTCGAATCCTGATCGCCACGGCGCTCGCGTGGCAACTGTCGGTGCCGGCTCACGCGGACACCACCGTCAACGGTACGCCGATCACCGATGCTGAAGTCAACGCAGTGCTCCAGGCTTCGAAGCAGCCTGATACGCCTCAACTCCGGCAGGCGATCAAGAATCAGCTCATTGCACGGGTGCTGATCCAGCAGGCCGCCGAGAGGGCGAACTACGGAAGCAAGCCGGAGGTGCAGGCTGCTGCGCAAGTGGCAAAGTCCAACGCCGAAGTCCAACTGTATCTTAAGGACAACATCAAGCCTGCGCCGGTGACCGATGCGCAGGTCAAGGCGCGTTATGAAGAAATCGTCGCATCGCTCGGCAAGGATGAAACCAAGCCGCGCATCATCGTAACGAAGGATGCGGCGACGGCCGCGACCGTGCTGGCGCAACTGAAGTCCGGCCAGTCATTCGAAGCGCTGGCACGTCAATACAGTCAGGCGCCGACGGCCGCGGCCGGTGGCGAACTACCGTGGGTAAGTTTCAAGACACCCGTGACAGAAGGGAAGACACAGGGCTTGCCGCTCGCTGTCGCGCAGGCGATCACGCAATTGCCGGTTGGCGGTGTGACGCCGGAGTCGATTCCGTTGGGTAATGACGTTAACGGACCGCGTGCGATCGTCAAGGTTGATGCGAAGCGGCCCACCCAGGTGCCGTCGTTCGACACGGCGAAGGCAACGATCCAGCAGCAATTGCAGGTGCTCGCGCTGGAGAAGGCCACGGCCGACTTTGTCGGCGGTTTGATGAAAGACGCGAAGATTCAGCAGTGAGGAATGCGGCAGTGGAAGAGGATGTAGAAAATCCCGAGAAGAATGACAAGGTGCAAATACCGCGTCAATTGGCGCGGTTGAAGGCCGCAGCGGAGTCATTCGGTTGGCCCACCACGGCGAGTATTTGGTCGGGCTATGCAGCCCATTGTGAATTTGTCTGTGCTCGTGGACATTATTTCGAACGACAAGGAACATATGTGCTGTACGGCGAATCCGCGAGCATGCTGTGTCCAAGGTGCCGCTTGACCCAACAAGACACCATGGTCGTTGCCAAATGACGCGTACGCGAATGGCGGTAATCGGAAGTCTGTTGGTGCTGTCGGCTACGACGGCGTTTGCTGAGTATCGCGAGGCGTGGGTGAGTCCCGGCGAGCTGAAGAGTCTGGCGGCAGCGCAGAAGAGCACGAGCAGCAAGACGCCCGCTAAAACACCAAAGAAGGCGAATGTAGCTTCGTCGCCTCGTCGCGATAAACAAGGTCGCATACCGGGTCAACTCTCGTCAGATCCGATCGCTGCTTTTGCGCGCGACGGCGGAGGAGCCAGCGTGCCGAGGAAATCACAAGCAACTTCGCCCCCGCCTTATAAGGCTAAGGTCGCTCGTCGGAAAGTGAAAGCGGACAGTGGCACTGGCCGCCGAATGAAGGCAGTTACTCGGTCAATGGTGTAACGGTACTCGTTTTGGCATATGCGCACGCGACTGAAAACACATTCGCAGGTTCTTGAAAAGGGAGAGATTCAAATGCAAAGATCCAAATGTTTTGCTTCGGTAGTGGCGGCTGCCGCTGTTCTTGGGTTGAGCGGTTGCGCGACCGAGTCGTCGCGTACGCTCGACGTGCCACCCGTCAGCAGCGCGCAGAAGCCATATGCCGGCAAGCCGGTCGCGATTGCAGTCGGCAAGTTCGATAACCGTTCGAGCTATATGCGCGGCATCTTCTCCGACGGTATCGACCGACTCGGCGGCCAGGCGAAGACGATTCTCGTCACGCGACTTCAGCAGAGCCGGCGCTTCAACGTGCTTGATCGCGAGAACCTCGACGAGATCAAGCAGGAGGCCGGGTTTATGAAGAAGGCGCAGGCTGTGAAGGGCGCGAACTATGTGGTGACGGGCGACGTGACGGAGTTCGGCCGCAAGGACGTGGGCGATCAGCAGTTGTTCGGCATCCTCGGCCACGGCAAGACGCAGGTCGCCTATGCGAAGGTCAACCTCAACATCGTCGATACGACGACGTCGGAGGTTATCGCATCGAGCCAGGGTGCGGGCGAATACAGTCTGTCGAACCGCGAGATCATTGGCTTCGGCGGCACCGCGAGCTATGACTCGACACTGAACGGCAAGGTGCTTGACCTCGCGATTCAGGAAGCAGTCAATCACCTTGTTGAACAGGTCGACGCAGGCTCGCTCAAGACGGCGCAGTAAGCGCCGCGGAGTTCATTGATTCAAACGTCAAAATAAGGAAGAACTATGAAACGCGGTATTGGGCTGTCGGTGATTGCGACCGCCTTGCTGCTTGCTGGTTGCGCGGCGCCGACCACGCCGCCGCTTTATCAGTGGAACGGTTATCAGCCGCAGGTGTATGAATACTTCAAGGGCAAGACGTCGCCGCAAGAGCAGATCGACGCACTTGAGAAGGCACTCCAGGAGATTCGCGCGAAGGGCAACAAGCCGCCGCCGGGTTTTCACGCACATCTCGGGATGCTATACGCCAGCGTTGGTAACGGGCAGCAGGCCGTGCAGGAGTTCCAGGCTGAAAAGGATTTGTTCCCGGAATCAGCAGGCTACATGGACTTCCTGATGAAGAAGCCCGCGCAACAAAAAACTGCCAAACAGTAACGTACCCGCCATGTTCAAAACACTTTCATTCAAGCTGCTGTCCGTGCTGTCGATCGCCGTGCTGTTGAGTGCGTGTGCACAGTCGGTCACGCGTCCCGACTATACGGCTTTCAAGAAGAGCCAGCCGCGCTCGATTCTCGTGCTGCCGCCAGTGAACGAGACCAACGATGTCACTGCGACCTACGGAATGTTGTCGCAGATGACGCAGCCGCTCGCCGAGGCCGGATACTACGTCGTGCCGGTTGCAGTGATGGACGAGACCTTCAAACAGAACGGCCTGACGAATGCGGCCGAGATCCAAGGCACGTCGCCGACGAAATTGCGCGAGATCTTTGGTGCGGATGCTGTCCTGTATTCCAAAGTGACGCATTATGGATCGGTTTATCAGATCATCGACAGCACAACAATAGTTGCGGCGTCGGCGAAGCTCGTCGATTTGAAGACAGGCGATGTGCTCTGGCAGGGCGAAGGTCGGGCGACTGGCAAGGAGATCGGCAATAACGTCAGCGTGGGCGCATTCGGGATTGTCGGCGTGCTTGTGCAGGCAGCGGTCAAGCAGGTTGCGCATTCGCTGTCGGACGAAGGCCATGACGTTGCTGCGCTGACGAGCAACCGCTTGCTGTCGGCCGGGCCTCCGAAGGGATTGCTGTATGGTCCGAGATCGTCGAAGTTCGGAACTGATTGAGCTTGTTTTGATCCGTGCCGGCGCAACAGCACATGGAGTCGTTGTAGCAGATTGAAGGCAGCGTAACTATGCCCAGAATTGATGAACCTGCTCGGCTTAGCGTCGGCCGGGAAAATCGTGAGACCCCGGCGGTCCGACGCTTCGATGCCACGGTTGGCGCGATCACGGCAAAAGAGCCCGTCGATGACGCCGAAACCGAAGACGTAGATCTGACGGATTACCTGATGCGGGCGTGGTACGACCTGATTCATCGGTCGCCGACGCCCGTACCACGATGCCCGCATTGTGACGGGCTACGCATTCGGGCCGAGCGCCCTTCTGGCAAGAGCAAGCTGCCGACCTATTTTTGTCATACGTGCAAGAAGAGCTTCAATCGTTTGACCGGTACGCCGTTTGCAGGTCTCCAGAATCTGGGAAAGGGCACAGAAATGATTCCGCTGCTGTCGCGGCAGATGTCGATGATGCAGGCGGGTGAACGGCTGGGTCGCACACAAAAGGCTGTACTGTCGTGGTTGTTGGCGTTTCGGCGCTTTCTATTGGAACTCGATCCGTCGGGGCGATGGGAGGCTCGTGTTCGACTTGGCGTGCGAGTTGCACCGCGCGCACGTTGTACGAAGTGCGGATTCGAGGGCGGGTTCCTGTCGGGCGGATTCGATCCTCAGCGGCGGCGGCGTATCCGCTGCCCGAAGTGCGGGCGTAGCCGGCTCCTGGATGTGTTGCAGGATGGGGGAAGGCGTCGAAGGCGAAGTGATGCACGATGCGATCGACACGGCAATTCGAGTGCGTCGCAAGGTGCATCCAAAGATGCTCGTGCCGGTCGTGGCACGTGTGGCGAGCGTCAGTGATGCGGCGCTCGAAGCGAAGGTGCGGGATCGCATACTGTGGAGCGAACGCGAATTGCCGGAACGCTGGCTGGCTCCCGGACCCGTCGAGCGAGTCGAGGATGCGGTGCTGTCAGCGTTTTTGCTGGAGCGGATCGAGACGGTATTGAGTCAGAGTACGGAGTCACCGCAATGTCCGTGGTGTGGCAGCGAACACACGGAATATCATCCGCAGCGACGGCCGAATGGACTGCCCGGCTTCCGGTGTCGCGCATGTTTGTCTTATTTCACGCGAATATCGAACACCCCGTTGAATGGTCCTCATATGCGCAAGCATTCTTTGCAACTGGCGCGGATGCTGGGATGGCGGGAGACCGGTAAGGCTGCTGCCATTGAGCTCGGCGTTGATTCAGCGGTCGTCAATCGGTGGGTGCATGGCTTGCGTCAATGGTTGCTGGTGCTCGATCCGAGTGGGGGCATGGAAGCGCGGGTGAGGCTGGGCGTTGGCCGGGAGCAGATTGCACGGACGTGCGAAAAATGCGGGCATACTGGGCCGATCCGACTGCTGGGGCCGACGAATCGACCGCCGACGGCGAATGGAGAGCACCAGTACAAATTCAAATGTGGCAGTTGTGCACGTCATAGTCGAACGTGGTTGTCGCCAGTCGATCGTGGGGGCGTGTCGTAGGCCGACCGGTAGGATGTGTGCGAGATATTTCGACGCCGTGGTTTTCCGGGAAAATTGGATTAGCCGAGGGACGTAATGGGGCTTCTAGACAGATTGCTCGATAAGGCACACGTATCAAGCGGCGAACCGCGGAAAGCGGTTTTTCGGGTGCTACTTGATGACGAGGGGCGAGTTCAGGATGTTGTGCTGAAGCAAAGCAGCGGCAGCCCGGAGATCGATCAACGAGGCCGAGCGAAATTCATGAACATGCGATTCCCGCCAGGGCGCTTGGGACCGACGTCAAAGAAGGCCCGACGCTGGCATGAGTTTGCTTACTCTGGCGAAGAAGACAAGTAGCGGCGTGATTGATCCGACGCGCGTGGTGCAAAAAATAGTCTTCGATTGTGAGTGGCGTGCGACGTAGCTTTTGGCAGGGCTACGACTACGCGAGGAAAAAGAATGAAGGACCAACGAACGGAAGCTGAGTTTCCTCAGGATCATCAGCAAGCAAGAGCGCAGTATACGGCAGTCTGGATCGTAGTCTGCTTCGTCTCGCTGCAGTCAGGCTTTGCGATGATCCACTTTATCACGTGGTTATTGCATAGCTACAGTGATTGGGGCTCGACGTTTTATTCGTCGTCATGTATCGCTCTGTGGTCGATAACGATTGTGTGGTCGACGGTATCCCTGATTTCAGTTGTTCTGCTCTCGATGGGGCATCGGGCAGGGCGCAGCTTGTATATGTGCGGAGCGATCGTCTGGGAGCTCACGATATTCGTATTGGCGCCGTTGCCGCTTGCGTTTAGCGGTGCCATTCTGCCGTTGTTAGTGTTGTTGCTGCTATACGGTCGCAGTACCCAGAGGTATCTAAACGATGGTGCGGCGCTGGCGCGCGATAGAGACGCGACGAAGCGTGGCACCATTGCTGCGGCACTATGGGCCTTTGCGGCAGCTTATTTCTACGCGGTGTTCTTTGTGCAGCTTACCAACAAAGGGTGGTTGGCTGATATTACGAACGGCCCGCAACGCTTGTTGGTCGTTCTTGCGATGCCACTTGTTCTGTTCATTGCCGTTCTGGCGACTCGCAAGGGCACGCGGCAATGGTGTGTCGGGTTATTCATGGTCGTGTCAGGACTGTCTGCATTTTTTGCGCTGCTAGGCTACGTTCCATATAGTCGAGCACTAGTGGGTACACTCGGTCCCGGCTACGCGGAGTATTCGTTGCCATGGGCCGGGGCAACGATGTGGGTAGGGTGCTTGCTGCTCTTGGGTAACACATTGATTTCGATATTTCGACCAGTTAAACGAAACGCGCGTTCAGATCGCTGGGCAATTGATTGACATCATGATTCGGAATAGATCAATTATTAGAACCTTGGTAAGCACGAGACCAGTACCGTCTGTGAACGCTCGGTGACGAGTGCCATGATGTCCTGTGAAGGACACGAATGACCAGTCGTGTCCACGATAGGAGTTGTGGACAGAGTGACTCAGACAGTCGAGATCCCGCCGAAACGGCAAACTCGCCGACATCCCACGGAATGGAAGCGGACCATCGTCGCGCTGACATTCGAGCCCGGCGCATCGGTCGCCCGTGTTGCTCGCGAGAACGGCATCAATGCCAATCAGGTGTGGGCATGGCGTCGCCTCCATGCGCAAGGCCTGCTAACGGACGATGCGATTCCAGACGCAATGCTGCCGGTTGTCGTCAACGAACCGTCTCAGCCGTCGATGGCGCTCGAGGTGCCGACTGCGACCGACAACATACCGTCCGGCTCGATCCAGATCCAGCATGGCAAGACGTCGATTCGCATCGAAGGCGCGCCAGACCCGGACGTGCTGCGTTCTGTTCTCGATCGCATTTTACGATGATCGGTCTGCCTCAAAACACGCGGATCTGGATCGCGGCGGGCGTCACCGATATGCGATGCGGCTTCAATTCGTTGGCCGCGAAGGTACAGACGGTGCTGGAGAAAGATCCGTTCTCTGGACACGTGTTCGTGTTCCGGGGCAAGCGCGGTGACCTGCTGAAGTGCTTGTATTGGAGCGACGGCGGGCTATGTTTATTGGCGAAGCGGCTCGAGAAGGGGCGTTTTGCGTGGCCGCGTGCTGACGCCGGCGTGGTCGCGCTCACAACCGCCCAACTGTCGCTCTTGCTCGAGGGTTTCGATTGGCGGCAGCCGGTCGAAGCCGCGCGCCCACGCAGCGCGCTGTAAACCATTGTTAACTGGTGCTCGCGTGATCATGGGCAGTCGTAAACTGTCCTCATGGAATCGACCTCGACCGCGCTGCCCGACGACATCGACGCTTTGAAAGCGTTGCTGCGTGAGCGCGACGCCCAGGTCGCCGAGCTGCGGCAGCAACTCTCGTCGCGCTCACTTGAGATCGAGCACCTAAAGCTCACGATCGCGAAACTGCGCCGCATGCAGTTCGGCCGTAAATCGGAGAAGCTGGATCGTCAGATCGAGCAGCTCGAATTGCGGCTGGAGGATCTGCAGGCCGACGAAGGCGCCGCCGATGTAGCAGCCGCTCCCGAGGCAAAGCGGCCGCGCCGCGAAGGTCCGAGCCGCAAGCCGCTACCCGAACATCTTGAACGCGAAGAGCGCGTCCATCTGCCCGCCGATGATGACTGCCCCGATTGCGGTGGACAGCTCAAGCCGTTGGGCGAAGACGTCGCGGAGCAACTCGAATACGTGCGTGCGCACTTCCGTGTGATCCGTCATCGCCGCCCGAAGCTGGCCTGCGCGCGCTGCGATCGCATCGTGCAGGCTGCGGCGCCGAGCCGCCCGATCGATCGGGGCATCCCGGGTCCGGCGCTGCTCGCCCACATCGCCGTGTCGAAGTTCGCGTACCACCTTCCGCTGCACCGCCAGGCGGTGATGTACGCGCGTGACGGCGTCGAGATCGATCCCGGCGCGATGGGCTACTGGATGGGCAGCATCACGGCGCTGCTCGCACCGTTGGTCGACGCCGTGCGCCGCTACACGCTGGCCTGCGGTAAGGTGCATGCGGACGACACTCCGCTGCCGGTGCTGGCGCCGGGCAACGGTCGAACGAAGACAGGACGTCTCTGGGTCTACGTGCGCGATGATCGGCCGAGCGGCTCCGACGAACCGCCGGCGGCCTGGTTCGCCTACACGTCAGATCGCCGCGGTGAGCATCCGCAGCGACATCTCGCTGACTTCACTGGTGTGCTGCAGGCCGATGCGTTCGCGGGCTATGCCGAGCTATATCTCGACGGGCGCGTCCAGGAAGCCGCATGTATGGCTCACGCGCGCCGGAAGATCCACGACCTGCATGCGGTGCGCCCCAACGCCGTGACGGAGGAGGCGCTGCGCCGGATCGGCGCGCTCTACAAGATCGAAGAGCAGATCCGCGGCAAGCCGCCCGACGAACGGCGCAGTGTGCGCCAAGCGCGGGCGGTGCCGCTGCTCGACGACATGAAGCGTTGGTTCGAAGCGACGCTCGCCAACCTCTCTGCAAAATCTGACACGACCAAGGCGATTCGGTACGCGCTGAATCGCTGGCCAGCGCTCGTCTACTACTGCAGCGATGGGTGTGCGGAGATCGACAACCTGATTGCCGAGCGAGCATTGCGAGCCGTCGCTCTCGGACGGCGGAACTATCTGTTCGCCGGCGCCGACTCCGGTGGCGAACGTGCCGCCGCGATGTATAGCCTGATTGGCACGGCGCGCTTAAACGGCCTCGATCCCGAGGCGTATCTCGCCTACGTGCTCGAGCGCATCGCCGACTATCCGGCTAACCGCGTCGACGAGCTGCTGCCGTGGAACGTGGCGCCGTCGCTGCCGCCTACTGCTCGCGTCGACCCCATCCGATAGCGTCGCAGAGCTCCGCAGTCAACAACCTGCACTACGGTACTGCTCGGGCGCTTACGAACCTTGCAACTGATGGTGCTTGCCAGCACCGTCGGTTGTTCTATGTCGGTTCATGCTTTTGTCAAGGATGCTGAATCGGCGGTGAAAGCCGGCCGTTATCAAGATGCCATCATTGAGTTGCAACGGCTCACGGCGACTGGAGATGCGCACGCAAAGGCCGACTTGGGATGGATGTATATCGCCGGACTTGGTGTGCCACGCGACTTGACGAAAGGACGGCAATTGGTTGCGCAAGCCGCTGCGACGGGAAATAGCGACGCGCAGGTGATCTTGGCTGCTACGTTACTGTCAACCGATCCTCGTCCCGAGAGCTATGTCAAAGCAGCGCAAATTTTGCGCAAGTACGCTGAACAGGGTAACGCCCAGGCGCAAGCGCAGCTTGGCCAGATTTTGACTACCGGAATTGGAGTACCCCGCGATCTTGAGCAGGCCGTGCACTGGATCAGATTGTCTGCCGGTCAGCACAACGAGTTCGGTGTCTATTTGTTAGGTACGTTATATGACAACGGGATTGGCGTTCCGCGGGACGGATCGCGTGCGCTGGCGTTGTATCGCGAAGCTGCGAAGACGAAGTTGTCCGCTGCCGAGTTTGCGATTGGTAACGCTTACGAGAAGGGGCGCGGCGTATCGATCGATTACGTCGGATCGATGGCATGGTACAAGCGGGCCGCGGACTCGAAGTTTGCGTTGGCGTTGTCGGCGATAGGTCGTTTGTATGCTAAGAGGCCAGTTCAAAAACTCCGGAGAGGGGTTGTTTACTTCCTAGGCAAGCTGTTAACCTTGGGCATCAGAACAAGGGAAGTCCAAGGATGGAAGCGCCAATCATTGACGACGAACTGTGGATACTGATCGAACCATTGCTGCCACCTGCGAAGCTTCGCGCGAAGAGCGATCCTGGTCGTCCGCGCGTGTCCGATCGTGCGGCGCTCAACGGTATCCTGTTCGTGTTCAAAACGGGAATTCGTTGGAACCACTTGCCGACTCGTCTGGGCTTTGGCTCGGGCGCCACTTGCTGGCGGCGATTGAGCGGCTGGCAAAAGGCTGGTGTATGGGACCAACTGCACGAGTTGCTGCTCGACAAGTTGCGTGCGACCGGCCAAATCGATCTGTCATACGCTGCGGTCGATTCGTCGTCCGTACGCGCCGTTGGGGCGGGCGAAAAACTGGCCCGAACCCCCCGGATCGCGCGCGACCCGGTTCCAAGCACCACATCCTCGTAGACGCCAACGGCGTTCCTCTCGTTGCGATCCTGACTGGCGCGAACACCAACGACGTCACGCAGTTGCTGCCGCTCGTTGATGCGATCCCACCCATCCGCGGCGTTCGTGGCCGACCGCTTCAGAAGCCCGGCGTCGTCTACGCCGATCGCGGCTACGATTGCACCCGACATCGTCGCGCGTTGCGCGAACGCGGTATCAAGCCGGTGATCGCCAAGCGCCGGACCGAGCATGGCAGTGGTCTGGGCAAGTATCGTTGGGTGGTCGAACGTACGCATTCCTGGCTCCACAATTTCCGTCGCCTACGCACTCGCTTTGAGCGACGTGCCTACATTCACGAAGCATTCCTGAAACTTGGCTGCTCGCTCATCTGTTGGAACATCTTCCGACGAGCTGAGCAGGGTTTTTGAACTGGCCTCTAAGGGCCTCGGTGTGCCTGTTGATGCGGCGCTCGCCGAAGATTGGCTGCACAAGGGTGCGGAGACTGGCGATTCGAGCGCATTGATAGATCTTGGAACACTCTATGCACTCGGAACAGGCGGTCATAAAGTAGATGGCGAACGCGCCGCATCTTTTTACCGACAAGCTGCAGATGCTGGACTTCCTTCAGGCTGGAATGCTCTTGGCTGGATGTATCTCAACGGTAATGGCGTCGCTAAGGACGCGATGACTGCTTTTGGATGGTATCTAAAGGCGGCACGTGCTGGCTTCACACCGGCTCAGGTCATGGTGGGGCGCCTTTATCTCGCTGGGCGTGGTGTTGCGAAGGATGGAGCGACAGGGAAAGGTTGGATGCTGCGTGCCGCGGAGGCTGGCGATACCGACGCTCAGACTTGGCTGGGGCGCTTTTACTTGTGGGGTACTCCACCTTTTGAGCGAAATGAAAGTCAGGGGCTGCGATGGCTCACGATGGCCGCGTGTGCAGGAAATTCCGATGGTCAGTTCTGGCTGGCTGACGCGTACGTAAATGGCAGGAAAGTGACCGCAGATCCGGTGCGCGGTTATGCTTGGATGAGCGTTGCGGCGAGGCAAGGAAACGGGAGTGCGAAATCGAATCTGGACGGAATCAAGTTCATGCTGTCACACGATCAAATTGAACGTGGCGCCGCGGCTGCGGCCCGGTGGCAAGTTGATCAGGATGTTGTAGTTTCGCCGGAACAACCCGGCAGTATGGCAACGAAGCAGTTCAATCTCAATGCGCCGTTTGCTCCTGGCGATTGACGGTGAGTTATTTCGGTAAGCGATGGAGCGTGAATGGCAAGAAGTGCGACACGACGTGGTGGTCGACTGGCGTTGACCAAAGGGATGTTGCTGCCGTTGTCGACCGAGAAGGTGCGATCGTTGTCGCTTGAGCATCACATGGCGCTGGCCGTGGCTCGCTCGGGAAGTGGCGATTGTGACCAGGTCATCTGCCTGCTGCGCGTCGTCTATCTTTCGTTTTTCTTGCGGAGCGAGACGACTGCCGGCTCAGAGCCAGACTTGTATCGACGAGCAGAGACTGTATTGGACGCTTGTATCGCGCGTGCCGAATGCGGTGAGGCGTGGGCGCTTTACGAGAATGAGTTGGCTGACGTGGAGCGCGTGTTGGTCGTGCATGACGAGCAACTGGCAGCGATCCCCAAGCATCGCTATCTGGCGGCTTGGGATCAACTGCAACGTTTTGTGATGGGTGGCGGCCGCTCGCCAATTTCTCAATCAAAAACTGAAATGTAACCGGGTTTCGCTATGGAATTGGGTGGCTCTAGCGCGAAGAACATTTGGTGGGCAGCAAAAATTGTGGGCGCAGCGCGGGTTCTTCTGATGATATTCGGACTCGGTGCTGTGTCGCATCAATGTGCCTATGCGGCTCACGGTTACGTGCGGTTTGGTGATTTAGAGGCCAGTTCAAAAACTCCGGAGAGGGGTTGTTTACTTCCTCGGCAAGCTGTTAACCTTGGGCATCAGAACAAGGGAAGTCCAAGGATGGAAGCGCCAATCATTGACGACGAACTGTGGATACTGATCGAACCATTGCTGCCACCTGCGAAGCTTCGCGCGAAGAGCGATCCTGGTCGTCCACGCGTGTCCGATCGTGCGGCGCTCAACGGTATCCTGTTCGTGTTCAAAACGGGAATTCGTTGGAACCACTTGCCGACTCGTCTGGGCTTTGGCTCGGGCGCCACTTGCTGGCGGCGATTGAGCGGCTGGCAAAAGGCTGGTGTATGGGACCAACTGCACGAGTTGCTGCTCGACAAGTTGCGTGCGACCGGCCAAATCGATCTGTCATACGCTGCGGTCGATTCGTCGTCCGTGCGCGCCGTTGGGGCGGGCGAAAAACTGGCCCGAACCCCACGGATCGCGCGCGACCCGGTTCCAAGCACCACATCCTCGTAGACGCCAACGGCGTTCCTCTCGTTGCGATCCTGACTGGCGCGAACACCAACGACGTCACGCAGTTGCTGCCGCTTGTTGATGCGATCCCACCCATCCGCGGCGTTCGTGGCCGACCGCTTCAGAAGCCCGGCGTCGTCTACGCCGATCGCGGCTACGATTGCACCCGACATCGTCGCGCGTTGCGCGAACGCGGTATCAAGCCGGTGATCGCCAAGCGCCGGACCGAGCATGGCAGTGGTCTGGGCAAGTATCGTTGGGTGGTCGAACGTACGCATTCCTGGCTCCACAATTTCCGTCGCCTACGCACTCGCTTTGAGCGACGTGCCTACATTCACGAAGCATTCCTGAAACTTGGCTGCTCGCTCATCTGTTGGAACATCTTCCGACGAGCTGAGCAGGGGTTTTTGAACTGGCCTCTTAAAGTATCCGCCAAATTTCTCGCATTTCGACTATGTCAATCCAGCCGCCCCGCAGGGCGGGACGATTCGGTTGGGTAATCCAAACAGATTGACGACCTTTGATACATTCAACCCGTTCACTACGGACGGTGCCGCCGCTCCAGGAGTTTTGGCGTTGATGTTTGAGTCGTTGCTGATGTATAGCCTGGATGAGGAGAGTAGTGCATATGGTCTACTGGCCGATGATGTGTCAGTTGCGCCGGACCATCGATCTGCGACGTTTCGAATTCGTCGCAATGCGCGCTTTTCGAACGGGGATCCCGTGCTGGCTAGCGATGTTCAATATTCGTTTCGAGTGCTGGCGAGTGGAGCGTTTGCGCCAGCCTATCAAGAAGTTTATGCAGATGTCATGGCTGTTGAGGCGATTGACGCGCGAACTGTGCGATTTGTATTCAGAAAATCGGACTCAGAGCTGCCACTTTGGGTCGGCACTATGCCAGTCTTTTCGCCAAAATGGTTGGGCGCCACTCCCGATGGAAGGCGGACGCTAAAGGTACCGATTGCAAGTGGACCTTATGTGATTGAGCAAAGCGATGGCGGCAGGAATATCACCTACAAGAAAAACAAAAACTACTGGGGGCGAGGTATTCCATTTTTGCGCGGGCTGTATAATTTTGACCAGGTCGAATACCACCTGTATCCCGATCGCCACCAGCTAGCTGAGGCAGTAAAGGTCGGAGTGGTGGACTACAACGTTGAGTATAGTGTTGGTAATTGGCTCAACGCCTACAAGGGGGATGCGCAGCAAAGCGAAAAATTGTTCATGCGTGAATTCCCTTATGGAAGCCACGGTTACATGCAGGGGTATATGTTCAATACTCGGCGTCCAATTTTTCGGGACGTTCGGGTTAGACGAGCGCTCGCGGTTGCATTCGATTTTGAGTCTCTTAATCAGAGGGAGTATGCGGGAAAGTTTCGAAGATTAACTAGCTGGTTTGCAAACAGCGATTTGGCGGCTGATCCTGCCGCTCGTAAGAGCAATGGAGCGGGTTCGACGCGACTTCGCTTCAGTGGGGATGATCATTTGAAAGAGGCGCGCCAGTTGCTGGCTGATGCTGGCTGGACGATGCAAGATGGTCTATTGCGTAACGTTGCGGGCGTGCCTTTTACTTTTGAATTTATCGATGAATTTGCAACAAGAAATCCGGGAATAAAATGGTACGCGCACAATCTTGCTCAGCTCGGTATCTCGGTTCAGTTGAACGACGTTGATAGTAAGGTGTATCACAGCAAATTGGATCGGTTTGATTTCGATATGATCAATACGGCCATGCGAACCGGAGATGACCCAGGACGGGAATTACGCGATCGATTTGGCAGTCGTGCGGCTGAGACGCGAGGATCGAACAATCTCAGTGGTGTAGCTTCGTCAACAGCTGACAAGCTGATTGACAGCGTTGTAACAGCAGATACGCGTAGCGAGCTCGTTTCATCGGCACGTTCGCTCGATCGCTTCTTGATGGATCAGACGCTGATTGTGCCGTTTGGCTACAAGGATTCCGAATGGGTTGTGTATCGCAGTGGGCTCGCGTTCCCTGACGTATTGCCTCGCTATTATCGACCGGAGTCGTGGGTGCTCGAGACTTGGTGGCGAACGACGAATCAGTAACGATTTTACCTATGTTCGAGCTCCTTGAAGTTCTTTCTGCAGAGGCCGCGTTGGAAATGGATCGAAACTAGTTAGTTGACGTAAAGTGGTTTCTGTTCGTACACCGATATCTAAGCTAGGGTGATGCGTTCGTGACGCCTGTTGTGAGGACGGACATAGAGAGCGACGGACCCAACAGCCCGTCGCTCTCTACGTATACTTGGTTGTTCACATAGTCGTTTTAGTCGGGGCAGACGTGCTGCGCCCATGCTTCCATTAGTGGCCGTCGCTGTTCCAGTAGATCGGTACGGTGGTATGCCGCCTCGACCTGATTCTTGACGGTGTGAGCCAATGCGCGTTCGGCCAAGTCGCGCGCGTATCCGTGTTCGCTAGCCCAATCCCGGAAACTGGAACGGAAACCGTGAGCGGTTGCGACGCGGCCGGGGGTATCGCTCTCGGCTCTGGTGCGACGGAGAAATCCTGTCAGGGTCATGTCGTTCAGCACTTTCTCGCGAGCCGAAGGAAAGACTAGGGTTTCGTGCAGTTGGTGCTGTTTTAGCACTTTGACAAGTGCTAGTGCCCTCTCGGACAACGGGATGCGATGCGGCTCCTTCGCTTTCATGCGACCAGCCGGGATATTCCAAACGCGTCCAACCAGATCGAGTTCGTCCCACGTCGCGCCTCGTACTTCGCCACTGCGGGCTGCCGTAAGTATCAGGAAAAGCAACGCGACACGCGTACTATCGGTAGGTGCGTGCTTTGCGAGGTGAGCGGCTACGAATTGCGGTACCTCGCGCCACGGCATTGCCGGTTGATGTGTCGTCTTGGTCGACTGTTTGGGAAGGATATAGTCGACAGCCACGACGGGATTCGCTGCGATATGGCCGTGTGCCCAAGCCCACTGCATAACAGCATGCATGCGTTGACGAGTGCGGCTGGCTGTAGGAGTCTTCGTCAGCCAGATCGGGCGCAGGATGTCAGCGCAGTCGCCGGGGCTAATCGCATCGAGCTTGCGGCTGCCGAGTTTGGGAAAGACATAGGCTTCTAGGCTGCTGATCCATTGAGTTGCATGCTTCTCGCTTTTCCAGCTTGGCTTCAGTTCTTCGTGTACCAGGCGTGCGGCTTTCTCGAACGTCAGGGCGGCGGCGGCAATGCTGGCCGCTTCTCGATCCCGATGGCGTTGGTCGATCGGGTCTTCGCCGTTATCGATGAGTTTGCGCATTGCGAGCGCTTTCGCACGTGCCTCAGCGATAGAGATTTCGGGATAGGTGCCCAGACCAGCGTCACGTCGCTTACCTGTCATGGGACTGGTGAAGCGCAGGGTCCATTTGCAGCCGGACTTGGTCGGGGTCAGCAGCAGTCCTGTCACCTTTCCGTCGAAGACTGGTTTGTCGGTTGGCTTGAGCGCTTTGGCTTGTTTGTCGGTTAGCATCTGTTTTTGGCCCATCATATAGCCCATCGAGAGTCGCTGGATGGAGCTGAATGGTGTTAGAGTAAATTGGACGAGTTGATGATGCAAGCTATTGATTTGTTGGAAGATACTTGGATTTCATTGGATGTTCCTGGACAATAATTTGGCAGACATGACCGAATCCGTTTCCACGCCTCGCCCCCGTTCCCGTTCCACCCGTTCGTCGGCCCGTTCCCGCCAGCGCTCGGCCGCTGCCGCAGGCAGCACGTCCGCCCGGGCGACGGCACGATCCGGCAGTGCGCCGGCCGGCGACGTGCCGCGGGACGAACGGACGCTCGACCTGTTCGGCGATCCGGTGCTCGAGCCGGGCGAGCGCATGCCGGTTGCGGCGCGCGATGACGCGATCGGGGAAGCCGATGCGGCCGGTGCCGACGACGGGCGACAGGCCACGCTGGACGGGTTCATCGCGCCGGAGCCCGAGATTGCGGCCGGACACGCGGCAGCCGAAGGCGCGGCGCAGCCGGAAGGCGGGGGCGCGGCCGAGAGTATGTCGACACCTGAAGGCGGTTTGGCTGCGAACGTCGACGGTCCATCCGCCGATGGCGGCGCCATGAAGTCAGCCGATTTGCCTGCCGCCGACGGTGTTACGACGACGGCCGAGGTCTTTGCGGCCGACGGCGCCGGGAAGGCGGCGGCCACGCTGCAAGCGGCCGATGGCGCCGCGGCGAAGGCAGCCGAATCGCCAGCGGCAGAGGCTGAAGTTGCGAAGCCGGCGGCCGAGGTTGTGGCCGTCAAATCCCGCGAGGGGAAATTTTCCGGCGAGGCCGTGAAGGAGCGCCGCCCATCGTCGGGCGGCAAGCGCCGGGCGGCTGCCGGTGCGAGCGAAGCGGCGGCGAAACAATCCGCGCCGGCTGCGACGCGCGTCGACGCGGCGCCGGAAGCGGCTGAAGCGAACCGCTCGCCGGACATCGCCACCGCGCCTGTCGCGTCACCGATGCCGGTAGAGGCTGCCGAGCCGGCAAGCATCACGAATTCGGCGACGGCCAAGGAGGCTGCCGCGCAGCCCGACGTTCCGCAGCCGCCCGTCACGCAGCCGGTGGCCTCCGTTGCCTCCTTTGTCATGAAGCCGTCGTCGGAGCGCGCGCACCCGGCCGCGCCGGCCTTCGATCCGGATACGCACCTGCGCCCGCTGACCGACCGGCTCGCCGTGCTGCAGTCCGACGTGGACGGCGTGACCCGCGCGGCCGATCGCGAGATGCGTCGCGTCAACCGTCTGCTGCTGGCACTGGCCGTCGTCGTGTTGGCGGGACTCGTCGCGCTGGTGATGCAGACGCGGCAGATCGCGCACCTGAAGCAGGACGCGGCCGCGAAGCAGCAGCGGATCGATCGACTCGCGGCCGACCTGTCGACGCAGCAGGCGACGCTGATGACGCTCGAGGAACACCACGAAGCGCTCCTGTCGCAAGTCGACCGGCTGCAGCGCACGGCGAACCGCGAGGCGGCGGTTGCCAAGCGAACCCGTCGAACGCGTTAATTACTCCGACCCTATCCTGCGGCCCTTACGGGGCAAGGATTACCGTTTCGCGCCGACGATCCGCTGTCGCGCGCGTGCGGCAAACTGATGCGGCCCGCTGGCAGAGTTCAGGGAAAACCCTTAGAATGGAGTCAATCTAAGGGAAAACCCTAGCCATCTGTCAGGAGTCTCAAATGAGCTTCATCTTCGCCCTGCTGCAAAAGATCGACGACCTGTTCGTGTCCCCGCACCTGCCGCTCGACGCCGAATATTCGTATGCCGCGCGTCGCGCCGAAGCCGAGCGCGTGCGTCGTGCGCACCTCGTACCGATCGTCCTGTATCGTCGCTGATTCGCTGATTCGCTGATTCGCTGATTCGCTGATTCGCTGATTCGCTGATTCGCTGATTCGCTGATTCGGCGCGGCGTCCGCCGCACCTGTCCGCCCGTTTTCCACCGCCGCATCGCGCGCCGGTGCGACTGTCCCGCTACACTGGAAGTCCGATTCCGTTCACGGCGACCGGGCCATGCTGCAGATGCGGCCGATGACGGCCGGCGAATTCCACGCGTACCGCACGCGCGCCATCGACGGCTACGCGCGCGATCTCGTGTCCTCCGGACAAAATGCTGTCGAAGATGCGGCCGAGCGTGCGCGCGCCTGCTTCGATACGCTGCTGCCGGACGGCCTGCTGACCGCCGGCCAGACCCTCGTCATGCTCATCGACGGCGCCAGCGGCGACGCGGTGGGCGACCTCTGGTACGCGATCGTCCCCGAAGGGTCGAACCGCACGCTGTTCATCTACGACCTCGACATTGTCCCGTCCCGGCGCCGCCAGGGCTGGGCCACGCGCGCGCTCGATGCGCTCGATGCCGAGGCGCGCCGGTATGGTGTCACCGAGATCGGGTTGTCGGTGTTCAATCACAACACGGCGGCGCGCGCGCTGTATCGTGCGTGCGGCTTCGCGCCGATCACCACGACGTTGATCAAGCCGGTCGTGTCGGACTGAATCCGCCGACCGGCCCGTCCTGCCGATCCGGGGCGCCGCAACCGGCATATGCCGGCTACCCTCCCGACCCTTCCGGCTGGACGATCGCCGAACGGCCATTCTGCCGTCCGGCCATCGCCCCCCGCACGCATCAGCGTGCGCGGCCTTTCCATCTCCGCAGCAGCAATGCGTTGGTCACGACGCTGACGCTGGAAAACGCCATCGCCGCGCCCGCGATCACCGGATTCAGCCAGCCGAGCGCCGCGAGCGGCACGCCGACCAGGTTGTAGACGAACGCCCAGAACAGGTTCTGCTGGATCTTCCGGTACGTGCGTTTCGAGATGTCGATCGCGTCGGCGACGAGCGCCGGATCGCCGCGCATCAGCGTGATGCCGGCCGTGTGCATCGCGACGTCCGTGCCGGTCGCCATCGCAATGCCGACATCGGCCGCGGCGAGCGCGGGCGCATCGTTGATCCCGTCGCCGACCATCGCGACGATGCCGTCGTGCGTGCGCTTCAGTTCGGCGACGACGCGTGCCTTGTCGTCGGGCAGCACCTGCGCATGCACTTCGCCGATGCCGAGCGCCGCCGCGACGGCCGCCGCGCTGCCGCGGTTGTCGCCGGTCACGAGCACGCTCGCGACGCCGCGCGCCGACAGCGCCGCGATCGCGTCGCGGGCGCCTGGCTTCACGGTGTCGCCGAATGCGATCAGCGCGAGCAGTGCGCGCGGCGCATCGGCACGCATCAGCCACGAGATCGTGTTGCCTGCGCGTTCGAGTTCGGCCGCGCGCGCGCCGAGCTCGGGCGGCACCGCGATGCCGAGTTCGTCGCGCCAGCGCGTGCTGCCGAGCGCGAGCCGCTGCCCGCCGACGCGCGCTTCCACGCCGCGTCCGGCCACCGCGCGGGCATCGGTCGCGACGGCCGGCGGCGTCGTGTCGCCGCGCGCGGCAACGCCCGCATCGTGTGCGGCGACCACGGCACGCGCGAGCGGGTGATCGCTCTGGCGCTGCACCGCCGCCGCGAGCGCGAGCGCTTCGTCGCGCGGCACGCCGACGGCGTCGAACGCCGTCACGGACGGCTTGCCTTCGGTCAGCGTGCCGGTCTTGTCGAAGGCGATCACGGTCGTGCGCTGCGCAAGTTCGAGCGCCTGCGCGTCCTTGATCAGCACGCCGTGCCGGGCCGCGACGCCCGTGCCGGCCATGATCGCGGCGGGCGTCGCGAGGCCGAGCGCGCACGGGCAGGCGATCACGAGCACCGCGACCGCGTTGAGGATCGCGGTTTCCGTCCCGGCGCCGGCGATCAGCCAGCCGACCAGCGTCAGCACGGCGATGCCGAGGATCGCCGGCACGAACACTTCGCTGACGCGATCGACGAGCCGCTGGATCGGCGCCTTCTCGGCCTGCGCGGATTCGACGAGGCGGATGATGCGGGCAAGCGTCGTTTCCGCGCCGATCGCGGTGGTTGCGACGACGAGCGCGCCTTCGCCATTGATCGAGCCGGCCGTGACGGGGTCGCCGTCGTCCTTCGGCACGGGCAGGCTTTCGCCGGTGATCAGCGATTCGTCGATGTGCGAGCGGCCCGACACGATCCGGCCGTCGACGGGCACGCGCTCGCCCGGCCGGATGCTGACCTGCGTGCCGACGCGCACCTGCGCCAGCGGCACGTCGCGTTCGACGCCGTGCTCGACGACGCGCGCACGGTCGGGCCGCAGCGCGTTCAGCGCGCGGATCGCCTCGGTGGTCTGGCGCTTCGCGCGCGATTCGAGCCATTTGCCGAAGCGCACGAGCGTGACGATCACGGCCGATGCCTCGAAATACAGATGGCCGGGATGCGCGGGATCGCGCAGCAGCATCCACAGGCTCAAGCCATAGGCGGCCGACGTGCCGAGCGCGACGAGCAGGTCCATGTTGCCGGTGCGCGCCTTCACCGCGTGCCAGGCCGCGCGGTAGAAGCGCGCGCCGAAGCCGAACTGGACGATCGATGCGAGCACGAGCTGGAGCCAGCCCGGCAACATCAGATCGATGCCGAACGGCGCGACGAGCATCGGCGCGATGAGCGGCGCGCTCAGCACGGCGGACCCGATCACGAGGTTGCGTTCGCGGATGGCTTCGCGGCGCTTGCGTGCATCGGCATCCTGCGCGGGGCGGGCCGGTTGCGCGTCTGCGCCGGTCGGTGCGCCGGCCGACGGCGCGGCGACGAGCGATGCCTGGTAGCCGGCCGTGGTGACCGCCGCGATCAGCGTGGCGGCATCGAGAGCGCCGGCGCCGTGCACCGATGCGCGCTCGGTCGCGAGATTGACGGACGCGCGCGCGACGCCCGGGACGGCGGCCAGCGCCTTTTCGACGCGGCCGGCGCAGGACGCGCAGGTCATGCCGCCGATCTCGAGTTCGAGGTCGGCGGAGGCGGGCGGGGCTGCGGCCGGCGCGGCGACGGCGACCGGCGTCGCGCCATAGCCGGCCTGCTTCACGGCATCCGCCAGTTGCGATGCCGAAACGCCCGCCGCCGCGTCGACGGTGGCACGTTCGGTCGCGAGGTTGACCGACGCGCGCGTGACGCTGGGCACGTTGGCCAGCGCCTTTTCGACGCGCGACACGCACGACGCGCAGGTCATCCCGTCGATATCGAGTTCGATGCTGACAGGCGTGGCGGGGGCGGCGCTCGGAATGGCGATATCGGGCGCCGTCGGCGTCGCGCCATAACCGGCCTGCTTCACGGCATCCGCCAGTTGCGACGCGGAGACGCCCGCCGCTGCGTCGACGGTGGCACGTTCGGTCGCGAGGTTGACCGACGCGCGCGTGACGCCCGGCACGTTGGCCAGTGCCTTTTCGACGCGCGACACGCACGACGCGCAGGTCATCCCATCGATATCGAGTTCGATCGTGGCCGCCGAGGCACGCGCCGTCGCGGCCGCGGACGGCGTGTCGTCATGCAACCCGTGAGCCGCGTGCGTCGTCGCGCCGGCTTCGAGCGCCGCGTCGCGCACCGCCGCACGGTAGCCGGCCTCGCCGATTGCGTCGACGAGCCGGCCGGGCTCGACCGTGTCCTGCGCGGTCACCGTCGCCGTGTGCGTGTCGAGATCGACTACCGCATCGACGACGCCCGGCACGGCGGCCAGCGCGCGCTGCACGCGGCCCGTGCAGCCGCCGCAATGCATGCCGTCGACGCTCAGTTCGATCGTTTGCAGTGCCGCGGAGGCAAGTGGTTCAGTCATGTCGGATTCCCCAGAAACGCGGTTCGTGCCGCGAATGATTCCAGTATCAACATTCCCATGATGGCAAGGTCAAGCGTCTGCGACGGTCTCATCCATCATTTGAATGGGGGTTGGATCACTCCGAGCCAGCGCCGCCCGTGCCGATCGCGCTCGAACTACCGCCCGACCCGTTATTCGGCATATTGGGGGATGCCCTTAGGCGCTATGATACCGGCCTGACATCAGCGCCCACCGTTGCGAAACGTTGCAAAACGGCATCCGGGCAGGCTGGGGTGCCTTGCATTCGCCGTTCGCGAGACGAACAAGGCGTTGACTCAAAAGAACGATATTCGGCCAGTAATCGATGATTGAAAACCTGCAGGAATCAGTTTCGCTGCGGCGCGCGTGCGCGTCGCTGGCCATGGCGGTGGTGCTCGCGGGGTGCGCGTCGCAACCGGACGCGATCCAGCGGAAAACCGGCTGGATGCGCGCCGAAGTCGCCGACTCCTATGTCTATGCGTATCCGCTCGTGCTGATGGACGTCGCGAAGGAAGCGGCGACGGGCGGTGACGGCGCGCAACCGGGGCAGGCGCCGCTCAACACGCTGCGCCACGCACAGGCGCTGCCGCCCGTCGGCGCGGTCAATCCGCCGCTGCCGGGCGTCGACACGCTCGATTCGACCGGCTGGCTCGACGTCGCCGCCGAACCCGTGATCGTCACGCTGCCCGATACCCGCGGCCGCTACTGGGACGCGCGCGCACTGGACATGTGGACGAACGTGTTGTGGTCGTCGTCGAGCGTCGCGGCGCGGGGTGCCCGCGGCGGCGCGCGGGCGCAAACGATTGCCTTCGCCGCGAAGGACTGGCAGGGCACGCTGCCGAAGGGCGCGCTGCGGATTGACGTGCCGTCCGCCAACGCGTGGCTCGAAGTGCGGCTGCAGACGAGCGGCGGGCGCGACCTGACGAACGTGAAGAAGCTGCAGCGCGCGATCCGCGTGGTGCCGCTGTCTGTTTACACGGGCGCCGCGCGCGGCGCGTCGGTCGCGGTCCATGCGGGCAGCGCGCCGGCCGAAGCGGTGAGCGGCGGCACGCCGGCCGAGCAAGTGGCCGCGCTCGACCCGAAGGCGTTCTTCACGCGCTTCGCGCAGGCGCTGCAGGACAACCCGGCGCCGGCCGACGACGCGCATGCGCAAGAACTCCTCGGGGACATCGGCGTGACGGCCGGCTATCCGGTGCTGTGGACGGGCGACCGCCTCACGGCCGCGACGGCCGGCGTGGCCGAGGCGCGCGCGCGGCTCGTGACGCCGCCGTCGAACCTGCTGAACGCGAACGGCTGGAGCTGGATCGGCGATACGGCCGGCAAGTACGGCCAGGACTACGCGCTGCGCGCCTATGCGGCCTACACGCAGTTCGGCACCGCGACGCGCGACGACGAGACGCTCGCGGTCGTCCGCGTCGACAGCGACGGCCATGCGCTGAACGGCGCGAACCGCTACGTGCTGCATTTCGCGCCGGGTGCGCTGCCGCCGGTGCGCGCATTCTGGACGCTCACGCCCTATACGACGAGCGGCGCGCTGCCCGACGTCGGGTCGGCGCGCCGCTCGCTCGGCGATCGCGACCGGCTGCGCCGCAACCACGACGGCTCGATCGACATCGTCGTATCGGCGTCGCCGGGCGCCGCGCATGCGGGCAACTGGCTGCCGGCGCCGCGCACCGATTTCGCGCTCGCGTTGCGCCTGTACGCACCGAAGCCGCAGGCAAGCGACGGCACGTGGATGCCGCCCGTCGTCGTCCGGAAATGAACGGTTGACCGCCGCGGTTGTCCGACCCGCGGGCGCGGCGGCCGCATCCGACCCTCGTACCGTCACCACCTGAGCCTATACTTTCGGGATAGCGTGCGCGGCCGCCCGGTTGTCCGGCGCGGCCCGGCATCCATTCCCGAGGCATTCAAGCATGGCAAGCGCAGACAAAGAAACCGTACCCTCGACCCTCCATGCCCTCGGTGGCATTGCACGCTCGCGCCGGACCCGGCGTATCGGCATCGGCGTGCTGATCTTCCTCGTATTGTTCGGACTGCTCGGGTTCTTCGCGGCGCCGCCGCTGATCCGCCACGTCGCCGAACAGCAACTGAGCAAGCAGCTCGACCGGCCGGCCACGATCCAGCGCATCGCACTGAACCCATACACGCTGAACCTCGAGGCCGACGGCATCCACCTCGGCGAGCGCGGCGGCCAGGGCGACTTCATCGACATCGGCAAGCTCGTCGTGAGGCCGTCGTGGTCGTCGCTGTTCCGCGGCGCGCCGATCGTCAACGAAATCCGGCTCGATTCGCCGCGCTTTCACGTCGTCCGCTACGACGCGCAGCGCTTCAACTTCACCGACCTGATCGAGAAGTTCTCCTCCGGGCCGTCGCCGAAGCCCGACAGCAAGCCGACGCAGTTTTCGGTGTCGAACATCCAGGTCAACGACGGCCGGATCGACTTCGACGACCGCCTGCTGAATGAGAAGCATGTGGTCGACAACTGGACGCTCGGAATCCCGTACATCGCGACGCTGGCCTCGAAGACCGACATCTTCGTCGAGCCGAAGCTGCGCGCGCGCTTCGACGGCAGCCCGATCTCGATCGACGGCAAGACCAAGCCGTTCGCGCAGTCGCGCGAATCGGAGGTCGCGCTGAAGTTCGACCGCCTCGACGTGCCGAAGCTGATCTCGTACGTGCCGGCGAAGCTGCCGGTGGCCGTGACGAGCGGCCTGCTGAGCAGCAACCTTACGGTCAATTTCGTGATGAGCGGCGAGACGCCCGCGCTGCGCGTGTCGGGCACCGTCGACCTGAACGACGCGAAGGTGACGGACCTCGCGTCCGCGCCGCTGTTCGCCGCGCGCGGCGTCCACGTCGCGGCGGCCAGCCTCGAGCCGCTGCGCAACGGGATGCACTTCGACGAGATCAGGATCGACCAGCCGGTGGTCGACCTGTCGCGCGACAAGCAGGGTGTGCTGAACGTCGAGAAGCTCGCCGCGCAGCCGGCCGCCGCGCCGAAGGCCGAAGCCGGCAAGCCGGCCGCGTCGGGCGCTGCCGCCGCTTCCGGTGCCGCGGTCGCCGCGGCCAGCGGCGCGAAGGCCGACACCGCCGCCGCCGCGAAGGAAGCGCCGCCGCTCGACCTGACGATCCGTCATTTCGCGATCGACGGCGGCACGGTCAACGTCGACGACCGCGTGCCGGCGACGCCGACCGCGATCTCGCTGACGAAGCTCGCCGCGACGCTCGACGGCTTCTCGCTGCTGGGCAAGACGCCCGCGAAATACACGGTGTCGACGTCGCTGTCGCGCGGCGGCGACCTGACGGCCGAAGGCGCGTTCAGTCTCGCGGCGAAGCAGGCCGACACGAAGCTGACGGTCGCCGCGCTCGCGCTGCCGGCGCTGCAGCCGTACCTCGGCGAGGCGACGCGCGCGCGCGTGCTCGACGGCACGCTCGGCGCGACCGTCAACGCGAAGACCGACTGGGGCAAGACGCCGCTCGCGGCGGAAGTCGCCGACAGCTCGGTCAGCCTGAAAACGCTGAAGATTGCCGCACCCGACAACAAGGCGGCCGCGATCGTGCTGCCCGACGCGAGCGCGAAGATCGCGAAGGTCGACGTTGCCGCGCGCACCGTGGAGATCGCGAGCGTCGACGCGAGCGGGCTGGCACTCGACGTGAAGCGCCTGAAGGACGGCAAGATCGACCTCGCGGCGCTGGCCGAACCCGCGCAGGCGGCCGTGCCGAAGCGCACGGTCGCGCGCAAGGCCGCGGCCGCCGCGCCGACGTGGCACTACCGGATCGACGCGCTGAACGTGAAGGATGCGTCCGCGAACTTCACCGACCTGTCGACGCCGCGCCCGGTGAAGCTGGCGATCAAGCCGCTGGAGCTGTCGGTGCAGAAGCTGAGCGACGACATGACGAAACCGCTGCCCGTGCAGCTGAAGGCGACGCTGAACCGCAAGGGTTCGCTGAACGTGACGGGCGACGTGACCGCGCAGCCGCTCAAGCTCGGCCTGAAGATCAACGGCAACCGGCTGGATGCGGCCGCGTTCGAGCCGTACTTCGGCAGCGCGCTGAACGCGACGATCGCGAGCGCGCTGCTCAACGCGCAGGGCAACCTGACGTTCGCGCAGGTGAAGGACACGCCGCGCGCGACCTATCGCGGCGACGTCGCGCTGGTCGACGTGCGGATGCTCGACAAGGCGACGTCCGACCCGTTCGCGGGCTGGCGCTCGCTCGCGCTGTCGAACCTGAAGGCGAACTACGACGAGAAGGGCACCGATGTCGACGCCGCGCGCGTGACGTTCTCGAACTTCTACGGCCGCGTGCTGCTCGATGCGCAGGGGCGGCTGAACCTGAAGGACGTGGTCGCGAAGGAGACGGGCCCGGCGCAGTCGCTCACGCGCGACGCGAGCAAGGGCGAACCGGTGCCGCTGTCGCCGGGCGTGACGCCGCCCGCCGCCGCGCAGGCCGCATCGGCTGCCGCCGCCCGGCAGGCGTCCGCGCCGGCCGCCGCGTCGGCGACGGTGGTCGTGAAGGCCGCACCGCAGCCGCAGAACCCGGTGCGGATGCACTTCGGCCAGCTCGTGCTGCAGGACGGCCGCGTGACCTACACGGACAACTTCATCAAGCCGAACTACACGGCGAACCTCGTCGCGATCAAGGGCACGGTCGGCGCGTTCGGCACGGATTCGACGACGTCCGCGCCGGTCGACGTGGCCGCGAACCTCGCGGGCAACGGGCCGATCTCGATCAAGGGGTCGGTGAACCCGCTGATCGAGAAGCCGGCGCTCGACCTGACGGCCACCGCGCACGACATCGAGCTGACCAACCTGACGCCGTACTCGGCGAAATACGCCGGTTATCCGATCACGAAGGGCAAGCTCAACGTCGACCTGCATTACCAGCTCGCGAACGACCAGCTGTCGGCGAACAACCACATCTTCATCGACCAGCTGACGTTCGGCGACCGCGTCGAGAACGACACCGCGACGAAGCTGCCGGTGAAGCTCGCGATTTCGCTGCTGAAGAACACGCGCGGCCAGATCGACGTGAACCTGCCGGTGTCGGGGTCGCTGTCGAATCCGGAATTCAGCGTCGGCGGGCTGATCTGGCACGCGGTGCTGAACCTGATCGCGAAGGCCGTCACGTCGCCGTTCACGCTGCTCGCGAACGCGTTCGGCGGCGGCGGCGAGGATCTCGGTTACGTCGAGTTCGCGCCGGGTTCGTACGAGCTGACCGACGCGCAGCAGAAGAAGCTCGACACCGTCGTGAAGATGCTGACCGAGAAGGCGTCGATCCGGCTCGACCTGATCGGCCGCGTCGATCCCGCGCAGGACACGCCGGGGCTGCGCGACGCGTACGTCGAGCGTCTGGTGCGCCAGCAGAAGCTGAAGGACGTGGTCGGCCAGGGCGAGAGCATCGATCCGATGTCGGTGAAGGTCGACAAGGCCGAATACTCGAAGTACCTGACGCGCGCGTACAAGGCCGCCGACTTCAAGAAGCCGCGCAACCTGGTCGGGCTGCAGAAGACGCTGCCCGATGCGGACATGAAGCAGGCGCTGGCCGATCACGCGCCGGCCGACGACAACGCGCTGCGTGCGCTCGCGCAGCAGCGCGCGCAGGCCGTGCGCCAGTACCTCGACGGGAAGATCGACTCGAGCCGCGTGTTCGTCGTCGCGCCGAAGCTCGACGCGAAGGGCATCTCGGACAAGGGCGCGACGACCCGCGTCGACTTCGGGCTGCAGTAAGCCTTGCCGCGATCAGCCGCCGCGCCCGCACCGGTCGGGCGCGGCGGCTTTTTTTGTCAGCGCGCGGCGATCGCCGGTTCGCGCTTGTCCAGTTCCTTCCTCGCGGCCAGCGGCAGACGCGCGTCGTCCCACTGCGTCAGCCATTCGACTTCCTTCGCGGTGAACACCTGTCCGTAGTTGCGCAACGCGTACTGCAGCGCGTCGACGACGTGGTGGCGAATGATTTCGGGGGTGCGTGCATCGTCCAGCACGAACCGGAGAGCTTCCAGGGTCGACATACTCGTGCTCCGGGTCAGGGAAAACCCTTTATCACACACCAATAGTCGCGGGCCAAGCCGAAAAAAAATCCGGCCGCACGGGTCGGCGCACGCAAGGGCCGCGTATTGCGACCGATTCTCGTCATTTGCGATTGGTTACGTTTGACAGAGAACAGAAAGCCTCGCTTCATGCGACCGCCGCACGATCCGGCGATATTTTGCGCGCCGGATGGCAAGTCGTGCAGTTCAAACGTCAATCGATGAGGTGGGGTGATGATTTCCAGGTTCGTCAAGCAACGAAACATGGCGGTGATGGTGGCGGGCGCGCTGACGCTCGCAAGCGCGGGCGCGCATGCGGCGCAGCAGGACGGCGACAGCCAGGGCGAGGGCAACGGCCATGCGGGCCGCGTCGTGAAGCACGTGCTGCTGCTGAGCGTCGACGGTCTGCACGAGCAGGATCTCGCGCGCTGCATCGGCGCGAATACGTGCCCGAACATCGCGGTGCTCGCGAAGAGCGGCGTGACGTACGCGAACGCCTATACGCCGGGCCTGTCGGATTCGTTCCCGGGCCTCGCGGCGCTCGTGACGGGCGGCTCGCCGAAGACGGCCGGCCTGTTCTACGACGTGTCGTATGACCGCAACCTGTATGCGCCGAGCGATACGACATGCTCGGGTAAACAGGGCTGGAACGTCGTGTTCGACGAAACGACCGGCATCGACGCGATCGACGGCGGCAAGCTCGTGCACCTCGACGGCGGCGGCGCGTTCAACCCGCAGGCGATTCCGCACGCGCGCGTGAACGGCCGGTGCGTGCCCGTTTATCCGCACAACTACGTGAAGACCAACACCGTGTTCGAAGCCGTGAAGGCCGGCGTGCCGAACGCGCGCACCGCGTGGGCCGACAAGCACGCGTGGGGCTACGACTGGCTGAACGGCCCGTCGGGCACCGGCGTCGACGACCTGATGCGCACCGAGATCAACTCGATCGACCCGGCGACGAACACCGACTACACGGATGTCTACTCGCACACCGCGCGCTTCGACAACCTGCACGTGCAGGCGCTGGTCAACCAGATCGAAGGCCGCGACTCGACCGGCACGAAGAGCGCGCCGGTGCCGACGCTGTTCGGCGCGAACTTCCAGACGCTCAGCGTCGCGCAGAAGTCGCCGGTCGCGAAGGGCGGCGGCTATCTCGATGCCGACTTCACGCCGAACGGGCAGGTCGCGAACGCGATCACGTACGTCGACAACGCGATCGGCCGTATCGTCGCGGCGCTGAAGCAGGCCAACCTGTACGCGTCGACGGCCGTGATCGTCACGTCGAAGCACGGCCAGTCGCCTTCCGATCACACGAAGCTCGTGAAGAACGGCGACACGCTGACGAAGCTGCTCGAAACCAACAACTACCTCGACCCGAACGGCAACTTCGGCCAGAACAGCACGGCGACGGGCAACCTGAACGACGGTTCCGGCCTGGTCGGCACGGGCTTCGTGCAGACCGACGACGTCGGCCTGATCTGGCTGCGCGACCGCAGCCAGCGCACGGCCGTGGTCGAGACGCTGAAGGCGAACCTGGGTTGCAACGCGCCGGGGATCTGCGCGGACGGTGCGCAGGCGTCCATCCTGTACGGCGCGGCCCTGGCCGAGCGCTTCGGCGATCCGGCCAACGGCCGCACGCCGGACATCATCGTCCAGCCGAATCCGGGCGTGATCTACACGTCGAGCACGAAGAAGGACGAGGAGCACGGCGGCAACGCGCCGGACGACAGCCACCTCGGCCTGCTCGTGTCGTATCCGGGCGTCCATCGCGCGCGCACCGTGAACGATCTCGTGGGCACGAAGCAGGTCGCGCCGACGATCCTCGCGCTGCTCGGCGCCGACCCGCGCCTGCTGCATGCGGTCGTGGCCGAGAACACGCGCGTGCTGCCGGGGCTCGGTATCGGGCGTTGACGCGGCAGGCCGGATGCCGCCGCCGGGCGGCGTCCGGTGCAGCGCGCGTGGCCGGGCGGCGGCGCGCGCCGCTCGTTGTCGGGGCGACGTGGGGCGCCTACGCGCGCCCGGCTTCGTCCAGCATCCAGTCCCTGAACCGTCTCAACGCCTCGCTCGTGTCGAGGCGCTCCGGCGCGTAACAGAGGTAATGCCCCTGTGCGTCGACGTCGACCGGTGCGTCGAACGGCTCGACCAGCGTGCCCGCCGCGAGATTGTCGAGAATCAGGAAACGCGGCACGAGGGCCATCCCGAGCCCGGCCTGCGCGGCCTGGATCAGCACCGAATACTGCTCGAAGCGCGGGCCGGCCAGTGCGTTCATCTGCGACGCGCGATGACGCTCCGCCCACGCGGACCACGCGATTTCGGCCTGTTCGTGCACGAGGCGCGGTGCGGCGACCGCATCGGCGGGCGTATGCAGCGCATGCCGGGCGGCGAATTCGCGCGAGCAGACGGGCACGAAGGTGCGTCCACCCAGATAGTCGCTGCGCACCCCTTCCCATCCGCCGTCGCCATAGCGGATCGCCGCGTCGAGTCCGAACGGGAACACGTCGCCGGGCGCGAGATGGCGGCGAAAGCTCAGCGTGACGCCCGGCGCGGCGGCGAGAAAGCGCGTGAGGCGCGGCAGCAGCCACTTGGTCGTGAACGTCGGCACGCTCGCGATCGTCAACAGGTCGCTGTTCTCGCGCGCGCTCAGCAGCTCGATCGACGCGTTGCCGATTTCGCGCAACGGGCCGACGACGCGTGCGTGATACACCTGGCCCGCCCGTGTGAGCGCGAGGCCGCGCCCCTCGCGCACGAACAGCTTCACGCCGAACAGCGCTTCGAGGTTCGCGATCTGCCGGCTGACCGCGCTCGGCGTCAGGCCCAGTTCGCGGGCCGCGTAGGAGAAGTTCAGGTACTTCGCGGACGCGGCGAATGCATGCAGCTCCGCCACGTTCGGATACAGGTGCTTCATGGCGGGCTGTTCCGTCCTTGCACAAGTCGATGCGCGCTTTTTACGTTTTTTTCATGACGATGCCATGTCGAAACCGCACACTGCGCCGGCTTCGACAACGCAAGCGGGCCTCGCCCGGCGGGCGTCGCACGAAGTTTTCCCCGATCGTCAGCGAGTGTGCTCATGCATCCGTCAACCGCCCCGGCATTGGCCGACGGTGTTCCGATTCGTCGTAACAGAACAGCGCATCCGCGTGTCGGCCGCCTGCTGCTGCAGGCGCTGCTCGCGGTGTTCGCGCTCTACCTGCTGCTGCCGATCGCGTTGCTGCTGATCGGCTCGGTGGGCGCATCGTGGACGAACACGTTGCTGCCCTCGGGTGTCACCGGGCACTGGTTTGCCGACCTGGCCGCGAACCGGAGCTTCACCCGCGCGTTCGGCGTGAGCTTCATGGTGGCGCTGGCGTGCTGCGCGCTCAACGCGGTGATCGGCCTGCCGCTCGCGTACGCGCTGCATCATCGCGCGCAGGCCGGCGGCGGGTTCGCGACGCGCGTCGTGATGCTGATGCCGGTCGCCGTGCCGGCGCTGACGCTCGGTTTCGGCTACATCGCGATCTTCAGCGGCGACACGCTGCCGTGGCTCGGCACGCTGCCGCTGATGATCGCGGCGCACGCGGTGCTGACGTTGCCGTATCTGCTGCAGACGCTGCTCGGCGACCTGCGCCACCTCGGCCTCGCGCGGCTCGAGGCTTGCGCGGCGACGCTCGGCGCGCCGCCGTTGCGCCAGTTCGTCACGATCGTGCTGCCGAACCTGCGGCACAGCCTGTTTTCCGGCCTCGTGATGGTGGCGGCGCTGTCGATCGGCGAATTCCAGATCTCGAACCTGATCGCCGGCTTTCGCTACCGGAATTATCCGATCGTGCTGCTGCAGGCGTTCTACGGCGCGACCGGGATGGCATGCGCGGCCACCGTCGTGCTGCTCGTGCTCGCGGTGCTCGCGACGCTCGTGTCCGTCGGCACCGTGCAACGTCTGAAGTGAGTCATCCATGAGTCTCGAATTCGAACACGTCAGTTTCCAGTATCCGGGCGCCCGCCATGGCGTCGACGACGTCACGTTGTCCGCCGCGCAGGGCGAACTGCTCGCGGTGATGGGGCGCAGCGGCTCCGGCAAATCCACGCTGCTGAGGCTCGCGGCCGGGCTGCTCGACGGCTGGCGCGGCCGCATCGCGATCGGCCGCGCCGACGTGGCCGGCGTGCCCGTGTGGCGTCGCGAAGTGGGGATGGTGTTCCAGCATTACGCGCTGTTCCCGAACCTGTCGGTCGTCGACAACGTCGCGTACGGGCTGCGCATGCGCGGCGTGGCGGCCGACCTGCGGCGCCGGCGCGCGCTCGACATGCTCGAGCGGGTCGGGCTGGCGGCCCATGCGACGCGCGGCGTCGCGATGCTGTCCGGTGGCCAGCAGCAGCGCGTCGCGCTCGCGCGGGCGCTCGTGATCGAGCCGAAGCTGTTGCTGCTCGACGAGCCGCTGGCGGCGCTCGATGCCGGCATCCGCCACCAACTGCGCGACGAGATCCGCGCGCTGCAGCGCGCATGCGGCGCGACGACGCTCTTCGTCACGCACGACCAGGACGAAGCGCTGAGCATGGCCGACCGCGTCGCGATCGTCGACGGCGGCCGCGTGCTCCAGGCCGGCACGCCGCGCGACCTGTACGAACGCCCGGCCACCGCGCAGGTCGCGCGCTTCGTCGGGCATTCGACGCTGCTGCGCGGGCAGGTGCGCGCGCACGGCGAGATCGACGTGCGTTTCGCGACCCTGCGTGCGGAAACGGGTGCGCATCGGCCGGGCGACGCGATCGCGGTGCTCGTGCGGCCCGAGCACGTGCAGGCCGATCCGCCGGCGCACAGCACCAATCGCATCGAAGGCCGCCGCGGCGACGTGCGGTACTTCGGCGCGACGCAGCGCTACGACTTCATTCCGGACGGCTCGGCCGACGTGCTGTTGTGCGAAGGGCGCGAGCCGGCCGTGCGCAGCATCGCGCTCGACCCGCGCCATCTGCTCGTGCTGCCGGCTGCGCCGGACGCGCACTGATTCCTTTCGTTTAACGGAGATTCACGATGCTTGCAGGCTCCCCTCTTGTGAAAGCCATGCGCGCCCGCGTGCTGGCGCTGTGTGCGCTCGCGGCGCTCTCTTGCGCGGCGGCGCAGGCCGCGCCGCTGTACCCGGGCGAAGACGCGCTGTACGCGAAGGCGGCCGACGAAGGGCTCGTCGTGTCGTTCGACACCGGCCCCGAATGGGCGAACTGGAAGGCGCTGTTCGCCGAATTCCGCAAGCGCTATCCGAAGGTCGAGATCACGTACAACGACATCGGCTCGGCCGCGACCGTCGTCGCGCTCGACAAGTCGCGCCGCCGCCCGCAGGCCGACACCGCGTACTACTTCGCGGCGTCGGCGCTCGATGCGGCCGGCAAGGATGTCGTCGCGCCGTTCCGGCCGGTCAATTTCGACAAGCTGCCGGGCGTGTTCCGCGCGACCGACGGCCGCTGGTTCGCCGTGCATTCGCTGAACATCGCGTTCCTCGTCAACCGGAAGCTCGTCAAGAACGTGCCGCAGCGCTGGTCCGACCTGCTGAAGCCCGAGTACCGCAACGCGGTGGTCTATCTCGATCCGCGCTCCACGGGGCAGGGCCAGGTCGCGGTGTTCGCGGCCGCGTATGCGAACGGCGGCAGCGTCGAGAACCCGAAGCCGGGTGCGGATTTCTTCGGCAAGCTGAAGCAGGCCGGCAACGTGCTGCGCGTCGAGGGCACGACGCCGTACGCGAAGTTCGTGAAGGGCGAGATCCCGATCCTGATCGGCTACGAGAACGACGGACTCAAGGCGAAGTACGCGGACGGCATGGGCGACGCGGCCGACATCGTGATTCCGCAGGACGGCAGCGTGTCGGCGCCCTATGCGATGAGTCTCGTGAAGAACGGCCCGAATCCGTCGGCCGCGCAGCTCTGGCTCAACCTGGTGATGAGCGACGTCGGGCAGGCGCTGTTCGCGCAAGGCTACGTGCGCCCGGCGGTGCCCGGCACGCCGGTCGCACCGGAGGTCGCGGCGAAGCTGCCGAACGCGCCGCAGGTGCGCCCGCTCGATGTCGCGAAGGCGGCGGCGCGCAAGGCCGAGGTCGACCAGCTCTGGTCGCAGGCCACGCTCGGCCAGTAAGGGGCACGGAATGCAGGCCTCCTTACCGGCGCGCGGCGTGCTGCGCCGCTTCGGCGCGCTGCCCGCCGCGGCCTTGCTCGCGGTGTGCTTCGTGCTGCCGCTGGCCGCGCTGGTCGGCGCCGCGTTCGACGGCGGCGGCCGTGCGTTCGCGGCGGTGTGGCGCGATCCGCTCGTCGCCGACGCGATCGCTCGCTCGCTCGCGCTGGCGATGAGCGCCGGCACGCTGTCGGTCGGCGTCGGCGTGCCGGTCGCGTTCGCGCTGGCCGGGCAGTCGCCGGCCCGCCGCCATTGGTCGCTCGCGCTGCTCGGCGTGCCGCTCGCGTTCTCCGGGCTGGTGATCGCGTACGGCTTCATCCTCGCGTTCGGCCGCGCGGGCTTCGTGACCACGCTGCTGGCCGCGCTGGGCGCCGATCCGACCGTGGTCGGCGGCGCGATCTACACGATGCCGGGGCTCGCGTTCGCCTACGCGTACTACCTGATTCCGCGCGTCGCGCTGATGATCTACCCGGCGCTCGCGAATCTCGACCGGCGGCCGCTCGACGCCGCGCTGACGCTCGGCGCGCGGCCGTGGCGCGCGTGGCTCGACGTCGCGTGGCGCGAGCTGTGGCCGTCCGTCGCGTCCGCCTGGTGCCTCGTCACCGCGATCGCGCTCGGCACCTACGGCACGGCGATCGCGCTGGCCGGCACGCAGATCAACATCCTGCCGCTGCTGATGTATCTGAAGCTGTCGGACGGGCAAACCGATTTTTCGCAGGCAGCCGTGCTGTCGATCGTGCTGACGGCCATCTGTACCTGCGTTCTGGCACTGGGAGAAGGCCTTGTTCGCCAACGACGTCATTGAATGCGCGTGGTCCGAACCGGCGCGCGACGCGCTCGCGCGGCTGGCGCAGCGGCAACGCGGCGCCAGCCGGCACCGGATGCCGGCGGGCCTGATCGGCCCGCGCGACGCGACCGACGAGCAGATGCGCGTCGCGGAACGGATCGCGCACGCCGTGGCGTCGACGGGCGTGGCGCTCGTCGGCGGCGGCAAGCAGGGCGTGATGGAGGCCGCCGCGCGCGGCGCGCATGCGGCGGGCGGCTGCGCGATCGGGCTGTTGCCCGAGGACGATGCGACGCTGGCGAATCCCTACCTGAGCGTCGCGCTGCCGACCGGGCTCGGCATCACGCGCAATGCGCTGGTCGCGCGTGCGTCGCTGTGCCTGATCGCAGTCGGCGGCGGGCTCGGCACGCTGTCCGAAATCGCGCTCGGGTTGCAGTGGGGCAAGCCGGTATTCACGATCTGCGGTGCGCCGCAGGTAGCGGGCGTCGAGTGCTTCGACGAAGCGGACGCGCTCGTCGCGCGCGTCGCGCAGTGGCTGGCGGATTCGGCGTAGCGCCGATGGGGCGCCGGGCACGGGCTTGAAATGACGGGCGCCACCCGTCATATTGGCTGCGCATCACCCGTTCAACGACGCACCGAGAGGATCGTTCATGCGCCTTCTGCTTGCCCTGCTGCTGCCGTGGTTCCAGTTTTTCACGATCGGCCGCCCGATCGCCGGGATCATCTGCCTGGTCCTGCAAATCACGATCATCGGCTGGCTGCCGGCCGCGATCTGGTCGGTGTATGCGTTGAGCCAGTACAAGACCGACCGCAAGATCGACGCGGCGTTGCGCGAGCGGCGGTGACGCGGGCATCGCCGTCCGTTACCGCGGCGGCGGGCCGTCCAGTTCCTCGGCTCGGGCGAACAGCCAGTCGACGAACGTGCGCAGCGCCGGATCGCCGTCGTTGCGATACAGGCAATGAAACGGCGGCCCTTCCAGGTGCACTTCCGGAAACAGGGCAACCAGCCGGCCGCTCGCGAGCGCGTCGCGCACCACGGCGCGTGGCGCGAGGCACACGCCGAGCCCGCTCGCGGCCGCCTGGATCAACAGGAAGAACTCGCGATAGAACGGCCCGCGCAGCGTTTCGGTGACGTCCGTGCCGGCCTGGTGGAACCAGTATTGCCACGCTTGCGGCAGCCCGGCGTAGTGGAGCAGCGGCGCGTTGCGCAGGTCCGCCGGCACGCGCGCCCGTTCGAGCACCGGATGGCCGGGCGCGCACACGGGGAGCGCGACGTTCGCGAGCAGCGGGCGCGACACGAAGCCCTTGCGGCGGAGCTCCGGCGTGTACCGGCGGATCACGATGTCGCACGTTTCGTCGATCTGGTCGCGCTCGGCATCGGCGTTCGTGACGAGTTGTACGTCGATATCGGGATGCGCGGCCTGGAACGCGGCCAGTTGCGTCAGCAACCATCCATGCGCGAACGACACCGAGGCATTGACCCGAATCGCATGGCCGCCGACGGGCTCGAACATCTGCCCGGTCGCCTGCGCGAGCCGGCCGAGGCAGCTCGCGACGTCGACGAGGTAATGCCGCGCGCGCGGCGTGAGCCGCAGCGAACGCCCGTCGCGTTCGAACAGCTTCTGTCCGAAGAACGATTCGAGCACGCGGATCTGCTGCGCGATCGCGCTCTGGGTCACGTTCAGTTCCTCGGCGGCGAGGGTGAGGCTCTGCAGGCGGCCGGCGGCTTCGAAGCTGCGCAGCGCGTTCAGGGGCGGCAATCGGCGCATCGTGAGATCGCGAAGAAAAGCTACACAGTGAGTCTGAAAATGTCGTTTGTCGCGGCTGTGGCGCGTCCCTAAGATGACGCCGACAGGAGAAAACCGCGATGACGATCATAGCGCCCCCCGATTGCCGATCAACAGGAATTCGCCGCGGCATTCTTGACCGCCGCACGGCGCGGTGCGCGATGCGCCGCGTGGCAGCGGTGCCGCCGGTGCGCGGTCGCGGTGTGCTGGCGCTCGCCTGCGCCGGGCTGCTGGCGATGCTGGCCGGGTGCGCGGCGAAGCCGCAAAACGAACGTCAGATCGGCAGCGGCGGATCGCTGGTGCGCTACAGCGCCAGCCAGACCGAAGTCGACCTGACGGACAGCGAACAGCAGACGCTGCGCATGATGAGCGATCGTCGTTATGCGGGGGCGACGCAGGCGCGCACGCTCGACGCGGCGGCGGCCGTGCTGCGCGCGCAGGGCTATGCGCCGGTGACGGTCGATCGCGATATGGGGCTGATCGAAGGCGGCCGCAGCGACACGCTGGTTCCGAAGTGGCGGCAACTGCTGCGCGGCGCGCTGAAGGCGAGGATCGGCGGCTTGCCGGCCAAACCGGATCACGAGCGCGTGGCCGCCGTCGTCGCGGTTCGCGTGACGCCGGCGCGCGACGCGATCGTGCGCGCGCGTTTCGACCGCACGGTATGGGACAGCAACGGCGATTCGCGGATGAAGACCGTCGTCGAGCCCGATTACTACCGGGCCTTCTTCAGCGCGATGGACAAGGCGATGTGCACGACGTCGTGCGAGCGGTGACCGGCTCGAAGCCGCGACCGCCAACGACAACGAAAAAACGGCCGCCCCGACCGTCGTTCGACCGGGGCGGCCGCCTGGCTTACTTCACGGCGAACAGCGTCAGGTTCATGAAGATCTTGAACGCATAACCGAGCGTGACGGCGCCGATCACGCCGCCCGCCCACAGCACGACGAACCACATCCAGCCGCGCATCCGCGGCCGTGGCGCCTCGGGCGGGCGATCGGCGGAATCAGTGGTGGTAGTAATGCTGGTCTTCATGGCGCACCTTGCCTCGGAATACCCAGTAACCCATCGTCGTGTAGGCGATGATGATCGGGAGGATAACCGCTGCGCCGACCAGCGTGAAGGTCTGGCTCGAACGCGGCGCCGCCGCTTCCCAGATCGTCATCGTCTGAGGAATCGCATACGGGAACAGCGTGACGAGCAGGCCGACATAGCCGAGCAGCACCAGCGCCAGCGCGAGCACGAACGGCGTCATGTCGTGCCGGTCGCGTACCGCGCGGCGCATCCACACCGCGCACCCGGCGACCAGGAACGGCACCGGCAGCAGGCGCCAGAACAGCCCCGAGTCGAACCAGCGCTGCGCGATGGCCGGATCCTGCAGCGGCGTCCACAGGCTGACGACCGCGATGAAGCCGAGCAGCACGACGGTCAGCGGCCACACGACGCGATGCAGGCGGCGCTGCAGGTCGCCTTCGGTCTTCGCGACGAGCCAGCAGCAGCCGAGCAGCGCATAGGTGACGATCAGGCCGAGGCCCGTCAGCAGGCTGAACGGCGTGAGCCAGTCGAACGCGTCGCCGGCGAACACGCCGTCCTTCACGTTGATGCCCTGCAGGAACGCGCCGAGCGCGATGCCCTGGAACAGCGTCGCGCCGGCCGAGCCGCCGATGAACGCGAGATCCCACAGCTGCTTCGTGCGGCGCGCCTTCGCGCGGATCTCGAACGATACGCCGCGAAAGATCAGGCACACCAGCATGAAGATCAGCGGCAGGTACAGCGCGGACAACACGGTCGAATAGACGATCGGGAACACCGCGAACAGCCCCGCGCCGCCGAGCACGAGCCACGTCTCGTTGCCGTCCCATACGGGGGCGACCGTGTTCATCATCAGGTCGCGTTCCTTCTCGTCCGGGAAGAACGGGAAGACGATGCCGATGCCGAGGTCGAAGCCGTCGAGCACGACGTACATGAAGAGCCCCAATGCGATGATCGCGGCCCAGATTACGGTGACGTCCATAGATTTTCTCGTATTCGGATGGGGTGGGCTCAGACGGTCTCGATCAGCTCGTCGACGGCCGACATCGGGCGGCGCGCGGTGTGATCGGGGCGCGTGTCGGGCGTGTCGTCGTGCTTCGCGTCGGGCAGCGCGGGGCCGGCCTTCATCAGCTTGAGCATGTAGTACACGCCGGTGCCGAACACGAGGAAGTACACGATCACGAACGTCATCATCGACAGGCTGACCTGTTGCACCGACAGCGGCGACACGGCCTGCGCGGTACGCATCACGCCGTACACGACCCACGGCTGGCGGCCCGCTTCGGTCGTCACCCAGCCCGCGAGCAGCGACACGAAACCGGTCGGGCCCATCACGAGCGCGAAGCGCTGGAACCCCTTCGATTCATACAGGCGGCCGCGGCGGCGCAGGAGCCACGCGAGCGCGGCGAGGCCGATCATCGCGAAGCCGAGGCCGACCATGATCCGGAAGCTCCAGAACACGACCGTCGAGTTCGGGCGGTCTTCCGGCGGGAATTCCTTCAGCCCGCGGATTTCGCCGTCCCAGCTGTGCGTGAGGATCAGGCTGCCGAGGTGCGGCACCTGCACCGCGTAGCGCGTCGTTTCCGCCTTCATGTCCGGGATGCCGAACAGGTTGAGCGCCGTGCCGCCCTTTTCGGTTTCCCACAGCCCTTCGATCGCGGCGATCTTCGCGGGCTGGTGCTTCAGCGTGTTGATGCCGTGCTGGTCGCCGATCACGGCCTGCAGCGGCGCGAGCACGAGCAGCAGCCACAGCGCCATCGAGAACATCTTCTTCACGCCCTTGTCGCGGCGGCCCTTCAGCAGGTGCCACGCGCCCGTCGCGGCCACCACCAGCGCCGCGACGATGAACGCGGCGATCGCCATGTGGAACAGGCGGTACGGGAACGACGGATTGAAGATGATCGCGAACCAGTCGGTCGGCACGACGCGGCCGTCGACGATCTCGAAGCCCTGCGGCGTCTGCATCCAGCTGTTCGACGCGAGGATCCAGAACGTCGAGATCAGCGTGCCGATCGCGACCATCAGCGTCGCGCCGAAGTGCGCGCGCGGGCTCACGCGGTTCCAGCCGAACAGCATGATGCCGAGGAAGCCGGCTTCCAGGAAGAACGCGGTCATGACCTCGTACATCAGCAGCGGCCCGGTGACGGCGCCGGCGAAGCTCGAGAAGCCCGACCAGTTCGTGCCGAACTGGTAGCTCATCACGACGCCGGAGACGACGCCCATCCCGAACGCGACCGCGAAGATCTTCGACCAGAACAGACAGAGGGTCTTGTAGTACTGCTTGCCGGTCTTGAGCCAGCGGTATTCGAGCACGGCGATGAAGCTGGCGAGGCCGATGCTCAGTGCCGGAAAGACGATGTGAAAGGAGACGGTGAACGCGAATTGCAGGCGGGCCAGATCGAGGGCCGAAAGTGCGGTGTCCATACCAGATGACCGAAGCTGACGATACCCGCCGGCGGGTGCCGGCGGACCCCGGCGGACAGGCGTCGGGGTTGGCTGGAGTATGCGTCGCGATGTTGCACCGCGAAATGCGCCAACTCGTCGCAGATGTCCAGCCCGCCGCGCGCGATGTCGGGATAAATCGTTGATTCGTATCAAGAAGCCTGTTCGCGGCGCGCACGACCATGGCGTGGCGGTCTGACGCACGTGCGTCAATATGGCGCGCCGCGTCATCGGAACGGTTTCGATCGTCCGGAAACGGCGCGGCGGGCAGCCCGTGCGCGGCGCGCGAGGCAGCCGATCCGTTTCGGCGCGTTAGCGCGTAATGCACGCGGCCGTGGCGGCGGGCCGTCGCCGGGAGCGGCTGTCACACGGGTAACGCCGCGCAACATTGGCGCGGCCGGCCGTAATGGATGCCGGATCGCGCGCGGCGTAGCGTTTCGGGTGTCGGGTTCGTATCGGCGAACCGGCCTGCTGGAGAACGTGACGTGAATGGATTGAAGCTCGCGCTGGGCGCGGCAGCCGCGGTGGCGTTCGCGACGGGCGGCGTGGCGCATGCCGCCCGGGTCGGGGTCTATGTCGGCCCCGGCTTCGGCTACCCCTATTACTACCCTGTCGTCCCCGCGCCTTACTACTACCCGCCGCCCGTCGTCGCGGTACCGGTCGATCCGCCGCCGCCGCCCGAATATGTCGAGAAGGGCCAGCCGCAGGACAACGGCGACGCGAACCTCTGGTATTACTGCGACGCGTCGAAGCACTACTACCCGTATGTGAAGACCTGCAAGTCGGGCTGGCGATCGGTGCCGGCGCGGCCGCAGTGACGGAGGCGCGACGATGACATCCGCATTTCGATTCTTGCGCGTGCCGGCCGCGCTGGCGCTGGCCGGCTGCCTCGGCGCATGCGCGTACCTGCCGACCGGGCCGAGCGTGATGGCGCTGCCGGGCACCGGCAAGTCGTTCGACCAGTTCCGCGCCGACGACGGCAGTTGCCGCCAGTACGCGTTCGGGCAATCGGGCGGCGTGAGCGCCGGGCAGGCGTCGACCGCCAGCGCGGTCGGCAGCGCCGCCGTCGGCACCGCGCTCGGCGCGGCGGCCGGCGCCGCGTTCAACGGCGGCACCGGTGCGGCCGTGGGCGCCGGCGCGGGGCTGCTCGCGGGCAGTGTCGTCGGCGCGGGCGCCGCGCAGGGCTCGGCCTACGACGTCCAGCGCCGCTACGACTACGCGTATCTGCAATGCATGTACGCAACGGGCAATCGCGTGCCGGTGCCGGGCGGAATGAGCGGCGGCAGTGGCGGCGGGTATGGCGGCGGCGGATACGGCGGCGCGCCGCGCGCGGCGCCGCCGATGCCGCCGGCCGGCGTCCAGCCGCCGCCGCCGCGATACTGACCATGCGATTGCCGCTCGACGGGCGGCACGCGCTGCGTGAATTGCGTACACTCTGAGTCTCGTTTCGGCAGGGCCGGGCGCAGCGATGCCGGCCCGCGTTTACTCAGGGCATAGCGATGATCGATTTACGCAGCGATACCGTGACACGTCCGAGCCAGGCAATGCTGGCCGCCATGACTGCCGCCGAGACCGGCGACGACGTGTGGGGCGACGACCCGACCGTGCTGCGCCTGCAGGCGGTGACGGCCGAGCGCGCGGGCAAGGAAGCCGGCCTGTTCTTCCCGAGCGGCACGCAGAGCAACCTGGCCGCGCTGATGTCGCATTGCGAGCGGGGCGACGAGTACATCGTCGGCCAGCTCGCGCACACCTACAAGTACGAAGGCGGCGGCGCGGCCGTGCTCGGCAGCATCCAGCCGCAGCCGATCGAGAATGCGCCGGACGGCACGCTGCCGCTCGCGAAGATCGCCGCGGCGATCAAGCCGCTCGACAATCACTTTGCCCGCACGCGCCTGCTCGCGCTCGAGAACACGATCGGCGGCCAGGTGTTGCCGGACGGTTATGTGCAGGAAGCCGTCGCGTTCGCGCGCAGCCGCGGGCTGTCCGCGCACCTCGACGGCGCGCGCGTGTGCAACGCGGCCGTCGCGTCGGGGCGCCCGATCGCCGAGCTGTGCGCGCCGTTCGACACCGTGTCGATCTGCTTCTCGAAAGGGCTCGGCGCGCCGGTCGGCTCGGTGCTGGTCGGCAGCCGCGCGCTGATCGAACGTGCGCAGCGCTGGCGCAAGGTGCTGGGCGGCGGGATGCGGCAGTCGGGCATTCTCGCGGCGGCGTGCCTGTATGCGCTCGACCACAACGTCGAGCGGCTCGCGGACGATCACGCGAATGCCGCGCATCTCGCGGCAGGCCTCGCGCGCATCGACGCGGTGAAGGTGCTGTCGCATGCGACGAACATGGTGTTCGCGCAATTTCCCGAAGCCGATTGCGCGCCGCTCGAGGCGTGGCTCAAGGCGCGCGGGATTCTCACGCAGATGTTGTATGCGTCGCGCTTCGTCACGCACTGCGACGTGTCGCGCGCGGATATCGATACCTTCCTCGGCGCGGTCGGCGAATACTTCGCGCAGCGGCGCGCGTAACGGCCGCGAGCCGGCTTCGTCGCCAGCGCGCCGCCTCAGGTCATGTCGGCAGCGGCGCGAGCAATCGGCGCGCCGCTTCGACGACGCGCGCCGACAGCGACGCCATCGTCGGCGACTGCACGGTCCACGCGTGCCAGTACAGCGTGACATCGGTCGGATGCGCGGGCGCGAGATCGACGAGCCCTTGCGCATCGAGCGGCGTCGCGCCGATCAGCGGCTCCGGCACCATCGCGTAGCCGAGCCCGTGCCGCACCGCCGCGAAGTGCGAGTGGGTGCCGGGCACGTAGTGGCACGGGTACGCGCCGTCCGGCAGCCCGAACTTTTCCTTCAGGAACGACGACTGCAGCGTGTCGCGCCGTGAATACGCGACGACGGGCGCCTTGCGCGCGCTCGTGCGGTTCAGCCCGCGCGGGAACCAGCGCACCGCGAACGCGGCGGCCGCGAGCAGCCGGTAGCGCATCGTGCCGAGCGGCGTCGCGATGCAGCCGCGCATCGGCTTCGGTTCGGTCGTCACGCAGCCGACCGCCATCCCGCTTTCGAGCAGCGCGAACGTATGGTCCTGATCCTCGACGATCAGCTCGAACAGGATGCGCTCGCCCGCGAGCACGGATGTCAGCGCGGGCAGGAACCACGTGCCGAGGCTGTCGGAATTCAGCGCGATCGTCACCGAGATCGGCGATTCGCGCTCGGTCGCGAGCGTGCTTTGCAGGTCGGCCTGCAGCAGCGCGACGCGGCGCAGATGCTGCAGCACGCGCTGGCCGGCCACCGTCGGTCGGCATGGCCGCGTGCGCAGCACGAGCGGCGTGCCGAGGCTGGCTTCCAGCGCGCGGACCCGCTGCGTGACGGCGGACGCGGTCACGTGCAGGCGCACGGCCGCCTGCTCGAAGCTGCCGGTGTCGGCGACGGCCAGCAGCGCGGCGGCCTGCTTCGGATCGATCGTCATCGACATGTCGGTGGCATTCCTGTGAACTGTGACGAAAACAGGCCGTAGTGTAAGGCAGTGCGCGCAACCATCCGGGCGTGGCGAATCGTCCCGGCGTGTGCGATTCGTCTTCGGAATCGGTCGCCGCGCACCGTACCCCGGCGGCGCATGCATTTTGATCTACGCTGTAGGGAGGGCGAAACGCAACGCGCGCGATGCCGCTCGCGCGACGGCGATGTCATCATGCCGACGCCGGTGCCGGACGACGATGTGCGGCACGCAGGCCCGCCCCCACCTCACCGAAGAACCGGCGACGGAGAACCCGAGCGATGATCTTCCGGCAACTTTTCGATCCGCAATCGTCGACTTACACGTATCTGCTCGCCGACCGCGCGTCGCGCGAAGCGCTGCTGATCGACCCGGTGTTCGAGCAGGTGCGCCGCGACGCGGCGCTGCTCGACGAACTCGGGCTGCGGCTCGTCGCGACCGTCGACACGCACGTGCATGCCGATCACGTGACCGGCGCGTGGCTGCTGAAACAGCGCACGGGCAGTGCGATCGCGATCTCGGCCGCGAGCGGCGCGCAGGGCGCCGACCGCTACCTGAACGACGGCGACCGCTGTGCGTTCGGCGCGCGTTACCTGACCGTGCGCGCGACGCCCGGCCACACGAGCGGCTGCATCAGCCTCGTGCTCGACGACGAATCGATGGCGTTCACCGGCGATTGCCTGCTGATCCGCGGCACCGGCCGCACCGACTTCCAGCAGGGCGACCCGCGCGCGCTGTATCGCGCGGTGCACGGCCGGCTCTTCACGCTGCCGGCCGCCTGCCTGCTCTATCCGGCGCACGACTATCGCGGGCTCACCGTGACGAGCGTCGGCGAGGAGCGGCGTTTCAATCCGCGCCTCGGCGGCGACCTCAGCGAGGACGATTTCGCGGGCTACATGCGCAACCTCGGGCTCGCGCACCCGCGCCAGATCGACGTCGCGGTGCCGGCGAACCTCCAATGCGGGGTCGCCGCGAACGCGCCCGATGCCCAGGCGGCGCCCGATTGGGCGCCCCTCGTCTATACGTTCGCCGGGTTCTGGGAAATCGATCCGCAGTGGCTCGAGGATCATCTGTCGGCCGTGCAGGTCGTCGACGTGCGCGAGCCGGACGAATTCACGGGCCCGCTCGGCCACCTGCCCGGCGCGACGCCGATTCCGCTCGGCGAACTGGCCGCACGCGCCGGCGAGATCGCGCGCGACCGGCCGGTCGTGACCGTGTGCCGGGCCGGCGGGCGCTCCGCGCAGGCCACCGTGATCCTGCTGAAGGCCGGCTTCGACGCGGTCGCGAATCTCGGTGGCGGGATGCTGCGCTGGCGCGCCGAGGGGCGCGTCGTGATGGACGGCCGGTCGTAGCGATCCGAAGCCGAAAAAAATGCCGGACCGATGTCGAAACGGCCCGGCGCCGTTCGTCGTCCAGGTATCCGACCACGTGGCGCCGCACGACGCGGCGCCCACCACCCAGAGAGGCCGCGCGATGATGCCGACGCTTTACGCCCATCCCTTTTCGTCCTACTGCCAGAAGGTGCTGACCGCGCTGTACGAGAACGGCACGCCATTCGAGTATCGCCTGCTCGCGCACGACGATCCGAAGCCGATGCAGGAACTGACCGCGCTGTGGCCGCTGAAGCGCTTTCCGGTGCTGGTCGAGGCGGGTCGCACGGTGATCGAGGCGTCGATCATCATCGAGTATCTCGGCCTGAACCATCCGGGCCCCGTGCGCCTCTTGCCCGACGATCCGCACGCCGCGCTCGAGGTGCGGATGATGGATCGCTTCTTCGACAACTACGTGTCGACGCCGCAGCAGAAGGTCGTGCACGACGCGTTGCGCCGGGAAGGCGAACGCGATGCACGCGGCGTCGCCGATGCGCGCGCGATGCTCGATACGTCGTATGCGTGGCTGGACCAGAAGATGGCCGATCGCGAATGGGCGGCCGGCGATCATTTCAGCCTCGCCGATTGCGGCGCGGCGCCGTTCCTGTTCTACGCGGACTGGACGCACCGGATCGATCCGCGGTTCGCGAACGTGATCGCGTACCGCAAGCGTCTGCTCGCGCGGCCGTCGTTTGCGCGGGCGGTCGACGAGGCGCGGCCGTTTCGCGCGTTCTTCCCGCTCGGCGCGCCCGATCGCGACTGACGTGCGCGGCCGGCGCGCGGCGCGCCGCTGCCGCGCAGGGCCGGCAGCGCATGCCGGGGCGACGGAACGACAGCAGCAGGGGCAGCATCGCGGCACCGGCCCGTCACATCGTCTGCGTGACCGACTGCGCGAGCGTCAGCAGTTCGTCGAACTGCGTGATCAACTCGAAGCACAGCAGGAACGCGAGCGTATAGGCCGGCGCGGGGAAGCGCCGGATCGTCTCCAGCACCTGCGGCGCGAAGCGCGACCGGATCGCGTCGCGCGTCAGCAGCCACGCGATCGCGATGCCGATCGCGGCGCCCGCGATCAGGTCGGTCGGGTAGTGGAAGCCGAGATACGCGCGCGGCAGGCAGATGAAGACGACCGAATACAGCAGCGCGACGATGCCGATGCGGCGCGCGATGATGAAGATACCGGTCGCGATCGCCATCCACAGCATCGCGTGATCGCTCGGAAACGAACTCCATGCCTGCAGCGTCGCCGCGCGCAGTCCGGCCGACGGGAAGTGCAGGTGGAGATCGGGGTTGTAGATCGGCCGCACGCGGAACGGCAGCACCTGGGCGAGCACCCGGCCGATCGCGAGCGCGACGAGCCCGCTCGCGATCGTCGCGACGACCAGTTCGCGTTGCCGGTCGCGGTTCGGGCCTGGCTGGAACCACAGCCAGCACAGCACGGGAATGAGCACGAAGCCCTTGAACGTGTACAGGCCGGCAATCACGCGAATCGCGTGATTCATCAGCGGGCCGAACGTCACGTGGGTGAGGAAGATCTGGATCGAGGTGTCGAAATCGTTCATGTTCCGGGCGACCCGGGCGGACGCGCAGCGCATGACAGGCGGCCGGCAGGATCGGAAAGCGCGCTCGCACCGGAGCGCAACGGGGGCGAGTATGTCAGCCGTTATTTCGAAGAAAATGCGAAAAAATACCGGGAATCCCCTGATAAAACGGGGTTGTGCGATGGGGTCGGATGGCAACGCGCCGCGCGGTGCGGCAGGGGCGAATCGTCCGACGTTTGCGTGCAGGCGTGCACCGCTGTTGCAAAAATTAATCGGTTGAACTGGCTAATTCGTCAGGCGGATGCGGATCTTGCACCGAATGAACGAATGCGCGCGTCGGTGCGTCCGAATCTGCCGGGCCGTGCGGCATCATGCATGCGCCGATCGAAAATAAAAGAAAAGGCGGGCAAGCCCGTGGGCCTGCCCGCCTCGTCCTCGCGACGGCGGATGTCAGTTGCGCCAGATCCGCACCGCGAGCGCGGCCAGCGACGTCGCGACGGCCAGCGCGGTCACGGCATTCCAGCCCAGTTGCGCGAGCAACAAACTGCCGATCGCGGCGCCGGCCGCCATCCCGATGAACATCCCGACGAACAGCACCGCGTTGAGGCGGCTGCGCGACGCGGGATCGATCCGGTAGACGATGGCCTGGTGCGCGATCAGCGTCGCCTGCACGCCGAGATCGAAGCCGATCGTCGCGAGCGCGAGCAGGACGAGCTGCGCATGCGGCGACATCAGCGGCGCGGCGGCCATCGATGCGAACGACAGCGTCGCGATGCCGATTCCGATGCGCGTGACGCGCTCGGGGCCGTGGTGGTCGGCCAGGCGTCCGGCGATCGGCGCGGCCAGCGCGCCGGCGGCGCCCGCGAGGCCGAATGCGCCGGCAGCCGCGCTGCCGAGATGGAACGGCGCGCCGTGCAGCATCACCGCGAGCGTCGACCAGAATGCGCTGAAGCCGATGGCAAGCAGCCCCTGCGCGAGCGCGGCGCGACGCAGAGCCGGATGATCGCGCCACAGCGCGCCGAGCGAGGCGATCAGCGCGCGGTACGGCAGCCGCGTGGTCGGCTCGAAGCGCGGCAGCCCGCGCGCGGCCACCCAGCCGATTACCGCGACGCTGACGGCCGCGAGCGCGAACATCGCGCGCCAGCCGGCCGTTTCGGCGATGAAGCCGGCCACGACGCGCGACAGCAGGATGCCGAGCAGCAGCCCCGTCATCACCGTGCCGACGATGCGGCCGCGATGCGTGTCGTGCGCGAGCGTCGCGGCGGCCGGCACGACGTCCTGCGCCATCGTCGCGGCGAGGCCGATCGCGAAACTCGCCGCGAGCAGCAGCCCGAGAGACGGCGCGATCGCCGCGAGCAGCAGCGCGACGACCAGCGCGGCAGCCTTGGTCACGATCACGCGGCGCCGGTCGAAGCGGTCGCCGAGCGGCGCGAGCAGCAGGATGCCGAGCGCATAGCCGAGTTGCGTGAGCGTCGGCACGAAGCCGATCGCGCGCGCCGATGCGCCGAGATCGGGCCCGAGCGCGCCGAGCATCGGCTGCGCGTAGTAGAGCGGGGCGACGGCGAGGCCGGCGGCGGCCGCGAGCAGCAGCACGAGCCGGCGATCGGGCATCGAACGGGCGGCCGGATGGGCCGGGGCGTGCGCCACACGGGGCGCGGCGTCGAGACGGGTCGGGGTGGACATGGTGTGCATCCTTGGTTGGATAACGGGATGGACGCGAGTGTGGCGGTACGCGGCCGGCCACGGTAGTGCCGCCTCGCGCAGATTTGTTATACGCTGCACGAATGACCGAAAAATCTTCTGCTTCTCCCGCCGCTGGCGGGTTTCAGCGCGTTCAGGCCGTGCCGGTGGACGGCGCCGGCTATCGTTTCGAGCTGATGGAAACGTTCGTGCGCATAGTCGAGGCCGGCAGCCTGTCGGCGGCCGCTGCGCAACTGCATACGACGCAGCCGACCATCAGCCGGCGGCTGCAGGCGCTCGAACGGTCGCTCGGCATGCGGCTGCTGCAACGGACGACGCATACGATGCGGCTGACCGTCGACGGCGAGCGTTGCCTCAAGCGCGCGAAGGAACTGCTGGCGAACTGGGCGGCGTTCGAGGCCGATTTGCGCGGCGCGCAGGAGGAGCCCGACGGGCTGCTGCGCGTCGCGGTGCCGCACGCGTTCGGGCAGGAACGTTTCGTCGCGCCGCTCGCGCAGTTCCTGCGCGACTACCCGCGCGTGTCGGTCGAGTGGCTGCTGCAGGACGAGGTGCGCGATTTCGTCGGCAGCGGCATCGATTGCGCGATCCAGGTCGGCGAGCCGACCGATCCCGGCGTGGTCGCGATCCGGCTGACGAAGGTGCCGCGCTTCGTGGTCGCCGCGCCGTCGGTGCTGAACGGCGCCGATCTACCGGGCGACCCCGACGCGCTGGCCGGGCTGCCGTGGCTCGCGTTGCGCACCTACTACCGCAACGAACTCGCGCTGACGCACGCGGTCACCGGCGACACGCGACGCATCGCGATCCGGCCGCGCATCACGACCGCGAACCTGTATGCGCTGCGTAGCGCGGCGCTGCTGGGCGTCGGTGCGTGTGTCGGCTCGTCATGGATGCTGGCCGGCCATCTCGCGCGCGGCGAGCTCGTGCATCTCGCGCCCGAGTGGCAGGCCGCGCCGCTGCCCGTCTATCTGACCTATCCGCACGCGCAGTTCTATCCGTCGCGGCTCGTGCGGTTCGTCGCGATGATGCGCGAGGCCGTGCCGACGCTCGTCGAAGGGCGCGAGGCATGATCGCGCAGGCGCGCGATGGCGGCCGTGCCGTCAGCCGCGCCGGATGCCTTCCGGCAGCGCGCTGATGCGGCGCACCTCGGGCGAGTCGAGCCACGCGCGCGACGTCGCGCAGTCGACGAACATGTCGGTCGCGTCCTCGCCCCAGAACAGGTCGCCGTCGAGCGCGAAGGTCGGCACGCCGAATACGCTGTCGGCGATCGCCCGATCGGTGTTCGCGCGCAGCGCGTCCTTGACCGGCTGTGCCTCGACGGCCGTCACGCCTTCCGGAAAGCCGACGGCTTCGCATAGCGCCGCGAAGCCGTCGGGCGTCGATACGTCGTGGCCGTCGCGCCAGATGTGCCGGAAGATCCGCCGGATCGCGTCGCGCGAACTGCCCATCGCGATCGCGAGGCGCAGCGGCCTGATCGGGTTGAACGGGTGCGCGGGCGGCATCCGGAACGCGATGCCGAGCTTGTCCGCGCGATATTGCGCGTGACGATAGGTGAAGACGCGTTTGGCCGCGATCTCGGCCGGCGCTTTCTGGCCCCAGTGCGTGAGCAGCGCGCCGAGCACGATCGGGCGCGGCTCGAACGCGGCGGCCGGCGGCAACCGGTCGAACTGTTCCTGCTGCAGATAGGCGAACGGCGAAACGAAATCGAAATACCAGGCGGCGGGGCGTGCGGCGCTCATCGCGATTGTCTCCTCGTGCGGGTCCGGTTGGCGGTTATCCGCCCGGTGTGCATGCGAGTGGCACACCGGGCGTGCATCGTCGGCCAGTGTCGCATGCGGCGGCCCGTCGTGCCGTCGCATCGCCGCTGTCGTGCGCAATCGCCTACGACCGTGCAGCGTCGTCGGCCGACGACGCGAGCCGGGCGAGGCTGTCGCGCACGGCGGCCGCGTCGTAGCGCGTGCCCGCGCCGCCGAGCGCGACGGTCGCCTTCTGCGCGAGCGGCAGCAGCATGGCGAGCGCCGCGGCCATCGCCGGCGCGGCGGCGAGCCGCGATTTCGGGCCCGACACCGTCAGCGCGCCGACGCATTCGCCGGCCGCGCCGAACACGGGCACGGATGCCGATGCCGTCTCGGGGTCGCGCTCGCCGTACGACGCGGCCCACAGCTGTTCGCGCACGTCGTCCCAGCGGGCGTCGTGGGTGTCGGTGAAGGCCAGCAGCACCTTCCCGGACGCGCCCTGGCGAACCGGAAATTCCTCGCCGACGCGAATCGACACGCGCACGGCGCGGGCCGGTTCGACGCGATAGAGCACCGAACGCATGTCGCCCTGGCGCACGTAGAACGAAGCCGTTTCGCCGAGTTCGCGGCTCAGCGCCTCGAGCAGCGGCTCGATCACCGGGCCGACGCGGAACGAACGCTGGTACAGCGCGGCGAGCCGCAGCGGCTCGTGCCCGATCGCGTACTGGCCGTCGTCGAGCTTGCGCATGAAGCCGCCGTGTTCGAGCGCCGCGAGCAGGCGCAGGATTGTGCTCTTGTACAGCCCGGTGCGGCGCGACAGCTCGGCGAGCGACAGCCGGTCGTCGGTCTGGCCGAACGCACGGAGGATCGCGAACGCGCGATCGAGCACGGCGACGCCGCTGGATGCTTCTTCGGCCGCCGGATCGGACATGTCGCCGGTGTGGCCTGCTTGATGCGTGGGCACTGACTGCTTCCTTCGAATGATGGTCGGCCCACTATATCGTTCTGCCTGACAGAACTCAAGTTCCATAAAATCGCGATTTCACGGGTATACCCCGCTTACCGCTCGTTCGCTGCCCGCCTAAAGTTCTGTCAAACAGAATGATGTTCTTTCAGATAGAACGATGAGGTGTCGAATGAGCGTTTCCGAATATCCGAAGGTGCTGGTCAGCGAGGTCGGTCCGCGCGACGGGCTGCAGAGCATCAAGGCCGTGATGCCGACGGCCGGCAAGCTGCGCTGGATCACCGCGCTGGCCGCGGCCGGCCTGCGCGAGATCGAGGTGGGGTCGTTCGTGCCGGCCCGGCTGTTGCCGCAGATGGCCGACGTGCGCGAAGTCGTCGCGCATGCGCGGGCGATTCCGGGGCTGCACGTCGCCGCGCTCGCGCCGAACCTGCGCGGTGCCGAAGGGGCATTCGACGCGGGCGTGCACAAGCTGACGCTGCCGGTCTCGGTCACGGAAGCGCATTCGCTGGCGAACATTCGCAAGACGCCCGCGCAGATGATCGACGAAGTGCGCGCGATCGTCGCGCTGCGCGATGCGCGGTATCCGTCGGTGCAGATCGAGGCCGGCGTGTCGGTCGCGTTCGGCTGCACGATCGCGGGCGCCGTCAGCGACGACGAGACGATCGCGATGGCCGCCGCGATGGCCGAATGCGGTGTCGACGAAATCGGCCTGTCCGATACCAGCGGTTATGCGAATCCGGCCCAGGTGCGCCGGCTGTTCACGCGGCTGCGGCGTGAAGTCGGCGACAAGGCGGGCGGCGCGCATTTCCACAACACGCGCGGGCAGGGGCTGGCGAACGTCGTCGCGGCGCTCGACGCGGGCGTGACGACGATCGACGCGAGCCAGGGCGGCCTCGGCGGGTGCCCGTATGCGCCCGGCGCGACCGGCAACATCGTGACCGAGGATCTCGTGTTCCTGCTCGAAGCGATGGGATACGACACGGGGGTCGACGTCGACGCGCTGCTCGCCGCGCGCGCGATCCTGCATGCGGCGTTGCCCGCCGAGGCGCTGTACGGCCACGTGCCCGATGCGGGTTTGCCGAAGGGTTTCCGCTATGCGGACGGGCGTGTCCCGTCGGCCGCGCAACCGGAAGGATGCCTGGCGGGAGTCGCGCAATGAACGAACGCCAACCGGCCTCGGCGCTGCCGTACGCAGGCGTGCGCGTGATCGAGATGACGCACATGGTGATGGGCCCGACCTGCGGGATGCTGCTCGCGGATCTCGGCGCGGAAGTGATCAAGATCGAGCCGATCGCGGGCGACGGCACGCGGGCGCTGCGCGGTTCCGGCGCGGGTTTCTTCGGGATGTTCAACCGCAACAAGAAAAGTCTCGCGGTCGACGTGAAGGATCCGCGCGGGCTGGAGATCGTGCTGCGGCTCGTCGCCACGGCGGACGTGTTCAGCGAGAACTTCAAGAGCGGCACGCTGGACCGCCTCGGCCTCGGCTATCCGTCGCTGCACGCGCTGAATCCGCGCCTCGTGTACGTATCGCACAAGGGCTTCCTGCCGGGCCCGTACGAGCATCGCACCGCGCTCGACGAGGTCGTGCAGATGATGGGTGGCCTCGCCTACATGACGGGCCCCGAAGGGCGGCCGCTGCGCGCGGGTGCAAGCGTGAACGACATCATGGGCGGCATGTTCGGCGCGATCGGCGCGATGGCCGCGCTCGCGCAGCGCGAGCGCACGGGCCGCGGCCAGCAGGTGCAGAGCTCGCTGTTCGAGAACAACGTGTTTCTCGTCGCGCAGCACATGATGCAGTTCGCGGTGACGGGGCAGGCCGCGTCGCCGATGCCGAGCCGCATTTCCGCGTGGGCCGTCTATGATGTGTTCTCCGTCAAGGACAACGAACAGATTTTTCTCGCGGTCGTGTCGGACACGCAATGGGCGCTGTTCTGCGATGCATTCGGCCTGGCCGCGCTGAAGGACGATCCGCGCCTCGCGACCAACAACCTGCGCGTCCAGGCGCGCGAATGGCTGCTGCCCGAGTTGCGCGCGCGGCTGGCGTCGTACTCGGCCGCCGAGATCGGCGCGATCTTCGAGTCGACCGGCCTGCCGTACGCGCCGATCACGAAGCCGCAGGACCTGTTCGACGATCCGCATCTGCGCGCCACGGGCGGCCTCGAAGCCGTGACGCTGCCGGCCGACGCGAGCAGCGCCGGGCGGCCGGTGGACACCCGCACCGCGCTGTTGCCGCTCACGCTCGCGGGCGAGCGCCTGCGGCTGCGCTCGGCGCCGCCCGCGATCGGCCAGGACACGCATGCGCTGCTCGGCGAGCTCGGCTACACGCCCGACGACGCGCGTGCGCTGATCGACGCCGGCGTCGTCGCGGGCCGGGGCGGCGCGGACGACGCGGCGCACGGCGACGGGCCGGGCGGCGCGCCTTCGCCGACTGAAGTGGCGAGCGCGTAGCGCGGCCGCGATCCCCCGAACGAACACAGGCAGCCCGGCCGCGCCATGCGCGGACGAGGACCGCCGTATCCATGGAGACGAACATGACATCCGCTTCCCCGGCGCTCGCCGCCGACCGCGAGACCGACACGTCGGCCGAGCAGCGCGCCGTGCGCAAGGCCGCATGGCGCTTCATCCCGCTGCTCGCGCTCGCGTACTTCTTCAACTACCTGGATCGCACGAGCGTCGGGTTCGCGGCGCTCACGATGAACCGCGATCTCGGGCTGACCGCGACGCAGTTCGGCTGGGGCGCGGGGATCATGTTCGCGGGCTACTGCGTGTTCGAGGTGCCGAGCAATCTCGCGCTGTACCGCTTCGGCGCGCGCCGCTGGCTCGCCCGCATCATGATCACGTGGGGGCTGATGGCGGCCGCGACCGCGCTCGCGACCGGGCCGACGAGTTTCTACGCGATCCGGCTGCTGCTCGGCATCGGGGAGGCCGGCTTCTTCCCGGGCGTGATCTTCTTTCTCGCCGTGTGGTTTCCGGCGAGCTACCGCACGCGCGTGCTGGCGTGGTTCACCGTGTCGACGCCGCTGTCGTCGCTGATCGGCGGCCCGCTGTCGACGTGGCTGCTGCAGCTCGACGGCGTGCTCGGGCTCGCCGGCTGGAAATGGATGTTCATCGTCGAAGGGCTGCCGGCGTGCGCGCTCGGTTTCCTCGTCCTGAAGCTGCTGTCCGATTCGCCGGCGCATGCCGCGTGGCTGTCGGACGACGAGCGCGCGGCGCTGCAGCGCGCGTTCGAGCGCGAAGGCGCGGCGGCCGGCCGCAAGAAGGGCTTCGGCGTCGCGTTGCGCGACGTGCGCGTGTACGTGCTGGCGCTGATCTCGTTCGGCTTCACGATGGGCTCGTACGGGATCGGCATCTGGCTGCCGCAGATGCTGAAGGCGCACGGCATGTCGACGATGCAGACGGGCTGGCTGTCCGCGGTGCCGTACTGCTTCGCGACGGTCGCGCTGCTGTGGTGGGCGAAGCGGGTGGACCGTCGCGGCGGCCCGGTCGCGAACCTGGCCGTGGGGCTGTGCATCGGCGCGGTGGCGCTGGGCGTGTCGACGCATTTCCTGACGCTCGGGCCGGCGCTCGTCGGCATCACGTTCGCGTTGATCGGCACGATTGCCGGCCGCACGATCTTCTACACGCTGCCGTCGCGCTTCCTGTCCGGCCAGGCGGCGGCCGGCGGGCTGGCGCTGATCAACTCGATCGGCGCGCTCGGCGGCTTCGCGGGCCCCTATCTCGTCGGCTACCTGAAGGACAGCTTCGGCACGTTCACGGCCGGCATGCTCGGCCTCGCGATCGTGCTGGCGATCACGACGCTGCTCACGCTGTCGCTGTACGCGTTCGACCGGAGCGAATGACATGGATACGATTTCGATCAAGCGACGCCGGTTGCTCGGCGCGGCCGCGGCCTCGTTCGCGCTGCCCGCATGCGCCGACACGCCGGCCCACGATGGAGCTTCCCGCATGACGACGCAAGGCAACTATCTCGCGGTCCGCCCCGACTGGCTCGCGTCGGCGCTCGAACCCGCGCTCGAGCCGGACCTGCCGATCGTCGACGCGCATCATCACTTCTACGAACGGCCGGGCTGGATTTACATGCTCGACGACTATCTGCAGGACGCGCGCTCGGGCCACCACATCCAGGCGTCCGTCTACATGCAGGCGCAGACGCGCTATCGCGATTCGGGGCCGGCCGAACTGAAGCCGGTGGGCGAGACGGCCTACGTGGCCGGCGTGGCCGAGCCGCTGCAGCACGGCCCGGTGGCCGTCGCCAAAGGTATCGTCGGCCATGCGGACCTGCGGCTCGGCGCACGCGTGCGCGACGTCCTGGAAGCGCATCTCGAAGCCGGACGCGGCCGGTTCCGCGGCGTTCGGCACCTGACCACGTGGGATGCCGATCCGACGCTCGCGAATCCGCTGTCGGCGGTGCCGCGCGGGCTGCTGCTCGATCCCGCGTACCGGGCCGGCGTCGCGCAGCTCGCGCCGCTCGGGCTGTCGTACGACGCGTGGCTGTTCTTTCCGCAACTCCCCGAACTGTTCGACCTCGCGAAGGCAAACCCCGACACGCGGATCGTCGTCAATCACTGCGGCGGCGTCGTGCGGATCGCCAGCTATGCGGACAAGCGGCCGGAGGTGTTCGAGCGCTGGTCGGCGTCGATGCGTGCGCTCGCGCAACTGCCGAACGTGTACGTGAAGGTCGGCGGCCTCGGGATGCGCATCAACGGGTTCGATTTCGAGAAGGGCGCGACGCCGCCGTCTTCCGTGCAGCTCGCCGACGCGTGGAAGCCGTGGATGATGACCTGCATCGACGCATTCGGCCCCGGCCGCTGCATGTTCGAGAGCAATTTCCCGGTCGACAAGGGCTCGTATTCGTTCGTCAACGGCTGGAACGCGTTCAAGCGGCTGACCGCGCAGGCCAGCCGGGACGAGCGCGACGCGCTGTTCCGCGGCACGGTCACGCGCGCCTACCGGCTCGGCTGACGCGCGTGCGCGGCGTCACCCGGCTTCCACCAGCGCGGCCAGCCGCGCCAATGCCATCCGCCAGCCCGTTTCGTTGTCGGCGGCCGGCACGCCGGGCGGCACCCCGTCGTGCACGGCATCCACGCGCGTGCCGCCGGCTTCGTCGGACAGCGTGATGGTGATCGTCATCGCGCCGCGCAGCATCGGATCGTCGGTTTCGAACACGTCGATCTCGACGATCCGCTCGTCCGGCACGAGCGTGACGAAGCGGCCGTGATAGGTATCGGTGCGCGCGGTGGTCTTGCCGGTGTCGGCCGACGGCGCGTCGTAGCTCAGCGACACCCGCAGCGCGCCGCCTTCGCGCGCATCGTACGCGTGCACGCGGCACGTCATGCCGTCGGGCACCTTCCACTGCTCGACCGCGTGCGGATCGAGCAGCGCGCGGTAGACGCGCCCGCGCGGTGCGTTCAGGTGCCGGCTGACCCGGGTGGAATGCGTGTGCGTGTGCAACATGTGGCCTCCCGCGGAACGCGCGCGACGGCGCACGCCGGCGGCCGGCGTGTCGTCATGCTTCCTTCAGGAATCCTAGGCGCGGGCGCGGCGGCATGCAATGGCTGCCCGCGCGGGCGCGTTCAGCCGTTCAACGCAGGGCGGCGGCGAAGGCATCGAGCTGCGTGATGCACGTGTTCCAGCCCTCGAAAAAGCCGAGCGCTTCGTGGCGCTCGCGCGTCGCGGCATCGGGATGCATCACGCGCGCCTCGTAGCGGCTGCCCGCGTCGTCGTCGGCCATCGTGACGATCGCCGTGAAGCCCATCCACGGCGTCTGCGGCCGCCAGCCCCCCGCGAGCATCGACGTGAACGCGATGCGCGATTCCGGCACGATCTCGAGAAAGCAGCCGGGATTGTCGCTCGTGCCGCCGTCGGGGCCGCGCATGAACGTGTGGAAGGCGCCGCCCGGGCGCAGGTCGAATGCGCGCACGTCGGTGGTCCACGGCTTCGGGCACCACCACTCCTTCAGCAATTCGGGGTCGGTCCACGCGCGCCACAGCGCACGGCGCGGCGCGTGCAGCGTGCGCGTGATGACGAGATCGTGGGCTTCAGCGGGTTCGACGGGGCTGGCTGACATCGTGCTCCTCCTGATGATGGCGTTCGACGAATTCGACGAGGCGGTCGGATCGCGCCTCCCACAGCGCGCGCTGGGCGGCGAGCCATGCCTCGGCCTCGGTCAGCCGGCTGACCACCAGCGCGCAGGTGCGCGAGCGGCCGGTTTTCCGGGTCTGCACGAGGCCGCTGCGCTCGAGCACCGCGACATGCTTCATGAACGACGGCAGCGCAATGTCGAACGGCGCGGCCAGCGCGGAAACGGTTCGCTCGCCCTGGCCGAGCGCGCTGACGATCGCGCAGCGCGTCGGATCGGCGAGGGCGTGGAACACGTCGCTGATACCGGGTTGAAAGTTATCCATTTGGCTAAGTGTAGGCGACGTGACGGGTGATGCAGCGGAAATTTTCATCGCGTACGATGATGGGGCGGTAACGCGCGCCGACCGGGCGCGGCGTTGCCGGACGCCTGCCGCCGTTTCTTGAGCCTCGACGACCGGCCGGCGTGCGTTTGGGATCCCGGCCCATGCCGAAACCGTGCGTGCGGCCTGCCTGACTACCGGAGAGGGCATGACCGAATCTGTTACCGTCCGTCGGATCGACGCACGCGACGCGATGCGTTGCGTCGACGCGCTGGCCGACCTGTTGATCGATTGCGTCGAAGGCGGCGCATCCGTCAGCTTCATGTTGCCGATCGCGCGGCCGACCGCCGTCGCGTTCTGGACGCGCGTGGCTGAGGGCGTCCAGAACGACGAGCGCATCCTGCTCGTCGCCGAGGATGCGGCGGGCCGGATCGTCGGCACGGTGCAGGTCGTGACCGCGCAGCCCGAGAACCAGCCGCATCGCGCGGATATCGCGAAGATGCTCGTCGCGCGGCACGCGCGCCGGCAGGGCATCGCCGCGCGGCTGATGGCGGCGGCCGACGCGGCCGCGCGCGACGCCGGCAAGACCGTGCTCGTGCTCGACACCGTGACGGGCGGCGACGCCGAGCGGCTGTACGAGCGGGCCGGCTGGCAGCGCGTCGGCGTCGTGCCGAACTATGCGCTGATGCCCGACGGCGCGCTCTGCGCGACGACCTATTTCCACAAGCAGCTCGCGTAACGACAGCCGTCATGCATCCCGTCGCCCCGGCGCTGCTGTGCGCCACGCTGGCGGCCGGTGTCGCGGCACTGATCGCGCCGGTGTGGCTCGCGGTCCGCTGGCGGCGCCGCATGCAGGTGCCGCTGCGCGTGTTTTGCTACGGCATGCTGACCTTCTTCGTGTTCCAGCCGCTGCTGCGCCTGTCGTGGCAGGCGCCGCTGTTCCACTGGCTCGGAACTAGTCCGCGCTGGCATCTGCCGATGCTCGTGTTCGCCGCGTTGACGGCCGGGCTCTTCGAGGAATGCGGGCGCTGGGTCGCGTTCCGGTATCTGTTGCCGAAGCGGCACGATGCGCGGACGGCCGTGATGCTCGGGCTCGGGCACGGCGGGCTGGAAGCGATGCTGCTGGTCGGCGTGGGGTTCGTCGCGCTCGGCACCGGCTACCTGCTCGCGCACGCGGGTGTCGTCGTGCCGGCCGGCATGCGCTCGCTGATCGGGTCGGAGTTCGCGGGGATGACGCTCGTGTCGCCGCTGCTCGCGCTGTTCGAGCGCGTGAGCGCGATGGCCGCGCATGTCGGGCTGTCGCTGATCGTGCTGCAGGCGTTCGTGCGCGGCGCGAAACGCTGGCTCGCGTATGCGATCGCGTTCCATTTCATGTTCGACCTTGTCGCGGTGCTGCTGACGCGGTACTGGCACGTCGAGACCGTGCTGGTCGAGGTGCTCCTGTTCGTGTGCAGCGCGGGATTGCTGTGGCTGGGCGTGCGCGTGAGCCGTCGCGGAGCGGGCGCCGGCGCGACGCGCACGGAGCATGCCGCGTGACGCGAGTGGCCGGCGTCGGTCGTACGCGGCGCCTTCGCGGCCGCGCCGGGCGCTGCCCGGCGGCCGGTTTGCCCGCGGCATGAAAAGCCGGGCCGGAAGCGCCGCCGGTCCGATACCATTCACGCCGGAAGACTTCAACGAAACGCCAGGGAACCTCCGCCTCGATGAAACGCTCACACGTCGCCTTCGCCCTCACGGGCCTGCTCGTTGCGCTGCCGATTGCCGCGTATGCGCTCGTCAAGCCGCTGCGCATCGTCGCGCCCGCGCTGCTGCCCGGCGTGTCGTGCCCGAGCGCCGACGTCTGCACGGACGATGCCGCGAAGCTCGGCGACGCGCAGCGGCTGTATCGCGACGGCTATGCGCGCGCGGCGGCGGCCGTCGGCCCGTTTCACGATGCGCCGCGCGTCGTGTTCTGTTCGACGCGCGCGTGTGCCGACGCGTTCGGCCTGGGCGCGCGCGCGGCGCTGACACTCGGCAATTTCGGGGTGGCCGTCGCGCCGCGCGGCTGGACCCCCTATTTCATCGCGCACGAGCTGATCCATCATCGTCAGGCCGAAGTGCTCGGCAACCTGGCCGTCGCGACCAAGCCGCGCTGGCTGATCGAGGGGATGGCGTATTCGCTCAGCGACGATCCGCGCCATCCGCTCGCGCAGCCGTTCGAAGCGTGGCGCACGCGTTTCGATGCGTGGCATGCGGCGCTCGGCGGGCAACCGCTGTGGGATGCCGCGCGGGCGGTCGAGTAGCGCGGGAGGGCGGCGTTACGCAGGCGTGCCCGGATCGCCGCGTCCGGCGCCCAGCGTCTTGCGTCCCGCGTCGAGGATCTCGTCGGCCAGTGCGCGATCGGTGCCCGCGACCGCGCGCGACAGCACGAGCGCGCCGACCATCTGGCTGAAGACCGCCAGCGTGTCGCGACGCGTCTGCTCCGGCGTCGCGCCTTCCGCCGCCACCATCGGCGCCAGCCGGTCGAGATACGCGGCGAGACCGTGCGCGTAGCATGCGCGCGCCGCGTCGGTCAGCCGCGCCGCGTCGCCGGCGAAGCCGGACAGCGGGCACCCGGCCTCGATGTTGTCGCGATGCGCGGCCGACAGGTACGCCGCCACCTGCGCGTCGAGACTGCCGGCGTTCGGCGAATCGGCGCGGTCGTGCATCGCCTTTTCCATCACTTCGGCGACGAGCGCGTCTTTCGACTTGAAGTGGTTGTAGAAGCCGCCCTGCGTGAAGCCGGCTTCCTTCATCAGCTCCGTCAGCCCGACGGCATCGACGCCGCGCGCGCGGAACAGCCGCTCGGCGGCCGCGAAGATCGCGCTCCGGTTCTCGGCGGCCTGCTGTCTTGATACGCCCATCGATCTCTCCCTGATTTTGCCGATCGCGTCGATTGGAAAACACAATTGCGATCACCATTGACATGAGGGCGTGGCGCGAACAGAATGCACCGCAAAGACAATGGTGATCGACATTGACATCGAGTGTAGTCGACTTGGCCGGCGATGCAAAGCCACGGCCGGACACGGATGGCAGTCGGTTGGCGTCTTTGGCGCCGCGGCTATCGGGCGGCGGACGGCTCGCCGCCCGCCGTCGGCGGCGCACCGGTTCGGCAAGCAATGGCAACCTCGTTTTCCACCGGATCTCATGCGCGCGGCGAGCCGGCGCGCAGGCGATTCATCATGCGAAAGGAACGATCATGAAGATCGAAGGTGCAGTCGTTTTCGTGACGGGCGCGAACCGCGGGCTCGGGCTCGAGTTCGCGAAGCAGGCGCTCGCCAGAGGCGCGCGCAAGGTCTATGCGGCGGCGCGCGATCCGGCCACCGTGACGCTGCCGGGCGTCGTGCCCGTGAAGCTCGACGTGACCGATCCGGCGGCCGTCGCCGCGGCGGCCGATGCGGCCCGCGACGTCACGCTGCTGATCAACAACGCCGGCATCGCGCGGCTCGGCAGCCTGACGGACGACGGCGCGCCCGACGCGCTGCGCGAGCACTTCGAAACCAACGTGTTCGGGATGCTGGCGATGTCGCGGGCGTTCGCCGGCACGCTCGCCAGCCACGGCGGCGGCGCGATCCTGAACATCCTGTCGGTCGCGAGCTGGGTGAACCGGCCGATCCTGTCGGGCTACGGCGTGTCGAAATCGGCCGCGTGGGCGCTGACCAACGGGCTGCGCCATTCGCTGCGCGAACAGCATACGCAGGTCGTCGGGCTGCATGCGGGGTTCATCGATACCGACCTGACGGCCGGCCTCGACGTGCCGAAGGCCACGCCGGCCGACGTCGTGCGCCAGGCCTACGAGGCAATCGAAGCAGGAGAAGAGGAGGTGTCGACCGACGAATTCACGCGGCAGGTGAAGGCCACGCTGTCGTCGGGCGTCTATCTGGAAGAGCCGGCGCCGCGTTGACGCGGCCGGCAACGCGGCCCCGCCGCCCGCTCGATGAGCGCGGCGGCGGGGCGTTTCGTCAGACCGTCGTGTCGATGATGCCCGGGATCTTCACGTCCGGGTTCACGTCCGCGTCGTAGTCGACACCGGCGATCTCGAAGCCGAACAGCCGCAGGAAGTCGGTCTTGTAGCCGGCGAAGTCGGTCATCTCGTACAGGTTCTCGTTGGTCACCTTGTCCCACATCGCGACGACCTTCTCCTGCACCTGCGGATCGAGCTCCTTGTAGTCCGCGCGCAGGCGGCCTTCCGCGTCGATGTGCGGCGTCGCGCCGTACAGGCTGTCCTTCAGGAGCCCGTACACCTGCTCGATGCAGCCTTCGTGCGTGCCGGCTTCCTTCATCACCTTGAACAGCAGCGACAGGTACAGCGGCATCATCGGGATCGCCGAGCTGGCCTGCGTGACGACGGCCTTCAGCACCGACACGCGGGCATCGCCGCCGTGCGCGGCCAGCTTATCGCGGATCGACAGCACCTTCTTGTCGAGATCCTTCTTCGCTTCGCCGATCGAGCCGTTCCAGTAGATGTCGTGCGTGATCTGCTCGCCGAGATACGTGAACGCGGTGGTCTTCGCGCCGTCGGCCAGCACGCCGGCGTCGGCCAGCGCGTCGATCCACATCTGCCAGTCCTCGCCGCCCATCACCGCGACGGTGCCGTCGATCTCTTCCTGCGTCGCCGGTTCGAGCGCGACGTCGCGGATCACTTCCTTGTCGGTGTCGAGGCCGCGGAACGTGACGGCCTTGCCGACCGGCTTGAGCGTCGAGCTGATCGTCTCGCCCGTCTTCGGATGCGTGCGGCGCGGTGCCGCGAGGCTGTAGACGACCAGATCGACCTTGCCGAGATCCTGCTTGATGGTGTCGATCGTGACCTGCTTGACCTTGTCGGAGAATGCGTCGCCGTTGATGCTGCGCGCATAGAGCCCCTTTTCGGCGGCGAATTTCTCGAACGCGGCGCTGTTGTACCAGCCGGCCGTACCGGGCTTCGTTTCGCTGCCGGCGCGCTCGAAGAACACGCCGAGCGTGTCCGCGCCCGAGCCGAATGCGGCCGAGATCCGGGCCGCGAGGCCATAGCCGGTCGACGCGCCGATCACGAGCACCTTTTTCGGGCCGTTGGCGATCGGGCCGTGCGAAGTCACGTAGTCGATCTGTTCCTTGACGTTGGCCTCGCAGCCGACGGGATGAGTCGTCACGCAGATGAAGCCACGCACGCGCGGTTTGATGATCATGGAAAAACCTCTGTCTATCAGAAAGGCGGGGACGGCCTGAAATCGGAAAATCCCGCGCATTGTAAAGGAAGCGGCCGATCGCGGGCGGGCGCGGCCGGACGGTGTCGGATCGCCCCGGTTATTTCTCTCTTGACAGAAATAACTGAAATGAATAATTTTCCTGACATGGAACTCACACCGATTGCCGAACGATTCATTCTCCACTGGGGCGAAATGGGCTCGCGGTGGGGCGTCAACCGCACCGTCTCGCAGATTCACGCGCTGCTCTACCTGGCCGGCCGGCCGGTCGCGGCCGACGAGATCGCCGACACGCTCAACGTCGCGCGCTCCAACGTCAGCACGAGCCTGAAGGAGCTGCAGGCGTGGCGGCTCGCGAAGGTCGTGCACGTGCTGGGCGACCGCCGCGACCACTTCGAGACGTCGACCGACATCTGGGAGTTGTTCAAGCTGATCGTCGAAGGGCGGCGGCAGCGCGAGATCGAACCGACGCTCACGGTGCTGCGCGATTGCCTGACGAGTCCGGAGATCGCGAACGAAAGCCGCGAGACCGAACAGCGTATCCGCGACACGCTGCAGTTCGTCGAGACGCTCACGACCTGGTCGGACGAGATGCTGCGGCTCAAGCCCGATACGCTGATGAAGGCGCTCGGCATCGGCGCGAAGATCAGCCAGACGGTCAGGCGCAAGCCGTCGAAGTAAGCGGTAGCGGAAGTGCGGGCGGGCAGCCCGCTTTTTTTGGGGTTGGTATTTCTGTCTTTACAGAAATAACTGTAAATAGAGGATGAAGATGAACGCAATCCTGCCGTCGGCCCGACAGCACGATCGCACCGGCGCGCGCAGTATCACCGTGCTCGTCTGCGGCGCGAGCGGCTTCATCGGGCGGGCGCTGTGCGCGCAGCTCGAAGCCGGCGGCCATCACGTGCTGCGCGGCGTGCGTCACGCGGCCGGCCCGCGCGACATCGCGATCGACTTCGCGCGGGACGTCGATCCGCAGGCGTGGCTGCCGCGGCTGACGAGCGTCGACGTGGTGGTCAACGCCGTCGGCATCCTGGCCGACCGACGCGGCGCGACGCTCGACGCCGTGCACCGCGCCGCGCCGTGCGCGCTCTTCACCGCATGCTGCCGCGCCGGCGTGCGGCGCGTGATCCAGATCTCGGCGCTCGGCGTCGAGCGCGGCGAGACGCGGTACTTCGCGAGCAAGCACGCGGCCGACCGGTTCCTGCGGACGCTGCCGATCGATTCCCGCATCGTGCGCCCCGCGCTCGTCTACGGCGCGGCCGGCGCGTCGGCGCGGTTGTTCCGGATGCTCGCGAGCCTGCCCGTGCATGTGCTGCCGGCGGGCGGCCGTCAGCGGCTGCGCCCCGTGCACGTCGACGATCTCGCGGAAGTCGTCGCGCGGCTGGTCGTGCAACCGGACGATGCGGCGGAGGCCGGCAACCGGGTGATCGACGTGGTCGGCGGCGACGAAGTCGAATACCGCGAGATGCTGGCCTGCTACCGGGCCGCGCTGGGGTTTCCGCCGGCTGCGCGCGTGACGCTGCCGGGCCCGCTGGCCGGCGCGGCGGCCGTCCTGTCCAGCATGCTGCCGGGCGCGATGTTCACGCGCGACACGTGGACGATGCTGCGCGCCGGGAACACCGGCGATCCGTCGGCCACCGCGGCCGTGCTCGGCCGGCCGCCGCGCGGCATCGGCCGCTTCATCGGTACGGAAAGCGCTGCCGCGCTGCGCCGCGAGGCGCTCGCGATGTGGCGGCGCCCGTTGCTGCGCGGCGCGCTCGCGATCGTGTGGATCTGGACGGCCATCGCGAGCGCGTTCATCCATCCGCTGCACGCGAGCCTCGCGCTGCTCGCGCCTGCGCACCTGACGGGGCTGCCGGCGTTGCTTGCGCTCTATGGGGCCAGCGCGCTGGACTTCGCGTTCGGCATCGCGACCGTCGCCGCGCCTTCGCGGCGCCTGTGGGCTGCGCAAGCGGCGCTGATCGTCGCGTATTCGGCCGTGATCGCGGTCACGATGCCGGGCCTGCTGGCCGAACCGTTCGGTCCGGTGCTCAAGAACGTGCCGATTCTCGCCATCCTGTTGATCCTCTTTTCAGAAGAAGAACGCGCATGAATACCTATCTCGTCATCAAGGCGCTTCACATCCTGTCCTCGGTGCTGCTGGTCGGCACGGGGTTCGGCACCGCGTTCTACCTGTTCTTCGCGAACCGCACGCGGTCGGTGCCCGCGATCGCGGCCGTGTCGCGGCTCGTGGTGCGCGCGGACGGGTGGTTCACGACGCCGGCCGTGATCTTCCAGCCGGCGTCCGGCTTGTGGCTCGCGCACACGGCCGGCTGGCCGTGGCATACGCCGTGGCTGCTCGCGTCGATCGTGCTGTACGCGGTCGCCGGTGCGTGCTGGCTGCCGGTCGTGTGGCTGCAGCTCGAACTGGCATCGATGGCGAGGCTCGCGCACGCGAACGGCGATGCCGCGCTGCCCGAGCGCTACTGGCGCTACGCGAAACGCTGGGAACTGCTCGGTTATCCGGCGTTTTTCGCGATGCTGACCGTCTACTTCCTGATGGTGGTCAAGCCGATGTAAGCGTGTCGCCGCCGTGCGGGCGCGGCGGTTCGAGGCACCGGCATGCAGTCGATCGATTCATGATGCTTTCGATAAAAAGAAGGAGTGCAAATCATGAGCGCAAGTGAACTGGAAGTTTACTTCGACGGGCGATGTCCGTTATGCGCCGCGGAAATTCGGCGTCTCGCGGCGCGCGACGCGCGACACCGGCTGATGTTCGTCGATATCGCCGAACCGGGCTTCGACCCGGCGCCGCTGGGCGTCGACCTGCCCGCGCTGAATCGCGAACTGCATGCGCGCCTGCCTGACGGACGCATGCTGACCGGCGTCGACAGCGTCGCGGCCGCCCATGCGCTGGCCGGGCGCCGCTGGCTCGCCTGGCTGCTGCGCGTGCCGGCCCTGCGCGGCGTGCTCGCACCGCTGTATCGCCGCTTCGCACGCAACCGGCAGGCCGTTTCGCGCTGGCTCGGGTATCACGCCGAAGCGCGCTGCGACGACGCGGCGTGCGGGATCGGCGAGGCCGCCGGACGCAGGGCATCAGCGCGCCCCGCACGCGACACCCGGCGCCGCATCGTCGTGAACTGGATGGGGGCGGTCGCGATCGTGCACCTGCTGGTCGGCGCGGTCGTGCCGTGGATGGCCGGCGCGCCGTGGCTCGATGCCTATCACCGCGGCATCGAACTGCATTTCTGGGCAGGAACGGCGCCCGACGCCGCACGTGCCCAGCAGGTCTGGTGGATGTCGCTGGCCGGCGCGACGGTACAGTGCGCGTCGGTCTGGATGCTCGCGCTCGTCCACCTCGGCAGCCGGTTGCGCAAACGGGAAGTGTGGGGCTGGCTGCTGGCCGGCCTGTCGATCTGGGCGCCGCAGGACATGCTGTTGTCGTGGCAGGCGCATGTGCGGGGCCACGTAGCGATCGACCTCGTCGCGCTCGTCGCGATGGTGCCGCCGCTCGTCTGGCTGTGGAGGAGGGATACCGTATGAACACCTTGCCTGCTTTCGACTGGGCGCTCAACCTGCTGATCGTGCAGGGCGCGATGGGCGCCTTCGATACGCTTTATCACCACGAACTCACGCAGGACCTGCCGCACAGCCCGCGCGCGCGGCTCGAGCTGACGATTCATGCGGTGCGGTCCGTGTTGTACGGCCTCGTGTTCGCATCGATCGCGAACGTTGCGTTTCACGGGGCGTGGGTGGCAGCGCTCGCGGCGGTCGTATTCGTCGAAGTGGCGCTGACGTTGTGGGACTTCGTCGTCGAGGACCAAAGCCGCAAGCTGCCGGCCACCGAGCGCGTGCTGCACACGCTGCTGGCCGTCAACGGCGGCGCGCTGTTCGGGATGATCGCGATGCAACTGGCCGTGTGGGCGCACGAGCCGACCGCGCTGCAGCCGCTCGATCCCGGCTGGCGCGGCTGGCTGCTCAGCCTGTTTGCCGTCGGCGTGACGATATCGGGTGTGCGCGACGGGATCGCCGCGTGCCGGATCGCGCGCCGTGTGCCGGCCGCCAATCCGTTCGCGGGTCAGCCGCCCGGCCACGTGCTCGTGACCGGCGGGACGGGCTTCATCGGCGAAACGCTGGTGAACCGGTTGCTCGATGCCGGGCATACCGTCACGCTGCTGGCGCGCGATCCGCTGCGCGCGGCCTACCTGTTTGATGGCCGCGTGCGCAGCGTGACGTCCGTCGAACAACTGCGGCCGCACGAGCGTGTCGACACGGTCGTCAATCTCGCGGGCGCGCCGGTGCTGGGCGCACGCTGGAGCAAGCGCCGGCAGGCGCGGCTGCTTGCGAGCCGCGTCGGCGTCACGCAGGCGCTGACGCGCTGGGTCGAGACCGCCGAGATCAAGCCGCGCACGTGGATCCAGGCATCCGCGATCGGCTACTACGGCGTGCGTCCGGCCGACGAACGGCTCGACGAGGCCAGCAGCGCCGGCACCGGCTTCATGTCCGAACTGTGCCGGCAGTGGGAGCGTGCCGCGCAGCCGCTCGAACGCCACGGCGTGCGCACGGTGGTGCTGCGGCTGGGCATCGTGTTCGGCCCCGGCGGCGCGTTGCGCCCGATGCTGCTGCCGCATTACTTCGGGATGGGCGGGCGATTCGGCGACGGCGCGCAGGTGATGAGCTGGATTCACCGGGACGACGTGCTGCGGATCGTCGCGCGCGCGATGTCGAGCGCGGGCATGCGCGGCGTCTACAACGCGGTCGCGCCGGTGCCGCTGACCCAGCGCGCGTTCGTGCAGGTCGTGTCGAAGGTGCTGCGCCGCCCCGCGTGGCTGCACGTGCCGGCCGCGCCGCTGCGCGTCGCGATGGGCGAGATGGCCGAACTGCTGCTGGACGGGCAGCGCGTGATGCCGGCGCGGCTGCATCGGGAAGGATTCATGTTCCGCTTCCCGACGGCCGAGCATGCGCTGCGCGACCTGACGAACCGGCCGCACGCCGATTTCGCGGGGCCGGCCTGCCGTTTGCCCCGCCGTCGTGTATAAATTCGGCGTGAACGTGCGCGGGGCGTGTCCTGCGTCCCGCGCGCTCCGCATCCGACCTCACAAGGAGACTGCATGCTGCACGTCCTCGGCAAGATCCCGTCCATCAACGTCCGCAAGGTGCTGTGGCTGTGCACCGAACTGAACCTGCCGTTCGAACAGGAAGACTGGGGGGCGGGCTTCCGCACGACCCACGATCCGGCCTATCTCGCGCTGAATCCGAATGCGCTCGTGCCGGTCATCAAGGATGACGACTTCGTGCTGTGGGAATCGAACACGATCATCCGCTACCTCGCGAACCGCCATGGCGGCGACGCGCTCTATCCGGCCGAGCCTCAGGCGCGCGCACGGGTCGACCAGTGGATCGACTGGCAGGGCTCGGACCTGAACCGCTCGTGGGTCGGCGCGTTCCTCGGCCTCGTGCGCAAGTCGCCCGATCACCAGGATCCGGACGGCATCGCGCAGTCGATCGCCGGCTGGACGAAGCACATGCAGGTGCTGAATGCGCAACTCGACAAGACGGGCGCGTACGTGGCCGGCAGTACGTTCACGCTCGCGGACATTCCGATCGGCCTGTCGGCGAACCGCTGGTTCGGCACGCCGTTCGCCCATCCGGAATTGCCGGCGGTGTCGCGCTATATCGAACGTCTCGCGACGCGCGAAGGCTTCAAGCAGTACGCGGGCAGCGCGAATCCGTAAAGCCGGGCAGGCCGCGTGTGAAGCGGCGGCGTTGCAAGCGCTGCCGCTTCACGCGCGCGTCATCACGCGCGCGTCATCGATTCACGCGCCCGCCGTCACGCGCCGGGCGCCGGCACCGCATCGAGCACGCGCGCGAGAAACGCCTCGTGATTCCACGCGGCCTCCGGCCGCGACAGCCCGAGCCGCACGACCACCAGCTGACGGCTCGGCACCACGCTCACGAACTGCCCTTCATGGCCGACCGCATGAAACGCGTCGGCCGGCATCGCGGGCGCGTTCGGATCGCGATCGTTGAACGGCTCCGGCACCTTGACCCACAGTTGCGCGCCGAACGTCTGCCGTGCCGACTGCGGCGTCGCGCGCGTCAGGTAACGCACCCAGCCCCGCGGCAGCAACTGCTGCCCGTTCCACCTGCCGTCCTGCAGCAGCAGTTGCCCGAAGCGCGCCCAGTCGCGCGCGTTCGCATACAGGTACGACGGCGCGACGAGCGTGCCGGATGCATCGGGCTCGAACACCGCGCTGCGCATCCCGAGCGGCGCGAACAACGCGCGGCGCGGATACGAGAGATAGTCGCCGTCGCTGCCGCCGAGCGCTTCGCGCATCACACGCGCGACGATCGCGCTCGTGCCGCTCGAGTAGTACCACTGCGTGCCGGGTGTCGCGGCGAGCGGTTTCGCCGACGCGAACCGCGCCATGTCGGGCTGCGTGAACAGCATCACGGCGACGTCGGAGAGCGGGTCGTCATAGTCCTCGTTGAACTGCAGGCCGCTCGTCATCCGCAGCAGCTCGTCGAGCGTGATGGCCGCGCGCGCGTCGCCGCTGCCGCGCCATTCGGGCAGCAGCGCCGACGCATCGGGCGACAGCTTGTGCTGCGCGACGAGCGTGCCGATCAGCGCGGCCGTCACGGTCTTCGTCATCGACCAGCCGGGCAGCGGCGTATCGGCCGTGAAGCCGGGCGCGTAGCGTTCGGCGATCACCTGGCCGTGCCACATCACGACGACCGCGCGGGTGCGCCGCGGCCGCGCCGGATCGGGTTCGTCGAACGCGCGGTCGAGCGCGGTCCGCAGCTTGTGCGCGTCGATGCCGGCGGGCGGCGTGGCGGGGGCGGGCGGGGTGGCCGGCGGGTCGGGAAGCGGCGGCAACGCGGCCGGCAACGCGGTCGACGTCGCGCCGGGCGAGGGTCCGGGCGCGAGCGTGCAGCCGAGCCCCGGCCGGAAGTCGGCTTCGCGCTCGGCGAAACCGGCGAAGGTCGCCGTCGCGCGATGATGGTCGGGATCGATCGACGGGCGCACCAGCTTCAGCAGCGGATGCACGCCGGCCATGATGTCCACGTCGATCACGGACGCGGCCGGCCGGCCCGATACGAACACGCCCGAACACAGCGCCTTGGCCGCATAGCCGGTCGCGATCGGCGCGAGCCGGGACAGCATGTAGCCCGTGTAGCCGATCGCGGCAACGAGCGCGAGTGCGACACCGCGCAGCATCAGCTTCTTGAGGGGGATCGTCATGCGCGAGCGTCCTCGGTGGCGTGCCGACCGGCAACGATCCGGCAGTGTCTCAGGTTTGGGCGATGCGTTGCAATCGCGGCCGCGTGACGTGCGATGACGACCGCATGCGTTCGCGTGGCCGTGTGTCCGGCGGCTCGCCCCGTGTTGCGCGTCGCGCAAGTTGATGTCCGGGCGGCCATCGGCCGATAATCGTCCGGCATTGGCCACCCGGCCCAACTGTCCAACCGAGATCGGAAAACGCCATGACCTACGACAACGACAACCCGTTCGCGAAAATCCTGCGCGGCGAACTGCCTTGCGTGAAAGTCGCCGAAGACGATGCGACGCTCGCGATCATGGACCTGATGCCGCAGGCCGACGGTCACGTGCTCGTGATCCCGAAGGAGCCGGCCGCGCAGATCTTCGAGCTGTCCGGCGACGCGGCCGCGGCCGGCATCCGCATGACGCAGCGCGTCGCGGCGGCGGTGCGCGCGGCGCTCGAGCCGGACGGCGTGTTCATCGGCCAGTTCAACGGCGCGGCGGCCGGCCAGACGGTCCCGCACGTGCATTTCCACGTGATTCCGCGCCGGGAGGGCGTCGAGCTGCGGATGCATGCGCGCGAGATCGCGGACGCCGCGACGCTCGAGGCGCTCGCGCAGCGCATTCGCGCGCATTTCGTGTAACGGATCGATTGCATGCGGCCCGGCAAGGGCCCGGCGGCCGGCCGCCGCCCCGCACCCGACTGTTTCAGCGGTCATGCGAGGTAACACGTGTAACCGCCGGCGAAACTCGGCCGGCCAGGCCCGGCGCTAGACTCCGCGCATTGCATCATCGAGCGACACGAGAGGCGGATCGCCTCGTCGTGCCGGCCGCCGCCGTCGCGGCGGCGCGGCCTTCGCGAGATGCCGTTCGTCTTTCGCGCCGGGAACCGAGCCATGTCCAGAATTCTCATCACGCTTGCCCTGATCGGCGGCCTGTCAGGCTGCTACGTCGCGCCGCCGTACGGTTACGCGCCCGCGCCGGCCTACTACGGCTATGCGCCCGCGTATTACGCGCCGCCCGTCAGCGTCGGGATCGGCGGCAACTTCCGCATCCGCTGATCGCCTCCGGGCGGGCGTTCCGGCCGCAGGGGCACGGTGCGCCGCCTTTCGCCGGGCGATCCGCCGGGCGTCGCGTGCCGCATGACGGCGGCGCACGGCGCTTCGCGAGCGCGCTTCCTATACTTCACGGGAAAGCGCATCCCCGCGAGGCCGTCATGGCAGTGACCCCCAAGGTCGTCGTCCTGTCGAGCGTATCCACGCTCGTCTATCTCGGGCTCGCCGTTCTCGGTATCGGCGGGTTCGCTGCGTTCTTCTCGCATCCGCAGCTGACCGTCGTCGCGATCGCGACGCTCGCGATGGCCGTGGCCGCGCTGTTCACCGAAGGCAACCTGAGCAGCGGCGAGCGTGAAAATCGCGACAACCGCTGGGTGCTCGCCGCATTCGCGGTGAGCGGATTCCTGCTCGCCTACGTACCCGCGCTGACCGACCGGCTCGATGTCTGGACCTTCGGCGGCGACACGGTGCGCTGGCTCGGTGTCGTGCTGTACCTCGCGGGCGGTGCGTTGCGTATCTGGCCCGTGTTCGTGCTCGGCAGGCGCTTCAGCGGGCTCGTCGCGATCCAGCCGGGCCATACGCTCGTGACCGACGGCATCTACCGCCATATCCGCAATCCGAGCTATCTCGGCCTGCTCGTCAATTCGGTCGGCTGGTCGCTGGTTTTCCGCTCGGGCATCGGCCTGCTGCTGGTCGGGCTGACGCTGGTGCCGCTCGTCGCGCGGATCCGCTCGGAGGAGGCGCTGCTGCGCGCGCATTTCGGCGCCGAATACGACGCGTATTGCGCGCGGACGTGGCGGTTGCTGCCCGGCGTGTACTGACCCCGTCATCCTTCCCCGTTGCCGTCGTTCGAGCGCCTGCTCACGACGCGTGCCCGATGTGTTGCCACGTGTGTCTCGAACGTGCGACGACGCGCAGGGCCGGGCGCTCGCCGCGCAGGTTCGGACCCTCGCCGGAGCCAATGCCGGCGCGGGTTTGACGCAATTTCGGGGTGCCCGTCCGACCTTCGTTATTCGTAAACAACTTGTTACCAGAATGTCCACGGCAAGGCGGCGGGACCGGTGCTATTCTTCGCCGCAAGCTCATTGAAATGAATTGGTCCGCGGTTCGGCACAATGCCTGACCCGACGTCGATCGATTCAGATCGTCGTAGCGAGCGGACCTTCGATAACCAGATTGCGAACAAGGAAGAATACGGGAATGTGGAAGAAAATCGCCCCCGCTCTCGTCGTCGCCGCGCTGACCGGCACGACTGCACTGCCGGCGCTGGCCGGTGACATGAACAACGCGCTTGGCGGCGCGCTCGGCGGGGTAGCCGGCGCGGCAGTCGGCGGTGCGCTCGGCGGCAGCACGGGCTCGGTGATCGGCGGCGCCATCGGCGGCGGCGCGGGTGGCGCGGTGACGTCGAACCGTCGCGAGCGCACCGGCGCGATCATCGGCGGCGCACTCGGCGGCGGCGCGGGGACCGCGGCGGGCAACGCGATGGGCGGCCGCACGGGCGGCCTGCTGGGCGCGGCCGTCGGCGGCGGCGCCGGCGCGGCGCTCGGCGGCAACATGTCGCGCAGCTCGTACGAGCGCGACTATGGCGATCGCGGTTATCGCCACCGCAAGCATCGTCACCACCACCGCGACTGGGACTGATCGCCGCGAGCGCGGCACGGTGCGCGACATGCGCACCGGCGCGCCGACGGCGTCGGCACCCGACGCGAGATTCGGCCCGGCGGCCTGCCGGGCCGTCATCGCCGGCCTCACCGGCGTGTCCCTTCGGCTTCATCAGCCGCCGCCTTGCGCCCGATCGACGGGCCGGCCATCCATCTCCCCCCGTGTTTCCCCGTTGCTCGACGACCTGACCTGCCGCGCATGAACGCGTCCGGGCAGAATCGGCGTGCGCCATCGCGGATCGTTCTTCCGTCCGTTTCAGCCTGACGACCCCGTCGCAGCGATCCGCTGCCGCAAGCCCGTCGTTTCCCCCTCGATTCGCATGACCGGACATGACCTGGCCGTTGCCTGGCCGTCAGGATTTCCCTGATGGCCCGCCCGCCGCGCCATGGCCCTTCACCGCGCATCGCGGGCGCCGGCGGGTAGTGGGAAATCGAATGGATGTCATCGCAACATTTAATTGGTCGATCGCGATCGACTTCGCTATCGTCGGCGGTGCCCGCGTACGGAGTCGAACCGTGCCGCCCGCCGCGCCTCGCCGCATGACCGCGAGCGCCGCGGCCGGCCGCCGGACCCGACAACCCGGGTCGCCGCGTCCGATGAACCGGACGGACCCGACGCGAAGCCTGGCCGACCGAACGAAGGCGCACGCGCTTTCAAGCCACCCCGGCAACGATGTCCCGCCGCCGCATGCGTGCCCCACGCGCGTGCGAACCGCCCGATGCCGTTTGCGCCAGGGGCCGGACCAACCCATTGCCTGGATGCACTATGTCTAAGACAACGTATTACGCGCCGCATGGCGGCCACCCGCCGCAGACGGATCTGCTGACCGATCGCGCGATGTTCACCGAGGCGTACGCGGTGATCCCGAAGGGGGTGATGCGCGACATCGTCACGAGCTGGCTGCCGTTCTGGACGAACACGCGCCTGTGGGTGATCGCCCGCCCGCTGTCGGGTTTCGCCGAAACCTTCTCGCAGTACATCGTCGAAGTGAATCCGGGCGGCGGCAGCGACAAGCCCGAGCAGGACAAGCACGCCGAAGCCGTGCTGTTCGTCGTCGAAGGCGAGGCCGAGCTGACGCTGCAAGGCAAGCAGCATACGCTGAAGCCGGGCGGTTACGCGTTCATTCCGCCGGGCGCGGACTGGACGCTGCACAACGTCAGCGATGCCGCGGTGCGCTTCCACTGGGTGCGCAAGCACTACCAGGCCGTCGACGGCATTCCGCTGCCGGACGCATTCGTGACCAACGAGCAGGACGTCGAGCCGATCCCGATGCCGGGTACCAACGGCGCATGGGTGACGACGCGCTTCGTCGACATGAGCGACATGCGTCACGACATGCACGTGAACATCGTGACGTTCGAGCCGGGTGGCGTGATTCCGTTCGCGGAAACGCACGTGATGGAGCATGGCCTGTACGTGCTGGAAGGCAAGGCCGTCTATCGCCTGAACCAGGACTGGGTCGAGGTCGAAGCGGGCGACTTCATGTGGCTGCGCGCGTTCTGCCCGCAGGCCTGCTACTCGGGTGGCCCCGGCCGCTTCCGCTACCTGCTGTACAAGGACGTGAACCGTCACATGAACCTGTTGCTGAACCCGGCGCGCTAACGCGCCGCCACGCAGGTCGGACACGAAAGCCCGCCGGTGCAAGCCGGCGGGCTTTTCTTCATGGGTTTCCGTGAGTGTCCGGCGCGGCCCCGACCACGCCGACCGTGAAGCCGATCATGCGACCGCGATGGCGAGTTCCTCCGCATACGCATTCAAGCGGTCACCGACCCGCACCTTCAGGACATCGATGAACCGTTTGATCTTCGCGTCGACGAACTGACGGGACGAATACACCGCATACACGTTGCGCTGGGCGGTGTGGAATTCGGGCAGGACGCGAACGAGCGATCCTTTGCGCAAATCGTCGATCGCCGAGAAGGCGGCGATCAGTCCGATCCCCGCGCCTTCCTGCAGTACCGTGGACATCGCATCCATGTCGTTGATACTGAAGTGCGATCCCGACGGACGATACACCGCCTCGCCGACCTTGCCTTGCAGATGCCATTCGTCCGGTGCGTAATCGACCGTGCTGAGGCGCACGCATGTGTGATCGGCGAGATCTTCCACGCACTCGGGCGCCGGATGCCGCGCCAGATAATCGGGCGACGCCGCCAGAATGCAGTGGCTTGCGCCGATCTTCTGGCTCACGTACGCCGAGTCCGGCAGCGTGCGGGCAATCACGACCGCCACGTCGAGCTGCTCTTCGAGCAGATTCGGCATCCGCTGCGACAGCATGAGATCGACCGATACCTCCGGGTAGGCGCTCCGATAGGCCAGCACGGCTTGCGCAACAAGTTGGCGGCCCAATCCCGGAACCGCATGCACGCGCAATACACCACGCGGCTCCAGCAGCGCATCGCGGGCTTCCGCTTCCGCTCGTTCGATGTCCGAGAGGATCGCAACGCTGCGCTCGTAAAAACGCCGCCCCGCATCGGTCACCACGAGCCGTCGCGTCGAGCGCTGCAGCAACCGCGTGTTGAGATTGTCCTCAAGTACCGATACCGCTCGGGAAATGTTGCCGACAGTCGTATCGAGGTGGTTCGCGACAGCCGTGAAACTGCCCATCTCGACCACTTTCGCAAACACCGACATGGTGTGAACCTTGTCCATTACGCACCCTGGCTTTGAATTTTTCGTCGAATCGCCGCGTTCCGGCCCGCGCGAGCCTGTGATGATAGGGCCCGTGCCTGTTTCGTGCCGTCAGCGTGAAATCCCGTGTCGTTTTTATGCATCCTTTCAATATGCCTTCGTGCCGACGGGGCGATTTTCTCTCCACAGACAAGATTCATTCTTTCCGGCCCCTCTAAGTTGCCGCCCGCTTCACGCCTAGACTGAGTCCCGAAGTCAGGCAGTCGGAGCACCGACGTTTCGAACCCGGGCCCAGCCCGATGCGGCGGATCATCCCGACACGGCGTGGCGCGGGTTCTCCTGTCCGGCTCGCCGCGAACTTAAATTGAATCGTAATCCTAATCATAGAGGTCAATGCCATGGACATCACGTACGACGCACTTCATCTTTTCATCAACGGCGAATGGATCGACGCGGGCGGACGCGAAACGGCGCCGGTGATCAACCCCGCCACGCAAATCGAGATCGGACGCGTCCCGCTGGCGACGGCAGCCGATCTGGATCGCGCCCTGCAAGTCGCCGCCCAGGCGTTCGACGTCTGGCGCCGCACCGTGCCGGCCGAACGCGCGCGCATTCTCAAGCGCGGCGCGGAACTGATGCGCGAGCGTGCCGAGCACATCGCTACCGTCATGACGCTCGAGGAAGGCAAACCGCTGGCGGAAAGCCGCGACGAAGTCCTGCGTGCGGCCGACTACTTCGAATGGTTCGCCGAAGAGGCGCGCCGCATCGACGGCCGCGTCGTGCCGTCCAACCGCCCGGGTGTGCAACAGCTCGTGAAGAAACAGGCGATCGGGCCGGTCGCCGCATTCACGCCGTGGAATTTTCCGGCGATCACCCCGGCGCGCAAGCTCTCGGCCGCACTCGCCGCCGGATGCAGCGTCATCATCAAACCCGGCGAGGAAAGCCCCGCCACGGCGCTCGCGCTGGCGCGCGCACTGGATGACGCCGGTTTGCCGAAGGGCGTGCTTCAAGTCGTATTCGGCGTGCCCGACCAGGTGTCGAAGCACCTGATCGCGTCCCCGGTCATCCGGAAGGTGACGTTCACGGGCTCGGTGCCGATCGGCCGTCTGCTGTCGGCGCGCGCGGCCGAAGGCGTCAAGCCCATCACGCTGGAACTGGGCGGCCACGGGCCCGTCCTCGTATTCAACGATGCGGATGTGGAAAAGGCCGCGGTCGAAGGCGCGGCGAATCGCTTTCGCGGCACGGGCCAGATCTGCATCTCGTCGACGCGCTTCCTGATCCAGCGCGACGTCTACGACGCGTTCGCCGGTCACTTCGTGCGTGCGGCCAACGCGCTCAAGGTCGGGAACGGCATGGAGGCCGGCACGCAGGTCGGGCCGCTGGCGAATCCGCGCCAGCTTGCCAAGATGGAGGAACTCGTCGCCGACGCGGTGGAACGTGGCGCAACGGTTCTCGCCGGCGGAAAGCGTATCGAGGGAGAAGGGTACTTCTTCGAGCCCACGGTCCTCGCCGACGTGCCGAAGGACGCGCGCGTGATGCACGAAGAACCGTTCGGCCCGATCGCGGTGCTGATGCGCTTCGATGGCCTCGCCGACGGGCTCGCCGAAGCGAACCGGTTGCCGTACGGGCTCTCCGCCTATGCGTTCACGAGCAGTGCGCGCATGGCCATCGATGTCGCGGACGGTCTCGAGGCCGGCATGATCGGCATCAACCAGTACCGCATCGTTTCGACCGAACTGCCGTTTGGCGGCATGAAGGAAAGCGGCCACGGCTCGGAAGGCGGTGCCGAGGGCATCGAGTACTACCTCACGCACAAGTTCGTCAGCCAGGCTTGAAGGGGAATCGCCATGTCTCACGCAGATTTCGGCAGCCCGCGGGAAGCCGCCCGCGCCTTTACGCCGACGCTCTCGGCATTCGTCGACGACACGCTCTATCCGCGGATCTGGAGCGATCCGGCGCTCTCGCCGCGCGACCGCAGCCTCGTGACCGTCGCCGCGCTGATCGCGGGGGGCCACCTCGACGAGTTGCCGGCGCACCTGCGCCGCGCGTTGACGAACGGCGTAACGCGCGAAGAACTCGCCGCGGCGATCACTCACCTCGCGTTCTATGCGGGGTTCCCCGCGGCGATCTCGGCATCCGCCGCGGCGCAGGCGACGCTCGGCGCACCAACCCGGTCCGACGATTTCGCCGGCCATTCATCCACGACGCAGGAAGGTTCGAAATGAAAGCCATCACATTCAACGAATTCGGCGAGGCCGAGGTTCTCCAGCTCGCCGAGGTCCAGGCACCCGAGGTTCGTCCCGACGATCTGCTGGTACGCGTCCATGCCGCGGGCGTGAATCGCGCGGATCTGACGCATCGGCGAGGCGGATACGGCCGGCCGAACTTCGGCGACTCGACGATCATGGGGCTCGAAATCGCCGGCGAGGTGATCGAGACCGGACCTGCCGTGCAGGGTTACAAGGTCGGCGATCGTGTCATGGGCGTCGTGGGCGGCGGGGCCTATGCGGAACTGGCGCGCATCGACTGGAGAATGGCGATGCCCATTCCGGCGACGATCGACTACGTGCATGCGGCTGCCATACCGGAAGTCTTCGTCACCGCGCACGAAGCGTTGTTGCATCTCGGCCGCTTGCAGCGTGGCGACTCGGTGCTCATTCATGCCGCGGCGGGCGGGGTCGGTTCCGCGGCGGTCCAGTTGGCCTATGCAACCGGTGCGACGATATTCGCGACTGCCGAAGCTTCGAAGCTGGAACGGATCGTTCAACTGGGTGTGGACCATGCGATCGACTACAAGACGCAGGATTTTTCGGAAGTCGTTGCCAGCAGGACGGACAAACGCGGTGTCGACGTCGTGATCGATTTCGTGGGCGCGCCGTATTTTTCCCGGAATGTCGCGTCATTGGCAAACGGTGGCCGGCTGGTGCAGGTCGGCATACTCGGCGGCGGCGGTGACGTGAGCGTGGGTCTCGAACAGATCCTGTACCGCCATCTGCAAATCATCGGCACGGTGATGAAGTCGCGCGACCCGCGCGAGAAACACGCGATGGTGCGGCGGTTTCGCGAACATTGGCTGGACCGCTTCGCGGGCGGGGCAGGCCTGGAGCCGGTCGTCGACAGCGTGTTTCCGCTCGCCGATGCCGCGGCCGCTCATCGACGGATGGAGTCGGCCGTGAACGTGGGCAAGATCATCCTGACGATGAACGAAAACAGCTGACGTGACGCTTGTTCACGTCGCATGCCGGCGCATGAAGCCGTCCGGCAGTTGCGTGGAGCGAAGCGGCCCCGCGGCGCAACCAGCGCGAGCGACCGCTTCCGGCCGGATACCGGTTGTCCTCGCCGCTTTCCCTTGGAAATCCGGTATGGACCCGCTCTTCACGGTCGGGGCGTATTGCTACAGACCGAGCGCGATTGCCGCGAGTTGCGCAACCTGCAGCCGCGTATCGGGCGGCAGGCCGTCTTCCATCAACCATACGGCCGACAGGCCCGACCACGCGAGAATCCATTGCAGCAGCCGCTGCCGGTCGAGTTGCGCGGCGTCGGTCACGAGCGCGACGCGCCGCTCGAAACGCGCGGGATCGACCGCGATGTCGTGCGCGGGATTGCAGAACAGGTTCGCGTAGTCGAACGCGCGCTCGCCGCGCAGCCCCTTCGGGTCGATCGCGAGCCAGCCGCGATCGCCGAAATGCAGGAGGTTGCCGTGATGGATGTCGCCGTGCAGGACGACTTCGTCGACGGTCGGGGCGGTTTCGGTCAGCAGCTGGCGTGCGACCGCGGCCGAGCGGCGCAGCACGTCGTCGCCCGCGTCACGCGACAGCCATGCATGGAACCACTCGTGCAGCGGCACGACCGGCGGCAACCGCGGCGCACGATGCGCGTGCAGCCGCGCGACGACGTTGCAGGCGATGCGTATCGTGTCGTCGTCGTGGCCCGCTGCCGACAACGCGGTGAGCGTCGGCGCCGGCTGCGCGCGTTCGAGCAGGATCGCGTCGCCGTCGTGCAGCCACACGCGGGCGGCGCCTTGCCCGTGCCACCAGGCCATCAGTGCATTGCCGCGCCGCTCCTCGTCGCAGGTGGCGACCTTCAGCATCGCGGGCCGGCCCTGCCAGACCACGGGCAGCAGGCCGCCGCTCGCGGTCAGGATCGCGCCGCCGTCGGGAACGAGGCCCCACAGGCCAAGGTATCGATCGAACATCACACGATGGTACAAGCGAACCGGAGCGTGTGCCGCGTGCGCGCTGCGGCGACGATACGCCGCAGGCCCGCACATGCCGCGCGGAAGGCTTCCGGCGCGCTTTCCTGAATAAAATTTAGCCTGCCAAACTTTGGCTAAAGAATGTTCCGGTTTCGGGTGATCCCTTCGACAATGCGCGCCTTCCGTGAACGGTCGGCGCTCCTCTCGCGCCGGCCGTCGCGGGCACTGAAGAAGGAGCCCGACATGACCGACCACACCGCCAACCCGCCACCGCCACCCGCCCCGCCGCCGCGCCGCGGACGCGTGTGGCGCACGCTCGCGGGCGTGCTGCTGGGCCTGACGCTTGCGTGCGCGGGCATCGTCGTTTGGACGATCAATCGCATCTGGACGCAACTGCCGTCCGTCGAGCATCTGGCCGTCTATCGTCCCGCGCTGCCGCTGCGGATTTTCTCGCGCGACGGCGACCTGCTGGCCGAATACGGCGTCGAGCGGCGCGAGTTCGTGCCGCTCGAACGCATCCCGCCGCTGATGCGGCACGCGCTGCTCGCGGCCGAGGACGCGAAGTTCTACGCGCACGGCGCGGTCGATGTCGGCGGCCTCGCGCGCGCGACGTTCGCGAACGTCGTGACGGGGCAGCCCGGGCAGGGCGGCAGCACGATCACGATGCAGGTCGCGCGCAACTTCTACCTGACGCGCGACAAGGTGCTGAGCCGCAAGCTCGCCGAGATCCTGATGGCGGCCAAGCTCGAGCGCGAGTACAGCAAGGACAAGCTGCTCGAGCTGTACATGAACGAGATCTACCTGGGCGAGCGCGCGTACGGTTTCGCGGCCGCCGCGAACGTGTATTTCGGCAAGCCGCTCGACGCGCTGAGCGCGGGCGAAGCGGCCGTGCTCGCGGGGCTGCCGAAGGCACCCTCCGCGTTCAACCCGGTCGTCAACCCGGCGCGCGCGACCGCGCGGCGCAACTACGTACTCGGCCGCATGCATGCGCTCGGCCAGCTCGACGACGCGACGTATCGCGTGGCCGTCGATGCGCCGATCGCGCTGGCGACCACGCCGCCGCCGGGGATCGTCGCGGCGCCGTACGTCGCCGAGCGCGCACGCCGGATGATGGTCGAGCGGTTTCACGACGACGCTTACACGCTCGGCCTCGACGTGACGACGACGATCTCGATGCGCGACCAGCGCGCGGCCGAAGCGGCGCTCGAGCGCACGCTGAACCGGCAGCCGCGCGCGAAGCGCGATGCGCGCAACGGGCTCGAGGGCGCGCTCGTGTCGCTCGATGCGGCAACCGGCGACATGCTGGCACTGGTCGGCGGCGCGAATTTCAATCGCAACGTGTTCGACCATGCGCTGCAGGCGTATCGCCAGCCGGGCTCGAGCTTCAAGCCGTTCGTCTATTCGGCGGCGTTGGAGAAGGGCTACTTCCCGGGCGTGCTGGTCGACGACACGCAGCGCACGCTCACGCGCGCGGAAACCGGCGCGCAGCCGTGGCGGCCACGCAATTTCGGCAACCGCTACGAGGGCTTCATCCCGGTGCGGCGGGGGCTCGTGCGCTCGAAGAACCTGGTCGCGGTCAGCCTGATGCAGGCCACCGACGCGCGTTACGTGCAGCAGCACGCGGTGCGTTTCGGTTTCGACGCGCAGCGCAATCCGGCGTCGCTGCCGCTCGCGCTCGGCGCGGGCGCCGTGACGCCGCTCGAACTCGCGAGCGCCTACAGCGTGTTCGCGAACGGCGGCACGCGGATGGAGCCGCGCTTGATCCTGTCGGTGAAACAGCGTCACGGCGGCGCGATGTACGAGGCGACCGCGCCGTCGGGCGAGCGCGTCGTCTCGGCGCGCAACGCGTTCGTGATGGACAGCATGCTGCGCGACGTCGTGCGCGCCGGCACCGCGCGCGGCGCGCTCGCGCTGCGCCGCGACGACGCGGCCGGCAAGACGGGCACGTCGAACGGGTCGAAGGACGTATGGTTCGCCGGCTACTCGTCGGGCATCGTCGCGGTCGCGTGGCTCGGCTACGACACGCCGCGCCCGATGGGGCGCGCGACCGGCGCGACGCTCGCGCTGCCGGTCTGGCTCGACTACATGAAGACGGCCGTCGACGGGCGCACGTCGGTCGACGCGACGCCGCCGCAGGACGTCGCGCTCGTCGATGGCGACTTCGTCTACGCCGAATACGCGCACGGCGCCTGCACGGCCGACGTGCCGGCGTATATTCGCAGCCGCTTCGCGTGCGGCGGCGCGCCGGCAACCGACAAGCCCGACGCGAAGGGCGACAGCGGCAAGCCCGACGAGCCGATGCCCGCGGCGGTCGATGCGGCCGAGCGCGAACGTGTGCTCGACCTGTTCCGGACCGACGACTGACGCGCGCCATGCATACGCTTTATCTGATTGCGATCGTCGCGGAAGCGATGTCGGGGGCGCTGATGGGCATGCGCCGCGGGATGGACCGTTTCGGGCTCGCGCTCGTCGGCGCGGTGACGGCGCTCGGCGGCGGCACCGTGCGCGACGTGCTGCTCGGCCACTATCCGCTCGGCTGGATCGCGCATCCGGAGTATCTGGTGATCACGCTGGTCGCGGCGACCGTCGCGTCGTGGGCCGCGCGGCACGTCGCGCGGATGAAGACGCTGTTCGTCACCGTCGATGCGATCGGCCTCGCGGCGTTCACGATCATCGGCTGCGACGTCGGCGCGTCGACCGGCAGCGCGCCGATCATCGTCGTGCTGGCCGGCGCGATCACGGGCGTGTGCGGCGGGATGCTGCGCGACTTGCTGTGCAACGAGATGCCGCTGATCCTGCGCGAGGAGCTCTATGCAAGCGTCGCGTTCGTCACCGGTGCGCTGTACGTCGGCATGCCGCATCTCGGCATCGACGCGGATGTCGCGACGATCGTCGCGCTCGCGGCCGGGTTCTCGATGCGGATGCTCGCCGTGCGGCTCGGCTGGAAGATGCGGACGTTCGGCGCGGCGGACCTGGAGCACTGAGCGCTCGCGGCCGCGCCGGCCGGGACGGCGTTCAGTCGGGCTGCATCATCTGAAAGACGTTTCCTTCCGGATCGATGCCGTCGACCATCCGGTACGGGAAGCCGTCGTAGCGCTTGAGATCGCGCACGGCCACGCCGTCGCGGGCGAGCCGGTCGCGATGCGCGTCGATATCGGCATCGATCCGGAAGACGAGCTTGACGTGACGGGTGCCGGCGTTCGCGTGCGCGGGCACGGCCGCGTGGCGGAACGCCGGGCCGGCCCGATGCAGTGCGAGTTCGACCGCACCGGCGTCGAGCACGACCCATTCGCCGTCGATCTCCTCGATGACGGGCAACGCGAAATACCGCTGGTAGAACGCTTTCAGCAACGCGACGTCGTGGACGTACAGGATGATGCGAGTCATCGGAACGGGCATGGGGCGCCTCGAAGGAAAGGGGAAAACGATCTCGAATGAAAGCGGCGGACGATGGCGGGGCATCGAGCCGTGCGGCGCCCGGCGCTACGCGGGCACCATCACCGGCGGCGCACCGTCGCCGGTGTCCACCATCTTTACCGCGAATCCATAGCATTGCGCGATATGCGCGGGCGTCATCACGTCGCGCGGTGCGCCGTGCGCGACGATCGTGCCGTCGGCGAGCATCGCGATCGTATCCGCGTGCCGCGCGGCGAGGTTCGGATCGTGAACGATCGCGAGCACGCCGAGCTGCCATTCGCGTGCGACCGCGCGCACGGTGTCGAGCAGGCGATGCTGGTGCGCGAGATCGAGCGCGGCGGTCGGCTCGTCGAGCAGCAGGTAGCGCGGGCCGCGTTCCGCTGCGTCGTCGTCCGGCCACAGCTGCGCGAGTACGCGGGCGAACTGCACGCGTGCGAGCTCGCCGCCCGACAGCGTCGTCACGTCGCGGCCGACGAGCGCATCGGCGCCCGCGCGTTCGAGCGCAAGCCACGCGATGTCGCGATCGCGGCGGGACGTCGCGCCGCTGCGTCGCGCATGCGGATAGCGGCCGAGCAGCACGATTTCGTCGACGCTGAACGGGAACGCTGGCTGCGCGGCCTGCGGCAGCACCGCGCGCAGGCACGCGAGCCGCGGCGCGTCGATGCATTGGAGCGGCTCGCCGTTCAGCGTGACGTCGCCCGTCACGCGCACGCCGTTCGGCGCGACGCTGCCGGTCAGTTCGCCGGCGAAGGTTTTCAGCAGCGTGCTCTTGCCCGCGCCGTTGCGGCCGAGCAGCGCGGTCACGCGGCCGGGTTCGATCGACAGCGACAGGTCGCGCAGGATCGCGTGGTGCCGGCGGGCGACGTCGAGGTGGTGGGCGGTCAGCATGGTCGTCGTGAGGAAGGGATTACCCGCCGAGCGCGCCGCGGCTCTTCCACAGCAGCGCGAGGAAGAACGGCGCGCCGAGCAGCGCGGTCAGCACGCCGAGCGGAATGTCGGCCGGCGCGGCGACGGTGCGCGCGGCGAGATCGGCGGCGAGCGTCAGCAACGCGCCGAGCAGGGCGGCGCCGGGCAGCACGATGCGCTGGTCGGGGCCGCACGCGAGCCGCACGCAATGCGGCGCGACGAGCCCGATGAAGCCGATGATGCCCGCGCACGAGACGAGCGCGCCGACCGCGAGCGCGACCGCGACGAGCACACGCCGCTTCAGCCGCTGCACGGGCACGCCGAGATGCAATGCCTCGGTTTCGCCGAGCTGCAGTGCGTTCAGCGCGTCGCGTTCGCGCGCGAGCAGCACGCAGCCGATCGCGACGCATGGCGCGACGGCCGCCAGCGCGGGCCATTGCGCGCCGCCGAGGCTGCCGAGGCTCCAGAAGGTCAGCGAGCGCAACTGCGCGTCGTCGGCGACGAACGTGAGCAGGCCGATCGCCGCGCCGGCCAGCGCGTTGATCGCGATGCCGGCGAGCAGCAGCAGCGGCAGCGCGAGCCGGCCGCGCGACGCGGCGAGCCGATAAACGAGCGCGGCGACCGCGAGCGCGCCCACGAACGCGGCGACGGGCAGCGCGGCCGCGCTCACGTGCGCGGCAAAGAGCGCGGGGCCGAGCACGATCATCGTCGTCGCGCCGAGCGCGGCGCCGCTCGACACGCCGACGAGGCCCGGATCGGCGAGCGGATTGCGGAACAGCGCCTGCATCGCGGCACCGGTCGCGCCGAAGCCGCCGCCGACCAGCAGCGCGAGCGCGACGCGCGGCGCGCGGATGTCGAGCAGCACCGCACGCGCCTGCTGCGCGGCGGCATCGCCGCTCAGGGCGGCCCAGGCCTCCGCGAGCGGAATGCGATACGCGCCGACGCACAGCGCGACGACGGACATCGCGCACACGAGCACGGCGAGCGCGGCGAGGGTGAACGGCGCCAGGCGGCGCGACGTGCCGACGCGCGCGGCGCCGGCGCGCGAGGCGGGCGACGGCGCGGAGAAGGGCGAAGCGTGAGCGGGCATCGAGATGATCCGGAATCAGGCGAGCGCATCCGACAGGCGTCGGTGCAGGGTCGTGACGGCGAGCGGCAGGCGCGGGCCGAAGCCGAGCAGCAACAGCGCGTCGAGCGACACCACGCGCCGCGCGCGGCCGGCCGGCGTCGCACCGAAACCGGGCGTTGCCAGTAGCGCGGCGCGACCGCCGACGGCGGCCAGCCCTTCGTCGGAGATCAGCACGACGTCGGGCGCGGCGGCCGCGAGTGCCTCGGTCGTCAGCGGCTTGTAGTGATCGAAGCCCTGCATCGCGTTGCGCGCGCCCGCATAGCGGATCATTGCGTCGGCGGCCGTGCGCTGGCCGGCGACGAGCGCCTGGTTGCCGGTATGGTTCAGCACGAACAGCACGCGCGGCGGTTGCACGCCGGCAGGCGCGCGCGCGGCGACCGCGTCACGCGCGGCCTGCCAGTCGCGCTCGAAACGTTGCAGCAACGCGGTGCCGGCCTCGCGCACGTCGAGCGCCTGCGCGATGCCCGTGATCTTCGCGCGCACCGATTCGACGTCGTGGCGTTCGTCGAACGTCGTGATCGTGACGCCGGCGCTTTTCACCTGCGCGATCGCGGTGGGCGGGCCGGCTTCCGCCGACGCGAGCACGAGATCGGGGCGCAGCGACAGCAGCCCTTCGGCCGACAGCGCGCGCTGGTAGCCCACTTTCGGCAAACGCTTCGCGGCGTCGGGATACGTACAGGTCGTGTCGGCGCCGACGAGCCGGTAGCGCGGCGTCTCGGCACCGCCGAGCGCGAACGCGGTTTCCGCGAGCGCGCCGCCGATCACGACCACGCGCTTCGGGGCGGCCTGCGCAGCCTGGGCGAGCACGCTGCCGGGCAGCGCGCCCGCGAGCGCGCCGGCCGCCGCGCCCGCGAGCACGGCGCGGCGGCGCGGATCGAACGGCCGCGCGCTCACCGCGCGCCCCCGCGTGCGGCCGCCGGCAGCGTCGCGACGAGCGCACGCCAGTCGTCGCGTTCGACCTTGCCCGGCTTGCGTTCGCCGAACAGCAGCGCGACGTGGTCGCCCTGCCGGTCGAACAGTTCGAGCGACGTGACGATGCCGTCGCTCGTCGGTTTCTTCACGACCCAGGCGGCGGCGATCAGGTCTTCGCGGACATGCAGGTTGAAGCCGGGGTCGAGCACGTTGATCCATGCGCCGACCTCGCGCACGTTCGCGACGGGACCCGTGTGGATCTGGATCATCCCCGCGTTGCCGACGAACACCATGATCGGCTGGCCGCTTTGTGCCGCCTGCTGAAGCACGTGGCGCAGCGCATGCGCGGTTTCGACCGGATATGCATGGTGCGGCTCGGCGAGACGCAGCGCCTGCATGCGGCTCACGCCGAAGCGCTGCGTGATGCCGAAGAACTGGTGCGTGTCGGTCATCGCTTCCCACGCGGCGCGGAAGCCCGCGACGTCGATCTCGGTGTCGGCACGCTCGGGTGTTTTCGGTGCGGCGGGCGCGACGTCGAGGCCCGGCTCCTGCGACGGCGCACGCCAGCGTTCGACGAACGCGTCGTACGCGGCGTGGTCGCTGTGCGCGCGCAGGTACACCTTGTGGATCGCATGGCCTTGCGCGTCGAAGAACTGCAGGCTCTTCAGCGGGCCGTGCGCGGTTTCGTCGCGCACCGCGAACGCCGACACCCAGTGACGATAGAAGATGCGCAGGTCGATGTCGCCGAGCGCGAGGCCGACCGGGCCGTCGTGGCTCATCTGCGCATATTCGCCGTCCTTCTCGTGGACGGCCGTGTCGTTGCGCGTGAGCGCCATCACGCGGCCGAGGCGCGGCATTTCCTCGAACATCGCCGGAAAGCGCGCGTCGAGCCGCACGACGTGCTCGCCGACGAACGCGGCAAGCGCCTCGCCTTCGCTGACGCCGAGCGCCTGGGCGACGTCGCGGTTGCGCAGCTGACGCTCGGTCTTGAGCTTGATGAATGCGTCGCGCAGCGCGGCGGCCGCACGGGCCGGGCCGGCCGATTGACCGGGAAGGGCGGATTGCATCATGTCGGACTCCTTCAAGTAGCGGTTGGGGTGGGTGCGCGGGCGATGCGCATCAGAAATCCACTTTCATGCTGACGGCGACCGTGCGGCCGGGCGACGAATACGCGTCGAGCACCTGCGAATCGGCCGCGATGCCGCGCACGTCCGACCAGTTCCAGTACTTGCGGTCGAACAGGTTGCGGATGCCGATCGTCGCGCTCACGTGCTTGTTGAAGCGGTAGCCGCCGCGCAGGTCGACGACCAACGACGACGGCGGCGTGAAGCACGCCTTGTTCGAGCAATCGGACTTGTCGACGTCCTTGTCGCGTTTCGCGGCCTGGAACAGCAGGTCGGTCTGCACGAACCAGCGCTCGCTCGGCTCATAACGCACGCCGAACACGGCGGAGAAAGGGTTGACGGTGTTCAGCGGCTGGCTGGCCGCGCCGTCGTTCTGCGTCGAGCCCTTCGTGAACGCCATCGCCGTCTTCAGCGTGATGCCGTTCGGCATCACCCATTCGGCGCGGCCTTCGAGGCCGTGGATGCGCGCGTCGGCGAAGTTCACGTACTGGAACACGAACGGGTCCGCCGGCCGGCCGGCGCCGGCGATCGTCGTGCGCGAGATGAAGTTGCGGTAGCGGCCCGTGAACGCGGCCGCGCTGTAGCGCACGACGCCGTAGCCGGTGCCGGCCTTGCCGCGCAGGCCGGCTTCGAACGTGTCGCTCGTCTCGGGCTTCAGGTTCGGATTGCCGATCGACGTGTAGCCGTACACGGGGTTCGAGAAGCTGCTGTTCACCTGGTCGGGCGTCGGCGCGCGGAAGCCGTGCGCGTACTGCACGTACGGAATGACGGCCGGCGTGATCTCGTAGAGCACGGCGACGCGCGGCGACAGTTCGTTCGCACTCGTCGACACGGCCTTGCCGGTGAACAGCGGATCGTTTTCGGTCGGGCTCAGCCGGTACGTGTCGAAGCGCAGGCCCGGCGTGACGAGCAGGCGGCCGTAGCCGATCTGGTCCTGCACGAACGCGCCGAACAACGTGTAGTCGGTGTCGGGGAACGCCTTGTTCGGGAACGCTTCGCCGACGCCCGGCACCGTGCCGTCGCGCAGGTTCGTCACGCGCGACAGGCTGCCGTCGACGCCATACAGCAGCTTGTGCGCGAACGGGCCGGTCGCGAAGCCGCTTTCGGCGAACGCGGAGCCGCCGAACGTGCGTTCCCGGTACTGGTTGTCGCGCGAACGCGATTTCAGCGGCGCGCCGCGCGTCTCGAACGCGTACTGGTCCTGCTTCGCGTCCTGGTAGTAGAACTGCAGGTGCGCGGTCTGGAACCAGCGGAACGCGTCGTCGCGGAAGTCGTAGTCGACGCTGAAGCGGTTGCGCTCGAGCCGGTCGTGGGTCGTGAGGCCGAGCGTGGTCGGCGGGTTGATCGCCGACAGCACGTCGGTGCTCACGCGCCGCTGCACCGTTTCCGCGGTGAACTTGACGGTGTCGCGCGTGGTGGGCGTCAGCACGAGCTTGCCGAGCAGCGATTCCGAATAGACGTCCTGCGGGTTCGACGTCGTGCGCAGCGTGCTCGCCGAATGGTTGCTGCCGCGCGTATCGACTTCGTGGCCGCGCCGGCCGTCGGCGATGATCATCCCCTGGATGCGGTCGTTGCCGCCCGCGGCCGACACGGTCGCGCCGATGCTGCGGTCGGCCGAGTCGTAGCTTGGCCGGAACGAGAAGTAGTACGGCTTGTCGTAGATCGACAGCAGGTCGCGCGGGTCCTTCGTGATGAAGTTCACCGCGCCGGTCAGGCCGTCGCTGCCGTACAGCGCCGATGCCGGCCCGCGCAGGATCTCGATGCGCTTGAGCGTGTCGAGGTCGGCGTAGTCGCCGCGCCCCGCTTCGAGCGGGCCGAACGAGAACGCGTTCGGCAGGCGGATGCCGTCTTCCATCAGCAGCACGCGGTTGCCCTCGAGGCCGCGGATGTTGATGCTCGAATCGCCGTCGCGGCCGCCGCCGAGCGCGGCGCTGCCCGGCCGGTACGCGGTGCGGCGCACCGTGATGCCGGGCTCGTAGCGCAGTGCATCCTTGATGTTGGTGGCCTGCTGTTCCTCGAGATCCTCGTCGGTGATCACCGACACGGATGCCGCCGTGCGGCTCGCGGCGGTGGCGGTGCGGGTGGCCGTGACGGTGACGGGGTCGAGCAGCGCCGCGTCGCCGCGCGCGGACGCGGCGACGAGGACGGCGGAAGGCGGGTTGGCGCCTTGCGGCGACGAATCGGCGTGAGCCGTGGCGGCGGACAGGCCGAACGCGCCGAACAGCGCGGCACAGATCGGCCGCCGCGCCAGCGAATAACAATGCACAGGTGGTCTCCCATTGACGATAACAAGCCCGAAGGCTGGCTGGGTGACGCGTTCACCTGGCTGGCCCGTTTGCGCGCGGCAGGCGGCAAACGGCGAATTGAAAGGCAACTGACAACTTTACCAGTGTAAATGAGAATTATTATCAATGCAAGGACGAAAGGCGGCGTGAGTGAGCGCTCGCGTGCGCGGCTCGCACGCGCCGCGGCAGCCCTTTCGGGAGCCGTGCGCGCGCCGGTCAGGCCAGCGCTTCGATGCGGATCAGCAGGTTGCGCGCGTGCGCGATGAACGCTTCGTGCGTCGCGCGATCGCTGTGGACGTCGAGGCCGGCCTGTTCGGCGAAGACGATCTGTTCGGTGTAGAGGTCGACGAGCGCGCGGCGTGCATCAGGGGGCAGCGCGCGGATCATCGACACGATCAGCAATTCCTGCGCGCGAAGCGTGCCGGACAGCGACTGGACGTTCATGCTGGCCTCCTCGGACGATGCGGCGGCGCGCCGCTCCTTCCATACTAGGCGGTCGGCGCGTGCGGCGCAGGCGCGGCGCGGGCGATGACGTGCGGGAATACGGTTCGCCGAGGCAGCCGCACGTGCCGGCACGCACCGCGTGCGTCCGGCAACCGTGAATCGAAGCGTGCAGCCGCGTGAAGGGGATCAGTTGGCGGGAGTGGCGGTCCTGGCGGCCTGTGCATCGCGCACGACCTGCGCGACGCGTTCGACGAACGCGGCGTCGGTGCTCGACAGCGCTTCGCGCTTGCCGTCGGGCATCTCGACCATCAGCCGGTACGTGATGTCCTGCGTGGCCCAGGCGAGGTAGCCGACGACGACGAGCATCACGCCGACGACGAGCGCGGCGCTCGATGCGCCGATGCCGCCTGCGACGGCGATGGCCGCGCCGATCAGCGAGATCAGCGACGGAACGAGGCGGTTCTTGGGAATCTTGACGACATCGACGTGACGGATGTCACGCAGTGCGAATACCTGCCCGGCGGCCGACAGGCCGTTGCGCGTGACCATGACGCCACGTTCGTTGAATGCGTTTTCCATCGTGTGTTGCGTGGACGAAAACGCGCAGCGTAGCAGGTTTCGTTGCCGCGTCAAACGAGACCGACTGCCGCACGATGCGTGCGGCGCGGCCGACAGGCGGGACGCGGGTGGCGCGGGAGCGCGGTCAGAACTGCAGCCGGCCGTCGCCGTAAAGGCGGCCCGGCACGTGCGAGGCGACGACCTCGGCGATCTCTTCGTCGGTCGATTCGGCCGGCACGATCTGGCGCCGTGCGGGGGCGTCGAGATGCATCGTCCATTCGACGAGCCGATACGGTCGGCCCCACGGGCGCTGCATTTCGACCGAGACGCGGCAACTCTGGACCGGCAGCGAGTGTTGGCACGTCAGAATCGCGTGCAGATGGCTGAAAACGGTATCTTCGATCATCATGGCCTCCGATCCTGTCTTGTGGGCAATCGATGGCGGCGCCGTCGGCATTTAAAAAAAAAGCCGCCGATGCTCAGGCGGCCAACAGGGGGGGTGAGAGCATCGTCTCAGCTCAGAATTAAGCGAAACTTAAAAGCCCATAAAAAAGCGCCCCGCGTGGAGCGGGGCGCTTCTTGCCGTCGTGATCCGCGAGTTAAGCGGACGCTTTAGAACTTGTGACGGATACCGATGCGGGCGGCGATCTGGTTCTTCGAACCCGTGCCCGACGTGTTGAAGTAGCTCGTGCTCGAGCCGATCTGCGCTTGCACGCCCTTGCCCGAAGCCTGCTGGTACACGACCAGGCCGTACACGTCCGTCCGCTTGCTGAGTGCGTAGTCGGCGATACCGTTGACCTGGTTCCAGTGCCACGAATTGCCGTTCTGCGTCGCGTTCGTGTACGTGTAGCCGAGGCCGCCCGACAGGGCCGGCGTGAACGCGTACTTCGCGCCTGCTTCGTATGCGTTGTAGAACGTGCCGCCCGCGCCCGAAACGGTCGAGAACTGCGTACGCGTCCACAGCAGCCATGCCGTTGCCGGACCCCAGACGTAGCGGCCGCCGACGCCGTACGTGCGCAGGTCGCGGACGTTGCCCGTGCTCAGGTTCGCGATCGTCGTCGAGAAGGCCGGCGACGACTGGCTCGGGTAGCGGATGTCCGTGTAGGCGGCGCCGACCGAGATCGGGCCGTTCGCGTAGTTCAGGCCGAAGCTGTATGCGCGCGACGAGCCTGCCGTCGTCGTCGTGCCCGACGTCGTGGCCGGTGCGCCCGCGAAGTCCGTCGAGTTCGAGAAGCCGTACAACGCGCCGAACGTGAAGCCCGAGTAGTTCGCGCTCTGGAACTTCACGGCGTTGTTGATGCGGCTCGACGTGAGCTGGTCGATGTCGTTCACGTGGTACGCGTAGTTGCCCGCGACCGTGTTGCCGCCCGTCGAGTAGTTCGAACCGAGGATGTCGGTCGAGAACGAGTACTGGCGGCCGAACGTGACCGTGCCGTACTGCGACTGGCTCAGGCCGACGTAAGCCTGGCGGCCGAAGATCGCGCCACCCTGGCCGATCGTGCCGTTGCCGCTGTTGAAGCCGTTTTCGAGCACGAAGATCGCCTTCAGGCCGCCACCGAGGTCTTCGGTGCCGCGCAGGCCCCAACGGCTGCCCTGGGCAACGCCGTCGTCGTACTTGAACAGCTTGCCCGTGCCGCCGTTGGCGGTCTTGCTGTGGTTCACGTAGCTGATACCGGCATCGATGACGCCGTACAGCGTCACGCTGCTTTGTGCGTGCGCCGTGCCGGCCGTTGCTGCCAGGGCGGCGATGGTCAACAGTTTCTTGTTCAAAGGATTCTCCGAGCGAATAAATGGCGTGTCCAGTTGCGGTTCCGGCGCTCTCTCTGGGCGCTTTCACGGACCGGCCGCAACTTTATCGGCGGGGCACGTAATGAATATGACAGCGACTGTCATATGAAGAATGTGTGGCGCCGATGCGACACCGAATTCTGCCCGGGTTGGCCAGCGGGGGTTATACCGATTTCGGCAGAGAATCGATCCCGATCCGGAATATGCACATGAAATAAGCTTGGTTTGTCGCGTTCGGGCCCCGTGTCACGATCCGTGCTCCAACAAACGACACGGGACAAGAGGACACCATGCGACGTTCGATCCTGACCGGCCTCGGCGCACTCGCCGCCGCGCTGGCATTCGCGGCGCCCGGCGCGCACGCCGATCCGCAAACGCTGAAGATCGGCACGATGAGCGGCCCCGACGCGCAGATCTGGACCGAAGTGACGAAGGTCGCCGCGCGCGAAGGGCTCGCGATCAAGGTCATCGAATTCAACGACTACGTGCAGCCGAACGCGGCGCTCGATTCGGGCGACCTCGACGCGAACGGCTTCCAGCACCAGCCGTTCCTCGACAGCCAGATCAAGCAGCGCGGTTACAGGATCGTGAACGTCGGGCTCACCTACACGGCGCCGATGGGCTTCTACTCGAAGAAGCTCAAGTCCCTGAAGGACTTGCCGGTGGGGGCGAAGGTCGGCATCCAGAACGACCCGTCGAACGGCAATCGCGCGCTGCTGCTGCTGCAGAAGTACGGCGTGATCAAGCTGAAGCCGGGCGTCGGCACGAACGGCGTGAACGCGACGCCGCTCGACGTCGCCGAGAACCCGAAGAAGATCAAGATCGTCGAACTCGACGCCGCGCAGTTGCCGCGCGCGCTGCCTGACGTCGATGCCGCGTCGATCAATACCGACTACGCGGTGAAGGCCGGGCTGACGCCGGTGAAGGACGCGATCGCGATCGAGGACCTGCGCGGGCCGTACGCGAACCTGATCGCGGTGCGTGCGCAGGACAAGGACAAGCCGTGGGTGAAGAAGCTCGTCGCGGCCTATGAATCGGACGACGTGCGCAAGTTCATCGACCAGAAGTTCGGCGGCGCGATCGTGCCGGCATTCTGAACGGTCTTCACGCCGAACGGCCGGCGGCCGTCGCCGGCCGCCGACGTGCCCTCCGGAAAGCCAATCGCCCGCGCAAGCGGGCGATTTCGTTGGTGCGTGCGCTGCGCGCCGTGGCCCGGCGCGCGGGCCGCGCGCTCAGGCCGACAGCAGCGAACCCGTGCGGATCGCGGTCGCGCCGGCGACGCGCGCGACTTCCATGCCGGCCGTCGCGAAACGTACGATCTGGCGCGCGTACAGCACGCCCGATACGCTGCTCTTCAGCGTGACGACGCGATCGGTCAGCGGATCGACGATGTCGGCCACGGCCTGGCCCGCCTCGATCATCGCGCCCACCGGCGTGCGGAACACGATCACGCCCGACACCGGCGCGACAAGCGGATCGGTGCCCGCGAGCGGCGTGGCCGGATGCGCGAGCGGCGGCAGCGGCGCCGGCGTGCCGTCGACGATGCCGCGCTCGGTCAGGTACTCGACGATGGCCTGTGCGTCCTTTTCGGCGAGTTCGTACGACACGTCGCGTTCGCTGCGCAGTTCCACCGTGACGGAAATCGCGCCGTTCGGGATCGGGAAGCGGTCGCCGAAACGGCTGCGCAGATCCGACCAGCAGAAGCTGTGGATTTCGTCGAACGGGTTGCCGACCGAATTCAGCGCGAGCAGCGACGCCTGCGCGTCGAGATAGCGCGACAGCGGCTCGACGTCCGGCCAGAGGTCGGGATTCGTGTAGAGGTGCATCACCGCATCGCTGTCGCAGTGCAGGTCGAGCACGATATCGGCGTCGAACGACAGCTTCTGCAGCGCGAGGCGCTGCGAGTCGAGTTCGGTGCGCGGCTTCTGCTCGTCGAGCGCTTCGCGCATCGCGGCGCGCACGGCGACGAGGTTGCGCTGCGCGTCGTTCGTGAGATGGTGTTCGACGCGCGGCAGCACCAGTGCCGCGAGATCGTAGAAATTGCGGTTGAAGTTCTGCATCGAGCCGAGCTCGAAACGGCCGAGGTGATCGCCGAACACGTGCTGCGACAGGCCGATCGGGTTCGGCACGGGCACGACCACGATTTCGCCGCGCAGCTTGCCGGCCGTCTCGAGCGCGGCGATCTTGCGGCGCAGCAGCGTGGCGACCAGCATGCCGGGCAGTTCGTCCGCATGCAGCGACGACTGGATGTAGACCTTCTTGCCGCCGCGCGGGCCGTAGTGGAAGCTCGTGATCTGGCGTTCGGTGCCGACGGCGGGGGAAATCAGCGGATGGGTCTGCGTTTGCATGATGGGGGAGTGCGGCGCAGCCGCGAAGGATCCGGTGTGCGTGGAAGGACGATTGTACGTTGCCTGCGTCGTCGCCATCAAACCGGTACCGGAACGCGCGGATTTTCCTTGCGAATCATCGGTTTGGTACGGAAAAAATAACGTCGCCCAACCCGCGCGCGCAAAAAAAACGGGCTCCTCGCGGAGCCCGTTTCATCGCGGCGCGCGGCGCGCCGGCTGGCCGTATTACTTGCCGTAGACGTCGAAATCGAAGTACTTCTTCGCGATCTTGTCGTACGTACCGTCCTTGCGCATGCCGGCGATCGCGCCGTCGATCTTCGCCTTCAAGTCGGTGTCTTCCTTGCGCAGGCCGATACCGGCGCCGTTGCCGAGCGTCTTCGGATCGTCGATGTCCTTGCCGGCGAAGTCGAAGTTCGCGCCGCGCGGCGTCTTCAGGAAGCCGATCTCGGCTTGCACCGCGTCTTGCAGCGCGCCGTCCAGACGGCCGGAGATCAGGTCGGCGTAGACCTGGTCCTGGTTCTGGTAAGGCACGACGTTCACGCCCTTCGACGCCCAGTACGTCTTCGCGTAGGTTTCCTGGATCGTGCCCTGCTCGACGCCGACCGACTTGCCCTTCAGCGATTCGGCCGTCGGCATCAGGCCCGTGCCCTTCTTCGTGACGAGGCGCGTCGGCGTGTTGAACAGCTTCGCCGAGAAGGCGATCTGTTCCTGACGCGCCGGCGTCATCGACATCGACGACAGCACGCCGTCGAACTTGCGGGCCTTCAGCGCCGGGATCATCCCGTCGAAGTCGTTTTCGATCCACACGCACTTCGCGTGGATGCGGCGGCAGATTTCGTTGCCGAGATCGACGTCGAAACCGACAACCTTGCCGTCGGCGCCTTTCGATTCGAAAGGCGGGTAGCTGGCGTCGACGCCGAACCGCACGGTCGACCAGTCCTTCGCGTACGCGCTGCCTGCCGATACGGCGAGCAGGGCAACGGTCACAGCCGCAAGAATCTTTTTCACTCGGTGACTCCTCGTTTTGTTCGATGGGTGCGCGGTTGTGCCGCGCCGTAAGCCTTCGGTCCGCCGCGGCTTCGCGTCGGACAGTCCGTTTCGCCCACCCGATGCGGGTGCGCGACGTGCGCAAGATTATCAAGACAAAATACCGGCAGGGCGCCTAGGACAAGCCCCGATACCGGGCCCGGCGGCGGCGCGTTGCGGGCGCCGCCGTTTCAGACACAGGAACGATTCAGCCGAGCGTTTCGTTGACCGCGCGCCGCAGGCACGTGACGAATTGCGACACGGCGGGCGTGGGCAGCAGGTCGCGCCGCGCGATGATCGACAGGTCGAAGCGCGGCATGCTTTCGTCGAGTTCGGCCGTGCGGATGCCGAGCGGCGCGACCATCGCGGCCAGCGGGCGCGTGAAGCAGCCGATCACGTCGGAGCGCGCGACGAGCCCGAGCGTCACCGCGAACGACATCGGCGAGCGCAGCAGGCGTTTCGGCAGCGGCAGCCCGTGCTTCTCGAACATCCCGACCATCACGCTGTGCGGAAACTGCTCGGCGCCGACGGTGACGATCCACTCGGCATCGAGCAGTTCCTCTAAACGGCGCGCATGCGCGAGCGGGTGGCCGTCGCGCATCACGATCGTGAATTCGGTCGACAGCAGCGGCGATTGCGTGAAATCGCGGTCGAGCGCGGGCACATGGTGCATCGCAGCGATGTCGAGCGTGCCGTTGCGCAGCTGCGCGAGCGCGTCGGGCACCGTCACTTCCTCCAGATGGAGGCTCACGTTCGGCATCGACCGGCGGAACGCCGTCACCGCGTGCGGCAGCGCGGTCAGCGCGATCGACGGCATCGTGCCGACCGCGACGCGCCCCGACATCTCGCCTTTCACCTGCTCGACGGCCTCGACCGTGCGGCGGATGTCGCCGAGCAGCTGCTCGGCGCGCGGCAGCAGCGCGTGGCCGCATGCGGTCAGCTCGACGCCGCGCACGCTGCGCGCGAGCAACTCCGCGTTGAGCGCCGTTTCGAGTTCGCGGATCGTGTGCGTGATCGCGGGCTGCGTGACGCCGAGTTCGCGCGCGGCGGCGCGCAGGCTCTTGAGGTGCGCGGCGGAGACGAACGCCTGGAGCTGCGCGATGTTCAGCGGGTTGCGGATGCGGGTCATCGGTCGGGTCCGGTTGGCGCGAAAGGGGGCGACGGTTTCATGCTTCGGATGGCGGTCCTGGGGAACGTCATGCGCCGGCGCGTGCGCGGAACGTCTGGCGATAGCGTTGCGGCGACGTGCCGACGATGCGCGCGAACCGTTCGCGAAACGCGGTGACCGAACCGAACCCGGCTTCCGTCGCGACATGTTCGATCGACAGCTCCGTCACCTCCAGCAACTGCTGCGCGTGCCGGACGCGAGCGGTCTGCAGCCATTGGCGCGGCGACGTGCCCGTCTGCGCCTGGAAGCGCCGCGTCAGCGTGCGTACGCTCGTCGACGCCTTGCGGGCCATCGCATCGAGCGTGAGCGGCTTGCGCAGGTTCGCCTGCAGCCAGTCCATCAGGTCTTGCAGCCCGTCGCCGCCGGCAGGCCATTCCGGCGCGATGAACTGCGCCTGCCCGCCTTCGCGCACGCGCGGCGCCACCGCACTGCGTGCGGCGTCGACGGCCACCGCCGCGCCGTAGTCGGCCTGGATCATGTGCAGGCACAGGTCGAGGCCGGCCGCCGCGCCGGCCGACGTCAGGATCTGTCCGTTGTCGACGAACAGCACGTTCGGATCGACGTCGACGTGCGGATGGCGGCGTGCGAGTTCGGCGGCCGCGAGCCAGTGCGTCGTCGCGCGCAGGCCGTCGAGCAGCCCGGCTTCCGCGAGCACGAACGCGCCGCTGCAGATCGACGCGATCCGGCTGCCGCGCGCGGCCGCTTCGCGGAGTGCGGCGAGCACGCGGCGCGGCGTCGGCGCGAGCGGCACGGACGTGCCGGGGACCATGATCGTATCGGCGTTGGCCAGCGCGTCGAGACGAAACGGCGGGCGCAGCTCGAACAGGTCGCCGGCGACGCGCGGCTGCTCGCTGCACACGCGCACGCGGTAGGCGGGCGCGCCGTCGGGCAACCGCACGCGCGCGAACGTGTCGCACGCGATGCCCAGGTCGAACGGGACGACATCGGGCAAGGCGAGAACGGCGACCGTGTGCATGGCGTTCGCGGCCGTGGCCGGAATCCGTTGAAAGATGTCATTCTAGCCAATGGCCGGAACCCGCACCACACGCGACAATCGCGGCGGATCAACCTGGAGCCCGCCGATGACACAAGACGATCGCAACGCGTTGCGGAACCTGCAGTACCTGTCGTTGCTGGAGGCGGCCACGCTCGTCGTGCTGGTGTGCGTCGCCGTGCCGCTCAAGCATCTGGCCGGTTATCCGGCCGCGGTATCGATCATGGGGCCGGTGCATGGCATCGCGTTCGCGATGTACGTGTGGGCGCTCGCCGGCACCGCCTCGAGCGGGCTGTGGAGCGGGCGCGAGGTCGCGCGGCTCGTGCTGTCGGCCGTCGTGCCGTTCGCGGGGCTGGCGAGTGCGGGATGGATCGCGCGCCGGCGGCACGCGCGATGATCTACCTGGTGCTGAAGGCCGTGCATGTGGCGGCTGTCGTCACGTTCGTCGGCGGGCTGCTGATGTTGTCCGTCGGTGTCCGGATCGCGAACCTCGCCGTGCATCGCGCGGTGCGGCGCTGGGATCGCACGGTGACGGCGCCGGCCCTCGCGATCGTCTGGGTCACGGGGATCGCGATCGCGCTGAGCGGTCACTGGTTCGGCGCGGCGTGGCTGTCGGCGAAGCTTGCCGTCGTCGTCGCGCTGTCGGCGCTGCACGGCATGCTGGCCGGCACGCTGCGGCGCATGGCGCGCGACGATCTCGCCGTCGCGCCGGCGGCGTGGCTCGGGCAGGCGGCGGGCGCGGTCGTCGCCGCGGCTGCGATCGTCGTCGGGCTGGTCGTGATCAAGCCGTTCTGACCGGCCGGCTCAGGCCAGCGCCGTCTCCACCGCCGCGAGCGTGCGGCGCCGGATCCAGCCGCTCCCCAGCCGGATCGCGAGCCAGTACGGCGTGAGTAGCCAGCGCGTGCGCTCGCTCGGGCAGTGGATGAACGTTTCCGTGCGCAGCATGTGCGCGCCCGAGGCGAGCCCGACGACCTCGAACCGGAGCACCAGCTTCGCATCGCGCGGGTCGTCGTGCCGGACGAAGGCGGCGGCATCGGCGATGGCGCGCACGTCGGGCGCGGGACGCCAGAAGCGGCCGACGAGGCCGAGCGACAGCGACGTGTCGTCGCGATGCAGCGGCGTGAATGCATGGAGGCCGAAGCGTTCGCGTTCGCGTCGCGTGGTGCCGCGGCACAGCGAGGCGGCAAGCGCGGCCGGGAATTCGCGGAGGCTGAGCAGCGTATCGACGACCGGATCCGTGCGCATGTCGATCGCGGAGACCGCATCGATGATGCGCGCCGGATCGGCATCGATCGGCTTCGATTCGTGTATTTCGTAAAAGCCGAACGACGGGATGAACGGCGGCTTGCGCGCCGAGGTCCTGCTGTCCGATTCGGAGACGATGCCGAGCGCGTTCATGTCTGCTCCGGAACACAAAACGCGATCGTAGCACCGGCGGCGGATTCGCAGCGCGGCGGCAGTGCGGCGGCGATGCGGCGCTTCGCCGCGTCGCGCGCACCGGCAAAAAAAGCCTGGAAACTCGCGTTCCCAGGCCTGGAGACCATCAACGATGATGGTGGAGGAGACGTCATCGTCCCGATGCGCGCCGCCCTTCTGCAGGCGACGTCGCGCATGTGTCGCGGTCAGATGGCCCAGCCGCCGAGATAGAAGGCGACGAGCACGGCCGCGATGAGCACGGTGCCGACGTTGAGCTTGCGGAATTCGCCGCTCGCGATGCGGCCGATCACGAGCGTCGAGAAGCCGAGCATGATGCCTGTCACGATGTTCGCGGTCAGCACGATGAACACCGCGCACACGAGGCCCGACATCGCATCGACCATGTCGTCCATGTGCAGCTTGCTCACGCTGCCGAGCATCAGCAGGCCGACGTACATCAGCGCGGGTGCGGTGGCGTACGACGGCACCAGGCCCGCGAGCGGCGAAAAGAACATCACGACGAGGAACAGCAGGCCGACCACGGCGGCTGCCAGGCCCGTCTTCGCGCCGGCGGCCACGCCGACGCTTGACTCGATGTAGGCCGCCGCCGGCGCGCCGCCGAGGAAACCGGAGAAGATCGAGCTGATCGAGTCGGCCGTCAGCGCGCGGCCGCCGTTGATGATGCGGCCGTTCTCGTCGAGCTGGCCGGCCTGCCCGGCGACCGCGCGGATCGTGCCGGTCGCGTCGAACACGGCGGTCATCACGAGTGCCAGCACGCTCGGCAGCACGGCCATCGACAGCGCGCCCTTGATGTCCATCGCGCCGATCAGCGATTCGTGCCCCGGTGCGCTCAGCGACGGCAGCGCGAAGATGCCGTGGTACTTCACGGCCGGATCGAAGATCAGGCCGAAGATCGAGATCGCGATCACGACGAGCAGGATGCCGCCCGGCACGCGGCGCTTCTCGAGGCCGAAGATCGCGGCGAGGCCGACGATCGACATGATGACCGGAAGTGCGGTGATCTGGCCGAGCGAGACCGGCAGGCCGGCGCCCGGGTTCTTGATCACGAGGCCGACGTCGTTCGACGCGATCAGCAGCAGGAACAGGCCGATGCCGATGCCCGTGCCGTGCGCGACACCCGCGGGCAGGTTGCGCAGGATCCACGAACGCACGCCGGTGACCGAGATGCCGGTGAACACGAGGCCCATCAGGAACACCGCGCCGAGCGCGACCGTCGGATGCAGGCCCTTGCCGAGCACGAGGCCGAACGCGGTGAACGCGGTCAGCGAGATCGCGCAGCCGATCGCGATCGGCAGTTTCGCCCACAGGCCCATCAGCAGCGAGCCGAACGCGGTGGTGAGGCAGACCGCGACGAACACGGCGCTCGTGTCGAAGCCGGCCTTGCCGAACATGCCGGGCACGACGAACACGGAATAGACCATCGCGAGGAAGGTGGTGACGCCGGCAATGATCTCGCGGCGCTGCGTGCTGCCGCGCGACGAAATGCCGAAGTACCGGTCGATCACTCCCGGGGTGCCAAAGTCCGTTTCTGCCGCGCCGACGTCGACCGTCGGCTGCACCGGGGTATCACTCATGAGCTTGCTCCTTTATCAGCATGCTGAAACGGCTCGTCGCGAACCGTCGTCAGGGTGTCTCGTATCTAGTTGGGATTGTTCGGCAACGTCGTGGGGACGAATGACGCGTGATGCGTGTCGTTACGCGCGAATCGAAACGATCGCGAGGGTGTCGCGCCGGACGACGCGTGGTGAGGGCGATCCCGTCACGTGTGCTTTGCCGTAGCGAAGGTTAGGCGAGCGGCCCATCACGTCCCATCGGGGGAAGAGCATGCAGCGCATGTCGCAGCGCTTATATCGGCGTGCAACGGGGCTTCGATGCGGCGACACGCGTGTATACGCCTAGTTCGAATCCGTTAAGGCGACTATTTGAATGCGGGGTCGACGGGCCCGGCGGAAGCGGTTGAGGTATCGAATATTACGAGTATCTTTCATCGGGGCTGCGCACGCGCAAGCGAACGGCGGCGGGCGGCGCGACCTGCGGCCATGCGCCAGCGGCAGCCGGATGATACCGGTGCCGCGCGCGGCTTGCGCGCACGCCTTTCGGCGCTCGTCGTGTCAGGCGCGCGCGAGATGCGCGAGGTACGCGCAGAACATGTCGGCCATCGCGGCCGAATAGGCGTCGATTTCCGCCGGCGTGCGCGCGGTTTCGGAGAAGGTCTTGCCGCCCGACGTGAGCGTCGTCATGACCAGTTCGCAGGCGAGCGCGTGCGTGGCGTCGGGCACGCCGGGCAGCGCTTCGCGCATGAACGCGTTGAAGACCCGGTGGCCCTCCGTCCGCACTGCCTGCGCCTCGGGGGCGTCGCGATAGAGCGGCGCGGCGTCGTCGAGTGCGATGCGCATGCCCGCCTCGTCGCATTCCGAGCGGATGAACGCATGGACGGCCGTGCGCAGCCGCTCGGGCGGCGTTTTTCGCGTGTCCTGCAGTATCCGGCACAGCATGTCGGACGTCTGCCGCCATTCGTCGTGCTGCAGCCGGAACAGCACGGACGCCTTGTTCGGGAAGTACTGGTACAGCGAGCCGACGCTCACGCCGGCGCGCTCGGCGACGCGCGCCATCGTGAAGCGCTGCGCGCCTTCGGCGGCCAAAACCTGAATAGCGGCCTGGAGAACGTCTTCGACGAGACGGGTCGAGCGCGCCTGCCGAGGCAGCCTGCGCGTGGCGATCGGGGCGTTGCGGCGGTCGGTCATGGGCGGTTGGCCAATGCGAATAGCAAAACATGAATAGTTCGTCATATTCTAGTCGGGCGCACTGACGCACTCAACCTGACACTGGAGAACCGCATGACCACCCTGATTCACGACCCGCTGGCGTCGCTGCTCGCGCGCCTGTTCGACGAAGCCGAGGCGTCGTCGCCCGCGACGAGCCCCGGCTTCGCCGGCGTGTCGCGCGACGAGCAAGCGCGGCTGATGCGCAGCAAGACGGACTACGCCGATCTGTATGCGCGCCTGAAGGACTATCCGCTGGCCGTGTCGCGCGAGACGGGCTCGCTGCTGTACATGCTCGCGCGCAGCGGCGGCGCGCGGGCGATCGTCGAATTCGGCACGTCGTTCGGCATCTCGACGCTGCATCTCGCGGCCGCATTGCGCGACAACGGCGGCGGCCGGTTGATCACGAGCGAGTTCGAGCCGTCGAAGGTCATGCGCGCACAAGCGAACCTGGCCGCGGCCGGGCTCGCCGATCTCGTCGAGATTCGCGAGGGCGACGCGCTGCGCACGCTGGCCGTCGATCTGCCGGATGCGGTCGACCTGTTGCTGCTCGACGGCGCGAAGGCGCTGTATCCGGAAATCCTGGCGCGGGTCGAGCCGCACCTCAGAACGGGGGCGTTCGTCGTGGCCGACAACGCGGAATACAGCCCCGACTACCTCGCGTACGTGCGCGCGCCGGAAAACGGCTATCTGTCGGTGCCGTTCGGCGGCGACGTCGAGTTGTCGATGCGGATCGGCTGAGCAGCCGGAACGAAGATGCCGGCGGTTTCACGCATCCGGGCCTGAAAGATAGGAAAACTGATTAACTGGTCGCGGGGGTGAACGGTACCGGGGTGATGCCCGGTGCCCGCGCCGCCGCGCGCATCACTTCAGGAACACGTATCGCGCGAAGTACGGGAAGCGCCCGACCGCGTGCTCGGTCGGGCACGATGCGGCCGGCGGCGTGCCGCCCGCCGTGTCGAGCCGCTGCACGAAGCGCACGCCGGCAAGCGTGCCCGTGGCGGCCGGCGTCGCCGCGAGCAGCAGTTGCGGAATGCTGGCGGGGCTCGCGCTCGGCGCTTCCGCGAGTTTCTTGCCGGTGATGCGGCTGCCGTCGAGCGCCTCCCACGACGGCCCCGCGCCATGCCGCACGACGAGCGTGCCGCCGCCGTCGAACAGCGTCGCCTCCGGACGCTGGAAGGCCCACGCGAGCCGATGGTCGGCATCGTATTCGCACGAATAGATCTGCACGCCGGTCGCGGTGGTCGACAGTACCGGCGCGGCCGGCGCCGGCGGCGCGAGGCCGGCAGCGTCGTCGGCCCGCGCCGGTGCGGCGAAGGCCGCCAGGGAAAGACCGGCCGCCAGGGCCAGCAGCATGTCGCGTGTCGGGGAACGGCTTGGCATGGCGGAGCGTCCTTTCAGGTCGGGTGGCGGTCGTGCGGAGGGGATCCTGTCAACGTTAGACGCCGAATGCACAGGCCGCCATTCGGAAATGACAATCGCGGCGATAGCGGCCGCGATCGTCGGGGGGGCGCAGGCGCGATCAGCGGATCGCGACCGGGTCGATGTCGACCTGCGTGGAGGACGGCGGTCAGGCCGCGGCTTGCGCGAGCGTCGGATAGTCGGTCAGGCCCCGGGCGCCGCCGCCGAACAGCGTGTTGCGGTCGTGCGGCGCGAGCGCGGCGCCGGTGCGCAGGCGTTCGGGCAGGTCGGGGTTCGCGACGAACGGGCGGCCGAACGCAATGAGGTCGGCCCAGCCGGCGGCGATCGCCTCGCGTGCGCGCTCGGCGGTGTACGCGCCGGCGTAGATCAACACGCCCGGGTAGGCGGCACGCAGTTGCTGCTTGAAGGCGACCGGCATCAGCGGCGCGTCGTCCCAGTCGGCTTCCGCGATGTGCAGGTAGCCGACGCCGAGTTCGCCGAGCAGCTTCGCGGCCGCGAGATAGGTCGTTTCCGGATCGTCGTCGACGCAACCGTTCAGCGTGGTCAGCGGCGCGAGGCGGATGCCGACGCGCGCGGCGTCGCCGGTGCCGTCGATCAGCGCCTGCGTGACTTCGCGCAGGAAGCGCAGCCGGTTGTCGAGCGAGCCGCCGTATGCGTCGGTGCGCGTGTTGGCGTTCGAATCGATGAACTGGTTCACGAGGTAGCCGTTCGCGCCGTGCAGCTCGACGCCGTCGAAGCCGGCCTCGATCGCGTGGCGCGCGGCGGCGCGGTACTGGTCGACGATCTCGCGGATCTCGTCGATCGACAGCGCGCGCGGCTCGGATGCCTGCACGAAGCCCGGCGTGCTGCCGTCTTCACCGGCGATGAACACGTTTACGCCCTTCGCCTGGATCGGCGACGACGATACGGGTTGCGCGCCGCCGAGCAGGCTCGTATGGCTCAACCGGCCGACGTGCCACAGCTGCGCGAAGATGCGGCCGTGCGCGGCATGCACGGCGTCGGTCACCTTGCGCCAGCCGGCGACCTGCGACGGCGTGTGAATGCCGGGCGTCCACGCGTAGCCCTTGCCGAGCGGTGCGATATAGGTGCCTTCGCTGACGATCAGGCCCGCACTCGCGCGCTGCGCGTAATACGCGGCCATCAGGTCGTTGGCTTCGTCGCCGGGCTGGCTCGCGCGCGAGCGCGTCATCGGCGGCATCACGATGCGGTTCGGCAGCATCAGCGCGCCGAGTTGCAGCGGTTGAAAAAGCGGGTCCTGGGTCATGGTGGTGTCCTGTGGATGCCGCGGCCGGCTGGCCGCGGACGGGTCGATGAGGCGGGGCGGCGCGCTTAGTCCCACTGCGGCGCGAGGCCGGCCGGGTCGACTTCGCGGCCGTTGCGCTCGAGCGCGGCGATCTGCGCCATGTCTTCGTCGGTGAGGCGCAGCGTCTGCGCGAGCAGGTTGCTTGCGAGGTTTTCGCGCTTCGTCGACGACGGAATCACCGAGTAGCCGAGCCGCAGCGCCCACGCAAGCGCGACCTGGGCGGGCGTCGCTTCGTGACGGCGGGCGATCGCGCCGAGCACCGGGTCGCCGAGCACCTTGCCGTACGCGAGCGTCATGTACGACGTCACGTGGATGCCTTCGCCGTTCAGGAACTCGACGAGCTTGCGGTTCTGCAGGTACGGGCTCAGTTCGATCTGGTTCGTGGCGATCGCCTCCTTGCCGACGGCCGCGATCGCTTCCTTCGTCAGTTCGATGTTGAAGTTCGAGATGCCGATCTGGCGCGTGAGGCCTTTCGCCTTGGCGTCGGCGAGTGCGGTCATGAACGCCTGGATCGATACGCCGTTGCCCGGGGCCGGCCAGTGGATCAGCGTCAGGTCGACATGGTCGGTGCGCAGCTTGCGCAGGCTGTCTTCCAGGCTTGCGCCCAGCTTTTCCGGCGCGTAGTTGTCGACCCAGATCTTCGTGGTCAGGAACAGGTCTTCGCGGCGCACGCCCGAGGCGGCGATCGCTTCGCCGACTTCGGCTTCGTTGCCGTAGATCTGCGCGGTGTCGACCGCGCGGTAGCCGACTTCGAGGCCGTTGCGGACCGAGTCGATGACAACCTGGCCTTGCAGGCGGAAGGTACCGAGGCCGAATGCGGGAATCTTGCTCATCACGTGCTCCTGGGAGGGTGAAACGATTACGGGTCAGGCGTCATTCTGGCGTCTTGGACTGATGAAATAAACGCCTATAGAAGTCAATGATATTTGACTTGAAATCAAATATAAGTCCTGCGGCGGGCCCGCCGCAGGCCGTTGCCGGCCTTATGCGGCGCGCGTCTGCACGTTCGTCGCCGGATGAAAGACGGGCAGCACGTCCGATGCGATCTCGGCCATCGTCTCGTCGAGCGGGCGGCGGTTGCGGCGGAAATGCAGGCCGATGTGCCGCACGCCCGCGTCGCGCATCGCCGCCAGTTCTTCCGTCAGCGCGATGCGGCCCGCGCGGGCGCCGAAGCGGTGCCGCTGCAGCGGCTCGTGCGGATCGTCCGCGAGGTCGAGATGGATGAAGCTCACGTACGGCTTGTCGCCGGCCACCGCGCGCCAGTTCGCGGCGCGCTGCGCGTGGTCGGCCGGCGTGCCCGGATACGCGAGGCAGCCGTCCATGTGCTCGCCGATCCACGCGGGCGTCTGCTGCGCAAGGCCCGCGACGAGCAGCGGCACCGGCGAACGGGCGACCGGCAGCACGTCGAGGCCGGGCGGCAGGTGGCCGCGCGCGCCGTCGCGCAGCAGCGCGATCTGGTCGCGGAAATTCGCGCCGCGCGACGCGAAATCGCGGCCGAACAGCGGATACTCGACCGGCCGGTCGCCGCTCGCGACGCCGAGCATCAGGCGGCCGCCGCTCAGTTCCTGGATCGTCGCGGCCGATTTCAGCGTCAGCAGCGGCTCGCGCAGCGGCAGCACGACGGCTGCCGTGCCGAGCAGGATGTCGTTCGTGATGCCGGCGAGGTAGCCGAGATACGAGAACGTTTCGAACACCTGCGCGGCGTCGCCGAACGACGGGTCGTATACCGGCACGTCGCGTACCCAGAGCGCGCGGAAGCCGAGCGTGTCGGCCAGTTGCGCGAGCTCCGCGTGGATCTCCAGGTCGGGCACGCCGGGGCGGCGGCCCTGGTGCTGGCGCTTCGCGTCGCCGGCCGGCGACCAGTCGTTGTCGAGCGGCAGTTCGATGCCGACGCTGAAGCCGCCGTCGGCGAGTTTCTCGAGTGAGGTGGACATGTTCGGGCTCCGTTCAGACCGCGCGCAGGCTGCCTGCGAGGCGGTGGAAATCGAGCGACGGCGCGGTGAAGAACGCGCGCGACGTGCCGGCGGCGAAATCGTCGATGTGCACGACCGTCGCGCGGTCGGCTTCCTGCCACGCGATCGCATAGGTCTCGCCGGCGACGGGCTGCCACGCGTATTCGACTTCCCCCTTCGCGCCCGCGTACGGGCCTTCGGTGATCTCGTAGCGCATGTGGAGGCCGTCCTCGTCGTACGCGTTGAGCGCGGTGAGGCCGTCGTAACGGACTTCGAAAGTCTTGCCGGCGAACGGCGGACGTCGGGTCGATGCGTTCATGCGGGTGGACTCCTGCAAAAAAGTGACGTTCAGTGGGCGAGTTCGACGGGTTCCGCCGTGCGTTCCGGCAGCCCGTGGCGACGGTCGAGGCGGCCGCTCAGCGCGGTGAGCGCGAATGCGCCGAGCGTGACGACGGCGGCGATCCACGGCGTGTGGCCGAGGCCGACGTTCGCGACGATCAGGCCGCCGAGCGACGAGCCGCCGGCCACGCCGAGGTTGAACGCGGCGATGTTGAAGCCCGAGGCGACGTCGGCGGCGTCCGGCGCGAAGTGGCGCGCCTGCTTGACGACGTACACCTGCAGCCCCGGCACGTTGCCGAACGCGACCGCCCCCCAGGCGAGCATCGTCAGCACCGCGAGCCATTTCACGTGGATCGTGAAGGTCAGCGCGAGCAGCACGATCGCGAGCAGCAGGAAGATCCGCTTGAGCGCCTTCACGGGGCCGACGGCATCCGCGAGCTTGCCGCCCCACACGTTGCCGAACGCGACCGACACGCCGTAGCCGACGAGCACGAGGCTGACCTGCGACGGCGTGAAGCCGGCGATCTGTTCGAGCAGCGGCGCCATGTACGTGAACGCGATCAGCGAGCCGCCGTAGCCGACGGCCGTCATCGCGAAGACGAGCAGCAGCCGCGGCTGGGCCAGCACGCGCAGCTGGCGGGCGAGCGGCGCCGGCGGCGTCCGCGGCAGCCCGCGCGGCACGAAGGCGACTGCGCCGAGGAACGCGACGAGGCCGAACAGCGCGACGATCAGGAACGTCGCGCGCCAGCCGAAGTGCTGGCCGATGAAGGTGCCGAGCGGAATACCGGCGACGAACGCGACGGTCATCCCGCTGAACATCGTCGCGATCGCGCTCGCGGCCTTGTCCTTCGGCACGAGCGTCGTCGCGATGATCGAGCCGACCGAGAAGAACACGCCGTGCGCGAGGCCGGTGAGGACGCGCGCGACGATCAGCGATTCGTAGCCCGGTGCCTGCCAGGCGACGAGGTTGCCGACGGTGAAGAGGGCCATCAGCCCGGCGAGCAGCGTCTTGCGCGGCACGCGGCCGGTGAGCGCGGTGAGCAGCGGCGCGCCGATGGCGACGCTCAGGGCATAGAGGCTGACGAGCAGGCCGGCCGACGGCAGGCTGACGCCGAGATCGGCGCCGATCGTCGGGATCAGCCCGACGATCACGAACTCGGTCGTGCCGATGGCAAACGCGCTGATGGTCAGCGCAAGCAGGGCGAGTGGCATGGTGGATCCTGGTTCCGGTAAGGATGGATCGCAGTGTGCCGACTTTACTTTTGCGGAAAAACTGGTCTATAAACCAAATTGTTTTGATTTCAGATCAACAATGAAGATCACGCTCGACGAACTCCACGCCTTTGCCGCCGTGGTCGACACCGGCTCGATCACCGCCGCGTCCCAGCAGCTCGACCTCACCGTGTCGGCGACGAGCCGCACGCTCGCGCGGCTCGAGGAGAAGCTGAAGACCACGCTGCTGCGCCGGACCACGCGCCGGCTCGAACTGACCGAGGAGGGGCGTGCGTTCCTGCAGGATGCGCGCGCGATCATCGAATCGGTCGAGAATGCGGAGGAGCAGATGCTCGCGCGGCGCGAGATGCCGTCCGGGCGCCTGCGCGTCGACGCCGCGACGCCGTTCATGCTGCACGTGATCGTGCCGCTCGTGCGCGGCTACCGCGCACGCTTCCCGAAGGTCGAGCTGGAGCTGAACAGCAACGAGGGCATCATCGACCTGCTGGAGCGGCGTACCGACGTCGCGATCCGGATCGGCCGGTTGAAGGATTCGACGCTGCACAGCCGGCGCATCGGCAACAGCCGGCTGCGCATTCTGGCGAGCCCCGCCTATATCGAAGCGCACGGCCAGCCGCGCAAGGTCGAGGAGCTCGCCAGGCACGCGCTGCTCGGCTTCACGCAGCCCGAGTCGTTGAACGTGTGGCCGATCCTCGGCGCCGACGGCGAAGCGTGCCGCATCGAGCCGGACGTCAGTTCGTCGAGCGGCGAGACGCTGCGGCAGCTCGCGCTGGAGGGCGCGGGCGTCGTCTGCCTGTCGGATTTCATGACCGCGCAGGATCGCGAGGCGGGGCGGCTCGTGCAGGTGCTCGCGCGTCAGACGCTCGAGGTCGAGCAGCCGATCCATGCGGTGTATTACCGCAATACCGCGATCTCGTCGCGGATTGCGTCGTTCGTCGACTACATGATCGAGGTGCTGGGTGGCAGCAACGGCGGCGGCGGGACGCCGACGCGGCGCAAGGCCGCGTGGCTGGAGCCGCAGTAGCGGCGCCTCGCGGACGGGAAGACGGCGGGCGCCGCCCCCATTGATCCGGCGTGCCGCGCGGGCGGCACGCCGTCATGCGGCCGTTACGCCTCTTCGGCCCAGGACATCCCGTCGCGCGCGAGCAGCGCCGACGAAGCGGCCGGCCCGAACGTGCCGGCCGTATAGAGGCGCGGCCGGTCGCCGAGCTGCTTCCAGCCGTCGAGAATCGGCTCGACCCACGTCCACGCGGCTTCGAGCTCGTCGCGACGCATGAAGTGCGTGAGGCGGCCGCGGATCACGTCGATCAGCAGCCGTTCGTACGCTTCCGCGCGCCGCTCCGGAATCGCCTGCTGCAGGTCGAGGTTCAGGTTGACCGGCACCATGTTCATCCCGCTGCCCGGTTCCTTCGCGAGCATCTGCAGCTGGATCGACTCTTCCGGCTGGAGCTGGATCACGAGGCGGTTGCCGTAATGGCGCGGGCCGTTCGGGATGATCGAGAACGGCATGTCGGCGAACTCGACCACGATTTCCGACTGGCGGCGCTGCAGCCGCTTGCCGGTGCGCAGGAAGAACGGCACGTTCGCCCAGCGCCAGTTGTTGATGTGCGCGCGCAGCGCGACGAAGGTTTCCGCGCGGCTGTCCGCCGGCACGTTGTCTTCCTCGAGGTAACCCTTCACCGGCTGGCCGTCGACCGCGCCGGCCGTGTACTGGCCGCGCACCGTGTCGCGCGCGACGTCCGACAGCGACATCGGCCGCAGCGAGCGCAGTACCTTCAGCTTCTCGTCGCGCACCGCGTCCGGGTCGAGCGACACGGGCGGCTCCATCGCGACGATGCACAGCAGCTGCAGCAGGTGGTTCTGCACCATGTCGCGCAGCGCGCCCGTATGGTCGTAGAAGCCCGCGCGGCTGCCGACGCCGACCGTCTCCGCCACCGTGATCTGCACGCTGCGGATGTTCGGCGCCTGCCACAGCGGCCCGAAGATCGGGTTGCCGAAGCGCAGGACCATCAGGTTCTGCACGGTTTCCTTGCCGAGATAGTGGTCGATCCGATAGATCTGCGATTCCTCGAAGTGCTTGCCGACCGCATTGTTGATCGCCTTCGCGGACGCAAGATCGTGGCCCAGCGGTTTTTCGAGGACGACGCGCGAGCGCGCGTCGACCAGGTGCGCGGCCGACAGGTTGTCGCAGATCGTCGTGAACAGCTCCGGCGACGTCGACAGGTAGAACACGCGGATCGCCTCGCCGCGCGCCGCTTCGGCGAGGCGCTGGTAGTCGTCGGGCGCGTTCACGTCGATCAGCACGTACTTGAAGAGATCGAGGAAGCGGCTCCACGCGTCGGCGTCGAACGCCTTCGCGTCGATGAACGGGCGCGACTGCTCGTCCATGAACTTGCGATAGCCGTCGATGCCCCAGTCGCGGCGGCCGACGGCGATGATGCGCGTCTCGGGCGGAAGATTGCAGTGCAGGTGCGCCATGTACAGCGCGGGCAACAGCTTGCGGGCGGCCAGGTCGCCGCCGCCGCCGAAGATGATCATGTCGACGGGCCGGTCGGCCGCGGTCTGGGTAGGCTGATTCGTCATGGGAGGTTCGCGGTTTGAAGCGGTGAACGTGAAACGAACGTCGAGGGCGCCGGGCGCCGGCACTGCAAAACCCTAATAGTGCACGGTTTTGATGGATCGCGTGTGCGTTCGCCCGGATGTAACAGCGCTTGCGTTCCGGATGAAGGCTTGATTATGATTGAGTGCTCACTCATTAAAGGAATCGAACGTGGCTCGACCGCGCAGTCCCGACAAGCACGAAGCCATCCTCGCCGCCGCCGCCCGCGCGCTCGCCGAGGACGGCGCCACTGCGACCACCGCGCGCATCGCGCGGCTCGCCGGCGTGGCGGAAGGCACGGTGTTCACCTACTTCGAGACCAAGGATGCGTTGCTGAACGCGCTGTACCTGAGCCTGAAGGCCGACATGCGTGAAGCGATGATGACCGGATTTCCGGAACACGCGCCGGTCGAGCAGGCGGTGCGGCATGCGTGGAACGGCTATGTGTCGTGGGGCGTCGCGAATCCGGACGGGCGGCGCGCGCTGCAGCAGCTTGGCGTGAGCGGGCGCATCGACGACGCGCATCACGCGGCCGGCGCCGAAGGCTTCGGCGGAATCAGCACGCTGCTGCGCGAGCAGGTTGCCGCGTCGGGCGCGCTGAACCGCGACGAAGCGCATGCGTTCTGCGCGGCATTGTTTACGTCGATCGCGGAAACGGCGATGGAGTCGATCGCGCGCGATCCGGCACGGGCGGATGCCTATCGGGAAGCCGGGTTTCGTGCGTTGTGGGCCGTGCTGCACGCGGTGTGAGTGAAGGATTGCCGTCGTGGCGGCGCGTGCGGTTGCGCGTGTCGCGGCGGCGGCCGGCGGTGCGTTTCGGGCAGGGTGATGCAGGTCATGAAGGACCGAATCGTCGCCCTTATTAATGAGTGAGTAATCATTCATTTTTTTTGTGATTTCACCACGATCAAGGAGTGGAACATGTCGAAAGTCTGGTTGGTAACGGGGGCCGCGCGCGGCCTGGGGCGAGCGATTTCGGAAGCGGTGCTCGCGGCGGGCGACCGGCTGGTGGCCGGCGCCCGCGATCCGGCGCGGCTGGCCGATCTGGCCGAGCGGTACGGCGACCGGCTGCTGACGGTCGCACTCGACGTCACCGACGAAGCGGCGGCCGCGCAGGCCGTCGCGGCCGCACAGGCGGCGTTCGGCCGTATCGACGTGCTGGTGAACAACGCGGGTTACGGCCATACGGCGCCATTCGAGCAGATGGGCGCCGACGACTTCCGCGATCAGATCGAAACGAACCTGTTCGGCGTGATCAACCTGACGCGCGCGGTGCTGCCGACGCTGCGTGCGCAGCGTGCGGGGCACATCTTCCAGGTGTCGTCGGTCGGCGGGCGCACGTCGACGCCCGGGTTGTCCGCGTATCAGGCCGCGAAGTGGGCGGTCGGCGGGTTCAGCGACGTGCTCGCGAAGGAAGTCGCGCCGTTCGGCGTGCGCGTGTGCACGCTCGAACCGGGCGGGATGCGCACCGAATGGGCCGCGCAGGCGAAGCGCGACATCGACGAGCTGCTGCCCGACTACCAGCCGTCGGTCGGGAGGATTCTCGAGCTGCTCGGCACGTATGGCGGCCACGAGGTCGGCGACCCCGCGCGGATCGCGGCGCTGATCGTCGAGTTGTCGCGCCGCGACGATGTGCCGCTGCGTCTGCTGCTCGGCGGCGATGCGCTGTACGTGTGCGAGCAGGCGGAAACGCAGCGCGCGGAAGAGGCGGCGCGGTGGCGCGATGCGACGCTGTCGACGATGTTTCCGGATGCGAGGCTGCCCGACGGGCTCGATGCGCTGAAGGCGGTCGACTGAGCGATGCCGCGGGGGGCTGCCCGGCTGTTCGAAGCGTGCGGCATGGAGGTCGTGCCGGTGACGGGGGAGAGGACGGCCGGGCCCATGCCCGTATTAACCCTGATCAACAAATCTTATCGCGGTGAAAAATTCCGCATCTTATTGAATCGATATCGGCTCGATATAGTGGCTCGCTTTCCCGCACGCGGCCCCCGCATGCGGCTGACACGCTGACATCAGCAGGAGCCCTCTTGATGACCACCGATACCCGATTCACCGAAATCGAGGATCTGATGCCCGCCGCCGGCGGGCTGCGCGAGATCCGTCACCACATCCATCACCATCCCGAACTCGCGTACGAAGAGCACGACACGGCCGCGCTCGTCGCGGACAAGCTCGAGCAATGGGGCTGGCAGGTGACGCGCGGAGTCGGCAAGACGGGGGTGGTCGGCACGCTGCGCGTGGGCGACGGGACGCGCAGCATCGGCATTCGCGCCGACATGGATGCGCTGCCGATCGTCGAGGCGACCGGCCTGCCGTATGCGAGCGGCACGCACGGCAAGATGCACGCCTGCGGCCACGACGGCCACACGACGATGCTGCTCGGCGCCGCGCAGCATCTCGCGAAGACGCGCAACTTCTCGGGCACCGTGCACCTGTATTTCCAGCCGGCGGAAGAGCACGGCGTCGACAGCGGCGCGAAGAAGATGATCGACGACGGCCTGTTCGAGCGCTTCCCGTGCGACGCCGTGTTCGGCATGCACAACCATCCGGGCGCGGCGCCCGGCGTGTTCCTCACGCGGCGCGGCCCGTTCATGTCGGCCGGCGACAAGGCGATCATCACGATCGAGGGCGTCGGCGGCCACGCGGCGCGGCCGCACCTGACGGTCGACCCGGTGGTCGTCGCGGCGAGCATCGTGATGGCGCTGCAGACGATCGTCGCGCGCAACGTCGACCCTGCGCAGCCGGCGGTCGTCACGGTCGGCTCGATGCACGCCGGCACCGCGAACAACGTGATCCCGAACGGCGCGCGCCTCGAACTCAGCGTGCGCTCGTTCAGCCCCGACGTCCGCGCGCTGCTCAAGCGCCGCATCACCGAGCTGGCCGAAACGCAGGCCGCGAGCTACGGCGCGACGGCCAACGTCGAGTACATCGAAGGCTACCCGGTCGTCGTCAATACGGATGCCGAAACGGATTTCGCCGCGCAGGTCGCGCGCGAACTGGTCGGTGACGCGCAGGTGGTCGAGCAGACCGACCTGCTGATGGGCAGCGAGGATTTCGCGTTCATGCTGCAGCGGCGGCCGGGCTCGTTCGTGCGGCTCGGCAACGGCGAAGGCGAGGACGGCTGCATGGTGCACAACCCGAAGTACGACTTCAACGACCGGAACCTGCCGATCGGTGCGGCGTACTGGACGCGTCTCGTCGAGCGTTACCTCGGGCAGTGATCGCAGCGGCGCGCGGCCGGCGCTTCCGGCCGCATTGAGAAGAGGCGACAACGATGCAGAAAGACCATCTCGCGCTGCACCCCGCATCGGCGGGGACCGCCGAAACCGGCATGCCCGGCGCGCGTGCCGTCGCGCGGCGCGGCGCGATCGCCGCGGCCGTGATCGGCAACTGGCTGGAGTTCTTCGATTTCACCGTGTACGGCTTCTTCGCGGTGCTGATCGGCAAGCTGTTCTTCCCGTCGAGCGACTCGACCACGTCGCTGCTGCTGTCGGTCGCGACGTTCGCGGCCGGCTTCTTCACGCGGCCGCTCGGCAGCATCGTGCTCGGCATCCATGCGGACCGCAAGGGGCGCAAGGCGGCGCTGAACCTGACGATCATGCTGATGGCGCTCGGCACCGGCCTGATCGCGATCGCGCCGACCTATGCGCAGGTCGGCGTGGCCGCGCCGCTGCTCGTCGTGTTCGCGCGGCTGCTGCAGGGCTTCTCGCAGGGCGGCGAATTCGGCGCGGCGACCACGACGCTGCTCGAACACGGCGGCACGTCGCGCCGAGCGTTCCGCGCGAGCTGGCAGCTGGCGACGCAGGGCGGCGCCGCGCTGATGGGCTCGGGCTTCGCGGCGCTGCTGTCGAACACGATGACGAAGGACGCGCTGGAAAGCTGGGGCTGGCGGCTGCCGTTCCTCGTCGGCGTGCTGATCGCGCCGGTCGGCATGTACCTGCGCCGCCGGCTCGCGGACGACGCGCCCGGCGACCGTCATCACGGAATCGAGCGCGGCGTGCTGCACGCGCTGTTCTCGAAGCACGCGCGCACCGTGCTGCTGCTGATGCTCACGGTGATGGGCGGCACGGTGTCGACCTACATCCTGACGTTCTACATGCCGACCTACGCGATCCACACGCTCGGCCTGCCGATGAAGCTGTCGATGTTCGTCGGCGTCGCGTCGGGCTGCGTGATGCTGGTCACGTGCCCGCTGTTCGGCTGGCTGTCGGACCGGCTCGGCAGCCGGCGCCTGCCGATCTTCGTCGGCCGCGGCGTGCTGGTCGTGCTGCTGTTCCCGGCGTTCTGGCTGATGAACCATCACCCGACGCTGTCGGTGATCCTGCCGCTGACCGCGCTGATGCTGCTGTTCTATTCGCTTGGCTCGGCGTCGGAAATGGCCTTGATGTGCGAATCGCTGCCGCGCCACGTGCGCGCGACCGGCATCTCGATCGCGTATGCGCTCGCGGTGACGATCTTCGGCGGCACCGCGCAGCTGATCGCGACCTGGCTCGTGAAGACGACCGGCAGCAAGCTCGCGCCGGCCGGCTACGTGGCCGCGTGCGTGGTGCTGTCGCTGATCGCGGTCGCGATGCTGCGCGAGACGGCCGGGGAGTCGCTGGACTGACGCGCGACGCGGGCGGCGGGGCGGTGCCGCGCGCTTACCGCCCGCGCACCATCCTCAGGTACGACGCGAGCATCGCCGCGAGTTCCTGCGCGGCCGGCGTCAGCGGCACGGCCGCGCGCTGCAGCAGGCAGATGTCCTGCGCTTCGGCCTGCTCGCGCACGGGCACTTTCGCGAGCGCGCCGGCGAACGGCCCGTGCCGCGTGATCGCTTCGGTTTCGAGCGCGAGGGAGTCGGTCTGCGTGACGATCTGCAGCGTCTCGAACATCCCTTCGACGGTGGCGAGCACCTTCGGCGGCGGCTGGCCGTGCGCGTCGAAGTACGCGAGCAGGCGGTTCACGACCGGGTCGGCGCTCAGGTTCGGCGAGCGCGTGGACACCCACGGGTAGCCGGCCAGCTCGGCGAGCGATTGCGCGTGCATCGCCGGATGCCCGCGGCGGCAGACGACCACCGGCGCCGACGCACGCAGCGGCGTCACCGCGAGATCGGTCGTGTCGGTCTGCTTCGCGACCAGCGCGATCGCGAAATCGACCGCGCTTTCCCGCAACCAGCCGACCATCATCCGCGACGTGCCGGTGCGCAGGTGCACGTCGACCTTGTCGAAGCGCGCGCGAAACGCGCTCAGCACCGGCGCGAACGCGTCGATCAGCGGCTCGGTCGCGAGCCCGAGCGTGACGGTGCCTTCGTACGCGCCGCTCAACTGGCGGATTTCCCGTTCGACCTGTTCGCATTCACCGAGGATCGCGCCGGAGCGCGCGAGCAGGCGCTGGCCGACGGCCGTCGGCACGATGCCGCGATTGGTGCGCGTGAACAGCGTCGCGCCGAGCGTGGCCTCGAGGCTCTGCAGCTGTTGCGTGACGCCGCTTTGCGCGAGATCGAGCGCGCGTGCGGCGGCGCGCAGGCTGCCGTGCTCGACGACGGCCTGGAAGATGCGGAGCTGGGACAGCGTGAACGCCATGGATGCGCGCGAGGCCGGTGATCGGAAATACCGATCATGATAAGGCAGGCGATGGTTCCGGCGGCGGCCCGTGCCGCCTACGATCGCAGGCAGTCCGGCTGATGCCGCTTGTTTCTCTTCCTGCCCTCCGTCGACCATGAAACGTTTCCTCGTCCCGCTCGTTTCCCTGTGCGTCGGCCTGGCCGCCACGTCCGCGTCCGCGCTCGACGCGCACGTCGTGCGGCTCGGCATCGATCCGACCTATCCGCCGATGGATGCGAAGGCGCCCGACGGCAGCCTGAAGGGCTTCGACGTCGATCTCGGCAACGAGATCTGCCGCCGCGCGCAGTTGCGCTGCCGGTGGGTCGAACTCGAATTCTCCGGGATGATCCCGGCGCTGCAGGCGCGCAAGATCGACGCGATCCTGTCGTCGATGGCGATCACGGCGAAGCGCGAGAAACAGATCCTGTTCTCGTCGAAGCTGTTCCGCTTCAAGTCGCGGCTCGTCGCGCGGCCCGGCCTCGGGCTCGGCGGCACGGCCGCGTCGCTGGCGGGCAAGCGCGTCGGCGTGCAGTCGGGCACCCAGTTCGAATCGTGGGCGCTCGCGCACTGGGCGACGGCCGGCGTGAGCGTGGTGCCGTACAAGAGCCAGGACGACGTGTTCGCCGATCTCGGGAACGGCCGTCTCGACGCGGCGCTGCTCGGCACGGTGGAGGCCGACTACGGGTTCCTGCGCCAGCCGCGCGGCAAGGGCTTCGCGTTCGTCGGCGCGCCGCTCGACATGGGCGATCGCGGCGTCGGCATCGGCATGCGGCAAGCCGATACGGCGCTGAAGGCGTCGATCGACGGCGCGATCGCGTCGATGCTGAAGGACGGCACCTACGACCGGATCGCGAAGCAGTACTTCGATTTCAACCCGTACGGCGACTGAGCGCCGCGCAGGCCCGTTGCCACGATCCCTCCGATGCCCCCGTTTTCATCCGTTCGAGACCATCGATGCAGATTCGCACCACGCCGCTCCTGTCGCCGTCGATCGGCACGCAGCGCACGCTGACGAGCTTTCATTTCGGGCCGGCCGACACCGGCCGCAAGATCTACCTGCAGGCCGCGCTGCACGCGGACGAGACGCCCGCGATGCTCGCGGCGTTCGTGCTGAAGCAGCGCCTCGCGCAGCTCGATGCCGACGGCCGGCTCGCGGCCGAGATCGTGCTCGTGCCGGTGTCGAACCCGGTCGGCCTCAATCATCATCTGCTCGGGCAGTTCATCGGCCGGTTCGACCTGGCGAGCGGCCGCAACTTCAATCGCGGCTTCATGCCGCTCGCGGAGATCGCCGCGCAAGCGCGCGACCGCCTCGGCGACGACGGCGTGCGCAATCGCGCGATCGTGCGCGAATGCGTCGGCGCGGCGCTCGACGCCGTCGAACCGCGTACCGAATTCGACGCGTTGCAGCTTGCGCTGCTGAAGCTGTCGCACGACGCCGAGGTCGTGATCGACCTGCATTGTTCGCTCGAAGCGGTGATGCACGTGTACACGAGCGACACCGCATGGCCGGAGATCGAGCCGCTGGCGCGTTATCTCGGGGCGGAGGCGTCGCTGCTCGCCGAGGATTCGGGCGGACAGGCGTTCGACGATGCGCATCACCTGCTGTGGGCGCGGTTGCGCCAGCATCTGCCGGAAGGCACGCCGATGGCGGCCGGCACGGTGGCCGTGACGGTCGAGTGCCGCGGCCAGCGCGACGTGACGTACGAATACGCGCAACGCGATGCCGACGCGCTCGTCGACTATCTCGTCTGGCGCGGCGCGGTGCACGGCGAACGCACGCCGTTGCCGCCGCTGGCCGCGCCCGCCACGCCGCTCGCGGGCAGCGAGCAGTTCTACGCGCCGGTCAGCGGGATCCTCGTGCATCGTGCGGCGATCGGCGCGACGATCCGCGCGGGCGAGCCGCTGTTCGACATCGTCGATCCGCTGACCGATGCGATCACGACGATCTCGAGCGCGACCGACGGCGTGTTCTACATGCGGCGCGCGATCCGCTTCGTGACGGCCGGCGCGCCGCTCGGCCGCGTGACGGGCACGGTGCCGGTGCGCACGGGGATGCTGCTCGGCGCGTGAGCGCGGCGCCGGACGCGCGGCGGTTCGATCGCGGCCTGCGCCGGGCCGGCCGCGACGCGAGGGCCGGCGCGGCCGGTCACGGCTCGCCGCGATGCGCGGCGGCACGTTTGCCCGCCCGGCCGCGCGCGGTTGTCTTGCCGCTGCGCGCGCCCGCGTTCGAGAACATCTTCATCTCCTGCAGGATGCCGCGCAGCAACGTATCGGCCGCGACGCCGAGCGTCCGTCCCGCCTTGACCAGCAGCCGCGCGTTGGCCGCCTCGAGCAACGGATGCGCGACGGGCACGGCGACGAGCTCGCCTGCCGCCAGTTCCTGATACGCCGCGAAGGCGGCGAGCAGCGTGACGCCGTCGTTGCGCTTCACGAAGTGGCGCAGCACGGCGAGCGAGTTGGTGGTGAGCGTCGGGTGGAGGTGGATGTTCTCCGCGTAGGCAAGCATCTGCACGGCCTGTCCGAGACCGAACGCGGGCGGCATCAGCGCGAGCGGATACCTGGCGAGTTCGCGTACCGCGACGGGGCGGCCGCGCACGGCGAGCGGGTGCCCGGGATGGACGAGCGCCACCACCGGCTGCGACGCGGTGGCGACGTACTCGATGTCCGGATGCGCCGGCGGGTTGTAGGCCAGGCCGATATGCGCGCGGCTTTCGGCGACTTCCTGCAGCAACGTGCTGACCGGCAGGAGATCGACGGTGACGTCGAGCTTCGGGTAGCGCGCGCAGAAATCGGTGAGCACCTCGTCCATCAGGCAGTCGATATAGCCTTCGCTGGCCACGATGCGGATCTGGCCGTGCTGCAGCCCGCGAAGCGCCTGCAGGCGGTCTTCGAAGAGTTCCTGCTGGGAACGGCAGCCGCGCCAGTATTCGAGCAGGTGTGCGGCGGCCTCGGTCGGCTGCACGCCGCGCGGCTGGCGCTCGAACAGCGGGGCGCCGATTTCTTCCTCGAGCAGGCGGATCTGCCGCGTGATGACGGACGGCGACGTGTTGATGCTGTCGGCCGCGCCACGGATGGAACCGTGCGTCAGGACTTCGTGGAAATAGCGCAGGCGGCGCTGGTTCAGTTCGCGCATGGTGTCGGTCCGTGTGCCTTCGAAGTGTTGCTCGTTGAGCAACGATAACTCGCTTAGGTTGCTATTGCGCCGCTTTTTCGTCTCCTCGACGATTCGAACAGCGTTGAACATCGTTGCGGGATTCGAAGCAATAGGCCCTAAAGGAGAGCGCATGTCCGCCATTCCATCCCCTCAAGACCCGGTCGCGCCCGGCAGCCCGGCGCATCAGGCCCTCTACCGCAAGCTGAACTGGCGCCTGCTGCCGTTCCTGCTGCTCTGCTACACCTTCGCGTATCTCGATCGCGTGAATATCGGGTTCGCGAAGCTCGCGATGCAGAGCGACCTGGGTATCTCCGATGCGGTGTACGGGCTGGGCGCGGGCATCTTCTTTCTCGGCTACGTCCTGTTCGAGATCCCGAGCAACCTGCTGCTGCCGCGGATCGGCGCGCGCAAGACCATCAGCCGGATCATGGTGCTGTGGGGCCTGACCTCGGCCGGCATGATGTTCGTCCACGACGAGACCACGTTCTACGCGATGCGCTTCCTGCTCGGCGTGTTCGAGGCCGGCTTCGCGCCGGGAATGATCTTTTACCTGACGTACTGGTATGGCCAGCGCCGGATGGCCGGCGTGATGGCGGTCGTCATGCTCGCCGGCCCGATCGGCGGCGCGTTCGGCTCGCCGCTGTCGGCGTGGCTGATGACCGGGCTGTCCGGTGCCCACGGCCTGGCCGGCTGGCAGTGGATGTTCGTCGTCGAAGGCCTGCCGTGCGTGCTGTTCGGCGTGCTCGCGCTCAAGGTGCTGTCCGACCGGCCGGCCGATGCGAAATGGCTGACCGACGACGAGAAGCGGCTGCTCGCCGCCGAGCTGCACGCCACCGATGCGGGCCATCACTCGTTCGGGCAGGTGGTGCGCGATCCGCGCGTGTACCTGCTGGCGTTTGCGTACTTCACGATCATCTGCGGGATCTACGCGGTGAGTTTCTGGCTGCCGTCGATCATCAAGGCCGACGGCGTGACCGACACGATGCAGATCGGGCTGTACTCGATGATTCCGTACGTGTGCGCCGCGATCGCGATGGTCGTCATCGGCCGCCGGTCGGACCGTCGCGGCGAGCGCCGTTTCCACAGCGCGGTGCCGGCCTTGATCGGCGCGATCGCGCTGGCCGTGGCGACGACGGCCAACGGCAATCTCGCCGTCTCGCTGGTCGGCATGACGATCGCCACGTCGATGATCTGGGCCGCGTACACGGTGTTCTGGGCGATTCCGTCGCAATACCTGAAGGGCGACGCCGCGGCGGGCGGCATCGCGTTGATCAACACGATCGGCCTGATCGGCGGCTTCCTGAGCCCGACCATCATCGGTGCGATCCACTCGGCGACCGGCAGCATGGCCGCGGGACTGCTGGTCATGGTCGCACTGCTCGTCGCCGGTGCCGCGGTACTCGTGGCGAACCGGCTTCCCGCATCCCGCGACGCGCTGGCGACAGCCTGACGTCACGGGCCCGCGGGCATTCCAATATCCAGCGCGCCGTCGCCCGCCGGCCCTGACGGCGGGGTGCCGGCGCCTTGACGGCCTTTTCCGGAGACACATTTTTGAACACGCGCATCCTGATCGCCGGTTTCCAGCATGAAACCAATACGTTTGCACCATCGAAAGCCGCATACGCCAACTTTGAGCGGGGCGAAGGCTTCCCGGCCATGGTGCGCGGCGAGGACGTGCTCGCGCTGCGCGACGTCAATATTCCCGCCGGCGGCTTCATCGCCGCGGCCGAACGGCGTGGCTGGACCTTGCTGCCGGTCATCTGGGCGGGCGCGAGCCCGTCGGCCCATGTGACCGAGGACGCGTTCGAGCGCATTGCCGGAGAAATCGTCGCGGCGGTTCGCCGCGGAGGCTACGACGCGGTGTACCTCGACCTGCACGGCGCGATGGTCGCCGAGCATACCGACGACGGCGAAGGCACGTTGCTCGAGCGCGTGCGTGCGGCGGTCGGCCCGGACGTGCCGGTGGTCGCGTCGCTCGACCTGCATGCCAACGTCACCGCGCGGATGCTGCGCGAGGCCGATGCGCTGGTCGCCTTTCGTACCTATCCGCACGTCGACATGGCCGAGACCGGCGCGCGCGCGGCCGCGCTGCTCGAGCGCCTGTTCGACGCGCGGGCGGGCCGCCGCCCGCTGCATCGCGCCGCGCGCCGGCTGCCGTTCCTGATTCCGATCAATGGCATGTGCACGCTGCTCGAACCTGCGCGCGGCATGTACGCGCGGCTCGCGGCGCTGGAGACCGGGGCCGTGGCGTCGCTGTCGTTCGCGCCGGGCTTTCCGGCGGCCGATTTCCCCGAATGCGGCCCGGTCATCTGGGGCTACGGCGACGACGCCGCGTCGGCCGAGGCGGCCGTGCAGGCGCTCCACGACAAGATGCTGGCGGACGAAGCCGCGTGGCAAGTGCCGTTCCTGTTGCCCGACGATGCCGTGCGCGAGGCCATGCGGCTGTCCGAGGGGGCCGGCAAGCCGGTCGTCATCGCCGATACGCAGGACAATCCCGGCGCGGGCGGCGACTCGAACACGACGGGCATGCTGCGGGCGTTGCTGCGCAACGGCGCGAAAGATGCCGCGATCGGCTTGATCTGGGACCCGGCGGCCGCGGCCGCGGCCCACCGTGCCGGTGTCGGTGCGTTCATCGACGTGGCGCTCGGCGGCGTCTCCGGCGTGCCCGGCGACGCGCCGCACCACGCGCGTTTCGAGGTCGTGCACCTGTCCGACGGGGTATGCCGGTATGACGGCCCGATGATGAACGGCATGCGCGCGGATGTCGGCCCGGTCGCGTGCCTGCGGATCGACGGCGTGCTGATCGTGGTGAGCAGCGGCAAGGCGCAGATGCTCGACCGCAATCTCTATCGCGTGGGCGGGGTCGAGCCGGAATCGATGAAGATCCTCGTCAACAAGAGCTCGGTGCACTTCCGCGCCGATTTCCAGGGCATCGCCGAGGCGGTGCTGGTCGCCACGGCGCCTGGCCCGATGACGGCCGATCCGGCCGAGTTGCCGTGGACCCGGCTGACGCCGGGAATCCGCATGAAGCCGACGGGAAAGGCGTTCGCCGGCAACGGCTGACGCGCGGCCGGCCGCTCAGCCGCGCCGCGCGACCAGTTCCGATACCGTCTGCGCGGCCTGCTGCAGCGGCCCGAGAAACTCCTTCACCATCTGTTTCGCGGTGTGCCGCTGCGCGTTGCCGCTGATGTTCATCGCCGCGATGATCTGCCCGCGCCGGTTGCGGATCGGCGCGGACAGCGACATCAGGCCCACTTCGAGTTCCTGGTCGACCACGGCCCAGCCCTGCTGGCGCACCTGCGCGATCGTTGCCTTCAGTTCGCCGAGATCCGTGATCGTGCGCGGCGTATGCGCGCGGATGCTGCTCTGCGCGAGCGTTTCGTCGAGCGCGGCGTCGTCGAGCGCGGACAGCAGCACGCGGCCCATCGACGTGCAGTACGCGGGCAGCCGGCTGCCGATCGACAGGTTGATCGTCATGATCTTGTGCGTCGGCACGCGCAGCACGTAGACGATCTCGGTGCGGTCGAGCACCGCGGCCGAGCAGCTTTCGTGGATCTGCGCGGACAATTGCTCCATCACCGGATCGGCGAGATTCCAGAACGGCATCGACGTGAGGTACGCGAAGCCGAGCTCGAGGATTTTCGGCGTGAGCCGGAACAGCCGGCCGTCGGCCTCGACATAGCCGAGCGTCTGCAGCGTGAGCAGGATCCGGCGCGCGCCTGCACGCGTGAGCCCGGTGGCCGACGCGACTTCGGTGAGCGTCTGCTCGGGCCGGGCCGCGTCGAACGCGCGGATGACCGCGAGGCCGCGCGCGAACGACTGCACATAGGAGTCGCCGGGTTTCGTCTGGGTGTCTTCGGTTGTCATGAGCGCCTGGAATATCGTGCAGCCGAGAAGATAGCGCATGGGGCCTGACACGCCAACCGCGCGGCAGGCCGCGCGCTTGACAGGTCGTCCCCGCACTCCCTATGATGCGTTGAACGTTCGATACACGATCTTATGTTCGTATATAGAACATTTAAGCGCATCCCGGCGGGCAATGCAAGGGGCGCGCCCTGTTCATTTCCCAGCCTTCATGGGACCGGAGACACTGATGACCGAAGCTTTTCTGTGTGATGCGATCCGTACGCCGATCGGGCGTTACGGCGGTGCACTGTCCGGCGTGCGCGCCGACGATCTGGGCGCGGTGCCGCTCAAGGCGCTCGTCGAGCGCAACCGCGACGTCGACTGGACGGCGATCGACGACGTGATCTACGGCTGCGCGAACCAGGCCGGCGAGGACAACCGCAACGTCGCACGCATGTCCGCGCTGCTCGCGGGCCTGCCGCAGGGCGTGCCGGGTTCGACGATCAACCGCCTGTGCGGTTCCGGGATGGATGCGGTCGGCGTGGCCGCGCGCGCGATCAAGTCCGGCGAAGCCGCGCTGATGGTCGCGGGCGGCGTCGAGAGCATGACGCGCGCGCCGTTCGTGATGGGCAAGGCCGCGAGCGCATTCGCGCGCCAGGCCGACATCTTCGATACGACGATCGGCTGGCGTTTCGTCAATCCGCTGATGAAGCAGCTGCATGGCGTCGACTCGATGCCGGAAACGGCCGAGAACGTCGCGGTCGACTACCACGTCAGCCGCGCGGATCAGGACCTGTTCGCGCTGCGCAGCCAGCAGAAGGCCGCGCGTGCGCAGCAGGACGGCACGCTGGCCGAGGAGATCGTGTCGGTCACGATCCCGCAGAAGAAGGGCGATCCGGTGGTCGTGTCGCGCGACGAGCATCCGCGTGAAACGTCGCTCGACACGCTCGCGAAGCTGAAGGGCGTCGTGCGCCCGGACGGCTCGGTGACGGCCGGCAACGCGTCGGGCGTCAACGACGGCGCCGCCGCGCTGCTGCTCGCGAACGAGGAAACCGCGAAGCGCTTCGGCCTGACGCCGCGGGCACGCGTGCTGGGTATCGCGACGGCCGGGGTGGCGCCGCGCGTGATGGGCATCGGCCCGGCGCCGGCCACGCAGAAGCTGCTAGCGCGGCTCGGGATGACGATCGACCAGTTCGACGTGATCGAGCTGAACGAAGCCTTCGCGTCGCAGGGTCTCGCGGTGCTGCGCATGCTGGGCGTCGCCGACGACGATCCCCGCGTGAACCCGAACGGCGGCGCGATCGCGCTCGGCCACCCGCTCGGCGCGTCGGGCGCGCGTCTCGTGACGACCGCGATGTACCAGTTGCATCGCACGAACGGCCGCTTCGCGCTGTGCACGATGTGCATCGGCGTCGGCCAGGGCATCGCGATCGCGATCGAACGCGTCTGATCGGTATGACGCGGTGACGCGGCCGGCCATGCGCCGCGTCACTGTCGCTCCGCTTCGCAACGATGGGCGGCACGAGGAGGCTCGTGCCGCCCATCGTCGTTAACCGCGGAGCTGTTTGAGGCGCGCGTCGAGCGCGCCGATCTCGGTGTCCGCGAACACCTCGATGCCGTGCGCGCGCAGCAACGCCGCCGTGACGCCCGCGCCCGCATGCCGCCGGTGCGCGAAACGCCCGTCGTAAATGAACGTGCTGCCGCACGACGGACTGCCGTCGGCGAGGATCGCGAAACGGCAGTCGTGCGCCTGCGCGAGCGCCAGCGCGGTGCGCGCGCCGGATACGAAGGGCGCCGTCACGTCGGCGCCGTTCACGTCGACGATGCGTGCGGTACCCGACAGAACCTGCTGCCCCGATCCGCCTTCGGCGATTTCGGCGGGCGGGCGCGGCACGCCGAGGCCGCCCGCGAGTTCCGGGCAGACCGGCACGAGACGCCCCTCACGCTGCCACCGCGCGAGCGCTTCGTGCGCGGCGGTCTTCGCCGAGCCGTTGTAGCGGACCGGATGGCCGATCACGCACAGGCTGACGAGGATCTTCGGGGCGGCTGGCGGTGGCGGGTCGTGCTTCAATGTCGCGCTCCATGGCGGTTAATGGCGGCTGTTGGTCGCTTCGGCAGGGGGGAAATTCCCTGTGCCATCGCGCGTCGGATCATCAGGCCGCCGGTCCTTCCAGATGGAGGTCCTCGGGCTCGAGCGCGTAAAGCTCGGGGTCGGGCGACGGGCTGATCGTGAAGCCGAGCCGCAGGTAGAAGTCGATCGTGTTCCGCGACGGCGTGGCGGACACATACAGGCGGCGCGCGCCCATCGCGCGTGCCTGCCCCTGCGCCGTGCGGTAGAGCTGCTCGCCGAGCCCGCAACCGCGCCAGTCGTGGCTCACGTGCAGGAACTTCAGTTGCAGCATGTCGCGTTGCGGGCCGAGCGGCCGGCTGTCGACGATCACCGCCGCGACGAGCCGTACACCGTCGAACTTGCCGAGGAACCAGCCGCCGCGATCGTGGCAGTCGAGCAGGATCGGCGTGTAGTGGTCGGCTTCGCCGTCGGGCCAGCCGGCGACGTCGTGGAACTCGGGCACGAGGTGCAGCGTGCCGTCGCGCAGCACGTACAGGTGCTCGATGATCTCGCGCCGGTCGATGGTCCACACGAGCGGCACGTCGTCGCGTGCAAGGAGGCGGGCGGACAGCGCGTCGCGTTCGGCGGCGGTGCGGCGCGTCATGCGGCCACCCGGTGCGCGGCGATCGCGTACATCAGCGGCAGGCGCGGCATGCCGTCGGGCGGCACCATCCGGCGGCCAGCCCGCTCGCGCATGCCGTCGAAGCCCTTCCAGCCGTTCGCATACGGATATTCGTTCAGGCGGTCGATCGCGAGCCCGGCCGACACGAGCGCGTTCACCACGTCGCCGATGCCCCACATGAACTCGTAGCTCGGGTGCGGATTCGCGAAATCGACGATGCCCGGATGATCGTGCCGCGCGCCGAGCCCGGTGCCGGACACCGCGACGTAGTCGCCGACGCCTGCCGGCTCCTCGGTCGCGTCGCGCTGGAAGTAGTCGTAGTGCGGCTGCCAGTGTTCATCGAAAACCAGCGCGAACGGATGGAACTCGACCATCGCGAAGCGGCCGCCCGGCGCGAGCAGCGCGGCGATTCCGCGCGCCCAGACGGTGAGGTCCGACAGCCAGCAGATCGCGCCGTACGACGTGAACACGCGGTCGAAGCGCTCGCCGCGCGCGGCCGCTTCGGGCATCCAGTCGAGCACGTCGGCGCGCTCGAACCGCGCGGGCAGCCCCGCATCGGCCGACAGCTGCCGCGCGAAGCCGATCGCCTCGTCGGAGATGTCGACGCCGGTGGCATCCGCGCCTTCGCGCACGAGGCTCAATGTGTCCTGTCCCGCGTTGCATTGCAGGTGCAGGAGCCGCAGGCCGGCGAGATCGCCGAGCAGCTCTCGTTCTTCCGGAAACAGCGTCGTGCCGCCATCGCGGAAAAACGCGGCCTGATCGCCTTTATGGCTGTTATGGGCGACCGTCGCCGTATTCCAGGACAGCCGATTCAGTTCATGCAATGCCTTTTTCATCGAATTCGAATTCCGGTGGAATGGAGCAGGATAGGCCATATCGTTTCGCCGTGCGCAATGGATGCCCGCATTGGCACGCCGGGCGGTGCGTTGTGACCGGCGGACACGCGTGCGCGGCGATTATCGCCGGAATATTTGATCGAAATCATGGTAATGGCTGGATTGCATATTTTATGCGCGGCAGGATTAAGGTTTTCTGCCGAATTGCCGACAGCAAGGACGAGAACGTCGTAAAGCGATCAACCGTTTTTCGGCTACTGAGCGTGATTTCAGCGCGGCGCGGACAACCAATCCGCCTTTCGGAGCCTTGCATGCGCAACAACCAGCCCGTTACCCAACAGGAATTCGATTTTCCCGACGACGTCACGCTGATGTCGACGACCGATGCCGACAGCTACATCACGTACGCGAACACGACATTCGCGCAGGTGAGCGGCTATTCGAACGAGGAACTCGTCGGCCAGCCGCACAATGCCGTGCGCCACCCGGACATGCCGCGCGAGGCGTTCGCCGACATGTGGGCGACGCTCAAGCGCGGCGAGCCGTGGACCGCGCTCGTGAAGAACCGCCGCAAGAACGGCGATCACTACTGGGTGCGCGCGAACGCGATTCCGGTGATGCGCAACGGCCAGCCGCAGGGCTACATGTCGGTGCGCACGAAGGCGCCGAGCGACGAGACCGTGGCCGCCGACGCGCTGTATCGCGCGTTTCGCGAAGGCAAGGCCGGCCAGCGCCGCTTCCACAAGGGGCTCGTGATCCGTACCGGGCTGCTGCGCATCGCGTCGCTGCCGCAGACGATGTCGGTGCGCGCGCGCGTGCATGCGGCGCTGGGCGTGCTGGCGCCGGTCGTCGTCGGCACGGGCTGGGCCTGCGGGCTGACCGGCGGCGCGCTCGCGGCGTTCGCCGCGGTGACGGCCGGCGTGGCGGCCGCGGCCGGCTGGTGGCTCGACGCGCAGATCGTGCAACCGGTGAAGCGGTTGCACGAGCAGGCGCTGAACGTCGCGACCGGTGAAAGCCGGCGCGGCGTGCGGATGAACCGCGTCGACGAGATCGGCATGACGCTGCGCACGATCAATCAGCTCGGGCTGATGTTTCGCTGGCTCGTCGACGACGTCAGCGAGCAGGTGCACAACGTGCAGCGCGCGAGCAACGAGATCGCACAGGGCAACAACGACCTGAGCGCGCGCACCGAGCAGGCTGCGTCGAGCGTGCAGCAGACGGCCGCATCGATGGCCGAGATGACGGCGACCGTGTCGAGCAATGCGGAGACGGCCCTGCAGGCGAACCAGCTGTCGGTGTCGGCGAGCGACGCGGCCGAGCGCGGCGGGCAGGCGGTGAGCGAGGTCGTGACGACGATGAGCGAGATCACCGACAGCTCGCGCAAGATCGCCGACATCATCGGCGTGATCGACGGCATTGCATTCCAGACCAACATCCTCGCGCTGAACGCGGCGGTCGAGGCCGCGCGGGCCGGTGAACAGGGGCGCGGTTTCGCGGTGGTCGCGGGCGAGGTGCGCGCGCTCGCGCAGCGCAGCGCGAACGCGGCGAAGGAGATCAAGACGCTGATCGGCGCGAGCGTCGAGCGCGTGGAATCGGGCGCGCGGATCGTCGACGGCGCGGGCAAGACGATGGAGGATATCGTCACGCAGGTGAAGCGCGTGTCGGACCTGATCGCGGAGATCAGCTCGTCGACGGCCGAGCAGAGCACGGGCGTCGCGCAGGTCGACCAGGCGGTCGTGCATCTGGACAACATCACGCAGCAGAACGCGGCGCTCGTCGAGCAGAGCACGGCGGCATCGGAGAGCCTGAAGCAGCAGGCGACCCGGCTGGTGGATGCGGTGAACGTGTTCCGCTGATGGCCGCAAGCGTGCGCGACGGGCGGATTCGATCGAAGATTTCCGAATGTCGCGCACCCTGCGCATGGCTTTTTTGCTTCAATCGAAATTCGATAAACGAGAAATATTCGTATTCCGATTTTTCCGGCGGCGCATTAAATGGAATTGGCCGAATCGAAATCAATAATCAGACGAATACCCGTTAAACCGTTGTCCGGCAAGGCTTTTGTTTCATCCATAAACAAACGATTCGGCAAAAACAAGATGATGCAAATTTAATGAATATTTTCCCGAATACACCGTAATGTTTTCGTGGAATTTGCCGAAAGCGCAGGAGCACGGCTCACGCGCATGCGAATCGACAGCAATGCGCGCGGGTCTCGAATCAATCCACAAGCGGGCGCAAGATCCGCCATCCGGAGCTCCTCACCATGCGCAACAACCAGCCCGTCACGCAACGCGAATTCGATTTCCCCGATGACGCGACGCTGATGTCGACGACCGATGCCGACAGCTACATCACGTACGCCAACGCGGCATTCATCCAGGTCAGCGGATTTTCTCCCGACGAAATCGAACGTCAGCCGCACAACGTCGTGCGCCATCCGGACATGCCGAAGGAGGCGTTCGCCGACATGTGGGCGACGCTCAAGGGCGGCGAGCCGTGGACCGCGCTCGTGAAGAATCGCCGCAAGAACGGCGATCACTACTGGGTGCGCGCGAACGCGATTCCGGTGATGCGCAACGGCCAGCCGAAAGGCTATATGTCGGTGCGCACGAAGGCGACGCGCGACGAGATCGCGGCCGCCGAAGCGTTGTATCGCGATTTCCGCGAAGGCAAGGCCGGCAATCGCCGCTTCCACAAGGGGTTGATCGTCCGCACGGGTGTGATGCGCGTTGTTTCGCTGTTCCAGACGATGTCGGTGCGCGCGCGCGTGCATGCGGCGCTGGGCGTGCTGGCGCCGGCCGTCGTCGGCGCCGGCTGGGCCTGCGGGCTGACCGGCGGCGCGCTGGCGGCGTTTGCCGGCGCGGCGGTGGGCGTGACGGCGGTTGCCGGCTGGTGGCTCGATGCGCAGATCGTGCAGCCGCTTCGGCAATTGCGCGACGAGGCGCTGCGCGTCGCGACCGGCGAGAGCCGCAGCAGCGTGCGGATGAACCGCGTCGACGAGATCGGCATGACGCTGCGCACGATCAATCAGCTCGGGCTGATGTTCCGCTGGCTGGTCGACGACGTCAGCGAGCAGGTGCACAACGTGCAGCGCGCGAGCAACGAGATCGCGCAGGGCAACAACGACCTGAGCGCACGTACCGAACAGGCCTCGACGAGCGTGCAGCAGACGGCCGCGTCGATGGCCGAGATGACGGCGACGGTGTCGAGCAATGCGGAAACGGCGCTGCAGGCGAACCAGTTGTCGGTGTCGGCGAGCGATGCGGCCGAGCGCGGCGGGCAGGCGGTGAGCGAGGTCGTGACGACGATGAACGACATCACCGCCAGTTCGCGCAAGATCGCCGACATCATCGGCGTGATCGACGGCATCGCGTTCCAGACCAATATCCTCGCGCTGAACGCCGCGGTCGAGGCCGCGCGCGCGGGCGACCAGGGACGCGGTTTCGCGGTGGTGGCGGGCGAGGTGCGCGCACTCGCGCAGCGCAGCGCGAACGCGGCGAAGGAGATCAAGGCGCTGATCGGCGCGAGCGTCGAGCGCGTGGAATCGGGCGCGCGGATCGTCGACGGCGCGGGCAAGACGATGGAGGACATCGTCACGCAGGTGAAGCGCGTGTCGGACCTGATCGCGGAGATCAGCTCGTCGACGGCCGAGCAGAGCACGGGCGTCGCGCAGGTCGACCAGGCGGTCGTGCATCTGGACAACATCACGCAGCAGAACGCGGCGCTCGTCGAGCAGAGTGCGGCGGCGTCGGAGAGCCTGAAGCAGCAGGCGGCGCGGCTCGTGGAAGCGGTGAACGTGTTTCGTTGATCGCGGCAGGGAAGGTGACGCGGGCGCGGCGGAGAGGGGCGCCGGCCCGCGTCGGACCGCCCGGTTCCGGCCGGGCGGTCAGGGCCTGTCGCCGAAGCGGCAGGCCTCGAGCCGTCAGACGGCGAGGCAGAGGTACTTGATCACGACGTAGTCGTCGATGCCGTAGTGCGAGCCTTCGCGGCCGAGGCCCGACTGCTTGACGCCGCCGAACGGCGCGACTTCGTTCGAGATCAGGCCCGTGTTCACGCCGACCATCCCGTATTCGAGCGCTTCCGCCACCTTCCACACGCGGCCGATGTCGCGGCTGTAGAAGTAGGCGGCCAGGCCGAACTCGGTATCGTTCGCGAGGCCGATCACTTCCTCGTCGCTGCTGAACTTGAACAGCGGCGCGAGCGGCCCGAACGTCTCTTCCTTCGCGACCTTCATCGCCGGCGTGACGCCCGTCAGCACGGTCGGCTCGAAGAAGCCGTGGCCGAGCGCGTGGCGCTTGCCGCCCGTCACGACGGTCGCACCCTTCGCGAGCGCGTCCTCGATGTGCGCCTCGACCTTCAGCACGGCCGCCTCGTTGATCAGCGGGCCCTGCGTGACGCCCGGCTCGGTGCCGCGGCCGACCTTCAGCTGGCCGACGGCGGCCGCGAGCTTCTGCGCGAACGAGTCGTACACGGCTTCATGCACGTAGAAGCGGTTCGTGCACACGCAGGTCTGGCCGCTGTTGCGGTACTTCGATGCGATCGCGCCCTGCACGGCCGCATCGAGGTCGGCGTCGTCGAACACGATGAACGGCGCGTTGCCGCCCAGCTCCAGCGACACCTTCTTGACCGTCGCCGCGCATTGCGACATCAGCAGGCGGCCGACCGGCGTCGAGCCCGTGAACGACAGCTTGCGCACGATCGGGTTCGACGTCATTTCGCCGCCGATCGCCTTCGGGTCGCCCGTGACGACGCTGAACACGCCGGCCGGCACGCCCGCGCGTTCGGCCAGCACGGCCATCGCGAGTGCGGAGAACGGCGTGGCCTCGGCCGGCTTCACGACGATCGGGCAGCCGGCCGCGAGCGCCGGGCCGACCTTGCGCGTGATCATCGCCGCCGGGAAGTTCCACGGCGTGATCGCCGCGCACACGCCGATCGCTTCCTTCGTCACGACGATGCGCTTGTCGCTCGCCGGCGTCGGGATCGTGTCGCCGTACACGCGCTTGCCCTCTTCCGCGAACCACTCGAGGAACGACGCCGCGTAGCCGATCTCGCCCTTCGCCTCGGCCAGCGACTTGCCCTGCTCGGTCGTGAGGATCAGCGCGAGGTCGTCGGCGTTTTCGATCATCAGGTCGTGCCACTTGCGCAGGATGACCGCGCGTTCCTTCGCGGTCTTCTTGCGCCACGCCGGCCATGCGGCGTTCGCGGCGTCGATCGCGTGACGCGTCTCGGCCGTGCCCATCGCCGGCACGGTGCCGAGCAGGCCGCCCGTCGCCGGGTTGCGGACATCGAACGTCTCGCCGTTCGTTGCGCCTTGCCATTCGCCGTTGACGTACGCCTGCTGGCGGAACAGCGACGGATCTTTCAGTGCCAGGGTTTCCTGAACGGTGCTCATATGAATCGCCTGCTTTGAAAAGGACGGATAAGGACGGATGAAAACGGCCGCCGCCGTCTTCACGACGGCGGCGGCCCATTCAGTTGAAGTGGGCGGGCACTCAGGCCGGCACGCCGACCGTTTCCTTCAGCACTTCCTCGAGGATCGCGAGCGCTTCGTCGAACACGGGCTGCGTGATCGTCAGCGGGAACAGGAAACGCACGACGTTCGAGTACACGCCGCACACGAGCAGCAGCAGGCCGCGCTCGAGCGCGCGCGTCTGCACGCGCTTCGTGAATTCGGCATCCGGCTCGCCCGAGCCCGGCTTCAGGAACTCGACCGCGATCATCGCGCCCGGGCCGCGCACGTCGGCGATCTGCGGCACGTCGGCCTGCAGCGAGGTCAGCTTCGCCTTCAGCACGTCGCCGAGCTGCGTCGCGCGTTCGCACAGCTTTTCCTCGTCGATGATCTCGAGCACCGCGTGCGCCGAGGCGACGGCCAGCGGGTTGCCCGCGTACGTGCCGCCGAGGCCGCCGGGCGCTGCCGCGTCCATCACGTCCGCACGGCCGACGACGCCCGACAGCGGCATGCCGCCCGCGAGGCTCTTCGCCATCGTGATCAGGTCGGCCAGCACGTCGTAGTGCTGCATCGCGAACAGTTTGCCGGTGCGTGCGAAGCCCGTCTGGACTTCGTCGGCGATCAGCAGGATGCCGTGTTCGTTACAGATCTTGCGCAGCGCGCGCACGAATTCGGCCGGTGCCGGGTTGAAGCCGCCTTCGCCCTGGACCGGTTCGAAGATGATCGCGGCGACGCGCTTCGGATCGATGTCGGCCTTGAACAGCATCTCGATCGCCTTGATCGAGTCGGCGGTCGTCACGCCGTGCAGCGCGTTCGGGTACGGCGCGTGGAACACGTCGCCCGGGAACGGGCCGAAGTTCAGCTTGTACGGGGCGACCTTGCCGGTCAGCGCCATGCCCATCATCGTGCGGCCGTGGAAGCCGCCCGAGAACGCGATGACGCCCGGGCGGCCGGTCGCGGCCCGCGCGATCTTGATCGCGTTCTCGACGGCTTCGGCGCCGGTCGTGAAGAATGCGGTCTTCTTCGGGAAGTCGCCCGGCGCGCGGTCGTTGATCTTCTCGGCCAGCTCGACGTACGACGCGTACGGGACGATCTGGTAAGCGGTGTGCGTGAAGCTGTTCAGTTGATCCGAGATCGCCTTGACGATCTTCGGGTGGCGGTGGCCCGTGTTCAGCACCGCGATGCCGGCGGCGAAATCGATGAAGCGACGGCCTTCGACATCCCACAGTTCCGCGTTCTCGGCGCGGGCTGCGTAGAAATCGCACATCACGCCGACGCCGCGCGGGGTGGCGGCGTTCTTGCGGGCCTGCAGATCGGCATTCTTCACGGTCATCTCCTTGATGTTCTTTCCGGTGAGTAGAAATTCGGGCGCCTTGGCAGCCCATGGAGGCGACTATAATCACATTTGGCTCTGGCAATCAGAGCCATTTCAATAAATATTCAGGAGCCAATCATGCGCGCGAGCGTGTTGTCGGACTGGCTGGCGCAGCGCCTCGTGCGCGGCGGCGCACAGCCGATCTACCGGCAGCTTCACCGGCTGCTGCAACAGGCGATCCTGTCGCGCGAACTGCCGGCCGGCACGCGCGTGCCGTCGTCGCGGCTGCTGGCCGCCGAACTCGGCATCGCCCGCAACACGGTCACGCAGGTTTACGAACAGCTGGCGCTCGAAGGCTATGTGAATTCGGCGACCGGCCGAGGCACCTTCGTCGCCGACAGCGCGCCGGACGAGATCGTCGGCGTGCCGCCCGACGCGGCGGCCGGGCCCGCCGTCGTGATGCCGTCCGCGCGGCGGCTGTCCGCGCGCGGCACGCGGCTTGTCGAAGGCGCCGGCGTGTCGAAGCGCCAGGGCGGCGCGTTCATGCCGGGCGTGCCCGATGTGTCGCGATTTCCGGCGCGCGTGTGGACGCGGCTGCACAACAAGTACTGGCGGCGCCTGCGCCCCGACCTGCTGACGTACGCACCGGGCGGCGGGCTCGCGCTGCTGCGCGAGGCGCTGGCCGACTACCTGCGCACGTCGCGCTCGGTGCGCTGCACGCCCGAGCAGATCGTGATCACGACCGGCATCCACCAGTCGATCGACCTCGCGGTGCGGTTGCTGACCGATCCGGGCGACGCGATCTGGACCGAGGACCCGTGCTACTGGGGCGTGCGCAGCGTGCTGAACGTGTCGGGGCTGACCACGCGGCCGATTCCGGTCGACGACGAAGGCATCGCGCCGTCGGCCGCCGATCTCGCCGCGCCGCCGAAGCTGATGCTCGTCACGCCGTCGCACCAGTATCCGCTCGGCATGGTGATGAGCCTCGCGCGGCGGCGGATGCTGCTCGAATACGCGCGCCAGCACGGCTGCTGGATCATCGAGGACGACTACGACAGCGAATTCCGCTACGGCAGCCGGCCGCTCGCGTCGCTGCAGGGGCTCGACACGGCCGGGCAGGTGATCTACGTCGGCAGTTTCGGCAAGACGCTGTTCCCGGGGCTGCGGGTCGGGTATCTCGTCGCGCCGGAACCGCTCGCGGAAAGTTTCGCGACCGCGAGCGCCGAGCTGTACCGCGAAGGGCAACTGCTGCAGCAGGCGGTGCTCGCGGAATTCATCGCGGAAGGGCACTTCGTGTCGCATATCCGCAAGATGCGCACGCTGTACGGGCAGCGCCGCGAGGTGCTGCTCGAGGCGGTCGCGCGCCGCTACGGCGATACGCTGCAGGCGCTCGGCAGCGACGCGGGGCTGCATCTGGTCACGCAACTGCCGGAAGGGGTCGACGATCGCGCGGTCGCGCAGGCCGCGCTCGAACGCAATATCGTCGTGCGGCCGCTGTCCGGTTACTACGCGGATCGCGAGCGCGCCGCGTCGGGGTTGCTGCTCGGTTATGCGTGCGTGCCGGAAGACGAGATCGCGACCGCGTTCGCGACGCTCGCCGAGGCGATCGACGAGCGGGCCTTCGGCAGGGCCGTCGCGGTGGCTTGACGGCGCGGCAGCGGCATCGTCGCGGGGCGGCGCCGGTGGTCGGTGCGAGGCCGGCGCGGGCGCGCCTACAGCCGGATCAGCGCCGCGCCGGCCACCACCAGCGCGCACGCGGCGAGCCGTTGCGCGCCGGGCCGCTCGCGCATCACGAACCAGCCGATGGCGACCGCGAAGATCGAGCTCGTTTCGCGCAGCGCGGACACGGTCGCGACCGGCAGGTGCCGGTACGCGAGGATCACGATCCCGTATGCGGCGAGCGAGATCGTGCCGGCAATCGCGCCCTGCGTGAGTGCCGTGCGCGACGCGAGCACCGCGCGCGGGCCGCCGCGCAGCACGCCGACGAGCACGAGCTGCGGCACGCTCCACAGCAGGTACACCCACGCGATGTAGCCGAGCGCGCTGCCGGACAGGCGCGAGCCGATCCCGTCGCAGATCGAGTACGCGGCGATGAACACGCCCGTGAGCAGCGCATACGGCACGCCTTCGCCGGAGAACCGGAAGCCGCGCCGCAACGCGAGCGACATGATCCCGAACGACACCAGCGCGATGCCCGCGAAGCCGAACGGCGTCGGCCGCTCGTGCAGCATCGCGAGCGCCAGCACCGACACGAGCAGCGGCGAGATACCGCGCGCGATCGGATAGATCTGGCCGAATTCGCCGCTGCGGTACGCGCGCGCGAGCGTGAAGCAGTACGCGACCTCGAGCGCGGCCGACGCGACGATGTACGGCCACGCGGCGGGCGCCGGCGCCGGCAGCAGCGCGGCGCCGGCGATGCCGAACGCGAGATACGGCAGCGACATCGTGCCGAGCTGCACGAGCCGGTCTTCGCTGACGTGGAGGAACGCATTCCAGATGGCGTGCAGCAGCGCGGAGCACAGCACGAGGCCGATGAACAGGTGATCCATGAACGAAGGTGCGGGCGGCGGCGGGCGGGGGACGGCGCCGTCAATTATGTGGGTATCCGGCGCGCTCGCGCGGAATTGTCGATAATAGAACGTTGTTATTCACCGGATGCCGACGATGACCGAAGCCACCCAAGCCCAGCCTGCCGTTCCGCGCCTCACGAGCCTGTCGCACGGGGGCGGCTGCGGCTGCAAGATCGCGCCGGGCGTGCTGTCCGAACTGCTGAAGCGCGCGACGCCGCCCGCGCTGTTCCCGGACCTGCTGGTCGGCACCGAGACGTCCGACGACGCGGCCGTCTACCGGCTCAACGACGAGCAGGCGATCGTCGCGACCACCGATTTCTTCATGCCGATCGTCGACGATCCGTTCGACTTCGGCCGCATCGCGGCGACCAATGCGCTGTCCGACGTGTATGCGATGGGCGGCAAGCCGATCCTCGCGCTCGCGCTGGTCGGCATGCCGATCAACGTGCTGCCGCATGAAACGATCGCGGCCGTGCTGCGCGGCGGCGAATCGGTGTGCGCGGACGCCGGCATTCCGGTCGCGGGCGGCCATTCGATCGATTCGGTCGAGCCGATCTACGGGCTCGCGGCGATCGGCGTCGTGCACCCGTCGCGCGTGAAGCGCAATGCGGCCGCGCGCGCCGGCGACGTGCTCGTGCTCGGCAAGCCGCTCGGCGTCGGCGTGCTGTCGGCCGCGCTGAAGAAGAACCAGCTCGATGCCGACGGTTACGCGCAGATGGTCGCGACGACCACCAAGCTGAACCGGCCGGGCACGGAGCTGGCCGCGCTGCCGGGCGTGCACGCGCTGACCGACGTCACGGGCTTCGGGCTGCTCGGCCATACGCTCGAGCTGGCGCGCGGCGCGCAGCTGACCGCGCGCGTGCACTATGCGTTGCTGCCGTGGCTCGCCGGCGTCGAGGCGTTCGTGGCCGACGGCGTGTTCACCGGCGCGTCGGGCCGCAACTGGGCCGCGTACGGCACCGACGCGCGGCTCGCCGACGGCCTGCCGCCGGTCGCGCAGGCGCTGCTGACCGATCCGCAGACGTCGGGCGGCCTGCTCGTCGCGTGCGCGCCCGACGCGGTCGACGACGTGCTCGCGTGCTTCCGTGCCGACGGTTTCGACCGCGCGGCCGTGATCGGCGAGATGGTGGACGGGCCCGCGCGCGTCGACGTCGCCTGACGCGGATTTTCCGCGCGGGTTCTTTATGCAGTCGCCGGAATCAATGCCTTCCCTCGAAGGCATCGACGATCGATGAACGACTTCCTGTTCGGGCTGATGATCGCGCTGTCGGTCGGGCCCGTTGCATGGATGATCGCGAACTACGGCATGCGCGCCGGCACGGCGACCGGCGTGCGCGCGGCAATCGGCGTTGCCGCGGCGGACGGCTGTCATGCAGTCGTCGCGTTCACGATCGGCGCGATGCTCGCGAGCACGCTCGCGGCGCATCTGTCGTTGTTCCGTAGCGTGGGCGCGGGCGTATTGCTCGCGATGGGCATGCGGATGCTGTGGCAGGCGCTGCGCGACCGTCGGCGCACGCTCGAAGGCGATACGCCGCCGCCGGGCGACCGCCCGTTCATGTCGATGTTCGTCGTCACGCTCGCGAACCCGCTGACGATCCTGTTGTTCTACGGCTATGCAACGGCTGCCGCCGGCGCGCATCGGCACTGGCTGACCGGTGTCGCGTGCGTGTTCACGGGCAGCCTCGCGGGGCAGCTCGTGTTCGCGTTCGGCGGCAGCGCGATCGGCCGCTTCGTGAAGTCGCCCGGGTGGCTCGCGGCGAGCCATGTGGTCGCCGCGCTCGTCGTGCTCGGTTACGGTGTTGCGGGGCTGATGCGCGTGTAGCGCGGCGGGCAGCGGCCGGCGTCGCACGGGCGGCCAACCCGATAGCATTCCTGATGTTTGCAATACGGCGGCGAACGCGCGCATTCCGTCACGCAACACGCGTCCATGCGCACGAAACACCGTTCGCCGTTTCGTAGTCGGGTTCCGCATTGCGTACGCCCGTTCTATACTCCCTCGCGCAGTCTCCGAGAGCCGTTCTCACCCAACATCATCGAAACAAGGAACGCCGATGCTGACTCGCTCCATCCTTTCCGCTGCCGCATTCTCGCTCGCGGCCTGTGCGACCGCGCCGTCGATCGCGCAGGACAACCAGGGCAACAACGCGGGCAACCATGCATTCGCCGAGACCGGTGCACAGGGCCGCCCGGTCAAGGTCATGATCATCACGATGTTCGGTCCGGAGGGCCAGGCGTGGCTCGACCGGCTCGGCCCGTGGCGCGACATCGCCGTGCCGGGCCTGTCGCCCGACTACCCGGCCGTTCACTGCAACAAGCAGGACGTGTGCGTCGTGACGACCGGCATGGGTTATGCGAACGCGTCGGCGACGATCATGGCGCTCACGTTCTCGCAGCGCTTCGATCTGCGCCGGACGTATTTCCTGGTGTCCGGCATCGCGGGCGTCGACCCCGCGCAGGGCACGGTCGGTTCGGCCGCGTGGTCGAAATACCTCGTCGATTTCAGCCTGCAGTGGGAGCTCGACGCGCGCGAGATTCCCGCCGGCTGGAACACGGGTTTCCTCGGCATCAACACGAAGAGCCCGAACGACAAGCCGCCGCTCGACTATCGCACCGAAGTGTTCCAGCTCAACCCGCAGCTGACCGACGCCGCGTACGCGCTGTCGCGCAACGTCGTGCTCGCCGACAGCGCGCAGGCGCAGGCTGCCCGCGCGAAGTTCACGTATGCGCCGGCGAACCGGCCGCCGACGGTGATCCAGTGCGATACGTCATCGGGCAACACGTGGTTCTCCGGCACGCTGATCGGCGAGCGCGCGCGCCAGTGGACGAAGATCCTGACCGACGGCAAGGGCACCTACTGCATGACCGCGCAGGAAGACAACGCGACGTATGAGGCGCTCAAGCGCGCGGCGAGCGTGAAGCGGGTCGACCTGTCACGCGTCGCGGTGCTGCGCACGGGGTCCGATTTCGACCGCCCGTATGCGGGGCAGACGAGCGCCGACAACCTGCTGAACTACGCGGACCAGGGCGGCTTCGCCCCGGCGACCGAAAACCTGTACCGCGCGGGTAATCCGCTGGTTCAGGACATCGTCACGCACTGGGGCGAATGGCGCGACGGCGTGCCGCGCCGTTGACGGCCGGACGATGACTCGGCCGGCGGTCAATGCGATCGCGGGGCCGAACGGAACGGCGTCCAGACCGGCGTGGTGTCGTCCCAGTGATCGAGCGGCGAAGGAAGGGTGTCGTTCATCATGTGCTCCTGCAAGTCACTGACTCGGCGAGTCGTCGAAAGGTGTGCCGCGACGCCGCGCACGGGCCGACCCGTTGCGCGGCGTCGCGCGTTTACCGGCCCCCGCCGGCGAGCTGGTTGCTTTCCGGCAGCGAGCGATACGGGCCCTGGGCGAGTTCGAGCCCTTGCGGATACGAATTCGCCTTGCGCAGGTACGCGAGCGTGCCGTCCTTGCGCGCTTGCACGACTTCCGCGCTCACTTCGGCACGCGTACGCGGGCCATTGTGCTGCGCGTACCACGACGTATTGCCGTAGTCGCCGGCGTGCGGCGTGCCCGAATCGGCGAAGGCCGGTGCGGACACGGCGAGCGTGAGCGCGAGGGCGGAGAGAAGATGGCGGCGGTTCATGGCATAACTCCTGTGTCGATATGAGTCAGCGCTTCAGCGCTGACTCGGATCCCATGTCGGAGCGGGCGTCCGAGCGCTGCTCCGGTCCCATCGAGCGGGATCTGTTCGATGCGCAACGAGGTGCGCGACAGGGTTTACTCTAGGTATCTGTTCGGTCGCGATAAATGCGGCAGACGCGAATTGATTTGTCGCCGCACCGGAACAATCGACATCCGCATGGACGACAGGGTTATGCGGAAATTGCCGGCAGCCCCGTGCAGCGGGGCGCACGCGGGTGCGGCGGCCACCCGCGACGGCGCGCGCGGGCGATTGCTGCTCGCGACACAAAGGTTTGCTGCGGAATCGGGAAGGATCGGATGCGCCGCGCGCATGGCGGCTTGAAGACGGCGAGGAGAGCGGACGATGCGCGGGCCGCGCGGCCCGCGCATGCAGGTCAGACGATTACGCGACCCATTCGTTGATGACCGGCGTGTCGAGCGCCGGCGCGCGTTCGGCTTCCTCGAACGTGCGCTTGCTGCACGTCGCGTCGAGGCTGCCCTTGCCGCTCAGCAGCGGGCAGCGGTCGAACACCTCGGCCACCCAGTCGACGAACACGCGCACCTTCGGCGACAGGTGGCGGCTGTGCGGATACACGACCGAGATCGGCATCGGCAGCGGCTTGACGCCGGGCAGCACTTCCTTGAGCCGGCCTTCGCGCAGCTGCGGCAGCACCATGAAGAGCGGCGGCTGGATCAGGCCGAAGCCTTCGATCCCGCAGGTGACGTACGCATCCGCGTCGTTCACCGACACGATGCTGTTCATCTTCACCTCGATTTCCTTGCCTTCGGTGAGGAACGTCCAGTCGATCGTGCGGCCGGTGCGGCTCGAGAAATAATTGACGGCCTTGTGCTGGCCGAGATCGTCGATCGTCTGCGGCTCGCCGTGGCGCTCGAGATACGCGGGCGCGGCGACCGTCACGCATTCGAACAGGCCGACGCGACGCGCGACCAGCGACGAATCCTGCAGCGCGCCGACCCGGATCACGCAGTCGACGCCTTCCTGCAGCAGGTCGACCGGCCGGTCGGACAGGCCGAGCTGCAGGTCGATGTCCGGATAGCGCGTATGAAATTCGCACAGCGACGGAATCACGAGCAGCCGCCCGATCGAGCCCGGCATGTCGATACGCAACTTTCCGTGCGGTTTCCGGTTGTTGGCCTGGAAGCTCGCTTCGGTTTCCTCGACGTCCGCGAGGATCCGCACGCATCGTTCGTAGTACGCGGCGCCGTCCGGCGTGAGCGACAGCCTGCGCGTGGTCCGGTGCATCAGCCGCACGCCGAGGAAGGCTTCGAGATTCTGGATGATCGTCGTGACGGACGCTCGCGGCAGGCCGAGCGTTTCTGCTGCCTTGGTGAAGCTGCTTGTATCGACGACGCGAGTAAACACCTGCATGGCCTGAAGCCGGTCCATCACAACCTCCGCAATCTAATTTGCCGCCGGAACAACAAGGCTGCGCTACCTCGTGGGTAAACGCAGCCTCGGATTGTTCGGGGGCGTTGAATTGTGTTGCCGGATTATAGGCATTTATCCCAATGTCTGCCGGACCCAGAATTCGTTCCATCTCGAAATGGATGCTGCATCGTCATGGACGCTTCTGAATTCAGCAAATTCCTGAAAGCCGCGTTGCCCGCGCAAGCCTTGGCGGGCGCGGCGCTGACGGTCGCCGAAGTGGAAATTCCCGGCTACGCGCAGGACATCGTGCTGCGCCTCTACCGCCGCCCGGACAAGACCGGGTTGCCGGTAGTGCTTTATTTCCACGGCGGCGGTTTCGTCCGCGGTTCGCTCGAGGACGCGGATTTCGCCGCGCGTTTTTTAGCAGAACGCTTACCAGCACTCGTAGTGTCGGTCGATTATTCGCTCGCGCCGGCCTTTCCCTTTCCGGCCGCGCCGGAGGATGCGTATCGCGCGGCCGTGTGGGTCGCGACGCGGGCCCGCGCGTTCGGCGGCAACCCGAAGAAGATCGGGGTCGCCGGCCACGACGCGGGCGGCCAGCTCGCGAATTGCCTCGCCTTCATCGCCCGCGACCGCGGTGAAGTGTCGATCGCCGCGCAGGCGCTGTTCGGACCGATGCTCGACCCGAGCATGACGCGCATCGGCGACGCCGAGCGCCTCGCGTCCGACATCACCCCGCGCGAATGCGCGGCCTGTTATCGCGCGTATCTGCCGCAGGCGGCGCAGCGCATGCATCCGTACGCGGCGCCGCTCGAGTCGGTGCGCCTCGCGGGGCTGCCGCCGACGCTCGTCGTCACCGCGCAGAACGACGTGCTGCACGTCGAAGCGGAGAAATATGCGAGCTGCCTGATCTCGTCGGGCGTGCTCACGCAGGTGATCCGCTATCCGGACATCACGCACGCCGCGCTCGCGACGCACGAAGCCGCGTTCGAGGAAGCTGTGCGCTTCTTCCAGTGCCGCTTCCAGGCGCGCCAGCCGAACCGTTCCGAATAACCAAAACCATTCCACGTTTACTGGAGATCCACATGGCCATCCTACGCACCTCCCGCTCGCGAATCGCCACCGCGGCGATCGTGACGCTCGCCGTCGTCGGCCTCGGCACGTTCGGCGCGATGCGCGTGAACGCGAACGCGCCCGAGAAAGCGGCGGCGCCGCTGCCCGAAGTCGACGTCGCGACCGTCGTGCCGCAAACCGTGACCGACTGGCAAAGTTATTCGGGCCGCCTCGAAGCGGTCGAGAAAGTCGACGTGCGTCCGCAGGTGTCGGGCACGATCGTCGCGGTGAACTTCAAGGACGGCGCGCTCGTGAAGAAGGGCGACGTGCTGTTCGTGATCGACCCGCGCCCGTACCAGGCCGAAACCGATCGCGCGGCCGCGCAGCTGGCCGCCGCGCAGGCGCGCAACGGTTATGCGCAGACGGACTGGCAGCGCGCGCAGCGACTGATCGGCGACAACGCGATCGCGAAGCGCGACTACGACGAGAAGCAGAACGCGGCGCGCGAGGCGACGGCGAACTTGAAGGCCGCCGAAGCCGCGCTGGAAACGGCGCGCATCAACCTCGGCTATACGCGGATCACCGCCCCCGTGTCGGGCCGCGTGTCGCGCGCGGAAATCACGCTCGGCAACGTCGTGTCGGCCGGCGCGTCGGCCGCGCCGCTGACGACGCTGGTATCGGTGTCGCCGATCTACGCGTCGTTCGACGCGGACGAGCAGACCTACCTGCAATACATCAACGGCGCGCGCAACGGCCGCAAGGTGCCGGTGGAGCTCGGTCTCGCGAACGAAACGGGCTACTCGCGCAGCGGCGAGATCGATTCGGTCGACAACCGGCTCGATACGTCGTCCGGCACGATCCGCGTACGCGCGCGTTTCGACAACGCCGACGGCGCGCTCGTCCCGGGGCTCTATGCACGCGTGAAGGTGGGCGGCAGCGCGCCGCACGAGGCATTGCTCGTCGACGACGCGGCGATCAACACCGACCAGGACAAGAAGTTCGTGTTCGTCGTCGACCAGCAGGGCCGTGTGTCGTACCGCGAAGTGCAGCAGGGAATGCAGCACGGCAACCGGCGCGTGATCGTGAGCGGGCTGTCGGCCGGCGATCGCGTGATCGTGAACGGCACGCAGCGCGTACGCCCCGGCGAGCAGGTGAAGCCGCACATGGTCCCGATGACGGGCGGCGATGCGCCGTCCGCGCCGCTCGCGAACAACGCGAAGCCGGCCGCACCGGCGAAGGCGGATTCGTAAGCGGCCCGCCGCTTCGCATCCGCGTTCAACCAGACAGAGCCACACATGAACATTTCCAAATTCTTTATCGACCGGCCGATCTTTGCAGGAGTCCTATCGGTGATCATCCTGCTCGGCGGGGTGATCGCGATGTTCCTGCTGCCGATTTCGGAGTATCCGGAAGTCGTGCCGCCTTCCGTGATCGTGAAGGCGCAGTATCCGGGCGCGAACCCGAAAGTGATCGCCGAGACGGTCGCGTCGCCGCTTGAAGAGCAGATCAACGGCGTCGAGGACATGCTCTACATGCAGTCGCAGGCGAACAGCGACGGCAACATGACGATCACCGTCACGTTCAAGCTCGGCACCGATCCGGACAAGGCCACGCAGCTCGTGCAGAACCGCGTGAACCAGGCGCTGCCGCGCTTGCCGGAAGACGTGCAGCGGCTCGGCATCACGACGGTGAAGAGCTCGCCGACGCTGACGATGGTGGTCCACCTGATCTCGCCGGACAACCGCTACGACATGACCTACCTGCGCAACTACGCGCTGATCAACGTGAAGGATCGCCTGTCGCGGATCCAGGGCGTCGGCCAGGTGCAGCTGTGGGGTTCGGGCGACTACGCGATGCGCGTATGGCTCGATCCGCAGAAGGTCGCGCAGCGCGGGCTGTCGGCCGAGGACGTCGTGCAGTCGATCCGCGAGCAGAACGTGCAGGTCGCGGCCGGCGTGATCGGCGCGTCGCCGTCGCTGCCCGGCACGCCGTTGCAGCTGTCGGTGAACGCGCGCGGCCGTCTGCAGACGGAAGACGAATTCGGCGACATCGTCGTGAAGACGACGCCGGACGGCGGCGTCACGCACCTGCGCGACATCGCGCGGATCGAGCTCGACGCGTCCGAATACGGGCTGCGCTCGCTGCTCGACAACAAGCCGGCCGTCGCGATGGCGATCAACCAGTCGCCGGGTGCGAACTCGCTGCAGATCTCGGACGAAGTCCGCAAGACGATGGCCGAGCTGAAGCAGGACATGCCGGCGGGCGTCGACTACAAGATCGTCTATGACCCGACGCAGTTCGTGCGCTCGTCGATCAAGGCCGTCGTGCACACGCTGCTCGAGGCGATCGCGCTGGTCGTGATCGTCGTGATCGTGTTCCTGCAGACCTGGCGCGCGTCGCTGATTCCGCTGATCGCGGTGCCGGTGTCGATCATCGGCACGTTCTCGCTGCTGCTGGCGTTCGGGTATTCGATCAACGCGTTGTCGCTGTTCGGGATGGTGCTCGCGATCGGGATCGTGGTCGACGATGCGATCGTCGTCGTCGAGAACGTCGAGCGGAACATCGAGAGCGGGATGAACGCGCGGCAGGCGACCTACAAGGCGATGCAGGAAGTGAGCGGGCCGATCATCGCGATCGCGCTGACGCTCGTCGCCGTGTTCGTGCCGCTCGCGTTCATGTCGGGCCTGACCGGCCAGTTCTACAAGCAGTTCGCGATGACCATCGCGATCTCGACGGTGATCTCGGCGTTCAACTCGCTGACGCTGTCGCCGGCGCTGTCCGCGATCCTGCTGAAGGGTCACGGCGACAAGGAAGACTGGCTCACGCGCGTGATGAACCGCGTGCTCGGCGGCTTCTTCCGCGGCTTCAACAAGGTGTTCCATCGCGGCGCGGAGAACTACGGCCGCGGCGTGCGCGGCGTGCTGTCGCGCAAGACGCTGATGCTCGGCGTGTACCTCGTGCTGGTGGGCGCGACCGTGCTCGTGTCGAAGGTCGTGCCGGGCGGCTTCGTGCCCGCGCAGGACAAGGAATACCTGATCGCGTTCGCGCAGCTGCCGAACGGCGCGTCGCTCGACCGTACCGAGAAGGTGATCCGCGACATGGGCTCGATCGCGCTGAAGCAGCCGGGCGTCGAGAGCGCGGTCGCGTTCCCGGGGCTGTCGGTGAACGGCTTCACGAACAGCTCGAGCGCGGGCATCGTGTTCGTCACGCTGAAGCCGTTCTCGGAACGGCATGGCAAGGCGCTGTCGGCCGGCGCGATCGCGGGCGCATTGAACCAGCAGTACAGCACGATGAAGGATTCGTTCGTCGCGGTGTTCCCGCCGCCGCCGGTGCTGGGGCTCGGTACGCTCGGCGGGTTCAAGATGCAGATCGAGGATCGCGGCGCGGTCGGCTACGCGAAGCTGTCGGATGCGACCAACGACTTCATCAAGCGCGCGCAGCAGGCGCCTGAACTCGGCCCGCTGTTCACGAGCTACCAGATCAACGTGCCGCAGCTCAACGTCGATCTCGATCGCGTGAAGGCGAAGCAGCTCGGCGTGCCGGTGACCGACGTGTTCAACACGATGCAGGTGTATCTCGGCTCGCTGTACGTGAACGACTTCAACCGCTTCGGGCGCGTGTACCAGGTGCGCGTGCAGGCCGATGCGCCGTTCCGCCAGCGCGCGGACGACATCCTGCAGCTGAAGACGCGCAACGACAAGGGGGAGATGGTGCCGCTGTCGTCGCTCGTCACGGTGACGCCGACGTTCGGCCCCGAAATGGTCGTGCGCTACAACGGCTACACGGCGGCCGACATCAACGGCGGCCCGGCGCCGGGTTTCTCGTCGGGCCAGGCGCAGGCCGCGATCGAGCGCATCGCGCATGAAACGCTGCCGCGCGGTGTGCGGTTCGAGTGGACCGACCTCACGTACCAGCAGATTCTTGCCGGCGATTCGGCGATGTACGTGTTCCCGATCAGCGTGCTGCTCGTGTTCCTCGTGCTCGCGGCGTTGTACGAAAGCCTGACGCTGCCGCTCGCGGTGATCCTGATCGTGCCGATGAGCATTCTGTCGGCGCTGACGGGCGTGTGGCTCACGCAGGGCGACAACAACATCTTCACGCAGATCGGCCTGATGGTGCTGGTGGGGCTGTCGGCGAAGAACGCGATCCTGATCGTCGAGTTCGCACGCGAGCTCGAACACGACGGCAGGACGCCGCTCGAGGCCGCGATCGAGGCGAGCCGGCTGCGTCTGCGCCCGATCCTGATGACGTCGATCGCCTTCATCATGGGCGTGGTGCCGCTCGTCACGTCGACGGGGGCCGGGTCGGAAATGCGCCATGCGATGGGGGTCGCGGTGTTCTTCGGGATGCTGGGCGTGACGCTGTTCGGGCTGATGCTGACGCCGGTGTTCTACGTCGTGCTGCGGACGCTCGCGGGCGGCAAGATCCACGTCGCCGGCAAGGATTCGTCGGGTTACGGCGTGCCGCCGTCGGGCGCGTCGGCTTCGGATGCTTGAGGAAAACAAGATGGACAACATGCACAACACGAACGGCCTGATGCGCTTCGCGAAGGTGGCGGCCGCGAGCACCCTGCTCGCGACGCTGCTCGCCGCGTGCGCGGTGGGCCCCGACTACCAGCGTCCGGATGCCGCGGCGCCCGCCGCATTCAAGGAAGCGCCGACGCTCGCCGCCGGCGAGCAGGCCGGCACCTGGAAGACGGCCGAGCCGTCGGACGGCGCCCATCGCGGCGAATGGTGGAAGGTATTCGGCGACCCGGTGCTCGATTCGCTCGAGACCCAGGCGCTCGCCGCGAACCAGAACCTGAAGGCCGCGGCCGCGCGTGTCGAGGAAGCGCGCGCGGCGACGCGTTCGGCGCGTTCGCAATGGTTCCCGCAGGTCGGTGCCGGTTTCGGGCCGACGCGCGAAGGGCTGTCGTCGGCGTCGCAGTTCCAGCCGCAGGGCACGGGCCCGACCAACGCGACGCTGTGGCGCGCGCAGGGCACGGTGTCGTACGAGGCCGACCTGTTCGGCCGCGTGGGCCGCAACGTCGAGGCGTCGCGTGCGGACCAGGCGCAGAGCGAAGCGCTGTTCCGTTCGGTGCAGCTCGCGCTGCAGGCCGACGTCGCGCAGAACTACTTCGAACTGCGCCAGCTCGATGCGGACCAGGACCTGTACCGCCGCACGGTGGAGCTGCGCGAGCAGGCACTGACGCTCGTGCAGCGCCGCTTCAACGAAGGCGACATCAGCGAGCTCGACGTGTCGCGCGCGAAGAACGAGCTGGCCAGCGCGCAGGCCGATGCGGTCGGCGTCGCGCGCCGGCGTGCGGCGTCCGAGCATGCGCTCGCGATCCTGCTCGGCAAGGCGCCCGCGGATTTCGGGTTCAAGGAAACGCCGATCGTGCCGGTCGCGGTGAAGATTCCGCCGGGCTTGCCGTCCGCGCTGCTCGAACGCCGTCCGGACGTGTCGGCGGCCGAGCGCGCGATGGCCGCCGCGAATGCGCGGATCGGCCTCGCGAAGTCCGCGTACTTCCCGAAGCTCGATATCACGGGCTCGTTCGGTTATGAAGCGTCGACGCTCGGCAACCTGTTCCTGTGGTCGAGCCGCACGTTCCTGCTCGGGCCGTTCGCCGGCACCGCGCTGACGTTGCCGCTGTTCGACGGCGGCCGTCGCGCGGCCGGCGTGCAGCAGGCGCGCGCGCAGTACGACGAGCAGGTCGCGAACTACCGGCAGCAGGTGCTCGTCGCGTTCCGCGAGGTCGAGGACAATCTGTCCGACCTGCGCCTGCTCGACGACCAGATCCGCGCGCAGGATGCGGCCGTCAACGCGTCGCGCCGTGCGGCGAAGCTGTCTCGGACGCAGTACCAGGAAGGCGAGGTCGCCTATCTCGACGTGATCGACAGCGAGCGCTCGGTGCTGCAGTCGCAACTGCAGGCGAACCAGTTGACCGGCGCGCAGGCCGTGTCGACCGTCAACCTGATCCGCGCGCTCGGCGGCGGCTGGGGCGCGGCGCCGACGGCGGTCGGCGATGCGGCCTCCGTGAAGGCGGAAGTCGCAGCACGTTGACGCGGCGGCCCGTCAAGGGCCGTTCAGGCAGATGGTGGAGGCCAGTACCCCGATTCGCGGCAACGCGGATCGGGGTTTTTCATTGGCCGGTCGTCAGGGCTGCCGTTCGGGCTGCACGTCCGTGCGCTCGGCGATCACGACTGCGTAGCGGCCGACCGCATCGGCGATGCGTTGCGCGAGTTCGGGATCGCGCACGGCACGCGCGAGCGTGACGCCGCCCGACAGCAGCGCGAGGAACGCGATCGCGCGGTCGTCGTCGGGTCGGTCGCCGAGCCCGGACGACACTTCGTCGACGATCTGCCGCAACGCCTGTTCGTACGCGTCGCGCGTGTCGTCGTCGGCGCGCATCACTTCGGGCGACAGGCTCGGCAGCGCGCAGCTTTCGCCGAGTGCGCAGGTGCGCCGCGGCCCGAGATAGAACGACACGAACGGGCGCCGCCAGCGCGCGCCGTGTTCGGCCTTGAGCGCCGCGACGCCTTGCCGGAGCTGGTCGAGGCCGTCGAGCACGACGGTGCGGAACGCTTCGCCTTTCGATTTGAAATGCCCGTAGAACGCGCCGTTGGTGACGCCGGCCGCTTTCGTCAGCGGACCGATGCCGGAGCCGCCGTAACCCTCCTGGCGGAACAGGCGGCTCGCGGCTTCGAGGATGCGCGTGCGGGTTTCGTGCTTGTGCTCGACGGAATAACGCATGACAGGCTCGCTTCAGAGCGATCGCTCTCTTTATGACTTGCATAGAGAGCGATCAGTGTCTAATGTATAGAGAGTGACTGATATTTATATCACGTCACGATTCCGATGACCTGACCTGGAGAAAGTGCGATGCCGATTACGCTGACAGTATCCGAAGGGGTTTTCACGCCGGACGACGAGGGGCCGGTGTTTGCCGAGTTGACCGATGCGCTGCTGGAAGTCGAGGGCTTGACCGGGAACGGGTTCCTGGCGCCGAACGTGGTGGGCACGCTCAACGTGCTGCCGCGTAACAGGACCTTCGTGCACGGCCGCGCGGCGCCCGCCGCGTTCGTCGAACTGAAACTGCCTGCCGTGGCGCTCGCGGCGCCCGACAAGCAGCGGCAATTCGTCGAACGGGCGACCGGGATCGTGCTGCATCGCGCGGGCGGGCGCCTGACGCCGGCGCAGGTATGGGTGAATGTCGTGCATGCGGCCGATGGCGGATGGGGCATTGCCGGGCGACGGTACGACAACGCAGCGCTCGTCGATTCGATTCAGGGCGCGGCGGTTGCCTCGCATTGATCGCAACTAACGGTCAGGCCGCCGGGCGTTGACCGACGGCGTGGCGGCGATGGCCGCCACGCCGGCTATTTGCCGTCGCCGGCCGCCCGCAGCGCGCGCACCAGCTCGCTCGCCGCCTTGCCGAGCTCCGTATGCTTCGGCCGCCGCAGATAAACGGGCAGCGGCAAGCCGTTGCGGATGTTCGCGAACACGAGCGGCGCGAGTTCGCCGTCGGCGACATACCGGCCGATCATGGATTCGGGCAGGTTCGCCCAGCCGTGCCCGGCCTTCACGAGCGAGATCGCGGTCGCCATGTCGGTCACTTTCCAGGTGCGGTTGCCGATCAGCGGCCGCACGTCGGTCAATGGCCGTTCGGGATCGGCGATCACGATCTGCCGGAAGCCCGACAGCCGCTCGATCCCTTCGGGATGCGCGGCTTCGGCGAGCGACGGATGATTGGGCGCCGCAACGGCTAGCAGCGTCTCGGTCCACAGCGCATGAATCTGCTCCCGCGGATGCAGGTCGAGCCCGCCGTACGCGACGCAGAGATCGACGGTGCCGCGATGCAGGGCGTCGACGATCGCGTCCTGCGGCGCGGTCACGATGCTGATCGCGAGCGCCGGGTATTTCGCGGCAACGGCGGTCAGCGCACGCGCAACGGGCGCGCCGTCGAGTTCGGCCGCGAGCCCGAGCCGCAGCGTGTCCTCGACGCCTTCGGACAAGTGCTGCGCATGCGCACGCAGCGCATGCAGCCGATCGGCGATCGGCGATCGCACGCGCATCGGGCAGCAGCGCGATCATCGCGGCGGTTGGCGTCGGTTCGCGCGAGCCGCGATCGAACAGCACGAGATCGAGTTCGGCCTCGAGGTTCGCGATCGCCATGCTGACGGCCGACGGCGTGCGACCGAGCGCACGCGCGGCTGCCGAGAACGAGCCTTGGTCGATCACGGTCAGCAGCATGTCGATGTGATCGCTGGTCAGCATCGGCGGCCTCCTGTCAGCAAAATTGAAAGGACCTGACTTGGGCGGGCGGCGGCCCGCTGATAGTCTCGCCACCTTGTTCGACATGAAGGTGGATGGTCATGCAAGGGTGGAAGAGACGCAGTAGTTTACGTCGTGATGTTCGAGGTGCTCGGCATCCTCGTCGCGTCGTCGGTGCTCGGCATGCTGAGCGGGGCGAGTGTCGCGGCGAGCGGCCTGCTGGGCGTGATGATCTCGACGACGGGCGTCACGGTCAATTTTCTGTACAACCTCGCGTTCGAGGCATGGGAGCGGCGCAGCGCGGCGACGACGCGCACGGTCGGGCGGCGTGTGGTGCATGCGATCGGGTTCCAGGTCGCGCTGGTGACGTTCCTGATTCCGCTGATCGCGTGGTGGCTCGACGTGTCGCTGTGGCAGGCGTTCCTGTACGACGCGGTGCTGATCGTGTTCTTCCCGATCTTCACGTTCACGTACAACTGGGCGTTCGACAGCGTGTTCGGATTGCCGGATGCGGTGACGCGCAAGGCCGAACCGGTCGTCTGAGGCAAAGGCAGGCGCAACGGCGCGACGCGGGGTTGGCCGCCCGCATCGTTTCGTGTCGGAGGGGAAAAGGCGTGACGGGCGGCGCGACAGCCGCCCCGGAAATCACGCGGCGACGAATTCGTGCACGTAACGGTTGAACACGGCGGGGCTCGCGGCGTTCATCCCGTGCGACGCGCCGGCGACGGTCTGCCGTTGCGCGTTGGCGATCCACTGCGACAGCGTATCGACGTTGTGGCGGAACATCTTCGGGCTGCGCTGGCCGTCGATCAGCAGCGTGCGGCATGCGATATCGCCGGCCGTGTGCTGCGAATACGCGGGCAGCGGGTCGCGCAGCTGTTTCGGCAGCGTGCTCGCGTTGTCGATCGCCATCGTGCGGAAGCGCGACGTGCTCTTTTTCCACGCGCCCGGCAGGCTCACCGAATCGACGAACATCTCGAGACCGGATTCGACGTCGCCCTGGCCGATCAGGTTCACGGCCTGCGTGCGCAGCGCGAGCGCGGCGGCCGGCAGCGCGGCTTCGCGCACGCCTGGCTGCTGCAGCGGGCCGCCCGGATCGGCGAGCACGAGCGACTCGACGAGGTGCGGATGCTGGCGCGCGACGTTGAATGCAACGCTGCCGCCACGCGAATGGCCGACCAGGTGCACGGGGCCGAGATCGAGCGCGTCGATGAATTCGGCGAGCTCGTCGACGTGGTTCTGCCAGCTGAACTCGTCCTGGATGCCCGCTTCGACGGCCGGCCAGTAGTGGCTGAGGCTCGGCGCGATGCAGCGGTAGTGGGCCGACAGCGCGGCAAGTTGCGGATCCCAGTAGCGGTAGTCGCACAGCGAGCCGTGCACGAACACCATCGGCGCACCGCTGCCCCGCTCGACATACGGCAGGCTGATGCCCGACGAAAGCGTCGCGAATTGCAGGTCGGGGTTCGCGAGCACGGACGGCTCGATTCGCATGTTCATGACTGAAAGGCTCAAAGGTGCGTCAACACGACGCAACTATGCATCACGGCGACCTGCAAGGAAAACGCATAATTTTCATCGTGACGATCAATTTTTTTGATGGCTGCGGCGGAAACCCTTGTCGCAGCGTGGTCATGTGTCAAAGCCTTCAATCGTCTGACGATTCATTTCGCCGATGAAAGGGCGCGCGACGGCCCGCGCGCATGCGCCTTCGCCGCGAAAAAGAGGAGGCCCGCGCGTCAGCGCACCGTCAACGCGGGCGCGGTCTGAAGCGCGACGGGGAGGTCGTTGTCGGCGGCGAACTGCATCGCGAAGGCGAATGCGTCCGCGCATACGGTGCGCAATTCGTCCGACACGAACAGGCATTTGACGTTGCCGTCGACGACGGGCATCGCGAGCCGCGATAGCGCGCACGGATAGCCGGGCCGCCGTTCGCCGACGAACAGCGTGATGACGCCCGCGAGGCGCTCGGGCCAGTCGCTCGGGCGGAAGGTCTTCCGCGCGTGCGTGATGCCGCGGATCAGGTGGCCGGTGATGCGTCCGCGTTCGGTGACTTCGATGCGATCCATGCTGTCGTGCGTGCCCTCGTTCGCGTCATTCGCCACCGTCGGCCGCCGCGTCGCCGCGCGCGGGGATCCGCAGGTTGCGCAGCTTGTGATAGAGCGTCTTCTTCGGCATGCCGAGCGCGACGCTGGCATCGGCCACGTTGCCGTGGTGACGCTGCAGCATGTCCTCGATCAGCATCCGTTCGAAATACGCGAGCTGCTCCGCGAGCGTGCCGCCCACGACCGGCGCTGCGCCGGACGACAGCAGGCTGTCGCCGGTCAGCCCGAGCACGAAGCGGTCGGCCACGTTCTGCAGCTCGCGCACGTTGCCGGGCCACGCATGCGTCATCAGTTCGGACACCTGCGCGGCCGTGACGACCGGCGCCGGCTGCCCGAAGCGCCGCGCGGCCGCGAGCACGAAATGCTCGAACAGCAGCGGTACGTCCTCGCGCCGCTCGCGCAGCGGCGGCAGCTCGATCTGCGCGACGTTGAGGCGATACAGGAGGTCCGCGCGAAAGCGCCCGTCGGCCGCGAGTTCGGCGAGATCGGCCTTCGAGGCGGCCACCACGCGGCAGTCGACCGGAATCAGCTCGTTCGCGCCGAGCCGCTCGACCACGCGCTCCTGCAGCACGCGCAGCATCTTGATCTGCAGCGCAATCGGCATCGTCTCGATCTCGTCGAGGAACAGCGTGCCGCCGTCCGCCCATTCGATCTTGCCGATGCGCTTCTTGATCGCGCCCGTGAACGCGCCGGCTTCGTGGCCGAACAGTTCGCTCTCGAAGATCTGCTCGGGCAGGCCGCCGCAATTGAGCGCGACGAAGTGCGCGTCGCGCCGGCCGCCGAAGTCGTGCAGGCTGCGTGCGATGAGCTCCTTGCCGGTACCCGTCTCGCCGGTGATCAGCACCGACACCGCGGTATCGGCGAGGCGCAGGATCTTCTTGCGCACGTCGGCCATCGCGGGCGACTTGCCGAGCACGAACGCCTCGATGCCCTGCCAGTTGTTCAACGCCGCGCGCAGCCCCTGCACCTCGAGCGTCAGGCGGCGCTTCTCGACCGCGCGCGCGACGCGCCCGGCGATCACGTCCGACGAAAACGGCTTCTCGATGAAGTCGTACGCGCCGACCTGCATCGCGCCGACGGCCGTCGAGATGTCCGCGTGGCCGCTGATCAGCACGACCGGGATCTGCGCATCGACGGCCATCACACGGTCGAGCAGCTGCAGCCCATCGATGCCCGGCATTCGCACGTCCGACACGATCACGACCGGCGCGCCCGGTGCGACGTGGGCGAGCGCGTCGGCGGCCGACGCGAATGCGTCCACCGGGAACCCGGCGAGCGCGACGGCCTGCTCGACGCCGATCCGGACGTTTTCATCGTCCTCGACGACCAGCACGCGAATCTTATCTTCCATGCTCTATCCTCTGTTGCGGCGTGGCCGCCGCGAATTCGATACTGAACTGCGCGCCGCCCTCGTCGCGGTTCGTCGCGGCGATCCTCGCGCCGAACGCCTCGACGAGGCGCGACGTGATCGCGAGGCCGAGCCCGAGGCCCTGGCCGCGCGGCTTGGTCGTGACGAACGGCTCGAACAGGTGCGGCAGCACGTCGGGCGCGATGCCGGCGCCGCTGTCGGCCACCGTGAAGCGCACGCGGCCCGCTTCGTCGGGCCCGGCGGCTTCGATGACGATGCGGCGCACTGGTGCGTCGTGCACCGCGTCGAGCGCGTTGCCGAGCAGGTTCACGATCACCTGCTGCAACTGGCTCGACTCGGCCGACACGGTCGTGCCGGGGGCGATGTTCACGTCGAGCCGCACGCCTTCGTCGCGAATCCGCGCGTCGTAGATCAGCCGCGCATGCGCAACGGCCTCGTTCAGCGACACCGCGACGCGTTCGACGTCGGGCTTGCGCGCGAAGGTCTTCAGCTCGCCGGTGAGCACGGCCATGCCGTCGACCAGCTTGCCGATCCGTTCGAGGTTCGCGAGCGCCGGCGCCGGCTGGCCGCGCTCGAAGAACGTGCGCGCGTTGTCGCACAGCGTGCGGATCGCGACGAGCGGCTGGTTCAGCTCGTGGGTGAGGCCGGCGGCCATCTGCCCGAGCACCGCGAGCTTGCCCGCATGCACGACTTCCTGTTGCGACGCGCGCAGCCGCTGCTCGGTGCGCTCGCGCTCGACGATCTCGCGCTGCATCCGCTCGTTCGCGGCCGTCAGCGCGGCCGTGCGCTGCGCGACGGTCAGTTCGAGCCGGTCGTTCGCGCGGCGCAGCGCGTCCTGCGCGTTCAGCCGCGCGACGATCGCCCGGCGGCGCTGGATCGCATAGCCGGCCAGCAGCGCCGCGATCAGGAACGCGCCGGTGACGAACACGAACGCCGTCTGCTGCTGGCGCCGCGCGCCCGCGATGTCGAGCAGCACCATCAGCGAATCGCCGGCCTGCGGCGCGGGGCGCGACATCACGAGATAACGCGTGGTGTGGCCGGCGCGGCGTGGATCGGGGAACGTGCCGAACCACGCGGCCGAGCTGCGGTCGCCGATGCGGCGGTACGGCAGCGCGTCGACGGTGCGGCCCGCGTATTGGCGCGACGCCTGGATGTCGCGCTGCTGCTGCGCGGTGATCGGGCGCAGCGCGGTGAATTTCCATGCGGGCTCGGTCGAGATCACGACCACGCCGTTGCTGTCGACGACCATCGCGGCGACGCCCGGCGCGCGCCAGGCCGATTCGAGCGGATCGACGCTGATCTTCACGGCGGCCACGCCGATCGGCACGCCGTCGTCGCGCACCGCGCTCGCGAAATAGACGCCCGGCACGCCCGTGTTGGTGCCGATCCCGAAGAAGCGGCCGCTGCCGCGCGCGAGCGCGTCCTTGAAGTACGGCCGGTACGACACGTTGGTGCCGACGAAGCTGATCGTCTCGTTCCAGTTGCTGGCGGCGATCACCTCGCCCTGCAGGTCGATCACGTCGACCGCGCCGCTGCCGGCGTCGCGGTTCACGGCTTCGAGGTAGGTGTTTACCGAGTGCACGAGCGCGGGCGCATCGTGCGGCGCGGCCTTCAGCATCGCGCGCACGCCGTCCTGCCGCGCGACGAGGCCCGGCAGGATCTCGAAGCGGCCGAGTTCGCTCTTCAGGCTCGACGCATACAGGTCGAGCCGGTGCGCGCCGGTTTCCTCGAGCGCGTCGATCGCGCGCTCCCACGCGAAATCGACGGCGGCGCCCGCCACGCCGACATACAGCGCGGCGGCCGACGCCCAGCCCCACCACGGGATTCCCTTGAAGCCCTTTTGCACGTTCGCCCTCATCGAAGCCCGCTACCGTCCGTCCGCCACCGGCCCTCCGCAACCGGCCCTCCGCAACCGGCCCTCCCTAACGACACGCGCCGCGCGCCGGCGAGGCCGGCGGCGGCGCGTGCGAAGCAGCCTGCGCGACGGTGCGCGCGGCCGCGCATCAACCGAAGTGCGCGACCAGGATCAGCGTCACCGTGACGACGATCGCGCCGCCGATCCGCGTCGCGATCTGCGCGAACGGCATCAGCTGCATCCGGTTCGCGGCGGTCAGGATCGCGACGTCGCCGGTGCCGCCTTGCCCGCTGTGGCAGGCGTTCACGATTGCGGTGTCGATAGGGTACATCTTCAGCAGGCGGCCGACCACGAAACCGGTGCCCATCAGCGTCGCGACGGTCGACACGATCGTGACCACGTTGACGATCGTGAACGCGGCGGTCAGCTTGTCCCACGGCGTCATCGCGACGCCGATCGCGAACAGCAGCGGATACGTGACGGCGGTCGAGAAGAACTTGTAGACGACGAACGCGCCTTCCTGCAGCGGCGGCGACACCGCGCGCGCGAGCTTCACGAGCACCGCGAGGAACAGCATCGCGACCGGCGCGGGCAAGCCGAACAGCTTGTGCGCCATCAGGCCGACGAGGTACAGCGTGATGGCGGTGATGCCGGCGCCCGCGATGTGCGTGACGTCGACGTGGCCGCGGATCTCTTCGCTTTCCGGCGTCATGTCGCCGCTTTCGCCGACCTGCAGGCGGCCGTTGCCGGTCAGGTGCGGCAGGCGCTTGCCGAGCATGTCGAGCGCGCCCGACAGGATGATCGCGGTCAGGCTGCCGAGCATCACCGGCGGCAGCACCATCGCGAACATCTCGCCCTGCGGCAGATGCATCAGTTCCGAATAGCCGATCGACAGCGGAATCGCGCCTTCGCCGACGCCGCCCGCCATGATCGGCACGACGATGTACAGCAGCGTGTGGCGCGCGCCGAGGCCGAGCGCGGTGCCGACGGCCGTGCCGACGATCGCCGCGGCGACCGAACCGGCCGCGAGCGGGATGAAGATCTTCACGAAGCCCTGGATCAGCACGCGGCGATCCATGCTCAGGATGCTGCCGACGATGATCGACGCGATGAACAGGTACAGGAAGTTGGTCGACTTCGTGAATTCGACGGTCAGGTTCAGCACCGGCTTCGGCAGCACGTGGTAGTACGTGAGCGCCGACGGCACGAAGGTCGCGAAGATCGCGGCCGCGCCGATGTTGCGCAGGAGCGGCAGGCGCTTGCCGAGTTCCGCGCAGGTGAAGCCGAAGAACGCGAGCACGGCGATCGCCATCGAGATTTCGCCCGGCACCTTGCCCGTCACCGCGAAACCGACGATCAGCGCGAACAGGATCACGTAGACGGGCAGCGGGATGATGCCGATGCGGATTTCCATCAGCTTCCACCAGCCTTCCGGCCAGAAGCGTGCGCGCGTGGCGGGGCCGGCTTCGGCAATCGGCTCGGGATGGGACGGGGTATGGATAGAGGTCTGCAAGACGTGTCTCCTGATGTTGGAATGCCTGCATTGCTTCGCGGCATCGTGTGCCGTCTGTTACGCAACCCCCGTGCCAGGAATCAGGCCTGCCGGAATATTTTCAATCCATTGATTCATAAGGGATTTGTTTCGTCTGCGGAAAGGGTTGGCCGGCCGGCTGGCCGAGATTTCGGAATTCGCCGCGCGCCCAGGCCGAGATTTCGGCCCGGCACCCGGTCCGGCGTCCGGCCGGCCCTTCGGGCGCGCCCGGTCGCCCGCCATATCGCCGCGCGCGATTTTCTTCCCACAATCGCTTCGTAGACCGCCTCCGCGCCGCTCTCTATCATCGGCTGATCCTTTTCCGATGCGATGACGACCGTCCGGAGAACGCCCATGCGTTCGCCGCGGCGCCGCTCATCCGTCGATACCGTCTTTGGACAGGAGTGGTTTCATGCTGCATCCCGTTTTTTCCGCCCGCTTTTCCGCCGGCCGCACGGCTCGCCTGCTGATGGCCGCGCTGCTCGGCGTCGTGCTGCTGAACGGCGCGCGCGCCGACACCCCGCCGCTGAAGGTCGGCATCTCGACCAGCCCGCAGATCGAGGCACTGAAGATCGCCGCGAAGGAAGCGAAAGAGCAGGGGCTCGACGTGAAGATCGTCGAGTTCACCGACTGGAATACGCCGAACGCCGCGCTCGCGAACAAGGACATCGACGTCAACTACTTCCAGCACATCCCGTTTCTCGAGAACGCGAAGAAGCAGGGCGGCTACAACTTCATCTCGATCGCGCCCGGCACGATCATGAAGATCGGCCTCTATTCGAAGAAGGTGAAGCGCTTCGACGAACTGAAGGACGGTGCGCGCGTCGCGATCGCGAACGATCCGGTCAACGGCGGGCGCGGCTTGCTGCTGCTGCAGCGCGCCGGGCTCATCACGCTGAAGCCGGGCGCCGATTACCGCGCGACCACGCACGACATCGTCGCCAACCCGAAGCATCTGAAGATCATCCCGCTCGAGGCGTCGCAGCTCGCGCGCTCGCTCGACGACGTCGATCTCGCGCAGGGCTACCCGAGCTTCATCAAGCTTGCCGGCACGACCGATCCGAACAGCGCGCTGCTGTTCGACGGCACCGAGAACAAGAACTTCGCGATCCAGTGGGTCGTGCGGCCCGAGAGCGCGAACGATCCGCGCATCCGCAAGTTCATCGCGATCTACCAGCACTCGCCGGCCGTGCGCCGTGCGCTCGACAACGCGTTCGGCTCGCTGTACGCGATCGCGTGGTGACGGAGGCAGGCATGACGACGGCGAACCGCAAGAAGATCCTGCTCAACGCGTTCAACATGAACTGCGTCGGGCACATCAACCACGGGCTGTGGACGCATCCGCGCGACCGCTCCGCGCACTACACCGATCTCGACTACTGGGCCGATCTCGCGAAGACGCTCGAACGCGGCAAGTTCGACGGGATCTTTCTCGCGGACATCGTCGGCGTGTACGACGTGTTCGGCGGCGGCCCCGAAGCGGCGCTGCGCGAATCGGTGCAGGTGCCGGTCAACGATCCGCTGCTGCTCGTGCCCGCGATGGCGCAGGTCACGCGGCATCTCGGCTTCGGCGTGACCGCGAACCTGACCTACGAGCCGCCTTATCTGTTCGCGCGCCGCATGTCGACGCTCGATCATCTGACGAAAGGCCGCGTGGGCTGGAACATCGTCACCGGCTACCTCGACAGCGCCGCGCGCGGGATGGGCCTCGCGCAGCAAATCGGCCACGACGACCGCTACGAGCGCGCGGACGACTACATGGACGTCGTCTACAAGCTGTGGGAACAGAGCTGGGACGACGACGCGGTGATCCGCGATGCGCAGGCGCGCGTGTTCGCGCAGCCGGGCAAGGTGCGGCGCGTGAAGCACGACGGGCCGTTCTATTCGGTCGACGCGATCCATCTGAGCGAGCCGTCGCTGCAGCGCACGCCGGTGCTGTACCAGGCCGGGTCGTCGGCGCGCGGCGTCGAGTTCGCGGGCCGTCACGCGGAATGCGTGTTCGTGAACGGGCAGAGCAAGGCGGCCGCGCGCGCGGCGGCGCTCGACATCCGCGCGGCCGCCGCGCGGCAGGGCCGCGATCCGGCATCGATCCGGATCTTCGCGGGCGTGAGCGTCGTGACGGCCGAGACCGAGCGGCTCGCACGCGAGAAATTCGACGAATACCGGCGCTATGCGAGCCCCGAAGCCGGCCTCGCGCATTTCGCGAGCTCGACCGGCATCGATTTCGCGCAGTACGGCCTCGACGAGCCGATCTCGTACGTGAAGACCGATTCGATCCAGTCGGCCGTCGACGCGATCTCGCGCAAGAGCACGACCGGCACGTGGACCGTGCGGCGCATGCTCGAACAGATGTCGCTCGGCGGCCGTTACGCGCCGATCGTCGGCTCGCCGTCGCAGGTCGCGGACGAACTGCAGTCGTGGATCGACGAGACCGGCATCGACGGCTTCAACCTGACGCGCACCGTGATGCCCGAATCGTTCGAGGATTTCGTCGACTGGGTCGTGCCGGAACTGCAGAACCGCGGCGTCTACAAGGAAGACTACGATCCCGCGCCGACGCTGCGCGAGAAGCTGTTCGGCGCGGGCCCGCGCCTGCCCGCGTGGCACACCGGCGCGCAGCACCGGCCGGCCGCCGCGGCGCAAACCGAACCCGCGCATCCCGCGCATGCGTGAACCTGACGGAGCGAAGCGATGACGCAATTGTTCGATACGCTGGGTTTCATCGAGCCGTCGGCCGTGCGGGCCGGCGCGGGGGCCGCGGCGCGTGACGAAGCGGCCGCGCGATATGACGGCGTGGCCGTCTCGCTGGAGCAGGTCGGCAAGGTATTCGCGACGCCGCGCGGCCACGCTGCCGCGCTGCGTGACGTGACGCTCGACGTGCGGCGCGGCGAGGTGTTCGGGATCATCGGCCGCAGCGGCGCCGGCAAATCGACGCTGCTGCGGCTCGTGAACGGTCTCGAACGGCCGAGTTCGGGCCGCGTGCGCGTGCAGGGCGTCGACGTCGGCGCGCTCGACGAGGATGGGCTCGTCGCGCTGCGGCGGCGCACCGGCATGGTGTTCCAGCATTTCAACCTGCTGTCCGCGAAGACGGTGTTCGAGAACGTCGCGCTGCCGCTGAAGATCGCCGGCGTGCCGAAGGCCGAGCGCGTGCGCAAGGTCGAGGCGCTGCTCGATCTCGTCGGGCTCGCGGCCAAGCGCGATGCGTATCCGGCGAGCCTGTCGGGCGGGCAGAAGCAGCGCGTCGGCATTGCCCGCGCGCTCGTGCACGATCCCGAGGTCCTGCTGTGCGACGAGGCGACGTCGGCGCTCGATCCGGAGACGACGCAATCGATCCTCGCGCTGCTCGCCGACATCAACCGCCGCCTCGGGCTGACGATCGTGCTGATCACGCACGAGATGGAAGTGATCCGCGCGGTGTGCGATACGGTCGCGGTCATCGAACAGGGGGAAGTGGTCGAAACGGGCGCCGTGTGGCGTGTGTTCGGCGATCCGCGCCACGGCGCGACGCGCGCGCTGCTCAGTACGCTGCAGCATGACCTGCCGGCCGAGCTGGCCGCGCGTGTGCAGCCGCTGCCCGAACAGGCCGCGTTGCCCGACGGTGCGCAGGTCGTGCTCGACGTCCGCTATACGGGCGAGAGCGGCGGCGAGCCCGACGTCGGCGCGCTCGCGGCGGCGCTCGGCGGCTCGGTGCGGTTCCTGCACGGCGGCATCGAGCGTATTCAAGGCCATGCGCAGGGGCGGCTCGTGATCGCGGCCGCGCCCGGCGTGGACGACACGGGCGCGCAGCCTGCGCGCCGCGCGGTCGCCGTGCTGCTCGAACGCGCGCGGCGCCACGCGAATCACGCGGAGGTGCTCGGTTATGTTTGAGCTCTGGTGGCCCGAACTGCTCGACGCGATCCGCGACACGCTGTCGATGGTCGCGGCATCGGCCGCGATCGCCGCGCTGCTCGGCATTCCGCTCGCGGTGATCCTCGTCACTACCGCACCCGGCGGGATCTACGCGCGGCGCGGCGTGAACGCGGTGCTCGGCGCGCTCGTCAACGTGTTCCGCTCGACGCCGTTCATCATCCTGCTCGTCGCGCTGCTGCCGTTCACGCGCGTGCTGATCGGCACGACGATCGGCGTGTGGGCAGCCGTCGTGCCGCTGTCGATCGCCGCGATCCCGTTCTTCGCGCGGATCGCCGAAGTGAGCCTGCGCGAAGTCGATCGCGGACTGATCGAGGCGGCGCTCGCGATGGGCGCGAAGCGCCGCCACATCGTGTGGCACGTGCTGCTGCCGGAGGCGCTGCCCGGCATGCTCGGCGGCTTCACGATCACCGTCGTCGCGCTGATCGGCTCGACCGCGATGGCGGGCGCCGTCGGCGCGGGCGGGCTCGGCGATCTGGCGATCCGCTACGGCTATCAACGTTTCGACACTACCGTCATGGCAACCGTGATCGTGATCCTGATCGCGCTCGTCTCGGCCGTGCAAATCACGGGCGACCGCCTGGTCCGACGCGTGACCCGGCGTACCTGAGCGACGCCACAAGCGTCCGCTCGTTTCATTCCTGATCTTGAGAGAACCTACCCATGACCTTGCCCATCGGCGCTCCGCGCGAGTGGAACGGAGCATTCGAGGAAGCGCTGTTCCTGGACGTGGCGCGACGCCACCGTCCGGATTTTCCGGCCAAGCTCGCGACACCGCCGCGCGAGCCGCGCAACGACGACGAACTGGCCGCCGTCGCCGACTACTACACGAAGATGGCGTCGCACGACCTGTTCATCGTGCAGGTCGTCGCGAAGGCGATCGACACGCTGTTCCGCGACGATCCGCATTTCCAGCTGATCCTGTCGCGCCAGCTCGGCGACGACGGCGCGCACGCGGTGATCGGCCGCGAACGCGTCACCGAACTGACGGGGCGCGATCCGCTGCCGGAAGTCGACCGGCTCGTCGCCGCGCACTGGGCGCGCATCGGCGACATCGCGGTGCGCGACGTCGCGGGTTTTCTCGCGTTCGAATGGCATTACGAGCTGCACATCCTCGCGAAGCTGTGGATCCAGCGCAAGACCGGCCGCATCGGCGACAGCGCGATGCGCGAGCATGGCGAGAACCGGATCCGGCCGGACGAGGAGTGGCATCGCGTGCAGATCGTCCAGTGGTGGTTCGACACGCTGAAGGCGCTGCCGGCCGCCGCGCGCGACGCGCTGATCGATCGCGTGATCGCGGCCGACGAGGAAACGCAGGCACGGCTCGACGGTTATCTGCACGACGAATACGCGCACACCGCGCACGTGTTCGGCGCCGATATCGCCGAATACCGCGCGATCTACGACGACTGGCGGCGCGAGATCCTGTCGCGCCTCACCGGCCGCCGGCTCGAGGCGCTGGTGCCGCTGTCGGGCGCAACCGTCGCACAGGAAGCCCTTGCATGAACGATCCACGCGGCCCGGCGACCTTCGCGCCGGATACCGATGCACCGGCCGTCGACCGCGACGCGCTGGCGCGCGCGATCGACGCGCTGCGCGTGACCGCCGCCGAGCGCGACCGAACGGGCGGTCACGCGGCGCAGGAGAAACAGTGGCTTGCCGACGCGGGCCTGTTGACGCTCGCGGTGCCGCGCGCGTTCGGCGGGCAGGAAGCCGCATGGCCCGAGATCTACGACGCGATCCGGCAGGTCGCGCGCGTCGACAGCGCGCTCGCGCATCTCGTCGGGTTCCAGTGCCTGCAGGTGGTGAGCGTCGACGTATGGGGCAACCCGGCGCAGCGCGAACGCTATCTGCGCGGCACGGTCGAGCAGCGCTGGTGGTGGGGCAATGCGGTCAATCCGCTCGATACGCGGCTCATCGCCACGGCGACGCCCGACGGCGGCTACCGGCTCGACGGCGTGAAGGGTTTCTGTTCGGGTACGCGCGGGTCGCAGCGCATGACGGTGTCCGCGCACGATCCCGCAACCGGCCGCACCGTGTTCGGCGTCGTGCCGACCGATCGTCCGGGGATCACGGTCAACGAGGACTGGGACCCGATCGGCCAGCGCCAGACCGACAGCGGCAGCGTGCGCTTCGACGGCGTGACGCTCGCGGCGGACGAGGTGCTGCATCGTTCCGAAGCGCCGCCGACGCCGCGCGCGACGCTGCGCACGCTCGTGTCGCAGCTCGTGCTGACGAACCTGTTCGTCGGCCTGGCGGAAGGCGCGTTGGCCGAGGCGCGCGATTACGTGCGGCAGCACGGCCGCCCGTGGATTCACGCGGACGTCGCGCAGGCGGAAGACGATCCGTACACGCTGCAGCGTGTCGGCGACATGCGCGTGCGCGCGATCGCCGCGGCGGCACTGGCCGATCGCGCGGCCGCTGCGTTGCAGCGCGCGTGGGCGCGTCAGGATGCGCTGACGCCCGACGCGCGCGCCGACGTCGCGCTTGCGGTATCGGAAGCGAAGATCGTCGCGCAGCGCGCGGCGCTCGACAACGGCGAAGCGCTGTTCGACGCGTGCGGCGCGCGCGCGACGGCCGCGTCGCTCGGCCTCGACCGTTTCTGGCGGAATGCGCGCACGCATACGCTGCACGATCCGCTCGACTACCGGTTGCGCGATGTCGGCCGGTTCGCGCTGACGGGGGAATTGCCGCAGGCGTCGCTTTATACGTGACGGCAATACGGGCGCGGGGCCGCTGCGCGGCGGCTCCGCGCCGACGGTCCGGTGCGGGCGCTTGCCGTTCCGGCCGGCACGTCGTTCGATCGGAGCGCTGGACGTCCGAAATGATATGTTATATCGTTGCGATACAATATATCATCTGCTCCTCGACCTCCTCTTCCGGAATCGCCCGATGCGCACCGCACCCCGTCCGTCCACGCGGCTTCCCGTGACCGTCCTGTCCGGCTTCCTCGGCGCCGGCAAGACGACGCTGCTCAACCACATCCTCAACAATCGCGAGGGCCGGCGCGTCGCGGTCATCGTCAACGACATGTCCGAGGTCAACATCGATGCGGCGCTCGTGCGCGACGGCGGCGCGGGCCTGTCGCGCACCGACGAGAAGTTGGTCGAGATGAGCAACGGCTGCATCTGCTGCACGTTGCGCGAGGATCTGCTGATCGAGGTCGACCGGCTCGCGCGCGAAGGGCGCTTCGACCAGCTCGTGATCGAATCCACCGGCATCTCGGAGCCGCTGCCGGTGGCCGAGACGTTCACGTTCGAAGGCGAGGACGGCCGCAGCCTTGGCGAAGTCGCGCGGCTCGACACGATGGTGACGGTGGTCGACGCATTCAATTTCCTGCGCGACTACGCGTCGCGCGACAGCCTGCGGTCGCGCGGCGAATCGATGGGCGACGAGGACGCGCGCACGGTCGTCGATCTGCTGGTCGACCAGATCGAGTTCTGCGACGTGATCGTGATCAACAAGATCGACCTGATCGACGCCGGCGCGCGCGAGCGGCTGGTCGCGCTGCTGCGCGGGCTGAACCCGCGCGCGCGGATCGAGATCGCCGAGTTCGGCAAGGTGCCGCTCGAGCGCGTGCTCGACACGGGCCTGTTCGACTTCGACGAGGCGTCGCGCGCGCCGGGCTGGCTGCAGGAGATGCGCGGCATGCATACGCCGGAGACCGACGCGTACGGGATTCGCAGCTTCGTCTACCGCGCGCGGCGGCCGTTCCATCCGCGGCGCTTCTTCGAGCTCGTCGAAAGCGAATGGCCGGGCGTCGTCCGCTCGAAGGGGTTCTTCTGGCTGGCCACGCATCCGACCGTCGCCGGGTCGTGGTCGCAGGCCGGGGCGGTCGCGCGGCACGGGCCGGCGGGTTACTGGTGGGCGGCCGTGCCGCCCGAGCGCTGGCCGCGGGACGCCGAGGCCGTCGCGCAGATCCGCGCGCGCTGGGACGAGCGCGTCGGCGACGCCCGCCAGGAACTCGTGCTGATCGGCATGGACATGGACGAGCCCGCGCTGCGCGCGCGCCTCGACGCGTGCCTGCTGACCGACGCCGAGATGGCCGCCGGCCCCGAACACTGGACCACGTGGGACAACCCGTTTCGCGACTGGTCCTGACCTGAACGCGCGCTGCCTGCATCGATCCGGATGGACAAGGCGCGCCACCGGAATCCGAGCATGAATGCAGCCCTTCCCGATGTTTCCCTGACCGATGCCGCGCCCGGCCGCCGTCCGCTCGAATGGGTCGGCATGCAGGGCATCGACCTGCCCGTCGCGGTGGCCGAGCCCGGCTGCCGGCGCGACGTGCATGCCCGCGCCGACGTGCAGGTCGATCTGCCCGCACCGCACGTGAAAGGCATCCACATGTCGCGGCTGTACGGGCTGCTCGACCGGCTCGCCGACGGCGAAGCGCTGTCGCCGGCCGGCCTCGGGCGCGTGCTGCGCGCGATGGTCGACAGCCATCGCGACTGCGACACGCGCAGCGCGCGCGTGAGGCTGCGCTTCGACCTGCTGGCCCGCCGCCCCGCGCTCGTGACCGAGGGGCTGGCCGGGTGGAAGGCGTATCCGGTGCGGATCGACGCGACGCTTGCCGGCGAAGCGTTCGAGCTGCGCGCCCAGGTGATGGTCGCCTATTCGTCCACATGCCCGTGCTCGGCCGCGCTGTCGCGGCACTGGGTCGAACAGGCATTCCTGGCCGCGTTCGGCCGCGAGGATCGCGTGGCGCCGGCGGCCGTCGCCGCATGGCTGAAACGGCATGCGTCGGCCGCCACGCCGCACAGCCAGCGCAGCGAAGCCGTCGTCGGCGTGGCGCTGCCCGCCGCCGGCGCGACGCTGGGGCTGATCGACCTGATCGATCGCGTCGAGCACGCGCTCGGCACGCCGGTGCAGACGGCCGTCAAGCGCGCGGACGAACAGGCGTTCGCGGTGCTGAACGGCGGCAACCTGATGTTCGTCGAGGATGCCGCGCGCCGCGTGCAGGCCGCGCTGGACGGTCGTCACGCGAATCCGTGCGTCCAGGTGCGCCATCTGGAAAGCCTGCACCCGCACGATGCGGTGGCCTGGGCCGCGCCGATGGCGGAAGGCGCCGGCGCATGCTGATCCGCAAGCTGTTCCGGTTCGAGAATGCGCATGTCGTGCGCGGCTGCAGCACGCGGCGCTGCTCGCATTCGATCCACGGCCATTCGTACCGCGTCGAGTTGCTGCTCGAAGCGCACGCGCTGGACCACGGGCAGATGATCTACGACTTCGGGCTGCTCAAGGGCGACGTGCGCGACCTGATCGATGCGTTCGATCATGCGGTGACGCTGTGGTCGGACGACGATCCATGCTACGTCGAAAGCATGCGTCGTTTTTCCGAGCGCTGGGTGGTGCTGCCCGTGTCACCGAGCGCCGAACAGTTCTCGCGCGTGTTGTTTCGCCTCGTCGACGCGGCGCTGAGCGGCACGCGCATGTCGAACGGCGAAGCCGACGTGCGGCTGCATTCGGTCATCGTGCACGAGACCGAGACCGGCTACGCGCAGTGTTTTCGCGACGACGCCTTCAATCCGCGCATGGGCCCGATCGACCTCGATGCGATCGTGTTCGCACCGGCCATCGCCGCGCAGTGGAGCGATCCGGGCCTGTTCGAGCGGCTCAGGCGCGGCCCCCTCCTTTCCCGGCAGGAATCCTCATGATCCGAAAGAACCCGCGCGGCGACCTGCCGCGGATTCATCCGAACGCCTTCGTCGACCCGACCGCCATCCTGTGCGGGCACGTGATCGTCGAGGAGAACGTGTTCATCGGCCCGTACGCGGTGATCCGCGCGGACGAAACGGATGCAGACGGCCGGATCGCGCCGATCGTGATCGGCGCGCATTCGAACATCCAGGACGGCGTCGTGATCCATTCGAAGTCGGGCGCGAGCGTGACGATCGGCCGGCACACGTCGATCGCGCATCGCGCGATCGTCCACGGGCCGTGCAAGGTCGGCGACGGCGTATTCGTCGGGTTCAACAGCGTGCTGTTCAACTGCACGATCGACGACGGCTGCGTGGTGCGCTACAACGCGGTCGTCGACGGCTGCCATCTGCCGCCGGGCTTCTACGTCCGTTCGACCGAACGCATCGGGCCGGAAACCGATCTCGCCGCGTTGCCGCAGGTCACGGCCGATGCGAGCGATTTCTCCGAGGACGTCGCGCGCACGAACAATGCGCTGGTGCTCGGCTACAAGCACATCCAGAACGAGTTCTGAGTCATGGGCGAGCGGATGGGACGTGACGCAACCGACACGCCGACGCGTCGCCACGTCGACCTGCTCGTGCAGGGCGGCACGGTGATGACGCCCAACGGCGCCGAACGGATCGACGTCGCGTGCGCGGCGGGCCGCGTGGTCGCGCTGGGCGCGTTGCAGGGCAGCTGGCGGGCCGACGTCGTGCTCGATGCGCGCGGATTGCATGTGCTGCCTGGCGTGGTCGACAGCCAGGTGCATTTCCGCGAACCGGGGCTGACGCACAAGGAGACCTTCGAGGCCGGCACGCGCGGCGCGGTGCTCGGCGGCGTCACGACCGTCTTCGAGATGCCCAACACGCATCCGCTGACGCTGAGCGGGCAGGACCTGCAGGCGAAGCTGGACCTGGCGCGCGGTCGCGCGTGGTGCGACTACGCGTTCTATATCGGCGGCTCGGCCGTGAATGCGGAGCGGTTGCCGGCACTCGAGCGCCTGCCCGGCTGCGCGGGCGTGAAGGTATTCATGGGCAGTTCGTTCGGCGACCTGCTGGCCGACGACGCAACCGTGTTACGCCGGATCCTGCGCAACGGGCGCCGGCGCATGGCCGTGCATGCGGAGGACGAGGCGCGGCTGCGCGAACGCAAGGCGATCGTGGAAGCGAGCGGCGACGTGCGCGATCATCCGCGCTGGCGCGACGAGGACAGTGCGCTGATCGCGACGCGGCGCATCGTCGGGCTGGCGGCCGAAACGGGCCGTCGGCTGCATGTGCTGCACGTGTCCACGGCGGACGAAATGGCGTTTCTTCAACACCATCGGCGGCGCGTGACGGTCGAGGTCACGCCGCACCACCTGAGCCTCGCTGCGCCGGATTGCTACGAGCGGCTCGGCACGTTCGCGCAGATGAATCCGCCCGTGCGCGAGCGGCGTCACCGGGACGCGTTGTGGCAGGCCGTCCGCGACGGCGTGGTCGACGTGATCGGCAGCGATCACGCGCCGCATACGCGCGACGAAAAGCGCCGCCCGTATCCGCAGTCGCCGAGCGGGATGACCGGCGTGCAGACGCTGCTGCCGCTGATGCTCGACCACGTGCATGCGGGCCGCTTGAGCCTCGAGCGGCTGGTCGACCTGACCAGCGCAGGGCCGGCGCGCATTTTCGGCATCGAGGGGAAAGGGCGCATCGCGGCCGGCTACGACGCCGATTTCAGCATCGTCGACCTGCGGGCGCGACGGATCATCCGCGACGAATGGATCGCCAGCGTGAGCGGCTGGACACCTTACGACGGGTGCGCAGTCACGGGCTGGCCCGTGCATACGGTCGTGCGCGGGCAGGTCGTCGTGCGCGACGGCGCGCTGAACGGGCAGCCGGCCGGGGAGGCCGTCACGTTTCTGGACGCCTAGATCGGCAGGCGAACCGTCTGCTTGATGCGCTTCAGCGGAATCTCGGTTTCGACGTTGCGGACGCCTTCGATCTGCGTGAGCGTTTCCATCTGGAAGCGCTGGTAGTCGTCGAGATCGCGCGCGATCACGCGCAGCAGATAGTCGTAGCTGCCGGCCATCAGATGACATTCGAGCACTTCGGGCGCCTGCTCCATCTCGCGCGCGAAGCGCTCGACCGTCGTCTTGTCCTGGCGCTCCAGCGTGACGCGCACGAACGCGCTGAATCGCAGGTCGACGGCGGCGGGATTCAGCAGCGCGACATAAGCGTCGATCACGCCCTGTTCCTCGAGCAGATGAACGCGGCGCAGGCAGGGCGTGGCCGACAGCCCGGCCTGTTGCGCGAGTTCGGCATTCGTCTGATTCGAATTCCGTTGCAATGCGCGCAGAATGCGCCGATCGATCGCATCCAGTTTGATTGACATTTTTGACTACCATGAGCGTGATTGCTAGAGAATAGCGCCAAATCAAGCCGGTGAAGTAGCCAAATTTGCATTCAATCTCCACGGAAGGGCGTCGATAATCTGACGACCGGCCGGGCGATTCCCGTCCGTCGGCCATCCCGTTCTGGAGTGCTCCCATGTCGCATCTATCCTGGTTGCCGTTCATTGCAACGTCGCTGCTGGTCATCGTCACGCCGGGCCAGGACATGGTTCTCGTGATGTCGCGCACGCTGTCCGGCGGCACGCGCGCGGGCCTCGTGACCGCCGCGGGCGTCAGCGTCGGGTTGCTCGTGCACACGATGCTCGCGACGCTCGGGCTCGGCGCGCTTCTTCAGGCATCCGAATGGTTGTTCACGGCGCTGAAGGTGATCGGCGCGCTGTACCTGCTGTACCTCGGCATCACGTTGCTGCGTTCGTCGGGCGAACCGTCGCTCGCGAGCAGCAGCAGCGGCGGCGCGCAGGTGTCGCGGCTGCGTACGTTCGCGCAAGGCGCGCTGTCCAACGTGTCGAATCCGAAGGTCGCGCTGTTCTATCTGGCGTTCCTGCCGCAGTTCGTGCCGGCGGGCACCGCGCATCCGATGCGGTCGCTGTTCGTGCTGGGCGCGACGTTCGCCGGCCTGACGTTTCTCGTCAAGGGGCCCGTCGCGCTGTTCGCCGGCCTGCTGTCGGCATCGATCCGGCGCAACCCGCGCATCCTGACGCGCCTGCACCGCGTCAGCGGCGTGGTCCTGCTGGGGCTTGGCGTGAAGCTGGCGCTCGAGCGCCGCTGATGGCGGTCATGACGCGGGCAGGGTGTCCGCCAGCGCCCGCATCGCGTCGACCGTCTCCGGATTCGCCGGAAAGAACGCCTCGATCGCGAGTTCCGACAGCGTCACGTCGACCGGCGTGCCGAACACCGTCGTCGTACTGAAGAACGTCAGCTCGCCGGCCGCCGTGCGCAACCGCAATGGCACGGCGATATCCGCGAAATCGGCGCGTGCCGGCGGGGTGTCGGGCTGGCCGCCCGGCGCCGGATACGCGGCGAGCTCGTCGCGCAGCGCATGCAGCGTGCGGTCGCCGCTCGCGTCGATCTGCCGCTGCAGCCGATGCAGGATGTGCGCGCGCCATTCATGCCAGTTGGCGATCTGCGATGCGAGGCCGTCCGGATGCAGGCTCAGCCGCAGCACGTTGACGGGCGGCTGCAGCAGCGCCCGATCGGCCTGCGCGACCAGCGCGCCGAGCATCCGGTTCGCGGAGAGCAGCACCCAGTGGCGGTCGACCGCGAGCGCCGGGTAGGGCTCGTGGCCGCGCAGCACGGCTTCGACCGCGTGGCGCGCGGCGTCGAGTTGAGGATCCGAAAACGGCCGTTCGCGAAACAGCGGCGCGAAGCCGGCCGCGACGAGCAGCGCATTGCGTTCGCGCAGCGGCACGTCGAGGCGTTCGGCGAGGTGCAGCACCATCTCGCGGCTCGGCTGCGCGCGGCCCGATTCGACGAAGCTCAGGTGGCGCGCGGAGACTTCCGCGTCGAGCGCGAGCGCCATCTGGCTCAGGCGCCGGCGCTGGCGCCACGTGCGCAGCAGCGGGCCGACGCCGGACGCGCGGCCGGCGGACGGGGAGAGCGAATGGGCGGTGGCGGTCGGGTTCATGACGCGGATGATAGGCAATCTCGCGCACCTTGGGCATTACCTGTCAGGTAAGCATCGCGCCGCTCCCCGGGCCCTGGCGCGTCGCGGCGCTGCGTTACCATGGCGACCGTGCCACCTGAGAGGCGGCGCCGGACCCGCGAGACCAATCACGGGCCGGTGCCGCGCACATTCACGACAAGGCATTCCAGGGGAATCCAACAATGAAAAGACTTGCCGTCCGGCTCGCCTGCGTGGCGACGCTCGCACTCGCCGCGACCAGCGGCCACGCGCAGACCGAAGCTGCGCAGGTGGAAATGAGGGCCGCCGCCGCGGCCGCCAACGAAGCGGTCGTGAAAGGGCCGACCGACATCGACGTGAAACACGAAGCCGTGCTGAAGCTGAAGGCCGGCGAGTCGTTCGTGCCGGCCGCCGAGGCCGGCCGCTACCTGCGCTCGATGGGCAATTCGATCGACGAAGCGAAGCTGGTCGGCCTCGTGCTGCCCGACGACCCGGACGCCGACTGGATTTCGGTCGTGTCGTTCGAGCCGAGCGGCTATATCCGCGACGACGACGCGAAGGACTGGAAGCCTGACGAGCTGCTGAAGAGCCTGCAGGCCGGCACCGAGGAAAACAACCCGGCGCGCAAGGAGCGCGGCCTGCCCGAAACCGAGGTGGTCGGCTGGGCGAAGGCGCCCGCGTACGACGCGGCCACGCACCGGCTCGTGTGGTCCGCGATCATCCGCGACAAGGGCGCGGCGCCGAATGCCGCAAACGACGGCGTGAACTACCGGACGCTCGTGCTGGGCCGCGACGGCTACCTGTCGCTGACGATGGCGTCGACGCTTGCCGACCTGCCGAAATACAAGGCATCGGCCGACGACCTGCTGTCGAATATCAGCTTCAACGACGGCAAGCGCTACGCCGATTTCAACCGGTCGACCGATCACGTTGCCGAGTACGGGCTGGCGGCGCTGATCGTAGGCGTCGGCGCGAAGAAGCTCGGCCTGCTCGCGCTGATCGGCGCGTTCGCGGTGAAGTTCTTCAAGATCGGCGCGGTCGCGCTGCTGGCCGGCGGCGCGGCGCTCAAGCGCTTCTTCGGGCGCAAGCCGAAGGCCGCCGCGGTGCCGGCGGTCGCCGACGCGTCCGAGGCAGCCGCCACGGAGCGCAAGGAATGACGAAGCTGCTGCTGCTGATCTTCGGCGGCCTCAAGCTCGGCAAGGTTCTCGTGTCGGCGGGCACCATGCTGGCGTCGATCGCGGTCTACGCGCTGTTCTACGGCTGGCGGTTCGCGGCCGGTTTCGTCGCGCTGCTGCTGGTGCACGAGGCCGGCCACTACGTCGCCGCACAGCGGCGCGGGCTCGACGTCGGGCTGCCGACCTTCATCCCGTTCGTCGGCGCATGGATCCAGCTGAAGGCGATGCCGCACGACGCGGAAACCGAGGCATACGTCGGGCTTGCCGGGCCGTTCGTCGGCACGCTCGGCGCGCTGGCCTGCTACGCGGCCGCGCGGCACACCGACAGCAACCTGCTGCTCGCGCTGTCGTACACGGGCTTCTTCCTGAACCTGTTCAACATGATTCCGCTGTCGCCGTTCGACGGCGGGCGGATCACCGCGGTGCTGTCGCCGCGCATCTGGTTCGCGGGCGTGCCCGTGCTGATCGCGCTGTTCGTGTATCGCCCGAGCCCGCTGCTGATCGTGATGGCGATCCTCGCGCTGCCGCAGCTGAAGCGCGCGTGGCGCTACGATCCCGACGCGCCGGAGAACCGCGTGTACTACGCGACGTCGATCGAGACGAAAACGACGTACGCGCTCTGCTACGTCGGCCTGCTCGCGTTCCTTGCGCTGATGACGTCCGGCGTGCACGACATGCTGCGCGTCGCGCATTCCGCGGCTTGATGCGAAAACGGCGGCCGCGCGAAAGCGGCCGCCGTTTGCATGGAACGTCGACCCTCAGGCGTCGCGATGACGCAATTCGACGCGCTTGATGTCCTTCACGATCACGAGATAGCTGAACACGGTGACGAGCGCGTTCAGCCCGACGAACACGAGCGCGCCGTTGAACGAGCCGCTCGCGCCGACGAGGTAGCCGATCGCGATCGGCGCGACGATGCCGGCCGTGTTGCCGAACATGTTGAACAGGCTGCCCGACAGGCCGATCGCCTCCTTCGGCGCGGTGTCCGCGACGACGGCCCAGCCGAGCGAGCCGATCCCCTTGCCGAAGAACGACACGGCCATCAGCACGATCACCAGCGCTTCGCTGTCGACGTAGTTGCAGCCGATGATCGCCATCGACAGCGCCATCCCGCCGACGATCGGAATCTTGCGCGCGAGTGTCAGCGACACGCCGCGACGGATCAGCGCGTCCGACAGCATTCCGCCGAGCACGCCGCCGAGGAACCCGCAGATCGCGGGCAGCGACGTCATGAAGCCGGCCTTCAGCAGCGACATGCCGCGCGCCTGCACGAGATAGATCGGGAACCACGTGAGGAAGAAGTACGTGAGCACGTTCACGCAGTACTGGCCGAGGTACACGCCGATCAGCATCCGGTTCGACAGCAACTGGCGCACGTAGTACCAGCCGGCGACGCGGCCGCCTTCCGCACGCGTGCCGCCGGCGTCGCGCGGCCCGGCGGGCCGGCCCGCCGATCGCACGAGCCCGCCGCCCTGTTCGATATGGTCGAGTTCCGCGCGGTTCACCGCCGGATGGTCGGCCGGGTCCTTCATGACGCGCAGCCACAGGAACGCGAGTGCGATGCCGGCCAGGCCGAGCCACAGGTACACCTGGTGCCAGCCGTACGCATGCGTGAGCCACGCCATCAGCGGCGAGAACACCACGGCCGCGAAGTACTGCGCGGCGTTGAAGATCGCCGACGCGGTGCCGCGCTCGGCGGTCGGGAACCAGCTCGCGACGACTTTCGCATTGGCCGGAAACGCGGGCGCCTCGGCGATGCCGACCGCGAAGCGCATCGCGAACAGCGCGGCGACCGCGAACGCGGCGCTGCCGCCGAGGCCGATCGTGCTCTGCAGCAGCGTGAACGCCGACCACAGGAAGATGCTCGCCGCATAGACGCGCCGTGCGCCGAAGCGGTCGAGCAGCCAGCCGCTCGGCAGTTGCGCGAGCACGTACGCCCAGCTGAACGCCGAGAAGATGTAGCCCATCGTCACCGGATCGATGCCGAACGCCTGGCGGATCGGCGTGCCGGTGATCGACAGCGTCGCACGGTCCGCATAGTTGAGCGTCGTGACGACGAACAGCATCGCCAGGATCCAGTAGCGCACCGCGGTCCGGCGCGCGGTGCGCGCGAGGTCGAGCGGAAGATCGCGAGGGGAAGTCTGATGGCTCACTTTTAATGTACGTCGTCGTATGACATGACTGAAAGTTTATTGATAATGGCCGGATGCATAAACTTCGGGTTTTCCCTTTGAAGCGTGTCGCCACAGTGTGGGAAAGTCGTGAGAACCTGGCCGGACAAGGCTTGCGGGTGTATCGTCGGCGCCCTCGCAAACGGCGGACAGGGTGCGATGATGTCAGCGGACATCGTATCTGTTGCGCTACAATGAGCCATTCATTCCCGAACCACGGAGCACATCCCATGCAACTGACAGGAGAGATGCTGATCGGCGCCGACGCGGTGGCCGGCTCGGCCGGAACCTTGCACGCGTTCGACCCGACGCAGGGCGCGCCGATCGACGCGCCGGCGTTCGGCGTCGCGTCGCCGGCCGATATCGACCGCGCGTGCGAACTCGCGCGCGACGCGTTCGATGCGTACCGCGCGCAGCCGCTCGCGGCCCGCGCGGCGTTTCTCGAGGCGATCGCCGATGAAATCGTCGCGCTCGGCGATGCGCTGATCGAGCGCGCGCACGCCGAAACGGGCCTGCCCGTCGCGCGGCTGCAGGGCGAGCGCGGCCGCACCGTCGGCCAGCTCCGGCTGTTCGCGCGCGTCGTGCGCGACGGGCGCTTCCTTGCCGCGTCGATCGATCCCGCCCAGCCCGCGCGCACGCCGCTGCCGCGTTCGGACCTGCGTCTGCAGAAAGTCGCGCTCGGGCCCGTCGTCGTGTTCGGCGCGAGCAATTTCCCGCTCGCGTTCTCGGTGGCCGGCGGCGATACGGCGTCGGCACTCGCGGCCGGCTGCCCGGTGATCGTCAAGGCGCACGAGGCGCATCTCGGCACGTCCGAGCTGGTCGGCCGCGCGATCCGCGCCGCCGTCGCGAAAACCGGCATGCCGGCCGGCGTGTTCTCGCTGCTGATCGGCCCCGGCCGCGCGATCGGCCCGGCGCTCGTCAGCCATCCGGCGGTCCAGGCCGTCGGCTTCACCGGCTCGCGGCAGGGCGGCATGGCGCTCGTGCAGCTCGCGAACGCGCGTCCGCAGCCGATTCCCGTCTACGCGGAAATGAGCAGCATCAACCCGGTCGTGCTGTTCCCGGCCGCGCTCGCCGCGCGCGGCGACGCGATCGCGACGGGCTTCGTCGATTCGCTGACGCTCGGCGTCGGCCAGTTCTGCACGAACCCGGGCCTCGTGCTCGCGATCGACGGCCCCGATCTCGACCGCTTCGAAACCGTCGCCGCGCAGGCGCTCGCGAAGAAGCCGGCCGGCGTGATGCTCACGCACGGCATTGCCGATGCGTACCGCAGCGGTCGCGGCAAGCTGGCCGAACTGCCGGGCGTGCGCGAAATCGGCGCGGGCGAGGCGGCGCAGACCGACTGCCAGGCCGGCGGCGCACTGTACGAAGTCGGCGCGCAGGCGTTCCTGGCCGAACCGGCGTTCAGCCACGAGGTGTTCGGGCCGGCGTCGCTGATCGTGCGCTGCCGCGATCTCGACGAAGTCGCGCGCGTGCTCGACGGGCTCGAAGGCCAGTTGACGGCCACGCTCCAGATGGACGCCGACGACAAGCCGCTCGCCCGCCGGCTGCTGCCGATCCTCGAACGCAAGGCCGGGCGCCTGCTCGTCAACGGCTACCCGACGGGCGTCGAGGTGTGCGATGCGATGGTGCACGGCGGGCCGTTCCCCGCGACGTCGAACCCGGCCGTCACGTCGGTCGGCGCGACGGCGATCGAGCGTTTCCTGCGGCCCGTGTGCTACCAGGACTTCCCGGACGACCTGCTGCCCGAAGGGTTGCAGGACGGCAATCCGCTGGCGATCCCGCGCTTGCGGGACGGGAAGGCGGAATAACGAGGGGCGGCCCGGCAATCGACGCCGGGCCGCTCCCCGGAGGGACGAAAGCGGAGGCGGCCGACGGGTCGCCTCCGCTTTTTTCGTGGTGTCTTCCGCGTTTCCCGAATTTCTCCTACAGTACCGGTGCCTCGGGCCGCCCGGCCTGCAGGCGAGCCTGAGAGACCGACAAAAGACAACGAGGGAACCCTCCATGAACATCAACAAGCGTGGCGATCACCTGTTCGCGGCCGGATTGTGGAAAGCGATCGGCGACGTCGCGAAATCCGTGCGCACCCAGATCGGCCAGTACAGCGAAGGGCGTGTGCTCGCGAACGCGTTGCAGGAATTCCAGCGCGACCTCGGCGGCAGCGAATTCGACGTGACGATCAACCAGGGGCGGCTCGTCACGGGTGCCGACGCCCATTCGCTCGTGTTCGGGCAGGCCGTTCGCCGTTTCCGGCAGGACATGGAAGCGCTGGTGTTCGCGCTCCAGTACCGGCGCAGCATCGACGAGCGCGACCCGAACCTGCGTACCGACGCGCTGATGCAGGCGAACAGCCAGCTCGCGACCGCGAAGCAGTCGGCGACGATCACGGTCGGCCGGTTCTTCGATGCGGTCGTCGACCGCGATGTGCTTGGGCAGATCCTCGGCGGCGAATCGAATGCGCGCACCCGCACGGGCACACCGGGGCAGATCGAGGCGACGCGGGTCAAGCTGGGGAACGTGCGCTACCGGATCGTCGGGATCATCGCGCAGATGTGACGGCGGCGGCATGCATCGCGGCGGATGCGTGCGCGATCGCGGAAAGGAAGGGTAACGAACGATCGCGGCCGGCGCGTGCCGGCCGCGATGCAGGCGTGCCGGCCGCGGCGCCGATGAGGGCCCGCGCCGCCGGCGAACGCCGCTTACTGCGGGCCCATCTTCTTGATCAGCACGTCGAGCTCGGCGGCTTCCGCCTCGGTGAGGTCGACGAGCGGCGCACGCACCGGGCCCGCGTCATGGCCGACGAGCCTTGCGCCAGCCTTCACGATGCTGACCGCATAACCGGCGCGGCGGTTGCGGATCTTCAGGTACGGCAGGAAGAATGCGTCGATCAGGCGGCCGACCGTCGCGTGGTCGTCCTTCGCGATCGCCTCGTAGAATTCCATCGCCGTCTTCGGGATGAAGTTGAACACGGCCGACGAGTACACCGGCACGCCGAGCGCCTTGTACGCGGCCGCATAGACTTCGGCCGTCGGCAGGCCGCCGAGGTACGCGAAGCGGTCGCCGAGGCGGCGGCGGATCGTGACCATGCTCTCGATCTCGCCGACGCCGTCCTTGAACCCGATCAGGTTCGGGCAACGGTCGGCGAGGCGCTCGAGCATGTCGGCGTTCAGCTTCGAATTCGCGCGGTTGTACACCACGACGCCGATCTTCAGCGCGCGGCACACCTGCTCGACATGGTCGGCGATTCCTTCCTGGCTCGCTTCGGTCAAGTAATGCGGCATCAGCAGCACGCCGCTCGCGCCGAGGCGCTCGGCTTCCTGCGCATACTCGATCGCGACGCGCGTGGCGCCGCCCGCGCCGGCGAGGATCGGCACCTTGCCCTTGCAGGTTTCCGTCGCGACGCGGATCACGTCCGAATACTCGCGCTGCGTGAGCGAGAAGAATTCGCCGGTGCCGCCCGCCGCGAACAGCGCGCTCGCGCCGTACGGCGCCAGCCACTCCAGGCGCTCGGCGTAGGTGGACGGACGGAAGTTGCCGCCGGCGTCGAAATCCGTCAGCGGAAACGACAGCAGGCCGTGGGAGATGATCTGTTTGAGTTCTTGCGGTGAAGTCATGATTGGGTCGTCCGTCTAGCGCGAGTGCTGGGTTCGTCGGGAAACGGCATGCGAGCCGAATTGGCGATGTCGTTGTATGTCATCGTACAACGAGGGAAAAGGTGGCGCAAGCGGTTTGCTGGCCGTTCAAGGTCAGGGTCTTTCCGGATCAGGGTTTACGCAGCATCGCGGGTTGAGGTTGAATGTCGTATGATGACTAACGATATCGCCGATAGCCTTCAGGAATTGCAATGACTGCTTCCCCTCTACATCCGCGTGCATCCGGCCGACAACGTCGCGATCGTCGTCAACGACGGCGGCCTGCCCGAAGGCGCGACGTTCGCCGACGGGCTGACGCTGTGCGAAGGCGTGCCGCAGGGGCACAAGGTCGCGCTCGTCGATCTCGCGGCCGGCGAACCGGTCGTCCGCTACAACGTGGTGATCGGCTATGCGCTGACGGACCTGCGGCGCGGCAGCTGGGTCAACGAGCGCACGATGCGCATGCCCGAGCCGCCGGGGCTCGACGACCTGCCGCTCGCGACGCGTGCCGCGCCGCCGCTCGAGCCGCTCGAAGGCTATACGTTCGAGGGTTTCCGCAATGCCGACGGCTCGGTCGGCACGCGCAACATCCTGGCGATCACGACGACCGTGCAGTGCGTGTCGGGCGTCGTCGAGCATGCGGTGAAGCGGATCAAGGACGAACTGCTGCCGCGCTACCCGAACGTCGACGACGTGGTCGGGCTCGAACACACGTACGGCTGCGGCGTCGCGATCGACGCCCCCGACGCCGACATCCCGATCCGCACGCTGCGCAACATCAGCCTGAATCCGAATTTCGGCGGCGAAGTGATGACCGTGAGCCTCGGCTGCGAGAAGCTGCAGCCCGAGCGCCTGCTGCCGCCCGGTGCGATTCCGGTGACCGCCGACGGCACGGCCGGCAACGGCGGCGTCGTATGCCTGCAGGACGCCGCGCACGTCGGCTTCAACTCGATGATCGACTCGATCATGAAGATGGCCGAAGCGCATCTCGAGCGGTTGAACCGCCGCCGCCGCGAGACGTGCCCGGCGTCGGATCTCGTCGTCGGCGTGCAGTGCGGCGGCAGCGACGCGTTTTCGGGGCTCACCGCGAACCCGGCCGTGGGCTTCGCGGCCGACCTGCTGGTGCGCGCCGGCGCGACGATCATGTTCTCGGAAGTGACCGAAGTCCGCGACGGCGTCGCGCAGCTCACGTCGCGCGCGGCGAACGAAGCGGTGGCGCGCGAGATCATCCGCGAGATGGACTGGTACGACCGCTACCTGCAGCGCGGCCGCGTCGACCGCAGCGCGAACACGACGCCCGGCAACAAGAAGGGCGGCCTGTCGAACATCGTCGAGAAGGCGATGGGGTCGATCGTGAAGTCGGGCAGCGCGCCGATCGCCGGCGTCGTGCGTCCCGGCGATCGCGCGCGGCAGAAGGGGCTGCTGTACGCGGCGACGCCCGCGAGCGATTTCATCTGCGGCACGCTGCAGCTCGCGGCCGGGATGAACCTGCACATCTTCACGACCGGCCGCGGCACGCCGTACGGCCTCGCGCAGGTGCCGGTGATCAAGGTCGCGACGCGCAGCGATCTCGCGCGCCGCTGGCACGACCTGATGGATCTCGACGCGGGGCAGATCGCGACCGGCGCGGCGACGATCGAGGACACCGGCTGGGCGTTGTTCCGGCTGATGCTCGACGTCGCGAGCGGCAAGCGCCGCACGTGGGCCGAGCAGTGGAAGCTCGCGAATGCGCTGACGCTGTTCAATCCGGCGCCGGTGACCTGATGCGCGCGAACGTGGCGGCACGCCGACGCGGGCGCCTTCGGGCGCCCGTTTTCGTTGGGGGCCGCGCGGGCACGCCGGTCGCGGCCGGCGCGATTTCCTTACCTCCCGCGTAATCGACCGCCCGCGCGAGCCCGGCGACGATGGCGGCACGCGGACACGAAACGTTCGCGACATCGTCCCTTCATCGACACCAGGAGTCTTGCCATGAACACCGCCCGATCCGCTGCGTCCGTTCACACCGGCCTGATCGACCGCTACATCGACGCATGGAACGAACCCGACGTCGCACGCCGCCGCGCGCTGATCGATGCGACCTACGCGAGCGACGCGGCGTATCGCGATCCGCTGATGAGCGGCGACGGCCACGCGGGCATCGACACGATGATCGCGGCGGTGCAGGAACGCTTTCCCGCCTGCCGCTTCCGCCGCACGACCGACGTCGACGGCTTCGGCCGGCACCTGCGGTTCTCGTGGGCGCTCGTGTCGCCCGACGGCGCGGCGATCGTGAAGGGTTCGGACTTCGGCACCGTCGACGCGTCGGGCCGCCTCGCATCGGTCACGGGTTTCATCGACGAAATGCCGGCCGCGGCGTCGTAATGCGGGCGATGCATGCGCAGCGGCCGCCGGGATCGGGTAACGTTACGCGGTTCCTTCCCGATCCCGGAGACTAGCCGACATGCTGAAGAATCTCGACCCGCTGCTGCACGCCGACATCCTGCACACGCTGCGCGCGATGGGCCATGGTGACGAAATCGCGATCTGCGATGCGAATTTCCCGGCGGAATCCGTCGCGGAGCACACCGTGGTCGGCCGCGCGCTGCGGATCGACGGCGCCGATTCGGCGCGCGTCGTGCGCGCGGTGCTGTCGGTGCTGCCGCTCGATACGTTCGTCGACACGCCCGCGTGGCGGATGGAAGTCGTCGGCGACGCGGCCGCGGTGCCGCCCGTGCAGCGCGAAGTGCAGGCCGAGATCGACCGCGCGGAAGGGCGCGCGGTGCCGCTGACCGGCGTCGAGCGTTTCGCGTTCTACGAGCGCGCGCAGCAGACGTACGCGGTGATCGTCACCGGCGAACTGCGCGGCTACGGCTGCTTCATCTTCAAGAAAGGCGTGCTGTTGAGCGACGCCGGCTAAACGCGTTTTTCGATGCGCCGGGCTGCCGGTGCCGCGGCCGCAGTGTAAAGATTTGCTACAACCTTTTTCTTGGACACCGCGGAAAGACCCTCTATGCTGGCCCATTTGCCGCGCGCCCCGCAGGGCCGCGCGGCGCTCCCGAGCCGCATGGGCGCGCCCGTGCGGACGGCCGAATTGCATACGAGGAGAAAGGCATGACGCGTTCCGTCGATTCCGGCGTCATTTTTTTCGCACGCCTGGCGCTGGCGGCGTTGTTTTTGTGGGGCGGCATCATGAAGCTGCTCGGCTACAGTGATTTCATCGCGTATCTGCATGCGATGAACGTGCCCTATCAACAGGTCGTCGCGCCGATCGTCGTCGCGATCGAGGGGCTCGGCGGCCTGCTGCTGATCGTCGGCTACAAGGTGCGGCCGCTCGCGCTGCTGATGGCGGTCTACACGATCGCGACCGCGATGGTCGGGCATAATTTCTGGGACGCGACGAATGCCGCCGTCCAGCACGACATGGTGATCCACTTCTGGAAGAACGTCGCGATCGCCGGCGGTTTCCTGCTGCTGTTCGTCACCGGCGCCGGTGGCGCGAGCATCGACGCGCTGCGCCGCCCGAGTTCGTCGTACGGCGTGCTGCGTTGAACTGAATCGATCCGCGGCGTCGCGCCGCACCAAGTCCGCACCAAGTCAAAAGGGCCGAATCCCGCACGTCGCGGGATTCGGCCCTTTCCGCATGAAACCGGCGCTTGCGCGCCGATGTTCAGCGCGCGTCCTTCACGTCCTTCGCATCCTTCGAGAACTGCACGGCGATCGCGCCGAGCACGCAGATCGCCGCGACGTACACAACCGGTGCGAGCGGGTTCGACTTCATCATCAGCGACACGATCACCGGCGTGAGGCCGCCGAAGATCGCGTACGCGACGTTGTACGAGAACGAGATGCCCGAGAAGCGCACGACGGCCGGGAAGCTCTTGACCATCACGAACGGCACCGCGCCGATCGTGCCGACCATGAAGCCCGCGATGCCGTAGTAGAGCGGCAGCGTCGACGTGTCGGCCGCGACCTGCGCGAACAGCAGGTAGTAGCACGCGGCCAGCCCGATGCCGCCGATCGCGAGCACGCGCTTCGCGCCGATCCAGCCGGCGAGCGACCCCGCGGTGATGCAGCCGGCCGTCAGGCACAGCGTCGCGACGCTGTTCGCGAACAGCGTCGTCGCGGGCGTCAGGTGGAACTGCTTCTGCAGCAGCGCGGGCGTCATCAGGATCACGACGACGATCGCGGCCGACAGCATCCACGTGAGCAGCATCGACACGATCACCGCGCGGCCGTGGTCGCGCAGCACGGCCTTCAGCGGAATCTCGGCCGCGAGCGCCTTTTTCGCCTTCATTTCGGCGAACACCGGCGTTTCGTGCAGCCAGCGGCGCAGGTACACGGAGAACAGCCCGAACACGCCGCCCAGCAGGAACGGAATGCGCCACGCGAACGCGGCGACTTCCGCCGTCGAGTAGCGGGTGTTGATGCCGGCCGCGACCAGCGAGCCGAGCAGGATGCCGGCCGTGAGGCCCGCGGTCAGCGTGCCGCACGCATAGCCGATGTGGCGCGACGGCACGTGCTCGGACACGAACACCCATGCGCCCGGCACTTCGCCGCCGACCGCCGCGCCCTGCAGCACGCGGAACAGCAGCAGCAACACCGGCGCGAGGATGCCGATCGTGTCGTAGGTCGGCAGCAGGCCCACCAGCAGCGTCGGCACCGACATCATCAGCACGCTCAGCGTGAACATCCGCTTGCGGCCGAACAGGTCGCCGAAGTGCGCCATGATCACGCCGCCGAGCGGGCGCGCGAGATAGCCGGCCGCGAAGATGCCGAACGTCTGCAACTGGCGCAGCCAGTCGGGAATGTCGTGCGGGAAGAAGAGCTGTCCTATCGCCGGCGCGAAGAACACGAAGATGATGAAGTCGTAGAACTCGAGGGCGCCGCCGAGTGCGGCAAGGCCAAGGGTCTTGTAGTCGCTGCGCGTGAGCGCGCGTTCGGCGGCGCGAGGCACGCCGCTCAATTCGGAAGCTTGCATGGTCAGGACGGTCGGTTTTCGAATGTTGTTGTCGGTGCTGCGTCTCCAGGGCCCGCTATCGGCATGGACTGACAAGGCGCGGCTGGCGTCGTCGAAGCGTGCCGCGTGCCGGGTAAGGCACGAAACACGCACCGCCGCACCGGGATGGGGCACGGCGGAGACGAGGCGTCAAAGCGGGTGGGGGGATTCTACAGGAGCGCGAAATGCCTGCACGCGGGCGCGCGTCGAGGGCGGCTTCGGGCCGTGCGGCCGAAGCGTGCGCGGCGCGCGCGGCGGGTGAGCCGCCGCGCCGCGCGGAAGGGAGCGTGCGGGTCGGCCGCTTCAGTTGCCGGCGATGGTATCGACCGGCTTGAACGTGCCGTGCTCGACCTTGTAGATCGTGACCGGCGCGTCCTTCAGGTCGCCCTTCGCGTCGTACGCGATGCTCGGGGCCGACACGCCCTTGACCGACACCTTGCCGAGATACGGCGTGTACACCTTCGGATCGGTCGAGTTCGCGTCCTTCATCGCGGTGAGCAGCGCGATCGTGCCGTCGTACGAGTAGGGCGAGTAGGTGATCACGTCTTCGTTGAAGCGTGCCTTGTAGCGTGTCGCGTAGCCCGAGAAGCCCGGCATCTTTTCCTTCGGCAGCCCGCCCATGTAGACGATCGCGCCTTCGGCCGCGTCGCCGCCGACCTTCAGGAACGTCGGCGAGCGCGACATCTCGCCCGTCACGAAGGCCGACTTCATCCCGAGCTGACGCATCTTGCGGATCATCGGCGACGATTGCGCGTCGCCGCCGCCGTAGAAGATCGCGTCGGGATTCATCCCCTTCAGGTTGGTCAGGATCGCGGAGAAATCGAGCGCCTTGTCGTTCGTGAAGTCGCGCTTGACGATCGTGCCGCCCGCCGCTTCCACGGCCTTCGCGAATTCGTCGGCGATGCCCTGGCCGTAGGCCGTGCGGTCGTCGATGATCGCGATGCGCTTGAAGCGCAGCGTCTTCACCGCGTAGGTGCCGACGATGCGGCCGGCCTGCGCGTCGCTCGTCAGCAGCCGGTAGGTCGTCTTGTAGCCGCGCGCCGTGTATTGCGGCGACGTCGCCATCGAGATCTGCGGCAGGCCCGCGCGATCGTACAGGTCGGAGGCCGGAATGCTGGTGCCCGAGTTGAAGTGGCCGATGATCCCGCGGACGTTGTCGTCGATCAGCCGCTGCGCGACGGTCGTGCCGGTGCGCGGGTCAGCCTGGTCGTCCTGCGAGTCGAGCTGGAACGTGACGGGCTTGCCGCCGATCGTCGGATGCGTCGCGTTGAAATCGGCGATCGCAAGCTGCACGCCTTTCTGCATGTCCGTGCCGTAATTCGACTGCGGGCCGGTCAGCGGTGCGGCGAAACCGATCTTGACGACGTCGGCGGCGCCGGCGTGCGCGCCCGACAGTGCGCAGGCTGCGGCCAGCGCGACGTGCGATACCTTCAGCTTCACTTTCACTTCCCCTTGATGGCGTGGTTGGGCCGCCGCCGGCATGCGTGCCGGCGCCGGTAAACCGGGCGAGACGGTTCGGTCGGCAGGCCGATGCGAGGGCCGTGCAGGCCTGCCGCGGGCTGCCCGTGCTGTGCCGGAATCGGCGTGCGCGACGGTGGATGCGGCGGGCCGTGCGTGCCGATTGCCGCAGCGGCGGGATGTCGTCTCGTGACCGTGAAGCAAGTCTAGATAGCGAAAATGCGGGCGTCTTGCGCGTTCGATGCGTGACCGGCGACGATATCGGCATATCGTCGATAACCCTGATATATGCTGAAATCGTCATGGTGAATGCGCAAACGCGCCAAGACGCGGGCCGTCCGCATTTTTAGGATGGCGGTTCCGGGTATGCGTTGCCGCGGGTGTCGTACGGCATGCCGGCGGCACGGGAATCGTGATCGCAGCCGGTCGTGCACACCTGCCACAGTGGTTGCGTGCGCAACTTGTATCGCTGGCCGATAGCGCTCGACCGCGATGCGGCCGCCCGCCGCCAACCAGCCTGCCCCGCGCTCGGCGCGACGCGATCGAAGGGGCGCTTCTATAATCGACGCCATCTGCCACTCGCTTCGCGGTTGCCGGGATGACGACCTTGCTTGCCGTACCGCCCATGAGCCCGTCCGAAACGCTGCGCTACCAGCCCGACAACGCCGATTTCGGCGCGATGCTCGCGCACTTCCGCCTGCTCGAACCGGTGTTCGATGCGCTGCCGGACGTCGCGTTCTTCGTGAAGGACGCGAGCGGCCGTTATGCGATCGTCAATCGCACGCTGGCGATGCGCTGCGGCTACAAGGACAAGCGCGACCTGCTCGGCAAGACCGCCGACGAGGTGTTTCCGCGCCGCTTCGGCCGCAGCTATTTCGAGCAGGACATGGCGACGATCAACGCCGGCCAGCAACTGATGGACCAGCTCGAGCTGCACCTGTATCCGGGCCGCCAGCCGGGCTGGTGCCTGACCTGCAAGGAACCGCTGCGCGACGCCGCGGGCAGGGTGGTCGGCCTCGCGGGCATCTCGCGCGACCTGAAGGCGCACGAGGGATCGCACCCGGCGTACAGCCGGCTCGCCGACGTGGTCCAGCACATCCAGGATCACTACGTGCAGCCGCTGAACCTGAAGCAGCTCGCGCAGATGGCCGGGATGTCGGTCGCGCAGCTCGAACGCTACTTCCACAAGGTGTTCCACCTGACGCCGCGCCAGGTGCTGCTGAAGACGCGGCTCGATGCGGCCACCGCGCTGCTCGTCACGCACGACAAGGTCACCGACGTCGCCGCGCTATGCGGCTATACGGATCACAGCGCGTTCACGCGCCAGTTCAAGGCGACGGTCGGCGTCACGCCGACGGAATACCGGTTGATGCTGCAGGAGCGGGCGGGGTGACGCGATTCGCCGGCCGGGCCGGCGCCTCGCAGGGATCGGGGTGTGGCGGGGAATGCGGGGGAAACGGAGAAACGGGGAAGCCGTGAGAACGGCCGCTCAGCGGTAGCCGAGCCCTTTCAGGACGGCCGTGCCGTCTTCGGTCAGCCGGAAGCTCGGGGCCGTATCGGGGTCGAGCTTGACCATCTCGACCAGGCCGGCTTCCTGCAGCGCAGGCAGTTCGGGTTTCGCGTTCGCGCCGATCGGTGCATGCAGCAGCACGAGCAGCGTCGCGATTTCATGATGACTGAGCAGGCGGCGCAGCATCGTCTTCTTTGCAGGGGGCGCGGCCGGGCGGCCCGCGGGTGCTTCTACGGCGCTCATCGCTTTCCTCATTTTCGAGATAACCATCGGGTACTGGTTGCGGATGGTGCCGTCGAAGACTTAAGCGATTCTTAAAACCGGGGCGGCCGGCGGAATGCTGCACTGCGGTACGCGTTACGGGATGTAACGCCAAGCGCGCGCGGGCTCTGGCCCGATCGCGGTGAGCCGCGCGGGCGGGCTCGCGGTTGTCTGATTCACCACGATGGTGCGGGCCGGATGCCGTCCGTTGCATCCCCTGCGGACGACATCCGCGGTCCGGCCGCGAGGCCCGATTCGCTTCCTTCCCTTATTTCCTGCGCTGGGCCTGCGCGGCGAGCCGCACGGCCGCGTTCGTCGCGCCGTAGCCGTCGTACCCGCCGCGCCGCTCGACGATTTCGAGCGAGAAGCGGTTGTCGACCAGTTCCGTATACGCGTGCAGGAATTCGCCGCCCTGCTCGTCGCGGTCGTACAGCAGGTGGTGCGCGCTCAGCGTGTCGATCAGTTCGTCCGGCAGCGCGTAGCGTGCGGCGAGATCGTCGTAGTAATTGGGCGGGATGCGCAGGAACGGCACGCCGTCGGCCGCGAACGCGGCGACCGTCTTCACGATGTCGTCGGTGCGGAACGCGACGTGGTTCAGCCCCGTGCCGTGGTAGCGGTCGAGCGATTCGGCGACGGCCGTATGACGGTCGACCGACGCATTCAGCGCGATCCGCACCGAGCCGTCGGCGCTGCGCACCGCGCGGCTGCGCATCAGTCCGTACGGGTCGGGGACGAGCCAGCTGCGCTCGGCCTCGAAGCCGAACGCCGTCTTGAAGAACAGGATCCACGTGTCGAGCGCGTCGGCCGGCAGCGCGAGGCACACGTGGTCGATCCCCGTCAGCGGGCCGACTTCGCTCGGGCCGTCGATGTCGGTCAGCACGAAGTCCGATTCGTACAGCGTCGGCGCGTTCGGTGCTTCGTCGACGAAATACTCGAGGCTGCCGTCGGGCGCCTGCACGCTCGGCAGCACGCGTTCGTTCGGCCCGACGCGGCCCGAGAACGGCGCGTAACCGAAGCCGGCCGCGCGTTCGAACGCCACTTTCGCGTCGTCGACGCGGAACGCCGACGCGCACAGCGACAGCCCGTGCTGCTGGAAGAACGCATCGGCGAAGGAGTCGCGCTCGGCGTTCAGCACGATCGACGCGGCGCCGTGCTGGAACAGCGTCACGTCCTTCGAGCGATGCCGGCCGGCGAGCCGGAAGCGCATCCGGCCGAGCCATTCGCCGACGATCGCCGCCGCCGGTGCGTCGACCGCGAATTCGATGAACTGGAACCCGACGTGCGCGGGCGGCGCCGGCGGCGCGAACAGCGGCTGGCCGGCGGCCGGCGCGCGGCCGTCCTGCGCGAGCCGCGTGCGCGTCAGTTCTTCCAGATAGAGCAGCGAGCGATGGCCGTCGGCGGCCGTGATCGCGGTCGGCGCCGCGCGGAAGCCGTCGTTGAAGATCTCGAGCGACAGCGGCCCCGTATAACCCGACTCGATCACCCGCGCGGTGAAGCGCGCGAGGTCGAAGTCGCCCTGGCCGGGGAACGAGCGGAAGTGGCGGCTCCATTCGAGCACGTCCATCGCGAGCTTCGGTGCGTCGGCGATCTGCACGAACGCGATCCGGTCGCCCGGGATGTCGGCGATCCCGTCCGGCGAATCGTCGAGCGACAGCGTGTGAAAGCTGTCGAGCGCGAGGCCGAGGTGCGGGCTGTTCACCGCATTCACGAGTTTCCACGCATGGCCATAGCGCTTCACGACGCGGCCCCACGCGAGCGCTTCGTACGCGGCGACCACGCCGGCCTGCCGCGCGGCCTCGGCGAGCGCGCCGAGCTGGTCGACGAGCAGCCCGTCGTCCGCGATCGTGTCGGCCGACACGCTGCTGCAGACGAGGATCCGGTCGGTGCCGAGCGCATGCATCACGTCGAACTTGCGCTTGATCCGGTCGAGGTTGCGCGCGAGCTGGGCCGCGCTGACGCCCTCGAAGTCGCGAAACGGCTGGAACAGCACGATATCGAGACCGAGATCGGCGGCCATGCGCCGGACGTCGGCCGGCGATCCGTCGAAGTAGACGAGGTCGTTTTCGAAGATTTCGACGCCGTCGAAACCCGCGGCCTGGATGGCGGCGAGTTTCTCGGCGAGCGTGCCGGACAGTGACACGGTGGCGATCGAGCGCTGCATGGCGATTCCTGCGGATGAACGGGGCATGGCGCCGGCCGAACCGGCCCTGAATGAACCAGTCGTTGAGTTCCCGATGGGCGCCATATCCCGAATTTACTGGGCTAGTGGTCCGTATTGTACAAACTAACTAGGTGGTACAAATTAGCGAAAACCCGAAAAGACAGCGCGCTTTCACGGGCGCACACTAGCGCCAAATTCCGATGTCTTCGGGGCGGTGCCGGTCGTGGTCCGTCCCTGTTTCAGGAGCAGAAATCACATGAGCAAGCCCAAGGTATTGGTGCTGAACGGCCCGAACCTGAACCTGCTGGGGACGCGCGAGCCCCATATCTACGGCGCGGAAACGCTCGCCGACGTCGAGCAGCGCTGCCGTGCGGCCGCCGACGCGCTCGGGCTGGAGATCGAGTTCCGCCAGTCGAACGCCGAGCATCAGCTGATTGACTGGCTGCATGCCGCGCGGGTCGACACGGACGGCATCGTGATCAACCCGGCGGCCTATACGCACACGTCGGTCGCGCTGGTCGACGCGCTTTCCGCGATCGCGAAACCGGTGATCGAAGTGCATATCTCGAACGTGCATCGCCGCGAGGCGTTCCGCCACCATTCGTATGTGTCGGCCATCGCCGAAGCCGTGATCTGCGGCTGCGGCACCGAAGGCTACGTGTTCGCGCTGCAGCGCTTCGCGACGCTGTTCGCGCAGGGAGCCGCACGATGAGCCGCCCGTCGTTTCTGATCGGCCTGATCGGCCAGGGCATCGGCGGGTCGCTGTCGCCCGCGATGCATGAGGAAGAAGGCTTCCGCCAGGGCTTCGGCTACGTCTACCGGCGCATCGATCTCGACGTGCTCGGCGTGACCGCCGACGCGCTGCCGGAACTGCTCGATGCCGCGCAGCGGATGGGCTACAACGGACTGAACATCACGCACCCGTGCAAGCAGCGCGTGATCGAACACCTCGACGCGCTGTCGGACGACGCGCGCGCGCTCGGCGCGGTGAATACCGTGCTGTTCAAGGACGGCAAGCGGATCGGCCACAACACCGACTGGTCGGGCTTCGCGAAATCGTTCCGCCGCGGGCTGCCCGGCGCGAAGCTCGATCGCGTCGTCCAGCTCGGCGCGGGCGGTGCCGGTGCGGCCGTGGCGCACGCGGCGCTGCAGATGGGCGCGGCCGAACTGACGATTTTCGATGTCGACGGCACGCGCGCCGCCGCGCTCGCGGGCGAACTGCAGCAGCGCTTCCCCGCCGCGCGCGTCGTGGCGGGCGGCGCGCCGTCCGGCGACGAACTCGCGGCCGCGATGCGCGCCGCGACGGGCCTGATCCACGCCACGCCGACCGGCATGGCCAAGCATCCGGGCTTGCCGCTGCCGGCCGAGCTGCTCCACGCGGGCATGTGGGTGGCCGACATCGTGTACTTCCCGCTCGAAACCGAACTGATCCATGCCGCGCGCGCGGCCGGCTGCGCCACGCTGCCCGGCGGCGGAATGGCCGTCTACCAGGCCGTCGACGCGTTCGAGATCTTTACCGGACGCACGCCCGACGCCGAGCGAATGTTCGATCACTTTCAGTCGCTCGTCGCGCGCTGACCCCTCACAAAACGAGAAACCAGGAGACAACCATGCAGCACACCACTCACACGAGTGCCGCGCCGGCGCAGGCGGCCGGCACGGTCCGGCGTACGTCCGCGCGCTACAAGATCCTCGCGTTGCTCGCGATCGGCACGATGATCAACTATCTTGACCGTACCGTGCTGGGGGTGGCTGCGCCGCAGCTCACCAAGGAGCTCGGCATCAATGCGGCCGTGATGGGCATCATGTTCTCCGCGTTCTCGTGGACCTATGTCGCGATGCAGGTTCCCGGCGGCCTGTTCCTCGACCGCTTCGGCAGCAAGATCACCTATTACTGGTCGATGACGCTGTGGTCGCTGTGCACGCTCCTGCAGGGCTTCGTGCCGGGCGTCGCGACGCTGCTCGCCTGCCGGCTGGGTCTCGGCGTGACGGAAGCGCCGTGCTTCCCGACCAACAGCCGCGTCGTCGCGACGTGGTTCCCGCAGAACGAGCGCGCGATGGCGACGGGCACCTATACCGTCGGCGAGTACATCGGCCTCGCGTTCTTCAGCCCCGTGCTGTTCGCGCTGATGGGCGCGTTCGGCTGGCGCTCGCTGTTCTGGGTCGTCGGCGCGGTCGGCATTGCCTTCGGCCTCGTCTGGTGGAAGTTCTATCACGAGCCGCGCAACCATCCGGGCGCGAATGCGGCGGAACTGACCTATATCGAGGCCGGCGGCGGCCTCGTGCACGGTACGCGCAAGGCCGGCGACAAGGACGGCAAGGCCGCGCAGACGAAGTTCAGCTGGTCGATGGCCGGCAAGTTGCTGAAGAAGCGCCAGCTCGCGGGCATCTGCCTCGGCCAGTTCGCCGGCAACTCGACGCTCGTGTTCTTCCTGACCTGGTTCCCGACCTACCTCGCCACCGAGCGTCACATGGGCTGGCTGAAGATCGGCTTCTTCGCGGTGATGCCGTTCATCGCCGCATCGGTCGGCGTGATGTTCGGCGGGATCTTCTCCGACTGGCTGCTGCGCCGCGGCAAGTCCGCGAACCTCGCGCGCAAGCTGCCGATCATCGCGGGCCTGCTGCTCGCGTCGACGATCATTCTCGCGAACTACGTGAAGAGCAACGAGGCCGTGATCGCGATCATGTCGGTCGCCTTCTTCGCGCAGGGGATGGCCGCGCTCGGCTGGACGCTCGTGTCGGACATCGCGCCGGACGGCCTGCTCGGCGTGACGGGCGGCATCTTCAACTTCGCGGCGAACCTCGCGGGCATCATCACGCCGCTGGTCGTCGGCTTCATCGTCGCGACGACCGGCTCGTTCGTCGGCGCGCTCGTGTTCATCGGCGTGATCGCGCTGGTCGGTGCGCTGTCGTACATCTTCGTCGTCGGCGACATCAAGCGGATCGAGCTGTAAGTACCGGCTCCACGCACATCCGGTGCGTTAGCCCGGCGGCCCACCGGCCGCCGGGCTTTTTTGCGTGCGGCGCCGGCGGGCGTGCCGGCCGGCGCACTGCGCTCAGGCGCGCTGCAAGGCGATGCCGAGCGATTCGACGGCTTGCGCGATCGCCGCGACCGCGCGCCGGATATCGCCCGAGTCGATCGCGCCGATGCAGCCGACGCGGAACGTCTCGCGCTGCGTGAGCTTGCCCGGATACAGGATGAAGCCCGCGTCGCGCACTGCGTCGTAGAAGCGGCGGAAATCGTAGGCCGGATGGTCGGGGGCGTGGAACGTGACGATCACCGGCGCCTGCACGCGCGCGTCGAGGAACGGCACGAAGCCGAGCGCGCGCATCGATTCGACCAGCGTCCGGCAGTTGTCCGCGTAGCGCGCGGCGCGCGCCGGCTGGCCACCTTCGGCGAGGTACTGGTCGAGCGCGGCGCGCAGCGCGGCAATCACGTGCGTCGGCGGCGTGAAGCGCCACTGGCCCGTCTTGCGCAGGTACGCGTACTGGTCGTGGAGGTCGAGCGCGAGCGACGGCGAGTTGCCTTCGCATGCGTCGAGCGCGTCGCGCCGCACGATCGCGAATCCCATCCCCGGCACCCCTTCGAGGCATTTGCCGCTTGCCGAGACCAGTGCGTCGATGCCGCTGTCCGCCAGCGCGATCGGCAATGCGCCGAACGAACTCATCGCATCGACGACCAGCCGCTTGCCGTGCCGCCGGCACACGGCGGCGATCGCATCGAGCGGATTCAGGATCCCGGCGCTCGTTTCCAGATGCACGAGCGCGACGTGCGTGATGCGCGGCGCGCGCGCGAACGCGGCCTCGACCGCGGCCGCGTCGACGGCCGCGTCCTCGCCGAACGGCAGCGCGATCGCGTCGATGCCGAGCCGGCCGAGGATCTTCAGGATCCGCGCGCAATACGCGCCGTTGTCGGGCACGAGCACGACGCCGTCGCGCGGCACCAGCGTGCCGAGCGCGGCCTCGACCGAGAACGTGCCGCTGCCCTGCATCGGCACGCATACGTACGCGTCGCCGCCTTGCGCGATCGCGACGAGGTCGGCGCAGACGCTGGCCGTCAGTCGATTGAAAGCGGCGTCCCACGAGCCCCAGTCATGTTGCATTGCGTGGCGTGTCGTGGCGGACGTGGTGAGCGGGCCGGGCGTAAGCAGAATCGGATCGGACATGGTTTTTCTCCAGCGGCAGTCGAACGAAATGCCGGGCGGCATTTCGGAATGACTTGCATGATATTGGCAAAATGTGTCATTTTTTGGAAATTGTGGCATTCGTCACGGGTTTGTCATCGAACGCTGTGATCCTTCGGTTGCCGCGCGCAACCCACCGCAGCGCGGCGGCGCGGCAGGCCGTCGGTCGGCCAGCCCGGAGATAACAGGAGAGCCGGATCGTGCCCCGGCCGTTTGGTGTTCCGCCTACGGAGAAGTGAGATGACACTGCAGAAACCCTCGCGCGCCCCTGCCGGCGTGTTCCGCAAGCTCGCGCTGGCCGCCTGCGCCGCCGGTCTGCTGCAAGGCGCCGCGATGCCGGCGCAGGCGGCCAACGCGGTCGTGCTGTACACGGCGGACGGCCTCGAGAACCTCTATCGCGACGTGCTGCCGGCCTTCGAGAAGAAGGAAGGCGTCAAGGTCAACATCGTGACGGCGGGCAGCGGCGAGGTCGTGAACCGCGCGAACATCGAGAAGAATTCCCCGAAGGCCGACGTGATCGTCACGCTGCCGCCGTTCATCCAGCAGGCCGGCCAGATGGGCCTGCTGCAGGCGTACCAGAGCGTGAACTACAAGAACGTGCCGGCCATCGCGAAGGCCGAGGACGGCACGTGGGCGACGTTCGTGAACAACTACTTCTCGTTCGCGATCAACCCGGACGTCGTGAAGAACCAGCCGAAGACGTTCGCCGACCTGCTGTCGCCGGCCTACGCGGGCAAGGTCGCGTACTCGAACCCGGCCACGGCCGGCGACGGGATGGCCGTGCTGATCCTGACGACGTCGCTGATGGGCGAGGACAAGGCATTCGACTACCTCGCGAAGCTGTCGCAGAGCGTGAAGTTCCATACGAAGGGCACGGGCTATCTGAACGTGCTGCTGTCGCGCAACGAAATCAGCGTCGCGAACGGCGACCTGCAGATGGACCTCGACGACGCCGAACACGGCGCGCTGTCCGTCAAGCCGATCTTCCTGGCCGCGAAGGACGGCGACCAGCCGACCACGTTCCAGCTCCCGTACGGCATCGGCCTGATCAAGAGCGGCCCGAACCAGGATGCCGGCAAGAAGCTGATCGACTACCTGATGTCGACGGACGTGCAGTCGAAGGTGCCGGACATGTACGGCATCCCGGGCCGCACGGACGTGCCGCTGGCCGGCAAGAACGGCGAAGCGGTCAAGAAGGCGATCGCGGGCGTGAAGCTGATCCCGGTCGACTGGACCCAGGTGATGGCGAAGAAGCCGGTGTGGATCGAGCGCTGGAAGAAGGACGTGATCGGCAGCTCGGGCAAGCCGCTCGACGTCGTCAAGCCGAAGTGATCGGCGCACGCCGCCCGTATTAGCGAGCAAGAGGATGAACCCGGTGGAAACCGCCCTGACCCATCCCGGCGCATTCGGCGCCGCCGAACCGCGCGCGACGCTGCGGTCCGGCGCGCCGGGCGGCGTGCAGATCGAACACCTGAGCGTGCGCTACGGCGCACGCACGGTGCTGGAGGATCTGTCGCTGTCGATCGGTGCCGGCGAATTTCTGACCGTGCTCGGCAAGAGCGGCTGCGGCAAGACCACGCTGCTGCGCTTCATCGCCGGGTTCGTGAAGGCCGATGGCCTGACCGGCACGCTGACCGTGGCCGGACGCGATCTGACCTATGCGCCGCCGCACAAGCGCAATCTCGGTCTGCTGTTCCAGAATTACGCGCTGTTCCCGCACCTGTCGGTGTTCGAGAACGTCGCATTCGGGCTGCGCGCACGCGGCATGGCGTCGTCGGAAGTGACGCGCCGCGTTGCCGACGCGCTGAAGCTCGTGCAGCTCGGCGATGCCGGCCATCATCTGCCGGCGCAGTTGTCGGGCGGGATGCAGCAGCGCGTCGCGCTGGCGCGCGCGCTCGTGATCGAGCCGGACGTGCTGCTGCTCGACGAGCCGTTGTCGGCGCTCGACGCCAACCTGCGCGCATCGGTGCGCAGCGAACTGAAGGCGCTGCACGAGCGCCTGCCGAACCTGACCGTCGTCTGCGTGACGCACGACCGCGACGACGCGCTCGTGCTGTCCGACCGCGCGCTTCTGATGCGCGACGGCCGCATCGCGCAGCTCGGCACGCCGCAGCAGCTGTACGACGCGCCGCGGGACGGCTACGTCGCCCGCTATCTCGGCCCGGCGAACCTGCTGCCGCCGCACGTGATCTTCCCGCTCGGCGATCCGCGCCACGAAGTGCGCGGCAAGGTCGCCTGCGTGCGCCCCGAGCGCCTGACCGTGATGCCGCCCGCCGCGGGCGGCCTGCACGGCACCGTGTCGTCCGTCGAATGGCAGGGCGCGGACCTGTCGATCGCGGTCGTGATCGACGCGGCGCCCGACGAGCCCGTGCGCGTCACGATGCAACGCGGCCGCGGCGCGGCCCCCGAGCGCGGTGCGCGCGTGTCCCTGCATTGCGAGGCAGACGATGTCGTCCTTATCGAGCCCTGAAGCCGGCCTGCCGCCGCACGTGCTCGCGTCGGCCGCCGCGCATGCCGCCGCCGCGCGGCGCCGCAAGCGCAGGGGCGACCTGCACCTGGCCGCGCTCGCCATCGTCGTGCTCGGCCCGCTCGTCGTCTATCCGCTGGTGCGGCTCGTGCTGCTGAGCCTGTCGGGCGATCACGGGCTGAGTTTCGCCGCGTACCGGACCTTCTTCGGCAACCCCGATACGCGCGGCGTGCTGCTGACGACGCTCGGCGTGCTGTTCGCGAGCGCCGGCACCGCATCGGTGCTAGGCGTGCTGCTGGCCGCGCTGCTGTTCTTCAAGCCGTTCCCGGGCGCGTCGCTCGTCACGCGCTTCCTGGAGTTGTACGTCGCGTTTCCGTCGTTTCTCGTCGCGTTCACGCTGATCTTCCTGTACGGCTCGCAAGGGTCGATCAGCATCGCGCTGCAGCACCTGTTCCATCTCGAGAACCCGCCGCTCGATTTCCTGTTCGGCATCGGCGGCGTGATTCTCGCGCAGACCGTGTTCTACACGCCGTTCGTCGTACGGCCGACGCTCGCGTCGTTCGCGACGCTCGACCTGCGTCTGATCGAGGCCGCGCGCAGCCTCGGCGCGCCCGGCTGGATGCTCGCGCGTCGCGTCGTGCTGCCGATCGCGTGGCCGGGCATTGCCGCCGGCACCGTGCTGTGCTTCCTGCTGACGCTGAACGAGTTCGGCATTCTGCTCGTGCTCGGCAGCGCGCGGCTCGTCACGCTGCCGGTCGCGATCTACAGCAGCGCGACCGTCGATCTCGACCTGCCGACCGCATCGGCCGGCGCGGTCGTGATGCTGGCGTTGTCGCTGGCGCTGTACGCGGTTTATCGCCGGGTGAACCGGCGTGCGACGGGAGGGAACGATGTCCGCTGAATTTCGTATCGGGCAAGCCGTGCCGCGCCACCGGATCGGCCGGAGCGACGCGCTGCTCAAGCATGCGACGCGCGCCGCGCTCGCGCTCGCCGCGTTCGCGTGCTTCTGGCTGTTCGTGCTGCCGGTCGTCGTCGTCGCGCTGTCGAGCGTGTCGACGCAATGGTCGGGCACGATCCTGCCGGCCGGCTACAGCCTGCGCTGGTTCGAGCGGCTCGGGTCGCCGGAATACGACGCGCTGCTGACGAGCCTCGAAATCGGCTTCGGCGTGTCGGCGATCGGCACGATCCTCGGGCTGTGGCTCGCGCTTGCGCTCGAAGGGCGCGACCGGCGCGGCCTCGGCGCGGTGGTCGACGCGCTCGTGATGGTGCCGAACGGCGTGCCGAGCGTCGTGCTCGGGCTCGCGGTGCTGATCGCATATCACCAGAAGCCGCTCGACCTGTCGAGCTCGGCGGCGATCGTCGTGCTCGTGCAGCTTGCGCTGATCTTGCCGTTCTGCTATCGCTGCGCGGCCGCCGCGCTGCGTCCGGAGTTGACCGTGCTGCGCGAAGCCGCCTCGAGCCTCGGTGCGCCGCCCGCGATGGTGCTGCGCCGCGTGCTGCTGCCGCAGCTCGTGCCGGCGCTGCGCGCGAGCCTCGCGCTCGGCTTTGCCCTGTCGCTCGGCGAGCTCGGCGCGACGCTGACGGTCTATCCGCCCGGCTTCGCGACCGTGCCGATCGTCGTGATCGGGCAGGTCGAGCGCGGTTACTACCTGCCGGCCTCGGCGCTGTCGTTGCTGATGCTCGGCGCGTCGCTCGCGGCGCTGCTGCTGATCGCGGCGCGGGTGCCGCGCGGCACGCGGGCGGCATCATGAACGCCGCGTTCGCATTGCGCCATCCCGGTGACGCGTCGGCGGCCGGTGCATCGACGGATCTCGCGGGCCGCTCGGTCGACGTCAACGGCCGGCGCTACCGGTTGCCGGTCGAGCCGACCGTCGTCGTCTGCGTCGACGGCTGCGAGTACGACTATCTCGAAAAAGCGGTGGACGCGGGCGTCGCGCCGTTCATCGGCAGGATGATCGCGGAAGGCACGGCCTGGCGCGGCGATTGCGTCGTGCCGACCTTCACCAACCCGAACAACCTGTCAATCGTCTGCGGCGTGCCGCCGTCGGTCCACGGCATCTGCGGCAACTATTTCTGGGATCCGGGCGCCGACGGCGGGCGCGGTGCCGAAGTGATGATGAACGACCCGGCCTACCTGCGGGCCGGCACACTGCTCGCGGCGGCGTCCGACGCCGGCGTGCGGGTGGCCGTCGTGACGGCGAAGGACAAGCTGCGCCGGCTGCTCGGCTGGCAGATGCACGGCATCTGCTTTTCCGCCGAGAAGGCCGCGCAGGCGAATCTCGCGGAAAACGGCATCGTCGACGTGCTCGACTGGGTCGGCCTGCCGTCGCCGGACGTCTACAGCGCGGCGTTGTCCGAATTCGTGTTCGCGGCCGGCGTGCGGCTCGCGCAGACGCGGCAGGTCGACCTGATGTACCTGTCGACCACCGACTACGTGCAGCACAAGTGCGAGCCGGGCAGCGCGGGTGCGAACGCGTTCTACGCGATGATGGACGGTTACCTCGCGCAACTCGACGCGCTCGGCTGGGCGATCGGGCTCACGGCCGACCACGGGATGAACGCGAAGCACGACCCGGCGACCGGCCGGCCGAACGTCATCTATCTTCAGGATGCGTTCGACGGCTGGTACGGCGCGCAGGCCGCACGCGTGATCCTGCCGATCACCGATCCGTACGTCGTGCATCACGGCGCGCTCGGCTCGTTCGCGACGATCTATCTCGCGCCGGATGTCGACCGCGCCGAGGCGATGTGGCGCGTCGGCGGCCTCGACGGTGTCGAGCTCGTGCTCGACAACGCGGAAGCCGCCGCACGATTCGAACTGCCGGCCGACCGGATCGGCGATCTCGTCGTGATCGGCCGCCGCGACATGACGCTCGGCACGCGCGCGCGCGAACACGACCTGTCGGGCCTCACCGTGCCGCTGCGTTCGCACGGCGGCGTGTCGGAGCAGGAAGTGCCGTTGCTGTTCAATCGGCGTATCGAGCGGGACGATCCCGCGCGTCGCCCGCGCAATTTCGACGTGTTCGATTTCGTGCTGAACCGGGTCGCGACATGATGGCGCATCCCCGACACGATCACCCGGCGTTTCGCGCGGAGGCGCTGCGCTGGTGCGGTACGCGCGCGATGCGCGAGCGTACGCTCGACGTGACGGACCCGTATACGGGCATGCGCGTCGGCACCGCGCCGCTCGCGAGCGTCGACGACGTGCGCGCGGCGTTCGATTACGCGCTTGCCTATCGGCCGAAGCTCACGCGCTACGAGCGTTCGCAGATTCTCGAACGGGCGGCCGCGCTGCTGCGTGAACGCACCGAGGAAGCCTCCGATCTGATCACGCTCGAATCGGGGCTGTCGAAGCAGGATTCGCGCTACGAGATCGGCCGCGTCGCCGATGTGCTGAAGTTCGCGGCGGTCGAGGCATTGCGCGACGATGCGCAGAGCTTCTCCTGCGACCTGACGCCTCACGGCAAGGCGCGGCGCGTGTTCTCGCAGCGGCAGCCGCTCGACGGCGTGATCGTCGCGATCACGCCGTTCAATCATCCGATGAACCAGGTCGCGCACAAGATCGCGCCGGCGATCGCGACCAACAACCGCGTGATCGTGAAGCCGTCGGAGAAGGTGCCGCTGTCGGCGTTCTATCTGGCCGACCTGCTGCACGAAGCCGGGTTGCCGGCGCCGATGCTGCAGGTGCTGACCGGCGACCCGGCCGAGATCGCGGACGCGCTCGTCACGCATCCGCATGCGTCGCTGATCACGTTCACGGGCGGCGTGGCGATCGGCAAGGCGATTGCCGCGCGGGCCGGCTACCGGCGCATCGTGCTGGAGCTGGGCGGCAACGATCCGCTGATCGTGCTTGAAGACGCCGATCTCGAGCGCGCGGCGTCGCTGGCGGTGCTGGGTTCGTACCGGAATTCGGGTCAGCGCTGCACGGCCGTCAAGCGGATGCTGGTACAGCGTTCGATCGCGCCCGCGTTCACCGAATTGCTGGTCGAGAAGACGCGCGCATGGACGTACGGCGACCCGTTCGATCCCGCGAACGAAATGGGCACGGTGATCGACGAGGCGGCGGCGCGCCTGTTCGAGGCGCGCGTGGAAGAGGCGGTCGCGCAGGGCGCGCGCCTGCTGACCGGCAACGTGCGGCGCGGCGCGCTGTATGCGCCGACCGTGCTCGACAACGTCGATCCGTCGATGACGATCGTGCGCGAGGAGACCTTCGGGCCCGTATCGCCGGTGATCACGTTCGATACGATCGACGACGCGATCCGGATCAGCAACGGAACGGCGTTCGGGTTGTCGTCGGGGGTGTGTACCGACAGCACGGCGGCCGTCGTGCGGCTCGTGAACGAACTGAACGTCGGCACGGTGAATGTATGGGAGGTGCCCGGATACCGGATCGAGCTGTCGCCGTTCGGCGGCATCAAGGATTCGGGGCTCGGTTACAAGGAAGGCGTCCAGGAGGCGATGAAGAGCTTCACGAACCTGAAGACGTTTTCGCTGCCTTGGGAGTAAGCGTATGGCATTGACGGTGGAGGAGATCCACGGGCTGTATCGCGAGCATGGCCATGTGGCCTATAGCGGAGAGCCGGTCACGCAGCTCGAGCATGCGTTGCAGAGCGGCTTGCTGGCGGAAGCGGCGGGCGCCGGCGAGCCGCTGGTCGCGGCGGCGTTCCTGCACGACCTCGGGCATCTGCTGAATCGCCGGGGCGAGACGCCGAGCGCGCGCGGGATCGACGATCTGCATCAGTATTACGTGCTGCCGTTCCTGAGGCCGCTGTTTTCCGACGCGGTGCTGGAGCCGATCCGGCTGCACGTCGACGCGAAGCGCTGCCTGTGCCGCACGGACGCCGGCTACTTCGAGAGCCTGTCGCCGGACTCGGTGCGCAGTCTCGCGTTGCAGGGCGGCATCTTCAGTGAAGAGGACGCGACGGCATTCCTGCTGCGCCCGTTCGCGGAGGATGCGCTGCGTCTGCGCCGTTGGGACGATACGGCAAAGGAATCAGGCAAGGCGACACCGGATCTCGATCACTATATGGAGATCGTCGCGCGCCAGGTGCGCACGGACTGACGGCGGTTCGGCCGCTTCCCTATAAGGCCCCGCACGCGGCCGCGTGCGGGGCCTTATATTTTTTGCCAAACCCCTTGCGCGATTGCCGACGGGTGCATAGAATCACGCCTCTTTCGCGCTCACGGAAACGCGGCGCGGAAGGAAGGGAAGCAGTGCGGTTGAGGCTTGGCAGGAACGGCCCCGACGGTACGGAAGTTGAGCCCCGCGGTCGCAACGACGTAGTGCAAAAAGTTGTTGACGAGCTGCGAAACACGGTTCATAATCTCGCTTCTCTGCTGCTGAAAACGCAGCGCTGCCGGGAAACACGATGTTCCTCGCAGATTGCTCTTTAAAAATTAACAGCCGATAAGTGTGGGCGCTTGATGGCAGCGAGCTGATCCTCGGATCAGATAGCGAAAGTATCAAGAGTCTCACACTAAAGTAAGTCAGGTTTATGAAGTGATTCATATTCCTGTCAGCTTTGAGTGAGCGACCGGTTCTTAACCGAACCGAAAACAGTAACAGGTTTAAACTGAAGAGTTTGATCCTGGCTCAGATTGAACGCTGGCGGCATGCCTTACACATGCAAGTCGAACGGCAGCACGGGTGCTTGCACCTGGTGGCGAGTGGCGAACGGGTGAGTAATACATCGGAACATGTCCTGTAGTGGGGGATAGCCCGGCGAAAGCCGGATTAATACCGCATACGATCCATGGATGAAAGCGGGGGACCTTCGGGCCTCGCGCTATAGGGTTGGCCGATGGCTGATTAGCTAGTTGGTGGGGTAAAGGCCTACCAAGGCGACGATCAGTAGCTGGTCTGAGAGGACGACCAGCCACACTGGGACTGAGACACGGCCCAGACTCCTACGGGAGGCAGCAGTGGGGAATTTTGGACAATGGGCGAAAGCCTGATCCAGCAATGCCGCGTGTGTGAAGAAGGCCTTCGGGTTGTAAAGCACTTTTGTCCGGAAAGAAATCCTTGGCTCTAATACAGTCGGGGGATGACGGTACCGGAAGAATAAGCACCGGCTAACTACGTGCCAGCAGCCGCGGTAATACGTAGGGTGCAAGCGTTAATCGGAATTACTGGGCGTAAAGCGTGCGCAGGCGGTTTGCTAAGACCGATGTGAAATCCCCGGGCTCAACCTGGGAACTGCATTGGTGACTGGCAGGCTAGAGTATGGCAGAGGGGGGTAGAATTCCACGTGTAGCAGTGAAATGCGTAGAGATGTGGAGGAATACCGATGGCGAAGGCAGCCCCCTGGGCCAATACTGACGCTCATGCACGAAAGCGTGGGGAGCAAACAGGATTAGATACCCTGGTAGTCCACGCCCTAAACGATGTCAACTAGTTGTTGGGGATTCATTTCCTTAGTAACGTAGCTAACGCGTGAAGTTGACCGCCTGGGGAGTACGGTCGCAAGATTAAAACTCAAAGGAATTGACGGGGACCCGCACAAGCGGTGGATGATGTGGATTAATTCGATGCAACGCGAAAAACCTTACCTACCCTTGACATGGTCGGAATCCTGCTGAGAGGTGGGAGTGCTCGAAAGAGAACCGGCGCACAGGTGCTGCATGGCTGTCGTCAGCTCGTGTCGTGAGATGTTGGGTTAAGTCCCGCAACGAGCGCAACCCTTGTCCTTAGTTGCTACGCAAGAGCACTCTAAGGAGACTGCCGGTGACAAACCGGAGGAAGGTGGGGATGACGTCAAGTCCTCATGGCCCTTATGGGTAGGGCTTCACACGTCATACAATGGTCGGAACAGAGGGTTGCCAACCCGCGAGGGGGAGCTAATCCCAGAAAACCGATCGTAGTCCGGATTGCACTCTGCAACTCGAGTGCATGAAGCTGGAATCGCTAGTAATCGCGGATCAGCATGCCGCGGTGAATACGTTCCCGGGTCTTGTACACACCGCCCGTCACACCATGGGAGTGGGTTTTACCAGAAGTGGCTAGTCTAACCGCAAGGAGGACGGTCACCACGGTAGGATTCATGACTGGGGTGAAGTCGTAACAAGGTAGCCGTATCGGAAGGTGCGGCTGGATCACCTCCTTTCCAGAGCTTCTCGCAAAGTTGAGCGCTCACGCTTATCGGCTGTAAATTTAAAGACAGACTCAGGGGTCTGTAGCTCAGTCGGTTAGAGCACCGTCTTGATAAGGCGGGGGTCGTTGGTTCGAATCCAACCAGACCCACCATTGTCTGGCGGTAACACACCTGAGGCATCTGTACTCAATGGGGGCATAGCTCAGCTGGGAGAGCACCTGCTTTGCAAGCAGGGGGTCGTCGGTTCGATCCCGTCTGCCTCCACCAATCACCAACGCTAAGTGCTTGGTTCACACGCTGAACCGAGAATTTTGCATTGGCGATTGAGCCAGTCAGAGGATATCAACAGATATCGGCTGTCGTTCTTTAACAATCTGGAAGAAGTAAGTAATTTGGATAGCGGAAGCGTCTTGAGATGGACGTGGAAACTATCCGGGTTGTGATTGTATCGATGTATCTCAAGATGATTCGAACTCTATGTTTGACTCAATTGGAATACGGCACAACGCGAGAACTCAACCTGTAGCGGCTGTCGAGAGACAGACTCGTTATAGGGTCAAGCGAACAAGTGCATGTGGTGGATGCCTTGGCGATCACAGGCGATGAAGGACGCGGTAGCCTGCGAAAAGCTACGGGGAGCTGGCAAACGAGCTTTGATCCGTAGATGTCCGAATGGGGAAACCCACTCCTTTTGGAGTATCCATGGCTGAATACATAGGCCATGCGAAGCGAACGCGGTGAACTGAAACATCTAAGTAACCGCAGGAAAAGAAATCAACCGAGATTCCCAAAGTAGTGGCGAGCGAAATGGGATGAGCCTTGCACTCTTTATTTGTATTGTTAGCCGAACGCTCTGGAAAGTGCGGCCATAGCGGGTGATAGCCCCGTAGGCGAAAACAGTATGAAAGAACTAGGTGTGCGACAAGTAGGGCGGGACACGTGAAATCCTGTCTGAAGATGGGGGGACCATCCTCCAAGGCTAAATACTCGTGATCGACCGATAGTGAACCAGTACCGTGAGGGAAAGGCGAAAAGAACCCCGGGAGGGGAGTGAAATAGATCCTGAAACCGCATGCATACAAACAGTCGGAGCCTCGTAAGGGGTGACGGCGTACCTTTTGTATAATGGGTCAGCGACTTACGTTCAGTAGCAAGCTTAACCGTATAGGGCAGGCGTAGCGAAAGCGAGTCCGAATAGGGCGTTCAGTTGCTGGGCGTAGACCCGAAACCAGGTGATCTATCCATGGCCAGGATGAAGGTGCGGTAACACGTACTGGAGGTCCGAACCCACTAACGTTGAAAAGTTAGGGGATGAGCTGTGGATAGGGGTGAAAGGCTAAACAAACCTGGAAATAGCTGGTTCTCTCCGAAAACTATTTAGGTAGTGCCTCGTGTCTCACCTTCGGGGGTAGAGCACTGTCATGGTTGGGGGGTCTATTGCAGATTACCCCGCCATAGCAAACTCCGAATACCGAAGAGTGCAATCACGGGAGACAGACATCGGGTGCTAACGTCCGGTGTCAAGAGGGAAACAACCCAGACCGCCAGCTAAGGTCCCCAAATATAGCTAAGTGGGAAACGAAGTGGGAAGGCTAAAACAGTCAGGAGGTTGGCTTAGAAGCAGCCACCCTTTAAAGAAAGCGTAATAGCTCACTGATCGAGTCGTCCTGCGCGGAAGATGTAACGGGGCTAAGCTATATACCGAAGCTGCGGATGCGTGCTTTGCACGCATGGTAGGAGAGCGTTCCGTAAGCCTGCGAAGGTGCGTTGAAAAGCGTGCTGGAGGTATCGGAAGTGCGAATGCTGACATGAGTAGCGATAAAGGGGGTGAAAGGCCCCCTCGCCGTAAGCCCAAGGTTTCCTACGCAACGTTCATCGGCGTAGGGTGAGTCGGCCCCTAAGGCGAGGCAGAAATGCGTAGCTGATGGGAAGCAGGTCAATATTCCTGCACCATTGTTAGATGCGATGGGGGGACGGATCGCGGAAGGTTGTCCGGGTGTTGGAAGTCCCGGTCGCTGCATTGGAGAAGGCACTTAGGCAAATCCGGGTGCGCAATTCAAGGGTGTGGCGCGAGCTCCTTAGGGAGCGAAGCAATTGGAAGTGGTTCCAAGAAAAGCCTCTAAGCTTCAGTCTAACGATGACCGTACCGCAAACCGACACAGGTGGGCGAGATGAGTATTCTAAGGCGCTTGAGAGAACTCGGGAGAAGGAACTCGGCAAATTGGTACCGTAACTTCGGGATAAGGTACGCCCTTGTAGCTTGACTGGCCTGCGCCAGGAGGGTGAAGGGGTTGCAATAAACTGGTGGCTGCGACTGTTTAATAAAAACACAGCACTCTGCAAACACGAAAGTGGACGTATAGGGTGTGACGCCTGCCCGGTGCCGGAAGATTAAATGATGGGGTGCAAGCTCTTGATTGAAGTCCCGGTAAACGGCGGCCGTAACTATAACGGTCCTAAGGTAGCGAAATTCCTTGTCGGGTAAGTTCCGACCTGCACGAATGGCGTAACGATGGCCACACTGTCTCCTCCCGAGACTCAGCGAAGTTGAAGTGTTTGTGATGATGCAATCTACCCGCGGCTAGACGGAAAGACCCCATGAACCTTTACTGTAGCTTTGCATTGGACTTTGAACCGATCTGTGTAGGATAGGTGGGAGGCTATGAAACCGGAACGCTAGTTTCGGTGGAGCCGTCCTTGAAATACCACCCTGGTTTGTTTGAGGTTCTAACCTTGGCCCGTGATCCGGGTCGGGGACAGTGCATGGTAGGCAGTTTGACTGGGGCGGTCTCCTCCCAAAGCGTAACGGAGGAGTACGAAGGTACGCTAGGTACGGTCGGAAATCGTGCTGATAGTGCAATGGCATAAGCGTGCTTAACTGCGAGACCGACAAGTCGAGCAGGTGCGAAAGCAGGTCATAGTGATCCGGTGGTTCTGTATGGAAGGGCCATCGCTCAACGGATAAAAGGTACTCTGGGGATAACAGGCTGATACCGCCCAAGAGTTCATATCGACGGCGGTGTTTGGCACCTCGATGTCGGCTCATCTCATCCTGGGGCTGTAGCCGGTCCCAAGGGTATGGCTGTTCGCCATTTAAAGAGGTACGTGAGCTGGGTTTAAAACGTCGTGAGACAGTTTGGTCCCTATCTGCCGTGGGCGTTGGATATTTGAAGGGGGCTGCTCCTAGTACGAGAGGACCGGAGTGGACGAACCTCTGGTGTACCGGTTGTCACGCCAGTGGCATCGCCGGGTAGCTATGTTCGGAAGAGATAACCGCTGAAAGCATCTAAGCGGGAAACTCGCCTTAAGATGAGATATCCCTGGGGACTAGATCCCCTTGAAGGGTCGTTCGAGACCAGGACGTTGATAGGTCAGGTGTGTAAGCGCAGTAATGCGTTCAGCTAACTGATACTAATTGCCCGTAAGGCTTGATCCTATAACAAGTCTGCCTTATGGATCGGCGCCGTGTGAAAGCACTGGCTGCAAGATCCAAAGCGACAAGTTGGATTCTCGTGTGTGATACACACAACTCAAAATTACTGCTTCTTCCAAGATTGGTTGTGCTGCGAAGCCAGCACAACAACCCTCTTTGCCTGATGACCATAGCGAGTCGGTCCCACCCCTTCCCATCCCGAACAGGACCGTGAAACGACTCTACGCCGATGATAGTGCGGATTCCCGTGTGAAAGTAGGTAATCGTCAGGCTCCCTAAGCCAAGAACCCCCGCCCGAAAGGCGGGGGTTTTTGCATTTCGGCGACGG